>NZ_BMID01000001.1:0-1044401 GCF_014641655.1 Pseudoblastomonas marina
CCGGCGGCATCGTCGCTGGCCGAGTTGATGCGCTTGCCGGTCGACAGGCGTTCGATCGCCTGGGACAGGCCCATTTCTGCCCGCGAGGAGGCCGTCGAGGCCCGCATCGCGGAAATGTTGGTTCCGATAACAGTCATGTCGTTTCCTTCTTCGGTCTAGAGGCAGCATGGAACTTCCAGCGGCTACGATAAGACTAACGGCACCAGCGCTGACGACTTAAACGAAATATTTGATTTCATTAAATATTTCTTGCGGATGCAGGAAAAGCGCCCACCGGTATTCCGGTGGGCGCCCTTCGAGATGGTCGGCGGCAGGCGCCGACCGGGGGATCGGATCAGCTGATGAGCTTGAGCACACCCTGCTGGCTCTGGTTGGCCTGGGCGAGCATCGCGGTCGATGCCTGGCTCAGGACCTGGAATTTCGCGAGGTTCATCGATTCGGCCGAGAAGTCGGCGTCCTGGATGCGGCTGCGGCTTTCCGACAGGTTCGTAATCCGGTTGGTCAGGCTCGAAACGGTCGCTTCGAGGCGGTTCTGCGAGGCACCGAGATTGGCCTGCGCGGTCGTGACCGTGGTCAGCGCGGTATCGATCGCGGTCAGCGCGGCATCGGTATCGACATTGCCCGGCGTGGCGCTGTCGCCGATGACGAGGGCGTTGACGCCGAGCGTGGCGGCGGTGACGTCGTAGGTCGAGATCGTCACCACTTCACCAGCCGACGACCCCGTCTGGATGTTGAGCGTACCGGCGGCGTTGAGCACGTTGACGCCGTTGAAGTTGGTGCGGTTGGCGACGTCGTCGATCTGCGAGACCATCGCGGTGAATTCGACTTGCAGGTTGTCGCGGTCGCCATCGCTGAGCGTGCCGTTCGCGGCCTGGACGGCCAGTTCGCGCATCCGCTGCAGCATGTTGGTGATTTCGTTCATGCCGCCTTCGGCGGTCTGGGCCAGGCTGATGCCGTCATTGGCGTTGCGGCTGGCCATGCTCAGGCCGCGCACTTCCGAAGTCATGCGGGTGGCGATGGCGAGGCCGGCGGCATCGTCGCTGGCCGAGTTGATGCGCTTGCCGGTCGACAGGCGTTCGATCGCCTGGGACAGGCCCATTTCGGCGCTGGTCGAAGCGGACGAAGCGCGCATCGCGGAGATATTGGTTCCGATAACAGTCATGTGATTTCCCCTATTCCAGTATTCGTAGTCTCGAAGGTGATCCGGACTGCTGCCCGGTTCGGAATGGGTAACGGTCGCTTGCCGGATCGATTAAATCCCGCCGCCAAGAAAAATCGAATTTTTTGAAAGCGTCAGAATATTGACGCTCGCTCGACGGTCCGTTGACGGAACCGGCAATGCTTATCTTTATAGGGGTGGCAAAAAGCGGCTGATTTTTGCCGTTCGACCGGTTTGGCACGGTGCATGCATAATTCCCCCTGCTCGCTTCCACGATTGGAGCCGACAGGGGAATTCGAATGAAGAATGCCAAGACCGAAATCAGCACCGGCGCCAAGGCAATGCTGCCTTCGCTCGAGGCCCATCTCAACGGGGTCCTGATCGAGACCGCGCCGGTGGGCACTTCGGAGGCCTCGCCGCGCACGCGGCCGGTCCGCATCCTCACCGACGCCGAAATGGCGGACGCCTCGCATCGCGACATCGTGATCGACTTCCGCGACGGTCCGCCCGAATATCGCCCCGCGACCAACGGCCAGCCGGTCCGCATCGCGTTCGGCCAGGACGACATGGTTCTGGGTCACGCGCTGATCGCCGAAACCGCGCGCGGTGCCGGTCCTGCCGTCGGCGAACCGAAGAGCGCCGACCTGATGCGCTTCGCCGCGCGGGTCGCAGGGAGCAATGCCTCGGTCCTGATCCAGGGCGATACCGGCGTCGGCAAGGAAGGCATGGCGCGCTTCGTCCACACGCAGAGCGTCCGCGCCGACAAGCCGTTCGTCGCGGTCAATTGCGCGGCGCTGCCCGCGACGATGGTCGAGGCGATGCTGTTCGGCCACCGCAAGGGTGCCTTCACCGGCGCCTCCAACGAGAGCGAGGGCCTGTTCCGCGCCGCCGACGGCGGCACGCTGTTCCTCGACGAGATCACCGAGCTCCCGCTCGAACTGCAGAGCAAGCTGCTCCGCGCGCTGCAGGAAGGCGAAATCCTTCCCGTGGGCGAAACCATGCCGGTCAAGGTCGACGTGCGCATCGTCGCCGCCGCCAACCGCGATTTCCGCAGCGAAGTGGCCGAGGGGCGCTTCCGCGAAGACCTCTATTGGCGCCTCAACGTGATGGCGATCGAGATCGAGCGCCTGTCCGCGCGCCGCCAGGACGTCCGCGCGATCGCCGCCGCGGTGCTGATCGGCCTGCAGGAAGGCCAGAGCGATTTCGCCTGGATCGAGGCCAAGGCGCTGACCCGCCTGATGGACCACGACTTCCCCGGCAATGTCCGCGAATTGTGCAACATGATCCAGCGCGCGATCGTGCTGCGCGACGGCAACATGATCGGGGTCGAGGACCTCGGTCTCTCGGCCCGAGCTGCATCGCCTGCGCCGAAAACCGCCAAGCCCGCAGCGACCGGCCCGCGCCCCGACCCGATCCCGGCGGCGGGAACGCGCCGCATCGTGCGTGGCCGCGACCTGCAGAGCAGCGCGCGTGCCGCCGAATTCGAGGCGATCGAATGCGCGCTCGAGGAAACCGGTGGCAACCGTCGCCGCGCCGCCGAGATGCTCGGCATCTCCGAACGCACGCTCCGCTATCGCCTCGCCGATATGCGCGAACTCGCCGAAGCCGCCTGAGGGAGACTGATCCATGGAATCGATCACCAGCAACCTGCTCGCCGCCCGCAACGCGATCCTGCAGCAGAACAAGACGCTGCAGAACGTCGCCGACAAGCCCGCCGGCGGTCCCGGCGCGATCCCTTCCTCGCCGACGATCGGCGGGGGCGACGACAAGGCGCCTTTCGCCACCACCATGCGCGAGGCGATCGGCCAGGTGAACCAGGCCCAGACCGCCGCTTCCGAAGCCGCCGCTGCTTACGAAGCCGGCGAGACCAGCGACATCGCTGCCGTGATGCTTGCCAAGCAGAAGGCCTCGGTCGGTTTCGAAGCCACGCTGCAAGTCCGCAACAAACTGCTCTCGGCCTACGAGAACATCATGAACATGCCGGTGTAATATGAGCGACCTTACCATTTCCCAGCCCGGCACTTCCGATGGCGGTTCGACCGCCCTCGCGGCCCGTACTCCGCAGCGGCTCAAGCCGATCGGCACCAGCGGGGGTGCCAATGCCGCCTCCGATGCGGCCGCGAACCTGTTCCAGCGGGCGAAGGATTTCCTCGCCCAGCCAGCCGTCGCGCGCTCGCTGCCGATGGTCAGCCTGATCGGCGTCGTCGCGCTGGCCGGCTTCGCCTGGCTGGCGCTCCAGGAACCGCCGCAGCGTGACCTGTTCCGCGGCCTGCCCGACGACGACAAGGCGGCGGTCGCCGCTGCGCTGCAGACTTCGAACATCGCCTATCAGCTCGACAGCGCCACCGGTGCCCTAACGGTTGGTGAAGACGATTACCACGCCGCCAGGATGGCGCTCGCCTCGCAGGGTCTCCCGCGCAGCGCGCCCGACGGCGATAGCATGATCTCCAGCCTGCCGATGGGCGCCAGCCGCGCGGTCGAGACCGAGAAGCTGCGCGGTGCCCGCGAAGCCGATCTCGCCCGCTCGATCGAGGCAATGGACGCGGTCAATACCGCGCGCGTCCACCTCGCCGTCGATCCGCCCAGCGTGTTCATCCGCGAACGGAACGAACCCGCCGCGTCGGTGGTGCTCAACCTCGCCTCGGGCCGAACGCTCAGCAGCGAACAGGTCCAGGCAATCACCCACCTCGTCGCCAGCTCGGTCTCCGGCCTCGCTTCGGACCGAGTCTCGGTGGTCGACCAGAACGGCAACCTCCTGTCGCAGGAATCGAATGGCGGTGCGCTCGGCGAAGCCGGGCAGCAACTCGCCGTCCGCGAGCAGATCGAGAACCGTTACCGGCGCTCGCTCGCCGCGCTGCTGACGCCGATGCTCGGTGCCGGCAATTTTGCTGCCGAGGTTTCGGCCGAGCTCGATTTCTCGCAGCGCCAGGCGACCAGCGAATCCTTCCCGCAGGACGAGACCCGCGTGCGCAGCGAACAGCGCAGCTGGTCGGCCGAAACCGATGGCCAGGGTGCCGCCGGGGGTATCCCGGGGGCGCTTGCCAACCAGGCCCCCGCCGACACCACGCTGGAAGACCAGATGGGCGATCCCGCGCAGGGCGAAACCGCTCCGCAAATCCGCGAAGAGCAGGTCGCGCGTAGTTTCGAACTGGGCCGCCAGGTCTCGGTCGTGCGCGAAGCCAGCGGCGATATCTCGCGCCTCTCGGTCGCGGTGGCCGTTGCCGCCAGTGCCGATGGCAAGCCGCGCAGCGCGGCCGAACTCGCCCAGATCGAGAACCTGATCAAAGGCGCGGTCGGCTACAACGAAGCACGCGGCGACCAGGTGGCGGTGACCTCGCGCGCGTTCCAGCCGACCACCGCGGTCGAAGAGAGCTGGTACGAAGCGAGCTGGGTCTCGCTGCTGGCCCGCAACCTCTCGGCGCTGCTCGTGGCGCTAGCGATCATCTTCTTCATCGGCCGCCCGCTGCTCAAGAAGCGCAAGGAAATGAAGGCCGAGGCGATCGCGACGGGCGGCCAGCCCAACCGCCAGCTGCCCGCCGCCGCGCAGGAACCGGTCGAAGACCACCTGCCGGTCACGCTCGACATGATCACCTCCGCTCACAGCTATCAGGAGCGCGCGTTGCTGATCCAGAACTTCGTCAAGCAGAACCCCGAACACGCCACGCTGGTCGTCCGCGACCTGCTGAAATCGGCCAAGAACACGAAGGAGCCGGTCAATGGCTGACGTGATGGAAAAGTCCGCCGATAACGGCGTCAACGCGGCCCCCGCCAGGCCCAATATCGGCGACGAACAGGCGGCGGCGATCCTGCTCCTGCTGTTCTCCGAAGATGAGGCGGCGCAGATCCTCTCGCGGCTCGAGCCCGACGAGGTTCAGCAACTGAGCAAGGTCATGTATTCGGTGGCCGATATCGGTGCACCAGAGATCAACGTCGTGCTGGACCGCTTCGTCGATCGCGCGCGCCACCGCACCACGGTCGGCTACAAGGCTGACCTGCAGATCGAATCGATGCTCACCGCCGCGCTGGGCGAACAGCGCGCTGAGGCGATCGTCAGCCGTACCGCACCGAAAAAGAAGGCTGCGCCCAACCTCGAACCGCTCAAGTGGATGGCCTCCAAGGACATCGTAGCGATGATCGAGGACGAGCATCCCCAGATCGCCGCGCTGGTGCTGTCCTTCCTGTCTTCGGATTCGGCCGCCGAGGTGCTCAAGCTCCTGCCGGAGAGCGAGCAGGACGATATCGTCTACCGTCTCGCCACACTGGGCAAGGTCAGCACCGACGCGATCGGGACGATCGAACAGCTGCTCAACGCCTTCCACGCCCCGCAGGCGAGTGCCCCGGTCGAAACCGGCGGCAACAGCGCCTCGGAAATCGCCGCGATCATGAACCTGATCGGCAAGAAGCAGAGCAAGCGCGTGATCAAGTCGCTGGCCAAGCGCGACAAGGGCATTGCCGGCGCGATCGAGGACCAGATGTTCACCTTCGCCGATCTTGTCACGCTCGAAGTCAAGGACCTGGGCACGGTGATGCGCGGTGTCGACAACGACTCGCTCGTCCCGGCGCTCAAGGGCGCAGACGACCAGCTGCGCGAACGCATCCTCGGCTGCATGTCGAGCCGCGCCGCGCAGACGCTCGAGGACGAGATCGAGGAACGCGGGCCGATTCCGATGGCCGATGTAATCGAAGCGCAGAGGCAGGTCGTCGCGCATGCTCGCAAGCTGGCCGACAACGGCGAAATCGTGATCGGCGGATCGAGCGATGAATATCTCTGAGTTCCAGCGCCACGAGACCCCCGGACAGGCCGCGCAGAGCGCGTTCCGGCCGGTGTGGGAGTCCGCATCCGAGCCGTTCCGCACGCTCGACCCGGCGAGCCGTGCCGAGGCGTCGAAATCCGCGCAGTCGCAGACCGACGGAAAGTGCCGCGAGGACGAGCTGCAGGAGATATACCAGAAGGGCTTCGCCGACGGACAGGCGGCGATGACCGAGGCCAATGCCGACCTGCTGGCCGCTTCCGACAAGCTCGAACGCGCTGCCGCTAGCCTCAAGGCGCAGCCCGGCGACGCGGTGGCCGAAACGCTGCTGCGCACTGTCCGCCGATTGATCGAGGAAACCGCCGGGTTCTCCATTCCCGATGCGCTGAAGCTCGAGGACAATTGCCGCGCGCTCGCCGCGATCGCGGCCAAGGAATGCACCAACGCCTCGCTCCACATCCACCCCGAAGATCGCGCGCTGCTCGGCGATGCGCAGGTCGGGGTCGTGCTGCGCGACGATGCCTCGCTGACCCGCGGCACGCTGTCGCTCGCGCATGACGACGGCTGGATCGAACAGGGCACGAAGTCGATGCTCGACGAGCTCGACGCGATGATCGAAACGCTGCAGGCCGCGCGATGATCGCCGCCCAGCAACGCGCGGTCGAATCGCTGATCGACCGGGTCGGCGCGGTCGACGCCGGGCCGCGCAGGATCGGAAAGCTCGTCGCCCACGATGCCGGCATGATGGAAGTCACCGGCTTCGATTACCCGCTCGGTTTTGGCGGCTCGATCCGCACTGCCGACGGCCGCAAGATCAAGGCCGAGATCGCGGGTTTCCGCGGCTCGCGCGCGATGATGATCCCGCTCGAGAGCGATGGCGCGTTGAAGAACGGCGCCCGGGTCGAACCCGACATGCAGTCGAGCCTCGCCGATGTCGGCGAAGGCCTGCTCGGTCGCGTGATCGGCCCGATGGGCGAACCGCTCGACGGCGGCGGGCCGGTGGTGACCGGCGATCGCTGGCCGCTCGCGGGCAAGCGCACCAATGTCCTCAATCGCGGACGCGTGACCCAGCCGATCGATCTCGGCGTGCGCGCGATCAACGCCCTGCTTACTGCCGGCTACGGCCAGCGCGTCGCGATCGCGGCGGGCTCGGGCGTCGGCAAGTCGGTGCTGATCGGCCAGATCATCGCCAATGCCGATGTGGATGTCGCGGTGGTCGGCCTGATCGGTGAACGCGGTCGCGAGGTCAGCGATTTCGTCGACACGAGGCTCAACGGACCGATGCGCAGCCGGACCGTGACGGTCGCCGTGCCCGCCGACCATTCTCCGGTGTTGCGCCTGCGCGCCGCCTCCCGCGCGACCGCGATCGCCGAATATTTCCGCGCACAAGGCAAGCGCGTCCTGCTGATCGTCGACAGCCTCACCCGGATCGCCCACGCGCAGCGCGAGATCGGCCTCGCCCTCGGCGAGCCGCCGACCATGAAAGGCTACCCGCCTTCCGCGCTCGCGCTGATTCCGCGGCTGGTCGAGCGTGCCGGCAACGACCGCAACAGCGGTGGCTCGATCACCGCGCTCTACACCGTGCTCGCCGATGGCGGTGACATGGAGGATCCGGTGGTCGATACCGCCCGCGCGATCGTCGACGGCCACATCATCCTCTCGCGCCAGTTGGCCGAGCAGGGAGTCTATCCCGCGATCGACATCGGCAAGTCGCTGAGCCGCGTCGCGACCGACATCGTCGATGACGGCCAGCGCGCCGCCCAGGCCAATTTCCGCCGCTTGTGGTCGGCCTACGAGGACAATCGCGACCTGCTGCTGATGGGCGCGTACCGCGAAGGCAGCGATCCGAACATCGACGAGGCCGTCCAGCGCCGCGCCGAACAGCTCGCCTTCATCCGCCAGGGCATCAGCACCGCCGTTTCCCTTGGCGACAGCGCCGCCCAGCTCGAGCAAGCGTTCGGCGGTGCGGCATGAGAAAGGCGCTCAACGACAAACGCCGTATCCTCGCGATGCGGAATACCCAGCTGTCGATCGCGACCGGCGAGATCTCGTCGGCTCGTCATGCCGAAGACAGCCTCGAAGAAAAACGACGCAAATTGCAGGAGCTCGCGATCACGATGCATGCCGCAGGCACCCAGTGCAGCACCGGACGGACACTGCACGCCCAGATGGAACTCGCGCAGCGGCTACGGTCGGCGAGCGAAAGCATGGTCGGCGCGATCGACCATGCCCGGCAACGCACTGCCCAGGCAGAGCGGCAAAGGATTGCCGCCTACCAGGATCGCGAGATTGCCGACCGCCTGACAGACCGCGCCGCGCGCGAGCTCGATCAGCATCTCGACCGCAAGATCGCCAGCCAGCCGCAGCACCGGCGGCGGCAATTGGAGGGGAATAACGCATGAATATCGCGAAACTCGGTTTGTCGGGCGGCGAATCCATGCCGCGCGCCGGAACTGGCACGGTTCCTGCTTCGGGACATCCCATGTTCGGAGAAACGCTTCACTTCCGGCTCCAGCTGGCCAGTTCGACCGCGAAACTCGCGGCGCTCGACGGCATGGCCGGCATGGCCGGTATGGTCGCTGGAACCGCGCCCGCATTCCCGGGGCTCGAGACCCTCGAGCTGAAGGCGCTGCCGGAGCGCATCTCTTTCGCCGCGCCCGAGGGCGAATCCGTCGATCGCGCGACCGAAGAATTTGTCGACACCGATGAACTCGCGCCGACGCTGGCGCTGCTCGCCCCGATCGTCGACACAGCGCCTTCGACCAATTTCGTTGTGATCGGCACCGGAGAGATTCCCACGCGGGCCGCTTCGCTTGCGTCGATCACTACCGCGTCCGCGTCCGCGACCGGCATGGTGACGGGCGAAACCGGCGACGAGCGACCCGCAGGCCAGCTTGCGGCGAATGCCGTCGCGCCCGAAGAAGTTCTCGCCGATCCCGACGGCGACGTGGCCGCGCTGCTTCGCCGCGTGCGCACAGCCGGGACCGAGCGCGCACCAGTCCAGACCGTCGCGGCTGACGTCGATCGCACCGCTTCGGGGCGCCAGCCCGAGACGGCGGCAGCCGATATCGAGCCGCGCCTCGACCAGGTGCAGGGCCCCGGCGCCCATGCGCGCCAGCCCGCTCCGGACCTGGCGCGCTTCCGCGCCGCGTCGACCGCCGTCGCCAACGCGGCGGCGGAGGCAGCGTCGTATGGCGACAAACCTGCAGCAGCTACCGCGCCCTCTCCCGATCAGCCGCTTGTCGCGGCCTCGGTCTCCGACCCGCGGGTCGGCAGAGCGATGCGGCAAAACGATGATTTCGCGACCTCGCGCATTCGCGGCGGCAGTGCCACGTTGCGCAGCACGGCGCGGATCGATGCGCCCGATGCAGGCCGCGAACTCGACCTCACCGGGATGGAGCCCGGGACGGTCGAGGACACTCCGTTCCAGCGGCAGGTTGCGACTTCGGTCGTCGATGTCCGGGCCGGCCATGCCACGCCTTTGGTCGCGCAGCACGCCGCCGGCACGAATGCCGACCCGGCTTCGCTCGAGACCGGCACGCGGTCCGATAACACCCAGACGCTTCCGCTCGACCAGCGCTTCTCCGATCGGCTCGGTGCCATGGTCGGTGCGGCGATGGGCAACGCGACGCTGAAGGATGGCATGCTCCGCCTGCAGGTCACCCCCGATCACCTCGGACCGATCGAGATCGAGATGGATTCGTCGGGCTTGTCCGATCGCCTCCAGATCACGGTTGAAAGCGAAGCCGTGCGGCAGGCAGTTGCGCAGGCCCAGGGCCGGATCGAGCAGGAACTGCGCCAAGCCGGCGCGAGGTTGGCCGGGATCGACGTCGCGCTGCGTGACAGCGGTGCCGACGCGCAGGGCAACGCCCAGGCCAACGCACATACGAATTCGCAGGCCGATACCGATGGGCGCCGCCCCGGCCCGGCCACCAATCATGACACGGCCTCCACCGCTCCCGACGCCGCCGAACTGCGTTCGGCACCGGGCGGCGAAGAAGCCGGCAATGTCCTTTACGCTTGATAACACCCGATTGACCGGAGTTTGACCATGTCGGATGCAGAAACCACGCCCAAGAAGAAGGGCGGCAAGATGAAGAAGGTGCTGATCGCCACGATCGGGCTCGTCCTGATCGGCGGTGCCGGCGGCGCCGGAGGCTTCTATTACGCGGGCGCCTTCGGCGGCGATGCTGCCGAGGAAAAACCCGATCATCCCAAGCTCGTCCTCAAGGACGGTTCGCAGATCGATGCCCCTCCGGGCGACGGGACCGGCAATTTGAAGGACAAGGCCAAGTACCAGGTTACCTACCACCCGATCGAAGGCAGCTTCACCAGCAACCTGCGCGGCGGCAGCGGTTTTGCCCAGGCCGAGATTGCGGTATCGACCTTCTATGACGAACGTGTCGTCGCCGCTTTGACCGAGCATGATTTCGCGATCCGCGATTCGATCGTGATGGAACTGGCCGAAAGCAACGGACAGGAACTCGAAACCGGTGCCGGCAAGAAGGAACTTGCCCAGCGCCTGCGTAACAGCATCAACCAGGTTCTGGTCGAGAAAACCGGCTTCGGCGGGATCGACTCGATCTATTTCACCAAGCTGGTGCTGCAGTAAGTCGATGGCGACGAAGACTGCCAAACCGGCCAAGACGGCCAAGCCCGCCAAGGGCGTCGCGAAGAAGCCGGCTGCCGACAAGGCGGTCGAAATGGAGCAGTTTGCCCACAGCTTCCCGCGGCGTGCGACCGGCGAGGCGGACGTGCTGCCGATCGCCCGGCGGATGGGCAAGCTGCTGTGCCAGTCGCTGCGGCAGAGCTTCCAGCCGCTCGCGGAAGAGCGCCTGACGGTCGAAGCCCAGGAGCCGCAGGTCGTCGAGCACGACGCATGGGCCGCGAAGCGCAAGGGCCCGACCGGGTTCGCCTTCTACCAGCTCCCCCCGATGAAGGGGCGGATGGCGATGCTCCTGCCGCAGGACCTGATCGCGGCGCTGGTCGATGCCTTCTTCGGCGGCTCGATCTCGCGCGGCAAGTCGACCAAGTCGAACTTTTCTTCGAGCGATTTGCGCCTGATGCACCGGATCGCCCAGAACACTGCGCCGGAGATCGGTGCGGCCTGGTCGCAGATCGGCCCGTTCCGTTGCGTCGCGGCCGGTTTTACCGACGACGAGGAAGAGGCGAGGATCGCCAAGGGCGATGCACCGCTTCTTCTCCAGCCGTTCACGCTCGCCTATCCGGGCGGCGTCAAGTTCACGATCGAATGCGTCTACCCGGTCGAGATGATCCAGTCGGGACGTGAATTCTGCACCACGGCGAAGCCCGAGGAAACCTCGTCCGCCGATCCGGCCTGGCGACAGGCGATGGGCCTGGCGATCGCCGAGACCTACCTGCCGGTGCGTTCCGTGATGGCGCGCCCGAGCATGACCATGAACCAGCTCGCCAACCTCAAGGAAGGCGACATCATCTCGATCCCGAACGTCCGCAACCTCCAGTTGCTCATCGGCGATCGCCCATTCGCGCGCGGCAATATCGGCGAACAGAACGGTATGGCCGCATTCCGCATCGACCACTTCGAACAGGGAAAAATCTCGTGACCGACATGACCCAGGCCGCCGGCCTCGCCGATGCGGCAAAGGCCGCCGAAACCAATGCGGCAATTTCTTGCCAGCCCGGTACCGGCTTTGCCGACGAAACGGCAAACCATTACCGCTTCCTCGCCGATATCCCGGTCAGGCTCTCGGTCGAAGTCGGCGCGGTGTCGCTGAAACTCAGCGAAATCATGGACCTGGAAGAGGGTTCGGTGGTCGAGCTGGGGCGCCAGGCAACCGATCTTCTCGACATCAACGTAAATGGCACGCTCGTTGCAAGGGGAGAGGTCGTAACCATCGACGGCCGGTTCGGCATCCGCGTGGCGGAAGTCATCTCCAACCAGGTCGCCGGAACGAAAGTCGAAAGGCGTGCTTAGTGACCTACTATATCCTGAAGCTGGTGATCATGCTGCCGCTGATGGCGGCCATGATCGTCGGATCGCTATGGGTATATCGTAAATACCAGCCGGGCTTCGCAGGCGCGACGCGCCAGCGGAACCTGCGCCTCGTGGAGACGCTGTCTCTCGGATCGTCCGGCAAGCTCGCCGTGATCGATTTCGGGGAGCAGCGTCTTCTCGTTTCGGCCGTGCGTGGTCGGATCGAATGTCTCTCGACGCAGGACCGCCCCGACGACGCCGACCTCGTCGACGAACTCGACCGCGATGGCGGCGGGGATCCCACCGTCGACCTGCCGGCCAAGGCCAAGGGCTTCCGCGCCGCGCTCGACCGCGCGCTCAACGCTCCCGAAACGCTGCGTCAAATGCGGACGCGCGACCAGTGATCGGCCTTCTCGACCTGAAATCCGCCGGCTGGCGCCGGATCGGAATGCTGCTCGTCGCGATGCTCGTGGTGTTCGCCCCGACCGAGCTCGCCGCGCAGACTCCGGGTGCCTCCGAAGCACTGACCCGCGCGCTCGATGATGTTTCGGGCGATGGCGCGCCGCTGACGCTGTCGCTGCAGATCCTCATCCTGATGGGGCTGCTGACCATCCTGCCGTCGCTGGTCCTGATGATGACCAGCTTCACCCGGATTATCATCGTCCTTTCGATCCTGCGCCAGGCGCTCGGTCTCCAGCAGACCCCGCCCAACCAGGTGCTGATCGGGCTTTCACTGTTCCTCTCGATCTTCGTGATGGCGCCCTCGATCGAGCAGATCAACGCCAACGCGATCGAACCCTACGGCAATGACGAGATCGCGCTCGAACAGGCGATCGAAGTGTCGGGCGACGTGTTCCACGCCTTCATGGTCAAGCAGACCCGCCAGAACGACCTCAAGCTGTTCATGGATCTTGGCGACGAACCGCCGGTCGCCACCCCGCAGGACATCCCGTTCTCGGTGCTGCTCCCGGCCTTCGTCACCAGCGAGCTGAAGACCGCCTTCCAGATCGGCTTCATGATCTTCCTGCCGTTTCTCATCATCGACCTCGTCGTCGCCTCGACGCTGATGGCGCTGGGTATGATGATGCTGTCTCCCACCATTATCTCGATGCCGTTCAAGCTCTTGCTGTTCGTGCTGGTCGATGGCTGGGCCCTGACCATGGGGTCTCTCGCCGGATCGTTCGTGACGTAGGGGGCGGGACATGGAACAGACGGATTTCTTCATCGGCATCGCCCAGCAGACGCTGTGGGTCACCGCGATGGCGGCCGCGCCGCTCCTCATCCCGGCGCTCGCTGTCGGCATCCTGCTCGGCATGGTGCAGGCCGCGACCTCGATCAACGAGGCGACGCTGAGCTTCGTGCCCAAGCTGATCGTGGTCGCGATCATGCTGGCGCTGTTCGGCGGGTCGATCCTCTACCTGATCTCCGATTTCACGATCGAGATGTACAACCGGATCCCGGAATTGCTGGCATGATCGCACCGGGTCTCGCAGGCGCGGAAGATCAGCTGTGGCAATATGCCATGGCGATGATCCGCCCGGGCGCGGCCCTTATGGTCGCGCCGATCTTCGGCGCGTCGCAGGTGCCGTTGCCGTTGCGTATCATCCTCGCGCTGATGATCGCGGTCGCGGCGACCGGCCTCGGCGGGGTCACGATGCCGCCCGAAACCATGGTCAGTTTTTCGGGCCTATTGTTCGTGCTCGGCGAGGTGCTCGTCGGTGCCGCGATGGGCTTCGCACTGCAGATCGGGTTCTCCGCCGCCTTCATCGCGGGCGAGACGCTGAGCAACGCGATGGGTCTCGGCTTCGCTTCGTTGAACGATCCGCAATCGGGCACCAGCACCCCGGTGCTTGGCCAGTTCCTCTCGATCGCGGCGACGCTGCTGTTGCTTGCGATGGACGGGCACCTGATGCTGATCGCGATCATCGTCGACAGCTATTCGACGCTGCCGCCCGGCAACGCCTTCATGAGCTTCGCCTCGATCGAGAGCCTCGTCCAGTTCGGCGGATCGCTGTTCGGCATGGGGCTGCTGATCGCACTCCCGGTCGGCTCGGCGCTGATCCTGATCCAGGTGGTGATGGCGATGCTCGCGCGCTCGGCCCCGGCGATGAACCTGTTCGCGGTCGGCCTGCCGGTCGCGCTGCTCGCCGGCCTCGTCCTGCTCGCCATCGCGACGCCGATCATGGCCGAAACCATCATGCAGGCGATGGGCGACGGCCTGATGCAGTCGCGCACGATGGCGGGAGGCTAGGCGATGGCGGACCAACCACCCGGTGGCGGCGAGAAAACCGAAGATCCGACACAAAAACGCCTGCGGGACAGCGCCAAGAAAGGCGACGTCCTGCAGTCGAAGGAACTGGGCACTGCGCTGGTGATGATGGGCGGCACGCTCATGTTCGCGCTGTTCGGCGGCGGGCTGATCGGCTCGACCGAATCGGTCGTCGCCTCGGGGCTGTCGATCGCGCCGACCGATATCGAGGAATTCGACATGGGCGGGCGCACGCTGCGGCTGCTCGCTCCGCTGGCGCTCCCGTTCGGCGGCCTGGCCGCGCTGCTGATGCTCGCGGCGATCGCCACCCCCGCTTCGCTCGGCTCGCTCGGCTGGCGTGCGAGCGCGCTCAAGCCCAAGGGCTCGAAACTTAGCCCGCTGGCAGGCCTGAAACGTATGTTTGGCATGCACGCCTTGATCGAGCTGACCAAGGCGCTGGCCAAGGTTTCAGTGATGGGTGCAGTCGGCGCCTACATCATCTTCGCCGCCATGCCCGAAATGGTGCAGCTGGGCGCGGGCAACGTGAACAGCTCGGTATCCAGCTTTGGGGAGCTGTTCATCTACACCATGCTCGCAATGTCGGGCTGCCTCGTGCTGATCGCGATGATCGACGTTCCGGCGCAGATCTTCCAGCGCACCAAGAAGCTGAAGATGACGAAGCAGGAGGTGAAGGACGAGCACAAGGAAACCGAAGGCTCGCCCGAACTCAAGCAGGCCGTGCGCCAGCGCCAGCACGAGATGATGAGCGGCGGCGCGCGCAAGGCAGTCGAGGAAGCCACCGTCCTGCTGGTCAACCCGACCCATTTCGCGGTCGCGCTGCGCTACGACCAGGCGCGCGACGCGGCCCCGGTGGTGCTGGCGCGCGGACGCGATGCGGTGGCGCAGGCGATGCGCTCGCTGGCGGAGGAGGCCAAGGTGCCGATCCTGCAATATCCCGAGTTAACGCGCGCGATCTATTTCACCTCGAAGGCGAACCAGATCGTCGACGAGCGGCTCTACATGGCCGTCGCCGCGCTACTCGCCTTCATCTACCGCCTCGATGCGAAAATGGCGTCCAAGTCGGACAAGCCGGACATCGAGGTCCCCGACGATCTGAGGTTCGATTCCGATGGCACGAGAAAAAGCTAAAGTGACCGTCCGGACCACCGTTACTCCGCTCAAGGAGAAAGGCGCGCGCGCATATGTTTGCTAGTATTTCCAACCTGATCAGCGGCAATACCGGGATCAATTCCGGTCAGATCGTGGCGGACCTGGTGCAGATCACGCGCGAACCGCGCGAAACCGCGATCAACCAGAAGCAGCAGCTCAACAGCGCGCGTATCTCGGCGCTCGCCTCGGCTTCGTCCTCGCTCAACACCTTCGCCGACGCCTTGCAGGGTATCCTCGACGGGCGCCGCTTTTCGGGCGACCTCGTGTCGAGCGACGGCGGGGTCGCGATCGCCAGCTTCATCGAGGGGCAGACCCCCAAGGGCCTGCCGGTCACGATGGAGGTCAAGCAGCTCGCCTCCGAGCAGAAGCTGATCAGCCGCAATTACACCGACGCCGCGCAGCCGGTCGGCCAGGGCACGCTGACGCTCGCGACCAGCACCGGTAGCTTCGACATCGTCATCGACGGGACGAACGACAGCCTCACCGGGCTCCGCGACGCGATCAACACGGCCGATGCCGGCGTGACGGCTTCGATCGTGACCGACAATCTGGGAACCCGTCTCGTCATCGCCGGTCAGGACGGCGCCGACCAGGCCTTCACGCTCACGCCCCCGGCCGCGCCGAACGCGCTCAACGACTTCGCCTATCCGCCGACCGTCGACGGCGGGATGACCCAATTGTCGCAGGCCCTCGACAGCATCGTCGTGGTCGACGGGGTCCAACTGGTGAACTCGTCGAACGAGATCAACACCGCGATCGAAGGCGTGACGCTGAGCCTGCTCAAGGCGAAGCCGGGCGAGACGATCACGATCTCGGCGAGCGAGCCGCCGACCACGACGCGCGAACTCGTGACCGAGTTCATCGATGCCTTCAACAGCCTCAAAAAGGGCCTCAACACCGCCACCGCACCCGGGCTCGACGGGGTCCAGGGCGGCCCGCTCGCCGGCAATCGCGCGATCCGCGACATGGTCAGCAAGCTCGCCCGGATGAGCTCGGAGACCCTGTCGAGCACTGGGCCATTCCGGACACTCGCCGATATCGGCGTGCGTACCGCGCGCGACGGCACGCTCGAGCTCGACAGCGCCGCCTACGACCGCGCGATCGCGCTCGATCCGGATGCGGTCGCGAGCATGCTCGACCCGCTCGAACCCGATGCGAACAATCCGGGCATTGCCGGCACGCTCGACAAGATCCGCGACACGCTGCAGGACAGCAACGGCCCGCTCGCTCTCGCCAAGAAGCGGTTCGATGAAATCAACACCAAGCTGGCCGAGATGCGCGTCGAGCTCGACGAAGACATCGAGAAATACCAGGCCAACCTCCAGCAGACCTACGCCAACATGGATCGTCAGCTGGCGGTGCTGAAGCAGACCCAGGCCTACCTCAAGCAGCAGATCTCGATCTGGAACAGCACCGGCGAAGACTAAGGGATCGGACAGGACACGATTATGTATTATTCCGCCAACCGTTCGGCAGCCGCCAATTACGGCAACCTCGATGCGACCAGCCGCGTCGCGGCAGCGAGCCCGCACGAACTCGTCTCGATCCTGTTCGAACAGCTGCTGCTGCGGCTCGACCGCGCCAAGCGCTCGCTCGATCGCGGCGACATGGCCGCGATGCTTCAATCGCGCGCGCGCGCCTCGGACATCCTCAACGCACTCGAGGAAAGCCTCGATTTCGACAATGGGGGCGAAATCGCGACCGCGCTCGCGATCGTCTATCGCGAGGCCTCGAACCGGATCGATTCGGCCAGCGGCAGCGAAGCGGGCGACAAGCTGGTTTCGGCGCGCGAGATGATCGCCGAGATCGCCGAAGCCTGGGCCGAGATAGGCAAGGTGTCGCAGGCGGCCTGACGGGGCGTCCCGACAAGCAGCACGAAAGAGCCCGCCTGGTACGAACCGGGCGGGCTTTTTCGTGGGTGTCGGGTGGAACCGCGATCAGGCGGCGAGCTGGTCGTCGCGATTGATCCCGTGGCGACGCATCTTCTCGACGAAGGTGGTGCGCTGGACGTCAACCATCCGCGCCGCCTTGGCGATCACGCCGCCGCATTCGACGAGCGCGTCGACGATCAGGCGGCGTTCTTCTTCCTGCATGTGGCGCTGGAGCGAAAACCCGTTTTCGAAGATCGGTGCGGATGCGACCGGCTGGGCCGACTCCACCGTGCCGCCCTCGGCCGTAGTCACAGCATTCGGAGCGACATTGGCGGTCTGGCTGGCGATGTCGAGCAGCAGGTCGACTTCCTTGGCAACGATCTGCTGGCCCGAGAAGAAGATCGTGGCGCGCTCGACGAGGTTGCGCAGCTCGCGCACATTGCCCGGCCAGCCATAGGCGGCGAGCCGATCGAGCGCGTCCGCGGAGAAGCTCGGTGCTTCGACCTTGTCGTTCTGCTTGAGGAAATGCTCGATCAGCAGCGCGACGTCCTCGCGCCGTTCGCCGAGCGAGGGCATGCGGATCGGGAGGACGCACAGACGATAGAACAGGTCTTCGCGGAAGCGACCGGCCCCGATCTCGAGCTTGAGGTCGCGATTGGTCGCGGCGACGATGCGGACGTCGACCTTGATGTCCTCGCGCCCGCCGACGCGGCGGATGGTGCCTTCTTCGAGCACGCGCAGCAGCTTGACCTGGAGCGAGAGCGGCATCTCGCCGACTTCGTCGAGGAACAGCGTGCCGCCATCGGCCTGTTCGAAGATCCCGAGATGACGCGAGGTCGCACCGGTGAAGCTGCCGCCTTCATGTCCGAACAGTTCGGATTCGATGAGTTCTGAGGGAATCGCGCCGCTGTTTATCGCGAGGAAGGGTCCGTCGGCACGATCGGATTCCTGGTGGATCGAACGGGCGACCACTTCCTTGCCGGAGCCAGAAGGTCCGGTGACCAGCACGGTTGTGGTCGCCTTGACGGCAAAGCGGATCATGGTGCGGACCGATGCAATCGCTTCGCTGCGACCGACCAACATTTCGGAAATCATTTTTGTTTTTGCCCCTCGTTACGAGACGTTGGTAACGCACGATTTCCTTTCCGTGGTTATCTCCTACATAAGTGCAAATACGTAATTAGGCAGAATCCGCTTAAGGCCCGATTTTCGGGGAAACGCTGCATATATAGCGAATTTCCGGTAAACATCGGGGTACGCAGCCGCCGATAGCGGGATGCGGTCGACATAAAATAATTAACCATAAGGTCTGAACGGAGCCGCCGTTTCGGGCCGGATCCGCAGCGGCCTGCCGGTGGCCTTGTCGATCATCGCCCAGGTGGTGTTGGCGCTGACCACGACCTTGCCATCGGCGTTGCGGAAATCGACCCGGCGATCGAACCGCGCGCCTCGTGGCGGGGAGGGAATGAAGGTTTCGGCGGCCACGGTTTCGCCCTCCGCGACATTGCCGCGGTAATCGATCTCGTGCCGGGTCACCATCCAGACGTATGATTCGCGATCCTCGGGCCGCGCCACCGCATTCCAGTGGGCCGTGGCGATGTCCTGGATCCAGCGCACCCAGACCGCATTGTTGACGTGGCCGAGCTCGTCGATGTGTTCGCGACCGGCGGTGAAGTGGAGCGTGTGGCGGTTGCCCATCGCGCCGGTCAGCCCCCGGGGATGAGCTCGGCGGCGGGCATCTCGATCCCGACCAGGTCCCAACCCAGCCCGTCGCGTGCGAACAGCAGCGTCGGGCCCGTGTCGCCGACAGCGTTTTGCGTGGTCACGCGGAAGCTGTTGAGGCCCTCGCGCTCGATCTCCCATTCGATTTCGCGCTGCGTGGCCTGAGCAGGGTCTTCGGCCTTCCGTGGCGGAGCGGTGCCGGTTTCCTGTGCCGGGAGCCGCTCTTGCACCGCCTCGGCCTGCGCCTGGCGCCGCTGACCTTCGGTCACCGTGGTCGCGACCCATTCGGGGGTTACGAGCGTATCGACGATCCCGTCGACCAGTCCGAGGCCGAGCGCGGCACCCGCCGCCCCTAGCGGATTGTCGTCACCTTCGCTTTCCATCGCGGCGGTCAACGCGCCGCGCAGCTGCTCCTTCACCGAGCTGCGCAGGGCGGGGAAGTCGACCCGCTGCTCGAGCTCGGCCTGGTCGCCCGATTGGGCCGCATCGCGCAGCCCGTCGAGCGCCATCAGCGGCGAGGCGTACCACCAGCCGCCCACCAGCACGGCAAGGGCGATGACGAGGGCGACGAGTTTCTTCATGGTGCGATTACTCCGCAACTGCTTCGGTCATGCCCATCTGCCACAGGATGAAGGCAAATTCTTCCGCCACCTCGTAGATCGACTGAAACCGTCCGGATTTGCCCCCGTGGCCGGCGCCCATATTGGTCTTGAGCAGCAACGTGTTTTCGTCGGTCTTAACGTCGCGCAACTTGGCGACCCACTTGGCGGGCTCCCAATAGGTCACGCGCGGATCGTTGAGCCCCGCGGTGACGAGCATCGGCGGATAGTCCTGCGCCACGACCTGGTCGTAAGGGCTGTAGGAGAGGATGTAGGCAAAGGCCTGCTTGCTCTCGATCGGGTTGCCCCATTCGGGCCATTCACCCGGGGTCAGCGGGAGGCTCTCGTCGAGCATCGTGCTGAGCACGTCGACGAAGGGTACGTGCGCCACCACCGCGCCCCACAAATCGGGATCGGTATTGACGACCACGCCCATCAGCTCGCCGCCGGCCGAGCCGCCCGAGGCGGTGATCTGGCCCGGTGCGGTATAGCCCAGCTCCGCCAGCCCCTTCGCCGCGTCGACGAAATCGTTGAACGTGTTGGTGCGCTCGTTGAGCTTGCCCTGGAGGTACCAGTTGCGGCCCAGGTCGTCGCCGCCGCGGATATGCGCGATGGCATAGGCGAAGCCACGATCTACGAGGCTGAGCCGCGTGGTCGAGAAGCCCGGCGGCACGGCATAGCCGTAGGCGCCATAGGCGTAGAGGTGGAGCGGTCCGGGCCCGGCGGGGCGGTCCTTGCGCATCACGATGCTGACCGGGACCTTGGTGCCGTCGCGGGCGGTGATCTCGACCCGCTCGGTGCGGTAGAGGTCCTTGTCGTAGCCGCTCGGGATTTCCTGCTGCTTGAGCAGTTCGAGCGATCCGTCGGCGAGGTGGTAATCATAGACGCTGTCGGGCGTGACCATGCTCTCATAGGCCAGCCGCAGCTTGTCGACCGCGTATTCGGGATTGTTGGAGAGGCCCGCATCGTAGCTCGCTTCGGGGAAGGCGATCGGGCGGATGCGGGATGAGTCGGCGTAATCGCGGATCTGGACCTGGTCGAGGCCCGCGAGACGACCTTCGGTGACGTAGAAATCCCTGAACAGCGACACGTCGGTCAGGTAAAATTCGTCCGACCCTGCGATCAGCGTGGTCCACGCGCCGGGCGCTTCGAGCGAGGCGGTGGCGAGGCGGAAGTTCACGTGCTCGTCATTGGTATGGATGAACAGCTTTCCGTCGCGCACGTCGACGTCGTATTCGACGCCTTTGCTGCGCGGCTTGACGAGGATCTGCTCGCCGGTCGGATCGTCGGCCCGCACGAGGCGCACCTCGCTGGTCTCGTTGTCGCCGGTGGCGATCACCAGCCAGTCGTCCTGCGCCGAAAGTCCCGCGCCGACGCGGAAGCCGTCGTCTTCTTCCTTGTAGAGCTCGATATCCTGCTCGGCGCTCTGGCCGAGCCAGTGGAGCCGGGCATTGTCGGTCCGCCAGTTGGCGTTGGCGCGGCCATAGACGAGGCCCTTGTCGCCCGCGACCCAGACGAGGCTCGAAAGCGTCTCGAGAATCGTGTCGGGCAGCAATTCGCCGGTCTGGAGGTCCTTGATCCGCGCGGTGAAGCGCTCCGACCCGTTGTCGTCGAACGAATAGGCGAGGTAGCGCCCGTTCTGGCTGACGCTGAAGGCTCCAAGACGGAAATATTCCTTGCCCTCGGCGAGCTCGTTCTCGTCGAGGATCAGCTGCGCCTCGCCGCCACTCACCGGCTTGCGATACCATTTGCGGTATTCGGCACCCTGCTCGAACTCGGTCCAGTAGAGGAAATCGCCGTCCTTCTGCGGAACCGAGGAGTCGTCCTCCTTGATGCGGCCCTTCATTTCCTCGAACAACTCGTCGACGAGCGCCTGGTGCGGCTCCATGTTCGCCTCGAACCACGCGTTCTCGGCCTTGAGGTATTCGATCACATCCTCGTCGTCGATCGTCGGGTAGGATTGGTCCTTCAGCCAGTGATAGGGATCGGCGATGGTGATCCCGTGGCGCGAATATTCGTAGTCGCGCTTGTCCGCGATCGGCGGCGCGCTGGGGGTCTCGGTCAAAGTCTCGTCCTCGGATTCGGGGGTATCGGATTGGGCCAGCAGCGGCGCGGGGGCCAGCATGGCGAGCGCGGCGGCGAAGGCGGCAAGTCGGTTCATCGGCGGGTCCCTCATGCGGCATGAGCTCTGCTTGCGCGCCGCTTGTGCGGGGCATTGCTAATCGGGGGAGGGATACGCGTCCAGCGACTTCGGTGGCGAGCGCCGGTCCGATGCCCTATATTGCGCGCGAACGAATTCACGAAAGCGAGTCCCTCCCATGCTGATGCAAACCCACGAAGCCCGTCTCTCCGCCCTGCGCGAGGAATTGAAGCGAAGAGGGCTGGACGGGTTCGTGGTGCCGATCTCGGACGAACACATGTCCGAATATGTCGGCGACTACGCCCAGCGCCTGACCTGGCTGACGGGGTTCGGAGGGAGCGCGGGCAGCGCGGTGGTGCTGCAGGACCGCGCCGCGATGTTCACCGATGGACGCTACACCGTGCAGGTGCGCGAGCAGGTCGACGGAAACCTGTTCGATTATGAGGACGTGCCCGAGACCTCGCCCGCCAAATGGATCGCCGAGAACGCCGGGGAGGGCGCGAAGATCGGCTACGACGCCTGGCTGCACGGGGTGGAATGGGCCGAGCAGGCGGAAAAGCTGTTCGCCAAGAAGGGGATCGAACTGGTCGCGGTCGACGGCAACCCGATCGACGCGGTGTGGGCCGATCGCCCGCAGCCCTCGCTCGCGCCCGCCGTGCCGCATGACGACAAGTTCGCCGGTCGTTCGAGCGCCGACAAGCGCTCCGAAGTCGCCGACTGGCTCAAGTCCGAAGGCTACGACGCCACCGTCGTCACCGCGCTCGATTCGGTCGCCTGGCTGCTCAACATGCGCGGCAAGGACATTACCAACACGCCGGTCGCGCTGTCCTATGTGGTCGCGCATGCCGACGGCACGGCCGAGCTGTTCATTGCGCCCGACAAGGTGACGCCCGAACTGACCAAGCACCTCGGCAACGCGGTGCATATCCGCGATCGCGACCAGTTCGAGCCCGCGCTCGCCGATCTCGAGGGCAAGACCGTGGCGGTCGATCCCAACCATGCCGTGGCGGGTATCTTCCACGCGCTCGAGGCGGGCGGCGCCAAGGTCGTCCGCGACGACGATCCGGCGGTGCTGCCCAAGGCGATCAAGACCCCTGCCGAACAGCAGGGCCACCGCGACGCGCAGGCGCGCGACGGTGCCGCACTGGTCAAATATCTCCGCTGGATCGAGGAAAACGCGCCCTCGGGCGAGGTCGACGAACTCACCGCGGTGGCCAAGCTGCGCGAATTCCGCGGGCTCAGTCCCGAGATGAAGGATTCGAGCTTCGACACGATCAGCGCCGCCGCCGGCCATGCCGCGCTGCCGCACTACAAGGTCGACGAGGACAGCAATATCCCGATCCCGCCTTCGAGCATCTATCTGTGCGATTCGGGCGGCCAGTATCTCGACGGGACGACCGACATCACCCGCACCGTCTGGGTCGGCCCAGGCGAACCCACGGCGGAAATGAAGGATCGCAACACGCGCGTCCTCAAGGGTCATATCGAGCTCGACCTTGCGATCTTCCCCGACAAGACCAGCGGCGGCGCGCTCGATGCGCTGGCACGCATGCACCTGTGGCAGGCGGGGGTCGATTACGGCCACGGCACCGGCCATGGCGTCGGCAGCTATCTCTCGGTGCACGAAGGCCCGCAGCGCATCTCCAAGCCCGGCGGGGCCTTCCCCGGCACCGAGACTCCCTTGCGCGAAGGCATGATCCTTTCCAACGAGCCGGGCTATTACAAGCCGGGCGAATACGGCATCCGGATCGAGAACCTCGTGCTGGTGGTCGACGCGCAGGTCGAGGGCAGCGAGGGCAAGTACCTGACCTTCGAGACCCTTACCCACGTCCCGCTCGACCGCACGCTGGTCGACAAATCGCTGCTGAGCGAGCGCGAGATCGGCTGGTGGAACGACTATCACGCCAAGGTCCGCGAAATTCTCGCGCCGCAACTCGAGGGCGAGGATCTCGCCTGGCTCGAAAGGCAGTGCCAGCCCTTGTAGGACAGTCGATGTTCGCGTAATGTTCCTGTGGGTCGCGAGTCGTTTTGCGAAGGACTTGCACATGATCGGTTACGTTACGCTCGGCACCAATGACCTGGACCGCGCCGCAAAATTCTACGACGCGATCGCCGCCGAGCTCGGCTACGGTCGGATGATGGATTTCGAGACCTTCATCGCCTGGGGCGCGTGGGACGGCGGCGCGGGCATTGCCGCGACCAAGCCGTTCGACGGCAAGGAGGCGAGCGTCGGCAACGGCACGATGGTCGCGCTCGAGGCGAAGGACCGCGAACAAGTGGCCAAGTTGCACGAAATCGCGCTCGCCAACGGTGGAAGCGACGAAGGCGAGCCGGGCCCGCGCGGCGAACCCGACGAACACGGCAACCTCTTCTACGCCGCCTATTTCCGCGACCCGGACGGCAATAAGCTCAATGCCTTCCTGATGGAAAAGGTCGATTAAGGGCGGCAGGCATCGCTCTCCGCCGGACTGGCGGCGCGATGGACGGTTTGCCCGGCTTGCGACAATTCGCGACAAATCCCTGCGTCTCGGGCATAATGCTGCGACACGATGCCTGTAGGAAGGGAACAGTCAGTGGGTCGGACATCCCTCTCTCCCCTCCCGGTCCGGCCCGCTGCCCCCTTCACGAAGACATGCAGAGGATGACCACCATGAAAAAGACCATTTTCGTACTCGGAGCCGCCACGCTGGCGCTGGCCGGCGCGGCGAACGCGCAGGGCCGGCCCGGTGCCGACGGCGTGATTACCAAGGCCGAACACGAGGCGATGGGCACCAAGATGTGGCAGCGGCTCGACGTCAACAATGACGGCGTGCTCGACCAGGCCGATCGCGAGGCGCGCCAGGCCGAACGCTTCGCCAAGGCCGACGCCAATGGCGATGGCGAGGTGACGCAGGCCGAAATGCAGGCCGCGCGCGATGCCCGCCGGGCCGAAATGCAGAAGCGTCGCGCCGAACGTCGCGAGCAACGCTTCGCCCGCCTCGACACCGACAATAGCGGCGGTGTCTCGCAGGAAGAGATGGCGTCCGCGCGCGAGAAGGCCGGCGAGATGCGCGGCAAGCGTGGCGGCGGCAAGATGCGCCGTGGCGGTCGCGGCGGCGGGATGGCCGGCCATGTCCGGATGATGATGCGCCAGGCCGATGCCGATGGCGACAAGCGCATTACCCGCGCCGAGTTCCAGGCCGCCCACGCCAAGCATTTCGCGATGCTCGACGCCGACGGCGACGGACAGGTCACCGCGGCCGAACGCAAGGCCGCGCAAGAAAAGATGCGCGCCGCGCGTGGCGAACGGCGCCAGCGTCGCTGACCTCGATCCGATGGTGAAGACCGGCGCGGAACCGCAATGACCGACCTATCCGCGCCTGCCATCCTGCTGGTCGACGACGAGCCGACCCTGCGCGAACCCCTGGCCGAGTATCTGACCGGCCAGGGGTTCGTCGTGACCGAGGCGGAGAGCGCTGCACAGGCCCGCGCGCGGCTGGACGAGCAGGGGTTCGCACTCGCACTGGTCGATATCATGATGCCGGGGGAGGACGGACTGTCGCTTTGCCGGCACCTGATCGAGGCGCGCGACCTGCCCACGATCCTGCTGACCGCGCGCGGCGAGGCGACCGACCGGATCGTCGGGCTCGAAATCGGCGCGGACGACTACGTCACCAAGCCGTTCGAACCGCGCGAACTGGTCGCGCGGATCCGCTCGGTCCTGCGCCGCGCCACCCGCGCGCCGGGTGACGACACCGACGAAACCTGCGCCTACCATTTCGACGGCTGGACCCTCGATCCCACCCGCCAGCGGCTGATCGATCCCGAAGGCGTGCTGGTCGACATTACCGGGGCCGATTTCCGCCTCCTCAAGGCGCTGCTCGACCACCCCGGACAGGTGCTCGACCGCGATCGCCTGCTCGATTTCGTGCAAGGTCGCGAACAGCACATGTTCGATCGCGCGGTCGACAACCAGGTTTCGCGTCTGCGCCGGAAGATGGCGCGCAACGGCGACGAGCAGCTGATCCAGACCATCCGCGGCGGTGGCTACCGGCTCGCAGCCGAGGTGCGCCGGGTCGAGTGCGAAGCGTGAGACGGTTGCTGCCCTCGAGCCTGCTCGGGCAGGTGCTGCTTTCGATCGCGCTCGCGCTGTTCGCGGCACAGGCGTTCAATGCCGTGCTGCTCTATCGCGGCATGATCGAACGGCAGCAGAACGCGTCGGCCAATGCGCTCGCCTTCCGCCTGCTCGCGCCCGAGCGGCGCGGCAGCGAGCTTGAGCTTCCCCCAGAATTGCGCGAGCCGCGGCGCGGCCCCGGAATGCGCGGGCGCGGATTGCGGCTCGAACGAAGCGAGAGCGATCCGGTGCGTGCTGCCGACGTCCGCCTACCGGCGATCGAAGCGCGTTTGCGCGACATTCTTCGCCTGCAGGGCTACGCCCCGGCGCAGATCGCGGTCGTGCGACGAGCGATCGACGACGATCCGCGCGCGCTGCGATTCTTCACGGCCCGCGCACGGCGGCAGGGCGAGGACATCCCCGATACGCTGGTGCTCGCCGCGGTCCGCAACGACGCCGCCGGCGACTGGCGCATTGCCCGGGTGGCCGAAGGGCCGCGCACCGGCCGCCGCGCAATCGGCGGGATCGTGTTTCAGACTTTGGTGCTCACGCTGGTCCTGTTCGGCGTGCTGTGGCTGGTGCTGCGCCGGATCACCCGCCCGCTCGCCGCGCTCACCGCGCGCACGCGAAGCTTCGCTGCGGCGCCGCGCGAGGCCGAGCTGCTCGCCCCCTCGGGACCGGACGACGTGCGCGAGCTGATCGAGGCTCACAATGCTCTCGAAGCCCGGATTGTAGCCCTGCTCGACGAAAAGGACGTCATGCTGGGCGCGATCGGTCATGACCTCAAGACCCCGCTCGCCGCCCTGCGGGTGCGGATCGAGGGGGTCGAAGACAAGACCCGGCGGACGAAGATGGCGGCTGGCATAGCCGAACTTGATCGCATGCTCGACGACATCCTTTCGCTCGCCCGGATCGGCCGCCCGCAGGACGAGCCGGAAATGCTCGATCTTGCCCCGCTCGCGACCGGCGTGGTGGAGGAATACGAGGATCGCGGTCGTCCCGTCACTTTGGTCGATGCAGACAAGGCGGTCGGCCGGTTCCGGGCCACCTGGGTCCGCCGCGCGCTGCGCAACCTGGTCGACAATGCACTGCGCTATGGTGGAGCGGCGCGTGTTTCGCTGCGCCGCGAAGGCGATAACGCGGTGTTGATCGTGAGCGATGACGGCCCGGGCATCCCCGCCGAACGGATTGCGGCGATGATGGAGCCGTTCCGGCGGGGCGAGAAATCGCGCAATCGCGCGACCGGCGGTTCGGGCCTCGGCCTGACCCTGTCGCGCGCGATCGCCGAACAGCATGGCGGCACGCTGTGCCTCGCCAATCGCGATGGCGGCGGCCTCGACGCCGTGCTGCGGCTTCCCTTGTAGCCCGGTTCACCGTGCGAACGTCGTGGCGCTCAGCGCATCAACCCGCCGATCAGATTGCGCACGAACCGACCGGCCAGCGGGCCAGCGAGATCGGTCGCGATCGACCCGGCGGCGGAAGTCACGCCCGACACGACCGGATTGGCGCGCGAGCGCTTGCCGAGGATCGTGCGGCCCATCTTCCCGGCGGCCGAGCTCGCGGCGGTTTTGGTCCCACGACTGAGCGCCTTTTCCCAGATGCTGGTCGACTTGCGTTCGCGCTTGCCGACTTCCTCGCGTCCCTTCTC
This sequence comes from Pseudoblastomonas marina, assembly GCF_014641655.1. Lineage (GTDB taxonomy): Bacteria > Pseudomonadota > Alphaproteobacteria > Sphingomonadales > Sphingomonadaceae > Alteriqipengyuania_A > Alteriqipengyuania_A marina. Next base: position 27,358 of record NZ_BMID01000001.1, read on the forward strand.
GGCGACCTCCTCGGCGGTCTCGGCCGCGTCGATTGCCTTCTGCGCCAGCACTTCGGCGGCGCTCTCGCGGTCGACAGCCGAATCGTATTTCCCGGTATAGGGGCTGTCGACCTGCAACTGGCCCCGCTCGGCGACGAGCAGCGGGCCGAGCCGCGAGCGCGGCGGAACGACCTTCGTCCGCTGCACCACGCCGGGCGCGCCGTGTTCGTCGAGCGTCGAGACCAGCGCTTCGCCCGTCTTCAAATCGGTGATCGCCTGTTCGACGTCGAGCTCGGGATTGATCCGGAAGGTCTCCGCCGCAGCTCTGATCGCGCGCTGGTCGCGCTTGGTGAAGGCACGCAGCGCATGCTGGACCCTGTTGCCGAGCTGGCCTGCGACCTCTTCCGGAATGTCGATCGGGTTCTGGGTCACGAAATACACCCCCACCCCCTTCGAGCGGACCAGCCGCACGACCTGCTCAACCTTGTCGAGCAGCGCCTTGGGTGCGTCGTCGAACAGCAAATGGGCCTCGTCGAAGAAGAACACCAGCTTCGGCTTTGCAGGATCGCCGACCTCGGGCAGTGCCTCGAACAGTTCGGCGAGCAGCCACAGAAGGAAGGTCGCGTAGAGCTTGGGACTGCGCATCAATTTGTCGGCGGCGAGGATGTTGACCAGCCCGCGCCCGTCGCCGTCGACGCGCATGAAATCGGCGATCTCGAAGGCCGGCTCGCCGAAAAACCTGTCCGCGCCCTGTCGCTCGAAGGCCAGCAATTGCCGCTGGATCGCACCGATGCTCTGGCTGGAGACGTTGCCGTATTCGAGCTTCAACGCCTTGGCATTCTCCCCCACCGCGACGAGCACGCTGCGCAAGTCGTCGAAATCGATTAGCAGCAGGGCGTTGTCGTCGGCCCACTGGAATGCGAGCGACAGCACGCCTTCTTGGGTGTCGTTGAGGTCGAGCAGTCGCGCGAGCAGCAGCGGGCCCATCTCGGACACCGTGGTGCGGATCGGGTGGCCCTGTTCGCCATAGAGGTCCCACAGCACCGCCGGATTGCCTTCATAGGCGAAATCCTCGACCCCCAATTCGGCGATCCGGCCCTCGATCTTGTCGGCATGCTTGAACGCGGCGCTGCCGGGCATCGCGATCCCGGCAAGGTCGCCCTTCACGTCGGCGGCGAAGACCGGCACGCCTTGGCGCGCGAACTGTTCAGCCATCGTCTGCAGCGTGACCGTTTTGCCCGTCCCGGTCGCGCCCGCGACCAGCCCATGGCGATTCGCCTGGTCGAGCCGGAGATATTGCGGCGTGCCGTCTGCCGCCTTGCCGAGAAAGATATCGCCCACCTGCCACTCCCGTAATCGAGTTCGCTCCTGTCTGGCGGCACCGGATCGCTTTTGCAAAGCCCCAAATGCCCGCTAGGGCAGCCGCGATGCCGAGCCCCTTCATCCTGCTGGACGACGCGCGCGAGCAAGGCGCGGCCCCGACGCGGCTCTATCGCGACCCCATCGAGCTGGTGGTGGCGCGCAATCGCGAGGAGGTCGCACCGGCGCTGGCGCGGCTCGAGGCGCTCCGCGCGCAGGGCCGGCACCTCGCCGGCTATATCGCCTACGAGGCGGGCTATGCGCTCGAAGATCGCCTCGCGCCGCTGCTCGAACCCCGCACCGGAGCCGGCCCGCTGGTCTGGTTCGGCGCGTTCGACGGTTACGAGAGTTTCGCACCCGGCACGCTCCCGCCCGGCTGGCCCGACGACAGGGCGCGGATCGGTCCGTTCGAGCCGGGCGTGTCGCAAGGGCGCTACCTTGCCGCCTTCGCCCGGTTGCAGGAGGCGATCCGGGCGGGTGATATCTACCAGGCGAACCTCACCTTCCCGCTCGTCGCGCGCATGCACGGCGATCCGCGTGCGCTCTATGCCGCGATCCGGGGGCGTGCCGCGGCGGGCTATGGCGGGGTGGTGTTCGACGGCAGTGACTGGCTGCTCAGCTTCTCGCCCGAACTGTTCTTCGCGCAGGATGGCAAGCGGGTGCGGGTCAAGCCGATGAAGGGCACCCGCCCGCGCGGACGCGACGCAGACGAAGATGCGGCACTGCGCAGGGAACTGGCCGGATCGGTCAAGGATCGCGCCGAGAACCTGATGATCGTCGACCTGTTGCGCAACGATCTGTCGCGCGTCTCGCGGCCGGGCAGCGTGCGGACCGATCGACTGTTCGCGGTCGAAAGCTATCCCAGCGTGCACCAGATGGTGAGCGAGGTTCGCGCCGACCTGCGACCCGAAGCCGGGATCGCCGACATGCTGCGCGCGCTGTTTCCCTGCGGGTCGATCACGGGTGCGCCGAAGCTGCGCGCGATGGAGCTGATCGCCGAGGTCGAACGCGATGCGCGGGGCCCCTATTGCGGCGCGATCGGTCGGATCGACCCGCCGCAAAGTGGCGTTCGCGGCGAGAATGCGGCTGGCGAAGCGGCCTTCAATGTGGCAATCCGGACCCTGCGCGTCGCACCCGGACTGAATGGGCGCGGGCACGCGATCATGGGTGTGGGATCGGCGGTGGTCGCCGATTCCGAGGGCCTCGCCGAATGGTGCGAGTGCCTGGTGAAGGGAGAATTCGTGCGTAGCAGCGCAGCGGCCAGCTTCGACCTCATCGAAACGATGCGCTTTTCTCCCGAAGAAGGCGTTCCACTGCTCGATTTCCACCTTGAACGGGTCGGCGGAAGCGCGCGGACCTTCGGTTTCGCCTTCGACCGCCACGAAGTGCGCAACGCGATCCAGGCCTTGAGCTTCGCCGCCGAGGCGCCGGCCAGGATGCGGCTGCTGGTCGCGCGATCGGGCCGCTTCTCGCTCGAGATGCGGGCGCTCCCCGACCCGGCAGAGCGCCCGCTGCGCTGCGCGGTGCTGCGCTTGCCGGTCGATCCCGGCGACTGGCGCCTGCGCCACAAGTCGACCGATCGCGGCTTCTACGAACAGGCGCGCGAGATCGCGCAGGAGGCGGGCGCGGACGACGCGATCTTCCTGCGCGACGACGGGCAGGTGACCGAAGGCACGATCTGGTCGGTGTTCGTCGAACGCGACGATATGCTGATTACCCCGCCGCTCGCCGACGGGTTGCTGCCCGGCGTGCTTCGCCGCTCGCTGATCGAGCAGGGCCGCGCGGTCGAGGCACCGCTGACGCTCGATGACCTATCGGGCGGATTCCTGCTCGGCAATGCGGTGCGCGGGCTCGTCGCTGCCGAATTGATCGACCGATGAGCGCGCCCGACATCCTTTACGAGGACGGCGAAGCGCTCGTTATCGACAAGCCCGCGGGCCTGTCGGTCGATCGCCCGCGTCGCGGCGGGTCGAGCCTCGAGGACCATCTCGACGCCCTCAAGCTAGGCTTCCAGCGCGCCCCGGTGCCGGTCCACCGGCTCGATACCGATACCAGCGGCTGCCTGCTGCTCGCGCGCAATCCCAAGGCATTGAAGCGCTTCGCTCGCGCGTTCGAGGAGCGGCAGGTCGAGAAGCTTTATCTCGGCGTGGTCGCGGGCGAGATCGAGGGCGAGGGAACGATCGAGCTTGCGCTGGCGAAGATCAGTTCGAAGCAGGGCGGCTGGCGGATGATCGCGGCGAAGAAGGGCAAGCCCTCGATCAGCCACTGGCGAGCGCTGCAGGTGGTCGGCGGCAACACGCTGGTCGAATTCCGCCCCGAGACCGGGCGCACCCACCAGCTACGCGTGCACGCTGTCGAAGGGCTCGGTGCGCCTCTGCTCGGCGACCCGGTCTACGGCAAGGGGCAGCAGACCATGCTGCACGCCGCCGGGCTCGTGCTCCACCGTGAGGGCAAGACCCCGATCGAGGCCAGCGCGCCGTTTCCCGCGCGCTTTGCGGAGCTGGGCTTTGTCGCCCCATGATGTTGCAGGCCGTGAAGAGGCGATAAGCCGCGCCCACGCCAGTGCCGAAGAAAGCTTCGTCGCCGGTTCGGGGCCCGGCGGGCAAAACGTCAACAAGGTAGCCACCGCGGTGCAATTGCGCGTCAACGCCTATGCGCTGCGCCTCCCGGTGCCGGTGTTCAAGCGACTCCAGAAGCTGGCCGGTAGCAAGTGGACCGATGCGGGTGAGATCCTGATCACGGCGCGGTCGCACCGTACGCAGGAGCGTAACCGCGCCGACGCGCGCGAGCGGCTGGAAGAGCTGCTGCGCGAGGCGTTTCACGAGCCCAAGAAGCGCAAGAAATCGCGCCTCAACCGAGTGGGCAAAGCCAAACGGCTCGACAAGAAGAAGCAGCGCGGCGCGATCAAGGCCAAGCGCGGCGCAGTGAAACCGGGCGACTATTAGAGCGCTGCTTCGGCCTTCACCACTTGGCGACCATCGGCGGCGAAGACGCCGAGCGTGAGGTCTTCGCCCTCGCGTTTCATCGCCAGCAGCAGCTTGTCGCCCGCGATTGCGGGCGAGACCGCGCGGAAAGCGAAGCGGGTGACCGCGTTCGGTCCGAGCTCCTGCGCCGCGAGGTCGAGCAGCAGCGTTGCCATCAGCGGCCCGTGGACCACGAGGCCGCGATAACGCTCGACACCGCGCGCATAGGGCGCGTCGTAGTGAATGCGGTGCGTGTTGAAGGTCAGCGCCGAATAGCGGAACAGCAGCGGCGGCCTCGGCGTGAGCTCGCGCACCACGTCCCATACGCTGCCGTCGAAGCCGCCACCGTCGCCCTCGGGGGGGACCAGCGGCGCATCGGGCGCGGCGGCCTCGCGATAGACGAGGTGCTGTTTCTCGCGCACCGCTGCGGCGCCGTTGGCTGCTGTTTCATGCGCGACGGTGACGAAAGCGAGCTTGCCGCTGCGCCCTTCTTTCTCGGCAATGCTGTCAATGCTGCTGACCCGCTCGATCGCGTCACCGGGGGCGAGCGGCGCGAGGAATTCGACCTCGCTCGAGGCCCACATGCGGCGCGGCAGCGGGATCGGGGGGAAGAAGCTGTCCTCGCTTTCGTCGCGCTGCGGATGACCGTCGGCGCCGAGCATCGCGGTCGGCGCGTCGGGCGTGCAGAGGCACCAGTGGATGCCTTGCGGCAGCGTGCCGTCGGCGGGGGCGGCACGGTCGAAAGTCGCGAGCCAGCGCGCGGCGAGCGCCGGGTCGAGCGTGTCGGTCCGCCGCTCCTCGCGGCCGATCCAGGCCGACCAGTCGCTCAAGCCGCGCGCTCGAAGATCGCGGCGATGCCCTGACCGCCGCCGATGCACATCGTCTCGAGCCCGAAGCGCGCGTCGCGGCGCTGCATTTCGTGCGCCATGTCGGCGAGGATGCGCAGCCCGGTCGCGCCGATGGGATGGCCGAGCGAGATGCCCGAGCCGTTGACGTTGAGCATGTCGCGGCGGCTGTCATCCTCGCTCCAGCCCCAGCCCTTGAGCACGGCGAGCACCTGCGGCGCAAAGGCCTCGTTCAATTCGACGAGGTCGAGATCGTTCCAGCTCCGGCCCGAGCGCGCGAACAGTTTTTCGACCGCGGGGACCGGGCCGATCCCCATGCGCGACGGGTCGCAGCCGGCTGCGGCCCAGCTATCGAACCACAATAGCGGGGCGAGGCCCAATTCCTCGAGCTTGTCCTCGGCGACGACGAGGCAGGCGGCGGCGGCATCGTTCTGCTGGCTGGCATTGCCCGCAGTGACGATGGCGTCGGGGTTCGTACGTCCCTCGATCGCGCGCAATCCGCCCATGCTTTCCATGCTCGCATCAGGGCGGATACCCTCGTCCTTCCCAAAGCGGACCGGGTCCTTGCGGCGCTGCGGGACTTCGAGCGGGACGATGTAATCGTCGAACTTGCCTTCGTCCCACGCGGCGGCAGCGCGCCGGTGCGAGCGCACCGCGAATTCATCCGATGCCTCGCGCGAAATATTGTAATCCTTCGCGAGATTTTCGGCGGTCTCGATCATCCCGGAGATCACGCCGAACCGCTCCTGCGGCTGGCTCATCAGGCGGCCGCGCGTCAGCCGGTCGTGCAGCGTGACGTTGCCCGCCTTCACGCCCTGGCGGATGTCGGTGGTGTAGTGCTCGACATTGGACATGCTCTCGCACCCGCCCGCGACCACGCAGTCGGCGGCGCCGGTCTGCACCATCATGGCCGCGTTGACGACCGCCTGCAGGCCCGAGCCGCAGCGGCGGTCGAGCTGGTAGCCGGGGACCTCGATCGGCAGGCCGGCGGCGAGCCACGCCCAGCGGCCGATCGCGGGTGCCTCCGCGCTGCCATAGCCTTGGCTGAACACGACATCGTCGACGCGCTCCGGATCGACCCCGCTACGCTCGACCAGCGCTTTCAGGATCGCCGCGCCCAGGTCGCCCGCGGTGAGCGGGGCGAGGGTGCCGAGGAACTTGCCTACGGGCGTGCGGAGGGGCGAGCAGATGGCGACGCGTCTCATATTCTGTCCTTGTCACTGGTGCCGACCGTGCCGGCATCGATCAATTTTGCGATAGCACCGCCCGGCAGTCCGAGCACGTCGGCGAGCACCTGTTCGGTGTCCTCACCGAGATAGGGCGCGGGCTCGGGCGCGCCGCGATCCTGCGCGGGCAGGTTGGCGAAGGCCCCGGGCGAGGGATAGGAAAAGCCGCTCGGATTGTCGGTCGGCGGGCCGAAGAATGGGTTGTCGGTGACGAGCTGCGGGTCGCTCGCCGCCTCGTGCATGGTGCGATAGCGTTCGAAGGTCGCACCGGCCGCGGTGAGCCTGCGCTCCCACTCGGGCCAGTCGTGGCGCCCTATCCTGTCCTGCAGCAGGGCGAACAATTCGTGGCGGTGAACGTAACGCTCGTGGTCGCCGGCTGCGAAGCTGACGCCGTGCTTCGTCTCGATCGCGGCGATATCGCCGGAGATATCGAAGGCGGAAACGAGCGCGCGCCACTGCTTGTCGGTCAGCGCGGCTACCATGAAGCGGGTGCCGTCGCGGCTCGTGAAATCGCGCCCGAACGCTCCCCAAATCGCATTGCCGAGCCGCTCGCGATTTCCCCCGCGATAGAGCATTTCCGCCATCGCGCCCGAATTGGCGACGGTGCCGATCGCGACGTCGCCCAAGGGCACGCGCACCTCGCCACCTTCGCCGGTCGCGTCGCGGTGACGCAGCGCGGCGAGCAGCGCGAAGGCGGTGTAGGCGCCGGTGATGAAATCCCACGCCGGCAGCAACTGGTTGACCGGCGGGGCGCTGTCCTGGTCCCAGTCTTCCGGCCCAGTCATCAGTGGATAGCCCGACGCGGCGTTGACGGTGAAATCCATCGCCTGTCGCCCGTCGTGCCAGCCCATGATCCGGGCGGTGATCATGTCGCGGCGCCTTGCCTCGATCGCGGCGTGAGAAAGGAAGCTCTGTTCGGGGAAATTGGTGATCAACTGGCCGGTTTTCGCCGCCAGTTCGACCAGCAATTCCCGCCCCTCGCCCGAGCGCAGGTCGAGCGCGACGCTCTTTTTGGCGCGGTTCAAATTCTCCCAGCTGAGCGAGCGGCCTTCGGTCGTGCGCATGTAGCGATCGTAGTCGAGCCCGCCGCCGACCTGGTCGACGCGGATGACCTCGGCTCCCATCTGCGCGCAATAGAGCCCCGCCGTGGGCGAGGCGACGAAGCTCGAGGCTTCGATGATGGTAAGGCCGTCCAGCAGCCTATACATTCGCCATCCCCGCGCAGGCGGGGATCCATGGCCTCCCGTGTCGCGATGCCCACGCTGGATTCCCGCCTGCGCGGGAATGACGATCGTCGTGCATCATACGTTGGCCTGGAAATCACGCAGCATGTGCTTGGCGATCTGCAACTGCAGGATCTGCGTCGTCCCTTCGTAGATGCGGTAGATTCGCGCATCGCGGAAGAAGCGTTCGGCGTCGTATTCGGCGAGATAGCCCGCACCGCCGTAGATCTGGACCACGCGGTCCATCACCCGACCGCACATCTCGGAGGCGAACACCTTGAACGCCGCGGCCTGCCGGATCGTGTTTTCACCGCGGTCGACCCGCGCCGTCACGTCGCGCATCATGCATTCGGCGGCGTAGATCTCGGTCTCGCTTTCGGCGAGCATCTGCTGGATCAGCTGGAAGTTCGCGATCGGCTCGCCGAAGGCCTTGCGCTCGGTCGCGTATTTGAGTGCGGAATCGAGCGCGCGGCGGGCATAGCCGGCGGAGGCCGCGCCGACCGAGATGCGGCCATTGTCGAGGCTCATCATCGCGAAGCGGAAGCCCTTGCCGGTCTCGCCGCCGAGCAGTGCATCGCCCGGGACGTGGACGTCGTCGAGCATCACATCTGCGATATGCGCACCCGCCTGCCCCATCTTCTTGTCGGGGCTGCCGGTCGACACGCCCGGCGTGTCCATCGGCACGAGGAAGGCGCTGACATGCGCGTTCTTGGGCAGCGCCTCCTTCTCGGTACGCGCCATGATCAGCGCGACATCGGCATGCGGGGCGTTGGTGATGTAGCGCTTCGTCCCGTTGAGGGTCCAGCCGTTCCCGTCCGGATCGGGTTTCGCCGTCGTCTGCATCGCCGCACTGTCCGATCCGCTGCCCGGCTCGGTCAGGCCGAAACAGGCGATTTCGCCGCCCGCGATGCGCGGCCACCATTCGGCCTGCTGTTCGGGGGTTCCGCCATTCTTGAGCGCGGAATTGAACATCCCGACATTGATCGAGAAGATCGAGCGAAAGGCGGGCGCGGCATAGGCCATGGTGTAGACCACCTGCGCATACTGGCTGGTGTTGAGCCCCGCGCCACCATGCTCCTCGGGCACGGTCAGCCCGAACAGTCCCATCTCCTTCATTTCCTCGAGGATGTCGTCGGGGACCTTGTCGTTCGCGATGACGTCCGGCTCGGCGGGGAGCAGGCGCTCGCGGACATAACGGTCGAGCTGGTCGAGGAACTGCGCGAAGACGTCTTCGTCCATGCCGGGATTGCTGGCGGCCATGCAGGTACTCCTCAGATCGGGTCGTAGGGGAAGACGTGGGCGGAGACTTCGTCGCCGCGTGCGAAATCGGGCTCGAAGGCGGGCATCGCGATGTCGGCGATCTCCTGCGGGGTCCAGCCGCCGTCCTTGGCAAAGCTGCGCACCGGGCGCGGCTTGGAAAACAGCACGATCTCGTTGCGGCGCACGGCGAAGATCTGGTTGGTGACTGCGTGTGCCGCGTCGGAGCAGAGATAGGCGGCGAGCGGGGCGATCTTCTCCGCGCCCATCGATTGCAGCCGCTTGACCCGTTCTTCGGCACCTTCGCCACTGGTCGGGATGCTCGCGGTCATCCGGCTCCACGCAAACGGCGCGATGCAGTTCGAGCGCACGCCATAGCGCGAGGCATCCAGCGCGATCGATTGCGACAGGCCGACGATGCCAAGCTTTGCGGCGGAATAGTTCGCCTGGCCGATATTGCCGATCAACCCGCTGGTGGAGGTGAAGTGGACCAGCGCGCCCGAACCCTGCTCCTTGAAATAGGGGGTCGCGGCCTTCGAGGTGTTGAAGCAGCCGTGCAGGTGGACGTCGATGACCGCCTGCCAGTCCTCGTGGCTCATCTTGTGCCAGATGCGGTCTCGCAGGATGCCGGCATTGTTCACCACCGCGTCGATCCGCCCGAAGGCCTGGACCGCGTCCTCGACGATCGACGCCGCTCCGGCGGGATCGGCGACGCTGGCGAGGTTGGCCTGAGCCTTGCCGCCCGCCTCGCGGATATCGCCCGCAGTGGTTTCGGCAGGACCGGAATCGCCGCCTTCGCCTTCGCCGCCGACGCCCGGATCGTTGACGACGACGCTCGCGCCTTCCTTGGCGCAGAGCAGCGCGATCTCGCGCCCGATTCCGCGCCCAGCGCCGGTAACCGCGACGACCTTGCCTTCGAGAATTCCCATTGCCGCTCCTTCGTTTAATCGTTCGATTAATTCGAAGGCGGGAATGCCGCAGCCGCGCCGCGGCGTCAATCGGCGGTTCGGATCAGCGGCCGGACCGGCCTAGTCTGCCGTCTCGTCGGCGATCGGCGGTGCGGTCGATTCGACTTCGAGCGGCGTGCCTTCGGTATTGTCCGGGGCGGTTGCGTCAGGCTCGGGCACTTCGACCGCGCGGTCCTCGATCACCTCGGCGGCGCGATCGAGCGCGCGCGCCTCGCCCATCGAGACTCCGCCGGGGCCGGGCGCATTGTCGGGCTTGTCGCAGCCCGCGAGGGCCAGCGGCGCCGCGAGGAGCAGCGCCGCCCATGCCTTGTTGGACTCCAACGTCTTATTCGGCTTCCGCATCGCGCGCGTCTTCGGCCTGGCCGAGCTCGGCCTCGATCGCGGCATCGATCTCGGCGGCGGTGCTGGCGGCGCGATCGCCCGATTCCTCGAGCGTGCGGCGGCGCGTCTCGGGTGCTTCGCCGGCGGGCGCGGCGTCAGCGGTGCCGACTTCGACCGGCTCCGCATCTTCGGGCACGTCGGCGAGCGCATCCTCGGCCACTTCCTCTACGTCGTCGCCGGCGATTTCCTCGCCCGCATCGGAGGAATCGCTGCCGCAGGCGGCGAGCGCGAGGACGAACGGAGCGGCGGAAATGGCGATGATCTTCTTCATGGAATTCTCCCAAGCCTTGAGGTTGCGCCAACGCATATAGGCGTCGGTCGGGTCCCGGCAAAGCCGCTTGTATGATATAAAGCTTTCTTTATATGTGGTCCGACGATGCGGATCGAACCCACCTTGCGCGCGCTTGCGGACCCGACCCGGCTGCGGATCATGCGGCTGCTGGCGGCGATGGAGCTGGCGATCGGCGAGCTCGCGCAGGTGCTCGGACAAAGCCAGCCGCGCGTCTCGCGCCATGCCAGGATTCTGTGCGATGCGGGCCTTGCCGAGCGGCGCAAGGAGGGCAGCTGGGTGTTCCTGCGGCAATTGATCGGGAGCGCGGAAGGTCCCGGTCTCGCCGCCGCCATCGCGCGATTGCTGAGCGCCGCCGAGGACAGCGACGATGCCTTCGCCGCGCGCTGCGCCGAGGATCGCCGCAACCTCGCCGCGATCCGCGCCGCGCGCGAGGACCGCGCGGCCGAATATTTCGCCGCCCATGCCGAGGAATGGGATCGGTTGCGGGTGCTGCACGCGCCCGACGCCCCGGTCGAACAGGCGCTCGGCAAGGCGCTCGGCGACGACGGTCTCGGGGCGCTGCTCGATATCGGCACCGGTACCGGGCGGATGGCCGAGCTTTTCGCACCGCGCGCGGACAGCGTGGTCGCGCTCGACAAGAGCCCCGAAATGCTGCGGCTCGCGCGCGCACGGCTCCAGCACCTCGCGGCGGACCGGCTCGATATCGTGCAGGGCGATTTCGCCGCGCTCCCGCTCGACGACGCCTCGGTCGACACCGTGCTGTTCCACCAGGTTCTGCACTATGCGCAGGAGCCGCAGGTCGCGCTGGCAGAGGCGGCGCGAGTCGCGCGCGGCGGGGCGACGCTCGCGATCGTCGATTTCGCCGCGCATGAGCGCGAGGAATTGCGCCAGCAGCACCAGCATGCGCGCCTCGGCTTCTCCGACGAACAGATGCTCGGTCTGCTGGCCGATGCCGGGTTCGCGCCCGAGCAGGCGCACGCGCTTCCGGGCAAACCGCTGACGGTCAAGATCTGGACCGCGAGGCGGACCGGCGGGCGTGCCCCCACCCAGACCACGCGCAGGGCGCAGGAGCTTACCCGATGATTTCGCTCGAACAGATGGACGAAGCGCGCACCGCGCTCGACAGCCCGCTCTTTTCGGGCCTGCCCGGCGATCTCGACGTGTCGTTCGAATTCTTCCCGCCCAAGACCGAGAAGATGGCCGAGACGCTGCGGGCAAGCGTGGATACGCTCGCCCCGCTCGGCCCGCGCTTCGTCTCGGTCACCTATGGGGCGGGCGGATCGACCCGCGAGCGCACCCATGACGAGGTGGTGCGGATCCAGAACCAGACCGGGATTCCCGCCGCCGCGCACCTCACCTGCGTCGACGCGACGCGCGAAGAGGTCGATGCGGTCGCGCGCCACTACTGGGAAAGCGGCATCCGCCACATCGTCGCTTTGCGCGGCGATCCGTCGGACGGCAGCGGGAACTACACCCCGCATCCGGGCGGCTATGCCAACGCGATCGAGCTGATCGGGGGGCTGAAACAAGTCGCCGATTTCGAGATCTCGGTCGCGGCCTATCCCGAAGTGCATCCCGACAGCCCCGACAGCCAGGCCGACCTCGACAACCTCAAGGCCAAGTTCGATGCCGGGGCGACCCGCGCGATCACCCAGTTCTTCTTCGACCCGCAATGCTTCTTCGCCTTCCGCGATCGCGCCGCCGCGGCGGGGATCGAGGGAGAGATCGTGCCCGGGGTCATGCCGGTGATGAGCTTCGCCGCGGTCCAGCGGATGAGCGATCTATGCGGCACCGCGATACCCGACTGGATGGAGGGCCTGTTCGAAGGGCTCGACGATCGTCCCGATGCGCGCCAGCTGGTCTCCGCCACGATCGCCGCCGAACTGTGCCGCCGCCTCTATGCGGGCGGGGTGCGGCAATTCCACTTCTACACGCTCAACCGTGCCGAGCTGAGCTACGCGATCTGCCACATGCTCGGCATGCGCCCAAAGGAACAGGTCGATGGATAAGCGCGCCGAAATCCGCGCCGCCGCGCGCGAGCGGATCCTGATCAAGGACGGGCCATATGGCACCGCTATCCAGCGCGCCAGGCTGGACGAGGACGGCTATCGCGGCGATTACGAGCTGGACCTCGACCAGAAGGGCAATAACGACCTCGTCAACCTCACCCGGCCGCAGCTGATCCGCGAGATCTGCGACAGCTATATCGATGCCGGCGCGCACTTGCTCGCGACCAACACCTTCAACGCCAATCGCATCAGCCAAGCCGATTACGGTGCGCAAGACCTCGTCCACGATATGAATGTCGCGGCGGCGAAGATCATGCGCGAGGCGGTCGATGCGCGCGAGGACGGCGTGCCGCGCTTCGTAGCCGGCGCGATGGGCCCGACCAACAAGACGCTGTCACTCTCTCCGCAAGTCGAGGACCCGGGCTTCCGCGAGGTGACCTTCGACCAGATCAAGGAGGTCTATCGCGAACAGGCGACCGCGCTGGTCGAGGGCGGGGTGGATTTCATCCTCGTCGAAACCGTTTTCGATACGCTCAACTGCAAGGCGGCGATCATGGCGGTGCGCGAACTGGCTGCCGAGATGGATCGCGATATCCCGCTGATGATCTCGATGACGCTGACCGACCTGTCGGGCCGCAACCTCTCGGGCCACACGGTCGAAGCGTTCTGGAACGCGGTGCGCCATGCCGATCCGGTCGCGATCGGTCTCAATTGCAGCTTCGGCGCCGACCAGTTGCGGCCGCACGTCCAGTTGCTCTCCAAGATCGCCGACACGCTGCTGCTCGCCTATCCCAATGCCGGGCTGCCGAACGAACTCGGCGAGTATGACGAGCTACCCGAAACCACCGCATCTCTGATCAAGCCGTGGGCCGATCACAAGCGGGTCAACATCCTCGGCGGGTGCTGCGGCTCGACCCCCGAACACATCGCTGCGATGGCCGAGGCCGTCGCGGGCCACGATCCGCGCGAAATCCCGCAGAAAGACACCAAGATGCGCCTTGCCGGCCTCGAACCCTTCACTCTCGCAGCCTGATGACCGACACGAGCACTGCCAATTTCGTCAATATCGGCGAGCGCACCAACGTCACCGGATCGGCGCGCTTCAAGAAGCTGATCATGGCCGACGACTACACGGCCGCGGTCGAGGTGGCGCGCCAGCAGGTCGAGAACGGCGCGCAGGTGATCGACGTCAACATGGACGAGGGCCTGCTCGACGCCGAGCAGGCGATGACCACCTTCCTCAAGCTGATCGCCGCCGAGCCCGATATCGCGCGCGTGCCGGTGATGATCGACAGTTCCAAATTCGCGGTGATCGAGGCCGGCCTCAAATGCGTCTCGGGCAAGCCGATCGTCAATTCGATCAGCATGAAGGAAGGCGAGGAGGAATTCCTCGCCCATGCTCGCACCTGCATGGATTACGGTGCCGCCGCGGTCGTCATGGCGTTCGACGAGACGGGCCAGGCCGACACGAAGGACCGCAAGGTCGAGATCTGCACGCGCGCCTACGACCTGCTCACCGGGATCGGTTTCCCGCCCGAGGACATCATCTTCGATCCCAATATCTTCGCGGTCGCGACGGGGATCGAGGAGCACGATCGCTACGGGCTCGATTTCCTGGAGGCGGTGAAGGAGATCAAGGCGGCCTGCCCGCACGCCAAGACCAGCGGCGGGTTGTCGAACCTCAGCTTCAGCTTCCGCGGCAACGAGACCGTGCGCCGCGCGATGCACTCGGTGTTCCTCTACCACGCGATCCCCGCGGGGCTCGACATGGCGATCGTCAATGCCGGGCAGCTCGACGTCTACGACCAGATCGACCCGACCTTGCGCGAGGCCTGCGAGGACGTGATCCTGGCGCGTCGCCCGGATGCCACGGAGCGACTGATCGAACTCGCCGAGAGCTACAAGGGCCAGTCGGCGGCGGAGGAAAAGGCGGCCGAGGAATGGCGCGGCTGGGAGGTCAAGAAGCGGCTCGAACACGCGCTGGTCAAGGGCATCGACGCGCATGTGGTCGACGATACCGAGGAAGCCCGCGAACTGGTCGCGGCCGCGGGCGGACGCCCGATCGAGGTGATCGAGGGGCCGCTGATGGACGGGATGAACGTCGTCGGCGACCTGTTCGGCAGCGGCAAGATGTTCCTCCCGCAGGTGGTCAAGTCCGCGCGCGTGATGAAAAAGGCGGTCGCCCATTTGATCCCCTTCATCGAGGCCGAGAAGGACAAGCTCCCGGCGGCCGAGCAGAAGGCCAAGGGCAAGATCGTGATGGCGACCGTGAAGGGCGACGTCCACGATATCGGCAAGAACATCGTCGGCGTCGTGCTCCAGTGCAACGGCTACGACGTGATCGACCTCGGCGTGATGGTGCCGTGGCCCAAGATCCTCGAGACCGCGCGCGAGGAAAAGGCGGACATGATCGGCCTGTCGGGCCTGATCACTCCCTCGCTCGACGAGATGGTGACCGTGGCCGAGGAGATGAAGGTCGCCGGCATGGATATCCCGCTGCTGATCGGCGGGGCGACCACGAGCAAGGTCCACACCGCGCTGAAGATCGATCCGGCCTATGACGGTCCGGTGGTCCACGTGCTCGATGCGAGCCGTG
Source organism: Pseudoblastomonas marina (assembly GCF_014641655.1). GTDB lineage: Bacteria > Pseudomonadota > Alphaproteobacteria > Sphingomonadales > Sphingomonadaceae > Alteriqipengyuania_A > Alteriqipengyuania_A marina. The sequence continues at coordinate 42,456 of NZ_BMID01000001.1, forward strand.
CTGTGGGTGTCGCGAGCAAGCTGCTGTCGGATACGCAGAAGGCCGGCTTCGTCGCAGACACGGCGGGCGAATATCGCAAGGTGCGCGATGCGCGCGCGGGCAAGTCCCCCAGCGTGCTGTTGAGCCTCGAGGAGGCGCGCGCCAACCACTACGATCCGTTCTACAGCGACAAGCCCGCGCCGCCGCTGCAGCCGGGCCGCCACGTGTTCGAGGATTGGGACCTCGCCGAGCTGCGCGACTATATCGACTGGACCCCGTTCTTCCGCGCCTGGGAATTGCACGGCACCTATCCCTCGATCCTCGAAGACGAGGTGGTCGGCGAGACCGCGCGCGATTTGAAGCGCGATGCCGATGCCATGCTCGACACGATCGTGGCCGAGAAATGGCTGGTGGCGAAGGGCGTGGCAGGGTTCTGGCCCTGCGCGCGCGACGACGACGACGTCACGCTGCACGACGAGGACGGCGACACGCACACCGTGCTCCCCTTCCTCCGCCAGCAGGTGCGCAAGTCGCGTGACCGGGCGAACATGTGCCTTGCCGATTTCATCGATCCGGCGGGCGACTGGATCGGCGGTTTCGCGGTCGGCATCCACGGGATCGAGCCGCACTCGAAGCGCTTCCGCGAGGACAAGGACGATTATTCGGACATCCTCCTCAAATCGCTCGCCGACCGGCTGGCCGAGGCGTTTGCCGAACGGCTGCACCGGCATGTCCGCACCGACCTCTGGGGCTATGCCGAGGGTGAGCAACTCACCAACGAAGCGCTGATCAAGGAGCAGTATCGCGGCATCCGCCCGGCGCCCGGCTATCCCGCCTGCCCCGACCATTCGCTCAAGCCCATCCTGTTCGACCTGCTCGATGCCGAAGATGCCGTCGGCATCACCCTGACCGAGAGCTTCGCCATGCTGCCGACCTCGGCGGTCAGCGGGTTCTACTTCGGCCATCCCGAAGCGCAGTATTTCGGCGTCGCCCGGATCGGCCGCGACCAGCTCGAGGATTACGCCGCGCGGCGGGGGGTGAGTCTCGAACAGGCCGAACGCTGGCTGCGGCCCAATCTGGACTAGGGCGGTGAGCGAAGTGAGGACCGAAAGGCTCGTCCTGCGACCCGCGCGAATGGACGATCTCGATGCGTTCCACGCGATTCTCTCCGATCCGCGCGCGACCGCCTATTGGTCCACCCCGCCGCATCGCGACCGCACCCAAAGCAGGGACTGGCTCCGGTCGATGGTCGACATCCCCGCCGGCGAGGGCGAGGATTTCGTGATCGAGCATGATGGCCGCGTGATCGGCAAGGCAGGGTTCTTTCGCTTTCCGGAAATCGGCTTCATCCTCCATCCGGATGCCTGGCGGCGAGGGTTCGCATTCGAGGCGTTGCAGGCCGTTCTTGCGCGCGGCTTCGCGGTTAACGGGCTGACGCATGTCGAGGCCGATGTCGATCCGCGCAACGAAGCCTCACGTGGTTTGCTGCAGCGCCTCGGTTTCGAAGAAACGGGGCGCAAAAGCCGAACCTGGAAGATCGGCGAGGAATGGACCGACAGCGTCTATCTCCGGCTCGATCCGCCGCATACGGCCGGATCCTAAAGCCGCGCGGCTGCCACGCTCGCGATGACGAAGGTGTTGGAGTGAAGCTGCGCCTCGGTTTCCTAACCCTCCCGCCTCTGTCATGACGCGCCGCATGTCTGCGTCGCCATCACCCCCGGAAGATTCGTCTCCAGGACAGTGTAACACCCGGTCCATGGCTCCGCTCGACGCGGCGCGCGCGACGCTCAAATCGACGTTCGGCTTCGCCGACTTCCGGGGGCGGCAGGAAGAGGTCGTCGAGCGCGTGCTCGATCGGCGCTCGACGCTTGCCGTGATGCCCACCGGCGCCGGCAAGTCGTTGTGCTACCAGCTCCCGGCGATCGAGCTCGAGGGCACCTGCGTGGTCGTATCGCCGCTGATCGCGCTGATGCACGACCAGCTGCGCGCGGCGCGGGCCAGTGGGATCCGTGCAGCGACACTGACCAGCGCCGACGCCGACTGGCGCGAGACGCTCGACGCGTTCCGCAGCGGCGCGCTCGACCTGCTCTACGTCGCGCCCGAACGCGCCAGCCAGCAGGGCTTCCGCGAGCTGCTCACGAGCGCCCGCATCGCGCTGTTCGCGATCGACGAGGCGCATTGCGTGTCCGAATGGGGGCACGACTTCCGTCCGGACTATCGCCTGCTGCGTCCGATGATGGACGCCTTTCCCGACGTGCCGCGGCTCGCGCTCACCGCGACCGCCGATGCGCATACCCGCACCGATATCCTGACCCAGCTCGGGATTCCCGAGGAGGGGATGGTGGTCGCCGGGTTCGACCGGCCCAATATCCGTTACGCGATCCACCCGCGCGATTCGGTCGGGCGGCAATTGCAGGCGCTGCTCGACAGCGAGCCGGGGCCAGGGATCATCTACGCCCCCACCCGCGCCGCGACAGAGCGGCTGGCGGAAAAGCTCTCGACCACCGGGCGCGAGGTGCGTTGCTACCATGCCGGGCTGCCGCCCGATGTCCGCGCCGCGAACCAGGAGGCGTTCGTGGCAAGCGAGAACATGGTGATGGTCGCGACGGTCGCCTTCGGGATGGGGATCGACAAGCCCGACGTGCGCTTCGTCGCGCATGCCGGCCTGCCCAAGTCGATCGAGGCCTATTACCAGGAAACCGGGCGCGCGGGACGCGATGGCGACCCGGCGCAGGCGCAACTGTTCTGGGGTGCCGACGATTTCGCGCGCGCGCGGATGCGGGTGGCCGAGGTCGATGCCGGTCGTCAGACGGGCGAACGCGCACGGCTCGATGCGCTCGGCGCGCTGGTCGAGACCGCGGGCTGCCGCCGCGCGGTGCTGCTCAGGCATTTCGGCGAAGACCCGCACGAAACCTGCGGAAATTGCGACAATTGCTGCGATCCGCCCAAGTCGGTCGACGCCACCGTCGTTGCCCAGAAATACCTCTCCGCCGTCGCGCGCACACGGCAGATGTTCGGCGCGGGCTATGTCGAGGGTATCCTGACCGGGCAGTCCTCCGACCGGGCGGAAAAGAACGGCCATGACAGCCTTTCGGTGTTCGGGATCGTCGAGGGCGAGGAAGCGCTGCTGCTGAAGCCGGTGCGGCGCGCGCTGATGGTGCGCGGGGCACTGCTCCCGACCGAACATGGCGGAATGATGCTCGGCGGAGAGGCGCGCGCCTATCTCAAGGGCGAGCGCGAACTCGATCTCGTTCTGCCCCCCAAGAAGCAGCGCCGGCGGCAAGGACGCTCCGGGCGTGACAGCTCCCCCAACCCGGTCGGCGATCCGCTGTTCGACGCGCTGCGCGAACTCCGCCGCGAACTGGCTGAGGAGGGCAAGGTTCCGCCCTACGTCATCTTCCACGATGCCACCCTGCGCGAATTCGCCGCGCGCCGCCCCGCCAGCCGCGCCGAGATGGGCGAGGTCAGCGGGGTCGGGGCGAAGAAACTCGAGGCCTATGGCGATGCGTTCCTCGCGGTGATTCGCCAATATTGACGGAGAGCCTCATTTGATATAAATATGATATCATAATCATATCGAAAGGGGCGTGAACATGATTCGGGCAATGAACAAGAGCGTCGAGCGCGACGCGACGAGTTACAACGGTTACGTGATGTTGCTGCTCTTCTTGGTGGTGACGGTGCTGGCGCTGTGGGGCTTCTTCCAGAACCTCCCCGAAGACGGGATGAGCAAGGCGGAGAAGATCACTTTCGTCGCCTCGCTGGTGGGGCTTCTGATCGGCCCGATCTTCATCCTCGTCGGCTTCTTCATGATCCAGCCCAACCAGGCGGCGGTGATCACGCTGTTCGGCGAATATCGCGGGACCGAGCGGACCGAGGGCCTGCGCTGGGTGTGGCCGTGGATGATGCGCAAGAAGATCTCCGCGCGCGCCAACAACATCCATTCGGACCGGGTCAAGATCAACGATCTGCGCGGCAACCCGATCGAGATCGCCTGCAACGTGGTGTGGCGTGTCGCCGATACTGCGCAGGCGAGCTTCGACGTCGACGATTACAAGGAGTTCGTGAACATCCAGATCGAGGCCGGGCTGCGCACGGTCGGCTCGCGCCATCCCTATGACGATTTCGAAGGCGAGGAAGTGACGCTGCGTTCGGGCGGCGACGTCGTGAACCAGGAATTGCTCGAGGAGCTCAACGACCGGCTCAAGGTCGCCGGGATCGTGGTCGACGAAGCGGGCCTGACCCACCTCGCCTATGCCTCGGAAATCGCCAGCGCGATGCTCAAGCGCCAGCAGGCCGATGCGATCATCGCCGCGCGCGCGAAGATCGTGTTGGGCGCGGTGGGCATGGTCGAGGACGCGCTCAAGAAGCTGTCGCAGGACGGAATCGTCGAGATGGACGACGAACGCCGCGCCGCGATGGTGTCCAACCTGATGGTCGTGCTGTGCGGCGAGAAGGAAGCGCACCCGGTCGTCAATGCGGGCACGCTCTACCAGTAAACCATGGCCGACAAGCCGACCAAGCAAGCCAAGAAGGCTTTCGCCCTGCGGCTCGATCCGGCGCTCCACTCGGCGCTGGAGCGGGCCGCAGCGGCCGAATTGCGCTCGGTCAACGCTCAGATCGAAATGCTGCTGAGGGAAGCGCTGGCGAAACGCGGGATCGACGTGCCCAAGCCCAAGCCGCCTCAGCGCGGCCGCCCGCCCAAGGGTTCGTAATGGGACGGTGGTCGGCAAGGGCCTTCGCAGGTCGGGCAGGACGGGTTACTCCGGAGGCATGAAGCACGCGACCATCCTGACCGCCGCAGTCCTGCTGTCCTCGACGGCTGCCGCTGCGCAATCCTCCGGCCCGTTCACCGTGGCCGAGACGGGCAATTCGCATTCCAACCTCCAGGCCGCGGTCTACGAGGCCGAAGCGCTGCCGACGGGCACGATCCTGATCGCGCCAGGTGTCCACCGCGTCTGCGCGGTGCAGCAGCGCGGCTCGGTCACCTTCCGCGCCGCGCAGCCGGGCGAAGCGCGCTTTTCCCGCATCGCCTGCGAAGGCAAGGCGGCGCTGGTGCTGCGCGGACAGTCCTCGCGCATCGAGGGTCTCGTCTTCTCGAACATTCGCGTCGGCGACGGCAACGGTGCGGGGATCCGGCTCGAGACGGGAGACCTGTTCGTCTCGCAGAGCTGGTTCCGCGACAGCCAGCAGGGCATCCTCACCGCCAACGACGCGAACGGCGATATCGTGATCGACAAGTCGACCTTCTCCCGGCTCGGCACCTGCGAGAATTCGGCCGGTTGCGCGCATTCGATCTATATCGGCGATTATGGTAGCCTGACCGTCACGCGCTCCAGGTTCGAGGAGGGGCGCGGCGGGCACTACGTCAAATCGCGCGCCGCGCGGATCGACCTCCGCGACAGCTCGTTCGACGATGCAAGGGGGCAGGCCACCAACTACATGGTCGATTTGCCCGCCGGAGCCGTGGGTCGCATCGCGAACAACTGGTTCGTGCAGGGGTCGAACAAGGAAAACTGGTCGGCCTTCATCGCAGTCGCAGCCGAGGGTGGTTCGAATGCGAGCGAGGGTCTCGTGATCGAGAACAACACCGCGCGCTTCGTGCCCGGCCTCGCGCGCAACACCCATTTCGTTGCCAGCTGGACCGGCGAGCGCTTCACCATCCGCAACAACGACCTCGCTCGCGGGATTGCGCGGTTCGACCAGCGCTGATCAACCCGGCGCGCCGAACGCCCTGGCATAACGGACGCGGCCCTTCGGCGGGGATCCGTCGAGGACCATGCGCTGGAAATATTCCGCCGGCGGACCGGGATAGGTCAGCGCGGGATCGTGCTCGAACCCGAACCGGCCGTAAAAATCCGGATCGCCGAGCAGCACCACGCCGTTCGCGCCGCGCAGCCGCAGGTCGGCGATCGCGCGCTTGATCAGCTGGCTGCCGATCCCCTCGCGCTGGCATTCGGGCAGCACCGAAACCGGTCCGAGACCGTACCAGTCGCCATACTCCCTTCGTGCACCACCCTCGATCGTCACCGGAGAGATCGCGACATGGCCGACGATCCGTTCGCCGTCTTCGGCCACCAGCGACAGCGTCAGGTCGCCATCGGCGCGCAAATTGTCGACGAGATCGGCTTCGTCCCCGTCGGCAAAGGGCATGCCGAGGAAGGCGGCCTCGGTCAGCGCATGGATTGCCGATTGGTCCGAGCCCCGTTCGGGGCGGATGGTGATTGCGGTCATGGCAGCAAGTGTCCCGATCGGTCGCGCTTGGTGGCGAGATAGCGCGCATTCTGCGGGTTGGCACCCGGGGCATGCGGTACGCGCTCGGTCACGGACAAGCCTTGCGCCTCGAGTGCGGCGACCTTGCGCGGATTGTTGGTCAGCAGCCGCAAGTCAGCGATATCGAGCAGTGCGAGCATGCGCGCGGCGGTGTGAAAATCGCGCGCCTCGTCGGGCAGGCCGAGTCGCTGGTTGGCATCGACCGTGTCGTGGCCCTGGTCCTGGAGACGATAGGCACGCAGCTTGTTGACGAGCCCGATGCCGCGCCCTTCCTGCCGCAGGTAGAGCAGCACGCCCCAGCCGCCGCTCTCGGCTTCCTGGGCCATCTGCGCGAGCGCGCCGTCCAATTGCGGCCCGCAATCGCATTTGAGTGAGCCGAGCACGTCGCCGGTCAGACATTCGGAATGCAGCCGGACAAGCGGCGGTCGGTCCGCCCGTCGTTCTCCGATGACGAGCGCGACATGCTCGCGCAGGTCGTCGGTGCTGCGGAAGGCCACGATCTCGGCATCGAGGGCGGCGGCGACCGGCAGGCGGGCGCGGGTGACGATCCGAAGGCCGTGGCCCAATTGCAGGGCTGCCAAATCGCCCGCTTCGATCGGCTGCGCCTCGCCTGGATTGTCCGGATCGACCATGAAGGCGGGCAGGATCCCGGCTATGCGCGCCAGTTCGAGGGCTGCCTGCGCCTCGGCCTGCCAATCGAGCCGATCGGCGCGGAACGGACCCTTGAGCGGATTGGCAAGGTCGAGCGCGGGATCGGCCGCGGCGCGCGCATCCGCAAGGGTAAACGGGTCTGCGCCGTGGATTAGAACGGGCGCATCGGGGGTGGCGGCTTCGCGCTGGTTGGCGAGCTTGAGGGTGACCGCGCGGGCTGCGGAAATCAGTAATCGATCAGCCTGCGCTTCGTTTGCAATGGCGGTTTCGGCGGGCAGCAATGTCGGGCCGCCCACAAAGCGTATCGGCCAGCCATGGCGCAGCGCATCGACCGCCTGCGCGGCCCGACGGGCCGGAGAAGGCCCAGGCGTCGGCTCCTCGCTCAGAGCTCGAATTCCGTGATCAGCGGCACGTGGTCGGAAGGTTTCTCCCAGTCACGTGCATATTCGTGCACCGAATGGCCGGTCGCCTGCCGTGCCAGTTCGGGCGAGGTCCACATATGGTCGAGCCGCCGTCCGCGATCGTTCGCTTTCCAGTCCTTCGAACGATAGCTCCACCACGAATAATAGCGTTCGGGATCGGGGATGTGCTGGCGCCCTATATCGTTCCACCCATGCGCATCCATGAAGCGCTGCAGCGTCTCGACCTCGATCGGGGTGTGGCTGACGACCTTGAGCAGCTGCTTGTGGCTCCATACGTCGCTTTCGAGCGGGGCGACGTTGAAATCCCCGACGATCAGCGTGGGCCGGTCGACCTTGTCGGCCCAGCGGGTCATTCGCTCGAAGAAATCGAGCTTCTGGCCGAATTTCACGTTCTGCTCGCGATCGGGGACGTCGCCGCCCGCGGGCACGTAGACGTTCTCGACCACCATGCCCTGATGCACGGGGTCGGTCAGCTCGATGCCGATGTGGCGCGCTTCGCCATTGTCCTGCCAGTCATGCTTCGAGAAATCCCGGAACGGCACTTTCCCGACCGTCGCGACACCGTGATAGCCCTTCTGCCCGTGGATGGCGAAGTGCTCGTAACCGAGTGCCTGGAACGCCTCGTAGGGGAACTGGTGCTCCTGGCACTTGATCTCTTGCAGGCACAGCACGTCGGGCGCCTGCTCCTTCAGGAAGCGCTCGACGATGGGCATGCGCAGGCGGACGGAATTGATGTTCCAGGTGGCGATCGAAAGCATGCATGGGGTGATAGGTGCGGCGCTGACCGCTCACAACCACCAGACACAAAAAACCCCCGTCCCGGGGGCATTGGGACGAGGGTTCCATGTTGCGTTGGTCACGCAAAACCGGCCCGACTTGAGGGTGACAGGGCAACAGGGGGGAAACCCGTCTCCCATCGAGCCGATCTGCGTTCAATCTACCTTACGGACGTTGCTGCCAACTGAACAATTCGAACCTAACTGCACGTATTCGTCGCAGGGAATGAACGGTTGCCGGCCATTCCGTTTCGTCTCAGCGACGAGACGATTATTTGCGCGGATCGCGATAGCGGAAGGTGTTGTTCGACACGCTCATTCCGTAGCGATGACCAGAGAGTCGCACGGTGGTGCGGGTGTTCTGCGCATCGAGCGCGACCCAGCCCGCCAGTTCGAGCCCGCCCGGTGCGCCCGAATCGCGGCGGAAGATCAGCGTGATGACCCCGAACTCGGGCTTCTTCGGATCGCGCACCTCGACACTCACGACATTGGGATCGCCGGTCGGCAGCAGCTTGCCGTAGCGCTTCACGTCGCGATTCGGATCGAGCAGCGCACCCAGCGGCGAATTGCCGATCGGGTAGCGCTGGACCTGCGCGACCTCGTAATCGACGAAGGTCAGCGCCTTGCCATCGGAGACGACGAGCAGCGGCACGCCCTTTTCGTACTGGAAGCGGATCTTGCCCGGGCGCTTCAGTGTCAGCTTGCCCGAGAAGGACTGACCGTTGCGATCGGTCTGGGTGAAATTCGCGGTCATCGTGCCGATACCGCGCAATGCCTTCACGACCTGGTCGATATCGCCTGCCTGTGCCTGGGCACTGGCGGCGGGCATGGGAACGGTCGCGGCGAGCGGCAGGGCCGCCGCGCCGAGAGCGAGGGCAAACATAGGTTTGCGGAAAGTACGGTTCATCATGGCACTCTTGTTAGGTGATGCGCCTTGAACCGATAGTGAACTGCCGTGTTCCCGGCAGTTCAGCAAGATCACTTGATCTTGGCTTCCTTGAACTCGACGTGCTTCTTCGCAATCGGGTCGTACTTGCGGAAAGTGAACTTTTCCGTGTGATTGCGCGGGTTCTTCTTCGTGACGTAGAAGAAGCCGGTATCGGCGGTCGAAACGAGCCGGATCTTGACGGTTGCGGGCTTGGCCATGGCCTTGGTTCCTACGGTGAGATGGGTCGGACCGGCTGGCGGGCCCGCTCAAACAATGCGAGCGGCACGTCGCCGTACCGCCCGTTACGGGCGCGGCAATTAGCCTCCGGGCGCGAAAAGTCAAGCACGATCGCGCTCGCTGGATTTGACCCGATAGGGGGCGAGCGGTGCCAGGATACGATAGGTCTCGCGGGCCGGCGGCGAGTCGAGCGGCGGGAAATCGAGCGGCGCTGGATCGATTCGGGTATCGGGCAGCCGATCGAGCAGGTCGCGCACCAGTGTCAGCCGCCCGAGCTTCTGATCGTTGAAATCGACCAACGTCCACGGGGCATGCGGCGTGTGGCTTGCCTCAAGCATCGCTTCGCGCGCTGCGGTGTATGCGTCGTAGAGGTCGCGCGCCGCGAGATCGATCGGCGATAGCTTCCAGCGCTTGAGTGGGTCGTCGAGCCGCTCGCGCAAGCGCTCCTCCTGCTTGTCCTGATCGGTCGCGAGCCAGTATTTGAACAGCATGATGCCATCATCGACGAGCATCTTCTCGAACGCCGGGACCTGATCGAGGAAGGCTGCCACCTCGGCCTCGTCGGCGAAACCCATGACGCGCTCTACGCCCGCGCGATTGTACCAACTGCGGTCGAACAGCACGATCTCGCCTGCCGTCGGCAGGTGTTCGACATAGCGCTGGAAATACCACTGGCCCGATTCGCGCTCCGACGGCTTCGACAGCGCGACGGTTCGGCAGGCTCGCGGGTTGAGCGTCTCCGATACCGCACGGATCGCGCCCCCCTTGCCCGCGGTGTCGCGACCCTCGAACACCACCACCACCCGCGCGCCCTTGGCCTGCACCCAGCGCGCCATCGCCACCAGTTCCTCGCGCATCGGTGCCATCGCGGCATCGTAGACCTTGCGTTTCATTTTCGGCTCCCAATCCCTAGATAGGCAATGAGCGACCACCCTCGCGGGAGAGTCGCAACGGTAGAGGAAGAACTGGATATGGCCACACTCGCGAAAGAGGAAACCGACTTTACGACGCTGCCGGATATGCCGGCGGACGTCTTCACCGCGCCGTTGAAGCGGCCCGAACACGTCGGCGAGGACTGGCTCGAGCCCAAGCAGACCGAATACGATTCGGAAGACGATGCGATCTGGGACGACCTGTTCAAGCGCCAGATGGAGATCCTGCCCGGGCGCGCTGCGACCGCGTTCCTCGAAGGCACCGAGAAGCTCGATCTCGGCCGCGGCGGGGTGCCCGATTTCGGGCAGTTGTCCGAGGAACTCGGCGCAATGACCGGCTGGAGCGTGGTGCCCGTGCCGATGCTGATCCCCGATCACGTGTTCTTCTGGCACCTCGCCAATCGCCGTTTCCCGGCGGGCAACTTCATCCGCACCCGCGAGACCTTCGACTACATCCAGGAGCCCGACGTCTTCCACGACGTGTTCGGTCACGTGCCGATGCTCACCGATCCGGTGTTCGCCGATTACATGCAGGAATACGGCCGCGCCGGCTGGAGGGCTATGGAATATAACCGCCTGAAGGCGCTCGGTGCACTCTACTGGTACACGGTCGAATTCGGGCTGATCCAGGAAGATGTCGGCCTGCGCGCCTATGGTGCGGGGATCCTGTCGGGCCCGACCGAAGCGGTCTATGCGGTCGAGGCCGAAAGCCCGAACCGAATCATGCTCAACGTCGACCGGGTGATGCGGACCGATTACGTCATCAGCGACCTGCAACCGACCTATTTCGTGATCGACAGCTTCGAGGACCTCTACCACCAGACGGTCGAGCGCGATTTCGAGAAGCTCTATCGCAATCTCGGCCCCGGTTTCACCTATGCCAACACGGCCGTGATCGACATCGACAACGTCGTGAACCGCGGGACGCTCGAATACACGCTGCGCGGCGGTCGCGGGAGCGGCGCCAAGCCGGTCTGACCCAGATCGCCGACGCGCACGAAAAAGCGGCGCCGGATCGCTCCGGCGCCGCTTTTCCTTTGCCGTATGGCGCGTCCGATTACTCGGGGGTCGCGTCCATGTCGTCGGCCGCATCTTCCATGGCGTCGGCTTCGGCTTCGACCTGGTCTTCGGCCGCATCGGCCTGTTCGTCGGTCATCATGCCGGCATCTTCGGCAGCATCGATTTCAGCGTCGGCCTGGTCTTCCATGGCTTCGGCTTCGGCTTCCATTTCGTTTTCGGCGGCGCTGTCGCAAGCGGCGAGGCTCAGGCCCATCGCGGCAACCGAGGCAACCATCGCGGATTTCATCGTGAATTTCATGGCATCTTCCCCTTCGTTTGTTTGGGATCGCCCGGATAGCAGGAAGCTTCGGGCAAGGTAAGATATTTAACCAATTGTTTCGTGCATGAACGGAACGGCCCAATCGCACGGGGCTTGGCGACGCCCAATTATGGAAGGACCGGCGCGGGGCGAACCCGGCCGGCCTTTCACTCTGCAGCGATGCTGCGATCGAGGCGTTACATGCTCTCGTCGATGGCTTCCTCGGCAGCTTCTTCCTGCTGGTCGACATCTTCCTTCATCTCGTCGGCGGTTTCGCCGCTGATCTCGCCGGTGTCTTCCATCATGTCGATCTGCTCGTCTGCAGCAGCTTCTTCGGCCTCGACGACGTCTTCGGCTTCGTTTTCGGCGGCGCTGTCGCAAGCGGCGAGGCTGAGGCCCATCGCGGCGGTGGTGGCGAGCATGGCGGTTTTCATCGTGAATTTCATGGTATCTTCCCCTTGTTTTTGGCGAATAGCCCCGGACGCGATCCGTCTGGGGCGCGGTGTGGTCTCGATTAAAGGATCAATCGTAAGCTTCGCGCCTGATGGCGGCATGACCGCCGACCAGCACGATCGCTCCGATAAAGGCGGCGAGCAGCGCCCAAGCTCCGACCCCCGAAAGGATCGAGGTGCCTTCGACCAAAAGGCTCGCCAACAAGGCACCGCCCATGCCGAGACCTATGTTGAGCACGATCGCGCGGCGGTCTTCCTGGCGGAGGACCACACTACCAAGCCAACCCAGCGTTGCACCGAGGAGGAGGATGACGATCAAACCAAACATATGTTCTCTTGGACGGGTTCCTGTTGCATTCCAATGCCGAAACAGGGCTTTGCCGACATGGTTCCGAAAAATTCGGCAGGACGTTTACAAAACGCCCATGAAAATCAGGATCGCCAGGCTGCCGATCGCGATGCGATACCAACCGAAGGGCGAAAATCCCGTGCGGCTGACATAGGCGACGAAGGCGCGGATCACGGCCAGCGCGACCACGAAGGCGGCGACGAATCCCAGCGCGATCTCGGTCCAGCCGATCGTGGCTTCGCCAGCGAGCAATGCGGGGTCGTCGAGGATCTTGACCGTCGCCGCGCCGAGCATGGTCGGAACGGCCAGGAAGAACGAGAATTCGGCGGCCGTCTTGCGTCCGACGCCCATCGCCAGTGCGCCCAGGATCGTGGCGCCCGAGCGGCTCGTGCCGGGAATCATTGCGAGGCACTGGACGAGACCGATCATCAGCGCGGTGCGCATCGGCAATGCGGCGACGCCCTTGTCTTCGCCCGGCGTTATCGTGCGTTCGAGCACGAGGATCGCGATCCCGCCCACCACCAGCGCGACCGCGACCACCATCGGCGATTCGAGCATGGCGTCGATCGCATCCTTCGCCAGCAGGCCGATCACCGCCGCGGGGAGGAAGCCGAGCAGGATGTTGCGGGTGAACATCACCGCCTCGCGTTCGCGCCGCAGCAGACCGGTGCCCATGTCCCAGAACAGCGACCAGTAGGACACGACCACCGCGAGGATCGCGCCGAGCTGGATCACGATGTTGAACTGGCGCCACTGCGCGGCGTCGTATCCGAACAATTCCTGCGCCAGGATCAAATGCCCGGTCGAGGAGACGGGGAGGAACTCGGTCAGTCCTTCGAGGATGCCGAGCAGGATTGCGGTGAGCCAGTTGTCCATCGGCATGCGCGCTCGCCGCGAGCGCCGGGCAAGTCAAGCACAGAAAAAAAGAGCCTCCGCGAAACCGGGTTTCGCGGAGGCCTAGTCTGGGGACTTCGGATTACCAGATCCGCACGCGCTCTTCGGGGGGCAGGTAGAGATCGTCCTCCGGGGTCACGTTGAAGGCGGAATACCACTCGTCCATGTTCCGCACGACACCGTTGACGCGGAATTCCTCGGGGCTGTGCGGGTCGGAGCGCAGGCGCTGGCGGCCATTGTTCTCGCGCTGCTGCGAACGCCACACCTGCGCCCAGGCGAGGAAGAAGCGCTGGTCGCCGGTCAGCCCGTCGATCACCGGAGCCTCCTTGCCGTCGAGCGATAGCTTGTAGGCCCGATAGGCGACGCTGAGGCCGCCCAGATCGCCGATATTCTCACCCAGCGTGAAACGCCCATCGACGCAGGTCTCGCCGTCGTCATACGGACAGAACGCATTGTACTGGGCGACCAGCGCATCGGTTCGGGCCTCGAAATTCGCCCGGTCCGAATCGGTCCACCAATTGCGCAGTGCGCCGGTGCCGTCGCTCTTCGAACCCTGGTCGTCGAAGCCATGGCCCATTTCGTGACCGATCACGCCGCCGATGGCGCCGTAATTGACCGCGGGATCGGCGTTGATGCCGAAGAAGGGCTGCTGGAGGATCGCGGCCGGGAACACGATCTCGTTCATGGTCGAACTGTAATAGGCGTTCACGGTTTGCGGCAGCATGCCCCATTCGGTTCGATCGATCGGCTGGCCGAGCTTGGCGACATTGTCCGCCATGCTCCATTGCGCCGATGCCATGCGATTGGCGAGCGGATCGCCGCCGACGATCGCGAGGCCTTCGTATTCCTCGAAATTGTCGCGATATCCGATCTTGGGAGTGAAGGCGGCGAGTTTGGCGAGCGCTTCCTTCTTGGTGTCCTCGCCCATCCACTCGATCTCGTCGATGCCCATGGCGTAGGCCTTGCGCAGGTTCTCGACCAGGTCGACCATCGCGGCCTTGTTCTCGGCCGGGAAATAGCGCGCGGCGTACGACTTGCCGAGCTGTTCTCCGAGGTGCCCCTCGACTTCCGCGATCGCGCGCTTCCAGCGTTCGCGCTGCTCGGGCGTGCCCTGCAACGTCTGGCCGTAGAAGGCGAAATTGGCCTGGTCGAAGCGCTCGGGGAGGATCGCGGCGTTGTTCGACAGCAGGTTGAGGATCGTCCATGCCTGGAGTGTGGCGACGTTGTAATCGGCGAGCATTTCGAACATGCCCGGCACGCCCTTGCCGATCTTCGCCAGCGTGGCTTCGTCGAGGCCGAGTTCCTCGGCCTCTTCCGCGGTCGGTGGGACCTGCCCGACGACGTATTTGTCGTTGTCGACGCCCATTGCGTCGATCATCAGCCCGAGTGGGAAATCGCCCGCCATCGCCTCGAGTTCGCCGCGATCATAGGCGTTGTAGGTGAGGTCGCGGTTGCGCCGCACCGAGCGGTCCCACGCGATCTCGCGCGCGACCCGGTCTTCGAGGTTGTAGACCGCCCATGCCGTGCCCTCGGGGTCGGTGTAACCGGCTTCCCGCGCGAGGAAGGTCAGATAATCGCGATATTTCTGCTGGATCTCGCGACCCTTCTCGCTGGTGTCGAGATAGTAGTCGCGATCGGGCAGGCCCATGCCGCCGGTGCCCATGTAGACCGTGTACTGGTCCGGCACCTTGGCATCGACGCCGACGCCGCCACCGACCATAGAGGGCATGCCCGGCATCGCCCAAACCCGGGCCAGCTTGTCGAGCGTTGTCGCGGCCGCAATCTGGTCGATATAGGGGAAAGTCGGCGCGAGGCCCGCGGCCTCGATCGCATCGGTGTCCATGTAGGCGTTGTAGGCATCAACGATCCGCTGCTCGTCTTCTGACAACTGCCCGTCGCGAGCCACCAGTTCGTCGACCAGCGCCTTGACGTCGCTGGTCGATTTCTCGCGCAGCAAGTTGAACACGCCGAAGCGGGAGAATTCGTCGGGCAGGGGGTTCGCCGCCAGCCACTTGGCATTGGCATAGGCGAAGAAATCATCGCCCGGATCGACCGAGGTGTCGATCCCTTCTGGATCAAAACCCCAGGTACCGAAATCCATCGTCGGCGTATCGGCATCCATCTTGTCGTGGTCGTCGACGAGCTTGTCGACCTCGGGCGCGTCTGGCTTCGCGATGTCGCCGGCGAGCGCCGGGGTGGCCAGCGCAAGAGCGAACGCACCGCAGCTCAGTTTGAGGGCGTGCTTGATCATGAAAGTCTCCCGTAGAAATCCCGCCGCGGACGCGGCTTCGCCGGGTGGTTAGCACGCGCCGCCGCGGGGCGAGCGCCTATTTGACGATGGCGTTCTGCGGTTCGTCGAATTGCAGGGCGGCAAGCCGCGCATAGAGTCCGCCATTGTCGGACAGTTCGGCATGCGTGCCCTGCTCGACGATCCGGCCATCCTCCATCACCACGATCCGGTCGGCCGCGCGCACGGTGGCGAGGCGGTGCGCGATGACGAGCGTGGTGCGGTTCTGCATCAGAGCTTCGAGTGCCTGCTGAACCGCGCGTTCGCTTTCGGCATCGAGTGCGCTGGTGGCTTCGTCGAGCAGCAGGATCGGCGCATCGCGGAGCAGCGCGCGCGCGATTGCGATGCGCTGGCGCTGACCGCCGGAAAGCCGCGCGCCGCCCTCGCCGAGAAAGGTGTCGAGGCCCTGCGGCAAATCCTGCAGGAAGCCGTCGGCATGCGCGGCGCGCGCGGCGTCCCAGATCGCCTCGTCATCGGCGTCCCATGCGCCGTAGCGGATATTGTCGCGCGCGCTGGCGGCGAACAGGATGCCTTCCTGCGGGACGAAGGCGAAGCGCTCGCGCACCGCGTGCGGATCGGCCTTGGTCAGCGGCACGCCGTCCAGCTTGATCGTGCCTTCGTGCGGATCGTAGAACCGCTCGGCAAGCTGGAAGATTGTCGATTTGCCCGCGCCCGACGGCCCCACCAGCGCCACCGTCTCGCCCGGCGAGACGGTCAGCGTGAAATCGCGCAACGCGGCGACCTCGGGGCGGGTGGGGTAGCGGAAGGTGACGTTTTCGAAGGCGAGCGCGCCGCGCGGAGGCTTGGGCAGGTCGATCGGCCGAGCGGGTGTGGCGATCCCAGGCTCTTCGCGGAGCAGTTCGTTCAACCGGCTCGCCGCGCCCGCGCCGCGCAAGAGGTCGCCATAGACCTCGGTCAGCGCGGCGAAAGCTCCGGCGACAAGGCCGCCGACCAGCACGAAGGCGACGATCGTTCCCCCGGTGATCGCTCCGGTCGAAACGCCGACCGCGCCGCGCCACATCAGCACGGTGATCGAGCCGAAGATGAAGAAGATGATCAGCGAGGTCATCACCGCGCGCAGCAGGATCCGGCGCTTGGCGGTGTCGAACACGCGCTCCACCGCGGCGGCAAAGCGGCCCTGCTCGCGCTCCTGCTGGCCGAACGCCTGCACCACCTTCATCGAGCCGAGCACCTCGGACACCATCGAGCCGATATCGGCCACCCGGTCCTGGCTGGTGCGCGAGACCGAGCGGACGCGGCGGGCGAAGATCACGATCGGCAGGACCACCAGCGGGATCGCGAGCACCAGCCCGATCGTGAGGCCGGGCGCAAGGTAATAGAGATATGCGGTCCCCCCGATCGCCATCAGCACGTTGCGGAGCGCGACCGAGACGGTGGTGCCGACCACCTGTTCGATCAGCGTGGTATCGGCGGTCATCCGCGAGGAGATCTCGCGCGGGCTGTTTTCCTCGAAGAAACCGGGCGAGAGTCGCAGGAGATTGTCCTGCACCGCCTTGCGGATGTCAGCGACGACGCGCTCGCCCAGCCAGCTGACGAAGTAGAACCGCGTCGCCGTGCCGAGCGCCAGCACCACCACGATCCCGCCGAGATAACGGAACCAGCGGGCGATCTCGTCCGGATCGCCGCCATTGGTGAAGCCTTCGTCGATCACCAGCTTGAACCCGGCCGGGATCGCCAGCATCGCCGCCGCCGTCGTCACCAGCGCGAGGAAGGCGATCACCACCCGGCCCGGATAATTCAGCGCCGCGCGCCAGATCATCAGTAGCGGGCCGAGACTTTTCGCCTTGGGAGGTTCGCTAGGCGTGATTTCGGGGGAACGGGACATCGCGACCTCACCTAGTCATTCGCTGCGCCTGCGAAAAGGCGGAAGACCCCTTTTTCGCAACCTATCGTGCTCTGCTGCATTGCAACATGGAACGAAACGCGCCACCTAGGCCCGCAAGGGACCGCCTGCCGCATATTCCTGCGGGGCGTGGAAGGGACGAAATTTTGCTTTATTCCGCTTACGAAATGCAGCGCGCCTGGCTCAACGGCGCGAGCGCCTGGGCCTCGGCCGCCGCCGAACTGCTCAACAATCCGGGCCTGCCCTACGGCTATACCGGGCTCGGACCGGCCACCGCGAGCGCGCTCGACGTGTTCGCGCACGCCGCGGCCCACTACGGCAAGCCGCGCTTCGATATCGAGACGATCGCGATCGATGGCGAGGAATATCCGGCGACCGAGGCCGTAGTGCTGCACAAGCCGTTCGGCGACCTGCTGCGCTTCAGCCATGACGGCCTGCCCGAAGACGCGCCGCGCCTGCTGCTGGTCGCGCCGATGAGCGGGCATTACGCCACGCTGCTGCGCGGCACGGTTAGACGGATGATGCAGAAATGCGTCGTCTACGTCACCGACTGGGCTGATGCGCGCGACGTGCCGGTCGAGGAAGGCCGCTTCGATCTCGACGATTACATCGACTACCTCCACGAATTCCTCGAGGAGATCGGCGAGGGCGCACACATGATGGCTGTGTGCCAGCCCTCGGTCCCGGCCTTTGCGGCGACCGCGATGATGGGCGCGGAGAAGCACCCTTGCCGTCCGAAGACACTGACCATGATGGGCGGCCCGATCGATACCCGCCGGTCGCCGACCGGGGTCAACGACCTCGCCATGCAGCGCCCGATCGAATGGTTCCGCAACACGGTGATCGCCACCGTGCCCATGCGCTATGCCGGGGCGGGCCGTCGGGTCTATCCGGGCTTCCTCCAGCTCGCCGGCTTCATGAGCATGAATCTCGGCCAGCACATCATGAGCCATTACGAGATGTTCAAGCATCTCACCGTCGGCGACCAGGAAAGCGCCGACCGGACCAAGGATTTCTACGACGAATATCGTTCGGTCTGCGACATGACCGCCGAATTCTATCTCCAGACGGTCGAGGAGGTCTTCCAGAAGCACTCGCTGCCCAAAGGCGAATTCGTCCATCGCGGCGCAAAAATCGACCTCGGCGCGATCACCGACACCGCGATCTTCGCGATCGAAGGCGAACGCGACGACATCTCGGGCCTTGGCCAGACCAAGGCCGCGCTCGACCTGACCCCGGGACTGAAGGCCTCTCAGAAGAAATACCTGATGGCCGAGAAGGTCGGCCATTACGGTATCTTCAACGGCTCGCGCTGGCGCGACGAGATCGCTCCGGCAGTGGAAGACTGGATCGTGTCGCACGGCCGCTGAGGCCGCGTGCTATCCGGCCACCCGCCGCAGCTGCAAGAGCGCGAATTGCGCGCCGTGGAACAGGAGCCGGTAGAGCAGGTAGAACGCCATGCCCATCAGGGTCGGCAGCATCACCGCATCGAAGCGCAATTGCCCGGTCCAGAAAACCCGGTCCCACAGCGGGCCGGTCAAGATCAGGTGGCTGGCGACCGCCAGCCCGAACGCCACGGTGTCGGCGGCGATCGTCGGCAGCTTCAGCCGCTGCAGCACCAAGGCCGCGGCATAGGCGATCGCTAGCAGGCTCAGCGTCGAGGCCATGGTGAAGCCGAGCCATTGCGGCCACGCCGCCGCGAACGGCGCACCGTCGCGACTGACATGATCGTAAAAGTCGAGCGCGCTGACGACCAGCAACAGCGCGCCCAACCATTTCCAATGGAGGCGATCGGCCTCGCTCAATCTCGCCTCAGAAGACCTCGAACAGGCCGGCCGCGCCCATGCCGCCACCGACGCACATCGTCACGACGACGAACTTCGATCCGCGGCGCTGGCCTTCGCGCAGCGCGTGGCCGACGCAGCGTGCACCGGTCATGCCGTAGGGGTGGCCGATCGAGATCGAGCCGCCGTTGACGTTGAGCTTGTCGTTGTCGATGCCGAGCTTGTCGCGGCAATAGAGCACCTGCACCGCGAAGGCCTCGTTCAATTCCCACAGATCGATATCGTCGATCTTCTTGTCGAAGCGCTCGAGCAGCTTGGGGATCGCGAAGATCGGGCCAATGCCCATCTCGTCGGGCTCGGTGCCCGCGACCGCCATGCCGACATAACGGCCGAGCGGCTGGAGCCCGCGCTTCTCGGCTTCCTTGGCTTCCATCACGACCACCGCGGCCGAGCCGTCCGAGAGCTGGCTGGCATTGCCGGCGGTGATCGTGGTGTCGGGGCCGAGCACCGGCTGGAGCGAGGCGAGGCCTTCGAGCGTGGTCGAGGGGCGGTTGCCCTCGTCCTTGGCGATGGTGACGTCCTGGTCCGAGACTTCGCCGGTTTCCCTGTCCTTCACCTTGTGGGTGGTCGAGACCGGGACGATCTCGTCGTCGAAAATGCCGTTTTCCTGTGCCGCGGCGGTGCGCTGCTGCGATTGCAGCGCGTATTCGTCCTGCGCCTCGCGGCTGATGCCGTAGCGTTTGGCGACCGTCTCGGCCGTCTGCAGCATCGGCATGTAGATCGCGCCGTGCATGCCCATCAGTTCGGGGTCGGGCATCACCCGCATCTCGGGGGTCTGGACGAGGCTGATCGATTCCTGCCCGCCGGCAGCCACGATGTTCATCCGGTCCATCACCACCTGCTTGGCGGCGGTCGCGATGCTCATCAGGCCGCTCGAGCACTGGCGGTCGAGCGTCATGCCCGAAACACCGATCGGGCAGCCGGCGCGCAGCGCGACCTGGCGACCCAGATTGCCGGCCTGCGCACCCTGCTGGAGCGCGGCACCCCACAGCACGTCGTCGACCTCGCCCGGATCGATCCCGGCGCGTTCGATCGCGGGCTTGAGGGCATAGGCACCGAGGGTCGCGCCCGGGGTCGAATTGAAGGCACCCTTGTAGGCCTTGCCCATGCCGGTGCGGGCGGTGGAAACGATGACTGCGTCGCGCATGATTTTCTTCCTTCGTCGCCCCGGCCAAGGCCAGGGTCCTTGTCAGCTTATGTCAGGCCTTGCGGCGGATCAGACGAAATACATCGTCATCCATTCGCAGATCAAAGCCGGCTTGTCCTCGCCCTCGATCTCGATCGTGATCTCGTTGGTCTGCTGCCACTGGCCGGGGCGTTTCTCGATCATTTCCAGCTGCTTGTAATGGGCGCGGATGCGCTTGCCCGAACGGACCGGGTTGATGAAGCGCGTCTTGTTGCCCCCGTAATTGACCGCCATCTTGATCCCGTCGAGCCGCGGTACGTCGCTGTTGGCGGTGAGGTAGGGGATCATCGACAGCGTCAGGAAGCCGTGCGCAATGGTGCCGCCGAACGGCGTCATCTTGGCCGCTTCCTCATTGACGTGGATGAACTGGTGGTCGCCCGTCGCTTCGGCGAACTGGTTGATCCGTTCCTGGCTCATCTCGACCCATTCGCTGGTGCCGAGCTGCTCGCCGGTCTTTGCCTGCAATTCTTCGGGGCCCATCGGTTTCTCCTCGCAACTGGTTTTGTCGCAAGGGCCATAGGCGCGGCCGCGCGGGTTGTGCAATGCGAATTACGCGGAGGTGAAGGCTCCGGGCGCCGCGCCGAGCCCCTGCTGCTGGCTCGGACGCAGCGCGGTGCGGACCGGCACCGCTTCGCCACGGATCCGCTTGGCATAGCTCCACAGCGCGCACTGGATCCCGATCACGATCAGGATGAAGGGCTGGTAGGCGATCCCGACGAAGGCCGCGCCGGCCAGGAACACGATCTGCGTCTGCTGCAGCGCGAAGGCGAGCGGAGAAATCCATCCATGGGGTGCCCCTTCCTCGTGCGCGCGGCGCCACTCGCGCCGGAGGCGCTGCATGTGGATGATGCCGAGCGCCTGCAGCAGCAGCCAGATGAACAGGCCGAACCAGCCCTGTTCGCCGAGCATCTCGAAATAGGAGGAATGATAAGCGCGCGATTCCTCGGTGATCTCGGTGGTGGTGACGACGGTGGACGGACCGCTCTGTTCGACCTCGCGCGTGTCGTAGGTGAAGCTGTTGCCGCGATAGGCGTCGAAGCCCCCGCCCATCGGATTCTCGATCACGTAGTCGACCGTCCACTTCCACACCATTATCCTGGTCGAGGCGGATTGATCGGACTGGTAGTTCTGGATCGTGCCCATCCGGTCGGTGAAGCTCGACGGAAGGAACGGGAGTGCGATCAGCAGGCCCAGACCCATCATCGCGGCATAGAGCACGCGGCGCTGCATCTGGAGAAGGACGATCAGGCCGAGCACCGCCATGCAGACGAGGCCGGTCCGCGCCGAGGTCCCGATCGGGATCAGCAGGCAGGAAAACACCAGCCCGGCCGCGAACAGCTTCACTCGCCAGTCGCTGGGGAATATCGTGCCATGCTTGGCCAGCCAAAGCACCAGGGGGATCATCGACACCGCGACCGCCGAGATGATCGAGCCCTCGTAGAGCCCGGTATTGTCGTCGACGAGGAGGTGGAGCACACCGTAACCGCCGCCGCCGAGCACCGTTTTCACGCCGCCATTGATGACGATGACGGAGACCGAGAGGACGAGGAACAGCACCACCGCCTCGATCCGCAGTCGGGTGCGCATCGTCAGCGGCAGGAAGGTCGCGAACAGCAGGGCCTTCCACACCCACGCCCATTTGTCCCACGCCGAATCGGGGAATTCGGCGAGGATCGTCGTCATCCCGCAATATCCGAGCAACACCACCATCAGGAACTGGCGCAGGCCGAAGCGCGAATCCCGCTTGTCGTCGAACGCCAACCAGCCGCCGAAGGCGAGCACGAATGCGATCAGCGACACCGGGATCGAGGGCAGGATCGACCAGGCGATCTTCTGCGGGGCGACGATATCGATGTAAAGATAGACCAGCACCCACAGGAATGGCCGCCTCAGCCCCAGCGCGAAGACGATCAGCAGGAAGGCCGTGAGGAACAGGCTGCTAAGCACCGCCGGGTTCTCCGTCTTCGCCTCCGGTCGGCGGATCGGAATCGAGATCGTCGCGGAAGACCAGTCGCCAGACCATTACCACCATCAGCCCATGAGTGAGGATGAGGGTCGCGATGTTTACCATGGTTTCGTCCCTCCTCCGGCCTGTTCGGAGCCCAGCGCGAGATGTGCGATAACCGCTTTTGGTTGATGCGCCCTTAAGGTTTGGGCCCTAGCATAGTGCGATGACCCGCGTGCTCCACATTCTGGATCATTCGCTGCCGCTGCACAGCGGGTATACGTTCCGCACGCGCGCGATACTGAAGGGCCAGCAGAATCTCGGGCTCGACGTGCGCGCAGTGACCGGGCGGCGCCATTCGCTCGAGGGACCTGCCGAGGAAGCGATCGAGGGTCTCTATTTCCATCGCACGCCGGGGACGTCGGCCGGACCGCCATTGTGGCGCGAATGGCGCGAGATCTCGGCCCTCGCGCGGGTGATTGGCGAGGTGTGCGACGAGTGGCGGCCCGATATCCTGCATGCGCATTCGCCGGCCCTGTGCGGCAGCGCGACCCAGCGCGTCGCGGCCGCGCGCGGCCTGCCCTTCGTCTACGAGATCCGCGCCTTCTGGGAGGATGCCTCGGTCGGGAACCTGACCGGGCGAGAGGGCAGCCCTAAATACTACCTCACCCGCGAGCTCGAGAACCGCGTGGTCGCCGCGGCCGACCGGGTGGTGACGATCTGCGAGGGGCTGCGCGGGGACTTGTCGAAGCGCGGCTATGACCGCGACAAGATCGACGTCGTGCCCAATGGGGTCGACCTGTCGCTGTTCGGAGAGGCGGCCGCGCCCGACCCGGGTTTGCGCGACAAGCTCGAACTGGGCGATGGGCCCGTGATCGCCTTCATAGGTAGCTTCTACGATTATGAAGGCCTCGATACGCTGATCGACGCGATGCGCTGGCTGCTGGCGAAGCATCCCGATGCGCGGCTGCTGCTGGTCGGTGGGGGCCCGCGCGCCGCCGCGCTCGAAGCGCAAGCGGCGGCCTCGCCCGCCGCCGAGGCGATCCGCTTCGTCGGGCGCGTGCCGCACGCAGAGGTGCCACGTTACTACGCGCTCGCCGATATCATGGCCTATCCGCGCAAGAGCAGCCGGCTGACCGACCTCGTCACCCCCCTGAAGCCCCTCGAGGCAATGGCGCAGGACAAGATCGTCGCCGCTTCATCGGTCGGCGGGCACCGCGAACTGGTGGAGGATGGTGTGACGGGCGCGCTGTTCGCGCCCGATTCGCCCGAGGCGTGCGCCGAAGCCCTCTCGGGACTGCTCGACCACCGCGAGACCTGGCCCGCCCTGCGCGCGGCCGGCAAGGCTTATGTGCGTGCACACCACGACTGGGCGAAGAATGCCGCCCGTTACGAAAAAATTTACCATAGTCTTTTAGCCAGTAAGGCAAGGTAAGAGGATTCATCCGGTATTTCCGACTCGCGCAGGGGCGCGCCGGGAATGCGACAGGAAGGGGCAGGCAATGGCAGGATCGACCAGGAGCATCACGCAACACCCGCTGTTTCCGGCGCTGGTGACGATGTGGTTCGGTGCCACCTTCGGGCTGTGCAGCCTCGTGATCGGCAAGCCGACGCTCGAATCCTGGGTGATCGCGACCGGACTGCCCGAATATCTCGCCGCCGCCCGTCCGCCGCTCGGTTCGACCGCGCGCGTCCTGCTGGCCCTCGCGGCCTGCGGCGTGGGATCGTTGCTCGGCCTCGCGCTCGCCGCGATGCTGGTGCGGGCCAAGTCGCCCGAACACGGCGCCGAAACGCCGATCGCGGAGGAGGCCGATAGCGAGGCAATCGTGACCGATGGCCATTGCGAAGCGTTCGCGACCGATTCGGAGCCGGAAGAGGAATCCAAACCCGAGATTGCGATCGTCGGGACCGACCCCGAACCGATCGAGACACCCGATCCGGATGCACTCGCGCCGTTCTTGCGCAGTGAATCGCCCGACCGGCCCGTCGACAGCAATGCGCCGCGCGCACCGTTCTCGGTGTTCGACGAACTCGGGCCCGATGCCGGGATCGCACCGGTCGAGGTCGGGGAGCCGGAACACGACGAAATCGAGCAAGCGGACGCGCCGACGAGCGATCATCCGCTCGTCGACCTGCGCGCCACCGACGACCCGATCGAGGATCACCAGCGCGAAGAGGAAGAGGACGTAGCGCCCGATTTCGCAGGCTCGCCGCCGCTTCCGAGCAATGTCCATGCGATCGATGCCGCCCGCCTCGCGCAGCACGGCCTGCCAACCCGCTTCGCCAATGATTCCGAGCCCGAGCCCGAGCCCAAGCCCGAGCCCGTCGACCCTTCGACCGAGACCGCATCGGCGCCGACCGTCGAGGACGAAGACCTCGGCAAGCTCTCCTATCTGCAACTCACCGAACGCCTTGCGAAGGCAATAGCGAAGAACCCGCACCCCCCTGCCAGCTTGCGGCCTCGCGGCGCGGTGGGCGGGGCCAGCACCGCCGTCAACAGCCCGGGTCTCGAGCGCCTGCGCCGGGTCCACGCCCGCACTGCGCCCGCCAATGAGAGTGCGACGCCCGATGCCGACCAGATTCGCGATGCGCTGTCGGACCTGCGCAATATGGGCGGCGCGGCCTAGCCTCCTCCGCTATCGGCGCGCTTGACACAGCGCGCCACGCCGGGATCGTCCGCCAGCCGCTTCAGTCATGGCGCGCCCCAGTCGATCGTCCCGCGGCCGTGCGCTTCGAGAAAAGCATTGGTACGGCTGAAGGGTTTCGACCCGAAGAACCCGCGATGGGCCGACAGCGGGCTCGGGTGGGGAGACCTGAGCACGAGGTGCGGTCCGTCCTCGCGCAGCGCATCGATGCGCGCTGCCTTGCCCTGCGCATGGCCGCCCCAGAGGATGAACGCGGTCGGTCGGTCCGATCGGGCAACCGCAGCCACCACCGCATCGGTGATCGCGTCCCAGCCCTTGCCCGCATGGCTGCCCGCCTGAGCCTGTTCGACGGTGAGCGAATTGTTGAGCAGCAGCACTCCCTGTCGGGCCCAGTGCTCGAGCGATCCGGTGGCGGGCGGCGCGACGCCGAGATCGTCGGCGAGCTCCTTGTAGATGTTACGCAGGCTCGGCGGCAGCGCGACGCCTTCCGGCACCGAAAAGGCAAGTCCGTGTGCCTGGCCGGGGCCGTGATAGGGGTCCTGCCCGAGGATCACCACGCGCACCTCGTCGTGAGGCGTGAAGTCGAGTGCGGCGAGGCGCTGTCCGCGCGGCGGATAAATGGTCTTGCCCGCCTGCTCTTCCGCTGCGAGCCATCCGCCAAGCCGTCGCGCTTGTGGGGTCGCGAGCACCGGTTCGAGGACCGGGGCCCAGCTGGCGGGGATCTGTTCCTGTCCCATGCTGTTGGGGACTACCCCTCGTTTCCGGCCATCGCCAGCGCGCGCTCGTGCTTGCCTGCGGAAAAGGCAGGGCGTAGGGCCACCCGCATATGGCTATTCACTTTCATGAAGAAGACCTCCCCGAAGGCGTCCTCGAAGGCACCGGCCCGCTCGCGGTCGATACCGAGACGATGGGCCTGATCACCCGCCGCGACCGGCTGTGTGTGGTCCAGATCAGCGACGGCAGCGGCGACGAGCATCTCGTCCGCTTCAAGCCGGGCAGTTCCTACGATGCGCCGAACCTCAAGAAGGTGCTCGGCGATACGAGCCGGGTGAAGCTCTATCACTTCGCGCGCTTCGATCTCGCAGCGATCGAGTATTATCTCGGCGTCACCGCCGCGCCGGTGTTCTGCACCAAGATCGCGAGCAAGCTGACGCGGACCTACACCGATCGCCACGGGCTCAAGATGCTGGTTAGCGATTTCACCGATCACGAGATCTCGAAGCAGCAGCAAAGCTCGGACTGGGGCGCGCCCGAGATCAACGAGGCGCAGCGCGAATACGCTGCCTCCGACGTGCGCTTCCTGCACGAACTCCACCGCGTGATGGTCGAACGGCTCGAACGCGAAGGTCGCACCGAGATCGCGCAGGCCTGTTTCGACTTCCTGCCCACCAGAGCGCGGCTCGATTACATGGGCTGGGACGATCACGATATCTTCAGCCATGCCTAGGATCGACTGCGCCTGATGCCACGCGCGGTCGCCAATTCCAGCCGGGCCGCCGATCGCGCCCGCGCCGCGCGCCAGGAATGGGCGCAGCCGGGCGGATTCCACGATCGGCTGGTCAAGCTGCTCGGCTGGGCATTGCCCGCCGCCGCCGGAGCGGTGGCCGCGGTGATGATCCTGTCGCCGATCGCGCCGCGCAACGAGATCAGCTTCCTGCTCGATCGCAACAAGGTCGCGGTGACCGACCAGCGGCTGCGGGTCGAGGATGCAATCTATCGCGGGGCCGACGCGCAGAATCGGCCCTTCTCGCTGGTGGCTGAAAGTGCCTCTCAACGCAGCGCCACCGTGCCCGAGGTCGAGATGCGCGGGCTGGTCGCCAAGATCCTGCTCGATGACGGCCCGGCCGAGCTTTCCGCGCCCGACGCGCTGTTCGATATCGAGGACAGCCGCGTCGACGTCGACGGCACGGTCCGCTTTACCGCGAGCGACGGCTACACGCTGTCGGCCACCGGGATTTCGATCGACCTGATCGACCAGATCGTGACCGGGACCGGTGGTGTCTCGGGCGTGATTCCCGCCGGTACGTTCAGCGCCGGCTCGATGCGGGTCGACCTGCAGGCCCGCACGCTCCGGCTTTCGGGCCGCGCGAAATTCCGAATGGTCCCCGGCCGATTGAGGACACCATGACCAAACACCTTTATCTTCCCGCCCCGCTGCGTAACGCGCTGCTAACATTCGCGGCCGTGGCACTTGCCATGTTCGCCGCGCCGCAACTCGTCGCGCAGGTTATCGCGGGGCACAATTCGAACGCCCCGGTCGAATTCGACGCCGACAATTTCACGCTCGACGACCGCGCCAATCGCGCGGTGCTGTCGGGCAATGTCGTGATCACCCAAGCCGGGCTTACGATGCGCGCGCAGCGCACGATCATCGATTATTCCGACGCCGGATCGCTCCAGATCAACCGCATCACCGCGACCGGCGGGGTGACGGTGACGCGCGGCAACGAATCGGCACGTGGCGGGGTCGCAGTGTACGATTTCTCTCGCCGGATCATCACCATGGCGGGTGGAGTAGCGCTGCGCCGCGGCGGCGATACGCTGAATGGCGGGCGACTCACGATCGACCTGCGCAGCGGTGTCTCGAGCATCGGTGGCGGCGCGAGCGGCTCTGCCGACGGTCCAGCGACCACCACCAGCAATGGACGGGTGAGTGGCAGCTTCACGGTTCCCGACGGGGATTGAGCTTTTTATTGTGTGCGGAAAGCGCATCCGCGCTTTCCTTGCTGGCACCGAGGTCTGGCGGACGCCAGACCGCACCGGCGTCAGCCGGACGAAGAGCTCCTACCTCCCCCGCGCGGCGTGCCGGGCGATCTGGGTGAGCGCCTGTGCCAGCAGCACATCGCCATCCTGGCTGCGCGCGAGCAATTGCTGGTGTAGTTCCATCATCCGCCCCACCAGCCGGTCGAGCGCGGGGCCGCGCCAGCGTGATAGCTGGTCGGTCAGCTCGGCCTTGTCCTTCCAGAACACGCGCCGGGCCTGGCTTTCGGCCTCGATGAAGGCGGGGATCGACTGGCGCGGGCCAAGCCGCGAGGCCAGTTGTGCGAGCTGCGCCACGCGGCGCTCGAAGGCGAGCAGCACGCCGACCGCGTTCATGCCGGTCTGGCGATAGCGTTCGAGCTCGTGCGCGAGCCGGTCGGTCTTGCCCGAAAGCACCGCCGTGACCAGTGGGTTGAATCCGTCATCCTCGCTCGCCGCACAGACCGCATCGTAATCGGCCTCATCGACGCTCTTTGGCGATTGCGGTGAAGCAACGAGATATAGCGCGAGCTTCTCGACCTCGCTGCGCGCAAGCCTTGCATCGAGCCGCACCGCCCCGGCGATCCGCTCGGCCAGCGCGGTGGGCAGGCGAAGGCCCGCGGCATCGGCCATCTGGCGGACTTCGCCTGCGAGCGAGCGCAGGTCGGGAGGGTAGAACATCGTCACCACCCCGTCGGCCCGCTTCTCGATCAGTTTGGCGGTGCGGGACTTGTCGGTGGCCGAGCGCGCGACGATCACCACCGGCGCGGCGCCCTCCTCCTGGTCGAGCATCAGTTCGAGCGCGTCCTTCGCTTCGTCGCCGGTGACGCGAAGGTAGAGGTGGCGTGATCCGCCGAACAGCGAGCTCGAGACCGCCTCATCGGCGATCCGCACCGGATCCGATTTCACTTCGCTGCCCGAGAACTCGATCCGCTCCCCGGCATCGGGCAGCGCGGCGATCAGCTTGTCGGCGGCGGCGCTGGCCCCGCCTTCGTCGGGACCGCAGAGGAAGAACAGGCGGCAATCGCGCGCCAGTTGGGGAGCGCGGCGCGCGAATTCACCCGACTTTACCTTCATTCCTCGTTACGCAGCGCGAGCGCCACGCGGGTCACGATCCGGTCTGCTACCTCGACCGCGAGGTTTTCGAGCGCGGTCTCCTCGGCCGCGATGGTGGCGTAGTCGCTCGACACGACGTCGATCCCGGCGTCGTATTCGGCGCTCGCATCGAGCACGATCTCGTCACTCGCGAGATCGACCAGCTGGTAGCGCGCACGCAGAGTGCGACGTTCGCGGCCGATCGATTCGTCGGACAGCAGGCCGAGCCCTTCGAGACGGTCGTCGAGGCGCACGTCGAGGCGATAACGCGGCGGTTCTCTGCCCGCCGCGCTCAACCGGTCGTTGAGGGCATTGCGGACGAGCCAGCCGGCGCGGCCCGGAATCTCGGCAACTTCGATCGTGGCCAGTCCCGCTTTCGTCGCCCCGCTATCGGTGCCGTAGAGCGGCTTCATCCCGCAGGAGGCGAGCGCGAAGGCGAGGAGCAGGGCGGCGACGAAACGCATCAGACGACGATATTCACCAATCTGTCGGGCACGACAATCACCTTGCGCACTTCGGCCCCGTCGATCGAGCGCTGCACCTTTTCGGATGCGAGCGCCATGGCTTCGAGCTCGGCCTTCGGCGCGCCCTTCGGCGCGGTCAGCGTGTCGCGCAATTTGCCCTTAACCTGAACCGCGATGGTGACCTCGTCGTCGACCAGCAGCGCTTCGTCCACTTCGGGCCATGCGGCATCGGCGATCAGTCCGCCTGGGTCTTTGGCAACGGCCATCTGCGTCCAGGCCTGTTCGGCGAGGTGCGGCATCATCGGGCCGACCAGCAGCGCTAGATGGCGGATCGTCTCGCTGCGCGTGGCCGAGGGCTTGGCCTTCTCGACCGCGCCGGTCAGTTCGTAGATCCGCGCGACCGCCTTGTTGAAGGCGAGCGCCTCGATATCGTCGGCCACCGCGGCCACCGTCTGCGCGCCCTTGCGCGCGAGATCCTTGTCCTCGCCCTCAGCCGCGGCGTCATACTGCCCGAACAGCCGCCACAGCCGCTGGGTGAATCGACCGCAGCCCTCGATGCCCGCGGCCGACCACGGCAGGTCGCGTTCGGGCGGGCTGTCCGACAGCATGAACCAGCGCACCGCGTCCGCGCCGTACTGGTCGACGATCGCATCCGGATCGACCGTGTTCTTCTTCGATTTCGACATCTTGATGACGCGGCCGATATCTACCTCGCCGCCATCGTCGTTCAGCGTCGCGCGCTCTGCCTCGCGGCTCACTTCGGTGGGCGGATAATAGACGGTGCGACCGTCGACTTCGCGCGAATAGGTCTCGTGCGTCACCATGCCCTGCGTGAACAGGCTGGCGAACGGTTCCTTCACCTCGATCTTGCCACAATGGGCGAGTGCGCGGGTCCAGAAGCGGGCGTAGAGCAGGTGCAGGATCGCGTGTTCGATCCCGCCGATATATTGTTCGACCGGAAGCCACTTGGCGATTTCTTCGGGGTCGAAGGGGCGATCGTCGGGCTGGCTCGCGAAGCGCAGGAAATACCACGAGCTATCGACGAAGGTGTCGAGCGTGTCGGTCTCGCGCTGCGCCTTGCCGCCGCAACCGGGGCAGTCGACATGTTTCCAGGTGGCATGGCGCTCAAGCGGGTTGCCCGGGATCTCGAAGTCGACGTCCTCGGGCAGGGTGACCGGAAGCTGATCCTTGGGCACGGGCACGATGCCGCAGGCCTCGCAATGAATGAAGGGGATCGGCGTGCCCCAATAGCGCTGGCGGCTGACGCCCCAGTCGCGCAGGCGCCACACGGTCTTGCCTTCGCCCCAGCCGCCATTCTCTGCGCGGGCGATGACCTCGGCCTTGGCCGCTTCGACCTCCATCCCGTCGAGGAAGGACGAATTGACGAGCACGCCTTCGCCGGCTTCGGCCTCGCCATCGAAGGGCTTGTCGGCCTCGTCGGCGCTCGCTGCGACGACGCGCGGGATCGGCAGGCCGTACTTGGTCGCGAATTCGAAATCGCGCTGGTCGTGGCCCGGCACCGCCATGATCGCGCCGGTGCCGTAATCCATCAGCACGAAATTCGCGATGAACACCGGAAGGTCCGCCCCGGTGAAGGGGTGCTTCGCGGTGATCCCGGTGTCGTAACCGAGTTTCTCGGCCGTTTCGACCTCGGCCGCCGTGGTGCCGCCCTTCTTGCACTCGGCGACGAATTTCTCGACCTCGGGATTGCCGAGCATCACGCTCTGCGCGACCGGGTGATCGGGCGCGACGGCGACGAAGCTCGCGCCGAAGATCGTGTCTGGCCGCGTGGTATAGACCGGCAGCTTGGTCCCGTTCGACAGGTCGAAGCTGAACTCGAGGCCCTGCGACTTGCCGATCCAGTTCTCCTGCATCAGCCGGACCTTGTCGGGCCACTTGTCGAGGCGATCGAGTCCCTCGAGGAGTTCGTCGGCGAAATCGGTGATCTTGAGGAACCATTGCGAGAGCTTGCGCTTCTCGACTTCCGCACCCGAGCGCCAGCCTTTGCCGTCGATCACCTGCTCGTTGGCGAGCACGGTCATGTCGACCGGGTCCCAGTTGACCGCGCTTTCCTTGCGGTAGACGAGGCCCGCTTCGTAGAGGTCGAGGAACAGCGCCTGTTCGTGGCCGTAATATTCGGGGTCGCAGGTGGCGAATTCCCGGGTCCAGTCGAGCGCGAAGCCCAGGCGCTTCAGCTGCGCCTTCATGTTGGCGATGTTGTCGCGGGTCCAGCCGCCCGGATGGACGCCCTTTTCCATCGCGGCGTTCTCGGCCGGCATGCCGAACGCGTCCCACCCCATCGGGTGGAGCACTTCGTGGCCGCGCATCTTCTTGTACCGCGCCAGCACGTCGCCCATCGTGTAATTGCGGACGTGCCCGATATGGATGCGTCCGCTGGGATAGGGGAACATCTCGAGGATGTAGCTCTTGGGCTTGTCGCTATCGCTGTCGGCGTGGAAGGTGCCGCGCTCTTCCCACACGGTTTGCCAATGTCCGTCGACGCTGGACGGATCGAATTGTTCGGTCATTCAAAGCGCCCCCAAGACGCGGGAAGTCAGCCCCCGACGGCGCTGCGGCGCAGGTCGCGGGCCTTGGTCAGGATGATGTCTTCGAGCTTCTGAATCGTCGCGGCCTGGACCGGGGCGTCGACCCACTGGCCACCGGCGGCGACCTGGCGGCTGGCGGCGACACGAATCGCGTCGGCGCGCAGGTCCTGGTCGAGGATCGAGACGGTGATCTTGACCCGCTCGGCCGAATTGTTCGGATTGGCGTACCAATCGGTCACGATCACCCCGCCGGCGCTGTCCGCCTGGAGCAGCGGCGCGAACCCGACAGTGTCGAGCGCGGCACGCCAGAGATAGGCGTTGACGCCGATCGTGGTGACGTTCGACGCGGCGAGATCGGCCGCGGGGCGATCCTGTCCGCCGCCGCAGGCGACCAGCGCGAGCGAGGACATGCCGATTAGGGCGGATTTGGCGGTAAGGGTGATGGCCCGGTGGCTCATGTATCGATCCTGTCTTGTCGTGGCGTCGATCCCGCACATCGTCGGGCAACGTTCCCTGCCTCTATAGTCCCGGGCGCGGTCGCGGCAAGGGTTGCGGCGCGCCGAATCGCTGCTGCGCCGTGCGCAGGGAAACTTTCCGCAGCGCCGCACGTCTGCTATAAGCAAAGCGTTCCGCGCCTGACTGCGGCGTTAATGCGACGCTCAGCGGCATGGTTCGATGGAAGGATTCGATGAACCAAGGCTCGATTCTCGGTGGTCCGAACAGCATGCTCGTGCTTGGCGGCGCGGTCGCGCTGTTGTCGATTCCGAGCGCGATCCTCGGGTTCTCGGCCGGCTTCGATCCCGCGAGAGTCGCGGCCTCGGCCCAGAGCGGGCTCGATTCGCTGTCCGAGGACGTGCTCGATCCGGCCGATGCGCGGACCGTGATGCTGCGTTCGCTGACGCGCACTTCGCGCGGTTCGGATCTCTTCAACGTCACCCCCGGTCGCGGCGAGCCCGGTTCGCGTCGCGCAAATGCCGTGGCGGTGCGGCTCGATGCCGCGACGGCGCGCGCCTTGCAGGTCCGCTCGGCCGCCGATGCGGCGGGCACCGCCTCGCCGATGCGCATGTCGCAGACGGCTTACAATCTCACCCTGCCGCGCGGTACCAAGGGCCTGGCCGACGGAGCTGTCGGCCTCGCGCGCCCGGCCGACCAGCCGCTCGCAGACCTGCAGGCGTTCAAGCTTTCGCCCGGCGCGAAGGAAGATTCCTCGCGTTTTTCGACGCGTCTCCAGATCGACGAACAGCAATCGGCGGGCCGTGCGCCGAGGACCTTCACCGGCGATGGCGAGGCGATGGTCGATGTCGGCGGTTCCTATCGCCTGTCGAGCTCGGTCGCGGTGACCGCGGGCGTGCGCTATACGCAGGCCGATCGCGAACGGCTGGTGCCGATCACCGGCGGGCTCAAGGATGACCAGGCGGTCTATGTCGGGACCAGGCTGAAATTCTGACGCGCCTGTGTTCGGGCGCTTGCCGTCCGTGACCGCTTTCCTTCGGCAACCCCAGCCATCGCAACCGAAAGTCCCTTGCGTCGAACGCGCCGCAGCGTCACGACTGGTGCGACAAGCGGGAATACCCCGTCGCAAGCGGAGAGGACTGGATTATGGCGCGCGTGGCTATCGTTACCGGCGGAACCCGAGGCATCGGCGAGGCGATCAGCCTCGCGCTCAAGGAGCAGGGGCGGACCGTCGTCGCGAACTATTGCGGTAACGACGAGCGCGCCAAGGCGTTTTCGGATCGCACCGGGATCGCGATCGCGAAATGGGATGTCGGCGATCACGAAGCCTGTCTCACCGGCTGCGTGAAGGCCGCGCAGGATCACGGCGAGATCGATATCGTGGTCAACAATGCCGGGATCACCCGTGACGGCACGCTCCACCGGATGAGCTGGGACGACTGGAACGAGGTCATGCGGGTCAATCTCGGGGGCTGCTTCAACATGGCCAAGGCCTGTTTCCCCGGCATGCGCGAGCGCAAATGGGGCCGCATCGTCAATATCGGCTCGATCAACGGGCAGGCGGGGCAATACGGCCAGGTGAACTACGCCGCGGCCAAGTCCGGCATCCACGGTTTCACCAAGGCGCTGGCGCAGGAAGGCGCGAAATACGGCGTCACGGTCAACGCGATCGCGCCCGGCTATATCGACACTGAC
This sequence comes from Pseudoblastomonas marina, assembly GCF_014641655.1. Lineage (GTDB taxonomy): Bacteria > Pseudomonadota > Alphaproteobacteria > Sphingomonadales > Sphingomonadaceae > Alteriqipengyuania_A > Alteriqipengyuania_A marina. The sequence continues at coordinate 76,430 of NZ_BMID01000001.1, forward strand.
ATGGTCGCCGCGGTGCCCGAACCGGTGCTCGAAAAGATCGTCGCCAAGATTCCCGTCGGCCGGCTCGGTCACGCCGAGGAGATCGCCCGCGGCGTAGCGTTCCTGACCAGCGACGACGCCGAATTCGTCACCGGCTCGACCATGAGCATCAATGGCGGCCAGCACATGTATTGAGGTGCCGGGGGCGGACAGCCCGTAGCGATAGGTCAGGTCAGTTCGACGGGATCAGCGTGATCTCGGTCTGCCGTCCGTCGAGAAAACGGACGGTCTCGCCGTCGAACCAGGCGTCTTCCTCGGTGCGGAAATCGACCCGTTGGCCGTCCCATTCGGGCACTCGCGAATAGGAGGTCAGCTCGATCGACCAGGCGGTTTCGGCGCGCACCGGGCCCGCGCCGCGCGGATCGGCGGACTGGTTGTCCCAGAAGCCGATCGCACTGCCCGCGCCGTGGCCATGGAGGCCGATCGGATGCGAATAGATCGACGGGTCGAGCCCTTCGGCCAGCGCCTTGCGGCGGGCCTCTGCCAAGATCACATTGCCGCTCGCGCCGGGGGCGAAGGAATCGACCAGCAATTCGCGCACCCGGTTGGTGCTCGCCATGCCGCGGCGCAGCCCTTCGGGCGCTTCGGATTCGCCCGGGCGGAGGACATAGGCGAGATGCTCCGTATCGGTGTTTAACCGCAGATAGGTCAGCCCGAAATCGGTCCATAGCAGATCGCCCGGCTGGATCACCGTATCGCCGCTCAGCATGCCTTCCTCGCCGCGACGCTGGATCCCGACCGAGGGATGGAACCACGGCTCGAGGCCGTGCTGGGAGAGCCGCTCGCGCATCCACCAGCGCACGTCGTCGGCGGTGGTCTCGCCCGGGGTAATCACCTGGCGCGAGAACGCCTCGCCGATGATCGCATGCGCGATCCGGACGATGCCCGGGTAGATCGCCAGCTCGGTAGGCGTGCGAGTCTCGAGCCAGCGGGTCGCCAGCTCCTCGCCCGATACGATCCGGCCTTGCAGGCGCTCTGGCAGCGCGGCGGTGAACAGCCGGTACTGGCTTAGCGTCATCCCGTCCCCGAAAGCGCGGAGGTCCGAAAAATTGATCGCGATCTTCTCCGGATCGCGCGCGGCGATGATCTCGGCCACCGCCTGCCACTGGTCGGGCTGCTCGGCAGGATCCCAGCTCGGCTCGAACAGGCCCGCTAGTCCGTAGCGGCTCACGGTCAGCCGTTCGATCGGCTGGCCGTCGCCGGGATCGTGGAAGATCAGGATCGTCCGCCGCCGCGCCGCCATGCTCTGCGCGTCGAGCATGCTCTCGACCACCGGCTCCTCGAAATATTCGCGTGCCATCAGCAGCCACAGATCGATGCCCTGTTCGCGCATGATCACGGGCATGATCGTCTCGAGCCGCTCGGCGAGGATACGGTCGATTACCTCCGCCCGATCGCGCAGCGGCAGGATCTCGGGCATGTCGGGATGCGGCTCTTCGGTCTCGCTCATCGAAGGGATGGGGGGAGCGGGATCCTGCGGCGCCGTGTTGCCAGAGGCCGGGACCGAGGCCAGCAGCGCCAGTGCGAGGCCCGAACCTGCCAGCGTCGTCCAAGCGTGCATGATGCGTTTCCCTTCCCTCAAGCCGTCGCCCACTGCTTCATCACTCGCGCCGATCGCGTCAATGCATCCCGCTCAGCAATCGGCACGCGCCCCCTGCGCCGCACCCGAATGCATTTCGACGGTGGCGTGATCGACGTGGTATTCGTCGCGCAGGATGCCCTTCGCCTCGCGCTTGATCGCCTCGGGGTTGCGGTCCGCGGCGGTCGTGATTTCGAGCGTGATTACCGGCCGTTCCTGCGTGACCGACCAGGCGTGAATGTGGCCGACATGCTCGACCCCGTCGATCCGCATCAATCGTTCGGCGAGCTCGCGCCGGTCGAGATGGTCGGGCGCGCCTTCGAGGAGGATATGCCCGCTTTCCTTCACCACCGCCCAAGCCGAGCGGAGGATGATCAGCACCACCAGCATCGACAGCAGCGGGTCGATCGGGGTCCAGCCGGTGAAGATGATGACCAGCGAGGCGACGATTGCGGCAATCGAGCCGAGCAGGTCCCCCGCGACATGCAGCGCGGCGGCGCGAACGTTGAGGTTGTCGCTTTCGCCGCGGGTCAGGACGATGAAGGCGAGGACGTTGACCGCGAGCCCGCCTACCGCGACCCACAGCATCAGACTGCCGAGCACCTCGCCGGGCGCGCGCAGGCGCTCGATCGCCTCGTAGACGATCCACGCGGCGATCGCGAACAGCGAGAGCCCGTTGACGAAGGCGGCGAGCACCGAGAACCGGTCGAAACCGTAGGTCCGCTGCCAGTCCGCCGGGCGTCGCGCGAGGCGGAAGGCGAGCCAGGCGAGCACCAGCGACGCGAAATCGGTCAGCATGTGGCCGGCATCGGCGATCAGCGCGAGCGAGCCCGACACCACCCCGCCGACGACCTCGGCGATCATGAAAGCCCCGGTCAGCCCCGCGGCGATCGCGATCTTCTTCTCGTTCTTCGGTACGTGCGAGTGATCGTGACCTGCGTGATTGCCGCTCAATGCGCTGTCCTTCCGGTTCGAATTGCCCGTGTCATAACCGCGTATCTCCGGCTTGTCTGCGCAAGCGGCAGGGCTTTCGCACGGGCCCGGGCGGGTCTAGGCATCGGCGCATGGCCGATCCGTCATCCTATCACCCGCCGCTCAAGCGCTCGGTCGAGATCGCCGGGCACAAGACTTCGATCAGCCTCGAGCCAATATTCTGGGACATGCTGCGAGACGCCGCCGCGCGCGCGGATGTGCCGATCAACGCGCTGGTCGCGCGGATAGACGAACAACGCATCGCCAGCGAGACGCCTCCCGGCCTCGCCAGCGCGATCCGGGTGTGGCTGGTGCTGGACATGAAAAAGGGCGACGCCGCAGCGCCGCCCTCCTGAATCTCGGTCCTGCCCGATCAGTAATTCGCGGGCGGATCGCTGGCGGGGAAGCTCTCGTCGCTTTCCTCGTCGGTCTTGTTCCAGGCGCGGCGGGGCTTGTCACCGACCGACTCGGGCCCGGCATTGCGGAACTGGCCTTCGGGTTCGCCGTCGGCGAATGCGACGCCGTTGCGATCGAGTTTCTGCTTCTCGTAGAATTTGTAGCCGACATAGCCCAGCGTCCCGAGCGCGGCGAGTTTCAAAAGTCCCATCATCTGCCTCCTTTTCCCTTCAACGCGCGAACCGCGTTCGGGGTCCGGCGACGACGCACGCTCAATCGCCCACGCGCTCGACCTGCGCGCCGACCAGCGCGAGCTTTTCCTCGAGCCGCTCGTAACCCCGATCGAGGTGATAAAGGCGGCGGACCTGCGTTTCGCCTTCGGCGGCGAGCCCGGCGATGACCAGGCTCATCGAAGCCCGAAGATCGGTCGCCATCACGTCGGCGCCCGACAGCCTGTCGACTCCGTGGACCACGGCGGTGCGGCCCGACACCTCGATATTGGCGCCCATCCGGGCCAACTCGGGCACGTGCATGTAGCGGTTCTCGAAGATCGTCTCGGTCAGCACGCTGGTGCCCTTGGCGAGACACAGCATCGCCATCATCTGCGCCTGCATGTCTGTGGCGAGGCCGGGATAGGGCGCGGTGGTGAGGTTGACCGCATTGAGCGGCCTGTCGGCGCAGATGCGGATGCCCTTCTTTTCGTATTCGACCGTCACGCCGGCATTGCGCAGCGCGTGGCTCGTCGCGTTCATGTCGTCGGGACGGGCGTTCTGCAGGAACACCTCGCCGCCGGTGATCGCCGCGGCGCAGGCGTAGGACCCGGCTTCGATCCGGTCGGGCATGACCGAATAGGTGCAGCCATTCAGGGTCTTCTGCCCGTGGATCACGAGGTCCGACGAGCCGATTCCCTCGATCTCGGCACCCATCGCGACGAGCATGTTGCACAGGTCGACGATCTCGGGTTCGCGCGCGACATTGCCGAGCTTGCTGGTGCCGTTGGCGAGCGCCGCGGCCATGATCACGTTCTCGGTCGCGCCGACCGACACGATCGGGAAATCGTAGTCCCCGCCGGGAAGCCCGCCATCGGGAGCGTGGGCCTTCACATAGCCCTGCGCGAGCTCGATCTCGGCCCCGATCGCCTTCAATGCCTCTAGGTGAAGGTCGATCGGGCGGTTGCCGATCGCGCAGCCGCCCGGAAGCGAGACGGTCGCTTCGCCCATCCGCGCAAGCATCGGGCCGAGCACCAGGATCGAGGCGCGCATCTTGCGCACGAGGTCGTATGGCGCGACGGTGTTGGTAATCCGCGTCGCCTCGAGCGTGACGACGCGGCCGAAATCTTCCGGTCGTCGCCCGGCGATCGAGTGCGCCACGCCGAATTGCGTCATCAGGTGCTGGAACCCGTCGATATCGGCGAGCCGCGGCAGGTTGCGCAGGGTGACCGGTTCCTCGGTCAGCAGCGCACAGGGGATCAGGGTGAGCGCGGCGTTCTTCGCGCCCGAAATGGGAACGGTTCCTTCGAGGCGCTTGCCGCCGGTAACGATCAGTTTGTCCATGGCGACGAGGCTTTAGCGGGAATCGTGCGCGCGGCAAGTTGTGCGTCGGACCGCCGGCTTTGGCGCAGGTGTCGTTTGCGCGTCATATTCCCGGTGCTATCGAGGCTGGCATGAGCAGTCTCAAGCCGATCAGGAAAGCCGTCTTCCCCGTCGCCGGGCTCGGCACCCGCTTCCTCCCTGCGACCAAGGCGATCCCGAAGGAATTGCTCCCGATCGTCGATCGACCGCTGATCCAGTATGCGGTCGACGAGGCGCGCGAGGCGGGGATCGAGCAGATGATTTTCGTCACCGGGCGCGGCAAGACTGCGATCGTCGAGCATTTCGACGTTGCCTACGAGCTCGAATCGACGATGGCCGCGCGCGGGAAGGAAATGTCCGCGCTCGGCCCTACCCGCGCTACGCCGGGCGACATCATCACCGTACGCCAGCAAGTCCCGATGGGGCTGGGCCACGCGATCTGGTGCGCGCGCGCAATCGTCGGCGACGAGCCCTTCGCGATCTTCCTGCCCGACGAATTGCTGATCGCGCGAAACGGCGGGGCCGGTTGCATGAAGCAGATGGTCGAGGCCTATGGCGAAGTCGGCGGCAACATCATCTCCGTGCTCGAGGTCCCTCGCGACGAGGTGTCCAATTACGGCGTGATCGACCCGGGCGAACGGAACGGTGCACTGACCGAGGTCCGCGGACTGGTCGAGAAGCCGCCGGTCGAAAAGGCACCTTCGAACAGGATCCTGTCGGGCCGCTACATCCTCCAGCCCGAGGTCATGCGTACGCTCGAAAGGCAGGGAAAGGGCGCAGGCGGCGAGATCCAGCTGACCGACGCGATGGCGACGATGATCGGCAACCAGCCCTTCCATGCGCTCGAATTCGACGGCCGCCGGTTCGATTGCGGCAGCAAGCTCGGCTTCGTCGAGGCGACGCTCACGCTCGCGCTCGAACGTGCGGATATGGGTGCCGATGTGCGCGCCATGGCAGAGCGATTGTTGAACGCCTGAGCTCTCCGCGCCGGAGGGGACGGGACAAAGAGAAAGCCCGCCGCAACCTGCGTTGCGACGGGCTTCCTGCACTCAGTGAAGCCGCGGTCAGGCGTCGGCCTTGTCCGCCTCGGGCTTGTCCGCCTTCGCGTCGTCCGGCTTGTCCGCGCTCTTGCGCTGGCTGGCGATCAGCTCGTCGGCGCTGGCGGGGGCGACGTCTTCCAGCTCGCGATCGTCGCTCGCAGCCTTGCTCGGTCCCTTAACGAGGTTGTCGAGCGAGCTGCCGTCGAGGCCGAGCTCCTTCATCAACCCATCGAGCACCGGCGCCTGAGCGCGATAGGACAGCGCCGCGCTGACCGCATCGGTCGCGAGGTTGCCACTCCCACCGCCGGCGACGGTGCCGCCCGAGCCGCCCCCCTTCTGGGTGAGCCCGTCGACCTGCACGATCTTGATCGATTCGATCGCCTCCATCGGCTTGGCGCTCTCGCGCACGAGGTCGGGCAGGACCTTGAGCAGCGCGAGCTTGGTCTGGAGTGAGATCTGGCCCGAGGACAGGATGTTCGCCGCCTCGTTGATCGCCCGCTGGCCTGCGGCTTCCACTTCGAACCGGACCCGCGCGGCTTCGGCGCGCAGCTTCTCGGCCTCGGCCTCGCCCTGCGCTTCGAGCCTTGCGGCCTCGGCGCGGTTGGTCGCGGCATCCTTTTCGGCCTCGGCTTCGACCTTGACCCCGATCGCGTCACGCTCCGCCTGCTTGGCCGCCTCGATCAGCTCGATCTTCTTCTGGCGCTCGGCGATTTCGCTTTCGCGACTGGTGACGACCTGCTCTTCCGCAGCGACCGCCTTAGCACGGGCCTCGTCGGCTTCGGCCTTGGCCTGGCTTTCCTCGCGGCTCTTGTTCTGGACCGCAATCTGCTGTTCCTGGCGGGCGATTTCGAGCGCGCGGGTCTGGTCGATCCGCGCTTCCTCGACCAGCCGGTCGGCCTCGATCTGCTGGGCGTCTACCTGCTTCTTGGCCTCGATCCGCGCGGCATCGGCTTCGCGCGTGCGCTCGGCCTGCTCGCGGGCGATTTCGGACGCTTGCGCGGCGCGCCGGACCTCGACTTCGCGCTCCTGCTCGAGCCGCGCATATTCCTTATCGCGGCCGATTTCGAACGATCGCTGGTCGGCTTCGAGGTTCTTGGTCTCCATCTGGACGCGGGTGTCCTGCTCGATGTCGTTGCGCAATTTCTTGCGCGCCTCGATCTGCTCGGTCAGCTTGGTCAGGCCCTCGGCGTCGAAGGCGTTGTTGGCGTTGAAATGCTCGATGCTGGTCTGATCGAGCCCGGTCAGCGAGACCGATTCGAGCTCGAGACCGTTCATCGACAGGTCGTTGGACGAGACCTGCTGAACCTTCTGAACGAAATCCGCGCGCTGTTCGTGCAGCTCGTTCATCGTCATGCCCGCAGCGACGGAGCGCAGCGCGTCGACGAACTTGCCCTCGACCAGGTCTTTCAGCATTTCGGGCTGCATCGTGCGCTGGCCGAGCGTCTGTGCCGCCATCGCGATCGCGCCGCTATCGGGCTTCACGCGAACGTAGAACTCCGCCTTCACGTCGATCCGCAGGCGGTCGAGCGTGATCAGCGCCTCGGTGTCGCGGCGTACCACCGACAGCACCAGCGTGTTCATGTTGACCGGCATGGTCTCGTGGAACACCGGCAGCACCAGCGCGCCCCCGTTCATCACGACGCGTTCGCCGCCCACACCGGTGCGGACGAAGGCGGTCTCTTTCGATGCCCGGCGGTAAAGCCGCGCGATCGTGAAGCCGATGATGAGGATGAGGAGAAAGCCTCCCCCGGCGAGAATGGCGATGTTGGACAGGTTTTCCATGGCGTCTCCTTGGTCGTTGAAGGCGGGGATCAGTCGGTCGGCGACAGGCGTCGCTCGGAAAGGGCGGTGGCGAAGAAGATATTGCCGTCGCAGCGGACGAGGAGGACCTCGTCGCCTGACAGGAATTCGCTCGAGGTCTCGTGCGGCTCGACCATCACGTGGTGCTGCTGGCCGTGGACGTCCTTCACCCGCGCGCGGGCGGGCGACGCGGCGCGCGCAGTGCCGTCGGTGATCGTGGCTCGGCGGCCGACCAGGCTTTGCGTGCTCACCGCGGTGCTTTCATCCTGCGGGATGATCGCGCCCAGCGGACGCGCGACCACGCCGGTCACGGGCAGCGCTGCGCCGCCGGCGAACAGCGCCGCCAGCCAGCTGTAGAGCGGGGCCCCGGTCAGCCCCGCGGCGAGTTGCTGGATGCCCAGTCCGAGCGCGGCGAAAGCGAACAGGAACGTCGCGAGCCAGATCGTGAACGGCACGCGTCCGATCCCGAGCAGCGTGAACAGCCCGTCGAGCGGCCCGGCAGAGATCGCCGCGTCGCCGTCGAGATCGGCATCGAGGTCGATTTCCGCCTCGGCGCCCAAGGCATCGCCCAGTCCCACAGCCTGGGCAAGTGCCAGTGCGAGCATCAGGCCCAGCGCGGCGGCGAAGGGCAGGTTGTGCGGTTCGAACAGCGTCATGGGCGCGTGCCTCCATTCCCGGCGGCCATGCTCCGGATTGTATTAATCCCTCCATATTTCATACTGTTCACGTAGCAGAAAGCTGCGCAAAAAGACAGGAAAATCGGAATTCGTGAATCCGATTTTTCAGTTGTGCGCAACTTTATTGTGCCCTTGCGCGGTTCCATTACCCATGATGGGCGCCATGCGAACGCGCTATTTTCCTACACCTGCCAATGAGAGTACCGTGGCGGCGTTTCTCGAGGCGGCGAGGCGATGGCTGTATCCAATTTCTCCCTGCGTTCTGCGGCGGAGCCCTCGCCAAGTAGCGAAATGTGCCACCCTGCAATCCGCAGGAATGCGGTAAGTCGTTCAGCAACAAATACTTGGTTCGATCACGGTGAGCGTGACACGGTGATGAGGCCCGTCGCTCCGTCTGGCAGGCGCCGTTTCCTTCGAGGACAGTGTAACACCCGGTCCATGCCGCCCCCGTCGCGCCGGAGTGTAACCGGGCGCAAGTGGCGTCCGAACCCGGCGGCGATGGTGGAGCGAAACGCATGAAGGCCGACGACGGCACCCTGCGCAGGTTGATGGTGGCGGCCCAAGCGGGCGACAAACGCGCATATGCGGTTTTGCTCGAGGCATGCGGCGACTGGCTGCGGCGGTACTATGCGCAGAAGATCGCGGTCGAGGCGGTGGACGGGCTGGTGCAGGACGTGCTGCTGTCGATCCATCGCAAGCGGGCGAGCTACGATCCCACGCGCGCCTTCCTGCCGTGGCTCGCTGCGATCGCGCGTTATCGCTGGATCGACCGACTGCGCAAGGACTACCGCCACGCCGCCGACGAGCTGCACGACGACACCGCGAGCGTCGCGGCAGAGGACGAGGCGGTGGCCGCCGCAGTCAGCCTCGAGCGACTGATGGCGCATCTCAGCGACAAGCAGAACGACGCTATCCAGCTGGTCAAGATCGAGGGGCTCTCGATCCGCGAAGCGGCAAAGCGGACCGGCCAGAGCGAAAGCGCGGTCAAGGTAAACATCCATCGCGGCGTGAAGAAAATGGCCGCCCTGATCGAAGAGTGATTGAGCATGCCTACCCTAATCGAAAGCCTCGTAGACGAACTCGAGCCCGTCGATCCGCTGCGCCCGACGCGGCCCGCCACCACCATGGCGGCGCTGACCGCGATTCTGGCGATCGGTACGGTGATGACGCTCGGTCTTCGCGACGACCTGGCGGCGGGAGAGCCGCAGGCGATCTTCCTGTTGCGATCGGGCGTCTTGGGGCTGATCGGGGCGGCGACCTTCGCCGCGGTGGTCTCGGCGGCGCGGCCCGGTGTCGGCAAGCACCACGACGGATGGAAATGGGCGCTGGGCTTCGGGGCGATCTTCCCGCTCTCGATGGGTGTACTCGCGATCGTCGACGGGGGCATCTCGCGCGCCATCATCGAGGCACCGTCGGCGCGGATGTGCGTTGCCGTCGGCTTGCTGGGCGGCATGGTGCTCGGTGCGCCGCTCACCGCCTGGCTGCGCGGTGGAGCGGTGGTCGATGCCGAGCGTACCGGCTGGCTGGTGGGTTTTGCGAGCGGGGCCTTCGCGCTGCTGGCCTACAACATCCACTGCCCGAGCAGCACGATCACCTATATCGGCCTGTGGTACAGTTCTGCGCTGGGCATGGCGGCGATCGCCGGGAGGCTCATCGTACCGCGATTCCTGCGCTGGTGATCAGCCGGAGGCCTGCGCGGCCTCGCGATATTCGTCGCGCAACAAGCGCTTGTAGAGCTTGCCGGTCGGCTCGCGCGGCAATTCTTCGCGGAAATCGATCCTCCGTGGCATCTTCACCCGACTGAGCGCCTCGCCGAGGAAGTCGCAGAGCTCGTCGGCCAGTTCGTTGCCCGCGAGCGCCATGTCGACCGGCTGGACGACCGCGATCACCTGCTCGCCGAGATCGTCGTGCGGCTCTCCGATCACCGCGGCATCGGCGACCTTTTCATGGCTAACCAGCAGGTTTTCGACCTCCTGCGGGTAGATGTTCACCCCGCCCGAGATGATCATGAAACTCTTGCGATCGGTGAGGTAAAGGAAGCCGTCCTCGTCTTCCCATCCGACATCGCCGAGCGAAGTCCAGCCGTGCTTGTTGGCGGCCTCGGCAGTCTTGGCGGGGTCGTTGTGGTAGGAAAACGGCTTGCCGTCGGAAAAATAGACCTGTCCTTCGGTTCCGTGCGGCACCTCGTCGCCGTTCTCGTCGCAGATTCGGATCGTGCCGATCAGCGCCTTGCCGACCGAGCCCTTGCGCTCGAGCCAGTCGGCGGAATTGATGAAAGTGAACCCGTTGCCCTCGGTGCCTGCGTAATATTCGAACAGGACCGGCCCCCACCATTCGATCATCGCTTCCTTGACCGGGATCGGGCAGGGCGCGGCGGCATGGATCGCGCATTTGAGGCTCGAGACATCGTATTTCGCGCGGGTCTCGCTCGGCAGCTTGAGCATGCGGACGAAATGGGTCGGCACGAATTGCGCATCGGTGACCTTGTGTTCCTCGATCAGGGCGAGCGCGCGCTCGGGGTCGAACTTCTCCATCACCACCACCGTGCCGCCGATCCGCTGCACGGTCATCGACCAGCGCAGCGGTGCCGCATGATAGAGCGGTGCGGGCGACAGGTAGACGCTGTCGGACTTGATCCCGAATGCCATGCTGGCAAGGCCGACCAGCGCATTGGGCGCGGTCAGTTCGGGCTCTTCGGGCAGCGGCAAGCGTACGCCCTTGGGCTGTCCTGTCGTTCCCGAGGAATAGAGCATGTCGGCCCCGGCGCGCTCGTCCGCGATCCGCTCTGGCGGCATTGCGGCCAGCGCAGCGGCAAGGTCACGCTCTCCCGTGCCGCGGACGCGCAATTGCGGCACCGCCTCGCATTCCTGCGCCACCGCATCGAAGAGCTCGGACTGGGCCTCGGTGCAGAACAGCAGCTTCGCGCCGCTATCCTTGAGGATGTAGCAGATCTCGGTCGCGGTCAGCCGGTTCGAAATCGCCACCATCAGCCCGCCAGCGCGATTGATGCCCCAGGCGAGCGGGAAATACAGCGCATCGTTGTCGAGGCAGACGGCGACCGGATCCTCGATCCCGATGTCGCGCGAGCGCAGCAATTGCGCGACGCGGTTCGATTGCGCCTCGAGCTCGGCATAGGTCGTGACCTCGCCGGTGGCGGCCATGACAATCGCAGGCTTGTCCGGCTGGCTTTCGGCGTGAACCGATGGATGCATGTCTCTCTCCCTCTTGGGAGAGCTTAACCGCGCGATTAAACGGCGCAAGGAAAAGGAGGGGGGCAACAAAAAGGCGACGGGGTTGCCGTCGCCTCTTGTCGCTTCATCGAGGAAGCGGGTTTGTCGGGCCGAGCCTTACTCGGGGCCGCCCTGGCCGGTCAGATGACCGTAACGCGCGGCGAAGGTTTCCTCGTCCATCGCGCCGGTCATGTAGGGCGAGGGATCGACGGGCGCGCCTGCGATGCGCACTTCGTAGTGCAGGTGCGGGCCGGTCGAATTGCCGGTCGAGCCGACATATCCGATGATCTGGCCCTTGGTGACGCGTTCGCCGGCCGAAACCGCCATCCGCGACATGTGGGCGTAGCGCGTTTCGAGCTTTCCGCCGTGATCGAGCTGGACGTAGAGGCCATAGCCGCCCCAGCGCTGCGCCTTCTCGACGACACCGTCGCCGGTGGCGCGGATCGGCGTACCGGTCGGCGCGGCGAGATCGACGCCGTTATGATTGCGGCGGCGCTTGAAGATCGGGTGATCGCGCATGCCGTAGCTCGAGGTCATGCGCATGTTTTCGAGCGGCATGGTCGAGGGAACCGAGATTTCCGCGCCGAAATCGCCCGCTTCCGCGTTGCGACCGTCTTCTTCTGCCTGCCAGCGATCGAACAGTTCGGAGAATTTCTCCTCGTTCAGCTCGCTGTCGGTTTCGCTCGCTTCTTCGGCAGCTGCCGGCGTGGCACCTGCCAGCATGGCGCTTGCGAAGACGATGCCCATGAGGCGTTTGATCGCCGAGACCCGTACCATAAAATTACCCGTCCATTACCGGCGCCGGAGCACCGCTTGATCCAAGAAGCCGCTTCGCATTGTCCCCCGCGAAGGGCCCGAAACTTTCGCGATCGCCGTGTGGGAACTTTTCCCTGCGTCGCTGTTTGTATGGGTAACCGGGATGTTGCGCATGGCAAGCGACAGTTCCCGTTTTTACGTCAGACCGGTGATCTGTTGCGTTGAATCGTTTCAACGCACGATTTACCTTGTTTTACGATGGAATCTTGCGCGGTTTTCAAAAAATAGCCTGGTGTTTCAATCACTTGGTTGCCTCAACTCGGCGCAAAACCCCGAAATTTTGTTACCAAAAGGTAAAATTTGGCCGGTCTGCGAGGCCTGAATCGTGACTCGCCGCTACAGGTTTCGTACCGCTTCGAGCACCTCTTCGGCGTGCCCCTTCACCTTTACCTTCGGCCAGACGCGGACGACCGTGCCGTCGGGAGCGAGCAGGATCGTGGTCCGCACCATTCCCATGAAGGTACGCCCGTACATCTTCTTCTCGGCCCACACGCCGAGCTTGTCGGAGAGGCCGCCTTCCTGCGCGTCGGTGGCGAGAGGAACGGTGAGGTCGTGTTTGGCGATGAAGTTGCGGTGCTTCTGCGGTGAATCCTTGCTGATCCCGAGCAGCGCACAGCCGGCCTGATCGAAGTCGGCCTTGAGTGCGGAGAAATCCTTCGCCTCGGTGGTGCAGCCGGGGGTGTTGTCCTTGGGATAGAAGAACAACACGGCACTGCGCCCCTCGAAATCGGACGGGCGCACTTCGCCGCCTTCGGGGGTGGCCATGGCGATGTCGGGTAGCTTTTCGCCTTCGGTGATCGTCATAGGTCGAGCTCCAGATCCTGTTCGAAGGTGCGCGCCCAGGCCGCGGCGACGGTGCTGCGGGCATTACCCAGCGCGGTTTCGAGTGCCCCCCATGACCCGACCCCGGCCGCTTTGGCAAGCGCTGCCCGCGCCGCCGGCGAAGGCGGCGTGGCCTCTGGGGCGAGCATCCGCGCGGCGATCAGCGTGCGCGCCATCAGTGCGTGGGCTTCGGCGAAGTCCCGATCGAGCGCGTCGCTTTCGACCAGCAGAGATATCGCCTGCCCCAACTCCGGGTCGAGCGCCGTGCCATCGCGCAACTGCAGGAAATGGACGACGAATTCGACATCGACCAGGCCCCCACGCACGAGCTTGAGGTCGAGTGACCCGGCGGGCGGCTTGTGGCGGGCCATCTCGTCACGCATGTTGAGGACGTCGCGACGCAACGCTGCGGGCTCGCGTTCGGTGCAAAGGACATCGCGGATCATTGCGTCGAGTCTGGCTCGCGCTTCCTGCGACCCGTAGACAGTGCGCGCCCGCAGCAGCGCCATGTGTTCCCACGTCCACGCTTCGTCGCGCTGGTAACGATCGAAGCGATCGAGGCTGACCGCCAGCGGCCCCTGCGTGCCCGACGGGCGCAGCCGTGTATCGACCTCGTACAGAGCCCCCGCGGATGTCGGCACGCTCAACGCCCCGGTAAAGCGCTGCGCGAGCCGATTGAAATAGAGCGAGGCCGAGAGCGGTCGTTCGCCGTCGCTCTCCGCTGTGTCCGAGCTTTCGTAGAGATAGACGATATCGAGATCGGACAGGTGGGTGAGCTCGCCGCCGCCGAGCCGGCCTAGCCCGAGCACCAGCATCTCGCTGTCCGGAAAGCGACCATGCTTGTGCGCGAATTCGGCTTCGGCAGCCTTGCCGAGCACCGCGAGCGCGGCTTCGGCGACCCGGGCGAGGGCGCGCCCGATCTCGCGCGGGTCGCGCGCGCCTTCGATCAGTTGCACGCCGAGCACGAAGCGCCATTCGCCGACCCGCTGACGGACGCGGTCGAGCAGGGCTTCGTAATTGTCGCCGACATCGATCCGGGCGAGATCGGCCACGATCTCCTGCACGCTGCCGGGTAGTTCACTCGCGCCGGTATCGATCAGTGGGTCGAACAGCTCCGGGCGCCGCGCCAGCCGGTCGGCCAGCGTGGGCGCGAGCGACAGGATCGCCGCCAGCCGTTCGAGCAGCGCCGGGCGCGCCTCGAGCAGGCGGAACAGGTTGATGCCGGTCGGGAGGTGCGCGAGTACGGCCTCCCACCGCGCGAGCGCGCGATCAGGCTCGGGCGCATCGGCCAGCGCCTCGAGCAGCCGACCGCGAATCGCGTCGAAGGCCTGGCGCGCCGCTTCGGACCTCAACGCGCGGAATTTCGCCCCGGTCCAGCTTTCTACCCGACGCGCCACATCCGCCGGATCGGAGAATGACAGGTCGGCGACCTGCCGCGAAAGTGGCTTGGTCGCCGATCGATCGTCCGGTTCGCCCGAAAGCGTATCGAGCAATGAGTCGTAGCGCCGGGCGACATCGCCAGTCAGGTCGCTCAATTCGTCGAGCAGGGTTTCCGCGTCGTCCGATCCGTCGAGCGTGGCAATCCCGGCGATGGCCTCGGCGTCAGCGGGAATCGAGTGCGTCTGCTGGTCGCCCACCATCTGCAGGCGGTGTTCGATCACGCGCAGCCGGTCGTATGCCGCGCCTAGCCGGTCGGCGTCGTCGGCTTCGATCCGTCCGGCGCGGGCGAGTGAATCGAGCGCCTCGCGCGTGCCGCGGACGCGCAGCGCAGGCTCACGCCCGCCATGGATCAGCTGGTGGATCTGGACGAAAAACTCGATTTCGCGGATTCCGCCGCGCCCTTTCTTGAGGTCGAAGCCGGGGCCGACCGCATCGGGTCCTTCATTGCTGTCGCGAATTTTTGCCGACAGCCGGCCCATCTCGATGATCGCGCCGAAGTCGAGGCTCGATCTCCAGACGAAGGGGCGGATCGCGCGGAGGAATTCCTCGCCGCCGCGAATATCGCCCGCAGCCGGTCGCGCGCGGATGAAAGCGGCGCGCTCCCATGCCAGCGCCGAACTTTCGTAATGCGTCAGGGCGGCGGGCAGCGAGACGGCGAGCGGGCTCACCTCGGAGGCCGGGCGAAGCCGGAGGTCGACGCGGAAGGCGAACCCCTCGGGCGTGCGTTCGGACAGGAGCGAAACGATTTCGCGCGCATAACGCTGCGCGGCCTCGCCCGGTTCGTCGCGGTCGCGGCGGGCGAGCCGCTCGGGATCGTAGAGCAGGATCGGGTCGATGTCCGAACTGTAGTTGAGCTCGCGCGCGCCGTGCTTGCCCAGTGCCAGCGCGATGAAGCCATCGACCGCGGCCTCATCGCCCGCGCGCCGGCGGATCGCGTGGCCGATCGCGCGATCGAGGGTGCGGTCGGCACAGTCGGACAATTCGGTGACCACGCGGTCGAGCGGGAAAGCGCCGGCGATGTCGCCGATCCCCAGTACCAGCGCCAGCGCATTGCGCTCGCGCCTGAGGGCCGTGCCGAGATCGGAAGCGCCCGCCCCGGCGGCGCGCGCCGCGAGCAGGGCCTCCTCGTACAGCCCGTCCTGCAACAGGCCGGCGAGCAGTTCGAATCGGTCGATCATCCGCGCGAGATAGGGCGCGTGTCGCCGGGCGCGTTCCATCGCCTCACCGGGTTCGACAGGGCTCGGCGTAGTGGCCATGGCGCGCGTGTGTAACGCGCTGGCGCTTGCGAGCAAGCACGCGCTCTGGCAATCGGGGGGCGAAAACAAATTCGAGAGGAACCTGCCATGATCCGCCGTATCATCGCTTGCAGTTGGGCCGCCGGCGCCGCGCTGGCGCTCGCCGCCTGCAGCTCGGGCTCGGACGATACGCCCCAGACCGCCGACGCAGCCGGGCTCGACATCCCGGACGTCGAGGTCCCCGAAATCTCGCTCGAAACGATCCGCGAAGGGACCCGCACCCTGTCGTCGGACGAATTCGAGGGACGCATGCCCGGCACGGTCGGCGAGGAAAAGACCCTCGCCTGGCTGGTCGAGAAGTTCGAGGCGGCCGGGCTCGAGCCGGGCAATGACGGAAGCTGGTTCCAGGATGTGCCGCTGGTCGAGATCACGGGCAGCAATTTCGCGCCGCTGACGGTCGAGGCTGGCGGCGAGACGATGGAATTCGCCTATCAGGATGATTGGGTCGGCGTTTCCTATCGCGAAACGCCGCGCACGCGGATCGAGGATAGCGAGCTCGTCTTCGTCGGCTACGGCATCGTCGCGCCGGAGAAGAACTGGAACGATTACGAAGGGATCGACATGACGGGCAAGACCGCGGTCATCCTCGTCAACGACCCCGATTTCGGCGTCGAGACGCTCGAAGGTCCGTTCAACGGCAAGGCGATGACCTATTACGGCCGCTGGACCTACAAATACGAGGAAGCCGCGCGCCAGGGCGCAACCGGCGCGATCATCATCCACGACACCGCGCCGGCATCCTATGGCTGGACCACGGTCAAGAACAGCTGGGCCGGCGGCCAGGGCTATGCAGAACGGGCCGACAAGGGCGCGAGCCAGACCGCGATGAACGGCTGGGTGCGCAAGGAAGTGGCCGAGCAGATCCTCCGCGCTTCTGGCAAGGACCTGACCCAGATGACCGCCGCCGCGCGTCGGCAGGGCTTCCAGCCGGTGCCGCTGGGCACGACGATTTCGACCTCGTTCGACAATTCGGTGCGCAATTTCGCCTCGAAGAACGTGATCGGGGTTCTGCCGGGCAAGACCCGTCCCGACGAATACGTGCTGCATACCGCGCATTGGGACCATCTCGGCAAGTGTGCGCCGGGGCAGGAAGACGAAATCTGCAACGGTGCGATCGACAATGCCACCGGCACAGCGGCGCTGGTCGCGCTAGCCGAAGCGCACGGAAAGGCGGGGCCGGCGGATCGCAGCCTGGTCTTCCTCGCGGTGACCGCCGAGGAGCAAGGCCTGCTCGGCTCCGAATATTACGGCGCCAACCCGGTCTTCCCGCTCGACAAGACAGTCGGCGGGGTGAACATGGATGCGCTCTCGCTTGCCGGGCCGTCGAACGATGTGACCGTGGTCGGGCCGGGCAAGTCGCAGCTCGACGCCTTCCTCGAAGCGGCGCTGGAGGCCGGTGGTCGCACGGCGACACCCAACCCCTCGCCCGAGGCTGGCTACTACTATCGCTCGGACCACTTCAGCATGGCCAAGCGCGGCCTGCCGATGCTCTATGTCGATGGCGGGCAGGACTTGAAGGATGGCGGGGTCGAGGCCGGTCGCGCCTATGAGGATCGCTATCGCGAGACCGCCTATCACGATGTCGGCGACGAATTCGACGAGACCTGGGACTGGTCGGGCGTGATGCAGGACCTGCAGTTGTTCTATCGCCTCGGCCGGATGCTGGCGATGTCGACCAGCTGGCCGAATTGGAACGAGGGCGACGAATTCCGTCGCCTTCGGGACGAGGATTGCACCGGCGAAGCGCCATGCAATCCGGCTACCTGACGCCGCTTTCGTGACGCGTATCCTTCCGCCCGAATGGGCGCCGCAGGACTGGCTGTGGATCGGTTTCCCGCATGACGAGGCCGAATGGCCCGGCGTGCTGGCGCGCGCGCAGGACCAGATCGCTGCCTATGCCAACGCGGTCGCCGACAGCGGGCAGGAGGTCCGCCTGCTGGTCCGCGACGCCGCGAACGAGGCGCGGGCGAAGTCGCTGGTGTCGGCCTCGGTCAAGCTCGAACGGAGACGCTACGGTGATATCTGGCTGCGAGACACCGGCCCACTGACCGCGTTCGATGGCGCCGAGCGCATGGCGCTGCGCTTCGGCTTCAACGGCTGGGGCGGAAAGTATCTGATGGACGGCGATGCCGAAATCGGCGCCGAAATCGCCCGCGATGCTGGGCTCCCGATCGAGATGCATGACTGGATCCTCGAAGGCGGCGCGATCGATGTCGACGGCGCGGGCCGGCTGGTCACCACCGCGCAATGCGTGCCCAACGACAACCGCAATGACGATCTGTCGCAGGACGAGGCAGCGACGCGGATGCGCGAGGCCTTCGGCGTCGACGAGGTGATCTGGCTCGGCGACGGGCTCGTCAACGACCACACCGACGGCCATGTCGACAATCTTGCGCGTTTCGTCGCGCCGAACGCGCTGGCCCTGCCCGTGCCGAGCGGCGCCGACGACCCGAATGCGAAGGTCTATGCCGATGCCCGCGCGCGGATCGGCGACACCACGTTGTCGCTGTTCGACGTGCCCTCGCCGGGCCGGGTGACGATGGGCGACGAGGTCGTGCCGGCGAGTTACATGAACTTCGCGATCGCCAATGCGCTGATCGTGGTGCCGACCTACGGCTCGGTGCACGACGAAGAGGCGGTCGCGGCCATCGGCGAGCTGTTCCCGACCCGCGAGGCGATCGGACTGCCGGCCGACGCGGTGCTCGCGGGCGGCGGCTCGTTCCACTGCGCCTCGATGCAGATGCCACAAAAACCGGAGGGGGCGGCCGCTTAACCCATTCTTAGGGCCATGCTGCGACACTTCGCCGCATGGCCAAGGCTTTCGCAGCAACGCGCATGATCGCGACCGATCGGGCGGATTTGTTCCGCAAGGCGCTCGTGCTCGGTTGCGCTGTCGCGCTGATCCTCGCGGGTCAGCCGCTGCCCTACTAGCCGACCAGCTTCACCAGCGCGGCAATCGCCGCCGCGGCGAGCACCAATCCCACGAAGATGCGCCACGCGCGGTCGGAGACGTGACCGTCCGCCTTGCGGCCGAGCCAGGTGCCGACGAGTACCACCGGCAGCAGCATCGCGCCCAAGAGCGCGAGCCGCCATTCCATCGCGCCGATCGCCACGCCCGAACCGATGCCGATCGCCGCCGCGCAGGTGAAGATCAGAATCATCGAGCTTTTCGCCACATGGCGCGGAATCGCGCGTCCGACATAGTACGGCACGACCGGTGGCCCGGGCATCCCTGCGAACCCGGTCAGGAGACCGGTCGCCACGCCGGTCAGCCCGGTGATCACGGGGCCGGGCTGTTCGGGCTCGCGCACCGGGAACAGGATCGCGAAGAACGCCGATAGCGCCACCAGCGCGATCAGCAGCCGGGCGAGGTCGGGCGGCGTCGCGGCGAGCAGCATCAGCCCCGGCAGCGTGGTGAGCAGCACGAGACCGATGATGGTCCAGACGCTCCTTTCCGCCTCGCGCAGCAGGCGCGGCAGCTCGATCCCGCCGATCAGCATCGCGACGACGTTGGTGGTCAGCACCGCCTCGACCGGGGTCAGCGCAAGCGCCAGCACCGGCACCAGCAGGATCGCCAGCCCGAAGCCCGCCAGCCCGCGGATGAACGCCGCGGCGAGCCCGGTCCCGAGTGCGACCGCGAGCTGGAGCGCGGTAAAACCTGCGAGAAGTTCCAAGCCCTAGGCCTGCTTGAGGTCGGGCGGCGTGGCTGCGTCGGTCAGCATGGCGATCGCCTCTTCGAGGGTCATCACCTTCTGTTGCTGTTCGCCCAGCGTGCGGACCGCGACGGTGCCTTCCTCGGCCTCGCGCTTGCCGACCACCAGCAAATGCGGGACCTTCGCCAGCGAGTGCTCGCGTACCTTGTAGTTGATCTTCTCGTTGCGCAGGTCGCTGTCGACGCGGATGCCGGCGGCTTCGAGCTTCGCCACCGCTTCCTTGGCGTAGTCGTCCGCGTCCGAGACGATCGTCGCGACAACCGCTTGGACCGGCGCGAGCCACGACGGGAGGCGACCGGCAAAATGCTCGATCAGGATGCCGATGAACCGCTCGTAGGACCCGAAGATCGCGCGGTGGAGCATGACCGGGCGATGCTTATCGCCGTCCTCGCCGACATAGGTCGCATCAAGGCGCTCGGGCAGCACGCGGTCGCCCTGGATCGTGCCCACCTGCCAGGTGCGGCCGATCGCATCGGTGAGGTGCCATTCGAGCTTGGGAGCGTAGAACGCGCCTTCGCCCGGGAGTTCCTCCCAGCCATATTCCTCGTTCGCCATTCCGGCTTCCTCGACCGCGTCGCGCAGTTCCTGTTCCGCCTTGTCCCAGTCGGCATCGGAACCGAGCCGCTTTTCGGGGCGCAGCGCGAGCTTGATCGCGTATTTGAACCCGAAATCGCGATAGACCGCGTCGGCGAGCTGGCAGAAGGCGCGCACTTCCTCGACCACCTGGTTCTCGGTGCAGAAGATATGCGCGTCGTCCTGCGTGAACTGGCGCACGCGCATCAGCCCGTGGAGCGCGCCGTGCGGCTCGTTGCGGTGGCAGCAGCCCATCTCGCCGAGCCGGATCGGCAGGTCGCGATAGGAGGTGATGCCCTGCTTGAAGACGAGCACGTGCGCCGGGCAGTTCATCGGCTTCAAGGCCATCCAGTCGGCGTCCTTGGAAACGAGGTCGCCCTCGTCCTCGGTGTTGGGCACCTCGTCGGGGATGACGAACATGTTCTCGCGATACTTGCCCCAGTGGCCGGACTGCTCCCACTGGCGCGCGTCCATCACCTGCGGGGTCTTGATCTCGCGATAGCCCGCGCCGTCCATCCTGCGGCGCATATAGCTCTCGAGCGCGCGCCAGATGCGATAGCCCTTGGGATGCCAGAAAACCGAGCCGTGCGCCTCTTCCTGGAGGTGGAACAGGTCCATCTCGCGGCCCAGCTTGCGGTGGTCGCGCTTGGCCGCTTCCTCCATCCGGGTGAGGTAGGCATTGAGCTGTTTCTTGTTGAGCCAGCCGGTGCCGTAGATGCGGGTGAGCTGCGGGTTGCTCTGGTCGCCGCGCCAGTAGGCACCCGCCACGCGGGTCAGCTTGAAGGCCTTGGGATCGAGCTTGCCGGTGCTGGCGAGGTGCGGTCCGCGGCACATGTCGAGCCAATCGTCGCCCGAATGGTAGACCGTCAATTCCTCGTCCTCGGGCAGTTCCCTGGCCCATTCGGCCTTGAAGACCTCGCCCTCGGCCTCCCACTTGTCGATCAGTTGCTGGCGGCTCCAGACCTCGCGCCGCAGCGGTTTGTCGGCGGCGATGATCTCGCGCATCTTCTCTTCGATCGCGGGCAGGTCGTCCATTCCGAACGGATCGCGGTTGTCCGGTGCCTTGACGTCGTAATAGAAGCCGTCGTCGGTCGCAGGACCGAAGGTGATCTGCGTGCCCGGCCACAGCGCCTGCACCGCCTCGGCGAGGACGTGAGCGTAATCGTGGCGGACGAGCTCGAGCGCCTCTTCCTCGTCGCGCGCGGTGATGAGCGCGAGCTCGGCATCGCCGTCGAACGGGCGGTTGAGATCGCGCACCTCTCCATCGACCCGGGCGGCGAGCGCGGCCTTGGCGAGCCCCGGCCCGATCGCGGCGGCGACGTCGGCAGGGGTGGAGCCCTCCTCCATCTCGCGCACCGATCCATCGGGCAGGCTGATCTTGAGCAGTTCGGTCATCTCTCTGGGCTTTCGTATCCGTATTCAGATGGGGCTATGCCTTGGGGCGAGACCCCTAGGCAAGTGGTGCGTCACCGCAAGCGTTTCTCACCAGCGCGAGGTCTTCGGCGATCATGCCCTTGCGTGATCCGGCGAGATTGCCCTCGACGTAATCCGCCAGCGCGCGCGCATCTTCGAGCGCATTGTGCGGGATCTCGCTCGCCTCGGCGGTGTCGAAGCCGGGCAGGTGGAGGAGCAGGCAGGCATATTGGAACGGATCGTTTCGTCGGCCGTGATCGCGCAGCAGCATCATGTTGAAATGCGCTAGGTCCTCGGGCCAGTCGGCGATGAACACGTGCTGCCCGGGATCCTTGCGCAGGAATTTCTGCAGCTTCTTGACCACCTGCAGTCGCGCGACCGGCTCCTGCCCGAAATGCGGGACGACATGTTCCTTCACCCACGGCACGACCAGTTCGTGCGCGTGCAGCACTTCGTAGAAATACGCGCCGTCCTCGCGCACCAGCGCGATGCTCAGCAGCTGACCGCCGGTGCCGTTGAATTCGGTATCGATGTAATAGCGCATGATGCCTGTCCGCGCGCCGTACGGTGAAGTTACCGGTTTCGGGAAGCTGGCGCGCTGCCACCCGAAACCGGGTGGCGGGACCGGGGCTTACGCCGCGACCGACCGCCCCCGGTTGCCCGAGGTCGTGTTAGTCGTGGTCGTGATGGTCGCTTTGGCCATGCCAGCGGGATAGCGTCGGGGCGGATCGCGATCAACCGTCCAGCTTGCGCTGACCGATCGTGACCGATTCGCGATGCGTCCCCGAAAGCGTCGTCGAGCGGCTGCGAATGCCCGACAGGAAGCGATACTCCGAAACGGCCCGGTCGGGCGTGAGCTCGACCGCCATGTAACCGCGCCGCGAGGTGTCGGTCCAGCGCAACTGGTCGTTGCCCTCGATCAGCGAACGCGCGAGCCGCTGTGGGGCAACTTGCGAGAGATAGCCCTCGAAGCCGGGCGAGGTGACCGAGTGACCGGCGAATTCGACCCCCACGTTTTCGCTGTCGTGATCGAGGTCGAACGCCCAGGCATTGTGGCTGTCGCCCGCCAGCACCACGAGATCGGCCTCGGCGGCGAGCACGCTTTCGAACAGGCGCGCGCGGGCGGCGGGGTAGCCGTCCCACGCATCCATGTTGAGCGGGATCCCCGCGCGGCTTGCGAGTGCGCCTTCGCGCACCCGGCGGCGGATATAGTCCGGCACCTCGTCGGTCAGCGCCTCGGCCAGCGCGACCGGGGTGGAAAGCGAACCCATCAGCACCTGCTGGACGAGCACCTGCCAGCGCGTCTTGCCCGCCTTTGAGGCGCGCAGCCCATCGGCCAGCCAGCGCTCCTGCCCGGTCCCGAGCATCTGCCGCGCGGGGTCGGCATAGTCGCCGTCGCGAAACCGTGCGAGGCTCGCCAGCGCCTCGTCGGGCGATTGCGATCCGGCCAGCACCGCGCGCAGGCTCGGGGCCTCGTCGCGACCGGTGAGCCGCGTCTCGAGCCGGAACAGCGTGGCGAGGTCGCCGACCTGGTAGGTCGCCCAGCGATCGTCCGATACCGGCATCCATTCGCGATAGGCGCGCATGGCCGCGCGCTTGCGCACCACCCACGCGCCCTCGGTGTCGGGCTGGTGGTTCTCCGCGCCGCCGCGCCAGGAATCGTTGGCGCTTTCGTGATCGTCCCAGCCCGCGATCATCGGATAGAGCTGGTGCAGCCGCTGGAGGTCGGGGTCGCGGCGATAGGTCGCGTGGCGCAGCCGGTAGTCGGCGAGGGATATCGCCTCGTCGGCCGGGTCGAGGCCGCGTCCGGTGAGCGCCTGTTCGCGCGACGGATAGGTGCCCGCACCGTATTCGTAGAAATAGTCGCCGGTGTGAACGACGACGTCGAACTCGTCCGCCGCGGCGGCGTGGGCATAGGCGTTGAACCAGCCGAAGCCGATATTCGAGCAGGAAAACACCGCCATTCGCCAGCGCGTCGTCGGACCTTGCGGGAGGGTGCGCGTACGACCGATCGGCGAGGTCGCGCCGTCGGGGGCGACGAAGCGGTAATAATACCAGCGATCGGGCGCGAGACCGTCGACCACCACCTTGCAACACCAGTCGCGCGTGGAGGCTGCGGTGACGCTCGCGCCGGCGACCGGACGGGTAAAGTCGATAGTTCCACTCAGTTCGACGGTCAGTCGCGTGTCCTGGGCGCCGGCATATCGCGTCCATAAGAGAACGCGGTCGGGACCGGGCTCGCCGCTGGCGACGCCGTGGGTGAAGCCCTGGGCCGACTGGGCTGCGAGGGGGGCTGCCGACGCCAGTCCCGCGCCGAGCAGTCCGCCCTTGAGCAGGGTGCGCCGGTCGAGCGAGGCTAGCGGGGTGGCGGCGGGCGGTTCGGCGGCGATCATCGTGGCATCTCTCCTCGCGGTTCGCCTGCATCGCGCGAATGACGCCCCGATGACAAGGGTTCGTCGTGAGGGGACAAGCGTCCGCTCCAATTTGGAAAGGACGGTTGACATTGAGCGCGAATCATGACAAATACGCTTTACATCAAGATAAGGACCCTTGCCATGAAACAGATCCAACAAGCCCTCCTGCTCGCCGCGGCGATGATCGGGATCGCGCTGCTTTCGGTGGTCGACATCGTACCCGAGGAAATTGCCCAGTTCGCGCCCTTCGCGCTGCTCGCCCTTTTCCCGGGAGCATGGCTCGTCGGCAATCGCCGGAACTGCAACCCCTTCAAGCGGAGCAAGGCATGACCGCCGCCAACACCACATCCCGCCTGCGCCATTCGGTTCCGCTCTGGGCCGCGATGACCTTCGCCAGCTTCGGCGGCGTCGCCGGCCTGGCTATGACCGGAGCCATCAACACGGCGACGACCATGATCCTGATGATCATTCCAGCCGCGCTGTTCTTCCAGATGATCCGGGTTGCCAACAACGCCGCGGTCGCCAGCGCAAGCTGCGGTGGAAAGGGCGAGGCGCAGCGCGCATACATCAAGCGCGTGGCGATCTTCAGTTCGCTCTACCTCGTGGTATTCGCGATCCAGATCGCGGTGCTCAAGGCCGGCGATCCGCCGATGGCGCTGCGGGCGGCATTGAGCGTCTTGCCTGGACTGGCCGTGGTCGGGATCTTCTGGGCGATCGGTCGCCTGATCGTGGAGGAGCAGGACGAATTCCTGCGCATGCTGATCGTGCGCCAGGCCTTGATTGCGACCGGTTTCGCGCTGGGTGCGGCGACGATCTGGGGGTTTCTCGAAGTCGGTGGCGTGGTCCCGCATCTGGACGCCTATTGGGTCGCGGTCGTCTGGTTCTTCGGCCAGTTCATCGGTACGGCGTCCAATCGCATCACCTATGGCAGTTGGGGCGCGTTGTGAAAAACCGGCTCAAGGTGCTGCGCGCCGAACGCGACTGGTCGCAGCAGGAACTGGCCGAGCGGCTCGCCGTCTCGCGCCAGTCGGTCAACGCGATCGAAACCGGGCGCTACGACCCGTCGCTTCCGCTCGCATTCAGGATAGCGCAAGTCTTCGAGCTCCACATCGAGGATATCTTCGCGCCGGAAGAAGAGGGAGAAGGGCGATGAAGAAGATGACCAACGCCATCATGCTCGCGGCATCGCTGCTGCTGGTTGCTTCTTGCTCTGCGCCCGGCGTGTGCGACGATGCGCAGGATCGACTGACCCTGCCCGTCCTGATGTAGGACTGTCCCCGCCCGGCCGGACAAGCCCGGTTGACCCGGATACGATTTTCGCGACAACTCATTCCTCCTAAAGGGGGAATCGATGGACGAACAGGATGCGGGCGGGCACTCCGCTTTCCGCTTTCACGGCACTTGGCGCGAATTCGCCGCGATTGCCTTTCCGAACCTGCTGCTGACGATCGTGACGCTGGGAGTGTATCGCTTCTGGGCCAAGACGCGCGAGCGCAAATATCTCTGGGGTCGAACCCAGTTCATCGACGAGCGGCTCGAATGGACCGGCACGGGGCTTGAGCTGTTCTTCGGCTTCTTGCTGGTTTTGGTATTGTTCTTCGGCCCGTATTTCTTTGTCAGTCTGGTGCTCAACCGGCTGGTCTTCGACAATCAACCGGGGCTCGCCGGAGCGCTGCTGCTGGGCGTGTTCGTCCTGACCTTCTACCTCGGCGGCGTCGCGCTGTTCCGTGCCTTGCGCTATCGCATGGGGCGGACCTACTGGCACGGCATCCGTGGCGGCAGCGACGATCGCGGCTGGTCCTATGGCTGGTCCTATGTCTGGAAATGGGCGGTCGGGTACCTCGTTCTCGGACTGCTTGTGCCCTGGGCGATGATCCAGCTCTGGAACGAACGCTGGAACCAGATGAGCTTCGGTCCCTTTCGCTTTCGTGCCGAAGGCGATGCGGGCGATTTGATGAAGCGCTATTTGCTGTTCTACGCGGCGCCCTTCGTCTTCTTCGCCGCCGCGCTGGTGTTCGGCATCGTGATGGCGGCATCGGGCATCGCGGAGGGCGATTCGGATGTCGTGAATGCCGGCGCGGTGATCGGCTTCGTGCTGTTCTTCCTCGGCTTCTATGCGCTCATCGGATTCATCGCATTGTTCTATTACGCGAAATATTTCCGTGTCGCGATCTCCGGCCTGAGCCTCGAGAACCTCGATTTCCGCTTCGATGCGAGCACCCAGGACTGGTTCAAGCTGTTTCTGGTCGACATCCTGCTCGTCGTCGGCACGCTGGGGATAGGATGGATCTTCCTCTCCTACCGCCACTGGAAATTCTTCGTCACTCACATGGAAGCCTATGGCGAGATCGATCTCGACCGGCTGACCCAGTCGGACACGCAGCGTTCCAAGCATGGCGAAGGCCTGCTCGATGCGTTCGACATGGGAGCGTTCTAGGCCGTGTCGCGCTTCCCGGCCTGGCATTACGACGGCTCCAGCGCGGTCCGGCGCTACGTCCTGATCGAACCGTTCGGGCGCGAATTCCGCGTGATCGAGGACGAGGCGGTCATCGGCGAATACAAATTCGCCGATCTCACCTTCAATGACGACCAGGGCGAATACCTGACCTATCGCCATGCCGAGATCGACGGCTGGCGGCTGGGCGTGAGCAATCCGCTCGCGCCGGAACTCGAAGGGCGGCTGCCCGCGCAGGTCCGTTATGGCGGCTTCATCGACCGGATCGGGCTGGGCAGGGCGGCGGTGATCCTCGCAGGGATCAGCGCCATCGCGGGGACCATCTTCTTGACCGCACCGACCTGGATCGCCCCGCTCGTGCCGCAGAGCACCGAGGCGAGGATCGGCGAATTGCTGTTCGACGATTTCGGCGGGCGGGTGTGCTCGACGGCGGATGGCGACGCGGCGCTGGCGAAGCTCGTCGAAAAGCTCGACGGCACGGACGAGAACCTGCGCGTCGAAGTGGTCAACATGAACATGGTCAACGCGGTGGCGCTGCCCGGCGGGCGCGTCCTGCTGTTCGACGGCCTGCTCGCCGAGGCGGAATCGCCCGAGGAAGCCGCCGCCGTGCTCGGCCACGAGATCGGCCATGTGCGCAAACGCCACGTGATGCAGTCGCTCCTGCGCCAGATGGGTCTTTCGGTGCTGCTCGGCGGAATGGACGGCGCTGGGGGATCGACCGTGTCAGGACTGCTCTCGCTCAGCTATTCGCGCGATGCCGAACGCGAGGCCGACACCTATAGCATCGCACGGATGCAGGGCGCACGTATCTCGCCCGAAGGTGGAGCGGCCCTGTTCGATCGACTCGCGGGCGAAGACGGTCCCGAAGGCTCGGCGCGGACGATGATCGGCTACATTTCGAGCCACCCGCATTCGGACGAGCGCGCCGATGCGTTTCGCGAGGCAGCCGAGGGTGGCGATTACGACCCGGCGCTCAGCGATACCGAGTGGCGCGCGCTGCAGGAAATGTGCGCGGAGGATCCCGACGTCGCGGAAAGCGCGTCGATCATCACCCTTCCCGTCGACGAAGCCCGCAAAGGGCGCGACGACGAAGCGGAAGAATCGGTTGCTTCGCCCGTGCCGGTTCGCGACCAACGCGCGCGATGACCGACCCGCTTTTCCTCGACCTGTGCGATGGCCGTCGGATCGCTTATCGGTTCGCTGACGGGCAGGGGCCGCTGCTGGTGTTCCTGCCGGGATACCTTTCGGACATGGAGGGCAGCAAGGCGACCGCACTCTTCGACTGGGCGTCGCGCAATGGCCGCGCCTGCCTCCTGCTCGATTATTCGGGCTGCGGTTCGAGCTCGGGCGAATTCGCGGACGGCACGTTGAGCCGCTGGCGCGACGAAGTGGTCGCACTGGTCGGGCATGTCGGCGGCAGCGAAGGCGATGACAGCGCAGTGCTCGTCGGCTCGTCGATGGGCGGCTGGCTGATGCTGCTCGCGGCACGCGCGCTGGGCGATCGTTGCGCCGGGCTGGTCGGGATCGCGGCAGCGCCAGACTTTACCGACTGGGGGTACGATGCGGACCAGAAGCGCAAGCTAGCCGACGGCGAAACGATCCACGAGGACAACGATTACGGCTACCCGCCCACGCCCACCCATCCCGGCTTCTGGGCCGACGGGCAGGCCAACCGCCAGCTCGAGGAGACCATCCCGCTGACCTGTCCGGTGGTGCTGCTGCACGGCCAGCGTGACAACGAGGTGCCGTGGGAGGTCTCGCTGCGACTGGCCGACAAGCTCGGTTCAGACGATGTGCAGGTCCTGCTGGTCAAGGATGCCGATCACCGCATGTCGCGCGATATCGATGTCGCGCGGCTGCTCGATACGATCGCTTCCTTTCTCGACCGCCTGAAAGACCACGCGTGATAGCCACCGCCTTCCTCGCCACCGCATTGCAATCGGCCAGCCTGCCGATCGCGCAGGACCCGCGCCTGGCAGAATGCCTCGCACAGGCGCGCCGCGATCCGACCACCGCGATCGCCAATGGCGGTAGCTGGCTGGGCGAAACCTCGGGTTCGGGGAGCGCCGCGCCGCAGACCTGCCTCGGGATCGCCTATACCAGCCTGTTGCGCTGGCAGGCGGCGAGCGACGCGTTCCTTGCCGCGCGCGATGCGACGCCCGAAACCGACCGCGCCGGACGCGCGCGACTCGGGGCGATGGCAGGCAATGCGCTGCTCGCCGTGCCCGATCCGCTCGAAGCGTTGCCGACCCTGCGCATGGCACGGGACGACGCCCGCGCGGCCGGTGAAACCGAGCTCGCCGGCGAAACCGCGGTCGATCTCGCGCGTGCCTTCGTTGCGCTCGAGCAGGTCGAAGATGCCGAGGCGGCGCTCGCCGATGCGCGCGCGGATGCGCCGCAATTCGCGCTCGGCTGGCTGCTTTCGGCCACGCTCGCACGGCGGACCGGCGACCTCGCAAGCGCGCAGGGCTTCATCGAAACCGCCATCGGCCTCGCGCCCGAAGACCTTGAAGCGGGGCTCGAGGCAGGCGTTATCGCCGCGCTCGACGGCCGCGAGGATGCGGCGCGGGCTAGCTTCGAGTCGGTTGTCGCGCTGGCGCCCGATTCCAAACAGGCCGACCGCGCTCGCGCCTATCTCGCGCAGCTTGCCGAGTGAGCGCACATCGCGCTCCGTTCCGTAGCGGAAACCGCTTCGTCCCGGACGCCACTACAAGCCCTTGCGATAGTTCGGCGCGAAGCGCATAGGCCCGCCCGGAGACCCGCGCCGTCGCGCGTGGGAGAGGATTGGACAGCCGGCTGGAGCATTGCATGGCGGCGAATAAGAAAGCGGCGGCAGCGTCCGGCGCGAAGGCGAATACCAAGCGCGTTCCGCGCAAACTGGCGGAGGAGATCGGCAGGCGCATCGCCGGTTCGCTATTGCCCGACGAGCCCGAACTCACCGGCAAGGCCTTGGACGAGGCGGCGAAATTCACCGCGCGCACCGCGATGCAGCGCGACGCGGACGAACCCACCTTCGCGATCGAGACGATCAGCGGTTCGGCATCCGAACGCTTCATGCGGATCGCGATCGTCAACGACGACATGCCGTTCCTGGTCGATTCCATTGCGCTGACCCTCGCCAATGCAGGTGCCGCGATCCATCGCCTCGTTCACCCCGTATTGTGCGTGGAGCGCAACGCGAAGGGGCGTCTCGAGGACGTGCCGAAGAACCCCGCGAAAGACTGTCGGCGCGAGTCGATGATCTATATCGAGACCGACCGGATCGATGCGAAGCATCGCCACGAGCTCGAAAAGGCGATCGCCTCGACCCTGGCGGACACGCGCGCCGCGGTGACCGACTGGCCCAGGATGCAGGAACTGATGGCGGCCGATGCCGAACGGCTCGGCGATTCCGAAAGTGCTGCGCTGCTGCAGTGGCTCAACGCCGGCAACCTCACCCAGCTCGGGCACATTACCCGCTATCGCGACGGTTCGCACAGCGACGTCCTCGGCATCTGCCGCAAGAGCAGCAAGTCGGTGCTGTTCGACCAGAGCTACGATCGCGCGTTCAAGTGGTTCGAGGATGCTGCCGACGGTTCGCGCTCGAAGGGCGCGCTGATCATCAAGTCGAACCGGCTGAGCAAAGTCCACCGCCAGGTCCCGCTCGACCTGTTCATCGTTCCCGTCCGAGAGCAGGGCAAGGTCACCGCGCTGTCGGTCCATGCCGGCGTCTGGACCAGCGCCGCGCTGGCGACCACGCCGACCGAGATTCCCGTCTTGCGTTCGCGGCTCGGCGAGCTGATCGCCAAGTTCGATTTCGATCCCGGCGGCCATGCCGGCAAGGCACTGGTGCATGCGCTGCGCACCCTCCCGCACGATCTGGTGATCGGGTTCGAGGCCGACGACCTCGAACGCATCGTCACCGCGATGATGAGCCTGACCGATCGGCCGCGGCCCAAGCTGTCGATGGTGCAGGCCCCGCTTGCCCGGCACCTCTTCGCCTTCGTCTGGCTGCCGCGCGACACGATGTCGACCACGGTGCGCAAGCAGATCCAGGACATGCTCGGCGATGCCGCCGACGCCACGCTGCTCGACTGGAGCCTGACGATCGAGGGCGGCAATCTGGCCATGCTCCGCTTTGTCTACGATATCCGCGACGGGCAGAAGACGCCCGAAGAAGCGCCGCTCGACGAACGGCTGCAGGCAATGGTCCGCGGCTGGAGCGAAGCAGTCGAAGGCGAGCTCGCCAACCATGAGGAATCAAGCCGCGCGGCGGCAATTGCAGCCCGCTACGCCCCTGCGTTCCCGCTTGGCTACCGGGCGAATTACGGCCCGCTCGAGGCGGCGACCGATATCCGGCGGCTGCGCAACCTGTCCGACGAACAAGGTGCCGATGGCGCGCCCATGCGCGGCGCGCGGCTCCATCGCCTGCCAGACGACCAGGGCAACCGGCTGCGGCTGAAAGTCTACCAGAAGAAGGGCGTGCTCGCGCTTTCGGACGCAGTGCCCGCGCTCGAGAATTTCGGGTTCCGCGTGCTCGGCGAGGTTCCGACCCGGCTCGAGGACGGCGAACTCGGCACGATCCACGATTTCGAGCTCGGCCTGCCGGTCGGGGTCACCGCCGAACGCCTGCTCGAGCGCGCCGAGCCGATCGAGGCGGCGATCGCCGAAGTGCTCAACGGCAATGACGAGAACGATTTCTTCAATTCGTTGATCGTCGCCACCGGCCTCGCCGCGCAGGAAGCCGAGTGGCTCCGGGCCTGGTTCCGCTACCTCCGCCAGACCGGGATGGGCTTCGGCCTGCCTACCGTCGTCGCGGCGCTCCAGCATGCGCCCGACGTCACGCGCTCGCTCATCGCCCTGTTCCGCGCGCAGCACGATCCCGACCATGGCAAGGATCGCGATGGCGCGGCGAAGAAGGCGCGCGATGCGGTCCGCCGTGGCCTGGTGAAGGTGAAGGCAATCAACGACGACCGCCTGCTTCGGCTCTATTCGAGCACGATCGACGCGATCCTGCGCACCAACGCATTCGCCCCGCTGGGCGAGGACGCGCTGGCATTCAAGTTCGATTCCTCCAAGGTCCCGGGCTTGCCCAAGCCGCTGCCTTGGCGAGAGATCTTCGTCTATTCGCGCCGCGTCGAAGGCATCCACCTGCGCGCCGGCCCGGTCGCGCGCGGGGGCCTGCGCTGGTCCGACCGGCGCGACGATTTCCGCACCGAGGTGCTCGGCCTGATGAAGGCTCAGCGCGTCAAGAACGCGGTCATCGTGCCGACCGGTGCCAAGGGCGGCTTTTATCCGAAGCAACTGCCCGATCCCTCGCAGGATCGCGATGCCTGGCTGGCCGAGGGGCAGGCAAGCTACGAAGTCTTCATCCGCGCATTGCTCTCGATCACCGACAACATCGTCGACGACAAGGTCGTGCATCCCGAACGCGTCGTCATCCACGACGGCGAGGATCCCTATTTCGTCGTTGCCGCCGACAAGGGCACCGCGACCTATTCCGACGTCGCCAACGGGATCGCCGACGATTTCGGTTTCTGGCTCGACGACGCCTTCGCCTCGGGAGGATCGAAGGGCTACGATCACAAGGCGATGGGGATCACCGCTCGCGGCGCGTGGGTTTCGGTCCAGCGTCATTTCCTCGAAATGGGCGTCAATGTGCAGGAAGACCCCATTGAGGTCGTCGGCGTCGGCGACATGTCGGGCGACGTGTTCGGCAACGGCATGCTGCTGTCGAAAGCGATCAAGCTCGTCGCCGCGTTCGACCATCGCGACATCTTCATCGATCCCGATCCCGATCCGGCAGTCAGCTGGAAGGAGCGCTCGCGCCTGTTCAAGCTCGGCCGGTCGAGCTGGAAGGATTACGACACGGCGAAGATTTCGGCGGGCGGCGGGGTGTTCTCGCGCTCGGAGAAGTCGATCGCATTGAGCGAGCAGGCGCGCAAGGCGCTGGGAATCGAGGACAAGTCGGTCGATCCCGAAGCGCTGATGCAGGCGATCCTCAAGGCACCCGCCGACCTGCTATGGTTCGGCGGCATCGGAACCTATGTGAAGGCCAGCAGCGAGGCCAACAGCCAGGTCGGCGACCCGGCCAACGACGCGATCAGGGTCGACGGTTCGGAGTTGCGGGTCAAGGCGATCGGTGAAGGCGCCAATCTCGGCATCACGCAGGCCGGGCGCATCCAGTTCGCGCTCGAAGGAGGCCGGATCAACGCCGACTTCATCGACAATTCCGCCGGGGTCGATTGCTCGGACAACGAGGTCAATATCAAGATCGCGCTCGCCGCGGCGAAGCGCAATGGCGACCTGACCGAACAGCGCCGCGTCAACCTGCTCGAGAAGATGACCGACGAGGTCGCCGAGATCGTGCTCGACGACAACCGTCTCCAGGCGCTCGCGCTGTCGATCGCCGAACGCGGCGGGGCGCAGGCGACCGGCTCCTATGTCCGCCTGGTCGAGGCGCTCGAAGATCGCGGCTATCTCGATCGCCGGACCGAAGGGATCGCCGACGGTGCCTCGCTGGTTCGCCGCGCCAATGACGGCCAGGGCCTGATGCGACCCGAACTCGCGGTGCTGCTGTCCTCGTCGAAACTCGTGCTGCAGGACGCGATCGAAGGCAGTCCGCTGCCCGAGGACCCGGCGCTCGAACGCGAGTTGTTCGCCGCCTTCCCCGAACCGATGCGCAAGAAGTTCAAGGCCGAGATCGAAGGTCATCGTCTGCGGCGCGAGCTGATCGCGACCAAGCTTTCGAACCTGATCATCAACCGGATGGGGGTCAGCCACCCGTTCGAACTGGTCGAGGAAGAAGGCGTGACGCTGGCGCAGGTCGCGTCGGCCTTCGTCGCGGCTGACCGGTTGTTCGACCTGCCTGCGTTGTTCGAGCGGATCGAAGAGACGCCGATGGACGAACAGGCCCGGCTCGAACTGTTCGACCGCGTCGCCTGGGCGATCCGCACCCATATCGCCGACCTGCTGCGCAGTGGCGGCGGCGATTGCCATCCAAGCGAATTGGTGAAGAAGCTCTCGCCCGGCATCACCAAGCTCGACAAGGCCAAGCAGCGGCTTCTCGCCGAGGAAGGCAAGGCCTATTCGAACCGCATCCGCACCAAGCTGAGCGAAGCCGGTGCACCGAGCGAACTGGTGGAGGAAATCGCCGAACTGTTCGAACTCGACGGCGCTGTCGGCCTCGTCCAGCTGGCCTGCGACAGCGATGTCCAGCCGGTGCAGCTGACCAAGGCCTTCATCCAGCTTGGCCGCGAACTGGGTCTCGACTGGGCGCAGACCACGGCCTCGCAGATGAATCCGTCCGACCCGTGGGAGCGGCTGCTGGTCGCGGGACTGGCACAGGATTTCCAGCACATGCGGCTGGCGTTCCTGCGCCGCGTCGGGCGCGGCAAGTTGGCGAAGGACCCGGTCAAGGCGGTGGACAACTGGTCGGACAAGCACGCCCCGGCGATCGCACAGTTCCGAGCCATGGTCGGCCGGGCGCAG
Source organism: Pseudoblastomonas marina (assembly GCF_014641655.1). GTDB lineage: Bacteria > Pseudomonadota > Alphaproteobacteria > Sphingomonadales > Sphingomonadaceae > Alteriqipengyuania_A > Alteriqipengyuania_A marina. The sequence goes on from NZ_BMID01000001.1 coordinate 110,145, forward strand.
AACGCGGTGCCCGTAACCGCGCCGATGCTCGCCCAGATCGCCAGCCAGGCGCGCAACTTGCTGCTGCGCTAAACGATGGCGGACGCTGCCGATGTCGTGATCGTCGGGACCGGCCATGCCGGGGCCCAATGCGCGATCGCGCTGCGGCAGCGCGGCTTCGAAGGAACGGTGCGCCTGCTGGGGCGCGAGCCGGACCCGCCCTATGAGCGCCCGCCGCTGAGCAAGGAATACCTCGCCGGTGCCAAGCCGTTCGAACGAATCCTGCTGCGGCCCGAGAATTTCTGGGCCGCCAAGGGGATCGACTGGCAGGGCGGAGCCGAGGTCGTCGGGGTCGATCCGGACGCTCGGACAGTCGAGCTGGCGAGCGGCGAGGAGCTTTCCTATGGCACGCTGGTCTGGGCCGCTGGCGGCGAGGCGCGGCGGCTGTCATGCCCCGGTGCGGACCTCGCAGGCGTCCATGCGATCCGCCACCGCACCGATACCGATGCGCTGCGCACCGCGATCGAGGCGGGCGCGGGCCGCGTGGCGGTGATCGGCGGCGGCTATATCGGCCTCGAGGCGGCGGCAGTGCTGCGCGGGCTCGGGATCGGGGTCACGGTGTTCGAGCAGGAAGACCGCCTGCTCAAGCGCGTCGCCGGGCGCGAGATTTCCGATTTCTACGCCGCCGAGCACGGTGCGCAGGGGGTGGATATCCGGCTCGGTGCAGAAGTGGTCGCGCTCGAGGGTGAAGGCGCCGTCACCGGCGTCCGCCTGGCAAGCGGAGAAACCGTCCCGACCGACCTTGTGATCGCCGGCATCGGGCTGGTGCCCAATATTGCACCCTTGCTGAGCGCCGGCGCGGTCGGCAGTGGCGGGGTCGATGTCGACGAGAACTGCCATACCTCGCTCGACCACGTCTATGCGATCGGTGATTGCGCGCTGCACGCCAACCGCTTCGCCGGCGGCGAGGTGATCCGGCTCGAGTCGGTCCAGAACGCCAACGACATGGCCAATACCGCCGCGCGCGCGATCGTGGACGAGCCGGTGCCCTACGATGCGGTGCCGTGGTTCTGGTCGAACCAGTACGACCTCAGGCTGCAGACGGTGGGGCTGTCGAACACGCATGACGAGCGTGTGCTGCGCGGCGATTCGGCCAGCCGCAGTTTTTCGGTGGTCTACCTGCGGAATGGCCGCGTGGTGGCGCTCGACTGCGTCAACGCGACCCGCGACTATGCCCAGGGACGACGGCTGGTCGAAGCCGGAACGCAGGCGCCGGTCGAGGCGCTGGCCGATCCCGAGATCCCGCTCAAGTCGTTGCTGTAAGCCGCGCGGCGGCCCATTCGGCCGCCTCGGCGACCACCGGATCGGGGTCTTCGCGCAATACGCCGACCTGATCGAGCAATCCGTCTTCCCCGCTGTTCCCCGCCGCGATCAGGCAATTGCGCACGAAGCGATTGCGCCCGATCCGCTTGATCGGCGAGCCCGAAAACAGCGAACGGAAGCCTGCATCGTCGAGCGCGAGGAACTCGGCGAGGCGCGGCGCGACGAGTTCGGCCCGGGGGAGGAATTCCTTCCACCGGTGCGCGGTGTCGGCAAACTTGTTCCACGGACACACGGCGAGGCAATCGTCGCAGCCATAGATGCGATTGCCCATCGCTACACGGAATTCCTCGGGAATCGGCCCGGCATGTTCGATCGTGAGGTAGGAAATGCAGCGCCGCGCATCGAGCCTGTAAGGTGCGGGGAAGGCATCGGTCGGGCAGGCGCGCTGGCACTCGTCGCACGAGCCGCAGCGGTCGGTGTGCTCCGCGTCGGGCACGAAAGGCAGGTCCGAATAGACCGCGCCGAGGAAGAGCCAGCTGCCGTGCGCGCGGCTGACGAGGTTGGTGTGTTTGCCCTGCCAGCCCAGCCCCGCCTTCTGGCCGAGCGGCTTTTCCATCACCGGCGCGGTGTCGACGAACACCTTGACCTGTCGCTCGCCAAGTTCCGCCTTCGCCGCTTCGGCGACCAGCCACCGCGCCAGTGCCTTCAGCTTCTTCTTCACCGCGTCGTGATAGTCGCGCCCCTGCGCGTACACCGAGATCCGCGCGCGGTCGGGTTCGTCCTCCAGCGTGAGCGGATCGGTCGACGGCGCGTAGCTCGCTCCCAACGCGATCACGCTCTGCGCATCGGGCCAGAGCGATTGCGGGCCCTGTCGCTGGTGCGCGCGCGATTCCATCCACCCCATTTCGCCATGCATGCCTTCGCCGATCCATGCATGCAGCCGCGCGCCCGTCGCCGGATCGTCTTCCGCCGCAGCAAAGCCGACCGCATCGAAACCGAGCCGCAACGCCTCTTCGCGCAGGCGATCCTGTAGCGCCGCGAGGCTGTCGGGCGATGGAGCTTTAACCTTTGGCGCGCTAGGAGCAGTCATAGGCATGATGGGCTAGACAGGACGGGCATGGTGCACAAGCTGGCGATCGAGGCCGAGGGGCTGCTCAAGCGCTTCGAAGGGACCCTCGCGGTCTCGGGCGTCGATCTCGCCGTGCCCGAAGGCGCGATCTACGGCATCCTCGGCCCCAACGGTGCGGGCAAGACCACCACGATCCGCATGCTCCTGGGGATTATCGACCCCGACGAAGGGTGGCGTACGCTGCTCGGTTCTGACGATCCGGTCTCCATGGCGCATGCGGTGGGCTACCTGCCCGAGGAACGCGGGCTCTATCCCGCCATGAAGGCATACGAGGCGATCGCTTTCATGGGCGCGCTGCGGGGTTTGTCGCTCGACGAGGGGCGGCGACGCGGACGCGAACTGCTCGAAGGGTATGGTCTCGGCTATGCGGCGGACCGACAGGTGCGGCAATTGTCGAAAGGCATGGCGCAGACCGTGCAATTGCTCGGCACGCTGGTGCACCGGCCACGCCTCGTCGTGTTCGACGAGCCGTTCTCGGGCCTCGACGCGATCAACCAGGGCAAGCTCGAACTGCTGATCCGCGATCTCGCCAAGGAAGGCACCACCGTGATCTTCTCGACCCACGTCATCGCGCACGCAGAGCGGTTGTGCGACGAGGTGGCGATCATCGCGGGCGGCGAAGTGCCGTTCGCCGGGCCGGTCGACGAGGCGCGCGACCGCATCCGCCCCCGCGTGCGGCTTGAGACGGCGGCGCGCGACGGTCGCTGGCGCGATGCCCTGCCCGAAGGCACCCGGCCCGAAGGCGCATTCTGGAATTTCGAACTGCCCGAAACCGGGGTCGAGCCGTTGCTGCGCGCGCTGATCGAAGGCGAGGCGGGGATCCAGTCGCTGTCGATCGAGCGCGCCGGCCTGCACGACGCCTTCGTCGAGATAGCGGGCGAGGCGGCGGCGCGCCAACTCGAAGCGGATATGGCCCATGAAGTGGGGAGCGAAACCAGATGACCGACGGGCGCATCGAGGAGCACACCGGCCGCCTCACTCGCTGGCAGGCGGCGATGGTCATCGCGCGGCGCGATTTCTTCGCCATCCTGTTCAGCAGGACCTTCATCTTCTTCCTGCTCGGTCCGCTCTTCCCCATCGTGGTCGGCGTGCTGGCGGGCGGGATCGGGTCGTCGGTACGCGATCAGGTCGACCAGCCCGAGCTCGGGGTGATGCTCGATGCCGGAGCGACGATCCGGCTCGGTGAGGCACATGCCCGGCTCTACCCGCAGATGGGCGGCGCCCTGCCCGCGATCCAGCGGGTCGAGCCGGCCGATCCGCGAACCGCCTTGCAGGACAATGCGCGCAATCTCGGCGCAATACTTTCGGGGTCGATCGAGCAGCCGGTGCTCGTGGGGACGCAGGACCAGATCGCGAGCTGGCACGGCCCGGTCGGCCTGCTGCTCGCCGAAGCCATACGCGAGGGCGCGCCGCCAGAGCGCCCCGCGATCGCACTCGTCCCGACCGCCACGAGCACCGCCGACGTCACCCGCTCGCGGCTCGTCACCGCGCAATCGGGACAGGTGCTGCTGTTCCTGCTGATCATGTTGCTGGCGGGGATGGTCCTGTCCAACCTCGTCGAGGAAAAGGGCAACAAGGTGATCGAGATCCTCGCCGCGGCGATCCCGATGGAATCGGTGTTCCTCGGAAAGCTGTTCGCGATGCTCGCCGTCTCGATGGTCGGGATCGTGGTGTGGCTCGGCGTGGGGGGCGCGATCTATCTCGGCGCGGGCAACAGCATTCCGGTGCTGCCCGAACCGGCGGTCGGCTGGCCGCTCTTCATCGCCTTCGGGGTGGTCTATTTTTCGATGGGCTACCTCCTGCTCGGTTCGCTGTTTCTCGCGATCGGGTCGCTCGCGACCACGGTGCGCGAGGTGCAGACGCTATCGATGCCGGTCACCATGCTCCAGCTCGTGGTTTTCTTCTTCGCCAGCTATGCGCTCGCAGCGACGGGCACTTGGGTCGAATGGTTCGCGATTCTCTTCCCCTTCAGCTCGCCCTTCGCGATGTTCGCGCGCGCGGCGATCGATCCGGTGCTGTGGCCGCACCTGCTGGCGATCGGCTGGCAGGCGGCGAGCGTCGCACTGTTCGTGACCATCGGCGCGCGCCTGTTCCGCCGCTGGGTGATGAAGAGCGGCCCGCGCGGCGCGAAGAAGCGCAGCGCCTGGTCCCGGCTATTCGGTCGCAAAACGAAACTGACTTGACTCGGGGGCCCGCCCGGCATCATTCCTGCAGGGGGAGAGACCATGACCGATCAAGCGCACGCCTATCCGGGTGAGTACCGTTCCGCGCCGACCGCCTATGCGGCGCTGAGCGAGTATCTCGAGAACCATCCGGACCACCAGCTGCACCATCCGCACCCGTTCGATGTCAGCCGCTCGGACATCTATCTCGAGGATCGATGGCAGCCGATCTTTGCCGAGATGCGCGCCATGGGCCCGCTCCACTATGTCGACGAAAGCCCGTTCCGGCCGCATTGGAACGTGGTCTCGCACAAGGCGATCGCGCATGTCGAAGCGCTGCCCGACCTGTTCTCCTCCTCGTGGGAATATGGCGGGATCACCATCCTCGACCGGGCCGAGGACGTCGCACCCGAAGAAGCTTTCGAACTGCCGATGTTCATCGCCATGGACCGGCCCGAACACACCGCACAGCGCCGTACCGTCTCCCCCGCCTTCACCCCTACCGAGATGAAGCGGCTCGAGGAAAGCATCCGCCGCCGCACCGGAGCATTGCTCGACAGCCTGCCGATCAGCGAGCAGTTCGACTGGGTCGAGAAGGTCTCGATCGAGCTCACCACGCAGATGCTGGCGATCCTGTTCGGATTTCCATGGCAGGACCGCCACCTGCTGACCTACTGGTCCGACTGGGCGGGCGACACCGAGCTAGCCACCGTGCGCGAACTCGACAAGCTGCGGCAGGACATCCTGCGCGAGATGGGCAGCTATTTCGGGCAGCTCTGGTCCGATCGCGCCAAGGGCGAACAGGGCAAGGACCTGATCTCGATGATGATCCGCTCGGACAGCATGAACCACATGAGCCCGCAGGAGTTTATCGGCAATCTCGTGCTCCTGATCGTCGGCGGCAACGATACTACCCGCAACACGATGAGCGGCATCGTCCACGCGTTTCACGAATTTCCCGAACAGCGCATCGCGTTCGAGAACGACAGCTCGCTGATCCCCAACGCGGTGCAGGAATGCATCCGCTACCAGACCCCGCTCGCGCATATGCGCCGGACCGCGACCGAGGATACCGAACTGTTCGGCAAGAAGATCGCCAAGGGCGACAAGCTGGTGCTGTGGTATCTCTCCGCCAATCGCGACGAGGAGGTATTCGAGAATCCCGACCAGCTCGATATCCGGCGCGAAAATGCGCGACGCCATCTGGCCTTCGGATACGGCATCCACCGCTGCGTCGGCGCGCGGCTGGCCGAGCTCCAATTGCGGGTGCTGCTCGAAGAGATGCACAAGCGGCGGCTCCACGCCAACGTCACCGGCAAGGTCGAGCGCACGCGCGCCAATTTCGTCCACGGTTTCCGCAAGCTCGAGGTCGAACTCAAGCGCTTCTGAACTGAAACCAAACTGCGTCCCGTTCCGTATCTAGGAGTATGACGACGCGAAAATTCCACTTCACCCGCCGCAAGGCGCTCGGGCTGGCGGGCACCGGTGCACTGCTCGGTTTCGTCGCCTTCTCGTCGGGAAGCCCGGTTTCTGCCAAGGGCTTCCCGGTCCGGCGGAGCGAGGCCGAATGGCGCCGGCGGCTCACGAGGCAGCAATTCTACATCCTGCGCGAAGCCGGCACCGAGCTGCCCCATTCGTCGCCGCTCAACGACGAGAAGCGCAAGGGAACCTATCACTGCCGGGGCTGCAACAATGCGGTGTTCTCGTCGACGGCCAAGTATGAAAGCGGGACCGGCTGGCCGAGCTTTTGGAAGCCGATCCGCGGCGCGGTCGGCACCGAAGCAGATTACCGGCTGGTGGTCCCGCGCACCGAGGTCCATTGCGCCGATTGCGGCGGGCATCTCGGACACGTCTTCGACGACGGGCCGAAGCCCACCGGCAAGCGCTGGTGCATGAACGGCGCGGCGATGAAGTTCAGGCCTGCATGACGGCGCAGGCGGTGACCTAGCCGGTCGCCTCGATCTGCGTCGGGGTGATATCGGCCGACCCTTCTTCGTTCGAGCCCTTCCCGCGCTGGAGCTGGCTGGCGAGAAGTGCGAGTTCGTCGAAACGGAAGGTATCGTCGAATACGAGGCCGCAGGTATCGCCCTTGCGCCAGCGGACCTGCGCGGCGACGGTCCGAAGACCCTTGATCTCGAGCCGCAAGCGCTGGTCGCGGGCCAGGGGGTGCTGCGTCTCGATCCGCGCGCCCTGCTGCGAGAGGTTGAATACCTTCGCCGAAACCTTCTGGATCCCGACAAGGATATGCGTTTCGAGCGCAAGTTTGAGCCGAACGCCGCGCTTGGGATAGGGGGTCAGCTCGTTGATCAGTTCCTCGAGCTCGATTTCCCGGGCGAAGCGGAAGCCGGCTTCGCTCTCGTTCTCCCACATCTTCTCGACATCGTAGCAAAGCTCCGAGGCAAGCTCGAGCTGCATCTCCTTCGCGTCGGGGAGCTTGTGGTAGATCTTGGCGCGGAATCCGGTGGTCGAGGCATCGCGCAGGACGCACAGGAACTCACCCTTGGGAGTCACCAGCTTGCCGGTGCGCATCAGCAGGCGCAGGCGCTCTGCGCCACGCTGGTCCCGCGCGTCGGCCGGCACGTCCGAATCTTCTGAATTGTGATGAACCCCGGAGGTGTCCACGCGGTGCTCCTGAACGTATCCCCTTGCGCGGAAATCGCCACGCGGAAGCAAGGGTTACGTCTGACTGGTTAACACTCGGCAAACGCCGCGCTGACGCAGAACGCGTAACCCGATCGGCAGCCCGCTGAAAAACCGGCGAACGCCCGTGCGACCGGGCCCGGCGCCGCGATTTCCGGTGGTGCGGGTGGTGGGACTCGAACCCACACGATCAAGGATCAGGGGATTTTAAGTCCCCGGCGTCTACCATTCCGCCACACCCGCACACCGCGGCGGGCCTAGCGGGTGCGAACGCTATCTGTCTATCGGGGAAGCGAAAGCCTCAGTCGTTGAGCCGTTCGCGAATCGCCTTGCCGGCCTTGAAAAAGGGGACTGACTTGGCCGGTACCTCGACCGCTTCGCCAGTGCGCGGGTTGCGTCCGGTGCGGGCTTCGCGCTGGCGCGTCGAAAAGGCCCCGAAACCGCGCAGCTCGACCCGCCCGCCATCGGCGAGCTGGTTGGAGATCTCATCGAAGAAAATGTCGACGACCTGTTCGACGTCTTCCTGACGCATGTCGGGATGCTTGCGTGATAGGGTGTGGACCAGTTCGGACCGGATCATAGTTTTCCCTCCAATCGCCAGCCGGTGCGACCCGTCTATCCGGTTGGAACTACGAAATGTTGTCCACTTCCGTGCCAGAGCGCGCGCGCCGGCGCAATGGGCTAGGGATTTTGCCGGAGGGGCGGAAAGGTCAGCTTGTCTCGAGCAGATCGTCCATCGCGATGCCGAGCCGGTCGATCCGTGCGCGGATCGCGGGCCACTCCTCGCCGATGAAGCGCTTGCGCTCCTGCCGCAGCAGGGCGGAACGCGCGCCGGTCGCAACGAACATGCCGATCCCGCGTCGGACCTCGACCTGGCCGTCCTGCTGGAACTGCTGGTAGGCCTTGGCGACGGTGAGCGGGTTGGCGCCTTCCTGCGCCGCGAACGCGCGTACCGAAGGGAGCATCTCGCCTTCCCCATAGCGCCCGTCGATGATCGCGGCGGCGATCTTGTCGCGCAGTTGCAGGTAGATCGGGCGGGTGTCGGAATCGCTCATGGGTGAAGCAGTGCCATAATACAGCGTGGCGCGTCAAGGAGCGAATCCCTGCAAAATCGGCGCGTGACCGCCGATTAACCGCTTCACACGCGCGATTCATCCGCTAGGGTGCCCGCTTTCCGCCCCGGGGAGGGCGATCAAGACAATAAATGGGGAAGGTTCCTTAATGAAAGACATCGGACTTTGGCAGGAGGCGGACTGGATCGCGGCGATCGCCGCGGTGGTTCTCTCGCTGTTTCTTATCGCGGGCGCGTTTGCCGTCACGCGCAAGCAGCCGGAAGTGGGGGGGCATCCGAAAGGCCTCTACATCCTGTTCTTCGCCGAAATGTGGGAGCGTTTTTCCTATTACGGGATGCGCGCCCTCCTGATTTTCTACCTGACCCAGCATTGGCTCTACAACGATAGCCGTTCGAACATCATCTACGGCGCCTATGTCAGCCTGGTGTACATCACGCCGGTGCTCGGCGGCTGGATCGCCGACCGCTATCTCGGTCAGCGCAAGGCTGTCCTGTTTGGCGCGGTCCTCCTTACGCTCGGCCATTTCTTCATGGCGTTCGAGGGTGACGGTGCGCTTGGCCAGGACAACCCGATGATCAGTGTTTTCTGGCTCGCCCTGTCGCTGATCATCGTCGGCTCGGGCTTCCTCAAGGCCAATATCTCGGTGATCGTGGGCCAACTCTATCCGCGCACCGACGTGCGTCGCGACGGCGCCTACACGATCTTCTACATGGGGATTAACGTTGGCGCGGCGATCGGTACGATCCTCGCCGGTTACCTTGGTGTGACGCTCGGCTGGGCCTATGGCTTCGGTGCCGCCGGCCTCGGCATGTTGCTCGGCCTCGTTGTGTTCGTGCTTGGCAAGCCGCTGCTGCTTGGTCAGGGCGAACCGCCCAAGCCGCTCTCCAAGAACACCGAGTACACCATGTACGGCATCGGCCTGGTCGGCGTCGTGATCATGTGGTTCCTGATCCAGTACCAGTCGGTCGTGGGTGGCCTCATGCTGGTTTCGGGCATCGCGTTGCTCGGATACGTGCTGGTTGAGGCGTTCCGACTTGAGAAGGAGCCGCGCGAACGGATGTTCGCGATCCTGTTCCTGATCGCGTTGCAGCCGCTGTTCTGGGGACTGTTCGAACAGGCCGGCGGTTCGCTGAACCTGTTCACCGATCGCTATATCGACCTGGGTGGCGTGCCTGCCCCGATCTTCCAGTCGATCAATCCGATCTACATCATCCTGCTGGCCCCGGTATTCGCCGGGCTTTGGACCTTCCTCGGCAAGCGCGGGCTCGAGCCCTCGACGCCGGCCAAGTTCGGGCTCGGTCTCGTCCAGCTCGGCTTCGGCTTCCTGGTCCTGGTGTGGGGTGCGGCCACGGTCGGCGTCGATGCCAAGATCCCGGTGCTGTTCCTGTTCGGGATATACCTGTTCCACACGACCGGCGAACTGTGCCTCTCGCCAGTGGGCCTCTCGGCGATGAACCGCCTGGCTCCGCGGCACCTGGCCAGCCTGATCATGGGCGCCTGGTTCTTTGCCACGGCGGGCGGCAACTATGTCGCCGGCATGATCGGCGCCGCCACCGGTGGTGAGGACGGCGAGATGACGCGCGAAGCAACGCTCTCGATCTACCAGCAGATCGGCTGGGTCGCGATCGGCGTCGGTGTGTTCGTCATCCTGATCGCGCGTTTCGTGAAGAAGCTGATGCATCTCGAGACGCTGGCGGACGACGAAGTCGGCGACGATCTTCTGGGTCAGTCCGAAGGGCCGGGAGAAGCCCAGGGCGCGGGCATCCACCCGGCGGTCGATCCGAACCGCAGCTAAAGGCAAACGGCAAGGGCGCGGAGACTTCGGTCCCCGCGCCCTTTCTTTTTTCAATTTCCGAATTTTCCGACTGGGGGCTTCCATGAACCGAACGATCCGAATGGCGCTTTGCGCCGGCGCTGCTAGCCTGATGCTCGGCGCCTGCGCTTCGACGGGAGCGACCGAGCCCGACAGCACGCCTGCCGCGCGCGAAACTCGCGCCGACGATGGCTCGGTGCCCTTCGCCTCGACCTACGAGCGCTATCCCGGCGCACCCACGGCGCTGGTCGGCGCAACGATCTACGATGGCACCGGCGGCGAAATCCGCGGCGGAACCGTGCTGTTTGCCGATGGCAAGGTGGTCGGCATCGGCGACGCCTCGCTCGCGATCCCTGAAGGCTACACGCGGATCGACGGGCGCGGGAAGTTCGTCACCCCCGGGATCATCGATATTCACTCGCATCTCGGCGATTATCCGACTCCCTCGGTCGATGCGCATTCGGACGGCAACGAGGCGACCAGTCCGACAACGCCCGAAGTCTGGGCCGAACACTCGGTCTGGCCGCAGGACCCTGGCTTCAGTCGCGCGCTCGCCAATGGCGGGGTCACCAGCCTGCAGATCCTGCCGGGCTCGGCGAACCTGATGGGCGGCCGGTCGGTGACGCTCAAGAACGTGCCCAGCCGCACGGTGCAGGGAATGAAGTTCCCCGGCGCGCCCTATGGTTTCAAGATGGCCTGCGGCGAGAACCCCAAGCGGGTCTATGGCGGGCGTGGCCGGATGCCTTCTACGCGGATGGGCAATTTCGCGGTCAACCGGCAGACCTGGCTCGATGCCAAGGACTATGCCGAGGGTGACCGCGACAAGCGCGACCTCGCCAAGGAAACGCTCGCCGGCGTGCTCGACGGCGACATCCTAGTTCACAACCACTGCTACCGCGCCGACGAGATGGCGCTGGTGATGGATATGGCCAAGGAGATGGGCTACCGCGTGACCGCGTTCCACCATGCGGTCGAAAGCTACAAGATCGGCGACCTCCTCCGCGAAAACGACGTGTGCAGCGCGGTCTGGGCCGATTGGTACGGTTTCAAGATGGAAGCCTATGACGGGATCCCCGAAAACGCCGCGCTGATCCACAACCAAGGCGCCTGCGTGGTGATCCACTCGGACAGCGAGAACGGCATCCAGCGACTGAACCAGGAAGCGGCCAAGGCGCAGGCCGCCGGTCGCAGGCTCGGGATAGACATTCCCGACCACGACGTGATCGGCTGGATCACCCTGAACGCCGCCAAGGCGATGGGGATCGACGGCATGACCGGCAGCCTCGAACGCGGCAAGATGGCCGACGTCGTGCTGTGGAACGGCGATCCGCTCTCGGTCTATTCGCGGCCCGAAAAAGTCTGGGTCGACGGTGCGCTGCTCTACGACGCGCTGGACAGGAAGCGTCGCCCGGTGAGCGATTTCGAGCTCGGCCAGCCCGGTGAAGGAGACGTGAAATGATCCGCAACACGCTGATGGCCGCTGCGGCCGCGATCGCCTTCGCTGCTCCTGCTGCGGCGCAGGATTTCGCGATCACCAATGCCACGCTCGCCACCGGCGACGGCTCGGACCCGATCGAGGGCGCGACGATCGTCGTACGCAATGGCCGCGTCGACGCCGCGGGCGCAGGGGTGACCGTTCCCGCCGGAGTTCCGACGCTCGATGGAACCGGATCCTGGGTCACCCCCGGCCTGTTCGCCACCGTCACCGATCTCGGCCTGTGGGATGTCGGGGCGGTGAGCGAAAGCAACGACACGCGGGCGGGCGATTCGCCGTTCAGCGCGGCGCTCGACGTCGCGCCCGCGATCAACCCGCAGTCTCAACACGTGAAGGTCAGCCGCGCCGGAGGCATCACGCGCGCCGCGGTCGCAACCATGCCATCGAGTTCGATCTTCGGTGGTCAGGGCGCGATCATCGATACCGGCGACGATCCCGATCCGATCGTCCGCGCGCGCGCCTTCCAAGTCGTCGCGCTGGGCGAAGGCGGCGCGCGCCGCGCGGGCGGCAGCCGCGTTTCCGCCCACGCGCTGTTCCGCAACGCGCTGCGTGAAGCCCGCCAATACGGTGCGGATTCGCGCATTTCGGGCACCGCCTCGCGCCCGCCCGAACAGCGTACCGGCGACGACATGCCGCTCGATCCGCGACTGGTCGACAACCGTACCGAGCGCGGCGACGACGTGTTGCTGTCGCGCTTCGATGCGGCGGCGCTGGTCCCGGTCGTAACCGGGGCGCAGAAGCTCTACGTCATGGTCGAACGCGCCGCCGATATCCGCGCCGTGCTCGCGCTGCGCGACGAATTCCCGAACCTCGACCTCGTGCTGGTCGGGGCGAGCGAAGGCTGGCTGGTGGCCCACGCGATCGCCGCCGCGAACGTGCCGGTGATCGCCGACGCGCTCGACGACCTGCCCGAATCTTTCGAGCAGCTTGGTGCCACGCAGAGCAATATCGGGCGGATGGTGCGCGCCGGGGTCAAGGTCGCGCTCAATGCCAGCGCGATGGAACAGCCGCGCTACCTGCCGCAATTCGCCGGCAACCTCGTCGCCCTGACCGAGCTACCCGGTGCCGACGGGTTGAGCTGGGGGCAGGCTTTCGCCGCGATCAGCTCGGTCCCCGCGCAGATCAGCGGGATGGGAACGGGTGCAGGCACGCTCTCCCCGGGCGCGATGGGCGATATCGTGGTGTGGGACGGCGATCCGCTCGAGGTGTCGAGCACGCCGGTGAAGGTCTATATCGACGGCATCGAACAGCCGCTCGAGAACCACCAGACCCGCCTCGCCGAGCGCTATCGCGATCTCGACGAGAGCGACCTGCCGAAGGCCTACGACTGGTGAGGGCGGTCGTATGCCTCGCGGCGCTGGTCGCTCCGGTCGCGCTCGCCGCACAGGATGCGCAAGGCGAGGACGCTCCGGTCTACGATCTCGCCTGGCATAACGCCCAGCAACTGGCGGTGGCCAAGCTCCGGCAGGAAGACGGCTGGCGCGTGCTCGAGGGCGGGCTGCGCTATCGCTTCATCGAAGGCGACGGCAGCGGCGAGAGCCCGACCGTCGCGGACACGGTCACCGTGCATTATGCCGGACGCCTGATCGACGGGACCGGGTTCGACAGCTCCTATGAGCGCGGCGAACCGGCGACCTTCCCGCTCGGGCGGCTGATCAAGGCATGGCAGCTTGCGATTCCCGAAATGGGCGTCGGCGACACGATCGAGCTCTACGCCCCCGCCGACCTCGCCTATGGTCCGGTTGGCAAGGGGCCGATCCCGGGCAATGCGACGCTGATCTTCAAGGTGGAGCTGATCGCAATCGAGGAGTGAGGGAGATGCTGCATGGTTGATCCGCTGGCCGAACTGGTTGCCGCGAGCGTGGCGTTCGTGGGCTCACATTTCGCCATGTCGCACCCGTTGCGCAGCGCCATGGTGCGGTTGTTCAAACCGCTCGGTTTCACTCTCGTATACGCCGTAATCAGCTTCGCGACGCTGTTCTGGATGGTGCAGGCCTTCGGCAATGCGCCCACGGGCACACCGCTATGGCCGGGCTTCGACGATCTCAGCTGGATTGTGGCGAGCGTCCTGACGCTGGTCGCGATGGTGCTGCTGGCGGGCAGCTTCGCCGGCAATCCGGCCTTTCCTCAGCCCGGCGCGGAGAAGCTCGCGGCGAGCAAGGAGCCGACGGGTGTTTTCGCCGTCACCCGCCATCCGATGATGTGGGGCTTCGGACTATGGGCGATCGCGCACATCCTCGCCGCTCCCACTGCGCGCACGCTGGTGGTCGCGACCGCGATCGGGTTCCTGGCACTCGTCGGCGCGCATCTGCAGGACCGCAAGAAGGAAGCAGCGTTGGGCGAGGCGTGGACCGCGTGGGAAGCGAAAACCAGCTACTGGCCGCGCTGGAGCAAATTGCTGTCGGCCGGCTGGCTGTGGTGGGCGATCGGGCTGGTGCTGTGGCTCGGCCTCACCCACGCGCATCAGGCGATGGGCGGCTGGGAAGCGGGCGTGTGGCGATGGGTTTAGTCTAAGCCCGCGCTTCCTCTACTCCCGCGCTGTTGTGGCGCAGAGCCTTCAGCACCGTATCGACGATCTGCGGCGCGTTGAGACCGGCCTCGTCATACTGCTTTTCCGGCGAATCCTGGTCCTGGAACACGTCGGGCAGGCGCATGGTGCGGATCTTGAGCCCGCCATCGGTGAGGCCGGTGTCGCTGGCGTGGGTCAGGACGTGCGCGCCGAGGCCGCCGATGCTGCCTTCCTCGACCGTGACGACGACTTCGTGGGTCTTCATCAACCGGTCGATCAGTTCGGTGTCGAGCGGCTTGGCGAAGCGCAAGTCGGCGACGGTGGTCGATAGCCCCTTGGCCTCGAGCAGGTCGGCGGCCTTGCGTGCCTCGGCGAGGCGTCCGCCGAGCGACAGGATCGCGACCTTGCTACCTTCCTTGACCACGCGGCCCTTGCCGATTTCGAGCTTCTGCGGGGTCTCGGGCAATTCGACGCCCACGCCGCCGCCGCGCGGATAGCGCAGCGCGATCGGGCCGTCGTCGTACTCGGCGGCGGTGTAGGTCATGTGGACCAGCTCTGCCTCGTCGCCTGCCGCCATCACCACGAAATTGGGGAGCGTGGCGAGATAGGTGATGTCGAAGCTGCCCGCATGGGTCGCGCCATCGGCGCCGACCAGCCCCGCGCGGTCGATCGCGAAGCGGACCGGCAGGTTCTGGATCGCGACGTCGTGTACCACCTGGTCGTAGGCGCGCTGGAGGAAGGTCGAATAGATCGCCGCGAACGGTCGCATGCCCTGGGCCGCAAGCCCGGCGGCGAAGGTCACGCCGTGCTGTTCGGCGATGCCGACGTCGAAAGCCCGCTCGGGATGCGCCTTGGCGAAGCGATCGACGCCGGTGCCGCTCGGCATCGCGGCGGTGATCGCACAGATCCGCTTGTCGGTTTCGGCCAGCTTGGCGAGCGTATCGCCGAACACGTTCTGGTAGGCCGGTGGCCCGCCCGCGCTCTTCGCCTTCTCTCCGGTCACGACGTTGAACTTGGGCACGCCGTGATATTTGTCGTCGCTGCTTTCGGCGGGTTCGTAGCCCTTGCCCTTCTGGGTCACGACATGGACCAGGATCGGGCCCTTCTCGCTGTCGCGCACGTTCTCGAGCACCGGGATCAGGTGGTCGAGATTGTGACCGTCGATCGGGCCGACGTAGTAGAAGCCGAGTTCCTCGAACAGCGTGCCGCCGGTGACCATGCCGCGGGTGTATTCCTCGGCCTTTTCGAGGCCCGACCAGACCCGGCGCGAGAGCTTCTTGGCCGCCTTCGAGGCGAGCTGGCGCAGACCGAGATATTCGCTGCTCGAAACCATCCGCGCGAGATAGGCCGACAGGCCGCCGACCGGCGGGGCGATCGACATGTCGTTGTCGTTGAGGATCACGATCAGGCGATTGCCCGCTTGTTCGGCATTGTTCATCGCCTCGTAGGCCATACCTGCGCTCATCGCACCGTCGCCGATCACCGCGATCGCCTTGCCCGGCTGGTCGTTTAGCTTGTTCGCGATCGCGAAGCCGAGGCCGGCGCTGATCGAGGTCGAGGAATGCGCCGCGCCGAACGGGTCGTATTCGCTTTCCGAACGCTTGGTGAAGCCCGACAAGCCGCCGCCCTGCCGCAACGTGCGGATACGATCGCGCCGACCGGTGATGATCTTGTGCGGATAGCACTGGTGGCCGACGTCCCAGATCAGTTTGTCGTCGGGCGTGTTGAAGATGTAGTGGATCGCGACCGTCAGCTCGACCACGCCGAGCCCCGAGCCGAGATGCCCGCCGCTGGTGCTGACGGCATCGATCATTTCGGCGCGCAACTCGTCGGACAGCTGGCGGAGCTGGTCGGGCTTGAGCTTGCGGAGATCGTCGGGCGTGTCGACCGTGTCGAGCAACGGCGTATCGGGGGTAGTGGACATGCGTAAAGGCTTACAGCCCCCTATTCCCCTTGTCGATTCGTCTGTTGGCCAATCCGCGCGCCTATTGCGCGCTGCAGCTTCGGCAGGTCCCGCGCAGTTCGATCACCGGGCGATCGGGCTGGAATCCCTGTTCCTTTGCCGCGCCCGCCAGTGCGCCGGTCAGCGCATCATCATCGAAATGGGTCGCCTTCCCGCAGGAATCGCAGATCAGGAAGATGCAGTCGTGGCGGCAGCCGGGATGCGGATTGGCGAGATACGCGTTCGCGCTCTCGACCCGGCGCGCGAGATTGGTGCGCACGAACAGGTCGAGGATGCGGTACACACTGTTTGCGGCCACCCGCTTGCCGCGGCTGTCGGCGACATCCTCGGCGATATCGTAGGCCGAGGCCGGGGCTGCACGCGCGGCCAGCGCTTCGAACACGGTAGCGCGCATCTGCGTCCACTGCTCGCCCGAATCCTTGAGCGAGGCCCGTGCCGCGGCGACCAGCGCGTCGCCTTCGAGTTCGTGATGGTGATGACCCGCCATGCGCCGGTTATAGCGAGGTTTCGATCGGCATTGGAAGGGGCGAGCGCGCGCGTGCGACCTGCCGTCCTCAGCCTTCGAAATCGCGCAGGAAATCATCGCGATAAAACGACGGGAACTTGGCCTCGAGCTTGTCGATCATCTCGATCTCCTTGGCCTTGGCACGCGCGATCAGCGGGTTGCGCGGAATCCAGTCCTGGTGCTCGGCCTCGGCCGGATAGAACTGCATGTGATCCTCGATCTTGACCGCGATCGGCTCGGACCAATTGCCCGACGCATCCATCTGCCTGACGAAACTGGTCGCAACCGCGCGCTGTTCTTCGTTCAGGGGGATGATCGCGGCGCGATACTGGTCGCCGATATCGGGCCCCTGTCCATTGGCCTGGGTGGGATCGATGCCAACGGTGAAGAAGATGCGCAGGATCTCGTCGTAGCGAATCTGCGCCGGATCGTAGGTGATCCGGACGGTCTCGGCATGCCCGGTGGTGCCGGTGTTGCTCTGTTTGTAGGTCGCGGTCTCGGCGCTGCCGCCGTGATAGCCGGTGACGGCGCCGGTTACGCCCTTGGTATGGCTGTAAATGCCCTCGATGCCCCAGAAACAACCGCCCGCGAGCAGCGCGGTCTGCAGGCCGGCGGCTTCGTCGGCGACGCGTTCTGCGGTGGGTGCGATCGGGTTTTCGGGCGGCGATTGACAGGCGGCGAGCGCGAGGCTCGCCAGCGCCGCGGCAGCTAGCCGATGAAGGCCAGGACCTCGCTCCACAGACCCGGGGCGAGCGCGTTGCTCATCGCTAGTGCGGTGAGAGCGAAGCCGGCGGCGAAGGCCTTGAAAGGGTCTGAAGTGAGAAATTGCATCGGTCATCTGTCTTTCGAACTTGTCCGTCCTGTGTAGCGACATCCTCTTTAGGTTCGGTGAATACCGCTGAAAGGTTGCAGGCGGACGCGACGAAACGCGCCGTCCTGTCGACGAAACGCGCTCGATCGCGATTCAGCTCAGTGGCGGAAGTGGCGCATCCCGGTGAAGACCATCGCCAGCCCGGCCTCGTTGGCGGCGGCGATGACTTCGTCGTCGCGGATCGAACCGCCCGGCTGGATCACCGCGGTCGCGCCCGCCTCGGCAGCGGCGAGCAGGCCGTCGGCGAAGGGGAAGAAGGCGTCCGAAGCGACCGCGCTGCCGACCGTGCGGGGGGCGTCCCAATCGTATTTCTCGGCGGCCTCGGCGGCTTTCATCGCCGCGATGCGCGAGCTGTCGCGGCGGTTCATCTGGCCCGCGCCGATCCCGGCGGTCGCGCCGTCCTTGGCATAGACGATCGCGTTCGACTTGACGTGGCGGGCGACGGTCCAGGCAAACAGGCAGTCCTTCAACTCCTGTTCGGTCGGCGCGCGCTCGGTCACGACCTTGAGCTGGTCGGGTTCGATCGCGCCATTGTCGCGCGTCTGCACCAGCAGGCCGCCGGTGATCGGCTTGACCAGGAGCCCGCCGCGGCGCGGGTCGGGCAGGCCACCAGTCACCAGCAAGCGCAGGTTCTTCTTCCTCGCGAACGCGGCCTTTGCTTCCTCGCTGACCGAGGGTGCAATCACGACCTCGGTGAAGATCTCGCAAATCGCCTCTGCGGTAGGGCCGTCGAGTTCGGTATTGACCGCGACGATGCCGCCGAAAGCCGAAACGCTGTCGCAGGCCAGCGCGTCGTTCCACGCTTCGTGAAGGGTCGACGCCTGCGCCACGCCGCAGGGGTTGGCGTGCTTGACGATCACCACCGCGGGCTCGCCTCCGGCGAATTCGGCGCACAGTTCGAGCGCAGCGTCGGCATCGTTGTAATTGTTGTAGCTGAGCTCCTTGCCCTGGAGCTGTTCGGCCTGCGCGATCCCGCTCCCGTGCGGGCCAGCGGGCGTGTAGAGTGCCGCCTTCTGGTGCGGGTTCTCGCCATAGCGCAGTTCGACCGGCGCCTTGCCGTTGACCGCGAGGAAATCGGGGAAGAGCTGCTGCTGGTCGGCAAAGGCGAACCACTGGCTGATCATGCTGTCGTAGGCGGCGGTGGCGGCGAAGGCCTTGGCCGCGAGCCGCTTGCGAAAGGCGAGCGATGTGGTGCCGCCATCCTTCAATTCGCCGAGCAGCTCGTCGTAGTCCGCGGGATCGGTGACGATCGCGACATAGGCGTGGTTCTTTGCCGAGGAGCGGACCATGCTCGGTCCGCCGATATCGATGTTCTCGATGATCTCGTCGCGCTCGGCGCCGCGCATGACGGTCGCCTCGAACGGGTAGAGGTTGACCACGACGAGGTCGATCGCCCCGATCTCGTGCTCTTCCATCGCCTTGGCGTGTTCGGCATCGTCACGCACAGCGAGCAGGCCGCCATGGACCTTGGGGTGGAGCGTCTTGACCCGCCCGTCCATCATCTCGGGAAAGCCGGTCAGATCGGAAATGTCGCGCACCTCGAGGCCCGCCCCGCGCAGCGCCTTGGCGGTACCGCCGGTCGAGACGAGTTCGACGCCCATGCCCGCAAGCGCGGTACCCAGTTCGGCCAATCCAGTCTTGTCGGACACTGAAAGCAGCGCCCGTTTCACTTTCACATCGCTCACGCGAACACCTCTAGCTCATGCGTTTGAAGGTCCAGGCGAAGCTGCCGCCGCCTCGCGACGCCAGGCCCTGGACCACGATCTGCCGTGCCGGGCGCGGCCGCGCATCGGCATCGACCCGAAATCCTTCTTCCAGTGTCACCGCATCGCGGCAGCGGAACTGCCAGTGCGATCCGTCGGGCAGGCGCAGCAGCGCGCCCTTGCCGTCCGAGCTCGGAGTCGCCTCGATATCGTCCGACAGGTGGAAGCGTACCGCATAGCCGATCTGGCCGCGTTTGCCATTCCCCTTGGTCGGGACGAGCGAATCCTCGCCGACCAGCTCGCTGCCATCGTCGCGCAGCACCAGCACCCGGCGATGGGCGAGGCCGTAGCGCGCGGCATAGCCATCATGGCTGGCCTCGATCCGGGTCGCGCCGCCTTTCACCGTGCGGCGTTCGAGCGTGACTTCGCTGACGCCCTTGCCGATCCCGCCGCGGACGTGAATCGCGGTCGAATTGGCGTTGTCGAGCACCAGCGTCGAATGCGCCGCGGTGCCGCGCAGGCCCTGTTCGAGCCGCGCGGGCACCAGCGCGCCGGAGGCCTCGGCCCCGCCGCAATTGGTGACGATACGCTGCCCGCGATAGCTGAGTTCGAAGGCGAGCGTGGAGGCGCAGGGATAGCGCGCCTCGCCCTTGGCCGGTGGCGGCGCGGCGTCGAGCTGGACGATCGCCTCGCCCGCGCGCATTCGCTGGTAACCCCATTGGCGCGCGTCGCGCACCGGGCGCACGCGCACGCCGCTGGCACGGATCAGCCGCGCGAGATCCTGTTCGCGCATCGGCCAGGCGCCCTGCCAGCTGCCGAGCCCGTCATGGTTGTGGACCACCGCGAGGAGCGGCGGGACGAGCGAGGTGAGCCCCTGCACCAGCGCCTGCGGCGGGTCGCGCTGGACCGCGGAATAGCAGGCATTGAGGCGGACGATCAGCGCGATCGCGGCGGCCTGGTCACTCGGGCTGCGCGAGAGCATGCCGCCCTCTTCGCCGACCGCTTCGCCCAAGGCGCGGATCAGGCCCGCTTCGCCATAGAGGCGACGCGGCTTGCCATCGGGCAACAAGAGCCCGGCGGCCGTAATCGCGCACCATCCGGCAAGCGCGGCGAGCCGCGTTTCGGCCTTCGCCACATGCTTGTCGAGCCAGCGCGCCTGGTCGCTCAGCGCGGCGAGGATCTTGGCGCGCTTGGCATTGGCGGTGGTCGAGAGCACGAGCGGGGCGTGGAGGATCCAGTTGAGAACGCGGTGCGCGGTCGCCTCGACGCTCCATGCCATCCCCTTGCCCGGCTTGGCTGGCGGCTCCTTGTTCGCCGCGAGCCACATGTCGAGCACGCGCTCGGCGGTCGGTGCACCTTGAGCCGGCGCCGAACAGGCGGCGAGATCGGCGAGCCAGTGGAAACCGTGGACATAGCGTGCGATCGGCGCGGTCAGCGTCTCTGTGCCGTGGAAATCGACCTGTGCGACCGGCTGCTTCAGCCCGAGCACGAGGAAATGTCCCGCGCGTAGAGCCATGCCCGCCGCAGCGTGACCCGGTAGCGGTTCGGTGACCGTCGCGAGCACGCGCGGTGCGCTCGCCTTGCGCAGCGGGCGGGCGAGCACGTTGCCCGGCATGCCGAGCCGATAAGCCAATCGCACCATCCGTTCGACCGGGCCGACTTCGGGCGCGACGTAATCGGTCGGCACCAGCGCGGTCGACGCACTCGGCAGGTCGGGTTTGGGCA
Source organism: Pseudoblastomonas marina (assembly GCF_014641655.1). Lineage (GTDB taxonomy): Bacteria > Pseudomonadota > Alphaproteobacteria > Sphingomonadales > Sphingomonadaceae > Alteriqipengyuania_A > Alteriqipengyuania_A marina. The sequence goes on from NZ_BMID01000001.1 coordinate 131,035, forward strand.
CCGGGCGTGGCGAGGGCGGCGCGACCAGCGCTTCTGGCGCGCTGTCGCCCAGGGGCAGGGCAGGCTGGTCGTCCGCTTCGCGCTCGCGGCGATCGAAATCGAACAGCGTCTCGCTCATGCCGCGTCGCCTCTCAGCGTGCGGATATTGTCGGCGTAGCGATCGGGACCACCCTTGAAAGTCGCGCTCCCGGCGACGAGGACGTCCGCGCCGGCCTCGATACAGAGGGGCGCTGTCCGGGAATCGACGCCCCCATCGACTTCGAGGTAGATGTCGCGGCAGCTGGCGTCGATCCGGCGGCGGATCGCCTCGACTTTCTTCAACTGGCTGTCGATGAAACTCTGCCCGCCGAAGCCGGGATTGACGCTCATGACGAGGACCAGGTCGACCATGTCGATCAGGTAGTCGAGCGTGTCGACCGGGGTGGCGGGATTGAACACCACGCCGGCCTTCTTGCCGAGCGACTTGATCGTCTGGACCGTGCGGTGGACGTGCGGGCCGGCTTCGGGGTGCACGGTGATGATGTCCGCCCCCGCGTCGGCGAACTGTTCGAGATAGGCATCGACCGGGGAGATCATCAGGTGGACATCGAACGGCTTGTCGGTGTGCGGTCGCAGCGCCTTCACCACCGCGGGGCCGATCGTGATGTTGGGGACGAAATGCCCATCCATCACGTCGATATGGATCCAGTCGGCCCCGGCCTCGTCGACGGCACGCACCTCTTCGCCCAGGCGCGCGAAATCGGCGGACAGGATCGAAGGGGAAATAAGCGGCATCGGTGCGGGGCTCCGGTAAGCTTGTGGCAGGGCTTCCCGATACGCCACCACATGTCGTATCTCCACCTCGCGCGAGTGCTTATCCACCGGGGGCGAGGGGCAGGGTTAAGCCGCTATTCAGTGCGTTTTCGCGAGCTTCGGTTATGATCGAGGCCGCGACTGCGCGCTCTGGCGCGCCGGGCCAATGGGTGGCAAGCTGGCCGCGCAAAGAAAGTAACAGGGATTTCAATACCATGCCGAGACGCTTCTTCGCCGCGGCAATCGCCGTTATCGCCGGTTCGACCGGCGCGCTCGTCCTTCCGGGAGATGCGGCGCAGGCCCAGTCGCGCCAATGCATCGGCACCAAGAGCGATACGATCGCCCATGTCTTCGTCGACGGGATCCAGAATTCGAAAGGCCTGATCGCGATCACGCTCTACGGCAACGAGCGGAGCAAGTTCCTTTCGAGCGACGGGCATTACTGGGTCGATCGGGTGAAGGCGAAAAAGGGTACGGTGCGCACCTGCATCTACCTGCCCGAACCCGGCGCCTACGTGATCGCGGTGTATCACGATGAGAACGCCAATATGAAGCTCGACCGGTCGAGCTTCGGTCCCCCGACCGAGGCCTATGGTTTCACCAACAATCCGGGCACCTTGTTCGGCCTGCCGAGCTTCGGCCGGGTGCTGACGAGCTTTCCCAAGAGCGGCCTCGCGACGCGGATCACGCTGACCTACCCGTGATGCGGTGACCTTGTCTCCGGGCGCTGCTTCGCTATGGCGGGCACGCACAGGAAACAGGAAGGTCCGACCGTGGAAATTGCCCTTACCGATGAACAACAGGCGATCGTCGACGCGGTGAAGAAGGTCACCGACCAGTTCGACGACGAGTACTGGTCCGGCAAGGAAGAACGGAAGGAATTCCCGCACGAATTCCACCGCGCCATGGCCGAAGGCGGTTGGCTCGGCATCACCATGCCTGAGGAGCTCGGCGGCAGCGAACTCGGCGTGACCGAAGCCGCGCTGATGATGCACACGGTCGGGCGCAGCGCGGGTGGTTTCGCCGCCGCCTCGACCATCCACATCAACCTCTTCGGCCCGCACCCGGTCAAGCGTTTCGGCACGCCCGAACAGAAGGAGCGGATACTCAAGCCCCTGATCGCGGGCGAGGACAAGGTCTGCTTCGGTGTGACCGAGCCAAATGCCGGGCTCGACACCACCTCGATCACCACCTTCGCGACCAAGGTCGATGGTGGTTACCGCGTTACGGGCCGCAAGATCTGGACCACCAGCGGGCAGGTCGCGAACAAGATCTTGCTGCTCACCCGCACCACGCCCAAGGACCAGTGCAAGAAGAGCACCGAAGGCATGACGCTGTTCTACACCGATCTCGACAAGGAGCAGATCGAGGTCCGCCGGATCCCCAAGATGGGCCGCAACGCGGTCGATTCGAACGCCGTCTTCATCGACGATTTCTTCATCCCCGACGAAGACCGGATCGGCGAGGAAGGACAGGGTTTCAAGTACATCCTCCACTCGCTCAACCCCGAACGCATCCTGATCGGCGCCGAAGCGATCGGCCTCGGCCAGAACGCTCTCGATCGCGCCGCGAAATATGCGCAGGAGCGCGAGGTGTTCGGCCGACCGATCGGGCAGAACCAGGGCATTCAGCACCCGCTGGCGGAAAACTGGATGGCGCTGGAAAGCGCTTACTGGATGATGCTGCGCGCGGCCTATCTCTACGATACCGACCAGCCCTGCGGGGCCGAGGCCAACGCGGCCAAGTTCCTCGGCGGGCGCGCGGCCTTCGATGCCTGCACCCGTGCGGTGATGACGCATGGCGGGATGGGTTATTCGACCGAATACCAGGTCGAACGGCTGTTCCGCGAGAGCATAGTGCTGCGTATCCTGCCGGTCAGCGAACAGATGATCGCGAATTTCATCGGCCAGTCCGTGCTCGGCCTGCCGAAGAGCTACTGATCCAAACGTTTTAGGGGAGAGAAGCGATGGCAGGCCTCTGGTTCGACCAGCTCGAAGTGGGTCAGACCTTCGACCACGCGATCCGGCGCACGGTGACCGAGACCGACAATCTGCTGTTCACGACGCTGTCGCACAACCCGGCGCAGCTGCATCTCGATGCCGAGTACATGAAGGACACGGATTACGGCCGCATCCTCGTCAATTCGTGCTTCACGCTGTCGCTGATGGTCGGCGTTTCGGTGGGCGACACCACGCTCGGCACCGCGGTGGCCAATCTCGGCTGGGACGAGGTGCGCTTCCCCGCGCCGGTGTTCGTCGGCGACACGCTGAGGATCGAGACCGAAGTGGTCGAATTGCGCGAAAGCAAGTCGCGCCCCAATGCCGGGATCGTCACCTTCGAACACCGCGCCTACAATCAGGACGAGGTGCTGGTCGCCACCTGCAAGCGCGCCGGACTCCAGCGCAAGACTCCGGGCGAAAGCTACGACGCCTGATCTTCCGGGATCAGGCGGCGTCCTGGGCGATCGGGAGCTCGATTTCGTGCATGCTGACGCGCTCGGCCACAGTCCGGTTGCGCCCTTCCTTCTTGGCCCGATAGAGCAGATTGTCGGCGCGCATGTAGTAGGCTTCCAGGCTGCTCGACTGCGCCGCCGCGTCGTCGAATTCGACGACGCCTTGGCTTGCGGTGACGATTCGATCGAGCGATGCGACCTCGCGCGCGATGCGGACGGAGATCGCGGCTCGGCGGCGCTCGGCGCGCTGGTGAGCGTTCGGTCCCCGCAACAGCAGCATGAACTCCTCGCCGCCCATGCGTATGGCCAAGGTGTCCTCGTCAGGGGCGAGCGCGCGACCGACCGCCGTCAGCACGTCGTCGCCGACGACGTGGCCGAACTGGTCGTTGATCGACTTGAAATGATCTAGGTCTAGCAGCGCGCAAGCGGTAAACCCGTCCGCCTGCAGCTCCTCGAAATGCTTATGGATCGCGCGACGATTCATCAGACCGGTCAATGGGTCACGCTCGGCGAGGCCTTCCATTTCCAGGGCCCGCTCGCGCGCCCGGTCGCGGTCCGCTCGCAACAGCATCACCCGGTCGGTCACGCCAATTGCGCCGATCGCGATTTCCCACACCATCGCGTAATAGACGATCGACATGTCGCTGTTGAGAAAGCCTCTCTGGCCCAAGCCTTTGATCGCCATGTCTGCGGCCAGAACCATCGGTGCCGACCATCCCACGATCTGGTAGCGAACCCAGCGACTGTTCCGGCGGACGGCCTGGATTATCGCGCCGACCAAGGATGCCAGCACGACCAGCATGGTGGCGCCGAACAGAGCGGGGCTCGGCACGACGAAGGCATTGAATGCGCCCACCCCGAGGATCGCTATACCCGCCCAGAGGAGCGCTGCTCGCGACAGCGGCGACAGGGCTTCGCGCTCGATAAAGCTGCGAGCGAAGAGACACGATCCGAACACGATGAGCGTGAACCCTATCCGCTCGAATGCGAGAAATGTGGATAGCGCCATCGCGGTCCATGAGACAATCAGGCCACTTGTCATGCCGATCGTCACGACCATGCCCAGGCACATCACCGCATACCAGGCGACGAAACTCTGCCGGAGGCCGATAGCCAGCATGATCCCGATGACGCAGGGCGCGAAAACGAGTCCGCTCAAAAGGGCGGCGAAAATCAGTTCATTCACTGGGCGAACCGACTGGTCCGGCGTCTCCAGCAGGGCGACGTGCGGCGGATCGCGATAATTCACATAGCCGTCGATCCGGACATAGACAGGGCCTGTTGCACCCTTGCCCTCGGGTATCGCGCCGACGACGTCATTGAACCCGGAGAGGCTGACCGTATCCGATGAGATGCGGTCGGAGTGAACCCGGCCGTCTTCGCCGATTGCATAGATCGTTATGTCGCCGAACGGTCGCGCTTCCATTGCGAAATGGCGGTAGCGATCCGACCCGGAACGTTCGAACTTGAGCCAGATGTAGGGCGCCGAATCGATCCTGTGATTATCGCTGCAATCCCAGCTTCGGTCGGCCCGGGCCGCTTCCAGGCTCGCCGCGCTGGAACTCGAGAGGACACAATCCGCCGGCAGCGTTTCGGCGCTGGCGGGCGCAGCCAACGCCGCGCCCGCCAGTGCGAGAAATGCACACAGCCGCTTTATCAACCACCCCATGCGGACGCCTTAGCGCAACATGGTTACCGAACCGGAAAAATCCCCGACAGGCGCGTGCCGGACCCGTCGGTACGGGGCGCAGGGTCAGCCGAGCACGTCTTCGAGCGAGCGGTATTCGTAGCCGAGCTCGTCGGCGACCGCCTTGTAGGTCACCTTGCCCTTGTGGACATTGAGGCCGGCGGCGAGGTGCTCGTCGGCACGCAGCGCTTCCTTCCAGCCCATCCGCGCGATCCGCAGTGCGTGCGGCAAGGTGACGTTGTTGAGCGCGTAGGTGCTGGTGCGCGCGACCGCGCCCGGCATGTTGGCAACGCAGTAATGGACGATGTCGTCGATGACGTAGGTCGGTTCGGCATGGGTGGTGGGCTTCGAGGTTTCGAAGCACCCGCCCTGGTCGATCGCGACGTCTACCAGTACCGCGCCGTTCTGCATGTCGCCGAGCATTTCGCGCGTTACGAGCTTCGGAGCGGCGGCCCCGGGGATCAGCACCGCGCCGATCACGAGATCGGCCTGGGTCACGGCATCATAGAGGTTGGCGCGGTTCGAGAAGCGCGTCGAGGCGCGCGCCTCGAAGAAGGTGCCGACCTTCTCGAGCACTTCGGGGTCGCGATCGAGGATCGTCACGTCGGCGCCGAGGCCGACCGCCATCTGCGCGGCGTTGAAGCCGACCACGCCGCCGCCGATCACCGCGACCTTGCCCGGCATCACGCCCGGCACGCCGCCGAGCAGCACACCGCGGCCACCATGCGCCTTCTCGAGCGCGCTGGCGCCGGCCTGGACGCTCATGCGCCCCGCGACCTGGCTCATCGGCTTGAGCAACGGTAGCTGCCCGCGCGGGCCGGTGACGGTCTCGTAGGCGATCGCGGTCACGCCGCTGTTCATCAGGTCGACCGTCTGTTCGGGGTCGGGCGCGAGGTGGAGGTAGGTGTAGAGGATCTGGTCTACGCGCAGCTTCGCGCGTTCGATCGCCTGCGGCTCCTTGACCTTCACGATCATTTCGCACTCGGCGAAGATCTCGTCGGGCGTATCGACGATCTTCGCGCCGGCCTCGACATACTGGTCGTCGGTCGCGTCGATTCCGGCACCGGCCTGGGTCTCGATCCAGACCTCGTTGCCCTGCGCGACGAGTTCGCGCGCGCTCTCGGGCGTCAGGCCGACGCGATATTCGTGGTTCTTGATTTCCTTGGGGCAGCCGACACGCATTTCGAAAGATCCTCTCACAATGTGCGCCGCCGATTAGACCGCTTGTCGAGCCCACGCAAACGTTGGTCGAAACGCTTCCAAAAGCGACCGTTTTCGTTACAAACCCCCACGAAATCGATCATGGAGAGACATTATATGACGCTGCGCCGAATCGCCCTCGCTTCCTCCACCGCCATCGCGCTTTCGCTGCCCTCGCTGGCGCAGGCGCAGGACGTGACGATCGTCCAGCCCGGTGCGGTCGGCGAGGAAACCACGGCGCTGAGCGCCGACGAAGCGATCAAGCTCGCCGATGCGAGCTACACCGAGGATGACGTCGCCTTCATGCGCGGCATGATCCACCACCATCACCAGGCGCAGTTGATGGCCGCACTGGCCGAGGACCGCACCAACCGTCCCGAACTGATCGAGGCCGCCGGGCGCATCGACGCGAGCCAGGGCGACGAGATCGCCTTCATGCGCACCTGGCTGACCGATCGCGGGCTCAAGGCGCCCGATCCCGCCATGCATGCCCAGCACGTGGCGATGGGCCACATGGAAGAGATGACCATGCCGGGCATGGCGACCAAGGAACAGATGGCCGAACTCGCGACGCTCAGTGGCGTGGCGTTCGATCGCATGTTCCTGCGCCTGATGATCGCGCATCACGAAGGCGCGCTGCGGATGGTCGAGGACCTGCTCGACCAGCCCGGATCGGCCTACGACCCGGCGCTGGCCGATTTCGCCGCCGACGTGCGCAACGAACAGCAGGCCGAGATCGACCGCATGGCGCGCTTGCTCGACAGCCTGTCGGACGATCCGCGCGCCACGCTCGCCGCGGGCTTCCGCGATGCCGGTGAAGCGGCGTGGAACATGCAGCTCGTTTCCGCGCAGCCCAAGGCACCGGGTTTCTTCGATCCCGAGAATCCGGCCGGCCTGCGGCCCGAAAAGCCCAAGAGCCCTGACTCCGAGGATGTCGAGGAAGTCGCCGAGGCAGACGAGGAAGCGGGCGAAGGCGATGCGCGCGAACCCTCGCTGGTCGAGCGCGCGCCGCTGTTCAGCTTCTCGAACACCGACATGGCGTTCCAGGATCGCACTTTGTTCGTCGGCAATTATCACGGCTTCCAGGTCTACGATCTCGGTGACGACGGCATTCCGACGCTCCGAGCCGCGGTGGTCTGCCCCGGCGGGCAGGGCGACGTCTCGGCGGTCGGCAATTTGCTGATCATGAGCGTCGAACAGACCCGCGGACGCAAGGATTGCGGCACCCAGGGCGTGCGCGAGGACGTTTCTGACGAGCGCTTCCGTGGCGTCCGCATCTTCGACATCTCCGATCCCTATCGCCCGAAACAGGTCGGTCAGGTCCAGACCTGCCGCGGCTCGCATACCCATTCGGTCGTTTCCGGCCCGGGCGAAGACAATACGTTGGTGATCTACAATTCGGGCACCAGCTTCGTGCGCGACGACGAGGAACTGGCCGGCTGCAACAGCGATTACGCCGCCGCCGATACCTCCTATTTCAGCATCGACGTGATCGAAGTCCCGGTCGACAATCCCGCCGCCGCACGGATCGTCGACAGCCCGCGCGTCTTCGGGATCGACGACAAGGTCGCCTCGCTGTGGCCGGGCGGCGATCACGGCGACGATACGCAGGACACCCGCCGTACCGACCAGTGCCACGACATCACCGTGTTCCCCGCCAAGAACATTGCCGCCGGGGCGTGTTCGGGCAACGGCATCCTGCTCGACATCACCAATCCGCGCGCGCCGAAGCGGATCGATTCGGTGACCGACGACGGTTTCGCCTACTGGCATTCGGCGACCTTCAACAATGACGGCACCAAGGTGATGTACACCGACGAATGGGGCGGCGGTGGCCGTCCGCGTTGCCGCGCGAAGGACAAGCGCAACTGGGGTGCCGATGCGATCTACGACATCGACGGCACCGAGCTCGTCTACCGCAGCCATTACAAGCTGCCCGCGCCGCAGACCGAAAAGGAAAACTGCGTCGCGCATAACGGCTCGATCATCCCGGTCCCCGGGCGCGATATCTACGTCCAGGCGTGGTACCAGGGCGGCATCAGCGTAGTCGATTTCACCGACAGCGCGAACCCGGTCGAGATCGCCTATTTCGACCGCGGCCCGGTCGACGAGAAGCAGCTGATCACCGGCGGTTACTGGTCGGCCTACTGGTACGGCGGCAAGATCTACGGCACCGAGATCGCGCGCGGTCTCGACGTGTTCGAGCTCGCGCCGAGCGAGCATCTTTCCGCCGCCGAAATCGCCGCCGCCAAGGCTGCGATCTACGAGGACGACCGCTTCAACCCGCAGCAGCAGACCGAAGTGACCTGGCCCGCCGAAGTGATGGCGCTGGCGCTGATCGACCAGCTGGTGCGCGCAGAAGCGCTCAATCCCGCAGAGGCGGCGATGCTCAAGGTTGTGGCCGAAGAAGGCCGGCCTTTCTCGGTCGTCGGGGCCGGGATGATCGCCAAGAAGATCGCCGAAACGGCCGATCCCGCGCAGGCCGCCCAGCTCGGAGCGCTGCGTGAAGCGCTCACGTCGATGAACGGCGGCTAGGCGATGGGGCAGCCCGCTCGCTTTAGAGCGGGTTGCCCATCTCGTCGCGGTAGATTTCGCGGCGGCCGACATGGTTGGCGGGGCCGACGAGGCCTTCGTCTTCCATCCGCTCGATCCACTTGGCGGCGGTGTTGTAGCCCACGCCCATCTGGCGCTGGATCCAGCTGGCGCTCGCCTTCTGGTTCTCGAACACCATCTGGCAGACCTGGCGGTATTGCCGTTCCTTGGGATCGTCCGATCCGGTGACGTCGTCGTCGAAGCCGAAGCCGCCATCCTCGGGCTCTTCGGTGACGGCGGTGACGTAATCGGGCTTGCCCTGCTGGCGCCAGTGATCGGCGACGCTCTCGACTTCCTCGTCTGATACGAAGGGCCCGTGGGCCCGGGTGATCGGTTCGGTGTTGGGCTTGTAGAGCATGTCGCCCTTGCCGAGCAGCTGTTCGGCGCCCTGTTCGCCGAGGATCGTGCGGCTGTCGATCCGGCTGGTGACATGGAAGCTGATGCGGGTCGGCAGGTTCGCCTTGATCACGCCCGTGATGACGTCGACCGACGGGCGCTGCGTCGCCATGATCAGGTGGATGCCCGCCGCGCGGCTCTTCTGCGACAGGCGCTGGATCAGCACTTCGACTTCCTTGCCGACGGTGACCATGAGGTCGGCGAGCTCGTCGACGATCACCACGACCTGCGGGGCTTCCTCGTAATCGAGCTGGTGTTCCTCGTACAATTCCTCGCCCGTTTCGGGGTCGAAGCCGATCTGCACGCGGCGGCCCAGCGGGGCACCCTTGGCCTTCGCCGCGCGGACCTTGTCGTTGAAGCTCTTGAGATTGCGGACCGAGAGCTCGGACATCATCCGGTAGCGACGCTCCATCTCCTCGACCGCCCATTTCAGCGAACGGACCGCCTTCTGCGGCTCGGTGACGACCGGCGCGAGCAGATGCGGGATGTCGTCGTAGCTCTTCAGTTCGAGCACCTTCGGATCGATCAGGATCAGGCGGCACTCTTCGGGAGTGAAGCGGTAAAGCAGCGAGAGCAGGATCGCGTTCAAGCCCACCGACTTGCCCGAGCCGGTGGTGCCTGCGACGAGCAAATGCGGCATCGCGGCGAGATCGGCGACGATCGGTTCGCCCGAAATATCCTTGCCGAGGATGATCGGCAGCCGTCCCTTGTGGTCGGCGAAGGCGGGATCCTCGATCAATTCCTTGAGCATCACCGTCTGGCGCTCGGCATTGGGCAGTTCGATGCCCATCACCGTGCGTCCCGGAATCGGCGAAACGCGGGCCGAGATCGCCGACATGTTGCGCGCGATATCGTCGGCGAGGCCGATCACGCGGCTGGCCTTGATCCCCGGCGCGGGCTCGAGCTCGTACATCGTGACCACCGGCCCGGTGCGCACTGCGCTGATCTCGCCCTTGACGTTGAAATCGTCGAGCACGGTCTCGAGCAACCGTGCATTGCGCTCGAGTGCGAGCTTGTCGAGCTTCTCGACCTTGCCCGGCGGCGGATCGGCAAGCAGCGTGGCGGCGGGGAGGTTGTAGCTGTCGAACAGGTCGCGCTGCGGGGCCTTGGCAGGCGGCTTGGTGCGTTCGCGCGGTGCTGCGGCGTCCTCGATCCGGGGAGGCTTACGGATGGGTCGTTCCGGCGCGGCATCGCCATCCTCCCCTCCGGTATCCTCGATCCGCCGGGCCGGGCCGAAATCGGCATCGTCATCGGTGTCGAAGCGCGCGGTGATTTCGCGCGTCTTGCGTTTGAGGAAGCCAGGCAACTTGAACAGCGGGCTCCAGTCGATCGCGAAAAGCCGGGTGACGATGGTCGCCCCGATCGCCAGCGCGACGAGCCCGAGTCCGCCGATGATCCAGCCCGAAAACGCTTCGGGGGCGAGCCCAGCGAGCGCCTCGATCCCGCGGGCGCCGAGCAGGCCGGCGATCCCGCCGCCCGAGGCCGGAAGCACCGAGCCGCGCCCGTCGACAAGCAACGCGCCGACGGTGGCGAGCATGACGATCGCGACCAGCAGCAGGCCGACCGGCTTCCAGCGCGGCCACAGCCCGCCCTCCTCGGTCGGACCGGTCCACAGGCCGCGCCCGAAGACGTAGAGCAGCGGCAGGAACAGGACGCAGGCCGGACCGACCAGCATCAGCACGAAATCGGCGATCCACGCGCCCGCAGTGCCCATCCAGTTCTCGACCGGTCCGCCCGCGGCGGTCGAGGCGGAAGGGTCGGTCTGGTGATAAGTGATCAGGGCGATCGCGAGGAACGCGGTCGCCGCGAAGAACACCAGCGCGCCGCCGATCTGTGCGGCGCGCGCCGATGTCTGGCGCAAAGCCTCGCGCCATTCGCCTTCCTTGCGCCGCTTGACCGCGGTCGATGCCATTGTCGTGACCCCTTGAGTAATGCTGGTCACCATGCCCGAGTGCGGATTCCGCCGTCAAGCGGAGTGTGTCGGATGGTTAGGACAGTCCGTCGATGGCGCCCCAGCGGGGCCAGCCCAGTTCGTCGGCGCGTTCCGGCGTCATGCCGCCAAGCGCGATGACCGGCAACGCCGTGTGCTGGGCGAGGAGGTTGAAGCCGATCGAGCCGAGCGTCGCCCCGTCCGGATGCGAGCGCGAGGGGAAGACCGGCGAGAGGAAAATGCCGCCCGCGCCCGCCGTTTCGGCGGCTTCGATCTCGTCGGCGTTATGCGCGGTGGCGAGGAAGAGCCCGGTACGCCAGGCCTCGGCAAACGGGCTCCCGTAAGTGCCGTCGGCCCCGGCGAAACGCTCGTCGCCGCGCGCGACGATCACGAGATGGTCGCGCGCCTTCGCCGCGCGGGCGAGGGTCCGGAACCGGTCGAGCCGGGCCGAATCGTCGAGATGGTAGTGGCGGAAGACGAAGCCCGATCCAGCTGGCAACCGTGCCAATGCGTTTTCCAGCCGCGCGTCGTTGCGCGCGTCGCTGAGGAGCCAAAGGAGGGGGAGGGGCTGGCCTGTCGTCACCGGCACGTTATAGCGCGCCAGCATGGAAAAGGCAGATACCCCGCTCGCAGACGTCGAACAGCGCATCGCCAGGGCGTGCCGGATCGCCGGGCGCGATCGCGACGAGGTTGAACTGATCGCGATCTCCAAGACGCACGATGCCGAAGCGATCGCGCCCCTGCTCGAGCAGGGGCACCGGATCTTCGGCGAGAACCGTGTGCAGGAAGCGCAGGCCAAGTGGCCCGAACTGCGCGAGCGCCACGGCGATATCCAATTGCACATGGTCGGCCAGTTGCAGTCGAACAAGGCGGAGGATGCCGTCACGCTGTTCGATTGCATCCATGCGCTCGACCGGCCGAGTCTCGTCAAGGCGCTGGCCAAGGCGTTCGACAAGGCCGAACGACAGGTGCCGTGCTTCATCCAGGTCGATATCGGCGAGGAGGAGCAGAAGGGCGGCGTCGCGATCAAGCAGCTCGAGACGCTGATCGCGCAGGCGCGCGACGCGGATATCCCGCTGCTCGGCCTGATGTGCGTGCCCCCGCTCGAGGTCGAGCCCGCGCCCTATTTTGCGCTGCTCGGCAAGCTCGCGCAGGATAACGGGCTGGCCGGCCTGTCGATGGGGATGAGTGGCGATTTCGAGACCGCGATCAAACTCGGGGCGACGCATCTGCGCGTCGGCTCTGCGCTGTTTGGCGCCAGAGACTGATCGGCGCGACTGGCGCAAGAGAAAAGGGCGCCCCCGCGAGAGGGCGCCCTGTCAATCACCAGATAGCGGCGCGGTAGCCGCCGGACGGTTCGATCAGAACTTCCCGCGCAGCGTCACGCCGAAGGTGCGCGGCTCGGCGAGGAACGCCGAATAGGTCTGCTGCGGCGCAACGAAGGGCGTGTTGAACGCGACCTGCGTGTACTGTTCGTCGAACAGGTTCTGGACCCAGCCCTCGATCGAGAACGCCCCGCCGATATTGGTCAGGCCGATCCGGCCGTTGACCACGACGTAGCCGTCCTGCTCCTTGCCGTAGAGCAGGTCCGAGCCGGTGTTGTAATCGTCGACCGCGCGGGCGTTGAGATAGAACAGGCCGCGCATCCCGCTGTCGCCGATTTCCGGCGTCCAGGTGAACGACATGGTCCCGATCAGCTCGGGGGCGTTCGACAGGTTGTCGTCGGGCAGCAGTCGCAGCGCCGGATCGAGCGGCTCACCGGTGTTCGAACCGACCAGGTGGTCTTCGTAGCTGGTGTCCGAATAGGTGATGCCGAGCGAGGCGCGAACATCGCGAACCGGGCTGATCGCGGCCTCGATCTCCACGCCCTGCGCGACGACGCCGTTCTTGACCTGGTCCGCGGCACAGGCCCCGGTGGTGGCGCTGGCATCGCGATCGGCACCCTGCAGGTCGGTTTCGCAGCCATTGATGTTCTGCACGAGGAAGACCGAACCGTTGAAGGTGTTCAGCTGGAAGTCGCTGAATTCCTGGTGGAATGCGGCGACGCTCAGGCTGAATTTCGGGATCGCGTACTTGAAGCCGACTTCGTAGGAATTCACCGTCTCGGCGTCGAACTGCAGGTTCGCGGTGTTGAGGTTGGCAACGTTCAGCGTGAGCGGGTTCGACAGCGCCGAGCGATCGAGGTTGAAGCCGCCGGCCTTGTAACCGCGCGAATACGAACCGTAGATCAGCAGGTCGTCGAGCGCCTTGTAGCTGAGGATCGCGGTGCCGGTGAACTGGTCCTCGTCGCGCGAGTCGGCGATCGTCACGCCGTCGAGTTCGGAGGTCGAGTTGCCCTGGCACGAGAGCGCCAGGATGCCGCCGGCGAAACCTGCGAGGGCCGGGACCGCGAGCAGCGGGCCGACGATCGCGCGGTTGGTCGGGCAGACCGTGTTGTCGTTCCCGAAGCTCGCGTCGAAGTCCTTGCTTTCGCTGGTGTAACGCAGGCCAAGCGTGATGTCGAAGCGATCGGTGACGTGGAAGATATTATGCGTGAACAGCGCGAAGTTGTCGCTGGTCTGGTTGTAGATATCGCCCGTCCCGCCGGCATCGCTGATCGACGCGAGATTGTTGAGGCCGGCCACGATCGCGGGCGTCGCGGCACCGAAGACCGCTCCCGAATTGAGGATGGCGAAGGCCGTCGGACTGAAGCAGTTCTGCTGGGACGGATCGGGTACGGTCACCGGAAGCGCCGGGTCGAGCGCGATCGCCAGGCGGCAGGCCACGAACGTTCCGTAATCATCGCCGAAGCGCAAGTTGTCGCGCGTCTGCAGCTTCTCGTTGGCGTAGTAGCCGCCGACCAGCCAGTCGAGGACCCCGTCGAACGCGGTGCCCTGCAGGCGGACTTCCTGCGTGAAGGTCGCGAATTCACGCGCGCCGGCGAATTCGCCCGGGGCACGGTAGAGGATGTCGACCTGGGTGTAGTCGGTGTCCGAGGCCTGGGTATTCGAATATTCGCGATAGGCGGTTATCGAGGTCAGCGAGGCATTGCCGAGATTGTAATTGATCTCGGCGCTCACCCCGTAATCCTCGGTATCGCCTTCATAGGTGCGACCCGGCGTGACATAGATATCGCGATTATAGGTGCTCTGCGTGAAGGCACGCGGATCGTTGCCGAGGCCGATCAGGATCGGGATGATCGGGTTGGCGGTCGAGGTCAGCGGTGTGCTGCCGGTCGGCCGGGTGAACGGATCGAGTCCCGGGCTGACCAGCGCGAGCGGCGCGACCTCGGGCTGGACGAAGGTCGCGGCGCAGCAGGCCTCGTCCTTCTTCGAATAGTCGCCGACGAGGCGAATCGAGAGATCGTCGCTCGGCTCGAACAGCAGCTGGCCGCGAACGAGGTAGCGATCGCGATTGTTGACGTCGGTGTTGTTGACGACGTCGTTGTAGAAACCGTCGCGGCTGAAATAGATGCCGTCGATGCGGCCCGCGACGGTGTCGCCGAGCGGGGCGGTGATGCCGGCCTCGATGCGCAGCGCATCGTAATTGCCGTAGGTCAGCGCGCCGTAACCGCCGAGCGTGAATTCGGGCTGCGCGGTGTAGATGCTGATCAGGCCGGCGGTGGAGTTGCGCCCGCCGAGCGTGCCCTGCGGGCCGCGCTGGATTTCGATCCGGTCGAGCGGGCCGAGCTCGCTCAGCGCGTTGCCGGAGCGCGAGCGATAGACGCCGTCGATGAAGACCGGGACCGAACTTTCGAGACCGGGGTTGTCGCCGACCGTGCCGATGCCGCGGATACGCGCCGAACCGTTGGCTTCGTTGCCGGTCGAGGAGACCAGCAGCGAGGGCGCGACCTGGTTGAGTTCGCGGATATCGGTGGCGCCCGATCGTTCGAGCTCGGCGGCGTTGATCGCAGACACGGCGACCGGGACATCGGCGAGTTCCTGCTGGCGCCCCTGGGCGGTGATGACGATCCGGTTCTCGGCTTGCGGTGCTTCGGCCGTTTCCTGGCCATCGTCCTCGACCGATGCGTCGTCTACATCCTGTGCGAAGGCGGGGAAGGCAAGACCGCTTCCCAGCAGTGCGATGGCGAAAAGAGAGCTGCGCGTCTTCGACACGCGGGCGAAGCGATGGGTCATTTGATTGTGTCCTCTCCAACACGCCGGCCAAGCCCGTCCGGCGTCAATTGCGTCCCGGTGAGAGGAATCTATGCCAGCCCTGACTCCAATGCCAAGGGTTTTGTTACGGAAATGCGTGAGACGGTGCAGCTGTGCAACATATGTGCGTCAGTGGCGATAGCCTTCGAGCTCGTCGCCGGAGAGGGTGACGACATGCAGCAGGTTGGTCGAGCCGGGCGTGCCGAAGGGGACGCCTGCCAGGGTGATCAGCTTTGCGCCGGCCTTGCCGAAGCCGTGACGCAGTGCCATTCGCTTGCCCTTCGCGATCATCTCCTCGAAGCTGCCGATATCGCGCGTGTGGATCGCATGCGCGCCCCACAGCAGCGCGACCCGACGGGCGACTTCGACCCGCGGTGTGAGCACCAGCATCGGCACCGAAGGGCGCTCGCGTGCGACGCGGCGGGCGGTCGATCCCGATCCGGTGAACACGACGATGCCCGACAGCACCACCGTTTCGGCGATGGTGGCGCAGGCATGGCTCAACGCGTCGGCGGTGGTCGCGTCGGGCAGCATCTCGGCGAAGTGGACCCGCGCGCCGTAGCCCGGATCGCGCTCGACCTGCTTGGCGATGCGATCCATGATCCCGACAGCCTCGGTCGGCCACTTGCCGACTGCGGTTTCGGCCGAAAGCATCACCGCATCGGCCCCGTCATAGACGGCGGTGGCGACGTCGGAGACCTCGGCGCGGGTCGGCGCCGGATTCTCGATCATGCTTTCGAGCATCTGCGTGGCGACGATCACCGGCTTGCCCTGGCGGCGTGTGAATTCAACGATCCGCTTCTGGATCGGCGGAACCTCCTCCGGCGCGAGTTCGACCCCGAGATCGCCGCGCGCGACCATGATGCCGTCGGACAATTCGATGATCTGGTCGAGATTGCGAAGCGCGGCGGGCTTCTCGATCTTGGCGCACAACGCGCCCTTCGGTCCCATCAGGCGGCGGCACTCGGCGACGTCCTCGGCGCGCTGCACGAAGCTCAACCCGATCCAGTCGCAGCCCTGCTCCATCGCGAAGGCGAGGTCGCGGCGATCCTTGTCGGTCAGCGCCGGGACCGGGATCAGTGCGTCGGGCACGTTGACGCCCTTGCGGTCCGAAATCGGCCCGCCGACCTCGGCCGTACACAGGATCTCGTCCTCGGCGGCCCGGATCACCCGCAGTTGCAGCTTGCCGTCGTCGACCAGCAAGCGCTGGCCCTTCTCGAGCAGGTTGAACAATTCGGGATGCGGCAGGCTGACACGGTCGTCGTTGCCGGGCTCGTCCTTTCGATCGAAGGTGAAATGCGCGCCGTGCTTGATGAAGGCCTTGCCGCCCTCGAACTGGCCGACCCTCAGCTTGGGGCCCTGCAAATCGGCGAGGATCGCGATCGGGCGGCCCGCCTTCTTCTCCTGTTCGCGGATCGTGGCGATCGTCGCGGCGTGGAAGTCGTGGTCGCCGTGGCTCATGTTGACGCGGAAGGCATCCGCCCCGGCCTTGATCAGCGCACCGATCGTCTCGCCATCATTGCTCGCCGGACCGAGCGTGGACAGGATCTTCACTTTGCGCCCGCGCGGCTGTGGGTAGGCCATGATCGTACGTGTTTCCCTCGTCTGGTCGGGCCGCCCTATGGCAAAGATGCGACAGTTGAAAGGCGTATGGCGCAGCAAGCCGCGCAGAGAACCGTTTTGCCGGAATTATCCACGTGCGCGGCTTTCGCACGGGGCCGTGCAGCCGCTAACAGCGCCGCCAATCGATTCTCATTCCAGACTACGGAGCTTAAATTGGCCGAATCCACCGACGACCGCCTGCGCCTGCTGATCGAACGCATCGAGCGCCTCGAGGAAGAAAAGAAGGGCATCGCCGACGATATCCGCGACGTCTACGCCGAGGCCAAGGCGGTAGGTTACGACACCAAGATCATGCGCCAGATCGTCCGCCTGCGGAAGATGACCCCCGACGATCGGGCCGAGATGGATGCCATCCTCGACACCTACAAGGCGGCGCTCGGCCTCGGTTGACGCCATGCCGGCGGCGGGCGCGCTCGCCCGCCGTCAGGCGACCGCGAGCGCCTCGCCGCCCAGCACCAGCGCGATGAAGGTCGCGTTGTGCAGCATGTGAAGCAGGATGCTCGACCACAACCCGTGCATGACGCGCGCATAGGCGAACAGGATCCCGGCGATGAATTGCGGGATCACCAGCGGCCACAGCATCTGCTCGGTGTCGGCATAATTGCCGAGATGGATCGCCGCGAAGCCGAGCGTGCTGAGCCAGAAGAACAGCGGAAAGAGCCTGGCGAACCAGCCGAAGGCCGGTCGGTCGCGCAACACGTAGGCCGAACCCAGCGCGAGGACGATGCAGCCGGTTACCAGGAACACGGTCGTTGCCGCGCCGAACGATTGGTCGAAGAGATTGCCGATCGCCAAGGCCAGTGCGAGCAATGCGATCGCCGCCAATGCGCCCGGCCGCCCCGACAGCCAGCCGCGAAACGCGATCTCTTCGCCGATCGGCGCGAACAGGACGATGAAGGCGATCATGCCAGGCCCGAGATCGATCGATTCGAGCTCGTTGCTCGGCAGGTCAAACCCGGCGCCTTCGATCGCCACGAACACCAGCAGCGCGATGCCCATCAGTACCATGTCGAGCGCATAGAGCTTGATCGTCGCGAGCAACGAAGCTGGCGAGATGCCGCTCATCGACTGCGGCAGGCGCGGGCGGATCGCGAAGCGCGCGACGTCGCCCCACGCCGGAACGATGCCGCGCGTGTCGACGAGGCTTGAGGATTGATCGGTCATGCGGCTATTGCGGCCCCCAATAATTCTATTCCTCCACCGCTAACGCGAGTTCCCATGGCAGGCCATTCCAAATTCAAGAACATCATGCACCGCAAGGGTGCGCAGGACAAAAAGCGTTCGAACCTGTTTTCGAAGCTCAGCCGCGAAATCACCGTCGCGGCGAAGATGGGCGCGCCCGATCCCGACATGAACCCGCGCCTGCGGCTGGCGATCAACAATGCCAAGGCGCAGTCGATGCCGAAGGACAACATCCAGCGCGCGATCGACAAGGCGAGCGGCGGCGACGACGAGAACTACGAAGAGGTCCGCTACGAGGGCTACGGCCCGGGCGGCAGCGCGATCATCGTCGAGGCGCTGACCGACAACCGCAACCGCACCGCCACCGCCGTGCGCACCGCGTTCTCGAAGAACGGCGGCAATCTCGGCACCGAGGGCAGCGTCGTCCACGGCTTCGAACGCCTGGGCTTCATCCTCTACCCGGCCGATGCCGGAAGCGAGGACAAGGTGCTCGAGGCAGCGATGGAAGCGGGCGCGGAGGACATCACCAGCACCGAGGACGGGCACGAGATCTGGACTGCGGCGGACGACCTCCACCAGGTCGCCAGCGACCTCGAAAAGGCGCTGGGCGAGGCCGAGACGGTCAAGCTGGCGTGGAAGCCCAACCTCACCGTCGAGATGGACGAAAAGGACGCCGGCACGCTGCTCAAGCTGATCGACGCGCTCGACGACGATGACGACGTCCAGACCGTGTGGGGCAATTACGACATCTCCGACGAGGTGATGGACAAGCTCGACGCGTAACGCGCAGAACTGACAGTGATCATCCTCGGCCTCGATCCTTCACTCAGTTGCACCGGCTGGGGCGTGATCCGGGTCGAGGGATCGCGCATTGCGCATATCGCCAACGGGCAGGTGCCGACCGATGCGAAGGCGCCGATGGCCGCGCGGCTTGCGACGTTGCAATCCGCGCTGGCCGAGGTGATCGCCACTCATGGGCCGACCCGCGCCGCGGCGGAGGAAGTCTTCGTCAACAAGAACCCGCAATCGACATTGAAGCTCGCGCAGGCGCGCGGGGTGGTGCTCGCGGCTTGTGGTGCGGCGGGCCTCGACGTCCGCGAACATGCCGCGCGACTGGTCAAGAAGGCGGTGGTCGGGACCGGCGGTGCCGACAAGCGCCAAGTCCAGGCGATGCTCAAGGTACTGTTGCCGGGGGCCGAGATCGCCGGTGCCGACGCCGCCGACGCCTTGGCAGTTGCGATCGCCGACGCGCACCTGAACTAGCGCAGCTGGCTGTCCTTCGAGCCGCGGCGATTGATCGCGGAATGGCGGACTGAACGGTCCTCGCCCGACTGGCACTCGACACATTTGCGCACACCGGGCACCAGCTCGCGACGCTTCTCGGGGATCGGCTCGCCGCATTCGTCGCAATGGGTCGCGCTCGGCCCGCGATTGAGGCGCGCACGCGCGGCGTCGACCGCATCGCGCACGGTGTCGTCGATCTGGTCCTGTACCGCGCCGTCGCGGGTCCATCCGCCTGCCATGTCGGATCCTCGAAATTGCTTGTTCCTCAGATATATGGGGTTTCGGTCGCGAATTTCCAGTTGGCGGAGCGAGGCGGTCCCTTCCTTGGCGCGGAGGGCTGTGGCAGGGTCCTCGCCATGATCGCGAAACTCACCGGCACGCTCGACGATTTCGGCGCCGACTGGGCGATCGTCGACGTCGGCGGCGTCGGCTATCTCGTCCATTGTTCCGTCCGCACGCTCGAGGCGCTCGGCGCGCGCGGCGATGCGGTGACGGTGTTCACCGACCTCCAGGTGAGCGAGAACGACATGCGCCTGCTCGGTTTCGCCGATGCGGGCGAGCGCG
Source organism: Pseudoblastomonas marina (assembly GCF_014641655.1). Classification (GTDB taxonomy): domain Bacteria; phylum Pseudomonadota; class Alphaproteobacteria; order Sphingomonadales; family Sphingomonadaceae; genus Alteriqipengyuania_A; species Alteriqipengyuania_A marina. Next base: position 150,870 of record NZ_BMID01000001.1, read on the forward strand.
ACTGGTTCCGCCTGCTGACCCAGGTGCAGGGCGTGGGCAGCAAGGTCGCGCTGGCGATCCTCTCGGCGCTGACCACCGGCGAATTGCGCGATGCCTGCGCGAGCGGCGACGCCGCGATGGTCGCCCGCGCGCAGGGCGTGGGGCCGAAGCTGGCGGGCCGGATCGTCAACGAGTTGAAGGACAAGGCAGGCGCGCTGCCCGGTGGCGGGGGGATCGCCGGTGTCGCCGCCTCGCCTGCAGGCAGCGCCAGCGCCGATGCGGTCAGCGCACTGCAGAACCTAGGCTTCAAACCCGCCGTGGCCGCGCAGGCCGTCGCCCGCGCGCAGGAGGAGCTGGGCGAGGACGCCGGCGAAAGCGAGCTGATCCGCGTCGCGCTCAAGCGAGCTGCGGGTTGACCCTGCGCACCGCCTCCTGCCTGTGCGGCGCGCTGTCGGTCACCTGCGAGGGCGATCCGTTCCGCATCTCGGTCTGCCATTGCCTCGATTGCCAGAAACGCAGTGGTTCCTCCTTCGCCGCGCAGGCGCGCTTTCCGGCGAAGCAGGTGACGGTGACCGGCGAGGCGAAGGTCTGGGTCCGCACCGCCGACAGCGGCAAGACCAGCGACCACCATTTCTGCCCGACCTGCGGCGGCGAAGTCTGGTACGTCGCCGAACCCTTCCGCGACATGATGGCGATCCCAATCGGCCGCTTCGCCGATCCCGCGTTCCCGCCGCCCGAATATTCGGTCTATGAAGAACGCAAGCACGACTGGGTGCAGATCGTTGGCGACGGGGTCGAGCATTATGACTGAGCCAGAACGCATCGATGCGATGGAGAGGCGATGATGAAATACGCAATTGTCCTGCTGGCGCTTGTCCTCGCGACGCCCGCAGCGGGGCAGGACATGTCGTCCTTCACCATGGGGCCGGTGTTCGAGGAGTTCGGGCCGGTGGCCGATGTCGAGGCGGACATGGACCTGCCCGACAACGCCTATTTCCGGGCCGCGTTCGACGCTGCCAAGGGGGCCGAGGACGGCAAGCTCAATTCCACGCTCAATGGCGCCGCGCGCTTCATCAACATGCATGTCCGCGCCGGGGTACCCGAAGAGCGGATCGACGTCGCGGTGGTGGTGCATGGCGGCGCAGTGCTCGACCTGTTGCGCGCCGAACCCTATGCCGCGCGCAAGGACGGCGCCGAGAATGCCAATGCGCCGCTGGTCGCTGCGCTGGTCGAACACGGCGTGCGAATCATCGTCTGCGGCCAGAGCGCGACCGCGCTGGGCGTCGCCAACGAGGACCTGCTGCCGGGGATCGAAGTCGCCCTCTCCGCCATGACCGCCCACGCCCTGCTCCAGCAGCAAGGCTATACGGTAAACCCGTTTTGAGTGTCGACGTATGATCTTGGTTCGAGGCATTAAGGGTAACCTCAAATTGAACCCCGCCATTAAATTATGGGGTGGGTTGGGCTTGCTCGTCGTCTTGATTGTCTGGGGAGTGGTTTCGAAGGTTCTTAGTGCTCAAGACGAAATGCAGGAATGCGCATCGGAAGGTGGTGTATGGATCGGCGCAATGCCGCTTCGCATAGGCATGCTGAGAGTGCTTGACGGTCGCTGCGAGCAAATACGCCAAGGCGAGAAGAAATGGTGACCGAACCCGCCCCCCTCCATACCCCCGATCGCCAGCCGGACGATCCCGATGCGGCGCTGCGGCCGAAATCGCTGGCCGAGTTCATCGGGCAGGAAGCCGCGCGTGAGAACTTGCGGGTGTTCGTCGAGGCCGCGAAGGGTCGCGCCGAGGCGATGGACCACGTGCTGTTCTTCGGCCCGCCGGGGCTGGGCAAGACCACGCTGGCGCAGATCGTCGCGCGCGAGCTGGGCGTGGGGTTCCGCGCCACCAGCGGGCCGGTAATCGCCAAGGCGGGCGATCTCGCCGCGATCCTCACCAATCTCGAAGCCAACGACGTGCTGTTCATCGACGAGATCCACCGGCTCAATCCGGTGGTAGAGGAGGTGCTCTATCCGGCGATGGAGGACCGCGCGCTCGATATCATCATCGGCGAGGGGCCCTCGGCGCGCAGCGTGCGGATCGACCTGCCGCCCTTCACGCTGGTCGGAGCGACCACGCGGCAGGGGTTGTTGACCACGCCGCTGCGCGATCGTTTCGGCATCCCGGTACGGCTCAATTTCTATACCGTCGACGAGCTCGAACGCGTGGTGACGCGCGGGGCAGGCAAGCTCGGCCTGGCGATCGACAGCGACGGCGCGCGCGAGATCGCCGGGCGAGCCCGCGGCACGCCGCGCGTCGCCGGGCGGCTGCTGCGCCGTGTGCGCGACTTCGCGCAGGTGAAGGACAGCGGCACGGTGACCCGTGCGGTAGCGGACGAGGCGCTGACGAAGCTCGAGATCGACCGGCTGGGTCTCGACGCGCAGGATCGCCGCTATCTCCGCATGATCGCCGAGACCTACAAGGGCGGGCCGGTGGGCGTCGAAACGCTGGCGGCGGGTCTTTCCGAGCCGCGCGACACGATCGAGGAGGTGATCGAGCCCTTCCTGATCCAGCTCGGCCTCGTCGCGCGAACCGCGCGCGGGCGCTGCCTCAACGAGGACGGTTGGAAGCACCTCGACATGGCGCCGCCCAAGGGCGGGGCCGGAGGACAGGCGGGGCTGTTCGGCCCGGGCAAGTAGCCCGCAACCCGAAATTAACCAAAAAACCGTGTCAATCGTGGACGCGCAGCGTTATAAGGCAGGCGCTTGGGGTCCGAATCCCGGATTGGGACGGATTGGGAGGGTTAACGCGATTGCGCGTACATCCTTCCTTTGCCTTTCTGATCCATGACCAAATGGGACACGGAGCGGTTAACGCCGATTCGCGTCCGGTGGACACCAAGAGGGCAATATGTCGGTAAAAATGGCTTTGGCGAAACTGGCGGCGGCGGCTGCGGGCGGTGCGCTCGTTGGCGGCGGCGCGGTGCACGTGGCGGAAGCTCCGGCCACCGATGCGCCATCCTACAAATCCGGCAAACAGGCCAAGGGCACCAAGACGGTCAAGCAGGTGAAGCGCCCGATCAAGCGCGCGCGCACCATCCCGCGCAAGCAAACGCCACCCCCGCGGGCCCGCGCGATCCCGGCGCGCCAGGAAGAGCCCGAGACGCAGGTCATCCTCGTACCCTACGAGCAGCCGGTCACCCGCGCACGTTCGATCCCGCCCAGCGGCGGCGGTTCGACACCGGTCATCATCGGGGGCTCGAGCGGCGGCTTCGGCGGGTTCGGCGGCGGCTTCTTCGGCGGCTTCATCGGTTCGAGCGGAGGCGGCAGCGTCGTCGTCAACAACAGTTTCGGACAGCAGCAGGACCAAGGCCAGGACCAGGGCCAGAACCAGGATATCATCATCGATATCGACAATTCGACCACCACCAGCACGTCTGGCGGCTCGTCGTCCACGTCGACTTCGGGCGGTTCTTCCTCGACCTCGTCGAGCACCGGCGGTGTCACCAGCACCACCGGCGGTATCACCTCGACCAGCACGACCGGCGGAGTCACGAGCACGACCTCGACCAGCTCGGGCAACGTCTCGTCGACCAGTTCGTCGGGCAACGTCACTTCGACGTCTTCGGGGAACGTCTCGAGTTCGTCGTCCGGCAATGTTTCGAGCTCGACCTCGGGCAACGTCTCGAGTTCCACCAGTTCGTCGACGTCGGGCAATGTCAGCACATCGACCAGTTCGTCGACCTCTGGCAATGTCAGCACCAGCACGTCCTCGAGCACGTCGACATCGACTTCGTCCTCGACCAGCACGAGTTCGAACGGCTGCATGACTTGCCCGCCGCCGCCCCCGCCTCCGCCGCCTTGCACGACGACGGGCAATTGCCCGCCGCCGCCTCCGCCCCCGCCGCCGACCCCGGTGCCGGAACCGGGCATGCTCGGCCTGTTCGGCCTTGCCGCGCTCGGCGCGGTCGGCCTGCAGCGTCGCCGGCGTCGCAAGGTGAAGGTGAGTTTCGACTTCGATTGAGCTCTTTCAACCAATCGAAAAACGAAAAGGCCGGGAGCGATCCCGGCCTTTTTCATGGGCGCTTTCGGGGACGGATCAGCCGCCGCCGGCGATGTCCCAGGGATCCTGCCGGTACCACTGGGTGATCACGTATTTCTTCCCTTCTATGACCGGCGTGCCGGCGTGGAAGGTATTGGGGTTCTTGCGCCCGTCGCGATCCATGTTGTTCCAGGTCAGCAAAGTCCCGGTCTCGGGCGGGATCGACAAGCCGAGCTCCTTGAAATCGGTCTCGCCGCCCTGTTCCGGCTCGTTGAGGAACACCATCGCGGTCCATGTCCGCTGACCGCCGCGTCGACGTTCGGTCTGCCAGTAGGATTCGCTTTCGAAGAAATAGTCGTAGTGGTGCTTGAACTGCTGCCCGACCTCGTAGCGCTGGCCCTGCGTGGTCTCGGCGAAGCGGTGGTCTAGGCCCAGCACCGCGTCGATCTTTTCCTCGAGTTTGCAGGTTTCAGGATCGAGGCGGTCGAAATAATGCGTCGAGCTGGTGCGGAAGCCCTCGATCTGGGTTCCTTCGAACAGTGTCGAGGGACCGATCTTTCGATCGATCACCCTGCAGATGCGCGCGCATTCCTCCTGGCTGAGAAAGCCCGGAATGCGGAACAGGTCGGCCTTTTCTCCGCCGAGGTCCTCGGCCTCCTCCATCGCGTGGAGGCGCGCACGCACCTGCGCGCCCACCATCGCCATCTTCGCCGCATCGGCCTTGGGATCGGCGTCGGTGAACGCCGTCTGCATGCCGTAGGAGACGCGGATGTTGGAGAAGTCGAGCGTCATGCAGCCAGTTTGCGCAGCACGTAATGGAGGATGCCGCCGTTGCGGTAGTAATCCATCTCGTTGGCGGTATCGATCCGGCACTTGGCGGTGAAGCTGAAGGTCGAGCCGTCCTTGCGGGTTACTTCGACTTCGATGTCCGAGCGCGGGGTAAGGCTGTCGAGGCCCTTGATCGTGAAGCTGTCGTCGCCCGTCAGGCCCAGGCTCTCGCGGCCTTCGCCGTCTTGGAACTGCAACGGAAGCACGCCCATGCCGATCAGGTTGGAGCGGTGGATACGCTCGTAGCTTTCGACGATCACCGCGCGCACGCCGAGCAGGATGGTGCCCTTGGCCGCCCAGTCGCGGCTCGAGCCGGTGCCGTATTCCTTGCCGCCGATGACGACCAGCGGGGTGCCGTCTTCTTTGTGCTTCATCGCCGCGTCGTAGATCGGCATCTGCTCGCCCTTGTAGAGCGTTTCGCCACCTTCGACGCCGGGGACCATCTCGTTCTTGATGCGGATATTGGCAAAGGTGCCGCGCATCATCACTTCGTGGTTGCCGCGGCGCGAGCCGTAGGAGTTGAAGTCCGCCTTCGCGACCTGGTGCGATTTCAGGTACTCGCCCGCGGGGCTGTCTTCCTTGATCGAACCGGCCGGCGAGATGTGGTCGGTGGTGGTCGAATCGCCGAGGATCGCGAGCGGCTTGGCGCCCTCGATGTCCTCGACCGGCTTCGGCTCCAATTCCATCCCGTCGAAGAAGGGCGGGCTGGCGACATAGGTCGAACCAGTCTTCCACTGGTACGTGTCCGAACCGACGACGTTGATCTTCTGCCAGTGCTCGTCGCCCTTGTAGACGTCGGCATAGCGCTTCTCGAACATCTGGCGGTCGATATTGGCCGCGCGGTGATCGGCGATTTCCTGATTGGTCGGCCACAGGTCCTTGAGGAACACGTCGTTACCGTCGCGATCCTGCCCCAGCGGGGTGTCGACCATGTCGGTCGTGACCGAGCCCTTCAGCGCATAGGCCACCACGAGCGGCGGCGAAGCGAGGTAGTTCGCGCGCACATCGGGCGACACGCGGCCCTCGAAGTTGCGATTACCCGACAGCACGGCGGCGGCCACCAGATCGTTGCCGTTGATCGCCTGCGAGATCGGCGGGGCGAGGGGGCCCGAATTGCCGATGCAGGTGGTGCAGCCATAGCCGACGAGATCGAAGCCGATCTTGTCGAGGCTATCCTGCAAGCCCGACTTTTCGAGATAGTCGGTGACGACCTGCGATCCCGGAGCAAGGCTGGTCTTGACCCACGGCTTGGGCGTGAGGCCCTTGGCCACCGCCTTCTCGGCGACGAGTCCGGCGGCGATCATCACATCGGGATTGGAGGTGTTGGTGCACGACGTGATGGCCGCGATCACGACGTCGCCGTCGCCGATATCGTGGTCCTTGCCCTCGACATCGATACGGTGCGGGGAATCCTTGCCGTAGAGCTTCTTGAGGTCGCGATTGAATTCTTCGTCGACCTCGGGGAGGATCACCCGATCCTGGGGACGCTTGGGCCCGGCAAGCGACGGAACGACCTTGGACAGGTCGAGCTGTAGGGTTTCGGAGAACACCGGCTCATTATCCGGCTCCAGCCACAGGCCCTGTTCGCGCGAATAGGCTTCGACCAGTTCGATCTGATGCTCGTCGCGCCCGGTCAGGCGCATATATTCGAGCGTCTTGTCGTCGATCCCGAAGAAGCCGCAGGTCGCGCCGTATTCGGGCGCCATGTTCGCGATCGTCGCGCGGTCGGCGAGGCTGAGATTGGAGACGCCCGGTCCGTAGAATTCGACGAAGCTGCCGACCACACCCACTTCGCGCAGCATTTCCACGGCGGTGAGCACGAGATCGGTCGCGGTGACGCCCTCGGAAAGCTTGCCGTCGAACCGGAAGCCGACGACGCGCGGGATCAACATCGAGATCGGTTGGCCGAGCATCGCGGCTTCGGCCTCGATCCCGCCGACGCCCCAGCCTAGCACGCCGAGACCGTTGATCATCGTGGTGTGGCTATCGGTGCCCACGCAGGTGTCGGGATAGGCGGTGAGGTTGCCGTCGGGATCCTCGGTCGACCACACGCCGCGACCGATATGCTCGAGATTCACCTGGTGGCAGATGCCGGTGCCCGGAGGCACCGCGGAGAAATTCTCGAAGCTCTTCGAGCCCCACTTGAGGAAGTCGTAGCGTTCCTCGTTGCGCTGGTATTCCATCTCGACGTTATGCTCGAACGCCTTGGGGTGGCCGAACTCGTCGACCATCACCGAGTGGTCGATGACGAGGTTCACGGGAACCTGCGGGTTGATCTTGGCGGTGTCGCCACCGAGCTTGGCGATCGCATCGCGCATGGCGGCGAGGTCGACCACGCAGGGAACGCCGGTGAAATCCTGCAGCAGCACGCGCGCGGGGCGGTACTGGATCTCGTCGCCGGTGGTGGGGTTCTTGACCCAGTCGACGATGTTCTGCGCGTGGTCGGTAGCGACGGTGTGCCCGCCATCCTCGAACCGCAGCATGTTCTCGAGCAGGACCTTCAGGCTGAAGGGCAGCTTCGACACATCGCCGAGCTTTTCCGCCGCCTTGGCGAGCGAGTAGTACGCGTATTCCTTGCCCCCGACTTCGAGGGTGGAACGGGTGCCGAGAGTATCCTGGCCGACCTGGGTCATGCGTCAACTTTCCTGTTGTTATGGCGCGCGCGGATGAGGGTGCGGCGGCGCGAAAATGCTCGCCGCGCGATGCGCGCGATTAGCTGAAAAATCAAGGGAGGAAGCCGTTTGTTCCGAGATTAGCGAGTCGGAACCGGCTCCTCGCCGCCGTAATCGTAGAAGCCGCGGCCGGCCTTGCGGCCCAGCCAGCCCGCCTCGACATATTTCACCAGCAGCGGCGCGGGGCGATACTTGCTGTCGCCGGTGGTCTCGAACAGCACCTTGATGATCTCGAAGCAGGTGTCGAGGCCGACGAAATCGGCCAGTTCCAGCGGCCCCATCGGGTGATTGAGCCCCAGGCGACAGCCCTTGTCGATATCGGCGATGCTGGCGGTCGACTGGCCGAGCACGAAGATCGCTTCGTTGATCATCGGCAGCAGGATGCGGTTGACCACGAAGCCGGGTTCGTCCTGCGACAGCACGACCTGCTTGCCGAGACTTTCGGCGAAGGCGGTGGTGCGGTCGGTCGTGTCCTGCGCAGTGGCGAGGCCGGGGATCACCTCGATGAGCCCCATGACCGGGACCGGGTTGAAGAAGTGCAGCCCGATGAAGCGCTTGGGATCGGGCGAGTGGTTGGCCATCCGGGTGATCGGGATCGAGCTGGTGTTCGACGCCATGATCGCGTCCTCGGCGAGCACTTCGCTCGCCTTCTCGAAGATCTTGGCCTTGACCTCTTCGCGCTCGGTCGCGGCTTCGATGATGAAGCTCGCCTCGGACATCGGCGTATAATCGGCGACCGGCTCGATCCGGCCGAGTACCGCTTCGGCCGCATCGGCCTCGATCTTGCCGCGCCCGACCAATTTGGCGAGCGCCTTGTCGACCTTGGCCTTGCCGGCCTCTGCATGCGCAAGATCAAGATCGGCGAGCAGCACCTTCATCCCGTGCTGGGCGACGGTCTGCGCGATGCCGGTACCCATCTGGCCCGCGCCGATGACAGCGATGGTGGTCATGCGAATTTCCTCGAATTGTAGAACTTTGATTGGGCGAGTCGCCGGTTACCTGTTGGCACCGGGGACCCACAGCACGTCGCCCGAGCCGCCGGCATTGATCGCGCGGGCGAGGGTGAAAAGATAGTCCGACAGCCGATTGACATATTGCAGCGCGGCCGGGTTGATCGGTTCCTCGCGATGCAATGCGACCATGTCGCGCTCGGCTCGGCGCACGATTGCGCGGGCGAGGTGGATGCGCGCCGCGGCCTCGCCGCCGCCGGGCAGGATGAAGCTGGTCAGCGGCTCGAGCGTCTCGTTGAGCGCGTCGATCGCGCTTTCGAGCCATTCGACCTGCGCGGGCACGATCCGCAGTGTCATTTCCGACGGGCCGAAGTCCTCGCCATCCTCGGCGGGGGTGGCGAGGTCGGCACCGCAATCGAACAAGTCGTTCTGGATTCGGGTGAGATCGCTCGCCGCTTCGCTGCCCACCGCGACAATCGCGAGCCCGATCGCGCTGTTGGCCTCGTCGACCGAACCGATCGCGGCGATCCGCGCCGAGTGTTTCGGACAGCGCGAACCGTCGACCAGCCCGGTGGTGCCGTCGTCGCCGGTGCGAGTGTAGATCTTGTTGAGCTTGACCATGTCCTCCCCCGACCGGCCCCGCTCAGCGGTTGATCATCAGCAGCACGGCGACGACCACGACCGCCAGCGCCTGGTACTTGATGCGCGCGAACATCATCTCGTTCTGGCGCTTCTGCATCTTGCCCGCGCGTTCGTCGTCGGCCTCGAGCTCCATCTTGGTGCTCTGCATGAAGGCGACGATCCCGCGCACGAGGCTGACGACGACCATGATCGCGAGGAGGACGATGAGGATGGTGAGGAAGGTGTTCATGGCGCACCAGATAGGGATTGCGAGAGGGTAATGCCAGCGGGGAAGTGGCCCGCGCGCAGCGCGGCCGCAACAGTCTGCCCGTCCTCGCCCGCGCGGCGGCGGTCGGCGAGGCCGAAGCCTTCCTCGCCGGAACCGCGCCGCTTGGCGAGCTTGCGCCCGTCCTCCTCGACCAGCAGCGCGTGATGGTGCCAGCGCGGCACCGGCAGGCCGAGCAATTCCTGCAGCAGGCGGTGGATGTCGGTGGCATCGAACAGGTCCGCCCCGCGCGTCACCAGCGTCACCCCCTGCGCCGCATCGTCGAGCGTGGCGGCGAGGTGATAGCTGGCCGGCGCATCCTTTCGCGCCAGCACCACGTCGCCGAAGCGTACGGGACGCGCCACGATCGTGCCGGCGAGCGCATCCTCCCAGTCGAGTTCGCCCGCGCGCTCGATCGCCGCGTCCATATCGAGCCGCCACGCCCACGGACGATCGGAAGGAATCTCGCGCCCTTTGCAGGTGCCGGGATAGACCGGGCCCTCGGGTCCCTCCTCGCGCGCCGCCGCGGCGATCTCGGCGCGGGTGCAGCGGCACGGATAAAGCAGCCCGTCGGCCTTCAGCCGCTCGAGCGCAGCATCGTAGGTCGCAAGGCGCTCTGACTGGCGAACGACCGGACGATCGCTCTCGATACCGAGCCAGGCAAGGTCGGCGAGGTGCTCCGCGATCCATTCGGGGCGCGACCGCGCGCCGTCGATATCCTCGATCCGGATCAGGAAGGTGCCGCCCGCCTCGCGCGCGAGGTCATGCGCGACCACCGCCGAATATGCATGCCCCAGGTGCAGCGGGCCGTTGGGGCTGGGGGCGAAGCGGGTCACGGTGCTCACGCGCCCTTCCTAACGATGACTGTGGAATAGCGCGACCCGCACAATGTCATGGACTTGACGCAATTTTTCGCTTTTGCTCCCTTCCAGATCGATCGGGGAGGACGCAACACGTGTTCAAGGCCGAACTTCTGGAACGGGCGGCGCGCTTTCGTAGCGCGGACGAGGATCCGTGCCGGAAGCTCGAAAGCTGCCCGGCGCTGGTGCTCAACGCCGATTACACCCCGTTGTCCTACTACCCGCTGAGCCTGTGGCCGTGGCAGACCGCGATCAAGGCGATCTTCCTCGACCGGGTCGACGTGATCGCGAGCTACGAGCGCGAGGTCCACTCTCCCAATCTCGACATGAAGATCCCCAGCGTGATCGCGCTGAAGCAATATGTGCGCCCTAGCGAATTTCCCGCCTTCACCCGCTTCAACCTGTTCCTGCGCGATCGCTTCTCGTGCCAGTTCTGTGGCAAGATGGATCACCTGACCTTCGATCACGTCGTCCCGCGCCGGCTCGGCGGCAAGACGACGTGGGAGAACATCGCCACCGCCTGCGCGCCCTGCAACATGAAGAAGGGCGGCCGCACGCCGCAGCAGGCTGGGATGCAGCTCTATGCCGAGCCGATCCGGCCGACCCACTGGCAGCTGCAACAGCACGGCAAGGCGTTCCCGCCCAACTACCTCCACGAAACCTGGCGCGACTGGCTCTACTGGGACATCGAGCTGGAGGAATAGGCGGAGTCGGTGTGACACCGATGCCGGGGTTTTGAAAAAGCGGCAACGGGTGGGTTGGTGCCCGATTTCAAGTCTTTGCGGAGGATATTCCCGCGCGCATTGTAACCTTCCGACATGGCCGGCCCGAAAGTGTATCGGCTGCATCGGGGAATGCTACCGCGCCTTGCCACCTGTAGGAAAGTGCGATCCGAGCGCGCCGCTTTCGCCGGTTGCTACCTGTCCGACCGCCAGACGATAAACGCGCTGGCGAGCAGCACGAGGCAAGCGATTGCCAAGCTCAGGAGGTAGTTCTCCCTGCTCGCATATAGCCAGCTTCCGGCGGCCGGACCTTCGGCCCCCCATGGATAACAATCCGGACCGTGTGAAGGTGCGGAGCAGGGGGACGAACCGAAGGCGACTATCGCTTCCCATCCGACAAGCCCCGCGGCGATGCAAAGCAGGACGACCGTTGCAAAGTGCTTCCCGCTTTTCACCTGCCCGCCAGTTTCTTCGCCCGCCGCCGCTGAACCGAGCTGCCGATCCCGGCGGCCTCGCGATATTTCGCGACGGTGCGGCGCGCGACGTCGAAACCGCGTTCCTTGAGCAGCGTCACCAGCGCGTCGTCGGAGAGGATCTTCTTCGGGTCCTCGGCGTCGGTCAGCTCGCGGATTGCAGCCTTGACCGCTTCGGCGCTCGCGCCCTCGCCGTCGGCCGAAGAGACCCCGCTCGAGAAGAAATATTTCAGCTCGAAGGTGCCGCGCGGGCAGGATAGGTACTTGTTCGAGGTTACCCGGCTGACCGTGCTCTCGTGCATGTCGATCTGTTCGGCGACGGTGCGCAAGGTCAGCGGTTTCAGGTGCGAGACGCCGCGGCGGAAGAAGCCGTCCTGCGCCTTCACGATCGCGCTCGCGACCTTGAGGATCGTCTTCTGTCGCTGGTCGAGCGCCTTGATCAGCCATTTGGCGTCGGCCAGCTTTTCCGAGAGCCAGCCGCGCGAAGCCTTGTCGGTGCAATCCGATTTGAGCTCGACGTAATAGTCGCGATTGACCACCAGCCGGGGCAGCGTGTCGCGGTTGATGCGGATCTTCCAGCCGCCCTCATCACTCGGCGAGAGCAGTACGTCGGGCACCACCGCCGCGCCCGCCCCCCCGCCATATTTGAGGCCGGGCTTGGGGTCGTAGCCGCGCAGTTCGGCGAGCATGTCGGCAAAATCCTCGTCGTCGACGTCGCACAGCCGCCGGAGCCGCGCAAACTCGCCCTTGCCGAGCAGTTCGAGGTTGTCGATCAGCCGCGCCATGCACGGATCGTGGCGATCGGCCTCCTTCGCCTGCAATGCGAGGCATTCGGACAGTGAGCGGGCGCCGACACCCGTCGGATCGAAGGACTGGACCAGCGCCAGCGCCTGTTCGGCCTCGGCCTCGCCGATGCCGAGCATCCCGGCGAGCTCCTCCAGCGTCACGGTCAGGTAGCCGGCCTCGTCGAGCGCATCGACGATCGCATGCGCGACCAACGCTTCGCGCTCGTCGGCGGAGGCCGGGCCGACCTGCTCGTGGAGATGCTCCGCCAGCGTCGGTCCGTCGCTGCTCTCGTTTTCGATCCCGGGCAGGTCCTCGCCCGAGGCGATACTGCCGGAAGCCGACCAGTCGCCGGTGTCGCGATCACGGTCGAGCGCGCTTTCGTCTATGTCGAGCGCGCCGCCATCGCCATCCATCGCGTCGGCCTGCGCGGGCTCGGCTTCGGTCGCGGCATCGCCGTCTTCGTTCTCGCGGCTGGTCTCGCCCATCTCGAGCAACGGGTTGTTGTCGAGCGCATCTCCGACGAAGGTCTCGATTTCGAGATTGGACAGCGCCAGCAGCTTGATCGCCTGCTGGAGCTGCGGCGTCATCACCAGCGATTGCGACTGGCGCAGGTCGAGGCGTGGCCCGAGCGCCATTATTCCATCGTACCCTTACGACCCTGACCCTGAAGCACCGTTCCCCCCAACCTCGATCCTACAACTCGAAATTCTCGCCGAGGTAGAGCCGCCTCACGTTCTCGTCGGCGACGAGGTCCTCGGGGCTGCCCGCGAACAGGACCTGCCCGCCATAGATGATGCAGGCGCGATCGACGATTTCGAGCGTCTCGCGGACATTGTGATCGGTGATCAGCACACCGATCCCGCGCGTCTTCAGGTCGGCGACAAGATCGCGGATGTCGCTGATCGAAAGCGGGTCGATCCCGGCGAAGGGTTCGTCGAGCAGCATGATCGAGGGCTTGGCCGCGAGCGCACGGGCGATCTCGCAGCGGCGGCGCTCGCCACCCGACAAAGCCATCGCGGCGGAATCGCGCAGCCGGGTAAGCCCGAATTCTTCGAGCAGCCGCTCGAGCTCGGCGGCGCGCACGTCCTTGTCGGGCTCGACCAGCTCGAGCACGGCACTGATGTTCTGTTCGACCGTCAGCCCACGGAAGATCGAGGTTTCCTGCGGCAGGTAACCGAGGCCGAGGATCGCGCGGCGATACATCGGCAGGTTGGTGACGTCGACGCCGTCCATCATGATCCGGCCGGCATCGGGTTTGACGAGGCCCATGATCGAATAGAAGCAGGTCGTCTTGCCCGCGCCGTTGGGACCCAGCAGGCCCAGCACCTCGCCCTTGCCGACCGTCAGCGAGATATCGGACAGCACCTGCTTCTTGTCGTAGCTTTTCGCGATCGACACCACTTCGAGCCCGCCCTGCGGGATCGGCTCGGAGGCGTGAGCTGGCGATACGTCGTCCGAAGTTTCGGCCGAGGCGGCGGGCATATCCATGATGCCGCCATAGCATTCCGACGCGCGTGATCCACCCCCGCCGGAAACGATTGGCAGACTTCGTGCATGCCTTGGTCGATCAGGCGCGGCCTTTCGCACCGGGCGGGTGGCGATCGTCCTTGCAGCAGCGCCGCGTTCGTGATTAACTGCGAACTTCGGGAACTGGGGAGAGACCGACTGATGGCACAGGCTGCGTACGACGAGGAAACCGAGGCCCGCACCGAGGGCAAGAAGCTCGACTGGCGCAAGCGGATGAGCGACCACATCGCCTATGCGCTGATGGTCTATACCGCGCTGCAGATCTTCGTCACCGTCGATGCGATGCAGTCACCGGGCACTTCGATCGCCCCCTATATCGCGCTGGCCATCCTCGTCGCGCTCGTCATTCCCGCCTGCAAGACCTACGAATCCTGCTGGATGAAGATGAGCGACGAGCAGGCCGCCGACCCGTCCTACGAACCGCGCTATCGCAAGTCGGTGATCGGGTTGTGGGTCGTCGCGATCGGCCTGCCCTTCTTGCTCGCCGGACTGTTCAAGGCGCTTTACGCGCTGAACTGACCATCTCCCACCTGTCGAAATTGCTGATATTTGCGCTGGCGCTCCTGGTGGGCGTCGCCGCGATGCCCGCCACGGCGCTCGTTCCGGGGGCGGCGAGCGAAACCGCGGCACCCGCGCCGACGCCGACCGCGCAGGCGATCGAAGCCGAGACCGGCGCCTCCGACGACGAGCAGATCGCGCGACGCCTCCGTGGGATCCTCTCGCAACTGCCGGCTTTCGCCGAGGTCGCGGTTACGGTGAACGAGGGGGTGGTCGCCCTGTCGGGGACAGTGCCCGAGGAAGGCGATATCGCGCGGGCCGAGGAAATAGCTTCGCGCATCACCGGGGTGGTGACGGTCGAAAACGGGCTCGAACGCGACCTATCGGTCGGACAGGCAGGCGGGGTCCTGACCTCGCTCGAAAGCAAGCTGGCCGATGCGCGCGCGCTCGCGCCGCTCGGGGGACTCGCACTGGTGGTTGCGATCGCGATCGCGGCGTTCGGATACCTGCTCGCCGGGCTGACCGGGTTGTGGCGCCGGGTCGCCCCCAATTCCTTCCTCGCCGAACTGATCGCTTCGGCGATCCGCTTCGTGTTCGTGGTGCTCGGCCTGGTGATCGCGCTCGACATGCTCGGCGCGGGGGCCTTGCTCGGGGCAGTGCTCGGCGGGGCTGGGGTGATCGGCATCGCGCTGGGTTTCGCCATGCGCGATACGATCGAGAATTACGTCGCCTCGTTGATGTTGAGCCTGCGCCAGCCCTTCCGCGCCAACGACCATGTCGTGATCGACGATCTCGAGGGCCGCGTGATCCGCCTGACCAGCCGCGCGACCGTTCTGATGACGCTCGAGGGCAATCACTTGCGGATTCCCAATTCGACCGTCTTCAAGGCGGTAATCCTGAACTATACGCGCAATCCGCAACGCCGCTTCGAGTTCAAGCTCGGCATCGATGCCGACGACAATCCCGAGGCGGCGCGCAAGGTCGGCCGGGAGGCGCTCGAGGCGCTGCCCTTCGTGCTCGCGGATCCGCCGCCCGAGGTCCGCACGGTCGAAGTCGGCGATTCGAACATCGTGTTGAGCTTCCTCGGCTGGGTCGACCAGGAGGAGAGCGACTGGCACAAGGCCAGGAGCCGCGCGATCGGTGCGGTCAAGGCGGCGATAGAGGAAGCAGGCTTCGCGCTGCCCGAACCGATTTACCGCCTGCGTTTCGATTCGCGCACCGACCCGCTGCCTATGGCGCAGGTCGCGGAAGGGTCTGCGGGCAAGCCGCCGCCCGTCCCCAAGGCGGCGACCGTGACCATGAGCGCCGAAGATGCGGACGTCGCGCCGCAGAACGAGATCGCCGAGCTGGTCGACAAGGAACGCCGGACCGATTCCGAGCAGGCCAAAGACCTGCTCGACGAAGGGCGCCCGGTGGAGTGAAGGAACCGCAGCGCCCGGCGCAATTGCGGCTCGACGAAGCGATCGACCGGCAGGGGCCCGAACTCGCCGCGATCGGACGCGAGGCGATCACCGCCGCGACCGCCGCCATGCCGACCGCGAACCGTATCGTCGACAACAGCGACGGTCTGCTGCGGGTGCATTTCGCGCCCGGCGTGGACCTGGCCGCGACGATCGTCACGGTGTCGTTCCATGCCTTCTGGGTGAGCTACGATTTTCCGCGCGGGGACCGGATGTACGACCTGGACGAGCTGCTGCGCGGCACGCTGGGCTCGATGCGGCACTACGTGATCGAGGGCGCGGGCGACGTCCGCGATACCGAGGTCAAGCTGCTGCTGCGCGACGCGATCGACCGCGCCGACCCGCCGCTCAACCCCGAAAACCGCGCGATGCTGTGCTTCCGCTCCGACCTCGAAGCGGGACGCTAGCTCAGCCCTTCGCCCGCTCGATCGCTTCCTTGACGATCTGCTTGGCTTCGGCAGCGTCGCCCCAATTGCCGACGCGCACCCACTTCTCGGCTTCGAGATCCTTGTAGTGGGTGAAGAAGTGCTCGATCTGCTGGAAGATGATCGAGGGCAGGTCCTTCGTCTCGGCGACGTCCGAGTAATAGGGGAAGGTCGTATCGATGGGCACGCAGATCAGCTTCTCGTCGCCGCCATGCTCGTCTTCGAGGTTGAGCACGCCGATCGGGCGGGCGCGCACCACGCAGCCGGCGATGAAGGGCGAGCGCGCGATCACCAGCGCGTCGAGCGGATCGCCATCGGGCGACAGCGTGTGGGGAATGAAGCCGTAATTGGCCGGATAACGCATCGGCGTGTGGAGGATGCGGTCGACGAACAGCGCGCCCGAATCCTTGTCGAACTCGTATTTCACCGGTTCGCCGCCGGTCGGCACTTCGATGATGACGTTGAGGCTTTCGGGCGGATTGTCGCCGGTGGGGATCTTGTCGATGCGCATCATGCGTCCTTGCTGAAAATGTTCGGTCCCCCTCCCCAGAAAGACTTGGCGGGCCGATAGCGAAGGGCGGAGGATTGCGGAAGGGGGCAGTTCGCCTTAATCGCGCGACCCATGCCAAAAACGCCACAAGCCATCCGCGGGACGCAGGACATCTTCGGAGCCGATGCCGAGGCCTTCGCCTTCGTGGTCGAGACCTTCGAGCGCGTGCGCAGGCTCTACCGCTTCCGCCGGGCCGAAATGCCGGTGTTCGAAAAGACCGAGGTGTTCGCCCGTTCGATCGGAGAGACCACCGATATCGTATCGAAGGAAATGTATTCGTTCGAGGATCGCGGCGGCGAATCGCTGACCTTGCGCCCCGAATTCACCGCGGGCATCGCCCGCGCCTTTCTTTCGAACGGCTGGCAGCAGCACGCGCCGCTGAAGCTCGCCACGCACGGCCCGCTGTTCCGTTACGAGCGCCCGCAGAAGGGCCGCTATCGCCAGTTCCACCAGATCGATGCCGAGATCATCGGCGCGGCCGAACCGCAGGCCGATGTCGAACTGCTGGCGATGGCCGACCAGCTCTTGAAGGAACTCGGCATTGAGGGCGTGACGCTGCACCTCAACACGCTCGGCGACGGCGACAGCCGCGAAGCCTGGCGCGCCGCGCTGGTGGAGCATTTCCGTGCGGTGAAGGACGAGTTGAGCGAGGATTCGCAGGAGCGGCTCGAAAAGAACCCGCTGCGCATCCTCGACAGCAAGGATCGCCGCGATCGGCAATTCGTCGCCGATGCGCCGAAGATCGACCAGTTCCTGTCCGACGATGCGCGCGCCTTCTTCGACGCGGTCACCGCCGGGCTCGACGCGGCGGGCGTGAAGTGGACGCGCGCCGAAAGCCTCGTGCGCGGGCTCGATTATTACCGCCACACCGCGTTCGAATTCATTCCCGACGAGGGCAGCGAGGCGGCCGGAAGGCTCGGCAGCCAGAGCACGATCCTCGGCGGCGGTCGCTATGACGGGCTGATGGAAAGCCTCGGCGGCGCGCCAACGCCCGCGGTCGGCTGGGCCGCGGGGATCGAGCGATTGGCGATGCTGGTGGGGGAGAAGATCGAGCCCATGACGGATGCTATCGTCGTCGTGGAAAATGATGAGAAACTTGCGGAAGCCGTGAAGATGGTCGCCGCAATGAGAAAGGCACATTTCTCGGCAGAGCTATTTGCGGCGGGTTCGCCCAGGAAACGCTTTGACAAAGCCAAGAAACTTCCGTCGCACGCCTTGGTTTCTTTCACGGTGACTGAGGGCGGCTCGCCGGTGAGAATCATGGGTAACGGCAGCGAGCGGGCAACTGCCGTCGAGAACTTCGTTTTGTCGATTTGATGACCATCCCCGCCGAACGCCTCGACCAGATTGCCAATCGCTTCGCCGAGCTCGAAGCGCGGATGGCCTCGGGCACGCTCGAGGGCGAGGCTTTCGTGCAGGCGAGCCGCGACTATGCCGAGCTCGAACCGGTGGCCAAGATAGCCAACGAGGTAAAGGCGATGCGCGCCGAGATCGCCGAGCTGTCCGAGCTCGTCTCCGATCCCGAAATGAAGGCGCTCGCCGAAGAGGAGCTGGTCGAACTCAAGGCAAAGCTGCCCGAGGCCGAACGCCGGCTCGCCGCGGCCATGCTGCCGCGCGACAGCGCCGATGCGAAGCCCGCCATGCTCGAAATCCGCGCCGGGACGGGCGGCGACGAGGCCGCGCTGTTCGCGGGCGATCTCTACCGCATGTACGAAGGCTATGCCGCCGAACGCGGCTGGAAGGTCGAGCCGGTCTCGATCAGCGCGTCGGACGTCGGCGGCTACAAGGAAATCATCGCCAACGTGAAGGGCACCGGCGTTTTCGCCAAGCTCAAGTTCGAGAGCGGCGTGCACCGGGTCCAGCGCGTGCCGGTGACCGAGAGCGGCGGGCGCATCCACACCTCCGCGGCGACCGTCGCGGTGCTGCCCGAGGCCGACGACGTCGACGTGCAGATCGACCCGACCGACCTCAAGATCGATACCTATCGCGCCAGCGGCGCGGGCGGCCAGCACGTCAACACCACCGACAGCGCAATCCGGATCACCCACCTGCCCACCGATACGGTGGTGACCTGCCAGGACGGGCGCAGCCAGCACAAGAATCGCGAGAAGGCGATGCAGGTCCTGCGCGCGCGGCTGTTCGAGAAGCAGCGCGATGCGCTCGAGGGGGCCGAGGCCGAGGCGCGCAAGGCGATGGTCGGCTCGGGCGACCGCTCCGAACGCATCCGCACCTACAATTTCCCGCAGGGCCGCGTGACCGATCACCGCATCGGGCTGACGCTGCAGAAGCTGCCGCAGATCCTCGAAGGGCCCGGGCTCGGCGAAGTGATCGACACCCTGATCGCCGAGGACGAAGCCAAGCGCCTCGCCGCGATGGAGGAATGACCGTCGGCGAAGCCCTGCGCGCCGCGGCGGATCACCTGTCCGCCACTAGCGACAGCGCGCGGCTCGACGCCGAATTGCTGATGGCGCATGCGCTCGATTGCTCGCGCTCGGACATGCTGCTCCGGCATCAGCGCGATCCGGCACCGGTGGGCTTCGAGGCGCTGGTCGATCGCCGCGCCCGGCACGAGCCGATCGCCTACATTACCGGCGAGCAGGAATTCTACGGGCGTTGCTTCGCGGTACGACCGGGCGTTCTGATCCCTCGCGGCGACAGCGAAACGCTGGTGCGCGCCGCACTTGAATCCTGTTCGTCGCTGCGCCGGGTGCTCGACCTCGGAACGGGCAGCGGTGCGCTCTTGCTGACCCTGCTTTCGGAGCGCCCCGCGGCAGCGGGCGTCGGGATCGATGCTTCGTCCCGGGCGATCGAAACCGCGACCGAGAATGCACGGGCGCTCGATCTGGCGAACGACTGGCGGTTCGAACGGCGCAGCTGGCTCGACCACGGCTGGCAAGACGATCTCGGGCGGTTCGACCTGGTGGTGTGCAACCCGCCCTATGTCGAGGCCGATGCCTTGCTCGATGCCGATGTGCACGATTACGAGCCCGGCGAGGCGCTGTTCGCCGGCCCCGAAGGCCTCGATGACTACCGCGTCTTGATCCCGAAATTGCCCGAACTGCTTGCCGAAAACGGTGTCGCAATCTTCGAAATCGGCCACCAACAGGCCGAATCGGTGGCGCAGATCGCCTCCGAGGCCGGGTTCTCGAGCGAATTGCGGCGTGATCTCGCGGGGCGGCCACGCGCACTTATCCTTCGCCCGAAACCATAGGGGGCTTGGCAAGGCGTCCTACAACCGCTACCTCTGGAGTTGCTCCGGCGGGAACCAGAGGGTTCGCCGGAGACAAGTCCCAGACCAGACCGGATACCAGCGCGCCGCTCGTCGACGTGCAGGAACCGGAAAGGATACCGGGATTGGCCCCGCGCGAAGAGCGTGCGGAGGAGGGATACCGCCGCGTATGACGGCGTCACAAAGGAACACGAATCCTTGAGCAACAATCGTGGTAACAACCGTCGTCGCGGTCGCGGCGGCAACAACCGGTCGCAGGGCAATCAGTTTCCGAACCGGATCGACAGTCGCGCGCGCGGCAACGCACCCCAGCTTCTCGACAAGTACAAGAAGCTGGCGAACGACGCGCAGATGAACGGCGATCGGGTGCAGGCGGAATACTACCTGCAATTCGCCGATCACTATTTCCGCGTCATCGCCGACAACAAGGCCCGGCAGGACGAACAACGCGCCAAGCGCGACGACAATCGCGGTGGCAAGCACGGCTCCGACGATGACGACGACGATCGCCGGGACGATCACGACAACGACGGTCGCGACGATCGCCCGAAGAAGCCGCGCCGCTCGCGCAAGAACGAAGGGCAGGAAGCCACCCAGGGGCGCGAACAGAACGAAGGTTCCGATGCCGACGGCGAGGAAAACCCCTTCGTGACCAAGCGCAAGCCGGCCAAGGCGAAGGCCAACGGCAAGGCGAAGCCGGCCAAGGACAACGGCCCCCACGGGCTCGATCCCAGCGCGCTGCCGCCCGCTATCGGCGACGACGCGGACGAGGCGCCCAAGCCGCGTCGCCGAACCCGTCGCGCCGCCAGCGAAGACGGCGAAGAAGCCGCTGCCTAGGAATTGACGGGTGGGCTCGCTCGACAGGCGCGCCCGCACCGGCGCGAACGCGATCGGTCGCTGGCTCGTCGCTCACCCGCGATTGAGCGCGCTGGCGGCCGGGCCGCTCGCCGCGCTCGGCTTCTCCCCTTACAATTTGTGGCCGCTGGCGCTCGCGGCGCTGGCGCTGTTCGTGGCGCTGGTCGCCCACGCACCGAACGGGAAGTCCGCCGCCTGGCGTGGCTGGATGTTCGGGTTCGGCCATTTCACGCTCGGCAATAGCTGGATCGCGGTCGCCTTCGGCTACCAGGCGAACATGCCTGCCTGGCTCGGCTCGATCGCGGTTTTGCTACTCGCGGTTTATCTCGCCGTATTTCCTGCGCTTGCCGCGCTTGCCGGCTGGTGGCTGGCGGGCCGGGCGCGCACCGGCTGGGTGATGGTTCCCGCATTGGCGGGAGGCTGGATCGTCGCCGAATGGCTGCGCAGCTGGGCTTTTACCGGCTATGCCTGGAACCCGCTCGCGATGATCGCACTCGGGCCGTTCGAACGACCGGGGCTCGCCGCGATCGCGCAGTTCACCGGGACCTATGCGCTGTCGGGCATGGTGATCGGATTGGGCGGTTGCTGGTGGCTGGCGGCGCGCTGGCGCGAACGGCGCGGACTCGCGATAGCGCTCGCGCTGCTGCCGGTGTTGGCGCTGCTCGTCCCGCGCCCGTTGGGAGAGCCGCGCGAAGGGACGCTGCGTTACACGCTCGTCCAGCCCGATATCCGCCAGGAAAAGCTCAACGAGCGCGAGTATTTCGAAGAGAATTTCGCGCGCACCGCGGCGCTTTCGCGCCCGCGCGACGATGAGCCGCGGCTGGTGCTGTGGCCCGAATCGGGCATCCAGGACTTCCTGCGCGAAGGCTATCCCTTCCGCTACTACCTGCGCTTCAACTACCTCGCCGACCCGCTCGCCTCGAAGCGCCGGATCGCACGCACGATCGGCGCCAACGCGCTGTTGCTGAGCGGTACGCAGGATCTCGAATTCGAGGATGGCGCGCTCGCCGGGGCGCGCAATTCCGTTACCGCGATCGACGGCAGCGGGCAGATCCGCGCGAGCTACAACAAGGCGCACCTCGTCCCCTACGGCGAATACCTTCCGATGCGCGACGTGCTGGAGCCGCTCGGGCTCTCGCGGCTGGTGCCGGGCGCGGTGGACTTTTTCCCCGGACCGGGGCCGCGCACGCTCGAGCTCGGCGAATACGGTCGCGCGGGCGTGCAGGTCTGCTACGAGATCGTGTTCAGCGGACAGGTGGTCGATCGTTCGGACCGGCCCGATTACATCTTCAACCCTTCGAACGACGGCTGGTTCGGCCCATCGGGACCGCCGCAGCATCTCGCGCAGGCGCGGATGCGCGCGATCGAGGAAGGCCTGCCGGTGCTGCGCTCGACGACCACCGGGATCAGCGCGGTGATCGACGCGCGGGGCGTGGTGCGCGAATACATCCCGCGCCACAGCGCGGAGCGGCGCGATGGGTTCGTCCCACCCGCCCACGCGCCGACCTTGTTCGCGCGGCTGGGGAATTGGCTGGCGATGGTGTGGGCGGTGCTATTTTGCGTGATTGCGCTGGTTGCCAGCCGCCGCGCGCGGGGCTAACACGCGCCCCACACATAAAGCTTTCTTTATATGAGGCTCAAATGCGCTCCGACTACCTGTTTACCTCCGAAAGCGTGTCCGAAGGCCATCCCGACAAGGTGTCGGACCAGATTTCGGATGCGATCGTCGACCTGTTCCTCGCGAAGGATCCCGAGGCACGGGTCGCCTGCGAGACGATGACGACCACCCAGCGGGTGATCCTGTCGGGCGAGATTCGCGGCCAGGGCATCATGGACGCCGATGGAAACTGGGCGCCCGGTGTCGAACAGGAGATCGAGGAAACCGTGCGGGGCGTCGTGCGCGAGATCGGCTACGAACAGGACGGCTTCCACTGGCAGACGCTGGTGTTCGAAAACCACCTGCACGGACAGAGCGTCCACATCGCACAGGGCGTCGATGCGAGCGGCAACAAGGACGAAGGCGCGGGCGACCAGGGCATCATGTTCGGCTTCGCCTGCGACGAGACGCCCGACCTGATGCCGGCACCGATCGATTACAGCCACAAGATCCTCCACCGACTGGCCGAGGACCGCAAGAGCGGCGTCGCGCCGTTCCTCGAGCCCGACAGCAAGAGCCAGGTCACGCTGCGCTACAAGGATGGCAAGCCCGTCGCCTGCACCGCGGTGGTGGTCAGCACCCAGCACGCGCCGGGCTATGACGAGGGCGAGAAGGAAGCCGAGCTCCACGCCTACGTGAAGGGCGTGGTGACCGAGATCCTGCCCGACGGCTTCGTCTCGGACGACACCGTGTGGCACATCAACCCGACCGGCACCTTCGAGATCGGCGGACCGGACGGCGATGCGGGCCTCACCGGTCGCAAGATCATCGTCGACACCTATGGCGGCGCGGCCCCGCATGGCGGCGGCGCGTTCAGCGGCAAGGATCCGACCAAGGTCGATCGCAGCGCGGCCTATATCACCCGTTACCTCGCCAAGAACATCGTTGCAGCGGGTCTCGCCTCGCGCGTCACGATCCAGCTCGCCTATGCGATCGGCGTGTCCGAACCGCTGTCGCTCTATGTCGACACGCACGGCACCGGGACGGTCGACGACGCGGCGATCGAAGACGCGATCCGCGGCATCGCCAAGCTCGGCGGCCTGACCCCGCGCGGCATCCGCACGCATCTGGGTCTCAACAAGCCGATCTACCGCAAGAGCGCCGCCTACGGCCATTTCGGCCGCGACGTCGACGGCGATCACTTCCCGTGGGAACGGACCGACCTGGTCGACGATCTCAAGGCCGCGCTGGCGTAAGCTTCAGTCTCACGCATACGAAGAGGGCGGCCCCGGCCGTGAGCCGCCCTTTTTCGTTTCAGTCGCCGTGCTCGCCCTGGCGCGGCGAGGGCTGGTCGAGCGCCAGCTCGGCATCGGAGAAGCGGAACGGGCTGCGCAGGCCGGGCACCCCGTCGCAATCGAGCTTCATGCCGCGCGCGATCACCTGCGGGTCGGCGAAGACCTCGTCGAGATCGTTGATCGGGCCGGCGGGGATTCCGGCCTCGGCACAATGGTGCAGCAGGTCGTCCCGGTTCCAAGATGTGGTCTCGACCGCGATCAGCGCGTCGAGTTCGTCGCGGTTGGCGAGGCGATCGGCGTTGGTGGCGAAGCGTCGTTCCTCGAGCAGGTCGTGGCGGTCGAGCACTTCGAGCAGCTTGCGGAACAGCTTGTCGTTGGCGGGGGCGAGCACCACCGGTCCGTCTTGGGTCGGGAACACGCCATAGGCGCTGACCTGCGCGTGACTGTTGCCCATGCGCGGCGGGTTCCGCCCGGTCGCGAACAGGCTCATCGCCTGGTTGGCGAGCAGCGAGACCGAGCAATCGAGCAGCGCCATGTCGATCCACTGACCCATCCCCGTGCGTTCGCGCATCAGCAGTGCCGACTGGATCGCGATCACCGACCACAGCGCGCAGGACAGGTCCGAGATCGAGACCCCCGCCTTCATCGGTTCGCCGTCGGGCTCGCCGGTCAGCCCCATGAACCCGCTCATCGCCTGGATCATGAAATCGTAGCCCGGCTCGTCGCGTCGCGGCCCGTCCTGCCCGAAGCCGGTGATCGAGCAATAGACTAGCGACGGATTGGCGTTCGAGAGCGCGGCGTAGTCGAGCCCGAATTTCGCCAACGCATCCGGTTTGAAGTTCTCGAGCACGACGTCCGCGTCCGCGGCGAGCTCGCGCACGCGAGCAAGGTCGCCCTCGTCGCGAAAATCGGCAACGATCCCGCGCTTGCCGCGATTGCAGGCATGGTAATAGGCGGCGGTGGTCTCGCCTTCGCGCTCGACGAAGGGCGGCCCCCACTGGCGCGTCGTATCGCCTTCGGGGCTTTCGACCTTGATCACGTCCGCGCCGAGGTCCGCGAGAATCTGTCCGGCGAACGGCCCGGCCAGAACCCGCGACAGGTCGAGCACCTTCACCCCCGCGAGCGGGGCGTTCGGCTTGCGCGGATTATCGAGCCACATGGCCGGTCAGCCCTACAATATCAGCCGAGAGCGACCTCGTACTCGGCGGTGGTCGCCGCGGCGATCTCCTCCTCGGTCACGCCGGGCGCGAGTTCGATCAGCTGGAACTTGCTGTCGTGATCCTTGCGACGGAACACGCCCATATTGGTCACGATCATGTCGACCACGTTGGTGCCGGTGAGCGGCAGCGTGCATTCGGGGATAAACTTGGGCGAACCGTCCTTGGCGGTGTGATCCATCACCACGATGATCTTCTTGACGCCCGCGACGAGGTCCATCGCCCCGCCCATGCCCTTGATCATCTTGCCCGGGATCATCCAGTTGGCGATGTCGCCGTTTTCGGCGACTTCCATCGCGCCGAGCACGGTCAGGTCGATATGCCCGCCGCGGATCATCGCGAAGCTCTGCGCACTGTCGAAATAGGCGCTGTGCTCCAGTTCGCTGATGGTCTGCTTGCCGGCATTGATCAGGTCGGCATCCTCCTCGCCCTCATAGGGGAAGGGGCCGATGCCGAGCATGCCGTTCTCGCTCTGCAGCGTTACGTGCATCCCTTCGGGTATGTGGTTGGCGACCAGCGTGGGGATGCCGATGCCGAGATTGACGTAATAGCCGTCTTCGAGCTCCTGCGCGGCGCGCGCGGCCATTTGATTGCGATCCCAGGGCATGAATTACTCTCCGCTCATGTCAGTCGGCAGCGCGCGGCCGGGGCCGGTCGCCTGCCAGAAAATCGATTGTACCTTCCAAATCCCGTCGATGCGGGCGAACTGGAAGGAATTGATCCCGCGCACGCTGCCAGGCGTGCCGTCGGGATTGGTGAATGTGCCTTCGTAGGACGACCATGCATGGGCGAGGTCGCCCCATACCTCGATTCGCCGCGAAAGCTGGCGTTCGGTGAAGCCGCGCTCGACGAGGAACGGGCCGCTGCGCGCGATGTAATCGTCGACCGTCCCGCCCGAAACGCCATCGGGCCCGATCGAGGAGAGACGCGCATCGGCGGTGAACAGCGAGCGCATCCGGTCGAATTCGCGCGATTGGCCGACGGGGCCGCTGATGACGCCGTAGACATCTTCGAGCAGCGCATCGATCGCTGCGACGTCGGCCGCGGGCGCTTCGGTGCGGGGCGTAGCCGGTGCCGCCTCGTAGGTGTTGTATGTGCTGGTCGAGCACGCCGCCAGCGGCAGCATTGCAATGGCGAGGATCAGATATCGCATGTCAGTCTCCCTCCGCGAGCACCGGGGGAACTAGGAACCACCCTTGGCCGATCAGCGGTTCGAGTGCGAATGCCGCGCTTTCGTCGCGCAGAAAACCGTAAAGCTCGTCGAAATCGGCGCGTCGGTCGCCCGCGATCGCCTCGATGCAGAATTCCTCGCCGAGACGGCGGCGAAGGCCCTGCTTGCGTTCGCTCGGCGCGGGCAATGCGAGCACGTCGCGCCCTGCCGGATCGAGCATGGTGCGCGCGAGCAGCTGGCGGATCGCCTCGGTCCGGCTGCGGTCGGCACCGCTCAGCCACACGATCGTCAGCCCCTTGGCGCGCAGTCGCGACAGCGCGGGCGCAAGCTCGACCGCGATTTTCGCCACCGCATCCGGATCGAGCACCTCGTCCTGCGGATCGAGATCGATCATCACGGCGGGGGCCTGGTCGGCGCAGGCGCGCGTCTCGGGCGAAAGCGCGTCGGGATTCGCCAGCACGGTCGAGCGGCGGGTCTCGTTGGGCAAGTAGGCACGCGCCTCGGCCAGCGCGTAGGCCACGAACGCGTCGTAGGGCGTCGGCCCCGACAGCGCAGCCTGTAGCGGGAGGGGTGTCGACGCCTCGAGGCCGGTCGCGGCGCGAGTGGCCGTCGTGTCGGGGGGCGTCGGTCGCGTGGCAACCGTCTCGGGTGCTGTCTTCGCGGTGCCGCCGCGCGCGGTGGACCCGGCGATCGCGCCGCCGGCCAGCACCGGGATCGCCGCCGCGACGCAGCCCGACAGGGCGGCCCCCAGCAGCGTCGCCAGACCGAGGCGGCCCGCGCGGATCAAGCCTCGGCGCGCTCGCGCGTGGTGCGGAACTCGATCTTCTTGTCGTAAGGCGCGCCGACGATCATCCGCTGGACGTAGACGCCCGGCAGGTGGATGCAGTCGGGATCGAGTTCGCCCGCGGACACCACTTCCTCGACCTCGACCACGCAGACCTTGCCGCAGGTCGCGGCCGGCTGGTTGAAATTGCGTGCGGTCTTGCGGAACACGAGGTTGCCGGTCTCGTCGGCCTTCCATGCCTTCACCAGTGCGAGATCGGCGAAGATGCCCCGCTCCATCACATAGTCCTCGCCGTCGAAGCTGCGAACTTCCTTGCCCTCGGCGACCTGCGTTCCGACCCCGGTCTTGGTGAAGAAGGCGGGGATGCCCGCGCCCCCGGCGCGCATGCGCTCGGCGAGCGTTCCCTGCGGACAGAATTCGACTTCGAGTTCGCCGGCGAGAAACTGGCGTTCGAACTCCTTGTTCTCGCCGACATAGGAGGAGATCATCTTCCTGACCTGCTTGGTGCGCAGCAGCTTGCCGATGCCTTCATTGTCGATTCCGGCATTGTTGCTGGCGAAGGTCAGGTCCTTGACCCCGCTGTCGCGCACCGCGTCGAGGAGGCGTTCGGGAATGCCGCACAGGCCGAAGCCCCCGGCGGCGATGATCAGGCCGTCTTCGAGCAATCCTTCGAGGGCGGCGGCGGCATCGGGATAGAGTTTCTGCATGCCGCGCGGATTAAGCGGCACGAACGCGATTGTCACGGGTCGAATTGTGGGCATTCCGCGGCGGAGTGTTGCGCAAGACGCAACACGCGGCCCGCATTTCGCACTTGCACAAATTTGCTGCACCGCACATAAAGACTGCGCCTATTAGGCATCCTCTCCCAAAACTTCCCAGCCCGGGAGCTTCGGCTCCCGGGCTTTTTTCTTGCTCGCTCGCTGGAACTGCAGGGCCCCCAAGGCACCTTTGCCTGGCTCGTTCATTTGCATTGGAGGGAGGGCGTTCCTAGCTCTCCCCGGCAAACGAGAACGATAACGGAGCGGGCTTTCCATGGCGGATGCGAAGAGGGCGGTCGAAGAGAAGACCGTCAAACTACAGGTCGCGAACGCCAAGCAGGAGGAAAGCGGCAGCGGCATGGCCCGCATCGCGCGCTCGGCGATGAGCGCGCTCGGAGTCACCGAAGGCGACGTGATCGAGATCGAGGGCAAGGATACTACCGTCGCACGCGTGCTTGCGCCCTATGCCGACGACGAGGGGCTCGAAGTGATCCGGCTCGATGGTCTCCAGCGCTCGAATGCCGAGGCGCGTGCGGGCGACCACGTCACCATCCGCAAGGTCGAATCGCGTCCCGCCAAGCGGGTGATCTTCGCTCCCGCCCAGCGCGAGATGAAGCTCCAGGGGCCAGGCGAGGCATTGAAACGCAATTTCTTCGGTCGTCCCTTGCTGACCGGCGATTTGGTCGCGACGCGTGGCCGCCAGCCGGTGCAGAACATGCCCCCCGAACTCGCGCGGATGGTCAACGCGCCGGCCTTCGCGCTGACCGAGATCCGCCTGTCCGTGGTGTCGACCGCACCGCGCGGCGTGGTCCATATCGACGAGACGACCGAAGTCGAATTGCGAACAGAGTTCGCCGAAGCGCAGGGCCCCGGCGCGGCGGTCAATTACGACGATGTGGGCGGGATGGAGGAGACCATCCAGCAATTGCGCGAGATGGTCGAACTCCCGCTGCGTTATCCCGAGCTGTTCACCCGGCTCGGCGTGGATCCGCCCAAGGGTGTGCTGCTCCACGGTCCGCCGGGAACCGGC
This sequence comes from Pseudoblastomonas marina, assembly GCF_014641655.1. GTDB lineage: Bacteria > Pseudomonadota > Alphaproteobacteria > Sphingomonadales > Sphingomonadaceae > Alteriqipengyuania_A > Alteriqipengyuania_A marina. The sequence goes on from NZ_BMID01000001.1 coordinate 179,447, forward strand.
AAGACCCGGCTCGCGCAGGCGGTCGCGAACGAGAGTGAAGCGGCGTTCTTCACCATCAACGGTCCCGAAATCATGGGCTCGGCCTATGGCGAGAGCGAAAAGCGCCTGCGCGACGTGTTCGAGGAGGCGGCGCGCAGCCAGCCCGCCATCGTCTTCATCGACGAGATCGATTCGATCGCCCCCAAGCGCGACCAAGTGCAGGGCGAAGCCGAAAAGCGCCTCGTCGCCCAGTTGCTGACGCTGATGGACGGGTTGTCGAACCGCGCCAACGTCGTGGTGATCGCAGCCACAAACCGCCCCGATGCGGTCGACGAGGCGCTGCGGCGACCCGGCCGCTTCGATCGCGAGATCGTTATCGGTGTGCCCGACGAGAACGGGCGCCGCGAAATCCTCGCGATCCACACCCGCGGCATGCCACTCGGCGACGAAGTCGATCTCGACGAGCTGGCGCGCGGGACGCATGGTTTCGTTGGCGCCGACCTTGCCGCGCTCGCGCGCGAGGCGGCGATCGAAGCGGTCCGCCGGATCATGCCCGAGCTCGATCTCGAGGCGCAGGCGATCCCCGAGGACGTCCTCGAGAAGCTGCAGGTCGAGCGCGACGATTTCCTCGAGGCGCTGAAGCGCGTCAGCCCCTCGGCGATGCGTGAGGTGATGGTCCAGGTCCCGCAGGTCGGCTGGAAGGATGTCGGCGGGGTCGACGAGGCGGCCGACCGCTTGCGCGAGACCGTCGAACTGCCGCTCAAGGATCCCGAGAGCTTCCACCGGCTCGGCATCCGTCCGGCCAAGGGCGTGCTGCTCTACGGCCCGCCCGGCACCGGCAAGACCCTGCTGGCGAAGGCCGCGGCGCGCGAGGCGCAGGCCAATTTCATCTCGATGAAGAGCTCGGACCTGCTCAGCAAGTGGTACGGCGAGAGCGAGCAGCAGATCGCCCGCATGTTCGCCCGTGCCCGCGCGGTGGCGCCCTGCATCGTCTTTATCGACGAGATCGACAGCCTCGTGCCCGCGCGCGGCAGCGGGAGCGGCGAACCGCAGGTCACTGCGCGCGTGGTCAACACGCTGCTCGCCGAGATGGACGGGATGGAGGAATTGCAGTCGGTGGTGGTGGTCGGCGCGACCAATCGCCCGACGCTGGTCGATCCCGCGCTGCTGCGCCCCGGGCGCTTCGACGAGCTGGTCTATGTCGGCCCGCCCGACCTCGAGGGACGCGAGCACATTCTCAGGATCCACACCAAGAAGATGCCTCTCGCCAAGGATGTGGATCTTGCCGCGATCGCCAGGAAGACCGCGCGCTTCACCGGGGCCGATCTCGAAGACGTGGTCCGCCGCGCCGGCCTGATCGCGATCCGCAAGGAAGGCTCGGAGGTGAATGAGGTGACCGCGGAGAACTTCGCCGAGGCGCTCGAGGATTCGCGCGCCACCGTCACCGCGCAGATGGAGAAGGAATATTCGAAGATGAAGGGCGAACTGAAGAAGCGCGCCAACGCGGTGCGTCCGATCGGCTTCGTCTGGCCCGACACGCTCGAACCCGAACGCGACGAGAAGCATCCGAACCCGACCCCGCCCGGGATCGAATAGCGCGTTCTGGTGCGGTTAGCGGTTCGCCAGCCGCCAGCTGGCCTCGACCCGAAGCAGGAAGGCAGGACGTGCGCTTTCGAGGCTCCGGCGCGCGAGCGCGTCGGCCGCACCGGTCATCGCCATTGCCTCGAGTGCGGCTTGCTGCGCCGACATCAACAGGCTCCGCGCGAGTGGCAACGCGCGCTGTTCGCGCACCAGCGGCGCGGCATCGAGCCGATAGAGCAAGGTCCGCAATTCCGCCGGAAACGATTGCGGGGCGCTCGCCAAGAGCGCGCGATTGCGGGCGAAGAGTTCGTCGGCCTCCGCCTCCTTTCCGCGCAGCGAAAGCACGCGCGCGGCCTGCGCGCGGGCGAGCAGCGAATTCACGTGTTCGGGCCCCATTAGCTCGTCGTGCGCGTCGGTTGCGATCCGCAAGACGCCTTCGGCCCGCTCGAGGTCACCGATCTCGATCAACGACTGCCCCCAGGCGAGCGAGCAGGTCGCGACGCCCCAGGTTTCGCCCATCGTCCGGTACATCGCCACGCAGGTGTCGGCATAGAGTGACGCTGCCTCGTCATGGTCGCCGCGCGCGGCGGCGAGCGCGGCTTCGGTGCTCCTGACCGAGATCGCGAACGGGTTCTGCCGCCATTCGCCGTCCGCGATGAAGGCGAGCACCGGGGCTAAATAGGCCTCGGCCTCGTCGAGCCGGCCCAGGCCGAGCATCAGCACAGCAAGGTGGCCGAGCGCGCTCATCTCGATCATCGCGTCGAGCCCGGCAGAGCGCTCGACCACGAGCCGCAGGCGATCCTCCGCCGCCTTCGCCCGACCGATCCGCGCGAGGTAGAGCCCGTAGGTGCGGTGAAGGTGGATCGGGGTCTCGGCGACAGGCCCATGCTTCGCTTCGGCAACCGCGATCGCGCGCTCATATCGCGCGCCGACCTGTTCTGCATCGAGCAGCGCCTCGCCCGAGAGGGCGGCGGACAGGTTGAACGGTTCCTCGCATACCGTCTTGTCGGCCTCGATCCGCTCGCAGCGTTCGGCTTCGGCGTCGATCCGCGCGAGTAGCGCACGCAGCGTAGCGAGGTCGGGGGACTCGCCGGCCTCATCGATCGCGGCATATATCTCGGGCGGCATTTCCCAGCGCGCGACTTGGCCGGGCGTACCCGACGCGAGGGCCAGCGCGGCGAGCATCCCGATCACCGTGCGCCCGGGCCTTTCGCCAATCGCCAGTCTGCTGCGACGGTCGCGAGAAAGGCCGGCTGCGCCTTCTGCATGACCTTGCGCGCCTCGCCATCATATTCGGGGAAGCCGGCCATCGCAGTGAGGAATTCCTCGGTCGACCGGCGCAGCAGCGTGCGGGCTCGCGCCAGCTGCTTCGCATGGCGGAGGTAATGTGCCCCCTCCTCGAAATAGATCGGACCTCGCTGCGAGGCAGGCGTCGTCGGCGGGGCATCGGCCAGCGCGGCCCGGTTGTCGCTGAACAGGGCTTCCGCGCGCTGCTCGTCGCCCTCAATGCTCGCCGCCTTGGCGGCCATGCTGCGCGCATTAAGCGTCCAGAGATTCTTTGCCCCGAGTACGGCGGTGGACCGGGCGAGCGCGACCTCGAAAAGCTTTCGGGCATCCGCGATCGTGCGGTACTCCATCGTCAGGATCCCGATGTCGAGCCAGCAGGTGAGTTCGGCCGTGCTGCCGGTCAGTTCGCGAACGAGAATTGGGCAGGCCTGTTCGTAGAGGCGGTCGGCCGTCGCGAAGTTGCCCGCCCGGTATTCGAGTTGGGCAAGATTGGCCAGGCCGACAACATAATTGAGTCGTTCGCCGGGGCCCGCGGCCAGTGCGAGTTCGTTCGATCGTTCGAGCAGCGCGCGCGCCTCCCTGTATTTTCCCCTGCGCATCAGGAGTGATCCCAGATCGCCCGTCGCCGCGATGAGATGCGGGCTGCGGATGCGCTCGCGGCGTTCGAGGACCAAGCGCTCGAGTGGTTCGGCCAGGTCGTCGCGTCCGATCGACTGGTAGTGCGTTGCCAAATGATCGATCAATTCGATCGTGAACTCGTCGCTGAGTGGGCCGTACAGGCGCTCTGCCAGCACGATCGCCCGCTGGAAGCGCCGCTGGATTTGCGCCGGTGTCTCCAGTGTCCGCGCCGAAAGGGCTGCGGCATAGAAGATCAGGTCCTGGCACGGTTCGAGATCGCGATGACGCGCCGAACACTTGGCAATCTCGCTGTCGACATCGGCGAGCAGCACGGTGAGTTCGGCCAGCATGTAGGTGTCCGACATCACCAGGATCCGCTGCGAGAGCGCGCGGTCGATCGGCCATCGATCCTTCGCCACCGCCGACGTCGGCGCGGAGAGCAACGAGAACAGGAGGAAGAGGCCGCACAGGAGCGTTCGGACGGTCGTCGCACCGCCTCTCTGGAAGGGTCCTCCGGTGCTCCGGATCAGGGCTCTCCGGCCTTGGGGTGGCCGCGCGGCACTTCGAGCCGATGGCGGATCAGCGCGTCGGGCTGGTTGTTGCGGATCCAGTCGAGCATGTGCTCGCGCACCGCGCAACGCAGGTTCCAAAGATCGCCAATGGTCGCCGCGCTGACGGCGATGCGCAATTCGATGCTTTCGGGATAAGCCTCGGTCATCAGCATGGCGGCGGTACGACCGTCCCACAGCTCGTGGCCTTCGACATAGCGCTCGAGCTCCGCGCGGATCGGGTCGACCTCGCTCGCCGGGTCGAGATGCAGGTAAACCGGCCCGGTCAGCATCTCGCTGCCGCGCGACCAGTTCTCGAAGCTCTGGTCGAAGAACTGAGCGGTCGGGACTACGATCAGCCGTTCGTCCCAAGTGCGTACGAGCACGAAGTTCATGCGGATCTCCTCGACCCGCCCGACATGTCCGTCGACCTTGACCATGTCGCCGATCCGGATCGGTTCGGTCAGCACCATCTGGATCCCCGCGATCAGCGATTTGAGCGCGGGCTGCGCGGCGGCGCCGACTGCGAGGGCGGCGAGACCGGCCGAGGCCATCAGCGTGATGCCGATATCGCGCACCCCCGGGATCGACAGCAGCATCAGCCCGACGGTGATGAAGATGATGATTGCCGAGACCAGCCGCGAGATGATCGTCAGCCGGGTCCGGCGGCGGCGTGCCGCAATATCGAAGGCAATGTCGCCCCCGCCGCGCTCCTCGGCCGCATGGATCAGCGCGCGGAACACCGCGAGCACCATCCAGCCTACGATCAGCGGCATCACGAAGCCGGCGATCTTGTCCCACACCGTCTCGAGCATCGGCACTTCGCGCGCGACCAGTACCAGCGCCAGCGCGACCATCGCATAGCGCGATGGACGGGCGATGTTGCGCACCAGCACGTCGTCGCTCTCGCTTTCGCTCTGTTCGACGATCTTGCGCAGTCCCTTGAGGAGGATGCGATGGATGACCAGGGCGAGCAGGACCGCCAGCCCCGCCGCCAGCGCGGCCACGAGCCAGTCCTGGGTCTGGTCGGGCAGGAGCTCGAGCTGTTGGCGGATCGTCTGCATCATGCCCGGGACCTAACGCGCAGGCCCGGCAATGCAACAGTCGGAACCTGTCGCGTCAATGCGCGTCGTCCCAGCTCGGCCCGATGCCGACCTCGATATCGAGCGGAACGTCGAGCGTGACGGCGGGCTCGGCGGCAGAGGACATGACGCGCGCTATGACCTTGCCCGCTTCCTCGGCCTGCGCCTCGGGGCATTCGAACACCAGTTCGTCGTGCACCTGCAACAGCATGCGCGTGTCGTGGAGGCCGGCCTCGCGCAGGGCCGGTACCATCCGCACCATAGCGCGCTTTATGATGTCGGCGCTGGTGCCCTGAATCGGCGCGTTGACCGCGGCGCGCTCGGACCCGGCGCGTTCGTTCGGGTTCTTCGCATTGATCCGCGGGAACCACGTCTTGCGACCGAACAGGGTCTCCGAATAGCCATTCTCGCGCACGCTCTCGAGGGTGCGGACGATGAACTTCTGGATGCCCGGGAAGCGCGCGAAATAGGTGTCGATCAGCGCCTGTGCCTCGTCGGCCTCGATCTTGAGGCGACCTGCCAGGCCCCAGCGCGAGATGCCGTAGAGGATCGCGAAATTGATCGTCTTGGCCTTGGCGCGGTTGTCGCGATCGACGTTGCCGAACATTTCCTCGGCGGTGCGATTGTGGATGTCCTCGCCCGCCCGGAAGGCTTCCTTGAGCGGCGCGACGTCGGCCATGTGCGCGGCGAGCCGCAATTCGATCTGCGAATAGTCGGCGGCGAGGATGACATTGCCCTTTTCAGGCACGAAGGCGCGGCGGATCTGGCGCCCGATCTCGGTGCGGATCGGAATGTTCTGGAGGTTCGGATCGGTCGACGACAGGCGCCCGGTCTGCGCGCCGACGAGGCTGTAGCTCGTGTGCACCCGACCGGTATCGGGATTGATCGCCTCCTGCAGCGCGTCGGTGTAGGTCGATTTGAGCTTGGTCAGCTGGCGCCATTCGAGCACCTTGTCGGCGATGTCCGCACCTTCGTTCGAGAGCCGTTCGAGGATCGTCTGATCGGTCGAATACTGCCCGCTCTTGCCCTTGCGCCCACCCTTGTAGCCGAGCTTGTCGAACAGCACGTCGCCCAGCTGCTTGGGGCTGCCGACGGTGAACTCCCCGCCCGCGAGCCGATGGATTTCCTTTTCGAGCCCGGCGACGGTCTCGGCGAAGCTTTTCGACAGCTCGGCGAGCCGTTCGCGATCGACCCTGATGCCCTCGCGCTCCATGCCCGCGACCACCGGGATCAGCGGGCGATCGACGCGTTCGTAGATCCGCGTGCCGCCTTCCTCTGAGAGGCGTGGCTTGAGCAAGTGGTGGAGGCGCCAAGTCACGTCGGCATCCTCGGCGGCGTATTCGGTCGCCTTGTCGAGCGCGACCTCGCCGAAGGGGATGGCCTTCTTGCCCGTCCCGCAGACCTGCTTGTACGGAATGCATTCGTGGCCGAGATGGCGCTGCGCGAGCTCGTCCATCCCGTGTCCGCCGCCGATCCCTTCGCTCGCGCGCCCGGCGTCGAGATCGAAGCTGATCACCATCGTGTCGTCGAGCGGCGTGACATGGATGTCGTGCCGCGCGAGCACGTTGAGATCGTATTTCCCGTTATGCGCGATCTTGAGGACGGCATCGTCCTCGAGCAGCGGCTTCAACAGCGCGATCGCCTCGTCCATCGGGACTTGCTCGGGTTTTTCGTCGAACATGTCCGAACCGCCATGCGCGAGCGGGATGTAGCACGCCTCGTTGGGCCCGGTCGCGAGACTCACCCCGACCAGGTCGGCGCGCATCGCGTCGAGGCTCGAGGTCTCGGTGTCGAAGGCGACGAGGCGGGCGGATCGCGCGCGCGCGATCCATCGCTCGAGCGCTTCGATCGTCTGGACCGTTTCGAATTTCGACCGGTTGCATGCGGGCAGTTCGGGGAGCGGCTGGCGATCGCCCTCGCTCTCTTCGTTTGCCTGCGCGACCTCGCCCTGCGTCGCGGGCGCGGTTTCGAGCCGTTTGCGTAGCGAAGAAAAGCCGTGCGTCTCGAGGAATTCGCCGAGCGGTTCGGGCGGAATGCCGTCGAGCTTCATCTCGTCGAGCGGCTGGGGGAGGTCGCAATCCTCCTTGAGCGTGACCAGGACGCGGCTCAGCTCGGCCATGTCGCGCCCCTCGAGCAGGCGCTCCTTAAGCTTGGACTTTTTCATTTCGGGTGCCGCGTCGAGCGCCCCGGCGAGCGAGCCGTGCTCGGCGATCAGCTTCGATGCGGTCTTGGGCCCGATCCCGTAGATTCCGGGAATGTTGTCGACGCTGTCGCCCATGAGTGCGAGCACGTCGCCGACCTTTCCGGGCGGGACGCCGAATTTTTCCTCGACCTCCGCGGGGCCGATTCGCGCGTTCTTCATCGTGTCGAGCATGTCGATCGTGCCGCCGTGCTCGTCGCCGACCAACTGCATCAGGTCCTTGTCCGAACTGACGATGGTGACGTTCCAGCCCTGTTTCGCGGCGGCCACGGCATAGCTCGCGATGAGGTCGTCTGCCTCGAGGCCCTGCTCCTCGATGCAGGGCAGCGAAAAGGCCCGCGTGGCATCGCGAATCAACGGGAATTGCGGGCGCAGGTCCTCGGGCGGTTCGGGCCGGTTGGCCTTGTATTCGGCGTAGATCTCGTTGCGGAAGCTCTGCGAATCCTTGTCGAGGATCACCGCGAGATGCGTCGGACCGTCTTCCTTGTCGAGCTGGTCGGCGAGCTTCCACAGCATCGTCGTGTATCCGTAGACCGCGCCCACCGGCGTGCCCTCCGGATTGGTCAGCGGCGGAAGGCGATGATAGGCGCGAAAGATGTAGGACGAGCCGTCCACGAGATAGAGGTGCTGCTGCGCTTGATCACTGTCTGGCATGCGGGCAGTGCTAGCAGCGGTCGCGCGGTTCGTCGCGCGCGAAATGTGGCCTGTCCGCAGCCGCTTTGCGAAGGTTGCGCCCGCTCGCCAGACGCCGCAATTTTGCAAGGCTCCATCCGTATCGGGCGACCGATGTCGCAATTATGACGAAAATAGGGCTTGCGTCGCCACATTCCCGCCACTATTTAAGACCGCGAAGCCGCTGCCCGATCGGCGCGGCCTCCCATTGGGGGCTGACCCTCGATGGAAGTCCACAGACTGCAAGGAATATCATTATGCGTAAGCTCGTTCTCGTCGCCGCCGCCGGCGCCGCTCTCTCGCTCGCCGCTTGCTCGGAGCAGACCGAAGACGCCGCCGCGACCACCGCTGACGAAGCCGCCGAAGACACCGCCGAAAACCTCGACGCGACCGGCGAAGCCATCGAAGCCGGTGCCGAAGAAGTCGCCGCCGAAACCGACGAAGCTGCCGCTGAAGTCGAAGCCGAAGTCGAAGGCGAAACCGAAGCCGAAGCTCAGGCCGACTAAGCTTCGTTTCGATACGAACAGAGAAGGGCGCGCCATTGCGGCGCGCCCTTTTTTGTGTGCGAAATGCCGGTGGGCCGGTTCGATCAGGCGGCGGCGATCGCCTGCGCGATGCGATCCGCCGGTTCGCCGGTCATGGTCTTGGCAATCTCGCCAACGAGGCGTTTTTCCAGTTCGCTGTGATAATGCCTTCGCATCTCGCCCAGGGTCTTGGGATCGGCGATCACGAGCAGGTCCTCGATCTCGTTCCCGATCGCCTTCTGGTTGAGGCATTCGGCTGCGGCCGCGCCGTGCGCGAGTTCGTTGAGGTCGGTCCGGCCCATCCGCTGGCCCGCCTCGTCCTGGTGCTTGACCCCGGCGCTGAAATTGGTCGCGCGGACGTCGATTTCCTCGGCTTGGCCGAGCTTGGGTTCGAGCGGTGCGCCGTCATTGCGCAGCAGCACGAAACGGGTGCCGTCGACCACGGCGACATGGGCGTTCTTGGGTAATCTCATAGGGTACTCCTTCGTATCACTTCACCAACGGGCGAAGCGGCGAAGGGTTCACCGGGTTGTCGCTGAAATCGGTCGCCGTATCAGCCGCCGTAAGCGGCGTGGCTGACCTCCTCGTAGCCGTCGAGCAGTTCGCGCGCGATCTCGGCGATGCGACGCTCGCGGTTCGAACGGCTGCCTTGCCCGGTGACGTAGATCGCCACTGCATAGGTGTGGCCGTCGGGCGCGGTGATGAAGCCGATATCGCTCGAGGTGTTGTTGAGCGAGCCGGTCTTGTGCGCGACCGTGGCGCCGGCGGGCATCAGCGCGGGAATCCGCCGTGTGCCGGTGCGACAGCGTTCCATCGCGCCGAGGATCACGCGGCGATGGACGGGGGTGAGCACGTCGCCATTGTGAAGCATGGCCAGCAGCTTGATCATTGCGCGCGGGGTGGCGGCGTCGCGCCGGTCGACCTTGATCGCCGGATCGTATTCACCGTCGTCGCGCACGAGCGTCGCGATGTCGCGATCGATGCTGAATTCCGAAATCCCGTTGCGGCGCATCCAGGCGTTGACCGCATCGGGGCCGCCGACCACGCGCAGCAGGGCGTCGGTGGCCGGATTGCTCGACCGGGTGATCATCAATTCGATCAGCTCGCTCGCGGGGAGGTACTTGCCCTCGCGGACCGGGGCGACGCGGGTCGAAAAGGCCTTGGAACGCAGCGGCCAGAGCAGCGGGAATTCGCTGGTCAGGCTCCATTTGCCCTGCTCGACCCCTTCGAGGAAGGTCGCCGCGACGGCGATCTTGCTGGTCGAGGCGAGCGGGAAGAACTGGTCGTCGAGCACGCCGAGCGTCTGCCCCGTCGTCAGGTCCATCGCCGCGACGCCGATGCGACCGCGCGAACCGTCCGCGATTGCGGCGATGCGGGCACCCAGATTGCTGTCGAAATCGACCGGTGCGAGCGCTTCGGTGCCGAACACGTCGTCGAAGCGCGTGTCGATCTGCGTCTGTGCTGCCGAAGGCGCCGAAACCAGCGCCGCGAATGCCGCCGCGAGGGCGGTTACCGTCTTACCCCAAGTCATACGAACCGTTTACCACCTTCCGGCTGGCAAATTGCTTAACAAGGCAGCTCGGAAGAACGCGACTGCGACGAGGCGATTCTTTCCTGCGACGAAATGCAAAAAGGCCCGGCGGATCGCTCCGCCGGGCCCCTTCATGTTCGCGATTCGGCGCGGAAGGCTTAGAAGCCGCCCATGCCTCCCATGCCGCCCATATCGGGCATGGAGGGAGCCGAGCCCTTGTCTTCGGGAATGTCGCAGACCGCCGCTTCGGTGGTGATCAGCAAGCCGGCCACCGATGCCGCATCCTGCAGCGCGGTGCGAACGACCTTGGTCGGGTCGATCACGCCAGCCTGAACAAGGTTTTCGTAGGTGTCGGTCGCAGCATTGAAGCCGAGCGTGGCGTCGTTGCCGTCGATCAGCTTGCCCGCGACGACCGCGCCGTCATGGCCGGCGTTCTGGGCGATCTGGCGGACCGGTGCCTGCAGCGCCCGGCGGACGATGTCGATGCCGCGCGTCTGGTCGTCATTTTCACCGGCCAGGCCTTCGAGCGCCGAGGTGGCGTAGAGCAGCGCGGTACCGCCGCCCGGGACGATGCCTTCCTCGACCGCGGCGCGGGTCGCGTGGAGCGCGTCGTCGACGCGGTCCTTGCGTTCCTTCACCTCGACTTCGGTCGCACCGCCGACCTTGATGACGGCGACGCCGCCGGCCAACTTGGCGAGGCGTTCCTGCAGCTTTTCCTTGTCGTAGTCGGACGAGGTCGTCTCGATCTGCGAGCGGATCTGCTCGACGCGGCTCTTGATCTCGTCTTCCGAGCCCGCACCGTCGACGATGGTCGTGTTGTCCTTGTCGATGGTGACGCGCTTGGCTTCACCGAGCATGCCGAGCGTGACGTTCTCGAGCTTGATGCCGAGGTCCTCGCTGATCATCTCGCCCTTGGTCAGGATCGAGATGTCCTGCAGCATCGCCTTGCGACGATCGCCGAAGCCCGGCGCCTTGACCGCCGCGACCTTCAGGCCGCCGCGCAGCTTGTTGACCACGAGGGTGGCCAGCGCTTCGCCTTCGATGTCTTCGGCGATGATCAGCAGCGGACGGCCCGACTGGACCGCGGCTTCGAGCACCGGCAGCATCGACTGGAGGTTCGAGAGCTTCTTCTCGTGGATCAGGATGTACGGGTTTTCGAGTTCGACCGTCATCTTGTCCGGGTTGGTGATGAAGTACGGCGACAGGTAGCCGCGATCGAACTGCATGCCTTCGACGGTTTCGAGCTCGAATTCGAGACCCTTGCTCTCGTCGACGGTGATCACGCCTTCCTTGCCGACCTTTTCCATCGCTTCGGCGATCTTCTCGCCGACTTCGCGGTCGCCATTGGCCGAAATGATGCCGACCTGCGCGATTTCCTCGCTGCCCGAAACGTCCTTCGAGCGGCTCTTGAGGTCTTCGACGACCTTGGAGACGGCGATGTCGATGCCGCGCTTCAGATCCATCGGGTTCATGCCCGCGGCAACCGACTTCATGCCTTCGGTCACGATCGACTGGGCGAGCACGGTGGCGGTGGTGGTGCCGTCACCGGCGGCGTCGTTCGCCTTCGATGCGACTTCCTTGATCATCTGCGCGCCCATGTTCTCGAACTTGTCCTTGAGTTCGATTTCCTTGGCGACGGTAACGCCGTCCTTGGTGATGCGGGGGGCGCCGAAGCTCTTGTCGAGTACGACGTTGCGGCCCTTGGGGCCGAGCGTGACCTTGACGGCGTTGGCGAGCGTATCGACGCCCTTGAGGATGCCTTCGCGCGCGTTGCGCCCGAATTTCACGTCCTTTGCCATGAGATTATCTCCTGGAATTGAATTGGGTTGTTTCGAAAAGCGGTCGGATCGTCAGGAGACGATGCCCATGATGTCGCTTTCCTTCATGATCAGCAGGTCTTCCCCGTCGATCTTGACTTCGGTGCCGCCCCATTTGCCGAACAGGACGCGGTCGCCTTCCTTGACGTCGAGCGGGGTCACCTTGCCGTCTTCGCCCTTGGCCCCCGGACCGACGGCGACGACTTCGCCTTCGCTCGGCTTTTCCTGGGCGCTGTCGGGAATGATGATGCCACCGGCGGTCTTCTCGTCGGCTTCGATGCGACGGACCAGAACGCGGTCATGCAGCGGACGAAATGCCATTGCTTGTACCTCTCGTATGAGTGAATTTCTCTGTTGGCACTTCCAGGCGGAGAGTGCCAGCGAGCCGCATTTGGTAACGCGCGATCGGTGAGTCAACTGGGGTTCATGCAAATTTTTTCGTGCCGTCGGGCGAACGGTGGCGTGGGGTGGCCAGGGCGTGGTCGAGACCCTATTGGGCCGCCGTCACCGTCACTCGAACTCAAAGGGCCGCCGCATGAACCCGACCCCGACCGTCTCCTCAGAAACCGTCGCCGAGATGAGCGTTCCCGAGCAGGCCATGCTGTGGCTCAAGCTCAACATGATCGACATTGCGGGTGCCTTCGCCGTGCTCGTGATCGGCCTGCTTGTGGCGCGCCTGGTGTCGCGCTGGGTCCACCGCGCGCTGACCAACTCGCCGAGGTTCGAGCCGACCGTCGCCAATTTCCTCTCGAACCTCGTCAAATACGCGCTGTGGGCGCTCGTCCTCGTGACCGTGCTGTCGCAATTCGGGGTCGAGACCACCAGCATCCTCGCCGCGCTGGGCGGCATGGCGCTCGCGATCGGGCTGGCGCTGCAGGGCACGCTCAGCAACGTCGCCTCGGGGGTGATGATCCTCGTGCAAAAGCCGTTCAAGGTCGGCGAGGGAATCAGCGCTGGCTCGGTGACCGGCACGGTCCAGCAGATCGGCCTGTTCACCACCGAGGTCAGGCAGTTCGACGGATTGTTCGTGATGGTTCCCAATTCCGAGCTCTGGAACCAGGCGATCGTGAATTTCAATCGCCACCCCACCCGCCGTTTCGAACTGGTCGTGGGGATCGGCTACCAAGACAGCATGACGCAAGCGCGCGAGGAACTCATGGCTCTGGCACGGGCAGACGAGCGCGTGCTCGAGGATCCGGCGCCGGTGACCTTCGTCAATTCGCTCGACGACAGCTCGGTCGGGATCGGGTTGCGCGTGTGGTGCGAGACCCCGAACTATCTCGGCCTGTCCTGGGATCTGACCGAGAAGGCCAAGGCGCGCTTCGACGACGTCGGTATCTCGATCCCGTACCCGCAGCGCGAGGTCACGCAGCGCGCCGCGTAGGACGGGCTAGGCCACGCCGCGCTCGGTCAGCCCCAGCGCATCTCGTCGCGCCCAGCGCCAGGTTAGCAGGACCGCCGCGAACACCAGCCCGGTGGCGAGCCCGATCCACACGCCCACGCCTTCAAGCGCGGTCCCGAGACCGAGTCCTGTGGCCAGCCCAAAGCCCGGGACCCAGTATGAGAAGATCGCGATCCACATCGGCACCCGGGTGTCCTGCAGACCACGCAGCGCGCCCTGTCCGACCGCCTGCACCCCGTCGACCAGCTGGAATGCGGCGGCGACCAGCAGGAATGGCACGGCATAGGCGACCAGCGCGGCGTTTTCGGATGCCCAGGGATCGAGATAGATCGCCAGCAACGGCTCGGGCGCGACAATCATCGCCAGCGCCGTGGTCGACATGAAGGCTGCAGCCATGCCGATCCCGGTCCAGCCCGCGCGGCCCATCCCGGCGGGATTGCGCGCGCCGTAGAAATAGCCGACCCGGATCGTCGCGGCCTGCCCGATCCCGAACGGGATCTGGAAGGCGAGCGCGGCGATCTGCAACGCGATCGTGTGCGCGGCGAGCTGGGTCGCGTCGATACGCCCCATCAGGAACGCCGCCGCGCCGAATATTCCGGCTTCGGCGAGGATCGTGAACATGATCGGCGTGCCGACCGCGACGATTTGCCGCAGCCGCTGCCAGTCGGGCCGCCAGAAGAAGCCGAACACGTGGTAGCGATGGAGCCGCGGATCGAGCCGGATCGCGACGATATAGGCGGCGAGGACGAGCAGCGCGGTGATATTGGTCGCGATCGCCGCCCCCTCGAGCCCGAGTGCGGGCGCGCCCAGATTGCCGAATACGAGGGCGTAGTTGGCGAGCGCGTTGACCCCGATCCCGGCGGCGGTGATCGCTGTTGCGAAGATCGGGCGGCCGAGCGCCGAGACGTAGGCGCGAAGTACCTGCGCCGCGATCATCGGGATCAGCGACCACAAGAGGAGCGCCATATACTCGTCCGCCAAAGCGATGATGCCCTGCTGCTGGCCGGTGACCTGCATCAGCGGGACCAGCAGCGCGCAAACGCCCATGCCGATGATCCCGGTGCCCACGCACAGCCACAGGGCCATGCGGGTCGCGCGCCGCACCGGGCGTAGCGCCGGCGCGCGCGCACCCAGTTCCTCGGCGATGATCGGTGCGCAGGCGGTGGTCAGTCCCATCAGGCCCCACACCACGAGGCCGAACAGCGAGACCGCGAGCGAGGAGGCGGCGAGCGGCTCCTCGCCCAACCGTGCTATGAACACCACGTCGATCGCGTAGGTCAGCATCTGCAGCAGGTTGGCGAGCGCCAGCGGCCAGGCGAGACGGAAGGTCTCGCGCAGCTCGGTGCGCCACGGCTTCGTGCCGGGATCGAGATGCGTGATGTCGTTCATGCAGCCGGCCCGGTTAAGCCAGCACCCAGTCTCAGCAAAGCGTGTTTCCGATGCGCCCAGCAAATCGGCTTCAGCTTGCGGCAAGGCGGCAACACGCACAGTGTGGCGATTCCAACATCGACGGACCATGACCTATGCGATCATTCTGGCTCGCCATCGCGGCGCTCGGCACCTGCACCACCACTCCGGCTTTCGCGCAGGAAGTCTTCGGCGGTGTCTACGCGCACGAAGTCGAAACGCCGTTCACCTTCGCTGTCGACGAGAGCGGCACCGATGTGATGCTCGGCTATCGGTTCGGCGAAGCCGAAGGGCTCTCCTTCCTCGGCAAGCCGCAGCCTTACCTGGTCGCCTCGCTCAATACCGCGGGCGATACCAGTTTTGCGGGCGCGGGGCTGAGCTGGCGGATCGAGGCGGGGCCAGTGTTCGTGCGTCCGGGCATCGGCCTGGTCGTGCATGACGGGCCCGACCTCAAGATCGATCCGGTCACCGGCGAGCATCGCGAGCTCGGCAGCCGGGTCCTGTTCGAACCCGAGATCGCCGTCGGGGTCCAGTTGAGCGAACGCGTCGCCGCCGAGGCGAGCTGGGTTCACATCAGCCATGCCCGCCTGTTCAACTGGGAGCAGAATCCCGGGATCGACATGATGGGTGTACGGCTGTCTTATCGCTTCGACTGATCGGCCGCTTCGATTGACCTAGCGCGGCATGGCGCGGCTGGCTAAGCCCGTTCGCAACAGGCGGAGAGCGGCGGCATGCATGAATCCCATCTGATGCGCGACGGGCTGGTCCTAATCGGATCGGCGCTCTTCTTCGTGCTGCTGTTCCGGCGCCTCGGGCTGGGTGCGACGCTGGGTTATCTCGTCGCGGGTGCGGTCGTCGGGCCGCAGGTGCTCGGACTCGCGGGGAATGCCGACGAGTTCATCGGGTTCGCCGAGATCGGCATCATCCTGCTGCTGTTCATCGTAGGGCTCGAACTGAACCCGGCGCGGTTGTGGCGGTTGCGGCGAGCGATCTTCGGGGTCGGGCTGGCGCAGGTCGTGGTCTGCGGGCTCGCGGTGAGTGCGATCATCTGGTTCGCCACGCCCTATTCCTGGGCCGTAGTCCTCGCGCTCGGCCTGCCGCTCGGGCTGTCCTCGACCGCGCAGGTGCTGCCGATGCTGCAGAGCGGGGGCAAGCTCAACACGCCGTTCGGCGAACGCGCCTTCTCGATCCTGCTGTTCCAGGACCTCTCGATCATCGCGCTGATCACGATCGTCGTAGCCCTGAGCGTCAGCGTCGGCGGGCAGGCCGATACCGGCCCATCGGGCTGGGCGCTGGCCGGGTTGACCGTTGCCGCGAGCCTTGGGCTGGTTGCGGCGGGCCGGTTCCTGGTCCGGCCGCTGTTCAACATGATCGGGGGCTTGCGCGAGCGCGAGATGTTCGTGGTCGCAGGCCTCGCCGTGGTGACCGGTTCCGCCGCGCTGATGGAATGGCTCGGCCTGTCGACCGCATTGGGCGCCTTCATCGCGGGCGTGATGCTCGCCGACACACCTTACCGCCACGAACTCGAAGCCGATATCGAGCCGTTCCGCTCGATCCTGCTCGGGCTATTTTTCCTCGGCGTCGGCATGATGCTCGATCTCGGCGCGATCGCCGAGCGGCCGTTCTTCGTCGCGGGCATGGCGCTGGCGCTGATCGCGGTGAAGACCGCGCTGATCTTCGGCATCGGGCGCTTGATCGGCATGGGCTGGCGCAGCGCGCTCGCGCTCGGCCTGCTGCTGAGCCAGGGTGGTGAATTCGCCTTCGTGCTTTACACCCAGGCGCAGGCGGGGAACCTGATCGACGGCGACATTGCCAGCCTGTTCGGCGCGATCGTGACACTGTCGATGGTCGCGACCCCGTTCCTGATGAGGATCGAACAGTCCTTGCGCCCCTCGGACGACGATCGCACCCGCGAGGAGCCGCACGAAGAGGGCAGCCATGCAATCGTGATCGGTTATGGCCGATTCGGGCAAACGGTCGCGCAGATGCTCATCGGCGCGCAGGTGCGGGTCACGCTGATAGACCGGAAGGTCGACCAGATCGATATAGCCGAGGAGTTCGGCTTCAAGGTCTATTACGGTGACGGAACGCGGATGGACATCCTGCGCCAGGCGGGCGGGGCCAATACCAAGCTCATCGCCTTCTGCATGGATGGCGAAAAGGTGACCCCGGAACTCGTGGCGAGCGTGCGAGAGGCCTTTCCCCAGGCGCAATTGATGGTTCGCGCCTTCGACCGCCGCACCGTCATGACGCTGGGCAAGAGCGACGTCGACTACATGGTCCGCGAGCTGTTCGAATCCGCCATTGCGATGGGGCGCGAGGCGCTCGACTTCCTCGGGATGGAGCCCGAATTCGTCGACGAGCTCGAAGAGAGCTACCGGGACCGGGACCGCGACCGGCTCGAAGCGCAGACCGCAAGCGGCGACCTGCGTGCGAAGAAGGACACGATCATGTCCCAACGCGACGCCCGTCGCGACTAAAGCGCGGGGGCCCGCGCGGCGTGGGCAGCCTTAAACATCCGTCTCGGACCCGATCCGGCTTCTTTCGAATCGGCCGCGAGGCGATGTCCTTGGGTACTTCACGAACGCAAGGAGGCCGTGATGACCGAAGAGATGCTGCAATCGCCGGAGGAGCAACTGCGCCGTTTCGTCGAGACGGTGGGGGGCGGGATCGTCGAATCCACGTTCTACGCAAAGACCACTTCTGGGCCGTCAAAGCTGTACAATGTGCGAGGCAGCACGCCCGATCCCTATCCGCAAAAGCCGACCAAGGTGACCGGCTGGAAAAGCCTGCTGCTGAGCCAAGGCATCGGCGCGCCTTGCTATGCCAGCGCCCCGCTGCCTGCTCCGGGCAAGGGCAAGTCGCATCCGGGCTTCGACGTGGGCGGGCACATGACTACGGCTGCGGACGGTTCGGTCGCGACAGGGGGCAGTTGCTATCTGGTACCGCTGTGTTCGTGGCACAACGGACGGTACAACACGGCCCAGTTCACCATGCGCAGCACGACTATGCTGGTGCTGTCCGGATACATGCAGGCCGATACCAGCGCGACCTTCCTCGCCCGGCTCGGCGGCTTGGCGGAACATGCCGTCGTCTACGTGTCGGACGACGGCCCGGCCTACGAATATCTGGCCGAATCCCCGCTTGAGGCGGACCATGCGCCGCTGTTGCACGGCTGCAAAAGCGAGGGGCTGCCTGCCCACCATGTCGTGTTCCGGCGGGAAGAGTTCGAAGGACGCATGGTATACCGCATTGCACACGCCGCCACAGGCTAGGCACGCGCGGCATCGGCAAGCAAAAAGGGCGGCGCCTCGCGGCACCGCCCTTTCATTATCTCGCAAGCGAGAAAGAAGCTTACTTGAGCTCGACGGTACCGCCGGCAGCTTCGATCTTGCCCTTGATTTCTTCGGCTTCGGCCTTGTTGACGCCTTCCTTGAGCGGCTTCGGCGCGCCTTCGACGAGCGCCTTGGCTTCGCCCAGGCCGAGACCCGTGATGCCACGGACTTCCTTGATGACCTGGATCTTCTTGCCACCGTCGCCGGTGAGGATCACGTCGAATTCGTCCTTTTCTTCCGCGGCCGGGGCGTCGCCACCGGCAGCCGGACCGGCAACCGCGACGGCGGCTGCGGCGCTCACGCCCCACTCTTCTTCGAGCGCAGTCGCCAGTTCGGCGGCTTCGAGGACGGTCAGTTTCGAAAGTTCTTCAACAAGCTTGGCGATGTCAGCCATGATATTTCACTCCGATAGATTGCTTGGCACCGGCGGCGATCTGCGCGCCGGCGATAATGTCGCTGCGAAAACGTCTTATGCCGCTTCCTTGGCGCCATAGGCACCGAAGACGCGAGCGAGCTTGTTTGCCGGGGCGTTGACGACCTGCGCGATCTTCGTCGCGGGGGCGTTGACCAGGCCAACGAGCTTGCCACGCAGTTCGTCGAGGCTCGGCATCGAGGCGAGAGACCTCACACCGGCTTCGTCGAGAAGCTGCGAGCCCATCGAGCCGCCGACCACTTCGAGGCGGTCGTTGCTCTTGGCGAACTCCACCACGGCCTTGGCCGCGGCGACCGGGTCTTCGCTGTATGCGAGGGCGGTCGGACCGGTCAGGTATTCGTCGATACCTGCATAGTCGGTGTCCTTGAGGGCGATCTTGGCAAGACGGTTCTTCGCAACCTTGTAGGTCGCGCCGGCTTCCCGCATCTTCGCGCGCAGGTCGGTGGATTCCGCCACCGTCAGGCCGAGGTTGCGGGTGACGACCACCACGCCCGCCTCGTTGAAGACTTGGTTCAGCTGAGCGACCGCATCGGTTTTCTGCGAACGATCCATGCTTACTCCTTCACAAATGGCCGCGAGGGGCGAACCCTTGCGCGACCGGCTCAAAAGTTCCGCGCACGCCGAGGCGCCCGCGGGACGAGTCCGTTTGTCGAAGGGAAGGAGGCGGTGCCGGGCACCGGTAGCAGCGACGCATGCAATTGCGGGCTGCGATAATCTCGTTTCCCATCTCGGCTGCAGATTAAGCGGATGAATCCGCGGCAGCTGTCTCGGACGGATGAATGCCGGACACAAAAAGGCCCGCCATTCGGTGGCGGGCCTCTAAGGATTTCTCGCCGCCTGTCAAGCGCGACGATGGTTCGTGGGGGCGATCAGCCCGGCGCGTTGGTCGGCACGGCTTCCGGCGTTTCGGCCGTTTCCGGCGTGTCGGTGGCCGTTTCGTCCGCGGTTTCCGAAGTCATCGGGTCGGCGGCGACGGGGTCGCTCGACACGGTGTCGACCGGAGCGGCTTCGATTGCAGCCGCGGTTTCCTCGACCGCCGGCTCTTCGGCTGCTTCGTTGCAGGCCGCGAGCGCGAAGGGGAGGAGGGCGATAAGGGCAATCTTCTTCATGATAGTCTTTTTCCTGTGCCACAATTGGCCGCCACATTATCGCCTTATTCCTGATTCGCGCCAAGCGGATTTTGCATCCGTTCGGCGCAAATCGCCGGTCGCAAACCGTCAGCCTTCGTATCCCAGCAGGTCGCCCGGCTGGCATTCGAGTTCGCGGCAGATTGCGGCGAGGGTCGAGAAGCGGATCGCCTTGGCCTTGCCGGTCTTGAGGATCGACAGGTTGGCGAGGGTCAGGCCCACGCGATCGGCGAGTTCGGTCAGTGTCATGCGGCGCGCGTGGAGCAGGTCGTCGAGCTTGACCGTGATCGTTCCTTCGGTGTCGTCTGCAGGCATCATACGGTCCCTTCGAGGTCTTCGCGCATCGCGGCGCCGTGGCGAAACACGCGGGCGAGGATGAAGAGCGTGATCGCCAGCACGATCCCGCCGAGGTCGATATCGGTGTCGAAGGTCGCATTGGTCTCCTCGAACGCGTCCTGCACCCGGACGATGAAGGGAACGACGGCAATCGAGAGCAACTGGGTTGCGACCATCATCCAGCCCATCGCGGTCAGGCGGTCGGCGTTGACGGGGACGAACGGATCGCCCTCGCCGACGGTATCGACAATCGCGCGGAGCTTGCCGAGGAACAGGAAGGCCAGCACCACGACCGCCAGCGCGATGGCGAGGACGGGCAACAAGTCCCAGACGGGGAAGGTCGCGGCGGCGTTCCCGGTTTCCTCACGGATTTCGGCGAGGATGAAATCGCGACCGAAGATCACGACGGGGATGACGAGGGTCACGATGATCGCGGCGAGGCCGAGGATCGCTTGGAAAACCAGGATAACGATGCGCGCGCTCGCGAGCAGGGGGTCGTTGGGTCGGATGGGCATGGAATTTCCTCTGGTCTTTGCGGCTGCGATTCGGTCAGGCGAGGATCGGTGCCGCGGCGATCGCCCCGGCCGCGGTATCGGCGGGCACGGTCACCAC
The DNA here is from genome assembly GCF_014641655.1 of Pseudoblastomonas marina. Classification (GTDB taxonomy): domain Bacteria; phylum Pseudomonadota; class Alphaproteobacteria; order Sphingomonadales; family Sphingomonadaceae; genus Alteriqipengyuania_A; species Alteriqipengyuania_A marina. The sequence goes on from NZ_BMID01000001.1 coordinate 199,938, forward strand.
GGGAATCGCGGTCCCGAGGACTATGAAGAGAGCCGCGATGGCGGCGGCGAAACGGTTGGCGGTATGGGTCATTTATCGATCTCCAGTTCAGGTGATATCGATATTCAATAATTCGAGCCCCACTTATTGTCAATCGATAATATCGAAAAACGATATGTTGCCTATCGTAATGCGATAAGTGCGGTTTCTGACGTCGCCAGTGTCCCTTCCTTGCTTGACCCGCAGGGGCGCAGATCCTACATGCTTCCCGACCGCTCGCTTCGAGCAAGACCGATTCATGCGCGGGAATCGTGTCAGGGATGGAAGCGGGCTTTCCATATCGCGACGCTTGTAAGCTGCAGCTGGCCACCGGGATCGGTGCGGCCTTCGCTGCGGCCTTTTCGCGTCCCGGTATCGCTCACGCGCATGAGTAGATGAATTCGCGCCGCACCCACGACGGCGCAAAATGAAAAGGCGTTACCTTTATGGCGACCAAGGCGAAGTCCGACAGCAAGACCGCGAAGCCCGCGCGCAACACGCGCACCGGCACCGCGAAACGGCGTATCCGCAAGATCTTCGGCGACATCCACGAAGCGGTGGAAATGCCGAACCTGATCGAAGTCCAGCGCGAGAGCTACGAACAGTTCCTGCGCTCCGAACCGGAAAAGGACTACGTCTCGGGCCTCGAGAAGACGCTGCGCTCGGTCTTCCCGATCCGCGATTTCGCCGGCACCGCCGAATTGGACTTCGTCCATTACGAACTCGAACCGCCGAAATACGACACCACCGAATGCCGCCAGCGCGGCATCACCTACGCGGCCCCGATGAAGGTCACGCTGCGCCTGATCGTGTTCGAGGTCGACCAGGAAACCGAGACCCGCTCCGTGCTCGATATCAAGGAGCAGGACGTCTATATGGGCGACATGCCGTTGATGACCGACAACGGCACCTTCATCATCAACGGGACCGAGCGCGTCATCGTCTCGCAGATGCACCGTTCGCCGGGTGTGCTGTTCGACCATGACCGCGGCAAGACCCACGCTTCGGGCAAGTACCTGTTTGCCGCGCGCGTGATTCCGTATCGTGGTTCGTGGCTCGATTTCGAATTCGACGCCAAGGACATCGTCAACGTCCGCATCGACCGCAAGCGCAAGCAGCCCGTGACGTCGCTGCTTTACGGGCTCGGCCTCGATAGCGAGGAAATCCTCCACCACTTCTACAAGCTGATGACCTGGGACCGCGTTTCCGGGAAGGCCGGCGACGGCTGGAAGATCGGCTTCGAACCCGAACAGTGGCGCGGCCAGAAGCCCGCCTTCGCGCTGGTCGATGCCAAGACCGGCGAGGAAGTGTTCCCCGCCAACCAGAAGATCAGCCCCCGCGCCGCCAACAAGGCGGCCAAGGATGGCCTCAAGGAGCTCCTGCTGCCGACCGAGGAAGTGTTCGGCCGTTTCGCTGCGCGCGACCTGATCGACGAGAAGACCGGCCGCATCTACATCGAGGCGGGCGACGAAGTGACGCCCGACAATCTCGAGGCGATGGACGGCGCCGGTATCGACCAGCTCGAGCTGCTCGACATCGACTACGTCAACACCGGCCCGTGGATCCGCAACACGCTCAAGGCCGACAAGGCCGAGAACCGCGAAGAGGGCCTCGAGGCCATCTACAAGGTCATGCGTCCGGGCGAACCGCCGACCCTCGAAACCGCCGAAGCGCTGTTCGAAGGCCTGTTCTTCGACGGCGAGCGCTACGATCTGTCGGCCGTCGGCCGCGTCAAGCTCAACATGCGCCTCGATCTCGACGCCGAAGACACCGTCACCACGCTGCGCAAGGAAGACATCCTCGCCGTGGTCAAGGAACTGGTCGACCTCAAGGACGGCAAGGGCGAAGTCGACGACATCGACAACCTCGGCAACCGCCGTGTGCGTTCGGTCGGCGAACTGCTCGAAAACCAGTACCGTGTCGGCCTGCTGCGCATGGAACGCGCGGTGAAGGAGCGCATGAGCTCGGTCGACGTGTCGACCGTGATGCCGAACGACCTGATCAACGCCAAGCCCGCCGTGGCCGCGGTGCGCGAGTTCTTCGGTTCGTCGCAGCTCTCGCAGTTCATGGACCAGACCAATCCGCTTTCGGAAGTCACCCACAAGCGCCGCGTTTCGGCGCTCGGTCCGGGCGGCCTCACGCGCGAGCGCGCCGGCTTTGAAGTCCGCGACGTCCACCCGACGCACTATGGTCGCATCTGTCCGATCGAGACGCCGGAAGGCCCGAACATCGGCCTGATCAACTCGCTCTCGACCTTCGCCCGCGTCAACAAGTACGGCTTCATCGAGACGCCGTACCGCAAGGTCGAGAACATGAAGGTCACCGACGAGGTGATCTACCTGTCGGCGATGGAAGAGCAGAAGCACACCGTGGCGCAGGCTTCGGCCTCGCTCGACGACAATAACACCTTCACCGAAGAGCTGATCTCGTCGCGCCAGAACGGCGACAACCTGATGGCCCCGTCCGACAGCATCACGCTGATGGACGTCAGCCCCAAGCAGCTGGTCTCGGTTGCCGCATCGCTCATTCCGTTCCTGGAAAACGATGACGCCAACCGCGCGCTGATGGGCTCGAACATGCAGCGCCAGGCCGTTCCGCTCGTGAAGGCGGAAGCGCCATGGGTCGGCACCGGCATGGAAGAAACCGTGGCCCGCGATTCGGGCGCGGCGATCACTGCCAAGCGCGGGGGCATTGTCGACCAGGTCGACGCCACGCGTATCGTTATCCGTGCGCAGGGCGACGTCGAACCCGGCCAGTCGGGCGTCGACATCTACACGCTGCAGAAGTTCCAGCGCTCGAACCAGTCGACCTGCATCAACCAGCGTCCGCTGGTGAAGGTCGGCGAACCGGTCGAGCCGGGCGACGTCATCGCCGACGGTCCCTCGACCGATCTCGGCGAGCTCGCGCTGGGCAAGAACAGCCTCGTCGCGTTCATGCCGTGGAACGGGTACAACTACGAGGATAGTATCCTCATCTCCGAGCGCATCGTGAAGGACGACGTCTTCACCTCGATCCACATCGAGGAATTCGAAGTCATGGCCCGCGACACGAAGCTCGGCCCGGAAGACATCACCCGCGACATCCCGAATGTGGGCGAGGAATCGCTCCGCAACCTCGACGAGGCGGGCATCGTCTATATCGGTGCCGAAGTGCACCCGGGCGATATCCTGGTCGGCAAGATCACGCCCAAGGGCGAAAGCCCGATGACGCCGGAAGAAAAGCTCCTCCGCGCGATCTTCGGCGAGAAGGCCAGCGACGTTCGCGACACTTCGCTCAAGCTGCCCCCGGGCACCTCGGGCACGGTCGTCGAAGTCCGCGTGTTCAACCGCCACGGCGTCGAAATCGACGACCGTACGCGCGCGATCCTCAACGAGGAAATCGAGCGCCTGGCGAAGGACCGCGAGGACGAGCGCGCCATCCTCAACCGGGCGAACTACAACCGCCTCGAGGAAATGCTGCTCGGCCAGACCGCTTCGGCCACGCCGAAGGGCGTCAAGAAGGGCATCGAGATCACGGCCGACGTCCTCGAAGGAGTCGACAAGCACCTGTGGTGGAAGTTCGCCGTCGCCGACGACGGGCGCCAGGCGCAGCTCGAGGCGGTCAAGAGCCAGTACGACGAGAGCGTCAAGGCGATCGACGCCAAGTTCGAGGACCGCAAGGAAAAGCTCGAACGCGGTGACGAACTCGCCCCGGGCGTGCTCAAGATGGTCAAGGTCTTCGTCGCGGTGAAGCGCAAGCTGCAGCCGGGCGACAAGATGGCCGGCCGCCACGGCAACAAGGGTGTCATTTCGCGCATCCTGCCGGCCGAAGACATGCCGTTCCTCGAGGACGGGACGCCGGTCGATATCGTGCTCAACCCGCTGGGCGTGCCCAGCCGCATGAACGTCGGGCAGATCTTCGAGACGCATCTCGGCTTTGCCGCGCGTTCGCTCGGCCACCAGATCGGCGAGCAGCTCGAAGAGTGGAAGGCCGCGAACCCCGACCCCAAGCCGGGCAAGCCACCTGCCGCGCTCGTCGACAAGCTCAAGGACGTCTACGGCGAACAGTATCACGCCGATATCGAGAGCCGTTCGGGCGAAGAGTTGTTCGAACTCGCCTCGAACCTGACCGCGGGCGTCCCGATGGGCACCCCGGTGTTCGACGGCGCACGCGAAGGCGACGTCACGACCGAACTCGTAAAGGCCGGGCTCGATTCCTCGGGCCAGTCGGTGCTGTTCGACGGTCGCACGGGCGAGGCGTTCGACCGCAAGGTGACGGTGGGCATCATCTACATGCTCAAGCTGCACCACTTGGTCGACGACAAGATCCACGCGCGTTCGATCGGGCCCTACTCGCTCGTCACCCAGCAGCCGCTGGGCGGTAAGGCGCAGTTCGGCGGTCAGCGCTTCGGCGAAATGGAGGTCTGGGCGCTCCAGGCCTACGGTGCGGCCTACACGCTGCAGGAAATGCTGACGGTGAAATCGGACGACGTGATCGGCCGCACCAAGGTCTATGAAAGCATCGTCAAGGGCGACGACGCGTTCGAGGCCGGCATTCCCGAAAGCTTCAACGTGCTCGTCAAGGAAATGCGCAGCCTCGGCCTCAACGTCGACCTGTCGTCGCTCAGCGACGGCGAGGACGACGAGGACGGCGACGGCCTGCAGATCGCGGCGGAGTAGGGGGCTTCGGCTCCCTCCCGCTTCCGCCCCGAGAAATTACCCTGAATGGGATTTAAGTCATGAACGAACTGACCAAATTCACCAACCAGCTGGCCAAGCCGGAAACCTTCGACCAGATCCAGATCGGCCTGGCGTCGCCCGAGCGCATCCGCTCGTGGTCCTTCGGCGAGATCAAGAAGCCGGAAACGATCAACTACCGCACGTTCAAGCCCGAGCGTGACGGCCTGTTCTGCGCGCGCATCTTCGGTCCGGTGAAGGACTACGAATGCCTGTGCGGCAAGTACAAGCGGATGAAGTACAAGGGCGTCGTCTGCGAGAAGTGCGGCGTCGAAGTGACCGTGACCAAGGTGCGCCGTGAGCGCATGGGCCACATCGAACTGGCCGCGCCGGTCGCGCATATCTGGTTCCTGAAGTCGCTGCCCTCGCGCATCGGCCTGCTGCTCGACATGCAGCTCAAGCAGCTCGAGCGCGTGCTGTATTTCGAAAGCTACATCGTCACCGAACCGGGCCTTACGCCGCTGGAGAAATTCCAGCTGCTGACCGAGGACGAGCTCTACGAATACCAGGACGAGTATGGCGAAGACGCCTTCACCGCCGGGATCGGCGCGGAAGCGGTCAAGATCATGCTGATGGACCTCGACCTGCAGCAGGAAAAGGAAGACCTGCTCAAGGAGCTCGAGGAGACCAAGTCCAAGCTCAAGCCCGCCAAGATCATCAAGCGGCTGAAAGTCGTCGAGAGCTTCATCGATTCGGGCAATCGTCCCGAATGGATGATCCTCGAAGTCGTGCCGGTCATCCCGCCGGAACTGCGTCCGCTCGTCCCGCTCGACGGCGGCCGCTTCGCGACCTCGGACCTCAACGATCTCTATCGTCGCGTGATCAACCGCAACAACCGTTTGAAGCGCCTGATCGAGCTGCGTGCGCCGGACATCATCGTCCGCAACGAAAAGCGCATGCTGCAGGAATCGGTCGACGCGCTGTTCGACAACGGCCGTCGCGGCCGCGTGATCACCGGCGCCAACAAGCGTCCGCTCAAGTCGCTGTCCGACATGCTCAAGGGCAAGCAGGGCCGCTTCCGCCAGAACCTTCTGGGTAAGCGCGTCGACTATTCGGGCCGTTCGGTCATCGTGACCGGCCCCGAGCTCAAGCTGCACCAGTGCGGCCTGCCGAAGAAGATGGCGCTCGAACTGTTCAAGCCGTTCATCTACGCCCGCCTCGACGCCAAGGGTCTGTCGATGACCCTCAAGCAGGCCAAGAAGTGGGTCGAGAAGGAGCGCAAGGAAGTCTGGGACATCCTCGACGAAGTCATTCGCGAGCACCCGGTCCTCCTGAACCGCGCTCCGACGCTCCACCGCCTCGGCATCCAGGCGTTCGAGCCGGTGCTGATCGAGGGCAAGGCGATCCAGCTGCACCCGCTGGTCTGCTCGGCCTTCAACGCCGACTTCGACGGTGACCAGATGGCCGTCCACGTGCCGCTGTCGCTCGAAGCACAGCTCGAGGCCCGCGTGCTCATGATGAGCACCAACAACATCCTCTCGCCCGCCAACGGCAAGCCGATCATCGTGCCCTCGCAGGACATGGTGCTGGGTCTCTATTACCTGTCGATGGACCGCGAAGGCGAGCCGGGCGAAGGCCGCGTGCTGTCCGACATCGCCGAGGTGCACCAGGCGCTCGAGGTCGGTGCGGTCACCCTGCACTCCAAGATCACCACTCGCGTCCCGCAGACGGACGAGAAGGGCAAGGAGTACATGATGCGCGTCGAGACGACGCCGGGCCGCATGCTGATCGGCGAATGCCTGCCGAAGAAGCACACCGTGCCGTTCGACGTCATCAACCGCCTCCTCACCAAGAAGGAAATCGGCGACGTCATCGACCAGGTCTATCGCCACACCGGCCAGAAGGACACGGTGCTGTTCGCCGACGCCATCATGACGCTGGGCTTCCGCCACGCGTTCAAGGCGGGCATCTCGTTCGGCAAGGACGATATGATCATCCCCGAGGAGAAGATCGAACTCGTCGAGGCGACCAAGTCGCTCGTCGCCGATTACGAGCAGCAGTACCAGGACGGCCTGATCACCCAGCAGGAAAAATACAACAAGGTGATCGACGCGTGGTCGCGTTGCGGCGACCAGGTCGCCGACGCCATGATGGAAAAGATCAAGGCGCGTCCGAAGGACAAGGACGGTCGCGAGGCCGAGATCAACTCGATCTACATGATGAGCCATTCGGGCGCGCGTGGTAGCCCCGCGCAGATGAAGCAGCTCGCCGGCATGCGCGGCCTGATGGCCAAGCCGTCGGGCGAGATCATCGAGAACCCGATCATCTCGAACTTCAAGGAAGGCCTCAACGTCCTCGAATACTTCAACTCGACCCACGGCGCCCGCAAGGGCCTCGCGGACACCGCGTTGAAGACGGCGAACTCGGGTTACCTGACCCGTCGTCTCGTCGACGTGTCGCAGGACTGCGTGATCGTGGTCGAGGACTGCAAGACCTCGAACGCGCTCGAAATGCGTGCCATCGTGCAGGGCGGCTCGGTGATCGCCTCGCTCGGCGAGCGCATCCTCGGCCGCACCGTCGCCGAAGACATCGTCCACGCCGCCACCGACGAGGTGATCGTCAAGGCCGGCACCATGATCGACGAAGCGATGGTCAAGGAAATCGAGGACGCCGAGGTCCAGGTCGCCAAGATCCGCTCGCCGCTGGTCTGCGAAGCCGAACAGGGCGTCTGCGGCAAGTGCTACGGGCGTGACCTCGCCCGCGGTACGCCGGTGAATATCGGCGAAGCCGTCGGCGTCATCGCCGCCCAGTCGATCGGTGAACCCGGCACGCAGCTGACGATGCGGACCTTCCACATCGGCGGTGCGGCGCAGGTCAACGAGACTTCGCACCTCGAAAGCATCAGCGACGGCAAGGTCGTCTATCGCGACATGCCGACCATCACCGACAAGAAAGGCCGCCGCCTGTCGCTGGCCCGCAACGGCGAGATGGTGGTTGTCGATGCCGAGGGCCGCGAACGCGCGATCCACAAGGTCCCTTACGGTACCGTCCTGATGTTCAAGGACGGCGCCAAGGTGAAGGAAGGCGATCGCCTCGCCGAGTGGGATCCGTTCACCCTGCCGATCATCACCGAGCAGTCGGGCGTGGTCCGCTACCAGGACCTGGTCGAAGGCAAGACGATGGAAGAACGCGTCGACGATGCCACCGGCATCGCCCAGCGTGTCGTCACCGAGTATCGCCAGACCGGACGCAAGAAGGAAGACCTTCGCCCGCGCATGACCCTGCTCGGCGAAGAGTCCGATGCGAAGAAGGGCGAGGAAACCGAGGCCGCGCGTTACATGCTGGCTCCGGGCACCACGCTCTCGGTCCAGGATGGCCAGGAAGTTGCGGAAGGCGACATCCTCGCCCGTGCCTCGCGCGAAGCCGCCAAGACCCGCGACATCACCGGCGGTCTGCCGCGTGTTGCCGAGCTGTTCGAGGCGCGTATCCCCAAGGACAATTCGATCATCGCCAAGATTTCGGGCAAGATCGAATTCGTTCGCGAATACAAGGCCAAGCGCAAGATCGCGATCGTTCCGGAAGAGGGCGAACCGGTCGAGTACCTGATCCCCAAGACCAAGGTGATCGACGTGCAGGAAGGCGACTTCGTGAAGAAGGGTGATACCCTGATTTCCGGCTCGCCCAACCCCCACGACATCCTCGAGGTGATGGGCGTGGAGGCGCTGGCCGAGTATCTCTGCACCGAGATCCAGGAAGTCTACCGACTGCAGGGCGTGAAGATCAACGACAAGCATATCGAGGTGATCGTTCGCCAGATGTTGCAGAAGGTCGAGATCACCTTCGGTGGCGACACCACCCTGCTGCCGGGCGAACAGGTCGACCGCGAGGAAATGGACGAGGCCAACGCCAAGCTTGCCCCGCGCAAGAAGAAGGCGACCGGCAAGCCGGTGCTGCTCGGTATCACCAAGGCCTCGCTGCAGACGCGTTCGTTCATCTCGGCCGCCTCGTTCCAGGAGACCACGCGCGTGCTCACGCAGGCCGCGGTCGAGGGCAAGAAGGACACGCTGATCGGTCTCAAGGAGAACGTGATCGTGGGCCGCCTCATCCCGGCCGGTACCGGTGCGGGCATGAACCGCCTGCGCGTCACCGCCTCGAGCCGCGACGCCGCGATCCGCGCCCAGTGGAAGAAGGCGCAGGAAGCGATCGTCGCCGCGCAGACCGCCGAGGAAGAGCACGAAGCCGAGCTCGAGCAGGGCCCCGAAGCGGCGACCGGCGATACGCCGATCGGCGACGCGATGGGCGACACCTCGGGCGAAACGACCGAGGCTCCGGCCGAAGACAAGAAGGATGGTGGCGAGGAAGAATAAGCCTCGCCCCACCAGGCAAACGAAAAGGCACGGCGGATCATCTCCGCCGGGCCTTTTTCTTTGTTATTGCGCGTGCTGCGCCGGCGCTATCAGCGCCGCCGCCTTTTCTTGCTGTCCGGGTCGGGGATGATCTGGCCGAGCTCGGCGATCACGCGGTCGGCATCAACGAACAGGCTTTCGGGGATGCCTTCGTCGCCAGGCTTGCCGAACCGAACGAAGCCCACCGGGCCCGAGGGAATGAGCATGAACTGGAAGCCCGGCTGCTTCTGTTTCTTCGCCTCGATCGCCGCATGCAGCAGGATCGCATCGGGTCGGACCAGCACATCGTCGTCCGAATAGATGGTGTAGAGCCCGCTCTTGCCCGAGGGTTTCTCGCTCATCATCTTCGATTTCTTCTGGCGCCAGACGTCACCCGACGCGCGGTTGAACTTGCGCGTCTCGGCGTAACCCGAGATTCCCGAGAAGAGCGAGGCATTGTCCTTGTCGCGGGCGAGGTCGGCGGCGCGCGTATCGTCGCGGCGTTGCTCCCACATCGCTTCTGGCGTCAATTCGAGCGCGCCGAACATGTCGTCCGATTCCGCTCCTTCGCGCAGCAGCGCATTGGCCGCCATCACCGCGCCGAAGCTCGGCGACAGCCATCGCGAACGCGAGGCGAAGCTGCGCCGCGCCTTGGCCTCCTCGCCCGTGCTGGCGAGCCGCAACACTTCGAACAGGTCGAGTACCTCGACCGTTTCGGTCTGGCCTTCGGTGTCGCCATTGTTGCGGTTGATCCGGAGAATCTGGTCGGCCTCGTCGGCCAGCGCCTGCGCGGTCTCGAAATTGCCGGCGAGCGCGTGGCTCACCGCGCTGTGGGCGTACATCTGCGCCGAACGCTTGGTCGGCTGCATCGCCTCGATCACGGCGCGCCAGTCGTCTCGAGCCTTGGCTGCGTCGGCGTAACGCCCGACTTCCTCGAGCCGCGAGGCGTAGGCATTGAGCCCGCCCGGCCACACGCGCGCGAGGCGGAGCCGGTATTGCTCCTCCTCTTCGCTCATTTCCGGAAGGTATTCGGAGAACGTGTCGACCGCGACCAGCGGCATGATCGAGAACGGGCGGTCGACCGTCCCGCGCAGCGCGACGCGCTGGGCTTCCTCGGGCTGGCCCCGGCGCAGCAGCGCCACCGATTCGAGCCGGTCGAAATGGAGGCCCATCGAACGTTCGAAATAGGGGTTGCCGACCAGCTGGGCCTCGGCGGCCTGGGCGCGGGCCAGGCCGACATCTTCGATCGCCCCGTCATAGTCGGCGATTTCGATCCGGTGCGCGGCGCGCGCGAGGAACAGCGGGATCCGGCGCAGCTGGTTGTCTTCGCGATCTGCCGAATCGAGCAGGTCGGTGCACACCGCGACCCCGGCCTCGCCGAATTCGCGCGCCGAGGGGTTGGGCGATTCTTTGGCCGGGGCGAACAGCCCCAGCAGCGTGATCGCACCCAGGAAACGCGCGAAATCTTCCATTCCGGTGACGTTATTCGGCTGGCCGTCGCAGCGCAGGTAGCGCGACGGACCGTCGGCGGCTACTGCGATTTGCGGCAGGACGAGGCTGGCGGCCGCGACGGCCCCCAACAGCGATTTCTTCATTCTGGTATTCCCCCTTGCGATCCACGGCAGGGTGCCGTCGGCAGGCAATTCTGCCGAGAACTTCGGGGCTGGCAAGTCCCATTCCACCGCCCTGCGCGACTTTTGCGCCGCTGTGTCCGTTCGGACGCGCTTCCCAAGCGCGCGTGGTTTGCCTAAGCGCGCAGCCATGGTCGATACGCTCAAGATCCGCCTCGTCCAGTCGACCCAGTGGGTCGGCGACATTCGTCGCAATGTCGAAGCGATGCGCGAGGCGCGGTCGCGGGCATCCGATTGCGACCTGGTACTCTATCCCGAGATGCAGCTGATCGGCTACCCGCCCGAGGATCTGGTATTGAAGCCGGCGCTGATCGAACGCGCGGCACGCGCGATGCAGGAGCTCGCTTCCGAAACCGCCGATGGCGGTCCGGCGATGCTGGTCGGCAGCGTCTTCCTCGACGACGGGCTGCTCTATAACGGCGTCGCGCTGCTCTGCGACGGCAAGGTCGCGGCGGTCAGCTACAAGCACGAATTGCCCAATTACGGCACCTTCGACGAACGCCGCCACTTTGCAGCCGGGCCGCTGCCCGAACCGGTCGAGTTCAAGGGCGTGAAGCTCGGCCTGCCGATCTGCGAGGACATCTGGCACCCGAAGGTCTGCGCCCACCTGAAAGCGCGCGGCGCCGAGATTCTCCTATCGCCCAATGGCAGTCCCTATGAGATCGAGAAGGACACGCTGCGGCTCGAGAATGTCTGCGTGCGCCGGGCGGAGGAAACCGGCCTCCCGCTCGCCTATGTCAATCGCGTCGGCGGACAGGACGAGCTGGTGTTCGACGGGGCGAGCTTCGTCGTCAACGGCGACGGCGCGCTCGCGCTCCAGATGCGCGACTGGAGCGAGGAAGAGGTCACCACGATTTGGAGACGCGGTCAGGGCGGCTGGGCCTGCGAAGAGGGCGAGCGGCACGAACTCGCCGACCACCCCGAGGATGCGTGGTGCGCGATGATGATCGCCACCCGTGATTATATCGAGCGCAACAACATGCCGGGCGTGATCATCGGCCTGTCGGGCGGGATCGACAGCGCGGTGGTCGCCGCGCTGGCGGTCGACGCGCTGGGGCCCGAGCGGGTGTGGTGCGTGATGCTGCCGTCGCGCTACACCGCCGATCTCAGCCTGACACTGGCCGAGGAATGCGCCGATGCGCTCGGCGTGCGGCACTCGGTGATCCCGATCCAGCCCGCGGTCGACGGTTTCGACGAAATGCTGTCGAGCGATTTCGCCGATACCGAGGTCGACCTGACCGAGGAAAACATCCAGTCGCGCATCCGCGGGGTGACGCTGATGGCGCTGTCGAACAAGTTCGGCCAGATGGTCCTGACCACCGGCAACAAGAGCGAGATGAGTGTCGGCTACGCCACGATCTACGGCGACATGGCGGGCGGCTACAATCCGCTGAAGGATGCCTACAAGACCACCGTGTTCCGCGCCGCCGCCTGGCGCAACACGACGGTACCGCGCCTCGCCAAGGGGCCGCCGGGCGAAGTGATCCCGCAGGGGATCATCAACCGTCCGCCCAGCGCCGAACTGCGGCACGACCAGAAGGACGAGGATTCGCTCCCCCCCTACGACGTGCTCGACGCAATCCTGCTCGGCCTCGTCGAACACGAACAGGGGGTCGACAAGCTGGTCGCGCAGGGTTTCGACCGCGAGACCGTGATCCATGTCGAGAACCTGCTCCACCGCGCCGAGTACAAGCGCCGCCAGAGTGCGCCGGGGGTGAAGCTCGGGACCAAGAATTTCGGCCGCGACCGGCGCTATCCGATCACCCACGGCTTCCGGACGGGCCGGTGAGGGGCTGGATGCTCCTGCCGCTGGCCGCGCTGGCGGCCTGTTCGCAGAGCAACGAGCCTGCGGCACCGGAGCCGGAACTTACGACCGCTTCCGGCGAGGGCACCGAGCGCCCGCTCTTCCCCGCGCCCGCATCCATCATCGGCGAATATCGTGTCGCGGGAATCGATGGCGAAGCCTGGGACCAGCCCTACGGCGTCGCGCTGTCGATCACCGAGAGCGAGATCTCGTTCGAGCCCAGATGCGCGGGGTTCGTCTGGACCTACACCTATGCGCCGGACGGGACGCTGACCACCGAGCGCCACCCGGAATATGGCGGAGAAGTGTCACCCGACGGCTCGGTGGTGGCCTGTGCCGTGGGCCTGCGGCCGACCGAGATCGCGCTGGGCAAGGCGATCGATGCGGTCGAGCGCGCCGGTCGGACGCCTGCCAACGCAATCGAACTGTCGGGCGGCGGGCATACGGTCACTGTCTTCTCGCAATAATCGCGCCCCCGCGCTAATTGCGAGGGCATGACCACGATCACGCGCTTCGCCCCGTCCCCCACCGGACTGCTCCATGTGGGCAATTTGCGCACCGCGCTGCACAACTGGTTGCTGGCGAAGAAACAGGACGGGAAATTCCTGCTGCGGATCGACGACACCGATCGCGAGCGTTCCGAGGAAGCCTTCGTCGAGGCCGCGCGTGAAGACCTCGCCTGGCTTGGGATCGTGCCCGATAGCGAGGAGCGCCAGTCCGAGCGGTTCGCTCTTTACGAGGCAGCGTTCGACAAGCTGCGCGAGGCTGGCCGGGTCTATCCCTGTTATGAGACCGCACAGGAGCTCGAACTCAAGCGCAAGGTCCAGCTGGGTCGCGGCCTGCCCCCGATCTACGATCGCGGCGCGCTCGCGCTCTCGGAGGACGAGCGCGCGGCCAAGGAAGCGCAGGGCATCGACCCGCATTGGCGTTTCAAGCTCGATCACGATGAGCCGATCGGCTGGAATGACGGCATTCGCGGCCCGGTGAAGTTCGACCCGGCGCAATTGTCCGATCCCGTAATCCGCCGCGGCGATGGCTCGTGGCTCTACATGCTGCCTTCTGCGGTCGACGATATCGAGATGGGCGTCACCGACGTGCTGCGCGGCGAGGACCATGTCTCGAATACGGCGGCGCAGGTGCAGATGTTCGCGGCGCTCGGGGCAAGCGCCCCGCGTTTCGCGCACGAAGCGCTGCTGGTGGGCAAGGAAGGCAAGCTGTCGAAACGGCTCGGATCGCTTTCGGCGCGCGCGCTGCGCGAACGAGGGCTCGAACCCGAGGCGCTGCTGTCGCTGCTCGCGCGGCTCGGCACTTCGATGCCGGTCGAGGCGATCGTCCGCCGCGAGGTGCTGGTCGAAAGCTTCGATCTCTCCACGTTTGGACGCGCGCCGGCGAAGTTCGACGAGGACGAGCTCGTTCGGCTCAATGCCCAGATCGTCCACCGTCTGCCCTTCGCGCAGGTGGCGGAGCGTGTGCCCGAAGGGATGGACCAGGCCGGCTGGGAGGCGATCCGGCCCAACCTGACGCGGGTCGACGAGGCCGGCGAGTGGTGGGCGGTGGTGACCGGTTCGGTCGTGCCGCCGACGATGGATCCCGAAGAGCGCGAATACCTGACGCAGGCAGTATCTGTCGCCGAGGGAATTTCGTGGGACGAGAATGCATGGCACGCGCTGACCGCCGCTTTGAAGGAGCAGACCGGCCGCAAGGGGCGCGCGCTGTTCCTGCCCCTGCGGCAGTCGCTGACCGGGCGGGATGCCGGGCCGGACATGGGTGCGCTGCTGCCGCTGATCGGGCGCGACACCGCGCTCGAGCGCCTGCGGGCTGCGGCGGGGGGCTAGGCCGCTTCGAGTTCCTTCGGCTTGCTGGCAGTCAGCAGAGCCTTCTGGATGTCCTTGAGGCGGGCCTTGTCCTTGACCTTCGCACCGTCGGGATCGGTGACGTAGAATACGTCGGCGGCGCGCTCGCCATAGGTCGCGACATGGGCGGAATGGACCACCAGCTTCGCCCGAAAGAGGGCGCGGCCGAGGCGATAGAGCAGCGCGGGCCGGTCGCGCGCGACCACTTCGACAACGGTGAAGCGCTTCGAGGCGGAGTTGTCGAACAATACGCGCGGCCGCACGTCGAAGGCTTCGGCGCGCCATTGGGTCTGCGGCTTGCGCGCCAGTTGCGGTTCGAGCGGGTCGCCCTCGGGCGATAGTGCATCCTCGATATTCTCGCGCAGCCGCTCGAGCTGTTCGGGCTCGTCCATCGGCTGCTCGTTGGGATCCTGGATCAGGAAATTGTCGAGCGCGACGCCCTTGTCGGTGGTGTGGATGCGCGCATCGATGATGTTGCCGCCCGATACGTTGATGCCGCCGGCGATGCGGTAGAACAGCCCGGGATTGTCGGGTGCGATGACGGTGGCGAGCGTCGCCCCGCGCTCGGGATCGGGCCGGCACGAGATCGCGATCGCGCCGAGATCGGAGGCCGCCAGCGCGCGGAGGTTGTCGGCGATGACGTCGGCCGGTTCGGCGATCCAGTAGCTGTCGGGCAGCGTCTCGCCCGGATATTCGACCAGCGGGTGCTGCGGGCCGAGCAGTTCGCCGACCCGGCTCTTCTGGCGGGCGACCGATTGGCGCCGCCCTTGCCGCTGATGGCCGAGCCGCATGCGCTGTTCGGACAGGTCGTAGAGCGATCCGATCAGCTGGCGCTTCCAGTCGTTCCAGGTGCCCGGCCCGACCGCGCGGATATCGACCATGGTCAGGATCGTGAGCAGCCTCAGCCGTTCGAGCGACAGCACCTCGCCGACGAATTGTTCGACCGTGCGCGGGTCGGCGAGGTCGCGCTTGAAGGCGGTACGGCTCATCAGCAGGTGCTCGCGCACCAGCCAGGCGACGAGTTCGGTCTCCTCCTCGTCGAGCCCGAAGCGCGGGCAGAGCTCTTCGGCGATCTCGGCTCCGAGCTCGGAATGATCGCCTCCCCGCCCCTTGGCGATATCGTGCAGCAGCACTGCGACATAGAGCGCGCGACGATGCTTGAGCTCGTGGATCAGGTCCGAGGCGCGCGGATGGTCGCGCCGCAGCTCGCCGCGCTCGATCTTCGCGAGCAGGCCGATCGCGCGGATGGTGTGCTCATCGACCGTGTAATGGTGGTACATGTCGAACTGCATCTGCGCGTTGACCTTGCCGAAATCGGGCACGAAGCGACCGAAGACGCCGGCCTCGTTCATCCACCGCAGGGCGGTTTCGGGCCCTTCGCGATGGGTCAGGATATCGAGGAAGGTCGCGTTCGCTTTCGGATCGTCACGCAGGTCGCGCGCCAGTGCGGCATCGCGGGCGGCGCGGCGCATCGCGGCGGGGTGGACCTCGAGGTTCTGGTCGAGCGCGAGCTGGAAGATCTCGAGCAGGCGGTGCGGGTCCTGCCTGAACCAGTCGTCGGTCGGGGCGTCGATCTTGCCGCCGTAGATCACGAAACCGTGGAGGATGCGCTTGCGCGCGCGGAAATTGGCCAGCAGCCCGCGTCGCGGCGGTTCGTTGAACTGCTCGTCGAGCTGCGCGAGGAAGGTCCCGGTGAGCGCGCCGACCCGCTTCGCCTGCAGGAAGTAGTATTGCATGAAGCGCTCGACCGCGCTCTTGCCGGGGCGATCGGCGAAATGCATCCGCGCGGCGACTTCGCGCTGGACGTCGAAGGTCAGCCGGTCCTCATTGCGCCTGGTGATCGTGTGGAGATGGCTGCGCACCGCCCAGAAGAAGTTTTCGGCGCGGCGGAACTGGCGGTATTCGGAGGGCCGGAAGAGGCCCGATTCGACCAGGTCTGCACCATGCCGCACGCGGTGGATGTACTTGCCGATCCAGTACAGCGTCTGGAGGTCGCGCAGGCCCCCCTTGCCCTCCTTGACGTTGGGTTCGACGACATAGCGACTGTCGCCCATCCGCTCGTGCCGCGCATTGCGTTCGGCGAGCTTCTCGGCGACGTAATCCTTCTCGGTCCCGTGGACGACCTCGGCCCAGAAGCGCCGCCGCGTCTCTTCGTATAATGCGCGTTCGCCCCAGACGAAGCGCGCCTCGAGCAGCGCGGTGCGGATGGTGAGGTCTTCGGCCGCGAGCGCCACCGTCTCGCCCGGCGTGCGGATCGACTGGCCAACGGTCAGCCCGAGGTCCCACAGGAAATAGAGGATCGCCTCGATCGCCTTCGCGCACCATTCGCACTCGGCGGTCGGTACGATGAATGCGATGTCGACATCCGAATGCGGTGCCATCTCGGCGCGCCCGTAGCCGCCCACGGCCATGATCGTGAAGCGATCGTCGGCTTCGCGCTCACCGGGATAGAGATCGTGCGCGACGTGATCGTGCACGATCCGCAACAGCTGGTCGATCAGGTATGCATTGTCGTTGGCGATCGCGTGCCCGGCGCCCGGATTGGCCTCGAGCCGCTGGGCGAGCTCGGCCTGCCCGGCGGCGAGCGCGTCCTTGAGCGAGGACACGATGGCGGGCCGCGCGTCCTGCGCGCCGTCGCGCGCGACCAGCTCGCCGATGCGGGCGGTCAACGCACGACGATCGACGATCGCCCGGGGGGATTCCGGGCGCGGATCGCTCATTCGGGCAGAACTTCCTTGGCGTATTGATCACGCAGCACGCGGCGATCGATCTTGGCGGTGCCGAGGCGCGGAAGGCTTTGCTTCTCCTCGAAGAAGCGTACCGGCACCTTGAACTTGGCGATCCGCCCTTCGACGTATTCGCGCAGCTCTTCCTCGCTCAGGCTCTTGCCGTCCTTGGCAAGGTAGACCGCATAGGGCAGCTCACCATAGCGATCGTCGGGCAGGCCGAAGCAGCTGCACTCGGCGATGTCGTCGTGCCCGTAGATCGCCTGTTCGACCTCGAGGCACGAGATGTTCTCGCCGCCGCGGATGATGATGTCCTTCTTGCGATCGACGATGAAGAGGTAGTCGTCCTCGTCGAGGTAACCGAGGTCGCCGGTGCGGAAATACCCGTCCGGCATGATCGCCTCTTTCGTGGCCTTCTCGTTGTTCCAGTAGCCGAGGAAATTGCAGATCGAGCGGATCGAGATCTCGCCCATCTCGCCCTGCGGCAGCGGATTGCCGTCGTCGTCGAGGATCGCGAGGTCGACCAGCGGACGCGAGGGGCGCCCCGTCGACCCGGGTTTGGCGAGGTAGTTCTCGTTGAAATTGCCGCAGCCCACCCCATTGGTCTCGGTCAGGCCGTAGCCCAGCAGCGGGAAGCCGTCGGGCATCTTTTCCTTGATCTTGGTGACGTGATCGACCGGGCGCGGCGCGCCGCCGGCGGCGAAACCCTGGCAGCTCGAGAGGTCGTATTTGTCGCGATCGGGATGCGTCGCCATCTCGTAGCTCATCAGCGGCACGCCGACGAAATAGGTGATCTTCTCGTCCTGGATCAGGCGCATCGCCTCGACCGGGTCCCATTTCGGGGTCAGGACCAGCTTGCGCCCGATCGCGAAGCTCTGGAGGAACAGCGGCACTTCGCCGGTGACGTGGAACAGCGGCACGTTGACGAGCGCGCTCGGCTGGACGCCGGTCGCCTGGCCGGTGCTTTCGAAATGCTGCAGCACCATCAGCGATTGCGCAGCATAGCTGAGTGTCCCGTGGACAACCGCGCGATGATCCGAATAGGCCCCTTTCGACTTGCCGGTCGAACCCGAGGTGTAGAGCACGGTCGCCAGGTCGTCGGGCCCGATCTCGGGCAGGGTGGCATCGGCCGCGCCTTCGACATCGAGTACCGGGCCGAGGCCCTGCTGCCAGGCGGTGTCGTGATCGAACAGCAGGACTTCGGCACCGTGGTCGATCCCGTCGAGCCGCGCGGCGCGCTGACGGTCGGCGATCAGGAGCTTGCATTCCACGAGGTCGATGCCTTCGGCGAGCTCCTCGCCCGACCACCAGCCGTTGAGCAGCGTGGCACAACCCCCGGCGCTGATGATGCCCATGTAAGCGATGATCCAGTTAGCCGAATTGCGTGCCGCCAGGCCGACGCGGTCGCCCTTGTTCACACCGCGGGCGACGAGCGCCTTGGCCACCGCCATCGCGGCCTGGAAGGTCTCGCCGAAGGTCATGCGGACATCCCCGTCGACGAGGAATTCCTTGTCCTTATGCTCGTTGCAGTAATGCGCCATCAGGTGGAACATCGAAGGCGGCGCGGCCTTCAGGGTCGTCAGCTCGACTCCGTAACGTTCGTAAGTGCCGGTTTCCAGCGGAGCGCCGGGCGCGGTCAGCGCGTCCATGATTGCTGCCAGCTTGTCGTCGAGTGCCGTTGCCATTCCTGTCGCTCTCCTGTTCGATCCCGCCCGGTCCGTGTCTGTCGCGCCTTTCGCTTACCTTCCCGATATGCCATGGGCCGTGGCGAGAAGGGGCGGGGCGCCGCCGGACTTTAAAGCATGATTCCCCTTGGGGTTTAGGGAGTTCGAATGGACCTGTCACCCGTCCTTGCACCGTCGTTTTTCGCCGCGGCTGGCGAGCCGATCCAGTGGGTCGATCTCGGCCTGCGCGAAGGGATCGACGTCTTCGGCCTGTTCATGCTGCGCTATTATTCGCTCGCCTACCTGCTCGGCATCTTCTTCGCCTATTGGCACACGCTCAAGGCGATCAAGCAGCCCGGCGCGCCGATGGCGCAGCGGCACGTCGACGACCTGCTGTTCTATGGCATGCTCGGCGTGATCCTCGGCGGACGACTGGGCTATGCGATCTTCTACCAGCCCGAACTGTTCACCACCTTCACACCCGATACCTTCGTCAGCTGGAACCTTCTGCGCCTTTGGGACGGCGGGATGAGCTTCCATGGCGGGCTGGTCGGCGTGTTGCTGGCGATCGTGTTCGTCGCCCGGCGTGGCGGACTCTCCTTTCTGCGGGTGTGCGACTACATCGCGGTCGGCGTACCGATGGGCATGCTGCTCGGCCGTCTCGCCAATTTCGTGAACGGCGAATTGTGGGGCCGCGTGGCCGATCCCTCGCTGGCTTGGGCGATGGTGTTCCCAGGTGCCGGCA
The DNA here is from genome assembly GCF_014641655.1 of Pseudoblastomonas marina. Taxonomy (GTDB): domain Bacteria; phylum Pseudomonadota; class Alphaproteobacteria; order Sphingomonadales; family Sphingomonadaceae; genus Alteriqipengyuania_A; species Alteriqipengyuania_A marina. Next base: position 219,419 of record NZ_BMID01000001.1, read on the forward strand.
ACGAGGCGCGCCACCCGAGCCAGCTCTACCAGGCGGCGAGCGAGGGTCTGATCCTGCTGCTCGTGATGCTAGGCCTCTTCTGGCTGACGAAGGCGCGCTGGCGCCCGGGGCTGCTGGTCGGCGTGTTCGCCGCGGGTATCGCGACCTCGCGATTCGTGATGGAATTCTTCCGCCAGCCCGACGCGCAGCTGACCGAGTTCGCCGAAAGCACCGGGCTGTCGATGGGCCAGTGGCTGACGATCCCGCTGTTCTTCGTCGGCGTGTTCTTCGTGATCCGCGCGCTGCGCAAGCCGCCGATCGACGGGTTGCAGGCGAAGCTGCCCAAGGGCGCGGACAAGGCCGATAGCGGCGCGAAGAAACCCGCCGCCGGGGCGTGACCGATTACGCCGCCAGCCTGAGGCGGCTGATCCGCGCCACCGGGCCGGTCCCGGTCGCGCGCTACATGGCGGAAAGCAACGCGCATTATTACGCCACCCGCGATCCGCTGGGGCGCAACCCATCGGGGCATGGCGGCGACTTCACCACCGCGCCCGAAATCAGTCAGATGTTCGGCGAAATGCTGGGGCTTTGGCTCGCCGATCGCTGGAAGAAGGCCGGCGCTCCGACCGATGCGGTCTATGTCGAGCTGGGGCCGGGGCGCGGGACGCTTGCCGCCGATGCACTGCGCGCGATGTCGGCGGCGGGGCTGGAGCCGGAGGTTCATTTCGTCGAGGGGTCGCCGGTGCTGCGCAAAGCACAAGGGTCGGCGGTGCCCGACGCGACCTTCCACGAAGACCTCACCGGCCTGCCCGAAGATCGCCCGCTGATTGTCGTCGCCAACGAGTATTTCGATGCGCTGCCGGTGCGGCAGCTGGTCGCCACCGACGATGGATGGCGCGAGCGGATGGTCGGGCTCGAGGGCGAGCGGCTGGTCCCGGTCGCCGGATCGCAGCCGATGGATTCGGCGCTGCCGCAGGAGCGCCGTGACGCCCCGGTGGGAACGGTGATCGAAACCGCGCCCGCACAGGTCGCGCAGATGCGCGAACTGGCGACGCGTCTGGCGCGGCAGGGCGGCGCGGCGCTGGTGGTGGATTACGGCTATGCGCGACCACACACCGGCTCGACCCTCCAGGCGGTGCGCGTGCATGAAAAGGTCGATCCCTTCGCCCATCCCGGCGAGGCGGATTTGACCGCGCATGTCGATTTCCTCGCGCTGGCCGACACCGCGATCGAAGCTCGCGCGCAGGTGCTGGGAATCGCGACCCAGGGCGATTTGCTGCGCGCGATCGGCATCGAACGCCGCGCCGAAGCGCTCGCGCAGGCTGCACCCGATCGCGCCGATGAAATCGCCGCCGGGCTCGAGCGACTGGTCGCGGAGGATCAGATGGGGCGGCTGTTCAAGGCGCTCCTGATCGCGGGCAAGGGTTGGGGCGACTAGGGGTTGGGGCGACTAGAGCCCGATCCGCTCGGTCAGCATTCGCGCGGCTTCGGCCGGGGTGCGCTTGTTCTCTTCGCGATCGACCGCGTAATTGGCCTCGCGCATCGCCTCGACCGGGATTGCACCGACCAGCGGCCGGAGCGCCGCGATCAACCGCTCGTCCTGCGCCGCCTCGGGCGACAGCAGTATGATAGCGTCATAGCTCGGGAAGGCACCGCGCGGATCATCGAGCACCTGCAGGTCGTCCGCCGCGATCCGCCCGTCTGAGGTATAGGCGCTGATCACGTCGGCCTCGCCCGATTGCAGCGCATTGTACATGAAGGTCGGCGAGAAATTGCGCGTCTCGCCGAAGCGCAGGCCATAGGCGTCACGCACTGCGATCCATTCGGGGCGCTCGAAGAATTCGGGGTCGCCGCCGATCGTCAGCCGCGGCGCGACCCGCGCGAGATCGGCGATGCTTGCAAGACCCAGCTCTTGGGCGCGATCGGCGCGCATCGCGAGCCCGTAATTGTTCTCGAAGCCGAGCCGGCCGAGGATCAGCGTGCCGGTCTGCTCGCGTTCCCATTCGACGAGGCGACGATAGATTTCCGCGCGCCCGGGATTGTCCTCGCGCTTCAATTGGTTGGTCCACAGCGTCCCGGTATAGTCGATCGAGATGTCGATCGCGCCGGTGGTCACCGCGCTGTGCACCACCGCCGACCCCAGGCCCTCGCGATATTCGACCGCGTAGCCGGCTGCCTCAAGCCGCTCGCCGATCAGGCGGCCGAGGATGTATTGTTCGGAAAAGCTCTTCGCCCCGATCACGACCGTCTCGTCATCATCCGGTGCGTATAGCGCGAGGGCGGACGCCGCGATCCCGGCCAGGGCTACCGCGAGGCCGCCCCACAGCAGTGCGGGCCTGCGGCTGGCAAAGCCACGTTCGACCGCGCCGAGCAGCGTATCCGCGACCAGCGCAAGCCCGGCCGAGGCGATGCAACCGGCCAACACCAGTGACCAGTTCTGCGTCTGCAACCCGGCGAAGATCGGATCGCCGAGGCTCGGCTGGCCGATCGTCGTCGAAAGCGTGGCCGCGCCGATCGTCCACACCGCGGCGGTGCGGATCCCGGCCATGATATAGGGCGCCGCGAGCGGGGCTTCGACCAGCCGCAGTTTCTGGCCCGGGGTCATCCCGACGCCGTCGGCGGCTTCGAGCACGCCCGGCGCCATCTGCTCGCGCGCGGTCACGGCGTTGCGCAGGATCGGCAGCAACGCGTAGAGCGCCAGCGCCAGCAGCGCGGGCAGGAAGCCGAGCGTCGGCAACCCTTCGCCGAACACCGCGCGCAAGCTCAACAGGATCGGAAAGAACAGCGCGAGCAAGGCGAGCGCGGGGATCGTCTGCACGAGACTGGCGAAGCCCAATGCGATCCGCGAGACGGTTGCCGAACGGCTTGCCCAGACCGCGAGAGGCAGCGCCACCGCGATGCCCAGCGCCAGCGCGGCGGCGGCGAGCAGGACGTGCGCGGCGAGCTTGTCTCCGAGACCGAGCAGGGCGTCCCACACCGCGCTCAACGGTCGATCCTCGCCAGCCTTTCGGCCTGCGCGCGGGGCACCGCGACCAGCGCCTGCGCTTCTTCGCCGCCGGCTCCGGAGAGCAGCCCGGCGGGCGTTTCGTCGGCCACGATCCGACCTTCGCTCATCACCAGCACGCGATCGGCCAGCAGCATTGCTTCGGCCATGTCGTGGGTTACCATCACCGTCGTGAGGCCGAGGCGCTTATGCAGTTCGCGCACGCGCTCGCCGAGGCTGTCGCGCGTGACGGGGTCGAGCGCGCCAAATGGTTCGTCCATCAGCAGCAGGTCGGGCTGTGGCGCGAGCGCGCGGGCAACCCCGACGCGCTGGCGTTGCCCGCCCGACAGTTCGGACGGCATCCGCGACGCCATGGCCGGATCGAGTTCGACCAGTTCCAGCATTTCGGCGATCCGCGCCGCGCGGTTGCGCTCGCCCGCGAGCTTCAATCCGATGCCGACATTCTCGCCGACGCTCATGTGCGGGAACAGGCCGATCGCCTGGAAGACGTAGCCGATCCTCCGGCGCAACGCCGGTCCCGGGAGCGCGGCGACGTCCTCGCCCTCGAACGAGACGCTGCCCGTGCCCGGGACGACCAGGGCGTTGACGGTCTTGAGGAGCGTCGATTTGCCCGATCCCGACGCGCCGACCAGCGCGACGAAACTCCCTTCCGCAACGTCGAGCGACACGCCGCGCAGCGCCTCGACCGCGCCATAGGATTTGGCGAGATCGCGCAGTTCGAGGATCGGTTCGGGCAAGGGCCCTCCGGTCTTGGGGTTCTAGAGCGAGCTTTCTGGCACGGTCAGCCGGGCATGCAACCCGCTGTCACGCCATTCGCGGTCGAGCTTGCCGTTGAGCTGGCTGTCCACCGTCATCGTGATCAGGCGGGTGCCGAAACCTTCCTGCTCCGCTTCTTGTGCGGGCGGGCCGCCCTGTTCGACCCAATCGATGGAGACGCCGTCATCGCCCCGGGCCACGGTTACTTCGACTTTCCCGTCGGGGTCGGACAGCGCGCCGTATTTCGCCGCATTGGTGGCCAGCTCGTGGAACACCAGCGCGAACGGCGTGCTGACCTGGGCGGTGACCGGAACGTCGTCGCCCGCGATGGTGACGCGATCGCCATCCTTGTCGTCGTAGGGGGCGAGCAACTCTTTCAACAGGTCGCGCAGGCCGCCCTTGCCGCCGGGCATGTGGCCGGGCCGGATGAAATCGTGCGCGCGGCCCAGTGCCTGGATCGTCTGGCCGAGTTCGATCGCATAATCTTCCGCCTCGGGAAATTCGCGCGCCTTCAACGCCACCAGGCCCGAGACGAGCGCGAAGATGTTCTTGATCCGGTGCGACAGCTCGCGGGCGAGGATCTCGCGGCCCTCGGCCTCGCGATGCGCGCTGTCGATATCGGTGATCGTCCCGAACCAGCGCAGGATGCTGCCATCGGCATCTTCGACCGGCATCGCGCGACCGAGCATCCAGCGATAGCTCCCATCGCGATGCCGCAGGCGATATTGCGCTTCGTAGGGGGTGCCCGCTTTCACCGCCTCGTCCCACTTGCGGTAGGTCTCGTCGCGGTCGTCGGGATGGATCAGGTGGCCGTCACCGCCATCCTTCGTACCGGTGAACTCGTGCCACCTCTTGTTGAAATAGTCGCGCTTGCCGCTTGCATCGGCCGACCAGGCGAGGTCGGGGATCGAATTGGCAAGCATGCGGAACATCGCTTCGCCGCGTTCGCGCGCGACCTTGCCGGCAAGCGTCTTGCGATGCGATTCGAGCCGCCGCATCACCGCCCTGGCAAGCAACTCCATGCCTTCGCGCTGGAACGTGTCGAGCCCGTCGGGCCGCGCCTCGCGATCGAGCACGCACAGCGTACCGAGGATGTCGCCGCGCTGGCTGACCAGCGGTACCCCGGCATAATAGCGGACGTGCTCCTCTCCGGTGACGAAAGGGTTGTCGCGAAAACGCTCGTCCACCGTGGTGTCGCGCACCTCCATCATTTCCGTGCTCTGGATGGCATAGGTACAGAATGAGACGTCGCGCGGCGTCTCGTTCGCCTCGATGCCGGTCTTGGCGAGGAAATGCTGCGTCGAGCCGTCGAGCGTGGTGACCAGGCTTACGGGCGCCCCGCACAGCTTCCCGGCGAATTCCACGATCGAGGAAAGTTCCGCATCGTCGGCGAGGTCGTCCAGCCCGAAGGCGGACAGCGCCCGCTCGCGACGTGTATCCTTGCCGATCGCGGTCGGAGGCGGCGGTGGGGCGATCGTCTCGCTCTCGAGATGTGGATTGTCTGCGATCCCACTCCCATAGCGCAAGGGTTTTGCGACGCAACACATGGAAATGACACTCGCGGCGTTACCGCACCATTTGCGCGATCCGGCGCGGTTGCTATGGCGCCTGCCAAGGAGAGACAACGACCATGCGTGCCACCCCCGATTTCGACTTCCAGCTCGGCGAGACCGCCGAGATGATCCGCGAGACCACCGCCCGCTTCGCCGACGAACAGATCGCCCCGCTGGCCGATCGCGTCGACCGCGAGGACTGGTTCCCGCGCGACGAATTGTGGACCGCGATGGGCGAGCTCGGCCTGCACGGCATCACCGTGGCGGAAGAGGATGGCGGATTGGGCCTCGGCTATCTCGAACATGTGATCGCGGTCGAGGAAGTGAGCCGCGCGAGCGCCTCGGTCGGGCTCTCCTACGGCGCGCATTCGAACCTCTGTATCAACCAGATCGCGCGCTGGGGGAATGACGAGCAGAAGGCCAAGTACCTGCCCAAGCTGATCAGCGGCGAGCATGTCGGCAGCCTCGCGATGAGCGAAGCCAATGCGGGCTCGGACGTCGTCTCGATGAAGCTGAAGGCCGAAAGCGTGCAGGGCGGATATGTGCTCAATGGCACCAAGTTCTGGATCACCAACGCGCCCTATGCCGACACGCTGGTGGTCTATGCCAAGACAACGCCAGACGCCGCGAGCCGCGGCATCACCTCTTTCCTGGTCGAGAAGGACGACGAAGGCTTTTCGATAGGGCAGAAGATCGAGAAGGTCGGGATGAAGGGCTCGCCCACCGCCGAGCTGGTGTTCGACGATTGCCATATCCCCGAAGAGCGCGTGATGGGGCCGGTGAACGGCGGCGTCGGCGTGCTGATGAGCGGGCTCGATTACGAGCGCGTGGTGCTCGCCGGCTTGCAGCTCGGCGTGATGCAGGCCTGCCTCGACACGGTCATTCCCTACCTTCGCGAACGCAAGCAGTTCGGAAAGCCGATCGGATCGTTCCAGCTGATGCAGGCCAAGGTTGCCGACATGTATGTCGCGCTGCAATCGGCGCGCGCCTACACCTACGCCGTGGCGAAGGCGTGCGACACCGGCAAGACCACGCGTTTCGACGCGGCGGGCGCGATCCTGCTGGCATCGGAAAACGCCTTCCGTGTCGCCGCAGAAAGCGTCCAGGCGCTGGGCGGCGCGGGCTACACGCTCGACTGGCCGGTCGAACGCTACATGCGCGATGCCAAGCTGCTCGATATCGGCGCCGGGACCAACGAGATCCGCCGCATGCTGATCGGCCGCGAACTGATCGGGGCCCAGTGAGGAAAGCAGATCGATGACCGCACCCGTTCTCACCTCCACCCTCGACCGCGAGGCGCCCGATGCCAAGGCGCGGTTCGAGCACAACACATCGCTCGCCACGGACTTGCGCTCGACCGTCGCCGCGGCCGCGCTGGGCGGCTCCGATGGCAGCCGCGAGCGGCATGTGTCGCGCGGCAAGCTTCTCCCGCGCGAACGGGTCGAACGCCTGCTCGATCCGGGCTCGCCCTTCCTCGAGATCGGCCAGCTCGCCGCCAACGGCATGTATGGCAAGGACCAGATCAACGGCGCAGGAATGATCGCCGGGATCGGGCGCGTCTCGGGCCGGCAGGTGATGATCGTCTGCAACGACGCCACCGTGAAGGGCGGCACCTATTACCCGATGACGGTCAAGAAGCACCTCCGCGCACAGGAAATCGCGCAGGAGAACCGGCTCCCGTGCATCTACCTCGTCGACAGCGGCGGGGCGAACCTGCCGCACCAGGCCGAGGTCTTCCCCGACCGCGACCATTTCGGGCGCATCTTCTTCAACCAGGCCAATATGAGCGCGATGGGCATCCCGCAGATCGCCTGCGTGATGGGCAGCTGCACCGCGGGTGGGGCCTATGTCCCCGCCATGTCGGACGAGACGGTCATCGTGCGCAACCAGGGCACGATCTTCCTCGCCGGCCCGCCGCTGGTGAAGGCCGCGACGGGAGAGGAGATCAGCGCCGAGGATCTGGGCGGCGGCGACCTCCACGCGAAGAAATCGGGCGTTGTCGACCATCTCGCCGAGAACGACGAGCACGCGCTCACCATCGTGCGCGATATCGTCAGCCAGCTCGGCGCGAATACCGATGCGGCCAGGGATGTAGCGCTCAAGGACCCGCGCCCCCCCAAATTCGACCCGGAAGACCTCTACGCCATCGTGCCCGACGACGTTCGCGCGCCCTATGATGTCAAGGAAGTGATCGCGCGGCTGGTCGACGGCAGCGAATTCCACGAGTTCAAGCAGCATTACGGCAGCACCCTGGTCTGCGGTTTCGCGCATATCTGGGGCATGCCGGTGGCGATCCTCGCCAATAACGGCGTGCTGTTCTCCGAAAGCGCGCGCAAGGGTGCGCACTTCATCGAACTCGCCTGCCAGCGCCGGATCCCGCTGCTGTTCCTGCAGAACATCTCGGGCTTCATGGTCGGCGGGAAATACGAGGCCGAGGGCATCGCCAAGCATGGCGCCAAGCTCGTCACCGCGGTCGCCACCGCGACCGTGCCCAAGGTCACCGTGGTGATCGGCGGCAGTTTCGGCGCGGGCAATTACGGCATGTGTGGGCGTGCCTACGACCCGCGCTTCCTGTTCACCTGGCCTAATGCGCGGATTTCCGTGATGGGCGGCGAGCAGGCGGCGAGCGTGCTCGCCACCGTCCACCGCGACGCCGACAAGTGGACCGAGGAGGAGGCCGAGGCCTTCAAGGCACCGATCCGCCAGAAATACGAGGACGAGGGCAATCCCTATTACGCCACCGCCCGCCTGTGGGACGACGGTGTGATCGATCCTGTGCAAACGCGCGACGTGCTCGGCCTGGCATTTGCCGCCACGCTCGAGGCACCGATCGCCGACAGGCCACGCTTTGGCGTCTTCCGCATGTAATTGCTGCCATTTTTCCGCCTTTTTTGAAACCGGTGGGGGCGGTCTTCGTTGTGACGGCGAAGGAGAAAACTGACATGCGTAAACATACGATCATGCTCGCCGCCGCCCCGCTCGCTCTGCTCGCCGCCTGTGGCGACGGCGCCGACGAGGAAGCTGTGGCCGAAACCGACATGGCCGCAGAAACCACGGCGACCGACACTTCCGAGCCCGACGCAGTAGCGCCGACGAAGATCGCCGATGCCGGCGATGTCTCGGGGGCGTACAGCTTCACCGGCGAGGACGGGGCCACCCGCTCGATCACGCTCAACGCGGCCGACACGACCTATAGCTACACCGACGACGAGGGTGTCGAGCAGTCGGGTACCTACACCGTCACGCCCGACGGCTATCGCATCTACCTGTCGGATTATTACGGTTCGCCCGGCTGGTTCATCTATCGCAACGACGCGCTCGACCTGATCCGGACCGATTTCGAGGTCACCCCCGACGTGACCATCACCGGCGATCGCTATCAGCGCGACGACGACGGCGAGATGCCCTCGCGGCGTCCCGAACTCGGCAGCTCGGTCGACCGCGACAAGCAGTAAGCCTCCGGCTTCCGCTTATCCCTCCTTCGGTGCTAGACGCATCGGGGGAGGGATTTTTCTTGCATAGCAAACCATCGCTTTTGTCGCGCATCGTGCGGCGGTTGCTGATCGCGCTCTATCGCTGGAAGGGATGGAAGCTCGAGGGCGGACGACCCGCTTGCGACAAGTTCCTGATCGTCGGCGCGCCGCACACGTCGAACTGGGATTTCGTCTTCTTCATCGGTGCGACTCACGAGCTCGGCATCAAGCCCAGCTTCATGGGCAAGCACACGCTGTTCGAAGGTCCGCAGCGCCGCTTCATGCTCGACATGGGCGGGGTGCCGGTGGTGCGGCACCAGCGCGGCGGCTACGTGCAATCGGTGATCGAGGCCTTCGCGGCGGTGGACGAACTGGCGCTGGTGGTCGCGCCGGAAGGAACGCGGAGCAGCAATGGAGAGTGGCGCAGCGGGTTCTATCACATGGCGCTGGGCGCCGGGGTTCCGATCGTGCCCGCCTGGGTGAACAACGAGACGATGCGCGGCGGGATGGGCGAACCGATCATGCCGACCGGAGATTACCGTGCGGACCTGGCGAAGCTTGCGGCGTTCTATCGCGAAAGGATGCCCGATTGCGCGCGTTTCGAGGTCCTCGAGAAGACCACGCAGACGCTCGACGAGCTGGAAGGAAATCGGACCGATGATTGATGCGCTGCTGTTCAACGCGATTCTGTTGATCGCCGTCATGATCCTCCTGTGGCTGGTGTCGGTGCGGATCGGAGACGTTTCCTTCATCGACGCGTTCTGGGGTGCGGGGATGGCGATGCTCGCAATCGCGAGCTTCGCGCAGGTCGATGCACCCGGCCCGCTGGCCTGGCTGTTGCTGGCGATGACCACCGCCTGGGGCTTTCGCCTCGGCATACACCTGTTCCGCCGCTGGCGGCGCGAGGGCGAGGACCAGCGCTACGAACGCATCCTTCGCAGGGACCGGGAGAAGGGGCGCTTCGCGCTCGCCGCGCTGGTCAAGATCTGGCTCGGGCAGGCGGTTCTGCTGTTCCTCGTTTCCAGCCCGGCGCAGGTCGGCATCCTCGCGAGCGGGATGTCGCAGGCGATCCCGCCGCTCGCCTGGGCAGGACTGGCGCTCTATCTCGTCGGCATCTTCTTCGAATGGATCGGCGACTGGCAGCTTGCGCGCTTCAAGGCCGATCCGGAGAACGAGGGCGAGATCCTCGACACCGGTCTGTGGCGCTATACCCGGCATCCGAACTATTTCGGCGATGCCTGCGCCTGGTGGGGTATCTGGCTGGTGACCGCGGCAATCGGCTGGGAATGGGCGCTCTACACCGTCGCCGGGCCGATATTCCTTACCTTCACGCTCACCAGATGGTCGGGCGCGGCCTTGCTCGAAAAAGGCATGAGGAAGAAGCGCGGCGACAAATATGCCGAATATGTCGCGCGGACGTCGTCCTTCATTCCGTGGCCGCCCGCCAGGGGCTGAGCGATCAGGCGGCCTGCGCGGTTTCCATTTCCTCGCGGGTTCCGAGATCGAAATTGCGGCGGGTATTGCCGAGGAAGGCGATCAGCTGGCGCTTGAGGGTCGCGGCCTGGCCTTCGAGCTCGGTCGCGCTCGCGAGGACCTGGTCGGACGCCGTGCCGGTAGCGATCGATGCGTCGCGCACTTCGCTGACGTGACGCGACGCCTCGTCGGTGCTGCGCGCGGCCACATCGATGCTGCGGGCGAGATCGCGTCCGGCGACCGATTGCTGGTCGACCGCGCTGGCGATCGAGATCGAGGTCGCCTCGAGTTCGCGGATCTGCTGGCCGATGGTGCGCAAGGCGGTCACGCTGTCGTCGGTCGAACCCTGGATTGCGCGGATTTGCTCGGCCACGTCTTCGGTCGCTCGGCTGGTCTGCTTCGCCAGTTCCTTGACCTCGCTCGCGACGACCGCGAAGCCGCGCCCTGCTTCGCCGCCGCGCGCCGCCTCGATCGAGGCATTGAGCGCGAGCAGGTTGGTCTTCTGCGCGATCGACTGGATCAGTTCGACGATCTGGCTGACCTGGGCCGCGCTCTCGGCGAGGGCGGAGATCGTACCGTCGGCACCATCGGCGGCTTCGGTCGCCTGGCGCGCGAGCTCGGCGCTGGTGGCAGCCTGGCGGCTGATTTCGGCGATCGACATCGCGAATTCGTCGGAGGCGGTGGCGGCGGCGGTCGCTCCGGACGACGCGCGCTCCATCGCGTCGCCCGCCTCGGCGGTCTCGCGATTGGTAAGCTGAGCGGAATCGGCCATTTCGGTGGCGGTCGCACGGAGCTGCGACGAGGCGGTCGCCACGCCCGAAACGATCCGTCCGACTTCGCTTTCGAAATCATGCGACAGTTTCTCGATGAAGGCGATGCGGTCGCGTGCTCGTTCGGCACGCGAGGTATGGCGGGCTTTCTCGGCCTCGAGCTCGGCTTTCGCCTGTGCATCGCGTTCGGCCTGCAGGACCTCGAGCTTCATGCCGCCCTGGCGGAATACCTCGAGGCTGCGCGCTAGGTCGCCGAGTTCGTCGGGCCGCTCCTGATGGTCGATCGTGACCCTTTCATAGTGCATCTCGCGCCCGAGGCGGCGAACCTTGCGGAGCAGGTTTTTGAACGTGCGATCGAAGTCGCGCGCGAGGAAGAGCCCGAATCCGGCAAGCAGGAAGGTCAGGCCGAGCACCGCCATCATCAGGAAAAAGATGGTCTTGAAGGTCGCCGAACCGCTTGCAACGAAGTCCTCGGTGATCGCGCGCGTGTGCGACGAAAGCGCCTCGCTCGTTTCGCGCAACGCGGCGGCGCGCTCAAGCTGGAGGCCCGCTGGGGCGCCCGTCGCGACCGCCTGCTCGAACCGGTCGATCTGTGTCGCGACGAATCCGGAGAGACGTGCGAACTCGGTGTCGCTGGTCGACAATTCGCCCATCCCGTCGAGATTTGCGCGCATCGAAGCGATCGCTTCGGTCGCTTTTTCTTCCAACGCGCCCTCGCGGCCGGCTGCGAGGAACTGGGTTTCGAGTGCGGCACGATCGACGTCGGCCGACAGCGCATTCGCCGAATAGGTCGCCGCACGATACTCGCCCGCGCGTTTGAGATCGCTCGCCATGGTCGAGAAGCCGAACAGGATCGCAACGATGAGCGCGCTCACGAGCCCCATCAGCCCGTAATTGACGAGCTTGAGCCTGGTCGAGAGGTTCAGCGACCGCCATTGCGAAAGGCCACGGCGATGGCGCGACGTTTCTTCGCCATCGTCGATCGGCGAAATCGGATCCTGCGCTTCGATCGGGCGGTCGGCCGCGACATCGTCGGCGGTGATGGCACTCATGGCAGTCATGCTGCGGTCTTTCCGGATTGGCCGGCCCGGCGAGCGGGCAGGTTGAGATGATCTTCGATATCGGTGGCGGGCATCGGGCGGAAATAGAGCCACCCCTGCATCTGGTCGCACCCTGCAGTGCGCGCGAGATCGGCCTGCGCTTCAGTTTCGACGCCTTCGGCGGTGACGCCCATCTTGAGGGCCCGTGCGACCGAAATGCTCGACAGCATCATGGCACGGGAGCCTTCGTCGTTGGCGCTTTCGACGATCAGCGAACGATCGAGCTTGAGCTTTTCGAAGCGGAACTGGCGGAGGAAACCGATCGAGGCGTAGCCGGTCCCGAAATCGTCGAGCGCGATGTTCACGCCGAAGCCCCGGATCACGTCGAGGCTGCGCCCGGCGACGACAGGATCGACGACGAGGCAGGTTTCGGTCACCTCGAGTTCGAGCCGCTCGGGTTCGAAGCCCGTTTCCTCGAGGATCTGGCCAAGCTGGATCGGGAATTCGGGGTTGCGCAACTGCGCGGCGGAAATGTTGACCGAAAGCGTGATGTCGCCCCACGCGCGGGCATCGGTGCAGGCCTGGCGCAGCACCCATAGCCCGATCGGATTGATGAGTCCGGTGCTCTCGGCCACCGGGATGAACACGTTGGGGCCGACATTCTTGCCGTCCGGACGCGCCCAGCGGAGCAATGCCTCGACCGCGACGATCTCGCGGGTCGTGGCATGGACAAGCGGCTGGTAGTGGACCCGGAACTGGCCTTCGGAGAGTGCGGTGCGCATTTCCTCGTCGATCCGGCGCATCGCCTCGCTATCGCGGTCGAAATGACCCGAGAACCAGGTGCAGCGCGCCTTGCCGCCACGTTTCGAGGCATACATTGCGACGTCGGCTTCGCGCAGCAGCTCGGACGGCTCCAGCGCCCGGCTCGCCCGGCGGCGCGTCAGGCCGATGCTGGCGCTGATCGCAAGCTCGCGATCGTCGATCGGCACCGGGCTGTGAAAACGGGCCAACAGCGAACGGCAGATGCCTTCGAGCAGATTGCCGGCGATCGGACCCTCGACGAGCAGCGCGAATTCGTCGCCGCCGAGGCGATAGGCACGGGCCTCGCGGCCGCAGACTTGCTCAATGATCTTGGCGACCGAATGCAGCAGCCGGTCGCCGGTAGTGTGCCCGTAATGGTCGTTGATGAGCTTGAAGCCGTCGAGATCGAGCAGTGCGAGCGCACATTCTTCCCCCGGATTCAGGTCGGTCCGCGCGATGTCGCGGTGCAAGGCGCGGCGATTGGGAAGCGGGATCAGCGTATCGGTGAGGCTCAGGGCTTCGAGCCGCGTCAAGCCGCGCAGCACCGAGCGCGCGAGAATTCCGCCCACGCCGAGAAAGCCAGCGGTCGCGGCGATGTTCGGGACGGTGAGAATGGACTGGTAGTGACCGAACTGCCACGCGACGAAAGCCCCCCAGGCCAGCATGACGCAGGCGAGGAACACCATCGGCGCTAGGACGATGGCACCCAGACTGAGGTGTCTCTCTTCGTTCATCTGCGCTGATCGTCCCCGGAACTTCCCCGCGGCGGACAATGACCGAAACTGGTTACCGAAGCCTTATCGAGCAGCCGCAAGGTTCGTCCCCTCCTGCTCCTCGGTCGCTTCGGCAGCTTCGAACGGACGATACAGGCCGGGCAACTTGCGGGCGGGAATGAACGCGTCGGTATGTCCGACGGAGGTCTCGCCGGCGCCGAGCATCAGCCACCCGTCGGGCGCCATCGCCTCGACCAGCCGGTCGAAGGCGCGGCGGCGCGTGTCGGCGCAGAAATAGAGCAGGACGTTGCGGCACAGCACCAGGTCGAAGCGCGTGGCGCGGACCATCGGCTCGAGGATGTTGTGCTGCTGGAAGGTGATCATGTCGCGGATTGCGCGATCCGGTTGCCATCCCTGCGAGGTTTCCTCGAAGTGCTGGAGCATCTGCCCGACGCCGAGACCGCGCTGGATCTCGAACTGCGTATACCTGGCGTTGCGGGCCGCCTTGATCGCCTTGTTCGAGACGTCGGTCGCGAGGATGTCTATCGTCCACCCCTTCCAGCGCATCGGCTGGTCGGCGAACATCATCGCGAGGGTCAGTGCTTCCTGGCCGGTCGAGCAGCCGGCCGACCAGATCGAAATCCGCTTTTGTTTCTCGTTCTGCTTGGCGATGCGCGGCAGGACGTCGTTTTCGAGCTGGTCGAACATCGGCTTGTCGCGGAAGAAATAGGTCTCGTTGTTCAGCAGCGCGTCGACGGTTTCCTTCGCCAGCACGTTGTCGCGCTGTTCCGACAGCAACACCACCAACTGCTCGACATTGTCGAGCCCGCGCTCGCGGAACAGTCCGGACAGGGCCGATCCGATCCGCCAGCGACGGCTGTCGGTCAGCTCCTGTCCGGTATATTCGAGCAGGAGGTCGGCAATGATCTGTTCGGAAAGATTCGTCATTGCCAGAACGAACGATCCGCCAGTTCGCCGATCCTCGTAGCAAGCTTGTCGGGGGTTTCGACAGCGGCCGCGATGCCGGCTTCGGCCACGGCGCGGGGCATGCCCCACACGGCAGAGCTTTCCTGGTCCTGCGCCAGCAGCATTCCGCCCGCATCATGGATCTTGCGGGCCCCGACCGACCCGTCGCGGCCCATGCCCGACAGCACGACGCCGAGCGCGTGTTCTCCGAAGCACTCGGCCATCGAGCTGAACAGAGGGTCGACGGAGGGAAGACAGCCCGATGCAACCGGCCCCTTGGTCAGCGCGGCGACGTAGATGTCATCGCCCACCCGGCGCACGCCGAGATGCGATTCGCCGGGCGCGATGAGGATGCGGTCGGCCGCCAGGGGCATGCCGTCCTCGGCGACGACCGCCTCGCCGTCATAGGCGAGCTCGAGTTGGCGCGCGAATACCGACATGAAGCTGGTCGGAAGGTGCTGGGTGACCATGATCGGCACGCCGAGGCCCTGGGGCAGCGCCTTGAGCATCTGGGTGAGCGCATGGATCCCGCCGGTCGAGGCGCCGATCCCGATGATCCGCGAGCGATGTCGGACCGCATCGACCTTGGCCGGCGGATCGGAGAGCTCGAAGCGCGCCGGCTCGGTGCGCGACAGCGCGCTGCCGATCACCCGGATCTTCTCGATCAAATTGGCGCGGTAGTCGTCGTTGAACTTGCCCGGCCGCGGCTTGAGCAGCGTGTCGGCGGCACCCATCGAGAGCGCGGTCAGCGTAGCCTCGGCCCCCTTGTCGGTCAGCGCGGAGTTGACCAGGACCTTCGCGCCGCGCGCCTGTTCGAGGATCTGCGGCATCGCGCGGATCCCGCCCATGCCCGGCATTTCGAGATCGAGCAGGATCAGGTCGACCCTGACCTGCTTTAGCTTCTCGATCGCCTCCTCGGCCGTGCCCGCGACTTCGACCACGTCGAGATCCTCTTCGGCGGCGAGAATCTTCATCATCACCGCGCGCGCGGTGACCGAATCGTCGACGATCATCATGCGGATCGTGCGGTTGCCGCTGCGCCGCCCGAAATTCGGTCGGCGATCCATCGTGGCCTGGCTCATGGTCGCCCTCCGCTCAGGCCATGCCCACGAGTTGCAGCTTGATCTGCAGGGTCTCGTGATCGAACGGCTTCATCACATATTCGTCGGCGCCGGCATCGATCGCGGCGCGAATGTGCGCAACGTCGTTCTCGGTCGTACAGAACACCACTTTGGGGCCATCGCCGCCATTGCGGGCGCGCAGCTTGGTTATGAACTCGATTCCGCTCATCACCGGCATATTCCAGTCGAGCAGGATGAGGTCGGGCATCGACTGCTCGCAGGCGTCGAGCGCTTCCTGGCCGTTTTCGGCCTCGGAAACATCGAAGGCGAGCGATTCGAGAATGTGTCGCGACACTTTCCGGATCACGCGCGAATCGTCGACTATCAGGCATTTTTTCATGGGTATTTGGTGTCCCGAAACATGTGTTGCACAACCGCCCTAGCCACCGACGGTAACTATCGCCTTAAGCTGCCACTGCGAGCGGACCACCGACCACCGCGCCGACATCGAGCACGAGTACCGGACCCGCATCGGTTTCGATCATCCCGTTGCCGCAGCGCTGCCATCCCGGGGCGAGGCGACCGGGGATCGGTGCGGCCTGCGTCCGCGCCTCCATGACGTCGGAGACCCCGTCGACCAGCAACGCGTAGAGGTGTTCGTCGTATTCGATGACGACGGCGTTGCGTTCGCCCGGCCCGGACAGGTCGACCGGGTCGGCCAGCTCCATCGAGCGCGCACAATCGATCACGGTGAGGGCGCGGCTTCGCAGCGCGGTGAGGCCTGGAATATAGTCGGGTGCGCGCGGCACCGGAGTGACCCCGTCGAGCGCGATCACCGAATTGACCTCGGCGGCGCAGATGCCGACCTCGCGTTCCGCGATCGTCACGATCAGGAGCAATTGGTTCATCGTCCGCCTCCACTGCGGGCATCGCCGAGCGCGGCGATCAGCCCCGCCCGGTCGTAGCGATAGATTGATTCGGGGCCGTCCACGGCCGCTTCGGGGCTGGACCGCAGCCAGATCACCCGACCGGCGCGCGGCGTTTCGCCGCCCGATTCGACCGCGGCAAGCGCGATCGCGGCGTCTTCGTCGTCGTCCTGCCCGATCACGCGATAGCCCGCGGCCTCGACCAGCGGGCGCAGCAATTGCCGTGACCACGGATCGTCGAGCGGGAGCCGGCAGACCGGCGCTTCCCCGACCCGCGCGACGCGGGCGTGGCTGGCGAACAGCCAGTGGCTGTCGACCAGTTCGGTCGCTTCGCCGCCGATCAGGGTGAGGCCTTCGATCTCGCCGACCGATTCGGAGGGAATGATGTCCTGCTCGATCGCGGCGGTGTCTATGATCTCGCTGAAGGCATAGGCCATCTCGCTCTGCCCGTCCTCGATCCGGAACAGGCCGAGCTTGGCCGAGTCCGCAGTGTCGGCGGGTATGCCCTCGCCGAGCCCGGCCAATGGCAGGATATGCTCTCCGATGACGACCTGGGCTCCACCCCCGGAAATATCGATCGCCGACGGATCGAGCGATTCGATGCGGCTGACCACGTTCATCCGGATCGCGCGACGGCGACCGTCGAGACCGATGAACAGCAGGACCGGTTCGCGCGGCGCGTCGGCATCGGTCGCCGCCTTGTCCTCGTCTGCTTCATTGGGGGTGCGCGTGTCGACGCTGATATCAGCATCGCGTGCGAGCCCGGCGACGTCGAGCAGCAGGACCGGTGATCCGTCGTCGAGCAGGGTGGTCCCGGCATAGAGCCCGGTGCCCATGACCGCGGGGGCGATCGGTTTGACGACCAGTTCCTCGTGATCGAGAATCTGGTCGACCGAAATTGCGAACAGGTCGCCGCCGGGCAGGCGCAGGAGCACCAGCGTGGCGTCCTCGACCGATTTGCGGGCCTCGACGCCGAGGATGTCGGCGAGCGAGAGGCAGGCGACGCGGCGTCCGCGCAGCGTCGCGAGCAGCGAATCGCCGACCTGCGCGAATTCGACATGGTCGCGCTTGCCACTGACCAGTTCCTCAACGCTGGCGCGGGGCAGGGCGAAGCGCTGGCCGCCGCATTCGACGGTGAGCGCGGGGATGATGCTGAGGGTCAGCGGCAGGCGCAGCAGGATGCGGGTGCCCGAGCCGATAGTCGAATCGAGCTCGATCGAGCCGCCCACCCGTTCGACATTGGCGCGCACGACATCCATGCCTACGCCGCGGCCGGAGATCTCGCTCACTTCTTCTGCGGTCGAAAGGCCGGGGGTGAAGATCAGCCTGCGGCGTTCGGCAGGCGCCATGCGGGCACCGTCCTCGCTGTCGATCAGGCCTTTCTCGATCGCCTTGGCGAGTACCCGTTCTCCGTCGATCCCCTTGCCGTCGTCCTCGATCGCGATCGTGATGCGGTTGCCTGCCTGGCGCGCCGAAATCTTGAGCAGGCCGATCTCGCGCTTGCCCTTCGACAGGCGCTCGGAAGGCGTTTCGATACCATGGTCGATCGCATTGCGGATGATGTGCGTCATCGGGTCGCGGATCATCTCGATCATTTCGCGATCGAGCTCGACCTCGCCGCCCTCGACGTCGATCATCACCTGCTTGCCGAGTTCGTTCGACAAGTCGCGTGCGAGGCGGGGGAAGCTGGTGAAGAGCGTCTCGATCCGCTGCATGCGCATGCGGGTAATCGCGTCGCGGACATCGGCGAGGATCGCCGAGAGCCGTTCGAACGGGCCGTCGATGGTGGGCTGATCGCCGTTTTCGCGCAGCCGGCGGGCAAGGTCGTTGCGCGCCAGCACCATGTCGGAAACGCCGCTCATCACGCGGTCGAGAAGGTTGACCGGGAGCCGGATCGAGCGGGGCCCGCTGGCGGCTTTGGCACCCTTGGTCGCGGCGTCGGACGACGATGCGGGGGCAGGGCTGGCGCTCGGGGCGGCATCGGGGGACAGCGCGTCGATCAGCGCTTCGTCGTCGGCGGCGTGGAAATCCTCGCCTGCCTCGATCGCGTCGATCATGTCGGAAATGCGGTCGATTACGGCCAGCACGGCCGAAACGAGCTGCTGGTCGGGCTGGCGATCGCCGTTACGGCAATCAGCCAGCGCATCCTCGGCGGCATGGCTGAGTTTCTCGAGTCGCGGAAAGTCGAAGAAGCCGCAATTGCCCTTCACGGTATGCACGAAGCGGAAAATCGCATCGAGCCGCTCGCCCGTCTCGGGCTCGGCTTCCCAGGCGACGAGTTCGCCGCCCACCGCTTCGAGCATCTCGCGGGTTTCGGCTACGAAATCCGCCAGCAGTTCTTCCATCACCAGTCAGTACCCCCAATCGTGCACGGTGGGGGTATCGCCGATGATGGTTAACAAATGGTCAGGACGAAAGCGGCCTCAAACGTCGAGATTCGCGACGTTCAACGCATTGCGCTGGATGAACTCGCGGCGAGGCTCGACGACATCGCCCATCAGGCGGGTGAAGATCTCGTCGGTCACGTCGGCATCCTCGACCTTGACCTGCAGCAATTCGCGATTGTCGGGATCGAGCGTGGTCTCCCACAATTGCTCGGCATTCATCTCGCCGAGGCCCTTGTAGCGCTGCACCGACAGTCCCTTGCGCCCGGCCGCGAGTACCGCGTCGAGCAGCTGCGTCGGCGTCGTGATCGCGCCGTCGGCGGCCACGATCGAGGCCTCGGCATCGGTTTCCTGCGCTTCTTCGGTTTCGACCACCTCGCCGGTGTCGCCCTTCACGAATTGCGAGGGGTGTTCATAGGCATCGGCGTGCAGGGCGGCGATGGTGTGGAGCTTGCGCGCCTCGGCGCTGTCGAGGAACTTGGCCTCGATCTCGTGCGCGTCGGTCACCCCGCGCCAGACACGTTCGAACATCACCGCGCCGTCGGAGCGGATATGGGTCGACCATCTGGCTTCGGTGTCGCCCGCCTGGAGCCGCTCGGCGGCATCCGTCAGGCGCTGCTGGCGTTCTTCGGGCGAGGCCGCCGGATCGAGCGCGCCGGTCAGCGCCATCTGCTCGATCAATCCTTCGTCGTACTTGCGCGGCACGAAGGCGAGCAGGTTGCGCATCCGCAGCGCGTGCTCGACGAGAGCGCGCAGGTCGTCGCCCGCGCGCGTCCCGCCGCGGGTTTCGAGCACGCGGCCCGACAGTCCGCCGTCGACGAGGTAACGATCGAGCGCGGCCTGGTCCTTCAGGTAAACCTCGCTCTTGCCCTTGGCGACCTTGTAGAGCGGCGGCTGGGCAATGAAGAGATGTCCGGCCTTGATGATCTCGGGCATCTGGCGGTGGAAGAAGGTCAGCAGCAGCGTGCGGATATGCGCGCCGTCGACGTCGGCGTCGGTCATGATCACGATCTTGTGATAGCGCAGCTTGCCGAGGTCGAACTCGTCGCGCAGGCCGGTGCCCATCGCCTGGATCAGCGTGCCGACTTCCTTCGACGAAATGATCCGGTCGAAGCGCGCGCGCTCGACGTTGAGGATCTTGCCCTTCAGCGGGAGGATCGCCTGGATCTTGCGGTCGCGGCCCTGCTTGGCCGATCCGCCGGCCGAGTCACCCTCGACCAGGAACAGTTCGCACGCCGCCGGGTCGCGGTTCTGGCAATCGGCCAGCTTGCCCGGCAGCGAGGCGACGCTCATCGCGCCCTTGCGGCTCATTTCGCGGGCCCTGCGCGCGGCCTCGCGCGCGGCGGCGGCATCGATGATCTTCTGGACGATCGCCTTGGCATCGTTGGGGTTTTCCTCGAGCCACTCGGTCATCTTCTCGCCCATCAGCGATTCGAGCGGCGAGCGGACCTCGGAGGAGACCAACTTGTCCTTGGTCTGCGAAGAGAACTTCGGATCTGGCAGCTTGACGGAAACGATCGCGGTGAGTCCTTCGCGCATGTCCTCGCCCGAGAGCGAGACCTTGCCCTTCTTGAGCAGCCCCGAGCGGTCGGCATAGCCATTGAGCGTCCGCGTCAGCGCCGAGCGGAAGGCCGCGAGATGCGTGCCCCCGTCGCGCTGCGGGATGTTGTTGGTGAAGCACAGGACGTTTTCGTAATAGGAGTCGTTCCACTCGAGCGCGACGTCGATGCCGATCCCGTCCTTGTTCGCCGAAACCGAGATCGGCTCCGCGACGAGCGCCTGCTTGTTGCGGTCGAGATATTTGACGAAGGCCGCGATCCCGCCCTCGTAGAACAGGTCGTGTTCGAGCGGCTCTTCGTGGCGATTGTCGCGCAACAGGATGCGCACGCCCGAATTGAGGAAGGCGAGCTCGCGGTAGCGGTGCTCGAGCTTGTCGAAATCGAACTCGGTGACGTTCTTGAAGGTCTCGGTCGACGGCATGAAGGTCACCCGGGTGCCCTTCTTGAGGCCGTTCTCGTCGCCGTTGGACGAGACCGGCGGCGCATCGCCACGCACTTCGAGGCTGGCGACCGCGTCGCCGTGCTCGAACCGCATCCAGTGTTCCTTGCCATCGCGCCAGATCACCAGCTCGAGCCATTCGCTCAGCGCGTTGACAACCGAGACGCCGACCCCGTGGAGGCCGCCCGAGACCTTGTAGGCGTTGTCGTCCGATGTGTTCTCGAACTTACCGCCGGCGTGCAGCTGGGTCATGATGACCTCGGCCGCCGACACGCCTTCTTCCTTGTGCATGTCGACCGGAATGCCGCGACCATTGTCTTCGACCGAAACCGAACCGTCGGCGTTCAATTCGATCAAGACGAGGTCGCAATGCCCCGCCAGCGCCTCGTCGATCGCGTTGTCGGAGACCTCGAACACCATGTGGTGGAGGCCCGATCCGTCGTCGGTATCGCCGATATACATGCCGGGCCGCTTGCGCACAGCGTCCAAGCCCTTGAGAACCTTGATGGAATCCGCGCCGTATTCGCCCATTCGGGGCCCCTCGGCCGCGCCGTTTTCCTGAATATCTGTCATGGACACCATATAGGGAGCCAGGGGAACGATAGGAAGCGCAGCCCATTGAAATCCACAGGGCGGGAAAACCGTCCTGGCCGAATTTCGAGGACCGCACATGATTTCATCATTGTCAGGCGGGGCTCACCGCCTTTTCTCCATCGTCCTGCCATCCTTCGCCCTGTCGCTGGGAGCGTGTTCGATTCCGCGCGATCCATCCGGGACCATGGATCGGGTGGAACAGAGCGGGACCTTGCGCCTCGGCGTGATCGAAGGCGCGGAAATGAACGAGGCCAGCCGCCGGACGCTCGCGCGGGTGCTGGATCGCACCGGGTCCCGGCCCGAAACCCAGCGCGGCGACAGCGAAGTCGTCCTTGCCCGTCTGAAGAAGGGCGAGATCGACCTCGTTTATGGCGAGCTCGCGATGGATTCTCCATGGAGCCGCGAGGTCGCCTTCAGCGCGCCACAGGGATTGCTTGCCAAGGCGCCGAAAAGTGAACCGGTTCCCCGGTTTGCCGTGATGAACGGTGAAAACGGCTGGCTGATGCTGGTATCGGAGGCGAGCAAATGAGCGAGATTCCCTCGGCCATCAAACAGGATTTCCGCAACGCCAAGAAGCTCGAATGGTGGACGCTGGGCTGGATGGGCTCGGTGGTGGTGGTGATGTATTTCACCATGGGCGCCAGCCAGGCAATGAAGACCGCGCTGTTCGAGGACGTCCTCAGCCTGGTTCCGGCGATGACCTTCCTGGTTTCCGCCCATCTCGAGCCACGCGCACCGACCGAGAAGTTTCCCTACGGCTTCCTCCGGGCGAATTCGCTGGCCTTCCTCGGCTCGTCGGTGGTGCTGACCTTCCTCGGGCTCTTTCTGGCCTATACCAACGGCATGGGCCTGATGAAGGGCGAGCATCCGACGGTCGGACCGGTGACGATGTTCGGCGAGACGATCTGGCTCGGCTGGCTGATGATCGCGGCGCTGGTCTATTCGGTGGTGCCGCCGGTCATTCTCGGCCGGCTCAAGCAGCCGATCGCGCAGCGTATTTCGGACAAGGTGCTGTACACCGATTCGCTCATGCAGAAGGCCGACTGGCAGACCGGGCTGGCGGGGATCGCCGGCATCGTCGGCATCGGACTGGGCCTGTGGTGGGCCGACAGCCTCGCGGCGTTGCTGATTTCCATTTCGATCGTGAAGGACGGCATCACCGCCACCAGGAGCGCATCGGCCGAGCTGCTCGACGGTGCCCCGCGACGGCTCGAAGGCAGCGGCGTTTCGGAGGAAGCCGTCCGGTTGCAGGATCGGCTGCAGCAGCGATGGCCGGAAGGCCGGATCCGATTGCGCGAATCAGGCCGCTATATCCTCGCTTCGGTCGACGGGATCGAGACCCCGGGAGAAATTCCTCGGGCCGAAGAGCTGATGGACCCGGGCCGTAGCTGGCGGCTGGGGCGATTGTCCTTCACCCCTCACGGCAAGGAAGATCCGGCCCACCACCGGTAGGACGCCGTCACGGCGCGCCGATGCCGCCTCAGCGAGGCTGGCCGAAGGCAGGCCGGAAATGCACCGCGCCGCCCCAGATCGTCGCGTGGAACAGGTCGGCGATCTGTGCGCGAGTCGCGGCGTCGAACTGCGTGGCGTGGCATTGGGTGGCCGCGCGGGCGGCGGCGAGGTCTTCGTCCGCATAGCGATAGGCGATGGTCAGCAGGGCCGGCGCGGTCACCGCCCAGTCCTGCATCTGCGGGAGTGGGGGCAGCGTACCCTTGCGGATACCCGGATAAAACAGGCTCGGGCGATCATCGTCGATCGCCTGCACCACCTGCGTCACCAGCGCGCTGACCATGCGATGATCGCCATGGCCGTACCCGCCGTCGGGGCCGAAGGTGACGACGATATCGGGCTGCTCTTCGGCAATGATGGCGGCGAGGTCGGCAGTGAGACGTCGCGCCGGGCTGTCGGGCGCGCGCGGAGTCGCGGCGAGCGTGCCGTCGCCGTGACCCAGGAACACCGGTTCTCGAAGGCCGAGCGCTTCAGCCGAGCAGCGCGCCTCGTCCCGCCGCGCCGCGGCGAGGGCGTCGCCGCGTTCGAACCCCGAGACGCCCGGCCCTTGGTCGCCGCTCGTCGCGAGCACCAGCGTGACCTCGTCGCCCTCGCGTGCGGCGCGGGCCAGCGCGGGGGCGACGAACAATTCGTCGTCGGGATGCGCGAAGATCGCGAGCGCCTTGCGCGGATCGTCCCGTTCTTCCTGTTGGGCCATGCCGAACAGGGGCGTGGCAACGAGCGCAACGAACAAGGCGAGGCGTTTCTTCATCGGGTTCTCCTTTGCGAGCGGACCCTACGGCATGGCGGGCACGCGACCAATTGGCGATTGCAATTGCCGCCACAAATGTCATGCCGCCGCGCATGCTTTCGGTGCTCGACATCTTCCGGATCGGGATCGGTCCGTCCTCCTCGCACACGGTCGGTCCGATGCGGATCACGCGCAAGTTCGTGCGGCTACTCGCGCGCAGCAGGCGGCTCGATCGGGTGGCGCGGGTCGCCGTCGAGCTGCAGGGCTCGCTGGCGCTGACCGGCGTGGGACACGGCACCGTCGGCGCGACGATCCTCGGGCTGATGGGGCATCGCCCGGAAACGCTCGATCCCGATGCGGGCGAGGCAGCGCTGGCGAAGCTCGACGAGAGCGGGCGGCTGGCGCTCGACGGCAGCCGCGAGATCGCGTTCGAGCGCGCGCGCGATATCGATCTTGCGGGGCATGTCATTCCCGATCTCCACCCCAACGGCATGACCTTGCGCGCCTACGACGCGGCGGGCGAGCTCGTGCTCGAACGGACCTATTTCTCGACCGGGGGCGGCTTCGTCGCGAGCGAGAAGCAGCTGCGCAACCCGCCCAAGAACGACCGCGTCCAGAGCGCCTCGACGCCTTACGAATTCACCTCGGCAGCTGACCTGCTGGCGCTGTGCGAGCGCGAAGGTGCCGCGATCTGCGAGATCGTGCTCGCCAACGAGGATGCGCGCCGCCCGCGCGAGCAGACGCTCGCCGGGCTCGACCTCATTTTCGAGGCGATGGACGACTGCATCGATCGCGGTCTCGAAAAGCGCGGCGTGCTGCCCGGCGGCTTGAAGGTCCAGCGACGCGCCCCCGACATGTGGGACAAGCTTTCCGCCAACCCGCAATCGAACGAGCGCGAGCAATTGTTCGACTGGCTCAATTGCTACGCGATGGCGGTGAACGAGGAGAACGCCGCGGGCGGCCGCGTGGTCACCGCCCCCACCAACGGCGCGGCGGGCATCATTCCTGCGGTGATCCGCTTCTATTGTCGCGATGCCGAGGAGAAGGCGTGCCGCGACAGCCGCCGCAAGTTCCTGCTTACCGCGGGCGCGATCGGCCTGCTCTACAAGCAGCGCGCCTCGATCTCGGGTGCCGAAATGGGGTGCCAGGGCGAAGTCGGCGTGGCCTGTTCGATGGCGGCGGGTGGGCTCGCGGCGCTGTGGGGCGGGACCCCGGTGCAGGTCGCCAGCGCGGCGGAGATCGGGATGGAGCACAATCTCGGCCTGACCTGCGATCCGGTCGGCGGGCTGGTGCAGGTCCCGTGCATCGAACGCAACGCGATCGGCGCGGTCAAGGCGGTCAATGCGGCGCGCCTCGCGCTCCATCGGACCGGCGCGGAAAGCTGCGTCAGCCTCGACCAGGTGATCGAGACGATGCGCCAGACCGGGCTCGACATGAGCACCAAGTACAAGGAAACGAGCCAGGGCGGGCTCGCGGTCAACGTCATCGAATGCTGACGCTTTCCCCGTCCGGGGCGCGATCCTGCGATGTGGGGAAAGGGTCGCGGCCGTCCGGTACCTGGGGGGAAGGGGGGAGGGGACGGTTGCCGAACGGCCGCTTGGAGTGACCGCCAAATGGTTCAGTCCGGTGCAACTCTCAAGCGCAATAACTGCGCTATGGGTTGCGCAAAATGCAACATTTGACGCGAATGCTCGGGCTCGCGTCGCGCGCGGCTGGACAGGACCGCGTAGGGCGCTTTAACGGGGCCCATGCAGCCAGACCATCTCCCCGATTCCATCCTCATCGTCGATTTCGGCAGCCAGGTGACCCAGCTGATCGCGCGCCGCGTGCGCGAGGCCGGGGTCTATTCCGAGATCGCGCCCTTCAGCCAGGCGGAGGAGGCGTTCCATCGTCTCAAGCCCAAGGGCATCATCCTGTCGGGTTCTCCCGCCGGGGTGCCCGAGGAAGGTTCGCCGCGCGCGCCCGAGATGCTGTTCGAAGCCGGCCTGCCGATCCTCGGCATCTGTTACGGCCAGCAGGTCATGACGCACCAGCTCGGCGGCGAAGTGCGGCCCGGCCACGAGACCGGCGAAGGCGGCGAGTTCGGTCGTGCTTTCCTCACCGTCACGAAAAGCTGCGCGCTGTTCGACGGGCTGTGGGAAGAGGGCGAGCGCCACCAGGTCTGGATGAGCCATGGCGACAAGGTCACCCGCTTCGCCGAAGGGTTCGAGATCGTTGCGGTATCCGACGGCGCGCCCTTCGCGGTCATCGCCGACGAGAAGCGCCGGTTCTACGGCACGCAGTTCCATCCCGAAGTCGTCCACACCCCCGACGGCGCGAAGCTGATCGCCAATTTCGCGCACAAGGTCTGCGGCCTCGCGGGCGACTGGACGATGGCCGAATATCGCGAGACCAAGATCCGCGAAATCCGCGACCAGGTCGGCGACGGCAAGGTGATCTGCGGCCTGTCGGGCGGGGTCGATAGCTCGGTCGCCGCGATCCTGATCCACGAGGCGATCGGCGAACAGCTCACCTGCGTATTCGTCGATCACGGCCTGCTGCGGCTGAACGAACGCGAACAGGTCGAGACGATGTTCCGCGATCACTACAACATCCCGCTGGTGGTGGTCGACGCCGAGGAACGCTTCATGGCTGGGCTCGCGGGCGAGACCGATCCCGAAAAGAAGCGCAAGTTCATCGGCAAAACCTTCATCGACGTGTTCGAGGAAGAGGCGAAGAAGATCGGCGGCGCCGATTTCCTCGCGCAGGGCACGCTCTATCCCGACGTGATCGAGAGCGTCTCTTTCACCGGCGGGCCGAGCGTCACGATCAAGTCGCACCACAATGTCGGCGGCCTGCCCGAGCGGATGAACATGCAGCTGGTCGAGCCGCTGCGCGAACTGTTCAAGGACGAAGTCCGCGAACTGGGCCGCGAACTCGGCCTGCCCGACATCTTCGTCGGCCGCCATCCCTTCCCCGGCCCCGGCCTCGCGATCCGTATCCCGGGCGAGGTCACCAAGGAACGCTGCGACATCCTGCGCAAGGCCGATGCGATCTATCTCGAGGAAATCCGCAATGCCGGCCTCTACGACGCGATCTGGCAGGCCTTCGCCGTGCTGCTCCCGGTCAAGACCGTCGGCGTGATGGGCGACGGCCGCACCTACGACAGCGTCTGCGGCCTGCGGGCCGTGACCAGCACCGACGGCATGACGGCGGACGTCTATCCCTTCGACGCGGGCTTCCTGACGCAGGTGGCGACGCGCATCGTCAACGAGGTGCAGGGCATCAACCGCGTGGTGTATGACTACACGTCGAAACCGCCGGGGACGATCGAGTGGGAGTGATTTGGAGCTACCGCTAGGTCCCGATCCGCGCACCGAAATCCTGCGCCGGCTGCAGCCGCTGCTGGTCCAGCGCTTCGGGCGGATCGAACGCGCGGCTGCGGCGTGGCGCGCGCCCGAATGGGTGCTGGTGCAGGGCGTGATCGGGGCGCGGACCAAGTCCGAGATTTCCAACGCGGCGACCGATCGGTTGCTCAAGCGCTATTGCAGCTGGGAGAAGGTCGCCGAGGCGCCACTCGAAGAGCTTCAGGTCGAGCTGGCGACGCAGACCTATCCCAATATGGCGGGCGAGCGATTGAAGGCGTGCCTGGTCGACCTGATCGCGAGGCGCGGTTCGGTCGACCTGTCGCATCTCGGGCCGATGGATACGGGTGAGGCGATGGCGTGGCTCGAGCAACTGCCCGGGATCGGGCGCAAGATCGCCGCCGGGGTGATGAACGCCTCGACGCTCGACCGCCCGGTGCTGGTGCTCGACAGCCATCACCGCCGCATCCTCCAGCGCATGGGGCTGGTCCCGGCCAAGGCCGACACCGCGCGCGCCTACGAAGCGATCATGCCCGCGATGCCGCCCGAATGGTCGGCGGCGGATTACGACGAACACCACCTGCTGATGAAGAAGGTCGGCCAGACCTGGTGCCGCCCGCGCAGCATGGATTGTTCAAACTGCGTCGCGCAGTCGCTGTGCGAGACGGGCGCAAGCGAAGCGGGACAGGGCTAGGCAGCGCCTGAGCGGCTGCTAAGGCTTCCGCCATGGCCGCCAGCAATCCCGCCGCACCGTCCGACAATGAGGGCGGCCCGTCCAACGCCAGACTGACACGCGGTTCGATCCGCGGCCATCTCGTGTCGCAGACCGCGCCGATGATCGTCGGGATCGCGGCAATCATGTCGATCGGGATCGTCGACGCCTATTTCATCGGCCAGCTCGGCGCTGCGCAGCTGGCGGCGGTCGCCTTCATCTTCCCGGTCACGCAGGCACTTTCCAGCCTCGGCGTGGGCGTGATGGCGGGGATCGCCTCGGTGGTGAGCCGCGCATTGGGCCGGGGCGGTGACGACCATGCGCGCGGGCTCGCCAATCTCGGATTCCTGCTTGCGGGCGGTGTGGGGGTAGTGCTGGCGATCACGCTCTACCTGCTGCGGCAACCGCTGTTCGAACTGTTGCAGGCGGAGGCCGACCTGCTGCCGCTGATCGACGCTTACATGGCCCCCTATGCGCTGGGCTTCTTCGCGCTGCCCTTCATGATGGGATTGAACGGCGCCTTGCGGGCGCAGGGTGCGGCCAAGCGCTCGATGGCGATCCTGATCACCATGGCGGTGACCAACTGGATCCTCGATCCGATCCTGATCACCGGCGCGTTCGGTTTCGAAGGGTTCGGGATCGCCGGGGCCGCCTATGCCACTCTCGCGAGCTGGGTGATCTCGGGGACGGTCGGCTTCGCGCTGCTGCAGACGACCGACATCCGCTTCGCTCCTTCTGCCATCAGGTATTGCATCGTGAAGCGCGACAGCAGGGCGCTTGGCCGCGTGGCCATCCCTTCGGCCTTTGCCAATTCGATCAACCCGGTCGGGCTATCGATCCTCACTGCGCTGCTCGCGAGCGCCGGGCAGGATGCGGTCGCGGGGTTCGGCGCGGCGGGCAGGCTGCAGTCCTTCGCGGTCGTGCCGCTGCTCGGCCTGTCGAGCTCGATCGGGGCGATCGTCGGGCAGAACTGGGGTGCGAGCCGGATCGAACGCGCGCGCTCGGCGCTGCTGCAGAGCTTCGCCTTCTCGCTGGTCTGGGGAATTGCCGTGGCGGGGCTGATCGTGGTTTTCCGCACCGAGCTCGCCGCATTGTTTACGGACGACGCCGCGGTGAAGGACAGTTTCGAGCGCTACGTCTCGATCGCCGCTTGGGGCTATGCCGGCTTCGGCATGTTCATCGTCGGGAATGGCGCGCTCAATGCGATCGACCATGCCGGCTGGGCGCTGGGCCAGTCGATCGTCCGCGTCGCGCTGTTCATGATCCCGGTCGCGTGGCTGTTGCGCGAGGCTTGGGGGGAGGACGCGATCTACGCGGCCGAGCTTTCGGCCAATGTGCTCGGCGGAGCGTTGGCGGTCGTCGTGGCGCTGTGGTTCGTAAATTCCCGCCGCGCGGGCGCTACCAGCTGAAGCCCGCGGCGACCGCGCGCTTCTCGGCCGCGGTCGAGCGGCGCCCGAGCACCTCGTTGCGATGCGGAAAGCGCCCGAATCGCGCGATCATGCGGTGATGGCTGCGGGCGTAACCCTGCGACGAACCCAGCTTGGTGAATTTGGCGAGGCTCAGCCGCTGGAGGAGGATGTCCTCGGCGTGCATCAGCGGCATGTAGAGGAACTGGCGCTGATCGCGGGTGAGCGGCATGTCCCATCCGCGCGCGATCGCGCGCAGCGTAATCGCCTGCGCCAAACCGTCGCTGGCGAATGCGCGCGGATCGTCGCGGAACAGGTTGCGCGGCATCTGGTCGAACAGCAGCACCGCACCGAGCGCATCGCGCGGCGAACCGAGGAAGCTCTCGACGGGTTGCTGGTGCAGTGCATGCCAATAGCGGGCGAAGCGGGCCTCGATCAGCGTATCGACCGCCTTGCCGCCGCGATACCAGTCGCGCGGGGTCAGTTCGTGGAACCAGAAATAAAGGAGCTGCGCCGCCCAGGGCCTGAGGGCGTTGGTCACGGCGTGGCGGTCACTGGGCCAAGGTCGTCATCGAGGCGCAGCCGTCGCGATCAGGCGTCGTCCTTGTCGGCGCGTTCGTAGGGCACGAATTCCTCGAGCGAGACGATCCCGGTGAAGAACATGCCTGTGCGCGAATAGGTTTCGAGCGTTTCGCGTTCGCACAGGCGCGTATCGCCCGAATAGCGACGGATCACGAGGATATCGTCGTCGTCGAGCGCTTCGGGATTGGTCGTGCGGTTGAAATAGACCCGGTTGCCGGTGCGCACGATGATACCTTCGCCATCGACGATGGTGATGCGGGCGCTCGGGAAGGTGCGGACGCAGCGCTCGGCCTCTCCGGCTTCGCGGCCGTCGAGCATGCGCGCGAGCTGTTTTTCGCCGCGGGTCATATCCTCGTCGTCCTGCGCGACGGCAGGGGCAGCCAGCAGCCCGAGGGCGGCGACGGGGGCGAGCGTGGAAATGATGCGGCGCATGGGTTCTCTCCGACTGTTCACTGGAACAACGCGCAAGCTAGCACGAATATCCTGAACCGTCGCTGAGTCCGCCTTTCCTCAGGCGACGGTGGCGTCGGAGGGCGGCGGCAGGTCTCCCGCGCCGGCTTCGGACAGTCCGCGCGCGGCAGGCGTTCCTTCGAGCACGAAGCGGCGGTCGCAATAACCGCAATCGACGAAGCCGCGCTCGTCGATCTGCATGTAGACTCGCGGATGGCCCAGCGCGACCGGCTTAACACCCTTGGGCGCGCGAATATGGTCCGACCCGTCACACCACACGCTGCGGGTGTCGACCAGCACGGTTTCGGGGACGAGATCGCTGCGGGCGGGGGCGTCGGGTACCTGGCTCATGGAGGCGCTCTAGCAACGGTGCGCGCGGCGGAAAAGTCCTATTGGTGTTGCGCGCCCCCGCCTGCATCGGGCATGGGCGCATCCGTGACCGACAATGCCGCCATCTCGATCCGCGATCTCGCCAAGACCTATCCGGCCAGCGGCAATGCGCCGCCCAAGGAAGCGCTCAAGGGCGTGAGTTTCGACGTGCCGCAGGGCGGCGTGTTCGGGCTGCTCGGCCCCAATGGCGCAGGCAAGTCGACCCTGATCAACATCCTCGCCGGGCTGGTGTCGAAGACATCGGGCAGCGCCGAGATCTGGGGTTTCGATATCGATGAGCATCGCCGCAATGCGAAGGCGAGCATCGGGATCGTCCCGCAGGAGATCGTGTTCGATCCTTTCTTCACCCCGTTCGAGGTGCTCGAGATACAGGCCGGGCTCTACGGCGTGCCGCCCGAGAAGCGCCGCTCGATGGAAATCCTCGAACAGCTCCGCCTCGCCGACAAGCGCGACGCCTACGCGCGCACGCTGTCGGGCGGGATGAAGCGCCGCCTGCTGATCGGCAAGGCGATGGTGCATTCGCCGCCGATCCTCGTACTTGACGAGCCCACTGCGGGCGTCGATGTCGAGCTTCGCCGCCAGCTATGGGAACTGGTCACCGGGCTCAACGAACAGGGCGTCACGGTGGTGCTGACCACGCACTATCTCGAGGAAGCCGAGCAATTGTGCGACCGGATCGCGATCATCAACCACGGCGAACTGATCGCCAACAAGCCGACCCGCGAGCTGATCGACATGGCGCGCGAGAAGATCGTCCGCGTCTCGGTCGACAAGGACCTCGCCGGCCCGCCGATGGAAGAGGTCTTCACCAAGAGCGAGGCGGTGGGCGACCGCGTGCTCGAGGTGACCTATGATCGCGACAGGGCGACCGCGGGACAGGTGCTCGCGCTAATCCAGCAGCACGGCTACGCGATCGAGGACGTGACCACGCGCGAGGCAGATCTCGAGGACGTGTTCGTCCAGCTGACCGAAAGCGCCTGAAGCCGATCAGGACGACCGCCGGTCGCTCAGACCGGTTCGGACTGGTCCTGCTGTTCCAGAATCTTGCGCCATTCGCCGTGCATCCTGCGCCAGATCGGCGCGCCGCAAGCGGCGCAGGTGCCGGTCAGGCGGCGGCCCTCCGAATGCACCCGGTTTCGCACCGGAGTATGGCGATCCAGAAGGCATCGGACACGCTGAATAATCATGGCTTACCCCGCTTAGCCAAAGCGACGCCGCCTCCTGACCCGAATAAGGAGAATGCGCCGTTAATTAAGGCGATACACCATGATAGCACGGGAATCGGTGCCTGGGGGAAAATTGCCCCAAATCCTGGCATGCTGCAGCGCAACATATTCAAAATCTGCGGAAAAAATTTCGCGCCCTAATGAAATTCCGCAATTTAATGTCGCGTGATTATTGCTGTTTTATAGAAATGTGATGCGAATCGGCTGCCAGCCGCAATCGGATTTTCGCCAAGCGGGGCCATCCCCGATCGCCTATCGGCACGGTTCCATCGCCAGCCGCGCGACACCATCGCGCGAGAGCTCGATCAGCCAGTTCTCGGCGCGCGAGGTGATCCAGATCGTCCAGCCGAAATCGAGCAGCACGTCGAGATTTGCGATGGCGTCGCGCGCCTTGATGGACAGGTTGGTTTCGAAACCCGCGTCGTAGCTGAAGCGGATTTCCGTTTCCGGTCCGGTCGCGCGTGCGATCATCCGCGCGATTACCCGCTGGCGAAGCACGCGTTGCTTCGATCCGTCGGGGTCCTCGCGGTCGGTCGTGCCGCACCATTCATCTTCGACCCGCCCGGTGCTGTCGGGCCACCACAGCCCGTTGCCCGCCACGCGGATATAGTCTGGGGTCCAGATTCCGTCGAAACGAGGTTCGTGCGGCACGCCGCGTTCGATCAGACGCGGGATGATCGTGCCCTCGACCTGGCGCTCGAGCCGCTCGTGCAGCGCGACGCGCTTTGCTTCCAACTGCTTGCGACGTTCGGGATCCACTGGCCCACTCCTTCAATCCGCTTGCACACCGGGGGGCGGGCGTGTTCAAGCGAATTATGAATGCGCGACACGAAAAGTACGACGTCATCATCATCGGGTCGGGAGCGGCGGGGCTGACCGCGGCGCTCGAACTGGGGCAGAGCCGCAAGGTGCTCGTCCTCGCCAAGGGCTCGCTCACCGGCGGATCGACCGCCTGGGCACAGGGCGGGATCGCGGCGGTGCTCGATGCCGGCGACACGTTCGAGAACCATATCCGCGACACGATGATCGCCGGCGCTGGGCTCAATGATCGTGAGACGGTCGAATTCGTGATCGAGGGCGCGCCCAAGGCGATCGACCGGCTGTGCGAGCTCGGCGTCCCGTTCAACCGCGAAAGCGGCGACCTCCATCTCACCCGCGAGGGCGGCCATTCGCACCGCCGCATCGTCCATGTGAACGACGCGACCGGCTGGGCGGTGCAGGAGGCCCTGCTCAACGCCGCCAACGCCAATCCCAACATCACCCTGCTGCCGGGCCGCTCCTGCATCGACTTCATCACCGGGCGCCATGCCGAGCCTTACTCTGGATCGGGCCATGTCTGGGGCGTCTACGCGCTCGACGAGGAAAGCGGCCGGGTCGAGGCGCATTTCGCCAAGGCCACCGTGCTCGCCGCAGGGGGCGCGGGGCGGGTCTACCAGTTCAGCACGGCGCCGCGCGGTGCCACCGGAGACGGGATCGCGATGGGCTGGCGTGCCGGTGCGCGCGTCTCAAACATGGAGATGATGCAGTTCCACCCGACCTGCCTCTACAACCTCGAGGTCAAGAACTTCCTTATCACCGAGGCCGTGCGCGGCGAGGGCGGACACCTGATCAACCCGCGCACCGGCAAGCGCTTCATGGAATATTACGACGAGCGACTGGAGCTCGCCCCGCGCGATATCGTCGCTCGCGCGATCGATGCCGAGATCAAGCGCTTCGGGCTCGATTTCGTCCATCTCGACATCAGCCACAAGCCGCCCGAATTCGTGCGCGAGCATTTCCCGACGATCTACGACAAGCTGATCGGGCTGGGGATCGACATGACCACGCAGCCGATTCCGGTGGTGCCGGCGCAGCACTATACCTGCGGCGGGGTGGTGATCGACCTTGCCGGGCGCACCGACCTGCCCGGCCTGTGGGCGGCGGGCGAGGTGACCGAGAGCGGGCTCCACGGTGCCAACCGCCTCGCTTCCAACTCGCTGCTCGAATGCTTCGTCTTCGGCGAGGCCGCGGCGAAGGACATCTGCCAGCGCTGGGACGAACTGCCCGATCCGCCCGCGATCCGCGAATGGGACGAGAGCCGGGTGACCGATTCCGACGAGGAGGTCGTGATCAAGCAGAACTGGACCGAGATCCGCCGCTTCATGTGGAACTATGTCGGGATCGTGCGCACCACCAAAAGGCTGGAACGCGCCGCCAACCGCATCCAGTTGTTGAAGGCCGAGGTCGAGGACTATTACGGCTCGTTCCGCGTCACCACCGATCTCGTCGAATTGCGCAACCTGCTCCAGGCCGCCGATTTGATCGTGCGCAGTGCGCTGAAGCGGCATGAAAGCCGCGGGCTGCACTACACGCTCGACTACCTCGAAACCGACGAGGTCCCGGTCGACACGGTGCTGGTGCCCTGAGGCAAGCCGTCCGTCGACTGCGATCGACATTCGTCCGAAATTTTCGAACGTTTGCAGGATCGCAATTGAAGCATTCTTGCGCGTCGCTTACGCCTGTAATCGGACGCGGCGGTGCTCCTTTCCCCCAGGCGCCGTCGTGTCCGGATCGACCATCGAAGCCACGCACGAGTAATTAGGGACTGTGCTCGGCCTGCTGGTCCGGAATGGCCGGTCATCCACACAATAAGAGGATGATCCAATGACCAAGACCTTCAAACTTCCCCTCGCCTTCATCGCCCTCGCCTGCACCCTGCCGGTGGCGGCACCCGCGCTCGCGCAGGACGGTGTCCTCGTCGTGTCGCAATCGGCGCTGCAGCAGTGGCAGAACGACCGGACCAAGGAACTCGACCGGCTGCTGCAGTCGGATCGCGATCCCTTCGGCCGTCCGCTGTCCGGCATCGTCCAGGTCAGCTTCACGCTCGACGAGGACGGCCGGCCGACCGGGCTCGAGACCGTCCACAATTCGGCCGGTGTCGCGTCGCAACGGATCGCGCGCTGGGCGGTGAGCCAGCTGCGCGATCTCGACAGCGTCCCGCTGGCGTCCGCCGACGGCGTGCGCTTCCAGGCGAATATCATCTTCGCCGCCAACGAGCGTGAGCGCGATGCCTTCGCCGCCGAACTGGCCGCGATGGAAAGCGCGCGTCTCGCGACTGCCGAAACGGGCACGGTGATCGCGATCGGCTGAGTCGATCGCGTCCGCCCAAGGTGACCGCCGCCCTCCCGGATACGGGGTGGGCGGCGGTCCTTATCGCCGGGGCTTGCGAAGCCGGGCGCGCTGGGACAAGCTCGCCCAGATTTTGACGCGCCGCGCCGAGGGGGAATGCATGCCGCAGATCGAAGCCAACGGGATCAAGCTCGAATATGACGAGAACGGCGCGAAGGACGCGCCGCCGATCCTGTTGATCCACGGGCTCGGCGCGCAGATGACGCTTTGGCCCGACGAACTGATCGATGCGCTGGTCGCGCGCGGCTTCCGCGTCATCCGCTTCGACAATCGCGATATCGGCCTGTCGCAGAAGATGGACGGCGCGAAGGCCCCGGGCATCCTCAAGATGGTGATCTGGAACAAGCTGGGGCTCAGGATCAAGGCGCCATACACGCTCTCGGACATGGCGGCCGACGCGGTCGGGCTGCTCGATGCGCTGGGGATCGACCGGGCGCATGCGGTCGGCGCGTCGATGGGCGGGATGATCGCGCAGCGCGTCGCGCTCGAACATCCGGACCGGGTGCTCTCGCTCACCTCGATCATGTCGACCACCGGATCGAGCAAGGTCCCGCCGGCGAAGAAAGAAGCGATGCAGGTGCTCACCCAGCGGCCCAAGTCTTCGGACAAGGACACGGTGGTCGCGCATGGCGTGAAGATCCTGCGCACGATCGAGGGGCGCGGCTTCCC
This sequence comes from Pseudoblastomonas marina, assembly GCF_014641655.1. Lineage (GTDB taxonomy): Bacteria > Pseudomonadota > Alphaproteobacteria > Sphingomonadales > Sphingomonadaceae > Alteriqipengyuania_A > Alteriqipengyuania_A marina. The sequence continues at coordinate 255,096 of NZ_BMID01000001.1, forward strand.
GCAGCCCGAACGGCGTTATCTCGAGCAGGCGACGGGCGATTTCGAACGCAGCTTCTATCCGCCGGGCATGCCGCGCCAGCTCGCCGCGATCATGGCCGATGGCGACCGGACTGAGGAGTTGGCGAAGGTCACCGCGCCGACGCTCGTGCTTCATGGCGAGGACGACCCACTGGTGCGCTGCGAAGGCGGGCACGCGACCGCCGCCTGTATTCCCGGCGCGCGGCTCAAGACCTATCCGGGCATGGGCCACGACTTCCCGCTCGAACTGATCGACGAGATCGCCGACGATATCGCGGAGCATGCCAGGGCGACCTAGGTCGAGACGCAGGATCGACCTTGGTTAATATCGACTTATGCGTGTGGGGAACCTTTCTTAACAGGACCTATTGCATGACAGACCGCAAGGATTGTGGCGGTGAGAGGGAACCCCATTGCGGATCTACAATGCAACCCGTTTTCTGTTTCCGCGCAGCTATCGCCTGCGTGTCTTCGCGATCTGTTTCGGTTCGGTCCACGTCCCGCTGATCACGTTCCTCGTCGTCCAGGGGCTGCGGGGCGAGTGGGAATGGTCGACCTTTGCCGCGTTGCTGATCGCCACGCTGGTGGGCACGATCGTTGCGGTGATCGGGCTGGCGGGCCTGCTCGCGCCGATCGAACTGGCGATGGCGCGGCTCGCGCAACTGCAGGCTGGCGAACCGGTCGACGAGTGCCCCGACGGCGGGGAGGACCTCGCCGGAGACCTGCTGCGTGCGACGGCCGGAGCGGCCCAATCCGCCAACCAGCGGATCGATCTCCTCAAGGGGGTCGCGTCGACCGACACGCTCACCGGCCTCGCCAATCGCCGCGGGTTCCTCGAATCGTTGCAGGCCAGCATGCGGCGTGGTGACAGGGGCACGCTTGCCCTGCTCGACGGCGATCGCTTCAAGCAGGTCAACGACCGGCTTGGCCATGGAGAAGGCGACAGGCTGCTCAAGACGATCGCGAACAAGATCCGCGACGGCATCCGCGAAACCGATATCGCCGCGCGCTGGGGCGGCGACGAATTCGTGATCTTCTTCGACGGGCTAGATCGCGAGGCCGCCGAAGCCGTCGTCACGCGTGTCCATGCCGCGGTGCTGCGTCGCCCGGCGGCCCTGCTCGATGGCGAGCCGGTCGCCTTCAGTGCCGGTTTCGCCGAGCTTTCGGGCCCCGGACGCGCTGCGCTCGACAAGGCGATGGCGCATGCCGATCGCGCGCTTTACGAGAACAAGGGGCGCCGGGTCAGCGTCTGATCTGGCACCGCCCGGACGGTCAGTTCAGCAGCAGGCTTCCCGCGAGGATCAACGCCATCGCGCCGAGCACGCTGGCTAGGCAGCCGGCACGGTGGAAGCCCGCTGCCCCGCGATGGGTCAGCAAACCGGCGAGCAGCGATCCGCCGATGCCGAGCAGGATCGTTTCGAGCAGGGTCATGTCGACCGCGCCGGGATAGAACCAGCGCGCCAGGGCGCCGATGATCAGCCCGCCGATGATGGCTCCGATGATGTTCAGCATGTCTTAGGTGTTCCCCTTCTGCTCGATCGTCTTCACATGCCCGGCGATCCGCGGCTGGACGAAGCCCCACCAGATCGCGTTGTAGGCGACTCCGGTCCAGAAGAAGCCCTGCCGCGCCCAGTCCGGAAGGTCGGGAAGCGACACCAACCGGGCATAGACGGCCATGCTCGCCCAGAACCAGATCGCCCCGCCGATCGTCAGCGCGCGCTTGTGGCGGATTGCGAAACGCGCCGCCCGCCCGGTCAGATCTGCGGCCCCCACTTCGTTCGCCATCGCGATTCCCCCGCATGAAAATTGCGCACCCCCTTCATGATGATTCAAAGCTGGATTCGAAAGATTCAATCACCATATTTTTCTTCACAGATTGATTTTTGGGGTTGCGCCGCGCGCCAGCCAAGCAATTCCGGCGCGTCGCTGCGTTGCAGCGATGCAATACACCTCGCCTGACGGCGGCTCGGCAACGGTAAACGGCGATTTAACGCTTGCGCCCGATTCCCGCGATATGCACTATGGATAGTGGCTCTTCGGGGAGGAGCCCTCAAGACCTTGATCCAGGGATCGGCAGCGTTTCGGCGGTGTGCGGGCGGATTCGGGCCTTCGGGATGCTCTTCGCAAGCGCCGGCTGGGGACAAGTTGCGGATAAGTTTCGCGGGTCTCCGGGGGTTGGGAATGGTAGGCTGCATGCCTGCCCGACGACTCGAACAGGACGGTCGAACAGGCGGTGCGGCAAGGCCCGCCGGAACAGGGAGCGGGCACGAAATGGAATTCAGGAACGGGGACGAGCCGACGATGGACGAGCTGGACAATATGACCGACGACGCACCCACCGTCGAAAAGGCCGCGCCCAAGGCGAAGGCCAAGGATGCCGCCAAAGCAAAGGAAACGCCCGTGACCGCTACCAAGGAAGCCGCGCCCGAAGAGGCCGCGCTCCTCGCCGCCACCGACGCGATGGCCGAAGTGGCCAAGGCCGCGGCCGACGATCGCAACGATTCCAAGCGCGTCAATGCGCGCCGCTTCAACATCGTCACCGATCCCGCGCGCGACGAGAACCTGACCGAATTCGGCAAGGAAACGCTGACCGATCGCTACCTGCTGCCCGATGAGAGCTACCAGGACCTGTTCGCGCGCGTGGCCGATGCCTATGCCGACGACCAGGAGCACGCGCAGCGGCTCTACGACTACATCTCGAACCTGTGGTTCATGCCCGCCACGCCGGTCCTGTCGAACGGCGGCACCGGGCGCGGCCTGCCGATCTCGTGCTATCTCAACTCGGTCGAGGACAGCCTCGAAGGCATCGTCGGCACCTGGAACGAGAACGTCTGGCTCGCCTCCAAGGGCGGCGGCATCGGCACCTACTGGGGCAATGTCCGCGGCATCGGCGAGCCGGTCGGCCTCAACGGCAAGACTTCCGGCATCGTGCCGTTCGTGCGGGTGATGGATTCGCTCACGCTGGCGATCTCGCAGGGCTCGCTGCGGCGCGGCTCGGCGGCCTGCTACCTCGACGTCTCGCACCCGGAAATCGAGGAATTCCTCGAGATCCGCAAACCGGCGGGCGACTTCAACCGCAAGGCGCTGAACCTGCACCACGGCGTGTTGCTGACCGACGAGTTCATGGAAGCCGTCCGCGCGGGCTCCGAGTTCGAGCTCAAGTCGCCCAAGACCGGCGAAGTCCGCGCGACCGTCGATGCGCGTTCGCTGTTCCAGAAGCTGGTCGAAACCCGCCTCGCCACGGGCGAGCCCTACATCGTGTTCTCGGACACGGTGAACCGCATGATGCCCAAGCATCACCGCGATCTGGGGCTCAAGGTCTCGACCTCGAACCTGTGCTCGGAAATTACCCTGCCGACCGGGATCGACCATCTCGGCAACGATCGCACCGCGGTCTGCTGCCTGTCCTCGCTCAACCTGGAAAAATGGGACGAGTGGAACGGCGACAAGCAGTTCATCGAGGACGTGATGCGCATGCTCGACAACGTCCTGCAGGACTATATCGACCGCGCGCCCGACGAGATGCACCGCGCCAAGTATTCTGCGGAGCGCGAACGCAGCGTCGGCATGGGCGTGATGGGCTTCCACTCCTATCTCCAGTCCAAAGGCATCGGTTTCGAAAGCGCGATGGCCAAGGCGATGAACATGAAGATGTTCCAGCACATCAGCGCCAAGGCGAACGAGGCCAGCATGATGCTCGCCAAGGAACGCGGGCCGTGCCCCGACGCGGAAGAAATGGGCGCGATGGAGCGCTTCAGCTGCAAGATGGCGATCGCGCCGACCGCGTCGATCTCGATCATCTGCGGCGGCACCAGCGCCTGCATCGAGCCGATCCCGGCCAACATCTACACCCACAAGACGCTTTCGGGCAGCTTCGTGGTCAAGAACCCGTACCTCGAAAAGCTGCTCAAGAAGAAGAGCAAGGACACCAACAACGTCTGGAACTCGATCCTCCAGCACGAAGGCTCGGTCCAGCATCTCGACTTCCTCAGCCAGGAGGAGAAGGACGCCTACAAGACCAGCTTCGAGATCGACCAGCGCTGGCTGCTCGAATTCGCGGCCGATCGCGCGCCCTATATCGACCAGGCGCAGTCGCTGAACCTGTTCATCCCGGCCGACGTCGAGAAATGGGACCTGATGCAGCTGCACTTCCAGGCATGGGAGAAGGGCATCAAGTCGCTCTACTACCTCCGCTCGAAGAGCGTGCAGCGCGCGGGCTTCGCCGGCGGCGTGGAAGCCGACAACACCAAGGACGCGACCAAGTTCGAACTGCAGGCCGGTGCCGGCGGGCAGACCGATTACGAGGAATGCCTCGCTTGCCAGTGATCCTGCCCCGACGATGAGCAACCCTGCTCAACCAGACGACAGCGCCCCGCCGACCATCCGGATCGGTTGGGGCGCCGTCATTTTCATGATCCTCGCCGCGGTCGTGTGGCTGTTCGGCGTGTATGAATTCGACGCGCTGCTCGCGATCGACACGCAATGCGATAACGAGCGCTATTACGGGCGCGGGGCGGAACTGGCCGAAATCCTGCGCTGCTCGCTCGAGGCGGGGCCGCGCGGCTGGTTCTACATCGCGTGGCTGGCGAGCTTTCCGTTCCTCACGGTCACCTGGCTCGAGCGCAAGCTGCGCAAGGCGATGCTCGCGCGGCGCAACGTCACCCCGCGTGACTGAACGCGCTTGCGCACGGGCGCACCCCTCCTACATTTGCAGACGGGAGGCCCCGCGACCATGTATCTCGTCATCGCCATCGCCATTGTCGGCCTGCTCGCGCTCGGGTTGGTCGCGCACGGCGCGCGGATCCGGCGCATTCCCGAGCGCAGGGACCGCGCGGGGCGGTACTTCCTGCTGGGTGGCGCGCTGATGACCTTTTCCGCAGTGCTGCTCGTGCTCCAGCGTTCGGGGGCCTGAGCCGCCGCCATGCTCTGGCTGATCTTCTACGCGACCGGCTGCGCGCTTACCTTGTTCCTCGCCTATGCGATCGGGCTGGGCGCGGGGCGCCGGCGCCCCTTCTTCGGCTACGGCTTCGGGGTGGTGCTGCTCGCGCTGTCGATCTGGCTCGGCCTTCGCAGCGCCGAGATCGCGAGCCACATCTGGCCGGGCATTTTCGACTGGCCGTTCTGAACGGTTCGCCCCGACCAGGGGCCCCGGACATACGAAACCCGGCCTCGCGTCAGCGAGAGCCGGGCTCCTGTTGCTCCCGCTCCTCGCGGAGCGGCAGAAACGCTTATGCTTGGTCAGGCGCTTTCGACGGCCTTGGTCCCGAGTCCTTCGGGCAGGCGCGTCCCTTCCTTCATGTAGACGCGGTTGTCGTCGACCTTCTCCACGTCGTCCATCGACAGGAAGTGGTGCATGTCGTCCTTGCTGTCCGACTTGGTCAGCTTGATCTTGCCATCATCGACTTCGTCGACGGTGCCGAGATGCTGGCCCTTGCAGTCGGTGACTTCCATATGTTCCTTGATGCGAAACCGTTCGAGCATGATAAAATCCTTTCCGTTGAGGTGTTTGTCTAAATAACGGCTGAACGGGCGGGGACGTTCCTCGACTCGTCGACGCTCGTGCACGGGTCGTTTTCTGTGAGGCCGAAGCCACGGGTCACGGACACGAAAACGCCCCCTCCCGCGAAGGAAGGGGGCGCTCGATGGCCGCGGCGTCCACATACCGCGGCGGGGGAAGCTCCGGTCAGTCGTTGATGTCGCGGCTTTCACGGTCGAGCTGCGCCTGTTCGGGCGCGGCATCGTCGAGATCGTCGTCGGTGAGGTCGCCCTCGGCGGCATCGTCGACCAGCTGCTGGCGGACCTGCGCGTCTTCGGACGCCGAATCGTCCGATGCGTCTTCCGCCTTCGTCTGCGCGCTGCCGTAATCGGCCTGGCCGGTCTCGAACGCGCCGTCCTTGCGAGGCGACGGATCGGCGGGCGATTGCTTGGCTTGCTGCTGCGGCTGGCGCAGCTGGGTCTCGCCGCGATCGTTGTGCTCGGACCAGTCGTCGGACTGGTGCTGCTGCTGGATCAGCGGTTCGGACTGGTACTGCGCCGCGCCGCGATCGAGGTCGGAGGCTTCGAACCGCGCGTCGTTGTCGCGTGACTGCTCCTGCTGGAGGCCATCCTCGCCAACGTGGTCATCCTGTTTGCTCGGCGCCTGTTCGGGGTTGCGAATGGCGTCGTCGTCGAGCCGCTCGTGGGCACGGTCGAACTGTTCGGATTGGGTCGGCTTGTCGGCGAAGCGTTCGTCGCCCTTCTTCGGCTCGGCATTGCCATGGACGACGCGGCTGTCGGTGGGTTCGAGTTCGGACATTGGTCTTTCTCCATCGAGTTGGGATCTGCGTATCCCTGTGTTCACCCAACCGCGCGCGAGGGGGCGCGTTCCGGCGCTTTCGCCGTGCGGGATTAACCATGCGACGAACCGTGCCGCAGCCGTGGACAGCCCTGTTGGCAACCCCAAATCGCCCGTTTCATTACCGGCGCCGAATCACTATATCTGGAGGTCTGACACGCAAGGGGATCACAACATGTCGCTGCTCGAAGCCCGCAAGACCTACAAGCCGTTCGAATATCCGTGGGCTTACGACTTCTGGAAACGCCAGCAGCAGATCCACTGGATGCCCGAGGAAGTGCCGCTCGGCGAGGACTGCCGCGACTGGGCGCAGAAGCTCTCCGATCACGAGCGCAACCTGCTCACGCAGATCTTCCGCTTCTTCACCCAGGCCGATGTCGAGGTGCAGGATTGCTACCACGAGAAATACGGCCGCGTGTTCAAGCCGACCGAGATCAAGATGATGCTCGCCGCCTTCTCCAACATGGAGACGGTGCACATCGCGGCCTATTCGCACCTGCTCGACACGATCGGCATGCCCGAAAGCGAATACGGCATGTTCCTCGAATACGAGGAGATGAAGGACAAGCACGACTACCTGCAGGAATTCGGCGTCGACAATGACGAGGATATCGCCCGCACGCTGGCGATGTTCGGCGGCTTCACCGAAGGCCTCCAGCTGTTCGCCAGCTTCGCCATGCTGATGAACTTCCCGCGCTTCAACAAGATGAAGGGCATGGGCCAGATCGTCAGCTGGTCGGTGCGCGACGAGAGCCTCCACTGCGAAGGCATCACCCGCCTGTTCCACGCTTTCTGCAAGGAGCGCGACTGCCTCACCAAGTCGGTCAAGGAAGACATCCTCGACATGTGCCAGAAGACCGTGCGGCTCGAGGACGCGTTCATCGACCTCGCCTTCGAGGACGGCCCCGTTCCCGGGATGACGGCCAAGGAAATCAAGAAATACATCCGCTACATCGCGGACTGGCGCCTGGGCCAGCTCGGCCTGCCGAGCATCTACATGGTCGAGGACCACCCGCTCCCCTGGCTCGCCCCGCTGCTCAACGGCGTCGAGCACGCCAACTTCTTCGAAACCCGCGCCACCGAATATTCGAAGGGCGCGACCAAGGGGAACTGGCAGGACGTCTGGTCGAGCTTCGACAAGCGCCAGGGCGCCAAGGCGGCCAACGAGGAAGAAACCGCCGACGATGGTCCGGGGCTGTTCGAGGATGGTGCGAGCGAGAGTACGGGGGTCGCGGCCGAGTAGGGCGCTATTTCTACACTTGGCAGTACGGTAGCGTGCGAGCCCTATCGCGGGCGGTAGAACTGGGGCTTCGGCCCGCCCGTGTCGGGTGCGGTGCAAGGTCGATGGACAGCGCGTTCCCCTCCCGCATGCCGGGGCGGCAGACGGCCAAAGGCCAGCGGCTAGGCCTCTTCCTCACAGATCCGCGGTGCAGCTCAGCCTGCCCAGTGTGCGCGCCGATCCGGCGGCGGAGAAATCGTATTCGAAGCCCAGCACGCTGACGGTGATCGTGCGCGCGCGCATCAGCAGGCGAAGCTGGGCGGGGGTGATCGAGCCGCCGGCATAATTCACGACCACCTCGTCGCCCGCGCCATTGTCGCGACGCGCGGCCGTGCCGCCGTAATAGCCGCGGTCGCTGGTGCGGAAGGTGAAGGGGCCATCGCTGGTCGTGCCGCTGACGGTCAGTTCGACGCCCTCATTCGGTTCGTCGCGGAAGCCGAGCGTCTGTTCCTTGATCCGCCAGTTGACGAAACTCATGATCCCGAACGCGAGATAGGGGTATATTCCGTCGAGCGCGTCGCAGCCTGCGATGAGCAGGTAGGCCTTGCCCGGTTGCTGCACGAAGGCCTCTTCGCTGGGATCGCTACCCGAATACCAGCTGGCCTCCTGCGCGGCGGCGGGGGGTGCGACCAAGGTCGCCGCAGCGGCGAGCCCGGCGGTGAAACGCGAAATCATGGCAGTTTCCCTCTTTCGATCGTGGCGATTGCGGGAGAGGCTATGGCAGCCACCCGGAAATGACCACTGACGAACTCCGACAGGGCGGCGCGAACCGGGACCCGCACCGCGACCGCGATTTTCCTACTTCGCGGCGATCCGATAGACCGGGGTCATGTCTCGACACGCCGCCTTGAGCCGATCGACAGAAACGATCCAAGGCAGCGTTTGGTGCGGAAAGATTTTGTCGCCAGAACAGTGGTCCAGGCGGTCCAAGGCGGGCTTTGGCGGCGACGAACCGTTCAGCCGCACCAGCTGCGTCTGCCGCCACCCCATCGGTGCGCCAGCCCTTCGGCCACGAGCATCCCGCCGATGCTCTCCCCGCCGCGCGCCAGCACGCGCAGCTTGCGGCCGTAGCGGTCCGCGTCGCGGCCGTCGGGGTTGGGGCGCAGTTCGAACGGGGCCCCGTTGAGCAGCACGATCAGCCGCTCGGTCGCCTGCTGGCCGAGCCGCTCCTCGCGCGCGCAGCGGGGCTGCGAGATTTCGGGGGTGTCGATATCGGCGATGCGGATCTTGTCGCCCTCCAGCCAGATCGTGTCGCCATCGACCACGCAGGTGATGCGCACCGGGCCGGCGCAGCGGGCGAAATGCTTGCGGACGGTGTCCGCCCCGCTGGCCTCGGGGCTCGCGGCGTCGGCGGGCGGAAACCCGCCGAGAAACCAGACCGCGGTGAACGCCGCCAGCGGCAGCGCGAACAGGATCGGGCCGAGCCCGCGCGCGGCCTCGCGCCAGCCGGTCGCGGCGGCGTGGCGCGCGGGCGCTCGCCTGCGCCTGCCGGGGTCGAAGCGATGGATCGTGCCCATTGCGCAAACCTACTCGCGAGTGGTTAGCAAGCGGTTGCAATCCCCGCCGCCGCGGAGCGGCAGGCGTTCTCTCGCTGCTGTCGCGACGCCCGATCTTGCGCTATGTCCAAGGGGTTCAGGGTCGCATCGTCATGGGGGAATGACATGCGTTGGATACGAATCCTGCCGATCGCGCTGGCGGGCCTTGCGCTCGCCGCGCCGGGTCCCGCGCCCGTCGCCAAGGGCGCTCCGGGCAAGTGCAAGCAACCGCACGCGCCGGTGTTCAAGCTGGAGAAACCGCGCAAGCCGAGCTGCGCGATCGGGGGCAGCTGCACGCGGCGGCAGCTGGAAGCCTATGACGACGAGGTGCGCGATTTCCGCCGCGCGCTGCACTTCTATGGCGAGGAGCTCGACCTCTATTACAAGCGCGCCAACAAATTCCTCGGCTGCATGAGCGAACTCGACTGAGAACGGAGGCGCGCGGGGCTCACCAGCCCCAGGCGGCCGGCGGGGGCGCGACCGGTTCGCTGGCGTCGAACTCGGCGCGGAACAGGCGGGTGGGATCGTTGCGACGGGTGAGCTGGTAGGCGAAGCGCGCGCCGCGCGTGTCCGCCGGATCGACCTCGATCCGCCAGACATTGGTGAGCGAGGCGCTGAGGCCTTCGCGTTCGAACAGCGCGATCGAGTATGCATCGACCGGGAAGTCCTGCACCCGCGCGGTGCCGGCCGACAGCGTGTCGCCGCCATACTGGGTGACCGCGTCCTCGCTGCCGTCCTCGTGGCGGTGATCGTGCTTCAATCGCAGGCCGTCGGCGGTGCGGGTGACGATCCAGGTGCGGCTGCGGTTCCAGCCGTCTTCCGCCTCGTCGTCCGCGACATGGAAGGCGATCGCGATGCGCGTGTCCGAACATTCGGCCCAGTGCGCGATCATGCGCTTGTCGGCCCAGTCGGCATCGCGCTCGTCGGTACTGGCTAGTTCGCCTTCGTATGCATTCCCGCAATGGCTCGAGAGCGCGTCCCAGAACCGTTCCTGCGATAGCGGCAGCGGCTCGGTGCCCGGCAGCGTGGTGCAGCCAACGAGGGCGAGAGGGGCGGCGAGCGCGGCGAAGCGGGGGGCGGTGCGTGTCATGCGCGCGACGATAGGCGCATGGCGGGCGTTTTCCTACTCGCAAGTGTCGCGCTATTCTCGCGGCATGGCACACGGCATCCGCCATGTCTTCGACGCGCGCGATCGGCGCGGGGATGTCGCTGCGCGCGCGCCGCGCTTTTTCTCTCCTGGACAGTGTAACACCCGGTCCATGGCTCGGTTTTCCGCGGCCTGCGGTTGCGAAATGGCGCTTTGGTGTTATGCAATGCCAATACACCAAGGGAGAGCCATTGCATGATCCATCGTACCCTCGCCGCCGCGCTCGCGCTGCTCGCCGCCACCCCGCTCGCCGCGCAGGATGCGCCCGCCGAAGCACCCGCCGCCATGCCGACCGGCGAGGCCTTGAAGGCAGCGGTCGAGGCCAACGATGCGCGGCTGTTCTGGGGCTTCTTCGAAGGCTGCGACCCGGAACTGGTCGCCGACCTCGTCCACCCGGACTTCCGCATGCTGCACGACCTCGTCGGCATGCCCTCCGCCAGCGGCGCGGAGATGGTCGCCGGCGCGACCCGCAATTGCGACGCGCGCAAGCCCGGCGGCGCCAACGAAGGCTATCGCAACCGCCGCCTGTTCGTGCCCGGTTCGCGCCGCATCCAGCAGCTCGGCGACTGGGGCGTGCTCGAAGAAGGGCACCACACCTTCCACGAATGGCGCAGGGCGGCCAATGACGGTGCGGGCGGCTGGGTCCAGACCGGCGGCGGGCGCTATATCCACGTGTGGAAGTGGATGCCGGAGGAGGGCAGTTTCCGCCTGCTCGAAAGCCTGAGCCTCGATCACGGCCCCGCGCCCTCCTACCCGCCCGCGCTCGACTGACCCGGGCAAGGCCAGGGGGGGAAATCGGAACGGGCACAGCGGCGATCGGTTGGTCACACGGAAACAACAGGGAGAAGACCCATGACCGACGTCGAAGACATTGAAACGAAGAACCGCTTCCCCTGGCTGCTGGTCCTCGCCGCGCTGGCGGTGCTGGCGCTGATCTGGTGGCTCACCGCGGGCGATACCGACACCGAGCTGAGCGAAGAGCAGATCGAGACCGCGCAGGAGATCACGCCCGACGAGCTCGAGGCCGACACGGTCGATGCGACCAATCTCGAAGAAGCGACCCCGCCCGATGTCGTGGTCGAAGCCGAGGAGCCCTTCGACGGGGACGCGACGATCGCCGAACCGGTGGACGAAGCGCTAGAGCGAGAGGAATAGTCCGGCGAGCGCCGCGCTCATCAGGTTCGACAGCGAACCCGCGATGAGCGCGCGCACGCCAAGCTTGGCGATCATCGGGCGCTGGTTGGGCGCGAGGCCGCCGGTCACCGCCATCTGGATCGCGATCGACGAGAAGTTGGCGAAGCCGCACAGCGCGAAGGTGACCACCGCGATCGTGCGCTCGGAGAGTCCGCTGGCATCGGAGGCCGCCGCTGCGCCGAGATCGATGAAGGCGACGAATTCGTTGAGCACGACCTTGGTGCCGAAATAGCCGCCCGCCTGCACCGCCTCGGCCCAGTCGGGCGTCGCGAGCAGGTAGAAGAACGGCGCGAAGATGTAGCCGACGATCTGCTGGAAGGTCAGGTCGCCGTAACCGAACCAGCCGCCGATCCCGCCGAGCAACCCGTTGGCGAGCGCGATCAGCGCGACGAACGAGAGCACCATCGCGCCGACTGCGACCGCGAGCTTGACGCCGGTCTGCGCGCCCTGCGCGGCGGCCATGATCAGGTTGGCGGGCTTCTCGTCGTCGTGGTCGACCGCGACCGGCTCGTCGATCTCCTCGCGGTTCAATGCGGCGGCGGCGAGGCTGGGCGGGGCCTCATCCGCCTCGACCGGCTCGGCCCCGTCCTGCACCGCGGGAAGCGCGACCGGATCGGGCATGATCATCTTGGCCATCAGGATCCCGCCCGGCGCGCTCATGAAGGCGGCGGCGACGAGATAGTCGATGCGGATGCCCATGCTGGCATAGGCGGCGAGGATCGTGCCCGCGACGCCGGCCATGCCCACGCTCATCACGCAGAACAGCTGGCTCGGCGTGAGGCTGGCCAGATAGGGGCGGATCACCAGCGGGCTTTCGGACTGGCCGACGAAGATGTTCGAGGCGGCGCACAGGCTCTCCACCTTGGAGATGCCGGTGACCTTCTCGAGCCCGCCGCCGATCCACTTGATCACCAGCTGCATGATGCCGAGGTAGTACAGGATCGCGATCAGCGAGGCGAAGAAGATGATCACCGGCAGCGCCGCGATCGCGAAGCTGTTGCCGCCGATCTCGGGCGAGGCGAGCGGGCCGAAGATGAACTGCACGCCGGCGCCGGCATAGCCGAGCAGGTTCTCGACCCCCTTCGCCGCGCCCTGGAGGAGACGATTGCCGAGCGGCACGTAGAGCACAAGCGCCGCGAACCCGGCCTGCAGCAGGAAGGCCGCGCCGACCACGCGCAGGCGGATCGATTTGCGGTCCTTCGACAGCAGGAAGGCGAGCGCGAAGATCATCACGATCCCCAGCAGGCTGTAGACGATGGACATGGGTTCGGGGCTCCCCCTCAGAAGCGGCGTGCGTGTGGCGGACCGCTCTAGCGATGCATCGATGCAATGGCGAGCGTGGACGAGGGCATTTGTCACACTTTCCCGAGCGCGCGCCCTGCGCTATCGCCCCGCCATGGAACAGAACTCGACGATTGCCGCGCCTGCCACCCACCGTTCGCTCTTCGTGTTCTCGCTGATCTATGGCGGGATGACGGTGCTGGCGGGCTTCCTCGCCTACAAGCAATTCGCGATCGGCCCGCTGGCAGTCGAATCGGGCATCCTTGCCTTCCTCCTGCTGGTGGTGATCTCGAGCGCGATTTCCCAATTGCACGGCGAAAAGACCGCCAACCGGCTGGTGCTGTGGGGCTTCGTCCCGCTCGCGATCTCGATCGTGCTGATCGGACTGGTGCTGGCGCTGCCGGCCTCGCCCGACATGCCGGCGGACAATCTCGCCGCGTTCGAGAAGATCAATTCGCAGACCCCGCGGATCATGATTGCGGGACCGATCGCCTACGGCGTTTCGCTGCTGCTCAACGTCTACCTGTTCAACCGCCTGAGGGTGGGCAAGGGCGATGGTGCCGGTGCAGGGTCGATCATGGTGCGCGGCGCGATCGCCTCGGCGCTCAGCCAGGCGATCGACACGCTGATCTTCATCAGCGTGGCCTTCTACGGCGAATTCCCGATCACCGACCTGATTCTCGGCCAGATGCTCGCCAAGGTCGTGCTCAGCCTCGTGCTGGTGCCGTTCCTGATCCAGTTCGCGGTCGGCTGGGGCCGCGCGCTCGACAAGAACCCCGCATGACCGGGCAGGCGACCGACCTGGGGCCCGACGGAGCGCAGGCCAAGGCCGCGACGCTGATGGAGGCGCTGCCCTATCTGCAGCGCTATGCCGGGCGCACCTTCGTGGTGAAATATGGCGGCCACGCGATGGGCGACGAGGATGCAGCTTCCGCCTTTGCGCGCGACGTCGTGCTGTTGAAGCAGGTCGGGATCGATCCGGTGGTCGTCCATGGCGGCGGGCCGCAGATCGGCGCGATGCTCGAGCGGCTCGGGCACGAGAGCGAGTTCGTCGACGGGCTGCGCGTCACCGACGAGACCACTGCGGAGATCGCCGAGATGGTGCTCTCGGGCGCGATCAACAAATCGATCGTCGCGCGAATCCAGGATGCCGGGGGCAAGGCGATCGGCCTGTCGGGCAAGGACGGGCGGCTGGTCCAGGCGAAGAAGCTCGAGCGCACGAAGCGCGACCCCGACAGCAATATCGAACGGGTCGTCGACCTGGGCTTCGTGGGCGAGCCCGAGACGGTCGATACCGCGGTGATCCGGACCGCGCGCGATGCGGGGATGATCCCGGTGATCGCGCCGGTCGCGTCGGGTGCCGACGGCAAGACCTACAACATCAACGCCGACACGATGGCGGGCGCGATCGCGGGTGCGCTGGGCGCCGCGCGACTGCTGCTGCTGACCGACGTGACCGGGGTGAAGGATGCCCACGGCGAACTCGTGCCCGAACTATCGCCCGCCGATATCGAGCGGCTCACCGCCGAAGGGACCATCACCGGCGGGATGATTCCCAAGCTCGAGACCTGCACCGCTGCGCTCGACGCCGGGTGCGAGGCCGCGGTGATCCTCGACGGGCGTGTGCGCCACGCGATGCTGCTCGAATTCTTCACCGCCAGCGGCGCGGGCACGCTGGTGCGGTCGCAAGGCTAGACGGGGTGGCGTCGGGCGTGTCGCACGACTAAGACAGGCCCCACACCTTCAAGCAAATCGGAAATTGACGCATGGAAGCCCTCGTTGCCATTTACCAGATCGTCGACATGCTCGCGACGATCTTCATCTGGCTGATCATCATCCAGTTCGTGATCGGCCTGCTGTTCGCGTTCAATGTGATCAATTCGTCGAACCAGTTCCTCGCCAGCTTCTACACCTCGATCAACAATTTCCTCGAACCGGTGCTCGGCCCGATCCGGCGGCGCCTGCCCGAAACGGGCGGGATCGATTTCTCCCCGCTGGTGGTGATCATCGGGTTGCAGGTCCTGCTGATCGTGCTCGCCGCCGTGCTCAGGAGCGCAACTTGACCGAGAAGCGCATCGACGGGAAAGCCTTTGCCGCGCGCCTGCGCGAACGGATCGGCGAACGCGCGGCCGAATTCGCCGCGAAGGCGGGCCGCAAGCCCGGCCTCGCGGTGGTGCTGGTCGGCGAGGACCCGGCGAGCCATGTCTATGTTCGCAACAAGCACAAGGCGACCGTCGAGGCGGGAATGGAAAGCTTCGAGCACCGCCTGCCCGCCGAGACTTCGCAAGACGCGCTGCTCGATCTCGTCGAACAGCTCAATCTCGACGACAAGGTCGATGGTATCCTCGTGCAATTGCCACTGCCCGACCATCTCGACGAACAGTCGGTGATCGCCGCGATCGCGCCCGACAAGGACGTCGACGGCTTCCACGTCGTCAATGCCGGAAGGCTCGCGACGGGCGGCGAGGGCTTCGTGCCCTGCACGCCCTATGGTTGCATCATGCTCCTCAAGGATCGCCTCGGCGATTTGTCGGGCAAGGACGCGGTGGTGATTGGGCGCAGCAATATCGTCGGCAAGCCGATGGCGCAGCTGCTGCTCAACGAAAACGCCACCGTCACCATTGCCCACAGCCGTACCAAGGACCTGCCCGAAGTCGTTCGCCGCGCCGATATCGTCGTCGCCGCGGTGGGCCGCGCCGAGATGGTCAAGGGCGACTGGATCAAGCCGGGCGCGGTGGTGATCGACGTCGGGATCAACCGGATCGAACGCGGCGAGGGCGAGAAGGCCAGGCTGGTCGGCGATGTCGATTATGCCGGTGCCGAAGAGAATGCTTCCGCGATCACGCCGGTGCCGGGCGGCGTCGGCCCGATGACGATCGCAGTCCTGCTGCGCAACACGCTGGTCGCCGCGCATCGGCGCGAGGGACTCGCGTTCGAGGAAGCGGGCCTGTGAGGGGCGGAAGCGCCGTCGCCGCACTCGCGACCCTGACGCTCGCGGCATGCACGATGGGGCCGGACTACAAGAACATGCCCGGATACGGCCAGGGCTCGGGCGAGCGGATCGACGGCTCGCGGCTGGGCGGCTACGCCAATCCGTCCGAAGTCGCGGCCACCGATATCGCCTTCTCGCGCGCCGCGCGCGACGAGGGGCAGTGGACCGCGTTCCGCCGCTTTGCCGCCGATGGCGCGGTGATCCATGGCCGCAACGGCCCGATCGATGCCGATCCGTGGCTTGCCGCACAGGACGATCCGCCTGCGCCGGTGCAATGGACCCCGACCGCCGTGTGGTCGAGCTGCGACGGTTCGGTGGCGGTAACGCAGGGCAAGTTCGCCGAGCCCGAAGGCCAGTGGGGTTATTACGTCACCGTGTGGGAGCGCCAGCGCGACGGTCGCTATCGCTGGGTCTACGACATGGGTGCCCCCGACGACCAGTTGACCGCCGCCGAGAATGCGCGCCGCGACAGCACGCCGACCGGCGAGAACGCGATCGTCATCCGCGCGATCGAGGCGATCGAAGGCCGGGTGGCGGATTGTCCGAGTGCGAGTGCTCTCCCCGATCCTCGGCCACCCCTCGTTCCGGTTGATTTGGCAGCCGAGGGCCAGAATTCCTCGAGAGATCGAACGCTCGCATGGAACTGGAGCCAGCTGAACACCGGTCGTCGGCTCTTCGATGTCCGTCTGTTCAAGGATGGTAAGTTCGAAACCGTTTTCGGCTTCGAAGTCGACCCAGACGGAAAGCACGTGCCCGACCAATGATCGAACTCTTCGTCTCCGCCTTCATCACGCTGTTCGTGGTCATCGACCCGCCCGGCTGCGCGCCGATCTATGCCGGGCTGACCAAGGGCGCGACCCCGGGTCAGGCGCGCGCGATGGCGATTCGCGCCTGCCTGATCGCGGCGGTGATCCTGCTGATCTTCGCGATGTTCGGCGAGGACCTCCTCGGTGCGCTTCACATCGAGCTCGACAGTTTCCGCATAGCGGGCGGGCTGATGCTGTTCTTCATTGCCTTCGAGATGGTGTTCGAGAAGCGCACCCAGCGGCGGGAAGAACGTGCCGAGAAGGTCGCCGCCACGCCCGAAGTCGAGGACGTCTCGGTCTTCCCGATGGCGATGCCGATGCTCGCCGGTCCCGGCGCGATCGCGGCGATCATGCTGCTGATGAACGAGGCCGAGACGATCGAGGAATCCGGCGTGGTGCTCGGCGCGCTGGCTGCGGTGCTGCTCATCACGATGATCGCGCTGATCGCCGCGCGCCCGCTGATCCGCTTGCTCGGCGACCGGGTCGAGGCGGTGATTACCCGCCTGCTCGGCGTGCTGCTCGCGGCATTGGCCGCGCAATACGTCATCGACGGCCTGCGCGGCGCGTTTGCGGTGTGATTACTGCAGCGTGACGCGGCCTTCGTCGCCGTCACGCTTGCCGTAGAACTGCATCAGCTGGACGAGCAGCTCGCAGCGTGACGCGAGGTCGTCGGCCTCGAGCAGCGCCTGCTTGCTCGCATGGTCGAACGGCGCGATCTGGCTGACCCCGTCGATCAGCGTCTCGTCGTCGAGTTGCGAGACCGAGCCCCAGTCGACCGAATAGCCCTGCGCATCGGCAAAGCGCCGCGCCTCGCGCTCGAAATCGGCGCGCGCGATGGCGCTCAGCGTCTGGTGCGAAGGGTCTTCGATCAGCTCGCCCGTGACCTGCCGGTATTGGGTGGTGACGTCGAGTTCCTCGACCACCGCGAAGCGCGACACGCCTTCGAGCACGATGTCGAAGCGGCCGTCCTGGGTCGTCTCGACATCGCCGATCCGCCCGATGCAGCCGACCTTGAACAGCGGCGAGCCTTCCTCTGGCCGTTCGGGCTGGATCATCCCGATCTGCCGGTTGCGGGCAAGCGCATCGGTCACCAGCGCGCGGTAGCGAGGCTCGAAGATGTGGAGCGGCAATTGCAGGCCGGGAAACAGGATCGCTCCCGGGAGCGGGAAGATCGAGATGCGCTGAGTGGCCATGCCTGTTCGAACGGGG
This sequence comes from Pseudoblastomonas marina, assembly GCF_014641655.1. GTDB lineage: Bacteria > Pseudomonadota > Alphaproteobacteria > Sphingomonadales > Sphingomonadaceae > Alteriqipengyuania_A > Alteriqipengyuania_A marina. Next base: position 272,891 of record NZ_BMID01000001.1, read on the forward strand.
CCTATCCGAACAGGATCAGCGAGAGCTGGCGGCGCTTGTCCGCTACCCACGGATCCTCGAGCCCGACCGCCTCGAAGATCTGCAGCAGCTTGGCCTTGGCCGCACCGTCGTTCCATTCGGGCTCGTCGCGCACGATAGAAAGCAGCGTGTCGGCCGCGGCATCGCGATCCCCGGCGGCGAACGCCTTTTCGGCGTAATCGAACTTCTCCTGCGCCCCGCCCGCTTCGGCCGCGCTGCGCGCCGCGTCGAGTTCGCCGCTGTCGACTTCCTCGCCCGCCAGCTCGATCGCGCTCCTGGCCTGCGTGATCGCCGGGTCTTCGGCGATCTCGAGCGGGACCGCGTCGAGCGCGACCTGCGCCTTGTCCTTAAGCCCGGCGAGCGCCAGCGCGCGGATCAACCCGCCCTGCGCCGCGGCGCTGTCGGGCTTCATCTCGACGATCTGCGCGAAGATACCCGCCGCGCGTTCGGCATCGCCGCTCGCCAGCACTTCCTCGCCCATCTCGACCAGCGGGCCGATATCCTGCTGCTGTTCGCCGCCCTGGGCGCCGTCGCCGATCGGCAATTGCGACAGGATCTGGTCGAGCGTCTGCTTCAGCTGCGATTCGCTGCGCGCCTTGGTCAGGTCCGCCACAGGCTGGCCCTGGAACATGGCGTAGATCGTCGGGATCGACTGGACCTGGAACTGGCTGGCGATGAACTTTTCCTGGTCGACATCGACTTTCTTCAGCACCACGCCCTTGTCGGCATATTCGGCCGCGACCTTCTCCAGCATCGGGGCGATCGCCTTGCACGGCCCGCACCAGTCGGCGTAGAAATCGAGGATGACGAGGTTCGTCATCGAGGGTTCGACGACGTCTTTCTTGAAACGTTCGACGGCTTTCTGTTCGTCGAGATTGAGACCCATGCTGGCCAAGGAATTTCCCCTGTTGGATTGGTGTGCGCCCTATTTGGCCATTCTCGCCCGTTTGTGAAGGGCGGGTTCGGTCACCTGCGACCGGCGGCGCGACAAAAGCGTCATTTTTGGGCTTGATAGGGTGCGGGACCGCTGCTAACTGCGCGCCTCCCACGACGGGCACGACCCGTCGATCCGATGGAATTGCGGGCGTAGCTCAGGGGTAGAGCACAACCTTGCCAAGGTTGGGGTCGGGCGTTCGAATCGCCTCGCCCGCTCCATCGAACCTCCCGGAAAATTCAGCCTTTCGCGTCGACCTGTTCGGCGACGTCGAGGATATGTGCGACGAATCCGTCGGGATCGTCCTCCTGGATGAAGTGCCCGCCCCTCAGCAGGCCGTGCGACTGGTCGCGCGCGCCGGGAACGCGGTCGATGAACCGGTTGTGCCCGCCGCGGGTGATCGGGTCCTTGTCCGAAAAGCAGCACCGGAACGGCTTGTCCCAGTGTTCGAGCACGCCCCAGGCGCGCTGCTGGTCGGGCACCGCGACGTTCTCGCCCATCGGGACGAGCGAGGGAAGCATGCGGGCGCCGGCCTTCGCCTTGCGCACCGGGAACGGCGCATCATAGGCCGCGACTTCGGCATCGCTGAGGGCCCGTCGGCTGGCGCGCTGGACGATTCCGCCGATCGGGAAAACCGGGCTCCACTTGGCGAATTTGCGCCATTTGACGAAGGCCCTGGGCGGGGTCTGCCCGGCGGGCAGGCCGCCATTCGAAAGCACGACAGCGGAAAAGCGGTCGGGTACTTCGGCTAGGACGCGCAGGCCGATCAGCGATCCCCAGTCCTGACAGACGAGGATCGCACCTTTCAGGTCGACCGCCTCGACCCATTCGCGCATCCACGCGACCATTGCGGCATAGGTGAAGTCGGAGCGCGAGAGCGGCTTGTCCGACCGACCGAAGCCCGGCAGGTCGGGTGCGAGCACGCGATAGCCGGCCTCGACCACCGGGCCGATCATCTTGCGGTAGAGATACGACCAACTCGGCTCACCGTGCATCATCAGCACAGGGCGCGCGGTTCGCGGACCCTCGTCCACATGGTGGATCCGGAGGCCCGAGGTCAATTCGGTGTAGTGGGGGGCGAAGGGCCAGTCGGGCAGGCCCTCGAAGCGATGGTCTGGCGTCCGGTAGGTCTTCACGTATCGGCCTTGCCGTCCCCGTCCACATCGACGCCGTCATGCGCGCGCGCTGCTTCGGCCAGCCCTTCGGCGCGGCCTTCCGCGCGCGCCTTCTCGAGCTCGGCCTCGCGCGTTTCGGCGCGCGCCTCGTTGGCCTCGACTTCGCCCTCGCGGCGGGCGCGCACGACCTTCCAGCTTTCGACGACATGGCCATAGGCGAACACCATCAGCAGCCCGCCGGCGACCGCGGCGTTCTTCATCGCGATCTGGACCTGCGCCGGATCGTTGAAGTCGTTGTGGAAGAACAGGATCGTGAGGATCGTGAAGCCGAACAGCGCGAGCGACGCGATCCGGGTGCCGAAGCCCAGCGCGATCGCGAGGCCGGCGACGACCTCGAACGTAGCGACCACCCAGACCAGCGAGGGCGAGAAGCCCTGCGAAGCGAGCATCTGTTCGGCCCCGCTCGGATCGATGAACTTGTTCGCGCCGGCGGCGACGAACAGGATCGCGATCAGGATACGCCCGATAATGGCTGCGATGGTGGCCATGATATTCTCCCCGTTGCCCCCGGTATACCGACCCTCAACGAAAGGGCCTAGCATTGTTTCCCGGGCCCGGCGAACATGGAGCGCGTAAGGGAGAAATTCGTGCTCAGTCCTCCGGCGCGAAACTGAGTTCGGCGCGCTCGCGCAGCCGCGCGACGAGCTTCTCGCCGAGGATCGCACCCGGGGTGCCGATGCCGCCCGGATGATCGCTTTCGAGCAGTGCCATGCCGGTCTCGCCGAGCATCCGGCTGGTCGAGCCGTAGCCCGGATCGTACTTGCCTTTCACCGCATATTTGAGCGACTTTCCATCGGGATAGAGGCCGATGAAGAGCAGGTCGTAGAACCCGTTCTCGCGCTCTTCGGGGGAGGGGCCTTCGCCGGGCTTGGGCCCGCCATCGCCGAACGGTGCCTTGAGCGCGGCGCCGATCGCCTTGGCCGCCGCCTTGCCCATGTCACCGGGGCTCGTCAGCACCATTTCGTCGTAGCGGAAGTCCTCGCCGTACTGGTGCCCCGAGAGGAAGTTCGTGCGATGGACGTTCTTGGTGTTGATCCCCGCCATGATGAAGGGCGCTGCCCAGCTTTCGAGCTCATCGTCATAGACCGGCAGCAATCCGCCGGGCTGGTCGGGTCCGGAAAAATCGCCGCATAACAGGAACGGGTCCTGCAATTGCGCGAATTCGCGCGGCTTCTTTGCCGCCGAGGCCATGGTCGCCTTGAAGCTTGCCGCGGTGCCGCCCGAAAACGTCCCTTCCATCTTGCGCACGCGGCCCTTCACGCGCGGGGCGGGCTTGCCGAAGCGCCTCACCGCCTCGGCCTGCAGCATCAGCACGCCGAGGTCGAACGGGATCGAATCGAAGCCGGAGGAGAAGGAGACGCGCGCGCCGCTTTCCTTCGCCTGTGCGTCGTATTTCTCGATCATCCTGTGCATCCACACCGGCTCGCCGCACAGGTCGGCATAGTGGGTCCCGGCCTTGACGCAGGCGGCGAGCACCGACTCGCCGTAGAGCTGGTAGGGGCCGACCGTGGTGAGGACGACGCGGGTGCGCGCGGCCATCGAGTCGAGGCTCGCCGGATCGTCGGCATCGGCGACCACCAGCGGCGTGTCGTCGGGCGCGCCGATCAGCGTGCGGACATCCTCGAGCTTGGCCCGGTTGCGTCCCGCCATTGCCCATTTCGGGCCATCGGACTTGCCACCATATTCGCGCACGAAATGCTCGGCGACGAGGCGACCGGTATAGCCGGTGGCGCCATAGACGATGATATCGAATTCGCGTGTGGTTTCGGTCATTCGGACAGCTCCGTATGGATGTGCAGATCGCCTTCGAGCGTACGGTGGACGGGGCACTTGTCGGCCACTTCGGCCAGCTTGTCGACAACCTCCTGCGGAAGGTCGCCGTCGAAACGCAGCGTGCGATGGATCGCCTGCACGCGCGGTTCGTCCTCGCAATGATCGCAATCCTTCGCGTGGTCGCGATCGTGGGTCAGCCGGACCTCGACCCCGTGGAAGGGCAGGCCCTCGCGCTCGGCGTAGAACTTCATCGTCATCGCGGTGCAGGTGCCAAGCCCGGCGAGCAGCAGGTCGTAGGGTGTCGGGCCGAGGTCCTCTCCGCCGTAGGATCGCGGCTCGTCGGCGGTCAGGACATGGTGGCCGGTGACCACTTCGGTGCCCCATTTGCCGTTGCCGGTGCGCACGATCACGCCGTTTTCGGGATGCGCCACCGGGTCCTTTGGCATGAAGCGCGCGGCCCAGCCCGCGATCATCTCGCTGGCGAAATCGGCATCCGCCTCGTCAGTCATCAAATGGTCCGCTCCTTCGAGACCGACGAAGCTCTTGGGATGGTGCGCGCGTTCGAAGATCGCCTTGGCATGCTCGATTCCGACGATCCGATCGGTCGGCGAATGCAGCACCATCAGCGGCACGCGCAACGCGTCGAGCTTGGCGGCGAGATCGGCTTCGCGCGTATCGTCTACGAAATGCGCGCTGATGGTGAAGGGGCGGCCACCGATCGCGACCTCGCCCTTGCCGTCGCGCGCGATCGCCTCGAGATCGCCCTCGATCCGCTCGAGCGCATGCGGCACATCGGAGGGGGCGTTGATCGTCGCAACGCCGTAGACGCAATCGAGCCGCGCGGTCGCGGCCAGCACCGCCGCGCCGCCGAGGCTGTGGCCGACCAGCAGCACCTTGGTTTCATAGCGCTTTGCCATCTCGCGCGCAGCGGCTTCGACATCGACGACGTCGCCGGCGAACCCGCTATCGCCGAAATCTCCCTCGCTGCCGCCCAGCCCGGTGAAATCGAACCGCAAGGTCGCAATCCCGCGTCGGGCGAGCGCGCGGGTCAGGTAGGTCGCGCCTTTCGAGTTCTGGCTGCAGGTGAAGCAATGCGCGAACACCGCCGCGCCCTTGACGCGTCCGGCAGGCAGTTCGAGCGTGCCGACGAGTTCGTGTCCGGCGGCGGTGGGGAAGGTGATTTTTTCGCGTGGCATGTCCTCTCCTCATACGCACGAGGTCCGGATTAGGTCACACGCGGACGGCTTACAATTTTGGCAGGGTGACGCCGCGCTGTCCCATATATTTGCCCGCGCGGTCGGCGTAGCTCGTCTCGCACGGCTCGTTGCCCTTGAGGAACAGGAACTGGCACGCCCCTTCATTGGCGTAGATCTTGGCCGGAAGCGGCGTGGTGTTGGAAAACTCCAGCGTCACATGGCCCTCCCAGCCCGGCTCCAGCGGGGTGACGTTCACGATGATCCCGCAGCGGGCATAGGTGCTCTTGCCGAGGCAGATCACCAGGACGTCCTTGGGCACGCGGAAATATTCGACCGTGCGGGCGAGCGCGAAGCTGTTGGGCGGGATCACGCAGACGTCGGTCTCGCGATCGACGAAGCTGTTGGCGGCGAAATCCTTCGGATCGACCACCGCGCTGTCGACATTGGTGAAGATCTTGAACTCGGGGGCGACGCGCGCGTCGTAGCCGTAGGAGCTGAGCCCGTAGGAAATGCAACCGTCGCGGCGCTGCGCCTCGACGAACGGCTCGATCATGCCGTTGGCCTGCGCCTGCTCGCGGATCCACTTGTCGGAAAGAATCGCCATGCGGGAGGGATCGCGCAAAGTGGGGCGGGCGGCAAGGGATTGTCTTTTGCTATCCCCTCGTCATTGCGCGCGAAGCGAGGGTGCGCCTCGCCCTTCGGATAGCTGGCAAAGCAACCTTGGAACAAATGCCCTCGCCAGCCCTCGCGAAGTTGATCGCGCTCTTATGATGCCGATGCGCCTAGCCACCGTGCAAATTACGGGACGAAACTATTCGAAACTAGATTTTTTGCATTTCGGGCAAGGATCTATAACCCATGGAAAATAAAATAGGCCTATGCGATCGCTAGTAATATACCCATGACCGCAAACTCTTGGCTTAAGTGCAAAATATAGATAGCATACAACTAACAATATACAAATTATCAAAACAGACATTCTGATATAAAAATCATCAAATAGAAAAGAAATAGGGAATAGAAATATTGATGAGGAAAGGATAGGTATCAATTTCTTGATTTTTTTATCGTACATTATTGACCCCTATCGATTCGTGCATCCAGAAGTTTGTGTACATTCCTCTGACACTTCATTCGGAGGAAGCGCGCGAGCTCTGGATTGCCGCCTCGGCTTTGGCTCCTCGCAATGACGGGTACTAGACCTCGTAATATCCGCGGTACCACGCCACGAACCGCCGGATGCCTTCCTTCACATCGGTCTGCGGGCGATAGCCGGTGAGGTTTTCCAACAAAGTCGCATCGGCCCAGGTCGCGGGGACGTCGCCCTTCTGGATGTCCATGTAGTTGCGCTTCGCCTCGACCCCGCACTCGCTCTCGATCGCGTCGACGAAATCCTCGAGCCGCACGCGGTCGTTATTGCCGATATTGACCACGCGATAGGGCGCGGCGGGGGAGAGCGAATCCCAGTCGGGAATGTCGTCCTTGCTCTCGGGACGCACCGGCGGGGTGTCGATCAGCAGGCGGATGCCGCGCACCAGATCGGTGACGTAGGTGAAGTCGCGATACATCTTGCCGTGATTGTAGATGTCGATCGGCTCGCCCTCGAGGATCCCCTTGGTGAACTTGAACAGCGCCATGTCGGGCCGGCCCCACGGTCCATAGACGGTGAAGAAGCGGAACATGGTGGTCGGCAGGTTCCAGAGATGGGCATAGGAATGGCCCATCGCCTCGGTCGCCTTCTTGGTCGCGGCGTAGAAGGTCAGCGGGGTGTCGGTCTTCTGCAGCTCGGAGAAGGGCATCTCCTCGTTCGCGCCGTAGACCGAGCTGGTCGAGGCCATCAGCAGGTGATCGACCTCGAGCTCGCGCGCGCATTCCATCACATTGAACGTGCCGACGAGGTTGGAATCGAGATAGGCGCGCGGGTTTTCGAGGCTGTACCGCACCCCCGCCTGCGCCGCGAGGTGGACGATGACGTCGGGCTTTTCGGCGAGCATCAGGTCGTGCAATTTGTCGAAATCCTCGAGCATGCCTTCATGCGCGGCAAAATGCTCGTTCTGGGACAGCATCTGGTGGCGGCGCTGCTTGATGCGGACGTCGTAATAATCGGTCATTCCGTCATAGCCGACGACCGCGAAGCCCTCTTCGAGCAGGTGCTGGGCGAGATGGAAGCCGATGAAGCCGGCCGAGCCGGTGATGAAGACCTTGCGCATGGTGAGCGCCTATAGGGTCCAGTCGGCCTGCCCGTCGAGAGTGCCCTTGAGATCGGCGAGTGTGCCGCCCTCCGCCAGCAGCTGGCGCAGCGCCTCGCTGCCCATGTCGCGATAGTCGCGATGCGGCACGGCGAGGACGACGAGGTCGTAGGTCCGCTCGAGCGCCTGCGGATCGAGCGTGAGCCCGTATTCGTGTTCGGCTTCGGGACTGTCGGCGAGCGGATCGTGGACGGTCACGTCGTGACCCAGTTCTGCCAGCCCCGCCACGAGGTCGGCGACCTTGGAATTGCGCAAGTCTGGTACGTCCTCCTTGAAGGTGAGGCCGAGTACCAGCGCGCGACCCGGTTTGTGCCCGCGCGCACCGTGAAGCCGCTCGGCGACGAAGCGCGCCATCGAATCGTTGATCCCGCGGCCCGACAGGATCACGCGCGGATCGTGGCCCAGCTCCTCGGCGCGGTGGGCGAGGTAGTAGGGATCGACGCCGATGCAGTGCCCGCCGACGAGGCCGGGGGTGAAGGGAAGGAAGTTCCACTTGGTGCGCGCGGCGGCGAGCACGTCCCAGATCGACAGGTCCATCTTACCGAAGATCTGCGCGATCTCGTTCATGAAGGCGATGTTGATGTCGCGCTGGGCGTTCTCGATCACCTTCGCGGCCTCGGCGGCCTTGATCGATGCGGCGCGGAAGGTCCCGCCGCTGGTGACCGCGCCGTAGAGATCGGCGACCGCGTCGAGTACCTCGGGAGTCTGGCCCGCGACGACCTTGGTGATCTTCTCGATCGTGTGTTCGCGATCGCCCGGATTGATCCGCTCGGGGCTGTAGCCGAGGAAAAAGTCCTCGCCGCAGGCCTTGCCCGAGACCTGTCCGAGGATCGGTCCGCAGACTTCCTCGGTCACGCCGGGATAGACGGTGCTTTCATAGACTACGATCGGTGTCTTGCCCGCGGCGATCGCTGCCGGAAGCAAGGCGCCGACGGTGCGGCTGGCCGCCTCGACCAGCGAGAGGTCGGGCTTGCGCTCGGCATCGATCGGGGTGGGGACGGTGACGATGTAGAAATCGCTCGGCGGAATCGCGTTCGAATCGTCGGTCAGCGCGAGGGTGCTCGCCGAGAGACGCTCGCCGTCGATCTCGTCGGTACGATCATGCCCGTCGCGAAGTTCGGCTATACGCCGCGCATCGACGTCGAACCCGACCGTGTCGAAATGCTTCGCCAGCGCGACGGCGAGCGGTAGCCCGACATAGCCGAGCCCGATGACGGTTACCGTTTTGGACAATCGAGGCCCCCTTGCCATTGCCACCCGAAGAGGCGGCTTATGCTCCGCCGGGGGCTATAGCGGCAAGGGGCTGAAAAACCGTTACCCGGCGATTCACCGCGACGCGATCAGTTCACGACGATGCCGGCGGCCTGCATTTCGCTGTTGGTCACCACCCCGTCGCGATCGGAATCGACCGCGTCGAAATTGGCCTGCGTGCGCACGCGGTACTCGACCAGCGTGATGATCCCGTCGCCATTGGCGTCGAACGCCTGCATCAGCGGGGCGGGATCGGCCGGGATCGCCTGCGGGTTCACGAGACCGGCGAATTCCTCGGCGGTGAGCACGCCGTTACCGTCGCGGTCGAGCTGCTGGAAGGCGGCCTGGTTCTGCCGCATCGCCTGGTTGTAGGTCTGCTGGCGCTGGGCGTTCATCGCCTCCTGCGCGGTCACCTGGCCATTGCCGTCGGCGTCGAGCGCGCCGAACTCGGCATCCATCCGCTGGATGAAGGTGCCGCGGTCGAGCGGCTGGTCGGCGGCCGGTTGTTGCTGCGGCTGCTGTTGCGCTGCGACCGGCGTGGAGATCGCGGCAAACAGCGACGCCACGAGTGCGAGGCGGATGGACATGGATGTAACCCCCGAAAAAATAGGAAACTCTCCCTAGCGGGATGCCACACTCCGCTTCAACCGCAGATGAACGGGTCGTCCCCGAACGGGTCAGCGTCCGCCGGCGGCAATCCAGCGCTCGATCTTGGCCTCGAGCACCGGCAGCGGGATTGCGCCGGTGTTGAGCACCTGGTCGTGGAAGCTGCGGACGTCGAAATCGTCGCCCAGTGCGGCGGCGGCGCGGGCACGCAGTTGCTTGATCTTCAATTCGCCCACCTTGTACGCGAGCGCCTGTCCCGGCATCACGATGTAGCGGGCGGTCTCGGTCTCGGCGAAATCGCGCGGAGCGCCGTTCTCCACCATGAAGTCGATCGCGCGTTCGCGGCTCCAGCCCTTGGCGTGCATGCCGGTGTCGACCACCAGCCGAACCGCGCGCAGCATCTCGCCGCCGGCCAGCGCGGCGACCCGGTCGATCGGGTCGTCGTAGAGGCCGAGCTCGTAGCCGAGACTCTCGGCATAGAGACCCCAGCCCTCGCTATAGGCGGTGAACCCGCCGTAGCGCATGAAATCGGGCAGATCCTCGTTCTCGTAGGCGATCATGATCTGGAAGTGATGGCCCGGATTGCCTTCGTGCATGTAGAGCGCGATCGAAGGGCGCAGTTCGCGTTCGGCGACATTGTAACCGCTGAAATAGAATGTCCCGGGGCGCGAGCCGTCGACCTTGCCTGGAAAATACGAGGCGGCGAGGCTGTATTTCTCGCGATATTCTTCATACGGGATGATCTGCAGCGGCGTCTCGGGCTGCTTGGCGAACAGTGCGTCGAGCTTCGGGTCGACCTTGGCGGCGACCTCGTACCAGGCCTCCTGCAATTCCGCCTTGTTGGCATAGGTCGGGCGTGTGCGATCGCCGATCTCGGCGCGCGCCTCGGCGATCTGCGCGCTGATCCGGCGGACTTCGGCGAGGCCCGTTTCGTGGATCTCGTCGGCCGTGAGCGGCAGCGTCGTCATTTCCTGGATACGATAGGAATAGTATGCGTCGCCGCCCGGATTGGCGGTCGCCGCGATCGTGTCGCGCGCCTGCGGCAGATATTCCTCGGCAAGGAAGGTGCGCAGCTTGCGCATGGCGGGAAACAGCGTGCTCGTGATCGAGGCGCGATAGGCCTCGGTCAGCCGCGCGCGCTCGGCCGGGTCGAATGTGTCGGGGAACGCGCCGAGCGGGGCGTAATAGGGGTTGGCCTCGTCGGGCGCGCCCAGTTGCGTGTCGAGCTGGTCGATCATGATCTCGACCGACAGGCGCGGCAGGGTGATGCCCTGCGCAGCGCCGGTCCGCAGCCGCGCGATCGCCTGGTCGATCCCTTCGGCGAAGGCCTCGTGCCGGGCGAGGTTGTTCTCGTAGTCGGCGACGGTGTCGTAGGGCATGAGCGCGCCCGGGGCCGACAGGCGCGGGTAGGAGACGTGGAAACCGCGAAAATGGTCGAGCGGCAGCGCGAGCGCGGTGCGCAGCGCCTCGCCTTCGGTTTCTGCCAGGCGGCGCTGCATGGTGTATTCGAACGTGTCGTAGACGACCTGGTCGGTCTCGCTCAGCGCCGAACGGTCGATCCGCCGCAATTCGGCGAGGTCGGCCTGCGCCGCCGCGCGTTCCCTGTCGTAATAGGCGGGCGAGAAATCGCCGAGCCGGTCGGCGTCGCTGAAATCGCTGCGGACGAACGCACTGACCGGATTGCGATCGAGGTAATCGGCCTCGCTGCGCTCGAGCAGCGTGTCGAGCATCGCCGCGGCGAGCTGCCTGTCGGTGGGGGCCGGGGCCTCGCTCGCGGGTATGCCGGTGCTGGCGCACCCCGCCAGCGTCGTGGCGGCGGCGAGCGCCAGCGCGGCGCGGATCGAAATCTTGGTCATGTCGGCCTTCTCCCTTGCCCGGCGAGCCTATCGCGCTCGCCGGACTTTGGGAAGCAGCCGTGGCGGACTAGCGCCCGCCGCCGGCGGCGATCCAGGCGTCGATCTTGCGCTCGAGCACGGGCAGCGGCAGCGCCCCGGTATCGAGCACCTGCGCATGGAAATCGCGGATGTCGAAGCGATCGCCCAGGGCCTTTTCCGCCTTGGCGCGCAATTCCTGGATCTTGAGCGCTCCGACCTTGTAAGCCAGCGCCTGCGAGGGAATCGCGATGTAACGCTCGACCTCGGCGACCACCTCGGTGCGGGTCATGCCGCTGTTTTCGAGCATGAAGTCGATCGCCTGCTCGCGGGTCCAGCCCTTGGCGTGGAGGCCAGTGTCGACGACGAGGCGCATCGCGCGCAGCTGCTCGTCCTGCAGCGTTCCATAACGATTCCACGGATCGTCGAAGAGCCCCATCTCGTAACCGATCGTCTCGGAATAGAGCGCCCAGCCTTCGACATAGGCGGTGTTGCCGCCGAAGCGCATGAACGCCGGAAGGTCCTCGTTTTCCTGCGCGAGGCTGATCTGGAAGTGATGCCCCGGCGCGCCTTCGTGCAGGTACAGCGTCACGTTGCCCGTGGTGAGGCGGCTCGGCAGGTCGTAGGCGTTGAAATAGAACGTGCCCGGGCGCGATCCGTCGGGCGAGCCCGACTGGTACGAGCCACCGGCCGAGAACTGCTCGCGGAACGGCTCGTAAGGCTTGATCTCGAGCTCGGTCTTCGGCGTCAGCGAGAAATATTGGGGGATCAGCGCGTCGACCGTCTCGCCGATCTCGTAGTAGGTCTGCGTCAGCGCCTCGCGGCTTTCCGGCTTGAACTGCGGATCGGTGCGGACGAAGTCGAAGAACTCGTTGAGCGTGCCTTCGAAGCCGACTTCGGCCTTGATCTCTTCCAGCCCGCCCTTGATCCGTGCGACTTCGCTGAGGCCCAGATTGTGGAGGTAGTCGGCGGTCAGCGGCAGCGTGGTCGTGTCCTCGATCAGCTGGCGATAGAGCGCGGCGCCGCCCTTCATCTGCGAAAGACCCACACTGTCGCGCGCCACGGCGAGGTATTCGTCGCGCAGGAAGTCGCGCAGGCGTTCATGCGCGGCGTAGATTTCACGCGTCTTGGCGACATAATCGGCGGTCAGGCGCGCCTTTTCCTCCTCGGTGAAACCCTCGGGATACATCCCTGCCGGACCCATGAAGGGCGATTCCTCGACCGGGATCGCGAGCTGGGTGTCGAGCTGGTCGATCACGTTACGGATCGTCAGCTTGGTTTCGTAGACGCCGCTCTCCATGCCCTCGCGAAAGCGGTCGATCGCGCGATCGGTCAACTCGACGTAGTTGTCGTGCCGCTTGAGGTTGTTCTCGTAGTCCTCGACCGTGGCGAAGGGCGCCGCGCTCTGCCCGCTGGCGAAGGTCGGGTAGAAGGTATGGAAGCCGGCGAAATGGTTGACCGGGCGCACCAGCGTGGCGGCGATCACTTCGGGGGCGAGGCCCTTCAGGGCCTGCTGCTGGTTGTATTCGAACACGTCGTAGGCGAGCTGGTCCGTGTCGTTTAGCGCGGCGCGGTCGATCGTGGCGAGCTGGCGAAGGTTCAATCGCGCATCGGCTTCGCTGGCGGTATAGTATTCGTCCTCGAGATAGTCGCCCAGTCGGTCGGCATAACGCATGTCGCCGCGGAACAGCGCGCTGATCGGGTTGAGCTTGAGGCTGCGTTCGTCGGCCTCGGCGAACAGCGCGAACAGCTTGTCGTGCTCGCTCTCTTCAGCCGCTTGCCCGGTCTCGGTCGTCGCGACCTGCGGCAGCGGCTGGGCGGCGGTGGAGGCGGGCTCTTCCGCGGTGGCCGCGCAGGCGGCGAGGGCGAGAGCGGAAGCGCCGGTCAGCGCGAGACGAACGAACGACATTGATGATCCCCTTGTTGGTGTGTTGCCCGCCTATGACTGGCGAGAGCGATCGGCAAGGGCGCGATGGATGATCGACCGTCCGGTTTCGACGAATGGTCGTTCAGTCGAGGCAGTGGCGATCCCCCCGGCGCGCGACGGCGAAACCGCGTGCGGAGACCTCGCGGCTTTCTGCGCTGTCCGGATCGCGGATCGGGTTGGTGTGGTTGTAATGGATGAATTTGACCTTTGCCCGCTCGGAATCGGGCAAGTCGGCGAGCATCGCCATTGTCGCCGTGACGCGCGGATGCGGGATCTCGCTCATGTCGCGCCCCGGTAGCTCGTTGTCGTCCCAGAAGGTCGCGTCGATGAAGGCGTGGTCGACCGCGGCGATCAGCGCGGACAGGTCCAGCGGACTTGCGGCGGCGAAATCCTCCCAGCTGTCGATATCGGGGACGTAGAGCGCGGTCTTGCCCGGGCTCATCACGACGAAGCCAACCGTCTCGGAATATTCGTCGCGGTGCGGGACTTCTATCGCCCAAACGCCGAAATGGTCGGTGATAGCCTGGACGTCGCCGCCGGCGAGATCGCGCAACTCGATGTTGCCGAGGTCGACCAGCTGGCTCCACGGGCCGTTGGTCCGCAGGAATTTGGCCATGCGCGGCATCGCGTAAACCGGCACGCCGTCAGCGCCCGCCGCTTCGCGCCCGAGCCAGGCGAGGCCCAGGTAATGGCCGATATGCGCATGGGTCAGGAACAAGCCGTCGATCCCCAGCCCATGGTCGGGCGGAGCTATCTCGTCGAGCAGCGCGAGCTGGTCGGTAATCGCCGGGGTGGCGTCGAACAGGAACCGCTCGCCGCGCGCGCGGTCGACCACCGCGAGCGAGCTCGGCCACAATTCCGGACCATCGTCAGCGGCATTGCCGATCTGCGGCGCACCCGCGTCCTGTCCCGCGCCGAGCACGACGAGTTCGAGGCTGCATTGCGCCGCGTCCTGCGCCGACGCTGCCGAAGGAATTGCGAGCGCCAGCGCGGCGGCGAGGGGACGGATCACTCGACCACTCGACCGCGCACCATCACCCATTCGACCTTCTCGAGCACGGTGACGTCGGCGAGCGGATCGCCGGTCACCGCGATGATGTCGGCCGACATGCCGGGGGCGATGCGACCGATCTCGTTCTCCATCTCGAGCACCCTGGCCGCGACGGTGGTCGCACTGGCGAGCGCATCGCGCGGGCTCATGCCCTGTTCGACCATCAGCGCGAATTCGCCGGCATTGCGGCCATGTGCGAACACGCCGGCATCGGTGCCGAAGGCGATCGGCACGCCCCAGCGATAGGCCTTGCCCATGAACACGCGCGCGGTCTCGGCCACGGCGCGGATCTTGTCTTCGACGACCGGCGTGTAGACGCCCTGGCCGAGCCGCTCGGTCACCCCCTTGAACGCCATCAGCGTGGGAACGAGCACGGTGCCGTTGGCCTTCATCGCCTCGGCCGCCGCCTCGTCGAGATAGGTGCCGTGCTCGATCGTATCGATACCTGCGCGCGCCGCCGCCTCGATCCCGCGCGCTCCGTGTGCGTGCGCCATGACCTTGAGGCCGAGCGAATGCGCGGTGTCGGCGATCGCCTTCATCTCGGCATCGCTGAAATGCGCCTCGAGCCCGCGCCCCTGCTGGCTGAGCACGCCGCCGGTCGCGGTGATCTTGATGGTGTCGGCCCCGTTCTGGCTCGCGAGCCGGACCTTGGCCGCGCACTCGACCGCACCGGTGCAGGTGAACCCGCTGTCGAGCAATTCGTTGACCTCGGGCCGGAAGCCGTTGACGTCGCCATGCCCGCCGATGATCGCGAGCGGCGGCCCGGCGGCGATGATGCGCGGGCCCGCGATCATGCCTTCGGCGGTGCCGCGACGTAGCGCGAAGGCGGTCTGCGGTCCGCTCCCGGCCTCGCGCACGGTGGTGAATCCGGCGAGCGCGGTGAGCCGCGCATTCTTCGCGCCGACGACCACGCCCCATTCGTCGGCCTCGACCGCTTCCTTCCAGTAGTCGCCGCCCGGATCGCCGGTCAGGTGGACGTGGAGGTCGATCAGGCCGGGCATCACC
The DNA here is from genome assembly GCF_014641655.1 of Pseudoblastomonas marina. Taxonomy (GTDB): domain Bacteria; phylum Pseudomonadota; class Alphaproteobacteria; order Sphingomonadales; family Sphingomonadaceae; genus Alteriqipengyuania_A; species Alteriqipengyuania_A marina. The sequence goes on from NZ_BMID01000001.1 coordinate 287,947, forward strand.
GTCTTGCCCGATAGATCGATCGTCGGGGCGCCTTCGGCAGCCTCGGCCCAGCCTTCCTCGATACTGGCGATCCGCCCGCCGCGCACGGTGATCGTCCGCGGGCCCTCGAGCGCAGGCTGCGCCGGATCGACGATCACCCGGTCGACGAGGATGGTCTGCAACTCGTCCTGCGCGAGCGCGGGACCGGTGGTCATCAGGCCCGCCAGCGCGGCGATCGGCGCCAGCGTGCGGGCGGCAAAAGCGGTGAACGTCATCGAAAAATCTCCCTCTCTCGGGCGGGGTGATGCCCTTGCCCCGCGCGCGCTGCAATGGCTAAGGCGCAGGCGGAAGATTTCACCGGAGAGGAAACAGATGCTCAAATTGACCAAATCCGCCCTGCTCGCGGGTGCGCTGATCACGCCGTTCACCGCCGCGCAGGCGCGCGTGATGACGGCCGAGGACGTGGCCAAGCTCGAAAGCGTCGGCCAAATCGCGGTCTCGCCCGACGGGACGCGGATCGCCTACACCGTCGCCAGCCTGCCTGACGTCACCAGCGGCGAGGAAGACGGCACCACCCGGCAGGAACTGATGGTCGCATGGGAGAAGGACCAGGCCCGCGCCTTCCTGCCCGAAGACATCAGCCCGTCGACGGTCAAGTTCTCGCCCGATGGCCGGATGATCGCCTTCATCTGGGCCAACGACGGTGAAAAGCGCGCCGTGTGGGGCCTGCCGATCGACGGCGGCGCCTATCGCAAGCTCGCTGCGGTCGATGGCGCGCATGTCCGCAGCTACGATTTCTCGCCCGACGGCTCGATGGTCCACCTGCTGGTCGCAGCTGCAGAGGACAAGGGCCGCAGTGGCGAGAGCAAGAAGGGCTTCGATGCGGTCGTCTATGAAGAGGAAGCCCAGCTTAACCGCCTGTTCTCGGCCCGGCTCGGCGACGAGATCGACGCCAACCCGCGCAGCGTGGCGATCCCGGGTTATGTCTCGGCCTTCCAGGTCGCGCCGAACGGGCAGTGGGCCGCCGTCGAGAGCGCGCCGACCCCGCAGGTCGACGACAGCTACACCTCGAAGCGCGTGCATATCGTCGATCTCGCGAGCGGCGACGTGACCCGCGTGGTCGAGACTCCGGGCAAGATCGGCGACGTCGAAATCGCGCCCGATTCGATGAAGATGTCGATGATTGCCGGGATCGACATGAACGATCCGGCCGCGACCACGCTCTATTACGTCGACCCGGTGTCGGGCGCGATGACCGCGCTCAACGAAGGCGCGGCCGAAGCGGCGGTCGATGCCGAATTCCTCGCCGATGGCCGCCTCGCGGCGGTGATCCACACCGGGGTGATGAGCGATCTGCGGATCTATTCGCCCGACGGTTCGGTTGCGCAGCAGATCGATGGCGAGAACCTTTCGATCAGCAGCATCGAGGCCGGCGGCAATCGCATCGCGGTGCGTGCCTCGACCGCGCAGCATCCGAGCGAACTCTACGTCTGGAAGGGCGCGATGTGGGAACGCTGGACGAGCCACAATCCTTGGCTCGCCGAGATCGATTTCGGCGAACAGCGCCCCTATCGCTATACTGCGACCGACGGCACCGAGATCGAAGGCGTGCTGGTCCTGCCCGTGGGCGGCGTGCCTGCCGGCGGTGCCCCGCTGATCCTCGACGTCCATGGCGGGCCCGAAGCGCATGATTCGAACGGCTGGACGACGGCCTATTCGGGTCCGGGCCAGGTCGCCGCGGGGCAGGGCTATGCCGTGTTCCAGCCCAATTATCGCGGCTCGACCGGCTACGGCGTTGCCTTTGCCAAGGCGCATCAGGGTCGCTACACCGATCCCGAGTTCCGCGACCTCGTCGACGCGAAGCGCGCGCTTGCGGCCGACGGGATCGCCGATGCCGACCGCACCGGGATCACCGGCGGCTCCTATGGCGGCTATGCCACCGCCTGGGGTTCGACCTATTACTCGGACGAGTTCGCCGCGGGCGTGATGTTCGTCGGAATCTCGAACCAGATCTCGAAATTCGGCACCACCGACATCCCCTACGAGATGTACAACGTGCATAGCCGCGCCTGGCCGTGGGACGACTGGCAGAAGATGCTCGAAGTCTCGCCGATCTACCACGTCGACAAGGCCGAGACCCCGCTGCTGATCATGCACGGCGACAGCGACACGCGCGTCGCGCCGAGCCAGAGCTACGAGCTCTATCGCTCGATCAAGGTGCGCAAGCCCGAGACGCCGGTGCGCCTCGTGCTCTATCCGGGCGAAGGCCACGGCAATGCGCGCGCCGCCTCGCGCTACGACTACAATGTCCGCATGATGGAATGGTTCGACACCTACCTGAAGACCGGCGATCGCGACGCCGAGATGCCGGACCCGCGGCCCGAGCTCGATCTCGGCAGCGACGACGGCGAAAGCTGATCGATCAAGGGATTGGATCGAAAAAGGCGCGTTCCGACACGGTGCGCGCCTTTTTCTTTGCGCTCCTTGGACCCCGTGCATAGGCATCTGTCCCCATGAGCAGTCGCGCCCCCGCAAGTATCGTCGACGTCGCCATTGTGGGCGGTGGGCTCGCGGGCGGGCTGATCGCGCTGGCGCTTGCCAACAAGCGGCCCGAACTGCGGGTCCGGCTGTTCGAACAGGGCGCGACGCTCGGCGGCAATCATCGCTGGAGCTGGTTCGAAACCGATCTCGACGATCCGGCGAAGGTGTTGCTCGCGCCGTTTCGCAAGGCGGCGTGGGACGGATACATGGTCGGGTTTCCCGGTTACGACCGCGCGCTCGAGACCCCGTATCGCTCGATGGCGTCGCACGATTTCGACCGCGCGCTGCGCCGCGAACTGCCCGCAGGGGTGGTCCAGGCAGGGATCGAAGTGGTCTCGCTCGCGCAAGATCACGTGCTGCTCGCCGACCAGACCCGGGTTCCCGCGCGCGCGGTGGTGGATTGCCGCGCCGCCACGCCCTCGCGGCACTTGGCCGGGGGCTGGCAGGTCTTCATGGGGCGGCACCTGCGCACCACCCATCCGCACGGGATCGAGCTCCCCTTCATCATGGATGCGACGGTCGACCAGATCGGCGGCTTTCGCTTCGTCTACGTCCTCCCGCTGAGCGCGAACGACATCTTCGTCGAGGACACCTATTACCAGGACAGTCCGAAGCTCGACCGCGACGCGCTGTCCTCGCGGCTCGACGCCTATTGCGCGGCGCAGGGCTGGGATTACGGCATCGTCGGCCACGAGACGGGCGTATTGCCGGTCGTCACCGGGGGTGATTTCGGTGCCTTTCGGGCGGAGCAGTCCGCACATGGCGGGGTCGTGCTTGCCGGTGCGCGCGGCGGGTTTGCCCATCCGCTGACCAGCTACACGCTGCCCTATGCCGCCGGTCTCGCCGGGCGTATCGCCGACAATGCCGACCTCCCCGGCGACCAGCTCGCGGCGTTGATTGATCGCGAGGCGCGCGAGCACTGGCGCGACACGAAGTTCTATCGCCTGCTCGGCCGGATGCTGTTCCAGGCCGCGCGGCCCGAGCAGCGCGTGCGGGTGTTCGAGCGGTTCTACAAGCTTCCCCCGCCGCTGATCGAACGGTTCTATGCCGGCAAGTCGACCCTGCGCGACAAGGCGCGCATATTGATCGGCAAGCCCCCCGTACCTGTATCGCGCGCAATCCCGGCCTTGCTTTCGGCAGGTCGCCCGATGCAAGGGAAGACAAGATGAACGCTCAAGCCCCCGTCCTCGACAAGCCCCGAATCCCCGAACTCACCGGCAAGTCGGCCTGCGTCGTCGGGGCGGGTTTCGGCGGGCTCGCGCTGGCGATCCGCCTGCAATCGGCCGGGATCGCGACGACCGTGGTCGAGGGACGCGACAAGCCCGGTGGTCGTGCCTATTTCTGGGAGCGAGAGACCGACGCGGGCAACTTCACCTTCGACGCCGGCCCGACCGTGATCACCGATCCCGATTGCCTGCGCGAATTGTGGGCGCTCACCGGACACGACATGGCCGACGACGTCGAACTGATGGAAGTGACCCCGTTCTACCGCCTCAACTGGCCCGACGGGACCAATTTCGACTATTCGAACGACGAGGCGCACTTGCGCGCCGAGATCGAGCGCGTCGCCCCGGGCGACAATCCGGGCTACGAGGAATTCCTCGATTACTCGGCCCGCGTGTTCGAGGAAGGCTACGTCAAGCTCGGCCACGTGCCGTTTCTCGATTTCAAGTCGATGCTCAAGGCCGCGCCCGCGCTGGCCAAGAACCAGGCCTGGAACAGCGTCTACGCCATGGTAAGCAAGTTCGTGCAGTCGGAAAAGCTGCGTGAGGCGCTCTCGTTCCACACGCTGCTGGTCGGCGGCAACCCGATGGAAACCAGCGCGATCTACGCGCTGATCCACAAGCTCGAAAAGGATGGCGGCGTGTGGTGGGCGAAGGGCGGCACCAACCGCCTGGTCGCGGGCATGGTGACGCATTTCGAACGCCTCGGCGGGACGCTGCGGCTGGGCGATCCGGTGGCCGAAGTCACTACGATGGGCGCGCACGCCACGGGCGTCGAGACCGCAAGCGGATGGAGCGGCCATTTCGACGCGGTCGCCTCGAATGCCGATATCATGCATTCCTATCGCGACCTGCTGGGCAAGAACGCGCGCGGACAGAAATACGCCAAATCGCTCGCGAAGAAGCGCTTCAGCCCGAGCCTGTTCGTGGTCCATTTCGGGATCGAAGGCGCGTGGCCCGGGATCCCGCACCACATGATCCTGTTCGGCCCGCGCTACGAGGGGCTGCTCGACGACATCTACAAACACGGCGTGCTGCCGCGCGATTTCTCGATCTACCTCCACCATCCGAGCGTGAGCGATCCCTCGATGGCGCCCGAGGGGATGAGCACTTTCTACGCGCTGGTTCCGGTCGCGCACCAGGGCAAGCTGCCGATCGACTGGGACGAGATGGGCCCCGAGCTCGAGGCGCGGATCCTGGCCGAGCTCGAACGGCGGCTGATCCCGGGTCTGAAAGACCGGATCGTGACCAAGTTTTCCTACGCGCCGAAGGATTTCGCGCGCGATCTCAATGCCCATCACGGCAGCGCCTTCAGCCTCGAACCGATCCTGACCCAGAGCGCCTGGTTCCGCGGCCACAATCGCGACGACGTGATCGACAATTTCTATCTCGTCGGCGCGGGCACTCATCCCGGTGCCGGCATCCCCGGCGTCATCGGCAGCGCCAAGGCGACCGCGGGATTGATGCTGGAGGACCTGCACGCATGAAGCGTCTCGCCGTCTATTGCGGCTCGGCCACGCCCGAGGACCCGCGTTATATCGTGCTCGCGCGCGAGGTCGGGCGCACGCTCGCGACGCGCGGGATCGGGGTCGTCTATGGCGGAGGCCGATTGGGGCTGATGGGCGCGGTCGCCGATGCCGCGCTCGAGGCCGGCGGCGAGGTGATCGGCGTGATCCCCGAGGCGCTGGTGGGCTCCGAAGTCGCGCATACCGGTTGCACCCGGCTCGAAGTCGTGCCCGGCATGCACGAGCGCAAGAAGGCCTTCACCGACCTCTCGGACGGCTTCGTCACGATCCCCGGCGGGGTCGGCACGATGGACGAATTGTGGGAGGCGGTCAGCTGGGCGCAGCTGGGTTACCACCGCAGCCCGGTCGGTCTGCTCAACGCGTTCGGCTTCTATGACGGACTGCTCGAATTCAACGCCAAGATGATCGAGGTCGGCTTCATCCGGCCCGCGCACCAGGGCATCATCGTCGCGCGTGAGACTATCCCGGAACTCCTGACGGCGATGGCGGATTATGAGCCGCACACCCCGATTTTCGCGATGAAGGCAGACGACCTCTGAAACGACCCCGCTTACTCGCTCCCTCGCGCATCCTGCGAAAGACCCCGTCGGCCAAGGGCGGCGGGCGCAATCGCGATTACCTGGTGCAGGAAAGCTACTGGGCGATCCGCGAAGGCTCGAAGAGCTTCGCCGCCGCGTCGCGCCTGTTCGGGCGCGACACGCGCGAACGCAGCTGGCTGCTCTATCACTGGTGCCGCCGCTGCGACGACCTCGCCGACGGACAGGAGTTCGGTGGCGAGCTGTCCGAAGTTCACGACACGAAAGAGGCCGAGGACAAGGTCCAGGCGATCCGCGCGCTGACCCGTCGCGCGCTCGAGGGACAGCCGACGCTCGACCTCGCTTTCGACAGCTTCGGCATGGTCGCGGCCGAGGTCGGACTGACGCAGGACATGGCCGACGACGTGATCGCCGGTTTCGCGCTCGACGCGCAGGGCTGGCAGCCGCGCACCGAGGCCGAGATGATGCGTTATTGCTACCATGTCGCCGGCGCGGTCGGCGTGATGATGGCGCGGGTGATGCAGGCGCCCGACGATGCCTGGGTCTTTGATCGCGCCTGCGACCTCGGGCTCGCCTTCCAGCTCGCCAATATCGCGCGCGACGTGGTCGAGGACGATGCGGCGGGGCGTTGCTACCTGCCGCAGGAATGGCTTGCCGAGGCCGATATCAAGCCGGGCGAACACGCCAAGCCGCACAACCGCTTCAAGCTTGCCGCGGTCGTGGCCAAGCTGGTCCGGATGATGGACCGGCACGCCGATGCCGCGCGGCTCGGCGCGGCTAGGCTCGGTTTCCGCGATCGCTGGGCGGTGCTGGCGGCGGCGCGAATCTATACCGCGATCGGGCGCAAGGTGCTCGACCGCGGCCAGCTGGCATGGAACAAGCGCGTCGTGGTCTCGGGTCCGGAAAAGCTCTGGCATATCATCGCGGCCTGGTGGGAAGCTCTGCGCAACAACCCGCACGAGCCCGACCAGATGCCGATCTACAGCCGTGAATTGATCCGCCCGCTCAAGGGGTGGTGACGCGCTCGCTTGATGCGGAACGCGGGGGACGCTAGCGCCTCCGCATGATCGAAAAGCTCCTGATCGCCAATCGCGGCGAGATCGCCTGCCGCATCATCCGCACCGCGCGCGAGATGGGGATTGCCACCGTCGCGGTCTATTCCGATGCCGACGCCAACGCGCTGCATGTCCGCAGCGCGGACGAGGCGGTACATATCGGCCCCTCGCCCGCCGCCGAAAGTTATCTCGTCGGCGACAAGATCATCGCCGCGGCGAAACAGACCGGCGCCGATGCGATCCATCCGGGCTACGGTTTCCTGTCCGAGAACGCCGGCTTCGCGCAGGCCGTGATCGATGCCGGGCTGGCCTGGGTCGGCCCCAAGCCGTCGAGCATCGAGGCGATGGGCTTGAAGGACGCTGCCAAGAAGCTGATGCGCGAGGCGGGCGTGCCGGTGACCCCGGGCTACGAGGGCGAGGACCAGTCGGTCGAGCGTCTGCAGAAAGAAGCCGACGCGATCGGTTATCCGGTGCTGATCAAGGCGGTCGCGGGCGGCGGCGGCAAGGGCATGCGCAAGGTCGATGCGGCGAAGGATTTCGCGGCCGCTCTCGAAAGCTGCCGGCGCGAGGCCAAGGCCAGCTTCTCCAACGACGAGGTGCTGCTCGAAAAGTGGATCACCTCGCCCCGCCATATCGAGGTACAGGTCTTCGGCGACGGCCACGGCAATGTCGTCCACCTGTTCGAGCGCGACTGCTCGCTCCAGCGCCGCCACCAGAAGGTGATCGAGGAAGCCCCCGCGCCGGGGATGGACGAGGCCACGCGCGAGGAAATCTGTGCTGCCGCAGTGCGCGCCGCCAAGGCGGTCGATTACGAGGGCGCGGGCACGATCGAATTCATCGCCGATGCGAGCGAAGGCCTGTGCGCCGATCGCATCTTCTTCATGGAAATGAACACCCGTTTGCAGGTCGAACACCCGGTGACCGAAGAGATCACGGGCGTCGACCTGGTCGAGTGGCAGCTGCGCGTCGCGGGCGGTGAACCGATCCCGCTCGAGCAGGACCAACTGTCGATCAACGGACATTCGGTCGAAGCGCGGCTCTATGCTGAGGATCCGACCACGGGTTTCCTGCCCTCCACCGGCAAGCTAGATCTGCTCGAACTCGACGAGGGCCTGGCGCGGATCGAGACCGGCGTAGAGCAGGGCGACCAGGTCAGCCCGCATTACGACCCGATGATCGCCAAGATCGTGACCTGGGGCGAAGACCGCGACGATGCGATGCTGCAACTCGCGACGGCGCTCCATGCGGTTCGCGTCTGGCCGGTGCGGACCAATGCAGCCTTCCTGCTCGCCTGCCTCAACGACCCGACATTCCGTGCCGGCGAGATGACCACCGGCCTGATCGCCGATCGCGGCGACGCGCTGACCGAAGCGCCCGAATTGGGTGAGAATGAATGGCAGGTCGCCGCGCTCAACGAATTCGCGCCCTATTATCTCGCCAGCGAGCAACCCGGTTCGGGACCGTGGGGTAGCGCCAGCGGTTTCCGCCTCAACCGCGACGGAAGTCCGCGCATCACGGTCCAGCATGGCGGCGAGGCGCGCACGCTCGAGCTCGAGGAATGCGTCAGCGCCACCGGGTTCGCCACCACGATCGACGGCGGTTCGCTGGTCTACAAGGAAGCACATCCGTTCCTCTTCAGCCTGCCCGGTTATACCGGCGGCGCAGCCTCCGCCGCCGACGGCGCGATCCTCGCGCCGATGCCGGGCAAAGTGATCGCGCTCGACGTGGCCGAGGGCCAGAAGGTCGAGGCGGGCCAGCGGCTCATGGTGCTCGAAGCGATGAAGATGGAGCACGCGCTCACCGCGCCGTTCGCCGGGACCGTGACCGAGCTTTCCGCCAGCGAAGGCGCGCAGGTGCAGGTCGAGGCAGTGCTCGCGGTGGTGGAGCCCGAGGGCGACTAACCCCCTTCGCGCATGAACGCCGCAACCCCGTCGCGCTCGGCTCCGCTCATATGCAGGCCGAGCTTGCTGCGGCGCCACAACACGTCCTCGGCGCTGCGCGCCCACTCGGCTTCCTGAAGGTAGGCGATCTCGGCCTCGGTCAGTCCGGCACCGAAGTCGATGCCGAGATCGTCCCAGTTCTTCGCGCCTTCGAGCCACCATTCAGCACGCGTGCCGTAGGCTCGCGCGATGCGGGTGGCGTCGGCGGGCGAAAGGAACGGGTACCGTGCGTTCAACTCGGCGATAAATGCCGGCTGCTCGGTCGCGGCGAAGTCGCCGCCGGGCAGTGCTGTCTTCGAGGTCCAGGGGCCGCCTCGGAGCGCGGGCAGACGTTTGGACAGCGCATCGACGGCTTCCTCGGCAAGGTGGCGGTACGAGGTGATCTTGCCGCCATAGACCGACAGCACCGGGGCGCCGTCGGCCTCGTCCGACAGCGGCAGTTCATAGCCGCGCGTCGCCGCCTCGGGGCGTCCCGATCCGTCGTCGACCAGCGCGCGCACGCCCGAATAGGTCCAGGCGATGTCGTTTCGCGTTACATCGCGGCGGAAGCTGCGATTGACGGCGGCGAGCAGGTATTCGGTTTCGCGCGCGTCGATGTGAACGTCTTCGAGCGACCCAGAGTGATCGGCGTCTGTCGTGCCGATCAGCGTGAAATCACCTTCATAGGGAATCGCAAAGACGATTCGCGTATCGGGCTGCTGGAGCAGGTAGGCGTATTCGTGCTCGAACAGTCTGGGCACGACGATATGCGATCCGCGAACCCGGCGGAGGCCGCGCGCCGGGACGAGGCCGGCGAGCCGATCGATGTCGTTCGCACCGGGGCCGCCGGCGTTCACGAGCGCGCGGGCCGAGAACGCTTCGCCGCCCGCTTCGATATGCCACAAGCCGTTTTCGCGCCGGGCCGCTGTCATTCGGCAATGGGTACGGATAACCGCGCCGCGCTCATGCGCATCGACCGCGTTCAACACCACCAGCCGCGCATCGTCGACCCAGCCGTCCGAATATTCGAAGCCGTGGGTGTAATCGGCCTCGAGGGCCTCGCCCGCGACATGCCGGTCGAGGCGGATGCCATCTGCGCCCGGGAGCGTCCTCCTGCCGCCGATATGATCGTATAGCCACAGGCCGGCGCGCAGCATCCAGCGCGGACGTTGTCTCTCGTCATGCGGCAGCACGAAGCGCATCGGCCGCACGATATGCGGGGCGATCCGCCACAGCACTTCGCGCTCGCCCAGCGCCTCGCGCACGAGGCCGAATTCGTAATATTCGAGGTAGCGCAAGCCGCCGTGGACGAGCTTGGTCGAGGCCGAGCTCGTTCCGCTGGCAAGGTCACGCGCTTCGAGGAGCAGGACCTTCGCACCCCTTCCCGCCGCATCGCGCGCGATCCCGGCGCCGTTCACGCCGCCGCCGATGATCGCCAGATCATAGGGGGCGATGTCGTCGGGCTGCGTCACGGCGTCTCCGGTTGGGGCGGACCGAACAGCTCTCCGCGTTCGGAAAAGAGCACGAAAGCGAGGCTGATGACCGCGGTGGCGAGCAATGCCAGCGCGAGCGGCAGCGCCGTCCCGTCATAGGCCTGGCCGATCACCGCGCCGAGCGCCGCGCCGCTCGTCATCCGCAGGAAACCCTGCGCCGACGATGCCGCGCCGGCGATGTGGCGGAAGGGTTGCAGCGCGATCGAGCCGAAATTGGCCCCGATAAAGCCGAGCAGGCTCATGTTCGCGGCCATCAGCGGCACGAAGGTCCACAGCGTCTCGCCCGGCTGGCTCGCGAACCATGCCTGCGCCGCGGCGACGGCGATGAACAGGAACAGCGCGATGTGGCTCACCCGCCGCGCGCCGAAGCGTTCGACGATCCGCGAATTCGACCAGTTGGCGAGCGCCATGCAGCCCGCGCAGATCGCGAAGATCAGCGGGAACTTGTCGCCCGCGCCGAAGGCCTCTCCGATCAGTTGCTGCGAGGAGTTGATGAAGCCGAACAGCCCGCCGAAGACGAGTGCACTCCCGAGGGTGTAACCGATAGTCTCGCGCAGCGTGACCGCGTGGGTCATGTGGCGGACGATCTTGGGGATGATGATCGGCTGCCGATCTTCCTCGTGGAGCGTCTCGGCGAGGCGGGTATAAACCCACAGACTCATGCCAACGCCGGCGATCGCCATCGCGACGAAGATCATCCGCCAGTCGCCGACGATCATCAGGATACCCTGTCCGATGCTCGGCGCGACAGCGGGCACGAGCAGGAAGATGACGAAGATCAGGCTCATCATTCGCGCCATCTTGTCGCCGCCCACCTTGTCGCGGATGATCGCCGGGGGGAGCGCGATGATCCCGGCCGCGGCAAAACCCTGGATCGCGCGCAGCGTCACCAGCATCTCGAAACTGGTGGCGAGCGCGCAGGCGATCGACAGCGCGATATAGGCGGCCAAGGCGACGAACAGGACGGGGCGGCGGCCATAGCGGTCGGCGAAGGCGCCCGGCACGAGCGTGCCGATCCCCGCGGCGAGCAGGTATGCGCCGACGATGTACTGGCGATCGTTGCCGGCCGCTCCGAGATCGGTGGCGAGCGTGTCCAGCGCGGGGAGAATGGCGTCGATGCCGAACGCATTGAGCGCCATCAGCAGCGCCATCATCCAGATCAGCTCACGTTCGCCGACTGGCTTGCGCTTCGCGCCCCGGGGAGCGGGCCTGGTTTCTCCGCTCGGTTCGGAATTCGTTCGCATGTGCACAAAAGGGCAAGTGCAACCAACGGTTCCGCTTTGCAAGTGCCGACCCTATTCTCGCGTGCGATGGTGCAGATCGATTCCCCCGATATTGAATCCGACGAGGATGGGGAGGCCGCACAAGGCGGCCTGCGCAAGATCATCCATGTCGACATGGATGCCTTTTTCGCCAGCGTCGAGCAGCGCGACGACCCGGAGCTGCGGGGCAAGCCGGTGGCGGTCGGCGGATCGTCGGGCCGCGGCGTGGTCGCGGCGGCGAGCTACGAGGCAAGGCGGTTCGGGGTGAAGTCGGCGATGCCCTCAGTCACCGCCAGGCGGCTGTGCCCCGACCTGATCTTCTGCAAGTCGCGCTTCGACGTCTATCGCGAGGTCTCGGGCCAGATCCGCGCAATCTTCCAGCGCCACACGCCGCTGGTCGAGCCGCTGAGCCTCGACGAGGCCTATCTCGACGTCACCGCCGACATCAACGGGATCGGCAGCGCGACGCGCATCGCGGAGATCATCCGCGCCGAAATCCGCGAGGCAACCCAGCTGACCGCGAGCGCCGGGGTGAGCTACAACAAGTTCCTCGCCAAGCTCGCGAGCGACCAGAACAAGCCCGACGGGTTGTGCGTGATCCGCCCGGGCGAGGGCGCCGCCTTCGTCCAGTCGCTGCCGGTCCGGCGGTTTCACGGGGTCGGGCCGAAGGGTGCCGAGAAGATGGCGAAGCTCGGGATCGCCACCGGCGCCGACCTCGCGGCGAAGGATCGCGAATGGCTGGCCGCGCATTTCGGGTCCTTCGGCGATTATCTCTTTCGGGCCGCGCGCGGGATCGACCTGCGCCCGGTGCGATCGAGCAGGATCCGCAAATCGGTCGGCGGCGAGCGGACCTTTTCCGAGGATATCCACGCTCCCGGTGAACTGCGCGACACGCTCGACCGGATCATCGACATCGTGTGGGAGCGGATCGAGCGCAACGAGGCCCGCGGCAAGACCGTCACGCTCAAGCTCAAGTACAATGATTTCCGCATCCAGACCCGCGCGCGCTCGCTGCCGCGCCCAGTCGAGGACAAGGTGATGTTCGCGGAAGCGGCGCGCATCCTGCTCGAGGACGCACTGCCGCTTCCGCTGCCGATCCGCCTGATGGGGCTCACGCTGTCTGGTCTCGAAGGGGTAACGAAGACCAGGCGCGCGAGCGCCGCGGACCAGCTGGACCTGTTCTGAGCGCGGCCTAGGCGGCGATCGAATCGAGGAACCAGGCGCGCTCCTCGGCCATGTCGGTCCAGTCGTCGCTGAGCCCGTCGGTGGCGTTGTCGCCGGCCTTTTCCGCCTCGGCCTTCACCGCGCGAATCTGGTCGACCAGCGTGCGGTTGTCGTCGCGAAGCTCGCGGACCATCTCCTGCGGGTCGAATCCTGTGCGATCCTGGTCGGCGATCTGGGTGTGCTTGGCGATCGTTCCGATCGAGGTGAGCGTGGTACCGCCGTTCTTGCGCACGCGCTCGGCGATCGCATCCGTCACCCCGATGATTTCCTGGGCCTGCTCGTCGAACAGCAGGTGCAGGTCGCGAAACCGCGGCCCTTGGACGTGCCAGTGGAAATTCTTGGTCTTGATGAACAATGCGTAGTGATCGGCGAGCAGCTTGTTCAGCTGCTCGTTGACGGCTTTTTTCGAGTTGTCGCCACTCTTGGCCATGATGGGGTCCCTTGTTTCGATTATATCGGTTTCACAAGGATAACGGGCTGGCGGAAAATCGGGTCCATCAATATTTGCGCTGTGGTTGATCGCCATAGACGATTGGCATTCGCCGGCTAATCGGGCAGGGCTTGCCACCCGAGCCAGAGCCCGAGGACCAGCAGGACCACGGCGAAAATCCGCCGCCCGATGGCGATCCAGCGCGCGCGCGGGTCGACCACGCCGAGCGCGCCGAGGCCGAGCGCCATAGTCCCGCCCGCCGCGCAGCCCATCGCGGCGGGTATCGCCGCGGCATAGGCTGCGCCGATTCCGAAGGCGAGGAAGCGCGCGGCATCGGTGATCTGGTGCGCGATCAGCACGAGGCTCGCCGCGCCGACCGAATGGGTCGGTTCCTTCGGCGCGCGCCCGGGGCGAAGCAGCAGCAGTTCGAGGCCCGAGAAGATCGCCGCCACCGCGCCGATGATATCGCGCGCATCGGGCACCAGCGCCGGGAGCACGTAGCCCGCGCCGTATCCCGCCAACGCCGAAGCCGCCCACCCGGCCACCACCCCGACTGGCAGCGCCGCGCCGTGCCCCTTCGCCGAGAGATCGGACACCAGCACCTGGTCCCGCGCCCCCATGGTGACGAGAAACGCAGCGACGAAAGCGAACATCAGCGCGGCCATGTTGACGCGCTACAGGCAAACGCCCGGCGATGGAACGAAATGTCGAGCGGGTGGAGATGGGGCGGGTGGAGATGGAGCGGGTGAAGGGAATCGAACCCTCGTCGTCAGCTTGGGAAGCTGCTGCTCTACCATTGAGCTACACCCGCGAGGCTGCCATCGGGCAGGGCGCGGGCTTTGCCGCGTGTGCGGGCCAGCGTCAATATCCAGCGACTAGGGCGGGAGCATTATGCGACAGGCGAGCGAGACCATCACAATCGAGACCGGCGGCAAGGGGTTTGTCGAATTCACCGACCGGCTGTGCGAATTCGTCGCGGCGAGCGGGATCGACACCGGGCTGCTCACCGCCTTCTGCCGCCACACCTCGGCCTCGTTGCTGATCACCGAAAACGCCGCCGGCGCGGTCAAGCGCGACCTCGCGGCGTGGCTCGAACGCGTCGCGCCGGAGGGCCCTGACTACGAACACGATTGCGAAGGGCCCGACGACATGCCCGCGCATTTGAAACAGGTCCTTACCGGCACGACGCTGTCGATCCCGGTCGCGCGCGGGGCGCCGGCGCTCGGCACCTGGCAGGGCGTGTTCCTCGCCGAACATCGCGCGGCACCGCACCGGCGCGAGATCGCGCTACATTTGTTGGGCGAATAGAGGGCTGACCAAAGGGCGGAAAATTGGTATCGCGCCGCCCATGCAGATCAGATCGCCTTCCTTCCGCCGCGCGATCCTCGCGCTTTTCGCCGCGTTTTTCTTCGCCCTGCCGCAGGCCGCGCAGGCGCAGGTCATGCTGTCGTTCCACAGCTTCAACGGCTCGTATTTCGGCGGCCGCTACCCGCACACCTTCATCGTGCTTGAAGGCTCGCTTGAAACAACCGGCCAGAAGATCAACGAGAATTACGGCTTTTCGGCCAAGAGCATCGGGCCTTCGGTGCTGATGGGTCCGGTCGAGCACGGGATCTTCGAGGAAGAACAGAAATACATCACCTCGACCAACCGCCATTTCACTGTGCAGATCAGCGACGCGATGTATCGCGCGGTGGTGCAGGAGATGAAGGTGTGGCGCGACGCGCCGGGCAAGGGCTACGATCTCGACAATCGCAACTGCATCCACTTCGTCGGCCGCATCGCGCAGATGGTGGGCATCAAGGTCAGCTATCCGTGGGAGCTGCGGCGCAAGCCCAAGGAATGGCTGAACCACGTTTCCAGGCTCAATCCGCGGCTAAACGCCAGGCAGATCCCCTGAATCGGCGGGTGGCTAGGCCCCGCGCAGGAACATGTTGATTGTCAGGCGGCCCGTCTCCGGATCGTCGCTCAGCGCCTGCGGGGTGGGGATGACGCCCGAATGGAGCAGCCTGCCGCGATAGAGTACGAGCCGGTCGGGTCGGGCCTCGACCTCGCCGATCATCTCGAAGCGATCGCTGTCGCCGTAATGGTAGCGCGCGGGCGGCCCGCCGTATTCGCGCTCGTCTTCCTCGAGCGCTGCATTGTAGGCGGGCTCGCGCTCCTCGGTAATCGTTTCGAAGCCGGTCCGCCGGTGGCGGTAGAAAGCGGTGCCGCCGCTTTCGGGGCCGAGCAGGTAATGCATCACCGCGATCACCTCGTCGCTCGCATGGTCGTAATGCGGGATCCGCTGGAGCGGGGCGAGCTCGTCTTCGGCGAGTGTGACCAGCGAGAACGTCGACACGTCGAGCGCGAGCCGCTGGCGAAAGCCGAAGATACGCTGCATCAGCTGGAACATGAGGTCGCGGCGGCGATCGAGGTAGGTCGGTACGCACCACGCGCGGATGCCGGGGTAGCTCGCACCGCCTTCGCGATATTCGGCCGCGCGCCCGGCCGCGAGGAGTTGGTCGGCGATCCCGCTGAAGTCGTCGATCACCACCACCGGTTCGCGCTCGCGCCCGAACTGGTGGACCTTGACCGGGGTCTGTTGCCGCGTCGCCATGCGCAAGGCGTGGCGGGGAGCGGTGCGCAAGTCAAACGGCGAAGCGGAGCGGGCGTCTTCGGTGCCCGCTCCGCGCCCGTTCAGAACCCGAAGGCGAAGCCGACCTGCGCGGTGACCTCGTCGTCGCCGGTGTTGCCGGCGATCCCCGCGCCGATCGCGAAGCTGTCGCTGACGCGGCCGGTGAAGCTTGCGGCATATCCCTGCTCGCCGCCATGGGTGGCGACGTTGCCCGCGATGGTGAAGGCCTTGTCGGGCAGGGCGATCGCGCTCCCGAGCGCGGCGGCGGCGGCGATCCCGCCCATCGCCGAGCGGTCGAGTTGGTCGAGCCGGAAGCCGAGCGCATCGACCCGCCCGCCGAGCGCGGAGACGTCTGAAGAGAGCGCCTGGAACTGCGCATCGGTGACCGCGGCGATATAGCCCATGTCGGCGCGCACGGCGGCGACCGAAGCTGCGGTCGCCACCTGCTGCTTGCCGAGCACGCCGTTGGCGTCGACCGTCACGACGTCGACCGGGCCTTCCTGCGCCGCGGTCGAGGCGTCGAGATCGCCGATCACCACCGACGATCCCGCCCCGCCGAGCACGACCTGGTTGGCGGCGGTGGTGACCGCAGCGTAGCCGATGGCGGTCGACTTGGCGTATTCGGCGCGCGCCTGTGTGCCGATCGCGGTCGCATTCTCGTCCCGGGCTTGCGCCTGGTATCCGACCGCGACGGCCTGCGCTGCGACGGTCGAACTCGCATAGCCGAGCGCGGTCGAGAAATTGCCCGAGGCGGCGGAGAACCCGCCGATCGCCGAAGAGCCGACCCCGGTGGCCCTCGATCCGGTGCCGATGGCGGAAGTCTGCACCCCGTCGGCGAAGGCCCCGCGACCCACTGCGGTGGAGCGCAGGCCTGCCGCCTCGGTCGCCGCGCCGAGCGAGGTCGATTCCTCGCCCGATGCCGCCGCGGCCGAGCCGAGCGCCGTGCCCTGCGTCCCACCGGCGCTCGCAGCGCTCGATCCCCCACCGATGGCGACCGAATTGCTGCGCGCGTCTATAGTGTCGATGCGGCCGGAATTGGTTGCGATGGCCGTGGCGTTGTCGTCGGCCTTGCTGTCGGCCGTGGTTGCCAGCGCGAAGGCATCGTCGGCGCGCGACTGCGCGGTGGCGGCGGAGCCGGACACCCCGGCGATGGCCGCGTCGAGCTGGCCCTTGGTGGCGGCGTCGCTGGCATCGATCCCGTCGCCGATATTGACGAGGCGGCGGGTGATGGCGGCGGTATCGTCGCCCGGATCGCCGGGCGTGCCGTTGTCGTCGAACGCCCGGCCGAAGGACACGGTAAGCGCCTCGTTCGCCACGGAGTCCGCTCCGAGGGCCACGGCGCCTGCGGCATTCGATGTCAGTGCGCCTGCGCCGATGGCGACGGAATCCCCTGCGGTGGCGGCGGCATCTTGCCCAATTGCGATGGCGCGCGAATTCGAGGCCCTCGCACTTGCACCGAAGGCGAGCGAGCCGGTGGCGAGCGCCCGCGCCGAATCGCCGATGGCCGCTGCAGCCTCGCCGGTGCCGAAGGCGTTGAACCCTAAGGCGACACCCCCTGTTTTGGTCGCCTGTGCCGTGGCGCCGATCGCAACTGCCGACTCACCGACACCCCTGCTACCCTGTCCGATCGCTACCGAGCCGACTGCAGTCGAAAACGATCCCGCGCCAAATGCGATGCTGTCTTCGGCCGAAGATCCACTGCCATTGCCAAGGGCTATAGCCCTGTTCCCGGAGGCCTGTGTCGCATCTGAACCATTATCGGCACTACCACCCCCGATTGCTATCGCGCCAGTTCCGGTCGCTTGTGCCCGGTTTCCCACGGCAATTGCGGCTGACGATCCACCAAGGACATCGGCGAACACCCCGATGGCTATACCACCGCGGGATGTGCCATCTACTGATGAGACGTTGCCGATGGCGATCGCCCATTGTGCTGCCGCGTTCGAGCTGGCGCCTAATGCGGATGCATCCCGCCCTGCCGCACGGCTATTTGTCCCAACTGCGATGGCATTCTGCCCCGAAGCTCCGGCAATACGCCCGACTGCCAAGGAATCCTGCCCGGTCGCTGCAGAGCCGTAACCGACGGCGGTTGCGTAATCCGCTGCATTCGATTGTGCGCCGATTGCGGTTGCGAACTCGGCGTCTGCGGTCGCGTTTACACCACAGGCCAGAGAATTGTCATTCGATGTGTCTGTGGGATTGCCGGGCGTATCGCCAGCTTGCAAATGCGACGGGCTGCCTGAGGCGGCTGTTCCGCCAGACGTTGCATTGCCGTCTCGATCAGAATTGGAACCCCCTCCGTAGCTTGTCGACTGTGACACGCCATCATTGTAGGTATCCAGCAAACACTCCTCAGCGCGCACCGGCGAGGCGGTGGCAAGCATGGCGAGGCCGAGCGCCCCGGCGGCTGCAGTGGTGCGGAGAATTGCGGATTTCGTCATCGTTGCGTCCCTTCCTCTGTCCCGCCGCGCCGGAGCGCGGCGCGGGTCAGGAAGGGTCAGGATTTGACAGAGTGCCCGCAACCTAGAACAAGTTATAGTTCAAGGGGATAAAGGAGGGGCAAATTGGGCGCCGCGAAGAGTGCCGAGCTGTTCGATTTCCTGACCAGGCTGGCGAGCGTCGCGCCGCACGACCGGGCGATGCCCGATGCCGGGAAACGATACAGTCGCTGGTTTTACGAGTACCTTCACTCGGTCGGCGTGGAGCACTGCAATTTCGGCGGCTTCGAACTCGCCGCCGCCAGCAAGGGCGAGGTGGTTGAGTTCAACGGTACGCGACTGCCCTCGGCCTTCATCGAAGAATTCACCCACGATCTGGCGCAGGACGACTACGTCCTGCTCAAGGCTCAAACCCTGTCGCCCGCTCGCCCCTTCGCGAGTTTCGATGTCGGGCTGCGGTTCCTCGACGAGGTTGAGGCGTTCAATCCCGCTTCGCGCCATGTACAGGCGGAATGCGCGCGCCACGGGATCGGCGACGGGGTGGCGATGATCGGCAATGCGCCGATGGCCCCGGGCGCGCAGGACGCCCGCTTCTTCGGCTTCGTCTTCGCCAATCGCGAGGCCGATGGCGGCGCCGTGGCGCGTGAGCGTTTTGCCGAATTGCAGGTCGCCTCGTTCGCGCTGCTCGACAGGATGATGCCGCGGCTCCACGCCACGGTCGACGGCTTCGGCTACGATCTCTCGTGCCGCCAGCGTGACATCCTCGGCATGCTGGCCGCAGGGGCGCAACGTCAGGAGATCGCGCACCGGTTCGATATCGCGGTGCCCACTGTCGACGCGCACCTCGCCGTTCTGCGCCGCAAGCTCGGCGCGCAGACGCTCGCCGAGGCCGTTGCGAAGGGCTATCTCTACGGCATCCTGTGACGCTGGACGCGGCGCCGCTTAACCCCTACACCCGAACCAACCCCGGGGAGCCTGCGCAGGCTGAGAGGGAGGCGTCGCGCCCTCCGACCCGTCGAACCTGAACCGATTAGCATCGGCGGAGGGAGTGGCTGGTCTGGTTGCCAGGAAACCGCTTCCGCTCCGCCTCAAGGAGTAGCAGCGCATGGCCGACATCAACTCGCATATCGAAATCGGCGTCACCACCGGGCCGATCCGCGGCAGCCGCAAGGTGCATGTGGCGGCGAAAAGCGGCAGCGGCGTACGCGTCGCCATGCGCGAGATCGACCTCGAAGGCGGCGAGCCGCCGGTGCGCGTCTACGACACCTCCGGTCCCTACACCGACCCGGATGCGACGATCGACATCAACAAGGGCCTCCCCCAGCTGCGCCGCGAATGGATCATGGCGCGCGGCGATGTCGAGGAATACGACGCGCGCGAAGTCAGGCCCGAGGACAACGGCCAGCTGGGCCCCGATCGCAGCGGCGGCGTGCCCGGCTATCCCAACGTCGTGAAGCGCCCGCTGCGCGCGAAAGCGGGCAAGAACGTCAGCCAGATGCACTATGCGCGGCAGGGCGTCATTACGCCCGAGATGGAATATGTCGCCGAGCGCGAGAACCTCGGCCGCGAAATGCTGCGTGATGAAGCCGCGCGGTTCGAGGCGCGCAATGACGGCCAGCCCTGGGGCGCAACGCTGCCCGATTACGTGACGCCCGAATTCGTCCGCGACGAGGTGGCACGGGGCCGCGCGATCATTCCCAACAACATCAACCACCCCGAAACCGAGCCGATGGCGATCGGGCGCAATTTCCTCGTCAAGATCAACGCCAATATCGGCAACAGCGCAGTCGCCTCCGACGTCGCGAACGAAGTCGACAAGATGGTCTGGTCGATCCGCTGGGGCGCGGACACCGTCATGGACCTCTCCACCGGTCGCAACATCCACGACACGCGCGAATGGATCATTCGCAATTCGCCCGTCCCGATCGGCACCGTGCCGATCTACCAGGCACTCGAGAAGGTCGGCGGCATTGCCGAGGACCTCACGTGGGAGATCTTCCGCGACACGCTGATCGAACAGGCCGAACAGGGCGTCGACTATTTCACCATCCACGCCGGCGTGCGCCTGCCCTACGTCCCGATGACCGCCAAGCGCGTCACCGGCATCGTCAGCCGCGGCGGCTCGATCATGGCGAAATGGTGCCTCGCGCATCACAAGGAGAGCTTCCTCTACGAACGCTTCGACGAGATCACCGAGATCATGAAGGCTTA
Organism: Pseudoblastomonas marina; assembly: GCF_014641655.1. Taxonomy (GTDB): domain Bacteria; phylum Pseudomonadota; class Alphaproteobacteria; order Sphingomonadales; family Sphingomonadaceae; genus Alteriqipengyuania_A; species Alteriqipengyuania_A marina. Next base: position 308,401 of record NZ_BMID01000001.1, read on the forward strand.
CGACATCGCCTATTCGCTCGGCGACGGGTTGCGCCCCGGCTCCATCGCCGACGCCAACGACGAAGCCCAGTTCGCCGAGCTCTACACGCTGGGCGAACTGACCAAGCGCGCCTGGGCCGAGGACGTGCAGGTGATGATCGAGGGCCCCGGCCACGTGCCGATGCACAAGATCAAGGAGAACATGGACAAGCAGCTGGAGGCCTGCGGCGAAGCGCCCTTCTACACGCTCGGGCCGCTCGTCACCGATATCGCGCCGGGTTACGATCACATCACCAGCGGCATCGGCGCGGCGCAGATCGGCTGGTACGGCACCGCGATGCTCTGCTACGTCACGCCCAAGGAACACCTCGGCCTGCCCGACCGGGACGACGTGAAGGTGGGCGTGGTGACCTACAAGCTCGCCGCCCACGCCGCCGACCTCGCCAAGGGGCATCCGGCGGCCAAGGTCCGCGACGACGCGCTGTCGAAGGCCCGCTTCGAATTCCGCTGGCGCGACCAGTTCAACCTCAGCCTCGATCCCGACACGGCCGAGCAGTATCACGACCAGACCCTGCCTGCGGAGGGCGCCAAGACCGCCCACTTCTGCTCGATGTGCGGGCCCAAGTTCTGCTCGATGAAGATCACGCAGGAAGTGCGTGAATTCGCCGCCAAGCAGAATTCGGACAGCTACCTTGCGAGCGAGAACATCAAGCGCGATACGAGCGACGCGGAGGCCGAGGAGGCGCGCGAGGGCATGGAAAAGATGAGCGAAGTCTACCGCGCCAAGGGCGACAAGCTCTACCTGCCCGAGGGCGAGGCCGAGTGATGCGCGGCGGCTGGCCCCTGACGGCGCTTAGCGTCGTGTGGCTGGCCGCCCCGCTCGCGGGCTGCGACGACAGCAGCGACGAGATCGGCGGGATCGAAACGGTGTCGGCCGATAGCGAAATGGTCCTCGAAGCCGCGCGCTTCGCCGCGGGCGCCCTCGACCGCGACGGCGCCAGCCTCGCCCGCGTGATCAGAGCCGAGCACCAGGTGATTGCGGGCCTCGCCTATTATCTCGAAATCGAACTTACCGACGGCACTCGCTGGGAGGTGACCGCCCTGTATAACACCGAGGCCGAGTGGGAGCTCAAGGAAAGCCGCGAGATCACGTGAAATGGGGAGAGGATCGTTGAAGATCACGCTGCAAGTGCGCGAGTGTGCCACCCGGCAGAACGCGGACGGTTCCCTCGCCGCCGGTTCGGGCAAGTAACGGCGCGTCGGGGCTGCTGGCGTTGGACGCGTACCTGCTCTTCTTCGCCGTGGTCCTCGGCGTGAACCTGCTCCCGGCCTTCGGGCCGCCGACCTGGTCGATCATTGCGCTGTTTGCCTTCAGCGGCGAGATCGAACTGCTGCCGCTGGTCGGGCTGGGGGCGCTGGCGGCGGCGACCGGGCGCTTCGGGCTCGGCCATGCGACCCGCGCGCTGGGCACGCGCTTCCTGTCGGCGCGGCTGCGCGCGAACCTCGACGCGGCGCGGCAGGCGCTCGAGCGGCGCCGCCGCAGCGGGATCCTCGCGCTCGGGCTATTCGCGCTCTCGCCGGTGCCGTCGGCGCAATTGTTCGAGGCCGCGGGGCTCGCGCGGCTGCCGCTCCTGCCGTTCACCGTGGCCTTTTTCGCCGGGCGGATCGTGTCCTATTCGATCTACGGCCTGACTGCGCGCGAGCTCGGCTCGACCGACATGGGCGAGGTGCTGCGCGAGGAGCTGACCAGCCCGCTCGGCATCGCGCTGCAGGTGGCGATGCTCGTCGCGCTGGTGCTGCTCGCGCGGATCGACTGGCGCAAGCGTCTGGGGCTCGGCCCGGAAGATGTCGAGGGGGAAGCGAAGGAAGGCGGCGCGCCCTAGCGCTTGATCCAGCTCTTCGCCTCGTCCAGCTCGGCCACCGGGAACAGCCGGAACTCGTACGGCATCAGCGGGGCGAACAGGCGCGCCGCGCGTGCCATCCATTCGACGTCGGTCACCAGCGCCACGCGGCGGAAATCGGTCAAGTGGCCGAAGTCGAACTTGGTATCCTCCCAAGCGGCGTCGCCGGTATAGGTCGCATAGTCGTCGTCGAGCACGACCAGGCATTTGAGCTTGTCGTGCTCCTTGAGCTTCTCCTCGACCATCGGCTTGAGCGTCTCGCGATAGTCCTCGCCGGTGATGATCCCCACCGCGCGCACCGCCACGACATCGCGCGGCAGGCCCTCGATCGGCTCGAACCGGCCCGGATCGTCGGCTTCGGCGCGGGCCCAGGCCTTGGCGTCCTCGAGCTTGGCGGAGGGGAAGCGGCGGACCTTGGCCGAGACGAAGAAATTGGCGATCTCGGGCGCGATCGAGAGCAGCGGAGAATCGCCCACCACCGCGACCTTCCTCACCACCTTCTGGTGGACCCTGACGAAATTGAAGTGGCTCGAAAGCGCGCCGAGGCTGTCCCAGTGCGGCAGCTTGTCGAGCACGATGACGAGGTTGGGCACTGCATCGGTCTCGTTGATCCGCGTGTCGATCGCCGCGGCGAGCCCGGCGAAATCCTCCTTCGACAGCGCGCCCTCGGGACGCAGGATCACGAACCCTTCATGCGTCTGGTCGATATCGATCATGGACTGTCTCCTTCCGCTGCGGTGCCCCGTTATCCGCGCCCGGAGCCGCCCTGTCATTGCGCTGGATCAAATAGGACCGCCATTGCCCGACCGGCCACGATTTCCACCGCGCAATCGAACCGACCGACGGCACAAGCCGGCAGATCACCGTGTGGGACGAAACGGCGGGCGGGATGGAGCTGACCGAGCGCAGGCAGGTGGGTGATGGGGTATGAAGGCGTGCGATTTGGATTGACCGCGCTGGTGAAAGGGCAGACACCCCTGCACGGGCCGCGCCTCCAAGAGAGAGGACGCATGTCATGTCCGCTACCCGCCTGCTGCAAATCCTGCTCGTCGCCTTCGGCGCCGTGTTCTGCCTTATCTGGCCCTTGTCGATCGTGTGGCCTGCGGGCTGGACCTGGCACGAGGGGCCGGCCACGGCCTCGCATTATTACGTGATGATCCTCGGCGTCTATGCGACGCTGGGCGTGTTCCTGATCGCCGCCGCGCGCGCTCCGCTCGCCCATGCCTCGCTGATCTGGTTCACGGCGATCTCCAGCGCGGTCCACGCGGTGATCATGGCATTCCAGGCCATGGGCGATCCGATGCAACGCGGCCACCTGCTGGGCGACGTTCCCGCGCTGCTGCTGGTGACGGTGGCCTTCGCCGTGCTGCTGCCGAAGGCCCAGCGCGAGAACGCGGCGGCGAGCGCCTCGCCCGCGTGATCGAAGCGCAGGTGCAGGTCGTCGCCGGCCACAATTTCAACCTCGAGATCGAACTCACCGACGGCACGCGCTGGGAAGGCAACCCGGAGGAGGGGATGGAACTTACCGAGCGCCGCGAGATCGAGTGAGGGAGATGTGTCAGGCGACCGAGTTAGCGCGCAAGGGATGGAGAGAGTCGGAGCGTCCGCTCAGGGCGCGGAGGCGTGCAAGGCACAAATGAGCATGGTGTATCGGGAGAAAGCGGGAAGCCGTATGTGCCGGAGGGTGACTAGAAGATTTTCTTGATTATCTCGCTCGCCATGTTTTTTCCAGCACGCCAGTCGCTTGAGGTTTTAGACATGGTAAACGTCAACTTTGGATCGCCATGATAAGTTAACTTATGGTGCTTTCCATCAGAAGTGATTGAGAAACCGAATTCCTGCAGTAATTTTGTTGCTTTTGCATCAAGGTCATCTGAACTCGATAAAGTTTCTTTGAGCGCCTTCCTGCGTCGTAAAAACTCATCCGATGATCGCATCCGATCGAAAAACTCTTGCAGTACGGCTTCGCGTCGACTGCCTGACACGACCTGCTTCAAGGCTGCTTCTACGGCATCCTTAAGAAACTGTTCGCTTTCTCCGGGGAAATAATCCTGGACTGCGATGGGTTTTTTGACGCCCGCCCCACTGGTTGATGAGACTGCATTGAGATTTTGCACCTCAGTTTTTAGCTTCCCAATCTCAACTTTCAGTGCCTCATTCTGGTCTCTCAATGCCTGATTTTCGGCGTCGAACTCCCTTACAAATGCGTCAAGGTCAGTGGATCCGGCGACTTTAAGTGCTTCGATATTTTGGCGACTTTTTTCCGCCTCCAAATCGGCCCAAGAAAAGCCCGCTATCGGGAGGCGCGTAAGTAATGAAGCCCGGACAACCTCCGATGCACGCTTTCGGACATTCCATTCGTCCTCGTTATCTGGAATGATAAGAGAACGTTGTCCTGTGGGCAGATACACTCCGACGGCGCCACCATATGCATTTCGAGAGTTAGTGAAGGGCTGTATCTCTCTAGAGAAAGAGCGTGAAGGTTCGACGACAACATGCGCTAAACCACCCAGATGGCGCGCTAATGCCAACGGATCGCAAGCTAGCTCGTCCCGAAATGTGCGACTGAGGTAGACGACTGGTATGTGATTATCCGAGTCGCCATTTAGCAACCTAATCGCCATATTTTGATCAGCATTCGTGATCAGATGCGGCTTGTCACGAACCCAAAGTTCTCCATCCAACCCACCTTTTAAATGCTTCAGTAGCAGTTTAATAATTTGCGGTTTCTGAGCTTCACGCAAGTTGATATGTGTGTCAATGCTAGCTCGATCTGTTCGAATGCTTACCCACGTGGCGTCATTCCATACTCTGCTAACGACGGTGGTCGAATAGATGATGCCGTGATCTATCGCGGTGTGTTTTGCTCCTAGGCCAACTGAAGTGGAACCTTTGAGATTGATGACTTCGGCAGTCTGACTTTTGGCTTCGATCTTTTCCTTTTCCCCGGTCGCTAGCTTTTCAATATCTTCAACGGCTAAAACTCGGTGCGGCGAACCTCGAAGCCAAGTGGCGATGCAGGAAAGCACATCCGACGGGGTTCCAGACTTGAGGGGAAATTCGGCTGAGAAGGATAGCATCCTAATTACATACCACGGAGCCATTATTCTTGAAGTGAAGGATTCCAGAAATAGTGGAAAAGCGGAGTTCGTGCTGCGCGGAAAATCGCGAGGCAAATGAAATTCTATCGCCAGTATGGCTAGTCGGCCGCCCCCCCATCTCCCCAACTACACCCTAAGCTCGCTAGGCGCGGTGTGGAGCGCGACCACCTCGTGATTGGCGAGCCTTGCGGAGGGGCTTCTCCCTTCACTGCGTCGCGAGCTGGGCCGTTGAGCGTTTTACTGCCAGCTAGGATTTCTCCATCCCCACCAGCACCCGGTCGAGCGCCTGCAGGAATCGCGAGCGGTCCGCCTTGCCGAAGGGCGGCGGGCCGCCGCCCATGCCGTCCATTCCGGCGCGGAGGTCTTCCATGATCGCGCGGGTGGCGATGGCGCTGCCGATGCTGGCGGCGTCGAATTCGTTTCCGTCGTGTTTGAGCACGCGCGCGCCCGCCTTGAGGCAGCGTTCGGCCAGCAGGATGTCGGCGGTGATCACCACGCTGCGGGCGTCCGCGTGCTTCGCGATCCAGTCGTCCGCCGCATCGAAGCCGTCGCTCACCACCACGCGCCTCACCCGCTCGCTCACCGGTACGCGGAAGGGGCTGTTGCTGACCACGCGGACCTGCGCGCCGTAGCGCTCGGCGACGCGGTAGATCTCTTCCTTCACCGGGCAGGCATCGGCATCGACCAGGATGGTTGGGGGGGTGGTCTCGGGGGCGCTCATGGTCCCTCGTCTAGGCGTGCGAGAATCCGCTGCAAAGGGGAGCCGAACCCCGTCTCGACCGTTGATGGGGTAAAGCACAAGAGGAGGTCCCCATATGCAGGTGCAGTTCAATTCCGACAGTTCGGTCATGGGCACGGAAAACGTCGCCGAGCGGATCGAGGCGGCGGTTCGCGAGAAACTCGCGCGCTTTGCCGAGCGGCTGACGCGGATCGAGATCCATGTCCGCGACGAGAACGGGGCCAAGGGCGGCGCCGATGACAAGGCCTGCACGATCGAGGCGCGGCCCGCGGGCGGTCGCGCGATCGGGGTCACCGAGCACGCCGCCAAGGTCGACGATGCCGCGCGCAAGGCGGCGGCGACGCTGGCCCAGCGGCTCGACCGGCATTTCGGGAAGAGCGACCGCAACAACCACGCGCCCCGCCCTGACAAGGTGCTGTAGGGCGGCGCAACTATTTCGGAACGCGCGCGAATCCCCGCCCGTTGCCTCCCCAAAGGAGGAATTCATGGCGCGCAACACAGGCGACGATCACCGCATCGGCTCGGTCGAGGACCGCACCCAGGTCAAGAACCCCGCGACCGGCAAATGGACCAAGCGCAACCGCGAGGAAGGCTCGGCCGAGGCCGGGCAGTTCATGGACGCCAAGGCCGACGACGAACCGTTCAAGGGCGTCGCCAAGGAGCCCGACGCGCGGCGCACCGAGTAATGCCGGCCAACCGACCCTGCCGAAAGCGGAGATAGCATTATGTCCGACGACCAGCCCTCACGCGTGCTCGACGACCGGCGCGAGCGACGGCGATTGCCGCTGGTCGGGCTGGTGCTGACCGCGCTCTACCTCGTCGGGCTGGTGATCTATCTTGCCGTGCAGGGACAGAATCCCGCCGAGCTGAGGCTCAACGAGCTGGGCGATTTCCTCGGCGGGGTGTCGAGCCCGCTGGCCTTCCTGTGGCTGGTCCTCGGCTTCTTCCAGCAGAGCCGCGAGATCCGCCTGTCGTCGCAGGCGCTCCACCTGCAGGCTGCCGAAATGAAGCGCTCGGTAGACGAACACCGCAAGTTGGCGGAGGGTGGTCGAAGCAATGATTAGGTGTTTGGGACGAACCGTGCTAAATGGCCCTCGCTGACGTCGAAATTTGCGACGGATGTCGAGATTTGATTACCGCCGCTTGCCCGTTTCTTCGGGCCCCGGCGTAAACCAGGCGACGATTTCCTTTCTTCGGACGATTTGAAGCACGACCCGTTGGGCATCCCGCCTTCCGGGCACACAAGCGTTCTCGAAAGGAACCCATTATGTCGAAGACCGGCACCGTAAAATTCTTCAACCAGGACAAGGGCTACGGCTTCATCCAGCCCGACGACGGCTCGGCCGACAGCTTCGTGCACATCACCGCCGTGCAGGCGGCGGGCATGACGTCGCTCGATAAGGAGCAGCGCCTCAACTACGACGTTGAGCAGGGCCGCAACGGCAAGGAAAGCGCCGTGAACCTCTCGGCCGCCGACTGACGAATTTCTAGTCCCCTCTCGCTCCGGCGGGAGGGGATTTTTCCTTGCCGAACCACGGAGAGCTCATGGCGCAGACCTACGAATTCTATGCCGAACGCGCGGCCGCCGCCGAGGCCGCCGCCGACAATGCCACGCTCGACAATGTCCGCGAGCGCGAGATGCGTTCCGCCAAGACCTGGACCGCGCTCGCCGATCAGGCGCGCCGCGTCACGCTCCAGCGCGAGAAGACCGAGCGCGAGAAGGCCGAGGCCCGCGCGGCCGAACAGGGCTGACCGCCCCCGAAGCCGCGCCCTCGCGTCTTTCCTACCGCGGCGATCTGGGGCACTATGCCCGCATGACCCAACCCACCGCGACAGCCCGCCCGAACCGCTTGCTTCCGACGGGTGCGGCACGCCGCCGTTTTTTCTTCCCTGAACAGTGTAACACCCGGTCCATGGCCCGCCTTTGCGTGGGGATGGCGGGGCTCGCGCTCGCCGCCTGCACCCCCGATAGTGCCACCGACGGCGATCGCGCCGCGCCGACCTTCGACGGGATCGCGGCCGACGAGACCGTGAACTTCACCGGCACCGAACCGTTCTGGGGCGGCGAGGTGCGCGGCGACACGCTGACCTATTCGACCCCCGAGGACATCGAAGGCACGCAGATCGCGGTGTCGCGCTTCGCCGGGCTCGGCGGAGTGTCGTGGAGCGGCGAGCTCGACGGGCAGCCGTTCGACCTCTCGCTGACCGAAGGCGAATGCTCGGACGGGATGAGCGACCGGACCTATCCCTTCGTCGCCACGCTGTCGGTTCGCGGCGAGACCCGGCGCGGCTGCGCGTGGAGCGAGGCGCGTCCGTTCGAGGGGCCGGCAAACCCGTGATCGGGTCGGTCCCCGCCTGGCCGCGCTGGCTCGGGCTGGCGAGCCTCCTGCCGCAACTCGCCTGCCTCGCCGCGTTGTGGTTCGGCCCCGACGGCTGGCGCTGGACGGCACAGGCGCTCGCCTGGGCCTATGCCGCGCTGATCTTCAGCTTCCTCGGCGGATTGTGGTGGGGCATCGCCGCCTCGCGCATGCACGAGGGCGAGCGGGTGCCGGGCTGGCTGTGGGGCGCGAGCGTGGTCCCGAGCCTGATCGCCTTCGCCAGCTTCGTGCCATGGGTGGTCGGCGCGTCGTGGCCCGATCCCTCGCTGCTGGTGCTCGGGGTCGCGATCGTGGGGAGCCTGTGGGTCGACCGCCGGATCGCGCCGAGCGCGCCGCACTGGTGGATGCGGCTGCGCCTCCCGCTTTCGCTCGGCCTGGGACTGTCGAGCGTGCTGATTGCCTTGGCCTGACAGCGTGATTGGCTGAGCCGATCAGCGCGGAACGCAGGTGTCGCGCGTTCGTTGTTAGCCCGAACCGCAGAGGCCCGGTCGAACCGGCCCGAAGCGGGGCGACCCTCCCAAGACTGAAGGACCCAAGATGAAACCGATTACCCTTACGCTTGCCGCCGCTTCTGCCCTCGCGCTCGCCGCCTGCGCCGAAGCGCCCGACGAAGCCGAAACCGACATGGCCGCCGAAGAAGCGGCGCCGGTCGAGGATACGGCGATGACCGAAGGCACGATCGTCGAGGTCGCGCAGGGCAATGAGGATTTCTCGACCCTCGTCAGCGCGGTGACCAGCGCCGAACTGGCCGAAACGCTGTCGGGCCCCGGGCCCTACACGGTGTTCGCGCCGACCAACGCGGCCTTCGCTAAGGTGCCGCAGGCTGCGCGCGACCAGCTGATGAGCGAAGCCGGCAAGGAAGATCTCGCGGGCATTCTCACCTACCATGTCGTGCCGGGCGAGACGAACGCCGCTACGCTGACCTCCGCGATCGAAAACGCAGGCGAGGCCGGCTACACGCTGACGACCGTGAACGGCGCCACGCTGACCGCGACGGTGCAGGACGGCAATGTCGTGCTGACCGATGCCGCGGGCAATACCGCAATGGTGACAGCAACCGACGTCGCCGCCTCGAACGGCGTGATCCACGTCATCGATACGGTGCTGATGCCCGAGTAACGGCAAGCGATCCCCAACCGGAAAGGGCGGCGCCTCGGCGCCGCCTTTTTCATGTGGGGCTCAATCGCTATCGACGCCCGCGCGTTCGAGCTCCGGACCGAGCCTTCCGGTCAGCCAAAGCCACCACATCCTGAAATCGGCGGCGAGGCTCCACAGCGGATAGGTGAATGTGGCCGGCCTGTTCCGCTCGACGCGGAAATGCGCGATCCAGGCGAAGAAGTACCCTGCCAGCGGCATGGCGATCAGCCACCACCAGCGCCCGGTGGCAAGCGCGAAGACCGCGATCGCCACCACCAGCGTGGTCCCGACATAATGCAACGCGCGCGTCGCCGGCTTGCTGTGTTCGCGCAGGTAGAACGGCCAGAACGACGCGAAGTCCGAATAGGCGCGCTCCCCGGACATCAATAGAGCCCCGGAATTTCCCATTGCGCGCCGCTCCGCTTGCCGGGCTGCGGCTGCAGGAACACCCTGTCGTCGGCGCTCATCACGCTCTGGCCTTGGGTTTGCGTGGTGATCGGCGTGCACGAACGTCCGCCGAGGAAATCGAGCGCGGCCTTGATCGAGGCCTCGTTCGGATTGCCGAACGGCGTGAAAATGTCGTCGCCCGCGCGACAGGTATTGGGCATCACGCTGGCGAGGCCGGTGAAGTATTCGCCCTGGCCGTTGCGGTTCTCGAGCTTCAGCGAGACGACCCGCAGGCGATCGTCGCAGGCGGTGATGTCGAACGCTTCCTGGCCGACCGGCTTGCCGAAGCTGTTCGACCCGACCAGCGCGAGCCCGTTGCCGAGCACGGGGATCATGTTGTTGGGCACGAATTCGGAGGCCGAAGCCGTACCGCCGGTGCTGATGAACGCGATCTTCGTCGCGTTGATCGCCTGCGGTTGCGAGGAGAAGTTGATGTCTTCGTTCTCGCTCGCGCGCGACGGGCGGAAGCTGATCCGGCTCATCAGGCTGCCGGCTTGGCTTCGCGCCAGCAGGTCGGTCAGCAGCACGCCCATCGAAACGAGGCCGCCGCCATTGTAGCGCAGGTCGACGATCACCTCGGTTACGCCTTGATCGCGGAATTTCTGGAACGCGTCGCGGATGTTGGGTTCGACCGTTTCCGAACCGAAGGTCCGGAGATTGAGGTAGCCGACTTTCTTGCCGCCATCGTCGAGGACGAGAGCGCCGTAACGGTCGGAAACCGGGTCGAGGTTGTAATTGGCCTTCGCCACCGTAGCGGTGATTTCCGCGCCGCCGAGCGGACGGAACCGCAGGGTCCGCGAGGTGCCGGGCGTGGACGGGCCGAGCGCGTCGCTGACCGCCTGCGCGCCACCGCTGGCAAACAGGGCGGCGACGGTGGTGCCGTTGATCGCGAGCAATTCGGTCCCGCGGTCGAAGCCCGCCGCAAAGGCGGGGGCGTTCTCGAACGCCTCGGCGATGAACACGCGGGCGTTGGACGTATCGTAGACAAGGCGAATGCCGAAGCCTGCGGTGGCCCCGGATTCGATCCGCGCATTTTCTTCCGCGATCGAGGTGACGTAGCTGAAGTAACGATCCTTGTCCTGTGCGCGGGCAGGCGCGACCAGCGCGTCGATATAGGGCTGGATCGCGTTGAATTGCGACCGATTGACCGAGGTGTCGAGCAGGTTGGGGAACAGGTAGTTCGTATTGAACACGTTGAAGGTCGTCGCGAGACGGTTCTGGATCGAACAGGTCGCCACGGTGGGGGTCGGCGTGGGGGTCGCCCCGGTCGGGGGCGGCTCGTCGCCACCGCACGCGGCGACCAGTGCGGCGCAGGCGGTGGTGAAGGCGAAGCGGCTGGTGCGCGTGCAGGCGCGGAGCTTGGCGAGAGCCATGATGTGCGATCCCCTAGATAACTTCCCGTCAGGATGCGGGAGCTAGCGACCCGAAGCAATATGGAAAATGAACGGGATCGTCCCCACGTCGTTGCGCATTGATGGGAAAACCGGGCGTTGCAAGCTATCCACCCTCGACCGGGGGAGGGTCATCCAGCTACGCCCCCTGCAGATAACACGAAGAGGATCACGATGACCGATTGCCCCGCTTGGCTGGCGGAAAAGCTGCCCGAAGCGAAGCCGCACCACGCGCAGCTCGCTGTCGCGCAATATGCCGATGCCGAAACGCTCGGCGTGGACGGTTTCACGCTGACATCGGCTGCTTTCCAGGATGGCGGTGCGCTCGATCCGTGCTTCACGGCCGACGAGGAAGACGCTGTCGCCCCACCGCTCGAATGGACCACGCCGCCTGCGGGAACCGAAGAACTCGTGCTCGTCGCTCAGGATCCGGCGGGGCGTAACGACCAGCCGCACCTGCACTGGCTTGCCTGGGGCTTCGCGCCGCAGCAGGGTAAGCTGCTCGAGGGCGAAAGCGCACCCTTCGCCGGCAAGAATGCCGCGGGCAATTCCGAATGGCTCCTGCCCAAGCTCGATATCGGCGATCCGGCGCATGATTACGTGTTCCAGCTGTTCGCAATCGATCGTCCGCTCGGGCTGATGCCCGGCGCGGGCGCGGACGAAGTCTTCTCCGTGCTCGATGGCAACGTGCTCGGCGCAGCGGTGCTGACCGCGAAATACGAGCCCGAGGATCTCGACGATCTGCTCGGCGATGACGCGGCCGCAGCCGGCGATGATCTCGATTGGGACGCCGAGGCGTAAACCCCCTTGCGAGGAAACTGGGGGGAAAACGCCCCCCTGCCTCGACCGCGACTTGCCACAGGCGTATCGCAAAGTCGCCAAATTATAGGGAGACTACACAATGGCCGCCAAGAACAACGCACTCGCCAAGCCGGTGAACCTTTCGCCGCAGCTCGAAGAGGTGGTCGGCAAGGGGCCGATGCCGCGTAGCCAGGTGACTTCGAAGGTGTGGGAATACATCAAGAAGCACGACCTGCAGGCGTCCGACGACAAGCGCATGATCGAGCCCGACGCCAAGCTGGGCGGCGTGATCGGCACCGAGAAGATCTCGATGTTCAAGATGACCGCCGCGGTGTCGAAGCACCTCAGCTAAGTCGTCAAGGCAATCAAATGACTGGGCGGGTGCGGCCTCAGCGGCTGCGCTCGCCCTTTTTCTTGGGTGCGAACGGCCAATCCACCGCCTTCGAGACCCACAGCGCCAGCCAGACCAGCAGCGGTTGCGCGAACATGCGCGGGACGTGGTAGCCGAGCCCCCAGCCACCGTCCGGACGCGCCATGTCCATCGCGAAATGGTTGATATTTGCAGGAAACACACAGGCGGCATAGAGTGCGAGTCCCCAGCCGCCGGCACGGCGCAGGCGTCCGGACCAAGGCTGGAGCAACACGATCGCGCCCGCCAGTTCGGCCACTCCGGTGAGGGCGATGACGGCGTCCGGCAACGGGACCCAGCCCGGCGTGATGGCAAGGAATGGGGCCGGATCGACGAGATGGCGAAAGCCGGCAAAGGCATAGAAGGCAGCGAGAAGCCAGCGCAGGCCCGTGCGGATCACGCTGCACTCTCGCCGGGCGCCCAGCCGGGCGGCGCAAGCTCGAAACCGTCGAACTCGAAGCCCGGCGCGACCACGCAGCTGACGAGGACATAGCCATGCGCCCCGTCCGCCGCGCTTCGCGCCGCCTGCCAGTGTCCGGAAGGAATGACGTGCTGGACCTGATCGCCGGCGAGAATGTCCGGACCGAGACGGTGTTGTGTCGTCGGCCCCGAATCGGTCGTCGCGACCGACAGTTCGAGCGGATCGCCCGCATGCCAGAGCCAGATCTCAGTCGCATCCACCCGGTGCCAATGCGATGCCTGGCCCGCCTCGAGCAGGAAATGGATCGCGGTGGACCCTGCGCGGGCGCCATGGTCTGCCGGTGCCCGCCAGGTTTCGCGATACCAACCGCCTTCGGGGTGCGGCTGCAGCGACAGCCGTTCGATCAGGTCCCCTGCATTCGCCATGCTGCGGGAGTTAGCGCCGGCTTTCGAGTTTGGACAGGACCCGGACGAAAAAGGCGGTCGACCAGCCGAGCATGAGCACGCCGATGATGCCCTCCGATGCCGCGATCATTCGCCAGCTCGGATCGATGTAATTGTCGGTGAAACCGAGCGTGGCATAGGTGATCGACGAGAAATATATCGCGGTGTCGAGGTCGGGCACTGCTCCGATTGCCGAGTAGAGGAAGGCGAAGGCCCAGATTTCGGCGAAGTGCAAGCCGAAGATCGCGAGAACGATACCCACGACCACGATCCCGCCGCGGATCGAGAGTGGCTCGTACCGTTCGAACCGATAGTGGCGTTCGGAACTTCCTTCTTTCTCGCGCTCTTCCGCATTCTGCTCGCGCGTGAGCAAATTGCTGAGCGAGAACAGGCCGACCCCGTGGATCAGCACCGCAACGACGATCATCACCGCACTGAGTGCCAGCTGCGACGTCATGGACGGCGTCAGGCTGAACAGGTGGCTCCCCTCGGCGCCGATATCCATGTCAGGTCTCTTCAGGGGGGCGCCCCCCGGCCATCAGGTGCTGAACTGGCCGCTGGTTGCTCGAACGGTCGGAGGCCGAAGCGCTAGCTTGCCGGTCGTGGTCTTCCATCAGCCTTCGTCGTCGCCGTCCACGTGCTCGGGGAGGCCGTCGCGATCGGTCGAGGCATAATCCTCGAGCTCGTCTTCGGACATGCTGTCGTACATCTGCTTGGACGCGCCCTGGAGCTCTGAGACCTTGGTCTCGCCGCGCTTGGCGGAAAGGGCGGCACCGGCCGCGCGTTGCTGGGCCTTCGACTTCGCTGGCATCAGGTTTTCTCCTTCAGTTCCGAGCCGCGTTTCAGCACTTCGTCGCCGTCGTCCTGCCTGATCAAATAGGCCGGATTGGCCTCGTCGCCGTGCTTTGTGACTTCGGTGCCCTGCAGAGTGCGCGTGACTTCGCGCTCGAACCGTTCCTTGATCTGGCCCGATCCTGTGCCGTTACCCCAGTTCCACTCGACATGCTGGTCGGCCTGGAAACTGTTCGCTTTGCTCACCCGTCTACTCCGCCGGTGCGGCCGTGCTCGAAACGCTCGGTTCGGGTTCGTCCCCGGACGAAGACGCGGCGCCTGTCATCCAGGTGATCGATAGGGCGACAATCGCGATCAGCAGGCCGATGAGCAGCACCCACCGGACAACGCCGCTGCTGCTGCCGCCGCGGACCTCGTCGGTCTCGACGTGGATCTCTTCGCCTTCCTTGCGCATTTCAAGTCCTCCCGTTCGTATCGCTACGCAAAGGAAATGCACCGGGATCGGGCGGGTTCCTGACTGTCTCGGCTAGGCGCGCAGCAGCTCGTTGATCCCGGTCTTCTCGCGGGTTTGCGCATCGACGGTCTTGACGATGACCGCGCAGGCGAGACCCGGTCCGCCATCTTTGCCCGGCAGCGATCCCGGGACGACCACCGAAAATGGCGGGATATGGCCGCGGATCACCTCTCCGGTGTCGCGATAGACGATCTTGGTCGACTGGGTGATGAAGACGCCCATCGCCACCACGCAGCCTTCGCCCACGATCACGCCCTCGACGATTTCGGAGCGCGCGCCGATGAAGCAATTGTCGCCGATGATCGTCGGATTGGCCTGCATCGGCTCGAGCACTCCGCCGATCCCCGCACCCGCCGAGATATGGCAATTCTCGCCGATCTGCGCGCAGGAGCCGATCGAGGCCCAGGTGTCGACCATCGTGCCCTTGCCGACATGGGCACCGATATTGACGAAGCTGGGCATCAGCACGCAGTCGGGCGCGATATAGCTGCCCTCGCGGGCGATCGCACCGGGAACGACCCGGAAGCCAGCGTCGCGGAAGCGGGCTTCGTCCCACCCGGCGAACTTGCTCGGCACCTTGTCGAACGCGGGATGGCCCGCGCTGCCGCCTTCCATGACGCGGTTGTCGTTGAGGCGGAAGGACAGCAACACCGCCTTCTTGAGCCACTGGTTGACGGTCCAGCCTCCCTTGCCGTCGGGTTCGGCAACGCGACCCTCGCCGCTGTCGAGCATGGCAAGCGCGCGTTCGACCGCGGTCCGGATCGCGTCGTCGCTGGAATCGAGGTCTGCACGGTTTTCCCATGCGGCTTCGATGGTCTGGGCGAGGGTGTCGGTCATGCGATCGCTTTCAGCAAATGGGTTCTCGTTCGGCGCGCTAACGCCTCGGGTGCCGGGCGGCAAGCGCGTCCGGCGCGGGAACTGGGGCGTATCCGTTAAGGTTCTAGGTATCAGCGCCGTGCTAGACCCGCGTGAAGGTCGGCAGTTTCCGGGATGACGCAAATGAGCTTGAAACGTGGATGGAAGGTGCGCGCGGGTGCCTGCGCGGCGGTGATCGCCCTGCTGGCCGCCTGTGGCGGCGGTTCCCCGCCTCGCTCGACGCCGGCCCCGACGCCCACGCCAACCGCAACCCCCACGCCGACGCCGACCCCCACGCCGACCCCGACGCCCACTCCGGCAAGCGTGTTCAACACGTCCGAATATCGTCGTTCGGATGGACCGGCCGACCACAATGCGATTGCCGCCTGGCAACAGGGCGCGACCGGCGCCGGGGTCGCGATCGCCATCATCGATACCGGGATCGACAGCGACAGTCCCGAATTCGCGGGTCGCATCCTTCCGGCCTCGCGCGATGTCGCCGGCAGCCGGGGGATCGACCAGGAGGACGACCACGGAACCAATGTCGCGCTCGTCGCCGCGGCGGCGCGTAACAATACCGGGGTCATGGGCATCGCCTACGAGGCGAACCTGCTGGTGTTGCGGGCCGATTTCCCGGGCACCTGCGCCGATGTGTCGGACGATGGAGGCACCAATTGCAGCCTGCGCGACAGCGATATCGCGGTCGGGATCCAATACGCGACCGACAACGGCGCGAAGATCATCAATCTCTCGCTCGGGGGTGGCAATCCCAGCCAGGCGGTTCGCACCGCCGTCCAGCGCGCGGTCGCCGCCGGCGTGGTGGTGATCGTTTCCTCGGGCAATGACGGCCTCGGATCGCCCGACAACTTCGCGGCCGGGATATCGGACGTCGGGAGCGGCGGCGTGATGATCGTCGGCTCGGTCGACGAGGGCGGCAATATCTCGTCCTTCTCGAACCGGGCCGGGACCTACATTTCCTCGTTCCTGACCGCCCGGGGCGAGCGGATCTGCTGCGTCTACGAGAACGGCGTGCTGAAGACCGAGACCGACAATACCGGGACCTACGTCTACCTTTTCTCGGGCACGAGCTTTGCCGCGCCGCAGGTGGCGGGCGCCGCGGCGCTGCTCTTCCAAGCGTTTCCGAACCTCAGCGGGCAGGATGTCGTCGAACTCCTGCTCGACACCGCGCGCGATGCCGGGGCAACCGGCGACGACGACGTCTACGGACAGGGGATCCTCGATATCGCCGCGGCCTTCGCGCCGCAGGGCACTTTGTCGCTCGCCGATACGCGGGTGGCGATGGCGCTGACCGACAGCACGCTGGTCGGTGCGCCGGCGATGGGCGATGCGCTGGCCGGGGCGTCGATGCCGGTCACGCTGCTCGACAAGTACGAACGTGCCTACAGTTCCGATCTCGGCGCGCGCGCCCTGGGCGCACAGGTCGCGCCGAAGCTGGAAGGCGCGTTGCGCGACGATCTGCGCCATGTGGGTCTCGGTAGCGACGCGCTATCGCTCTCCTTCGCGATCGACGGCACCGCACTGCGTTCGCCGTGGGGCGGGCGGCTGTCGCTGTCCGCCGAGGATGCCGAACAGGCCCGCGTGCTGGCGGCTCGCGTGGCCGCGAGGATCGCACCCGATACGCAAATGGGCGTCGCCTTCCGGCAGGGCGCACAGGGGCTCGTCGCGCAATTGCAGGGCCAGTCGCGCCCAGCCTTCCTGATCGCTTCGGGCGGGCAGGACGATACCGGTTTTGCATTGGGCGACACGATGAGCTTCGCGCTGCGACGCGATCTCGGCGATCTTGGTCTGACGCTGAGCGCGGAAAGTGGGACGGTGCTGGCCGGCGCGCGCGGGCGGTTCGCGGCGGATTTCGCCCGCAGCCGCGCCGAGGGCAACGCGATCCGTTTCGGAGCTTCGCTCGACGGCGATTACGGGCCCCTGACCGCGACGCTCGGAGCCAGCTGGCAGCGCGAGGACCGCACGGTGCTCGGCGCGCGCTTCCACGAGGCGCTCGGCGTCGGCGGGGCGGACAGCCTGTTCGTCGATGCCGATTTGCGCTTCGAAGCGGGCGACGGCTGGCGATTAGGCGGCGCCTTCCGGCAGGGTTGGACCTTCGCGCAGGGCACGCGCCTGGCGAGCAACGGCTGGGCGCTGGACCTCGAAAAGCGCGGCGTGCTGGGAAGGGATGACGGGATCGCCTTTCGCCTTTCGCAACCAATGCGCGTCGCCGATGGCGGGATCGACCTGACGCTGCCGGTCTATTGGGACTACGCCACACGCAGCGCGACGGTGGCGACCCGGTCGCTCGCGCTGGCGCCGACCGGTCGCGAGATCACCGGCGAGCTCGCCTGGCGCAGTCCGTTCCTCGGCGGCAATGCCAGCGCGAGCCTGTTCTACCGGACCGATCCGGGGCACTATGCCGACTTGCGCGACGATCCGGGCGTCGCGATCCGCTGGTCGCGCGAATTCTAGCGCCTAGGCGCCCGCCTTCTTCGCGAAATCCCACGCCAGTTCGGCCAGCGGGCCGACGCGCTCGCTCATCGCCTTGGCGTGCGCGGAGGACGCGGTGCCGTCGATCACGCGCTTCTTGATGCCCTGCATGATCCCGGCGAGGCGGAAGAAGTTGTAGGCGAAATACCAGTTCATGTCGGGCACGCTGTCGCGATCCGTGGCGGCGCAATAGCGCGCGACGATCTCGTCGAGTTCGGGGATGCCGAGCGCCGCTCGGTCAAGGTCGAGCACGCCCGACCGCCCGCCATTGTCGGTCACCCAGGCAAGACAGAAATAGGTGAAGTCGGCCAGCGGATCGCCAAGCGTCGACAGCTCCCAGTCGAGCACGGCGAGCACTTGCGGAGAGCCCTTGGCCCAGATCATGTTGTCGATCCGGTAGTCGCCATGGACCACCGAGGTCCGGGTCTGCTCGGGCACGGTGCGGGGGAGGTATTCGATCAGACCTTCCATCGGCTCGAGCGTGTCGGTCTCGCTCATCCGGTACTGCTTGGTCCAACGGCCGATCTGGCGCTCGAAATAATTGCCCGGCTTGCCGTAATCGGTAAGCCCGGCCTGCTTGAGGTCGACCGCGTGGAGCTGCGCCAGCACGTCGGTCATCGCGAAATAATGCACGCGTCGCTCCTCGGGCGAATGATCGGGCATCGCGCCGTTCCAGATCGAATGTCCATCGACCATCCCCATCACGTAGAACATCGCGCCGATGACGCTTTCGTCCTCGCACAGCCCGTATTGCGGGGCGACGGGGAAGCCGACCTTTTCGAGCCCCGACTGGACGCGGAATTCGCGATCGACCGCATGCGCGCTCGGCAATAGTTTCCCGAACGGCTTGCGCCGGAGCACGTAGTCGCGGTTGGGGGTCGACAGCTTGTAGGTCGGGTTGGACTGGCCGCCCTTGAACTTGGCCTGCGACAGCGGGCCTTCGAAGCCGTCGACATTGGCCGTCATCCACTCGGCGAGCCGGTCGAGATCGAGGACGTCCTGGCCCTGCGGCTCGGTGGTGCCGGTGAATTCGGCCTGCGCGTCGATGGGGGGCGTGATCTGGGTCATGCAGAGCTTCTATCCGTTCGTATCGAGCGAAGTCGAGATACGTTGGCCTGGACGTGTCTCGACTTCGCTCGACACGAACGGTGAGGGGGTCAGTCGAACACCACCACGCTGCGCGCGCTGGTGCCGGTGCGCATCAGGTCGAAGCCCTCGTTGATCTTTTCCAGCGGGATGCGCTCGGCGATGATCGTGTCGAGGTCGAGCAGGCCACGCAGGTAGAAATCGACCAACCGCGGCAGGTCGACCGGGAAGCGGTTCATGCCCATGATCGCGCCCTGCAGCTTCTTGCCCGAAAGCAGGTCCATCGCGCCGAGCCCGACCTTGCAGTCCAAGGGCATCATGCCGAGGATCGTCGCGGTCCCGCCGCGCTTCAACAGCTTCACCGCGGTCTTGGCGCTGGCCTCGCGCCCGACCGCCTCGATCGCATGGTCGACCCCGCCGCCGGTCAGCGCGATCACCTCTTCGAGGGCATTCTCCGCGGTCGGGTCGAACGCATGGGTCGCGCCGAGCACCTTCGCCAGTTCGCGCTTTTCCGCAATCGGATCGAGCGCGATCACGCGCCCCGCGCCCGCAATCTTTGCCGCGTTGATCGCTGCGAGGCCCACGCCGCCGCAGCCGACCACGGCCACGGTCTCGCCCGGCACCAGCTTGCACGCGTTGAAGATCGCGCCCGCGCCCGTGGTCACCGCGCAGCCGATTACCGCCGCCCGGTCGAGCGGCATGTCCCTGTCGATCGCGACGCAGGCATGTTCGTGGATCAGCATTTGCTCGGCGAAGCCCGACAGGTTGAGCAGTTGGTTGACCTGCTCGCCGTCGCCGCGCGTCAGGCGCGGCGGATCGCTCTTCGCGCGGCGCGTATCACCGCCGAGGCACAGCGCCATCCGGCCGGTTAGGCAGAACTCGCAATGGCCGCAGAATGCCGAGAGGCAGGTCACCACGTGATCGCCCGGCTTGACCGTCCTCACCTCGCTACCGACCGCCTCGACCACGCCCGCCGCTTCGTGCCCCGGCACCAGCGGAAGCGCATGCGGATAGCTGCCGTCGATGAAGTGCAGGTCCGAATGACACAGCCCGCAGGCATGGGTGCGGATCAGCACTTCGTGCGCCATCGGCTTGGAGGTGCTTACGTCACCGATCTGGAGCGGGGTGCCGGGTTGTTCGAGGATTGCAGCCTTCACGATCAGTACCCGCTCAGCTTCGCCACACGGTCGGCGTGGAAATAGTGATCGCCGAGAAATTCGTGCAGCGCGCGGTCGCGCTTCATGAACAGGCCGATATCGTATTCGTCGGTCATGCCGATGCCGCCATGCATCTGCACGCCTTCCTGCACCGCGAGGCGCGCGACCTTGCCGACCTTGGCCTTTGCGACCGAGACCATTAGGTCGGCCTTGTCGGCATCTTCGTCAAGCATCTGCGCCGCCTTGATCGCGGTGGCGCGCGCGATCTCGAGTTCGGAATAGAGATGCGCGGCACGGTGCTGGAGCGCCTGGAATTCGCCGATCAGCTTGCCGAACTGCTTGCGCTGCTTGAGGTATTCGGTCGTGCGGTCGAACGCGCCACCTGCGACGCCGACGCCTTCGGCCGCGGCACCCGCGCGCCCGGCATTGAGCATGCGGTTGAGCACTTCGCGCCCGCCGTCGACTTCGCCGATCACGGCATCGCCATCCAATTCGACCCCGTCGAAGGTCACGTGGCTCGCCATCGAGCTGTCGACCAGCCGCACCGGGTTCTGCTTCATGTTGGCCGCGTCCTTGGGCACCGCGAACAGCGTGATACCTTCATCGTCGCTGTCGTCGCCCGAGGTGCGCGCGGCGACCACCAGCATGTCGGCGCTGGCGCCCTGAATCACGAAGGTCTTGGCACCCGTCAGCCTAAAGCCGTTGCCCGATTTCTCGGCGCGGGTCTTGATCTCCTGCGGGTTGTGCTTGGGCCCTTCGTCGACCGCGATCGCGAACACGCTCTTGCCTTCGACGAGGCCGGGCAGCCAGCGGCCCTTGAGGTCGTCGGAGCCCGCGCCCAGCGCACTCGCTGCCATTACCGAGCTGGTGAGGAAGGGCGACGGCGTGAGGTTGCGGCCGATCTGTTCGAGCACGATGCCCGCCTCGACATGACCCATGCCGAGCCCGCCATGGTCCTCGTCCACCATCATCCCGGTGAAGCCCATCTCGGCGAACTGGCCCCACAATTCGTGGCCGAAACCGTCCTTGCAGCCCTTGTCGCGCCAGTGGCGGAGCTGTTTCTCGATGCTGCCCTGTTCGGACATGAATTCGCTCGCGGTGTCGGCGAGCATCTGCTGATCTTCGTTCAGGTAAAGAGGCATTGTTCTGGTTCTTCCTCAGGCGCCGGGGAGGTCAAGGATGCGCTTGGCTATGACGTTGAGCATCACCTCGCTGGTGCCGCCCTCGATCGAATTGGCCTTGGTCCGCAGCCAGCTGCGCGCCGGCGTGCCGCCATTGGTTTCCTCGCTCTCCCATTCGAGCGCGCGCGACCCCCCGGCCGACATCATCAATTCGTGGCGCTGCTTGTTCAGCTCGGTGCCGGCATATTTCATCATGTTGGGCTGCGCGGGATGGGCTTTCCCGACCTTGAGTTCGTCGAGGAATTTCTCGCCCATGCAGCCATAGGCGAGCGCATCGATATCGTATTCGGCGAGTGCGGCACGCAGCACCGGGTTGTCGATGCCGTTGCGCGCAAGCTTCGGCCCGAGCGAGCCCGAGCGTTCCTTGTTGCCCGCGCCCGAGATCATCTCGCGTTCGTGGCCGAGCAGATACTTCGCGACGTCCCAGCCGCGATTGATCTCGCCGACATAGCCAGGAATGTCCTCGCCATAGCTTTTCGGCACCTTCACGTCGTCCATGAAGGTTTCGCAGAACGGACTGTTGCCACTGATCAGCTTGATCGGCTTGGTCGACACGCCATCGCTCGCCATGTCGAACAACATGAAGGTGATGCCGCGATACTTGTCGTTCTTGTCGGTGCGGACGAGGCAGAAGATCCAGTCGGCCTCGTCGGCATAGGACGTCCAGATCTTCTGACCGTTGACCACCCAGTGATCGCCCTTGTCCTCGCCGAAGGTCTGCATGCTGACGAGGTCGGAACCGCTGCCCGGCTCCGAATAGCCCTGGCACCAGCGGATTTCGCCACGCGCGATCTCGTTGAGGAAGCGCTGCTTCTGGCCCTCGGTGCCGAAATGCAGCAGCGCCGGGCCAAGCATCCAGATCCCGAAGCTCGAGAGCGGCGGACGCGCATTGATCCGCGCCATTTCCTGGCGCAGCACCTTTGCCTGCGGCGGAGTGAGCCCGGCACCACCATATTCCTTCGGCCAGTCGGGCACGGTGTAGCCCCTGTCGCGGCAGGCTTCGAACCAGGCCTTCTGTGCGTCGTTCTTGAACTCGGCGTTGCGGCCACCCCAATAGACGTCGCGCTCGTCGCGCACGGGCTGGCGCATTTCCTCGGGACAGTTCGCTTCGAGCCATTCGCGCGTCTCGGCGCGGAAAGCGTCCAGGTCTTCAGCCATGATCCTCTCCTTCAAAATCATGCCGCCCTTGCGCGGCGATTTAATCGCGCGTTTAAAAGCAAACTCGTACGAGTCGCAAGCACCTAAGGCCATGATGTGCTGCAGCGCCGCCGTGCCGTGGTCGGGTCGCGCGTGGCTCGTTGACCTCGGGATGCTTTGCCCTAGGCTTTGACGCAGGGAAGAATTGGGAGAAGACGCAAATGCCGAGCACCGACAAGCCGATCGATCGCTCTCCCGCGTGAACGCCCCCGCCCACACGGCTCCGCCGCGCCGCGTGTCCCTGCGCACCAAGCTCGCCTTCGGGGTCGGCACCGTCGCCTTCGGGATCAAGGATAACGGCTTCGGGGTCTTCCTGCTGTTGTTCTACAACCAGGTGGTGGGGCTGCCGGCCGAAGCGGTCGGCGCGACGATCGGGCTCGCGCTGGTGCTCGATGCACTGATCGATCCGGTGGTCGGAAACCTCTCCGACCGGACCCGCAGCCGGATCGGGCGGCGCCATCCGTGGATGTACGGGGCCGCGCTGCCGGTTGCGCTGTCGTGGCTGATGCTGTGGCACCCGCCGACCTCGGGCACCGGGGCGACGCTCGGTTACCTGCTGATCGTCGGTTTTCTCGTCCGCGCGAGCCTGTCTGCTTACGAAGTGCCGTCGATCTCGCTGCTGCCTGAGATGACCAGCGATTACCAGGAACGCACTGTGGTGCTTCGCTACCGCTTCCTGTTCGGCTGGGTCGGCGGGCTCGTGATGCTAGCGATCGCCTACGGGCTGATCTTCACCGACACGCCCGAATATCCCAACGGGTTGCTCAATCCCGACGGCTATACCCCCTATGCGGTGATCGGCGCGCTCGTCATGCTGGCCTCGATCCTGCTCTCGGCCTGGGGGACGCACAAAAAATTCGCCCGCCCGCCGGCACACCCCATCGATACCGCCGAAAACCTCGGCCAAATCGTCGCCACGCTCAAATACCGACCGTTCCTGATCCTGATGGTCGCCGCGCTGTTCGGGATGGCGATCCAGGGGATCACCTTCGCGCTGACGAACTACCTGTTCGATTTCGTTTGGGAATTCACGGCGCTCCAGTTCGTGGCCTATACCGGGATCCTGTTCGCCAGCGCGGTCGCCTCGTTTCTCGTCGTGGTCCCGATCGGCAGGCGCTTCCGCAAGCAGCGCGCGGCGGCGATCTGCGTGGTCGTGATGATGCTGTTCGCCTCGGCGCCTTACTGGCTGCGCTATTTCGACCTCGCGCCGCCGAACGGTTCGGACTGGTTGCCGCCTTTCATCTTCGCGTTCGTCTTCGTCGGCAACACGGCGGGCATATCGGCGACTCTGTTCACGACCTCGATGATGGCCGACGTGACCGATCACGCCGCGAGCAAGGGCGGCAAGCAGACCGAGGGTCTGTTCTTCGCCGGCTATTTCTTCCTCCAGAAGGCGATTTCGGGGATCGGGATCTTCCTTTCAGGGCTGATCCTCGGCCTCGTCGGCTTTCCCGAGAATGCCCAGCCCGGCGCGGTCGACCAGGTCGTGCTGATGCGGCTCACCCTGTTCTACGCGGCCGCGCTCGTCGTATTCGGCCTGGCGGCGGCCTGGTCGTATATGCGTTTCCCGCTGGGACCGGTGGCGGGGGTCGATCCGCAAGGTCTCGACCGCGTGATCGACGCCGCGGGCGAGGAAGTTTAACCGCTCGCTTAAATCGAGGCTTGCGCCAGCGCGCTCGCGCTTCCAAACACGCGGGCAACTTATTTCAGGAGAGGACCGACATGGATTTCCAGCCCACCGAACGCCAGCTCTACTGGCGCGACCGCGTCAAGGATTTCATCGAGCAGCACGTCCGCCCCGCCGTGCCGACCTACAAGGCGCAAGACGAGGAAGGCGATCGCTGGAAGGTGATCCCGGTGGTCGAGGAATTGAAGGCCAAGGCCAAGGGCGCCGGCATCTGGAACCTGTTCATGCCGCCGCGCAATGACGGCCACCACCACGTCGAGGAAACCTACGAATTCGAAGGGCCGGGTCTGACCAACCTCGAATACGCGATGTGCGCCGAGGAAATGGGCCGGATCGGGTTTGCTTCCGAAGTTTTCAATTGCTCGGCGCCCGACACCGGTAACATGGAAGTGTTCCATCGTTACGGCACGCGCGAACAGAAGGACCAGTGGCTCACCCCGCTGATGAACGGCGAGATCCGTTCGGCCTTCTTGATGACCGAGCCCGACGTCGCCTCGTCCGATGCGACCAATATCGAGTGCCGGATCGAGCGCGAGGGCGACGAATACGTCATCAACGGGCGGAAATGGTGGAGCTCGGGCGCGGGTGATCCGCGCTGCAAGGTCGCGATCGTGATGGGCAAGACCGATTTCGGCGCCCAGCGCCACCAGCAGCAGTCGATGGTGCTGATGCCGCTCGATGCCGACGGCGTGAACATCATCCGCCACCTGCCGGTGTTCGGTTACGACGACGCGCCGCACGGGCACATGGAAATCGAGCTGAAGGACGTTCGCATCCCGGCGACGAACATGCTGCTCGGTGAAGGGCGGGGCTTCGAGATCGCGCAGGGACGCCTCGGCCCGGGCCGCATTCACCATTGCATGCGTACGATCGGCGCGGCCGAAGAAGCGCTAGAGAAGATGTGCCGCCGACTGCAGAGCCGCGAAGCTTTCGGCAAGCCGATCTACAAGCATTCGGTGTGGGAAGAACGCGTTGCCCGCGCACGGATCGATATCGACATGACTCGGCTGCTCTGCCTCAAGGCCGCCGACATGATGGACAAGGTCGGCAACAAGGCCGCCAAGCAGGAAATCGCGATGATCAAGGTGCAGGCGCCCAACATGGCGCTGCGGATCATCGACGATGCGATCCAGGCGCATGGCGGCGGCGGCGTGTCGAACGATTACGGCCTCGCCAAGGCCTATGCCGGGCAGCGAACGCTGCGCCTCGCCGATGGGCCCGACGAGGTCCACGCCCGCTCGATCGCACGGATGGAATTCGCCAAGCACGCCCCCGACCCCGGGGAAGTGAGCTTTAGCTCGGGCGACATGGGCGCGACGCGCTGACAGACACGGGAGCGAGACAGATGGAACTCAGTAAACTGTTCGGCCTCGACGGCCGTATCGCGCTCGTCACCGGCGGCAGCCGCGGAATCGGGAAGATGATCGTCGAGGGCCTGCTCGCCGCAGGCGCCGAGCGCGTTTACATCGTCGCGCGCAAGAAGGAGCAGGTCGACGAGACCGCTGCCGAGCTCGGCGACAAGGTAATCGGCCTGGTTGGCGACCTGTCGCAGATGAACGGGATCCAGCAACTCGCCGACGAGCTTGCTTCGCGCGAGGACCGGCTCGACCTGCTGGTCAACAATGCCGGGGCCGCCTGGGGCGAACCGTTCGAGGATTTCACCGAGGCCGGCTGGGACCGGACGATGGATTTGAACCTCAAGACCCCATTCTTCCTGACCCAGAAGCTGCTCCCGCTGCTCAAGTCGGCGGCGAGCAAGGACCGGCCCGCCAAGGTGCTGATGATTTCGAGCATCGACGGGATGAAGTCGAACCCGTGGCCGACCTATCCCTACCAGGCCTCGAAGGCCGGGTTGATCCACCTCACCCGGCGCATGGCCGCCGAACTGGTCGGGCACCACATCGTGGTCAACGGGATCGGTCCGGGCGCCTATCCCAGCGCGATGAACCGCGCTGCGCGCGACAATGCCGAACTGGTCGAAAAGGGCATCCCCGCGCGCCGCGTCGGCGTGACGGAGGATATGGCGGCAGGCGCGATCTACCTTCTCAGCCGGGCGGGCGATTACGTGGTCGGCACCACGATCCCGATCGATGGCGGCGTGGTGAACGCAAATATCGGCGCAGGTAATTTCGTCGATCCGTCGGGGAAATAGGACGATGGCGCGCGAACTCCGCACCGTCGCCGAGGGTATCCATTTCGGCGAAGGGCCGCGCTGGCATGAGGACCGGTTGTGGTTTTCCGATTTCTACGCCCACCGCGTCTACTCGGTGAGCGAGGAGGGCGGCGATCTCCGCGTCGAACTTGAATTCGACGACCAGCCCTCGGGTCTCGGCTGGATGCCCGATGGATCCTTGCTGGTCGTGTCGATGGTTCGGCAGCAGGTCTGGCGACGCTGGCCCGACAGGCGGCTCGAACTGCATGCCGACCTCTCCGACATCGCCGGTTTCTGGTGCAACGACATGGTCGTCGATGCGCAGGGCCGCGCCTATGTCGGCAATTTCGGCTTCGATCTCGACAAGGCGCTGGTCGAGAAGGGGCCCGACTGGATCCGCGAACACGGCGCGCATGCGCCGATTGCGCTTGTCGAGCCGGATGGTTCGGTCCGACTCGCTGCGAGCGAGGAGAAATTCTTCTTCCCCAACGGCTCGGTGATCACGCCCGACGGCAAGAGCTTGATCGTTGGCGAAACGCTCGCCAACCGGTTGACCGCACTCGACATTGCTGACGACGGCACGCTTTCGAACCGGCGCGAATGGGCCGAGACCGGCAAGCGCCTGCCCGACGGGATCTGCCTCGATGCCGAGGGCGCGATCTGGATCGCCAACCCGCTCGCGCCCGAATGCGTGCGCTATGCCGAGGGCGGCGAGGTGCTCGACGTGGTCGAGACGGGCGATCTCAATTGCTACGCCTGTATGCTCGGCGGGGCTGATGGCAAGACCCTCTTCACCGTCGTCGCGCCGACCTCGCATCGCGATGCGGCGAGCCAGGCGAAGAACGGGCGGATCCTCGCCTGCAAGGTCGATGTGGCGAGGGCCGGGCGGCCCTGATCTGAGCGGCTATTCGGCGTCGGGTGCCATCAATCCGCGGACGAATCCGATCAGCCCGGTCTGGCGCTGGCGTTTCATGCGTTCGGCCTCGAGGATTTCGCGCACCTTACCGTAGCATTCCTCGACGTCGTCGTTGATCACGACGTAGTCATAGCCGTCCCAGTGGCTGATTTCGGCGCGGGCACGCTCCATCCGGCCTGCGATCACCTCGTCGCTGTCGGTCCCGCGACCGCGCAGGCGATCGTGCAGTTCCTTAAGGCTGGGCGGCAGGATGAACACGCGCACCACGTCCTGCTGGTCCTTCTGGTAGAGCTGCTGGGTGCCCTGCCAGTCGATGTCGAACAGGAAATCCTGCCCTTCCTTGAGCGCGTTGCGGATATGGCCCTTGGGCGTGCCGTAGCGATGATCGAAGACATGCGCCCACTCGTAGAAATCGTCCGCCTCGATCATCCGATCGAATTCGGCATCCGAAACGAAATGGTAGTCGCGCCCGTCGACCTCGCCCGGGCGCATCGGGCGGGTGGTGACCGAAACCGACAGGCCGATATGCCCGTCGCGTTCGAGCAGCATCCTCGCGATGGTGGTCTTGCCCGCGCCCGAGGGCGAGGAAAGGATGAACATCAGTCCGCGGCGCTGGAGGGTGTCGTGATCGGCCATGCCCGCCTGTGCCCGATAGGGGCGGCGCGAATCAACCCCGATTGGCGGCTTATTCCTCTGCCTGGTCCACCAATTGCTCGTCGCCCTTGCGGCGGGACTTCGCTCGGCTCAGTGAGCGGTCGAACAGCGTCTTGCCCAGCACCGCCGTCCCAACCAGCAGCGCGCCGGGGATCGAGCGCGTGGCATATTTGGTCGCGCCGTAGGCGAGCAGCGTCTGGACGAGGCTGCGGTTTTCGATGATCTTTTTGGCGTGTTCGCCGCCATAGCGTCGCCGCAGCAGGCCTTTTTCCAGCGATGTGCGGGTCAGCCGTCCGGCAGCGCGCAGGATGAGGTCCTGGATGATCAGATTGGTCGCCGGATTGGTGCTCGGACCCCAGACCTCGTCGTCGCCCTTGCCGTTGAGCTTGCGCCCGGCCTTGGCGACCTTCTTGCCGACGATGTCGCTAGCTACCTTGTTGTCGATTTTCGCCATTTTTGCGGTCCCTGTTGCTGCAGGCCCGCGAGTTACTTGCGGCGACCGAAATCCACGGTCACGACGTTGGAGCCCTCGTCCTTCTGAACGTCGGGGCCATCGCCCTGTTCCGCCTCGCCCTCGGGCTCGTCGTTCTCGGCCGGATCGTGTCCGGGCGCAACGTCATTGTCGCCGACGGCCTGGAACTGGAGCCCGAAATCGACCGCCGGATCGACGAAGGCGGTGATCGCGGCGAACGGGATGGTCAGGATCGAACCCACGCCGTTGAAGCTGAGCCCCACCGAGAAACCCTGGTCCGACACGCTGAGGTCCCAGAATTTGTGCTGCAGCACGATCGTCATCTCGTCGGGGAAGCGGGCGCGCAGGTCGGCGGGAATGTCGACCCCGGCAGCATCGGTCTTGAAGGTGATGTAGAAGTGGTGCTCGCCCGGCAGTTCGCCGCCGGTCTGCTCGATTTCGCCCAGCACGCGGCCGACCACGGCGCGCAGGGCTTCCTGCACGATCTCGTCGTAGGGGATCAGGCTGTCGGGCGGTGTTTCGCTCATGCGCGCAGAATTGGCGGTGCGGCGGGCGCGGGTCAAGCCGAAAGCGCGTGCCTGCCCGCTTGCACCGGCGACGCCAACGCCTATCACGCCTTGCGGAAAAGGAGACCCGCCATGCCGATCGACGCCACCCTCCCGTATGACGACGACAATGTTTTCGCCAAGATCCTGCGCGGCGAAATCCCCTCGGACAAGGTCTACGAGGACGAGTGGGCCTATGCCTTTAACGACATCGCGCCGCAGGCGCCGACCCACGTGCTCGTCATTCCCAAGGGCAAATATGTCAGCTGGGACGATTTCTCGGCGCGGGCGAGCGACGCGGAAATCGGCGGTTTCGTGCGCGCCGTCGGCAAGATCGCGCGCGAAGCAGGGCTGGTCGAGCCGGGCTATCGCCTGCTCGCCAATGTCGGTGCGGATAGCGGGCAGGAAGTGCCCCATCTGCACGTGCACATCTTCGCCGGTCGCCCGCTGGGCCGGATGGTGGCGCAATAATCCGTCGCTGCTGGCCAACTGGTTAACTTTCGACAGTTGCCAGTCGAGTCGCGGGCTCGCTATGGCGGCCCAAATGGATGCGCCAGCCCCTCCTTCCGGCCTGTTCGACGGGTCCGTGCACCTGTTCCCGGTGCGCGCCTATTTCGAGGATACCGACCTGTCGGGCGTGGTCTATCATGCCAATTACCTGCGCTGGTTCGAGCGCGCGCGCTCGGACATCCTGCGCCTGCTGGGGATCGACCAGCGCGCGGCCAACGAGGCGGGCGAGGGCGCCTATGCCGTCGCCGACATGCAGATCCGCTTCCTGCGCCCGGCCAAGCTCGACGACGCGGTGCTGATCCGCACCCGCTGTACCGAGTTGAAGGCCGCAAGCTGCCGCATGCACCAGGAAGCCTGGCGCGACGACACGATGCTCGCCGACGCGACTCTGCGGGTCGGCTTCGTGGCCCCCGACGGCCGCCCGCGCCGCCAGCCCGAAGACTGGCGTACCGCGTTCAAGACCATTCTCGACGAAAGCGATAGATGAACCAGATGACGAACCTTCTTGCCGACGCGCCGACCCGGCTCGATCCGGTCGAACTCTTCCTGCAGGCCGACGTGGTCGTGCAGGCGGTCATGCTCGGCCTGCTCCTGGCGAGCGTCTGGACCTGGATGATCATCATCTCTTTCGCGATGAAGATCGGCCGCCTGAAAAAGCAGGGCGAGATTTACGAAAAGCAGTTCTGGGAGGCGGAAAACCTCGAGCAATTGCAGAAGAGCGTGGCCGATCGCGACATCCCCGCCTCGCGCATTGCGGGTGCCGGGCTCAAGGAATGGCGCCGCTCGATCAAGGCGGCCACGATCGACCGCGACGGAACCCGCGATCGCCTGCGGATGGCGATGGACATGCAGGTCGCCGAAGAGGCGGACAACCTCGCCAAGCGGCTCGGCTTTCTCGCCACGGTCGGTTCGGTCGCGCCCTTCGTCGGCCTGTTCGGTACCGTTTGGGGCATCATGAATTCGTTCTTCCAGATCGGCGCGCAGCAGAATTCCTCGCTCGCGGTGGTCGCACCGGGTATTTCCGAGGCGCTGTTCGCGACCGCGATCGGCCTGTTCGCGGCGATTCCCGCCGTCATTGCCTACAACCGCCTGACGCAGAGCGTGAATTCCTACGAAGCGCGGCTCCACCGCTTCGCCGAGCGGTTCAACATGAGCCTGTCGCGCCAGTTGGAGACGCGTAGCTGATGGCGATGGGCTTGCATCATTCAGGCCGCAAGCACCGACGCCTGCGCGCGCCGATGGCGGAGATCAACGTCACGCCGTTCGTCGACGTGATGCTGGTGCTGCTGATCATCTTCATGGTCACCGCGCCGCTGCTCAATTCGGGCGTGCCGGTCGACCTGCCCGACAGCCGGGCAAAGGCGTTGAGCCAGGAACCCGAACAGATCACGCTGTCGCTTTCGGCCGACGGTCGGCTCTATCTCGACAATGACGAGCTCGCCCCGGGCGAATTGCCCGACCGGCTCGAGGCGGCGCGGTCGGCGGCTGGCGGCGAACCGCCGCAGGTCACGCTGCGCGCCGACCGCAATCTCGACTATGGCCGGGTGATGGCGGTGATGGGCGAGCTCAATCGCGCCGGGTTCAACGCGATCTCGCTGGTCACCGGCAGTTCATCCGAGGTTCCATAGGTCCGCGCCAATGGCCACGAGAAGCCTTGCACGAGAGGAAAAATACGCACTGCCGGTGGCGGTAGTGTTGCATGTCGCCCTCGTCGTGGCGCTGTTGTGGAAGCCGGTCGGCGCGGCGATCGTCCAGCCTCCCGAACGCGTTTCGGTCTCGCTGACCGACGAAGCCGGGCTTACCAGCACCGCGCCGATCCCGCTGCCCGATGCGGCCCCGCCAGCCGCTGCCGAAGCGCTCGATCAACCGCGCGCCGACGACGCGGTCGAGCCGCTCCCGCAGCCGCGCGCCGAACCCCGCAGCGAGCCGGTCGTGCGGCCTGCGACCCGCAGCGAGACGCGCCAGCCGTCGCCGCGCCGCACGCAGGCGCCGCGCGAAACGCGGCAGGTACCTCCCAGGACCGCCGAGCCCAAGGGCCAGATCGACAGCGATTTCCTCGGCAGCCGCGGCACCACCGAAACGAGCACCAATAGCGGTACGCCAGCCGCCGAAATCGGGCCGCGGGTGCGCAATTCGCTCGCCGCTTCGATCTCGCGCCAGCTCAAGCCGCACTGGAGCGCGCCGCAGGGCGTCGACGTCGAATTGCTGGTGACGATCCTCGCCTTCGATCTCAACCCGGACGGCTCGCTCGCCGGTTCGCCACGCGTGGTGCGCCAGCTCGGCGTCAACGACGCCAATCGCGCACAGGCCGGACGCCATGCCGAACAGGCGATCCGCGCGGTGCGCCTCGCCGCGCCGTTCAACCTTCCCGAAGAATATTACGACGCGTGGAAGCGCGTGTCGGACTTCCGTTTCGACCGGAGACTGTGATGAAATTTGCCGCCCTTCTGATGACCGCCGCATTTTCGCTCGCCGCCATTCCGGCAGCCGCGCAGCAATCGCCGACGATCGACGAGGAACCGATCGCGACTTCGCAGGAGGCCCCGCAGGGTCTCTCGGGTGCGGTGACCGACGAAAGCGAATGGCAGGACCTCGAAATCGCGATCCCCGGCTTCGCGACCAATGCAAACGTGTCGACCGCCGCCAACGATGCGGGGACGGCCGCGCTCGGTCGCGATATCGCGCGAGTGATCACCGCCGACCTCCAGAACAACGGCCTGTTCCGGCCGACCGGGCCGGATTCGCTGCCGCAGCCATCCTTCGGCGACATCACCAGCCCGGCCTATTCGGTGTGGGACGGTCGCAAGGCCGAAATGCTGGTCCAGGGCTATGTCCGCAAGAATGACGACGATAGCCTGACGGTCGGCTGCTATCTCTACGACGTGCTGCTCAAACAGCCGGTCGAGAAGGCCGGCTGGCGGCTGCCGCCGTCGGACTGGCGCCGTGCCGCGCACAAATGCGCCGACATGGTGTTCTCGCGCCTGACCGGGGAGAACCCGTTCTTCGACAGCCGGATCGCCTATATCGCCGAGACCGGCCCGAAAGATAACCGCCGCAAGCGGCTCGCGATCATGGATTCGGACGGTGCGAACCACCGCTTCCTGACCAGCGGCAATGCGACTGCGCTGAGCCCGCGCTATTCGCCCGATTACAAGCAGATCCTTTATCTGTCCTATCTCGACGGCAATCCGCGGATCTACATCTACGACATCGCCAGCGGCACGCAGAAGCTGATCGCCCAGAGCGAGAATCCGACCTTCGCCCCGCGCTGGTCGCCCGACGGGCGCTGGGTGCTCTATTCGATGGCGGTCGCCGGCAATACGGACATCTATCGCGTTTCCGCCGATGGCGGCGAAAGCGTGCGACTGACCTCGAGCCCCGGGATCGACGTGGGCGGCTCGTTCTCGCCCGACGGCAAGCAGATCGTGTTCGAAAGCGATCGCTCGGGCTCGCAGCAGATCTACGTGATGGATGCCGACGGTTCGGACCAGCGCCGGATCAGCTTCTTCGGCGGACGCGCGGCGACTCCCGAATGGAGCCCGCGCGGAGACCAGATCGCCTTCACCCATATCTCGGGCAATTTCCGCATCGCGACGATGAGCCCGAACGGCAAGAACATGCGTCACCTGACCAATAGCTGGCAGGATGAAGCCCCGACATGGGCACCGAATGGACGCATCATCCAGTTCTTCCGCACCCAGCGAAATTCGGGCGAGACCTCGATCTGGCAGGTCGATCTCACCGGACGCAACGAGCGTCGCCTCACCACGCCGGTCGACGGGTCCGACCCGGCATGGGGACCGATCCGCGACTGACGCGTTGTAATAAAAGAGAAATCAGGGTCGCACCTTGTTTCAAGGCCGTTCTATCAGGAGAAAACCGATGGCCAATTGGAAGTATATCGCCCCGCTCGCGCTGGGCATCGCCCTTGCCGGTTGCTCGAAGAAGGCACCCGAAGAGCTTCCCCCGCAGCCGGCCGACACCACCACGACGACGGGCGGGCAGGACGATCGTTCTGGCATTTCGGACGAGATCGTTCCGGGCAGCCAGCGCGATTTCGAACAGTTCACCCGCGGCCAGGACACGATCTATTTCGATACCGACCGCTACAATATCGACAGCGAGGATGCCGCTCGCCTGCAGCGCCAGGCGCAATGGCTCGCGCGCTATCCCGACAAGCGCCTGACGGTCGAAGGCCATGCCGACGAACGCGGTACCCGCGACTACAACCTCGCGCTCGGCGAACGCCGCGCCAATGCGGCGAAGAACTATCTCGTCAGCCTCGGCGTGCAGGCGAGCCGCATCCGCACCGTCAGCTACGGCAAGGAACGCCCGGTCGCGCTCGGTTCCAATGAAAGCGCTTGGGCGCAGAACCGCCGTGCTGTAACGGTCACCGTCGACTGATCGACCCACAAGTTTCGGTTCGATCCGGAATAACCGGACGGGGGGCGCGTCCACTGCGGTGGGCGCGCCTTTTCCTATTCACTTCGATACCCTAGGTTACGGACATGGTTGGCGAACGCAGAAGCATGGATTGGGGCTTTCCCCGCTGGCGCGATTACGGCGCCTCGCGCGAGGCCACCAATGTGCGCATCTGCGACCGGCACAATTGCAACGAGCCCGGCAATTGCCCCGCGCCCAAGGCGGTCGGTTCGAACGAGCGTTGGTACTTCTGCGAGAAGCACGCCGCCGAATACAACAAGGGCTGGGACTATTTCGAAGGTCTCGACAAGGCCGAGGCCGCGGCGCGCGCCAAGCAGGAGCAGACCGAGAACGCCGGCTATGCCGAGGCTCAGCATTACGGCTGGTCGGGCAGCGGCGACGGATCGCGTAGCGCCGACGAGATGCGCGCACTGGACGTGCTCGAGCTGGAGCCCGACGTCGATTTCGACACGATCAAAAAGGCGTGGCGCGCCAAGGCGAAGGAGGTCCACCCCGACGTCAAGCCGGGCGACGAGGAAGCCGCGAAGCAGTTCCAGGCCTACCAGGTCGCCTACGACGTGCTCAAGCAGGCCGAAGAGCGCCGGGTCTGGAAGGGCTAGCTCCGGAAAGCTAGCATCCGCAGTACCGCGCTAGCTCTTCGCTCGTCAGGCCGATGACGGCAAACAAAGCAGTGAATACGCTAATAGGGTCGGGAAGGCCGGTAGCGAAAGTCAGCAGACCAACGCCAGAGTTTACGAGTATCACGATTTTTCTTTGCAAGAATTGTTGCAACGATTTCATGATCTCAGCCAGTGGGCGGCCAGAGGCGAGCTTCGCACAAAGATCGAACCCTCCTTCGGCGGCGGATTTGCAGATCCAGTCCTGAATGGCTGCGCCCTGTTGCTTCATGCGTTCGATAAGGCGGCGAATGACGCTGGCGGCTGAGAATGCAGAGAGTGCGCGTACCTGCGCCTGAATACCTCCTTGGTTGACGACAATGAACGTATAGTCCTCCGGCAGGATGAATTCGTCAAAAGCCGAATCCTCCGCAGCGTCAATCAGCGCGAGTTCGGGTGCGGCTATATAGTCGTCGATATCGGCCAAAGCTTTTCCCCCGACGGTTCCCTAGGTGTTTTCAACTTCACAGATCAATGTATTCGCGCCACGATAGCGCGCGCCAGCCGTTGGCCCAAGTCGCGCGATTGCTCGGGATAGAGATAGGGCTCGATCAGTTCGCACTCCATCACCGCGAGCTGCCCGTCGTCCTTCCGCACCATATCCACGCGGGCGTAGAGCAGGTCGGCGAAGGGCAGCGCGGCGATGACCGCTTCGGCGGCCGCGCGATCCTCGGGCGACGGAGCGAAGTCCTCCTCGTAGCCGCCGAACAGCGACTGGATGCGGTAGTCGTCCTTGCCCGCGCGCTTGCGCACGCCGTGCGAAAACGCGCCGTCGATGAAGACGAAAGTGTATTCGCCTTCGTCGAGGATGGCGGGGAGGAAGGGCTGGATCATCGCCCGGTGGCCGAGCGACCAGCCTTCATCGGGCAGCGTGTCGCGGGTGAAGCTGTGCTGGCCGAGACCGCCCGCGCCGACCTGGCGTTTCACGACGACGCGATCGGTCGCGAAACGGTCCATTGCCGCGAGCACTTCGGCGTGCGTGGCGTCGTCGTGCCACTGCGTCGGCACGATCCGCGCGCCGCTCGCCTCGAGCTTGGTCAAATAGCGCTTGTCGGCGTTCCAGCGGACGACGTCGGGCGGATTGCACACCTCCACCCCTTGCGCCGCCAGCGCGTCCAGCCGTGCAACGAACTCCTCCGGGTGGTCCTGGTAATCCCACGCCGTGCCGAGCAACACCGCATCGAGCCCCTCGAACGCGACGAGCGGCGCGCGCCAGTCGCGCTCGACCAGCTCCAGCCCCGCATCGGCAAAGGCCGGGCGCAGCGCGGCGACTTCGAGATCGTGCTCGAATGCGTCGCCGCGCCGCGGCCCCTCGCCCGGCAGCGTGTCCGCGCAGGCGAGGAAACCGATCCGGCTCAAACCTCTTCGAGCGCCTGTTCGAAGTCGGCGATCAGGTCGTCCGCATCCTCGATGCCGATCGAAATGCGCACGAGGTTGTCGGTGATTCCGAGCTCGGCGCGGCGACCTTCGGCGACCGACAGGTGGGTCATGCTCGCCGGGTGGCTCGCGAGCGTCTCGGTCCCACCGAGGCTGACCGCGAGCTTGGCGATCTTGAGCGCGTCGAGGAAACGGAAGCACTCGGCCTCGCCGCCCTTGAGCAGCAGCGAGAAGGTGCTCCCCGCGCCGAGGCAGTGGCGATCGTAGATGTCCTTCTGGCGCTCGTCCTTGATCATGCCGAGATAGCCGAGCCCCTCGACCTTCGGATGCTTGGCGAGGAAGTCGCAGACCTTGGCCGCGTTCTCGCCCGCGCGCTGCATGCGCAGTTCGACCGTCTCGAGCGAACGCAGCAGCATCCACGCGGTGTTGGGATCGCAGATCCCGCCCATCGTGTTGCGCAGCATGCGGACCGCATCCATCCATTTCTTCGCGCCCGCGATCGAGCCGGCGACGAGGTCCGAATGGCCGCCGACATACTTGGTCAGCGAGTAGCAGACGATGTCGGCACCGTGCTCGAGCGGACGCTGCCACAGCGGACCGAGGAAGGTGTTGTCGATCGCGATCGGGCATTCGAGCCCTGCGGCGTCCACCGCCGCGCGCACCGCCTCGACGTCGACCAGCGCATTGGTCGGGTTGCCCGGGCTTTCGAGATAGACCATCGCGACCTTGCCGCCCTGTTCGGCGGCCTTGGCCTTGGCCTCATCCAGCACGGAGTCGATTTTCTCGCGCGTCGCGCCGGCGGGGAAGTCGATGTAGCTGACGCCCCAGCGCGACATCCACTTGGCGATGAAGCCTTCGGTCGCGGCATAGAGCGGGCCGGTATGGACGATCACGTCGCCCTGCGAAGCATGCGCCATCAGCAGCACGCAGATCGCGGTCATCCCGCTCGAGAAGGACAGCGCGTCTTCGGCCCCGTCCCACACCGCGAGGCGATCCTCGAGGATTTCCTGGTTGGGCGCGTTGAAGCGCGAATAGACGAGGCCGTCGGCGCCGCCCGGACGCTTGCCGGTGATGCCTTCGAAATGGCGCTTGCCCGCCGCCGCGCTTTCGAACGCGAAGGTGCTGGTAAGGAAGATCGGGGCCTTGAGCGAGCCTTCCGAGAGGGTCGGGTCGTAGCCGTGGCCCATCATCAGGGTCGAGGGCTTGAGCTGGCGCCCACCGATGGTCTTCACCTTGGGCTGCGGATTCTTGCGCGGGGTGGTGGGATCGATTTCGTTGTCGCTCATGATGCGAGCATCCTTCCTGTGACGATGCCCCCAGGAAGGCGGGGGCCCAATGGGTGGTCGGGGCGCCCGTCCCTAACCTCCGCAGGGACGCATCTCCGCCGATCGCCGTGTCGGATCCCGCGCATAATGCGGTGCGGCGGCGCTTTCAACTGCGCCGCGACCGAAGGCATGGACCGGGTGTTACAGTGTTCTGGGTAAGAAAATCCGCGGGCCGCGGACGCGGCTGTCGAGGAGCGGGGAAGGCGCGGCGGGACGAGAGCATGGGCGCCTCATACGCCGCCGCGCCGGGGTAGGAAAATCAGACCAGCGTCCGCATCCCGAACACGACCGCGACGATCAGGCCGACCCCGATCAGGTCGAGCACCAGCCCGGCACGCACCATGCGGCCGATGCGGATCCGGCCGGTGGACCAGGCAATCGCGTTGGGTCCGGTCCCCGCTGGCAGCATGAAGCCCCAGCTCGCGGCGAGCGCGGCGGGCATGGCGAGCAGCACCGGATCGGCTCCGAGCGCCACCACCAGGCTCGCCACCACCGGGATGATCGCGGTGGCGGTGGCGACATTGCTGGCGAACTCGGTGATCAGCACCACCATCGCCACGATCGCCAGCGCGATCAGCACCAGCGGGAGCGCGTCGAGCGGGAGCAGCGCATTGCCGAGCCATTCGGCCAGCCCGCTCGCGCTCATCCCCGCGGCCAGCGCGAGCCCGCCGCCGAACATCATGATCACGCCCCACGGGGCGCGGTCGGCCTCGCTCCACACCAGCAGCGGGCGACCGGTGCCGTCGGGCAGCAGGAACAGCGCGAGGCTGGCGACGATCGCGATGGTGCCGTCGGTCCAGCTGCCCTCGGGCAAATAGGGCGCGAGCCACAGCCGCGTCATCCAGGCGAGGAACGTGATTGCGACGATCGCCATCACCCGCTTTTCGGGCACACCCATCGGGGTCTCGTCTGCGATCGCCTCCTGCGCGCTCGCGACATCGAACGGATGCGTAGCAACCTGCTGGACTCTAGCGATGATCAGCGCCGCGAGCGGTACGCCCAACGCAACGATCGGCAAGCCGTAGAAGGCCCATTGGGCGAAGCTGATCCGCGTCCCGATCATCGTGTCGAGCAGGCCCACCGCGATCGCGTTGGTGGGCGAGCCGACCAGCGTGCCGAGGCCGCCGATGCTGGCGGCGAACGCGATGCCCATCGGTAGCGCGCCCGAAAGGCCCTCGAATTCGCCCTCTTTCGCGCCGCCACCTGCCAGCACCGCGACTGCCATCGGCATCATGATCAGCGCGGTCGAGGTGTTCGAGATCAGCATCGAGAGGATCGCCGCCGAGACCATGAAGGCGAGCAGCAGCCCGGCCTGGCCGCCGCGCCCCCCGATCGCCTTCAGGATGGCCAGCGCGAGCCTGCGGTGCAGCCCGGTGCGCTCGATCGCGAGCGCGATGAAGGCGCCGCCGAGCAGCAGGAACAGGATCGGCGAGTAATAGGCGCTGGCGGTTTCGCCGGCATCCATCACCCCGGCAAAGGGCAGCACGATGAAAGGCGTGAGCGCGGTCGCGGTGAGCGGGATCGCCTCGGTCATCCACCACGAGGCCATCAGCCAGACGAGCCCGGCGACGACCAGCCCCTCGCGCGCAAGGCCCCCGGGCAGCGGCGCGAAACACGCGAGTGCGAAGCCGGTGGCGCCGACGACGAGGCCGATAATCCGTGCGGTCATGTTCCCTCCCTGCCGCGAGGGGTAGCGTGGCAACGGCGCGATGCAAACGCCCGTCGCGCGCTTATTCGACCTCGGTGCCCGGTTCCTCGTCGCGCAGTTCGCGGATGACGACGGTGCCGATCAGACCGCGCTCGACCAGCCGCGCGATTTTCTCGCGTCGTTCTACCTCGAAGCGTTGGATAGCGATCGGTATGTCGATCCGAACCGGGCATTGGCCACCATTGGTCCTGTCGGGGAAACCGACATTGCGGGTCGTAGGATCGGTGGCGCATTCGTCAGTCTGGCTATAGGCGGGCTCGCGCTCGCCCTTGGAGAGGTCGGCGATGTCGGTTTCGTAGATCGAGGCCTCGACCGGGCCGCCCGCGGCAACCAATCGCGCAACCTCGCCTTCGGCATAGTTCGCCAGATGCGCGCGCAGGTCGCGCTC
Source organism: Pseudoblastomonas marina (assembly GCF_014641655.1). Taxonomy (GTDB): domain Bacteria; phylum Pseudomonadota; class Alphaproteobacteria; order Sphingomonadales; family Sphingomonadaceae; genus Alteriqipengyuania_A; species Alteriqipengyuania_A marina. The sequence goes on from NZ_BMID01000001.1 coordinate 347,653, forward strand.
CCATTCGGGGAAGTAGAAGGGGCGCGCTTCTGCATAAATGCGTGAGACCCTGAGCGTGTTGCCGTTACGGTCGACGCCGCGCAGCGCGTTGACGAACTCGCTCGCATTCCCGGCCAGCTGGCGGGCGATATCGCGCCCGGTATAGGCGCGACGCGAAATCGACGGTCCGCCGATCGCGCCGCGGAAGAAGCCGTAGATCACGCGCGGATCGTCCCAGTGGGGAAAGACGATGCGGGTGCGGATATCCTGGGGGCTAAGCGCTACGCCCGCGACGGTGATGAACTTCGCCTGGTCGAGCGGGACGCCGTCGATGGACACCTTGTCGGGGCTCATCACCGGATAGGCCAGCGCCAGCTGTTCGATCACCGCGACATTGTGGAGGTTGGTCCAGAAGGCGAGCTGTTCGTTGCGCGGGAGGCTGGCGATGTCGATCTCGGTCCCGATCCGCTCCAGATCCGCGCGGTACTCGGTCAGCGTGGCGCGCTGCTTATCCTCGAGGAACTGGAAGGCGATGCGATTGCCTTCCAATCGATAGCGCGAATCGTGCCCGAAGACGAAGCGCGTGCCCATCGCTGGTTCGCGCCGCGGCGGGAGCTCGCGCAGCGACGGGCCCATGTTGAGCACGAACCACGACAGCGCCCCGTCCCACGCGCGCCAGTCGAGACGCGTGTCGTCACCCGATGCGCGCGGCGCAAATCGATCGGGCGTCGCCGGCGCGGAAGCTTGCGGGCGCGCCTGCTGCGCAATGGCGGGGCCGGGCAGGGCGATGAGACCGGAGAGTGCGAGGCTCCCGATCAGGACCGTCGATAACCGCATGCGAACCTGCCTTTCCCTTTGGGTGGCAGGAAGGGTGCGCCGCTCGGTGCCGCCCGTCAAGCGGTCCGGATCACTCGACTTCTGCGCCCTGTTCTTCGCCGTCCCTGATTTCGCGGATGATGACGGTGCCGATGCGGCCCTGCTCGATCAGTTTCTCGACCTTGTTGCGGCGCTCCTGCACGAAACGCTTGGCGGCGCCGTTTACGCGCGGGTCGGGCGACGAGCAGTTCTGTTCGCCGGTGCTCGCGCGTTCGCATTGCTGGGTGATCTGGTAGATCGGCTCGCGCTCGCCCTTGGAGAGGTCGGCGATGTCGGTTTCGTAGATCGAGGCTTCGGTGCGCGAGGTGGCGGCGAGGATCGCGGTGACGTCCTCTTCGGCATACTGGCCGAGGTGGGCGCGCAGGTCGGTGTCGAAATCGGGGAAGAAGAACGGCTGGGCTTCGGCGTAGATGCGCGAGACCTTCATCGTGTCGCCCGACCGGTCGACACCGCGCAGCGCGTTGACGAATTCGGTCGCGTTCTCGGCCAGCTGCACCGCGACATTGTCGCCCGTATACGGATTCTTCGCGATCGAAGGACTGCCGATATCGCCGCGGAAGAAACCGTAGATCACCCGCGGGTCCTTCCAGTTGGGATAGACGATCCTGGTGCGGATATCCTTCGGGCTCATCGCCACCCCGGCGACGGTGATGAACTTCGCCTCGTCGAGCGGCACGTCGAAGCCTTCGGGTTCGACCTTGTCGGGGCTCATCACCGGGTAATCGAGCGCGATTTGCTCGATCACCGCGACGTTGTGGAGGTTGATCCAGAAGGCGAGCTGTTCGTTGCGCGGCAGGCGGGCGAGGTCGATCTCGCTGCCGATGCGCTGCAGGTCGAGCCGGTACTCGGTCAGCGAGGCACGCTGCTTGTCCTCGAGCATGTCGAACGCGATCTTGTTGCCTTCGAGCCTGTAGCGCGAGGTATGGCCCCAGGTAAACCGCGAACCCAGGTTCGGTTCGACCTTCGGCGCCATCTCGCGGAGCGAGGGACCCATATTGAGCACGAACCAGTTGAGCGCGCGGTCCCACAGCCCCCAGTCGAGCTCGGTTTGCTCGACGGTGGCGGTAGGGGTGAAGCGGGCGAACTCGCCGTCCGCCTGAACGGCGTAGTCGACGGGGGCTGCATTGGCGGAAACCCCGGCGGGGGCGCCCAGCGCGAGGGCGAGTATGGCGGTGCTGGCAAGAAGTCGGGTCATCGCTAGGCTCCTGTTTCGAAGCCCTTTAACCGAAATTGGCCGGCGGGCGGAGGGGCGGCTCGACGAATGGCCGCACCCTTCCGACCGGCGGATGAATTACTTCGGTGCGAGGACCATCAGCATCTGGCGGCCTTCGAGCCGCGGGAACTGTTCGACCTTGGCGGTCTCTTCCATGTCGTCGCGGACGCGGTTGAGCAGGTCCATGCCGAGGTTCTGGTGCGCCATCTCGCGGCCGCGAAATCGCAGCGTGACCTTCACCTTGTCGCCATTGTCGATGAACTTGTTCACGTTGCGCATCTTCACGTCGTAATCGTGCGTGTCGATGTTGGGACGCATCTTGACCTCTTTGATTTCCTGGGTCTTCTGCGTCTTGCGCTGCGCGTTGGCCTTCTTCTGCGCCTCGTAGCGGTAGCGACCGATATCGAGGAACTTGCACACCGGCGGATCGGCGTTGGGGGAGACCTCGACGAGGTTCAGCCCTTGCTCCTGTGCCTGTTCGATGGCTTCCCGGGTGTACATCACACCGAGGTTCTCGCCCTCGTCGTCGATGACGCGGACTTTGGGAACCTGGATGAAATTGTCGAAACGCGGGCCGCTTTTTACGGGCGGCTGAAGGGATCGGCGCGGTGGGCGGGCTATGTTTGGTCTCCTGTAGCTCTTGCCAATTGTGGCAGATTCTGGGCGCTAGATAGGCGCTATTGATGCAACGCGAAAGGGGCGCGAGGGTTTCGACGCGCAAAAAATGCGCGCCTCGCCAGCCGTCAGGCCGCCGCCTCCCATAGAGGGATGCGCGCGAGCTTGCCCGCGGCGGGCAGCACGGCGTCAATTCGCGCGGCCGGCTGGAGCGCCTTGAGGATCGCCGGATCGCCCGCGTCCATTCCGCCGGTCAGCGCACCGAAGGCGGGCATGATCATGCGTGTCCCGCCCACATCGTTTGCCGCCAGTACCGCGCAGGGCCGCGCGATCCGACGGCCGCGCAGGGCGAGCCGCAGCTTCGGATGGTAGTGACCCGACAGTTCGGCGCGGGTCTCGCCTGCGATCGCCTGGTGGCGCAGCACCACGCCGCCGATCTCCATTTCCTCGGCCACCGTGCCGCCGATCGCGGGATCGAGCTTCTCGTCGTGATTGCCGGTGATCCAGACCCAGTCGGTCGCGCGGGTGAGCGCGGCGAGCATGCCCCTGGCATGGGGTTCGAGCCGCGCGGGTCCATCGTCGTCGTGGAAATTGTCGCCCAGCGTGATGACGCGGCGTGCGCCGGTCTCGCGGATCGCCTCGGCCAGCCGTTCGAGCGTCTCGCGACTGTCGTAGGGCGGCAGCATCTGACCCGATTTCTCGGCGTACCAGCTCGCCTTCTCGAGATGCAGGTCGGCAACCAGCAACGCGTTTTCACGCGGCCAGTAGAGCGTACGGCTCTCGCACAGGAGCCATTCCTCGCCTGCGAACGAAAGGGGAACCATGGGAGGCTATTGCCGCAGGCTTCGCGCAATGGCAAGGCTTCCCGCATGACCGACTGGACCGAGCAGACCGCCACCGCCCGCACCTGGTTCGAGACCTTGCGCGACCGCATCTGCGCCGAGTTCGAGGCGATCGAGCGCGAGGCCGGATCGGACGCTGCGTTCGACTATGCCGAATGGGCGCGCGAGGAAGCGGGCAACGAGCACCCTGGAGGCGGCACGCGCGGCTTGATGAAGGGCAAGGTGTTCGAGAAGGTCGGGGTCAACGTCTCGACCGTGCGCGGCAGCTTCGCGCCCGAATTCGCCGCCTCGATCAACGGCGCGAGCCCCGAGCACCCCGAATTTTCGGCGACGGGCATCAGCCTCGTCGCGCATATGGCGAATCCGCATGTGCCCGCGGTCCACATGAACACACGGTTCCTGTGCACGCAGGCGGCATGGTTCGGGGGCGGCGCGGACCTGAACCCGCCGATCCCCTACGAACAGGATACCGAGGATTTCCACGCACGCTTGCGCGCCACCTGTTCGGCGCACAACCCGACCTATTACGAACGCTTCAAGAAGTGGGCCGACGATTATTTCTATATCCCGCATCGCAAGGTCCATCGCGGGGTCGGCGGGATATTCTACGACCATCTCGAATGCGAGGATGAGGCTGGCTTCGAACGCAATCTCGCCTTCACCAAGGATGTCGGCGAGGCCTTCCTCGACATCTACCCTCGGCTGGTCCGTCGCCGGATGGAGAGCGCGTTCACGCCCGAGGACAAGCAAACCCAGCTCGAATGGCGCGGCCGCTATGCCGAATTCAACCTGGTGTACGACCGCGGCACGCTGTTCGGCCTCAAGACCGGCGGCAATATCGACGCGATCCTGATGAGCCTGCCGCCCGAAGCGGTGTGGAGCTAGTTCACGCGATCCACAGACGGAGAACGTAGGCAACCGCGCCGATCGCGGCGACGCTGCCGGCCCAGATCAGCGCCATCCAGCCGAGCCGTTTCCAAAGAGGAGCACGCTCGGCTTCCATCAGTGGTAGCCCTCGTGGCCGACCTTCCCGCGGAACACCCAATAGGCCCAGGCGGTGTAGGCGATGATCAGCGGCAGGGTGATGGCGACGCCCACCAGCATGAACACCTGGCTGCGCTCGGGCGCGGCGGCGTCCCAGATCGTCAATCCCGGCGGGACGACGTAGGGCCACATCGTCACGCCCAGCCCCGCCATCCCGAGGAAGAACAGCGCGATGCCGAGCCAGAACGGTTTCGAGTGGCGCTCGGCCTTGAGCGCGCGGAGCATCGCCACGGCGACCACCGCGGTGAGGATCGGGACCGGGGCGGCGTAGAAGATCTCCGGTGCGGTCAGCCAGCGTGCGGCATATTCGGCATTGAGGAAGACGTTGTAGAGGCTAACCGCGCCCATCAGGACCAGCGTAGCCCAGGCCGCGCGCTTGGCGAGCTGGCGCGCGTGGTGCTGGCTCTCGCCGTCGAGCTTCCACACCAGCCATGCCGCGCCGAGCAGGGCATAGCCTGCGACCGTGCCGAGTCCCGTCAGAAGCGTGTACGGCGTTAGCCAGTCGAACCAGCTGCCGGCATAGGCGCGGTCGACCACCTCGATCCCCTGCAGCAGCGCGCCCAGCGTCATGCCCTGCGCCATCGCCGCGATCAGCGAGCCGCCGGTGAAGGCCGCGTCCCAGTATCGACGGTGGCCGGGATCGCGCCAGCGATACTCGAACGCCACGCCGCGGAAGACGAGGCCGAGCAGCATGGCGATGATCAGCGGATAGGTCGCGGGCAGGATCACCGCATAGGCGAGCGGGAAGGCGGCGAAGAGTCCGCCGCCGCCCAGTACCAGCCACGTCTCGTTCCCGTCCCACACCGGAGCGATCGAGTTCATCGCCCGGTCGCGCTCCGGCCCGACCTCGAATGTGGGGAACAGGATCCCGATGCCGAGATCGAACCCGTCCATAACGACATAGGCGAATACCGCGAAAGCGATGATGAAGGCCCAGACGGTGGTCAGGTCGACATTGACGCTCATGGCGCATCCCCCGGCTCGTGCTTGCTGCCCGAGAGGTCGCGGCGGCTCGCGTCGGACGGATCCTGCGTCGGCCCCGGCGTGATCCCGGCAGTGCGGATTGGCCCCTTGTCGCCGCGCTTGACGCCGTATTCGCCCGGCTTGGGCGCCTTGCGCATCAGGTGCAGGATGTACCAGACGCCCGCGCCGAAAACCGCGAAATAGACCACCACGAAGGCGAGCAACGAAGCCGCGACGGCGGGCGCATCGAGCGGGCTGGCGGCGTCGGCGGTGCGCAGGATATTGTAGACGACATAGGGCTGGCGACCGACCTCGGTGGTGATCCAGCCCGCGATCACCGCAACGAAGCCTGACGGCCCCATCGCCAGCGCGGCCTTGTGCAGCATCGGCCAGTCATAGAGCCTGCGCCGCCAGCGCGCGAACAGGCTCCACAGCCCGATACCGAGCATGGCGAAGCCGATCCCGACCATCACCCGGAACGACCAGAACACCACCGCCACCGGCGGCTGCTCGTCGTCGGGGATCGTGTCGAGCCCGGCCAGCGGGGCATCGAGGTCGTGCTTGAGGATCAGCGAGGACAGCTTGGGGATACCAACCGCGTAATCGAGCCGCTGCTCGTCATCGTTCGGGATGCCGAACAGGTAGAGCGGAGCGCCATCGGGGTGACTCTCGTAATGCCCCTCCATCGCCATCACCTTCTGTGGCTGGTGCTCCATCGTGTTGAGGCCATGGAGATCGCCGGCGAAGATCTGCACCGGCACCACGATCGCCGCCATCCACATCGCCATCGAGAACATCTTGCGGGCATGGGGATTGGCCCGGTCCTTCAGCAGGTGCCAGGCGCCCACTCCGCCGACGACGAAGGCGGTCGTGAGGTAGGCGGCCAGAACCGTATGCACGAGGCGGTAGGGGAAGCTGGGGTTGAACACGATCTCCCACCAGCTCTCGCCGGGGAGCAGCTGGCCGTTCGCGCCGGTGACGAAGCCGGTCGGCGTGTGCATCCAACTGTTGACCGAGAGGATCCAGAACGCGCTGATGAAGGTCCCCAGCGCGACCATGCAGGTCGCGGCGAAATGCAGCTTCCTGCCGACCTTCTCCATTCCGAACAACATCACGCCGAGGAAGCCGGCCTCGAGGAAGAAGGCGGTCAGTACTTCGTAGGCCATCAGCGGCCCGATGACCGGCCCGGCCTTGTCCGAGAAGACCGACCAGTTGGTCCCGAACTGGTAACTCATCACGATGCCCGAGACGACGCCCATCGCGAAGGCGATGGCGAAGATCTTGAGCCAGTATTTGAACAGGTCGAGGTAGAGTGGCTTGCCGGTCTTGAGCCACAGCGCTTCGAGCACGGCGAGATAGCTCGCCAGCCCGATCGAGAATGCCGGGAAAATGAAATGGAAGCTCACCGTGAAGGCAAACTGGATACGGGCGAGCAGCAGCGCGTCGAGACCGTCAGGCATGGGAGCGGTCTAAAGGAGAAGGGTGCATCCCACTAGTATCGGTTGCGCAATTCCTGTTGCGCGCGCGGCAAGCGCGCCGGGTCGGGCTCACTCCGGCCCGAGCACGCGCACCCAGTCGACTTCCATCCGTACCTCGCCGCGCTTGATCGCGTCGGCGGTTTCCTGCGGAAGGCCGTAATAGGGTTCCTCAATGTCGAACACCTTCCACGGGTAGATCCCGCCGACCGCGAAATTGAGGATCACGAATTTCGGCGTGTCGAAGCGCCATTCGCCGTACCGCTCGATCTCGGCGCGGCTGACGGTGTAGAACACGTCGCCGTCGACATCGAAGGCGATTTCGTCCTTCGTCCACTCGACCCCGTAGACGTGCCAGTCGGTCACGTCCTGGCCTTCGGGGAAATAGCGTCGCTCGACCAGCGGGGTATCGCCCGAATAACCCGGGCCGTGGATCGCCACCGCGGTCCAGCTCTTGTCGCCGACATATTCCATGATGTCGATCTCGCCGGTGTAGGGCCAGTCGCCATTGCCGAGCAGCCAGAAGGCTGGCCAGGCCCCGACATTGTCGGGCATGCGAATGCGCGCCTCGGCGCGGCCATAGGTGAAATCAAAATTGCCGCGCGTGTTGACCCGGCCCGAGATGAAATCGGCGTTGCGCTCTTCGTTGGTGTCCATGCCCGGTTTCCACACCGGTTCGAGGATCAGCACGCCGCCGTCGGCGCCCTCCACATTGTCTTCGAACTTGATCGTCTCGGGGCTGTCGAAATAGGCCTGCTGTTCGTTGTTGACCCAGAAATCGGGCCCGATGACGTTCCACTTCGCGCGATCGAGCGAGCCGGAGTCGAACCCCTCCTCGAACAATACGGCACGACCATCATCCATGGCCGGTTCGGCCATGTCCGTCGCAGGTGCGGTGCAGGCCGCCAGCGTCGCAGCCAGCAATCCACCCGCCAGAGATTTCCCCAGAGCCAGATTTATCGTCATCGCGAGTTCCCCTCGATCCCGATTGCGTTGTTAACGTTCACAATAGCAATCTGTTCAGGCTTGGCAAAGGGGCTGTGTCATATCCGCGCAAATCGTGTAACTGCCCCCACGAATTTTTCCTCCCCGGAGACTTGCCTTGCGTATCTTAGCCGCCGCCCTGACCTTCTCGCTGTCGCTCGCCGGATGCACCGCGACGGACGATGCCGCGCCCGACACGCCCGAGGTGGCGCCGATCCTGACCAGTGAAGACGCGTTCGACGACCAGACCTTCGCCCAGCCGCAGGTCGCGCGGGTCACGCATGTCAGCCTCGATCTCGAACTCGATTTCGATGACAAGTCGGTCGCGGGCGAGGCGGTGCTCGATATCCAGGCGCAGGACGGTGCGGACGAGATCGTGCTCGACAATGACGGCTACCGTGTCGCCTCGATCACCGATGGCGAAGGCAAGCGGCTCCGCTACGAACTGGGCGCGGAAGAGGAAGGCAAGGGCCGCCCGCTGACCGTGCAGATCGGCGATGCGCGGCAGATCAAGGTCACCTACAGCGCGACCGATGCGGACGCGCTGCAATGGCTCAGCCCCGAACAGACCGCGGGCGGCGAATATCCCTATCTCTTCAGCCAGGGCCAGGCGACGCTCAACCGCACCTGGATCCCGACGCAGGACAGCCCCGGCATCCGCCAGACCTGGGATGCGCGGATCGTCGCGCCGGCCCCGCTAGACGTGGTGATGAGCGGCCTGCGCAAGGGCGAGGCCGAGGAACTGGACAACGGCAAACGCGCGTTCGAGTTCGAGATGGACAAGCCGGTCGCGCCCTATTTGATCGCGATCGCCGCGGGCGATATAGATTTCCGTTCGCTCGGGCCCCGCACCGGCGTATGGGCCGAACCCGCCGTGCTCGATCGCGCAGCGGAGGAACTCTCCGATACCGAGGCACTCGTCGACGCGGCGGAGGAACTCTACGGACCCTATCGCTGGGGTCGCTACGACATGATCGTGCTGCCGCCAGCCTTCCCTTACGGGGGCATGGAAAACCCGGTGATGACCTTCCTCACGCCGACCTTCATCGCGGGCGACAAGTCGAACAACGGCCTGATCGCGCACGAGCTGGCGCATAGCTGGTCGGGCAACCTCGTCACCAACGCGGTGTGGGGCGACGGCTGGCTCAATGAGGGCGTGACCTCGTATTTCGAGAACCGCATCGTCGAGGCGGTCTACGGCAAGAAGCGCGCCGAACAGGAAGCCGCACTGGCCTACGCCAATATCGAGGAAACGCTCGCTGAAGTGGGCGAGGACGCGCCCGGCACCGCGCTTCATACCGACGGCAAGGGCGAGCTGATCGGCAGCGCGATCGCCTATGACAAGGGCGCCTATTTCCTCCGCACGGTCGAGAAGATCGTCGGCCGCGACCGGTTCGACGCCTGGCTGCGCCAGTGGTTCGACAACCACGCCTTCCAGCCCGCGACCAGCGCGATGCTGCTCGCCGACATGGAGGAAAACCTCGTGCGCGACGAGCAGGAGGCCGAGGCGCTCATGCTGCGCGAATGGATCTACGAGCCGGGCCTGCCGGCGAACGTGGCCAAGCCCGATCCGAAGGCCTTCGCCGAGGTCGACAACGCCGTGAACGCCTATGCGCGCAACGACATCCTCCCGACCAATTGGGAAGGCTGGACCAGCGCCGAACGCCAGCGCTTCCTCGATAACATCCCGAAGGAACGCAGCGACGAACAGCTCGCGACGCTCAACCGCGAACTCGGCCTGTCCGAGACCGGCAACAACGAGGAACTGTTCCTGTGGCTCGAACTCGCGCTGGCCAACCGGTACGAGCCGGCGGTCGCACAGGCCGAGGAATTCCTCGCCCGGATCGGTCGTGCCAAGTTCGTCAGACCACTGTTCCAGGTCCTGTGGGACCAGGGCGAATGGGGCCGTTCGATCGCGCGCGACGTCTACGAGGAAACCCGCGCGGGCTATCACGCGGTGACCCGCGGCGGGGTCGACCGGATCGTCGAAGGCGAGTGACCGGGGTTGCGTGGCGCGCACCATCTGTGCGCCACGCGATCATGGTGCGGGTCGGGAACGCGCGCTAGGCTGCGCGCATGAATGCCGCCATCGCCGCAAAAGCCCGCAAGTTTGCGCCGATCGTCCTCCCGCTGGCGGCGATCGCCGCGGCACGGACGATGACTTTCACCGATTGGGCCGCCGCCAATGCGACGCTCGCCGCGCTGCTCTTCGCCTGGGTGGTAGCCGATGGGCTGGCGCTGGGCCTGATCGCCAAGGCGGACCGTCATCGACCCGGCCTGAAGGCGCTGCTCGGCGCCTTCGCCGCGGCCAGCCTGGTGATCGTGCTGGGTGCCGCAGCACCGGTGCGCGCTGCGATCCTCTCCATGCCGCCATTGCTCGCTGCGCTGGGCGTGACAGTGGTCGCCTATCTCGGCTGGAGCGCGGTTCGCGCCGGGTTCGCATGGCGCGCGGAACGCTCGGCCGAAGCGGTTCTCGGCAGTTTCATCCCGCGCCCGCTCGCCCGCGCGATCCTGCACGAATTCGGCATGATGCATCTCGCGCTGTTCCGCTGGAACGCGCCGCGCGACGTGCCTGCCGGGGCGCAGGCTTTCGCCTATCACCGCTACCTCAACCCGATGGTCGCGGCGCTGCTCGTACTGCAATTGTTCGAGCTCGCGGTCGTCCACTTCTTCCTGATGATGTGGAACCCGACGATTGCCTGGATCGCTTTCGGGCTCAGCGCAGCCGGGGCGCTGTGGCTGGTCGCCCTGATGAAGAGCTTCCGCATCAATCCGGTCCTGCTCGATCGCGACAGGTTGCGGGTGCGCTCGGGCGCGATCGTCGATGCCGTCGTGCCGCTGGATGCGATCGCCGGGATCGTGCCAGCGTTCGACGAAGCGACCCGCAAGCGGAAGGACACGCTCGACACCGCGCTCCTCGCCGCGCCGAACGTCTGTCTCGAGCTTGCCTATCCGGTCGCGATCCCGACCATGTTCGGCGGTTCGCGCGAGGTCGTGCGCGTGGCGATGCGGCTCGAGGACAGCGCCGGTTTCATCGTGGCGCTCGGGCAGGGCGGCTGTCAGAATCCGTCCGTGTAAATCGGTCGACATGCCCGGTTAGACCTCGCTCGACACAACGAGGAGGTCCCGATGAAATTCCGCCATGCCATGCTTTCGATCTTGCCCTTCGCCGCGCTCGGCGCGTGCTCGGGCGGCGCGATCGAAACGCCGATGGATCCGCAAGCCGTGGCCGCCGCGGTCGAAAACGACCTCGGCATGGTCTGCTTCGAACCCGAACCGGGCGAGACCATCCCGTGCGACGTGAAGGCCGATCCCGGCCGCAGCCGCACCTATGCCGATGTCCGGATCCAGGTCGTCGAGGCGGACGACCGCGGTGAAGGCGTATACGAAGTCAGCACCATCTCGGTGCGCCAGTCCGAAATCGATCGCGGCCAAGTCGAAAAATTCGTCTCCCGTTTCGGCTTCAGCGCCGAGGATCTCGAAGGGGCGATCGTCAATGGCGACCGTATCACCCGCGGTCCCTTCACGCTCGATCGGTTCAAGACCGAATCGATCCTGATCTTCGACTGATCGCCGCGCGCTCCTTCTGGCGCGGCGGATGCCGGTCGGTCCCCCGTGCCGATCGGCATTTCGCGCTTGCACAACGGCGCGTCGGGCCACACATTCGCCCGCGATGCTGCGCCAGTACGAACTTGTGGAACGGGTCAAGGAATACGACCCCGACGCCGACGAGGCGCTACTCAACCGCGCCTATGTCTATACCGTGCAGAAGCACGGTACGCAGAAGCGCGCCAGCGGCGATCCCTATTTCAGCCACCCGGTCGAGGTCGCCGGGCTGATGACCGATCTGAAACTCGACCAGGAAACGATCGCCACTGCGCTGCTCCACGATACGGTCGAGGACACGCTCGCAACGATCGACGATATCGAGGAGCTGTTCGGTCCGGATGTGGCGCGGCTGGTCGACGGGGTGACCAAGCTTTCGAAGATCGAGCAGATGCCCGAGAACGAGCGCGCGGCGGAAAACCTGCGCAAGTTCCTGCTCGCCATGAGCGAGGATATCCGCGTGCTGCTGGTCAAGCTCGGCGACCGGCTGCACAACATGCGCACGCTGCACTACATCAAGAAGCCCGAGAAGCGCCGCCGCATCGCGCGCGAGACGATGGATATCTACGCCCCGCTGGCCGAGCGGGTGGGGATGTACGAATACATGCGCGAGATGCAGGCGCTCGCCTTCGAACAGCTCGAACCCGAGGCCTACACCACGATCACCAGGCGGCTCGAGGAAATCCGTTCGCAGGACAGCGGGCAGGTCGATGCGATCGCGCTCGCGATCAAGCAGGCGCTGGCCGAGACCGGGCTCCAGGTCGAGGTGACCGGGCGCGAGAAACATCCCTATTCGATCTGGAAGAAGATGGCCGAGCGGCACCTTCCGTTCGACAAGGTGACCGATATCTTCGCCTTCCGCGTGATCACCGAAAGCGTCGAGGATTGCTACCGCGCGATGGGGGTGCTGCACACGGTGTGGCAGTTCATCCCGGGCAAGTTCAAGGACTACATCTCGACGCCGAAGAACAACGGCTACCGTTCGCTTCACACCTCGCTGATCTACGAGAACTCGATGCGCGTCGAGGTGCAGATCCGCACCCGCGACATGCACCGCACCAACGAATTCGGTCTCGCCGCGCATTGGGCCTACAAGCAGGCGGACCGGCCCGACGGACAGGTCGGCTGGCTGCGCGACCTGATCGAGATCGTCGATGCGAGCCACGATCCCGAGGAGCTGCTCGAGCACACGCGGATGGCGATCTACCAGGATCGCATCTTCGCCTTCACGCCGAAGGGCGCGCTGTTCCAGCTGCCCAAGGGCGCGACCCCGGTCGATTTCGCCTATGCCGTGCACACCGATCTCGGCGACCAGACCGTCGGCGCCAAGATCAACGGGCGGCACGTGCCGCTGCGCACCACGCTCAACAATGGCGACGTGGTCGAGATCATCCGTTCGAAATCGTCCGAACCGCAACTGTCGTGGCTCGGCCACGTGGTCACCGGCAAGGCGCGCTCGGCGATCCGGCGCGGACTGCGCGCCAAGGAGCGCGCCGAACATGCCGAGATCGGGCAGCAGATGTTCGACGATATCGCCGCGCGGATGCCGACCAAGATCGGGCGCAAGGCGATCAAGGGCGCGATCGAACGGCTGCAATTGCGGGACGAGGAAGAGTTGATGGCGGCGATCGGCACCGCCCGGCTCGACGATCGCGAAGTGATGGAAGCACTGGTCCCCGGGTCGACCGCGGACCTGCCCAAGAAACCGCATTGGCCCCGGCAGGACGGCGCGATCTCGATCAAGGGGCTGACCCCCGGGCGCGCGTTCAAGCTCGGTGTGTGCTGTCACCCGGTGCCGGGCGAGCGGATCGTCGGTGTTCGCCAAGATGGCGAGGGCGTGATCGTCCACCGGATCGACTGCGAACAGCTCGCCGACGGGATCGATGCCGACTGGCTCGACCTGTCATGGGGCGAATATTCCTCCGGCGCGCCGGTGCGCCTCGGAATGGAAATCTACAATCGTCCCGGCACGCTCGCCGACATGACCGGCATCCTCGCGCGCAACACCGCCAATATCCAGCGCATCGAGATGGTCGAACGCGAACAGCCCTTCGGCACCTACACGGTCGATATCGAGGTCGAGGACCTCGCCCACCTCACCCGCATCATCTCCGCCCTGCGCGCCAGCGATGCCGTGGCGGAGGTGGAGCGGATCTAGCCCTCCACCGCGCGCACCGGCACCGGGATATTGCACACGTCGGCGCCGCCCGCGGGCACGTTGAAGAACGGGTCGCGGCGGTTGGCGCGGGCCTCGGCGTAGCGGGCGAAGTCTTCGGTCGCGGTGTCGAAATATTCGAAGGCCGGGCGCTCGGCTTCGGGCAGGTCGCTGGCGACGCGGACCCATTCGATCGGCGTGCGTTCCTCGGCGGTCTCGTAGACGCCCAGCCCGCCGGTGCCGCGCGGGAGGCTCGACAGGTGCTCGATCCCGCTCACGATCCGACCCACGAGCGCGATATTGCGATCGAGATGCCGTGGCGCATGGCCGATCACCGTGTAGAGCTGCGAGCCGTCGCCGGTATCGGGCGAGAGGTTTCGTCCCACGCCGACCATGCCGTAGCAGTGGACGGGCCAGTGGCGGGCAAGGTGCATGTGCTGGATTCCGGCGATCGGAAATCCGTCCCTGAAGCTGGCATAGTTCGCATAGGCATCGGTCATCATCGGCGCAGGCCAATCACCGAGAACCCGGGGAACCCGGGTTGCGGCGGTGACCGAAGAGGTCAGCCAGTTGGGAGAGGAAACGGTATACTCGCCTTCTGTCGGGTTGTTCAGGCCCTCGGGCACGGGCTTTTCGGTGCCGCCGGTGCCGGGATCGGGCTGGCCCCATTGCACCACGTAATTGTCCTGCACGCGGTTGATCGAGCTGCCGTCCCAGTACTCGGCGCGGGCAAGCGTGCGGATGTTCTCGATCCAGCCCTGGCTGAAGGGCGGCGGCATCAACTGCATCACCACCGTGCGCTCGTTGCCGTCCAGATCGGGCGCCAGGCGCATCACGACGAGGTCTTCCGGTTCGATCGCGATCCACGCGCTGTCGGGTGCGGCGGCGATGATCTCGTTAGGGGAGGGGGCGGGTGCAGCTTCCTCCTGTGCGAGCGTCGGGACGGACAGCGCGATCAGTGCGGCGGCGGCGAGGAGATGCTTGGTCATCCGTGCACCTTGCCAGCAAGCGTCTGAAAGGCAAGCCTCAGCCGACCTGGTCCTCGAGCGCGTGCATGTCGGCATCGCTCAGGCCGAAATGGTGCCCGATCTCGTGGACCACCACATGCATGACCATGTGCTCCAGTGTCTCGTCGCCGCGCTCGGCCCATTCGGCGAGGATCGGCAGCCGGAACAGGCGGATGCGATCGGGCATCTGGTGCGGGGCGTCGATCGATTTTTCGCCCAGCGGAATGCCTTCGTAGATCCCGGTGAGTTCGTAGGGGTGCGACAGCTCGACCGCCTTCAGCGTTTCCTCGTCGGGCAGGTCGTCGACCCGGAACACCACGTCGCCGAGGTGTTCGCGGAACTGTTCGGGCAGCCGCGCGATCGCCGCCCGCCCCATTGCCTCCATCTCGGCGTTCGAGCACGCCTTGCCGATCGTCCGCATGTCCATCGCGCCATAGGTAGGGCACGAGGCCGCTTGCGCAAGCCAATCCCCCCCGCTAGTGCGCGGCCTCTGCCAGTCAGGCATGCGGAGCAGTGGCCGAGTGGTCGAAGGCGCACGCCTGGAAAGTGTGTATACGGTACCCCCGTATCGAGGGTTCGAATCCCTCCTGCTCCGCCACCTAGTCTGCGCTTTTCGGCAGATCTGCGACCGGTCCTCCTGAGGCCCGCAATTCTGCGGGGGTCCGCGAGCAAGTTCGGTGTGGGAGACATCGCAACTCGCCCTCATTTAGCCGAAACGGCCGGATTTCTCTGGAGGTCAATTCGCCACACCGGACTCGGCGACGAGCCGGAACGAGAAAGGGCAGCACATGGCGCTGCCCGCTGCGGTTCGCTGGAATTAGCGCCGGTCAGGTCAAGCCAAGGAGCTTCGCCTGTTCCGTCCAAGACCCGGAGACTTGATTACCTGTCGTCAGGGCCGTGCCGTTGAAAGCGGCCGGCTGCGTGCCGGCGAGGATACAATCAACGATCTGCGGCGAAAGGAAGGCGAGCCTCACGACCCGGCTGATCCATGAATCGTTGATTCCTTCTTCGCGGGCGAGCGCTGCTATCGTCGTTTGTCCGTCGGACAGGCGCTCCCACCATTTCCGCGCTTGCGCGAGCAGCTGGACCAACGAGCGATCGACCTCGTCACGCAC
Source organism: Pseudoblastomonas marina (assembly GCF_014641655.1). Classification (GTDB taxonomy): domain Bacteria; phylum Pseudomonadota; class Alphaproteobacteria; order Sphingomonadales; family Sphingomonadaceae; genus Alteriqipengyuania_A; species Alteriqipengyuania_A marina. The sequence continues at coordinate 363,527 of NZ_BMID01000001.1, forward strand.
GCCTTGACCGCAAAGCTCGACGAGCCTCATGGCCCTGCCCGTTCGCTTTAAGCGAACCTTGCAGTCGAGGGTAAGCTCCGCGTCGCTAAACTCGTTTCGGGGTATCGAGAGAACTTGGCGCAGCTGATTCGCATCTAGCTGAAGTGCGATCCTCTCAGTCCCTACCGTTACCGAGTTCACTATGTCGCGGACCGTTTTCCTCTCACGTGACCGCAGTCGCCTTGCAAGTTGACCTGCGTGAGCACGCACCACCTCGATGGTGGATCGGTCGAGCTCTGCCCCGATCATGGCGAGCAGCGATAGCGGGTCATCAAGTGCGTCAACCAACCGCCCGACAACCGCTGCCTCGAGTTCCCGGGCTGGGATGCGGATGCGATCCGTTGCGGTGCCGCCCGACTCCCGCTCGCGAGCCACGTAGTAGCGATAGCGGACCTTACTCTTGCAGGCGTGGCTGGCGCCCAGCGGCTCGCCGTTCTCGTCGAACACCTTTCCAGTGAGCAGGCTTTGCATCTTGAGCGTGGGCGCCCGCTGTTCTCCCTGCCGGTTAGCCGCGAGTTGCTCCTGCACCTTTGCCCACAGATCGAGATCGATGATGGCCTCGTGCTGGCCGTCATAAGTCTGCCCCTTGTGATGGATGTCGCCGATGTAGATCGGATTGGAGAGGATCTTGTAGATCTGCCCGCGGGTAAATGACACACCGCCCATCTTGCGCCCGGTTGCGGTAAAGCGCTCCGGGACCATCACTCCCTCGTCATCAAGCTGCTCCTTAAGCAGCCGGACGTTGCCGATGTCACAATAGCGCCGGAATAATCCGCGGATTATCTCGGCGTGTTTGTCGACAATCGCGAGCGTGCGGCCGTCGGCCTCGTAGCCGAGCGGGACGATGCCGCCCATCCACATGCCCTTGGCCTTGGAAGCAGCGATCTTGTCGCGTATCCGCTCGGCGGTCACCTCGCGCTCGAACTGCGCGAAGCTCAGCAGCATGTTGAGCGTGAGCCGCCCCATCGAGTTGGTTGTGTTGAACGACTGGGTGACAGAGACGAAGCTGACCTCGGTCCGGTCCATCGTCTCGACCAGCTTAGCGAAGTCGATGAGCGAGCGCGTCAGCCGGTCGACCTTGTAAACGACCACGATGTCTATCTTGCCCGCCTCGACATCGCCAAGCAGGCGTTGGAGGGCAGGGCGCTCGAGCGTTCCGCCCGAGAGGCCTCCATCATCGTACACCTCGGGCAGTAGCGACCAGCCTTCCGATGCCTGGCTCAGGATATAGGCAGCACATGCCTCGCGTTGCGCATGGAGCGAGTTGAAGTCCTGTTCGAGGCCTTCCTCGGAGGACTTGCGGGTGTAGATGGCGCAGCGAACTTTCTTCATGCTGCTGTCCTCTTCCGTCGTAGCCCGAAGAAAGCAGGACCTGACCAGCGCGTCCCGGTGATCGCGCGCGCAACCTCGCTCAGTGAGCGCCACTCGCGCTCGTTCCAATGGATTTCCCCGGCATCGCCGATGGTGACGACATGGACCCTGCCGGCGAACTCGCGGGCGAGCCGCATGCCGGGTCGGACAACCTTGGTCTCGGTCTTTGCAGCAGCGATTTGCTCGAGCCGCTGCTTGGTCTTGCGCGAGAGGCCGCCGAGCGCCTTTGCCTGCAGTTCGTAGGCAAGCGCCAGCCGGAGCAGCTTGGCGCTGACCTGTGGGACCGGGCGACCGGTGAGCTTTGCCCACCGGTCCTTGAGGTCACCTTTCGCCATCGTATCCAGCTTCGCGAGGTGGTCGTCGATCGCGGTCATAATCACGCGCTCTTGTTGATGCGGTAGCAGGCCTTGTCGCCCAGCTTGTCGCGCTCGATCGTGTGCCCTTTCTTCTTGAGGCCGGTCAGTGCAGCCCGCGTGGTGTGCGGTTGCCAGCCCGTGGCCTCGACCATTTCGTCGAGCGTTGTACCGTTCTTGCGCTTGAGCAGCGCGATGACCTTGCCGATCTTGGTCTCGCGCGGCCTCGCTCCGGCTTTCTTTGTCGCCGTCTTCATGGGGCCGACAGGCTTCTTGGTAGTCTGCATTGTCATGGGTGGTTCTCCTGTTCCAGGGCGGCAACATGCCCCTCCCACCACCCAAGGCCCCGGCCGAGCGTCTCGCCGGGGCGGCAGCCGGTTGAGGCGGCTGCGATCCAATGATCACACCAATGCTTCGTTTGCCGCCGAAGTCGAATGGAAAGTGCGGCAGGTTGATCTCAGGGCTAGACCAGCCTGAGAATTGCGCGTGCCGTCGCAGCGATCGCGCCGAGCTTTTCCGTAATTCGTCCTACCACCGCGATCCTCGCCTCGAGTGCATTGCGTGTTAGGGCGATCGTCGTCGCGAGCTCGGGGCCGCTGGCCTACACAAGGAAGCCAGCGGTGAGCATCAGCTTCGCTATCATGTATTTCGGTGTCTGGCCGAGGTCGCTTGGTATGACGCCACGAGTGCTCGTAGCTCCGACTAGGTCGAGATCCAGCTTGCCGGAGTGGCCGCTTTGCGCCCTCAATCCGAGCCATCTAGGACGGACTGTTGCGACGCCAAGAGCTGTCATTCGTTCAGAATGCGCCCGCCCGAATACGCGCGGTGGATTGGCCTGTCAGCAGCTCCTATATTGCGCTAGCCTGATCTTGGGCTTGGGAAGTTGATAATGGATAAGGCGAAGCGACAGGAGAAGGGTAGTAGCAGTCGCCGTGTGCTCGTGAGCAGCACGGCAGCGAACATGATTTCGTCGCTACATCCGTCCAACAAAGGGAAGGCCAAAGATACTCTAGCCTCCGTCAGGTTGAGCGTCCTCGATAGAGCAAAGGTTAAGAAGATCGCGGGCATCGAAAATGCGTTCGTTGCTCGTGCCGGTAACTTACGGGTCGTCTTCAGGGACGAAGGTGATTCTTTCGTCATCACCTCAGTCATTGCGAAGGCCTGATGGCGAGGCCACACTTCGACAATCACGTCTTCAATCTCACGGAAGCGGAAGCGGAACTAGCTGAATTCAAGGCGCTCTTGGAAACGAACACCGATCTTGCCGAGCGGGATCAGGTGCTTGCAAATTTCAAGAGATGGCCGAATCTTTGCGCTACCATGGGGCAGTACAACAGCCGCTTGGGCATTGGCGATCTGTTCAGACGTGAATTTCGGATCCTCCCTCACTTCAGGACCGATCTCACGGTTCGCCGCGGCAAAACCGATAATATCTGCCTCATCGAATTCGAGGGCGCCTCCGATCGGCACATCTTTGAAGACAGCGATCGCGGCATCGACACCTGGGCGCGCCCCTTCGAGAAGGGCTTCAGCCAAGTCGTAGACTGGACATGGGCGCTAGATCACTACCGCAAGACCGCTGATTACATCGACGCCTTCGGCAGTGAGCGACCGAATATTGTGGGCGTGCTCGTAATCGGGCGCTCCACGTCTCTCTCGACAACCGCCCGTAAAGATCGGTGGGAGTGGCGGCGAAACAAGGTCAAAGCTGACAGCTTCCCGCTTACACTCGTAACATTCGACGAGCTTTATAATGACTTCGCGACTTGGCTGGCCCTGCGAAAGATGGATCACGCAAGCACATGAAGAACGAGCCACCGCCATGCGTCTCTGGCTGAAAGCGAGGCAACCGAACCCGTAAGCGGTGGCCTATCCTCGCATCCGGCGCTCCCTCAAGAGAGTGGCAGCTTTGCAACTGCCGCATCTAGGCTGCCTGTCCACTTGCGATCCATTCGCCGAATTTCTGAAATTGGCAAAGCAGCCCTTCGGCACAGCGCCCCCATTAGGTCGTTGAGTGCAATGCAAAGATTGCTCGCAAGCGGACAGTTATATCTAAATCCGCAACAGTGGTATCCGGCTCATGGTCGCGAGCGGCAGCAGTACGAATTAAAAGCGGTCGGGCACTGAGCCGCCGAGGTGCCGGCACCGTCTTTCTGGTATTCGTGACGACCAATAGAATCGGAATTGCCAATGACGAAACCCAAACGCCATCATTGGTGGCCTCAGCTTCAATCGGGTCATTGGACCGATACCGACGGGTTCATCAACGTTACGCGGTCGGACGGCAGCACGTTCCGGGCACCGCCGTCGAAGATCGGCGTCGAAGGCGAGCTCTACACTCGCTACGAACTGGCCGGAGAGAAGGACCTCACCATCGAACACTGGTTCGGCCAACAGATCGAAACGCCGTTCGTGCAGGCACTCGAACGCCTCGCCACGATGGAGGAAATCAAGGTTTCGCCGCTGCCCGCGAAGCGGCCTTACAAAGAACAGGAGCTGCGCGAGCTTGGCTTTATAGTGCCGACGAAGGTCGAAGAGATGATCCTGTCGGCCGAACACCGCGACGCCATCGACCGCTACCTTGCAGCCTTGCTGGTCCGCAGTCCGCGCTATCTCGCAAAGCTTGTCGCGTTCCACGACAGGCAAGGCGCTCCCCTGCCGAAAGCACTCTCGCGTGACGCCGCGATCAAGACGGTCGCGCTCGACAACATGCTGCAGGTGTTCGAGATCTATCGCGAGCGGATCGCGCGCGCGCATCTCGGACTGCTGCTGATCGAAGGCACCAACGAGCTGCTGTTCAGTGATGCCGGCATCAGCGCCGAAGAGCCTTGGCGGTCCGGCCCGGTGCCGTTCGACATCCATGCGCCGCTCACGCCCAAGATGGCGATCGAGGTGATGCCCGTTCCCGACAGCCATACCGGGCGATGCCTTATCATGCGTGCTAACAACCGGGGCGCGGCGAGGATGAACCGCATTGCGCTCCAGAACGCCCAGCAGTTCGTGTTCTCGAAGCAGAAGCCCCCGCTCCAGTTCATCAAGGAGCATTTCGGCAAGTCAGCGCCGAAGTCGATCGGCATCCGCATGCGCAATGGCAAAGTCGAGACCAAATTCGACTGGTCGCGCGATCGCTGACGGCCCGCCGCGTCAAACGATGACGACGCGGCTCGCATCGTCGATGACGTACCGAATCTTCTTCGCATCGGCCGGGGAAACCGCAGCAGTGAACGGCTTAGGGTTCCACAGATTCCAGAAAGGTCCATTCAGTTGAGACCAAGCGGCGAAGGGGAGCTGGACGATCAGCTCGGCCAAGCCCGCTGCCGTCGCTTGGACCCAGCTGCGTTCATCGGGCATTGCGTAGACTTCATCGGCGCGCTTGAGGATCGCGGCCCTGAGCTCGTCTAGGCCAAGGGGGGCGGTAGCGGCAGTGGCGACGTCCACGCCAGCGAGAGCGATGGCCGAGTGCACGGCAATCGACATATGATCGCGGCGCAGGTTGGGGATGAGGCGACCGGCCGTCGGACGATCCTCGTATTTCGAGATGATCTGGATGAGCTGCCGATAGTCGCCGTCCCAGACGCCGGCATTGAGGAAGTCCTGCTCTTGGCCGAAGCGCGCGTAGACTTCAGGATCGAAGTGCTCCTTGCCATAATGGAAGCAGCCGGTGGCGAGGAGTTCGGCCTTCATCGAGTCCCAGGCGAGGCCATCGATCCAGACGAGGTCGAGATGCGTGGCGAAGATATCCTCGGGCAGCGGCAGGCTGACATAGACTTCGGTCACGCCGCCGACATAGACGTCGTAGGCGGAAACCCAGAGCAGGCGGCTAATGACCTTCTCGATCGGAGCGGCTGTCGCGCCAATCCCGTTGGCGATCAGCGTCTCTACCCCGCCGCGCGCGGCCGAGATCGCGTCGACTGCGCGCTTTAGCCGGACCGATGCGGCGGGATCATGCTTGGCATCGTTGTAGAGGTCGCGCACCGAGTGCAGCTGGCCGCGCACCGTCTTGGCAATGCCGAGCGACTTGAGCCGGTTGATCAGGGTGTCGAAGGTGTCGCTCGCAGCGGCATCGGGGAACACGGCTGTCTTGAAGAAGCGCTCGAGGCGAGAACCGAGCCGTTCGACGATCGAGCGCACGGCGCTGTCTTCATAATGTTCTAGGCGCAGCTCATCGAGGGCAGCAAGCGCCGCGGCAAAGGCTGCAAGGACTTCATCTCCCCGGGTCACCATGTGCCGAGCCTTTCCTTCTTTCGCTTCATTCGGCGTTGCCGGAAGCCACGAGGTCATAGCCTCCGACGATCACGGCATCGAAACGCTCATTCGATGCTGCCCAATAGTGGACCGTCGGGTACAACCAGCGGTTCAGCTGCAGGATACTGCCGTGATGCTTAGGAAAATTCCAGTGGAGGATCGGCTTGTGATGGGCGGTGCGGTTGCGCACCAGCCGAATCTGGGTGAGCGGGCGCGAGAATCTTTTGCGCGGCAGGCGCTTGCCTTCCTTGGTCTCGGCGATGCGATTGAGCGTCGCGCGCCATAGGGTCTCGTAGGCGGGGCTCAGCATCCCGGTCCAGAAACTGAAGGTGAGCGCCGCGACGATGCGCCCGGCGGCCCCATCCTCGCCGGCTTCTTCGATTCCGGCGACGGCAGTGGCTCGGAATCAGAACGTCTGGTTCCAATTGGGTTTGGCAGAAAATGAGACAGCACGTCTATGAATGATTATCGTTCGTCGTGATTGATATTGATTTATCCCGCATCACGGCTAACCTCGAATCATCATGATTGGTGATGATTCGAGGAGAGTGATTATGAATGGTATTTTCTTAAGTAGCGCGAGCATCGGGGCGTTGAGCCCCTCGGCGCGTCGCGAGGTGCTGCAAGCGGTGGGCCTATCCGAAGGTGTTGCTGTCGCATCGGTGGATGATCCTGTCGAATTCGACGGGCCTGCCGAACTTTCGGTTGGGATGGCCCGGCAGTTGATCGCGGAGCCGATCAGCGACAAATCCGTCGCAATCCTCCGCACCATCGCGCTTAGCGCGACGCCGCAATTCCACCAGAAGGATGCAATCAACTCTATCCAGGGCGCAGAGACCTACTTGGACATCAAGAACGTCTGGTCGGGCATCACTCGCCGAACTCGTTCGATTCTCGACGACAAGACTGCCAAGCTTGTCCACTGGGACTACGAAGGCATTTACGAAGGCGAGGAATACGTTGATCACATCGGGCGCGTTGCTCCGATCACTCACCGCTCGCTCCGCGCAGCTTTCGGCATCGATGTCTAGACCGCAGGGTGGTGTTCGCCGCTGGGCGAGCAACACCCGGCAGCACCCCAGAGAACCGGACAGCGTGCGGGGATAGAAGGGCCGCGAGGGGCTGAGCATGGGGTGGGGCCTAAGCGACCTGCGTGGCGGTGTCCCATGCATCGCAATATGCCGCGACTTTCAGCGCTCCCGTTTCGTCGTCCACTTTCAAGGCAGCGGCATGGGATCGTTTCGCGAAGTCTTTGATCGACTGCGTAAGCGACCATACTTCCTTGTCGTCGACGACAATCAAGCGATCATGCAATGTTCGCTTTGCAGCCAGTCTCACCTCCAGTGGTCGATCAGAACCAAATTGAGCGATCCATCGTTCCGCAGCGGGAACCAGCGTGTCCTTGACTGTCCCTTCGTCGGCAAGAACGTGCAAGACTACGGCTCCCTTCGCGGCGGCGAGAAAATCGGTCACTAGAGTCGCGTCAAGATAAGGATCGACGATCAGGAGCCGCGCCTGTGCCGAATCAAGAATCTTGGCGATAGCTCCGTAGGCGTCGACCTGTTCGCCAGCGGCAACAAAAGCACCTTGAGCGGCTGTAGGAGCTTTCAACTCGGCGTGGCCAAGTACCTTGTATAGGACGGCCCGAATCTGCGCGCCACCCGCACTTCCTTGGCTAGAAACCAGCTTGCCCTCGGCGACGCCCAACTCGACACCTTCTTTGATCAGCTTCATTGCGTCGATGAGTGCAGCCAACTGCCCAACCCATTGCAGAGTTTCAGGTCGAACCTGACTGTCTGAGCCGATTGCTCTGAAATCCGGTTCCGTTTGGACCAAGGCCTTCACTCGGTGCAGGGCTTCTGTTGGATCCATTGGTTGGAATCGGGCCATAAAGTCGGGCGTGGTTCGTTCTGGTGGGATCGCCAAGGGTTTTTCCTGACTGAAAGTTCGTCTGCGCCGATCATAGGCCTGCTTGTGCGTTGCTCGCTAGTTCGATTGCCGCGCACGCCTTGTCATGCGTCCACTCGCCCTCGCCTGACGCGGTCGGTATACAGAGGTCGTTGAGGCGTTGGGCAAGTGCGGTCGGGCCACGGAGTTGCCACCCGTGGACCTGATCGAGTGCACATGGGCGCGCATGAATGCCTTGTGGCGCCGCACCTGTGCTGACCGTTCACGGGCGAGGTTGGGCACGTTATCGCCTCGACTGCTGGCTGCATTGGTTGTCTCACACTACGTCCATTCGGACTGGCCGGATCGTGAATGACTCAGCTCCAGAGCTGACTGTCTTCTTCCGGCCCAAAATCGGTCCGTCAGCAACGCGCCCTATAAGCGGTCATGCAACTGCGCCAACATTAAGCCTAAAAGCTGCCGCCATCAGTTGAAATACCGGGTGTGAGCCGCGTCGCAATTCGCGCGAGTGATTGCTCTGAATTAGCCATTTACTCGCCGTCGTACTCGATGTTGCGGAGCGCGACGGTCCGGTCGGCCCGGCGCCGCTCCATCGCCAGCTGATTGTCCGCCGACCTGATGAAGCGCGCGGCGAAGTCGCGCACGGCCTCGTTCTCGTCGTCTTCCCACTCGGCGACGAGGGCCTTGCGCGCCTCCTGCGCCTCGACGGAGCCGTATTCGCCGACGAGCACGCCGCTTGAGTCGATGACGATGTCGACGATGTTCAGCAGCTCGTCGTCCGCGGGCAGGAAACCGACGATCGCGCGCAGCAGCGGATGCAGGAACTTCTCGCCCTCGTAGGCCCTCAGCACCGAGAGCACGAAGTTGATGCCCTCCCGACCCTGCTCGAGCTGGCCGTAGAGCAGCGGATAGAGCGGATGCTCCAAGTTGGGGAAGAGCTCGGCGATCAGCCGGCCGCCGTGGAACTGCGAGAAGGCCGGATTGGCGTCGAACCACGCCCGCGCCGCCGCCACGATCTCGCCTGGGGCGGCCGCGAGCGGGGCGCGCAGGTCGTGGACGCCGTGCGGCAGGTCTTCGTAGCGGATGTCCCCGTTCTTGCTGTCGTGCTGGAAGCGCCGGCCGATCAGCTCGATGACTGCATGGACGTGCTCGGCCGCGATGACGGCGAGCATCGCTTCGCCGTCGCTGCCCAGGCGCGGCATATCGGTCATCAGCGCGAGCAACGGGTCGACCTGCTCGGCGGAGAGTTCCTTCAGCAGCTCGACCTGGTCCCAGTTGAACATGCCGCCGGTCCAGCTGAACACGCCGCGTGACGCCAGCGACCGCGCGGCCGGCAGGTAGATCTCGTCGAACAGGCCCTGCGGATGCCTCGCCGACTGCCGGGCGGCGGCGATGGCGGCGTTGTGCAGGATCGCGTCGTCCGCCGCGGCCAGCCCCTTAGCGGTGATGGTGGCCAGCAGGTCGAACCGGAACGCCTCGGCGAACTGCAGGTAGTAGGCGATCGAGGACAGGTGCCGGTCCTCGCCGATCCAGCCCTCTAGCAGGCGGTCTATGTCCGGGCCGCGACCGGCTTCCCAGAGTCCGTGGAGCATGCCAGGCAGCCATGCCGCGAGGCGGTCGCTGAGCCGGGGCAACCACGACAGCAGGATGTCGGGCTGGGTCGTCGCGAGCCGCTTGATGAAATCCTGGAGTCCAATGAACGTCGCCCCATCGCTGCTGCGCGTCTCGACAAAGCGCTCGAGCCGCACGAGCCACTCGTCCGACGTGTCGGCCGTGAGGTCCGCGATCAGCGCTTCGATGCCGGCGGACTGCTCTTCCTTCCTCGCCTCGTAGTCGAAGCCCGGCTTCGCCCACATGCTCGCGGTCACGCTGTCGTAGCCGACGAGCAGCCGGTAGCGGGCCAGTTCGGGATCGGCGTCTAGCGCGGCACGGACTTCGGCGAACGCCTCGAGCAGCCGCCCCTGCGCTGCCACCAGCGCGGCGTTACCAGCCATGGCGGGCGGCAGCGCGTGGTAGGCGTAGTATCGCTGGTGGACGGCGACTTCGAGATGCCGCCTCGCCTCGAGCCCGAGGCCGGGGATCACCCCGGCGAAGAACCCCATGACCCGTGCGAGGTCGTCCATAATGACCTCGCCGAGCTGATCGGTGTAACCGGCGTTGTTCGGCGTGCTGCCCGCGGCGAGCATGGCGTGCCGCACGTTGCCCTTCGCCCCGTCGTCGGCGAGGAGCCTGTGCAGGCGCTCGAGCTGTCCCAGCGCATCGCGGCGAATCTGCTTCAGCTCGTCGGTGACGACGACCGATCCGTTGTGAAGCAGCATCGCATCGGCCTTCCAGCTGGTGCCGGTCACTGTGGTCGAAAGGGTCTCCTTCAGCATGATGGTGGCGCTAGCGGTGGCGTCGACCAGGGAGGCATCCTCCATCCCCGCGATTCTGTCGACGATCAGCCGCTGGATTCCCGGCCCGACCCTCTTCCAGGCATGGAGGTCATACTGGGCGAACCGCCGGGCGAGATCGTCGATCGGCTTGCGCTCGTCGTCCGTGGCGGCGGCGCTTCGCATGGCGATCACGGCGTCGAACATCCGCTCCGGCGCCGCGTAGAGCAAATAACCGCTTTCTAGGATCCGGCAGATCTTGACGATGACCGCGTGCGCCCTGGTGCCGGGATATTCGCGGTTGAAGTACTTGAGTGGCACCTCGGGCATCCCGGGCGCACGCATCGCCGCGTCGGACATCGTGTCGATGATGTCGGGCGCGGCGGCTACGTACTCATCGAAGTGGGGAAGCACGAAGTCCGAGTAGCGCTCGACCGTCTCCTCGAGGCTGTTGCGGTCGTCACAGCCGCGGATCGCCGCGAGGGCGTCGCCGTCGAACATTTCCTTGCCGTCGCGCAGTCGGGCATAGTCGCTGGCGATCTTGTCGAAGGCGTAGCCCGCCGGCTGGAGGTGTTCCTGCATTACCTTGCGCAGACGCTTACGCATCGCCTCGATCTTCGCGACCCCGAACCCCACGTCGGTCATCGGCTTGTAGATGGTGTCGTGCGCCATCTCGGCCCAAGCGTGGTCAAGGATCGTTTGGATCTGGATCTCGCAGCGCAGTCCGGCGAACCGGCGGTATTCGGGGAGCGCGCAGCGAGCCTCGCTCAGCGTCACCACCCAGTTCTCAGATATGAAGAATTCGGCGCCCTCCTCCTTGCTCTCGGGATAGTGCATCTTGGAGCGATCGTAGTCGACGTCGAAGTTGTCGCGCAGGATGCCGCTGTTCCGGAACCGCTCGACGTCGCCGTTGGTGTAGAGGATCACGCGGCAGCCCGCGACGTCTTTGGCGAGGTCGCCGATAGGCGTGTCGGCCTTCGCCCCGGCCCTGGCGAGCTTCGCCTCGAGCGACGCCGGTTCCTTCGCGCGGCCCTGGATGTTCTGCAGGCGAAGGTCGCGTCGCTCGGCGATCGCGGCCTCGAGGATGTCCGACACCGCCTCGGCGAAGTCGGCATACAGCGCCATCCCACCGGTCTGATATTCGTCGAAGGTCATTCCGCGCTCCCGGCCCGCATCCAGATCGGCAAGACGAGGCATATCGAAAGTCCGTTTCGCACAATATCTCGTCTAGAACCTGCCGTTCGGCAAACGGCCCATCAGCAGACCTTAACTTGCACCCAACTGGATGGGCTATGTCGAATAACTCATCAGTTGGTTTTTGATCCTCAAACCCCGGGCAAAGGTTTCACATTCGAGAACTTCACAGCATAGTGATCAATCGCAAAATACGTAGGGCGATCTATCCCAGATCAAGATTTTCGCTGTCGCCATCTCTAAGCCACTGAACAAGCCGAGGAATGGTCTCGTCGAGACCCTCTCTCAATCTACACTCCCAAATCGTAGCTGTCCTCCAACCCAGTTGCTGCATGGAAGATAGGCAGCGAACGTCCCGCTCCACGTTTCTCGCAAATTTTTGCTCCCATTTTTCCGCATTGGTTTTCGGGGTCGTCGCCAATTTGCAACCCTGGTGGCGGTGCCAGAAGCATCCATGTACGAATATCGCTGCGCCATATTTGGGCAGAACAAGATCCGGCTGGCAGGGCAAATCCCTTCGTCGTCGGAGGGAAAAGCGAAACCCGCTGGCATGCAAACGTTTTCTAACGAGAAGCTCGGGCTTCGTGTTGCGCGAACGAATGCCCGACATCATTCGCGAACGCTCTTCCTTTGAAACGATATCGGCCATTTTTACCCTGGTTGTCTCGCGAAGACCTGGTATGAAACTTCCATGAAATCAAATCGGGTCTTTCGCACAATCGATCTCTTTGCCGGTCCGGGCGGGCTCGCCGAAGGCTTCTCGACCTCGACCGGACCTGCCGAATTCAAGATCGATCTTTCCGTCGAGATGGATGCCGGAGCCTTTTCCACCCTCAGACTGAGAAGCTTCTATCGGAACCTCGATCCGAGCGGCAGGCAGGACTACATCGACTTTGCGAACGGCGAAATTCCGCTGAAGGAAATCGTTCAGCGTCACGGAGTCGCCTGGGAGCAAGCGGAAGCAGAGACCGCCATGCTCGAACTTGGCAAGCCCGACGACGATCGAAAACTCGATGTGCGTCTGGACAAGCTCCTCGAGGACGATGCCGACAACTTCGTTGTGATCGGAGGTCCTCCCTGTCAGGCCTATTCGCTTGCAGGCAGATCCCGGAACGCTGGAAATGCCGACTACACTCCCGAGAAGGACCGCCGGCACTTCCTGTTTCGGGAGTATATCCGCATTCTCGACAAGGTGCGTCCCCGCGCATTCGTGATGGAAAACGTAAAGGGGATCCTGTCCTCTTCGGTTTCCGGGGGAAGAATCTTCGAACTCATCCACCGCGATCTGGCGAATGCCGCCGGGCCCGACAGCTACCGTCTTTTCTCGCTATCGCCCGAACCCGACAAGTCAGGCTATTTGTTGCGGGCCGAGGAGCACGGTGTGCCCCAGGCCCGGCACCGTGTCATCATTCTCGGATTGCGTCAGGATGTGGCCGCCAGTCTCGATGCGAGCGAAATTCGACTTCCGAAGGCGACACGGGAAGTGTCGGTGGAGGAAGCCATCGGCGACCTGCCGGAGCTGCGAAGTGGGCTGAGCCGGGGAGAGGACAACTTCCCATGCTGGAAAAAGGCGGTAGGCGAAGCATTTCTGGCCGCGGCAGACGCCGCGCCCGAGGGGTCGGGGCTGCGCGAACGGCTATGGCAGCATCATAAGGCTATCCAGCAAAGAATGGAGACGGGTCGAAGTTCCACGTCCTATGGCACCACGCCCCCGTCGGAATTTGTGAAAACACTACGCGACGATCGACTGATACGCCCACCCAATCACGAGACGAGAGGTCATATGACCTCCGATCTCGCCCGATATGCCTTCTGCGCGACATTTGCCGAGCTCGAAGGACGCCCCCCTTCCTCCCGGGACTTTCCCGAGGTTCTCGCGCCGAACCATCAGAGCTGGAATTCGGGAAAATTTGCCGACCGTTTCAAGGTGCAGGTTTGGAACAGACCCTCTTCCACCGTTACAAGCCACATTTCTAAGGACGGCCACTATTTCATCCACCCCGATCCGACCCAGTGCCGTAGCCTGACCGTAAGGGAGGCCGCCCGACTTCAAAGCTTTCCCGACGACTACGTATTCCTTGGCAACCGTACTTCGCAGTACGTACAGGTTGGAAACGCGGTACCGCCCGTCCTCGCCAGGCAAATCGCGTTGGTTCTGGGCCAGCTGCTTGCGGGCGGCATCAAACAGGCAAGGGCCGCCTAGCCCATAGATTCGACTGGCGCCCCTTCATCCGCGAGCCGATTGATCAGAAGCTTCATGGCATTTCTTTCGGGCCGCGAAAGCGCGATATTCCCGGCCGAAAGCTTCTCCAGGGCCCGGTTGGACTTGTCGGAAAGCAGGCGCTTCTGGTTGGCGTTGGCACGAACCAGATCCGCTTTTGGAACGATCGATAGCAGAACGACATCGAGATCAATTTCGTTGTCGATCTTTTTCGTGTCGCGCCCGGCCTTCTTCAGATCCTTTGCATCATCTTCGCTGAGTGTGACGTAGTCGGGAAGGGCGGGAACACTGAAATCCATCTTCGAGATATTTTCCCAGCAGGCCTGCATCTTGCAGTATTCGCCAACGTTGCGAGCTTCGGCCGGTGCGTCCTTGATCGCCGCGGCAATTTGAGGCGCAAGCACCTCGAGAAACTCCTGAAGCTCTTCCGGGACATCCTGTGTCGACCAGACAGTGTCCCAATTGATCGACGCGCGTCCTAACTCACGCACATGAAGAGAAGCTCGGGCAAGCGTGTAGGTCACTGTCTGCGACTTGAAGCCACGATCTTCCTGGTACCATTCCGACTGCGCGATCATCTTGTCAGTCCACCTGAACAGCAGTGCCATTGAGCACGCGTTCCTGAACCAGGTCTCGTTGAAGTTTGCCTGCCCGGCTTTCCACGCTTTCGCCGTCTCGTTAGCGAAGTGCATGAAGCATTTCTGGGCGCCCTTCGACACGATGTCGGGCCGCCTTTCAAAAGTAGTCACATATTTCGCGAGATCGGTTTTCACCATGACCTTGGCCTTGGGAAATTCAAGCTGATACTTCCGCCGTTCCGCCTTGCTCGCGTAGGCCATGCCGTCGCGATACTGGCCACGTGCACGCTCGTAAAACCACTTCTCGCCCGCTAGCGCACCGTCCTGCGGCGGCGCGGTCAGGACCCTAGAGTACCGTTCCATCTGCAGGTGGAAGGGATGGTTGGAGAAGAAATCGGCTTCCGAGATCCGGTTCTGCGTATTCGCGTAGCGGGAAATCAGCGGCACCACCTTCTCGACCGATTCATCCGGTACGACCGAAAGCTTCATCTGGACGTGGACTTTGTCGAGCGAGGCCTTCCCCACGTCCTTGGCATAGAGAATCGAGGCCGTTGTCTGCCCCCCGTTTACGATCTGGAGATCGTGTATCGAGGAAATGCCGAGCTGACCGTCTTCCAGTTGCCTGAGTTCCACACCTGATGCCGTCGCGGTCAGGCCATTATTGTAGGCGAAGAACATCTCGGGTTCTTCCCGAATCGTTTTGAGAATGCCCTTGTTCACTTTGGTTCTGGCCTGAAGGTAGGTCCGGACATTCTGCTCGAGTAGTCTCGCACCGTAGAGACCGTAGACGTCGGCGAGAACCTCGCCGGGCAACGCCAAAAGATAGGATTCGTATTCGCCGGACATCTTTGAAGCCCGCAGGCACGGGAGGGCGCCGCCGGCAATTCCTTCCAGATCGACCTCGATGGCTTCGGGTGTCGCCCGCGACTTTTGAATGTCGGCATATCTCGCAACATCGAGAACGGTGTAGACAACGGGCACTCCGGCAACATCCGCCATCAGCTGTGGGGGCCTGCGCGCAGCAAGTCTGGCGTTGGAAAACAGGATAACGCGAAGCCTGCGGATCGACTGCTGGTTCATGTAGATCGGATAGGCCGCCGCGAAGCACTGGCTGCTGTCCTCCAACGAGTTTATGAACTCGGGCGCGAGAGCGTTCTCGAAGAAATTGGTTGCCTGCTTGAGAGCGGAATCCATCCTCGCGGCCTGAAGCGACTGAAGCTCGCGCCCCTCCCGAAAGTCGCAGATGGCCAAGTAGAGCGTGCCTCGATCTGCGTCGAAAGCATGACCGTCCACCCGATACGGCCTTGAACCTCCTTCCTTGCGGCAGTGGGCATATTCGAGATCGATCGTGTCACCATTGTCGCTCGCGGCCTCGGCGAAAATCTCGAAGAAGGCCTCTTCCTGAAAGACTCCGCCGGCCTCCGCCTCGAGCATCACGTCTTCGCGAAGGTCCTCGAAAGCATCTTCCAGATCATCCATCGATCAGCTCCTCGAAGGTGGCTTCGATATCCCTCGCATAGGGCTGACAATCGGAGGCGCGAATCCTGTATCGCACCTGCTCCACCCCTGGTCTGAGCTCCCCTCTCTCGATTCTCGGGAAATCGTCGCGAACTTCGTAGAGAGCCCTGTCGACCCGCGTCCACGTCTCCTCCTCGTATTCGGGGTGCGGCTCGTATCCCGCTCCCAAATATCCTATACCGAGGAGATCGGAAGCGCCCCCTCCGGTTGCCTTTGCCAAGTCGGCGAGTTCCTTTGCGATCGAATTCAAGGTGCAGGATCCGGCCGCCCCTTCCGGAGCAGGAGCAATGCCCTGATTGCAGATCAGTATCCTGCCCTGACGAGGATCGAGCTGATCTTCCGACGAAACGGAAATCATCCGATCGGCCGTCACGACCTGCGTCTTCACCTCGAAGATCGTCGAACCCACCACGAAATCCTGTTCATGCCTCTCGTGCCCGGTCCAAGCATGCAGACCGGCAATTAGCCCCATGCGGGGCAGGAGCTCGTCCCGCAGGAACAAAAGTTCGCCGACAAGCCCGATTCGCTCGCTTCTGGTGAGCCGCCGATCTTGGCGGCGCTTCAGCATCTCGTGCCAGCGGTGAAGTTCTTCCAAGGTGCGGACGAAGCCTTCGGAGGACCTCGTCGCTGCGTTTGACCGCGTCGCGAGCATCAGACCAGCGCACATATGTGAGAAGATCTGGAGGTCAGCCTTGTCCTGAAGGCCGAGAACGAGTCGAACACGGCCGGCCTTGGGCTCCTCCAGCTCGATCGAAATCCCCATGACCTTGGGTAGTTTCGGAATTCCACCAGCCGGCCGGTCCGCGTCGAGCAGAAACACGTATTGTCCGCGACTATCCTGTCCGATCCGGAAGTCCAGAGGATGGCCGCTGTCGGCGAGCAGCACGTTTCGTGCACCCGATTCCGCCGGCGGCGAGAGAGATTCCCATGCCTCAAGCATCCTGGTCTCCCGTGATCGCCTCGGCGTCGTCGTCGTCTTCCTGCTCGTACTGAAGTTCAAGCTGGGTCCGGTAGACCGCATTGACCTGGTAGGTGTGTTCCTTTGCCGGCCTTTTGGTCTCGGGAATGCAGAAGGAAAGCGTCACCGCCGGACTCCCGATCTTCAGAACATCGTCCGACTGTTCCTTGTGGTCCGGATCGTCGCGCAATGTCGGCTCGAATACGTGAACCAGCATCATCGGCCGTTTTCGGACGCTACAGGCGGCACGTTCCTTCTTGTATTCGTCGTTCTCGAACCGCTGAAGTGCGTTCCTTTCCTGCTCCTCGTCGAGACCGATCCATGCATCCGGCAGATCAGCCACCCGGCTCCTCGCGCCATAGACCCTGTATGCGCCATCCTTCACGATGCCTTTATCGCGACTTCTCATGCGTACGTCCTGTCCGGCGAAGCTCTTCGCGGCACCTGCCTGCTTCATCGGTATCGCAACGTCCCACTCGGACATTTCGTCGGAGATGCGATCCTGGACATAGTCCTCGAAAAGCGAGGATTCCGAGATCTTCGCAAGATCAAGATGGGGTCCGAAGTTGAACCTAGCGATCAACTCCAGCACGTCCCTGCCTCTTGCCCGCCAAGCAACGTAGCCCGGCGCAACTTCCAACGGCTCGCCCAGCCGTTCCAAGAACTCCGTAACCGCGGCGTAATTCTCGTCGCCCTTTCTCGCGTCATTTGGAAGCGCGTGGCCCTCGACATGACGGGCGGAATAGTCCTGCGCGACGGTCAGCTTCTCTGCGGTCCGCATCTTGTTCGCTGCGGTCACGCGGATCGCCAGAGGGCTCTGGCGAACCTTCAGGCCGAAGTCGGCCGGCGTGCGGTTCGCGGCCTTCATGCGCTTCACTTCCTTGCGCAGTTCCTCGGTCGCCTCGTCGACGTACTCGTAGTGATTGAGCGACATTTGGGGAAGGTAGAGCCGGCAAATGTCCTCGTATCCCGGACGGTACCCGAACCAGCGCGCCATCTGCATCAGAGTGTCGCTCGCTGCCACGTTTCTGAGCAGATATGAAACGGTTAGCCCTTCAAGGGTCAAGCCGCGCGAAAGCGCGAGGCCACCGATGGCGATAACGTGAAGCCCGTGCAGCCTGTTGAGGCTGTAGTCGAGCACACCGCCCTTCATGTTGACCGTACGGACCTCGATGCTCTGAATGCCCTCGTTGAGGCAGGAAAGCACGTCGGACCATTCGTAGTCGAGATCCGAATATTCCTCGTCGAAGCTGACCTTGAGATCGTCCATCGTATCGTCATGGATCCTCTCCGGATCGAGCGAACCATAGACGGAGACGGCATCCTTGAGCTCGGAAAGGTATTCATGAACGTGTCCGAGGATCTGCGCCTGAATGGCATTGAAGCGGCTCACGTTTATCATCATCGAGCAGTGCGCATCCCCCTTTTCCTGCAACACACGGATCGCACGCGTCAGGCAGAAAACCCTGACAGCGTGCTTCAGGCTTTCCGGAAGATCGGTGACCAGATCGCCACTTTTGTGCTTGAGCGGCAAGAGCGCCTGATAGTCGGCAACGGTCCTGACCATCTCGTCGCGAAGATCGCCGTCATCTCGAAAAACGCGGTGCGAGCCCACGTAGTTTGAAGGCGGATCGAGAGCCTTGATGAAATTGCCGGGAAACAGGTCGTCGTGCTCCATTTCCTCCGGCGATTCAGGATCGATGAAGATGTTCGCGAATGGTGTTGCCGTGTATCCCACATAGGCGGACCGCGGAAAACGGGCGAGGATTTGCCGGATAATGCCGTTGATGGCCGTCGTAAGCTTGGGATCCTTTGCGGTGTTGATCGAGGCGTTGTCGGCTTCGTCGTCGATCAGGAGCAGGGGCAGCTCGAACCCTCCGGTTTCCTCCTGCTCGTCAATCCACTTCTCGAGCCTTTCTAGAACCGCCTTGTTCTTTTTCGTCACGAAGATCATCGGCTCTTGGTGACCGGCCAGACCGAAATAGATCCCGTCCATTCCGGCCTTGAAATCCGAGTCCCTGGTTGTGCCGACCGCGGGTATCCTTCTTTCGGTCGCGAATCTCTGGATCGGCAGCGACTGCTGTGCGGCCGCATTCGCGACCGATATCTTGCCTATGAACGTTTCGTCGAGACGCTCCTGCGTCTGGGTGCGAAGTGAATTCGTGATGCCGGCAAGGAGTATGATCACACGGTAGCCGGCATCCGCCGCCTTGCAGATGAGAGCCGAGTAGTTGGTCGTCTTGCCCATCTGCACGTTGCCCATGACCATGCCGCGGACCGCCTGGTACGACGGATCGAGCGGGTTACCGCACAGGTCGAGGATTTCGTCGGTGTCGGTATCTAGCGTCGCGACGACGTTCGACGGCAGAACTCCGGTTTCGCGGTAGTACTTGCTGAGCCTGTTCCAGTAGTAGAAACTTAGGCTGGCCTTTTTCTTCGACAGCCATGGCCGGTGTCCCTTCGAGATGACCGCGCCGCGCCTCTGGGTGACCCTGAAGCTCGCCTCGAGCTCCCGAACGATGGAGTGAACCGACTCCTCGTCGAGATGGGTAAAGGGTCCGTCCTCCACCATCTGCTCGATTGCACCTTCGGGCAGACCGGCTCCTGTGGCGAAAAGCTCGGCATATTCCCGCTCTATGTTCAGCCGGAAAAAGGCAAGTTCCGCATCATGCATTCTTCCACCCCTTTAATCGCAAATGTTCCTCGACCAGCGTCGACTGGCCGCCCCACGGCTCCGTCACCTGGAGCAGCTCCCAGAGTTTCTCGAACGAGCCATCGCAATGGGCGAGGAGAGACGGCAGCGCCGCGTCGAGCCGCTCCAGAAACGCATCCCGGTCGAGAGCGCTCTGGTTCATCATCTCGGGTCTGGTCGTGAAATCCTCGCCGATGCTGACGGCCGGAAAGCAGTCCTCGACGAGATTGAGCGCAACGCCAAAGGACTGGCGCACTTCACGATCTTCGTGCTCAAGCAGGTCGGCAACGAGCGGATGCTCACGGTTTACATAGTACCGCACTTCGCCGCTCCGGACGTATTTTGCCCAGACGGGCGTCTTGCCGTCCGTTTGCTTGATCCTGCCTCCGCGGGACTGGAATACCTTTCCCGACTGCCCCTTGAGCGACTTCACGATCTCTCTCAGTCTCGACCTTAGTCCGGAGGGGAGCTGGGCCTCCGACTTGTCGACGGTGATCTTCCAGATCGCGTCGAGGCTGTTCGGGATGTTCACCGCAATTCTGACCAGCTGCGAGAGCTCGCCGTGTCGAACCAGCCGGAACCACGTCCCGTGCATAATTAGCCTATGCTGACGGTAGACGTAGAAGCCCTGATTTTTGACGAAGCCCTCCTCGCCGCCCAGCCTCTCATGTTCCGCCGAGGAAATTTTCGAGAAGTGAGGAAGGATGAACGCCTGAACGCTGAATGGCTTTCCTTCGAGCTCCAGATGTTCGACGGGCTTGGATTGTGTCGCCGGGTGATCACGCAGAAATGGGTCGATCGGATCTAGGGCGCCCTCGTTGAAGGTGATCGTCAGCTTCTTTCTGACGCCCATCTCGCCCGCAAGATAACGGTGGAATGTGAGCGCCAGCTCGGACTTTGCGTGTGCCAGAAGCTCGTTGAATTCCTTGGCCCTGACCTTTCCGTACTCAGATAGACGGTCGCAATTTTCCCAGATTATTTCGGTCCCGTCTCGCTCGAGCAGCTTGGGATTTGCGAGCTTCTCGATCTCTTGGTGCTCGAGGATGCCCATCTGCCAGTCTTCGATATCGTCGAGGTCCCAGCTGGCTCCGGCATACTTCCCGTTCTTTCGTGTCAGAACGGTGAGCTTTCTGCATTGTGAGAGCGACGCCGACTTCATCCCCCAGCCGAAGCGCCCCAGGTCGTCCGCGGCCCGCTCGTCTTCGGGGTTTGCGCTCGCCGGCCGCATGGCACCGAAGAGTTCGTCTTCGGTCATGCCGTGGCCGTCGTCGAGAATTCGAACCGTCGGCTCTCCGTCTTCTCTCAGGCACAGGATCTCGATCATGCCCGCCCGGGCCTTGATGCTGTTGTCCAGCAGGTCCGCCAATGCGCTCGGCAGATTGTAATTGCCGAAGCTACGAGCCGAAGCCATCAGCGCGGCAGCGTCCGGCGGATTGTTCCTGTACTTGACCACCGTTTACAGCTTTGCCCCCTCGCTCCCCCGAGCATTTCGTGTCGCTATAGCGACGATCTATTCGCGACGTAAATGCTTGTTTCGCCTAATTTCAAGTTGGTCGGGGATAGCGCCCCGGAGCGTGACCCACTTACTTGGTTCGTGCAATCTGTCAGGTGCATCGCCAGCTATTTCAAAGAGGCAATCTCGGAGTTGCAGGTGAAAGAGATTGGCATGGACCGGCTCCACGTGATTTGATTCCGATTTCAGTCAGCCGGTCGGTCTTCGATCAAAATCGTGGCGATATATAGGGGGCGCATCTCGCCCTTGGACAGCCCTGAAAACGAAGTCGTGGTCATCGTCGGAGCCAAAAAGCTTGCTGCGATCAAACCTTCGCTCGAGATTTTCCGCGGTGATTGCGCTTTCAAGGTCTGCCAGACGACGACTAACCCAGCGGTCGAACTCCACCACTCTCGGGTGGGCATGCTCCCCATCGGGCTCACAGAATTTCGGAAGCAATTCCTTCAGTTTTTCGATCTCTTCGAGTTCTCGCAGAATACTCGTCAAGGCGGCGCCGCGACGCTGCTCGATATATTCCGTTCGCTGAGCGATTTCCCGCTGCCTTCGCGCTTCTTCGGCGGCCTTTTCCCGATTTTCCCGCTGCAGTCTCTGCTGTCGCTTGGCTGCGGCTATAACCGCAACACCAATCGCAACTTCCGTGGCGATGACCTCGAGCCTCTGGACCTTGGCATCGTTGAAGGTTCGCCTCGGAGATGGCTCGCCTGCTACCCATACGTGATCCAGTTCCAGGCTGAGCTTTCCGGTCGGCCGCCAGTCCCATTCCGGCGTTACGGGTCGTTTCGACCAGTCAATGTCGAACCACCCATTTCTCCGCCTCTCCAGCATCCGGTCCCACTTCGCCTCCGCAGCCAGCTCGCTCGCCGTCGGCTGGTGTTTCAGGCGCTGAAAGGTTTCGGACAGGGAAAAGCCCACATCGTCCATTCCGTTGGTGAAGCGGGCCGGCCCCTTATCGGGCGAGACCAGATTAAAGTCCTGTATACACGCGGCACTCGTTACCTGCCCGAGGATTCTGCCAAGGCGATCGATCGACGCTGGAGCAATTTCGCAGCGAATGAGGCCGTCGCGAGCGCAGGTGACCAGCCCCATGTGAGAGGCGTGCGATCGCCTCAGAACGGCCAGCGTGGCCGAGACGATTTCGCATTCGTCTGGCGAATGCCCTCCTTGATCGCCCGCTGCGCGGTCGCGTGCCTTGGCGCGCTCGCCAGCGAGTACGCCTGGTTGGCGTGCGGCAATCAGAACCTTTCCATCATCGTCGGGCGGGGCCGCTCGAAGCGGCGTAACCGATACCTTCTTCCCTGCTTTCTGCTTTGCCCACCAGCCCGCCGGGGGTGTGGGGATCGCGTGCTTGCGACAGCTCTTGTGCAGAGCGACATCGGATAGCCCGAACTCCTTCGCCAGCTGTGTCATTGGTCGTGACCAGACGAGTGCATGGAACTCCTCACGGGTAAACGCCTTGGTCATGCTCGGAATCCTGCCCATTTGCTGGTTGCGCCATCGTGACGAGTCGCAACTCGCTTTGCGACGCCTCGGTCATGATAGCGCAGCAGCCACGCGAACGGGGCTCGATTGATCGCCCGGGCCCCGGACTCGTTTCAATGCATATATGCGCTGCATTGGCATTCCGCTTAGATTTGATATCGAAAAATCAGATATACACGTTGAAATGCCGATCAAACGCTAATTGCGCCTATCAAATATGAGTCATAATCTCCGCCTCACTGGAGAAAAGACATGACCAAGATCAACGCCACCAACCTCCGCCTGCTGCGGGTGCGACGGAATCTGACCCTTGATGCACTCGAGGAGCTGTCGGGTGTGAACCGGGTAACAATCAGTCGCATTGAGAACGGCAGCAGGCAGAACAGCCGTCGTCATACCCTTGAAGGTCTGGCCAAGGCTCTTTCGACCGATATCGAAACGCTGACCGGTCCCGACCTGAACGAAGGCTCGCCGGACGGGCCCTTCAGTGGGCGCAAGAGTCAGATGAATGTCCGTATGGCAGATGACGCGCGCAACGCGCTGGCGCTCGTCGCCCTCCGCTACAACGTGAAGCCCGCTCACATCCTGCATGTCGCGCCCTTCCTGTTCCTTTGGGCAGCCGAGGAAAGCCTCAGGCGCCGGCAGAAGCATCTGGACGAGGTCGCGAACCAATGGGACCTGCTGGGAAAACTCGCCGGGGCTCGTCACCTCAGTCCGAAACTGCAGGAAAGCTGGGAAGCCGATGATCTGATGGTCGCCGAAGAGGGCTCGATCAGGGCGAGGGACCTGTTCGGGCTGAAGATCGCCGACGAGCATCTGCGCGAGGAGTATGAGGACAGCGAGCAGAACCCGTTTGCACGTTTCCTCGCCTCGCTGGCCGCGGATCTTGGAGACCTTGCCGAGTTTGAGCACTGGTCGCCCTACTGGGACGGACCGGGTTATACCCTGGGACAGAACGAAGCGGAGCGGCTGACCGGTGGGAACGCGGCGGCAGCAGGGGAGATCGTCCATGGCTATGCCCCGCTGCATGAGCTGCCGAGGGAAATCAGGGAAGCGGGCCCAAAAGCAATTGCGGAATGGGCGACCGAGGCGGGCAACAAGACCCGGGAAACCTGGAAGGGCCTCCTCGATGAGCTGGAGATCTGAAATGGGCGCTCTCGGCATTTCACGGCACGCCCGGACCCGCATGGCGCAGCGCGGACTGAGAGAGGCGGATATCGACCTGATCCTGAGGCTGGGCAGCGAGGTTGAAGGCGGGATCCTGGTGCGCCGGAAGGATTTCGAGCGCTATGCGGCAGGTCTGCGGGATCAGTTGCGAAGGGCCGAGCGCCTCGTGGGAAAACGCCTGGTCATGGCGGATGACACACTCGTCACCGCCTATCATTCCAGCGGAACCGACACCAAGCGTCTACTGCAGAACTGAATGCTGGATGTTTCAGGTACTGATCGGAGGAACGGATGTCCTACTGGGTCTACGAGAACTGGACGCACGACCGGGCGCGGATGCATGCAGGATCATGCAGCCGCTGCAACGACGGGTCCGGTGCTCATGCCGCAGGCTCGGGTCGAAATGGGCGGTGGCTGGGTCCCTTTGACGGTCGTGCCGAGGCTGAGCGCATCATGTTGGGGCTGGGCCGATCGGATGCGGGGGTCTGCGCCTTCTGCGGCGCAGGAGATTCGAACCGGCCTTAACATAACGTCAGTCGTGAAGCGAATAACGTGCGGGGACCCTACGCAGGCCTATAAAGTTCTAACTTGCTGCGAAGGCGGGCAACAGTATGGTCGAGGGCGATCTGGCGATATCTCGTTGCCGCAATAGATTTCAATAACGATAAGGCGCGAGCCGATAGCAACGGTGGCGATCGACGATGCAATTCCTGACGCGCCTGTTTGTCGATCATAGTTTCGATGAATGGGCATCAGACCAGACGCTTCTCGCTGCTCGCGTATTAAACCAAGCCGCAGCAGATCTCATCCTGCAGACTGAAGAAGATCTCACCAAGGCAGGATGGAAGGACGGACTTGTCGACCCGAACGCCTTCCTCAGGGAAAAGATCGCACCGCGTATCAGGGCAGTTGGCGAACCACTGGCGCTCATGCTGATCGAGGATGCGAACGAGGCACTCCAATCGCTGGCAAACGAGCGGGCTCTCTGGAGTCGAAACATCGAAGATGCCCCAGTGCATGGCAACTCCTTTGAGGGGGCGGGCGATATCGCAGCGACGGCAATACCCCTTGGGGCTGGCGCTGCGGCGGCTGCCGCACTGCCCTATTTGGCAATCTCTTCTACGAGCGCTTACTTCGGATTTGTCACTACCACTGCCATAAGCTGGCCGATCGTGGTGGGCGGAGGAGCTATCGCAGCGCTCGGAATTGCCACTGGCATCATCGAGGGTAGCCGCCTCTGGTCGAAGCTCGAAGCTCGCTTGCGACGCAAGTCGCGGGAATTGATCATCTCAGCTTTGCTGCGAGGCACCGCGCAGCGCCCCTCGATCCTTGAACAGCTGGAATCTGAATATAGGCAGACCGCTGAACGAGCTCGATCCATCGCATGACCGGCCGGGCCAATACCCTGCTGCGAGAAGTCCCTCGTGCTCTCCTCGCGAGGGTCAAGAGCGGTGAATACGAGGTTTTCGGATCGATTATTCGATCCAGGGCATCAGGGCGGATCGTAGGACACCTTCAAGAAACTTCCGCTCTTGGCAAATTGGTTTGGCAAGGTCCCATGGGAATGGCGAGCTTCTTGGCTGATGCTGTTACTGCCGTCCAGAATGAGCAGATCAAGGCAGCAGTCGAGGTGGTGAAGTCCCTGCAGCTTGCCAATCTGGCGCTGAGTGCAGCATCGATCGGCGTTTCGGTGGCGGGCACAGGCGCACTCTTGCACAAGCTTTCTGACGTGGAGCGTAAGGTCGATGAGTTGCAGCCTTTGCTGGAGGTGTTGAGCAGGAATATCAGGGATCTTCGTCAAGAACGAATTGAGGAGGACTTTACGCGGCTTTCGACACTGCTCGCGCAGCTGGAAGAGTGTTGGAGTCTCTCCCAACCAGAAATGGAGTGGCGCGCAATTGCTCGCGAAGCGCATTTCCTTGCCGAGAACTTCAAGCGGCGCCTGCAGGAGACCAAGAAGGAAGGAGCGGATCCGCTCGCAGTAATGCCTTTCCTCGACGCGTTCGGACTTGCCTCGATGGTGCGGGTAACTTCGAGAATGGCCTGTGACGACACCGGAGCTGCGCTAGAAGCGGCCAAGGCGTCTGCCTCTGATCTCATAGCCATGGGCCGCGAGATTCAGCTTGCGCCATTGGTCCTCGCACGCGTTCGGCAATCCACTGATGCGATGGGTACACCAGCATGGACCAAGGCGATTGAGGAAACCGAGACCGAGCTTCAAGCGCCGATTGGCGTGCTTCGCCAACAGGAAGCGGCTGCCGCCTCACGTGCCTTAACCATTGAACATCTTCGTTCGCTCAATGTTTCCGGGCGACAGTGGCTCGAGGCGGCCCGCGTGGAAGAGAGATTCCCGGTCGTCTATTTTCCCTTCGATGATTCCGATTTTTAGGCTGTCCTTTTTTCGGAGTTGCCGTCTCTCCGTGCTGTCACGCCTCGCCCGGCGTCGGGGTGGCCGGTCACTGGAGGAAAGGTGAGACTCCAGCGACCAGCCTGCCGGTGTTTTTCCCGCGACCGCCGGCTGCGCGTGCTCCCTGTCATTGCAGGGAGCGGGCTCGCGCCGCGCTACCCGCTCACGCAGGCATCAAGTGCCCTGCGTGCGGTGTCGAGCGTGGTCACGCGAAGGCGAGCCAGTGGCTTGTTGCGGAAGGTCTCCAGCGTGTTGAGATTGCTGTTGCGGCCGGTCTTCGACCCCGGAAGCCAATCAGGCGCAAGGTCGTTGATCCGTCCCTCGGCGAGCGACCGGGTGAAGTAGAGCAGCGGCGTCCCCGCGCGTTTCTCGACTGCCACTTCGTGGCCACACGCCGTGCGATAGCGCAGGACATATTTGGAATGTCCTTTCGGGTGTTCCTCAATGTTTCGGTGGCTGATGAGAAGCGCGTGCAGTTCAGCGGTCTGGCGACCGAGGCCGGTGGTGTGGTCCATATTCAATCTCCTGTTTTCTAAATTCAGTTCTGAATGCCAAGCTTGGCGGTGATGCCATTGATGACACCGGTCGGCAGGACGCTGCCCTGATCAAACCAGTTGCGAGCGTCATCGAAGGTGAAGCCCAGCTCGTTGCCGAGAGTTGAGAGGGGGCCCAGATTGACGATGCTGGCGATGAGCAGCCCTCGTGTCGCACCGCATGCATCGGAGTTGGCCAGCTCGCGGGTCAGCCAGGCAGGGGCGATCTGCGCAACCTTGAAGTCCTTCCTGCCGACAAGCCATTCGAGCGCGTCTAGGGCATTAAGCGAGACGAATGCCGGCGCTGCCTTGCCACGCTGACGGACGGCACGGTCGGCACTTGTCCGGACCTGCTTTCCTGGTCCGCAACGGTTACGAATTGTCCGGATGTCGAGACCGGAAAGAAGGGCGAGATCACCCACGCTCAATGCGGTTTCGCTCTCGCCGCAGAACCCGCCTTCAATCGTCTCGATCAGATTGAGCCATGCAAACGAGAGGTTGTAGAGTTGCCTGACGGCGCCATTCCGTGCCCCGGTCAGATCCGTGCCGCCAAGCGCGACGTCCGGCAGGGTCGAGAGGAAGTGCTCGAGGAAATAGAGATTGTCGTTTCGGCCGAATTCGGTGTCCGGGCGGTTGGGATCGTCGATCGACAGCCCGCGAGCGGAGACCATGGCATGGAGTCGCCGGACCCGCTCGGCGATGTCGAACCGGTCGAGGTCAATTGCAGCAATCGCTTCCTCGGACAGGTTCTCATCCGCGAGCCCCTCAACCTCGATGCCGAGAAAGCCGTTTCGAAGTTCTTCACCCAGGGGTGCCGCCAGCGTGAAATAGAGATCATCTGCCTTGAGCAGAAGGCAGTGCCTCAAATTGGTCTCGGTGTCCGTGAGAGACGGGATTTCCATGACTGCGCTCCGTTGTGATATCTCCATATCACTCACTTGGAGGATTCGGTCAAGCTAAAAATGATATCTACATATCACGCTCTACTTCAGTCCAGTCAGTGGTGCCCCATTTTCATCCATCGTCGTGGCCCTGCCCTCTCGATTACCAAGGCCTGCGCTCCAGCCGCACCACGTTGCGAGCCCTGCCATCCGGTTCGTATTCGGTGAGAAGCCAAGTCCAGTGCTTCAGCTGATGGCGAACGAACTGACTGAAGCTGTCCGCCTGGTCGTCGTACTTGCCGTGCGGGAAGGCGCGCAGCTCGTTCCGGAAGTCGTCGAGCCACGGCGCCTCTCGTGGCAACAGAAATCGTCCTGATTCAACTTCCGCAAGGCACGCGTTGAAGCGGTCTTCCTTGCTGGTCACGGGAGCGACTGCAATCGGACGCAACCTGTTCGTCGCTCGCAGTTCCTGCAGCAACGCATGCCCGCTACCTGCCTTTTCGATTATGACCCGGTCGGCACGATAGCGTCGGCTGAGATCCTGGACCGCTCGGAACAGGTCGGGATAGTCGA
This sequence comes from Pseudoblastomonas marina, assembly GCF_014641655.1. Classification (GTDB taxonomy): domain Bacteria; phylum Pseudomonadota; class Alphaproteobacteria; order Sphingomonadales; family Sphingomonadaceae; genus Alteriqipengyuania_A; species Alteriqipengyuania_A marina. Next base: position 391,529 of record NZ_BMID01000001.1, read on the forward strand.
GCCGTTTGCGGAGCACGTCGAGGAGGTACCATTTTCTCTCGTGGCGCTCGAACCCCCAGGTTGTGCACACCGAGTAGTCGCTGGTCGGTGCCGCACTCATTCCGGTGTCCCAGCTCTGGACCACCTTGAGGAAGTCGTGCCGCTCCGGAGGTTCATCGTAGACCCCAAACCACTTGAGCCGGATCATGTTGCCCTCGGCTGTAACGGGCTCCTGCTGGTACTGCGAAGAGAAGACCACCGGGCCGAGATCACGACGCAACTGGTCAAGCGTCGCGCGGTTTTCGCGGGAAGGGTTGAGCAGGTCGCCGATTGATCGATGGTGTGACCGTCCCCTGCCGGTCGCGACGCACTCCTCCTTCTCGGCAATGGCGGGGAGGTTGAGGTGTTGGTATCCCTTCTCGAACATGTAGGCGGGCAAGTCATCCTCGTGGAGGCGTTGCTGGATCGAGATAATGCGCCCCGTTGCCTTGTTGTTGAGGCGGCTCAGCAAGGTATTGTCGAACCAGTCGCGCAGGTTCTGCCGTTCGACAGCGCTCTTTGCCTCGTCGGCCTTCATGCAGTCATCGACGATAATGATGTCTGCGCCGAAGCCCGTAATCGAACCCTGCACCGAAACTGCCTTGCGTACGCCGCCTGCCGTCGTCTCGATTTCGAGGGCGCGGTTGCCGCGATCGCTTATCCGCGTGCCTGGAAAATCCTTCTGGTACCAGTCGCTCTCCATCAGCGTGCGGGTCTGGTTCGAATGGTGCCGGGCGAGGTCCTGGCTGTAACTCGCGACCATGATCTTGGCTTTCGGCTCGTGTCCAAGGACCCACGCGACAAACGCAACAGACGCGGTCACCGACTTCAGGTGCCGCGGCGGAACGGTGATAACGAGGCGCCGCTCCTCGCCAGATCGTGCCTGCATGAGGGCATGGCAGATCGCTTCAAGGTACCAAGCCAGCTCGAGCGGCGGATCTCCGGGGTGAAGCGTCTCGAACGCCTTAATCAGGAATAGCTCGAACTGCTGGCGGCGCATGGCCGACAGGAGGGTGGGTTTGTGTAGGTTCATGACCTCACTCCTTGCTGTTCAGCCAATTGCGCTTCGAAGGCAGCCAGTATGGCGAGATCAGCGGAGGAGAGGCTCTCGTCGGTCGTCAATTCCTCGTCAGGTCCGGCGACATCGGGAACCGCGACCCGCCATAGCTTCATCAACTCGAACTGTGCGCGGGCATCGCCCTTCAGGGCCTTTTCCAGCGTCTTCTGCAGGACCGCCTCGATCTTGCTAATCTTCCTGGTTCCCTCGGAAGTCCGGACAGCCAGCTTTCCGCCAAGTGTCTCACGCACGATGGTGTTGAGACCCTTTGCCCCCTTGGGCCGGCCCCTTGGATTTCCGGACTGGCCCGGCTTGAAGCGGGTCGTCACAGGCGGTTTCCCGTAGCCGACTTCGTAGACCGGACCTGGTGAACCCGCTCTAAGTTCTTCTTCAGCATCGATTGGGCTCAGCTTTGTAGGTTCGGGGTCGTTGGTGTCCGGAAGCAGGTCGGACGTATCTATCGGCGGCACTGTACGAGTGCGTTTTCTCGCTGGTGGCAATCGGCGAGGCTGGTCCTCGTCCTCCTCGGGGAAGGCGCTGATCCAGTCGGGAGCAGGTTTGAACGGCATGGCTCGTCTCCGGAAAACATGGGATGGCGCGCCGGCCAATTGGTCGGGCCGGCGCGCGAAGAAACTGATCAAGCAGCGCTGGTCGTTTTTTGGGCCGCCGGGATTTCATTCTCGGCCGGGTTGTCGGCGCGGAGCGCGGCAACTTCGGCAAAGCCTTGGCCAGTTTCGAGCAGCACGGCTCTCTCGCCTGTCATGGTTTCCCATCGCCGGATCGCGACATCGACATATCCCGGCTCGATCTCGATGCCGTACCCCCGACGCTTCGTGCGTTCGCATGCCAGTATCGTGGTGCCAGAGCCCATGAAGGCGTCTAGCACGATTTCACCGGGGTGGGTGACGTCTCGGATCGCGTCGGCAACGAGGGCGGTGGGCTTGACGGTCGGGTGGTCCGCGAGATCCTTCATGCGGTCCTTCCCGAAGGTATTTATGCCTGCGTAGTCCCAGACGTTGGTGCGATAACGCCCGTGCTTGCCCAGCTCGACGTTGTTGGTATGCGGGGCCTTCCCCTTCTTCGTGATGAAGACCAGCTCGTGCTTCGACCGGTACAGGCTCCCCATCCCCCCGTTGTTCTTGTTCCACGCGCACAGGTTGAGCAGCGAAAGTCCGTTACCCTCGATTGCGGACAGCAACTCGCCGAGATGACGCCAGTCCATGCACAGATCGAGCACCGCGCCGTCCTTGCAGTGTGGAAGCATCGCCGCGATGAACTCTGACAGGAACGCGGTGAACTCGGCCTTGGTCATCTCGCCTGAGGCCATGGCAAACTCGGCATGGCTCACCTTGCCGAGCCCACAGACGTGCCCCGAGACGGGGACGTTGTAGGGTGGGTCGGTGAATACCATCGCAGCCGTCTTGCCATCGAGCAGCTTCGACCAGTTCGCAGTTTCGAGGCTGGAGCCACAAAGGAGTCGGTGCTCGCCGAGAAGCCACAAGTCGCCAGCGCGACTGACTGGTTTTGCCGGCGGTTCAACCTGGTCGTCAGCATGGTCCGCGCTGGGCTCGTCGGCCGGCCCGAAATCTTCCTCGAGCACCAAGTCAATCTCGGCCGTTTCCCAGCCCAGTATCTCGACCGGGGCCTCATCGAACTCGATGATCGCGGCCAGTTCGATCGCCAGCGCCTCGCGATCCCAAGCCCCGAGTTCAGCGAGCCGGTTGTCGGCGAGCCGATAGGATCGCACCTGCGCTGGGCTCCATTGGTGGGCGACGATAACAGGCACCTCGGTTATCCCGACGCGGCGAGCCGCTTCGAGGCGCGCCTCGCCAGCAATGATGATGTCCTGCTCATCGACCAGCATCGGCATCGCGAACCCGAATACTCGGATTGAACCGGCGAGTTTGACCAGCTGCTTCTCCGGGTGCTTGCGTGGATTGTTCTCGTATCGCTTGAGCGAGACCAGCGACCGATACTCGATTGGGCCGAGCTTTTGCTCGAGCGAGGCGATGTCATTGCGAATGCCGTTGGCGGCCCGCTTCTTTGATTGGCTTTTCATCTGAAATGTCCTTCGTTGCCGAGCAGGCAGCACGAGTAGGGACGAGGCTTGCAGCACGCGGGCGACAACCAAGGTCCCGCCAGGTGCAGTGCACGGCGGTTGCTGTTGGTTGTCCCGAGAATTGCTGCTGTGCGCCGAAGGGCGCGGTGCCTCTGCCTCGAAGGACAGCGATGAGGTTGGATTGGGCTCCCTGCTCGTCAAGGAGGCCGAGCAAAAATAGTCCGCGAAAATCGCGAACATGCTTCCCTGCTAATCGACAGATTGATCCCTGCTCGCGCCTGTAAATTCCCTGTTATCGTTTTAGGGAAATCCATTCTGGGAATGGCTGATTTCTGCCGGTCCAGCGTACCGACCCGGCCCCTCATCGGAGGCATAATTCATCTTTTCCCTGTTAATTCCCTTGAAGCAGGGAATTGCATGTGGAGAGCGGTTCGCAGCTGACTGCCTCCTCCGCCATTTTCCCCGATCGTTTACGAACCGTCACGACCGCGCGCGGGATGACTAGAGATCGGGCAGTCGCTGTTCGGCGAAGCCCCATCCGGCCAGCGCCTTGCTTTCGGCGCGCTCCACGAGGCGTTTCGCATCGTCGATCGAAAACGGGTGCGCATTGTCGATCGATTTCAGCTCGTTCCAATCGATCGGAACCGCCACCGGCGCGCCGCTCCGCGCGCGTGCGGAGTAGGGCAGCACGGCGGTGCTGCCACGCTGGTTGCGCAGCCAGTCGATGAAGATCTTCCCCTTGCGCTTGGCCTTGCTCATCGTGGCGGTGAAGCGGTCGGGCTCGGCGATCGCGAGCGCCTCGGCGAAGCGCCGCGAAAAGTCCTTGTGCGCGTCCCACGTATGGCCGGTCCTCAGCGGCACCACCACGTGCACGCCCTTGCCGCCCGAGAGCATGGCGAAACTGACCAGGCCGAGATCGGACAGCCGCGCCCTGATGTCGCGCGCCGCGTGCCTGACATCGGCGAAATCGAGACCCTCGTCGGGATCGAGATCGAACACCATCCGGTCGGGCGCTTCGACGTCGTCGCTGCGCGAACCCCAGCCGTGGAACTCGATCGTCCCCATCTGCACGCATTGCAGGATACCGCGCGCATCCTCGACATAGAGGTAGTCCTCGGTCCCGCCGTCCTTCTCGCGGATCGGGACGTGGTGGACGTGGTCGCCAAAGGCCCCGCTATCGTGCTTCTGGAAGAAGCATTTCTTTGCGCGCCCCTGCGGGCAGCGAACAAGGCTGACCGGCCGGTGGCCGGCAAACGGCAGCATGATCGGTGCAACCGCGGCATAATAATCGGCGAGCTGCCCCTTGGTCTGCCCGCTATCGGGAAAGATGATCCGCTCGCGGCTGGAGATCTTCACCACCTCTTCGGGTGCGGGCGTCGGCGCTGCGCGTTCGGGCGTCACCTTTTTAGCGGGCTTGTCCGAACGCAGGCCGAGATAGCTGCCGTGGCGGATGTTCCCGTCGGCGGTGAATTCGGAAAAGGCCACTTCGACGACGAGTTTCGGAGTGAGCCACGTGACACCGCGGGCGCTTGCCGAGTCGGTCTCGACCGGCGGCGTCTTGCGCTCCAGCCGCTTCATCTTCGCCGCCAGCTCGTCGAGTTCGTCGGTGGTGAACCCTGTGCCGACATTCCCCTTGTAGACCAGCTCGTCGCCCTCGTATTGCGCCATCAGCAGCGAGGCGAAGGGGCGGCCGCGGGCCGAACTCTTCTTCCACCCGACGATGACGAATTCCTGCCTCCGGGTGCATTTGACCTTCACCCACGCCTTGCTGCGCGCGTGGCGATAGGGGGCATCGATCTTCTTGGCGATGATCCCTTCCTGCCCGGCCCCGCACATCGAAGCGTAGAGTTGCTCGCCCGCGCCGATGACGTGATCGGCGATATGGATCGGGGGCTCGGCGGTGGAGAGCAGCGCTTCGAGCCGCTCCTTGCGCTCGATATTGGGAAGCTTCGCCAGATCCTCCCCGTCGAGAGAAAGCAAGTCGAAAGCATGGAAGGCGAGCGCATCCTGCTTCGACTGGCTCCCGTGCCCGCGCTTGAGGACCTGCTGCAGCGTCGAGAAATCGGGATTGCCCCTGGGGTCATAGGCGACGATTTCGCCATCGATCAGGCAGGCCGGCAGGTCGAGCGCGGCGATCGCTTCGACCAGCGGGCCGAACTTGTCGGTCCAGTCCTTGCCGCTGCGGGTGAAGACCCGCACCTCGTCACACCTGGCGGCGACCAATGCGCGATAGCCGTCGAACTTTATCTCGTGCATCCACCCGTTCCCGGCGGGAACCTCGTCGACCAGGGTGGCGAGCTGGGGCTGGGCGAACTTGGGAAGCGGGGCAGGCTTTCGCTTGCTGCGTGGCTTGGCATTGCGGGCATTGCGGGAGGAGGCCTTTTCCATTTGTGCGAGGAAGGCTTCATCCTTCTTGCCGGCGAGCAGGTATTCCCCCTTCTTGTCGGCCGCGATCTCGGCCATCGAGCGACCGGTGAGCACGCTGGTCAGCTCGCGCTCGACCAGTCCATCGCCCGCCTCGGCATGCCCGTCCTGCAATTTCCTGAGCAGCCAGTTTTCGCGCTTTTCACCGGGCTTCTTTTTCAGCCGGATAAGCAGCCAATCGCCCCGCATCCGCTCGCCTTCGAGGCGGAAGTGGAGGTGGCCCTTTTCGAGGTCCTGCGCGCTTTTGCCTTCGACCGGGGCCCAGCTGCCACGATCCCACAGCATCACCGTGCCGCCGCCATATTCGCCCTTGGGAATCGTGCCCTCGAACTCGGCATAGGACATCGGATGGTCTTCGGTGCGGACCGCCAGCCGCTTGATGTCGGGATCGGGCGAGGGACCCTTGGTGACCGCCCAGCTCTTGAGTACGCCGTCCACTTCTAGCCGCAGGTCCCAGTGGAGCCTGGTGGCGTCGTGCTTCTGCACGATGAAGAGGTTGCCGTTCGTGCTGCTTTGCGCCTTGCCCGAGGGCTCGGGCGTCCGATTGAAGTCGCGTTTCGCATTGTAGGTCGCCAGCGGATCGGCCGGCTTGCGCCCGCTCGCCATGTCAGGCGCTCTTCTTGCTCTTCGATCCGGACTTTGCGGCGCCGGACTTCTTCTCACCGACCGATTTCTTGAGCGCCGCCATCAGGTCGATCACGTTGCCGCCTTCGCTGCCACCCGGCTCGTCGACGTCCTCGATGATCGCCTTCTTGCTCTTGGACTTCGCCTTCTTGTCGATCAGCTTGCGCAGCGCCTCGACATAGCGATCCTCGAATTCGCTCGCGTCGAAGGGCGCGCTCCTCTCCTCGATCAGCTTGGTTGCGAGGTCGAGCAGTTCCTTCTTCGGCTTGGACTCGTCGATCTCGGAGAAGAACCCCTGCGCCTTGCGCACCTCGTCGGCATAGCGCAGCGTTTCGAGCAACAGTCCCTTGCCGCACGGCTTGATTGCGACCAGCTTCTCGCTGCCGCGCACCGAAAGCTGGCCGAGCGCGACCTTCTTGGACTTGCGCAACGCCTCGCGCAGCACGACGAAGGCTTCCTCGGCGAGATCGTCCTTCGGTGCGACGTAATAGGGCTTCTCGAAATAGAGCGGATCGATCTCGCAGGCGTCGACGAACTGGACCAGTTCGAGCGTCTTGCGGCTCTCGATCTTGACCGCCTCGATCTCTTCGTCCTCGAGCAGCACGTATTCGCCCTTGGAGATCTCATAACCCTTGATGATCTCGTCGCGATCGACCGGACCTATGCCGGGAGCGGTCTTTTCGTACTTGATGCGCTTTCCGCTCGGCTCGTGGATCTGGTTGAACCTGATCTTCGCGCCCGACTTGCTCGCCGAATAGATCTCCACCGGAATCGAAACCAACGCGAGTCTGATTTGCCCCTGCCAGTAAGCGCGTGCCGCCATTGCTTGCCTCCGTTTCCTGAAGAACAGCGCTTGGCCCGTGAAATGGTTTCGCTCGCCCCGGGCAGGCCAAACCCGCATGCCGAAGTCATCGCGCCTGCTCCGGTTTCCGGCTGCCACCGATGCCGATCAGGTCACGGCGCCGCGTTGCCGTTGGCCAGCAGGTGCGCGGTGCTGTCGAGAATCGCGTCGGCGCTGGCCGGCTTCGGGACCACCAGGTCGTCGTCGAACTGGGGCGGCAATTCGGTGCGCGAACCATAGCCGGTAACGAACACGATCGGGATACCGATCTCTTTCAGCTTTTCCGCCAGCGGTATCACGGTCGTCCCTTCGGCGAGCGCGAAGTCGAGGACCGCGATGTCGGCGTTTGCGTAATCCGATCCGAGCGCGTCCTCCAGCTTGAGAAACGGGCCGATTATCTCAGCGCCGACCGATGCGAGGACGTCGGCATGCTGTTCGGCGATCAGCCATTCGTCGTCGAGGACGAGCACCTTCTTGTCCTTGAGGCAAGCGTGCGAGGCGTGGTCGGCAATCACCTGCTTTTGCGGTTCGGCTTCGGCCACCGGCAGCAATCGCGTCATCGGCATGTCGAGGACTACCTCGATACCCTTCTGTTTCCATTCGATCGAGACGTGCGCGCCAAGCTGCTGGTGCGCCATCCGGTCGAGCACCGTGGTGCCGAAGCCTTGCCTCTCCGGCTTGGTGACCTCGGGGCCGCCACTTTCCTTCCAGCGCAGTTCCAGCCGATCGCCCTCGATCTGCTTCCAGCGCACCTCGACCTTGCCGCGCGAGCGCGAGAGCGCACCGTATTTGAGCGCGTTGGTGGTCAGTTCGTGGAAGATCATCGAGAGCGATTGCGCGGCGCTCGGCGAGACGGTGATCTTCGGTCCCGACAATTCGACCTGGCCATCGGCGGCCTGGCCGACGACCTCGTCCTGCAACAGCGATCGCAAGTGTGTCCCCGACCAGCGCGCCTGCGCCAGCAGGCTGTGCGTGCGCGCCATCGCGTCGAGCCGGGCCGAGAAATCCTCGAGGAATTCCTCGACGCTGTCGGTCGTCTTCGACGTGATGCGGGTGATCGACAGGATGACCGCGAGCAGGTTCTTCACGCGATGGTCGAGCTCGCGCATCATGAACTCGTTCTGCTCCTCGTGCTGCTTGCGCTGCGTGATGTCGCTGTTGATGCCCAGCACGATCTGGCGATCGCCCTGGGTCACGCGTTCGCCCTTGCCGAACAGCCAGATCATCTCGCCATCGGGGCGGAAGAAGCGGAACTGCTCCTCGAACGGCTTGCCCGTCTCGACCGTCTTGCGCATCGCCTGTTCCACCCGCTCGCGGTCTTCCGGAGCGATGTGATCGTAGAAGGTCTCGGCGGCGGGACGCGACTTGGCGTTGACCATTCCCGTGATCTTGCGGAGGCGCTGGTCCCAGGTGACCTCGTCGGTGGCGGTGTCGACGGTCCACACCCCCATGTTCGCGACGCTGATCGCAAGCGAGAGGACCAGCCGTTCGCGGGCGAGGAATTCCTCGCGCGTGGACTGCATCACTGCCAGGGCGATGATGTTGGATGCGGCCTCGAGGATGGAGAGATCCTCGTGGCTGAACACCCCGGCCTTGCGATCGTGCAGGCCGATCACGCCCCACGGTTTCTGCCCGACCGTGACGACGGTGCTGATTCCCGATCTCACCGAATGGTCCTTCAGCAGCGGGGGGCCTTCGAAGCGTTTCTCCTCTTCGAGGTCGGCGACGAGCACCGCACCTTCTTCGAGCATCGTATAGCCGGCCTGGCTGTGCCGCCCGGCCGTGACTTCGGACTTTCCGATCGTGCCGGGATTCCAGCCCGCACCGGCGACCAGGTTGAATGCCTTTCCATCGTCGGAAAGCTTGAGAACCTTGCTGAAATCGCAGTCGAGCGCTTCGCGCAGCGAGGCACAGGCCTCGTCGAGGAAATCGTCGATTTCGCGGATCGACAGCGCGGATTGGCCGAGCTTCGCGATAATGCGCGCCTGCCGCTCGCGCGAGGCGAGCAATCGTGCGGTGCGGGCCTGATCGGTAATATCGGTGAAGGTCGCGACGACGCCGCCGATCCGTTCCTCGGACGTGCGATAGGGCTGCAACCGGCGCAGGTATGTGCGGCCCTCGTCGTCCGAGATCTCGCATTCGATCGGCTGGAGGTCTTCGAGGACCTTGCGTGCGTCTTCCTCGAAGGCGGGGTCGTCGATCTTGCGCGCCAGGTCGCCGAACGGACGCCCGATATCGGTGTCGCGGAGTTCGATCAGGCCGCGCATGGTCGGGGTGAAGCTCGAGATGTGGAAATCGTTGTCGAGAAAGATGACCGGCAGTCGGGTGGACGACAGCAGGTTGCGCAGGTCGTCGGTCGCCTTCTCGACCTCCTCGATCTTGTCCTCGAGCTGGTGGTTGACGGTGACCAGTTCCTCGTTGAGCGATTGCAGCTCCTCGCGACTGGTCTCTAGTTCCTCGTTGGCCGATTGCAGCTCTTCGTTGGAGGCCATCGCCTCCTCGTTGCTGGCCTTCAATTCCTCGTTCGAAGTTTCGAGTTCCTCGACCGTGGTCTGCAGGTCCTCGCGCACGATTTCGAGTTCGTGCTCGAGATGGCGGACCTGCTCGTTGCCGGTTTCGGCTGCGCTCGCATCGTCGGAAACGGACGAGTGCGGATCCCCGACCTCGACGAAGGTGACGAAAAAGCGAGCCTCGTCCGCGCTCTCGCTCTGTCCCAGCTCGACGCAATCGACCCGCACCGTCTGGTCGCGATCGGCGAACCGAACCGCCACGGTGCGGCCGTCGGGCTTTTCTCCCATTGCGACCCGGCGCACGGTATCGCGCACCCGCGCACGCAGCGTGGCGGGTAGCAGTTCGTAGACATTGTGGGTGGGCGGACCGTCGGGAGTCTCGACGAAGCGCCGGACGGGGCCGGAATAATGCACGATCGTGCCATCGGGTTCGATCACGACCCCGGCCGGAGCGTAGCGATCGAGCAATGACAGGCGGACCTGCTCGTGGAGCTCGTTGGTCCGGCCGCGCTGGGCCTTGGCGAGGAATTGCGAGATCCGACCGGGAGTGGTGCTGCCACGCTGCCTCGCTGTAAAGCGCGCCTCGGCCCGGCCAGGGCGTCGCCGGTAGATATGTGCCTTTTTCGAGATCGACTTGAACTTGCGCGATTGGGTCGAGACCGTTTCCGAGGTGCCCAGCAGCAGGAAGCCTTCCTCGCGCAAGGCGAAATGGAACGTGTCCATCAATTGCCGCTGGTGCGCCGCATCGAGGTAGATCAGCAGGTTGCGACACGAGACCAGGTCCAGCCGCGAGAAGGGCGGGTCGTGGAGGATGTCCTGGTGCGCGAACACGACCCGTTCGCGCAGGCGTTTGTGCACGCGAAAGTGATTGTCCTCCCGGCGGAAGAATTGCCGGAGCCGTTCTTCCGAGACATCGGCGGAGATGCTGTTCGGATACAGACCCTCGCGACCTTGCGAGATCGCGTCGACGTCGAGATCGCTGGCGAAGATCTGCCAGTCGCACGGATGCTCCTGCTGCGCGCAATGTTCCTCGAACAGGATCGCCAGCGTATAGGCTTCCTCCCCGCTCGAACAGCCGGGCACCCAGATGCGCAGCGGTCCGGTCCCGGCCGCTTCGACCAGCGGGGTGATCACCTTGGCGACCACTTCGTCCCACACCGTATCGTCGCGAAAGAACGAGGTGACGTTGATCAGCATATCGTCCGCGAGCTGGCGCAATTCATTCGGGTCCGAGCGCAGGTGCTCGAGATATTCGGACGGCTTCTCGAACCTGAGCAGCTTGAGCCGGCGACGGATCCTGCGGCCGATCGTTCCCGGTTTGTAGGCGGAGAAATCGAGCCCGAGCCGGGCCTTGATCAGCGCGATAACGCTGTTGAGGTCGGCCTGGCCGAATTCCTGCTGGTCGCCATTGTCCATGCGCTTGGCATGCTCGGCGATCGACGCGCAGATTTCCCCGATCGTACCGATCTTGTCGGCATTGCCCGAATCGATCGCCGCCTGCGGCATCCCGTCATACAGCGCGGTTTCGGGCGACTGGACGAAGCTCAACCCGCCCGCCCCCTTGATCGCGCGCAGGCCAAGCGTGCCGTCGCTTCCCGTTCCGGAGAGGATCACGCCGATCGATTGCGGGCCTGCGGCTTCCGCCAGCGAGCGCATGAAATAGTCGATCGGCATGCGCGAACCGCGCGGTTCGAGCGGGGTTTGGACGAACAGGCCGTGATCGACGATGCTCAGATATCTGTCGGGTGGCAGGACGTAGATATGCCCCGGCTCAAGGGCGAGATCTTCCTCGGCCTGGATGCAGGGAAGCTTCGAATCGCGCCCGAGTATGCTGACGAGCTGGCTTTCGTGGTCGGGCGCGAGATGCTGCAGGATGACGTAGGTCGCGCGCGAATCCGTCGGGATGCACTCGACGAGTGCCTTGAGCGCCTCGATCCCCCCGGCCGAGGCGCCAACTGCGACAATCGGATAGTCGAACTTGGACATCGATTGCTCACCCTACCCCATGGCAGCGATGGTAGACGCAATACCGGTGATAAGCCACTGCCGAACGCCTAACAAATGTTGGGGAGCTTACGGGGATCTGCGAGCCTGGAAAAAGCGACGATAGGCGAGGTCGCGCTCAATCCGCCGGCGATCGGTGAACCGCACCGAATTGCCGTCGCGTACGATGATGCCGGTATCGACCAGCTTCTTGAACACGCGGCTCACATGCACCGCTGTCAGGCCGAGCATGTCGGCGAGTTCCGCTTGTGCGAAAGGCGTATGAATCCAATCCGGCGCCTTGCCGACCGTGCGCAATTCGTCGGCGAAGTCGAGCAACAGCAGAAGCGTTCGCTCCATCGCCGGAAGCGAGATGAAGGCACGGATCCGTTGCGTCGTCCGCATCGCGCGCGCCAGTTCGTGGCGCTTGATCGTGCTCGCCAGGCTCGCATCCTCGTTCAGCTTCTCGTCTAGCAGGCCGGGTTCGAGCAACGTCACGCTCGCGCCGCCCTTGAAAAGGATGTCGTCCTGCTCTTCGAACCGGGACAGCCGCGACCAGTTGCAAATCGCGCCGGGACCGAAGAAATCGGCGATGTGACGTCGCCCGTCATGCATGATCGCGAACTTGTACGCCCATCCGCTTTCGATCACGACGATGCTGGCCAGATCGCCGCGCTCGGCCCAGGCCGGGGTGTCGCGATCATAGCCACGCCGGCCCCTGACGAGCGAGCGGAGCGTGTCACCGGATTCGACCGCGGAAAACTTGCCGAGGCGGCTTACCAGCGAAGCGAGCGGAACTGTCTCCGGTGCCGCCACGGCCTCCGGATGCAGTGCTGCCCCATTCTTCCCAGCCTTGGCATGCCCCATGTGAAGTTAACGCTCCCAATACCGGCAGGTTCCAAACTAACACTGGTATTTCATGAACTTGGTCGCCGCTATGCACGTTCATGAAAAATATCGGCTTCGGTGCGATTCGACACCCGCTTGACCGATGTTATCGACAGCGCCGGGGCACGCGCCCAGCCTTTCGCACGCGGGTGGCACGGGCCGTTCCCGCCCGGACCGCGCCCGAAACCGAATCCCTCCCCTTCGGGCCACCCGCAATCGCCCGGCGGTTTCGCCCCCACCTCGCCGACACCTCGCCCGTGCGCCGCGCGCGAGACGAGCCATCGAGGCGTATTGCCCTTCCCGGCTCTGGCCCCTAGCGAGGCGGAAGTGCTCGACAAATCCGCCTTTCGCAATGCGCTGGGAAGCTTCGTGACCGGGGTCACCATCGTGACTGCGCGCGATCCCAGGGGAGAGCCGGTGGGGCTCACCGCCAACAGCTTCAACTCGGTCTCGCTCGACCCGCCGATGGTGTTGTGGAGCCTCGCACTGTCGTCGCATTCGCTGCCCGCCTTCCGCGACGCGACCGCCTGGGCGGTGCATATCCTCGCCGCCGACCAGCAGGATATGTCGGATCGCTTTGCCCGGTCGGGTGCCGACAAGTTCGGCGGCCTCTCCGTCTCGGACGGGCCCGAAGGGGCGCCGCTGATCGCCGGCTGCGCGGCGCGTTTCGGCTGTCGCGCGCGCTACGAATACGAGGGCGGCGACCATGCGATCTTTCTCGGCGAGGTGGTCGATTTCGCCCGCAGCGCGGCCGAGCCGCTGGTCTATCATTCGGGGCGCTATGGCAGGCTGATGCCCAAGGATGGAGGCGGGATCGATCCGCAGGACCACGCCGCGCTGGTGACCGCCGGACTGGTCGAGGAAGGCCCCGACGGCTGGCGGTTGACCGAGACGGGCGAGGCGCAGCGCGCGCTGCTCGACAGGATCGCCCAAGCCGACTGAACCGGCTTGCACGCGCTTCGCCGCTCGCCCATCGTTGCGGGAGAGAGGAGATCCAAGCGCATGACCCCGACAAAGCTGCAGGCGATGCACGACGCATTGGCCAAGGACGAGGACGGCTTCTGGCTCGACCAGGCGCGTTCGCGGCTCGACTGGATCGAGGAGCCGAACGAAGCGGGCGACTGGTCCTTCGACGCGAACGATTTCCATATCCGCTGGTTCGCCGACGGGAAACTCAACCTCAGTGCCAATTGCATCGACCGGCACCTCGATACTCGCGGGGGCCAAACGGCGATCGTATTCGAGGGCGACGAGCCGGGCGAAGGTTACGAGCTGAGCTATCGCGACCTCCATGCCGAGGTCTGCCGCTTCGCCAATGTGCTCAAATCGCGCGGGGTCGCGAAGGGCGACCGGGTCACGATCTACATGCCGATGATCCCCGAAGCGGCGTTCGCAATGCTCGCCTGCGCGCGGATCGGCGCGGTGCATTCGGTGGTGTTCGGCGGCTTCTCGCCCGATAGCCTCGCGGGCCGCATCCGCGATTGCGAAAGCTCGGTGCTGGTAACGGCGGACGGTGGCCGGCGCGGGGGCAAGTCGATCCCCTTGAAAGCCAATGCCGACACCGCGCTCGAAAGCTGTCCCGACGTCCATTCGGTGATCCTGGTCCGGCGCACGGGTGACGACGTGCCCGTGGTCGAGGGCCGCGACGTGTGGTGGCACGATGCGCGCGAAAGCGTCGATGCCGATTGTCCGCCCGAGCCGATGGCGGCGGAGGACCCGCTCTTCATTCTCTACACTTCGGGCTCGACCGGGAAGCCCAAGGGCGTACTCCACACCACCGGCGGCTACCTGCTGTGGGTGACTTTCACCTATCGCCTGCTGTTCGGGCCGGAGGAAGGCCAGGATGTGGCCGAAGACCTGTTCTGGTGCACCGCCGATGTCGGATGGATCACCGGGCATTCCTACGTCGTCTACGGTCCGCTTTCGAACGGCGCGCGCACGGTGATGTTCGATGGCGTGCCCAACTATCCCGACCCGGGCCGTTTCTGGGAAACCTCACACCGGCTGGGGGTGAGCGTGTTCTACACTGCGCCGACCGCGATCCGCGCGCTGATGCGCGAGGGCGACGATTGGGTGACGCAACACGATCGTTCGCAACTCCGCCTGCTCGGCACGGTCGGCGAGCCGATCAATCCCGAGGCGTGGAAATGGTATTCGACCGTGGTGGGTGAAGGGCGCTGTCCGGTGGTCGACACCTGGTGGCAGACCGAGACCGGCGGCACGATGATCGCGCCGGTGCCGGGCGCGGTCGAGACCAAGCCGGGCTCCGCCACCAGACCGCTGCCGGGCGTGCGACCGCAATTGGTCGATGCCGAGGGCGGGGAACTGGACGGCGCGGCGGAGGGCAATCTGTGCCTTACAGCCAGCTGGCCGGGCCAGATGCGCACGGTCTACGGCGATCACGAGCGGTTCTTCCAGACCTATTTCTCGACCTATCCAGGCAGGTATTTCACCGGCGACGGCTGCCGCCGCGACGAGGACGGCTATTACTGGATCACCGGGCGGGTCGACGACGTGATCAACGTTTCGGGCCACCGCATGGGCACCGCCGAGGTCGAGAGCGCGTTGGTCGCGCATCCCAACGTGGCCGAGGCGGCGGTGGTCGGCATGCCGCACGAGATCAAGGGGCAGGGCATCTACGCCTATGTCACGCTCAACGCCGACGCGGCCGAAAGCGACGAATTGCGCGAGGAATTGCGGCAGTGGGTGCGCAAAGAAATCGGCCCCATCGCGACTCCCGACGCGCTGCAATTCGCGCCCGCGCTGCCCAAGACCCGTTCGGGCAAGATCATGCGGCGGATTTTAAGGAAAATCGCCGAGGGCCAGCCGGACCAAGTCGGCGATGTCTCGACGCTGGCCGATCCGGCGGTGGTCGAGGATTTGAAGAAGAACGCGCTGGTCTAGCTAGACCGCCTCGATCGCGTAGCCGGCCGAGCGCACGGTGCGCACCGGATCGGGCTCGCCTTCGATCTCGATCGCCTGGCGCAGGCGCCGAATATGGACGTCGACCGTGCGCTCCTCGATCTCGCTGGCGGTGCCCCAAACGGCATCGAGCAATTGTCCGCGGCTGAAGACCCGGCCCGGACTTTCCATCAGGTGCCGCAGCAGGCGGAACTCGGTCGGGCCGAGCTTCAACTGTTCGCCCTTGCGCGTCACGCGGTGCTGGACGGGATCGAGCTCGATCCCGCCGACGGTCAAGCTCTCGCCCGCAAGGGCGGGGCGGATACGGCGCAGGACGGCATTGGCGCGCGCCACCAGTTCACGCGGGCTGAACGGCTTCGACATGTAATCGTCGGCCCCAGTGTCGAGACCGCGGATCTTGTCATCCTCGGCGCCGCGTGCTGTGAGCATGATGATCGGCACCTGCGCGGTGCCGCTGTCGCGGCGCAACCGGCGGCAGACCTCGATCCCGCTGGTGCCTTCGATCATCCAGTCGAGCACGACGAGATCGGGCACTTCCTCGCGCGCCAGCAGCAGCGCCTCGTCGCCGTCGGAGGTCGCCTGCACCCGGTATCCGGCAGTCTCGAACCGGTAGGCCAGCATCTCGGCGAGCGAGGGATCGTCTTCGACGAGGAGGAGGTAGGGTTGGGCCATTGCTCGTTACCCCCGTCGGCGGTCAGTCTTCGGTCGGCGGGTTGTCGCGGTCGTCGAACATCTGCGCGTCGTGGTCGTGCCCGCCATCCTCGACCAGCGTGTTGCCGGTGGCGGCGAAGTAGACCTGTTCGGCGACGTTGCAGGCATGGTCGGCGATGCGTTCGATATTGCGCGCGATGAACAGCATCTGCGCGGCGGTGCCGATCGTCTGCGGGTTCTCGACCATGTGGGTCACGACATTGCGGAAGATGCTGTCGTAGAAGGCGTCGACCTTGTCGTCGCGGGCGATGATCTCCTTGGCGCGGGCGGCATCGCGCGCGGCAAAGGCATCGAGCACGTCGTGGACCATTTCGCCGGCCAGTTCGCCCATTGCCGGGATCAGCGTCAGCGGCTCGAAATGCTTGCGTCCCTCGATCTTGCCGATCCGCTTGGCGATGTTCTTGGCATAGTCGCCGATCCGCTCGAGCACGCCCGAGATCTTCAGCGCGGCGACTACTTCGCGCAAATCGTCGGCCATCGGCGCGCGCAAGGCGATCAGCCGCACCGCGAGGCGATCGATTTCGGCCTCGAGCGCATTGATCTGCGCATCGCGCTTGCGGACCTTCTGGGCGAGATCGTTGTCGCCGGTTTCGAGCGCGGTGATCGCTTCGGTAACGGACAACTGGGCGAGACCGCCCATCTCCGCGATCAAGCCGCGCAGCTGGGTGATGTCTTCGTCGAATGCCTTGACGGTATGTTCCATATTATCCGTACCTTCCGGTGATATAGTCCTTGGTACGCTCTTTCTTCGGGTTGGTGAAGATTTCCGAAGTAGGGCCGAATTCGACCATCTTGCCAAGGTGGAAGAAGGCGGTGCGCTGCGAGACGCGCGCGGCCTGCTGCATCGAGTGGGTGACGATGACAATCGCATAGCGACCGCGCAGATCGTGGATCAGCTCCTCGATCCGAGCGGTGGCGATCGGGTCGAGCGCCGAACAGGGCTCGTCCATCAGGATCACCTCGGGATCGACCGCGATCGCGCGAGCGATGCAAAGCCGCTGTTGCTGGCCGCCCGACAGTGCGGTGCCCGAATCGTCGAGCCGGTCCTTGACCTCCTCCCAAAGGCCGGCTCGCTTGAGCGAGCGTTCGACTACCTCGTCGAGCGCGTCCTTGCTCGAGGCGAGGCCGTGGATCTTGGGGCCGTAGGCGATGTTCTCGTAGATCGACTTGGGAAACGGGTTGGGCTTCTGGAACACCATGCCGACCCGCGCGCGCAGTTGCACGACGTCGAGCTTGGGATCGTAGATGTCGTCCCCGTCGAGCTTGATCGTTCCCTCGACCCGCGCGGTCGGGATCGTGTCGTTCATCCGGTTCAACGAGCGCAGGAAGGTCGACTTCCCGCAACCCGACGGGCCGATGAACGCGGTGACGTAGTCGGTCGGAATGTCGATCGAAACGTCGTCGATCGCCTTCTTGTCGCCGTAGAAGACCGAGACGCCCTGCGCCTCCATCTTGGGCGGGCCCGAGGGGGCGGCGGAATCGTCTTCGAACTGGGAGGTCTGGGTTACCATGATTTCTCGAACCTGTTGCGCAGGTAGATGGCGATGGCGTTCATCGCGAGGAGGAACAGCAATAGCACGATGATCGCGGCGCTCGTGCGCTCGACGAAGCCGCGGTCGATTTCATCGGACCAGAGGAAGATCTGCACCGGCAGGACGGTCGCCGGCGAGGTGAAGCCTTCGGGCGGGGTGGCGATGAAGGCGCGCATGCCGATCAGCAGCAGCGGCGCGGTCTCGCCCAGCGCGCGCGCCATGCCGATGATCGTGCCGGTCAGGATTCCGGGAAGCGCGAGTGGAAGCACGTGGTGGAACACGACCTGCATCGGCGAGGCACCGATCGCCAGCGCACCGTCGCGGATCGAGGGCGGCACCGCCTTGATCGCGTTGCGCCCGGCGATCACGATCACCGGCATCGTCATCAGCGCCAGGGTCAGGCCGCCGATCAGGGGAGCGGAGCGATAATTGGGGAAGATCGTCAGGAACACCGCGAGGCCGAGCAGGCCGAAGATGATCGAGGGTACCGCGGCGAGATTGTTGATCGAGACCTCGATCACGTCGGTCCAGCGGTTCTTGGGCGCGAATTCCTCGAGGTAGAGCGCCGCGAGGACGCCGATCGGGAAGGCCAGCAGCAAGGTCACGATCATCGTCAGGATCGAGCCCTTGAGCGCCCCCCAGATCCCGACTTCCTGCGGATCGGTGGCATCGGCGCGGGCGAGGAAGCCGCTGTCGAAGTTCTTGTCGAGCTGGCCGGCATCGGAGAGCTGGGTCGCCAGCGCCTGCAATTCGGGCGAGCCGTCGCCTTCGAGTGCCTGCGCGAAATCGTCGGTCGTGGGGAGCCAGAAGGTCTCGCTGCGGTTCAAGATCCCGGGGTCGTCGGCGATCGCGTCGGCCACCTCGCGCCAGGCCTGGCTGCCGAGCTTGTCGGCACCCTCCGCGCCAAGCGCTTCTTGCGCGAAATATTCGACCACGTCGGGCAGGCCCTGCTGCTCGAGCGCCAGTTGCGCGCCGTTGCCTTCCATCGCTGCCGGATTGGCGGCGAGCCCGGCCTGGGTGAAATCGATCGGCACTTCGAGCTCGGCGCGCTGGAAGCCGCCGATGCCGTTGATGGTCATCGTGGCGAGCAGGAACAGCAGCACCACGACTGAGAAGATAATCGCGCCGAGCCCGGCATATTTGAAGCGCTTCTCTGCCTTGTAGCGCTGCCGCAGCCGCGCCTCGAACTCGGGCGTACGGGTGGGCGCGCGCAGCGGGCGGGGGTCGTCGGTCGCAGAGGATGTCACGGCGTCACTCATAGGCTTCGCGATATTTCTTGACGACGCGCAGCGCGACGAAGTTGAGCGCCAGCGTCACGAGGAACAGGACGAAGCCGAGCGCGAAGGCGGCGAGCGTCGCCGGATGGTCGAAACTGCCCTCGCCGGTGAGCAGCGCCACGATCTGCACCGTCACGGTGGTCATCGATTCGAGTGGGTTGCCGGTAAGGTTGGCGGCGGTCGAGGCGGCCATCACCACGATCATGGTTTCGCCGATCGCGCGGCTGATCGCCAGCATCACGCCCGCGACGATGCCGGGCAGCGCGGCGGGTACCAGCACGCGCTTGATCGTTTCGGACTTGGTCGCGCCCATCGCGAGGCTGCCGTCGCGCATCGCGCCGGGGACGGCGGCGATGCTGTCATCGGCCATCGAGGACACGAACGGGATGATCATCACGCCCATCACGAGGCCGGCGGCCAGCGCGCTCTCGCTCGAGGCATTGGAGATGCCAACCGACATGGCCATGTCGCGGATCGCGGGGGCGATGGTGAGCGCCGCGAAGTAGCCGTAGACCACGGTCGGCACGCCGGCGAGCACTTCGAGCGCGGGCTTGACCCAGGTGCGGACCTGGGGCGGGGCGTATTGGGTCAGGTAGATTGCGCTCATGAGGCCGAGCGGGATGGCGACGATCATGGCGATGATCGCGCCGATGAAGATCGTGCCCCAGAACAGCGGGATCGCCCCGTAGCGGGTGACGTCGGGATTGTCGGCGCTGGCCATCGGGTCGGGTGCCCAATGCGTGCCGAACAGGAAGCTGACCGGGTCGACCATGCCGAAGAAGCGGATGGTTTCGAACACGAGGCTGACGAGGATGCCGAGCGTGGTCAGGATCGCGACCAGCGAGGCGAGCAGCAGCAGCACCAGCATGCTGCGCTCGACCTTGGTGCGCGCGCGGAAATCGGGCTTCACCCGCAGGAAGGCGAAGGCCCCCCCGGCGAAGCCGAGCAGCAGTGCGACGACGAGGCCGATGATATTGGTGCGTTCGATCGCCCCGCGAAACGGCTCGATCAGCGGGCGCGCCATCGGGTCGAACACGCCCTGCGCCGCACCGGTCGCGACCGCGCGGGCCTCGGACAGGATCTGGGTCCGCTTGAAGCCGAACTCGGGCAGCGCGTCGGCGGCCGGGTGGGCGAGGACCGAATTGAGCACGATCTGCGGTGCGATGATGCTCCACAGCACCGCGAAGGCCACGATCGGGACGGCCACCCACAGCGCGACGTACCAGCCGTGATATTGCGGCAGGCTGGCGAGCCGCCCCGTGTCCGAGGCGGCTCGCATGCCGTAGGCCCGCGCACGTGCCGCGAGCCACCCGGCCAGGCCCAGTCCGAGGGCCAGGAGAAACAGGATGGCAGGCGACATGGTTGCGGATCAGGTCCTTAGTTGAGTTCGGAGCCGTCGATGGTGGTGTACTGCGTCGCCGCAGTCTGGTTGCGCGCCATCGTGTCTTCGGGCGAAGCGACCAGGCCGATATCGGCGAGCGGGCCGCCCTTGCTCCACATCGTGGTCCACTGGGCGAGATATTGCTTCAGGCCGGGGATCGCATCGAGATGCGCCTTCTTGACGTAGACATAGAGCGGACGCGCGCCGGGATACTCGAAATTCGAGATGTTCTCGTAGGTCGGGTCGACTCCGTTCATGGGGAGCCCCTGCACGCGGTCGGCGTTTTCCTCAAGGTAGGAATAACCGAAAACCCCAACGGCGTCCGAATTGCCGGTGATCTTCTGGACGATGAGGTTGTCCTGCTCGCCCTGGTCGACATAGGCACCGTCGCTGCGGACTTCGGTGCAGATTTGATCGTAACGATCCTCGTCCGCTTCCTTGACCGCTTCCATCTCTGGGTTGGCTTCGCAGCCGACTTCGAGGACCAGCTCCTTGAGCGCGTCGCGCGTACCCGAGGTCGAAGGCGGGCCGTAGACCAGGATCGGCTTGTTCGGAAGCGAGGGGTCGACGTCCGACCAGTTCTTCGCGGTCTGCTCTTCGCCATAGGGACGGGCGGCCAGCGCCCGATAGACGATCTCGGGGGTCAGGTTCATGTCGATGCCGCCCTGCGCCGAGGCAAAGGCGATTCCGTCGAGGCCGACCTGCAGTTCGATGATCTCGGTCACGCCATTGGCCTGGCAGGTTTCGAATTCGCTCGCCTTCATGCGGCGCGAGGCGTTGGCCATGTCGGGCGTGCTCGGGCCGATGCCCGAACAAAACAGCTGGATGCCGCCGCCGGTGCCGGTCGATTCGATGATCGGCGAACCGAAATCGGGATTCGAGCGGGCGAAGGCTTCGGAGACGGCCTTGGCGAACGGATAGACGGTCGACGAACCGACCGCGCGAATCGAATTCCGGGTGTCGCCCCCGCCTTCGCTGCCACACGCGGCAAGTACCAGCGTCGCCACCGAGGTGAGCGCGATTTTCGAGAACTTCGTCATGGGAAACCCCTTTTGCATTGGTCCAATTGCCGGCCCTTTGCGCCGGTGTGATGACACTTTCGTGACATCCGAATGACAGGCGCCAGGGAATCGCCGCAGCAAGTCCCTAGCGTTCCGTCGCTTAGAAATCGACCTGCCCGCGCAGGCCGAACACGTCGCCCGAATAGGAGGTCGAACCGAACGGGCCGACATAGGCGGCGTCGTCGAATTCGATGCGCCCGTAATTGAGCATGAAACGGGTGTTGTCGGTCGGGGTCCAGACGAGCGAGGCGAGATAGGCGTTCTGCTGCCCGCCGAGCACGGTCCCGTCGTTGAGGTCGAGGTAATCGTAGCGAAGCACGACCTGGACCGCGCCGAACCCGCCATTGCCGACTTCGTTGACCGGCTTCACCCGGTCGAACTTGCCACCCTTGTAGCCGCGCGTGTCGGGGGTGAGGAACATGCCGACTTCGGCATAGCCGCCGAAAAATGCCGGGCTGGAAGGCAGCGCCGGACCTTCGAGCGTCTGCCAGAAGGCCTCGCCCGCGGCGTGGAACCGGCCGGCAATCGCGGCGGCCTCGAGCCCGAAACCGGTCTCGCTGTCCGCGCCGAGCGTGCCCGTGCTGACGAAGCGTTCGCCGGTGAAGTGGACCTGCGGGCGCTGGCGATAACGCACGGTCGATCCCGCTTCGAGGTCGGCATAATGCGCCGAGCCACCAAAATGCAGCTGGGTCGAACCGAGCTTGGGCATCGCGACCACGCGGCCGTCCATGCTCCAGTTCTTGTTCGACAGGTCACCGATATTGTCGGTGAAGAAACCGCCCTGCGCGAGCACGAGGTCGCCCTTGTACTGCGCCGAGACGCCGACCCGGCGCTCGAAACCGAACGCATCGGTGAAGGCGGCGCGCTCGAGCATCGAGGTGAAGCGGCTCGAGGTCAGTTCCTCGAGGCTCTGGAAGTTGTTGTGCTGGCCGACCGACACTTCGAGGTCGCCCTTGCCATAGGTCAGGATCGCGTCGGTGATCTCGACGTCGTTGCCCGCGAAATCGAGTTCGAACTTGTAGCCGAAGCCGCCCGGCATCTCGCCTTCGACCCCGAGCCGTGCGCGGCGCACCTCGTTGCCCCAGCCTTCGGAGCGGCCCGTCTCATTGGGGACGTTCACGAAGCCGGCATCGTATTGCAGGCGACCGCGCGGCTTGAAGCTCCAGCCGTCGCCGGTGGAGATTTCGGGAGCACCCTTGAAGGCGACACTGGTGCCGTCGCCCGAATCGGCTGCGGCGGCCTTCGCCTCGGCAGCAGCTTCGGAGGCCCCGGCGGCAAGCGTACGCGTTTCCGCGATCGCGGCATCGCTTTCGGCTTGTTCGGCTTCGAGTTGGGCTTCGAGCGCTTCGATTCGCGCGCTCATTGCGGCCATGTCGGCGCGCATCTTGGCGAGCTCGGCCGCGGCGGCAGCCGAATCCTGCGCCATGGCGGGGGCGGACATGGTCGCGATGGCGATCGCGGCGGTGGTCGAAAACAGGTGTTTCATGGCAAGTCCCGATTGTTCGCGTGTCGAGTTCGCGATCCCGCTATGACGGGCAAATTGCACATTTATGACACGCGCGATCTGCGCTGTGGACGAGCCGCGCCGAGAGCCGACCCGCATCGGCCGCGTATCCGCGAAGGCTCATGGTCCCGTCATGAAACTGCAACATTGGCGTCATGTTAAGCCAATGATTTCGCTGTGGATTCTGCAAAGAAACCGTCACGTCCCAGCCCTAGTCCCCCGGCTCGACACACGAATCGTGTGCGTCGCATCGAATTCATCTGAACGAGGGGGCTTCCAGCCGTGACCAATCTCAACCGTGTTCTTCTTCTCGGCGTCAGCGCGCTCGCCGTCACCGGCTGCGAAGCCGATGAAATCGTTTCGCCCGGGACTTCCGGCGACGTGAACGTCGTGATCAACAATCCGACCCCGTCGCCGACCCCGACGCCGACTCCCACGGGCGGCACCGTGACCGCGGCGGCCGGCTGCCCGACAATCAACTCGACCGGCGGGCTCACCGATTCGGGCACGATCGCCGGCCCGACCGGGACCTATCGCATCTGCTCGCTCCCCGCGGTGATCGATGCCGACGACACGCTGCCTTATATTGCGGGGCTGCTCTATGCCCTGCCCGGCCGGGTCGACATCGGTGCGGACCGTGGTTTCGCCAGCACCGGATCGAGCGTCGAGCTCACGATCGAGCCGGGGGTGATCGTTTACGGAGCGACCGGTCGCTCCTTCCTCGTCGCCAATCGCGGCAACCAGCTGATCGCCAACGGCACCACCGCGCGCCCGATCGTCTTCACCAGCCGCGACAACGTGCTCGGCCTCAGCACCGACGCCTCGACCGGCCAGTGGGGCGGCGTTGTCCTGCTCGGCCGCGCGCCGGTTTCCGACTGCCGCACCGGCGGGTTCAACACCGCCGCGAGCCCGAACAACAATCCGACCTGCGAGCAGGAACTCGAAGGCACCACCACGCTCACACTGTTCGGCGGCGCCAACAGCGCCGACAGCTCGGGTTCGCTGCGCAACGTCCAGATCCGCTACTCGGGTTTCAGCCTCGCACCGGGCCGCGAACTGCAGTCGCTCACCACCGGCGGCGTGGGATCGGGCACCACGTTCGAGAACATCCTGACCTTCAACAGCTCGGATGACGGGATGGAGTTCTTCGGCGGTTCGGTGAACATGAAGGGCGTCGCCGTGATCGGTGCCGATGACGATTCGATCGACGTCGACACCGGGGCGCAGGCCAACATGCAATACGTGGTGGCCGCGCAGCGCAGCGCGGGCGGCGACAGCCTCATCGAACTCGATTCGCCCGATGGCGACTTCTCGACCGATGCGCGGCCGCAGACCGTGCTGCGCGTCGCGAATTTCACCTTCCTCGAGCGCAGCACCGGCAATTCGCAGGCGGTCCGCGCACGCGGCGGCGCCAAACTGGTGCTCGTCAACGGTGTGATCGATACCGACAACGAGACCTGCATCCGGATCGACGAAGCGGTCACCATCGCGGCCGACCCGGTGTTCAACTCGCTGGTCGGCGATTGCGACGCCGCGGCGCCGTTCAACGGCAGCTCGGGCGCCACCACCGCCCAGGTCCAGAGCGAATTC
Organism: Pseudoblastomonas marina; assembly: GCF_014641655.1. Classification (GTDB taxonomy): domain Bacteria; phylum Pseudomonadota; class Alphaproteobacteria; order Sphingomonadales; family Sphingomonadaceae; genus Alteriqipengyuania_A; species Alteriqipengyuania_A marina. Next base: position 415,911 of record NZ_BMID01000001.1, read on the forward strand.
GCCGCCGGTTCGAACAACAACGCGTCGTTTACGATCACGCTGACGGCGGGCTACATCAACGGCTCGAACGAGAACGGCGTACCGGCATTCAATGCCAATTCGCTGTCGACCTTCTTCGATACCACGACGTTCATCGGCGCGGCGCAGAACGCCGCCTCGAGCCGCTTCGGCAACTGGACCTGCAATTCCTCGATCCTCGGCTTCGGCAGTGCGAACGGCAATTGCACCGGCCTGCCCGTCTACTGATCCGACGAGGGCGGGGCGCGGGCCTTGGACGGCCAGCGCCCCCGCCCTCCCATGCGGCGGCGAAGCATCGCCCTCGCGATTGAAATACTTTCCTAGGGGGCACCCACATGTCGACCGGCAAGCGTCTGGCGGGAATTCTACTGCTCGGCACCGCTCTCACCTTTCCGCACCTCGCACTCGCACAGGATACGCAGGGCGTCCCGCCCGGCGATGACCCGTCGACCGAGGCCAGCGCCGAGCAAAACGAAAACCAGATCGATCCGGCAGCGGACGATGACCAGGGCCAGGATGTCGAGGTCTCGATCCCCGGCGGCAATCGAGTCATCATCCGCGGCAATCGCGAACGCGACGTCTCGCGCGATTCGGGCCAGGTCCTGTCGGTCCTCACGGCCGAAGACATCGCCCGCACCGGCGAAGGCGACGTGGCTGGCGCGCTCACCCGCGTCACCGGCCTCAGCACGGTGGGTGACGGACGCGTCTTCGTTCGCGGCCTCGGCGATCGCTACTCGCTCGCGCTCCTCAACGGCCTGCCGCTGCCGAGCCCCGAACCGCTTAGCCGCGTCGTGCCGCTCGACATCTTCCCCACCAGCGTGGTCGCATCCAGCCTCGTGCAGAAGACCTATTCGGCCAACTTCCCCGGCGAATTCGGCGGCGGGGTGATCAACCTCACCACCCGCGCCGTGCCGACCGAAAGCTTCGTGGCGATCAGCGCCAGCGGCGGGATCGACACCGAGACCAATTTCTCCAACGGGCTGACCTATTACGGGTCCGACTGGGACAAGTTCGGCTTCGACAACGGCAATCGCGACATCCCGTCGAACCTCCAGGCCTTCTTCGACAGCGGGCAGCGGATCGAGAACACCTCGGTCGAAACGCAGGAAGGCATCGCCGCACAGATCTTCCCGCTCAACCTCGTGACGCTGCAACGAATCGACGAATTGCCGGCCAACTGGTCGGCGGGCATCGCGATGGGCACCTCGTTCGAGGTCGGCGGCGGCAATTACCTCGGCGTGATCGCGACCGCGAACATCTCGAACAGCTGGCGCAACCGCAACGTGCGCTCGCAACAGGCGAATACCGACCTGTCGACGCTGACCGACGATTTCACGACCTTCGTCACCGACAACAACGTGCTGGTGAACGGGCTGCTCAGTTTCGGCCTCGACATCGGCGAGCACACGATCCGCTGGACCAACCTCTATATCCGCGACACGCTCAAGACTGCGCGCCTCTCGCAGGGCACCGAGTTCGACAAGGGCGCGACCGGCTTCGATTTCATCAACCAGAACACCGCCTGGTTCGAACGCCAGCTGATCGACAGCCAGCTGGTCGGCGAATTCGACTTCGAGCCGATCGACGTCGATGTCCGGTTCGGTTTCGCGCAGACCGATCGCGAGGCGCCCTACAACGCGACATTTTCCTACACCCGCACCAATGTGGTCGACGACACGCCCGACGTGATCGATTCGGTCGGCGAACAGTTCGCGGTCTATCTCAACCAGGCGTCGGACACCGGCCTCAGCCGCGTCTCGTTCGACGACCTGACCGAGAAGCTCTGGTATGGCGGCATCGACTTCGGGTTCGAACCCTTCGACAGCCTCGCGATGACTGCAGGCCTGGCCTGGACCGACACCGACCGCAGCTCGATCCGCCGCGAATTCATCCCGCGCGCGGAAGCGGTTCCGCTGACGCTGACCGATCCGGTGACCGGGGCGACGCAGACCTTCACCCCCAACCCGCAGTTGATCCCGGTGATCGGGCTGCGGCGTCCGGGCGACATCATCAATGGCGCGACCCTCGCGCTGTTCGACATCACGCTCGCCGAAGCGAGCCCGTTCCCCAAATTCGACGCAAACCTGTCGATCCTCGCGGGCTACGGCCTCGTCAACTGGACCCCGATCGAGGCGATCTCGGTCGAGGCCGGGGTGAGGTACGAAATCGCCGACCAGTCGGTCGCGCTCGACCAGTCGGTGTTCGACGCGCCGATCCTCGGCGCCACCGCGACCGACCTGTCGGAGGACTATATCCTCCCCGGCGCGACGGTGACCTGGTTCGCGACCGACGATCTGCAGCTGCGCATCGCGGCATCGAAGACGATCGCCCGTCCGCAGTTCCGCGAACTCGTCGAGCAGACCTATTTCGATCCCGAATCGAACCGCACCTTCCGCGGCAACCCGTTCCTGGTCGACAGCCAGCTGACCAATGCCGAGGCGCGCGCCGAGTATTATTTCGGCAGCGCGGGCGACAAGTTCAGCGTCGCGGGATTCTACAAGAAAATCGATCGCCCGATCGAGGCGTTCATCGCCGCGAGCGCGGGTGGCGGCCTCGTCACCTCGTTCGCCAATGCGCCCGAAGCCCGGCTCTACGGCGCGGAAGTCGAGCTGCAATACACGTTCGACCTGTTCGGCCTGGGGTCGTTCTTCGAAACCAGGCAGTTCGCGCTCCGGGGGAACTACACCTACACCAGTTCGGACATTCGCGTGCAGACGGGCGACCAGACCTTCATCCCCCCGGGCGGCGCGACCGATGCGATGGTCGTGTTCACCGATGGCGACCGGCTGGTCGGCCAGTCGGACCATATCGCCAATGTGCAGGTGAGCTTCGAAGATACCGAGAAGCTGTCGCAGTTCAGCGTGCTGCTCAACTATGCGAGCGAGCGGGTTACCAGCCGCGGATTCCAGCGGCCCGACGTGATCGAGGATCCGGGCCTGACCGTGGACTTCGTCGCGCGACAGGAACTGGGCATTTTCGGGACGCCGATCGATATCGAGTTCGAGGTCCGCAACATCTTCGGTCGCGACAATTTCGAATTCCAGGAAAACGGCACCAACCGGATCGAGATCAACACCTACGAGAAGGGCACGCGCTTCTCGCTGGGGGCGAAGGTCGAGTTCTAGGACGGCGCAACCGCAAGGACAAACAGGGGCGTGGCACCGCGAGGTGTCGCGCCCTTTCTCGTTGCTTCAGTCGAGGTCGAGGACGTAGCCGAGCGGGCGGACCGTGCGGATCACGTCCTGCGCACCGGCCCGCTTGAGCGCCCGGCGCAGGCGCGCGACCCAGACATCGACCGTGCGTTCGTCGACCGGGTGGTGATCCTTGCCGAGGCCGGATATCAGCTCGCTGCGGGTCATCACCCGGTTGGCATTGCGGCCGAGGAAATGGAGTAGGCGGAATTCGTTGAGCGGGAGCTGAAGCAATTCGCCGTTCCAGCGCGCCTGGATCGCATCGGTGTCGACCAGCAGCGGACCGTGCTGCAACCGGCTGCCGATCTCGGTCCGGACCTGGCGCGGCAGGGTCTCGTCGAGCAGCCGATGGAGCGATTCGGGCGAGAGCGGGCCGAGGATCACGTCGTTCGCGCCGGCCGCGAGCGACTGCCGTGCCTGGTCGACCGAATCGTCCCGCAGCAGCATCACGATATGCGCGCGAGCGTAGCGCGGATCGGCCCGCAATGCGCGGCAGCGCTCGACCCCGCTCTCGCCTTCGAGCGCCCAGTCGAGCGCGACCCATAACGGGCCGTCGCCGGGAACGACGCGATCGAGCCGGCCGATGCGCAGTTCCACCCCTTCGGGCGCGGCCTCGGCTGCGGCGAAACTGGGCGGCGAGGTAACGAGAAGATCGACAATCTGCACGCGCGCGACATCCCCCTTTCGGTGCAATGTCGTCGCTGCCTATCTAGCGTTACAGGTCTGTGACGCTGCGGACCGAAAATTGCCCCTGGTCAGGTCGGCGAGGCGTCGATCGTCGGCAGGCGGATGCGGACGGTGGTTCCCTCGCCCAGCACCGAATCGATATCGAGCCTGCCCTGGTGCCGTTCGACGATGTGTTTGACGATCGCGAGGCCGAGGCCGGTCCCGCCCGAGGCGCGGCTGCGGCCCGGATCGGTGCGGTAGAATCGGCGGGTGAGGTGAGGCACGTGTTCGGGCGCGATGCCGGGGCCGCGATCCTCGACCGCAAGGATCACCGAATCGCGTGGCCCGGGCGACAGCGTGACCGAGACGCCCTTTTCGGCGTCGCCGTATTTGAGCCCGTTCTCGACGAGGTTGCGTACCACCTGTTCGAGCTGTTCGGGATCGCCCAGCACGGTAAAATCGCGCGGCGAGCGAAAGGTGACACGATCCTGCCGGTCGGGTCCGGCGCCGTCGCGCGCGGCGCGCTGGACGAGCGGGCCGAGGTCGATCGGCTTGGCCGGTCGTTCGTGCTTGCTCGCCTCGACCCGGCTCAGGCTCATCAGGTCGGAGACCAGCGACTGCATCCGCCGCGCCTCGCGTTCGATCACGGCGAGGAACTTGAACCGTTTTTCCTCGTCCGGCTGGGCTTCGGGATCGGCGAGGATTTCGACATAGCCGAGGATCGAGGACAGCGGCGTGCGCAGCTCGTGGCTCGCATTGGCGACGAAATCGGTGTGCGCGCGACTGAGATCGGCCTCGCTCGACCGGTTGACCAGTTCGAGCAGGATCCGGTCGCGCCCCACCGGGCGGCGGCGCAAATCCCACACGCTGCGCGGGGAAACCAGCCCCTGGATGCGGACTTCCTGTTCGTCCTCGCCATGCAGCATCGCGATTGCTTCGGGATGGCGCAGCGCGACGCGGGCGTCCTGGCCGACAATGTGCGCGCCGAGCACTTCGCGCGCGGCGGCATTGGCGCGCGTCACCCGCATGTGCTCGACGAACAGCAGCGGCGTGCTCAGGGGTTCGAGCAGGTGCTCGATCGCTTCATCGTCGAAATGATGATCGTCGTCGGACAGAATGTCGTCGGGATTGGACGGCTGGACGAGGAACAGCGAGGCGAGCCACAGCACGCCGATCGCCAGCGCCAGCTCGAATCCGGCACCCGAGGCAACCATGAAGATCATCCCGACCAGCGCCGCCAGTGCGCCGGCCATGATGCGGCCCGGTCCGCTCATCGGTGAAGCCTCGATGCCATGCGGTCATCGCCCTATCGGGCGCGGGCGAGGTGGACAAGCGCGGGCTTTGGCGGCACCCCCTGCCACCAGACCTGCGAGAGGATGCGATGCCCATCAGCGACGGCGATTTTCCCGAACTGCGCGAAGCCGTGCGCGCGCTGTGCGCCGATTTTCCCGGCGAATACTGGCGCGAAAAGGATCGCGAGCGGGCCTATCCGGGCGAGTTCGTCGCCGCGCTCACGAAGGCCGGCTTCCTCGCCGCGCTGATCCCGGAGGAATATGGCGGGTCGGGGCTGAGCCTCGAGGAAGCGGCGATCGTGATGGAGGAAATCCAGGCGGCGGGCGCCAACGGCGCGGCGGCGCATGCGCAGATGTACGTGATGAACACGCTGCTGCGCTACGGTTCGGACGCGCAGAAGGCGCGCTACCTGCCCGATATCGCCAGCGGCGAGTTGCGGCTGCAAGCCTTCGGCGTGAGCGAGCCGACCAGCGGGACCGACACGCTCTCGCTGCGGACGCGGGCAGTCCGCAAGGGCGATCGCTACGTGATCAACGGGCAGAAGATCTGGACCAGCCGGGCCGAACATTCGGATTTGATGATGCTGCTGGCGCGCACCGCCCCGCGCGACGAGGCGAAGTCGAAGACGCACGGACTGTCGCTGTTCCTCGTCGACATGCGCGACGGCAATTCGCGCGGGATGGCGATCGAGCCGATCCGCACGATGATGAACCATTCGACCACCGAAATCTTCTTCGACGATTTCGAGATCCCTGCCGACGCGCTGATCGGCGAGGAAGGCGAGGGCTTCCGCTACATCCTCTCAGGGATGAACGCCGAACGGATCCTGATCGGCGCCGAGTGCGTCGGCGATGCCAAGTGGTTCATCCGCAAGGCGAGCGAATATGCCGGTTCGCGCGAGGTGTTCGACCGTCCGATCGGGCAGAACCAGGGTGTCCAGTTCCCGATCGCGCGTTGCTATGCGCAGATGCGCGCCGCCGAGCTGATGGTGCGCCACGCCGCGCGCGCCTATGACAGCGGAGAGGGCGCGGGGAAGGCCGGCGGCGAACAGGCCAACATGGCGAAGCTGCTCGCCTCCGAAGCCAGCTGGTCCGCTGCCGACATGTGCGTGCAGACGCATGGCGGATTCGGTTTCGCGGAAGAATACGACGTCGAACGCAAGTTTCGCGAGGCGCGGCTCTACACCGTCGCGCCGATCAGCACGAACGCGATCCTGAGCTACATCGCCGAACACGTGCTGGGCCTTCCGCGCTCCTACTGACCGCGCTAGGACAGCGCCATGACCGCCTCCCCAGTGATCTCCGCCACCGGCCTGTTCACCCCGCCCGAGAGCATCTCGAACGAGGAACTCGTCGAGAGCTTCAACGCCTATGTCGCGCTGCATAACGCGCGCAATGCCGAGGCGATCGCCGCCGGCGAGGTCGAGCCGCTGACCGAAAGCTCTACCGGTTTCATCGAGAAGGCGAGCGGGATCAAGTCGCGCCATGTCATGGCCAAGGCTCCGGTGCTCGACCCCGAAATCATGGCCCCGCGCTGGGACGAGCGCGGCGACGACGAATTATCGATCATGGCCGAGATCGGGGTCAAGGCGGCGAAGCAGGCGCTCGAACGCGCCGGTCGCAAGCCCGAAGACGTCGACGCGGTGCTGTGCGCGGCCTCGAACATGCAGCGCGCCTATCCGGCGATGGCGATCGAAATCCAGGACGCGCTGGGGATCGAGGGCTTCGCGTTCGACATGAACGTCGCGTGTTCCTCGGCCACCTTCGGGATCCAGACCGCGGCCGATTACATCCGCGCGGGGAATGCGAAATCGGTACTTGTCGTCAGTCCCGAGATCACCAGCGGCCACCTCAACTGGCGCGACCGCGATTCGCACTTCATCTTCGGCGACGTGGCGACGGCGGTGCTGGTCGAGGCGAAGGACATTGCGCCGGAAGGCCACTGGGACATCCTCGGCACCAAGCTGAAGACCGTGTTCTCGAACAACATCCGCAACAATGCGGGCTTCCTCAATCGCGCGCATCCCGAGACCCGCGACGCGCCGGACAAGCTGTTCGTCCAGGAAGGCCGCAAGGTGTTCAAGGAAGTGGTGCCGATGGTCTCGGCGATGATCCTCGAGGAAGCCGACCGGCTCGGCGTCGATCCAAAGTCGCTGCGGCGGCTATGGCTGCACCAGGCCAATGCCGGGATGAACCGGCTGATCGCGCACAAGGTGCTCGGCCACGAGGCGAGCGAGGACGAGAGCCCGACCGTGCTCGACACCTATGCCAACACGTCGAGCGCTGGCTCGATCATCGCCTTCCACAAGCACAGCGAAGACCTTGGCGCAGGCGATACCGCGCTGATCTGCTCGTTCGGGGCGGGCTATTCGGTGGGCTCGGTCTTCATCCGCAAGACCTGAGCGCGCGGATCAGGCCGCGCGGCGCTTGTCCGCCAGGATATCGAGGATGATGTTGGGCGGGCACGGCTTGGCGCAGATATGCGCCTTGGGAAACCGCTCGTCGAGATCGCCCGTATCGGTGTGACCCGAATGGAAGATGATCGGGATGTTCGCCTCGCTCAGCTTCTCTGCGAGCGGGAAGACGTCGCCATCGGTCAGCTCGATATCGAGGATCGCGAGGTCGGGCTTCGCCGATTTGGCTGCGGCCTGTCCTTCGGCGAGGGTGGCATGGGGACCATCGATCAACAGTCCGAGCACCTTGGCCTGTTCGACCATGTCGAGACCGACGATGTAATCGTCTTCCATGATGAGCACGCGCGGCTGCGCGCTTTGCTTATCGGTCATCCACTTTCCCCGAATATTGCCTTGCTGGGCGACTCAACGAGTCCCCAGCGACTCGGTTCCTATCTGGCGGCCCTGTGGATAAGTGTATCCGAGGAAAGCAATTGCGGCAAATTTTCCGCCGGTTTGCCCGGCTCGTACCAGACATAGAGCGGCACGCCCGCGCTGCCGCGTTCGGTCAGATAGCGGGTGATGGCAGGGTCACGCCGGGTCCAGTCGCCGCGCAGCACGACGACGTCGGCCGTTTCAAAGGCCTGTTTCACCGATTCGGTCTCGATCGCGGTCGCCTCGTTGACCTTGCAGGTCACGCACCAGTCGGCGGTCATCCATACGAAGACCGGCCGCCCGGCGGCGCGCGCCTGCGCCAGCGCTTCGGCCGAGAAAGGTTGCGTCGGGAGAACGCCGTCCCGCTCCGCCGAAGCCTCGCCGACGAGGTGCGGCGTGACGAGCATCGCGCCCACGCCGACGAACATGGCCGCGAGGATCGCGGCAACCGCAGGCCTGCCGCTTTGCTGGCGCATCCCGGCGCGCACCAGCAGCGCTAGGATCACCGCGGCGAACACGCTCGTCCCGAGCAACAGCGTCCACCCGCCCATCCGCCAGGCGAGCCAGGCGAGCGCCAGCGCGGTCAACCCCATCGGCAGCGCCATCCAGCGGCGGAAGCGCTCCATCCATGCGCCCGGTTTCGGCAAGGCCCGGCGCAGCGGGCGGACGAAGCCCAACAGCAGGAACGGCAGGCCGAGTCCGATCCCGAGCGCGGCGAACAGCGCCAGCGCCTGTGTCACCGGCAACAACAATGCCGCGCCCAGCGCCGCGGCCATGAACGGGCCGGTGCACGGCGTGGCGACGAAGCTCGCCAGCAAACCGGTCGCGAAGGCGCCGCGCGTCTCGCCCGCCTTGCTGCCGCGCGCGCCGAAGCCGGGGATCGCGAACTGGTAGAGCCCGACGAGGTTGGCGGTGATCGCCATCGCCAGCAATGCGAGCAACACGATCACCACCGGCTCTTGCAACTGGAACGCCCAGCCGACCTGTTCGCCGCCCGCGCGCAAGGCGAGCAGCAACCCGCCCAGGCCGAGTGCCGCGAGTGTCGTCCCCGCGGTGTAGGCGAGCCCTTCGCGCCGCGCGGTCGCCTCGTTCGCGCCGTGGCGCAGCAGCGCGAGCGCCTTGAGGCTGAGGATCGGGAACACGCAGGGCAGCACGTTGAGCAGCACCCCGCCGAGCAACGCGCTTAGCAGCAGCCACGGCAGCGCCAATCCGCCCGCTGCGCCATCGAGCGGCGTGCCGCCCGGGGCGACCGAGCCGGGCTCGGTGGTAAAGGCGAGCCCGTTGCCCGCCTCGTCGAGGCGCAGCACGGCATCGAAGCGCGACGGCAGCGGCTGTGCGCCGGATGGGCGTTGCAATTCGAACACCACTGCCCCGTCCTGCCGCAGCACGCGCTGCGGGGCGGCGGCATCGACCACGCCCTTCTGTTCGACGAACAGGTGCGGCTCGGTCAGCGCGACGCCATTGGGAAGCGGGATCGACACTCGAATCGAGCCGGCCTGCTCCTCGAACCGTGCCGGGCGATCGAGCGGGGCGGGGAGCGCTTGGCGCCAGCGATCAAACCGCGCGGTCGCCTCCGCCGATGCTCGCGCTACCCGGACCGTCGCGCTGAGCCGCGCGCGCTCGGGTACGCAGAGCCTGTCCGAGCAGGCGAGCCAGTTCGCCTCGACCGCGATCGGGACCATCGTTCCCGGCTCGGCATCGGATGGCGCGGTGATCGCGAAGAGGACACCATAGGGATCCTCGTAGACGTGGTTCATCAGGCCCGAGATCAACAGCGTATCGGGGACCGGATAGCGCGGGTCGGACACAGTCCAGCCATCGGGCAGGTCCCAATCCAGCGTCATGCCGAGCCCGGCATCGCCGGGGTTCGTCCAGTATCCGTGCCATCCCTTTTCGGGGCGGAAGTCCAAGGCGAGCGCGACACTTTCGGCGGGCGCGACCGGGCCTTCCGCGACCAGGGCGGCGGCGACGCGCTGCGGACCGCCGGCAGGTCCGGTCGGCAGTTGGGCGCTGGCGGGAAGTCCCGACAGGCCGACGACAGCGATGATCAGGAGAACGAAACGAAGCACGCTGGTAACACTATCCGCCCATGCAGGGCCGCGCCAACCCTTGCGCTCGCCCGATACCGGTTCCATGGACGCGGGCGAAGCCGCTTGCAATTGCCAAGGATGATTATGCGCCGCCTCCTCTCCCTCGCCGCCCTCGCTTCCGTCACCCTGCCGCTCGCCGCCTGTGCGCAGGCAACCGCAGAGGCCGCGCCGCGATCCACGGCCCCGACGACGAGCGCGGCGAGCGCGACCGAGGAGTCGCCCAGGCTCGTCGTCATGGTCGCGGTCGATCAACTTTCCTCCGACCTGTTCGCGCAATTTCGCGACGATTTCACCGGCGGCCTGGCGCGATTGGCGCAAGGCGCGGTGTTCCCCAGCGCCTACCAAGGGCAGGCTGCGACCGAGACCTGCCCCGGTCACTCGACCCTGCTCACTGGCGTGCGTCCGGCGCGCAACGGGATCGTCGGCAACAACTGGGTCGAGGCGTCGAGCCCGCGCGAGGACAAGGCGGTCTATTGCGCCGAGGATACGACCGATCCCGCCAGCACGCGCCGCAAGCCGGTCGTCTCGGCGCGACACCTGCTGGTCCCGACCCTCGGCGAATGGCTCAAGCAGGCCGACGAGGATAGCCGCAACGTCGCGGTCTCGCTCAAGGATCGTGCGGCGATGATGCTCGGCGGCACCGCCACCGACGCCGCCTGGTGGTGGGACGGCGAAGCCTTCGTGACCCATGCCGGTCGCCCCGCCGTGCGCGACATCGACACGATCAACGCTGCCATCGCGCGTACCATCGCGACGGGTGACAATCCCGTCCTCGACCGGTCGACCCCCGGCTTCTGCGCCCGCTTCGACCGATCCTTCACCGCCGGGCCGGTCGAATTCGGGGCCAACCCGCTGGCCGTACGACCGGGCAATGAGGGCGACTGGCGCCGCAGCCCACGTTCGGATCGCGCTACGCTCGCGGTCGCGCTCGACCAGCTCGATGCCAACCGGCTGGGTCAGCGCGATGCGACCGACGTGCTCGCCGTCAGCCTGTCGGCGACCGACTATGTCGGCCATGCCTACGGCACCAACGGCCTCGAAATGTGTCTCCAGCTCGCCGCGCTCGACGACATGCTCGGCGATTTCTTCGGCGAGCTCGACGATCGCGGGATCGACTACGTCGTGGCTTTCAGCGCCGACCATGGCGGGCAGGACGCGCCCGAACGGCTGGTCGAAATGGCCGATCCGGGTGCCGCACGGTTCGATCCCTCGCTGATCTCGGACGATCTCGAACTCGAGGTTCGAAGCCGCGCCGGGATCACTTTCGATCGCCGACTGGTCTACAACTACGCCAGCGAATTCGTGCTCGATCCCGGTCTTTCCACCGCCGATCGCCCGCGCACGATCGAGGCGCTGAAGGCGATCCTGCTCGAACACCCCCAGATCGAAGCGGTGTTCAGCGAGGCCGACATGCTGGCAACCCCGGCGCCCGACGGCAATCCGCAGGACTGGACGGTCAGGCAACGCGCCCGCGCCTCGTGGCGCAAGGGCCGCTCCGGAGACGTCACGATCCTCCTGAAACGCGGCGTGTCCGCCGTCTCAATCCCGGGCGAGGGCTATATCGCCACCCATGGCAGCCCGTGGGATTACGACCGCCGCGTCCCGCTCGCCTTCTGGCGCAAGGGCATGGATGGCTTCGAACAGCCGGTCCCGGTCGAAACGGTCGACATAGCGCCGACGCTGGCCGCGCTGATCGGGCTCGACGTGCCCGAGGGATCATTCGACGGGCGCTGCCTCGATCTCGATCCGGGCGAGGGCAATACCTGTGGAGCCGTATCGGAATGAGCGAACCTCGCGACCTCCTGATCCTCGGCGGTGGGCTGGTCGGGATGACCTGCGCGCTGGCGGCCGCCAGGCAGGGCATTTCGAGCCACGTCGTCGACCGCGCGACGCCCGAACAGCTGACCGCCGAGGGCGTCGACGGCCGGGCCAGCGCAATCAGCACCGCGAGCTGGAACCTGTTCGGCAATATCGGGCTTGCCGATGCGCTCGAACCATTGGGCTGCGGAATCGAGAACATCGCGGTGACCGACGCGATGAAGCCGGGGCGGATCGATTTCATCCCCGAACCGCACGAAGGCTCGCTCGGCCGGATGTTCGCCAATCGCGACTTGCGCATCGCGCTGTTCGAGGCGGCGCGCGGCGAGGAACTGATCGACTGGCATTCGGGTGCCGAGGTCGTCGCGCGCCATCGCGACGCATACGGAGCGAACGTGACGCTGGCAGACGGGCGCGAACTGTCCGGCTCGCTGATGGTGGCGGCCGAAGGACGTCGTTCGCCGACCCGCGAGGAAGCGGGCCTGCCGCTCGCCCACTGGCAATACGACCATGCCGCGATCGTCACCGCGCTCGCGCACGAGAAGCCGCATGACGGCGTGGCGTGGGAGATATTCTATTCCGCCGGCCCCTTCGCGCTGCTGCCCTTGCTCGACGACGCGCAGGGTCGCCATCGCAGCGCGTTGGTGTGGACGGTGAAGGAACGCGACGCGGCGGGCGTGACCAAGCTGGGCAAGCGCGCCTTCGAGGCCGAAGTCGCCAAGCGGATGCACGGGATCTACGGCGCGGTCGAGGAGATCGCCCCGCGCGCCGCCTGGCCGCTCGGCTTCCATCACAGCGCTCAGATCACCGACACCCGGCTCGCGCTGATCGGCGATGCCGCGCACGGCATTCACCCGATCGCCGGACAGGGGCTCAATCTCGGCCTGCGCGATGCGGCGACGCTGGTCGAGGTCGTCGCCGACGGGATGCGGCTCGGGCTCGAGCCGGGCGATGCGCAATTGCTCGCACGCTACGAACGCTGGCGCGGGCTCGACGCGTTTTCGGTGAGCGTGGCGACCGACGGACTCACCCGCCTGTTCGGGATTCCCGGTGGCGCAGCCTCGGCGGTGCGGCGGCTCGGCATGGGCGCGGTCCAGCGCATCCCGGCGCTCAAGCGGTGGTTCATGGACGAGGCACGCGGTGTCTCGGGCGACCTGCCCGAATTGCTCAAAGCCTAAGTTTCGGGGCCTAGTCTTCGGTTTCGCGCGCCGGGCTCGGCCGATCGAGCCGCGTGCCGCTCGAATCGCCGAGCGCCCGCGGTTCGAGGATCGCGGCGAGTTCGAGTCGTTCGAGCGCGCGCTGCGCGGCGAGGAAGCGGCGCGCATCGGCCAGCCAGGACGCGGCGGCTTCGGCATTGGGCAGGTTCGATACCTCGGCGATGGCCGGCTCGATCCGGCCAACCTGGAGGAATTGCTGCGCGCGTTCGATCCGCCGCGACGGCTTGGGGCTCGCGGTTTCCGCGCGGCGGATGGTGAACATCGAGGACAGCTCGTTGCGGAAGCGCTGCCAGCCGGTGGTGCTGGCGCTGGTATCGCCGAGCCGCGGGGCGAGCGCGTCGAGGCGGCGGGTGAGGTCGTCGAGCGTCACCGGGTCGTCGGCGGCGGCGAACACCGCGGCGACCGCATTGGGCTGGGCATCCTCGAACCGCAGCCGCAGCTGGTCGCGCAAATAGCCGAGCTCGGCGCCGCGTTCGAGCGCGCGGCGGGTGGCGAAGGCGACCAGCAGGCCTTCGGCACGGGCCGCATTGCCGCGCGCGGCCTGCGCGCGCAGGTCGAGCTCGTTGAGCCGCGTCTCGACACCCGCGAGCCGCTGTTCGATCGGTGCGGCAACGGCTTCGGCCACGCGTTCCTCGGGCGTGGCGGTGTCGGTCGTGGCGGTCGGCGTGGGCGAAGGATCGACCGCCACCGGACTGCCGCTCGGTAGCGCCTCGGCCACCTGCTGCGGCTCTTCCTGGCCGAAGCGCTGGATGTCGACATAGCCGCCGCTGACGAGGTACATCATCAGCAGGATCCCGACGACGAACGCTCCGAGCGTGATGCCGAGCCAGCCCAGCAGTCCGAGGCCCTTGCCGCCGGGTTTCTTCGCGTCGGGCGCGGTCTTGATGCGGTTGAACAGTTCGTCGGCCAAGTGGTCTTCCTTCAGGCGAAACTCTGGCACAGCGCGCGCGCAGTTTCCAGCAATGCCGCATCGCTGGTCTCGTCGGGTACAGCGACCGCGCGCCACCCGCGCCCTGCCGCCTCGGCGATCCGGGGGGAGAGGCAGGCAAGTGCGATGTTCATCCGCGCCAGCCCCATCGCGGTGCACAGGTGCGCGAAATGCTCGGCCGCGCGCGCCGAATGCAGCAACGCGGTGGAGGGGCCGCAGAGCAATTCGGCAAGGTCCTCGGGCATCGGCAGCGGGCGGCTCTCGTAAAGGATCGCGGTGCGGATCGCGACACCCTCTGGTGGGGCGACGGCGATGTGATCCACTCCGGCGAGCCGGAGGATACTGGCATGGTCCGGATCGATGTCCGTCACCAGCGAGGCGATTCCGTCGGCCGCCTGCGCGACCACGTTGAACCCCGCCGCGCGGGCCTGTTGCGCGGTGCGATCGCCCACGACATAGGCGGGCAGGTGGACGATCTTGGCGAGTTCGTCGCCTCCGAAGCGCAGCGCGTTGGCGCTGGACAGCAGCACGGCATCGACCCCCGCAGCGGGCGCTTCCCAATCGCGGCCGCGCAATTCGAACAGCGGATACGGGTGGGCATCGAAGCCCATCTCGCGCGCCAGCGTAGCGGTGCGCGCGGCGGCGGGCTGCGGGCGAAGGATGACGAGCGGGGTCACCCGGCGCCTTCGAAATGGGCGGTGATGGCTTCGGGTGCCTCGTGCAGCAACTTTTCGGCCATCGCCCGGATCGGTTCATGCTCGCCCGGGGCAAATCGCGCCTCGCCCTCGCGCCGCATGGCCCCGTCGGGCGAGAAGATCGCGGCGCGCATTTGCCAGCCCTCGCCGTCGCGCATCGTCAGCGTCGCGATCGGGCTCGAGCACGACCCGCCCAGCGCATCGAGCAGGGCCCGTTCGGCGCGCAATTGCGCGTGCGTATCGGCGTGATCGATCGCGGCGAGATGGTGCTTGGCCGCGTCGTCTTCCGCGCGGCATTCGATCGCGATGATGCCTTGCGCCGGGGCGGGCAGGAATTCGGTCTCGTCGAGCGGGGTGCCGACCCCGATTTCGCCGAGCCGGTCGAGCCCCGCCTTCGCCAGCAGCGTCGCTTCGGCCTCGCCCGCCGAAAGTCGCGCGAGCCGGGTCGCGACGTTGCCGCGGAAGGTTACCACTTCGCAATCGGGGCGGGCGTGGAGGACCTGCGCGGCGCGGCGCGGGGCGCTGGTGCCGATCCGCGCACCGCGCGGCAATTCGCCGAGCGAGGCCGCGCCGACCAGCACGTCGCGCACATCGGCCCGGATGAGCGTCGCGGCGATCGCGATCGCCTCGGGTCGCCAGGTCTCGACATCCTTGGCCGAATGCACTGCGGCGTCGATCTCGCCGCCGAGAAGTTGCGCGTCGAGTTCCTTGGTCCACAGCGCCTTGCCGCCGATCTCGGCGAGTGGACGATCCTGGATCCGGTCGCCGCTGGCGATCACCTCGACCAGTTCGACCGCGCCCGCATCCCAGCCATGCGCGGCGAGCAGCGCGTTGCGCACGGCATTGGCCTGGACGAGCGCGAGCGGCGAGCGGCGGGTGCCGAGGCGGAAGGGTCGGGCGCCGGTCGGACGGTCGGGGGTCGGAAGTTCGGGGGAAGCGGTCATGTCTCGCGCTTGTGCTAAATGCGAAAAGCCTTCAGGGAAAGTGGCGATGGCGCTGGTCCTAGGGATAGAAAGCAGTTGCGACGAGACCGCCGCGGCGCTTGTCGATGGCGATCGACGCATCGTTGCGCAGCGGATCGCCTCGCAGGACGAGGAACACGCGCCCTATGGCGGCGTGGTGCCCGAAATCGCCGCGCGCGCGCATGCCGACCGGCTCGCGCCCCTCATCGCGGCGGTGCTCGAAGAGGCTGATGTCACTCTCGACCAGTGCGATGCGATCGCCGCGACCGCGGGGCCCGGCCTGATCGGCGGGGTGATGGTCGGCTTGGTGAGCGCCAAGGCGCTGGCGATGGCGAGCGGGAAGCCGCTGCTCGCGATCAACCACCTCGAAGGCCACGCGCTGAGCCCTCGGCTGGCCGATCCGGCGCTCGAATTCCCCTATCTGCTGTTGCTCGTCTCGGGCGGGCATTGCCAGCTGCTGCTGGTCGAGGGAGTGGGCGAATATCGCCGCCTCGCGACCACGATCGACGATGCGCTGGGCGAGGCTTTCGACAAGACCGCCAAGCTGCTCGGGCTCGGCTATCCGGGCGGTCCGGCGGTCGAGAAGCTGGCGCGCGAGGGCGACCCAAAGGCCGTTCCGCTGCCGCGCCCGCTGGTCGGGAGCAAGGAGCCGCATTTCAGTTTCGCGGGCCTCAAGAGCGCGGTGCTGCGCGCGGTCGAAAGCGGCGAACACGCCGATGCGGATATCGCTGCGGGCTTCCAGCAGGCGGCAGTCGACTGCCTGCTCGACCGCACCCGCCGCGCGCTCGACCGGATCGACACGCCACCGGCGCTGGTGGTGGCGGGCGGGGTCGCCGCCAACCAAACCGTGCGCGGCGCGCTCGAAGGGCTGGCTGCAGAACACGATATGCGCTTCGTCGCGCCGCCCTTGCCTTTGTGCACAGACAATGCCGCGATGATCGCCTGGGCGGGGATCGAACGCTTGCCGCTCGGGCAGTTCGACCCGCTCGACGTGGCGGCGCGCCCGCGCTGGCCGCTCGATCCGGAAGCAGAGGCGGTGCGCGGCGCAGGGGTGAAGGCATGACGATCGGCGTGATTGGGGCAGGGGCCTGGGGCACTGCACTGGCGCAGGCGATGGCGAGCGACGGCAGCGACGTGGTGCTGTGGGCGCGCGAGCCCGAACTGGTGGACGAGATCAACACCGAGCGCACCAATTCGCTCTACCTGCCCACGGCCAGCCTCCACGAAACGATCCGCGCGACCGGCGAGATTGCCGATGTCGCCGCGCTCGACACGGTGCTCGTCGTCACGCCCGCGCAGCATCTCGGCACGGTCCTTTCCGACCTGGGCCGCTGCCCCCGCGACCTCTTGCTGTGTTCGAAGGGGATCGAGCGCGACACCGGGCGCCTGATGGCGGACGTCGCCGCCGAGGCCGCGCCCGACAGCGAGCTTGCTGTGCTCTCGGGCCCGACCTTCGCGCACGAGGTCGCCGCAGGCCTGCCGACCGCGGTGACGCTCGCCTGCGCGGGCGGACGGGCGCAGTGGGATCGGCTCAAGGCGCAGATCGCGCGACCGCATTTCCGGCCCTATTATACCGACGACGTGGTCGGCGCCGAGATCGGCGGCGCGGTCAAGAACGTGCTCGCGATCGCCTGCGGCGTGGTCGACGGATTGCAACTGGGTCAGAACGCCCGCGCCGCGCTGATCGCGCGCGGCTATGCCGAGATGCTGCGCTTCGGCGAGGCGCTTGGCGGGGATCGCGACACGCTGGCGGGCCTGTGCGGTCTCGGCGATCTCGTCCTGACCTGCTCTTCGACCTCAAGCCGCAATTATTCGCTCGGCAAGGCGCTGGGCGAGGGGATGAGCGCGGAAGAGGCGCTGTCGGGCAAGAATTCGGTCGCGGAAGGCAGCCACACCGCGCCGGTACTGCACGAACTGGCGCAGCGCGATCGCATCGACATGCCGATCGTGGCCGCAGTGGTGCGGATCCTCTCGGGCGAGGCCCCGGCGCGCGAGGTCGTTGCCGATATCCTCGCCCGCCCGCTCAAGGCGGAAGTCGGAGCGTGAACCAGTTCCCGCCGGAGCAACCTCCCCTCGAGGCCGAGGGGCGCGCCGAAATGACCGCGCTCGCCAAGGGCGGGCGAACCAACTTCTTCGGCTTCGTGCTGCGCCTGATCGCGCGCATCCCATTCCTCTACATCGCCGCGAACTGGTACGGCCCGGCCGAGCTGGGGCGGTTCGCCTCGGCGCTGGTGCTGGCCGAATTCGCCGCCATGCTCGCGACGATGGGCGAGAAGCGCGGTCTCGCCCAGCGGCTGACCGACGGCGAAGGGCCCGAATCCAACATCGTGTATGACGGGTTGTTGCTGTCCCTGATCGTCAGCGCGGTGTTCGCCGGCGTGCTGTGGCTGGTGCCGCAACCGATGTTCCCCTCGGGCGAGTACAGCCGGATCGACCGGTTGGTGGTGCTCGCGATCCCCGCCATCGCGCTGACCGAGATCCTGCTCGCGGCGCAGGCCTACAAGTTCGACATCGCGACCACCGTCCGCTCTCGCGCGATCGTCGAACCGTGGGCGATCTCGATCCTCGCGCTCGTGTTCTACTACCAGATCCCCGACGAGGGGCTGATGCTGGCCTTCCTCGCCAGCGTCTACGCCGCGCTGCTGACCGCGCTGTGGCCGTTCCTGCGGACCTATGGCCTCCCGAAGGGCTGGCTTCCGCATCCGGTCACGATGGGGCGGATCGTGGTGCGCGGCCTGCCGCTCGCGGGCGCGGACGCGATCGAATGGGGCACGCGCCGGCTCGACATCTTCCTGCTCGGGCTGTTCGCTTCGCCGGTGGCGGTCGGCATCTACTACGTCGCGCAGCAGATCGCCTCGCTGCCGCAGAAGCTGAAGCAGAGCTTCGATCCCGTCCTCGGCCCGGTGATCACCAGGGCGGTGAAGGAGAAGGACTGGAAGCGGATCGCGAGCCAGGTGCGCCAGGTCGCTTTCTGGATCGTCGCCGCGCAGGCGGGAATCGCGCTGACACTCGGGATCGCGGGCGATTCGCTGATGCGCCTGCTTGGCCCGACCTATCCCTTCGCCACCGCCGCGCTCGCCTTCCTGCTCGCGGCCGAAGTGGTCGCGGCCCTGGCGGTCACCTCTGAAGCAGCGCTGGTCTATGTCGCGCGCGTGCGCAATTTGTGGCTTTCGGTCACCACGATCGTGCTCCAGGCGGTGCTGACGATCGCCTTCATGGTGATCGGGCGCAGCTACGGAATGGCGGACGGAGTGCTGGCCGCAGGCGCCGCCTTCGCACTGGTGCTCGCGCTCGGCTTCGCCTCGATCGCCAAGGGGATCGTGCTGTCGCGGATCCTCGGGGCCTCGGTGAACAATTTCCGCTGGGCGCTGGTCTATGCCGCCGCGCCCGCGGTGCTGGTCGGCTGGGCGTTCACGGAGGCGCCCGAATGGGGCCGGTTGCTGATCGGTATCCCGGCGGTGCTCGCGGTCTATGCCTGGGTGGTGTGGAAGCGCGGTTTCACCGAGGACGACCGGATGCTGTTCCGCAAGAACATGGTGCCGCAGGCCGAGGATTAGGATCGGAGAGCAGGGCGCATTTCGGACGCGCTCTGACACCTTTGCCACATTTTGGCCACATTCACAGCCGGTTCACTTCACCGGGCCCAGCCTTCCTTTCATCGCGGGAGAACGATGAGGAAGAAGGAGTGGGAGAGATGAAAAAGGCGACGAAATTCGCGATTGCGGTGGCAACGATCGCGTTGGTGGCGGGCTGCGCTTCGGGAGACGAGGCGATCGAGGAGGGTGCCGTCCAGACCGACAGCGCCGGCGTCTACTCGCCGCCGCCACCGCCTCCGGCGATGATGGCCGAACGCGCCGCGATGGCGGTTCCCCCGGTGATCGTGCCGATGGAAGCCGATAGCGAACGGTACGACGGCGAGGAGGTTTCCCCGGTCAAGCGCGTGGCGGACGAGCCGGTCTCCACCTTCGCGGTCGATGTCGACACCGGCGCCTACGCCAATACGCGGCGCTACCTGCGCGACGGGCGGCGCCCGCCCAAGGCGGCGGTGCGGACCGAGGAATTCGTCAACTACTTCCGCTACGATTACGCCAAGCCGCAGGATCGCTCGACTCCGTTCTCGGTCGCGACTGCGGTCGCGCAGACGCCGTGGAACGAGGATACCCGCCTGCTGCGGATCGGTCTCCAGGGTTACGACCTGCCCCGCGACCAGCGCCCGGCGGCCAACCTCGTCTTCCTGCTCGACGTGTCGGGTTCGATGAACAGTCCCGACAAGCTGCCGCTGCTCAAGACCGCGCTCAAAGGACTGGTCGACAACCTTCGCGACGAGGACCGCGTCTCGATCGTGGTCTATGCCGGCGCCGCCGGACTGGCGCTCGATCCGACCAACGATCCGCGCGAGATCAAGGCCGCATTGGACCAGCTTTCCGCGGGCGGTTCGACCGCGGGCGGGGCCGGGCTCCAGCTCGCCTACCAGACCGCGCGCGCCAATTTCATCGAGGGCGGGGTCAACCGGGTGATCATCGGTACCGACGGCGATTTCAACGTCGGTATCTCCGATCCCGACGCCCTGGTCGAACGGATCGAGAAGGAACGCGATACCGGCGTCACGCTGTCGGTGCTCGGCTTCGGCAGCGGCAATTACAACGAGGCGCTGATGGAGCAGATCGCCAATAAGGGGAACGGCAACTACTCCTACATCGACAGCGCGCTCGAGGCTCGCAAGGTGCTCGGCGAGGAGATGAGCTCGACCCTGTTCACGATCGCCAAGGACGTGAAGATCCAGGTCGAATTCAACCCCAAATTCGTCAAGCAATACCGCCTGATCGGCTACGAGAACCGGGCGCTGCGCGAGCAGGATTTCG
This sequence comes from Pseudoblastomonas marina, assembly GCF_014641655.1. Taxonomy (GTDB): domain Bacteria; phylum Pseudomonadota; class Alphaproteobacteria; order Sphingomonadales; family Sphingomonadaceae; genus Alteriqipengyuania_A; species Alteriqipengyuania_A marina. The sequence goes on from NZ_BMID01000001.1 coordinate 436,478, forward strand.
ACAACGACAGGGTCGATGCGGGCGAGATCGGTGCAAGCCACCAGGTTACCGCGCTGTACGAGGTGGTGCCCGCCTCGAAAACCGGCTGGATCGGAGAGCGGCGCTATGACGGCAACAAGGCCGAGAGCACGGGCAGCGGCACCGATATGGCCTATATCAAGCTGCGGTACAAACTCCCCGACGGCGATCGATCGACGCTGGTCGAGCGTGCGGTCCCGGCCGCGATGCTCGACCGGGCCGGGCGCGCGCAGGGCGATTTCGCCTTCGCCGCCGGGGTCGCCGCCTTCGGCCAGTACCTGCGCGGCGACGAATTGCTGAACGGTTTCGGCCCGCGCCAGATCGTCTCGCTGGTCGGGCCGCAGCGCGATTTCTACCGCGCCGAATTCGTCAAGCTGGTCGAAGCCAGCGCCGGCATGGATTGATCCGACGCAACAGCGTGTTGAGCACCGGGTGCGGGGGCGCTATCGCAGGGGCGATGGCCTCCCGCCCCATGATCCTCGCCGCCGGCGCGCTTGCCGCGCTGGGCATTGCCGCCGCCAGCCACGCGGCGCTCTCGCCTGCCTTCATGGCCGGGCTCGAAGCGCAGGCTGCGGCGGTGACCGAAGGTGCGGTCACGGTCGACTTCCGCACCCGCAACGGATCCTATTCGCGCCATCCCGAACTGTCGGGCGCGCGCGATCTCCATCCCGACGAGCGCCGCCGGCTGGCGCTGGCTGTGTCCGCTCTACCGGGCGTAGGCGGGCCGTACTGGCGGCGCGAAGAGCGTCGCCAGATCACCCAGGCCGCGGCCGAGGATCCGCTGTTTTGCGAGCGGCGCATCGATGCCATCCTCAAGACACGGACGATCCGCTTCGCCGAGGCCAGCGCGCGGCTCGATCCGACCAGCGCCGCGCTGCTTGACGAGGTGGCCGACGCGCTCAAGCCTTGTATCGGCAGCCGGATCGCAATCATCGGCCATACCAACGATAGCGGCGATGCGGCGGTGAACCTCGCCCTATCCGAACGCCGCGCCGACCGCGTCCGCCTGGCGCTTGCGCGGCGCGGCATTCCCGCCGTGGAATTCGTGGTCGAGGGGAAGGGCTCGGAAGAACCCGTCGAAGGTCTCGACCCGACAGACCCCGCCAACCGGCGGATCGAATTCGAATTGCTGCAGAAAGCGCCACTCGTGCCGACTGCCGTAGACACACCGGGAGCCGGTTGAGATGCCGCTACTCGCCGAAATCATGGTCCTCGCCCTGATCGCCTATACGATCGGTTTCGGGCTGGGATTGCTCATCTGGAACAGGGGTAAGAGCGATGGCTGAACTGATCGAAACGCACTGGGTAGCGCTGCTGCTGGTGCTGGCACTGGGTGTGTTCGTCGCGTGGTGGTTGTTCGGTCGCAAGAAGCCCGAGCGCGAGCGCCATGTCTCGCCCGACGTGCTCGACGAAGGCGCGGCCCCCGCCAACCGCAACCAGGCGCTGATTGACGCGCCGCCCGCTGCCGCGGCGATGGACCAGCTCGCCGGATCGGGGACCGTGGTGTCGGCCGCGGGGGGCGAGGACGAGACCGAAGTGCACCTTGCCGAGGACAAGGCTGCCGCCGCGGCGGCCAGGGCCAAGCAACCAGAAGCCGAAACCCCGCCCGCGACGCCGCAATCCCAGGCCGAAACTGCGGGGGCGGCCGATGCCGGTTCCGCCGACGAACTTGCCAAGATCAAGGGGGTCGGCCCCAAGCTGCGCACCCAGCTCGCCGAAATGGGCGTGACCAGCATCGCCCAGATCGCGGCGTGGAGCGAAGAGGATATCGACCGGATCGACGGCCAGCTCGGACGCTTTTCGGGCCGTATCCGGCGCGACAACTGGGTCGAGCAGGCCAGGCTGCTCGAAGCGGGCGATCGCGCTGCCTACGAGGCCAGGTTCGGGAAAGTCTGACCTCGCCCGCGCGGGCCGAAGAGCCTCACTCGGCCTCGGTCTCGTCTGCGACCGGCGGTTCGGCCGCCTCTTCGAGGTCTTCGCTCTCGGCGCGGCAGCTGCGCAGCAATTCGCGCGTCAGCGGGCTGGCGGGAAGGCGCAGCAGGCCTCCGCCCGGCAGTGTCGCGCTGAAGCGATCCTCGAGGATCCGCCAGCGGCGATCCTCGGACTCGAGACTCCCCGTCCAGCGGTCGGGCGGCTGGGCATCGACCGGGATCCGCAACCGGAGGTTGCCCACCAACGCGAGCAGCGCGGCCTTGCCCTGCGGCGCATGCCAGTGCCGTGTCATCGCGATCCGGGTGACCCCGAAGGCGCCTTCTTCGCAGGCCATCGAGAGCAGCGGCGGCGATCCCTCGACCCCGAATTCGATTCTTCCGTCGCTACCCTCGCGCCATTCGGCGTCGTCGGGCTGCTCGGGAGCGGGCGGGGCCGGAACGGGCGAGGGCGTGTTGGTGACCAGCGGCACCCGCACCTCGTAATCGGCCTGGTCTTCGCCCGCCGCGCGGTCGCCGCCCGAACAGGCGGCAAGCAGGGGGAGCAGGATGAACGGTAGGGCGCGCTTCATGGAAGGCGCGGTTTAGGCCGCGCCGGACAGGCTGTGAAGCGCGCCGACGGGGCTTTCCCCGGCCTCGACACACCTAGCGGCAGTCGCGGATCACCTGTCGCATCTGCTCGGCGGTGGGCACGCGGATCTCGTAATCCGCCCCATCGTCGAGCCGGATGCTGAGCGGGTCGGGCGTGTCGAGCAGGAGGCCGGCTTCGTCGCCCGCCGGGTCGAGCGTCGCGCGCCACATGGCGCCGGTGCCGAGCTCGGTCTCGACGCCCTCGACATCGGCGCGGAACAGCTCGCCGCCCGATCGTACTTCGAGGATCCGGGCTTCGCCGGCGGTCGCGCCCGGGGCGAACCAGTTGAACAGCACGCGCTTGTCGCCCTCATCGGGTGAATCGCAGCGCAGCGTCAGCATGCCCTCGCTGTCGGGCGGGCCGTAGAGCGCGGACTGGCTCTCGCTCTTGTAATACCAGCGCCGCCCGTCCTCGCCTTCCTCGCTCTCGCTGTCGACGGTGGGATCGAAGGCGGGCGCGCTCGTTTCCGCCTCGTCGGGCACGATGGTGTCGTCCGCGGTGTCTTCTCCGGAAGAACAGGCGGCGAGAGCCAGCATGGTCGCTGCTAGAAGGGCGCTGCGCATCGTAATCTCCCTCGTTCGATCCTTCGCTCCACAAACTGATCGTCGGCGCGCCTGTTCCGGCGCGGCGCGCACGTCAGCGGTTGCGGATGAAGGCGCGGATATCGGCCGACAGCTTTGCCCGGTCCTCGTCGCGGATATACATCATGTGGCCCGCGTCGTAATATTCATACGTGACGCGATCCTGCGGGATGCCCATGCGCTTCAACGAATATTCGGCGCCGAAGAACGGGGTCGCGAAATCGTACCAGCCCTGCGCGTTGAAGACCCGCAGCTGCGAGTTCTGGCGCATCGCGCGGCCGATGAAAGGGGCGACGTTGAGATAGGCGTTGCGGCCCTGGCCCGGCAGCGACCAGTCCCAGTTGCGCCCCGGCTCGCTGCCGATCGAGTTGTAGCCGCGATCGGTCTCGAAGCCGAGCGTCTCGCGCGCCCACTGGTTGATCGCGGCGGTATAGCCCGCGTCGATCCCGTAGAAGCTCGGGTCGGAATCGGGGGTCTCGCCGGCATCGTCGTAATCCTCGCCGGTGTATCGCGCATCGAGCCGCCCGATGGTGAGCCCGCGATCGCGCAGCAATTCCTTGTAGAAGCGCTGGCTGGTGACTCGCAGGTTGGCCTGGTCGAGATATCGCTCGGACAGGCCGGTGAGGCGCGAAAGCTCGGCGCGCACCGCGGCGCGCTCGGCATCGGGCAGGTCCTGCCCCTTGAGCAGCGCGGTGGCGAACGGCCCGATCGCGAATTGCCGCGCCTCCTCGGCGATCGCCTCGACCGAGGGCGCCTGCACCTTGCCGTGGTAATAGGCCGCCGCCGCCATGTTGGGCAGGGTGACGATGTAGGCCATCTCGTTGCCCGGGGTGGGCTCGCGCGCGGCGAAATCGAGGATCGTCGAGATCAGGATCAGCCCGTTGAGGCCGACATCGTTGTAGGTCGCGCCTTCGAGTTCATCGACCACCATCGCGGTGCGGGTGGTGCCGTAGCTTTCGCCGCCGAGATATTTGGGGCTGCCCCAGCGGCCGTTGTCGTTGATCCAGCGCCGGATCACCTCGGCGACCGCGCGCGCATCCTGTCGCAACCCGTAATAGTCTTCCGGATCGGCCTCGTCGGTCAGGTAGCTGAACCCGGTGCCCGGCGGGTCGATGAAGACGAGGTCGGCGACGTCGAGCAGGCTGTCGGGGTTGTCGACCAATGGATAGGGCGGCGCGCCGTCGTCGCGCGCATCGGAAGGGATCGCGACCCGCTTCGGCCCGAACGCGCCCATCTGCAGCCACACCGAGCCCGAACCCGGCCCGCCATTGTAGATGAAGAACACCGGGCGCGACGTGTCCTTCGGGTCCTTCACGTAGCTGGTGGTGACGATCACCGCCTCGGGCTCGCCCTTGTCGGACGTGAGCACGGTCTCGCCGATCGTCGCGGTGTAGCTGATCCGCTGCCCGCCGAAGGTGCCGGACAGGTCGCGCGACTTGACCTGCGGCTCGATCGTCTCGGCCGGTGCTTCCTTTTCGGCGTCCTGCGCCAGGGCCGGTTGGGCCGAAAGGGCGAGCAGGCTTGCGGCGCAAAGGCTGGCGAGGATCGGGCGGTATGTCATGACGGTTCTTCCCCCTTGTTCGCAGCGACCTATGCCCATCGCGCAACGGCCGCGTCAAATGCGCCCGTCGATCAGGGTTTGCCGCCCATCTTCTTGTAGCGGGTCTTGCCGTAGCGCGTCTTGCGGGTGCCCGGTCGCCCGGCGTCGCTGCGCCCGACCAGCGGGGCCTTCTTCTCGCCGTCGCCGAGGCCGAGCTCGTCGTTCTCGAGCTTGCGGATTTCGTCGCGCAGGCGGCCGGCTTCCTCGAATTCGAGGTCGGCGGCGGCGGCGCGCATCTTTTTCTCGAGGTCCTCGATATAGGCGCGGAGGTTGTGCCCGACGAGGCTCTGGGTCTCCTCGGCAGTACCGTCCTCCTCCTTGTTCGCATGGGCGGTGATGTCGGCGATCGCGCGCTTGATCGTCTGCGGGGTGATCCCGTGTTCCTCGTTATAGGCGCGCTGCTTCTCGCGCCGGCGCTCGGTCTCGGCCATCGCGCGTTCCATCGAACCGGTGATGCGGTCGGCGTAGAGGATCACCCGGCCATCCACGTTGCGCGCGGCGCGGCCGATCGTCTGGATCAGAGAGGTTTCGGAGCGCAGGAAGCCTTCCTTGTCGGCATCGAGGATGCAGACGAGCCCGCATTCGGGGATGTCGAGCCCCTCGCGCAGCAGGTTGATGCCGACCAGCACGTCGTAGACGCCGAGCCGCAAGTCGCGGATCAGCTCGATGCGCTCCAATGTCTCTACGTCGGAGTGCATGTAGCGGACCTTCACGCCCGCCTCGTGCATGAATTCGGTGAGGTCCTCCGCCATCCGCTTGGTGAGCGTGGTGACGAGCGTGCGGTAGCCGTTGGCGGCGGTCTTCTTGCACTCCTCGATGCAATCCTGGACCTGGTCCTCGACCGGGCGGATATCGACCGGCGGATCGATCAGCCCGGTGGGGCGGATCACCTGCTCGGCGAACACGCCGCCGGTTTCCTCCAGCTCCCAGCTCCCCGGCGTGGCGGAGACCGCGATGGTCTGCGGGCGCATCGCGTCCCACTCGTTGAAGCGCAGCGGGCGGTTGTCGATGCAGGATGGCAGGCGAAAGCCGTATTCGGCCAGCGTCAGCTTGCGGCGATGGTCCCCGCGCGCCATCGCGCCGACCTGCGGCACCGTCTGGTGGCTTTCGTCGACGAACAGCAGCGCATTGTCGGGAAGGTATTCGAACAGGGTGGGCGGCGGCTCGCCGGGTAGGCGCCCGGTGAGGAAGCGCGAATAGTTCTCGATCCCCGCGCAGGAGCCCGTCGCGGCGATCATCTCGAGATCGAAATTGGTGCGCTGTTCCAGGCGCTGGTGCTCGAGCAGCTTGCCCTCGGCCTCGAGCTCCTTGAGCCGCTCGGCGAGCTCGAACTTGATCGCCTCGGAGGCCTGCTTCATCGTCGGGCCGGGCGTGACGTAGTGCGAGTTGGCGTAGATCCGCACCTTGTCGAGGCTCGCCCCCTTCTTGCCGGTGAGCGGATCGAATTCGCTGATCTCCTCGATCTCGTCGCCGAAGAACGAGATGCGCCACGCCATGTCCTCGTAGTGCGAGGGGAAGATTTCGAGATTGTCGCCCCGCACGCGGAAATTGCCGCGCGCGAAGGCGGCGTCGTTGCGCTTGTATTGCAGCGCGACGAGCTTGCGGATCAGCTCGCGCTGGTCGACCTGCGTGTCCTTCTTGATGTCGAAGATCATCGCCGAATAGGTCTCGACCGAGCCGATACCGTAGAGGCACGAGACCGAGGCGACGATGATCACGTCGTCGCGTTCCAATAGCGCGCGGGTGGCCGAGTGGCGCATTCGGTCGATCGCCTCGTTCACCGAGCTTTCCTTCTCGATATAGGTGTCCGACCGGGGCACGTAGGCTTCGGGCTGATAGTAGTCGTAGTAGGAGACGAAATACTCGACCGCGTTGTTGGGGAAGAAGCTCTTGAACTCGCCGTAGAGCTGCGCGGCGAGGATCTTGTTGGGCGCGAGGATCAGCGCGGGACGCTGGGTTTCCTCGATCACCTTGGCCATGGTGAAGGTCTTGCCCGAGCCGGTCACGCCGAGCAGCACCTGACTCTTCTCGTCGCTCCTGATTCCCTCGACCAGCTCCCTTATCGCGGTCGGCTGGTCGCCCGCGGGCTCGTAATCCGAAACCAGCTCGAATTTCTTTCCCGGCATCGATTTCTCGGGACGCGCGGGTTTGTGCGGGACGAACTCTCCGGTGGTATCGGGTTCTTCGAGGCCGCGCCGGATGATCAGTTCTGCCATGCGCGCACATATGGGGAACACAGGCGCAGGCTGCAACGCGCTTGAGGATATGGCGAGGCGTGCTAGCCTTGCGCCCTAGACATCAGGGGAGAGTTCGCATGCGCCGTCCCGTATTGTTCGCCACCTTCACCGCTGCTGCTTTCGCGCTCGCGGCCTGCGGCAGTCCCGATGCCGACGCCGATGGCGACGGCGAGATCAGCCTCGAGGAAGCCGCCGCGAAATCTGACGAGATGGTCCGGCCCGAGCCGGGCCTGTACCGCGCCACCACCGAGATGATCGACATGCAGATGCCCGGCGCACCGCCCGCGGTGCGCGACATGATGAAGGGCATGATGGGCGGCGGTGAGGAGACCAGCACCTTCTGCCTGACTCGGGAGCAGGCCGAGAAGGGCTTCGAGGAAATGGCCCGCCAGACGCAGGAGGACGCCGATTGCGCGTTCGAGAAATTCGACGCCGACGGCGGATCGATCGACGCGGTGATGACCTGCCGCGGGTCCGAACGCGGCGAGGTCCGCATTGCGATGCAGGGGACCGGTACCCGCACCTCGTCCGACATGACGATGACGATGGATGCGCGCGGGCCCCAGGGACAGTCGATGACCATCAAGACAAGGTCGCGGCAGGAGCGCATCGGGGACTGCGAAGGCTAGGCACGGGTCGCGTTGCGTCGATGCTCTCGGAAACATAGCCGCCCTGCGGCGTTCGAATTCCAAGCAACCAACAAACGGGGCGATGGACGGCGCAATGGCCGCGGCTGAAACCGACAAGACCAACCAGACCGGGCTGCGCGCTTTCGCCGAGGAAGCGTCGCGCCGGATCGATCTCGCGCGCGAGCCCTATGACGATGCGAAGCTCCGCAAGCCGCCGCTGCGCCGCTTCCTGTCCGAGTTCAACTACATGCTCGAGCCGATCAAGCGCGCGCGGGCCAAGCCCGACATCCGCCCGGCGGCGAGGCCCAAGCGGGTGATGCTGATCCCCGGTTTCGGCGCGCATCCGTGGCGCATGCGCTACATGGCGCAGCAGCTCGAACGCGCGGGACACCGGGTCAAGCGCTGGGGCATGGGCTACAATCTCGGGCCCTCGCCCGAAGTGTTCGACAAGCTCGAACGCCGGCTCGAAAAGGTATTCGAGAGGAAGGGCGAACAGCTTCATCTCGTCGGCTGGAGCCTCGGCGGGATCTATGCCCGCGAACTGGCCAAGCGCCATCCCGAAAAGGTCGCCAAGGTCGTGACGCTCGGCTCGCCCTTTTCCGGCGACCCGCGCAACAACAATCTCTGGCGGATTTACCCTCTGGTGACCGGCCACGCCGTGCACAGCCCGCCGATCGAGGCCGATGTCCATGCCAAGCCACCGGTCGAGACGGTCGCGCTGTGGAGCCCGGCCGACGGGATCGTCCATGCCAGCTGCGCGCGCGGCCGACCCGACGAGCGCGACCGCGAGGTGGCGCTGCGCTGCTCGCATATGGGGTTCTGCTACGAGAAGGATTCGATCGAGGCGATCGCTGCAGAACTCGACGACGAGCCGCGCGGGCGCGACGAAGCATGAGCGAATTCTTCGACGAAATGCGCATGCCCGAGGGCGAAGTGCGCGAGGCCTATGCCGATTACGACAAGTGGTTCTGGCAGCAGGACGCGAGCTGGCTGCGCAAGAAGGCCAAGGAGGCCGAAGGCGTCTTCCGCAAGACCGGGATCACCTTCAACGTCTATGGCGAGGACGCGGCAGAGGAACGGCTGATCCCGTTCGACATGGTGCCGCGGATCATCGCCGCGCGCGAATGGCGCAGCCTCGAAAAGGGCATCGAACAGCGCGTGCGGGCATTGAACGCCTTCATGCACGACATCTACCACAAGCAGGAAATCCTGCGCGCCGGGATCATGCCCGAGCGGCTGATCCGCGACAACGACGCGTTCCTGCCCGAAATGGTGGGCTTCAACCCGCCGGGCGGGATCTACACCCATATCGTCGGCACCGACCTCGTGCGCACCGGCCCCGACGAATTCTACGTGCTCGAAGACAATGCCCGCACGCCCTCCGGCGTCTCCTACATGCTTGAAAACCGCGAGACGATGATGGCGATGTTCCCCGAGCTGTTCACGCGGGTCGGGGTGCGCCCGGTGCAGGACTATCCGCGCCGTCTCGCACGCAGCCTCGCCGCCTGCGCGCCAGAGCGCTGCGAAGGCCGGCCCAAGCTCGGCGTGCTGACGCCGGGGATCTACAATTCGGCGTTCTACGAACACGCCTTCCTCGCCGATCAGATGGGTGCCGAGCTCGTCGAGGGCAGCGATCTGCGCGTGGTCGACGGCAAGATCGCCATGCGCACCACGCGCGGCTGGCGCGCGGTCGACGTGCTCTATCGCCGGGTCGACGACGAATTCCTCGATCCGCTCACCTTCAATCCCGACAGCATGCTGGGCGCGGCCGGCATCATGGACGTCTACCGCTCGGGCGGGATCACGATCGCGAATGCGCCCGGCACCGGGATCGCCGACGACAAGGCGATCTACAGCTACATGCCCGAGATCGTCGAGTTCTATACCGGTGAGAAACCCAAGCTGAAGAACGTCGAGACATGGCGTTGTTCGGACGAGGACAGCCTCAAATACGTGCTCGACAACCTCGCGGAGCTCGTGGTCAAGGAAGTCCACGGTTCGGGCGGCTACGGCATGCTGATCGGCCCCGCCGCGTCGAAGAAGGAGCTGCGCGAATTCCGCGCCAAGCTCGAGGCCAATCCGCAGGGTTATATCGCGCAGCCGACGCTGTCGCTCTCGACCGTCCCGATCCTCACCCGTCAGGGCCTCGCCCCGCGCCATGTCGACCTCAGGCCCTATGTGCTGGTCTCGCCCGACAAGATCGACCTCGTGCCCGGCGGACTCACGCGGGTCGCGCTCAAACAGGGCAGCCTCGTGGTCAATTCCTCGCAGGGCGGCGGGACCAAGGACACCTGGGTGCTCGATGACTGATCGGGTGATGCCATGATGCTCGGTCGGAACGCCAACTCCATCTTCTGGATGTTCCGCTATCTCGAGCGGGCCGAGAACACGGCGCGCCTGCTCGAGGCCGGTTTCCGCATGGCGATGACGCGCGACGAGTTCACTAGCCAGGAGGAATGGCGCTCGGTCATCCAGACCGCGGGAATGCGGCGGGCTTACGAGGCCGAGCACGGCACCTATACCGGCATCCAGGCGTGGAATTTCGTCCTGCGCGACAGGAAGAACCCGCAAAGCGTGCTGTCGATGGTCGAGAACGTCCGCACCAATGCCCGCGCGGTGCGCAACATGATCAGCCGCGAGTTGTGGGAGACGATCAACGAAAGCTGGATGGAGGTGCGCGACCTGTTGTCCGCGCCGGTCCAGCAGACCCAGCTCGGCGACGTGATCAACGCGATCCGGCGCGAGGCGACTCTGGTGCGCGGGGCGATGGAAGGCTCGATGCTGCGCACCGACGTGTTCAATTTCGCGCGCATCGGCGGCTTCATCGAACGCGCCGACAACACCGCGCGCATCCTCGACGTCAAATACTACCTGCTGCTGCCCACGCTCAGCCATGTCGGTGGCAGCCTCGACAACATCCAGTGGGACAGCGTGCTGCGCTCGGTCGGCGGCGACCGCGCCTATCGCTGGCTCAACCATGTCGGGGTCGAGGCGAAGAGCCTCGCCGACTTCCTCATCCTCGACCGCCGTTTCCCGCGCAGCCTCGCCTTCGCCTACGGCAAGATCCGCAGCAACATGGCGAGCCTCGCCGAGGCTTACGGCGAGGAAACCGATGCGCATATCCTGCTGCGCGATATCGATACGCGGCTCTCGGACCTGTCGGTCGGGGAGATCATCGACGAGGGCCTCCACCAGTTCATCCTCGGCTTCCTGTCCGACAACCAGCGCCTCGCCGACGCGATCGCGCGCGATTACCGCTTTATCGAATAGGCCGACCACACCAAGGAGCATCGCCCATCCGCCTCAAGATCCGCCACGAGACCCATTACGAATTCGACGCGCCCGCGCATTACGGGCTGCAGCGCCTGCGGCTGACGCCGAAGACGACTCAGGGCCAGACGATCCTCGACTGGCAGATGAGCGTCGAGGGCGGCACGCGGCAGCTCGAATACGAGGACCAGAACCACAACCACATCACGCTCGTGTCGGTCGACGAGGGGGTCGAGCAGGTCGTGGTCTCGTGCGAGGGCGAGGTCGACACCGCAGATTATGCCGGAGTGATCGGCAAGCATGCCGGGCACCTGCCGCTTTGGGCCTTCTGTACCAACAGCGACAAGACCCGTCCCGGCCGCGCGATGAAGGCGCTGCTAGGCGAGTTCGACAGCAGCAAGGCGCGCGATGTCGGCCTGCTGCACGAATTGTCGGCCGCGATTCGCGACCAGGTCGGCTACGTGAAGGGCGCGACCCATGCCACGACCAGCGCGGAAGAGGCGATGGCGGCAGGCACCGGCGTGTGCCAGGACCATGCGCATATCTTCCTCGGACTGGCGCGCGAACTCGACGTGCCGGCGCGCTATGTCAGCGGCTACCTCATGATGAACGACCGCGTCGACCAGGAGGCCAGCCACGCCTGGGCCGAGGCCCATGTCGAGGGGCTCGGCTGGGTCGGGTTCGATATTTCCAACGGTATCAGCCCCGACGAACGCTATGTCCGCGTCGCTACCGGGCGTGATTATCGCGAGGCCGCGCCGATCACCGGCCGGACGCAGGGCGCGCGCGATAGCGGGCTCGAAGTGCGGCTCAGTGTGGAACAGCAGCAGCAGTGATATCGGTTGCGGACCCGCATTCGCGGGTCATTTGTTTGGCCTCAAGCGCCGGCGGGGCCATACGGCCCCTTAGGCTTCCGGGCCTGACCGGCCCGTGCGTGGGCTCGCACGCGTGCGCGCTGCCGCGCGCAAATTGAGGACGGATATTGCGATCAAGCGCCTGGCGGACACGACCGAGGCGGTCGCCCGAGGCCGACTAGGCCGAGGCAAGGCCGACCGGCCGCCCGCAGGTGCCCCGTAGCGTAGCGAAGGGAACAGCACCGAGGATGCCCGTGCGGATGCGCGGGCGTAACCACAAAAGACTCATCTCGGGAACATACCGCACCAGCTTCCCGTCCTTACCTCAAACAAGGAGGAAAACCTTCATGACCTATTGCTGCGGACTGATGCTCGAAAAGGGGCTCGTGTTGATGAGCGACACGCGGACCAATTCGGGCGTCGACAACATTTCGGTGTTCCGCAAGATGTTCCATTTCCGTGTGCCGGGCGAGCGTTCGATCGCACTGATGACCGCGGGCAATCTCGCCACCACGCAGGCGGTGATCAGCCAGCTCGAGGAGCGCACCAAGGCCCCCGACGAGCGCGAGAACGCGCTGTTCGGTGCGGAGACGATGTTCCAGGTCGCGACCGAAGTCGGCAAGCTGCTGCGCAAGACCGTCGCCGAACGGCAGAAGGCGAACGACCGCGAAGGGACGCGCAGCTTTTCCGCCTCGATCATCCTCGCCGGGCAGATCGCCGGGATGGAGCAGCGGCTGTTCCTCGTCTATCCGGAAGGAAATTTCATCGAGGCCTCGCGTGAAACACCCTTCTTCCAGATCGGTGAAACGAAATATGGGCGTCCGATCCTGCTCCGCGGTTACGATCGCGACATGAGCTTCGAAGATGCGGTCAAATTGCTCCTCGTAAGTTTCGATTCCACTATCGCTGCAAATCTTTCTGTCGGAATGCCGTTAGATTGCATGGTCTTGGAAAAAGATTCTTTCGACGAACCGCTCCACCAGCGTCGCTTCGACGGCAACGACACCTACGTCCGTTCGCTATCGGGACAGTGGAGCGAGTCGCTGCGCCAGGCCTTCAACAACCTGCCCGACTACAGTTTCTACGACATGGAGGATTGACCGTCTCGGAAACCCGATCATCGGGCTGCGAGAGGCAATTGTTCGGGTGCAGGCACTTAATAAGTTTGTTAATGGGTCGGGAATAATTTGCGTTGGTAGCAACGCATTCCGCGGCTGTGCGGGCACTTTCGCCGATATCATGTCCCGAGGGGACGATTGACGGTTCCTGCTGCTCCAGCCGCCAACGGCAGGTAGAGTCCATGGACCATGCAGGCACCATCCACATCGTCGCGTCGAGCAGCCGCGAGCGCGCCACGCTCGCACGCCACGCCTACGATCTCGGGCGCCACGCCGAACTCTACGAAAGCTCCGACGAACTCGCTGTCCGTGCGCCGGGCGAAGGGCTCGTGCTCGTCTCCGAGAGCGAGGATGGCGGCCGCAGCGAGCGCCTGATCGAGGCGCTGGCGAGCAAGGGATGCTGGCTGCCCGTGGTCGCGGTGAGCGAGACTCCCTCGCTCGAGCACGCGGTCGCTGCGGTGAAGGCCGGTGCGCTCGATTACATCGCGCTGCCCTTTTCGACCAAAGCGCTCGCCTCGAAGCTCGCGACGATCGAGGCCGAGGCAGCCGCCATCGCCGCCAGCCGTCGGCGCGCGATCGCTGCGCGGCGCCGGATCGAGGAGCTGAGCCGCCGCGAACGCGAGGTGCTCGATCTCCTCGCCTCGGGCCAGTCGAACAAGCTGATCGCGCGCGAGCTCGGGATCAGCCCGCGCACGGTCGAGATCCACCGCCACAACATGATGCAGAAGCTCGATTGCGATCATTCGGCGGCCGCGGTCCGGATGAGCGTCGAGGCCGGGCTCGAACCCTCGGATGCCGGCGAGCAAACCTCGCCCTCGATCCTCGGCCTGCCGAGCGATCGGGAGGGCAAGCGAAAGGCGGACGGGCTAACCGCGTCCTGACCGCTCGCCAGGTCAGCGGCAGTAGCTGCCGCCCCCCAGTTCGAGGTGGAAGTGATCGCGGTGCGCCGCGTTGTAGCGCGGGCCGAGCACCGTGCCGAACCGCTTGCACGCGCTGTCCTGCACCACGCGCAGGAATTCGCGCTCGTCGGCATCGCCGCCGTCCCAGTCGCTTTCCAGCGTGATCCGCCGCCCGTCCGAGAGGACGAAGCCCGACACGTCGATCGCCTCGGCGGTGGCGTGCGCGCTGCGGCGCGAGGACCCGGCGATGTTGCGGCACGAATAACTGCCCAGCGTCTCGATCCGGACCAGCGATGCGCCGAGCATCTGGCGCGCGGCGCGATCGACCCCGTAGCGCGCCCAGCCGGCGAATTTCTCCGCGAGCGGACAGGATACAGGGCCGAGATTGCTGACCTGGAACCCGCGCGAATCGCCCTGCAGCCCCACCAGTTGCACGCTGTCGACCGTGGCACAGCCGGCGCCGTAATACTTGTCGGGCAGCGGCGTGAAATCGGCCTTGCTCGCCCCGAGCTGGGCGACGCAGCGCCCGGCGGTGACCGGCGGCAGCTGGGTCGATCCGCCGAAGCTGCGGTCGATCTGCGGTGCGGGCCGCCGATAGGTCGGGTCGCTCGATTTCACGGCGTAGGAAGGGTTCGCCGAGGACTCGGACGCGCCCATCATGCCGTCGGGAATGATCGAACAGGCCCCCAACAAGGTTACCAGCGACAGCGATGCGATGTGCTTGAACATGCCATCGTTCTGGACCGGACTTGGGAAAGAATGAGCAAGCGAACGCGGTTAACGGGCATTTTACCGTGTTGCGGGCCGCGCGGGAGGACCACCTGTGCATGGGAGGCGTTTCGCACTTGCACAAAAGCCGGGAGCCATTAGGCCGGTCGTCGGGCCACGCGGTCCCAACGCCGCGCGTGCTCTCTGCAAGGAGAGTTTTGAAATGACCGACCTACCAGCGCGCAAGCCTGCGCGCCCATATTTCTCGTCCGGACCCTGCGCCAAGCCGCCGGGCTGGGATCCTGCCAAGCTCGCCACCGAGGTACTCGGGCGTTCGCATCGCTCGAAGCTCGGCAAGGCGCGCCTGCAATATTGCATCGATTTGATTCGCGAAGTGCTCGAGGTGCCCGACACGCACCGCATCGGGATCGTGCCCGCATCGGATACCGGCGCGGTCGAAATGGCGATGTGGAGCCTGCTGGGCGCGCGCCCCGTCACCACGCTCGCGTGGGAAAGTTTCGGCGAGGGCTGGGTGACCGATGCGGTCAAGCAGTTGAAGATCGATCCCACCGTGCTGCGCGCCGATTACGGCGAATTGCCCGACCTCGGTCGGGTCGACTGGAGCCATGACGTCGTCTTCACCTGGAACGGCACCACCAGCGGCGTGCGCGTGCCTGATGGCGAATGGATCGCGGAGGATCGCATCGGCCTCTCGATCGCCGATGCGACCAGCGCGGTGTTCGCGCAGGACATCGCCTGGGACAAGGTCGATGTGCTGACCTTCAGCTGGCAGAAGGTGCTGGGCGGCGAAGGCGCGCATGGCGTGCTGGTGCTCGGCCCGCGCGCGGTCGAACGGCTCGAAGCCTTCACCCCCGATCGCCCTTTGCCCAAGATCTTCCGCCTGACCAAGGGCGGCAAGCTGATCGAGGGCGTGTTCAGCGGCGAGACGATCAACACCCCCTCCATGCTCGCGGTCGAGGATGCGATCTGGGCGCTCGAATGGACCAAGGGGATCGGCGGGCTCTCCGCGATGAAGGCGCGTGCCGATGCCAATGCGGCGGCGCTGGGCAAGATCGTCGAGGAGCGAGACTGGCTCGGCCATCTCGCGGCAGACCCGGCGAGCCGTTCGAACACGAGCGTGTGCCTGACCGTCGAGGGTGCCGATACCGACATGATCAAGCGCATGGCGGCGCTGCTCGAAGAGCAGGACGCGGCCTACGACGTGGCCGGCTATCGCGACGCCCCGCCGGGACTGCGGATCTGGTGCGGCGCGACAGTCGACACCGCCGATATCGAAGCGCTCGGCCCGTGGCTCGACTGGGCTTACGAAACCGCGAAACAGTAATTCATCGTCATTCCCGCGGCGGCGGGAATCCAAGAGGTTACAAGAATGACCAAACCCAAAGTGCTCATCTCCGACAAGATGGATCCCAAGGCCGCCGAGATCTTCGCCGCCAATGGCTGCGAGGTCGACGTCAAACCCGGCATGACGCCCGAGGAATTGAAGGCCGTGATCGGCGAATATGACGGCCTCGCGATCCGTTCCGCGACCAAGGTCACCGAGGATATCCTGGAGGCGGCGACCAATTTGAAGGTCATCGGTCGCGCGGGCATCGGGGTCGACAATGTCGATATCCCCGCCGCCAGCGCGCGCGGTGTGGTGGTGATGAATACGCCCTTCGGCAATTCGATCACCACCGCCGAACACGCGATCGCCATGCTGTTCGCGCTCGCGCGGCAGATCCCGATGGCCGATCGCGAGACCAAGGCGGGCGAATGGCCCAAGTCGAAATACATGGGCGTGGAGCTAACCGGAAAGACGCTCGGCCTGGTCGGTGCGGGCAATATCGGCAGTATCGTCGCCGCGCGTGCGCTCGGCCTAAGGATGAAGGTGATCGCTTTCGATCCCTACCTTACCGCCGATCGCGCGGTCGAGATGGGCGTCGAGAAGGTCGATCTCGACACGCTGCTCGCGCGCGCCGACTTCATCACGCTCCACACCCCGCTGACCGACGAGACGCGCGGCATCCTCTCCGCCGAGGCGCTGGCGAAGACCAAGCCCGGCGTCCGCATCGTCAATTGCGCGCGCGGCGGGCTGATCGACGAGGCGGCGTTGAAGGATGCGCTCGACAGCGGCCAGGTCGGCGGCGCGGCGCTCGACGTGTTCGAGACCGAGCCGGCCACCGCCAGCCCGCTGTTCGACGCGCCCAATTTCATCTGCACCCCGCATCTCGGCGCCTCGACCACCGAGGCGCAGGTCAACGTCGCGATCCAGGTCGCCGAACAGATGGCCGATTACCTGACCACCGGCGGGATCACCAATGCGCTCAACGTGCCGAGCCTCAGCGCCGAGGAAGCGCCCAAGCTGAAGCCCTACATGGCGCTCGCCGAACAGCTCGGATCGCTGGTCGGCCAGATCGCGACCGGCAACATCTCGAGCGTCGCGATCGAGGTCGAGGGCGCGGCGGCGGAGTTGAACCAGAAGCCGATCACCGCCGCGGTGCTGGCAGGCATCATGGGGCGCTATTCGCAGTCGGTGAACATGGTCAACGCGCCCTACCTCGCGAAGGAACGCGGGCTCGAAGTGAGCGAGATCCGCAACCAGCGCGAGGGCACCTACCACACGCTGCTGCGCGTCACCTATGTCGCCGAGAAGGGCAAGCGCTCGGTCGCGGGCACGCTGTTCGGCAGCGACGCCCCGCGGCTGGTCGAGCTCGCCGGGGTCAATATCGAGGCCGCGCTCGAAAAGGAGATGATGTATATCGTCAACGAGGACACGCCCGGCTTCATCGGCCGGATCGGCTCGCTGTTGGGCGATCACGGCATCAATATCGGCAACTTCAACCTCGGCCGTCGCGCGGCGACCGGCGAAGCGGTGCTGCTGCTGAGCGTCGACCAGCCGATCGGCCAGGACGTGATCGATGCCGCGTGCAAGCTCGAAAGCGTGAAGCGGGTGAAGGGGTTGTCGTTTTAGTGGTTATGCCCGCCCATCGGGAGTTGTTTGTTTAGACCGTCAAATGCCGGGCGCAGCGCATCCGCGCTGCTTGGGTTGGCCGTTGGCCCGTGCGGTCGCCCGCGTGCGCGCTACCGCGCGCAGATTCAGGACGGATTTCGCTGGCGTAGAACCAAGCGGACCCGACCGAGACGGTCGTCCGAGGCCGAACAGGCCGAGGCAAGGGCGACCGCCCGCCCGCAGGTGCCTCGGAGCGAAGCGGAGGGCACAGCACCGAGGATGGACCCGCGGATGCGGGTCCGTAACCACAAAAACTCCCCTCAACAAAACTCATCCGGATGCGGCCCGATCCGCCCGTCCTTGTCATCCAGCGCGTCGATCCGCGCCATCTGGTCGTCGGAAAGTTCGAACCGGAGCGCCTCGAAATTGGCGGCGATGTGGTCGCGACTGCTGGCCTTGGGGATCACCGCGAGACCGTGCTGGATATGCCAGCGGATGATCACCGCGGCGGCGTTCTGGCCGGTCTCTTCGGCGATCGCCTTGATCGTCTCGTTGTCGAGCCCGTTGCCCTGGCCGAGCGGCGACCAGCTTTGCGTCACGATCCCCATCTCGTCGTGCAGCTTGCGCAAGTCGCGCTGCTGGAACGAGGGGTGCAGCTCGATCTGGTTGAGCGCGGGCACTTCGCCGGTCTCGTCGACCAGCCGTTTCAAATGATCGGGCTGGAAGTTCGACACGCCGATGCTGCGCGCGGTCCCGGCCTCGCGCATCTCGATCATCGCCTTCCACGTCTCGACATACTTGTCGTTCTCGGCGCACGGCCAGTGGATCAGCACGAGGTCGACCACCGGGCGATCGAGCCGCGCGAGGCACTTGGCGAAGGCCGCCTTGGCGCGCTCGTAGCCCTGGCTCTCGTTCCAGATCTTGGTCGTCAACCAGATGTCGCGATGGCTCCCCAGCCCCTCGCCGACGCCTTCCTCATTGCCGTAGATCGCGGCGGTATCGACCAGCTTGTACCCCACGTCGAGCGCGGTCGAGACCGCCTCGGCCGCATCGTCGTTGTCGATCTGGTAGGTCCCGAAGCCCAGCTGCGGGATGTTGCGGCCGTCGTTGAGCGAGAGGGTGGGGGTCTGGGTCATGTATTGCTCCTTTTGTGGGGCAACGCATGGGCGCGGCGGGGTTTCCTACTTCGCGGGTGAAGCATAGGTTCGCAGGCATGAAGCAGGTGCGATCGATTGCCGGGAGAATGGAGGGCACGTCGCGCGTGCATGTTCATCGGATCACAAAGGCGGTGCAGCGGAGAATTGGCCGAAGGTTACACTTGCGAAGCGGAGGTGTGGGGCAAGATACTGGAATGGCCCAATTTTCCGGCGGGCATGAGTTTTGCAAAGCTCCTACTTCGGCGGTCCATGCACCCCTCCAAGCTTGCCCGCTGCGCCCCGTCTGCTAGGGCGCGTCCGTAACTACCGACAGGACTGGAATAGATGGCAAACGTCACCGTGATCGGCGCGCAATGGGGCGACGAGGGCAAGGGCAAGATCGTCGACTGGCTCGCGAGCCGCGCCGATGCGGTCGTGCGCTTCCAGGGCGGGCACAATGCCGGCCACACGCTCGTCGTCGGCGACACCACCTACAAGCTTTCGCTGCTGCCGTCGGGCATCGTCACCGGGACGCTCTCGATCATCGGCAACGGCGTGGTGCTCGATCCGTGGCACCTCAAGTCGGAAATCGAGAAGCTCGAGGGGCAGGGGGTGACGATCACTGCCGACAATTTCGCCATCGCCGACAACTGCCCGCTGATCCTGCCGATCCACCGCGATCTCGACGGGATGCGCGAAACCGCTGCAGGCGCCGGCAAGATCGGGACCACCGGGCGCGGGATCGGCCCGGCCTACGAAGACAAAGTCGGCCGCCGCGCGATCCGCGTGTGCGACCTCGCCCATCTCGACGACCTCACGCCGCAACTGGATCGCCTGTGCGCGCATCACGACGCGTTGCGCGCCGGGTTCGACGAGCCGCCGGTCGATCGCGAGCGCCTGCTCGGCGACCTGCGAGAGATCGCCGATTTCGTGCTCCAGTTCGCGCAGCCGGTGTGGAAGCGGCTGAAGAAGGTGCGCAAGGCCGGGGCGCGGATCCTGTTCGAAGGCGCGCAGGGCGTGCTGCTCGACATCGATCACGGGACCTATCCCTTCGTCACCAGCTCGAACACGGTCAGCGGCACCGCGGCGAGCGGCAGCGGGCTGGGGCCGAATTCGACCGGCTTCGTGCTCGGCATCGTCAAGGCCTACACCACCCGCGTCGGCTCCGGCCCGTTCCCGACCGAGCTCGACGACGAGGTCGGTCAGCTTCTGGGCGAACGCGGCCACGAGTTCGGCACCGTCACCGGGCGCCAGCGGCGGGTCGGCTGGTTCGACGCGGTGCTGGTTCGCCAGACCTGCGCGATCAGCGGCGTCACGGGCATCGCGCTGACCAAGATCGACGTGCTCGACGGGCTCGAAACGGTGAAGATCTGCACCGGCTATCGCCTCCACGGCAAGATCATGGACTACTTCCCCTCCCACGCGGCGGACCAGGCCGCGGTCGAGCCGATCTACGAGGAAATGGAAGGCTGGAGCGAAAGCACCGCCGGCGCGCGCAGCTGGGCCGACCTGCCGGCCAACGCGATCAAGTATATCCAGCGCGTGCAGGAACTGATCGAGACGCCGGTGGCGCTGGTCTCCACCAGTCCCGAACGCGACGACACGATCCTGGTGCGCGATCCGTTCATGGATTGATGCTCGTCCTGGAGCGGGGTGGGCAAGGGTGCGTTAACGGCCAGGAGATAGCGTAACCGAATGCGATTCGCCGCCGCCATCCTCTCCGCCCTCGCGCTCGCGTCCTGCGCCGCGCCCGAGGCCCCGGTGGTCGAGCGGGTGCCCGCCGCGCGGTCGATCGACAAGCCGTTCGACGTCACGAAGAATGTCGACTTCATCCTCGTCGACAAGTCGGACCGGACGCTGACGCTGTTCCGCGAGGGACGGGCGGTACGCACCTATCGCGACCTCGCGTTCGGCGATGCGCCGCAGGGGCACAAGCAGTTTCAGGGCGACGAGCGCACGCCCGAGGGGCGCTATCGGATCGCCTACGGCAACCCGCAATCCTCCTTTCACCTGAGCCTCAAGATCGACTATCCCAACGCCGCCGACCGCGCCTATGCCAAGCGCTTCGGTCGCTCGCCGGGCGGCGACATCTTCATCCACGGCCAGCCCAACGGATCGCCCGAGGGGCAGAAGATAGCTTACGACTGGACCGACGGCTGCATCGCGCTCTCCAATGCCGAGATCGAGGAGCTGTGGCAGACCGTGCCCGACGGTACGCCGATCGAAATCCGGCCCTAGTCGCGCGCCTTCTCGAGTTGCGCGACCTGCCATTGCAGCCGTTTCACCTCGCTCAGGATCGAAAGCATGTTCATCCGCGCGAACAGCCATTCCTTGAGAAAGCCCTGCATGATCAGCAGCCCGATCGTCGTCAGGCCCCAGCCGAGCATGGCGTCGGTGGTGCCGGCGGTGACAGCGCGGTAGAAGGCGTAGGCGAGCCCGATCCCGATCGCGAAGGCCAGCGCGAAGCTGAACTTCGCCCACCCGGCGAGCGGGCCGTGCATGCTGTCGCCGATCTGGCGGAACATGCCGCGATCGTCGTCGAGGCTGTCGAGGAAGGCACGGTCGTCGGCGTCGAGGACGTCGCGGATACGGTTGTCGATATCGGTCATTGGTCGTCTCCTGAAAGGGCCGCCTTGAGTTTGCGGCGGGCATGGAAAAGGCGTGACTTGGCGGTGCCCTGCGGCACGTCCTGCGCTTCGGCGATCTCGGCGAGGGTCAGCCCCTCGATGTAGAACAGTTGCGCGGCGAAACGCTGGTCCGGTGGCAAGGAGGCCATTGCACCACGGATCGCTGCGGCATCTTCCTGCGGCGGCGCGATCGGCGCGTCTTCCAGCTCGACAGTGCGACCGCGGTCGCGCACGGCCTGGCGCACCCGGTCGGTGCATTTGCGACGCAGGATCCCGAACGCCCACGGGGCGAAGCGCGACGGATCGCGCAATCCACCGACCCCCCGCAGGATCGCCAGCCAGCTTTCCTGCACGCTGGCCTCGACCCCGGCCTCCTCGCCGAGATAGCGCCGCGCGGTCCGCATCAGGCGCGGTTGCCAATTCGCGGCGAGTTCGCCCGCCGCCGCGCGGTCACCTTGCTGCAGGCGGACCACCAGCCATTCGTCGTGCAGCGCATCGGTCGATCGGTGAGCAGTCAAAACGGCAGTCCCTCCTGTTGCGATCCTATAGTCGCGGGCGGGGCACGAAAGGTTCAATCGGATTACTCCATTTCGGAGTGTTCTTGACAAAAACATGGTCTGTTCTATTTCTGTTCGCATGCTGACCGTCGAATCGCCCGTATCCGACTTTGCTTACGAACCTGCGCAGAGCGGGGACGGCGCATGGCAGGCCAGCTTGTCGGTGTTCGCCGACGAGAGTGCGGCCAGGCGCGCAATCGAGGACGATCTCGGCGAAGCCGGCTTCCGGCTGGCCGGCAGCGGCCCGCTGGCGGCGATCCTAGAAGCGGGTCCGGCGGTGCTGGGCGATGTCGTGGTGGTCGATTGCGGGGCGCCCGATGCGGGCGCGATGGCGGCGCTGGCTCGGCTCGACGAGCGGGTTGCGCGGGCCGGGGCGGGGCTGGTGGTCGCGACTACGCTCGATGCGCTCGAGGCGCTTTACCTGTGCTTCGAACGGTCGCAGGTGCACTGGCTGGTCGATACCGGACAGGGCGAACGGCTGGTTGCGCTTGCCGAGGCACGGCTCAGGCTGAGCGCGCGAGTCCGCGACCTGTCCGACGAGGATCGCGAAACGCTGGAGCGGCTGACGGGCCATGTCGCGGCGATCGCCGAACGGCTCGACCTCATTTCCCGAAACGCGACAGGGAACGGGTTGGCGCTGCGATCCCCCGGGATGGATTTCCATCACGAGAAGGACGATGGCGAGCGCTCGTTGATCCGCAGCCAGCGGCCTCCGCTGCCCGATCCCCGCCTCGTGCGGCAGTTGATCGCCCGCCGCCATGCTCGCGCGAAACACCTGCCCGGCATCTGCTTCGCCGATCCGGCCTGGGACATGTTGCTCGACCTGACAGCGGCCCGGGCCGAGCACACGCGCGTTTCGGTCACCTCGCTCTGCATCGCCAGCGGCGTGCCTGCGACCACGGCACTTCGGTGGATCGGCCAGCTCGAGCAGGCCGGGCTCGTGGAACGGGTGGCGGACGATATCGACCGACGCCGCGCCTTCGTCATGCTGACCGACAAGGCGGCCGATGCCATGGCGCGCTATTTCGCCGCATGCGAATCCGATGGAGACTTCGCGGTCTGATCTCAGCGCCGGTCGAACGCCGCCTGGATTTGCGCCGGGTCGGTAATCCCGCTCGCGAGGAGCAATTGCAGCAGGATCCGGGCCTTGGCCGGGCCGAGCGCGCGCGCGGCGATGAAATGGTTGCGATCGTCGTCTGGATCGCGGTCGACCAGCCCCATGTCGACCCGGGTCGAGCGGACCACAGGGGTACCGCCTTTCGCGGCTTCGGCCAGCGTCGCGCGCACGTCGTCGGGCATGTTGCCCTCGCCAAACCCTGCCAGCACGATTCCCTGTGCATGCGCGGCGAGACACTGGGTCACGGTATCGGCGGGCATGCCGGCATAGGCGTAGAGCACCGGGACCTGCGGAAATTCGTCCGGGAAGGCGAAGCGCGCCTGTTCCTCGCCGCGCCAAGGCGGGCCGAACCATTCGAGCGAGCTCGGCGTGACATGCGCGATCGCGTCGCGCGGGAACCCGGCAAAGGCATCGGTGCCGCTGGTGCGCGACTTGCGCACGTCGCGCGCGGCGAGCACGCGGTCGCTCATCACCACCAGCACGCCCCGCCCGGCGGCATCGTCGTCTGCTGCGACACGCACTGCATTGGCGAAGTTGCGCAGTCCGTCGCTGCCGACGGCATCGGCGGGCCGCATCGCACCCACGATCACCACCGGCTTGGTGTTGGGCAGGGTCAGATCGAGCAGGATCGCGGTTTCCTCGGCGGTATCAGTCCCGTGGGTCAGCACGATCGCATCGACATCATCGTCCGCGAAGCCTGCGAGGATCGCCGCATGAATTTCGCGCCAGATCGCGGGTGACATGTTCTCCGACCCGATCGCCGCTAGTTGCTGGCCGTCGAATTCGACGTCGAGTTCGAGATAATCGGCATTGGCGAGGAATTCCTCGATTCCGATCTGCCCCGGGCGATAGTCGCGCCGGGTGGCCGATCCCGCCCGTCCCGCAATTGTTCCCCCCGTTGCGAGGACCAGAAGTCGTTTCGCCGTCATGCCACGGCCCCTAGCGTCCGCCGCGCGCGATCGGCAATTGAAACTTCATCCTCGCGCGCTAAAGGGATCGCGAAAGGGCGGTTAGCTCAGCTGGTAGAGCATCTCGTTTACACCGAGAGGGTCGGCGGTTCGAACCCGTCACCGCCCACCAGTTTCAACCACGGTTGGAACTTCCGAGCGATAGCGAAGAGGCGTCGATCAATTCGTGACCGGATCGCTGCGCCATTCCTATTCCATAGCCATTGCGGGCTGCGGCCCGGCCGGGCTCGCCGCCGCGCTGCTGCTGTATCGTGCCGGTCACAGTGTAACCTTGTTCGAGCGGTTCGACGTCCCGCGTCCCATCGGCTCGGGATTGATGTTGCAGCCGACCGGCATGGCGGTGCTCGACGCGATGGGCCTGCTCGAGCGCGTGGCTCGCCACGGTGCGCGGATCGACGGTTTGCTGGGTCTGCAGGAGCAAGGCCGATGCGCGCTCGATTCGCCGTATCGAAACCTGGGTACCGACGAGTTCGGCATGGGGATCCACCGCGCCAGCCTGTTCGCGGTGCTCTACGAGGCGGTCGCCGAAGCCGGGATCGACATCCGGACCTCGCAGGATATCGTATCCACCCATGCCGATGCGCGTGAGCGCCGCTTCGTGTTTTCCGATGGCAGCCGAAGCGACGGCTTTGACTTGGCCGTCGATGCGAGCGGCTGGAGCTCGGCGCTCGGCGAGCGAGAACGGGGGCTGCTCCAGTTCGGTGCGCTCTGGGCTACGGTCGAACTCGATCCGGCGGATCCTTTCGCCGGCAATCTCCTCGAACAGCGATACGATCGTGCGGCTCGGATGGTCGGAGTCCTCCCGACAGGGCGACGATCGCTCGAGGGCCCGCGCGAGGCGGCGTTCTTCTGGTCATTGCGGGGCGTCGACCACGAAGCTTGGCGCACCGCCGGGCTGGAGGCGTGGAAGCACGAGGTGCGTCGCATGTGGCCCGAGACGGCCTGCCTGCTCGATCGGATCGACAGCGAAGAGCACCTGACCTTCGCCCGCTATGCGCACCGCACGGCGCCCGGTCCGAACGGCCATCGCTTCATTCGCATCGGCGACGCTTGGCATTGCGCCAGCCCCCAACTGGGCCAGGGTGCCAACATGGCCCTGCTCGATGCATGGGGTTTGGCCCGGGGGCTTGCCCAAGGCCGCACGATCGATGAAGGCTTGCGCCTCGCCGCGCGCTGGCGATCCGACCACGTCCGGCTCTATCAGGCGGTCACCCGCTTCTTTACGCCCTTGTACCAGTCGACAGCCGCGATGCCGGCCCTCCTGCGCGACAGGATGCTGATGCCCCTGTCACGGGTCTGGCCGGGCAAGCCGTTACAGGCCAGGATCATGAGCGGACTCTTCGGATGGCCGTTGCAAACTCTTGGGCTGGAACAACCGGATTACCGGGCACTCGCGCAGGCGATTTCGGCCTAGCTCCCGTCAGCTTCCGCCAGCAGCGCGGCGGCTTCCTCGCTGGTCCAGTCGAGATCGCCGAGCAGGCGCCAGAGTTCCTGCCCGTTGGCGTCGTAATAGATGCTCATCGGCAGGACGCCGCCGGCATAATGGGTGGCGAGCGCATTGTCGGGGTCGAGCCAGGGCTCGAGTTGTTCGAAATTGCGTTCGGCGAAGAACGGGCCGACCGCTTCCTCGCCGGTCAGGTCTTGCGAGATCGTGACCACGCGCAACCCGTCCTGCGCCAGCTCGTCAAGCATCGGCATCTCGGTCACGCAGGGCGCGCACCAAGTCGCCCAGAGGTTTACCAGCACGGGCCGTCCGGCCAGCGCCGGAAGCGCGAGCTCGCTCCCGTCGGCCTGGCGCACGGTGATCGCGGGCAGCATTTCGCCGGCATAATCGCGGTAGACGCCGAATCCCGGCGCGGCTTGCTGCGCTTGCGGTTCTTGCGTGCGTTCCTCCCCGCTCCTATCGCAGCCCGATGCTGCGAGTGCGAGAAAGGCGGCGGAAATGAGCGTGAACGACGACCGCAACGGGGCCTCCCATGCCATGTGGGGTGGACGGTTCGCCGAGGGACCCTCGGCGATCATGCGCGAGATAAATGCCTCGATCCCGTTCGACAAGGCGCTGTGGCGCGAGGACATCCGCGGATCGAAGGCGCATGTCGCGATGCTCGCCGCGCAGGGGATCGTCGGCGAAGATGACGCGCGGCAGATCGACGAGGGGCTCGATGCGATCGCCGCCGAATACGAGCGCGACGGGGTGCCCGAGGACTGGTCGCTCGAAGACATTCACATGACGGTCGAGGCGCGGCTGACCGAGCTCATCGGGCCGGTCGCGGGCAAGCTCCACACCGCGCGCAGCCGCAACGACCAGGTCGCGACCGATTTCCGGCTGTGGACGCTCGACGCGATGCAGGCGGCCGAGGCGGGTCTCGCTACGCTCCAGCGCGCTCTGGTGACGCGCGCGGGCGAGCATGCTGATACGGTGATGCCGGGCTTCACCCATTTGCAGGCCGCTCAGCCGGTCACGCTCGGCCACCACCTGCTCGCCTATTACGAGATGTTCCGGCGCGATCGCTCGCGTTTCGCCGATGCGCGGGCGCGGGCCGACGAATGCCCGCTCGGCAGCGCGGCGCTGGCGGGCACGGGGTTCGCGATCGATCGCGACGCGACGGCCGAAGCTTTGGGCTTCGCGCGCCCGACCTCCAACAGCCTCGATGCCGTCTCGGACCGCGATTTCGCGCTCGATTACCTGATGGCGGCGAGCCAGTGCGCACTGCACCTGTCGCGGCTCGCGGAGGAAATCATTATCTGGGCGAGCCAACCCTTCGGTTTCGTCCGCCTGCCCGACACGCTTTCGACCGGCAGTTCGATCATGCCGCAGAAGAAGAACCCCGATGCGGCCGAACTCGTACGCGGCCATGCCGGGCGGATCGTCGGCGCGGCGACGGCCTTGATGGTGACGATGAAGGGCCTGCCGCTGGCCTATTCGAAAGACATGCAGGACGACAAGCCGCCGGTGTTCGAGGCGCACGGCCTGCTCCAGCTGTGCCTCGCCGCGATGGAAGCGATGATCGCAGACTGCTCTTTCAACGAGGCACGGATGCGCGAAGTCGCCGGGGCGGGGCACCCGACCGCGACCGATCTCGCCGACTGGCTGGTGCGCACGCATGGCGTTCCGTTCCGCGAGGCGCACCACGTTGCCGGCGCTGCGGTGAAGGCCGCCGACGAACACGGCTGCGACCTCGCCGATCTGCCACTTGATGCACTCCAGGCGATCGATGGCCGGATCGACGAAAGCGTGCGCGATTTGCTGACGCTCGACGCCTCGGTCGCGGCGCGCACATCCTATGGCGGGGCCGCGCCCGAGCGGGTAAGGGAGCAGGTGGCGGTGGCGCGCGAGGCGCTGGGCATGGAGGACGCGCGATGAAACGCTTCGGAACTATGGCGCTGGTGTTCGCGCTCGCGGCCTGCGGGACCAAGGCCCCTCTCGAGCCCGCGGCGGGCCAGGAATTGCCGCCCGCTCCCTACGGCCAGGACTACCAGCCGACCGCCGACGAACTGCTCGAACCGAGCGAACAGGCAGTGCCCGAACGCAATGTCGAGCTGCGCGAACGCTCCGAAGAGCGCGAAGACGATCCCTACGACCTTCCTCCCGAGTGACCTTGCCCGATGGACCATTTCTCGCTTCGTGACGGCGTGCTCCACGCCGAGGATGTATCGCTGCCGCAGATCGCGGAGGCGGTCGATACGCCGGTCTACGTCTATTCGCGCGCCACGCTCGAGCGCCATGCGCAGGTCTTCGTCGAAGGTCTGGCGGCGCTCGATGCTCCGCTGATCGCTTTCGCGGTCAAGGCCAATCCCAACCTTGCCGTGCTCAAGGTGCTGGCGCAGCAGGGCTTCGGCGCCGATGTGGTCTCGGGCGGCGAGCTGGCGCGCGCGCTGGCGGCGGGCATGCCGCCCGAACGGATCGTATTCTCGGGCGTGGGCAAGACCCGCACCGAGATGCAAGCCGCGCTCGATGCGGGCATCCGCCAGCTCAATATCGAAAGCGAGGAGGAAGGCCGCGAACTGGCCGAGCTCGCCGCCGCGCGCGGCGAGAATGCGCGTTGCGTGCTGCGAATCAATCCCGACATCGATGCCGGGACGCACGACAAGATCACCACCGGCAAGGCCGACAACAAGTTCGGAGTCCCGATCGCCCGCGCGCGCGAATTGTTCGATGCGCTGGCCGGGCTCGACGGGCTCGCCCTGCGCGGGGTCGCGGTCCATATCGGCAGCCAGCTGGCCTCGCTCGATCCGCTCGAGGCAGCGTTCGAGAAGATCGGTGCGCTGGTGCGGGAACTGCGCGAGGCGGGCCACCCGATCGACACGGTCGATCTCGGCGGCGGCCTCGGCGTGCCCTACAAGGAGGGCGAGACCTATCCGAGCCCAGCCGAATACGGTGCGATGGTCGCGCGCGTCACCGAGGGTTGGGACGTCCAGCTGGTGTTCGAACCGGGACGCGTGATCGCGGGCAATGCCGGCGTCCTTCTGACCCGGGTGATCCGCGTGAAGCGTGGAGTGAACCACCCGTTCTACGTGCTCGACGCGGCGATGAACGACCTGGCCCGCCCGGCGATGTACGGCGCGTGGCACGATATCGTCGCGGTCGAACCCTCGGGAGAGCGCACGACGGCGAACGTCGTCGGGCCTATCTGCGAGACCGGCGATACCTTTGCAATGGACCGCGAGATGGACCGGCTCGCCGCGGGCGATCTTGCCGTGCTTCGCACCGCCGGGGCCTATGGCGCGACGATGGCATCGAGCTACAACAGCCGCGGTTTCGTGCCCGAGGTGCTGGTCGACGGTGAAAAATTCGCGGTGGTGGCCGAACGCCTGAGTGCGGCGGCGATCATGGATGCCGAACCGATCCCCGACTGGCTGGATTAATCCCGCAGCGCGATATTGAGAAACGCGGTCGCGATCGGCTTGTCGCGGTCGTCCTGCCACGCTTCGACCTGGACGTTGGCGATCCGGCGGCCGGCGCGGGTCACGCGGCCGAGCGCGAAGGTGCGCTGCTCGGTTCCGCCGCGCATGAATTCGATCGTGACGTTGACCGGCTTGATCCGGCGCAGACCGCCATCGGCCTCGAGTTCGCACTGTAGCGCGGCGATTGCCGCCATTTCGAGCAGGCCCGAGAGTGCACCGCCGTGGAGATAGCCGGGGCGGCCCTGCACGCGCTCCGAAAAATCCATCGCCAGCACCGGCGCATGGCCTTCGAGCCGTTCGACCTCGATCCCCAGTCCACGCGCATAGGGCGGCAGGCGGCGGGCGATATTGACCTGTTCCTCCGCCATCAGTCGTTCCCGATCATCATGAAGACCCCGGCGGCATGGGCCAGCGGGTCGTCGGGGTCGTCTTCGTAGGCGATACCCCGCACGAAGCTCATCGAGCGCGTCAGCTTGTAGCATTCGCCGCGCCCGATCACGGTCGATCCGGGCGTTGCGGCGCGCGTGTAGTCGATCCTGAGGTCGAGCGTGACCTGCGGCACGAAGGCGTCGCGCTTGGTCCAGACCGACATCGAGGTGCAATTGTCCATCAGCGAGATGATCGGGCCCGAGGCGAGGATCCCGCTCTCTTCCATTCCGACCAGCTCTTGCTTCCACGGCAGCGCCAGCTCGACCCAGCCATCGCCATGCGCGTGATATTGCATGCCGAGCCAGCCCCCGTGCCCGCCGCGCGTCAGCGCCTTGGCCAGCAGGTCGGGCTGGATGTTCGTCGTCGCGGGTCGATCGCTCATGCCGAAGCTCCTGCGGATGCGGCGATCCGATTACAATCTTTTAATTCCGCTTTCGATGCCACCGCTTGCAGCTTGTGCGCGGCCCGCATGCAATTGGTGTGCGGGAACATGAGGAGGGGAAACACATGCAACTGCCCACCATCGACGTGGCATCGCTGCCGTCGCTCGACACGCTCACCGGGATTTTCGGTTCGCTCATGGCGAGCGGATCGCCCGGTTCGGACGATACGCTCATTATCCTGATGACCTATCTCTACGAGATCCTGCCGCCCGACGCGCTGATCTGATCCGGTGCTGATCCGATCGGAATTGCGTGCGCTGCGGGCCGATGACGGCCCGCAGCGCACCGCGCAGGCGGAAATGCATCGCCGGATCGGGGCGTGGCGCGACAGCGCCCGGGTCCGGGCGGTGGACGAGGCGCTCGCATGCTTCGCTGCGGGGGAGAGGCTCGCCGACCTGCCTGCGCTCGCCGCGCTGACGACGTATCGGGGCGCGCGCGAATTTGTCGACGCGCTGGTGGCGGAATTGGTCTGCGGGCTCGACGCTTTACCGCTGGCGCATGTCGCCTTTCGGCACACGCATCATGCGGGGCGCTCCTCGCTGATGCTGTCGCGCGCCGGCCGGGTCACGCTCTCGCTGGAATGTCGCACGCCCGCTTTCGCGGCCGGGGAAGACCCCAGCTCCTGCGTGCTGAGCGATATCGAAAGTTGGGACGTCGTCCTCGCGGGTGCGATGGCGGGCCACCTGATCCGCGCGCGGGAAGAGAGCGGATCGCTGACGTTCGAACAGGACCCGCTCGTCCTGCGACGCGGTGATACGAATGGTCGTCGCGGGAGCCGCGAAGTCCTCGCGATCGAGCATATTGCGAGCTGCCTCACGCTCCTTCGGCTGCAACGCCGCGCAGAGGTGGCCACGCCGGCCCGTGCCTACGATCTCGCGACGGGTGCGCTGATCGGGCAGGCTTCGGGCGACGTCCGCGAAAGCCGCCGGGCGTTGATGGTCGCGCTGCTCGGCCGGATGAACCGCCGCGAGGACGCGCCGGTACTGGCCGGGATCGCGCGCGACGCGGATGAGGTCGCACTGCGGTGGGAAGCGGTGCGCGAATGTCTCGGTCTCGATACCGCCACCGGTTTCCGCCTTCTGGGCGAACTCGCGCAGCGGACCGGCGATCCGATCCAGCCCGACGCCGCGGCATTGCGCGCCCAATTGCTCGAGGCGCACCCGCAGCTCGCCGCGCTCGAGGAGCGCCCGCAATGCCCCGTGTGATCGCATGCGAAGAGGAGGGCGTGATCGGGCTCGACCAGTGCGTCGATGCGCTCGCCCGCGACGGCTTCGATCCGCGCGTGGAGGAGAGCCTGATGCTAGCGGCGCTGCACCTGCGCCAGCTCGGCAACGACCGGCGCTTCCTCGGCGACCTGATCGCGCGCGAACTCGCCGATCGCGAAAGCGTGCCGGACGCGCAGAGCTACGGTCCGCAATCGATCGTGCTGTCCCCGGCGCAATCGGGCGCCTTCCTGCGGGCGAATATCTGGCCGTCGGAAACCGACCAGCCGCTGGTCGCGAGCGGGCGTGCCGCGTTCCAGTACGACCTGCCGCACGACCACAATTTCAACTTCCTGACGCTGGGTTATTTCGGCCCCGGCTATCGCTCGGAATACTGGGAATACGATTACGAAGCGGCGATCGGTTATCGGGAGCAGCGGGTGCCGCTGGTGCCGAAGGGGCGCCAGCAACTGACGCCCGGCAAGCTCATGCTCTATCGCGCGCATGTTGATATCCACCGGCAGTTACCACCCGAATCGATGTCGGTGTCGTTAAACGTCATGCATGTCGACGGGGCCTGCGGCTGGCTCGATCAATACGCTTTCGATGTCGAGCGAGGGACGATTTCGGACCGGCTCGGCGCGGGGTCGAGCGAAGCGTTCATCCGCATCGCGGTTTCCTTGCAGAGCGAGGCGGCCTGCGATCTCGCAGAGCGCTTCGGGCGGACGCACCCCTCGGACCGGATGCGCTATGCCTGCTGGGAAGCCCGGGCGGCGGTCGCCCAGAACGAGACCGCGCGCGATGCGCTATGGCGCGAGGCGGAGGGGGCGGGGAGCCTGCTGGTCGCGAAAGAGGCAGCGCGGCGGCGCCGGGAGCTGGCTGGCTAGAACGCGCTGCCGGTGAGCCTGTCGAGCGCCGATTGCAGGATCACCGCGGCGGCCTGCGCGTCGATCTTCTGCGCGCGTTTGGCGCGCGACAGGCGCTGGTCGATCATCGCCGCATCGGCGCTTGCGGTCGACAGGCGCTCGTCCCAGAGCAGGATCGGCAGGCCTATATCGGCGAGGTTGCGGGCATAGGCGCGGCTCGCCTGGCAGCGCGGCCCGGCACTCCCGTCCATGTTGAGCGGCAGGCCGACGACGATCCCCTCGACCCGCCGCGCGGCGATCAGCTCGGTCAGTTTCGCGCGGTCGACGGTGAACTTGCCACGCGGCAACACCTTGTCGGGTGTCGCGAAGCGCCACCCGGCATCGCAAGTCGCGGTGCCCACTGTCTTTGTGCCCACGTCGAGTGCGAGCAGCACGCCGCCATCGGGCAGCGCGTCGCGGAACTCGCTCGCGTTGTCGGTGACGAAGCTCATCGCGGCGCGCTCATTGGCCGAACGCGGCGACGCGGCGCGCGAAATCCTCGCGCAGGTTCAGCCAGAACAGCGGGATGTCGTAGACGTGATAATTGTTGCCGGGCAGCACGCCCTGGCCGACTTCGGGCGGATCGCCGATATAGAGGAAGCCCTCCTCGCCGCAGCGCGCCGGGACGGACTCGGCCACGAGCTCGGCCTCGGTCAGCTCGGCATTGGGCACCAGCGTACCACGATTGCTGGTCGCGGGCGCGTCTTCGCTGGGCGTGCCGGTCAGCGGGTTGGTGCACAGGAACGGGCTCGTCCCGCGGGGGGTCCCGTCGAGCCCGGGCGAGCTGGCATAGGCCTCGAGCGTGAGCGAGGTATCGGCCGGCTCGGCATAGCTCGACCAGCTGAGGATGCAGCCGGTGCTGTCAGCCGTTTCGCAGGCCGGGAGCGGGAGCTCGGGCAGGTCATGATCGAGGCTCAGTGGCCACCCCACGATATAAGCAGCGGCGATCCGTTCGGCGACCGGCGTGCCTTTCACCCGGCGCGCCAGCAGGGTCATCGCGTGAAACGCTCCCTGGCTGTGCCCGGCGATCACGATTGGGCGGTCCGCGTCGATCTCTTCGAGGAACTGGTCGAACGCCATTTCGACGTCGCGATAGGCGGCTTCCAGCGCTTCGTCGCCTTCGGGCTTGTCGGTCAGGAACGCGCCGAACGTCGCCTGGCGATAGCGCGGCGCCCACAATTCGGTGGCGCCGTTGAACGGGCTCGCAAGCCCGCGCAGGAACAGCGTCGCGCGGGCGTTGGCGCTCGAGTCCTCGAGCGGGGCGTTCCACGCCTGCTTGCTGAAGAAGCTGGTCGGGTGGATGAAGAACACCGCTGCTTCGGGCGCGTCCTCGCCTCGATCGAATCCCTCGGGCAGGAAATCGGCCGGATCGTCCACCATGCCCGGGCGCGAGAACCACATCGCCGGGTTCGCATAGACGCTTTCCTCGAGCGCTTCCTGTTCGACGAATTCGACGTCGGGCACCGTGGCGTAGCGCGTTAACTCATTGGCATAGATGTTGAGCAGGAACGCGCCCGCGATCACGAGCACCGCGATTCCGGCGATGAAATACAGGAACTTGCGGGCCATCAGGTCGCTTCGCCGACTTTCTTGCGCTGGGCGCGCCGGGCCCGGTCGGCCTTCAGCGCATCGTCGCGATCGTTGTTTTCGGAACGCTGCTCGAGCGCCGTCTTGATCATCGCTACGATCGGATCGGCGAGGGCCAGCCCGAGGATTCCGAACAGCGCGCCGAGGATCAGCTGCGCGGCGAGCACCAGCGCGGGGGCGAGATCGACGGTCTTCTTCGCGATCATCGGGATCAGGATATACCCGTCGATCATCTGCACCGCGAAATAGACGAAGATCGTGTAGAGGCCCATCTCGACCCCACCCGAGAAGCCGACCAGGACCATCAGAACGCCCGAGATCAGCGCACCGATATTGGGGATGAAGGCGAGCAATCCGGTCAGCAGCGCCAGCAGCGCCGCCATCGGCACGCCGTAGAGCGCGAGCAGGATGTAGGTGAAGATCCCCTCGATCACCATACCGAGCAGGCGGCCGGCCATCAGTCGGCGCAGTGTGTGGCCGAGCCGGGTGACGAGGACGTGGAAGTCGTCGCGCTTCTTCTTCGTGACCATCCACGAGACGCCGCGTTCGTAGACGTTCGGGTCGATCGCGATGAAGATGCCGATGATCGCGATGAGGAGCAGCGTCGTCAGTCCGCCGACCACGCCGCCGATCGCGCGCGTGATCGTGCCGACCCCGCTCGAAACCTGGCCGATGATGTCGCGGATATTGCTCTGGTCGACCGCGAATCCGTTCTCGGCGGCCCAGGCGAACAGCCGGCCGACCTGCTGCCCGATAAGGGTCGAGAACTCGGCCGCCTGCTGGGCGATCTGCGTGCCCGCAAAATAGCCGAGCCACGCGAGGAAGGCGACCATGCCGAGCAGGATGATCGTGACCCGCCAGCCGCGACCGATCTTCAGTCCGCGGCCGAGCAGGCGGGCGCCGCCGTCGATCATCGCTGCAAAAACAAGCGCGCCCACGATGATCAGGATCGGCTGGGCGATGGTCCACGCGATATAGGCGGCGCCGACCACCGCAACCCAGATCGTCGCGCGCTGGAGTTCCCCGCGCATCTTGGGGTCGGTGATCCGGGTCGGGCTGGCCTGTTCGGACCGCGAGGTTTGGTGTTCGGCCTTGCTCATTCGGTTTTCGCTTCCCTCACTTCGATGGTGTCGGCGGGTACCGGTCGCCGCACCGGGCGCAAACTGCGCCAGGCGCGACCTTCGCGCAAGGCTCCCCACCACGAGAGCGGGTTCCAGCTTGCGCTGCCGTCGAGCGAAAAGGTAATGAATTCGGCGCGCCCACCGACATCGGCGAGCGGGACCGGGCCACCCAGGCCCTGTTCGAAACCGGCGGGTACGCGGCTGTCGGACGAGTAGTCGCGATTGTCGCCCATCAGGAAGACATGGCCCTCGGGGACGGTGATCTCGTCCATCTCGTCGCTGTATTTGGGTTCGTCGTCGGTGACGAGGTAGCTTGCGCCGTTGGGCATGGTTTCGCGCAGGACCGGGATGCGGCACAGATCGCCGCCGCCGTCGGCGCTACGCACGACATCGCCCGACGAGCTGTGGCCGCAGGGCATGTTGAGATCGACCGGCACGTCGATCGCGGGCTCGACCTCCTGCGGAACGATGCGACCGTTGAGCACGATCCGCCCGCCGCGCAGCGCGATCCGGTCGCCGGGCAGCGCGACCACGCGTTTGATATAGTCTTCCTTGCGGTCGGGGGGGACGACGATCACCACGTCGCCATATTCGGGCGTGCCGCCGAACACGCGCCAGTCGCCGCGCGGCAGGACGTGGAAGCTCGCCGAGACCCAGCTGTAGCCGTAGGGCCACTTGCTGACGACGAGGCGGTCGCCGACCAGCAGGCCCGGCATCATCGATCCGGAAGGAATGTAGAACGGCTTGGCGACGAAGCTGTGGAACGCCAGCACGGCGAGCAGCATCAGCGCGAGGCCGCGCAATTCCCCCAGCCAGTCGATCGGGGTCTTGTCGTCTTCGGAAGCGGCGGTCTCGCCGGAGGGTCGTTCGGTCATGCGGGGAATGCTTCGATCACCACCAGGGCCTGCGCCCATGGATGATCGTCGGTGAGGGTCAGGTGAATATGCGCCTCATGACCATCGGGCACGATCTCCGCAAGCCGTTTCGCAGCGCCGCCGGTCAGCGCCAGCGTCGGCTTGCCCGAAGGGGCGTTGACCACCCCGATATCCTTCATGAACACCCCGCGCTTGAAACCGGTCCCGACTGCCTTGGAGAAGGCCTCCTTCGCGGCGAATCGCTTGGCGTAGGTGCCTGCCCGTGCCAGTTCGCGGCGCTGCGCCTTGGCGCGCTCCACTTCGGTGAAGCAACGCCGCTCGAACCGCTCGCCGTGGCGATCGAGCGCGGACTGAATCCGCTCGATATTGCAGAGGTCGGAGCCGAGCCCGATGATCAACGCGCTTCGTCCATCAGGTCGCGCATGCGGCGGACGGCTTCTTCGAGCCCGACGAACACCGCCTCGCCGACGAGGTAATGCCCGATATTGAGTTCGGCGAGCTGCGGAATGGCGGCGATCGGCTGCACGTTCTCGTAGGTCAGCCCGTGCCCCGCATGCGGTTCGATCCCGTTCTTCGAGGCGAGCGCGGCCATGTCGGCGATGCGTTTCAACTCGCGCGCGGTCCGCTCGCTGTCACCATCGAGCTGCGCGTGGGCGTACTCGCCGGTGTGGAATTCGACCACCGGCACCCCGAGCCTGAGCGCGGCGTCCAATTGTCGCTCGCTCGCCTCGATGAACAGGCTGACGCGGATATCGGCCTCGCGCAGCGAATCGACGTAGCGCTGCAAATGGTTGTGCTGGCCGGCCGCATCGAGCCCACCCTCGGTGGTGCGTTCCTCGCGCTTCTCTGGGACGATGCAGGCGGCGTGCGGCCTGTGTGCGAGCGCGATCGCGAGCATTTCGTCGGTCGCCGCCATTTCGAGGTTCAGCGGCAGGTCGGTCGCATCCTGGATGCGCCGCAGGTCCTCGTCGCGGATATGGCGGCGATCCTCGCGCAGATGCGCGGTGATCCCGTCGCCGCCGACGCTGGCGACGATCTCGGCCGCGCGCACCGGGTCGGGGTGGTCGCCACCGCGCGCGTTGCGGATCGTCGCGACGTGATCGATGTTCACACCGAGGCGGAGCGGGCGGTTCAAGCCTTGCGGCTCCCGGGCTTGGTCACCGGCACCGCGGCGAGCTCCGCGGGGACCTCATCCTCGGCATAGGTCGGGAACGTCAGTTCGATCAGCGGGAAGAACGGCACGCCGAGATCGACTTCGCCCGCCGAGCGATCGACCAGCGCGACCTCCGCGATCACCTCGCCGCCTGCCGCTGCGACCGCCGCGATCGCCTCGCGGCTCGACAGGCCGGTGGTCACGACGTCCTCGACCATCAGGCATTTCTCGCCCGGTTCGATCCCGAATCCGCGGCGCAGCTCGAAGGTGCCGGTCGGGCGTTCGAGGAAGATCGCTTCCTTGCCGAGCGCGCGGCCCATTTCATGACCGATGATCAATCCGCCCATCGCCGGGCTCACGACTTTCTGGATCTCGCCGCGAATCTCGCGCGGGATCTTGCGGCTGAGTGCCATCGCCAGCCGGCCGGCGCGTTCGGGGTCCATCAGTACGCGCGCGCACTGGAGGTAATTGGCGCTGTGACGGCCCGAGGAGAGGACGAAATGCCCCTCCAGCAGCGCTTCGGCGGCGCGGAATTCGGCAAGGACCTCTTCATCGGACATCGGGTCTGGAATCTCCTGTCGTGCGCGCCGACGGGCGCGTTGGAAAAATTCCCTAGAGGCGCTTGAGAACCCTCGCAACCATGCGTATAGGCCCGCTCATTCCTGCGGCTGCGGGAGCATGGCGCGCATCGGCGCGACAGCGGGTTCCCAAGCCGGTATTCCACGATGGAAAGCGACATCACTGCCATGATTCTTCGCAATTTGAGCCGTTTCGTATTTGCCGGGGCCGCTGCGGCCTCGCTCGCGCTGGGAGGTGCTGCCGCCGCTCAGGACACCGCGACCGAAACCGAACAGGCCGCCCAGGTCGAGCAGGCCGCGGGCGACGACGCGCCTGCCGCCGCCACCGAGGCGCTGGCTGATGCCGAAGTCGGCGAAGAAGCGGGCAGCTACGAATATATGGGCCCCGACATGATCAAGGGGCAGCCGGAAAACTGGGGCTGGACCTTCCAGCCGCAATATACCGAGACCGGCGAAAGCGCCCTGTTCCTGCACAATGCGATCCTGATGCCGGTGATCGTCATCATCTCGCTGTTCGTGCTGGTGCTCCTGCTGCTGGTGATCGCCAAGTATCGTCGCGGCGCGAACCCGGTGCCGTCGAAGACGAGCCACAACACCGTGCTCGAAGTCTTCTGGACGGTCATTCCCGCGCTGATCCTGCTCGGGATCGCGATCCCGTCGATCAACCTGATCCGGGCGCAGTACAAGCCCGCGCCCGCGGATGCGATCACCGTCAAGGCGACCGGCTGGCAGTGGTACTGGACCTATTCGTTCCCCGACAACGGCGATTTCGAAATCACCTCGAACATGATGGACGAGGCCGAGGCCAAGGAAAAAGGCTTCCCGGGCCAGCTCGAAGTCGACAACCGCCTCGTGCTGCCGGTCGGCGTGCCGATCCGCCTGCAGACCACGGCGGCCGACGTGATCCATTCGTTCGCCGTGCCTTCGCTGTGGTTCAAGCTCGACGCCGTGCCGGGCCGGATCAACGAGAAAGTGCTGACCATCAAGGAGCCGGGCATCTATTACGGCCAGTGCTCCGAGCTGTGCGGCGCGCGTCATGGCTACATGCCGATCGCGATCGAAGCCGTGCCGATGGCGCGCTGGGAACAGTGGGTCGCCGCGCAGGGCGGCACCGTCGGCGGCGACACCGCCGAAGACAGCGAAGCCGCGCCGCTGGCTGCCCCCGCCTCGAGCACCGAAGGTGCCGAGACCGCGGGCGAAGCGCCCACCGATTCGGCCGGCGCCGCCGCCGAAGCCGCCAACTGATTTCTCGCTAAGGTAAGCAAAGACCATGGCCACGACCGCAAATCCCGAACACGTTCCGGCTCACTCCGATCATGACGCGCACGATGCGCATCACGATCACAAGCCGGGCTTCTTCACGCGCTGGTTCCTTTCGACCAACCACAAGGACATCGGCACGCTCTACCTGATCTTCGCGATCTTCGCGGGGATCATCGGGGGCGCGATCTCCGGGATCATGCGCGCCGAACTCGCCGAGCCGGGCATCCAGTACCTCGGCTGGTGGGTGAACTTCATGGGGGGCGAGGCGAACTTCGACCAGAACCTCCACATGTGGAACGTGCTGATTACCGCGCACGGCCTGATCATGGTGTTCTTCATGGTCATGCCGGCGATGATCGGCGGGTTCGGCAACTGGTTCGTGCCGCTGATGATCGGTGCGCCGGACATGGCGTTCCCGCGCATGAACAACATCTCTTACTGGCTGACCACCGTCGCCTTCTGCAGCCTGCTGTTCTCGATGTTCGTGCCAGGCGGCACGGGTAACGGTGCGGGGACGGGCTGGACGGTCTACGCTCCGCTCTCCACGCTCGGCTCGCGCGGGCCCGCGGTCGACTTCGCGATCTTCTCGCTCCACCTTGCGGGTGCGGCGTCGATCCTCGGGGCGATCAACTTCATCACCACCATCTTCAACATGCGCGCGCCGGGCATGACCCTGCACAAGATGCCGCTGTTCGTGTGGTCGGTGCTGGTTACCGCCTTCCTGCTGCTGCTCGCGCTGCCGGTCCTCGCCGCCGCGATCACCATGCTGCTGACCGACCGTAATTTCGGGACGACGTTCTTCGATCCCGCGGGCGGCGGCGATCCGATCCTTTACCAGCACCTGTTCTGGTTCTTCGGCCATCCCGAAGTCTACATCATGATCCTGCCGGGCTTCGGCATGGTCAGCCAGATCGTCGCGACCTTCAGCCGCAAGCCGGTGTTCGGCTATCTCGGCATGGCCTACGCGATGGTCGCGATCGGCGTGATCGGCTTCGTCGTGTGGGCGCACCACATGTACACCGTCGGCCTCGACGTGAACACGAAGATGTACTTCACCGCCGCAACGATGATCATCGCGGTCCCGACGGGCGTGAAGATCTTCAGCTGGGTCGCCACGATGTGGGGCGGCAGCCTCGAGTTCAAGTCGCCCATGGTCTGGGCGCTGGGCTTCATCTTCCTCTTCACCGTTGGCGGCGTCACGGGCATCGTGCTGTCGAATGGCGGCGTCGACGACAACCTCCACGACACCTACTACGTGGTCGCGCACTTCCACTACGTGCTGTCGATGGGTGCGGTGTTCTCGCTCTTCGCGGGATTCTATTACTGGTTCCCGAAGATGAGCGGTCGCTGGCACAGCGAATTCCTCGCCCACCTGCACTTCTGGGTGTTCTTCATCGGCGTGAACGTGATCTTCTTCCCGATGCACTTCCTCGGCGTGCAGGGCATGCCGCGGCGCTATCCGGACTTCGCCGAAGCCTATGCAGGCTGGAACGAAGTGGCGAGCTGGGGCTACGTGATCATGGCCGCGTCGATGGTGATCTTCTTCGTCAACCTCGCCTACGCGTTCCTTGCCGGCCGCAAGGCGGAAGACAATTACTGGGGCGAAGGTGCCACGACGCTCGAATGGAGCCTGTCGAGCCCGCCACCGTTCCACCAGTTCGAAACGCTGCCGGTGATCGAGGACCACCACGACCACCACCACCACATCAAGCCCGCACCGGCGCACTGAGCGCCAGCGTGATCGGCAAGGAAGAGGGCGCTCCCGCGGGAGCGCCCTTTTTCTATGGCATCGAGGCCGACCACGCGGTCGCGACCACGAGCAGCGCCGCATCGCGGCGTCCGGCGGCCAATGCCGCCTCGTTCGCACTGCCAGCCGCGGCATCGGTCCTGCCACGGGCGGCCAGCCGCGCATCGAGGCTGCGGCGGGCGGGCGAGAGCGCCGCGCCCGGCCGTCCGCTCGCCAGCAGGTAGCGCGCATAGGGATCGCTCACCGCCAGCACCTGCTCACTATCGCGGCCATAGACGCCGCTGAGCACGCGGATTTCGCGCGCGAAGAGTTCGGTCGCTTCGAGCTTGCCCTGGGTGGCGAGGTTGCGCGCAAGTTCGAGCCGCGCCTCGCGCATCTCGCTGCCTTCACGCGGGACCATCGAGTTCTCCTGGGTGCGGATCAATATGTTCCGGCGGATCGGTTCCGCCGCAGCCGCTTGGCCGCGACGCTCGAGGATCGTCGCCAGCAACCGGCGGCTCTCGCGGTCGGGGGTTACGAACCCCGCCGCCATGCTCCAATCCGCGTCGGGCGCGCCCAGCGCCACTGCCTCGCGCGCGGTGCGCTCGGCTTCGGCCAGCTCTCCCCTTGCCAGCAGCACTTCGGTTCGCACGAGGACAAAGCCCTTGAGCACGAAGGGCTCGGCCTCGGCCGCGCGGACCTTGGCCAGCACGTCCTCGCTGACGGCCTCGGCTTCGGTCAATTCGCCGCGGCGGATCAGATTGGCGATGAAGGGCGCGAAATAATCGAGCGTGGCGCTCTCGGCGTATTGGCCATAGCCGCGCGCAATGTCCCATAGCTGGCGATAGAGCACGCCCGCCTCGGCCAGCCGCGCCTGTGCTTCGAGCGCGGCCGCGAGCCGGGTGGCGAATTCGTGGCCCCAGCCCGAATCGAGCGAGAACCGGGCTTCGTAAAATTGCAGCAGCGAGGCGAGGATCGGCTCGGCCTCGCTTGCACGCCCGGCCGCGAATAAGGCCTGGGCATGGCTGGAGAGCAGCGAGCGAAGTTCTTCGTCCTCGATCGTCAGTTCGCGCCGATAGACCGGCAGGACCACCGCATGAAGGGCGAGCTGCCCCGCGCGGCCTATCCCGGTCAAGCCTTCGACCTCGAGCAGCTTGCGGGCGTCGTCGAGCGACAAGTCCGGAGCGTCGAGGCGCTCGCTGCGGCCGAGAACGATACTGGTCGCGGCACGTGCCCGGCCTTGCTGGAACAGCAATCCGGCGCGCCGGTCCGGATCGAACTCGACGGTGGAACCGGACAGCGCTGCCTGTGCGTCGTCGAGCCGACCTTCGCTTTCGGCGATCGTCGCCTGCAATTCGCGCAGGTTGGCGACAACCTGATCGGCGCGCCCCCCGGTACGATCGAACAGCGCCAGCAACTCGGCGACGAGCCTCGGCGCGCCGTCGCGCCTAGCACCGCCCCACGACCATTCGCTCCTCGCCCGCCCGAACATTTCCTGCGCTGCGGCTGCCTCTAGCGCGGCGTCGGGACCGTTGAGGACCGGCGCGTAAAGCTTGCCGAGTAATTCGTATTTTCCCTGCAGCGTCGCCGCGAAGGCGATCACGCCCAGTCCGCGTGCCACGCCATCGACCAATTCCTCGCGTTCGGTGACGGAGGACCGGAGGCTGAGGATCGCCGAATAGCTTCCCGCGACGAGTGCGTAATATTCGTATCCGCGCCAATCCTTCCCATCGAAGGCGGCGCTGCGTTCGGCGAGCCAGGCGGTGTAGCTTTCCAGCCTCTCATCAGATCCGGCGGCGAGAAACTGGTCGACGTCGCGTGCGCCGTCCCGGGCGAGATGGAGCGACAATACCTCCTCGAAACCGGCGCGGGCAGCCTGCTTATCGCCAGCGGAAACACCTGCCACCCCGGCGACGAATGCGGCCTCCATCGCGCTGATTTCCGCATCTGCTTCGACCGAGGCGACCGGCTGCGCGCGGATGGTCGCGGGGGCGGACAGGGATAGGGCCGTTGCAGCCAGCAGCGCGGCGTATCGTATGCTCAACCCTCGGCTCCCCCTTCGTGGCGGGAGCGCTTATGCCACTTCCTACCCCGACGCGTCGATTGTCGATTTCGTACCGGCGCATCGGTCGCTTTCCACACGGCCCTTGTCCGCCTATAGGCGCGCTTGTCGTGACATCCATCGATCCCCCCAACGCGGCGCCGAAGCCCGCCATGCCTGCCGAGTGGCGCGATTTCTTCGCGCTGACCAAACCGCGCGTGATGACGCTGGTGATCTTTACCGGGCTGTGCGGCCTGCTCGCTGCGCCCGAGCGGATCAACGCGTTTCTCGGTTTTGCCGCGATCCTGTGCATCGCGATCGGGGCGGGCGGGGCGGCCGCGCTCAACCAGTGGTGGGAAGCCGATATCGACGCCGGGATGAAACGCACCTCGAAGCGTCCGCTGCCCTCGGGCCGCATGGACCGGACGCAGGCGCGCGATTTCGGGATCATGCTCTCCGCCGCCTCGGTGGGTATCATGGGGCTCGCGATTGGCTGGCTCGCGGCTGCGATCCTCGCCGTGTCGATCGTCTATTACGCGGTGCTCTACACGATCTGGCTGAAGCCGCGAACGCCGCAGAACATCGTCATCGGAGGCGGGGCCGGGGCGTTCCCGCCGATGATCGGATGGGTCGCGGCGACCGGCGAGATCACCGCGATGCCGGTGCTGCTGTTCGCGATCATCTTCATGTGGACCCCGCCGCACTTCTGGGCGCTCGCGCTGTTCGTGAAGACCGATTACGAAGCCGTCGGCATCCCGATGCTACCGGTGGTCGCGGGCGAGCAGGCCACGCGGCGGCAAATCCTGGTCTATGCCGCGATACTCCTTCCGCTCAGCCTCGCACCGTGGTGGATCGGCGGGACGGGTTGGATCTACGGCGCCAGCGCGGCGGTGCTGTCGGGCCTGTTCCTGCTGCTATCTGCGCAAGTGGGCTTGCGCCGTACGCAAGAAGGCGATGCGATGCGCCCGGAAAAGCGCCTGTTCGGATTCTCGATCCTCTACCTCTTCGCGCTGTTCGCGATGCTGGTGGTGGACCGGTTCGCGCTCACACCCTAGATAGAGATCATGGAACCACGCCAAGACCCTCCGAGCGACCCGCAGGACGAAGAGCTTCGTCGCAAGGCGATCCAGCGGCAGCGCAACATCGTGCTCGCGCTGGTGCTGGCCGGCTTCGTCGCGCTATTCTACGGCATCACCATCGCCCGGATGTAGACCGATGGCCACGCAGCCTCTCCAGCAGCGCAACAAGCGCACC
Source organism: Pseudoblastomonas marina (assembly GCF_014641655.1). Classification (GTDB taxonomy): domain Bacteria; phylum Pseudomonadota; class Alphaproteobacteria; order Sphingomonadales; family Sphingomonadaceae; genus Alteriqipengyuania_A; species Alteriqipengyuania_A marina. The sequence continues at coordinate 479,791 of NZ_BMID01000001.1, forward strand.
GGCCTTATCATGCTGGCCTTCGCGGTCGGCATGCTGGGCTTGGGCTATGCCGCGGTGCCGCTTTACGACCTGTTCTGCCGCGTGACCGGCTTCGGCGGAACCACGCAGCGCGCCAGCGACAGCGATGCGAGCCTCGCCGAACGGCTGGCGGCGAGCGGGGCAACGCGCGATATCGTGATCCGGTTCGATGCCAATGTCGCGCGCAACATGCCGTGGGATTTCCGCCCCGAACAGGCGACCGACAAGATCGCCATCGGCAGCCGGGACCAGGCGATCTACCTCGCGCGCAACACCGGGCCCGAGCCGATCGTCGGGTCGGCGAGCTTCAACGTCTTCCCCAATGAGGCGGGCAAGTATTTCAGCAAGGTGCAGTGCTTCTGCTTCACCGAACAGCGGCTCGAGCCGGGGCAGGAAGTGCGGATGCCGGTGGTCTATTACGTCGATCCCGCGATCCTCGACGACCCGCTGGTCGAGGACCTCGATTCGATCACGCTGAGCTACACCTTCCATCGCAAGGTCGAGGACGAGTCCTGATGCGCGGGTCGTCGTTGCGAAAGTAGCACGAAAACCCGTCCTCACCCCCTAGACCCCGGCGGCGCGGGCGATTAAGGGCACCGGCACACCTTCATCCGAAAGATGGACATCATGGCCGGTAACAAGTCGCACACCTATCACATTCTCGATCCCGATCCGTGGCCGTTGATCGGCTCGCTGAGCGCGCTGACGTTCACGACCGGCATGGTGATGAGCTTCCACCCGGACGTGTTCAATTTCGGCACCCCGGTGCTGATCGCGGGCCTGATCGGTCTCGTCTTCACCTTCTTCAGCTGGTTCGGCAACATCATCCGCGAAGCGCATGCGGGCGACCACACCCCGGTCGTGCAGCTCCACCTGCGCTACGGCATGATCCTGTTCATCGCGTCCGAAGTGATGTTCTTCGTGGGCTGGTTCTGGAGCTGGTTCGATTTTTCGCTTTTCCCCTCGACGCTGACCGAAGTGGTCGACGGGCAATGGCCGCCCGCCGCAATCGAGGAAGTGATCGACGCGTTCGATCTGCCGCTGCTCAACACGCTGATCCTGCTATGCTCGGGCACCACCGTGACCTGGGCGCACCACGCACTGATCAATGGTGATCGCGAAGGCCTCAAGAAGGGCCTGTGGGCCACGATCATCCTCGGCGTGCTGTTCAGCTGCATTCAGGCGTACGAATACGCCGCGGCGCCGTTCGGTTTCGGGGGCAACACCTACAGTTCGGCCTTCTACATGGCGACCGGTTTCCACGGCTTCCACGTCATCATCGGCACGATCTTCCTGATCGTGTGCCTGGTGCGCAGCTACAAGGGTCACTTCACCCCGCGCCAGCATTTCGGCTTCGAAGCGGCGGCGTGGTACTGGCATTTCGTCGACGTAGTGTGGCTGTTCCTCTTCATCGTCGTCTATGTCTGGGGCGGCTGGGGCTACCCGACGCACTAAGACAAGCGAGGCCTCGCATGAGGCGCCTGCCCATCATTCCGACCATCGTCGTCGCGGCCGCGGTCGCGACGATGATCGCACTCGGCATCTGGCAACTGGGCCGCGGTGCGGAGCGCGACCGGCTGAAGCAGGCGATGGTCGAACGTCCGACCCAGCCGGTGCTCGATTATCCCTTCGGCAAGGCGGGGGACGAGCGCTACCTCTTCCGCCGATTACGTGCGACCTGCGACGAGGTGACGAGGATCGAGGTCGCCGGCGGCAAGGACGCTGCGGGCCGGACCGGGTGGCGCCAGATCGCGACCTGCGTAAACCGCGCGAGCGGTGCCAGTTTCCAGACGCAGATCGGTGTCGCCGAGCGGCCTGACACCGTCGTCGAGTGGGATGGCGGCGTGATCGAGGGACTCGCCGCGCAGGCCCCCGACGATCGCGGGTTTCTCGAGCGGCTGTCGTTTCGCCCGTCCAACCGCGCGGCGATGATCGTTGCGAGCGAACCGAAGGCCGGCCTCAAGGCCTCACGACAGCCTGACCCCGCCGAATACGAGAACACTTCCTGGGCCTATGCCGGGCAGTGGTTCTTCTTCGCCTTCACGGCCCTGGTCATCTACGCCTTTGCGCTGCGTCGTCGCTGGCGCGAGCGGGCGTGAGCGCGATCCGATACGTCTCGACGCGCGGCTCCGCGGAGCGCGCATCGTTTCGCGACGTCGTCCTCTCCGGTACCGCGCCCGATGGCGGGTTGTGGATGCCGGCGGACATCCCGCGCCTGCCCAAGGCCCGGATCGCCGACCTCGCCGAGCTGCCCTATCCCGATCTCGCCGCTTTGATCCTGTCGGCCTTCGTCGGGGACGCGATCCCCGACGAGCGATTGTTCGAGATTTGTCAGGAAGCCTATGCGGGCTTCGACGATCCCGAAGTCGCGCCGCTGGTACCCCTCGCCGGGCGCCACTGGCTGCTCGAGCTGTTCCACGGCCCGACACTGGCATTCAAGGACTTTGCGCTGCAGGTGGTCGGGCGCATCATGGCCGAGCTGATCGACGCCGAGGAAGGCGGGCAGCCCCTGGTGCTGGTGGGTGCAACCAGCGGCGATACCGGATCGGCGGCCATCGCGGCGATCGCGGACCGCGCCAATATCGGCCTCGTCATGCTCCACCCGGAAGGTCGCGTGAGCGAGGTACAGCGGCGGCAGATGACCACGGTCGACGCTCCGAACATCGTCAATCTCGCGGTCAAGGGCAGCTTCGACGATTGCCAGCGCATCGTGAAGCAGCTGTTCGCAAGCGGGGTCGGCGACCTGCGCCTCGGCGCGGTGAATTCGATCAACTGGCTGCGGATCGCGGGGCAGGTCCCTTACTATTTCGCCGCTGCGGCCAAACTGAACGCGGTCGACCGTCCGCTCGCCTTTGCCGTGCCCACCGGCAATTTCGGCAATGCTTTCGCAGGCCATGTCGCGCGTGCCATGGGCCTGCCGGTCGAGCGCCTGATCGTGGCCAGCAATGCCAATGCGATCCTCCCGCGCACGATCGCAACCGGGCTATACGAACGCGGCGAAGCGCTCGCCACCAGTGCGCCGGCGATGGACATCCAGGTCGCGAGCAATTTCGAACGCCTGCTGTTCGATGCAGATCCCGCCGCCACGCCGGGCCAGATGGAGCTCCTGTCGCAAGAGGGTCGCTTCCACCTCACCGCACCGCAGCGCCGGGTGCTTGATGCGATGTTCGCCGGGGCTTCGGCGCATGAAGGTGCGATCGCCGATGCGATGCGCTGGGCGCGCGACCGCGCGGGGCAGGTGATCGATCCGCACACGGCCGCCGGGCTGCATGCCGCGCTTGCCTCCGACCTGCCGCACGACGTGCCGATCGTGACGCTGGCCACCGCGCACCCGGCGAAGTTTCCCGATGCGGTAGCCGAGGCGCTCGGCGAGCGGCCCGCCGCGCCCGAGCGTCTGCGGGCGATTTTCGGGCGCGAGGAGCGCTACGCCACCGTCGAGGCCGATCCCAAGGCGGTTGCATCGCACCTCGAGGACATTGCAAGGACGCTCGCATGAGCCTCGCACTCGACATGACCCCGCGCCTGCTGGTCGGTGAAGCCTGGGACGATTACGGCCTGCTCGACAGCGGCCTTGGTCGCAAATACGAACGCTATGGCCCTTATCGCTTCATCCGACCCGAACCGCTCGCACTGTGGCAGCCGCGGCTCGACGAGTGGCCCGCCGACGGCGAGTTCGTGCCTGGTAGCGACGAGGACGGCGGCGGTCGCTGGAACCTTTCGCCCGAGGTGCCGGAGGACGGCTGGACGCTCAATTGGGGGTCCGCCAAATTCACCGCGCAATGCACGCCGTTCCGCCATCTCGGTTTCTTCCCCGACATGGCGCCGGTCTGGGAGTGGATGGGCACTCAGCTTGGCGAACGCGCCGCGATCCGCCCGACGATGAACCTGTTCGGTTATACCGGGGTGGGCAGCCTGGCGCTCAGCGAGCACGGGCCCGTCACCCATGTCGATGCGTCGAAGAAATCGGTCGCGCAGGCGCGCGAAAACGCGGCGATGTCGGGCATGGAGGGGCGACCGATCCGCTGGCTTGTCGACGATGCGATGAAATTCGCCGCACGCGAGGTGCGGCGCGAGAACCGCTATGACGGGATCATCCTCGATCCGCCCAAATTCGGGCGCGGGCCGAAGAACGAGACCTGGCGGATTGAGGACGGGCTGCCGGAATTGATCGGCGATTGCGGGCAGTTGCTCGATGGCGACAGCCGCTTCCTGTTCCTCACCGTGTATGCGGTGAGGATGAGCGCGCTGTCGCTCGGACAGCTATTGGCGGAAAAACTCGCCCACCTGCCCGGCAGGATCGAATTGGGGGAACTCGCCGTGCGAGAGGAAGGCGAGGGCGGTCGGACCCTGCCGACCGCGCTGTTCGCCCGCTGGTCGAACGCCTAGCCCGCTTCCAGGGCCGCGAGGAATTCGCGAATCCGCTTGGCGTTGTAGCCGAGGTCGCTCACACCCACCCGGCTGATCGAGCGCATGTTGACGGTCGATCCGCCTGACTCGTTCGGCTCGGCGGTGAGCACCACGATATCTTCGAACTTGATCCAGCCGGCATAGGCGACCGCTTCGAGCCTGCCGGCTTCGGCGTCGGATGCGATCACCGTCCAGCCGCGCTCTTCGGCCAGTTCCTCGGCCCGCGCGATCGTGTCGGCGACCGAACTGGGCACCTCGACCGGCGCGAGATCGGGATAGCCTGCGCGGTGCAATTCGCGCCAATCGGCCTCGCTCTCGACTCCACGCAGATTGTCTTCGGGAATTTCGAGCGCGGTGAATGCGGGCGGGTTTTCGAGATCGGTTGTGGCGTCGTGGATCGCGGGATACTTGCCCGCCTCGCCGCGCAGCCATGCACCGGTCGCCATCAACGCGCCCGCCGCCAGCAGGCCGACCAGCGCCGACCAGCTCGTGCGCTTGCCCAGCACCCAGCTCAGCACCAGCGCCAGCGCGGCGAAGCCGGCGAGCCACATCGCCGAACGCAGCGCGTAGACGAAGCCCATGAAGCCGGTCATTTTCTCGATCGCATCGAACCGGGCGAGCGTGGTGCCGACCAGCGCGACCACGATCGCGGCCAGCGACAGCGTGAGCGCGAGCTTGCCCAGCCACGCGGTCCAATGTCTGTTGTGCGAAGTCGTCATGGCTCGGTTCCCCCTCTGGACAGGTCGTGTCCGCATGTGTCACGTCGCGCGCTCTTTGCAAAGGAGCATTGCGCTTGGCCGACAGCCTGATCCTCGAAGTCGCGGATTTCGAGCACGACGTGCTCACCGGGATCTATTCTGAAGAAACCGGCAAGGCGCAGCCGCTGCGTTTTACCATCCGGGTGTGGATGCGACCGTTGCCTCGCTACGATGCGGAGACGCCGCTGGCCGACAGCAAGAACTACATGGACCTCAAATTCGCCGCGTCCGACGCGCTGCCCGAAGGCGTCCATTTCAAGCTTATTGAGGCGGTTGCCGACCATGTCTGCGAGACGCTGTTCCTGCAGGACACACGAATCGAGCGGGTCGAGGTCAAGATCGTCAAGCTCGCCATCGCAGAGGCGGGCGAGAAGATCGGGATCACCCTGCTGCGGGAGCGGCGCGCGTGAAGACGCTCCGCATTCCTGCCCTTTCGGACGAGCCGCTCGATGCCGCGGCCTGCTTTCAGGAACGCTGGCTGTCTCAAGCGCGCAGCTGCGACGACGACCTGCTGCTGGTGTTCTCTCCCGCCGACCACACGCACCGCAATTGGCGCCTCGCCGCGGTGCAGGAGCTGGCGCGCGAAGCGGGGCCACGGCGCCGCGTGAATGCGGTGGCGTCGAACAATGATGCTGCGATCGGAGAGGCGAAGGATTACTTTGCCGAGGCCCCCGGTGTCACCGGCCAATATTTGCGGCTCGCGAGGTAATCCGCATGGCTTGATCGAGATCAAGGCGGCATGAGCCCGCAAGGGGCACAAGGCTTGCCGAAAGGAAGGCAAAGCCATGACCGAACATCTCGAACGCCCGAAACTCGACACCCTCGCCAAGGTCGATACGCTTGCGAAAATCCTGCCTGCGATCGAGACTGCACCGCAGCAGCCCGTCGCGGTCGATCGCAGCTTCGGTTTCCCGCCGGCGCTCCATATCGGTCTCGGCGGCGTGTTCCTCGCCTTTCTCGCGATCTTGGGTTTCGGCCTTGCCGCACCAGCACTGCTCATCCCGATCGCGATCTGCATGTTGTTTACCGTCGCGATCTTCGCGGTGCCCGCACTGTGGGTCGGGATGAAGCCCGACAATCCGGTCAAGTCCCCGCGCTGGGCCGAATTCCAGCTGCGCGGCGTGATGACCGCGACAGGCCGCTGCAGCGCGAATGCGGCGATCGCGCAGATGTATGTCGTGCCTATGGTCGTGCTCGGGTGGGGAGTCGCGATCGTGACGATCTGGGGGTTGACGGCCTGACCCGAACGTCAGCCGCCAGTGAGGGGCGCGGGGTCGACCAGTTCGATCCCGCGCTTTCCGTGTCGGCGGATCACTCCGTCGCGTTCGAAGCGGGTGACCTGTCGGCTCACGGTCTCGATCGTCAGGCCGAGTAGCGAAGCCAGTTCTGCCCGGCTGAGCGGGAGATCGAAGCGGCTGGCCGGATGGCACGGCGAATCACTGGCCGCTTCTGCGAAGGCCATCAAGGCCCCGCCGACCTTACGCCGCGCATCGCCGGTCTGTGCGAGGTCGAGCCAGCGGCGCGTTTCGTGGAGATCGTCCTGCGCCCTGCGCAGCAGCGCCGCGCCCAGTTGCGGAAACCGTTCGATCGTCGATTCGAGCTGCTTGCGCGAGAACAGGCAGACGCGGCAGTCGGTGAGTGCCACCACTTCGTGGTCGGTTAGCGGGGCGAACAGCTCGCCCGCGAAACCGGCCGGATGGATCAGCGAAAGGATGTGCTCCTCGCCCTCCGGATCGGTTGAGACGATCTTTAGCGCTCCCGAGACGAGAGTTGCGCAGGTCGCATTGTCGTCGCCCACCGCAAACAGCGTTTCGCCCGCTGCGAGATCGCGCCTCCGGCCGCCGCGCGCGAGCTCGGCGCGTTCGCGTTCGTCGAGCGAGGCGCAGGCCGCGCGATCGCGGACCGGGCATTGGGCACAGGCGAGTTCGTCGGTCACTGCGATGGCAGGTCGGCCGCGAGTCGGGCGATAGTGGTGCGTTCTTCCTCGGCCAGTCGCGCCGCTTCGCCGCGGGCCGCCTCGATCGTGGTCAGTTGAGCGTCTGCCAGCGTCGCCTCGGCGAGCAGGACGTCGAGTTCGGCCAGCACCGACACGGTTGCTTCGTGCGCGGACTGCAATTCGGCCAGCGCGATCTGCGCCGATGCATTGGCCTTGGTCGTGATCGCGCTGCCGCGGGCTGCTGCGACCAGTCGCGAGGCGCGCGATTCGAGCTTGGCGAACTCGGCATGATTGGCTCGGCCCAGTTTCTCGAGTTGCGCAACGCGGGTGGTGGTGTCGGTCGACAGCGCAACGCGCTCTGTAGGCTGGGCGGGCTCGGGTGTCGTGGCGCTGCCCGTCATCCGCTCGCCGTCGCGAATCGCGAGGCTGGGATAGTCGCCGCCACTTGCGCAGGCGGCGAGCGATGCCGATATGGAGAAGAGGATTGCGACGCGCTTCATCAGCTCGCCCCATAGCATGTGCGAGCGAGTTCGCCAGAATGTTCCAGTTGGACCGAGAATCTGGGGCGCTTCGCGTTGACAGCTGTTGGGTCTTCGACTAACGGCACCGCTTTCCCGGCAACCGCGCAACTCGCGCGGCGTCGGAGTGCGGCTTTTCGGAGCCGCTGATTGCAGTAACGAGAAAGAGTTAGCACCATGTTCGCAGTCGTGCGCACGGGCGGCAAACAATACCGGGTTGCCGCCGGAGACAAAATCGCGGTCGAAAAGCTCGCTGGCGAAGCCGGCGACACCATCAAGCTGGGCGACGTCCTGCTTGCCGGTGAGGGCGACGATATCAAGGACGCCTCGAAAGTCGCGGTTTCGGCCGAGATCATCGCGCAGGCGAAGAGCGAGAAGACGATCGTCTTCAAGAAGCGTCGTCGTCACAACTATCGCCGCAAGGCCGGCCACCGCCAGCAGATGACGCTGCTGCGCATCACGCAGGTCGGCGATGCCAAGGCCGAGAAGAAGGCTGCGCCGAAGAAGGAAGCCGCTCCGAAGGAAGAGGCCAAAAAGGCCGCTCCGAAGAAGGCTCCGGCGAAGAAGGCCGACGAGAAGAAGCCCGCCGCCAAGAAGGCCGCGCCGAAGAAAGCGGCTGCGACCAAGAAGGCCGCGGACAAGAAACCCGCCGCCAAGAAAACGGCTGCGAAGAAGACCGAAAAGAAGTAAGCCGGACGCGTCCGGTCAGGAGTTATTGAGCCATGGCACATAAAAAAGCAGGCGGTTCGTCCAACAACGGTCGCGATTCAGCCGGCCGTCGCCTCGGTGTGAAGAAGTTCGGTGGCCAGGAAGTCGTTCCGGGCAACATCATCGTGCGTCAGCGCGGCACCAAGTTCTATCCGGGCACAAATGTCGGCATGGGCAAGGACCACACCCTTTTCGCGCTTACCGGCGGCCGAGTGCGTTTCCACTCGGGCAAGCAGGCGCGCAAATACGTCTCGATCGACGAGATGGCAGTCGCCGCCGAATAATCGGGCAGCTTAGACACGGGCTGTCCACCGGGACGGCCCCGCCGGAGCTTTATCCGGCCGAAGAGGGAGAGGGGCCAGGCCCGTCTCCCTTTTTTCGTCTCCCTCGCGATCCCGGGCCTTGAGGGAGGTCCGGCAAGAGGGGAATTACGATGTTTCACAGATCGGACAGGCTGCTGTTGCGGCCACCCTGGCCCGAAGACGCGCAGGCGATCTTCGCCGCGATCGGCGAGGAAGCCATCGTCCGCAACCTCGCGCGCGCGCCCTGGCCCTATTGCGAAGACGATGCGCGTGCCTTCGTCGCGCTGCCGATCGATCCGCGCTGCCCCCGCTTCCTTGTCACCCGGACGAGCGACGCCAAGCTGGTCGGCTGCATCGGGATCGACGAGCGCGCAGGAGAGAGCGAGCTCGGTTACTGGATCGCCAGTGAATTCTGGGGCCAGGGCTATGCGACCGAGGCTGCGCTGGCGGTGCTCGAAATCGCGCGGTTGTGCGGCCACCGCGATCTTGTCGCCGGGCATTTCGTGGACAATCCCGCGTCGGGCCGCGTGCTCGAGAAGGTCGGATTCCTGCCGACCGGAGAGGTTTCGGAGCGCCACAGCGCGGGGCGCGGTACGGTGGCTCCGTGCAAGCACTATGCGCTAAGCTTGGGTGTGCGCCCTTGCCTTGCCGCGAAAGCCGCTTAGGAATCGCGCATGGCCACCCGCAAACGCCTATCGCCCGAAGAAAGCCGTCGTACCGCGCTCGAAGCGGCGCGCGCGCTGCTGATCGAAGCCGGTCCGCAGAGCGTGACGTTGAAGGCGGTCGCCGCGCGGGTCGGGCGCACCCATGCCAATCTGCTGCATCATTTCGGTTCGGCCTCGGGCCTGCAGAAGGCGCTTGCGGCGTACCTCGCGCAGACGGTTTGCGAGACGATCATCGAAGCGGTGCGCGCGAGTCGGGCGGGGCTGGGGTCGCCGCGCGAAGTGGTCGATCTCGCCTTTGATGCGTTCGATCGCGAAGGCGCGGGACAGCTCGCCAGCTGGATGATCCTCACCGGCAACGAGGACGCGCTCGATCCGATCGTCGAGACGATCCACGATCTCGTCGACGAGATCGCGCCCGAGGAAAGCGAGGCGCACGGCGAGAAGATGCGGGTCCACGAAGAGACGTTGACGCTGGTGCTGCTGGCGCTGGGCGATGCGCTGATGGGCCAGCCGCTCGCCAAGTCGCTGCGCCTCCCGCGCGACACCGCACGCGACCGTGCCGAACGCATGCTCGCCGATTCGATCGCGGCTCATCAGACGGCGAAGGATTGATCCGGATTTAGCTTGCGACTGCTTCGCGCAGCCAATCGGGCAGCAGTTCGGGGTCGATATCGGCGACGCGCAAATGGTCGACCGCGAGCCCGTGGTCGGGATATGCCACCCGCCGGCGCTTTTCCTCCGATCGATCGAGCGGGACTACCACCAAGCGCCGGTTGACCTTCTGTCGCCAGTTCATCCGCGCGGTGTTCTCCTGCCCGATGAAACAGCCCTTGGTGAAGGAGACGCCGTTCAGTTCGGCGGCGTTGGTCTCAAGCCACAGCAGGTCGCCGATTTCCTCGGCCGTCTCGGCGACGCCGAGCGAAAGGCGATGGGCGTGATAGCCTTCGCTCGAGTCGCCGGCGCTACCGGGAGGCGCAATCCAGCGGCTGCCCAGCGCTCGGAGGCGCGGGTCGGCAGCGCCATCACTGCCGTCGCGCCGCCAATGCACTGCGAGGTTTTCGTCGAGCTCGATCGCGATCTTGCGCCGCAGGCGATAGAGCGAAAGCCGCTTCACCAACTCCGCCGCGCTGTTGCGTTCGCAGTCGAGCAGCAGCCTATTTCCGTCACGCCAGACGATGAAGCCCGCGATGGTCTTGCCTTGCGGAGTCAGCAGGCCCGCATAGGTCGGCAGGCCGGGGGAGTCGCCACCAGAGACATCGTTGGTGACGAGTCCCTGGAGGAAGCCGACGGCATCCTCGTCCTCCGAAGTCGGAGTGATCGTGATGATGGCGCGGTCTGAAAGCAGGGTCATGTCTGGAATATAGGGGCGCTCGCCGCTAAGCGAACCCCGATGAGCGACAGTATTACGATCACCCGTCCCGACGACTGGCATTTGCACTTGCGCGATGGCGACATGCTAAGCGGCGTGCTGCCCTACACCGCGCGCCAGTTCGCCCGCGCGATCGTGATGCCCAACCTCGCGCCGCCGGTCACGACCACCGCGGCAGCGCGCGACTATCGCGCGCGGATTATGGCCGCGCTGCCCCGGGGCTTTGACTTCACCCCGCTGATGACCTGCTACCTTACCGACGACACCGATGCCGAAGATATCGCGCAAGGGTTCGCCAACGGTGTGTTCACCGCGGCCAAGCTCTATCCCGCCAACGCCACTACCAATTCGGCCCACGGCGTGACCGATGTCGCCAACATCCGCGGCGTGCTCGAGCGGATGGCCGAGATCGGCATGGTGTTGTGCGTCCATGGCGAGGTGACCGAGAGCGACGTAGACGTGTTCGACCGCGAGGCCGAGTTCATCGACCGCATCCTTGCCCCGCTGATCGCCGATCTCCCGGATCTCAAGGTGGTTTTCGAGCATATCACCACCGCGCAGGCGGTCGATTTCGTCACGCAGGCCGGGTCCGCCGTCGCGGCGACGATCACGCCGCAGCACCTTCACATAAACCGTAATGCGATGCTGGTCGGCGGGATCAGGCCACATGCCTATTGCCTGCCGGTCGCCAAGCGCGAGCTGCACCGGCTGGCGCTGCGCGCCGCGGCGATTTCGGGTTCGCCCAAGTTCTTCCTCGGCACCGACAGCGCGCCGCACGATCGGGCGGCGAAGGAGAGCGCCTGCGGCTGTGCGGGGATATTCAACGCACCCTTCGCGCTCGAAAGCTATGTCACGGTGTTCGACGAGGAAGGCGCGCTCGAACGGTTCGAGGGCTTCGCCAGCCATTACGGGCCGGACTTTTACGGCCTGCCGCGAAACACCGACACGGTGACGCTTCGCCGCACTGAGCATGTCGTGCCCGATTGCGTCGACGCGGCGGGTAAGCCGGTCGTTCCGTTCCACGCGGGCGAAACGCTCGGCTGGGCCTTCGAAGGTTAGGTCGCGGTCGGCCTGGCGCGACGCTTTCCGCGCCACAACTCCCATACGAACAGCGCCAGCGCCGCCCAGATGAAGCCGAAGCTCGCGAGCTGAACCGGCTTCAATGGCTCGTCGAACACGGTCAGGCCGAGGATGAAGACCATGGTCGGGGCGAGGAACTGGATGAAGCCGAGCACCGAATAATCCATCCGCCGCGCCGCGATCGCGAACAGCAGCAGCGGGATCGCGGTCCAGGCCCCGCCGAGCATGATCAGCGCCGACAGCTCGACGCTCTGGGTGAAACTCGATCCCGTCGGTGATTGCGCGAACCACCAGCAGGTCGCGGCAGCGGGCGCGGCGAGCAGCACGGTCTCCATGGTCAATCCGGGCACGGCGCCCGCCTGCACGGTCTTCTTGAGCAGCCCGTAGGTCCCGAAGCTCAATGCCAGCGTCAGGCTGATCCAGAGCGTCGTCAGCGCCCCGCCGAGCAGGATCGCGACACCGATACCGGCCAGCACGACCGCGACCCACAGCATGCGGCTCATTTTCTCGCCGAGCACGACCGTGCCGAGGAACACGTTGACCAGCGGGTTGATGTAATAGCCGAGGCTCGCAGCGTAGAGATTGCCGCGCTGGATCGCGAGCACGTAGACCACCCAGTTGGTCGCCACGAGGGTAGCCGCGGCGGCGAGGACGAGCAGCGCGCGCCGGTTGCGGAAGATCGCGAGGAATTCGCCCATCTGCTTGCGAAAGACGAGGATCACGAAACACAGCGGGATCGTCCAGAGGATGCGCCAGCCGACGAATTCTACCGGAGGCACCGTCTTCACCGTCAGCAGGTAGAGCGGCATCAGCCCCCACAGCGTATAGGCGCCGATCGCCGCGGCAAGGCCGGACGGCTTGGCTTCGGGGATGGGAGGCGTCGTCATGCGCGGCCCGTAGTCGCGCGACCTCCTTACAGCAAGCAACTTGCCATTCGCCGCTCGAACGCCCAATTGCGCGGACACCATGCCCAATCCGCTCCCTACCGTCGTGATCGTCGGCCGCCCGAATGTCGGAAAGTCCACGCTGTTCAACCGGCTGGTGGGCAAGAAGCTCGCGCTGGTCGACGACCAGCCGGGCGTCACCCGCGATCGCCGGTTCGGCGATGCGAGCCTGCTCGGGCTCGATTTCCAAATCGTCGATACCGCCGGGTGGGAAGACGAGAACATCAAGACGCTGTCGGGCCGGATGCGCCAGCAGACCATGGCCGCGCTCGAAGGCGCCGACGCCGCGCTGTTCGTGATCGATGCGCGTGCCGGGCTCTCGCCGCTCGACGAGGAGATCGGCAATTGGCTACGCGAGCAGGAAGTGCCCGTGATCGTGGTCGCCAACAAGGCCGAAGGGCGCGCAGCCGAGGGCGGGATCTATGAGAGCTTCGCGCTCGGTCTCGGCGATCCGGTGCCGCTTTCGGCCGAGCACGGTACCGGCGTGGCCGACCTGTTCGACGCCCTGCGCCCGCATATCGAGTTCAAGCAGCCCGAAGACACGCCCGAATGGGAAGGCGAAGAGGGCGAGGACCCGCCGCTCGGCCCGCTCAAGCTCGCGATCGTGGGACGCCCCAATGCGGGCAAATCGACGCTGATCAACCGTCTTCTTGAAGAAGACCGCCTGCTGACCGGGCCCGAAGCCGGGGTTACGCGCGATTCGATCGCGGTGGACTGGGAATGGACCGATCCCAAGACCGGCGAGGCGCGCGAGATCAAGCTGATCGACACCGCCGGCATGCGCAAGAAAGCCAAGGTGGTCGAAAAGCTCGAAAAGCTGTCGGTCGCCGATGCGCGCCGCGCGGTCGATTTTGCCGAGGTGGTCGTGCTGCTGCTCGACGCGACGCAGGGGCTCGAGCACCAGGATCTCAAGATCGCGGCGATGGCGATCGAGGAAGGCCGCGCACTGATGATCGCGATCAACAAGTGGGATATCGCCGAAGAACCCTCCAGCCTGTTCAACGGGATCAAGGAGGCGCTGGGCGAAGGGCTGGCGCAGGTGAAGGGCCTGCCGGTGTTCTCGGTCTCGGCGATCACCGGCAAGGGGCTCGACCAGATGATCGGCGCGGCATTCGAACTACGCGAGACCTGGTCGAAGCGCGTGCCGACCGCGGCGCTCAACCGCTGGTTCGACGATGCGCTGATGAACAACCCGCCGCCTGCGCCCAAGGGCCGCCGGATCAAGCTGCGCTACATCACCCAGGCCGCGACCCGCCCGCCGCGCTTCGTGGTCTTCGGCACCCGCCTCGACATGCTGCCGACCAGCTACGAGCGCTATCTCGTCAACGGCATCCGCAAAACCTTCGGGCTCGAAGGCGTGCCCGTTCGCGTCAACCTGCGTAGCCCCAAAAACCCATACCAGGACGATTGATGCTCGATCTGCTCCTCGCCGCCGATCCTAGCCTTGCGGGCGAACTGCTCGAACGCACCGCGAGCACCTCGCGCGTGCAGCAGATAGTTCAGTTGAGCTTGGCGCCGGTGTTCCTTCTCGCGGCGATCGGTGCGGTGATGAACGTCATGACCAGCCGCCTGATCTGGATCGCGACGCGCATCGAGGACATCGAACGCGTGCTCGATTCGGGCGAGGGCGGGCGATTGGGCGAGGAAATCCCGGTGCTGCAACAGCGCCGCGTCTATGCCCAGCGTGCGGTGATGTTCTCGACCGCCTCGGCGCTGACAATCTGCGTGGTGGTCGCGCTGCTGTTCGTTTCGGCCTTCATCCGCCCGCAGATCGGGACGGTGACCGCGGTGGCCTGGATCGTCACCATGGGGCTGCTGATGGTCGGGCTGGTGCTGTTCCTGCTCGAGACCCGGCTCGCCACCGGCAGCGCGCACGAACGCCGCAGGCAGAGTCGGGCGATCCTGCGAAAGAAGGCGGAAAAGCGCAGCGACTGAACGGACGGCGCTCGGACCGTCAGTAAGCCGAAACTATCGCGCGCGCCGCGCATTTCATCGAGCGATGGAACTCAACCCGGTATCCGAACTCGAATACTTCAACTGGGAAGTTGTCCTCCGCCTCGGCGTGGCCGCGGTTCTCGGACTGCTGCTCGGGCTGGACCGGGAGTTGCGCGGACACGCCGCGGGCATGCGGACCCACGGGCTGGTGTGCTTTTCGGCGGCCGGAACCACGGTGGCGATGCTAGCCCTCTATTACCAGCTCGACGGTGCCCGCGCCGATCCCTTGCGCTTGTTCGAGGCCATCGGGGCCTTCATCGGTATCGTCGGTGCGGGACTGATCGTCTTCAGCAAGGGCAAGCTCCACAACATCACCACGGCCGCCCATCTCTGGCTGGCGAGCGTGATCGGCATCGCTTGCGGTGCTGCACTTTGGCCGGTGGTCGTCATAGGCACGATCATCAGCCTGGTGATGCTCACCTTCCTGCGAATCGTGGAGGGACGGCTTTTCGGCCCCGATCGCAAGCTTGACGAGGATAAGCGGGACTAGCCCTCGCCGCCGTCGCCGGCCGGCTTGCTCTGCAACTGGACGTAGTTTTCGAGGCCCATGCGCGCGATCATGTCGAACTGGGTCTCGAGGAAGTCGACGTGCTCCTCTTCGCTTTCGAGGATGCGCACGAAGATTTCGCGGCTGACGAAATCGCGCGCTTCTTCGCACGCTTCGATCGCGTCGCGCAGCAGCGGGATCGCCTCGTTCTCCATCGCGAGGTCGGCCTTGAGGATCTCCTCGACCGTCTCGCCGACCTTGAGGCTGTGGAGCGCCTGGAAATTGGGGAGCCCGCCAAGGAACAATACGCGCTCGGCCAGGATGTCCGCATGTTTCATTTCGTCGATCGACTCGTGGCGCTCGTATTCGGCAAGCGTGGTCACGCCCCAATCGTGCAGCACGCGGTAGTGCAACCAATACTGGTTGATCGCGGTCAGCTCGTTGGTGAGTGCCTTGTTGAGGAACTCGATGATCTTGGGATCACCCTGCATATCGTGTCGTCCACTAGGAGGAGGAAGGTCCCCACCATGCGCCTCGCGACCGAGTCGGGCAAGGGCGCGCACCACAAAAAAGGGCGGAAATCCGCCATTTGCGAGCGATTGTCAGTAGCGTTGGAACTCAGGCGGCGGAGAGTTTCTCGAACGCCGCTTCGCGCTCCTCGAGCACGATATCGTCGGCCCGGTCGAGACAGGTGCCGCAGCTGGGCTGCTTACCCATCGCGCCATAGCAGGCCTCGGCATTGCCCGGGCAACGGCGCGCGACGCGGCGAAGGTCGGCTTCGCGGATGGCGTTGCAGATGCAGATATACATGTGGGCGCGAGCTCCTGCGATTGATTCGCATGAACCGTATTAGTGCGACCGATTATCAATAGCAACCTTAGCGTCGGAGCGGGAACGCCCGGCCATAGGTGAGGCACCGCCACAACCATTCGAGTGGACCGTAACGGAATCGCTCGAGCCACGGCTTCGACCACAACAGCATCATCGCCCAGACGCCGAGGACGACTGCGTAAAGCTGCGGGCGGTTGAGCACACCGAACAGGTCGAACGCCCAGGGCGAAAAGACGAACAGCAGCACGAATGACGTGCCGAGATAGTTCGAGAACGCCATCCGACCGGTCGCGGCGATCCGTAGCGCCAGCCAGCCGCCCGCGCGCGCACCATAGAGCGACAGGAGCGCTGCAAGGCCGAGCACGACGAAAAGGCGCGGGAGCATCGACCAACCGATGAACGCCCCCATCGTGCTGAAATAGCCGAAGCCGACCGACTTGACCCACAGCGCCACGGCGAGCGTCACTGCACTGCCGCCGATCACGCCTAGCCAGCCCCACAGCCGCACCCTGGAAGCATTCATCCGCCCGTCGAACAGGCCGAGCCGGTAGAGCGCTGCCCCGAACAGCATCAGCGGGACGGTTTCCCACGAGACGAACATCAGCATGCCGACCCAGTCGAATCCGTGCACGGTCAGCTTGTGCAGCACCAGGTCGAGGTAGGTGCCGTCCTGCATGATGGCGGTTTGCGTCACTGCGTCGGCGAGCGGCCCGACCTTGGCCGTGGCGACGCCCTCCGCTGCACCCTTGAGCTCCTCGGTCTTGCCCCAGGGGGTCTCCGCGACGCGGTACATGAACCAGTAGAGCGCGGCGAACAGTACCGAGGCAAAGCTGTAGACCATCGTCGCGACGACGATCTGCGTCTTCGGCGTCCAGCGCAGCGTGGCGAGCAGGACGAAACCGCACAGGCTGTAGAAGAACAGGATGTCGCCGCGCCACAGCAGGAAAAAATGCGCCAGTCCGAACAGGCCGAGCCAGAACAGTCGGCGCGCCTGCAGCCAGCGGGTCTCGCCGCGGTCCCACGCCCTTTCCATGAACAGGCAGATCCCGGCGCCGAACAGCAGGCTGAAGAGCCCGCGCATCTTGCCGTCGATCGCGACGAATTGCGCGATCCATTGCCAGCCCCCCGGATCGCCGTCGGGCACGAGGAAACCGTCGGGCCACATATAGGCGGTGAACGGCTGCCCGAACGAGACGATGTTCGCGACGAGGATACCCATCACCGCGATACCGCGGATGAAATCGAGGCTCGCGATCCGACCCCCGGTCTCGTTGATCGGTGCGGCCTGCGGCTGGTCGGGCGCAGCGGCCGGATTGTCGTGCGTATCGGTCATTTATCCCCCTGTCCGCGAGGGATCATGCCGCAATTCGCAAGGCGCGCCTAGCGCGGTTCGTCGATTGGCGAGGTTTTCCGTCGCTAGCGGGTGACGAGGCAGTCCTGGCCCGAGGCCCTGAGGCTGTTGCACGCCGCCTGCGCGGCCGAGCGGCTGGCAAAGCCGCCCGCCTTGAGACGGGTGAGCCCCCCTGCGCGTTCGACCACTTTCTGCGCGCCTGCGAGCGCGGGATTGCCCGAGAGCCGGTCCCACAAGCGATCGGCCCCGCTGGCGATCGAGAAGGCACCGAGCTGGATCTTCCACGGTCCCGTCATCGCGGCCTGGGCCGGGGCGGGCTCGCGCGGCGGCGCGGTCACGGTGCGCGGTGCCGGATCGGTTCGAACTGCGGGGGGCGGTGAAGCCTCGGCCTGCTGGGTCGCGCTCGGCAGGGTGTAGTCGGCGCCCGCCTGTGCCGGATTGCCGCGCGGCAGCTTGGTCGGAGCAGGAGCAGGAGCAGGAACCGGCGTTGGCGTCACTGCGGCAACCTGTCCCGGTGCGACGCCATAATCGGCAGCATCGGCGAGTTGCTGGCGGCGCGCTTCGGCGTCCGCGGCGAGCTCGGTCGACAGCGCAACCCCGCGGCGACGCTGCTCGAGCGGGATGTACTGGTCCATCTGCGCCCGTGCGCGCGTCGCCTGGTCCAGCCCGGCATTCTGCGCCAGCGTCATCAGCGCGTAGCCGCGGACCCAGTCCTTCTCGACCAACTCGCCGTTGAACAGCGACAGGCCGTAAAGATATTGCGCGCGGGCATCGCCGCGCAGCGCCGCCTGTTCGAGGAACGGCAGCGCTTCGGCCTTGGCCCCGCGGTGGAACAGCAGCAGCCCGTAATTGTCGGCCGCGCGCCAATGGCCCTGGCGGGCGGCGAGGCCATAGAGCCGTTCGGCCTCGGCAAGGTCGGTATCGACCCCGCGACCGAACTTGTAGGCTTGGGCGAGATTGTACTGGGCATCTGCATCGCCTGCAGCGGCAAGCGGACGCCAGGCCTGGACGGCGGTTTCGAAATCGCCGCGGGCGGCGGCCTCGACGCCAGCGCCATTGCCGCTGGTGATCACCGCATCCTGCGCGAAAAGCGGTGCCGACAGCGCGCTTGCCGATACGCCCACAAGCGCCAGCGCGATCCATGCCGTCGATCGTTTCATAGCAATGCCCCTCCCGATCCCGCCTCGCGGGCCGCGATCCTGCGGGCCGTGGCGGTTAATGGTGTTTCAGCCATAACACGTATGCTTTGCCACGTGAATCCCGCATGACCGTCGACGCGCCAATCTGCGGTTCGGGCGGGCAGGTGTTAACCCGAAATTAGGACCGTTCTGCGATCCCTCCGGTGTGACAACCAATTTCGTTCTTAGGGGGACATAGGCTTTGCGTGTTCTAGCCATGGCATCGCAGAAGGGCGGATCGGGCAAGACGACCCTTTCCGGACACCTCGCCGTCCAGGCCCAGCGCGCGGGCGCCGGCCCGGTCGTGCTCATCGATATCGATCCGCAGGGTTCGCTCGCCGATTGGTGGAACGAGCGCGAGGCCGAACTTCCGGCCTTTGCGCAGACCACCGTCGCGCGGCTCGCCAACGATCTCCAGATCCTGCGCCAGCAGGGCTTCAAGCTCGCGGTGATCGACACGCCGCCCGCCATCACCATGGCGATCCAGTCGGTGATCTCGGTCGCCGAACTTATCGTCGTGCCGACCCGCCCGAGCCCGCACGATCTGCGTGCCGTCGGCGCCACGGTCGATCTGTGCGAGCGCGCGGGCAAGCCGCTGGTGTTCGTCGTCAACGGCGCGACGCCGAAGGCCAAGATCACGTCCGAAGCTGCGGTCGCGCTGTCGCAGCACGGCACGGTCGCGCCGATTACGGTCCACCATCGCACCGATTTCGCTGCCTCGATGATCGATGGCCGCACGGTGATGGAAGTCGATCCCGAAGGGCGCTCCTCGGCCGAGATCACGGCGCTGTGGCGTTATGTCGCCGATCGTCTTGAGAAGAATTTCCGTCGCACGGTCTTCGCCGCCCCGAGCGGCATTTCGCAGGTCCACGGCCAGCCCCGCCCGGGCGCCCATGGCGGAGGCTTCGGTCGCCGCGTGGCCGGATCCTGAGGGAGACGACATAGCCATGCCCGAAGCCAGCTTCGCCTCGCTTTCGCCGACATTGCTCGCCCGCAAGGGTGCGGCCAAGCCGGCCATGCGTCCGCAGGTCCAGCCGCTCAACGCTCACGAACTGCACGGCCAGGCCCCGCTGCGCGATCCGCAGGACGATCTCGGCTGGAACGACATGGGCGACGATAGCCCGGAAGACTGCCAGGATGACCGGCACGACGAACGGCCCAAGGCCGAAGTGATCGCCTTCGAAGCGCGCGAGCCGGTCGAAACGCCGCTCGTGCCGGGCAAGCCCGCGGTGGTGCGCCAGCGCGAGGACGTCGCCGCCAAGGTCGAAAATCCCGCGGCGGAAACCAAACCACGCCGCAAGGCGATCGCGCAGGGACGCAAGGCGGCCTTCACGCTGCGGATCGATCCGGAACGCCATCTCAAGCTGCGGCTCGCCTGCACGCTCGAGGATTGCAGCGCCCAGGCGCTGATCACCCACGCGCTCGATGCCTATCTCGATGCGCATGACGAAATCGCCGAACTCGCCGCCAAGGTGGGTGAGCGGCAACGTTCGAACTGACCGGGGAAGTCGGATGAAAACCCAGACCACCAGCCGTGCCGCGATGCGCAACGCCGTAACCGGCGTGCTCTCCTTCGTGCTGCTTGCCGGTTGCACGATGGGTGACAAGCCCGCTCCGTCGCAGGTCAGCGCCGCAGACGCCAAGCAGATGATGGCCAAGGGCCAGACCAACGGCGCGATCGATGCGGCCGAAGCCGCGGTGCTCGCGAGCCCGCGCGATGCCGGCTACCGCGCGGTGCTCGGCAATGCCTATCTCCAGGCCGGTCGGTTCGAAGCCGCCGCGACCTCCTACGAAGACGCGCGCGCGCTCGGCGACGATAGCGCCCGCACCGCGCTGAGCCTCGCCCTCGCCAAGATCGGCGGCGGCAAGGGCGACGAAGCGCTCAAGGTGCTCGCCGCCAACCGCGACAAGATCCCGGCGGGCGATCTCGGCCTCGCCGTCTCGCTGGCGGGCGATCCGCGCGGCGGGATCCAGATCCTCACATCCGCGCTGCGCACCGGCGGCAGCACCGCCAAGCTGCGCCAGAACCTCGCTTACAGCTATGCGCTCGCCGGCCAATGGCGCGAAGCGCGACTCATGGCCGCGGAAGACGTACCGGCCGACCAGGTCGGCAAGCGGATGGCGCAATGGGCGCAGACCGCGCGTCCCGACCTCGTCCGTCACCGCGTCGCCGCGCTGATCGACGTGCCGGTGGTGGCCGATCCAGGCCAGCCGCAGCAGCTCGCCTTGCGCAATTACGAAGACGCAGTGCAATTCGCCCGCGAAGACAATTCGGATGCTTCTCTCGAGGTCGCTCAGGCCGCCCCGGTGGGCGTTGAAGCCCGCGCCGAGACGCCGCGCCCGGCACCTGTCGTAGCGGCTGCAGCACCGAGCGCACCGCGCAGCCGCTACGTTTCCAACCCGGTGGTCCAGGCGATCGCCCCCCGGTCGGTCGCCGCGCCGCGGACCGATCTCGCGCGCGCTCCGGCGGCTCGTTCGGCTCCGAAGGCCGTCGCGAGCGGTTCGCATGTGATCCAGCTCGGCAGCTTCACCAGCCGCGCGCGCGCCGAAAAGGCGTGGAATATCTATCTCGCGCGCAATCCCGAGCTCGAAGCGTTCGAGCGCGTGATCACGCCCGCCAAGGTGCGCGGCAAGCTCTATTACCGTGTCCAGGCCGCCGGTTTCGACCGTTCGGGCGCGCAGTCGATGTGCAGCGCCGTCAAGCAGAACGGCGAAGGCTGCCTCGCCTATGCCGATCCGCGCGGCGGTGGCGGTGGCGGTGCGGGCGGGCCGGTGCGCGCCCGCCGCTGAGGGCCGCGCGAACCCAGGTAAACGTTATTGGGTGCAGCAGGGCGCGCGGGAAACCGGGCGCCCTGTTCGCGTCAGGGCGCGTCTCAGACGATCCGCTTGCCACCCTTGAACAGGGCTTCGGCACGTCCCTCGACGCCCTGCCGATCGAACGGTGTGTTGCCCGCCGCGGCGCGCATCTTGCCGCTGTCGACGATCCACGGCCTGTCGGGATCGACCAGCACCAGGTCGGCGGCCTGTCCCTCGGCAAGCGTGCCCGCCGCGACGCCGAGCAATCGCGCCGGGTTGGTCGAAACCAGCTCGAACGCGCGGCCGAGATCGATCACCCCGTCCCGCACCAGCGAGAGCGTGAGCGGCAGCAGTGTCTCGGCGCCCGCCATGCCCGGCGCTGCATCGGCGAAGGGAAGCCGCTTGGCCTCGCTCCCGTGCGGATCGTGGCTCGAGCAGATCACGTCCACCGTCCCATCGCCGATCGCCGCGCGCACGGCCTGACGGTCGTCCTCGCTCCGCAGCGGAGGCGAGAGCCGTGCAAAGGTCCGGAAATCGGCCACCGCGAGGTCGGAGAGCATAAAATAGGCCGGGCTGACCCCGGCGGTGACGGTCAGCCCGTCGGCCTTTGCGCGCCGCACCATGTCGAGCCCGCGGGCGGTCGTGACCTGGCGGAAATGCACCCGCGCGCCGCTCAACTCGGCCAGCATCAGGTCGCGCGCGATCGCCAGCGCTTCGGCCTCGGCGGGGGCGCTCGCAAGCCCGAATCGCGTCGCGATCGCGCCGCTGGTGGCGACCGCGTCGCCTGCGAGGCCACCATCCTCCGTGGCGACGATACAGGTCAGGTCGAGCATCGCGCAGGCTTGCATCACGCGCAGCATGGTCCCGCTATCGGCGATCCACTTGCGACCGGTCGCGACCGCGCGCGCGCCAGCCTCGCGCATCAGCGCGAGTTCGGTTAGCCGGCTGCCTTCGAGCCCGCTGGTGGCGGCGGCAATCGGATGGACCCACAGGTCGGGCTTGCCGCTGCGCGCGGCGAACCGCACCGGTGCGGGCGCATCGAGCATCTCGCCGTCGGGCATCACACCGACGCGCGCGATCCCGCCGAAATGGCAAGCCGGCTTGTCGACCGCGAACACGCCGAGATCGACGAGCGCGGGGGCGAGCAACGCGCCCTTGGCGTCGATCGCGTCGTCGGTCGGTTCGCAATCGCCGACGGATTCGATCCGGTCGCCCGCACAGCGCACCGAGCCGGTGGCAATCTCCCCGGATGGGAGCACGAGCCGTGCATTGGTGATCGACAGGTCGGTCATGCCCAGCCCTCCAGCCCGCGCGCCTTGCGGGTCAGCACGTCGAGGCAGGCCATGCGGATCGCGACCCCCATCTCGACCTGCTTGGTGATCAGCGATTTCTCGCGTTCGGCGACGTCGCTGTCGATCTCGACCCCGCGGTTCATGGGTCCGGGATGCATGATCCAGGCTTCGGGCGCACAGGCGTCGAGCCGCTTCGCGGTGAGCCCGTAGAGATGGCGGTACTCGGCGGTCGAGGCGAGATACTGTCCCTCCATCCGTTCGTTCTGGACGCGCAGCATCATCACCGCGTCGACCCCGTCGAGCGCGGCGTCGAAATCGTGGAAGGGCTCGGCGCCCAGCGCCTCGACATTGGCGGGCATCAGCGCCGGCGGCGCGCAGGCCCGGACCCGCGCACCGAGCGCGGTGAGGCACATCATGTTCGAGCGCGCGACGCGGCTATGGAGGATGTCGCCGCAGATCGCGATTTTCACGCCGTCGAGCGCCTCGCCGCTGGCGATCCCCATCGCATGGCGCAGCGTCAGCGCGTCGAGCAGTGCCTGCGTCGGGTGTTCGTGGCTGCCGTCACCGGCATTCAAAACCGGGCAATCAACCTTTTCGTCGATCAGCTGGACCGCGCCAGAACTGCCGTGGCGGATCACGATCGCATCGGCGCGCATCGCGTTGAGCGTAACCGCCGTGTCGATCAGCGTCTCGCCCTTCTTCACCGAGCTTTGCGCGGCATGCATGTTGACCACGTCGGCACCCAATCGCTTGCCCGCGATCTCGAAACTGAGCAGCGTGCGGGTCGAATTCTCGAAGAAGGCGTTGATGATCGTGAGTCCGGACAGCGCGTCCGAATGCTTCTTCGCCTCGCGATTGAGCGCGACGTATCGTTCCGACTCGTCGAGCAGGAACAGGATCTCGTGCCGCTCGAGCCCGGCGATGCCGAGCAGCGACCCGTGCGGGAAGGCCAGCGATCCCGCAGGGTAGCGGGAGCGGCGCATTTCTTCCGAAGCTGTCATTAAAGCCAAGCCCCTAGTCGAGCCGTATCGTACGCTCAAGCGGTTTCGCCCTTGCGCGGGGGCAGGTGCACGTTAGGCAGGGCGCATGGTATTCGCACGCAAGGTCTGGAAGCTGCTCGTCGGGATCAAGGACGGGCTGGTGCTCATCTTCATGCTGCTGTTCTTCGCGCTGCTTTACGCGGTGCTGACGATGCGGCCGAGCGCGGAGGCGGTCAGGGACGGCGCGCTGTTCCTGCAGCTCGACGGCGTGGTGGTCGAAGAACCTTCGCCGATCGACCCGTTCGAGGCGATTTTCGCGCCCGGCGAACTGGTCACCGAATATCGCGCGCGCGACCTCGTGGCCTCGATCGAGGATGCGGCCGAGGACGACCGGATCAAGGCCGTGGTGCTCGACCTGTCGCGCTTCCTCGGCGGCGGCTTCGTCCACATGCAGGAAATCGGCGCGGCGCTCGAAGCGGCGAGTGAAGCCGGCAAGCCGGTCTACGTCCATTCGCTGTTCTATACCGACGATTCGATGCTGCTCGCCGCCCATGCCGACGAGGTCTGGCTCGATCCGCTGGGCGCGGCGCTGATCGCCGGGCCGGGGGGCGAGGGGCTCTATTTCGGTGGGTTGCTCGACCGTCTGAACATCAATGTGCGCGTCTACAAGGTCGGGACGTTCAAGGACGCGGTCGAACCCTTCTCGCAGCAGCGCGCCTCGCCCGAAAGCCTCGCCGCGCGCCAGGCGCTCTACGACGATATCTGGGAGCTCTACCGCCAGGAGGTCGTCCGCGCGCGGCCCGACATGCAGATCGAACGGATCACGTCCGCCCCGGCCGAGTGGATCGAGGGTGCCAATGGCGACACCGCGCAGGCCGCGCTCGACGCCGGCCTCGTCGACAAGCTCGGCAGCTGGGAGGAATTCGGCGAATATATAGCCGATAAGGTCGGCGAATCGCGCTGGGACGAGAGCGCGGGGGCTTTTGCCCATACCGATTTCGATACCTACGATGCCAATCGCTCGGTGGACGAGCCCGGTAGACCGATCGCGGTGGTCACGGTCGCCGGGGAAATCGTCGACGGCGATGCCGGACCCGGCACCGCCGGGGGCGACCGGATTGCCGACCTGATCGACGAGGCAGCGACCGACGACGATCTCGCCGCGCTGGTGCTGCGGGTCGATTCGCCCGGCGGGTCGGTGACCGCGTCGGATGCGATCCGGCGCGCGCTGTTGCGGGTGAAGGCGAAGGACATCCCGATCGTGGTATCGATGGCCAACGTCGCCGCCTCGGGCGGTTACTGGGTATCGACCCCGGCCGATCGCATCTTTGCCGAGCCGGGGACCATCACCGGCTCGATCGGGATCTTCGGCATCATTCCCACCTTCGAGGATTTCCTCGCCGATTACGACGTCTACACCGATGGCGTCCGCACTACGCCGCTCTCGGGCCAGCCCGATCCGATCGCGGGGTTCACGCCCGAAGTCGATCGCATCATCCAGGCCAATATCGAGGCCGGCTACGCCCGCTTCGTCGGTATCGTGGCGGAGAACCGCGGCTGGGACCCGGCGCGGGTCGACACGGTCGGCCAGGGCAGGGTCTGGTCCGGCGTTGCTGCGCGACAGAACGGGTTGGTCGATGCGATGGGCGGGCTCAACACCGCGCTGGCCTATGCCGCCGAAGCCGCCGAGCTCGGCGAGGGCGAATGGCATGCCCGCTATCTCGGCACCGAGCGCCAGCAATTCGGGACGCTGATCGAACAGCTGACCCGCGACGAGCGGGGGACCGATGCCGCCGCGCGCGACGTGATCTCCTACGCTGCGCAGCGTCGCAAGCTGGCTCTCCAGCTCGCCTCTGTGCGGATGGAGCGGCTAGTTGGCGGGGCGGCAGGGATGCAGGCGCTGTGCCTCGAATGCGAGGCCGGCGTGGCCGCACGCCCGATCGCCGAAGAAGGCGGGTTCTGGACCCGGCTGGCAAGCTATCTGCGCTAGCGCGCGGAAGCCGGTTCAGTCGGGCGGCAGGATTTCGGGACCGGTGTAATCGGGATTGTCGGTATCGGGCTGGAGCGGCTCGATCTCGTGCGGGATGCGATCCGGCGGTGCTTCGTGCGGGGTTTCCGGCGGCGGGGTTTCGTTCGGGGCCTGGTCCGGGCGCGCCGGTGTTTCTTCGGGTGTTGGATCGGGTGGGATACTGGCCATGGCGGCGTCTCCTTTTCAATCGCTCAAACGGCTCGATCGTCCGCCGTGTTCCCGGCGCGTGTCCGCGCTCCCCGCTTGCCCTTTACCGCCCCTTCCGTTAGGGGGCGCGGCTTATATCCGGCTCGGTCTGTTTTTGCGGGCGTGGCGGAACTGGTAGACGCGCTGGTTTTAGGTACCAGTATCGAAAGATGTGGGGGTTCGAGTCCCTTCGCCCGCACCAGTGCCGCCATGGATTTCCGCTGCGCAGGACCCGGGCAGATCACCCGCATCCATGCGAACTTTGAAGATTGAAGGCAGTTACCTGATGCAAATCGTCGAAACGACCAATGAAGGCCTCAAGCGCGCTTACGCGATCACCATTCCCGCCGATGCGATCGAGAGCCGCATCGATGCCGAAGTCAAGGCGATTGCGCCGCAGGTGAAGATGCCCGGCTTCCGCCCCGGCAAGGTGCCGGCCAACCTCGTCCGCAAGATGCACGGCGATGCGCTCCATGGCGACGCGCTCAACAAGGCGGTGCGCGAAGCGGTCGATTCGGTCATCAGCGGCAAGCAGCTGCGCCCGGCGATGCAGCCCAAGGTCGATTTCGACGAGAGTTACGAGCAGGGCAAGGACGCCCAGCTCACCGTCGAAGTCGAGGTCCTGCCCGAAATCGACACGCCCAAGGTCGAGGGCCTCAAGCTCGACAGGCTGATCGTGCCGGTGAGCGACGATGAGGTGATGGAAGAACTGAACCGCATCGCCTCGGGCCAGAAGCGTTACAAAGATGCCGCCAAGAGCCGGAAGGCCAAGGAAGGCGATCAGGTCGTGATCGACTTCGTCGGCAAGATCGACGGCGAAGCGTTCGAAGGCGGGGCCGCCGAGGGCGCGCCGCTGGTGATCGGTTCGGGCACGTTCATCCCCGGCTTCGAAGACCAGCTGACCGGCGTGAAGGCCGGCGACGAAAAGACCGTCAAGGTCACCTTCCCGAAGGATTACCAGGCCGATCACCTTGCCGGTAAGGACGCCGAATTCGACGTCACCGTGCAGGCGGTCAAGGTCGAGGACGAAGGCGAGCTCGACGACGATTTCGCCAAGTCGATGGGTCTCGAAAGCCTCCAGCAGCTCAAGGACCTGATCAAGGGCCAGCTCGAGCAGCAGCACGCCGGCCTCACGCGTACCGCGATGAAGCGCGGCCTGCTCGACAAGCTCGCCGGCGACCACGATTTCGACGTGCCGCAGGGCATGGTCGACGCCGAGTTCGACCAGATCTGGGCCCAGCTCCAGCAGGAAGCGCAGAAGGAAGAAGATCCGGCCGCCGCGATGAAGGAAATCGAGGCCGAGAAGGACGATTACCGTCACATCGCCGAACGCCGCGTGCGCCTCGGCCTGCTGCTGTCCGAAATCGGGCAGGCCAACGGCGTCGAGGTGACCAACCAGGAAATGCAGATGCTGATCCAGCAGGCGGCCCAGCAATACCGCCAGGAAGATCGCCAGCGTTTCGTCGAATACATCCAGCAGGAGCCGATGGCCGCCGCCCAGCTGCGCGCCCCGCTCTATGAGGACAAGGTCGTCGACTTCCTGTTCGACAAGGCCGACGTGACGGAGAAGGAAGTCACCCGCGAGGAACTCGAAGCCGCAATCGAGGCGGACGAGGAAGCCGAGGCGGAAAAGGCCAATAAGGCGCCCAAGAAAAAGGCCGCCAAGAAGGCTCCGGCGAAGAAGGCGGCTGCCAAGAAGGATACCAAGAAGGACGGGGACGAAAAGAAGGCCCCGGCCAAGAAGGCTGCTGCGAAGAAAGCCCCGGCGAAGAAGGCCGCCGCCAAGAAGGACGGCGACAAGAAGCCGGCCGCCAAGAAGGCCCCGGCCAAGAAAGCCGCGGCCAAGAAGGCTCCCGCCAAGAAGAAGTAAGGCGGCTTCGCCACGAACAACGGATGGCCGGGCTCGCGATGGCGGGCCCGGCCGTTTTCATGTCCCGATCAATCCTCGTCGGACTTGCCGGCCCGGTCGTATTCGTTCTGCAACCGCGCGACCGCGAGCTGTTCGTTGAGGTAGTTGACCTCGCCCTGCGACAGCTCGCGCGCCAGCGCCGAGGCATCGAAGCCGAAGATCATCCCCAGCAGCTCGACCAGCATGTTCCAGAGCTCGTCGATCAGCTGCTCGATCTTGGTCCACCATTTCGGAGGCTTCCCGCCGTTGAACAGGCCGAGGATCCATCCGATCAGCTTCTTGATCTCGGTAAGGTACTTGGAAATCCAGGTGAGGATGCCCTTGCCGACCCGGCCCGAGCGAAGCTGCTGGACCGCGAGCTTCTCGCCCGATCGCGCCATCTCTGTCGCATCGGTCATCGCGAGAAATTCGTTCAGGACGACCCGGTCCTGCGCGTTGAGGCGGCTGAAATTCTCCTTCGTGAAACCTCGGACCTTCGCGAAATTGCGCTCCACGAGCATGGCATTGTGGCCGATCACGACGCTTTCGTCGCCGTCGCCGCCCGCCTTGGTCGCAGCCTTGCCGATATTTGACGCAAACGAGATCACCGCGCCCATGAATGCGTCCAGCTCGCGACCGTCGTCCGCGCCCTCGCTCGGCGTCGGTGTTGGTTTGTCCGGCATGTTACTTCCCCCTATGCGGCCTTGCCTGGCCCGACCGCCGTTCGATCGAGCGAAGGGGAGCCTACCCGCGGCGACATGCTAATGGCGCGGAGACCGATCCGGATCGGAGGTTTCTTCCGGCAGGGGCGGGCCTATTCGGTCGGTGCCCAGCGCTCGAAGGTGGGTTCGGCAAGCTCGGCGGTGCGCGCCTGTTCGTAAGCGTAACCGGCGTTGAGCACGTCGTGATCTGCCCATTTCGCGCCGATGATCGAAAGCCCGACGGGCAAGCCCTCGACATGCCCCATCGGCACGGTGAGGTG
Source organism: Pseudoblastomonas marina (assembly GCF_014641655.1). Classification (GTDB taxonomy): domain Bacteria; phylum Pseudomonadota; class Alphaproteobacteria; order Sphingomonadales; family Sphingomonadaceae; genus Alteriqipengyuania_A; species Alteriqipengyuania_A marina. The sequence continues at coordinate 508,491 of NZ_BMID01000001.1, forward strand.
GGGATAGCCGGCGATCGCCGCAGGGGCGCCGAAACCGATGCTGCCGTTGAAATTGTCGCCCAGAACGAGGTCGCTCATCCACGCCGGGCCACGGGTGGGCGCAACCAGGAACCGGACGTCGTGTTCGGCAAGCAGGGCGTCGATTGTTTCCTTCCCCGCGATCCGCACGGCATTTTCGCGCGCCTTCTCGTAGGCCTCGAGATCGGTCGTGCGCTCGGCGAGTTCGAACAGGTCCTGCCCGAACCAGCGGAGCTCGGTCGCGGCATTGAGTTCGTTGAAGGCGATCAGATCGGCAAGGCTGCGCGGCAGGTTCTCACCCGGCAGGGATGCAAGATATTTGCCCATCTGCTCGCGCAGCTCGAACATCAGCACGGTGAAGCTGTCGCGATACATCTCGCCGTTCGGCTGGAACTCGATATCGACCAGCACCGCGCCCGCGCGCTCGAGATCCTCGAGCGCGGTGCCGAACACCGCCTCGACGTCGGCGCGATCGCCGATCTGGTTGCGCATCACGCCGATTCGGATGCCCTGAAGCGAATCGCGCGACAGGCCCTGGGTGTAGTCGACGCGGCGATTGGGCACATCGAGCGTCGCCGGGTCAGCCGGGTCCGCGGCCGCAATTGCGCCCAGCAGCAACGCGGCATCCCAAACGCGGCGCGTCATCGGCCCCGCGGTGTCCTGCGTGGAGGAGATCGGCACCACGTGGGTGCGGCTGACGAGGCCGACACTGGGCTTGAACCCGACCACGCCGTTGATGCTGGCGGGGCAGGTGATCGATCCGTTGGTTTCTGTCCCGATCGCGCCCCAGGCGAAGCCCGCCGCCACTGCCGCGCCACTGCCCGAGGACGAGCCGCAGGCATTGCGATCCACCGCGAAGGGATTGCGCACGAGCCCGCCCACCGCGCTCCACCCGCTGGTCGAATCGCGGTCGCGGATATTGGCCCATTCGGACAGGTTGGTCTTGCCGAGCACGACCCCGCCATTGGCGCGCAGATTCGCCACCAGCGGCGCGTCGCGCCCGGTCGCGTTGCGCGCCAGCGCGAGGCTTCCGGCGGTGGTGGGCCATTCGCGGGTCTCGATATTGTCCTTGATCAGCACGGTGCGCCCACCGAGCAGCGAGCCGTCGTCCGACAGCGGCACCGCCTTCGTCGCGGCATCGGGATCGTAGACGATCACCGCGCTGAGCTGTGGTCCGGAATCGTCGTAGCGCTCGATCGCGGCGATGTTGCGCGCGGCGAAATCCGCCCAAGCCGGCACGCCCGGCTGGCGCCGGGCAGGCGGGGTCTCGGCCTGTTCCGCCGGCACCCGGTCGATCTGCGTGTCGGGCAGGGCGCGGTCCTGCGCATTGCCGGCGGCGGGGAGGGCGAGGGCGGCGAGTGCCAGGCCTAGGGCGGTTTTGCTCATGTCCGCACCGTCCCGCTTTGCCGCGCCTGTGTCAACGCAGGTAAACGCCCTTGAACTCTCGGCGTCGAGCGACGACATAGCCCGCAACGTTTTTTGACAAGGACCACCCATGATCGATCTTTCCGGCGCACTCGGCGAAACCCACGGCACGCAGGGCCAGTTCACCCGCGATCCGCTGACCGGCGCGCTGGTCCCGGTGGTGGTCGAACAGACCAGTCGCGGCGAGCGCAGCTTCGACATCTTCAGCCGCCTGCTGCGCGAACGCATCGTGTTCGTCACCGGCCAGGTCGAAGACGGCATGGCCTCGCTGATCATCGCGCAGCTGCTGTTTCTCGAAAGCGAGAACCCCTCCAAGCCGATCAGCATGTACATCAACTCGCCCGGCGGGGTGGTGACGGCCGGGATGGGGATCCACGACACGATGCAGTACATCAAGCCGCGCGTTTCGACCGTCTGCGTCGGCCAGGCCGCCTCGATGGGCAGTTTCCTTCTGGCGGCGGGCGAGCCGGGCATGCGCATCGCGCTCCCCAATGCGCGGATCATGGTCCACCAGCCCTCGGGCGGCGCGCGCGGGATGGCCTCGGACATCGAGATCCAGGCGCGCGAAATCCTCCGCATCCGCACCCGGATGAACGAACTCTACGTCAAGTATACCGGCCAGAGCCTCGAGGACATCGAGAAGGCGATGGATCGCGACACCTTCCTCGAAGCCGACGAAGCGATGAAGTTCGGGATCGTCGACAAGGTCTTCGAGACCCGTCCGGAAAGCGAAGACGGCGACGACAAGGACAAGAAGGACTGACGCTCGACGCGTCGCAGCTGCCGGGCCGCCTCGCGCAAAAGAGTGTTGCCCCGCTTCATCGAATGGCAAGGCTTTTGCCCCTATAAGGGGGGCGAAGCATTGATAATCGGGCCATTGCGCCCTAATTCCTTTCGTTCCGCGCCGCTGCCCGGCGCGGTCGAGGGACGTGACAGGATATGACCAAATTGAGCGGAACCGATAGCAAATCGACCCTCTACTGCAGTTTCTGCGGGAAGTCCCAGCATGAGGTGAAGAAGCTCATCGCTGGTCCGACGGTGTTCATCTGCGACGAATGCGTCGAGCTGTGCAACGACATCATCCGCGAGGAAACCAAGGCCGGGCTCACCGGCAAGAAGGAAGGCGGCGTTCCCGCCCCGATCGAGATCTTCGAGACGCTGAACGATTACGTGATCGGGCAGGACCGCGCGAAGCGCGTGCTCTCGGTCGCGGTGCACAATCACTACAAGCGCCTGAAGCACGGCGGCAAGGCTGGCGACGTCGAACTCGCCAAGTCGAACATCCTGCTCGTCGGCCCGACCGGCTGCGGCAAGACGCTGCTGGCGCAGACGCTGGCGCGCACCTTCGACGTGCCCTTCACCATGGCCGACGCGACCACGCTGACCGAAGCCGGTTACGTGGGCGAGGACGTCGAGAACATCATTTTGAAGCTGCTCCAGGCCTCCGACTACAATGTCGAGAAGGCCCAGCACGGGATCGTCTATATCGACGAGATCGACAAGATCACCCGCAAGGCGGAAAACCCCTCGATCACCCGCGATGTGTCGGGCGAGGGCGTCCAGCAGGCGCTTCTGAAACTGATGGAAGGCACCACCGCCTCCGTCCCGCCTCAGGGCGGACGCAAGCACCCGCAGCAGGAATTCCTCCAGGTCGACACGACCAACATCCTGTTCATCTGCGGCGGTGCCTTTGCCGGCCTCGACAAGATCATTTCCGACCGCCTGCAGAAGCGTTCGATCGGTTTTGGCGCGCATGTCGCCGATCCGGACAAGCGCCGCATCGGCGAACTGCTCGGCAAGACCGAGCCGGAAGACCTCCTGAAGTTCGGCCTGATCCCCGAATTCGTCGGCCGCCTGCCGGTGATCGCGACGCTGCACGACCTCGATGTCGATGCGCTGGTCACGATCCTCAAGGAGCCGAAGAACGCGCTGGTCAAGCAGTACGGCAAGCTGTTCGAGCTCGAGGATACCGAGCTCACCTTCACCGACGACGCGCTCGAGGCGATCGCCCAGAAGGCGATCGAACGGAAGACCGGCGCGCGCGGCCTGCGCTCGATCGTCGAGGCGATCCTGCTCGACACGATGTTCGACCTGCCGAGCGACGACAATGTCGGCGAAGTGGTGATCGACAATGACGTGGTCGAAGGTCGCAAGGACCCGGTCAAGGTCGTCAAGGGGAAGGAAGAGGCCGCCTAGGCGCTTTCCCCGGAACCGAAACAAATGACCCCGCCCGACGCCGAGTCGGGCGGGGTTTTTGCTGCGCGACTCCCGGAGGAGCTAGGCGCCGCGCAGGCGCCGGGCCAGGGGGATCAGCCCGGAAGGAAAACGCCGTCGGTGACGTGGATCACGCCGTTCGAGACGTCGACATCGGCCTTGGTGACCGTGCTGGTGCGGCCCGCGGCGTCGGTGATCGCGATGGTGTCGCCGGCAAGGCGCGCGGTGAGCTTTCCGCCCGCAATCGTGTCGATCGTCGCGCTACCGCCATTGCGTTCGATCAGCGCGACCAGGTCGGCACTGGTCACTTCACCGGCGACCGCGTGATATGTCAGGATGCTGGTCAGCGTGGCTTTGTTTTCGGGCTTCACCAGCGTGGCGACGGTGCCGTCGGGCAGTTTGGCGAAGGCGGCATCGGTCGGGGCGAAGATCGTGAACGGACCTTCGCTCGAGAGGGTTTCGACCAGGCCCGCGGCCTTGACCGCGGCGACCAGCGTCTCGTGCATGCCGGTACCCATCGCGGCTTCGACGATGGTCGGCTGGCTCGCGGCGGCGGCTTCCTTGTGATGGTCGTAGGCCATGCCGGGGGTCGCACCGGCGAGGGCCACGCCGGTGGTCGCGGCGATCGCGCAAAGCGAGACGGCCTTCAGCTTGTTCAACTTGGGCATCGGTAACTCCTTGGATTGCAAGTTTCCCGTCCTGCGGGAGGAGCTACGCGACCGGTCGCGCGACTTATGCGTCGGCGTCCGGAAAAAAATCAGGTGGCGGCGAATTCGCCGCTCGCGACCACCGGTCCGGCGTCGGCCTCGGCCGGCTTGCCGCCGAGCGGTTCGCGGGTCAGCAGCAATTGCGATCCGTCGGCGATATTGCGCGCGATGTCGGGAGACAGGGTCACGCGCATCCGCTGTCCCGGCGCGACCACGCCGAGCGACTGCAACTCGCCTTCGGGGGGGACGAGCCACAATTCGTGATCGTGCACCCCGTCCGCGGTGAGCCCGTCGGCCGCGAGGATCAGGTCGCTGCTGCCGGGCAGGTAGGTCACGCCAAGCCGCAGCTGGGTCTCCCCGATCGGCAGCGAGGCCATCAGCGGCGCCCCGGCCTGCACGGGCGGATCGGGATCGACCGGGGGCGGGGCGAGGCGGGTGGTGGCGAGGAAGGCGAGCGCGAGCGCGGCGGCAGCCGAGGTCAGCCCCGCGGTCCAGCGCCAGCGCCGTTCGCGGGTGCGGAGCCGGACGATCTCGGCCGAGGCGGGCGTACCGCCTTCCACCCTAGCGAAGGCGAGGATGCGCGCGGTCAGGTCCTCGCCCGGCTCGACGCCGCCGAGCTCGTCGAGCAGCGGCGCGAGGCGTGCGTTCCACCACTCGACCCGTTCGGCGAAAACCGCATCACGGGCGACCCGCGACCGCGCGGCGAGCGTTTCCTCCGCTCCTAGCAGGCCGAGCGCGTATTCGGCGGCGAACATGTCGCTGTCGTCGTCGAGGCGGTGAATCTCGCTCATTCGCCATCCTCCATGCAATCGCGCAGGCGCATCAACCCGCGGCGGATCCGACTCCTCATCGTCCCCGGGGGGACGTTTTCCGCTCGCGCGATCTCGTCATAGGTGCGCCCCCCGAAGAAGGCATCGCGGATCGGGCGGCGCTGGTTTTCCGACAGCGTTTCGATGCAGCCATGTACGCGCGCATCGCGCTCGCCATCTATCAGTTGTTCGTCGGCGAGCGGGACGCCGTCGGGGAGCATGTCGGCTTCCCCGATCGGCGCGGCATTGGCACGGACGCCGCCCTTGCGCGCCCGATCGATCGCCCGGTTGCGCGCGAGCGTGGCGAGCCAGCTGATCGGGCTCGCCCGCTCGGGATCGTAGCGATCCGCGCTCTTCAAAAGTGTGGCGTATACGTCCTGCAAGGCATCTTCCGCTTCGCTTCGGTCCCGCAAGATACGCAGGCAGATGCCGAATAGCTTCACCTTGGTGGCTTCGTAGACTTCGGGAAAGGCGGCGCGATCTCCCGCGCCAAGACGCTTCATCAACGACTTGAGACGTTTCCGGGCATGTTCGCTCGCCTGTGCCATCGCTGGAGGGATGTCGCGAACCGGGCACGAGGTCAATGACGCGATGGAACGATCGAACAGCCGCCGGGCGGGCAGCGTGGCAAAAATGCCGCAATGCAGCATAATTTACACCAGTGTTAAAAGGACGTGTCTCCGAACTGTTCGCTAACAATTGTGAAGATGAAATTTCCGAAGGCCAGAAGGCGAGTGTCGCGCAGAAAATTTCACGACTCTCCGAACCGACCACATTCGTCGGACACTTGTCATGAAACCGTCATCCCGGGGGTGTTTTCGGAACCCGTCCTGTTCACTAAAGAGAACATTGTACCGGTTTTGGGACGAATCATTGCCGGTGCGGGATCGACACGTTTTCAGGATCGCAATTTTTCCGAACCGTCCCGGTTTCGGAGCATCAAGACGGGGTTAAAACTCATGCATCTCAAACATTTCCTCGCCGCGAGCGTCGCCGGCATCGGCATCGCCACGCTGGCCGCAGCGCCGGCCGCCGCGCAGCAGATCACTTCGGGTATCGAAGGTACGGTCGAAGGCGCCGACGGCGTCGCGATCCCCGGCGCGACCGTGGTCATCCGCGACACGCGCACCGGCCGCACGCAGACCTCGACGACCGGCAATGACGGTCGCTTCCGCGCCGAATCGCTGACCGCCGGCGGTCCGTACACGATCACTGCGACCGCACCGGGCTTCGAAGGCCAGACCGTCGAGGGCGTGTTCATCACTATCCAGGGCAACACCGCCCTCAGCTTCGAGCTGGCCGAACAGGTCGGCGCGACCGCCGCGAACACCATCGTCGTGAGCGCGAGCCGCGTGAACCTGACCCAGCTCGCGGTCGGTCCGTCTTCCGCCTTCGGCGAAGCGACGATCGAGTCCTTCCCGTCGATCAGCCGCGACGTCCGCGACATCATCCGCCTCGACCCGCGTGTCAGCCTCGAGCGCGACAATGAAGTCGATCGCATCTCCTGCCTCGGCGGCAACGATCGCACCAACACCTTCACCGTCGACGGCATCGTCCAGGCCGACGTGTTCGGCCTCAACGGCACGCCCTTCGCCGCGCGCAACTCGCTGCCGCTCCCCTATGACGTGGTGCGCGAGACCTCGGTCGAATTCGCGCCGTTCGACGTCGAATATTCGGACTTCACCGGCTGTCTCGTCAACGTCGTGACCAAGTCGGGCACCAACGAGTTCCACGGCTCGGCCTTCTACACCTATTACGACGACAGCATGCTGGCCGACGATCTCAACGGCCGTCCGCTCAGCTCGGGCAGCGAGAAGCGCTGGGGCGCCACGCTCGGCGGTCCGATCATTCCCGATCGCCTCTTCTTCCAGTTCGGCTACGAGCAGACCGACCTCGGCGACGCCAATGACGAAGGTCCGCGCGGCGGCGGCTTCGCCAATGAAGTCAACGCCATCACGCAGTCCGACTTCGATCGCTTCGCGCAGATCGCGCGCGACGTCTACGGCCAGGATATCGGCGGTTACCCGCGCACCCTGCCCGAATCGAACGAGCGTTACTTCGGTCGCATCGACTGGCTGCTGTCGGACGATCACCGTCTCGAACTCAGCTACCAGCGTCTCGAGGAAAGCAATGTCGAACCCGATTTCGGCGGCGGCCAGCTCGGCGGCCTGAACTCCTTCGAGGAAGAGGGCACGGTCTCGAACTACTACTCGGCTCGCGTCTATTCGGACTGGAGCGACCGCTTCAGCACCGAACTGCGCATGTCGCTGTCGGACGTGAACGACGTCCAGGGCCCGTTCGGCTTCGGCGAAGCCCAGTCGGAAAATCCGACCGTCCGCCTGCAGGTCGGTACCCGCCAGCAGCGTGTCGATTCGAACGGCAACCTCGTGTTCGATAGCGCCAACAACCCGGTTTACGATTACGGCGCGCTTTCCACCGGCCCCGGCATCTTCCGTTCGGCCAACGCGCTGACCAACGAAGTCTTCCAGGCCAAGCTGCTCGGCAAGCTCGATCTCGACGACCACCAGGTCAAGATCGGTGCCGAAATGAACTCGCTCGAAGTCTACAACCTGTTCGCCATCAACGCGACGGGCACGCTGTACTTCGCCAACCTCGACGATTTCGAGGACGGCATCCTCAGCAACGGCTTCGACTTCTTCCCGAGCAATCAGGAAATCTTCGAAGGCACCGCCTACGGCGCAGACATCAACGCCACGCCGACCGGCGACATCAACGAAGCTGCGGCCACCTTCACCCGCAACATCTATTCGGTGTACGCGCAGGACGAATGGCAGGCGACTGACCAGCTGAGCCTGATCGGCGGCGTGCGTCTCCAGTTCTTCTCCGGCGATGCGCCGCGGGCGAACCCGAACTTCTTCAATCGTTACGGCTTCACCAATGCGAACGGCTTCGGCCAGATCGACCCGGTGGTCCTGCCGCGCCTCGGTTTCACCTACGAGTTCTTCAACGACGGCATGCTCGCGGATACCCGCGTCACCGGCGGCGTCGGCGTGTTCTCGGGCGGTGACCCGGTGGTCTATTACTCGAATGCGTTCTCGAACAACGGTTACTCGAGCGCGCTCGGGACCTCCGTGTTCTGTGCCACCACGCCGACCGACGTCGTGCAGAACGGCTCGTTCACGGGCTTCCCGCAGTGCGTGACCGACTCGGGCTCGGCCTCGGCCGCGGCCGGCCTCGCCGATACGCAGTCGACCGATCCGAATTTCGACGTGCCGACCGTGACGCGTGCGAACATCGGCATCCAGACCGACCTCAATTTCACCGACACCGGCTTCTTCAGCGACTGGCAGGTGAACCTCGACTACATCTACAGCCGGTTCAACAACACGCTGAACTTCGTCGACCTGTCGCAGACGCCGAACCCGTCGCAGGGCAATGGCGGCTTCATGGTCGACGGTCGTCCGATCTACGACGCCATCGACCCGAGCAATGCGGGCTGTAACGCCGTACTTCAGGGCACCGGCGGCACCCCCCCGGTCTACACCGGTGTGACCGCTCCGTGCTTCGCGACCGGTCGCGACGACGAGATCCAGCTCACCAACGGCCCGGGCTACGAAAGCCATGTCGCCTCGTTCCTGCTGACCAAGCGGTTCGATCGCGGCATCTTCACCGACGGCGGTGGCATCGCCTTCCGCGCGGGCTATACGTTCATCGACTCGAAGAACAATCGCAACGTCGGCTCGTCGACCGCGACCTCGTCCTACGACGTGACCGCGGCGTTCGATCGCCAGAACCCGGCAGTGTCGACCTCGAACTACGAGACCCGTCACAACTTCGTCGTGGCGACGAGCTTCCGCGAGCAATTCTTCGGTGAGTTCGACACCCGTCTCGGCGTGTTCTTCCGCGCCAGCGAAGGTCGCCCGTACAGCCTCGTGTTCTCGAACGGCGGTGTCTTCAACGACAGCTCGTCGGGCAGCTTCAACGCGCTGCTCTACGTCCCGTCGGGCCCCAACGATCCGAACGTCGCGCCGGCCAGCCAGGCCAATGCGCAGGCGGTCCTCGACTACGTCAGCACGCTGGAAGATTGCGAGTTCACGCCCGGTCAGTCGATCGAGCGCAACACCTGCCGCAATCCGTGGTCGTACGACCTCGACCTGCGCTTCAGCCAGGAAATCCCGGGTCCGGGCAGCCTGTTCGGTGTCGTCGAAGACGAGATCGAGCTGTTCGTCGACTTCGACAATTTCCTGAACCTGATCGACGGTGGCGCGAACATCCGTCGCTTCACCGGCGATGTCGGCGTGGCGAATGCGGGTTACGATTCGCAGGGTCGCTACGTGATCGGCCCGGTCAGGGCGGCGGACTACGCCAACCAGGACGATTACTACAACATCGCCACCTCGGCCTCGGCCTGGAAGATCCAGGTCGGCGCGCGGTACGAGTTCTGATCATGCGCAACCTTATGATCGCACGTTCGATCATCGCGGCGGCCGCCCTCTCGGGGGCGGCCGCTTGCGTTTCGGGCCTGCAGGAAATCGACTGGGCGAACGAACCGCTCACCGTCGCGGTCGACGATGCGGAACTGGGGGAAGACACCGTCATCACCCGCTTCGCCTTCGGCAGCTGCAACAAGGAAACCGCGTCGCAGGACATCTGGTCGACGATCGCGGGTACCGATCCGCAGCTGTTCATGATGATCGGCGACAATGTCTATGGCGACAGCGACTGGCCGGGCGACGCGCAGCTGTCGACCTTCCGCCAGAGCTACCGCACCCAGGCCGCCGACCCCGGCTTCAACGCGCTGCGGCGGCAGGTGCCGTGGCTCGTGACGTGGGACGACCACGATTACGGCCCCAACGACTCGGGCGGCGACTTCGAATACAAGCGCCTGTCGGAACAGCTGTTCGAGACCTTCTGGGGTTCGCCGGCTGACGTGCGCTCGCGCCCGGGCATCTACCACTCGGTCACAGTCGGCCCCGCCGGCAAGCGGGTCCAGTTCATCATGCTCGACACCCGCTACTTCCGCGACGATCTGCTCGCGGGCGAGTTCGTCGAGAATCTCGGCAAGTACGAACCGAACACCGATCCCGGGGCTTCGATGCTCGGTGCCGCCCAGTGGCAGTGGCTGCAGGACGAACTGGCCGAACCGGCCGACCTGCGCGTCGTGGTGTCGTCGATCCAGGTGCTGACCGAGGCGCATCGCTGGGAAAGCTGGTCGCGCCTGCCGCTCGAGCGGGCCAAACTGCTGCGCATGCTCGGCGCGCGCAATGGCGGTGGGATCGTGCTGCTGTCGGGCGACCGGCACCAGGGCGCGATCTATAAGGACACGCCGGCCGAACTGGGCGAGGAGGTGTGGGAATTCACCTCGTCCTCGCTCAACCTCGCCTTCGTCAGCCCCGATGCGAGCACGCGCGAGCCCGATCCCCGGCGCGTCACGCCGATGGTGAGCGAGGAGAATTTCGGGGTCGTCGATATCGACTGGGCGAAGCGCCAGGTCACTTTCGACCTGCTCAGCGACAAGGGCGTGACGTTCGAAAAGCGGACTGCCCGCTTCTAGTCGTAGATACAGGCGTCGAGCGCATCCCTGCGCACCACGCCGATGCGCGCCGCCACGCTATTGCCGTGGCGGCGTAGCCATCCCGACGGGTTCTTGACCGAACGCTTCTTGGGCTGGGGCAGGGCAGCGGCCATGCGTGCGGCCTCGCTCTCGCTCAATTGCGCCGCAGGCTTGCCGAAATAGCGATAGGCTCCGGCCTCGACGCCGTAGGTCCCGATCCCGGTCTCGGCGACGTTGAGATAGACTTCCATGATGCGCCGCTTGCCCCAGATCTTCTCGATCAGCAGCGTGAACCAGGCCTCGAGCCCCTTGCGCGCGTAACCGCCCCCCTGCCACAGGAACACGTTCTTGGCGGTCTGCTGGCTGATGGTCGAACCGCCGCGGATCCTCCCACCCTGCTGGTTGCGGCGATAGGCCTCCTCGATCGCCTCGCGATCGAACCCGTCATGCGAGCAGAACTTGCCGTCCTCGGCCGCGATCACCGCGTCGACCATGTCGCGATCGATCCGCGACAACGGGGTCCAGTCCTTGGTGATGCCGTTTTCATCCATCACCATCGTGGCGGTAACGGGCGGGGGCACCACTGCAAAGAGCAGCACCAGCGCGATGCTGAGCGCGACGAAGCCGAGGATGAGCGAGGCGAAGAACTTGGCGACCCGAAGCATGGTGGACCTGCTCTAACGGGCGCTCGTCAATTTGCCAACGGAGCCGCGCGGGTACGTTGCAAAATGGCTGCATATGGGAAGAAATAGTCGGTTGCGACGAAGGAAATGCTGCTAACCTTCGATAGTTAACTAAAGTAATAGGGAGGCAAATAAGCCCATGAAATCCGTCATTTCATATGAGAGTCGATATATGGCTTCGCAATGAAAGTGTAACGTGGAGATAGAGTGCAAATAGAACCGTATTTCCTCGCGATGGAATAGTGAGTACTTGGGCGGTCGAAGGGCGGTTCGCGAATAGTGCGAGTCGCCTTTCGTGTAATTTCAACGCACGCCCCATCGCGTGCCCATGGGATCACTTGCCATGAAAATCGCCTACCTGGCCGGGTGCGCCGTCGTCGCGCTCGCTACTCCTTCCGTCGCTTTCGCCCAGTCCACCGGCTCCACCGAGGTCGAGGAAAAGGCCGAAACCACCGTCGTCATCACTGGTTCGCGCGAAGATCGCGGCGTCGAAGGCATCGTCGTACCCGATACCTCGAAGGCCAAGCAGGTGCTCACGCAGGAACAGCTCTCGAAGAACGCTCCCGGCCAGACCGTGCTCGATTCGATCAACGTCGTCCCGGGTGTCAGCTTCACCAATAATGATGCCTACGGCTCGGCCGGCGGGCAGCTCTATATCCGCGGCTTCTCGCAGGACCGTATCAGTCTGACCTTCGACGGCGTGCCGCTGAACGATTCGGGCAATTACCAGATCTATTCGAACCAACAGCTCGATCCCGAACTGATCGAGCAGGTCAACGTCAACCTCGGTACGACCGACGTCGATAGTCCCACCGCCGCGGCGACGGGTTCAACCGTCAACTATCGAACCCGCGTGCCGGGAGAAGAGTTCGGGGTGCGCCTGTCGGGTTCGGCGGGCGAATTCGATTTCTTCCGCATTTTCGGCATGGTCGATACCGGTGAATTCACGCCGCTCGGCACGCGCGCGTTCTTTGCGGCGAGCACCGCCTCGAACCGCAACCCGATCAACAATTACGGCAAAATCGACAAGCAGCAGTACAATGCCCGGATCTACCAGCCGCTGGGCAATGGCAACGACTTCATCTCGATCGCCGGTCACTACAATCAGAATCGCAACAACTTCTTCGGCTCGGTCCCGCTGCGCACCGATCTGACGCAGAGCGCCACGAACACCGCGCCCCGCGTGGTCGGTGCCGGCAGCGGCAATCGTTTCCCGCTGACTCGCGACGAAGCGAGTTACGACATCAACTATCCTTGCACGACCAACCAGGTCGCGCGCACCGGGGTCGCCGACACGCCGAACAGCTGCGGCACCGAATTCGACCGCCGCTACAACCCGTCGAACACCGGCAATATCCGCGGGGCCTCGCTGTTCACGGTCACCGATTCGATCCGCCTGACCTTCGACCCCAGTTACCAGTACGTGAAGGCCAATGGCGGCGGTACGGTCGGCGCGCGTGAACGCGGCCTCGACATCAACCCGGCGGGCGGCGCGGCGAATTGCACGACCGTCACCACCGGAGCCAACGTCGCCTGCACCCCGGGATATCTCGGCGGCCGGCCCTATTTCGGTCGTGACCTCAACGGCGACGGCGACCTGCTCGACGAAGTCACGCAGCTCGCGCCGAGCCAGACCCAGACCAATCGCTACGGCGTCATCGCCAACCTGATCTGGGACATCTCGGACGCGCACACCTTCCGTGTCGCCTATACCTACGATCGCGCGCGGCATCGTCAGACCGGCGAAGTCGGCGGTCTCTATGTCAGCGGGGAGCCGCTCGACGTCTTCCCGATCAACGATCCGCTGGCGGATGTAACTAGCGCGGTGCTGCAAAAGCGCGACCGCCTGTCCTACGCGATCCTCAACCAGGTCTCGGGCGAATATCGCGGTTCCTTCTTCGACGAGCGGCTGGACATCACCGCCGGCGTGCGTGCGCCGTTCTTCACCCGCGATCTCAACAATTACTGCTTTACCACGAGCGATAGCGGTTTCGTCGACTGCTTCGGCGAAGGCGATCCGCGCAACGCGACCTATGCCGGGTTCAATCCGACGGTCCAGGGCCCGCAGCAACGCATCCTGAAATATGACGAGATCCTGCCCAATGTCGGTTTCGTCTACTCCTTCGACAATCCGTTCTCGGTCTTCGCGAACTATTCGAAGGGCCTGCAGGTCCCGGGTACCGACGCGCTCTACAACGCGTTCTTCTTCGCCCCCGACACGCCGCAGGCGCGCCCGAACCCCGAACGCACCGACAATTTCGATCTCGGTATCCGCTTCCGCGACCGCAACATCCAGGCGCAGGTGACCGGCTGGTTCACCAATTACGAGGACCGCCTCGCCTCGGCCTACGATCCGATCCTCGAACGTTCGGTCTATCGCAACCTTGGCAAGGTCGAGAAATACGGGATCGACGGCTCGGTCGCGTGGCAGCCGGTCTCGCAGCTCGCGCTCTATGCCTTCGGTTCCTACCTCAAGTCGGAGATCAAGGACGACGTACAGTCGGGTGCCTGTACCGCCGCGCAGGTCACCGGAGGCACGTTCGGGTGCGCCAGCATCGGTCAGGGAATTTTCGTCGCCACCGCCGGCAACCGTGAAGGTGGTGCGCCCGAATATACCTATGGCGCACAGGCCCGTGGCCTGTTCGGCCCGTTCGAGATCGGGCTCACCGCGAAGCGCACCGGCGGTCGTTTCATCTACGACACCAACCTGCCGGTCTACGGCGGCACGGCGGCTGCACCCTACGAAATCTACGATGCGCAGACGCCGGCGTACTGGCTGGTCAATCTCGATGCCCGGCTGAGCCTCGAGGCGATCGGCCTGAACGACCGGACCTTCATCCAGTTCAACGTCTACAACCTGTTCGACGAGCTGTATGTCGGCAACTTCACCAGCGGCCTGAACCAGGGCAACGTGATCGGTGCGGGCCAGTTCGGCGGCAATCCGAGCGCGCCACCCTTTGCCCAGATCGGCGCCCCGCGCACGATCTCGGGCACGGTGACCTTCGGGTTCTGATAACAACAACCCCTCCCGCCGGTAGGAGATGCCCGGCGGGGAGGGGGCGATTCGTCAGACTGGCAGGCGAGCCGCCATCGCGCGGCTCGCCTTTTTTTATCGCGGCATTAAGAAACCGCCGCGAACCGGGGAGGTTCGCGGCGGTATCGTTGTCAGGTGGGGCGGGTCAGGCCGCGGGCAGCGCGGTGTAGCGCGTTTCTGCGAGGTTCTTCATCGCCTTCTGCAGTTTCTCGAATGCGCGCACCTCGATCTGGCGGATGCGTTCACGGCTGACGTCGTAGACCTTGGAGAGTTCCTCCAGCGTCTGCGGGTTCTCGGTCAGTCGGCGCTCGGTCAGGATGTGCTGCTCGCGCTCATTGAGGTCGCCCATCGCTTCGGCCATCATCTCGCGCCGCACGTCGAGTTCCTGCGCTTCCTCGACGGTCTGGTCCTGCAGCGGGCGATCGTCGGTCAGCCAGTCGAGCCATTCGCCCGAGCCTTCCTCGCCATTGCGCATCGGCACGTTCAATGAACCGTCGCCGCCGCGCATCATGCGGCGGTTCATGTTGACCACTTCCTGCTCGGGAACGCCGAGATCGGTCGCGATCTGCTTGACGTCGTCGGGGTGAAGGTCGCCGTCCTCGTAGGCGTCGAGGTTCTTCTTCATCCGGCGGAGGTTGAAGAACAGCTTCTTCTGCGCCGCGGTGGTGCCCATCTTCACGAGGCTCCAGCTGCGCAGGATGAATTCCTGGATCGAGGCCTTGATCCACCACATCGCATAGGTCGCGAGCCGGAAGCCGCGATCGGCCTCAAACTTCTTGACGCCCTGCATGAGGCCGACATTGCCTTCGGAAATGAGGTCGCTGACGGGCAGGCCGTAGCCGCGATAGCCCATCGCGATCTTCGCCACGAGGCGCAGGTGCGAGGTGACGAGCTGGGCCGCCGCCTCGGTGTCCTCGTGCTCCTCGTAACGCTTGGCGAGCATGTATTCCTGCTCTTGCGTGAGGATCGGGTATTTCTTGATTTCGGTGAGATAGCGGTTGAGGCTCTGTTCCCCGTTCAACGCAGGAACGCTCATACCTTTCGTCTTGGTCGTCACTGTTTCCCTAAACCTTTCGTTTGCCGACCGACTTCGCCGGACCCCTGATGGGCATCCGATCGTCTGCGGTCGCAGGACCTATCGTTATAGACGGATTCGTTACGAAACCGCCAATGGTTTCATCGATCAAAACGGGCTATTTCGTCGATAAGTTCCCGCATGTCGCGGGGCAGATCGGCGCGGAAAACCACGCGTTCGCCTGTTGCCGGGTGGGCGAAACCGAGTTCGGCGGCGTGGAGCGCCTGGCGCTGGAAGCCGAGCCGGTTGAGAATCGGGCGAAGCGGGGCCGGAGCCCTTCCGTAGAGTGGATCCCCCAATAGCGCATGACCGATTGACGCGCAGTGAACGCGGACCTGGTGGGTGCGCCCGGTCTCGAGCCGGCACTCGATCTCGCTGCAATGCGGGTAGGTCGCGGTGGTCGAATAATGCGTTACCGCGTGCTTCCCGCGCGTCGTACCGTCGGGCAGCACCGCCATCTTCTTGCGGTTGCGGTCCGAGCGTCCGATCCGCCCGGCCACCGTTCCCGAAGCGGGTTTCGGCTTGCCGCCGGCGAAAGCGATATAGGCGCGGTCGATCGAATGGTCGGCGAATTGCGTGGCGAGGCCTTCATGCGCGGAATCGGTCTTGGCGACCACCAGCAAGCCGCTGGTGTCCTTGTCGATCCGGTGGACGATCCCCGGGCGTGCGACCCCGCCGATACCCGACAACTGCCCCGCACAATGATGCAGCAGCGCGTTGACGAGCGTGCCGTCGCGATTGCCCGCCGCCGGGTGGACGACGAGCCCGGCGGGCTTGTTGACGACGATCAGGTGTTCGTCCTCGAACACCACGTCGAGTGGGATGTCCTGCGGCTGCGCTTCTGCCGGTGCGGCGGGCGGTACGTCGATTATGTAGCTCGCATTGGCCCCGGTCCTCGCTGAGGCGCTGGTCACCAGTGCTCCCGCGACCTGCACCCGGCCCTCGGCGATCAGCGCCTGGATACGCCCGCGCGACAGCCCCGACGCCTCGGCCAGCGCCTTGTCGAGCCGCGCGACCTCCGGGGGAAGCGTTCCTGTCAGGATGCGTGCATTGTCCACGGTTCGATGCCCTATGCTTTCCAATCGCGCAGGCCAACGCTAAAGCCGCGTAAACCTTGCCGCGCACCCCGCGACCCATCTCACATCGGACGCTTCGCCTACATGACTGATTATACCCGTATCGATCTCGCCAGCCTGCTTTGTTCCCGCCTCTGTCACGACCTGCTCAGCCCGGTCGGCGCGCTCAGCAACGGCCTCGAATTGCTGTCGAGCGAGGACGATCCGGAAATGCGTGACCGCTGCGTCGAACTGCTCGAACAGAGCGCGCGGATCAGCACCGGCAAGCTCAAGTTCTTCCGCCTCGCCTATGGCTCGGCCGGCGGGTTCGACTACCAGATCCCGTCCGAGGAGCCCGCCGCGCTGATTCAGGCGCTGGCCGAGGATAATGGCCGCGTTGAACTCAACTGGCAGGTGCAGAGCGCCTCGCTCCCCAAGCCCGCGGTCAAATGCCTGCTCAACCTCTCGCATATCGCGATCGACGCGTTGGTGCGCGGCGGTTCGCTCGATATCGGGGCGGAGCAGAACGGGGAGACGACCGAGATCGCGATCCGCGCCGAAGGAACGCGCATCGCGTTCGACGAGGAGATCGGCCGCGCGCTGCAGGGCGAATTGCCGGTCGATGCGATCACCCCGCGCACCGCGCCCGCCGCGATGATCCACGGACTCGCGGCCCAGCATGGCGGCGGAATCCAGTACCAGCTGCAGGACAATGCCTTGATCCTCGGCGCGATCGTCCGCGAGGCGTGATCGCGGCATGAGCGAGGAGCGCCCGAACGACGAACTGGTCCACCGCGAGGTAACGTCACCCAACCAGGACGAGCGGACGCTGCCGATCTCGATGCTGGTGATCCACTACACCGAGATGGAGGACAAGGGTTTCGCGCTCGAACGAATGTGCGATCCCGAGACCAAGGTTTCGGCGCACTACCTGATCGGCGAGCAGGGCGAGGTCATCCGCCTGGTGCCCGAAGACAAGCGCGCGTGGCACGCGGGCGTATCCTACTGGCGCGGGATCAAGGACGTGAACTCGGCCTCGATCGGGATCGAGCTCGATCATCCGGGTCACAAATACGGCTATCGCGAGTTCAGCGAGGCGCAGTTCGAAGCGCTCGTCCCGCTGGTGGCGCGGATCGTGAAGGATTACGACATTCCGCGTGCCAACGTGGTCGGCCATTCGGACGTCGCGCCCGAACGCAAGATCGATCCGGGCGAGCTGTTCCCGTGGGACCGCCTCGCCGAATATGGCCTGTGCCTGCCGCGCCCGGAAAAGCTCGAGCGTGGCGATCCGTTCGACAATGACGCCGCCTTCTACCTCGCGCTCGAACGCTTCGGCTACGACATCAGCAACGGTCACAAGGCGGTCGAGGCGTTCCAGCGCCGCTGGCGCCCGCGCAAGATCGACGGAGAGATCGACGGCGAAGTCCGCGCGATCCTGTTCGAACTGCTCTTGGATCGCGACCGCGGGAACGCTAGATAGGCCCTGCCAGGGGGCCGGGCAGCCGCGTTGCGCAAGCACCGAGGAAAGTCCGGGCTCCGTGAAACGAGGGTGGCGGGTAACGCCCGCCGCGGGCAACCGCAGGGACAGTGCCACAGAGAGTATACCGCCGATGGCGCCTAAAGCGCACAGGCATGGGTGAAAGGGTGCGGTAAGAGCGCACCGGGGGGCCGGTAACGGTCTCCGCATGGCAAACCCCACCCGGAGCAAGGCCGAATAGGGGCACCGCGCCAGTTCGCTGGCAGGGGCGTTTCGACCCGAGGTGCCCGGGTTGGCTGCTCGAGCGGCGGAGCGATCCGTCGCCTAGATGAATGGCTGCCCCCGCCGTCTGGCGGGACAGAACCCGGCTTACAGGCCCCCTGGCATTATCTGAGGATTTCCGAGAGGCGCTGGCCGTAGGCATCGAACACTTCGAGCATGACGACGATGTTGCCCTGCGGGATGCCGTAATCGGCGATTACGTAATGGGTCATCGCGATCACGCCGTTGCGTTGCAGGAAAGCCGTCGGCACGGCGGTATCGTTGAAGGTAGCGAGGGCATCATGGACCTCGGCGTCGCTCTGAGTTTCCTTTTTCTGCCACAGTGCGGTCAGCGACAGCCCGACACAGCGGCCCGACCCGCAACCGGCGGCCTTCGCGATGACGATCAGGCCGCTAGGTAAGGTGATGACGAGCGATTCCTCGCCGTCGCCGATTTGTCGCCATTCGGTCTTAGTCGGCTCGAGCTGCGCGGCGATCGTCTCGAGGTTGGTCTTGGTGAAATACGGAATCATCTCGCGGGAATCGAAATCGCTGTCCTGGGCGACGGCAGGACTCCCGAGACCCAGCAGTGCGACGGCGGCAGCGAAAGCGATTTTCTTCATGGTGTTCCCCTGGTCTGTTCGGCTGGAGCCTATTGGTCATGCACCGGGGTCGCAAGGTGCGGCTTCCTGACGTTTTGTGACGGGACATCTCTCACAAGCGACCCATCGTTTGACGCATCCCGGCCGCGCCCCGCGATCGCCCGACGGCGAAGAGTCTTTTCAATTTCGCCGGAAAGCGGCAATCTCCCCTCCAAACAGAGGGGGAGAGACTCGATGATGAAGTGGATGATGGCGGGGCTGCTGGCCTCGAGCGTGGCCGTGACGCCCGCGCTGGCGCAGACCAAGCTGTTGCGCGATCCGGCATTGTCCGACAATCAGATGGTGTTCGCCTATGCCGGCGACATCTGGATCGCGAACCCCGACGGATCGAATGCGCGGCGGCTGACCAGCCATGCGGCGGACGAGCGGGATCCCGTTTTCTCGAGCGACGGATCGATGGTCGCCTTCTCCGCCAATTACGACGGTAATTACGATGTCTTCGTGGTGGCGGCGAGCGGGGGGACCCCCAAGCGGCTCACCTGGCATCCGGGCAACGACAACGTCCAGGGCTTCACCCCCGATGGCCGCTCGGTCGTGTTCGCTTCCGCGCGCGAGACCCGCAGCGGGCGCGCCGGGGCGATCTACACCGTGTCGGTCGTCGGTGGCTTCCCCGAAAAAATGTCCGAGATGCGCAGCGTCGGTGGCAGCTATTCGGAGGACGGCGAACTGTTCGCCAACGTGCCCGGGGTCTCGGGCTATAACGGCTTGTGGGGCGGATCGTCGGGCTGGCGCGGCTATCGCGGCGGCACCCAGCCTTCGATCGAAGTGGTCGATCCCGACGCGCGCGCACTGCGCGAGATCTCGGGCGAGGGCTCGACCGAGTTTGACCCGTTCTGGATGGGCGGCCAGCTCTATTTCCTGTCCGATCGCGCCGCCGACAAGGTGTTCAACGTCTATCGCTGGAACCCGGCCGACGGATCGGTCGCGAAGGTCACCGGCGAAACGACCTGGGACGTCCGCAATGCCGACGGCAGGAACGGCAGGATCGTCTACGAGGCGGGCGGCGAGCTGAAGGAATTCACGGTCGCGAGCGGATCGACCCGGACGCTGCCGATCGCGCTGTCGCCCGACCTGCCGCAGCGCCAGAAGCAGTGGAAGGACGTGTCGGACAACATCGAGAGCGTGGCGATCTCGCCCTCGGCCCAGCGCGTGGCGATCACCGCGCGCGGCGAAGTATTCACCGTACCGACCGACAAGGGCAGCACGCGCAATATCTCGGCCAGCGCGGCGGAGCGCAATTACAGCGGCATCTGGTCGCATGACGGCACCAAGCTTGCCTATATCACCGACGATGGCGACGGGCAGGCGCTGGTGATCGAGGACCAGAGCGGGATCGAATCCGCGCGGCGCGTCGCGCTCGGTCCCGATTTCTACCAGCTGGTCGACTGGGGCGGCGACGGGAAATACCTGATCTATGCCGACAACAAGCTTTCGCTGCGCGCGCTCGATGTCGCGGCGGGCACGAGCTGGACGGTTGCCCGGACCGACCGGCGCAACGGCGATTTCGACGCCGCGCTCCATCCGAACGGTCGCTGGCTGGCCTACACCACCCGCGGCGCGACCTATAACGCCGCGCTCAATCTCTACGATTTGACCACGCGGCGGACCTATCCGGTGACCGGCGAGTTCGCCGATATCGGTTCGCCGACCTTCTCCAAGGACGGCAAGCTGCTGTTCTTCACCGCGTCGACCAATGCCGGGCCGCAGGCGCTCGGGCTCGACATGACCTCGCAAGAGCAGCCCTACCGCGCCGGGATCTATGCGCTGGTGCTGGAGAAGGACGGCAAGAGCCCGCTCGCCCCGATCCTCGCCGACGAAGAGGCCGATGGCGACGCGAAGCCGGACGCGGACAAGGAGGAGAAGAAGGACGAAGCCGACCCGGTCGTCGATCCCGAAAACCTTCGCCGGCGGATGATCTCGCTGCCTGTGGCCGAGCAGTTCTACACCAGCCTCGCCACGGCGAAGGACGGCAGCCTCTATTACGTCGCGCTCGAACAGGCGGGCGATCGCAACGATGCGCCGGGCGATGCGCCGCAGGCCGGATCGCAGCTCTATCGCTTCGATTTCGAGGAGCGCGAGGCCAAGACCGTGGCGAGCGGCATCACCGGCATCCAGATCGACGCCAAGGGCGAAACGCTGCTGCTAGCCAAGCCCGGCGGCGAGTTCATGACGTCGAAGGCGGGCGAAAAGCTCGATCCCACGCCGCTCAACCTTTCCGGCCTCAAGCTCTATGTCGACCCGGCGCAGGAATGGCGCCAGATCTTCAACGACGTGTGGCGGATGGAGCAGGCCTACTTCTACGATCCCAACATGCACGGCCTCGACTGGGCGGCGATCAAGCGCCGCTACGAACCGTTGCTCGCGCATGTGGGGCGGCGCGAGGACCTGAACGAGCTGCTGGTCGAGATGATCGGCGAGATGCAGGTCGGGCACAACCGCGTGGGCGGGGGCGACGTCTGGTCGGGCGGATCCTCGAGCCCGGGGCTGCTGGGCGCGGATATCCGCCTCGAAAACGGGCGTTACCGGATCAAGAAGATCTACGACGGCGAACAGTGGAATCCGTTCATCGATGCGCCGCTCGACGCCCCGGGTGTCGACGTGAAGGAAGGCGACTACATCCTCGCGGTGAATGGCCGCGAGGTGACCGCGCGCGACAATATCTTCGAGGCGCTGTCGGGCTCGGCCGGCACCCAGGTTGCGCTCACCGTGGCGAGCACGCCCAATGGCGAGCGCCGTACCTCGGTGGTCGAACCGGTGCGCAACGAAGGCGCCTTGCGGCTGTGGAGTTGGGTCGAGGACAATCGCCGCTATGTCGACGAAAAGACCGGCGGCAAGGTCGCCTATGTCTACATGCCGAACACCGCGGATGCGGGGTACACCTTCTTCAACCGCATGTATTTCGCGCAGACCGACAAGAAGGCGCTGATCCTCGACGAACGCTCGAACGGCGGCGGGCAGGCGGCGAACTACGTGATCGACGTGCTGCGGCGCGAATACCTCGCCGGGTGGAAGGATCGCGAAGGCCTCAACTGGTCGACCCCCGGCTCGGGGATCTGGGGCCCGAAGGCGATGCTGATCGACCAGGACGCGGGCTCGGGCGGCGACTGGATGCCCTATGCCTTCCGCGCCTCCGGCCTCGGCCCGCTGATCGGCACCCGCACCTGGGGCGGGTTGATCGGCATCAGCGCCAATCCGAATCTGATCGACGGCGGCTTCCTGGTGGTGCCGTTTTTCCGCTTCTTCGAGCCCGACGGGACGTGGAGCATCGAGAACGAGGGCGTCTCGCCCGATATGCGGGTCGAACTCGACCAGCTCGCGCTCGACCGCGGCGAGGATACCCAGCTCGACGCGGCGATCGCCTACATCCTCGCGGAGTTGGAGCGCAATCCGGCGCGCGATCCCAACTGGACGCCGCCTTACCCGACCGAGCTGGGCGACTGATCCGGTTGCGAAGGGGCGCTTGTTCAGGATCGAGCAAGCGCCCCTTTGTTAATAAAACTGCATGAAGAAATTAACACCTCTCCTTGGCGCCCTTTCGCTCGTCGGCGGCGCGACGGTGGCTTTCGCCGGTGTCACGGTCGATCGCGACTGGACCATCGGCCCGTGGATCAAGGGAAAGAACTATTCGGTCGGCATGCCGGCCCGGCCCGAAAGCACCGACGCGGGGATCGCGATCGACTTCCCGACCACGCCGCGCAGCCACGTCCACTATGTGACCTTCGATCCGGGCTCGCTCGAGGGCAAGTCCGAGATCGTCATGCGCTATCGCATCGATGCCGAACCGGGGACGCGCTTCGTCCCGCAGCAGGAGCCCGACAAGCCGGGCGCGATCTCGCTGTTCTTCCAGCGCCGCGGCGACAATTGGAGCGCACGCGGGCGGTATGAATTCTATCGCTGGTACGCGCCCACGGCGAAGGTGAAGCAGCTATCGCGCGGCAATCACGAAATCCGCATCTCGCTCGACGATCCCGAGTGGATTTCGGTCGGATACCGCAATCCCGCGGTCGCGCCCGAACTGTTCGAGGCGGCCAAGCGCGATACGGCGAAGGTCGGCTTCGTGCTCGGCTCGGACGTGCTGCGCGGCCACGGCGTCTATGCGACCGGCCCGGCGCGGATGACCGTCACCGGGTTCGAGATTCGCTGACCCTCAGCCGCGTCCGATGCTGGCGTAGGTGAACCCGGCGTCGCGGACGTCCTGCGGATCGTAGATATTGCGCAGGTCGACCAGCACGGGCGCCTTGGCGAGGTCCTTGATCCGCTTGAGGTCGAGCGCGCGGAACGCGTCCCACTCGGTCACTATCGCCACCGCATCGGCACCCTCGATCGCCTCGTACGGGCCGTCGACCATCGTCACCTCGGGCATCAGCGGCCGCGCCTGCTCCATCCCCTCGGGATCGAACGCCGCGACCTCGACCCCGGCATCGGTGAGCGTCTGTGCGACCGCGATCGCGGGCGAATCGCGCATGTCGTCGGTGTTCGGCTTGAAGGTCAGGCCAAGTAGCGCGACCTTCTTGCCGCGCGCCTTGTCCGCGCCGCCGAGCGCGTCGAGCACCTTGCGGCCCATCGCGCGCTTGCGGCTGTCATTGACCTTGACCACCGCCTCGACGATCCGCGTCGGACTTTCGTAATCCTCGGCCGTCTTGAGCAGCGCGAGCGTGTCCTTGGGAAAGCACGAACCGCCATAGCCGGGACCGGCATGAAGGAACTTCGCCCCGATGCGGTTGTCCATCCCGATGCCGCGGCTGACGTCCTGCACGTTCGCGCCGACCTTCTCGCACAGGTCCGCCATCTCGTTGATGAAGGTGATCTTGGTCGCGAGGAAGGCGTTGGCGGCATACTTGATCAGCTCGGCCGAGCGGCGCGAGGTGAACAGGATTGGCGACTGGTTGAGGTAGAGCGGGCGATAGACCTCGCTCATCACGTCGCGACCGAACTCGTCGTCGGTGCCGATCACGATCCGGTCGGGCCGCTTGAAATCGCCGATCGCGGCGCCTTCGCGCAGGAATTCGGGGTTCGAGACGACCGCGGTGCGCACGTCGAGCTTTGCATCGGCGAGGATCCGCTCGACCTCGTCGCCGGTGCCCACCGGCACGGTCGACTTGGTGACCACCACTGCATCGTTCCTGAGCGTCGCGCCGATTTCTTTCGCCACCGCGTAGACGAAGGTGAGGTCGGCATGGCCGTCGCCCCGGCGGCTCGGCGTGCCGACCGCGATGAAGATTGCATCCGCGCCGTCGATCCCCTCGGCGAGGTCGGTGGTGAAGGACAGGCGGCCCGCCTTGACGTTGGTTTCGACCAGCGCATCGAGACCCGGTTCGTAGATCGGCATCACGCCGTTCTCGAGCGCGGCGATCTTTTTCTCGTCCTTGTCGATGCAGACCACGTCATGGCCGAAATCGGCGAAGCAGGCGCCCGAAACCAGGCCGACATAGCCCGATCCGACCATTGCGATTTTCATAGCAGACTCCTGTGGGAGATTTCCGGTGCGCCGGCTTCGCTTTCGCGCGCCTCGATCAGCCAGCGTGAGGTGCCTTCGAGGCCGAGCGCGGTCAAGCGACCGGTGGTATAGGCGCCGGTATCGATCCCGATGCGATTGGGACGGTGTTCGACCTCGTCGCTGATCGTATGGCCGTGGACGACCATCGCGTCATGCGCGTCGCGGTGCGAGAGGAACGGCTCGCGGATCCAGCGCAATTCGTGCGCGCGCTGTTCCTCGAACGGGATGGCGGGTCGGACACCTGCATGGACGAAGGCATAGTCGCCGATCCGCACCATGTCCTCGAACCCGGCGATGAATTCGCGGTCTTCCTCGGGCACGGCGCGCTTCATCATCTCGAGCACTTCGCTGCGCGTGGCGGCACGATAGGCCTTCCGGTCGACCGGGTAGCTGAGCAGCGTTTCCTGGCCGCCATAGCGCAGGAAGTGACGCAGCACCTCGACGTCTTCGAAACTGTCGAGGAACATTTCCTCGTGATTGCCCATCAGGATCCGGACATGGCCGGTCTGGCAAAGCTGGCGTGCGCGCGCGATCACCCCGGAGCTGTCGGGTCCGCGATCGATCAGGTCGCCGAGCAGGATGAGCGTGACTTCGGCATCGGCGCGAGCCGCGTCGTCCGCGTCGATCGCTTCGAGCAGGGCATCGAACAGGTCCAGCCGCCCGTGGATATCGCCCACGGCATAGACCCGCTGCCCCGCCGGGATGGCGTGGACGGGTTCGGGAGCCTTGGGGCGTTTGAGTTTGCGAAGGGCTGACAGCATGGTGTTTGGTCGCACCATATTCAGGTGCGCGCGGCATATAGGAAGACATCGCCATGCGGGCAACGCTTGCCTGCGATTCGCGATCCTCTAGAACCGCGGGCGATCCGCCCCCCTGTCCAGCGAGACCTCGACATGCGCTTTGCCCTCGGCCTGACGGCCCTTTGCCTCCTTGCCACCCCCGCCATCGCGCAGGACAGCTACGACACCGACCCGCCGCCGCTGCTCGAAGTCTCGGGCGGGGTCGAGCTGATGAGCGACTATCGTTTCCGCGGCATTTCGCGCTCGGACGGCGATGTCGCGGGCAAGGCGTGGGGCGAACTGCGCCACGCGACCGGCTTCTACGGCGGGGTATCGGCCTATTCGGTCGACGGTGCGCCGCAATTCGCCGATCTCGAATTCGAGCCCTATGCCGGGTGGAGCGGTTCGGTGCTGCCGCTGGTCGATCTCGATGTCGGGGTCGCGCGGCGGATCTATGTCGGTGCGCCGGGCGCGCTCGCGACCGATTACTGGGAGCCCTATGCCGCAGTGGTCGGCGTGCTCGGCCCGGCCAAGCTGCGTTTGGGCGCGGCCTATGCGCCCGACCAGGATTCGCTCGGCAGCGACGACAATCTCTACCTTTCTGCCGATGCCGAAGTCGGACTGCCGTTCAGCCCGCTGAGCTTCGACGCGCATGTCGGCTATTCGGACGGTCCGCTGTCGGCGCAATCGCTGGTCGGTGCAGGCGACAGCGGAACCGACTGGTCGGCCGGCGTCCGCTACCAGTTCCTGCCCATGCTCTCGGCCAAGCTCGAATATGTCGGCAACGACGCGCCCGGGATCGACGGCCTGACCGACGATACCGTTGTCGGCAGCGTGACCTTCCGGTTCTAGCTCATCAGCCGAGCGTAAAGCTCACCGTCGTGACGACCCGCACCTTCTTGTAGGGGGTGTCCGACGCGCCCCAGCCGCCGCTGCTGTCGCCGTCGCGCGCGTCGATCGAGAAATAGCCCTGCGTGGCTTCCTTGATCGGTCCAACATCGGCGCCGCTGTCTTCGGCGAACTGTCGGCTGCGGCACGCGCATCACGGGTCGCCTCGGCAACCATTTCGGGCTTGATGTCGTTCAGTTTGGTGAAGGTGTAGGACATGCCCGAGCCTTCCTCGATCAACACCCCGCGCCGCACGATATCGAATTGCCGCGCGACCGCCTGCTGGGCCTTCTCGATGTCGGAGGTCCTCAGTGCGAGGCGTTCGCGCACCGTGTAGCGGGTCACCCCGTCATCGGTGTAGCTCGAAACGTTGGCCCCGGTGGGCTGCAAGGCGTCGGCGGGGAAACCGAGCTCGGCGAAAAACGCCTCGAGCGCGGCGCGATCCTGCGAAACCTTGGCCTGCGCCGCGCCGAGATCGGTGCTGGTGGTCGAATAGCTGATCGTCCAGGTCGCTAGGTCGGCGGTCACTTCGCGTTCGGCGAGGCCGCGCACGGTCACCGCGCGCTCGGCTTCCTTGGCGCGCGGGATGCCGTCGCCGAGCAGGTAGCCGCCGAGCGCCATGCCGATCGCGAGGATCGCGGCGCCGCCGAGCAGGCTCAAGGTGCGAGGGTCGAAGGCGAAGCGCGAATGCGCTTGCGTGGGAGAGGCAGTGTCGTTCATCGGGACATTCTCCGGCTGGAGTTACGCGACCATGCGATGAACTGTGCTTCAGCTGCGATGAACCGAATTTGAATGAAAGGATGCCGCAATGGCCCGCTACCTCCACACCATGATCCGCGTCGCCGATCCCGATGCCGCGATCGACTTCTTCAAGCTGATCGGGCTCGAGGAAGTGCGCCGCAAGGAGAGCGAGGCGGGACGCTTCACGCTGATCTTCCTCGCCGCGCCGGGCGAGGAGGGCGTCGCCGAACTCGAACTGACCTATAACTGGCCGCCCGAGGACGGCAGCGCGCCGGAGACCTATTCGGGCGGGCGCAATTTCGGGCATCTCGCCTATCGCGTCGACGATATCTACGCGACCTGCCAGCGGCTGATGGATGCGGGCGTGACGATCAACCGTCCGCCGCGCGACGGGCACATGGCGTTCGTCCGTTCGCCCGACGGGATCTCGGTCGAATTGCTGCAGGATGGCTATCTCGAGCCGCAGGAGCCTTGGGCGAGCATGGAGAACACCGGCAGCTGGTAAGCGTCCTCAGGCGGAGGCGGGCTGCTTTCCGGACTCGTCGTCCGCTTCGGGCTCGGGCGATTTCGCGAAGCGCAGGATCGCATAGCCGAGCACCGCCGAGAGTAGCGAGCCGAACAACACGCCGAGCTTGGCTTCCTCGACCAGCAGCGGGTCGCGCGGGAAGGCGAGCGCGCCGATGAATAGGCTCATCGTGAAGCCGATCCCGCACAGCGTCGCGACGCCCCATAACTGGAGCGCGGAAGCACCGGCGGGGGGTTTCGCGAAGCCGATCTTGTCGGCGATCCACATCGCCCCGAAGATCCCGATCTGTTTGCCCGCGAACAGGCCCAGCGCGATCGCGAGCGGGAGCGGACCGAGGATTTCGGCGAGACCCATGCCCTTGAGCGAGACGCCGGCATTGGCGAAGCCGAACAGCGGTACGATCAGATAGCCGTTCCACGGCACGAGCGAATGCTCCATCCGCAGCAGCATGGAATCATCGTGCCCCTTGAGCTTCAAGGGGATCGTGAAAGCCGCGAGCACGCCCGCGACGGTTGCGTGGACCCCTGAATTGAGCACCGTGAACCACAGCACGAGGGACAAGACGATATAGGGCAGCATGCGGTAGACGCCGAACCGGTTGAGCGCCATCAACATCCCCAGCACGACCACCGAGGCGGCAAGCCAGGCGAGTTTGATCCCGCTGGTATAGACCAGCGCGATGATCGCCACCGCGCCGAGATCGTCGACGATCGCGACTGTCAGCAAGAACAACCGCAGCGAGGATGGCGCGCGGCGCCCGAGCAGGCCCAGCACACCGACTGCGAAGGCGATGTCGGTCGCCGCCGGGATCGCCCAGCCCGAATGGAGCGAGCGGTCGTCGCCGACCACGCCGAGATAGATCAGCGCGGGTACCGCCATGCCGGCGGCGGCGGCGAGAAAGGGCAGGCGGCGCTTTTGCGCGTCGTTCAACTCGCCATCGATCAGCTCGCGCTTGATCTCGAGCCCGACGACGAAGAAGAAGATCGCCATCAACCCGTCGTTGATCCACAAATGCAGATCGTCGAGCTTGGGGATCGGCGTCCAGGCGAGCTTGCCGTAGAACAGCGTCTTGTATTCGGCATAGAGCGGCGAATTGGCGATCAGCATCGCCGCGATCGCGACCACGATCAGGACGATCCCCGCCGCCGCCTCCATCGAGGTGAACCTGTATAACGCGCTCTTTAGCGCGCCGCCGATGCTCTGTGACTCTGCCATGGGCCGCCCTTTTACGGTGGGGACGGCGGGTTTCAAGGGCATCGTTGCATGGAGCGGGCATAAGCGATACTTATCGCGTACTCCTCGCGGGGGGATACGATGCGAGGGGGCAATGGGGGGCATTGCCGATGGATGCCGAAGCGCTGCTGCCGCTCGCGCCGCAGCTGCACTGGTTGAGCCTGCTGGAACGCGAACTTTTCCTGTTCGCGGCCTTCTGGCTCGTGCTCGGCGCGCTCGACGAACTGGCGGTCGATCTTGCCTGGCTGTGGCTTCGGGCCACGGGTCGGATCCCGACCCGCCGTGCGGACCCGCCACCCCCTCGGCTGAGCGGGCACACGGCGGTGTTCGTCGCGGCGTGGGACGAGGCTGCGATCCTCGCGACCACGCTGACGCAGGTTTCGCTCGCATGGCCGCAGCCCGAGCTGCGCCTGTTCGTCGGGGTCTATCGCAACGATCCGGCAACCTTCGCTGCCGCCTGCCGCGGTGCCGCGCACGACCCGCGGATCCGCATCGTCGTCCACGACCGGCCCGGCCCGACGACCAAGGCCGATTGTCTCAACGGCCTCTACCGCGCGCTCGAACGGGAGGAGACGCGGCACGGCCTGGTGTTCCGTACGGTCATCCTGCAGGACGCAGAGGACATGGTGCATCCGGCCGCGATCGGGGTGATCGATCGCGCGATCGGCACGACCGCGATGGTCCAGTTGCCGGTGCGCCCGGCGCTTGCCGGCGGAACGCGTTTCGTCTCGGGGCACTACGCCGACGAATTCGCCGAGAGCCACACCAAGGGACTGGTGGTGCGCGATGCGCTCGGCCTCGACCTGCCCGCCGCAGGGGTCGGCTGTGCGGTCGAACGCGGCATGCTTCGCCTGCTGGTCGCGGCCGGTTCCGAAGGCCCTTTTGCTGCCGACAGCCTCACCGAGGACTATGAGCTCGGCTTCCGCATCCGGCGGATGGGCGGCGGCAGCCGCTTCCTCCGCCTGCGCGACAGCAATGGCGAATTGATCGCGACGACCAGCTATTTCCCCAACGAGATCGGGCCCGCGGCGCGGCAGAAGGCGCGCTGGATCCACGGCATCGCGTTCCAGGGTTGGGACCGGCTCGGCTGGGCCGGCTCGTGGGCGAACCGCTGGATGATGCTGCGGGACCGGCGCGGGCCGATGGCGGCGCTCGTGCTGGGGACCGCCTATCTCCTGCTCGCGATCGAGGCGGTGCTGCTGCTGAGCGGGACACCGCATGCCGATAACAGTGTGTGGGCACCGTGGCTGTGGTCCTTCGCGACCTTCCTGATGCTGTCGGTGCTGTGGCGCTCGACCTGGCGGGCCGCCTTCGTCGCGCGCGAATATGGCTGGTGCGAGGCGGGGTTTGCCGTCCTGCGGATCCCGGTCGCGAACGTGATCGGGATCATGGCCGGCTGGCGCGCGCTCGCCGCCTATTGTGGCAATCTGCGCGGTGCCGCGCTGCGCTGGGACAAGACGACCCACGCGGTGCATCCGGCCGCCGGCGTCCGCCTCGGCAGCCCGACATGAGGGCGACCCTGTCCTCGTCCGCGCGCGGCCGCCCGCTGATCGTGCTCGCGCTGGTGATGAGTGGCTGGATCGGGATGCGCTTCGCGTTCTGGCCGCAGGAGACCCTGCAGGCGCTCGAGCGTGCGGTGCCCGCCGCGATCCTCGCGGACGGCGAACCCCGACGCCCGCCGATCGTCACCGCTGCGAAAGCGGGGATGCCTCCCACGGCCTGGTCGCGACCTGCCCAGGGCGCCACCTTCCCTCCTTTGCCCTTCGTCCCGCATCCCGGGATCGCGCCGGAAGCCGGGGGCGCGGTCTTCGGCGCGGTCGACGAGGCTGCGTCGCACGACCTGTTGTGGATCGCCGCAGTGACGCGCGGCGCCTACGCTTTCCCGGCCCCGGGCATCGCCAGCGACATCGGGCGGGCGCGGGTCCTTTCGCAGAGGAGCGGGCTCGCATCGGATCGCCGTGCGAGCCAGCCCGACCGTTGGTCGCTCGACGGGTGGCTGCTGTTGCGCCCAGACGGTCGCGGGAGCGCCGCGGTCACGCCGGCGTCTTACGGGGCCAGCCAGGCCGGTGTCCTGCTGAGCTATCGCCTGGCCCCGGGGAGCCGCTTCGCCCCCCGGGCCTATGCCCGCGCGACCGGCTTTCCCGACGGCGCCTCGCGGGCCGAGCTGGCCGCGGGCCTCTCGATCCGTCCCTTCGCCGGATGGCCGGTGCGCGCGCAGGCCGAGTTGCGGGCGACCGAACGCGATGGACGGGTCGCGGTGCGACCCGCGGCGATGCTCGTCGGTGGCGTAAGGTCCGACATGCTGGGGCTCGAAGCCGATGCCTATGGACAGGCCGGTTATGTCGGAGGCGAAGATGCGACCGGCTTTGCCGATGGCAGGCTGACCTTGCGCAAGGCGTTGGCTTCGGGCGGCGGTTTCCGGCTGGCGGCGGGCGGCGGCATATGGGGCGGGGCGCAGCAGGGCGCGGCCCGGGTCGATGTCGGCCCCTCCGCCGCCATGACGCTCGCCACCGGTCAACTCACCGCGCGCGTCGAGGCCGATTACCGGATCCGCGTTGCGGGCGATGCAGCACCCGGCTCTGGACCTGCGCTGACGATCTCCGCCAGTTTCTGACGCGCCGCCATTTTGATCGCCGAATGTTGCGTTCGCGCGCTTTCGCCGCGGGCCCCGCTGGGGTAGGGGCAGGCCGAGCCCATGGACGTCTATCTTCCCATCGCCAACCTCTCGGTCAACGGCCTCCTGATTGTCGCCCTCGGCACGATCACCGGGATGCTGTCGGGCCTGTTCGGCGTGGGCGGCGGGTTCCTGACGACGCCGCTGCTGATCTTCTACGGCGTGCCGCCGACCGTCTCCGCCGCCAGCGCGGCCTCGCAGGTCACCGGCGCGAGCGTGTCGGGCGTCTTCGCGCATCACCGGCGCGGCGGGGTCGATTACCGGATGGGCGGGATCATGGTGGTCGGCGGCGCGATCGGGACCGGGATCGGAGCGGTGTTGTTCGAATGGCTGCGCGCGCTCGGCCAGATCGATACGATCATCACCTTCCTCTACGTCGTGCTGCTCGGATCGATGGGCACGCTCATGGCGAGGGACGGCTGGCGCGCGGTCACCGCCGGGCGAGGCGGGACGAAACCCAAGGCAGCGCGACGACGCCACCACCCGCTGGTCGCCAGCCTGCCGTGGCGCATGCGGTTCTACAAATCGGGCCTCTACATCTCGCCGCTCGCGCCGCTGCTGCTGGGCCTCGTGGTCGGGATCATCACCATGCTGATGGGGGTCGGCGGCGGCTTCATCCTCGTCCCCGCGATGCTCTACCTCCTCGGCATGGGCGCGGGCGTGGTGGTTGGCACCTCGCTGTTCCAGATCCTGTTCGTGACGATGGTCACCACCTTCATGCACGCGATCACCACCCAGGCGGTCGATATCGTGCTCGCGGCGCTGCTGCTGGTGGGCTCGGTCTCGGGCGCGCAGATCGGCGCCTCGCTGGCGCAGAAATCGAAGCCCGAAGTGCTGCGCCTGGTGCTCGCGGTGGTGGTCCTCGCGATCGCCGTGCGGATGGTGCTCCAGCTGTTCTATTCGCCCGACGAGGTCTACACGGTGGCCCCGCTGTGAGGGTGCTGATCGCCTTGCTGGCGCTGCTCGCGCTGACCGGCGCGCGCGACCCACAGCTTGTCCCGTCCGTGTCGCAGGACGAGATCGCGGTCCGCCAGGGCTTCACCGGGACGGAGTTGCTGCTGTTCGGTGCGATCCTGCCACCCGAACAGGGCGCGCCGCCCGAGCCCTACGATGTGGTCGTCGTGCTCAAGGGCCCGACAAGCTCGGTGGTCGTGCGCGAAAAGCAGCAGGTCGCGGGTATCTGGATGAACGTCGATGCCGCCGAATTCCGTTCGGTGCCGAGTTTCTATGCCGTCGCCAGCTCGCGCGAGATCGCCGCGGTGGTCGATGCGCGGACGGCCGCGATCTACGAACTTGGCCTGCCCTACCTGCAATTGTCGCCGATCGGGGCGATCGATCCCGAACAACAGGCGCGCATTGCCGCCGGGCTGGTCGAGCGGCGCCGCGGCGAGGGGCATTACCAGCAGGTCGAAGGCGGGGTGCAGGTCAAGGGCGGGGTGCTCTACGAGGCGCGCTTCGAACTGCCCTCGAGCGTCGAGACCGGGACCTATACCGCCGAGACCTTCGTAATCTCGCGCGGGCGGGTGCTGGTCTCCGAAATCGCGCGGGTCGAGGTGCGCAAGGTCGGGTTCGAGAAACGGGTCGCCGATTACGCCGAGAACGAAGAGGTCTGGTACGGGCTGTTCGCGGTTTTTCTGTCGATTTTCATGGGGTGGGCGGCCGGTCGCCTGTTCGCGCTGGTCTGATCCGCCGCAGTACTGCGCTGGTCCGTGCCCCCGCGCATTCGTAATTAGCTAGAAATTAACCGGTTTCGGCCAAGGTCCCGAATGAGACAAAGCGCCCATGGACACGGCGACAAGGGATCACGCATGACCGAAATGAGCGGAAAATTCCCGCCCGAAAAGCAAACAGGCGATGGGGACGACCCCTCGCTCGATCGGCTGCGCCGCGCGGCGCAGCGCGGTCGGCCGGGCCATCTGGAAGAGGCGGTCGCGCGCCCCGAGGCCCCGCAACCCCGCCGCGATCAACCGGCGGCCGGGCCGGGCCAGGCCAGCCGCCCATCCGCCGAGACGCTCGAAGCCGTGGTCGCCGCGCCCGCGGATCGAAAACCTCGCCCAGCGAGCGGGCCGGAAAAGGCCTCCTCGTCGCTCGGCGCGAACGCCACCACCCCGATCGGCAAGGTCGTCGAGATCGCCGGGTCGGGCTCGCGCATCCTGCTCGATCTCAACCGGCTCCATGCCTGCAGCGAAGACGACGACCCTTCGATCATGCTGGCGGGCCAGGTCGGCAGCCAGGTCAAGATCCGCGTCGGCAAGAACTGGCTGCTCGCCAGCGTCCGCACGCAGAAACAGGACGATAGCGTCGCCGGCGGGATCGTCGCCGCGATCGACTTCCTCGGCGAAGGCAACGAGGAACGGCTGACCGGACGGCTCACCGGCTTCCGTCGCGGCGTTACCACCTACCCGGTGCCCGGATCCGAAGTGTTCCCGGCGACCAGCGACGATCTGCGCCAGATCTACGCCAGCGACGGGCGCGCCAACGTCCAGATCGGCAAGGTCTTCCCGACCAAGGACATCCGCGCGGGCCTCTATATCGATGCCATGCTGGGCAAGCACTTCGCGCTGCTCGGCTCGACCGGTACCGGTAAGTCCACCGGTGCCGCTCTGATCCTCCACCGGATCTGCCAGGCGGCCCCCGAAGGCCACATCGTGATGATCGACCCGCACGGCGAATACTCGGCCGCGTTCCGGCAGACCGGGATGATCTTCGACGTCAGCAATCTGCAGATGCCCTATTGGCTGATGAATTTCGACGAGCATTGCGAGGTGTTCCTCACCACCCGCGGCAACGAACGCCAGACCGATGCCGACATTCTCGCCCGCTGCCTGTTGAAGGCGCGGCAGAAGAGCCGGCTTGCCGAAGGCATGAACAAGCTGACGGTCGATTCGCCGATCCCCTACCTGCTGTCGGACCTCACCTCGATCCTGCAGGACGAGATGGGCAAGCTCGACAAGGCGAGCTCCTCGATTCCCTACATGCGGATCAAGTCGAAGATCGACGAGCTCAAGGCCGATCCGCGCTACCAGTTCATGTTTTCGGGCATGCTGGTGGGCGACACGATGGCCGAATTCATCGGCAAGATCTTCCGCCTGCCCGCCGAAGGCAAGCCGATCTCGATCGTCGACGTCTCGGGCGTGCCGTCGGACATCACCTCGACCGTGGTCGCGGTGCTCTCGCGGCTCACCTTCGACTACGCGATCTGGTCGCGCGACGAGAAGACGCGCCCGATCCTGCTCGTGTGCGAGGAAGCGCACCGCTACGTTCCCAACGAGAAGAACGCCGACGGATCCTCGGTCGGCAACATCCTCTCGCGCATCGCCAAGGAAGGCCGCAAATACGGGGTCAGCCTCGGGCTGATCACCCAGCGCCCGTCGGACCTCGCCGAAGGCGTGCTGTCGCAGTGCGGCACGATCATCTCGATGCGCCTCAACAACGATCGCGACCAGGCTTTCGTGAAGGCCGCGATGCCCGAAGGCGCGCGCGGCTTTCTCGATTCGATCCCCGCCCTGCGCAACCGCGAATGCATCATCTGCGGCGAGGGCGTCTCGATCCCGGTGCGGGTCAGCTTCGACACGCTCGAGGAACACAAGCGCCCGGCGTCGGAAGACCCGAGCTTCGCAGCGCTGTGGAACGATGGCGGCGGCGAAGAGGAATCGGTCGGTCGGACCGTGGCGCGCTGGCGCTCGCAGGGGCGCTAGCCGCACACCCTGCAATCCGGATCCTTTGCGATCCGGATCGTCTTCATGCCGGGCGCAATCCCGTCGAGGATATGCAGGCGGCCCCATTGCGGGTCGCCGAAACCCGCATGTCCGTCGAGCAGGACGCGGATCGCCCGCATCGCGGCGAAACTGCCGACCCAGCCCGCCATCGCGCCGAGGATTCCGTTTTCGGCGCAGGTGTCGCAATCGTCGGCGTCGAACGCGTCGCCGACGAAGCAGCGATAGCATGGTTGCTCGGCCCGGTGCCCGGCAAAGGCCGCGACCTGTCCCTGGAACCGCGCCACCGCGGCCGAGAGCAAGGGGATACCGGCTGCGACGCAGGCATCGGAGACTGCGAGGCGGGTGGCGAAATTGTCGGTCCCGTCGAGCACGAGGTCGGCGCCTGCGATCGCGCGGCCCGCGGATCCGGCGTCGACATGCTCGCCAAAGGTCTCGACTTCGAGCTGGCGATCGAATTCGCGTAGCCAGGCCGCCGCCTTGGCCCGCTTGGGTGCCCCGACATCGCCTTCGCCGTAGAGCATCTGGCGCTGGAGATTGCTCGCCGAGACGCCGTCGTCGTCGATCAGCGTGAAGCGGCCCACGCCCGCACCCGCGAGGTATTGCAGCGCGGGCGATCCGATCCCGCCCAACCCGACCAGCGCCACATGCGCGTTCGCCAGCGCGACCTGTCCGGCACCGCCGATCTCGGGCAGGATGATCTGGCGGGCGAAACGGTCGAGACGATCGGGAGCGAGAGCCATGCCAGCGCTTTAGGCGCGTGAGGACAGCCCTGTCGATATCGCAGGGACGGTCTGTGGCTTCGTGGTGGAAAGCCGGTGGTCCGGCGGTGGATAGCGAAATCCACCGCCGGTAGCCGGTTGCAGCGTTCGATCAGCTCTCGAGCTGGCGCAGCAGCGAGCGGACGTCGCCGTCCATGTCGGCATCGCGCTTGCGCAGGTCCTCGATCAGGCGAACCGCGTGAATCACCGTCGAGTGGTCTCGCCCGCCGAACTTGCGCCCGATTTCGGGATAGGAACGCGGGGTGAGGACCTTGGACAGGTACATCGCGACCTGGCGCGGGCGGACCACCGCGCGGGCGCGGCGGCGCGAGCTCATCTCGCCGCGATCGACGCGGTAGAACTGGCACACGGTGCGCTGGATCTCGTCGATCGTGATCCGGCGACGATTGGCCGAGAGGATATCGGTCAGCTGCTCTTCGGCGAGCTGGAGCGAGACGGCCTGCCCGGTCAGCTGGGCGTAGGCGATCAGCTTGTTGAGCCCGCCCACCAGTTCGCGAATGTTGCGGGTGATCGTGCGCGCGAGGAACTCGATCACGTCGCCCGGCACTTCGAGCGGGGCGAACTTCTTGAGCCGCGCTTCGAGGATCAGGCGGCGCAAATCGATGTCGGCCGCGGCGATATCGGCGACCAGGCCCATCGAAAGGCGCGACAGGAGGCGCGGTTCGACCCCGTCCAATGCCTGCGGGGCGCGGTCGGCGGCGAAGATCAGGCGCTTGCCCTCGGCGAGCAGCGCATCGATCGTGTAGAGCAGTTCCTCCTGCGCCGAAGCCTTGCCGATGATGAACTGGATGTCGTCGACCAGCAGCAGGTCGAAGCCGCGCAGCCGCGCCTTGAACTCGATCATCTCGTTCTGGCGCAGCGCCTGGACGAACTCGACCATGAAGCGCTCGGCCGAGCAGTAGAAGATGCGCGCGCGCGGATGGTTGGCGAGATAGGAATGGCCGATCGCGTGCAGCAGGTGGGTCTTGCCCTGGCCGGTCGCGCCCTTGAGGTAGAGCGGCGAGAACTGCGGGGTCTCGGTCGCTGCCATGCGCTGGGCGGCGTTGCAGGCGAGCACGTTGGCATCGCCGGTGACGAAGCTGTCGAAGGTCTGCGACGGATCGAGCCCGACCGTGCTCTGGCCGAGCGTGCCGACCTGGCCGCTGGCGAGCGCGATGGCGGACGAGTCGAGGCCGTGGTCGTTGGCCGGCGCGCGCTTGCTGTCTTCGCCCAGACGCAGTTCGGACAGTTCGCGGCGACCAGGATGAACCTGGATGCGCACGCTCTTCACGTCGCCGCGCGCGATCTTCCACGCCAGGCTCAGCCGGTCGGCGAAACGATCGGCGACCCAGTTGGCCGAAAATTCGGTCGGCAGGAAGAGGTCGAGCGTGCCCGTCTCCTTGCACAGGCCGCCGAGCTGGATCGGCTTGATCCACTGCGAGAAGAGCTGCGCGCCAAGATCCTTGCGAAGGCCGGTGGAAATATCCGCCCAATCCGCCTGAAGTCCCATCGCTTCGAGTTCTTCAGCCGTTGGTTCGCGTTCTACCTTAGCCATCGCGTTGCCTCATCCCCCTAATAGCCCGCGTCCAAGGGCTGAATTTGTTGCGTGCAGCACTATCCATCGACTCCGCGCGGATTGGTTGCGGAGCCGACTGGCAGGGATACGCCCCCGCGCATCTCCCGAATAAGATAATCCTGTGTGTCGCCGGACCCGAGATCGTCGCCGGCAGGACTATTTTGTAAGTGCAAATCACAGCTGGTGACAATGCCGAAGATGACACTTTTTTTAAATAAAGCGCCTTGACAGCCCGGGGCCCGCAGGAATCCGTCAGCCCTCGAAAAAGGGCTGAAATTTCATTTGTTTGGTGCAGGGCGCAAAACACGAATCGTTGAAAATCCACGATTCGGGTGACGCCCTGCGCGGCGTCATTGTGCAGTACACATATGTTAAGTTCGTGTTTTGTTCCAGCCCGGTTTCGACCCGCAACCGGATTGCCCGGTTGCGGGTCGCGAATCGGTTAGCCGTGACGGCGAATCAGAGCGCGGCGACGCGCTTGGTCAGCCGGCTGTATTTGCGCGAAGCGGTGTTCTTGTGCAGCACGCCCTTGGCGACACCGCGATAGATTTCGGGCTGCGCGGCCTGCAGCGCATCGGCGGCGGCCTTCTTGTCGCCGGCCTCGCACGCGGTCTCCACCTTCTTGATGAAGCTGCGGATGCGGCTCTTGCGATTCATGTTCGTCGTTTCGCGCTTCTCGTTGCGACGGATGCGCTTCTTGGCTTGCGGCGTATTGGCCATGTCTGTCCTTCGTGTCGATCGCCGCTGATGCCGGGCGATCCGTTCAAATTCTGGTGTCCGATATGGTGCGCGCGCACAGAATCGCAAGCGAACCGGCGCGAGAAGCGCGGCCCCTAGCCTCGACCGGGGCGCGGGTCAAGGAAAACGCGGTTCAACGCTGGCATTTGGGGCAATACCAGGTGCTCCGCCCGCCTTGGTCGAAGCGGCGGATGCTTCCGTCACCGCGGCGACACGGCTCTCCCTCGCGGCCATAGACGTCGAAGCGGGTTGCGAAATAGCCGAGCGCGCCGTCGGGCTGGGCGTAATCGCGCAAGGTCGACCCGCCATCGGCGATCGACTGGGTCAGCACCTCGCGGATCGCTGGCAAGAGCCGTCCGAGCGCGGCTTTCGAAACCTGCCCGCCCGCGCGCTTGGGATTGATCCGCGCGCGCCACAGCGCCTCGCAGACATAGATATTGCCGAGCCCGGCGACGATCCGCTGGTCGAGCAGGCACAGCTTGATCGCCTGCTTCCTTCCGGCGAGCGCGGTGCGCAAATGGGCGACCGTCAGCGACTCGCCCAGCGGTTCTGGTCCCATCGCTGCAAACGGCGACCATGCGTCGAGCGCGGCGGTATCGACGAGGTCGACCGAGCCGAAGCGGCGCGGATCGTTGAGCGCGAAGCGATGCCCCTCGGTCTCGATCACCAAGTGGTCGTGCGCTTCGTCCTCCGCCGGGTCGATCCGCCAGCGCCCGCTCATGCCGAGATGAAAGACAAGCGTGCGCGCGCGATCGGTATGGAGAAGTCCGTATTTGGCGCGCCGCCCGAGCGAGGTGATCGTCGCCCCGGTCATTGCCTGCACCAGATCGGCCGGGAAGGGCCGTCGCATGTCGGGCCGGTTTAGCACCACCCGGGTGACACGTTCGCCCTCGAGATAGCGCGCCAACCCGCGCACGGTGGTTTCGACTTCGGGAAGTTCGGGCATAAGATAGGCCCTAACACCCTTTGCCCGAGCTGCAATTCCCCTTAAGGCGCTGCGCATGAGCGAAACCGAAACCGTTTCCTTCGGCTACGAAGAAGTCGCGCCCGAAGAGAAGACGCGCCGCGTGGGCGACGTGTTCTCCAATGTCGCATCGAAATACGACATCATGAACGATGCGATGTCGGGCGGCATGCACCGTTTGTGGAAGGACCAGTTCGTCCGCCGGGTGAAGCCGCGCGCGGGCGAGGCGGTGCTCGACATGGCGGGCGGCACGGGCGACATCGCCTTCCGCATGGCCGCGCGCGGGGCCGCGGTAACGGTTGCCGACATCAACCAGGACATGCTCGACGTCGGCGTCGAGCGCGCGATGGAGCGTGGCATTTCGGGCCTCGTCTGGTCGCGGCAGGACGCCAGTGCGCTGAGCTATCCCGATCGCTGCTTCGATGCCTACACGATTGCGTTCGGCATCCGGAACGTGACCGACATTCCCGCCGCCTTGCGCGAGGCGCACCGAGTTCTGCGCCATGGCGGGCGGTTCTTCTGCCTGGAATTCTCGACCCCGACCTGGCCCGGTTTCAAGCAGGCCTACGACGTCTACTCGCACAGGATCGTGCCCAAGCTCGGCAAGGCGATCGCGGACGACGAGGAGAGCTATCGCTACCTCGTCGAATCGATCCGCCGTTTCCCCAAGATGCCCGAATTCGCCGATATGATCCGCGAGGCGGGTTTCGCGCAGGTCAAGGTCGAGCCGGTCCTCGGCGGCGTGGTCGCGATCCATTCGGGCTGGAAGATCTAGCGCAGTGACACGACCGAGAACGCATCTCTGGCGGCTCTTGAAATGGGGCCGGACGCTCGCACGGCACGGCGCGCTGCGCCCGATCGAGCAGGCGCCGCAGACCCCTATGCCGGTCAAGCGCGTGGCGCGGCTGGCGCGGTTCGGCGCGATCCAGCCCTCCGAACCCAATTACGCGCGCGCGTTCGAGGATATCGGTCCCGCCGCGATCAAGCTCGGCCAGTCGCTCGCCACCAGGCCCGACCTCGTGGGCGAGGCGGCGGCCCGCAATCTGCTCAGCCTGCAGGATTCGCTCCCTCCGGTGCCGTTCGCGGCGATCAGGCGCGAGATCGAGGCTAGCTTCGGCCAGCCGATCGACACGCTCTATGCGCATATCGATCCCGAACCGGTCGGCTCGGCCTCGATCGCGCAGGTCCATCGCGCGACCACGATCGAAGGCCGCGACGTCGCGGTGAAGGTGCTGCGCCCGGGCATCCGCGATCGCTTTGCCAAGGACATCGAGACCTATGAATGGGCCGCCGCGCATGTCGAGGCGCTCGGCGGCGAGGCGGCGCGGCTGCGGCCCGCGCTGACGATCGCCAATTTCAAGCGCTGGACCCTGCGCGAGCTCGACCTGCGGCGCGAGGCGGCGTCGGCTTCCGAACTCGCCGAATCGATGAAGGGATACGAGGGCTATTGCGTGCCCGGGATCGACTGGGACCGCACGAATGGCCGGGTGATGACGATCGAGTGGATCGACGGCATCAAGATCAGCGACACCGAGGCGCTCAAGGCCGCGGGGCACGACCTGCCCGAACTCGCGCGGCGGCTCGTTCTCGCCTTCCTCACCCAGGCGATCGCAGCGGGCTATTTCCATGCCGACATGCACCAGGGGAACCTGTTCGTGCAGGCCGACGGAACGATCGTCGCGATCGATTTCGGTATCATGGGCCGGATCGACCGCCGCGCGCGGGCGTGGCTGGCGGAGATCCTCTATGGGCTGACCACGGGCAATTACCGCCGCGTCGCCGAAATCCATTTCGAGGCGCAATACGTTCCCTCGCACCACTCGGTCGAGGAATTCGCCACCGCGCTCCGCGCCGTGGGCGAGCCGATGCGCGGCAAGCCGGTGAGCGAGCTGTCGGTCGGCCAGATGCTCGACGGGCTGTTCGCGATCACCCGCGATTTCGACATGCAGACCCAGCCGCATCTGCTGCTGCTGCAGAAGACCATGGTGATGGTCGAGGGGATCGCCACCCAGCTCGATCCCGAGATCAACATGTGGGACGTCTCGGCGCCCTATGTGCGCGGCTGGATCCGCGACGAGCTCGGCCCCGAGGCCGCGCTGGCCGATCGCCTGCGCGAGGACACCGAGACGCTGCTGCGAATCCCGGCGCTGATTCGCCGACTCGAGGAGCAGTACCCGCCCAAGGGCGGCGCGCCCGAACCGCCGCCGCTGCCCGAGGTCGAACTGGTGTGGGAGCGCAGCCGGGAGCCACGCCGCTGGCCGGGCTATCTGCTCGCGGGCGCGGCCGGTATAGCGGTCGCCTGGCTCGCCGCGGCACAGGGCTGGATCGGCTAGGACGCGCTTCGGGGGAGGGGCATGACGGACAAGGCACCGGGTTGGGATCGCTTCGCGCATTGGCGCAAGGGTCCGGCGCGGCTGCTGCTGTTTGCGGTCGCGCTGGTCCTCGCGCTCGCGGCGCTGACCCCGTCGCCCGATTCGAAGACCGGCGAGGCGGCCGACGTTCCCTCGCTAACCGGCGACAATCCCGAGCGTCCGCGCGACGACGACCTCACGCTCTACGACAACGTGGTCGAGCGGTTGCGCGGCGGCGAGCAGTATTACGACGTCATCGCCGAGGAACACCGCAAGCTGCCGTTCCCCCTGCAACCCGGCCTCGCCGTGCGGCTTCCGACGCTCGCCTATATCCTCGCCCTTGTCGGCGAAGGGGGCATGGTGCCGATCGGGCTGGCGCTGATGGCGCTGACGGTGTGGGCGTGGTGGTGCCGCTTCGGCGACGAACCCGGGGGAGAGAACTTCCGTCTCGTCGGGAGCGCGCTGGTACTGGTCGGCGTCTCGCTCGGCCTCGCGCGCTATTTCTTCGCAATGCACGAGCTGTGGGCGGGGCTGCTGGTCGCGCTGGCGCTGGGGCTGCACCGGCCGGGGCGCTGGGGCTGGTCGCTCGCCGTTCTGGCGTTTGCGCTTGCGATCCGCGAGACGGTGCTGCCGGTGGTGCTACTCCTCGGCGCGATGGCATTCTGGCGGCGCGACTGGAAGGAAGGCGCGGCGTGGAGCGCGCTGGCGATCCTTTTCGCGATCGCGCTGCTGATCCACCTGCACATCATCGCGGGGCTGGTGCGCCCGGGCGATCCGGTCGGTCCGTCGTGGCTGACGCTGCGCGGGCTGCAGGGCTGGATCGGCAACGTGGTGCTGTCGTCGAACTTGCGCTGGTTGCCGCATTCTCTCGCCGGACCGCTGGTGTTCCTGATGATCCTCGGCTGGGCGGGGTGGAAAAGCCCCGCGGGACGCACGCTCACGTTCTTCTCGCTCGGCTACGGCCTCGCCTTCATGATCGCGGGGCGCAACGAGAACTTCTACTGGGGCATGGTGGTCGCCCCGGCGATGTTCGCAGGGCTGGCGATGGCCCCGATGGCGTTGCGCTCGCTCTGGCGCAGCGCGTTTCCTAGCGTCGCCTAGGCTTCGCCCGTTTCCTCGACCCGGTGGTGCGGCAGCGCCAGCCGGGCATAGGCGAGCACGATCACGTGCGCGGCCTCGACCAGCATCGGGAGCCACCAGCCGTCATAGGTCCCGTCAACGACGGCGCTCAGCCCACGCCCGATGAAGGCGACGCCGAATAGCGCGATCGGCATCAGCAGCAGGTCGCCGCGCCGCTTCCACGCGCCCCACACCATGAAGATCGCGGCGGTGATGAAAAAGGCGGTCATGTCCGCGCGGAGCACAGCGCGGCCCTGCTCGCCCGCGGGAACCAGGCCGAAATCGCTCCCCGCGGAGACCGGGTTAAGGAAAAACCCGATTCCGATAACCAAGTCGATTATGGCTGCCGCAACGATGAGGAAGGTTAGGATGAGCCGCATGTAATCTAGTCTCCCGATGGTCGGTCTTTACCGTGGCCCATCGGGCGCGGCGTGGCAATGTGCCGGAATATTGGGCGCTGGAATAGTGGGGCCGGGGACGCTAGCAAGCGCGGTTATGAACGCATGGGCCGACAATTCTCGCAGGATGGGTTTCACGGGGCAGCGCGCATGAGCGAGGGCAGCCCGAAGATCCTGCTCGTGATCGGCGGCGGTATCGCGGCCTACAAGGCGTGTGAGCTGGTGCGCATGATCCGGCGGCAGGGCGGCTCGGTCACCTGTGTGCTGACCGAGGGCGGGAGCCAGTTCGTCACCCCGATGACGCTCGCGGCGCTCTCGGAAAACCCGGTCTATACCTCGTTGTGGGATTTGAAGCGCGAAAGCGAGATGGGACATATCGAGCTCTCTCGCGAAGCCGACCTCATCGTCGTCTGCCCCGCCACAGCCGACCTGCTGGCGAAGATGAGCGCCGGGATCGCCGACGATCTCGCCACCACCTTGCTGCTCGCCACCGACAAGCCGGTCGTTGTCGTGCCCGCGATGAACGTGCGGATGTGGGAACACGCCGCGACCCAGCGCAATGTCGAGCGGCTGCGCGAAGCGGGGGTCGGCGTGATCGATCCGGGCGAGGGTCCGATGGCGTGCGGCGAATTCGGTGCGGGCCGCCTGCCCGAACCGGTCGATATCTGGAACAGCCTTGCCGACCAGTTCGGCTACCCGCATTCGGACGAAACGCCGATGCTGCCGCCGGCGGCACCGCAGCCCGCCCCCGTTCCCGCGCTGCCCAAGGTCGCGCAGGACGCGCCCGAAGCGCTGGTCGAAGACGTCGAGGAAGAGAGCTTCGAGGTCGAATTCGACGAGGAAGAGCCCGAAGAGGAGGAAAGCCACGGTGGCGGACTCGGCGGGCTGCTCAGCTCGCTGATCCGGCGCAACAAGCCGGTCGAGCCCGATCGTGACGACGAGTCCGACCACGATCCCGATCCGGGGTTCGGCATGCTCGACGAGGACGACGCCGAGTGGGAGGACCTTCCCGAACCCGAGATCGAGGAAGAGGATTACGATCCGCACGCGCTGCCGCCCGGTTTCGCGGCGAGCAGCGACGATGGCGGTCCGCTTGGCGGGCTGGTCGTCACCAAGGGCAAGGCGCGTTCGGCACCGCCGACCGATGCCGCCGCGATCAACCACCTGGTGCAGACCGGCGCGGGCGACCAGGCCCCGCAGCCGCTCCCGGGCGAAGAAGGCTTCTACAACCCGCTCGAAGGGCAAGGGACTTTCGACACCGATCCCGCGCATCGCCCGCTGTTCGGCAAGCACATCGTCGTGACAGCCGGGCCGACCCGCGA
The DNA here is from genome assembly GCF_014641655.1 of Pseudoblastomonas marina. Taxonomy (GTDB): domain Bacteria; phylum Pseudomonadota; class Alphaproteobacteria; order Sphingomonadales; family Sphingomonadaceae; genus Alteriqipengyuania_A; species Alteriqipengyuania_A marina. The sequence goes on from NZ_BMID01000001.1 coordinate 552,709, forward strand.
GGCGATCGACCCGGTGCGCTTCCTGTCCAACCGGAGTTCGGGCAAGCAGGGCTTCGCGATCGCCGCCGCCGCCGCCGCCGCGGGCGCGCGGGTCACGCTGGTGGCGGGTCCGGTCTCGCTGCCGACCCCGCTCGGGGTGGACCGGATCGACGTCGAAAGCGCGGTCGAGATGAAAGACTCGGTCAAGAAGGCGCTCCCCGCCGATGCCGCGGTGATGGTCGCCGCGGTGGCCGACTGGCGCGCCAAGACGATCCACGATTCCAAGATCAAGAAACATTCGGCCGCACCGCCCGCGCTGATCCTCGAGGAAAATCCCGATATCCTCGCCTGGCTTGCGACCTCGCCCGACAAGCCGCCGCTGCTGGTCGGCTTTGCGGCGGAGACCGATGCGGTGCTCGATAACGCCAAGGCCAAGCGCAAGCGCAAGGGGGCCGACTGGATCGTCGCCAACGATGTGTCCGACGCCGGCGGGGCGATGGATGGAGACGACAACGCGGTCACGATCGTGACCTCCGAATCGGTCGAGCGGCTCGAAAGGATGCCCAAGGGCGCGGTCGGCCGCGAACTGGTCGCGCGGATCGCGCAGGCGCTCGGGGTCCCGGCGGAGATCGAAGCATGAGCAAGCGCGTACCGGTCGAACTCAAGCGGCTCGACCATGGAGAAGGCCTGCCGCTGCCGCGCTACGCCACCGACGGCGCGGCGGGGATGGACGTGGTCTCGGCCGAGAATGTCGTGCTCGAACCGGGCAAGCGCCACGCGGTCGCGACCGGGCTCTCGATGGCGATTCCGCACGGCTACGAAATCCAGGTCCGCCCGCGTTCGGGCCTCGCGCTGAAGCACGGCGTCAGCGTGCCCAACACGCCCGGCACGATCGACAGCGACTATCGCGGCGAGCTGAAGGTCATCATGATCAATCACGGCGATGAGCCGTTCGTGATCGCGCGCGGAGAACGGATCGCGCAACTGGTGCTCGCGCCCGTCACCCTCGCCGAATGGCAGGAGGTCGACACGTTGTCAGAGACCGAGCGCGGCGAAGGGGGCTTCGGTTCGACCGGAGTCTAGGCTAGCGTCGCGCCATGCTCGGCATGTCGCTAATCACGCTGGTCCTGCTGCTCGCCTGGATCCTCATCCTCGTGTGGCTTTCCGACCGGCTGCTGCGGATGGTCTCGCGCCGCACGGGCTGGGGACCGACCGACTGGCGCAGCTGGCTGCTCTGCTTCGTCCTGCTGGTGGCGGGAATCTTCCTCGGCAATCACGCGCTCGACTGGCTCGACTACGCGATGGGTACCCGCGCGGCGCAGCCGATGCTCGCAGTGCCTAGCGCCTTCTTGCTCGGCTCGGTCGCGATCGCGGTCCCGGTCGCGGGGATCAGGGCCGCGCGCCGCGGCGAGACAAAAAAATAGGGCGGACCCGGAGGCCCGCCCAGTCAGGGGAAGGTTGGCTGCGCCCGATCAGCGGCGCGGCTTGACCGGCATGTCCTCGGGCCGGACCGAGATGCGCACGGTCTCGCCCGTATTGCCCGGGAAATCGGTGAACATCGCTTCGACGAGGTTGGGCACGAGATATTGCAGGCGCTTAGATTGCGAGGCGGCTTCGGCGCGGCCTTCGAACAGGCGCTCGCCGGTTTCGCCATCGTCGATCTTGAGCTCGATGTCGCTGGTATAGACCGTAGTCGAGACCACATCGTCGCGACCCCAGAACGGGTCGCGCCAGCCATAGCCCCAGCGGCGGGTCGGGACATAGGCGATCCGGCCAGAGCGCAGGCGCACGGCGCGGTAGCGCGGTCCGAAGCGGCTCCAGCTATCCCAGTAGGGATCGCGGAACCCGGTGCGGCGCAGCACGGTGCGCCCGTCGTCGACGCCGTAGCCGAAGCGTACGACGAGCGTCGCGTCCTCGGCGCTTGCGGCGGGCGTGTAGCCGAGCCGCTGCATCTGGTCGGAGACGAACTGCGCATATTGCGAGAATTCGAGACCGCCCTGCAGCGCCGGATCGTCGCTGACGACGGCAAAGGTTTCACCCTGCGGCGCGGGCAGCTGCGACTGGAATCGCGTCACGTCCGAACGAAACGGCGTGGCGGCGCAGGCGGCAAGGCTCGCGAGCAGGATCGGGGTGGCAGCCAGTTTCAGCGCGCGGCCCCATTTGTTGGCAGAAAGCATGGTCATCGTAACGTCTCCGAAAGAACGCAGTCCGGCCCCCCTATCGCAGCCTGACCTGATGGCAGGCGCGCCGGGCACGAAACTGTCTTTAGCATGGTAAGCGTTCTAGCGCAGCGCGGCTGAATGGGTTTTGAATGGCAACTATATCAATTGTTGCACATTCGCAGGGGTTTAGCGCACCAGGCCCAATGCCTTGTAGGTGGCGTCGAGCGTCGGCACCGCCAGCGCGCGCGCCTTTTCCGCCCCCTTAGCAAGCACGTGGTCGAGCGCGGTGCGATCGTCCTTCAACTCGCGGAAGCGCGCGGTGATCGGCCCCAGCTTGGCGGCCAGCAATTCGCCCAGCGCGGGCTTGAACTGGCCGAATCCCTGGCCGCCATGTTCGGCAAGCACCGCCGCGGACGAAGTCCCGGCCATCGCGGCATAGATCCCGACGAGGTTTGCCGCCTCGGGACGATCCGCCAGTCCCGCGACCTCGCTAGGCAGCGGTTCGGGATCGGTCTTCGCCTTGCGGATCTTCTGCGCGATCGTGTCGACATCGTCGGCGAGGTTGATCCGGCTCGCTTCGGAAGGGTCCGACTTGCTCATCTTTTTCGATCCGTCACGCAGGGACATGATCCGCGCGGTGGCTTCGGGAATGATCGGATCGGGCAGCGTGAAGACCGGCGCGTCTTCGCTGGCGAAGTCGTTGTTGAACTTCTGCGCGATGTCGCGCGCCAGCTCGAGATGCTGCTTCTGGTCCTCTCCCACCGGCACGTGCGTCGCCTGGTAGAGCAGGACGTCGGCGGCCTGCAGCACCGGATAGGCGAAGAGCGCGATCGAGGCGCCCTCGCGGTTCTTGCCCGCCTTGTCCTTCCACTGCGTCATGCGGTTGAGCCAGCCCATCCGCGCGGTGCCGTTCAACAGCCATTGCAGCTCGGCGTGCTGCGGGACCTGCGCCTGGTTGAACAGTGTGACCTTGTCCGGATCGAGCCCACAGGCGATCAGCGCGGCGACGATTTCGAGTGTGCCGTCGCGCAGTGCCTTGGGATCGTGCGGCAGGCTGATCGCGTGAAGGTCGGCGACGAAATAGAGCAGGTCCCCGAACTCGCCCGAATCCTGCATCGCGACCCAGTTGCGGATCGCCCCCAGGTAATTGCCGAGATGCAATTGGCCGGTGGGCTGGATGCCGGAAACTACGCGCATGGGATCAGGGAGCTTTCTTCTTGGTAAGGGCAGCGATGCGCTGCCTGTCGATGGCGCCGACCGCGAAGGCGACGCCGAAATAGACTACCGCAGCGGCGGCGACGAGCGTCAGCAGGGCGCCGAGCCGCGCGAACAGGCCGGCGGAGAACCAACCGGTTAGCAAATCGCGCGCGAACCACAAGGCGGCGCCCATCGCCGCGGCGGCAACCAGCTGGCGCGCGATCCGCCCGACCAGCGGCAAGGGAATCGCATAATAGCCGCGCTTCACGAGCACTATGTACAGGAAGATCACGTTGATCCACGCGCCGACCACGCTGGCATAGGCCACGCCGACCACGCCGTATTCGGTCATCACCGCGAAGTTGAGCGCTACGAACACGGTCAGCGAGATGAACGCGGCATAGACCGGCGTGCGCGTGTCCGAGCGGGCGTAGAAATTGGGCACCAGCACCTTCACCAGAACGAAGGCAGGAAGGCCGAGCACCAGCGCGGCGAGCACCTCGCCGGTGGCGGCGGCATCGGCAAGGTCGAACCGGCCGCCCTGGAAGATCATGGTGACGAACGGAGTCGCGCAGATCGCCAGCGCGACCGCCGCCGGGATCGTCAGCAGCATCGAGAGCTCGATCGCGTCGGACTGGATGCGGTCGGCGCCCTCGGTGTTCTTGCTGCCGACGAAGCGCGACAGCGTCGGCAGGATCGCGGTCGACAGCGCGATCCCGATGATGCCGAGCGGAAGCTGGTTCAGCCGGTCGGCGTAGTTCATGTAGCTGACCGAGCCGCTGCCGATCTGGTTGAGGAAGTAGAGTTGGACCAGCGTGTTGATCTGGTAGGCGCCGCCGCCGATCGCCGCGGGCAATGCGATGATCGAGAGGCGCTTCACCTCGGGCGTGATCTGCGGCCACATCAGCCTCGGCCGGAAGCCCTCGACCCGGGTCCAGTAATAGAGCCAGGCGAGTTGGATCACGCCGCCGAAGGTCACCGCCCAGGCGACGCCATAGGTCACCTCGACCATGTCGTAGCCGCGATTGTCGATCAGCCATTCGCCGCCGAGCAGCGCGCCGATCAGCACCAAGTTGAGGATGATCGGGAAGCTTGCCCCGGGCGCGAAACGACTCACCGAATTGAGCATGCCGGTGAACAGGGTCACCAGGCTCACCAGCACGATATAGGGGAACATGATCCGCGCGAAATCGACCGCGATGGCGAAATTCTGCGGATCGACCGGCTTGTCGGCGAGCACCCAGATCACGCCCGGCATCGCGAGTTCGAACAGCGCGCAGAGCGCGATCAGCACCGGCAGGAAGACGCTCAGCACCGCGTTGGAGAAGCTGCGCGCGTCCTCGAGACCTTGCTCCATGTTCTCCGGCCCGTGCAGCCGCTTGGAGAACATCGGAACGAAGGCGGCCGAGAACGCGCCCTCGGCGAACAGCCTACGGAAGACGTTCGGGATGATGAACGCCTGGAACCACGCGTCGGTCACCGCATTGGCGCCGAGCACGCGGCTGAAGATCATCTCGCGCGCCATGCCGGCGATACGGCTGACCATGGTCAACCCGCCGATCGTGCCGACGTTCTTGAGCAGGCTCATGCGCGACGGCCCAGCCGAGAGATCATCTGCCGGTCAGAACTGCGGGGTCGGAGGGGTGTCGCCACCCGCTTCGCCCTGGTTCTGGCGCGCCTGCATCTGCTGGATGTAGAGCTGGTTGAAGTCGATCGGTTCGAGCAGCATCGGCGGATAGCCGGTGTCACGGACCGCATCGGCGACCACGCGGCGCACGAACGGGAACAGGATCCGCGGCGCCTCGGCGAAGGTGAAGGCGTGCGCCTGTTCCTCGGGCAGGTTGCGAATGCCGATCAGGCCGGCATAGGTCACGTCGATGATGTAAAGCGTGGTGTCGCCGGCCTTGGCCGTCAGCATCGCCTTGAGGCTGACTTCGGTTACGTCGTCGCCGACCTTGTCCGCGGCGATGTTGAACTGCACGTCGACCGAAGGCTGTTCGTTGAGCTGGTAGCTCTTGGGCGCGTTCGGATTCTCGACCGAGAGATCCTTGATGTACTGCGACAGGAAGCTGACCTGCGGCTGGTTGTCGGCGCCGTTGGGCGCGGCATCGTTGTTGTCGAGGTCGGTCAGGACGCCTTCTTCGTCGGCCATGATGGGTATTCTCTCTGCTAAGGCATAAATATGGGGCCGGGGGACGAAGCTTGCGGCAGATTCACCCGCTCGGCGCGAGCCGCGCGCCTAGCACTGCGGCGCTGTGGCGGCAATCTATCATCGGTTCGCGATGCGATCTGGGGGCGATTCGGTGAGATTGAGCTTCTTCCGGGCTCTTTTCGTCCGGTCAGCCGTTGTTAGGGAAAGGTCTGATACCTAGATCAAGATGCAACGCTCGCCTTGCAAGGGGTGGGCATGACTGGCTAACGAGAACCCTGTGACCTTATCGATCATCATCCTCGCCATGATTGCGGCCTTTCTGGGCCTGCGCCTCTATTCCGTGCTGGGCGACCGCGCCGAGCATGAGGAAGAACCGATGGCCCCGCGTCCGCGAACCGACCAGCGCGACGAAGCGGCAACGCAATTGCGTCCGGCCACGACCGTGCGGTCGGCGAGCCAGCCGCAAACCGCGATCGCCGATCGCGAACTCGCGGCCTTCCCTCCGGGTGTCGAGCGCGGCCTGCGCGCGATCGCCGCGGCCGATCGCCGGTTCGATCCGATCGCGTTCCTCGAAGGGGCCAAGGGCGCTTACACGATGGTGCTCGAAGCGTTCTGGCGCGGCGACAAGGAAGAGCTGCGCGAACTGTGCGACGACGATGTCTATGCCAGCTTCGCCGGCGCGATCGACGCACGCGAGAAAGCGGGCGAAAAGCTCGACAACAAGCTGATCCGGATCGAGGAAACGGCAATCACCGGGGCCGATTTCATGGCTCCGCTGGCGCGGATCACGATCCGCTTCACCGCCGATATCGCGGCGGTGACTCGCGACAAGGACGGCAACGTGATCGCCGGGTCGCTCGACGATGCGGTCGAAAGCGTCGACCTGTGGACCTTCAGCCGCGACGTGACCTCGAGCAATCCCGACTGGCTGCTCGACGAAACCGACCAGGGCTGATCCCGCCATGCTCGCGACCGCGTTGCGCCGTCTTTCGCTGTTCGGTGCCGCGGCGCTGCTGGCCGGTTGCGGCCAGATCGTCCCCGAGCCCGAAGACCTGCCGCCGCCCGGAGTCGCCGCCGAAATCTCGCGCGGGCCCGATATCCGCACACTGTCCTTCACCGACGAGGACGCGCGCGGCGCGCTTGTCTCGTTCCGCGCCTCATGCCCGCAATTGCTGCGGCGCGAGGATGCAAGCGGGCTGATCGAACCGGCAGCATGGCGCGGCGTGTGCGACCTTGCCGCTACCTGGCCCGCCAATGACGCGGCGCGTTTCTTCACCCAGCATTTCGAGACCGCGCAATTGCGCGACGGGCGCGCCTTCGCGACCGGCTATTTCGAGCCGTCGATCGAAGGCTCGCGCACCCGGCTGCCGGGCTACGACGTGCCGGTCTACGCGATGCCCGACGACCTCGTGCGCGCCTGGCCCAAGGACATGCCCGAAAGCGAACGCACGGGCCGCCCTCCGCTCGGGCGGATCAACGAGCAGGGCGAATACGAGCTCTATTACGATCGCGCTGCGATCGAGGACGGCGCGCTCGCAGGGCGCGGGCTCGAAATCGCCTGGGCCAAGGACCCGATCGAGTTCTTCTTCCTCCAGATCCAGGGCTCGGGCATGCTGCGCGCACCCGACGGATCGATCATGCGGATCGGCTATGCCGGGCAGAACGGGCGCGAATATGTCGGCATTGGCGGGGTGATGCGCGAACGCGGCCTGCTCGGCGACGGGCCCGGGCAATATGCCGGGTCGATGCAGGGCATTGTCCGTTATCTGCGCGAACATCCCGAGGAGGGCCGCGAGCTGATGCGGCTCAACAAGAGCTGGATCTTCTTCCGCGAACTCTCGACCGGCCCGGTGGGGGCGATGGGGGTCGAGGTGACGGAGGGCAACACCGTCGCGACCGATCCGGCCTATATCCCGCTCGGCGCACCCGTCTGGCTCGACCTCGACCGCGACGTCGCCGACGGGCTGTGGGTGGCGCAGGACACCGGCGGGGCGATCAAGGGACCCAACCGGTTCGACACCTTCTGGGGCAATGGCGACCGCGCCGCCGAAATCGCCGGCGGGATGAGCGGACGCGGCCAGGCCTATGTCCTGCTGCCGCGTGGCACGCTCGAGCGCCGCGGAACGCGGTGAGACCCCCGCGCGGACTGAGCGAGGCCGAGGCGAGCGCCTGGGCGAAACTGGCCGCGAGCGTCGAGCCGCTGGCGGGCCGGAAGCGGCCGAAGCTGCCCGACGATGCGCCGAGCAAGGCTCCGGACAAGGCGATCGAGGCGATCGCGCGCCCGGCGCCCAAACAAACTCCCGCACCTCCTCCACCTCCTCCTCCGCAACGTCCACTCGGTGCGAAGCACGGCCTCGACAATTCGTGGGAACGCAAGCTTTCGCGCGCGTCGATCGCTCCCGACTTCACGCTCGACCTGCACGGCAACAATCTCGACGCGGCGTGGACCAGGCTCGATGACGGGCTGGCGCAGGCCAAGGCGATGGGCGTGCGGCTGGTGCTGGTCGTCACCGGCAAGCCGCGCCCGGTCGATCCGGCCGATCGCGGCACACGCCGCGGTGCGATCCGCGCCAAGATCCTCGACTGGCTCGCGGCGGGCCGCCACGCCTCCGACATTGCCGCCATACGCAAGGCGCACCGCCGCCACGGGGGCGACGGTGCGCTCTACATCGTGCTCCGGAGGAGCTGATCCGCGTCAGGACCGCGGCGGATATGCGCCCTGAATCGCGATACAGGTGGTCATCGCGATCGAAGGCTGCGAATTCATGAACGGTTGGCTGCCGCCGGTGTTGCCGACCTGAATCGCACCCGCATTCATGTCGACGTTGGCGGGGCCGTCGGCATAGATCGCCTGCCCGTCGGGGAAATCCGCCAGGAGCCCGTTGCTCGGATTGTCGCTCGTTCCGGGGGCATCTTCCGCCCGCAGCCTCGCAGTGTGCGAATGGGAGGGCATATTGCCGACCGTCAACGTCACCTGCTCGGCACCGAATTTCGCGCCCCAGTCATGCAACGACAGGCCGGGGCCCTGGCCGACGCCGACCATGGCACGCCCGCGCAGGTCGGGCAGCGCGAACGTCGTCCGGCCGTCACCGCCATAGGTGGTGCCGAGCAGCGAGAAGAGCGCGCTGTTCTGCGAAATGGACAACAGTTGCCCGTTGGTCGGCGCATAGCCGCGCGGACAGTAATTGCCGCCGAATTGCTGGATTTCGCCGAGATACGGATCGAGGCCCATGGTTGCCGAAGACGCGGCAAACCCGGCTCCTGCCATCGCGGCGGCGCCCATCATTGCGTTCAAATATTTCATGCTTCCCCCTTAGGTATCATTGTCCGACCCGGGAGTACATTACATCGTTACTGTCGAATTGCCATAATAGAAGCGCCGCCTCGTCGATAACGAGACGGCGCTTCTTGGCTCACGATATTTTCAAATCCTATTTGTGATACTTGGCGCAGCGCAGATCGAAGCGATCGGCGTCCATCACCTTGGTCCATGCCTTCACGAAGTCGCGCACCATGCGCTCTTCGCCGCCTTTCTCGGCATAGGTTTCGGCCACCGCGCGCAATTGCGAGTTCGAGCCGAAGACGAGGTCGGTGCGCGTCGCGCGCCACTTCTCGTCGCCCTTGATCCGGCACTTGCCGACGAACTCCTCGTCGCCGCTCTCGTCGACCACTTCCCACACCGTGCCCATTTCGAGCAGGTTGACGAAGAAGTCGTTCGACAGCGTGCCCGGGCGGTCGGTCAGGACCCCGATCGAATTGCCGTGCTTGGCGTGGGTGCTGACGGCGCCCAACGCCCGCATCCCGCCGACCAGCGCGGTCATTTCGGGGATCGACAGGCCCAGCAGGTGCGCGCGGTCGATCAGCATGTCCTCGGTCTTCACCGAAGCCTTGGTCTTCAGGTAGTTGCGGAACCCGTCGGCGAACGGTTCGAGCGGTTCGAAGCTCTCGGCATCGGTGTGCTCGTCGCCGGCATCGCCGCGACCGGTGGTCACGTCGACGCTGACGTCATGGCCGCCATCCTTGGCCGCCTTCTCGATCGCCGCGGCACCGGCGAGCACGATCGCATCGGCCATCGACAGTTCGCCGCGCAGCTCGTCGAGCTTCGACAGGACCTTCGACAGTTCGTCGGGATCGTTGACCGCCCAGTCCTTTTGCGGGGCGAGGCGCACGCGGGCACCGTTGGCGCCGCCGCGATGATCCGAATTGCGATAGGTCGAGGCCGAAGCCCAGGCCGCCTTGACCAGTTCGGAGATCGACAACCCGCTGTCGAGCACCTTCGCCTTGAAGTCCGATACCGCGCTGCCGGAAGGCTCCGTGCCGGCGGGCGTCGGGTCCTGCCAGATCAGGTCTTCCTCGGGCACTTCGGGGCCGAGATAGCGGACCTTGGGTCCCATGTCGCGGTGACACAGCTTGAACCAGGCGCGGGCGAAGGCATCGTCGAGCGCCGCCTGGTCGTCGCGGAAGCGTTCGGAAATCTTGCGATATTCCGGGTCGCGCTTCAGCGCCATGTCGGCGGTGGTCATGATCGTCGGGACCTTCTTGTTCGGGTCCCGCGCATCGGGCGCCATGTCGGCTTCCTCGGGATCGATCGGGGTCCACTGGTTCGCACCGGCCGGGCTCTGGGTGAGCTCGTATTCGTACTTGAACAACAGGCGGAAATAGTCGTTGCCCCACTGGGTCGGGTTGGGCGTCCACGGGCCTTCGATGCCCGAGGTCGTGATGTGGCCCTTCTCGATCTCTTCGGGATCGGTCAGCCAGCCGAAGCCCATGCGATGCAGGTGCTCGCCTTCAGGTGCACCGCCGAACGTGTCGGAGGGCTTGGCCCCGTGGCACTTGCCGAAGGCGTGGCCGCCGGCGGTCAGGGCGACGGTTTCCTCGTCGTTCATCGCCATCCGGGCGAAGGTTTCGCGCATGTCGCGCGCCATGCCTTCGGGATCGTGCGGATTGCCGCCCGGGCCCTCGGGATTGACGTAGATCAGGCCCATCTGGATCGCCGCGAGCGGGTTTTCGAGCGCCTTGCCCTCGTCGGGGATGATGCGCGTTTCGACGCCTTCGTCGACCCACTCTTCCTCGGTGCCCCAATAGGTCGTCTCGGGTTCGTACACGTCGGCGCGGCCGCCGCCGAAGCCGAACACCGGGCCCCCCATCGATTCGATCGCGACGTTTCCGGTCAGGATGAAGAGGTCGGCCCAGCTGATGTGCTTGCCGTATTTCTGCTTGATCGGCCACAGCAGGCGACGCGCCTTGTCGAGATTGCCGTTGTCGGGCCAGCTGTTGAGCGGGGCAAAGCGCTGCTGCCCGCTCGAGGCACCGCCGCGACCGTCGCCGGTGCGATAGGTGCCCGCCGCGTGCCACGCCATGCGGATGAAGAACGGGCCGTAATGCCCGTAATCGGCCGGCCACCAGGGCTGGCTGTCGGTCATCAGGTCGGTGAGGTCCTGCTTGAGCGCCTTGTAGTCGAGCGCGTTGAAGGCCTCGGCGTAATCGAAATCGTCGCCCATCGGGTCGGCGCTGCGACCCTCGGTGGTGAGAATGTCGAGCTGCAGCTGGTCGGGCCACCAGTCGCGATTGGTGCGGCCGAACAGGCTCCGCATTTCGCCGCTGCCGCCGAACGGGCAGCCTTCGATCGATCCGGTCTTGGCATCCATGATGGGTCTCTCCTCTCTTGCAGGGACGACTCGTTGCGGTCCTCCCCGATCATTTCATGGCGGCACGCTACGCTTTTGCGACGCCGCCGCGAAGCCATGCGTTCCGATGACTTTGAACGTTTTAATCAATCAGAGGCGATTCAGCGTTTCTATCGATCAATCGAGCCTTGCCGTGGCGCACGAAAAAGCGCGCCCCCCGCGGTATGCGGAGGCGCGCTCTTGCGGTCGGTGAAGGTCGGAAATCAGGCCGCTTCGGCGACCTCGTCGGCGGGGGCGTGGCGGACGAGGTAATCGAAGGCCGAGAGCGCTGCGGCCGAGCCTGCACCCATCGACACGACGATCTGCTTGTAGGGCTCGACGGTGCAATCGCCCGCGGCGAATACGCCGGGCAGGTTGGTGCGACCGCTTTCGTCGGTCTCGATCTCGCCGATGCGGTTGAGCTCGAGCGCGCCGTCCTTGAGCCATTCGGTGTTGGGAACGAGCCCGATCTGCACGAACACGCCGGCGACATCGACGCGATGTTCCTCTTCGCTCTCGCGGTCCTTGTAGACGAAGCCGTCGACCTTGCCGTTCGCGCCGGTGATCTCGGTCGTCTGCGCGTTGACGAGGATTGCGACATTCGAGAGGCTGCGGAGCTTGTTCTGCAGCACCTCGTCGGCGCGCAGCGCCTTGTCGAATTCGACCAGCGTGACGTGCTCGACGATCTTGGCGAGGTCGATCGCCGCCTCGACGCCCGAATTGCCGCCGCCGATCACCGCGACGCGCTTGCCCTTGAACAGCGGGCCGTCGCAATGCGGGCAATAGGCCACGCCCTTGTTGCGGTATTCCTGCTCGCCCGGCACGCCGAGCGCGCGCCAGCGGGCGCCGGTGGCGAGGATCAGCGCGCGGGTCTGCAGCGTCGCACCGTTTTCGAGTTCGAGCGTGTGGAGGCCGCCTTTCTCTTCGGCGGGAATGAGCTTCTTGGCGATCGCGCGGTCCATCAGGTCGATGCCGTTCTCGCTGACCTGGCGGCCGAGCTCGTCGGCCAGCTTGGGCCCTTCGGTGTAGAGCGTGCCGGGCAGGTTCTCGATTCCGAGCGTGTCCTGCAACTGTCCGCCGAAGCGTTCGGCGGCGATGCCGGTCGCAAACCCCTTGCGCGCGGTATAGATCGACGCTGCGACACCGGCCGGGCCGCCGCCCAGCACGAGCACGTCGAACGCGTCCTTGGCGGAGAGCTTTTCTGCGGCGCGCGCCTCGCTGCCGGTGTCGAGCTTCGCCAGCACGTCGTCGAGCGACATCTTGCCGTTGTAAAAGCTCTCACCGTTTAGGAAGGTCGCGGGCACCGCCATGATGTTGCGCGCCTCCACCTCGTCCTTGAACGTGCCGCCCTCGATCAGCGTCGCGGTGATGCGCGGGTTCTCGAACGCCATCAGCGTGAGCGCCTGCACCACGTCGGGGCAGTTGTGGCAGCTGAGCGAGAAATACATCTCGAAGGCGTAATCGGCTTCGAGCGCGCGGATCGCCTCGAGTGTTTCCTGCTCGACCTTGGGCGGGTGGCCGCCGGCCCACAGCAGCGCGAGCACGAGCGAGGTGAATTCGTGGCCGAGCGGGAGCCCGGCGAAGCGGACCCAGCGGGTCGCGTCGGAGGCACGGCGAACGACGAAGCTCGGCTTGCGATCGTCGGTCCCGTCGAAGCTCGCGCTCACATCCTTGTGGAGCGCGGCGATTTCCTCGAGCAGTTCGCGCGTCTGGTCGGATTTCGCCCCATCCCCAAGCGACGCGACGAGCTCGATCGGCTCGCGCAGATTGGCGAGATAGGTTTTGAGCTGGTCCTTCATCGACGGGTCGAGCATGCGGGAAATCCTGAGTTTATGGAGAGGGGAGGAAAATGCGGCCCGGAGCGTTGCGCTCCGGGCCGCGATTTCTGTCAAAATCTAGGAAATCAGATCTTGCCGACGAGGTCGAGCGAGGGGCTCAGCGTCTCGTCTTCTTCTTCCCATGCAGCCGGGCAGACCTGGCCGGGGTTGTTGCGCACATACTGCGCCGCCTTGATCTTGCGGGTCAGTTCGTTGGCATTGCGGCCGACGCCTTCGCAGGTCTGTTCCATGATCTGGATCACGCCGTCGGGATCGACGACGAAGGTCGCGCGGTCGGCGAGTCCCATGTCTTCACGCAGCACGTCGAAGTTCTTCGCGAGCGTGTGGAGCTGGTCGCCGAGGAACGGGAAGGTGAGCTTGCCGATCCGCTCGGACGTGTCGTGCCAGGCCTTGTGGCTGAAATGCGTGTCGGTCGAAACACCGTACACCTCTACGCCCATCTTCTGGAGCATCTCGTACTTCTCGCCCATGTCCTCGAGCTCGGTCGGGCAGACGAAGGTGAAGTCGGCCGGGTAGAAGAAGAACACGGCCCACTTGCCGCGCACGTCCTCGTCGGTGACCTCGAAGAAGTCCTTGCCGGCCTGGAAGGCGGTCGCCTTGAACGGTTTGATCTGCGATCCGATGATACCCATTATATTGATTCTCCGTATGTTCGGGGTGAAAATCGTGTGTCCGAGATAGGCAATGCTGCGATGCACAAAAGCGATATGATGCGATTGCGAGCATCGGAATAATCGATCGCCTAAATGGAACTTATGGAAACAACAACGGCGTGTTGGTTGCGTTCCACAGTGCGGCCCGTTCGAGCGGATGCGGAGCACGCTCGACCGATTTCGGGTCGGGATCTACTCTCCCAGGCCAGCGCCTACTTGTGCGCGGTGCAGCAATTTCTGGTCGGCGAGGATCAGCGCCATCATCGCCTCGACCACCGGGACCGCGCGGATGCCGACGCATGGGTCGTGCCGTCCGGTGGTCGAAATCTGGGCCTCTGCGCCGGATGAATCGATGGTCGCGACAGGGGTGCGGATCGAGCTGGTAGGCTTGAACGCGACGCGAGCGACCACCGGCTGCCCGGTGGCGATCCCGCCCGCGGTCCCGCCGGCATGGTTGCTGGCGAAATCTGGGCCTTCACCGCCCGGCCGCATGGCATCGGCATTCTCGCTGCCCCTGAGCCGCGCGGCGGCGAAGCCATCGCCGATCTCGACACCTTTCGAAGCGTTGATACCCATCATCGCTTGCGCGATCTCGGCGTCGAGCTTGGCATAGACCGGAGCGCCCCAGCCGGCGGGCACGCCGGTGGCGACGCATTCGACCACTGCACCCAGCGAATCCCCGTCGCGCCGCGCCTCGTCCATCATCGCGGCCCAGCGTTCGGCGGCGGCCGGATCGGGGCAAAAGAAATCGTTGTGGTTAATGGCTTGCGGGTCGAATGCCGCGCGGTCGATCGGATCGCCGCCGAGTTCGCAGAGATAGGTGGTTAGCTCAACCTCACTTGAGATCTTGCGCGCGATCGCCCCCGCCGCGACCCGCATTGCGGTTTCGCGCGCCGAAGAGCGCCCACCGCCGCGATGATCGCGGATCCCGTATTTGGCGTCGTAGGCGTAATCGGCGTGGCCGGGGCGATAGGTGGTGGCCTGCTTCGAATAGTCCTTCGAACGCTGGTCGACATTTTCGATCACCAGCGAAATCGGTGTGCCCGTCGTCTTCCCTTCGAACACGCCCGACAGGATTCGCACCGCATCCGGTTCGCGCCGCTGGGTGGTGTGGCGCGACTGGCCCGGACGGCGCGCATCGAGGAAGGGCTGGATGTCGGCCTCGCTCAGCGCGATGCGCGGCGGGCACCCGTCGACCACGCAGCCGATCGCGGGCCCGTGGCTCTCCCCCCAGGTGGTGACGCGGAGCATGTGGCCGAAAGTGTTGAAGCTCATGCCACACAGCACTGTCGCGCTTTCGCGCGCATGTCCACGCTGTTAGGACCGCCGGCATGATCGACCTCTACGGCATCCCGAACTGCGACACCGTCAAGAAGGCCCGCAAGTGGCTCGAGGCGGAAGGGCGCGACTACACGTTCCATGATTACAAGAAGGAAGGCGTCGACGCGGGCAAGCTCGTCGGCTGGACCGATGCGGTGGGATGGGAGGTGCTGCTCAACAAGCGCGGCACCACGTTCCGCAAGCTCGACGATGCGGACAAGGAAGGCATCGACCGCGACAAGGCGATCGCGCTGATGGTGGCGCACCCGTCGATGATCAAGCGCCCGGTGGTCGAGCACGCGGCCGGCGTGCTGGTCGGGTTCAAACCGGACGAATGGGAGGCGGCGCTGTGACTCGTTTCCTTCTGGTTTTTGCCGCGTTCATCGCTGCGCTGCCGCTACCCGTTCCAGCGCAGGCGCAGGTAATCATTGCGCATCGCGGGGCGAGCGGGGACCGGCCCGAGCACACGCTGGCGGCCTACGAACTCGCGATCGAGCAGGGCGCCGACTATATCGAGCCAGATTTGGTGCCCACGAAGGACGGCGTGCTCGTCGCGCGGCACGAGAACGAGATTTCGGACACCACCGACGTCGCCGACCATCCCGAATTCGCCGACCGTCGGACCACCAAGACGATCGACGGGGTCGAGGTGACCGGCTGGTTCACCGAGGATTTCACGCTCGCCGAGTTGAAGACGCTGCGCGCGAAGGAACGCCTGCCCGCAATCCGCCCTGCCAACACCGCGTATGACGGGCAATTCCAGATTCCCACGCTGGCCGAGATCATCGCGCTGGCGCGCGCCAAGGAGGCCGCGACCGGGCGGCTGGTCGGGCTCTATCCCGAGATCAAGCACGGGAGCTATTTCGATGCGCTCGGCCTCGCGCCGGTCGATGCGCTGCTCGCGACGCTCAAGGGCGCGGGCTACACCGCCGACGACCCGGTCTACATCCAGAGTTTCGAGCCGACCGCGCTGACACAGGTGATGTTCCGCGGGCGCGAAATGGGGGTTGATTACCGCCGCGTGCAATTGCTCTCAGAAGAGGGCGGCCCGGCCGATGCGCCGCAGCTCTCCTATGCGCAATTCCTGTCCGATCCGGGGCTGGCGCAGATCGCGCGCTATGCCAGCGCGATCGGGGTCGAGGCGACGCTGCTGGTGGCAGCCGACGGCACGACGACCGATTTGGCCGCGCGCGCCAAGGCCGCCGGGCTCGATGTCCATGCCTGGACTGCGCGCGCCGAGAACGCCTTCCTGCCCGCCCCGTTGCAAAGCGGCGCCGATCCGGCCGCGAACGGCAATTTCGCGACGCTGTGGGCGTTGCTCGGCCGTGCGGGAGCCGACGCGATCTTCACCGACAATGTCGCGGAAGCGATCGCCGCGCGGGCGGCGCTGCGCAACTAGTCGGCGCGGCGCGCCGTCGCGATGTAGTTGAGCGAGAGATCGTCCGACAGGTGGAGGCCCTTGTTCGGGCCGAAGGCGATGCCTTTGGGCTCGTCCATCGCCAGGCCGACGCTTTCGAGCAGCTCGCCGAGTTCCTCGGGGGTGACGAAATCGTCCCAGTCGTGCGTGCCCCGCGGGATCAGGCCGATCGCTTCGGCCGCGCCGACCATCAGCAACCGCGATTGCGCGGTGCGGTTGGGGGTCGAGACGATCATCAGGCCCCCCGGCGCGAGGCAGGCCGCGGCCTGCGCGAGGAAAGCGGTCTTGTCGGCGACGTGTTCGACCACTTCGAGGCAGGTGACGAGATCGAACGTGCCGAGCCCCTCCTTGCCGATCTCGCCCGCGCGGTAATCGATATCGAGCCCCATCCTGCCGGCGTGCTCACGCGCCGCGGCGATGTTCTCGGGCGCGGCGTCGACGCCGGTCACCTCGGCGCCCATCCGCGCGAGCGGTTCGCACAACAGCCCCGCGCCGCAGCCGATATCGAGCGCGCGGCGACCCGCCAGCGGCTTCAATTGGCGGGTGTCGCCCGCCCAGTGCAGGTCGATCGCCTCGCGAATGTATTCGAGCCGGACGGGATTGAGCTTGTGGAGCATGGCGGAGGATCCCTTCGGGTCCCACCACTCCTTCGCGAGCCGGCCGAAATGCGCGGCTTCGTGTTCGCGGATCGTTGCGGTGCTTGCATCGCTCATGCTCGCTCCGTAACAGCCGCTTTCGACCGGCACCAGCAAGGAAACCCGCCTTGGCGCGTATCGTGATGAAATTCGGCGGCACCTCGATGGCGGGGACCGAGCGCGTGCGCCGCGTCGCCAATATCGTGCGCCGCCAGCAGGCTGCGGGCCACGAGGTCGCGGTCGTGGTCTCGGCGATGGCGGGCGAGACCGACCGGCTGGTCAATTTCTGCCGTGAGGCCAACCCCGTGTTCGACCCGGCCGAATACGACGTGGTGGTGTCGAGCGGCGAACAGGTCACCGCAGGCCTGCTCGCGCTGACGCTGCGTGCGCTCGGCTGCGAGGCGCGCAGCTGGCTCGGCTGGCAATTGCCGATCCGCACTTTCGACAGTTATTCGAACGCCAAGATCGACAGCCTCGACGTCGAGGGGTTGAACGCCTCGATGGCGGCGGGCGAGATAGCGGTGATCCCCGGCTTCCAGGGCGTGTCCGAGGAAGGCCGCGTCACCACGATGGGGCGGGGCGGATCGGACACGACCGCGGTCGCGATAGCGGCGGCGATCGGTGCGCAGCGCTGCGACATCTACACCGATGTCGACGGGGTTTACACCACCGATCCGCGGATCGTCGCCAAGGCGCGCAAGCTGAAGGCGGTGACCTACGAGGAAATGCTCGAACTCGCGAGCGTCGGGGCCAAGGTGCTCCAGACCCGCTCGGTCGGGCTGGCGATGAAGGAGGGCGTGCGGGTGCAGGTCCTCTCGAGCTTCATCGACGACGATGCGACCCCGGCGGACGAGCTGCCCGGCACGCTCATCGTCGACGACAGTGAAATGGAAGAGATCAGGAAGGCCCACGGCATGGAACGGCAAGTCGTCACCGGCATCGCGCACGACAAGAACGAGGCCAAGATCATCCTCACCCGCGTGCCGGACAAGCCCGGCGCGGTCGCGCATATCTTCGCTCCGCTGGCCGAGGCATCGATCAATGTCGACATGATCATCCAGAATGTCGGCCGCGACAAGGGCGAGACCGACGTCACCTTCACCGTACCGCAGAACGATCTGCCGCGCGCGCAGGCGATTCTCGAATCGAAGCGCGACGACATCGGCTACAACCGCATCATCACCGACAACCGGATCGCCAAGATCTCGGTCGTGGGGGTGGGGATGAAGAGCCATGCCGGCGTCGCGGCGGACATGTTCCGCAGCCTCGCCGAGCGCGGGATCAACATCCAGGCGATCTCGACCAGCGAGATCAAGGTCAGCGTGATGATCGACGAGGACGAGACCGAGCTTGCGGTGCGCGTGCTTCACACCGCCTACGGGCTCGATGCGAGCGACGAGGACGCCTGAGCGCATTCGGCGCCCGAGCGTATCGCCTTTTCAGTCCACGCTTGCGACGCAGCAACGATTGCGGCCCGATTCCTTGGCGCGATAGAGCGCGCGGTCGGCGGCGTGGACCCAGTCTTCGGGGCTCTCATAGGCGCCCAGCAGCGGTGCCACCCCGAAACTCGCGGTAATGGCGACGTCGGGCAGGCCGGGAATTGCGATCTGCGAGACCAGCCTGCGGAATCGGTCCGCCGCGAGCGCGGCTTCATCCGCGTCGGTCTCAGGGAGCAGGAGGCAGAATTCCTCTCCGCCTAGCCGCGCGATGATGTCTTCGCCGCGCAGGTGCCCGCTACATTCGGACACCACGGCTTTGAGCACTTCGTCGCCCGCGCCGTGGCCGTAGGTGTCGTTGATCTGCTTGAAATGGTCGACGTCGAACAACACGATCGCGCAGTCGCGGCCATGACGGTTGTAACCCGCCATCCGCCGCTCGAGCCGGGTCCGGAATTCGCGCCGAGTCATCGCTCCGGTGAGGAAATCGGTGCGCGAAATGCGCCGCATCTCGAGCAGTTCGAGCACCAGTTCGGCGAGGTCGGACAGGATCGCGATATGCGCGGGCGAATGTTTGCGCGGCACCGAATCCATCGCGCACAGCGCCCCGAGGCCGTAGCCGTCGGAATTGACGAGCGGGATGCCGAGATAGCTCAGTATCGGCGGATCGCCGTCGATCAGCGGGGAATCGCGAAACCGCTCGTCTTCGCGCAAATCCTCGATTTCGAGCGGCTCGGTCGCGCGGATCGTGAGGTCGCAGACCGAAATGTCGCGATCGGTCTCGTCTAGATCGAGCCCGCGCCGTGCCTTGAACCACTGGCGGTCCTTGTCGACCAGCGTGACGGTCGCGATCGGCACGTCGAGCAGCTTTTGCACCAGTCGAACGATCCGCTCATACGGACCCTCGATCGGGGTATCGAGGATATCGTAGCTGGCCAGGGCGGCAAGCCGTGCGTCCTCTCCGGCCTGGATGATATCGATGCTACGTCTCCGGTAGGGGGCGGAATATCCAGCCCGATATAGGCTTGCGGCGAAGCCTCAACAACTGCATCCCGCCAGTCTACCATTCGCGCTGCCAGTTAGGGACTCGCATGTCATTCACCACCAAAATCCTGTTGCTCGGTTCGGGCGAACTGGGACGCGAATTCGTGATCTCGGCCAAGCGGCTCGGCGCCTATGTGATCGCCTGCGACAGCTACGACCACGCGCCGGCGATGCAGGTCGCGGACGCGCGCGAGGTGTTCTCGATGCTCGACGGCCCGCGGCTGGAGGAAGTGATCGCGCGGCACAAGCCCGATCACGTCGTGCCCGAGGTCGAGGCGATCCGCACCGAGGTGCTGGCGAAACTCGAAGGCGAGGGCGTCCATATCGTCCCCTCGGCCAAGGCCGCGCAATTGACGATGAATCGCGACGGGATCCGCGACCTCGCCGCGCGCGAGCTTGGCGTGCGGACCTCGACCTACGATTATGCCGAGAGTTTCGAACAGGTGCAGGCGGCGGCGGACAAGACCGGCTTCCCATGCGTGATCAAGCCGGTGATGTCGTCCTCGGGCAAGGGGCAGAGCACGGTGCAGGACGCGGCCGGGCTCGAAACGGCGTGGCGCTATGCGGTAGACAACATGCGCGGCGACCGGGCGCGGGTGATCGTCGAGCAGTTCGTCGACTTCGAATACGAGATCACGCTGCTGACCGTGGCGCACAAGGGTGGGGTGTCGTTCTGCTTGCCGATCGGCCACCGGCAGGAGCGTGGCGACTATCGCGAAAGCTGGCAGCCGGCCGCGATGAGCGACGCCGCGATCGCCGAAGCGCAGGCGATGGCGAAGACCGTGGTCGAGGCGCTCGGCGGATACGGGATCTTCGGAGTGGAATTTTTCGTCGCGCGCGATGACGAGGGGCGCGATGAGGTGATCTTCTCCGAACTGAGCCCGCGACCGCACGATACCGGGATGGTCACCCTGGTTAGCCAGAACCTGTCCGAATTCGATCTCCACGCCCGCGCGATCATGGGGCTCCCGGTGCCCGAGCAGATCCGCGCGCGCCCCGCCGCGAGCGCAGTGATCCTCGCCGATCGCGAGAGCGAGCACGTGTCCTATGCGGGCCTCGCCGAGGCGATGGCCGACGGCGCCGACATCCGCATCTTCGGCAAGCCCGTCACCCGCCCCTGGCGCCGGATGGGCGTTGCGCTGGCGACCGGGGGTTCGACCGACGAGGCCCGCGCGAGCGCGGTCGCCGCCGCGGGCAAGGTGACGCTCCACTACGACTGACGCTTGCCGCGTCCCGCTCGCGCGGATAAGCCGCCGCGCCATGAGCGAATATTCCAAGACGCTGCGCCTGATGGAGCGCGGCCGCGAGTTTCTCGGTTCCGATTACGCGATCCTGTGCGGCGCGATGAGCTGGGTGTCGGAGCGCAACCTCGTCTCGGCGATCAGCAATGCCGGCGGCTTCGGCGTGATTGCCTGCGGGGCGATGACGCCCGAACTGCTCGACCAGGAGATCGCGGCGACGAGGGCGCTCACCGACAAGCCGTTCGGCGTCAATTTGATCACCATGCACCCCGACCTGTTCGACCTGATCGCGGTGTGCGAGAAACACGCGGTGAGCCATGTCGTACTCGCGGGCGGGATCCCGCCCAAGGGCAGCGTCGAGGCGATCAAGGGCGGCAAGAACCCGGCCAAGGTGATCGTCTTCGCCCCGACCCTTGCGCTGGCGAAGAAGCTGCTCCGCAGCGGCGGCGATGCGCTGGTGATCGAGGGGATGGAAGCGGGCGGCCATATCGGCCCGGTCTCGACCAGCGTGCTGGCGCAGGAATTCCTTCCCGAACTGGCCGACGATCACCTCGTCTTCGTCGCAGGCGGCATCGGCCGCGGACAGGCGATCGCCGGATATCTCGAAATGGGCGCGGTCGGCGTGCAGCTCGGCACGCGCTTCGCCTGCGCGAAGGAATCGATCGCGCACGAGAACTTCAAGAAGGCCTTCTTCCGCGCCAATGCGCGTGACGCGATCGCCAGTGTGCAGGTCGATCCGCGCCTGCCGGTGATCCCGGTGCGCGCCTTGAAGAACAAGGGCACCGAGGAATTCACCGCCAAGCAACGCGAGGTCGCTGGCAGCCTCGATCGCGAGGAGATCGCGATGAACGAAGCGCAGCTGCAGATCGAGCACTACTGGGCAGGTGCGCTGCGCCGCGCGGTAATCGACGGCGATGTCGAGAATGGTTCGCTGATGGCGGGACAGTCGGTCGGCATGCTCAAGGAAGAGGAACCCGTCGCCGACATCATCCAGAAGCTGATGGCGCAGAGCGAAGAGGCGCTGACCCGGCGCTAGGCGCGGGGAACGGCTCACGGCAAGCATGCGTTGGTATCGCGGTCGCGACCCTTCCTGCCAGCCGGAGACTTTGCCATGCGCCCCGCCACCCTAACGGCCATCCTTTCGCTCACCACCATTGGCGCGCTCGCCGCCGCGCCGGTCCTTGCCGACAACCATGCTGCGCCCCAGACTCCCGGGGCGATGGATGTCGCGCGGGTGACGGCAGGCACATATGCGACCGATCCGGCGCACACGCTGGTCGGCTGGCGCGTCGACCATTTCGGGTTCAACGATTATTTCGGCACCTTCGGCGATGCCGAGGGTACGCTGACGATCGACCCCGCCGATCCTGAAGCGGCGCAGGTCGACGTGACCCTGCCGATCACCAGCGTCTCGGTGGTCAGCAAGGGGCTGCGCGACCATTTGCTGCGTCCGGGCAGCGATGGCGGCGATCCCGATTTCTTCGGCCCCGAGCCCGCGCCCGCGCGCTTCGTTTCAGACGGGGTGACGATCTACGGTAACGGTACCAAGGCGCTGGTCAGCGGAAACCTTACACTCAATGGGCGCACCAACCCGGTCGTGATCGAGGCGAAGTTCACCGGGGCCGGGAAAAACCCGCGCAGCCAAGTCGAGACGATTGGCTTCGAAGGCGAATTTTCGATCAACCGCTCGGACTTCGGGATCGACTATGCGATCCCGCTGGTCGGAGACGAAGTGGGGCTAACGATCAGCGTCGCGTTCGAAAAGCAGTAGACGCGGCACCGGGCGCAAGAGATGGCGCCGGTCGATGCAGGAGCATGTTCCGCAGACTGTGTTGCCTAACTAGGTCACCGTTACGCGGCGGTTCATCTTCAGCGGCGCTTATCTGAATCTCCGACCCACTTCTGAAAGCAAAGACGATGAGGAGATTCGCACTTTTGGCCCCGCTGTTTCTGACAGCGGCCTGTTCCACCTTTCCCGCGGCGCAGATGCGCCTGCCCGGAAACCTTGCCGCCGAGGCCGAGCGCCAGCCGTTCATGGAGATGAGCGGATGGCGAAGCGGTACCTTCGCCGTCGGCGAGTATCGCGGCAGTTATCGTCGCCAGCTCGACCGGTTGTCGATTGCCGGCCTGTTCAAGAGCTCCAAGGGGCAGGCCGATTTCGAGATCGAGGGCCCCGGAATTTCGAGCACGATCGAGGCCGAATGCGATGTACGCGAGCGAGCGCTCACGCTCGGTGATACCGAGTTCAAGCCCGGGCGTATGGCGCTGCGGTGCGATTTCTACGCCGAGGGTGAGCCGATTCCCGCTCGGTTCGAACTGCAGGAATCGCGCAAGTTCGGGGCCGATATCCTGACCCGCAACGCCCGGCGCGGCGAGATCGGCCTCGCAGGCCAGATCGTGCAGTTCCGCTCGGTGCATGAGGTCGAGGGCGGTGCGCTGCCGGTCGAAGACCCCATCGGCTACGTGTTCGAGCAGGACGGCAGGGCGATTGGTGCGCTCGAGCTCAATGGCCGTCCGGTGCTGATCGTGCCCTACGGCACCGACCTCGATCGCCGCCGCGCGATGACGGTCGCAGCAACCGCGCTGGCGACCTTCTGGGATCCCGCCGTGGTCGAATGAACTGGTGGAGGGGCGGCAGCAATGTCGCCCCTTCCTCGCAAACCGATGACTCCGGGAACCCATCAACCGGCATAGGCGAACCAGACGATTGCGAGCACCAGCGCGTTGTGCACGCCATGCGCGAGAATCGGCGCGGTGAGCCTGCCGGTGCGGACGAACAGCACCGTGTAGATCAGCGTTGGAATAAAGATCACGATCCAGTCGAATCCGTCGCGCGGGAGATGGCCGACCATGAACGCGACGATCGAGAAGGACGCCGCGACGTAGAGACCGACGCGGCGATCGGCGAAGGCAGTCCGCAGGACGTTGATCGTGAATCCGCGGTTGAAGATTTCCTCTGTCACGCCGCCGCCCAGCACGCCGAGCACGAGGTAACCCAACATGGCCTCGGGCCTGCCGCCGATCTGGGCGATGATCTCGGCGATGTGCGGATGCTCCGCACCGCCTTGCGAAGGATAGACCAGCAGCATCTCGACGAGTGCCCAGGCCCCGCCCAGTGCGGCGCCGAGCAAGGCGTCGCGCTTCCAGTGCGACCAGTCCCAGCCGATTTCGCGAAACCCGGTGCCGAGCAGGCGCAGCGCGCCCCAGACGAGAGCTGTCACCGTCACCAGCTGGAACAGTCCGATCCACGCCATGTTCTCGCCGGTCAGTCCGCTATTCGGCTTGAAGATGCCAAAATAGAGGTTGGGCGCGATGAACAGCGCATAGCCGAGCACGATCGTGGCGAAATAGATTGCCAGCGTGCGCCCGCGCCCGGATTGGATCGACATGGAAAGGTCTCCTGCAACATGAGTGTTGCAGTCGCTTAACACACCTAGTCTTTATCGATCAACGATAATATTGAAATTCGATAAGTGAGCCTCGCGCGCCGGGTCCTAGACCGCCGCGTCGCGCCTGACCGTGATCACCTGCGGATAGGTGAATTCGAGCAGGCCTTCCTTGCCGTATTCGGCGCCGAAGCCCGATTGCTTGTGTCCGCCGAACGGGGAGAAAGGCGAAAGCTGCATGAACTCGTTGACCCACACGGTGCCGGTCTCGAGCTGTTCGGCGATCGCCACGCCCTTGTCGGCGTCCTTCGTCCAGACCGCGCCGGCGAGGCCGTATTCGCTGGCATTGGCCCGCGCGATCGCCTCGTCCTCGGTCGCAAACTTCATCAGTGGCATCACCGGGCCGAATTGTTCTTCGGCGACGATCCGCGCGTCCTCGGGTGGATTGTCGAGGATCGTGATCGGGACATAGTAGCCCGAGCCGGTCGGGTCGCCTTCCTCGCCACCGACGAGGAACTTGTAGCCATTGTCCTTCGCATCCTGGATCAGCTCGAGCACGCGCTCATACTGCTTCTTGTTCTGGATCGGCCCCACGGCGGTGCCCTGCTGCGCGCCGTCGCCGACCTTCACCGTCTTCGCGAAGTCGGCGATCGCCTGCGACAGGGCGTCGTAGATATCCTCGTGGATATAGACCCGCTTGGCGGCGATGCAGACTTGGCCCGCATTCATGAAGCTCGACCAGAACAGCTGTTCGGCGACCTTCTCGACATCGACGTCGGGCAGAACGATCGAGGCGTCGTTGCCGCCGAGTTCGAGCGTGATGCGCTTCAAATCCTTCGACGCGCCTTCCATGATCTTCTTCCCCGTCGCGGTCGAGCCGGTGAAGGTGATCTTGTCGATATCGGGGTGCTCGGTGATCAGCGGGCCGAGCTCGTCGTGCCCGGTGATGATGTTGACCGTTCCCGCGGGAACAACGTCCTTGATCAGCTCTGCCAGCCGCAGCGTGGCGAGCGGGGTGAAGGGCGAGGGCTTCAGCACGATGGTGCAGCCCGAAAGCAGCGCCGGGACGATCTTCTGCACCGCCATGCTGACCGGGAAGTTCCACGGCACGATCCCGCCGACCACACCCACCGGTACGCGGCGGGTGCGCGACAGGCGCTTGTCCGAATCTTCGGTCACCTCCTCGTCGAGCGAGAGCGTGCTCTGGGCCTTGGCCATGCCCGCCGCGCCGAGGAGTTCGCCCTTGGCCTGGTGGTGCGGCTTGCCCTGTTCGCTGGTGAGCAGGCGCTTCAGCTCGTCGAGATTGTCCTTGATCGTCTCCGAGATCTTGAGGACCACTTCGCGGCGTTCCTCCATCGACGTCTTGCGCCACGAATTGAACGCCTTGCGCGCGGCGGCGACCGCGCGGTCGAGCTCTTCCTTGCCGCAGGCGGGCACGCGACCGATCACCTCTTCGGTCGCCGGGTTGACCACGTCGACCCAGCTTTCGGTGGTAATCATCTCGCCATCGACGAGGTTCGCATAATCGGTCGGCATCGCTCATTCTCCTGTCGGCTTTGCGCGCCTGATAGCGGAGCGACGGGGGGCGAGTCACGGCCCGATTTAATCGCGCGCTTAAGCCGACGCTCGTCCGCGTCGCCGCGTCGCTCATGGAGTGCGCCTTGCGGGATCAGCGATGTCGCCGCACACTTGCGGACGAGGAAGGGAGATGGATCATGGACTTCGATCGTCGACGGGTATTGCAGGGCGGGGCCGCCGCCGGACTTGCATTCGCGGCACTGGGTGGGGGCAACCTCGCCCGGGCGCGCAGCGCCAATGACGGGCTGCCGCTGGTCCCTGATCCGGAGCGGCGGCTCGACCTGCCCGAGGGCTTTTCCTATCGCCTGCTGACCGAGACGGGCAAGCCGATGACCGACGGGTTCACCACCCCCGGACGGCCCGACGGGATGGCCTGTTTCGCGCATCCGACCGAGGCCGGGAAGCTGGTCTTGGTCCGCAATCACGAGATTTTTGCCAGCATCGATCACGGCCGCCCGTGGGGCGAGGGCGATGCGCTGATCGGACAACTCGACGCGAGCAAGGTCTACGACCCGCGAGGCGGGCCGCTGCCGTTCCATGGCGGAACCACCAATCTCGTGCTCGACGCGGCGAGCGGTGCGGTCGAACGCGATTACCTCTCGCTGATCGGCACGGTCGGCAATTGCGCGGGCGGGGCGACCCCGTGGGGTAGCTGGCTGACCTGCGAGGAACAGATGCTCAAACCGGGCGAGGAGCGCGCCGAGAAGCTCCACGGCTTCGTCTACGAGGTGCCCGCCGATGCGAACGGTCTGGTCGATCCGGTGCCGCTGACGGCGATGGGTCGCTTCGCCCACGAAGCCGCTTCGGTCGATCCCGATACCGGGATCGTCTACCTGACCGAGGACAGCCATACCGGGCTGTTCTACCGCTTTATCCCGAACGTGCGCGGCAAGCTGCACGCGGGCGGGAAACTACAGGCGCTCGCGATCGTCGATTGGGACAGCGCGGACACCCGCAACTGGCCGCTCGACTGGAGTCTCGACACCGCGCGCAAGGTGCCGGTGGGAACACGCATGGCGGTTCGCTGGATCGACATGGACGACGTCGAATCGCCCGCAGCCGACCTCGCCGCGCGCGGCTTCGCGGCGGGCGCGGCGCTGTTCTCGCGCGGGGAAGGGCTCGCCTACGGGCGCCACGCAAACGGTGCGGCCGAGCATTATTTCAACTGCACGCAGGGCGGCTATTTCGGTACCGGACAGGTCTGGAGCTACGCCCCAGGCCGCGGCGAGGGCACGGCCGACGAGCAGTCCGGCACGCTCACATTGGTCTATGAAAGTCCTGGGCCCGATACGCTCGACCTGTGCGACAACCTCGCGGTTGCGCCTTGGGGCGATCTGATCCTGTGCGAGGACGGGCGCGGCGACAATTATCTGCGCGCGCTGACGCCGGGCGGCACGATCTACGACCTCGCGCGCAACGCGCATGAGGGCAAGGCCGAGTTCTGCGGCGCCTGCTTCTCGCCCGACGGCGCGACGCTGTTCGTCAACGTGCAGGAGCCGGGTTTCACCTACGCCATCTCCGGCCCGTGGGAGCAGCTGCGCGGAGGCTGACGATTACGGCAGGCAAAAAAAGAGGCAGGGAGATGGAGGACTCCCTGCCTCTTCGATGAACGCGCCCAAAGGGACTGGAAGCGCGTTTTCAGGTTGGCCGGTCGCGCTGGATTGCGCGACCGGATCGTCTCGCGAACTAGAATGCGATCCGAGCGCCGGCGTAGAAGTACCGACCCGTGATCGGGTAGATACCGCTGCCTGCACCGCGTCCGTCGAGCGGCAGGAACGGCATCTGGTCGAGCACGTTGTCCACGCCGGCATAGAAGCGGAAGTCGGTGCCTTCGGGTTCGAAGCCGAAGCGCAGGTTGTGGTACAGCACTTCCGGATACTTCGCGAACGGGGTCGCATCCGGGTTGGTCGGCCCACGGCCCTGGTGGGTAAACTGGGTTTCCCACGAATTGACCGCCATGGCGCTAAGGAAGCGGGCGTTGTAGCTCAAGTCGAATTCACCGAAATCGATGTTGGTGAATGCGCTGACCGCGAATTCCGGCAGACCAAGCACACCGTGCTGGCGGGTCGACTGCTCGGGAGCAGCGATGAACGTGAAGTCCGTCCGCTCCAGATTGCGCGTCGCCAGAAGGCGGGTGTTCAGCCGCACGCCATCGGCGATGTTGCCGATGTAGGCCAGTTCGAAGTCGATCCCGCGAGCCTTCAGCTTGGCGTAGTTGAAAGGCTGATCGATGAACGACGGGCCGAGCTTCGGGATCGTGATCGGGTTCAGGCCAGCGTAGGTACGGCTGGTCTGGCCATCGAAGCTGAAGTCGGTGAGCGGATCGCTCGTCCGGCGACGGAAAACCGCCGCACAGAACGGATTGTCGAGGCTCACCGGATCGTCATAGCAGCGATTGATGACGCCTTGGGAACCGATCCCCGAGATCACGTTGCTGACCTTGATGTCGTAGTAGTCGACCGAGAACGAGAGGCCTCGCAGGAAGGTGGGCTCGAACACACCGCCGAAGGTCCAGCTGTCGCTGGTTTCGGGAAGGAGGTCGGCGTTGCCCTGGTTGAAACCGGAGATACCCGACTGCGAGGTGTTGACCCACGGACGGGTCTCGCCGTTGACCACGATCGTCGTCGGGATCCCCGCTTCCGCACAGCGTGCCGCGCGATTGGGGTTGCCGCTGTCGATGATCGCCTGCTGCGAGCACGGATCGACCAGGCCGTTGAGGAAGGTTTCCGACTGGGTCGAGAACAGGTCGCCGATATTCGGGGCCCGAACCGCGCGAGCATAGCTGGCCCGCAGACGCAGACCGGGGGTCGGCGAGTAGATCAGGCCGGCGTTGTACGCGTAGACCGGATCTTCGGCGGTGCTGTAATCCGAGACACGCGCAGCGCCTTCGATCGTCAGTTCATTGACGAACGGGACGTCGGCGAGAAGCGGAAGGTACAGCTCTCCGAACAGCTCCTTGATCTCCTGCGCGGGCGGATCGAAAGCCCCGATCGCGTTGAGGAAGCTCTGGCCGCTGCGGGTGAATTCATCGAACCCCGAGAACGCGTCTTCACGACGGTATTCGGCACCGAACGCAAAGCCGACCGGGCCACCGGGAAGGTTGAGGAAGGCCTCGGTATTGCCCGAGATGAACGCCGTGGCGTTATACTGTTCGGCCCACTGCTCACGGCTCGACGTCGCCAGCACGTAGTCCTTCGCAGCCTGCGATGCGGTGCCGAAACCGAACACGTTGAGCGCGACGCAGTTGGGATCGTCGTTGGTGGTGCTCGTATCGGCATTCACACGGCAGACGATGTCTCCGTTGGCCAGGCGAACGGCGTCGATCGCCCGGTTGTAATTCCCGATATTCACGTTGCCGCCGGTTTCGTAGTAGGTCTCGGTGCGGCCGTAGTTGAGCGCGACTTCATAGCGCAGGTCGCCGGTATCGCTCAGCTGGCCACCGACACCTGCGACGATGCGGTAGGTTTCACGCTGGTGGTCTTCCGAACGCGTCCCGAGGTCGTAATTGAAGCGCGACGACTGGAACGTCTGCGAACCGTTGAGCACGGCCGCGGAGTTCGGATCGAGCCCGTTGATCGCGATGATCTGCTGGCGCGCCTTGGGCGTCAGGAAGGCGTTGTCGAGACGGAAGGTGTTGCTGAGGGTGCCGCCGGTCGCAAAGGTCGGCTGGGTCGAGGTCTGCTGAGAGTCGATCCGGACGTACTTCGCTTCGAGGAAGGGCTGGAATGCCGCGCTGAAATCGCCGCTGAGCAGGAAGTTGAAAGCATAGCGATCAAGTTCCGGACGCAGCTGCGCCTCTTCGAGCCCGGTCGAACCCAGGCCGCCGATGACCCCGCCACCGAGGGGACGAAGATCCGCGGTCGGGACGCTGCGAACGAGCTCGGTGCCCGCATCGTTGAACGACCAGTAGTGCTGCAAGGCGCCGCCCGTGGGGCTGAAGCTGGTCGGCACCCGGCGACCCGAGGAATCGAGCGCGGTCGCCGCACAGGAGTTGATCAGGCGGTTGTCGTGACGCGCGCGCGCGGCGGGGCTCAATGCATCGTACTGGGCATTGGTGAGGAAGGTACAGGTCGTCTGCAGCATCCCGTTGCCGTTGAGCTGCACGAAGCGCAGGCCGTCGACCAGCGTCGTGTTGGGCACGCCGTTGTTGTTGCGGTCGGGCGTCGCCGTGGTGGTACGGGTCAGCGGGTTGTAGGTCGAAACCGGCTCGGTCGTGGTGAAGTTCGGGAAGCCGGTAAGCGCACCGGTGAAGTCGTCGCGCTGGCTCATCAGCAACTGATCGGAGTGATCGTATTCCGCGGCGAAGGCCACGTTGATCCTGTTTTCGAACAGGTTCTTGCCGATGGTGAAGCTGCCCGAGTAGGTGGCGGCATCGCCCTCGTCGGAAATGCCGCTCTGGCCGCGCAGACGAATGCCGTCGAAATCACGCCGCAGCTTGAAGTTGACGACCCCCGCGATGGCGTCCGAACCGTAAACGGCCGAGTTGCCGCCGGTCACGACGTCCACGCTTTCGAGCAGTTCGTTGGGAATGGTGTTGGTATCGACGTCGTAGGTGCCCGGCGACGACGTCACGTGACGGCGGCCATTGACCAGCACCAGCGTGCGGCTGGTGCCCAGATTGCGGAGGTCGAGCCGGTTGATGCCCGCCGTACCGATGAAGCGGGTCGAGTTGGCCTGGGTGAAGGTCGAACCCAGCGCCGGCAGTTCGGCCAGCGCATCACCGACATTGGGCGTGCCGCGTTCGGTGAGATCCTGACCGGTCACGGTCGCGATCGGGTTGGTCGATTCGAGGTTGGGACGCGCGATGCGCGAACCGGTGATGACGACGGTGTTGCCGGTGGCTTCGGTGCCATCGGCATTGGTCACCTCGGGGCAATCCGCGTCGATCTCGGGGTCGCACGCGTCTTCGGCGTCCTGCGCGAGCGCGGGCGTCGCGACGGCGAACGACGAAAGGGCGGCGAATGTAAGACAGGCAGCACTGGTGGTCGCGCGAAGCGCGCTTTTGGAAATGAAATTCATGGTCTCTAAATCCCAAAAGGCAGCCGGACTAAGCGCCAGACTACCTGATCCCTATTTGCCGTATTGCGGACTTGGGATTTGTGCCCCGCCTCCCGGCAACATCATTTATGACGGGACTCGCATTCAGCGGCAATCGCTTTCTATCGCGAAATTTCTAAATGTTGAAAGATGTAGAAATTAAGACACAGTTTTCGCGTATTTATATTCTTCGATAACACCAATCTTCATTTGAATATTACTTTGGGTAACATCGCGAGGCTCCCGAACGTTATGATCGGATAGTGGCGTGCGCCGATGGACCCAAATGGCTTCGGCAGCGTTGGTCGCAGGAGGCGAACAACCGGGAGTGGAATCATGTGCAATGAAAAGCAGGTCGAGAACTGGGCGAAGGCGATGGTATCGCGGCGGCAGTTCGGACTCGCAGCCGGCGCGAGCGCGGCTGTCGGCTCGCTCGCCGGCTGCACCACGATGGGCGGAACCGGCGCGTTGACCGAGAGTATGGTGTCGATCCCGACCGGGGCCGGGATGATGGACGCCTTCTTCGTCCGCCCCGTCGGGACCGATAGCCCCGCGGTCCTGTTCTGGCCCGACATCGCCGGAATCCGCGAAAGCAAGCGCCAGATGGCGCGGCGTCTGGCGGGCGAAGGTTATGCGGTGCTCGTCGCCAATCCCTATTATCGCGACGTCACCGCGAACCAGTTTGCCGATTTTGCGAGTTTCGCCGCCGATGGCGGGTTCCAGAAGGTCCGGCCGTGGCGGCAGAAACTCGATGCCGAGGCTATCATGGCGGACGCGCGCGCGGTGATCGCGTGGCTCGACCGGCAGGATGGCGTCGATTCCTCCGCCGGGGTCGGCACGCAGGGCTACTGCATGGGCGGTCCGTTCGCCGTGTGGACCGCAGCGGCGGTTCCATCGCGCGTGCGTGCGGCAGCGAGCTTCCACGGCGGCGGCCTGGTGCGCGAAGGCGATCCGATGAGCCCCCACAACACTTTCGACGATGCGCAGGCGAGCTACCTGATAGCGATCGCGCAGGACGATGCCGAGGAAGCGCCCGACGAGGAGCGCATCATCGCCAATGCGGCGCAGGCTGCCGGACGCCCGGCTGAAGTCGACGTCTATGCCGGCGATCACGGCTGGACCGTGCCCGACAGCCCGAGCTACGCCCGCGAAGCCGCCGAACGCGCCTACGCCGACCTGATCTCGCTCTACGCGGGCGCGCTGTAGCTTTTTCCTACTCGCGGGTGATCGAATAGAAGGGGCGGATGACCAGGAGTCTCCGTCCCTTTGCCGTGCCCGCCCGGAAGGTCACATTCCTCCGCCCCGATTGCGCGCCAAGGATCTGGAAAAACGCCATATTCGCGCGCGCGCCCGTTTTGCAAAACCCCGGGATCGGTGGTCCACGCCTGTCGCTTCCGCTTGCCCCCGCCTGCCCGGGTGCTAACATCGCCTCCTGCAATGGGAGGTTGAAATGCAATTCGTGCTTGGTCTGATCTTGGTGCTGGTCGCCGCGTTCCTTTTCATGGGCGTGCGCGTGGTGAAACAGGGCTATGTCTATACGATCGAACGGCTGGGCAAGTACACGCTCCCCGCCGAACCGGGTCTGCACCTGATCATCCCGTTCATCGATCGCGTCGGTCACAAGATCAACATGATGGAGCAGGTGCTCGACATCCCGGGGCAGGAGATCATCACCAAGGACAACGCGATGGTCGGGGTCGACGCGGTGGTGTTCTTCCAGGTGCTCGACGCGGGCAAGGCGGCTTACGAGGTTTCAGGCCTGCACAATGCGATCCTTGCGTTGACGACCACGAACCTGCGCACCGTGATGGGCTCGATGGATCTCGACGAGACGCTGTCGAAACGCGACGATATCAACGCGCGCCTGCTTTCGGTGGTCGATCACGCGACCTCGCCCTGGGGGATCAAGATCACCCGCGTCGAGATCAAGGATATCCGCCCGCCCTTGGACATTTCCGAGGCGATGGCGCGGCAGATGAAGGCCGAGCGCCTCAAGCGCGCCGAGATACTCGAGGCCGAGGGCGACCGCCAGAGCCGCATCCTGCGCGCCGAGGGCGAGAAGCAGAGCGCGATCCTCCAGGCCGAGGGCAAGAAGGAATCGGCCTTCCGCAACGCCGAGGCGCGCGAACGCGAGGCCGAGGCCGAGGCCGCCGCGACCCGCGCCGTTTCCGAAGCCATCGCCGAAAGCGGGGTGCAGGCGATCAATTACTTCGTGGCGCAGGAATACACCAAGGCGATCGGCAAGTTCGCGACCAGTCCCAATGCCAAGACCATCCTGTTCCCGGTCGAAGCGACCAATCTCATCGGCACGCTCGGCGGGATCGGCGAGCTGGCGCGCGAGGCGCTGGGCGAGCACAAGGACGGCGACGTCACGACGCCGATCCCCGAAAGCAAGCCGCGCAGCCGCGTCACGGTTCCGCATAGCCGGAACGCCTGATGCTCGAAGGGATCGAACCGCACTGGATCTGGCTCGCGGTCGGCATCGCGCTGGTCACCGCCGAGATGGTGGTGCCCGGCGTCTACCTTATCTGGCTCG
Source organism: Pseudoblastomonas marina (assembly GCF_014641655.1). Classification (GTDB taxonomy): domain Bacteria; phylum Pseudomonadota; class Alphaproteobacteria; order Sphingomonadales; family Sphingomonadaceae; genus Alteriqipengyuania_A; species Alteriqipengyuania_A marina. The sequence continues at coordinate 585,986 of NZ_BMID01000001.1, forward strand.
GGATGGCGGCGATCCTGACCGCGGGGCTGGCCTTCGCCGCGCCGGTGGGGATCGAGATCCAGGTCGTGACCTTCGCGATCCTTTCGATCCTCGGCGCCTTCGCCGGGCGCAACTGGCTCCGCGACAACCCGATCGTGGGCGCCGACCCGCTGATGAACCGGCGCGGCCACCGGCTCGTCGGTGAAGTCGTGCGCGTGACGCAGGCGATCGAGGACGGTAGCGGGCGGGTCCACCAGGGCGACAGCGAATGGATCGCGCGCGGGCCCGACGCCGAGGTCGGTGCGAAGATGCGGATCACCGGCTGCGACGGCGCGATCCTGCTGGTCGAACCGCTCGATGCTCCCAAGGATACCGGAACACCCGCGCTGCCCGAAGGTTGAACGCCGAAAGGAGTTCTTCGACCGATGGCCGACAAGATCGTCAAATCCGATTCCGAATGGCGCGAGGCGCTGACGCCCGAACAGTATCGCATCCTGCGCGAGAAGGGCACCGAACGCGCCTTCACCGGTAAGTACGAAGGCTTCAAGGGCGACGGCCAGTATCTCTGCGCCGGCTGCGGCCAGCCGCTGTTCGACAGCGAGGAGAAATATACGAGCGGCTCGGGCTGGCCGAGCTTCACCGAGCCCGCGGATGACGAAGCGGTCGAAACGCATCGTGACAATTCGCACGGGATGGAGCGGATCGAGGTCGTCTGCGCGCGCTGCGAGGGCCATCTCGGCCACGTCTTCCCCGACGGGCCGGGGCCGGAGGGCAACCGCTATTGCATCAATTCGGCCGCGCTCGAATTCACGCCTCGCGAGGACACCGAAGGCGCTGCGGGGGACGGTTGATCCCGGCCTTATTCATTCCATGTTCCAAATGGTCTAGGCAGGGTCCGACCGCGCAATTCGACGCGCGCAAACGAGGACTCACCTAGACCCGCATGGCACACAAGTCGCGTAGACGCCGTCACCGCAATGGCGCCAGTTCCGCCCCGGCTGCGGTGACCGGATGGAAGCTCTGGCTCAAGCGCACGCTGGTCTGGGGCCTCGGTGCCGCGCTCGTCGGCGCCTTGCTGCTCGGGATCGCGGTCGCGGTTACGATGCAGGGCCTGCCGAGCTACAGCCAGCTGCGGCAGAGCCAGCCGGGCCAGACGATCGTGGTCCGCGCGCGCGATGGATCGCAGCTCGTCTCGCTCGGCCCGTCCTACGGCGAATGGCTGCCTTACGAACGGATCCCGCAGGTCATGCGCGACGCGATGGTCTCGGTCGAGGACCGCCGCTTCGACATGCATCCGGGGGTCGATCCGATCGGCCTCGCGCGGGCGACCTGGGTGTCGCTTTCCACCGGCACGGGCATGCGCGCCACCTCGACGATCACCCAGCAGCTCGCGCGCAACATCTTCCTCAACTCCAACCGCACGATCGACCGCAAGGCGCGCGAGGCGGTGCTCGCGCTCGCGCTCGAGGCGAAGTTCTCGAAGAAGCAGATACTCGAGCTCTACCTGAACAAGGTCTATTTCGGCGGCGGCGCCTACGGTATCGACAGCGCCAGCCGACGCTTCTTCGGCCACGGCGCCGATACGCTGAGCCTTGAAGAGGCGGCGATCATCGCCGGGCTGGTCAAGGCGCCGTCACGCTATTCCCCCACCGCCGACGCCGATGCGGCGGTCGCCCGCGCCAGCGTGGTGCTCGATACGATGGCGCGCAACGGCTACATCACCCCCGGCCAGGCCGGGGCGGTTGATCCCGACACGGTCGACATCCGCGAAGACCGGGGCGGCAATGCGGTGCGTTATTTCACCGACTGGGTGCTGCCCCAGCTCGACCTGCTGCTGCCCACGACGTTCGAGCCGATCGAGGTCTGGACAACGCTCGATCCTGCGCTGCAGGAGGCGGCGAGCGAGGCGATCAATGCGCATGCACCCGAGGGCGCGCAGGGCGCACTCGTCAGCATGGATCGCGACGGGGCGATCCTCGCCATGGTCGGCGGCAAGGATTACGTCGAAAGCAATTACAACCGCGCCACCCAGGCCCAGCGCCAGCCGGGCTCGGCATGGAAGCTTTTCGTATACCTGACCGCGCTCGAGGCGGGCTATACGCCCGACGATCGCGTGGTCGACGAACCGGTCACGATCGACGGCTGGAGTCCGCGCAATTCGGGCGGCGGTTTCTCGGGCGAGATCGATGTCCGAACCGCCTTCGCCTATTCGAAGAACACTGTCGCCGCGCAGCTCGGCTACGAAGTCGGCTTCACCAGCGTCGCCAGCATGGCGCGGCGGTTCGGGATCACCACGCCGATCAACACCATGCCCGCGATGGTGCTGGGCACGTCCGAAGTACGCGTGCTCGACATGACCCGCGCCTTCGCGGGGATCTCGGCGCGCGGGAAGTCGGTCGAGCCATACGGAATCCTGCGCGTGAGGACCGCGAGCGGCGAGATGCTCTACGAGCACGAGGCCAAGCGCCCGCAGCAGCTGGTGCCAGATTACGTCGCCGCGGGGATCACCGACCTGCTGCAGACCACGGTCAATATCGGCTCGGGCCGGGCGGCGAATATCGGGCGTCCGGTGGCTGGCAAGACCGGGACCACCAATTCGAACAAGGACGGCTGGTTCGTCGGCTTTTCCAGCGGCGTCACCACCGGCGTGTGGATGGGGCGCGACGATGCCCGCGCGGTCGGCGGCCTGCAGGGCGGGACCGCGCCCGCGCGCGCCTTCGCCCAGTTCATGCGCAAGGCAGTCGCCAAGCGCCCGGTCGAACAGTTCGACACAGATCTGCGCCTGCCCGAATGGCAGCTCGAACCCGACGAGGAGGATCCGTTCGGCGATCCTTCGGATTACTACTATGTCGACGAGGACGGCAATCTGATCGATCCGCGCGAGCTCGAGGACTACGATCCCGCCACGCGCCGGCCCGAAGGCATCGACGCGCCAGACGGCAATCGCCAGAGCCCGGCGCCTGCGGTCGACCCCGAATTCCTCGACCGGGCGATCAACGGGACGCGCCGCCCACCGCCGGCAGGGCAGGCCCCGCCGTCGCACCGGAGCCCGTCACCCACGCCGAGCCCGCGCACGACCTCGCGGCCCGTGACCCAGCCGACCGAATAACGCTTAGGCCAATATGAAAGGGGCGCCGCGACCGTGGTCGCAGCGCCCCTTTAGCTTATTCCTGTCAACTCCTAGCGCAGCCGCACGGCGATGAATCGCGGCGGTGCGCCGGGGCGCTGGACTTCGAGGAGGATCGAGCCGCGCCCTGCTTCCTCAAATCCCTCGAGGATCGTCTCGAGCTCCTCGACCGTGTTCACTTCCTGCTGGTTGGCGGAGAGGATCACATCGCGGCGACGCAGGCCGCGCTGGCCGGCATCGGAAGTCGGGTCGACCACGCTGATGACGAGACCGCCGGTATTGGTCGGCAGACCAAGCTGGCGCGCGATCTGTCCGGTCATCGGGACCACCGACACGCCGAGCGAGTCCTCGATCAGGCCAGCACCCTGGCGCTGCGGCGCCTGGTTGAGGCCGTCTTCTTCCTCCTCGTCCTGCTGGCCGAAGCCCTGTGCGGCCAGCTCTTCTTCGGAGGGCCGCGTACCCACCGTCACATTGACGGTCCGGCGTTCGCCGCGACGGACCAGTTCGATCGGAATGCGCTTGCCGGGCTCGATATTGGCCACGATGAAGCTGAGTGTCTGCTCGGGGGTCACTTCCTTGCCGTCGATCCTGACGATCACGTCGCCGGCCTGGATGCCGGCCTTCGCTGCCGCACCGCCGGGCTCCACGCCCTGGACGAATTCACCGCGGTTTTCTGCCACGCCGAGCGATTCTGCGAGCACGTCGTCGACCGGCGAGATGCGAACGCCGAGGTAGCCGCGCTCGATCGCCTTGCCGTCGCGCAGCCGATCGATGATCGGCTCGGCGATTTCGGCGGGGATCGCGAATCCGATGCCGACGCTACCGCCCGTAGGCGAGAAGATCGCATTGTTGATGCCGATGACGTTGCCCTGCAGGTCGAACATCGGGCCACCCGAATTGCCGCGATTGATGGCTGCATCGGTCTGGATGTAGCGGTCGTAGGCGCCGCCCTGGCCGGTATTGCGATAGACCGCCGAGATGATGCCCGAGGTCACGGTGCCCGACAGGCCGAACGGGTTGCCGATCGCGATCACCCAATCGCCCACGCGTGCGCTGCTCGAATCGCCGAATTCGACGAACGGGAAGGCTTCGGAGCGCTCGATCTTGAGCACGGCGAGGTCGGAAGCGGCATCGCGACCGATGAGCTCGGCTTCGTATTCGGTCCCGTCGACCAGCGTCACGGTGATCGATTCGAGTTCGGCGGCGCGGCTGGGCGCGACGACGTGGTTGTTGGTGACGATGTAGCCATCGGCCGAGATGAGGAAGCCCGAGCCGAGCGAGCTCGCCTGGCGGGTGGTCTGGCCATCGCCGCGGCGGCCGAACAGGTCGGCGAACGGCGTGCCTTCGAACGGGTTGTTGGAGACGCGCACGCGCTGGGTGGTCGAAATGTTGACCACCGCCGGCTGCAACGCTTCGGTCAAGTCGGCAAAGCTGCCCGGCGCACCGGCGCGCGGGGCCATCCGCGAAATGGCCGAATCGTCGTTCTGGGCAACTTGCGCACCTACCGGCTGGCCGGTCGCAAGCGTGACGGCAGCACCTCCCATCAGCAGGGCGGTGGTCACTCCATAGGCATAGCGCATGGCGGGTCTTTCCTCTTGCGTTTTCTTCGGGTCAAATGCGACCACGAATGTAGACGTTCCGCGGCTTAATCGCTATTGAACGCGAGGACACCACCGAAGTCGTCTGTCGATCCCTAACGTCGTCCGCGGAACTGACGCAGATACTCGTTGTCGGGCGACAGGATGATGCTCGATTCCGAACCGTTCTCGTCATCCTGCGCGAAGGTCGCGTCATAGCTCTGCATCGCGCGGTAGAAATCGTAGAACTCGGCGTCCTTGCCATATGCCTCGGCATAAATCCGGGCGGCTTCGGCGTCGGCCTCGGCGCGAATGATCCGGGCATCGCGCGCACCCTGCGCGCGGATCGTTAGGGCTTCGCGTTGGCGGTCGGTTTCCATCCGCTGGAAGGCGGATTCGAGCGGGGCGCCCTGCGGCAGGTCGGTGCGCTTGATCTGCACGTCGATCACCTCGGCACCGTACTGGCGCGCCTGGCGGTCGAGATTGATGCGGACATTGGCGAGCGCGGCGCCGCGTTCGGCGGTGAGCATCGCCTGGAAGGTCCGGCGACCGAGTTCCTGGCGCAGCACCGAGTTGAGGATCGGCTCGAGCGCGGCACGCACGCCGTCGGTGGTGCCGGCGCGTTCGACCATGCGGACCGGATCGACGATCCGGAAACGCGCATAGGCGTTGACGAGCAGGCGCTGCTGGTCGTTCGAAAGCACTTCCTCGTCGGTCATTTCGAGGTCGAGCAGGCGCTTTTCGACCATCCGGACCTGGTCGATGATCGGGACCTTGAAGTAGAGTCCGGCATTGGTCTCGCCATTGGGCGTGTTGACCACGCCGACCGGTTCACCGGCGCGCAGGACGACGGCCTGTTCCTCTTCGGGCACGACGAAGGCGCTGAGGAAGAACAGCACGATGGCAATGGCGAGCCCGACCAGGAGGCCGCGGCGGTTCTGGAGAATTCCGTCCATCTTACTGGCCTCCCTGCTGGGGTGCGGTGACCGTGGCGGTCGAACCCTGTTGCTGTGCGCGGCGCCGGATTTCGGGCAGCGGCAGGTAGGTCTGCACATTGCCCGGTTCGACGATCGTCTTGTCGGTCTGGCGCAACACGCGCTCCATGGTTTCGTAATAGAGACGCTGGCGTGTGACTTCGGGCGCGAGGCGATACTGTTCGTAGACCTTGTCGAATGCCTCGGCCTGGCCTTCGGCTTCGGCGAGCACCTGCTGCGCGTAACCGCGGGCCTGATTGCGGGCGGCGTCGGCATTCTGTTCCGCGACCGAGACGTCGCGGAAGGCGTCGACCACCTGGCTCGGCGGGTCGGCCTTGTCGATTTCGACACCGAGAATGTTGATGCCCGCGGCATAGCCGTCGAGCACGCGCTGCATGCGCTCGCGCACGGCGAGCTCGATTTCGGCGCGGCCCTGGCCCGAGAAGGTCTCGTCGAGCGTCTTTTCGGCGACAGAGGCGCGCATCGCGGCTTCGGCGACTTCGCTCACGGTTTCTTCGGGCTCGACGAGGCGGAACTTGAAATTGGCGAGGCTCTTCACGTTCCAGCGCACGATATAGCTGAGGTCGACGAGGTTCTGGTCGCCGGTCAGGATCAGCTTGGCCTGCTGGTCGCTCGTCGGGATGTCGATCGCGCGGACGCCGTCGACGCTGATGATGTCGACCGTCTCGATCGGCCACGGCGCGGAGATGTTGAAACCCGGTTCGAGCGTGCGGGTGTAATTGCCCAGCGTCTTGACCACGCCCTGTTCCTCGGCATCGACGACGTGGAACATCGAAGACCCGAGGCCCAGCGCCACGATCGCAACCACCGCGACCGGGAACCAGCTCTTGCCGCCGGGGCGCTGCGGCATGCGGAAATTGCCGCCGCCGCCACCGCCACCGCCGCGGCGCTTCTTCGAGAAGATGTTCTCGACATTGCCGCCGCCGCCGGCCGATGTTTCGGGCGGCAGCCAGGGATTGCGCGGCCCGCCCGACGATCCGGGCGGGGGCGTGGGATCGGGCCGCGGGCCGTTGCCGTCGCCGCTCCCCTTGTTGCCCCAGGGGCTCTTGCGCTTGCCGGCCATCCACAGGCCGCCGTTCTTTACCAACCGGGTGAATCCGTCCATGCGGCGGATATAGTCAGGCTCCCTTGCGAAAAACAGGGGGCGCATACGAAATTTCGACCGGGGTTCGACGAAAGACGGTGAACGAACAGCTATTGGAACGACTGCCCGATGACCTGCGCGCACGCGTTCAGTCCGCGCGGCTGGCCGAAGGCCGCGCGGTGCTGGTGCTCGATGCCAGCGGGCTCGACGCGGCGGCGCGCAAGGCGCTCGAGGATGAGACGCGCTCGCGCGTGGGAGCGCTCGACGATGTAAGCGAGGTTCACGTCGCGCTGACCGCGGACAAGCCGCACCGCCGGATGATCGCGATCGGATCGGGCAAGGGCGGCGTGGGCAAGTCGACGCTCGCGGCCAACCTCGCGGTCGCGCTGGCACGGCGCGGGCGCAAGGTCGGTGTGGTCGATGCCGATATCTACGGGCCCTCGCAGGCGCGGCTGCTCTCGACCGAGGGGCAGAAGCCTACCGCGAGGGACAAGCAGTTGATCCCGCTCGACACCGAAAGCGGGGTCAGGCTCCTGTCGATGGGCAACCTCGTCGAGGCCGACCGGGCGATTGCGTGGCGCGGGCCGATGGTGGCCGGCGCGCTTGGCCAGATGATCGAGGGCGATTGGGGCGATACCGACACGCTGATCGTCGACCTTCCGCCGGGCACCGGCGACGTCCAGCTCACGATGGTCCAGAAGCACAAGCCCGACGGCGCGATCATCGTTTCGACCCCGCAGGACCTCGCGCTGATGGATGCGACGCGGGCCCTGAATCTGTTTCACACCGCCGATGTCCCGATCGTGGGGCTGGTCGAGAACATGGCCGGCTATGTCTGCCCGCATTGCGGCGAGGTCTCCGATCCCTTCGGCAGCGGCGGGATGGAATCGGTCGCCGAGCAAATCAACGTGCCCTTCCTCGGCCGGATCCCGCTCGACATCGCGATCCGAACCGCAAGCGATGCCGGCAAGCCGGTGGCGGGCGGCGACGACCTGCGCGGCCGCGCCTTCGACGCGATCGCCGAAAGGCTCGAGGCATGGATGGCGAGCTGACCGACAAGCCATCGCGCAAATTCTCCGTCAGCCGTCGGCAATTGCTGGTCGGCGGCGGGATCGGTGCAGGGCTCCTGCTCGCCTGGAATTTCTGGCCGCGCGATCATGCCGCGCCGCTCGCCGGCAACGAGGGCGAGACCGGGTTCGGGGCGTGGCTGCGGATCGGCGAGGACGGGATTGTTACCGTGGCCGTGCCGCAACTCGAAATGGGGCAAGGCGTCACCACTTTGCTGCCGCAGGTCGCGGCGCTCGAACTGGGGGCCGACTGGCGGATGGTCGCGGTGGAGCCCGCCCCCACCAGCGCGGCCTATGCCAATTTCCCGCTGGCGACGCGCTGGGTCCCGATCTGGCGCCCCACGCTCGCCGCATTGGCCGGGGACGAGAGCGACATGGTCGTGCGCAATTTCGCCGAGGGCGAGCGCTTCGCCGCGACCGCCGACGGTACCACGCTCGCCGCCTACGAAACCCCGTTGCGCGAAGCCGCCGCGAGCGCGCGGGCGATGCTGTGCATGGCCGCCGCCGAGCGCTGGGACGTTTCGTGGGAAGCCTGCCGTGCCGAAGGCGGCCTCGTGCTCCACGAGGACAAGGCGCTCGGGTTCGGCGAACTCGCGGTCGAGGCGAGCGGGTTCGATCCGCCGCGCGTCCCCCCGCTGCTGCCCGTCAGCGCGGCCGATACCGGCGAGGCGCTCGAGCCCGACGCACTGCCCGCGACCCCGCGGCTCGATGCCCCCGCAAAGGTGTCTGGCTCGTACCCGTTCGCCGGCGATATCCGGCTCGACGGGATGGCCCACGCCTCGATCCGCCACGGTCCGGTGGGCGATGCCGAGCTGACCCGCTTCGATCCTGCGAAGGGGCACAATGTTCCCGGCTATCTCGGGCTTGTGAAAGCGAAGCGCTGGCTCGCCGCCTATGCGACCAACTGGTGGGCGGCCGAGCAGGTGCTGCGCAATATCGCGCCCGGCTTCGACACCCCCGAACCGGTCGAGACCGCGGCGATGGCCGAGGCGCTCGACGCCGGATTGCGGCGCGGCGAGGCGCACGAGATCGTCGCGAGCGGCGAGGGCGAGGCGGCGCTACCCGACCGCCCGACGCTGGCCCTGCGGTACGATCTCTCCCCCGCGCCACACGCGACGCTCGAAACCGCCACCGCCACCGCGCGGCTGCGAGACGGTTTGTGCGAGATCTGGGTTGCGAGCCAGGCGCCCGAACAGATGCGCCAGGCGGTCGCCGCGCAGCTCGGGCTCGCGGTCGAGGATGTGATCCACTACCCGGTCGCGGCGGGCGGCAGTTTCGATCGCCGGCTCGATCACGATCACGCGGTCGAAGCGGCGTTGATCGCGCGCGAGGCGGGACGACCGGTGCAGTTGCGGTGGTCGCGCTGGCAGGAATGCCTCGCCGGCTGGCCGCGTGCGCCGATGGCCGCGGTGCTCGCCGCGCAGACCGGCGCGGACGGGCAGATATTGGCGTGGAAGACCCGCATCGCCATGCCGGCGACCAATCGCGAACTGGGCCGCCGGGTGTTCGATCGCTTCACCCCGTGGGCGGCGATGGAGGCGGCGGAGGGCGAGGAGGACGTGCTGGCGATGGAGGGGGCAGTGCCGCCCTATGCGACTCAGAATCTCGTGGTCCAGCACGTGCCGGTGCGGATCGCGCTGCCGACCGCGCGCCAGCGCGGCAATGCGCCCGCCTATACCGCCTTCCTCACCGAAACCTTCATCGACGAGCTCGCGCGCCAGGCAAATCGCGAGCCCCTGGGTTACCGTATCCAGCAATTGGGTGGCGAGCCGCGTCTGGTCGAATGCCTCGAACGCGTGACGCGCAGCTCGGGCTGGGGCGGCGGGTTGCCGACCAGCGGGGAAGGGCTCGCCTGCCTGCGGATGGGACGCGCCGATCGCACCGGGCGGATCGCCTGCGTCGCGCGGACGCGGCAGGGCGAGCAGGGGCTCGAGATCGGCGAGGTCCACCTCGCGGTCGATATCGGGCGCATTCCCAATGCCGAAATCGCGCGCCAGCAATTGGAGGGCGGGGTCGTGTTCGCGCTCGGCCTCGCGACCGGGTCGGCGCTGACCTATGCCGGCGGCCTGCCCGATCTGGGAACGCTCGGCGCGATGCGGCTGCCGACGCTCGCGCGCCAACCGGAAATCTTGATCGAGCTGATCGAAAGCGATGCGGAACCGTTCGACCCCGGCGAGCTTTCGGTCGGCGTGACCCTTCCCGCCACCGCCAATGCGCTGTTCGCCGCCACCGGCACGCGGTTGCGCACCCTCCCGCTTTTCGCAGGTATTTCATGACCCGGCCCCCGCACGAAAAACCCGCTCACGCAGTTGCAGACCACCCGAAGGTCGCGACCGGGGGGATCGCGGTGCTGCTGACCAATCTCGGCACGCCCGATGCGCCCGACGCCAAATCGGTGAAGCGCTATCTCGGCCAGTTCCTGTCCGACCGGCGCGTGGTCGAAATCCCGCCGCTCGCCTGGCAGCCGATCCTGCGCGGGATCATCCTCAACACCCGGCCGAGGAAGAGCGCCGAGGCCTATGCCAAGGTGTGGGAAAAGGGCGGGTCGCCGCTCGACGTGATCGCCGCAGAACAGGCGCGGCTGCTCCAGCAGCGTCTGGGCGAGCACATCCGCGTCGAATACGCGATGCGCTACGGCAATCCCGACATGGGCGAGGCAATCGCGCGGCTGAAGGAGCGGGGGTACGACCGTATCCTGCTCGCGCCGCTCTATCCGCAATATTGCGCCGCGACGACCGCGACCGCGGTCGATGCGGCGGGCGAGGCGCTGGCGAAGATGCGCTGGCAGCCGGCCTTGCGAACGCTGCCGCCCTACTACGACGATTCCGCCTATATCGGTGCGCTGGCCGACGATCTCGAACGGCAGGTCGCAGCGCTAGATTTCGCGCCCGAAATGCTGCTCTTGAGCTTCCACGGCATGCCGCTGCGCACGCTCGAACGTGGCGATCCCTACCACTGTCACTGCCAGAAGACCGCGCGGCTGCTGTGGGACGAGCTCGGTCCGCGGCTCAGGGGTATGGAAATGCGGGTCTGCTTCCAGTCGCGCTTCGGCCCGGCCAAGTGGCTGGCCCCGGCAACCGACGAGACGATCGAGCGTGTCGCGAAGGCGGGCACGCGGCGGCTGGTGATCGCGGCGCCGGGTTTCTCGGCCGATTGCCTCGAAACGCGCGAGGAACTGGCGATCCAGGGCCGCGAGCAGTTCGAGGCCGCAGGCGGCGAGCAATTCGCCGCGCTCGATTGCCTCAATGCGTCCGAGGCCGGGATCGACATGCTCGAGGCGCTCGTGCGGCGCGAATTGTCGGGCTGGATTTAAGCGACTGGATTTAGTCGGGCGGTTAACTTACACAGAGGTAAGTAAGGAGTTTGCCCATGGCCACGCTTGCCCAGCACCAGCCCGCCGCCGCCCGTCCGCAGCATTGGACGCAGGGCAATCCCTCGCTCGAGGACCTGTCCCACATCCCCGGAGACGACGGCCTGCCGATCGTCGGCAATACTTTCCGCATGCTCGCCGATCCGCCCGCCTTCATCCGCAAGATGGTCGCGACGCACGGGCGGGTCTATCGCAATCGCGCCTTCGGCGGGCGCGTGGTCAGCCTGATCGGCGCCGATGCCAACGAGCTGGTGCTGTTCGATCGCAACAAGATATTCTCGAGCGAGCAGGGCTGGGGACCGATCCTCGACAAGCTGTTCCCGCGCGGCTTGATGCTGATGGATTTCGACCATCACCGGGTCGATCGCCGCGCGCTGTCGATCGCGTTCAAGCCGGGGCCGATGCGGCACTATACCGGTGCGCTCAATCGCGGCATTTCCGAAAGGGTCGAGCAGTGGAACAACGCCACGGTCGAATCCTACCCCGCGATCAAGCAGCTGACGCTCGACCTCGCGGCGGACAGCTTCATCGGCATCCCGTGGGGCCCCGAGGCCGACGAGATCAACCGCGCCTTCGTCGACATGGTGCAGGCCTCGGTCGCGCCGGTGCGCCAGCCGCTGCCGTTCACCCAGATGCGGCGCGGGGTGAAAGGGCGAAGCTACCTGATCGACTTCTTCACCAAGGAAACCGCGCGGCGGCGGGCCGAAGGCGGCGGGCAGGACATGTTCAGCCAGTTCGCCAACGCCACGCGCGACGATGGCGAGCTGCTGCCTGTCGACGAGGTCGTCGATCACATGAACTTTTTGATGATGGCGGCGCACGACACGATCACCTCGTCGGCGACCTCGCTGATCTGGCTGCTCGCGAAGAACCCCGGCTGGCAGGACACGCTGCGCGACGAGGTGATTTCGGTCACCGGCGGGCCCGATGGGCAGGGGCGCGCGCGCGACGTGAAATACGACGAGCTCGGGCAGCTCGACATGGTCGAAATGGCGTTCAAGGAGGCTCTGCGGGTGGTCCCGCCGGTGCCTTCGATCCCGCGCCGCGCGCTCGAGAGCTTCGAATTCGGCGGCTATGAGATTCCGGCCGGGACCCCGGTCGGCGTCAGCCCGCATTTCGTACACCACGACGAGAAATACTGGGACGAACCCGAAAAGTTCGATCCGCTCCGCTTCATGCCCGACAAGGTCAAGGCGCGGCACAAATACGCCTGGGTCCCGTTCGGCGGCGGCGCGCATATGTGCCTCGGCCTGCACTTCGCCTACATGCAGGTGAAGGTGCTGATGGCGCAGATCCTCCAGCGCTACCGGATCGAGATCGACGAGGGCGTGGGCGAGGACTGGCAGGCCTGGCCGATTCCCAAGCCGCGCGACGGCCTGCCGGTGACGTTCAAGCCGCTCTGACTACGGCTAGAAGTCGATCGCGATGCCGTCCTTGACCCAATCGCCGTAGCGCGTCGGGCTCAATTCCTCGTCGACCTCGCCCTTTTCGGGCTCGGGCGCGGGCTGGTCGCTCCAGCGCGCGGGTTTCTTGAACTCCTTCGGGCGTTCGGTCGCGCGTTTCACGACTTCACCTTGTTCTGGAAGCTCTTGCGCAATTTCATCAACTTGGGCGGGATGGTCGCCTGGCAATAGGGATTGCGCTGGCCTTCGCCCTCCCAGTATTCCTGGTGGTATCCTTCGGCCGGATACCATGTCGCCGGGCCCTCGATCGTGGTCACGACGTCGCTGGCGTGATCGGCATCCGCGCGCTCGATCGCCGCCTCGGCTTCCTCGCGCTGCGTGTCGTCGAGCGGGAAGATCGCCGAGCGGTATTGCGTGCCGACATCGTTGCCCTGACGGTTGAGCTGGGTCGGGTCGTGCGTGCCCATGAAGACGTCGAGGATTTCGGCATAGGAAATCGTCGCGGGATCGAACTCGACCCGCACCGCCTCGGCATGGCCGGTGTCGCCCGAGCAGACCTGCTTGTAGGTCGGGTTCTCGACGTCGCCGCCGATATAGCCGCTCTCGACGCTGGTCACCCCGACGACGTCGTTGAAGACCGCCTCGGTGCACCAGAAACATCCGCCGGCGACGATCGCCGTCTGGGTTGCGCTCATATCTGCCTATCTCCTTTGCCTGCGCAGATAGGGAGCGCTTTGGGCTTTGTCATCGTTCCATGCTTGGCGTAGGAAACCCGCCACAGCAAACAGGGAGAATTCACGATGCGTAAGTCCGTCCTCGCCGCTCTCGGCGCCGCCACCATCGCCGTGGCCGTCCCGGCCGTCGCCAACCACCACGCCGCGACCGAAGCGCTGGCGACCGCGCTGGCCGACGATCGCCGCGACGACGATCGCGCGCGCGACCAGTACCGCAACCCCGCCGAAACGCTGGCCTTCTTCGGCGTGAAGCCGGGCATGACCGTGGTCGACTACATGCCCGCGGGCGGTTGGTACACGCGCGTCTTGGTCCCCTATCTCGGGGCCGAGGGCAATTATATCGGGATCAATCCCGATCCCGCGATCTCGCCCAATCCGGGCTTCCGCGACTACGCCAGCAAGCTGGGTGCGAACTTCGCGGCGCAGGTCGACGGCTGGTCGCTCGAAGGCGCGCCCCATGCGGTCTATTACTCGAACGAGATCGAGGAGGACATGCACGGCACGGTCGACCGCGTGCTGATCTTCCGCGAAATGCACAATATCCACCGCAACGGGTTGATGCACACCGAGCTGACGCGGCTGCGCGACCTGCTCAAGGACGACGGCATGCTCGGCATCGTCCAGCACCGCGCCAAGCAGTGGCAGGCGGGCGACATGGTCGACGGGTCGCGCGGCTATATGCGCCAGCAGGACGTGATCGGCCTGGTCGAGGCGCATGGTTTCGAACTGGTCGGCACGAGCGAGGTCAACGCCAATCCGAAGGACACCGCCGACTGGCAACGCGGCGTGTGGGAAATGCCGCCGGTCTGGGGCACCAAGAACCCCGCCACGAAGGAGCTCGGCGAAAGCGACCGGATGACGCTGCTGTTCCGCAAGCGCTGAGCCAGACGCAGGCGGCGACAGTGGACTTCGGGCCCGCGGCGAAATAAGCGCGTGGGCATGACCGAGATCACCGTCGCCGCGCTGCAGCTGCCCTTCGCCGAGGACGACGAGCAGGGCAATATCGAGGCCGTCGCCGCGCTGGTCGAACAGGCCGCGGGCGAGGGCGCGCAGATCGTCCTCCCGCCCGAGCTGTTCTCGGGCCCCTATTTCTGCCGGGAGGAAGACGAGGCGCTGTTCGCGCTCGCCCGCCCGACGCTTGAGCACCCCTCGGTGATCGCGATGCGCAAGCTCGCCCAGTCGCTTGGCGTGGCAATCCCGACCAGCTTCTTCGAGCGCGACGGTCACCACTATTACAACACGCTCGCGATGATCGGCCCCGACGGTGAGCTGATGGGGACCTATCGCAAGAGCCACATCCCCGACGGGCCGGGCTACGAGGAGAAATTCTACTTCCGCCCCGGGAACGACGGCTTCAAGGTTTGGGAGGTGTTCGGCGTGCGCATCGGCGTCGGCGTGTGCTGGGACCAGTGGTATCCCGAGGCTGCGCGGGTGATGGCGCTGAAGGGCGCCGAGCTGCTGTTCTACCCCACCGCGATCGGCTCCGAACCCTACGACGCCGATCTCGACACCAGCCGCATGTGGCGCCGCGCGATGATCGGCCACGCGGTGTCGAACTGCATGCCGGTGATTGCGAGCAACCGCATCGGTCACGAGGGCACTCAGGAGGCGGGCAATCGCTTCTACGGCCACAGCTTCATCTGCGACGAATGGGGCGACTATCTCGCCGAATACGGCACCGAAGAAACGGGCGTGTTGGTGGCGACGATCGACACCGCGCGCGCCGCGAAGCACCGCGCGGGCATGGGCTTCTTCCGCGACCGTCGGCCACAGCTCTACGGTCGCATCTGCGAGGATATTTGAGCAACCTCTACCTCGTCGCGCTGGGTTCGAACCGGCGGCTGCGCCCCTTCGGCGACCCACGCCACGTCGTGCGCGCGGCGATGGAGGAACTCGCCGCGCTGGGCACGGTGACCGCGCGCAGCCCGATCGTCGCGAGCGATCCGGTCGGCCCCGCGCAGCGCCGCTTCGCCAACGCCGCGGTGCTGCTCGACAGCGCGTTCGATCCGTCCAGCCTGCTCGCCGGGCTGAAACGCCTCGAGCGGGAATTCGGCCGTCGGCGCTCGGGCCAGCGCTGGCGCGACCGCACGCTCGATCTCGACATCGTGCTGTGGAGCGGCGGGGCCTATGCCGAGCCCGACCTGCAAATTCCCCATCCGCTGTTCCGCGAACGGGACTTCGTGCTTGGGCCCGCCGCCGCGATCGCTCCGCGCTGGCGCGATCCGGTCAGCGGGCGTACGCTGCGCCAGCTGGCAAATCGCGCGCATCGTCCGGCTTGACCGGGCCGCGCGCCATGCCTAGTGCGCGCAGCGTGGTCGGGCCGTTAGCTCAGTCGGTAGAGCAACTGACTTTTAATCAGTAGGTCGCTGGTTCGAACCCAGCACGGCTCACCACCTTCTTCACATTTTCGCCGACGGGGCGCACGCGGGACGGGTGGCTTGTTCGCGCTGCCTAGGCGGCGCGGAGGAGGCGTTGCGCGGTCTCGCGCAGTGCCAGCGGATCGGGGTTCGAGCGGAGCGAGTTCTCGAGTGCGCGCGCGGCTTCGCCCAGCGCGGCTTCGTCGAACATCGCGGCGGTCCCGGCGAGCATGTGCATCAGCCCACCGATCTCCTCGAGTTCGTCGGGATTCGGACCGTCCTTTTCCAGGATGCGTGCGACCGCGGCGAGCGCTTCGGCCCGGCGTTCCTGCCAGCGCTGCTGCAAATCGGCCGGATAATCGTCCGACGATGCTTGCTCGTCGCGTGCCGGCGCTTCGGGGCGGGCATCTGCTCCGGCTTGGGCGTCGCGGTCGCCGCCCGGCAGCCAGCGGTGCAGGGCAGAGACGAGTTCGCCGAAGGCGAGCGGCTTGGCGAGGTGCGCCTGCATGCCCGCTTCGGTCGCCTCGCGGACGTCGTCCTCATAGGCGTTCGCGGTGAGCGCGACGATCGGCAGCGAAGCGGCGCCGAACCCGGCCGCGCGGATTCGCCGCGTCGCCTCGTAGCCGTCGCACTGCGGCATCTGGACATCCATCAGCACGAGATCGTAGCCGCGCCCTTCCTGCGCGGCGGCCTCGACCATGCGCACCGCCTTGTCGCCGTCCTCGGCGATTTCGACCTGCTGGCCACAGCCTTCGAGCATGGCAGTGACGAGCATGCGGTTGATGTCGTGATCCTCGGCCAGCAGGATCCGCGCGCTGGGTGGCATCGAGGGCGACACAGCGACCTCATCCTCGCGCGCGACACAATCCTCTTCCACCCGGTTCAGGGGCAGCCGCAGCACGAAGCGCGATCCCTGCCCGACTTCGCTGTCGGCGGTCAGTTCGCCGCCCATGAGGCCGGCCAGCTGGCGGCTGATGGTCAGCCCGAGCCCCGAGCCGCCGAAGCGACGCGAAGTTGCGCCATCGGCCTGCTCGAACGGCTTGAAGATGGCTTCGATCCGCTCGGGCGCGATCCCCACCCCGCTGTCCTCGACCGACACTTCGAACGTGTCGCCCGCGCAGCCGGCGTGGATCCTGACCTCGCCGACATGGGTGAACTTGACCGCATTGCCGACCAGGTTGAGCACGATCTGCCGGAATCGCATCGCATCGCCCAGCAGGCAGGCCGGGACGTCGTCGTCGATTGCGAGCACCAATGCGATGCCGTTGCGCTCCGCATTGGCCGAGTGAAGCTTGCGGCACCCTTCGAGCAGTTCGTGGACCCGCACCGGTTCCTCTACCACCGCCATCTGGCCGGCCTCGATCTTCGAGATGTCGAGGATGTCGTTGAGCAGGTGCATCATCACCTCGCCGCTTTCGACGATCAGGTCGACTTGGCGGCGCTGTTCGAGGTCGAGATCGCCCTGCTGGAGCAATTGCGCGAAGCCGAGCACGCCGTTCATCGGTGTGCGGATCTCGTGGCTCATATTGGCGAGGAACTGGCTCTTGGCGGCGGCCGCGTTCTCGGCCACGCGCCGGGCGCCGACGAGCTGTGTCTCGAGCGAAACGCGCTCGGTGACATCGCGCGCGGAAACGATGATTCCGTCCGGTTCGCCGTCCGGCTTGCGGACCAGCGCGCAATCGGCCTCGATGAATACGGCGTTGCCCTCCTCGTCGTCGAACAGGCGGCGATAGGTGAAGCGATCCTGCTCGATCTCGCCCGCGACCAGCTTGCGCTCGGCCTCGGCGATGCGCTCTGCGGCATCCGAATGGGCGCGCTGGCTCGGCCTCTTGCCGACGATCTCGGCAGGGTCGCGGCCGAGCACGTCGGCGACCGAGGGCGAGGCATAGCGACACACCCCGGTGCTGTCGTAGACCAGCACCGCGTCGGTCACGTTTTCGGTCAGCAGCCTCAGCTGCGATTGCTTGTCCGCCAGTTCGCGTACCATCCGCGCCTGGCCGTGCAGCGCGGCGGCGACGGGCAATCCGGTCACGAAGATCGAGGCGAGGAAAACCTGCAGCACGATCAGCGTTTCGGCCATGGTCCCGTCGACCAGCGAAATCGGGCCCGTGCCGAGGAAGGTGAACCAGGTCGCGATGACCCCGACCTTGATCATCGACACCGCGGTGCCGAGCGCGCCGAGGCGGAAGGCATGCGCGAGCACCACCGGCGCGACCATGAACAGGAACGGATAGGAAGATTGCGCGAACACCGCGATCGTCAGCGCGGTGCCGCCGATTGTGAGCGCCGCCCATTCGATCGCCTCGCGGCGGGTCGGCCAGCGCGGGCGCCGCAGCGCCTCGACGATGATCAGCAGCGCGGGGCCGACGAGGATCATTCCGAGCGCATCGGTGAGCGCCCATTCGGCCCAGGTCGTCAGCGAGAACTCGCCGAACGAGCCGAGCGCAAGCGTTGCGAAAGTGGCGGCGACCGCCGGACCGGCCAGACCGGCGGCAAGGACGTAAATACCGAGGTCGCGCAGCTGCCGCATGTCGGGCCGCAGCGGGCACAGACGTTCGATCAGCCACAGCGCGACTCCAACCTCGATCGCGTTGCTCGTGGATAGGCTGAGCGCGCGCAACGGGCTGTCGCCGATGGCGATATTGGCCACGATGAAACCGGCAACCATAGCGCCGAGCAGCGGGACGCGCTGATTGCGTCGCGCGCTGAGCAAAGCGACCAGCGCGATGGCGTTGGGGATCCACACCGCCGCGATGCGCCCGTCGCCCCGCGTCAGCGTGATACCGAGCCAGGCGAAGAAGCCGAAAAACACCGCCGCGCATACCAACAGGACGAGCATCGGGATAATGCCCGAGACTCGCGCAATTCCCCCGTCGGACGGACGCGCTTCGGCAGCGGGTACTTCCATCAGTGGATCGCGACGCTCGCAGGTCGGCGGCGTAGTTCCTCGCCCGGCAGCAGGTCGGCCTGCCGGCGCAGCAGCAGGCCATCAACCCGCAGCGCGAGCTCGTCTGGAATGAAGGGCTTGGTGATGTAATCCGCCGCGCCCGCACGCAACGCGGCGAGCACGTCGGCCGGCGCCTTGCAGGCCGTCAGCATGACCACCGGGATCGAGACCAGCAGCGGATCGCGCTTGAGCGTGATCAGCACTTCCATGCCCGAGCGCCCGGGCATCACCTGGTCGAGCAGGATGAGGTCGGGCAGTCCTTCGGAAAGCCGCGCGAGCAATTCGGCACCGTCGCCGCACATCGCGACGTAATGCCCGCTTTCGCTCAGGCGGCGGCGAATGACTTCGCCGAGCATCTCGTCGTCGTCGGCAGCAAGGATATAGGCCATCTGGACCTCCCGGTGGGCAATCAGTGATAGTTGAAGTGCAATTAACGACGCTCCGAAAGGTCTTTAGGTGTTCATCCCTAAGTCGATCGGATAGGAGCTTAAGGATCGCACGGGCGCTCCCGCGCGTTGGAATTCCATGCCGGCCATCAGTCTTTCCCCCCGATTGCGCAAAGCACTCATCGCCGTCGCCGTGGCGCTGCTCCACGTACTCGCGGTGCTGTTTCTCGCGCGCGCCTTCGCACCCGGGATCCTGCCCGAGATCGTCGAGGACACGTTGAGCGCGGTCGCGTTCGAGGTCCCGGCCGAGCAGCCCACCCCGCCGCCGGTCGAGGCGACGCCGGTGCCCGACGAGGGCGCCTCGGGCGAGCAGGGCGCCCGCGCCACCCCGCGCGAAGTGACCGCGCCCGAACCGAAGGTCCGCCGCGAGGCCCCTCCGGCACCGCGCGCCTCGTCCACCGGCACCGCCACGCGATCGGGCGGCGCCGAGACCGGCAGCGGCACCGGCGCCGGGGGCTCCGGCGCTGGCACCGGCAACGGCCGCGGGGGTGACGGCAGGGGCGGCTATTTCGTCACCAAGCCGGTCAAGATCGCTGGCGACATCACCTCGGCGCGCGATTACCCGCGCGAGACCCGCGACCTGCGCAACGGACAGTCGGTCGCGATCGATATCCGCGTCGGGGTCGACGGCATGCCGACCGGCTGCCGCGTCGTGCGGCCGAGCCCTGACCCTCAGGCCGACCGGATCACCTGCGATCTCGCGATGCAGCGATTCCGGTTCAAACCCGCCATGGACCCGGACGGCAATCCTGTCGTATCGACGTTCCGCTGGTATCAGCGCTGGTTCGAATAGAGGTACAATGACCCCCATCACTCCGGTAATCCTGTGCGGCGGCAGCGGCACGCGCCTGTGGCCGAAGAGCCGCAAGGCCAAGCCCAAGCCCTTCATCCCGCTGGTCGGCGAGACGACCCTGTTCGAACAGACCGTCGCACGCTGCGGCGATTCCGCGCGCTTCGCCGCGCCGATGGTGGTGACCGGGGCGGCGCACGTCCCCCTTGTGCAGGCGCAACTGGGTGACGCCCCCGACGCACGCATCATCGTCGAGCCCGAGGGTAAGAACACTGCACCGGCGATCGCCTTGGCGGCGCTGCGGCTACCCGAAGACGCGGTGATGCTGGTGTGCCCGAGCGACCACCATATCGCCGACGGTGCGGCCTTCGCCGAAGCCGCGATGCGCGCCGCCGAACTCGCGCGCGACGACTGGATGGTCAGCTTCGGGATCGCGGCGACCGCGCCCGAAACCGGCTACGGCTATCTCGAGCGCGGCGAACCGATCGGCGAGCGCGCGTTCCGCACTGCGCGCTTCGTCGAGAAACCCGATCTCGAGCGCGCGAAACAATTCCTCGCCGATGGCGGCTTCGCCTGGAATGGCGGCATTTTCGCGTTCCGCGCCGGCGCCTTCCTTGCCGAGCTCGAACGGCACCGCCCCGACATGCTTGGCCGGGTGCGCGCGGCGGTCGAAAAGGGAAGCGAGGATGGTCGATGCTTCCATCCCGACGGCACCGCCTTCGCCTCGATCGAGGGGGATTCGGTCGACTATGCGGTAATGGAGAACACCGGGCGCGCGGCGATGGTGCCGGCCGACATGGGCTGGTCCGACATCGGCAATTGGCCCGCCCTGCGCGATGTTCTCGCCACCGGGGACGACGGCAATGTCGTGCGCGGTGAGGCCGAACTGGTCGATTGCACCAACGTCATGGTCGACAGCGACGGCCCGCGCGTGTCGGCGATCGGCCTGTCGGACGTCATCATCGTGGTCGACGGCGACGAGGTGCTGGTCACGACCGCCGATGGCGCACAGAAGGTCGGCAAGCTGCAGGGGGCCGCGAACCAATGAGCGCAGCATTGCCGATCCGCACGGTCGAGAAGGTGTGGGGCCGCGAAACGCTGCCGCCGCCGTTCGAGGCGCCCGCGGGCAAGCGGATCGGCGAGATCTGGTTCGAACCGCCCGCGCAGCTCGACGAGCTGCTGGTCAAATACCTGTTCACGAGCGAAAAACTCTCTGTCCAGGTCCATCCCGACGATGCCCAGGCGCAGGCGCTCGGCGACGGCGAGCGCGGCAAGGAGGAGTGCTGGCTGGTGATCGATGCCGAGCCGGGCGCGACGCTGGGGATCGGGTTCGATCGCGAACTCTCGGCCGACGAGATGCGTGCTGCGGCGCGCGACGGAAGTATCGAAGGGCTGATGACCTGGCACGAGGTCGAGGCGGGAGATTTCTTCTACATCCCGGCGGGCACGGTCCACGCGATCGGCCCGGGCGTCAGCCTGATCGAAGTCCAGCAGAACTGCGACATCACCTACCGGCTCTACGATTACGGCCGCCCGCGCGAACTGCATCTCGAAAGCGGGATGGAGGTCGCGAAGGGCGAGCCATACGGCACCGCGCATCGCCGCAAGGTCCCGCCGCAGGGCGAGGAATGGCTGGTCGACGGACCGCATTTCCGCCTGCTCAGGAGCGAAGGAAAACCTGCCGGTGCCGCCGCGTTCGGCAATGCGCCGCTCCTGGTGATCCCGCTCGATGCCGAGGTTACGGTGGACGGCGAAACCGTCGCACCCGGCGGTTGCGTGCTGGCGCCGGGCCTGTCCGCGGTCGGCTTCGCGCCCGCAGGTCTCGCGCTGCTCGCTCAGCCCTGCTGATCGGAACCGCGCACGCGGCCGAACAGGCCTAGCAGGTCGTCGCGGTCGTAGGGCTTGGCGAGAATGCCGATCACGTCGAGATCGTCGAGATCGCGGATCGCTTCGCCGTAACCGGTCGCCATCGCCACCGGCACGCCCTGTGCGATCAGTTCGCGCGCCAGCGGTTCGCTGGTCTCGTCGCCGAGATTGTAGTCGAGCACGGCGAGTTCGGGCGCGCCGTTCTCGACGAGCCGCCGCGCTTCCTTGACCGATGACGCCATGTCGACCTTCGCGACACCGAGTTCGCGCAGGGTCTCCTCGGTATCCATCGCGATGATCATATTGTCTTCCACCAGCAAGACGTGCTGCAATGGTTCCACCTGTTGGCCCTCCTTGATTGCCTTGTCCGATAGCGAGGCCGACTTGCCCCTGCCACGCGCGACAGAGCTGGCGGGAACGCAGAAATCGGCTTCGACTCCGCCCAGCCTATAGCGGATCTTGGCGTCGCCTTTCAGTTCGAACGGAATCGAGCGTTCGATGATGGTCGAGCCGAAGCCCCGCCGTTCCGGCGCCTGCACCGCCGGGCCGCCGGTTTCGCGCCATGCGATCCTGAGGTCGTTGTCGGCATCGCGCGACAGGGTCACCGTGACGGTGCCGGTGCGATCGCATAGCGCGCCGTATTTGGCCGCATTGGTCATCATCTCGTGGATCACCAGCGCGAGCGTCGAATAGGCGGTCGGATTGAGCAGCGCATCCTCGCCTTCGATCACGACGCGATCGGCCTTGCCCGAGACATAGGCTTCCGCCTCGATCTCGATCAGGCGCTTGAGCGAGGCCGGCGACCAGTTTTCCGCGGTCAGCGCGTCGTGGGCATTCGCCAGCGCGCGGATACGCCCGCCGACGATTTCGGCGAAACTCGCAATGTCCTCGGCTTCGTGGCGGCTTTGCCCGATCAGCCCGCGGATCAGCGTCAGGATGTTCCGCACCCGGTGGTTGAGCTCGGCGATCAGCAGGTCCTGCTTCTGGCGCGATTCCTCGCGCTCGCGCATCGTGTTGGCGGCGATCCGGAGCAGCACTTCGAGCAGCGTCACGCGCATCATCTGCGCGAGCCGGACCTCGGCCCCGCTCCATTCCGCGCTGTAGCCTTCGACTTCCTGTTCCCACGCGGCAAAGCTTTCGCGCGGCGTCAGCCGCTCGCCGTGCGGGCCGGTGGTCACCGGCTTGTCCGGGTTGCCGGCCCAGGTCACGGTCTTGCGCAACTCCTTGCGCCACAACACGAGGTAGTCGCGCGGAGTACGGGAAACGGGAATGGCCAGCGCACCGACCACCCGATCGGCGAAAGCTTCCGCCGCCGGGATCTTTCCGGCGAGCGATTCGACCGCGAGGACGTCTCCGGCGAGTTCGGCCTGGAGCTTGGGGACGATGGCGAGGAATTCCTCTTCGGTCGGGGCCTGTCCTCGCGCGACATACTTGCCCTCGATATAGGCGCTCGCGCCGTCATGCGGGATCTGGCCCTTCAGCGAGTCGATGATCATCGGCAGGTTGTCGGCGACGTTGTCCTCGTCGGCGAGGCGGATCATCACGCGGTCGTGGATCTCGCGCCCTCGCTCCGCCGTCCGCTGCGCCGCGTCCGAAATCCGCTGGTCGAGCGTCAGCGCGAACATCTGGGCCAGCAACTCGGCCGCCGTGCGGACCGAGAAGGGAAGCTTGACCGGCTCGGAATGATGACACGCGAACAGGCCCCAAAGCTTGCCGCGCACGATCACCGAGATCGACAGCGAAGCCGCGACGCCCATGTTCTTGAGATATTCGACGTGGATCGGGCTGACTGCGCGCAGCGTGCTAAGCGAGAGGTCGAGCGGGCCGCTGGAACTGTCCCGCGGCATCACCGGAACGGTCTCGCCGTTCACATCGGCGATGATGCGCAGGACGTTGCGCACGTAAAGCGCGCGCGCCTGCTTGGGAATGTCGCTCGCCGGATAGCGCAGGCCGAAGAAACTCTCGGTGTCCTCGCTCCGGCTCTCGGCGATGACCTCGCCGGTATCGTCGTGGTGGAACTTGTAGAGCATCACCCGGTCCATGCCGAGGATCTCCCGCAGGATGTCGCAGGTGCGCGTGTTTAGCTCTGTCTCGTTCGCGGTCGTTTCCAACTGCCGGGTCAGCGGGCGAAGGTTGTTGAGCGACTGCATCTGGCGCGCTGCGTCGTGGTGCTCGATCTCGAACACGTACTGGCGGCCGCTCTGGTGCAGCGCGATGTCGTAACAGGTGCCGTCGCCGAGCAGGTCGAGCCCGAAGATCCGCTCGACCGCGTCGGTTTCGTCGAGCAGTCCCATCGCGTCGCGCAGTTCCTCGACCGCCTTGCGCGCAAGGATCTCGCGCAAGGGGGAACCCGCCTCGAGCTGGCGATCGAGGTCGAGGAATTCCTCTGCATTGGCCGACCAGCGCCTGACCAGCCAGTCGGTGCCGATTGCGATCAGGGCGCCGAAGGGCTGGATCTGTTCGGGCAGGTGGATCGGTTCGCGATCGCAATTCGTCAGGTCGACACGGACATCCGTCATGCGGCGACGCGTTCGGGGCAAACAAGCGTCCGGTCAAGAGCGTGGGCGAAATGGTCGAAGACCGAATGGGCTGCGGTGACAGCCTGTGCACATTCGAGCCGGTCCGCGGGCGCTTCGAGTTGCGGCAGCAACTCCTCCCACGCCAAGCGCATGGATTCGTCGGCGAGAAAGGCGACCGGCCGATTTTTCGCTCCGCTTTTGCGCAGGCGAACGAGCAGGGCGCGGTTGCCCAGATGCGACCCGGCGAGAGCCCAAGCGATGCCGATCGCACCGCGCGCCGCCGGACAGCGGAAGGTAGCGAGCTCGGGCAGCGGCTCGTCCATCGCGGCGAGGTCCTGCTCTACCAGCGAGGCCATCAGCGGAAGGTCGAGATCCGGTGCGCGCTGCGCCAGCCAGGCCTCGATCGGCGCACGGGCGGCATACTGGAAGCGCAGGAAAGCGGCGTAATCGTCCGCCTCGGACAGGTCGAGCGCGCTCACGCGGCCGTCGAGCCGGTCGTGCGCCTCGGCGGTGTTTTCGCGCAGGAATTCGCGCAAGGTCTGGATTCTGGCTGGGCCCGTTTCGGGCATAAACTTCGGTCCCCGTCGCGGCGGGTGCGACCCGACCGTTGAACATCGCGCAATGCGCTGGTGCGCATCCAATGTCCGTCGCAACATTTCGTTCCCGAAGCGGGATTTGTCAGCTTTGGCGCTTGTCCTCGAGCATGGTCTGGCCGCGCTTGCGGATCGCTTTCTCGACGATCGGCTCGACAAAGGACAGCGCGGGCGGCAGGTCGACGATGAAGACCACCTGGCTGTCCTCGATATCGACATGGCCGGTGACCTGCTGACCCATCATGCCGACGGTCAGCTGCATCCGGTCATCGCTCGGCCACGAGGTCTGCACGTCGGCCATCCCGCCAGGAATGAAATTGCGCAATTCGTCGGTCGAATTGCCCATCCGGCGGCGGACTTCCTCGCGCTCGAGGTCGTGGGGAATCGCGACGCGCATCAGCGGTCTTTCGGCTCGCTGCGGTCCTCGAGCGCTTCCTTGTCGCCGTAGGCGTAGTCGAGATAGCGCGTCTTGATCGCGAGATCATCGAGATGCCCGTCGGCGAGCTGCCGGGTGACGTGGTCGATTTCCTTGCTGATCTTGCCGAGGCTGTCGGTGATCTGCGCGTCGGGGGTCGTCCCGGCGCGTTCCTCGCCGCGCAGGTGCGCGGGAATCCGGCGATAGGAATCGATCGTCTCGGGCAGGTGCTCGCCGATCAGCTTGCGGACCTGCTGCGCGGCCGGATGCGTCGCTTCGATCCCTTCGAGTTGGAGGCCGAGCGCATCGAGCTGGACGCCCATGTCGTTGACGATCTTCGCCGCCGGTGCGGGGAGGGCGGGGACCTGGTGCTCGAGCCACAATTCGGTTTGCGAAACCAGGCGCCGGGCATCCTGCGTGCGCGAAAGGTCGGCCCGCTTGGGCACTTTCATCTTGGGGTATTTGCCCAGGATCACCGCCATCGCGATCAGCGCGAACAAAGTGATCATGATCCCGGCAAAGCCGATGCCGTCGATGATCAGGCCCGCCAGGACCGAGAACGCGAAGATCGCCGCGGTGCCGAGGGCGATGTTACGCAGTTTCTTGACGAAATGGTCGCGTCGCATCTCGGCAGAATGCACGCCGATCGGCGGCATCCGCCGATGGCGTCCGCCCTCGCGATTGTCGCGCACGAGCGCACGACCCTCGCCGAGGAGGCGGTCGCTGTCCTTGGTTAGGTCGCCCATCGCCCGCTCAGCCCTCGAGACTCAGCAGGCCGCTGTCCTGGACCTGCTTGGACGCCTGCGACTGCCCTTCGGCGCGCGCGATATAGCCCTTCGACTTCTCGACCTCGCCCGACAGCGCCTCGACCGTCTGCTTCATCGAATCGAGCGCGCGGACCTTGAATTCGTCGACCTCGTCCATTGTGTCGTAGATGTTCTGAAAGGCGCGCTGGAGCGTTTCGAGCGGGATCGTCGACGCGGCGGCCTGTTCGTGGATCTTGCCGGTCTGCTCGCGCAGCATCGTGCTGGTGCCGTCGATGATCCCGGCGGTGGTGTCGTTGAGCGCGGTGATCTGGCCGAGCACCAGGCGCTGGTTGGTCATCGCCTCGGCCACGGTGACCGCCGTGCGCAGCGCGCCGACCGTGGTGGTGCTGGCGCGATCGACGCCCTTCACCAGTTCGACATTGTTCTTCTTGACGAGGTCGAGGGCGAGGTAGCCCTGTACGCTGACCGCCATCTGCGTGAGCAGGTCCTGCGTCCGCTGGCGGACGTAGAACAGCGCGGTTTCCTTGATCGCCTTCGCTTTCTCGGGATCAGTCGCCTGCAGCTCGTCGGCCTTTTCCTCGAGCTTGGCATCGAGTTCGCGCGAGATGTGGATCATCTGCTCGAGATTGCCCATCGCTTCCCACAGCTTCTGCCGCTCGACGTCGATCGCGGCGTTGTCCATCAGCAGCTCGTCCTTGCCGTTGGACAGCTTGCCGAGGATCGACTGGATGTGGGTCTGCGCGCTCTGGTAGCTCTGGAAGTACTTCTTCACCTTGTTGCCGAACGGGATGATGCCCAGCAGCTTGCGCCCGGTGGTCAGCTTGCCGCGCTTCGAGGGATCGAGCTCCTCGACCACGCTGCGCAATTCGGAAAGGTTCGCGCCGACGCCTTCGTCCTGGTCCATCGCGCGGACCGGGCGATCGAGGAAGCGGTTCGACATCTGCGAGGCTGCGGCGATCTCTCGCCGGCCCATATTGGTGATCTGGTCGACCTTCTTGCCGAATTCGGGCGAATTGGCGTCGATCGACACCAGCTCGGTGACGAAACCCTCGACCTTTTCGGCCAGCTTGGATTTCTTTTCCTCGGAGACCGGGACCAGCCCGGCCGCCTTGTCTGGCGCGACCGTCGGCACCGGATCGGGCGCGGTCAGTTCGAGTTCGGTATCGGTCGCAGTCTTCGTTTCAGTCGCCATATTTCCTCCGCCCACTGTATTAGGAGTGCAGGACACGCAGTTCAAGCATCCTAGCGCCGCGTTCTACGAAAGGCCCGTGCAAATCGCTCAATCGCAAGTCGTTTCCGCATCCTCGCCGGGCGCGCTCGCGGGCGGGGCGGGATCGCGCCTCAGGCCGCGAGGTCGAACGGCGCGATTTCGCCGGCGAGATAGAGCTTCTTCGCCTTCGCGCGGCTGAGCTTGCCCGAGCTGGTGCGCGGCAGCGTGCGCGGTGGGACCAGTTCGACCACGCAGGGCGTGCCGGTGACCGACTGGACCTTGTCGCGGATCTGGTTGTGCAGCTTGCGGCGCTCGTCGGGATCGGAAACGCGGCAATGGACCAGCACCGCGGGCGCCTCGGCCCCGTCCTCTGTCTCGATCGCGAAGGCCGCGATGTCGCCGTGGTTGAAGCCCGGCAATTGCTCCACCGCCCACTCGATGTCCTGCGGCCAGTGGTTCTTGCCGTTGATGATGATCATGTCCTTCGCACGGCCGACGATGAACAGGTAGCCATCGGCCATGTAGCCCATGTCGCCGGTGTCGAGCCAGACGTCCCCATTTTCCTTGGCGACCATGCAGGCGTCGGTCGCCTCGGGGTCGCGGAAATAGGAATGCATCACGCTCGGGCCGCGGCACCAGACCTTGCCGATCTGGTGGTCGGCACGCTCGGTGCCGTCCTCGCCGCGGATCTCGACTTCCATGTCGATCACGGGCTTGCCGCAATTGACGATCGCGCGGTAGCGCGCCGGGCGCGACAGGTCGCGTGCCGAACCCGACAGGCGCTCTTCCTCGACCAGCTCGACGCGGATGCCTTCGCCCGGCGGCATGATGGTTACGGCGAGCGTTGCCTCGGCGAGCCCGTAGCTCGGGGTGAAGGCGCTCGCGCGGAAGCCGGCCTCGGTGAAGGCGTTGACGAAATTCTGCATCACGTCGGGCCGGATCATGTCGGCGCCGTTGCCGGCGACGCGCCAGCGCGACAGGTCGAAGCGTTCGCTGACGCTGCTCTGGCTCGAGATGCGGCGCGCACAGATATCGTAGCCGAAGGTCGGCGAATAGCTGAGCGTGGTGCCCGGGTTGCGGCTGATCATGTCGAGCCAGGCGAGCGGGCGGCGCGCGAAATGTTCGGTCTTGAGGTAGTCGGTCGAAACCTGGTTGGCGATCACCGAAAGGAGGCAGCCGACCAGTCCCATGTCGTGGTACCAAGGCAGCCACGAGACGCAGCGATCCTGCGCTTCGAGCTTCATGCCGAGCCCGTGGCCGCGCAAGTTGTTGAGCAGCGAGGCGTGGGTCACCGCGACCCCGTGCGGAAAGCGCGTCGAGCCGCTAGAATATTGCAGGTAGCAGATATCGTCGGGCGCCAATTCGGGCAGCGCGCAATCGGGTGCGTCGCGGGTGGCGAAGTCCTCCCATGCGATCGCTTCGACGCTGCGCGCCTCGGCCGCATCGTGCACCAGCCTGGCGATCTCTTCGGGATAGAACAGGACCTTGGGGTCGCAGCTGCTCAATTGCACGGTGAGCTGGCTGGTATAACCGCCCGCGCCGCCGAAGGTGGTCGGCAGCGGCAGCGGAACCGGCCAGGCCCCGGCATAGATGCAACCGCAGAACAGCGCGGCGAATTGCGGATTGGTCTCGGCGATCAGCGCGACCCGGTCACCCGGCGCGATCCCGGCGGCAACCAGGCGGCGCGCCATTGCCAGCGCATCCTCGCGCAATTCGGCGAAGGGATAGACGCGTTCGAGCGTACCGCGCGGATCGTGGAAATTGAGGCCGCGCTTGCCCCGCGCAGCGTAATCGAGCGCCTCGCCGAACGTGCCGAAATCGGCAAATCGGCGTTCGAGCGCGTCTTCGTTGGGGGTCGGCACGGCTGTGCCGGTCGAATCTGTCATAGGTTGGAGTGTCCCGCTCTCTTCCCAAGTCTTTATTTTTATTACGCTTTTTGCGTATTGAATGGCATATTCGCGTCGCCTGCACGGCCTTAACATATGCGACGCCGACCTTGGGGGTCCCTGTTTAGGGCCAAGTGTGGCATGAATAGGGCAATGAGCCGCCCGCGCAAGTCTCGTCCCCCGCTCGAACGAGCACAGTTGGCCGACCTCGCGCTGCATTACGCCGGGCGCTACATGACGACGGCGAAGAAACTCGAGGACTATTTGCGGCGCAAATTGCGCGAGCGCGGCTGGGGTGGCGAAGGCGAGCCGCCGGTCGCCGAGATCGTCGCCAAATGCGTCGACCAGCGTTTCGTCGACGACGAGGCCTATGCCTCGTCGAAGGCCGATGCGCTCCTGCGCCGGGGCTACGGTGCGCGGCGAATTGCGCAGGCGCTCCACCATGCGGGCGTTTCCGAAACGATCCGCGACGAACAGGCACCCGGCGAGCAGGACCGGCGGATGGCGGCGTTGGCGTTGGCGCGGCGGCGACGGTTCGGCCCGTTTTCGCGCGACGCGCTCGATCAGGCATTGCGCGAGAAGCAAGTCGCGGCGATGATGCGCGCCGGACACGCGCCGCAGCATGCGCGCGCATTGGTCGAGGCGAGGAACGAGAAAGAGGCGGAAGAATGGGTCGCGGATTGCTACGATTGACGGGAATGGCGCTGGGATTGCTCGCGCTGCCGCTGGCGGCCTGCTCGACCGCGGCGAGCGACGAGGCGCCGGCGCAGGAGCAGGAGCAGCAGGCGGCGACCCACCCGGTTTCCGGACTCGAGATCATCGACGTCACCGTCGACACCGGCGAGGCAAAGCACCTCTTCAAGACCGAGGTCGCGGCCACCGCGGAGGAACAGCAGCGCGGGTTGATGTTCCGGACCGAGCTCGGCCCCGACGAGGGGATGATCTTTCCGACCGAGGAACCGCGCGCGCGCAGCTTCTGGATGAAGAACACCCCGCTGCCGCTCGACCTGATCTTCATCGGCCCCGATCGGCGGATCGCCAATATCGCCGCCATGGCCGAGCCCTATTCGCTCGATCCGATTCCGTCCGAAAGTGCGGTGATCGCGGTGTTCGAGATCGCCGGCGGGCGCGCGGCGGAACTCGGGATCGAGCCGGGCGACGCGGTCGCGTGGTAAGGACCGAACAAGCGATTGTGCGACTCTCCCGGATCGGCTAACCGGCGCGGCATCATGAATTTCCTCTCCAAGATCTTCACCTGGTGGAACGGCGCGACGATCGGCACGATGCTGGCGGCGTGGCGCGGGTTCGAGCATGTCGGCACCGACGCGCAGGGAAACAAGTATTACCGCTCGAAGAAAAAGACCGGAGACGGCCGCGAACGCCGCTGGGTGATCTACGAGGGCAGCAACGATGCGAGCCGCGTGCCGAGCGAATGGCACGGCTGGCTCCACGGGCTGGGCGAAGACGTGCCCGAGAGCTTCCTTCCTCCGGCCAGGATCTGGGAAACCGATTACACCCCCAATGCCACCGGCACCGACACCCGCTACCTGCCGCAGGGCGCGCTGGAGAAGGGCGGCCACCGCGCCCGCGCCACCGGCGATTACGAAGCGTGGTCGCCGGACGCGTGATGCGCGCTGCGTGGTCGCTGCCGCTGCTGCTCGCGCTCGCCGCGTGCAATCAGGGCGCGCCCGAGCCCGAGGCCGAGCAAACCGAAATCCCCGACGAGATCGAGCGCGCCGAAGCGCCGCCGGTCGAGGCGGCCGACGAGATTGAGGGCGCGACCCCCCGCGAGGAGCGCGTCGCGACGCTCGGCCTGCTCAACAAGCGCAACAATCTGACCCAGGACATCGAGATCGCCCCGGGCGAATCGAAGCGCGTCGACAACGTGATCGTCCGGCTCGCCACCTGCGAACGGACCCCGCCGTGGGAACGCCCGGCCGAGACCGGCGCCTTCGCGCAGGTGTTCGTCAATGAGCGCGGCCCCGATGGCGGCGAGCGCGCGTGGCGCAAGGTCTTCACCGGCTGGCTGTTCAAGAATTCGCCCAGCCTCAACGTGGTCGAGCACCCGGTCTACGACGTCTGGGTAAAGGACTGCGCGATGAGCTTCCCCGGCGAAACGCCCGATAGCTGAGCCTTCTGCGCGAGCGCCGCGAAGCCTTCGGGCAATGGAGCGGCGTTGGTCTTCAGCGCCTTCTCGAGCAATACGAGATAATCCGCCTGTGACATGGTCACCGCGCCCAGCGTCCTGAGGTGCGGGGTGATGAACTGGCAATCGAGCAGGATCTTGCCCGCCGCGCGCATCGCCGCGACCAGCCAGGCGAGCGCGATCTTGGACGCATTGTCGGCGCGGCTGAACATGCTTTCGCCGCAGAAAGTCCCCGGCAGGTCCACCCCGTAGAGCCCGCCGACCAGCGCGCCGTCCTGCCAGACCTCGACCGAATGCGCGTGGCCCGCGCGGTGCAGTGCGTTGTAGCTCGCCTCGATCGCATGGCTGATCCACGTTCCGCTTTCCTCGTCCGGGCGCTCGCGGCGCGGCTCGGCGCAGGCGGCGATCACGCCGGCGAAATCGGCGTTGCAGGTGACCTCGAATTTCTCCTGCCGCAGCAGCTTGCGCAGGCTCGTCGAGGCGCGGAACCCGTCGATCGGGAACACCGCCCGCTCGCGCGGTTCGACCCAGAACATTTCGGGATCCTCGCGTCCGTCGGCCATCGGAAAAATCCCCGCGCGATAGGCCGCGAGCAGGATGTCGGCCGGAACCGGCGGGGTGGGCGAGGGGGCGTGCATCATCGGCGAGATTAGCCGATCCGGGCCTGCCCGCCAATCGACAAGCAATCGAAAGTAAAGTTGCATCGAGCATCATGTTTGCTCGAACAGGTATAATTTACAGCATGTTGTATGACGTTGAGCGAGTCCAATTGACAATAATGCCAAGCCGGTTCGATAGTCCCGTCCAGCGGTCGCGAGGTCCTTAGCGCGTGGGGGAAGGCAATGGTCTTGTCATTCGGTTCGCTGGTTGCGGAAAAAGTCTTGAGGACGGGGCTTTCGACATGGTCGCTGGCTACGCTTTCCTTCGCCCTCATTGCACAGGACGTTTCGCAACAGGACACCGCATCGACGCAGGCGGTCGAGGCGGGCGCGCCTGCCGATGAACCGCCCGCGGAAACTCCCGCAGAGGACGGCGCCCCGGTTCAGCTTAGCTGGGACGAAGCCTGGCAGCACAGCCAGACCGTGCCGCTTCCCGAACCCGAGCCCTACACCGACGCGATCCTCGAAGGAGAATGCCATACACAGAGCTTCAAGGTACCCTATCCCGCCGGGATCCAGGAGCACCACAAGAAAGGCTATGCCGACGGCTATTACAAGCGCTTCATACCGGAGAACCGGAAACTGTACGACGCCTGCGCGGCCCGGAGGGTCGCCAGATATTGCCGGGCCGGAGGGCGCGAAACGTTTGACAGCCTGACGGCGGTGTACGATCGCTTGCGGAAGGACAACGAGCTAACCCGCTACCTTTACGCGCTCTCGCAGCTCGCCCGCTCCTGTCACGCCTCGCTCGCGTCGCGCCAGTTCGGCTACAATTACGCCATCCGCGGCGGGTCGTGCGAGAGCTGCAGCTACTACCTCAATCCCTACGCGTTCAACGGAGTGCGCAGCCGCATGCTCGAAGGGCTGTCCTACCTCGCTCCCCGCTACGACCGCGGCCAGAACTGGAAGCTCGCCGCGGAAACCCTGCGCAAGGCGAACCAGTCGATTCCCGCCGTTTATCGCGATTACGAGAAGGCGGCGCGCGCCGGGATCAATGCCAAGCGCGCCGCGGCGCTGAAGCGGATGGAAGACCGGCAGACGGGCGCGTTGCTGGGCGGGATCGCCGCGGCGCTGCTCGGCGCAAGCCCGAAGGCGATCAGCGATGTCGGGATGCGCCAGATCGACCAGATCGAACGCGACTTCGTCCGCTCGACCCAAAGGATCAGCCAAAGCGAAATGCGGATCGAGGATTTCGCCGTCCCCGCGGGCATGAGCGACGACGGGTTCCGCGTCGTCCTGCCCCGGCTCGAACTGTGGGAGGAGAGCTACGGCCAACGCAAGTTCCTGCCGGCCTACGGCATGTACAACAACGAATTGCCCTTCAACCAGATCACCCGGGTCGTCTCGCGCGGTGGATCTTGTTCGGGAGCCTATGTCGGTCCCGGCCTCGTGCTGACCAACAAGCATTGCGTGGTCGACGACCAGTTCCGCCTCAAACAGGGAATCGCGGTGCGGCACGAATACCTCTACATGGATGACGGGCTGCGGACCGGAAATGTCACCTATGTCGTCGACGGAGTCTATTTCCCGCCCGGGAACCACAATGCAGACCGGCGCCTCGACTGGGCGTTCGTTACCATGACCGAACAGCAGAAAGTCGGGTGGCTGGGCATGCTGCCGCCCGATCGCTGGACCGCATATTTCACCCCGCGCAAGGATACCCGGTCGGACCCCGCGCGGATCGCGGTGGCGGGGTATTCGGCGGATCTCAATCGGGGGGCCTACATCACGATGGACTGGGGCTGCCGCGCCGAACTGCGCGAGGGCATGCTGCTGCATCGCTGCCGGTCATGGAGGGGATCGTCGGGATCGCCGATCTTCGTCACCAACGGCAATCACAGCCGCCGCCTCGTCGTCGGGGTGCATGCAGCGAGCTACGGGATGCAGGCCGACGGCCTGAAGATCGGCGCCTTCGTGAGCGAGGAAATGTACGCGATGCGCGAGAGGCTCCGCGAGCGGCAGACCGCCCGCTTCGGGAATTGAACCAGGTCGACGCCGAAACCGGTCACGCCACGGGGACGAGTTCCTCGTATTCCTTGCGCCGCTGCGCATCGACCATCGCCGCGAATTCCTCGTGCCCGAGTTTCGCACCATCGTACAGCACATGGTCGGCCGGTCCGTTCCCCGGGTAGAGCCGGTCGAGATAGGAGATCATGCGCGTCATCGTGCGCGTATGGGAATCGACGATATTGGTCGGGCGCGCGTGCAGCGTGATGTTCTGGTCCATGAACACGATCTCGCCGTCGTGCCAATCGTGATCGAAGATATATTCCTCGCGGTTCACCAGTGACCAGAGATGTGCCTTGTACCTTTCACTTTCGGCCTTGGTCATACCCTTGAAATGACTGAAGCAATGGCTCGGGAAGCGCATGCCGACGCGGCCCGTCACGGTACGGTCGACCAGCGCCGTTTCCATTCCGTCGAACGGGATCATGTTGTATCGGATGATCTCGAGGTGCCAGCCATCGATATCGGGGCACATGTCACCGCCATCCCAGGCCCAAACGCACCGGAGTTCGTCGACCATCGAACGATCCTCGTGGTTGAGCGCGTCATAGACGGGCGCGGTGCAGAGAAAGGATGTGCGGCTGCTTTCCGATCCCCACAGGCTCATGAGGCCGACGATCCGCTGGTTGTCGTGATAGGCCTGCTGGTCGGCATGCCAATCGAGTTCGCCATTGGGGAACAGGCCGGTCGGTCGCCCGCGTTCGTTCTTCTCGAAACTGACCCGCGCCATGCCCCGCAATTCGCCCGATTCCTTCAGCCCGCTCGAGACCGCGCCCATCGCGAGGAAAGCCTCGCGCCAGTGCTTGCCCGCCAGCCGACGCTCCATCACGTATCGATTGATGATCGGCATGCAGGGCTGGCCCCATAGCATCTGGATCTCGTAGAGACGCCGCTCGCTTACCTTCTGCCGTAAGAGCACGACGCATTCATGCGCCACCAGCCGGCCGAGCTCGCGGCAGGCCTCGTCGTCGGAGAGGTCGATGTCGGACACTTCGACACCGTTGTTGAGCTGCGCGATCCTCATTTGGTCAGTTCCATCCTCTTGCCGTGCGTTGCGGTGGGATCGTCGAAGTCGAACACGCTACCCGTCCTTACGTCAGGCACGGCTTCGTTCCTCTCGATCAGGAAGATGCGGCCGAGCGTATCGATCATGTCGAGCCATTCGCCGAATGCGGCGGTATCACGGACATCGGCATCGCGCGGTTCGAACTTTGACGACCAGCCGCCCGAATACATCCGGCATTCGGAGCAGATCGTGTCCGATGTCCCGCATTTCTCGAGCGCGGCGTGTTCGAGGTCGGTCTTGAAGTAGCGCATCGGCTCGACCATCCGCGAATGGCAGTCGCGCGCGATGCCGGTCTCCGGGTCGATATCGTAGAGCGGGCCGGATTGCGTGGCCCAGCGGTTGTAGGCGTGCGAGTAGACGACGGTTTCGGGGAAGTCCTCGATCACCTCGTCCATCACCCGGCGCGCCGCGGCGAGGCTATCGTCGTCCCAGCGCAGATTGTCCTCTTCGGACGAGATGCGGAAATACTTCCCGTCGGGTCCCATCCGCTCGGCGATCTTGCGGGCATAGCTCTGCGTCGGCGAATACATGTTGAAGGTCAGCGGCAGGTCGTGGTCGCGGCAGATTTCCGCCAGCCGCCGCACGTCGCCGAGATTGGTCCTCGTCAGCGTGTAGAGCATGATCGCACGCGGATCGCCGGCATAGTTGCGGATCGCCTTGGCGAAGGCGTTGGCGCCGCGCAGGCTGGTGTCGACCTCCTCGTCCACGCCCCACACAGACACACCGATGCGATAAGGTATGGCGGGATCGAGCCTGATCGTCCCATTGGTGCCGATATTGCCGTGTGGGAAGTGCGTGGCCGCCGCGATCAGCCGCTCCTGTTCGAGCGCGGGCTCGGCGCCGACGAAATAGGCCATTGTGACCCCGCGCTCGCCCTCGGCGGCGAAGAATTCCTCCCACGCGGCGCGGTCCTGCACCTCGCGGCTCGGCGGCGCGAAATCGTCGGCGAAATAGTAGCAGCCTTCACAGAACAGGTTGCAGCGGGTCGCCACCTCGTAGAATGCCGGGCGGCGAAAGGCGCGGACGATGGCCTTGGCGCGGGTATAGCGATCGCGCAGCCGTGGGTCGGCGCGCAGCATTGCTGCCACCTGACCCAACCGTTGCTTGCGCTCCGTCCCGACGTGCATTGCTGCTTTCGACCCTGTTCCTCTTTCGAAACAGCGAGCTAGCGCAAATAACGACCCGGCGGAACCAAAAGAATCAGACGCAATCCGATAATGGGACGCGCCCATCGCGCTGGATTTTCGCTGCGAGCATGCGCGAAAATTCGCGCGCGCCGGGCGCATTGAGATGGGTCGCGTCGCGGAAATACTCGAAGCGCGCGGCGAACTCTTCGGTGTTCCAAAAATCCGCGATGATCGCTCCCCGGTCGGCAAGCCGATCGAGCAGGCGATCGAACCGCTCGGTCTGGCCCCAGCGGCGCGACGACACTTCGCGGCGAAGTTCGTCGAGATAAGGCGGAACGACGATCACGGCGCGGCTGCCCGAAGCCTCGACCTGCATGACGGTGCGGAGGAGCGATGCAGAGGCGCGGTCGGGCACACCCGGGTCGTAATAGGCGACCTTGTGTGCATCTTCGCGCCACTGCGCCAGCTGGGTGTCGACCAGTCGCTCGGCGGTGCGCGGGTCGATTGTCCGGGTGTCGGTGTCGATCGCGCGATCGGGCGCCGGGCGGCCCTGCCACAATCGAAGCAGCGCTTCATGCCACGGGTCGCGCAGATCGTGGCCGATCGCGGGCATCGCTTCGGACAGGAATGCCTGCCGCCAATCGCCCGCAATCGGATCCCACCGCCCCTCGCCGTGGAGAAAGCGATAGGTGGTGCGCCGACGGTTCGCGCCTGCGAGGGCGGGCAGGCCGTTGTCGTGCGACAGCGAGGTCGGGGTCACAACCACGAAGAACAATTCGGGCGGGGCGGGGCGGGCAAGGATCAGTTCGACCAGCGCTTCGATCTCGAAGGGGTCCTGGCCATTGTTGTAGAATTCCGCCCCGTTGAGGCACATCGCGTCGAAATCGACCGCGGTGCCGATCGACCCGCCAAGCGAAACAGCTTTGCTGCCGGCGATCGCAGCGAAGCGGTCCTGCATGAACTGCGGCGCAGTGGGTCCTGCCACCGGCACCCTCCCGGCAAGGTTGAGCGCGCCGAGCACCATGGCACCGAGCGCGAGGAAGAGCAGGGCGGAGCGGACGGTCCAGCGCATCAGAAATCGAAATACAGGAAGCCGCTGCCGGTGAACACGCCGAACACCAGGATGATCGCCGCGAGCCCCCACCAGAACGGCCAGGCGACGATCGCGCCTGCAGCTTCGAGGCGATCGAACACCGGGCGGCGGCTATCGAGCCATTGGTAGATTTCGAGTGCGGCTATGGCGAAGAGAAACAGTGCGCTGAGGTGGAGGGCGCCGAAGCCGGCCGACAGGCTCAGCGCATCGCCGGGCAGGTCCGCCATCTTGCCCCAGATCGTCCGCGTCTGCTCCCATCCCGGCGCGTTGACGATCGACCCGAGGAAGAGGAGGAAGAACCACAGCACGAGGCGATTGGCGCTGCGACCGAGGAAGCGCGCGCCGCGCGCACCCACGCCGATCCGCTCCAGCGCGCGCGACGTCCGCGCGAGCCCGCCGCGTTGTCGCCGGATCGCGCCTTCACCGATCATCAGGAGCCCCCCGACCAGGCCCGCCGCGATCCAGGTAGAAGCGGCGCCGTGCCAGAGCGCGACGAGCAGAGTGGTCAGCACGGTGGCGACGAAGCGCGACCAGATCCGGGTGCTGCGGGCGATCGGGATATAGACGTAATCGGTGAACCAGCGGGTCACCGTGATGTGCCAGCGCTGCCAGAACTCGGCGATCGAGACCGCTGCGAAGGGACGGTTGAAATTGCGCGACAGCGCGATCCCCATGATCAGGCTCGAGCCGATGGCGATATCGGCATAGCCCGAGAGGTCGGCATAGTAGCGGTAAAGCGCGCCCAGCGTGGCCAGCGTCACCGTGAGCGAGGTGTGTCCCTCGGGCGCGGCGAGGATCGGCGGGACCAGCAGGCCCAGCCGATCGGCGATCACGAGTTTCTTGAAATAGCCGACCAGGATCATCGCGCAGCCGATCGCGGCGCGGCGCAATTCGAACACCTGACGCTCGCGCAATTGCGGCAGCAGCTTGTAGGGGCGCTCGATCGGGCCGGCGAGCAATTGCGGGAAGTACATCACGTACACCCCGAAGATCCCGAGATGATCCTCGGCCTCGCGTTTTCCGCGATAGACGTCGATCGAATATCCCAGCGTCTGGAAGGTGTAGAAGGAAATTCCCAGCGGCAGGATCACGTCGGCCATCGTGAAATTGCCGATCCGCAGGTCGTAGAGCGTCGTCCCGGCAAGCAATGCGCTGTATTTGAAGAATGCCAGCGGGCCCAGATTGCACACCATGCTGATGGCGAGCAGCAGGCGTCGCCGCGCGCTGCCCTTTTCGGTGTGCATCATCGCCTTCGCGGCGTGGAAATCGACCAGTGTCGTGAACCACAGCAGGGCGAGGAATTCGATCCGCCAGCTGGCATAGAAGATGTTGCTGGCGACCAGCAGAAGCACCCATCGCCACCGATGCGGCACGCAGAAGAACAACACTGCGACCAGTGGCAGGAACAGCAGATAGTCGAGCGAGTGAAAGATCATCGGCCGTGCAGCGGGTCCCGGTCAATCACGCGAGTGCAGGAAGATCGGCGCATCGCCGACCGGGCGCAGCGTCCATTCGACATGACACTGTAACGGGCTCTCGGGGTTCGGCGAGAGGGAAAAGCGCTGGCAGGTCATCACCAGAAATAGTGCGAGCTCGACCAATGCGAGGCTCGATCCGATACAGCCACGCGGGCCCGAACCGAATGGCAGCCAGGCGGCGCGTCGTTCGCGCGTATCGTCTTGGGGGTCGAGGAAGCGTTCGGGCAGGAATGCGTCGGGCTGGTCCCATAAGCGTCGGTGCCGCTGCATCGCGTAGATCGCGACGATCGCAACCGATCCAGGCTCGAGCGTAACATCGCCGATGGTGAGCGGAACCCGTATCTCGCGCATCAATTGCAGGATCGGAGGAAAAAGCCGCAGCGTCTCGCGCACGATTGCACCGGCTACGGGAAAATCGCGCAGTGAGAATGCGCCCGCCGTCCGTTTGGCAGCCTCGTCGCGGATCGCGTCCTGTAGCTCCGGTCGGTGGGCGACCAGCCACAGCATCCAACCCAGCGCGACCGCGACGTTGTCGTGACCGGCATGGAGGAAGAGCGTCAACGTGTTCAGGTCCTTCGGGTCTGCCACGCCGTCGCGGCTCGCTTTCCAGTCGCGCGCCAGCCGCTCCGCCAGGGGCTGGAGGTGCACCAGTTCTTCCTTGAGCTCGATCGGGCACATGGCCGCGATCGTGCGGGCAGTGTCGTCGATCCCCGGGGATCGGTGGCGGGCTTGGCGATCGCTGGCGAATATCGCCCGATACAGCGCGTCCAGGCTAAGTCGGCGGGTGTCGCGAAGCAGCGGGACCGCTCTTTTCGGACCGAGCGCGGCCCATTCGTCCATCATCTCGTCCCCGGCGAGCTCGAGCCGGGGTACGAGGCCGGCGGCGCGGTCCGCCGTGATCGGCTGCGCGATCGTACGACGCTGCCCGCGCCAGTCCTGCTGGTCGGCCTGGACAAGATTCTCACCGTAGCTTGCACCAAGGATCCGGTCCTGGAAGCGCGCCCGCGGAAAATTGTCGCTGCGATTCATCAGGATGGTCGACACCGCCATGGGGTCGGACACGAACGCCAGCGCCTGCCTTCCGGCCTTGGCCTGTACCACGCCGGTGTCGAGCAGGTCGTCGGGCCAATGGGCGAGCGGATCGCGCGCGACTCGACCGATCGCGGGCAGTTGCCCTTCGCCGGAGCCGTTCAACACCAGTTTCGGAGGCTCGAACGCCACCCTTGTCCCCCCTTGCGTCGCGCTGCCTTACGCGCGCTTCACTGGTCCGACAAGCGATTGGGAACGGACGGAAAAGAAGTCCCATCGGGCGTCGGCGGCGCCCCGCGGCCGCATCGCCGCTTGCCAATTCGGCGCGTCCGCCCTAGAGCGCGCATCCGTCTGCAGGGGTGTAGCTCAGCTGGTAGAGCATCGGTCTCCAAAACCGAGGGCCACGGGTTCGAATCCTGTCACCCCTGCCAGACGATTGTCCGACATGTCCGCTTTTCGCCGGTTCGGTTTGCAACCGCGCCGGGCGCCGCGTATTGTTCCCCGGGGATCGCGACGCAAAGCGAGGGCCATGGGAAACGAAAGCATCCGCTTTTTCCTGCGAGACGGGCGCATCTGGGTGCGCGGCGGCGAATATGCGGATAGCGTAGATCTCGGTCCTTCGGCGGAAGTCGGTGTCGCGATGGAGCGGTTCGTCGAGGAGCGCAGGCTGCGCGCGGCGCGCGCCGAAGCGGAACCGCCGGACGAATTCCCGCCGCCGCCCCAACCGTCACCGCCACCGCTCCACCCGCCAGCACCCGCTTCATTGCCCCCAAACTCGCCGGACCGGTCGGTGCTGCCGCCATCACCGGTCGCGCCCGAATCGCATTCCACCTCATCGCGACCCCGCTACCAGGTCGATCGCAGCGAACTCCGCCACGAACTGACGATCCAGGCCCGGATCGTCGCCAATTCGGGACCGCGCGACGTCACCGTGCTCGACCTTTCGGAAAGCGGTTGCCGCTTCGCGGATCGCTATCGCGGGCTCAATCCGGGCGACAAGATCACGATCAAGATCGGGCCGATCGGTCCGGTCCGGGCGACGGTGCGGTGGTGCGATCACGGCTATGTCGGGATCGCGTTCGACAACCCGCTCTACCCGTCGGTGCTGGAACACATCCGCGATCACTTCGACATCCGGAAGTAACCGTCCCGCTTTGCGGGCGGGGAAGCGGTGCCGCCGCGAGGCGAACGGCCCCGCCGTTGTTCAGAAGCCGATCGCCATGCCGACGCGGCCGCTCGCGCCCTCGTCGCCGGTATTGCCGGCAATCGCGCCCGACACGTAGATCCGCGGGGCGACCCGCGCGGTCACTGCCGCCGAATAGCCCTGCTCGCCCTGGTGGGTCGCGCCGTTGACGCTGATCGAGACGGTGCTGTCGGGCACCACCATCGTACCGCCCATCGCCATCGCCGCGGCGACCCCGCCGCGCATCCGCGTGTCGAGATCCTCGAGCGCGAACTCCATCGTGTCGAGCCGGCCCGACAGCGCGAGCACGTCGCTGCTGAGCGCCTCGAACTGGGCGTCCGAGATAGCCGCGATGTAATCGACATTGGCGCGCACGGCATCGACCGAGGCGGCGGTTGCCGCCTGCTGGCGCCCGAGCACCCCGTTGGCGTCGACGGTCACGACATCGACCGGCCCCTCTTGGGCGGCGGTCGAAGCGTCGAGATCGCCGATCTTCACCGAACTGCCCGCGCCGCCGAGCACGACCTGGTCGTTGGCGGTGGTCACCGCGGCATAGCCGATCGCCGTGGCCCGCGCGTAGTCGGAGGTCGCGTTATGGCCGATCGCGGTGGCGCTGGCATTTCGGGCCATCGCGGTGCGGCCGAGTGCGGTCGCGTTCTCGTCGGTCGCCTGCGCGCCGTTGCCGACCGCGGTCGCCTGCAGCGCCGGGGCGAATGAGGCGTAGCCGAGCGCCATTGCGTAATTGCCGCGTGCGGTGGCGAAGGACCCGAAGGCGAGCGTCCCGATACCCTCCGCGGAGGAACCCGTCCCGGCCGCGGTGGTCTGCAGGCCGGTGGCCTTGGCGCCGTAGCCGAAGGCGGTGGTGCGCAGGCCCGAAGAGACCGCATCGGCCCCCACGGCGAGCGATTCATTGCCCGAGGCGATTGCTTCGCGGCCGACCGACACCGCGCTGGCGCCCGAGGCCGAGGCCCCCAGAGAGTCCTCGTCGGTCCCGTCGCCGCCGATCGCGACCGAATATTCGCCGGTCGCCTGCGCGCGGGTGCCGCCGGCGAAGCTGCGCGTCCCTGAGGCGTTGGCCTGCAACCCGACCGCGGCAGCATACTGCCCCGCCGCCGCCGAATAGGAGCCGATCGCCGAAGCGCCGGCCCCGGTGGCATTGGCCTGGTGACCCATCGCCGAAGACCACTGCGCATCCGCCACGCTCGACGAACCAACCGCCGTAGCCTGGGTGGTGGCGGAGCTATTCCCACCCACCGTTGTCGAGTTCACTCCCGATGCGACCGCATTGTGCCCGATGGCCGTAGCCATAAACTGATCGGCTTTGGCGAAGCCCCCAAATGCACTCGCTGCGCTGGCTTGGGCCGATGAGCTGATACCGACTGCCACGGCCTGATTGTCGCTGATTGCACCCGTGCCCACCGAAACGGCTCCGTTGCGCGCGATGGCCTCACTGCCCATGGCAGTGCCACCCTGCGTCGCCTGAGCGTTGGGACCGACGGCAATCGAATTGGACCCCGAAGTAGCGGCGTTGGATCCTACGGATATCGCATTTGCGTCGGTAGCAGACGCGTTTTCGCCGATCGCGACTGCGTCGATGCCGGTAGCGCTCGCTGCCGCGCCATCGGAATTCACGTCGAGATAGATCGAGGCGGAGCCCGTGCCGCCACTACTGACGCCCGCGATCGCCGCGTTCAATTGTGCGACGTTTACCGCATCGTAATCGCCGATCCCCGCATTTACGTTCGTGATGCGGCGCTTCACCCCTGCGGAGCCCACCGAAACCGTGTTTGTCTGGTCCGCGACCGAACCGGTACCGAGTGCAACCGACGATTCCGCGCTGGCTTCACTGCCATATCCGATTGCGAGCGCCTCGCGGCCCGTTGCATCGGCCTGATATCCGATCGCCGTGGCGATGAAACCGGTTGCCGAGCTTGATGAGCCGATCGCCGTCGTCACAACGCCGTCGGCAGTCGCATTGTTGCCCACCGCGAGCGTTCCAAATCCGCTGCCAGCGAAGCTACCCGAACCGATGGCGGTGCCATTGTTCTCAGCTTTCGAACCTCCGCCAATGCTCGTACCGCCATTGCTTGTCGCTTGAGCGGAATGGCCGATCGCCACCGACGCATCGCTGGCGGTCCCGCCGGAACTTCCCCCGCTGGAAATCGAATTGTAGCCGACGGCAACGCTGCCGTTGCCATTCGAAGAGGCATTGGGACCGAATGCGCTGCCGACTGCACCCCACGATCGCGAACCCGAACCGACCGAAACGCCGCCATCACGCGCATTGACGTCGCGACCTATGGCAATCGAATCCCCGAAATCCGTACTCGCATTGGTACCCAGGGCGATCGCGTCGTCGTCATAGGCAATCGCATTGGTACCTTGCGCGATCGACCGCGCGCCCTGAGCGCGGGCGTTCTCTCCGATCGCAATGGCGTCCTCGCCCGAGGCATCGGCCGCAGTGCCTGTGGAATTCACGTCGAGGAAGGAAAGGCTGGTGGCCCCTTCGGTACCGCCCGCCGCGATGGCGTTGTTCAATTGTTGCAGCGTTACGGCATCCGTCGCATCCACCGCGTCTGCCAGATTGGTGATGCGCCGCTTGGCACTCGAATTACCGACCGAGACGGTCATCGCCGCACCGACGGTCGAGCCCGCTCCGAGGGCCACACTGTCCTCAAACCCGGCGCCAGCATTGGCTCCCAAGGCAATCGAGCGTGCTCCAGTTGCGGACGCTTCGCCGCCGACCGCAACGGCATTTGTGCCGGTCGCGATGGCGCCATCGTAAAATACTGCAGCACCCCCAAAGTTGATCTTGGAGCCGATGGCGATCGAGCCTTGGCCGGCCTCGGAGTACATCCCGATCGCGATGCCTTGGTCACTTGCGTTGGCGCTGCGACCTAGCGCGACGCCATTCTGAGCGGTCACGGTTGAATTGCCGATAGCAACCGCATTGGAAGCACCGCTGGCGCTGTCGCCGATCGCAATCGCGTAGGACGTGGCGTTTGCGGAGCGTCCCAGAGCAATACCGCTCGTTCCGATCGAAGAGGCATAAGGTCCGACAGCAATGCCGTAATAGCTCGACGCCGAAGCCGCGTTACCGACGGCGACCGATTCGTAACCCGACGCGGTGCTTTCATTGCCCACCGCCGTCGCATCGGAACCCGCAGCACTGGAATCCACCCCGCACTCCAGCCCGTCATCGGCGGTGCTCGCGGTGGCATCCGGCCCGTCGTTCGTATTGCATTCGGGCGTGTCGTCGGCGCGGGCCGAGGTGGTGAGCGCGACGATCGAGGTGGCGGCGAGCAGCAGGCTCGCCGTCAGGCGACAGGTATTCATGGTTTGACCCTCCATTCGGGCGAAAATGCATCGCCCCTTCCGCCGCGCATGGTGTTGAGCAGGGGTCTGAAAGACAACCTCTTTGCCGCCGCCCTTCCACAGCGCGCCGGCCACTGTGGCGAATCGGTCACGCCGGGGCCGGACGGCGGTCGCGCTGCCGCGGCGGGAACCGATTTCCGCAACCGGAGGTTTATCCCCCCAAGACGGGAATGAAGATTGAGGAGAACAACA
Organism: Pseudoblastomonas marina; assembly: GCF_014641655.1. Taxonomy (GTDB): domain Bacteria; phylum Pseudomonadota; class Alphaproteobacteria; order Sphingomonadales; family Sphingomonadaceae; genus Alteriqipengyuania_A; species Alteriqipengyuania_A marina. Next base: position 630,473 of record NZ_BMID01000001.1, read on the forward strand.
TGGCTAGCGTCAGCTTTCGCAGCTCGCGCCCGGACTCATGGATTTCGCCGCGTCCGCATTCCGATCCTTCGGCGCGTTTCATGAAGCACGGTGCGATCCGCCCGATGGAACAGCCGGGATTCTGGGCTCGCCTTCTGGGCACGCACTAGGACGGTGCGACCGGCGCGCTTCGGGTGCTCCGGAAAAGGTAGACGAAACGAAAAGGGCGCGGTGCCGATCCGGCACCGCGCCCTTATTCATTGGAGCCGGAAGCCCCCCGGGGATCAGTATTCCTCGGGCTCTTCGGGCGTTTCTTCGTGGTATTCCTTGCCCGCGGTCCGATCGCCGCGCGACAGCGCGAAGACGACGCCCGAAAGCAGCGCGATCGCGAGGATGTTGGGCAGCAGCATCGTGGCGTTGGAAATGTCGCCGAGGCGCCAGACCAGCTCGCTCGGCTGCGCCGCGCCGATGAAGATCACCACGCACCACAGCACGCGCCAGGCCATGTGCAGCTTGCGCTCGCCGCTGCGGGTCGAACCCTTCACCCGGTCGTAGATGAAGGTGATCGCGCGTTCGCCGTAATAGCTCCAGGTGAGCAGGGTGGTGAACACGAACAGCAGCAGCGCGATAGAGGCGACCAGCGTCCCGATCGGGATCGCGGCGATCTCGGCCGGGAAGGCGGCGGCGAAGGCGCCCGAGGTCATCTCGAAGCCGACGCGGTCCGACTGCCAGACATGCGGCACGATCTCGCCGGCGTTCGAGAACTCGCCGCGCACGGTCAGGATCACCAGCGCGGTCATGGTGCAGATCACGATCGTGTCGATGAACGTGCCGAGCATCGCCATGCGGCCCTGCTGCTCGGGATCGTCGGTCTGCGCCACGGCGTGCGCGATCGGGGTCGAACCCTGGCCCGCCTCGTTCGAGAACAGGCCGCGGGCGACACCCGCGCGGATCGCCATGATGATCGCCGCCCCGGTAAAGCCGCCGACCGCGCTCTGCGGGTTGAAGGCACCGTGGAAGATCAGCGCGAAGGTCTCGCCGAGGTCGCCGAAGTTCAGGATCAGCGCGATCGCGGCCATCACGATATAGGCCGCGGCCATGAACGGCACGACGCTTTCCGCGACGCGGCCGATCGACTTGATCCCGCCGATGATGACGATGAAGACCAGCACCGCGACGATCAGCCCGCCGAGCCATTCCTCGATTCCGAACAGCTCGTTGAGGCCGTCGGCCACGGCATTGGCCTGGATCGAGTTGCCGGTGACGAGCGCGCTGAACAGCGTGCCGATGCAGAACAGGATCGCAAGCCAGGTCCATTTCGGACCGAGACCCATCATGATGTAGGTCATCGGACCGCCGCGCTTGACTCCGTCGGAGGTCGTTTCGCGATAACGGATTGCCAGCGAGCCCTCGGCGAAGGCCAGCGCCATGCCGAACAGGGCGGTGATCCACATCCAGAAGATCGCGCCCGGACCGCCCAATGCGATCGCGGTGGCGACGCCGGCGAGGTTACCCGTGCCGACCTGGCCGGAAAGCGCGGTCGAGAGCGCGGCGAAGGGCGAAATCTCGCCCGCGCCCGCACCCTTGCGGCTCGAGAACAGGCCCTTCAGCGCCGAGAAGAACTTGGTGATCGGATAGAAGCGCAGGCCAACCATCACATACAGGCCGACCCCCAGCAGGATCAGCGCCAGTGGCGGGAAGGGAATGACTTCCACCCCCTCCCATGTGCCGCCCCAGATGAGGTCGGATATGTTGGTGACCGGCTGGATCATGCGGTCGCCAAGCGAAGCAGGCTCGGTAGTGGCCATGTCAGGTATTTCCCCTTTGAACTCCCTTTGTGGCGGGGGTGCTAACGGCAGAACCGCGCGAATGCCAGCCTTTGTGGCGAGAAGGCACACAGCGGAGCGGCGCTGGACGCCCGCGAACGGGGCTAGGGGCGGTCCGGCCTGGCCAGCGCGAAGGCGATGCGGACCTGCTCGCGGAACAGTGGCGCGTAGGATCGCAGCTTGCCGGCATTTTCCGCGTCGAAGCCGGTGCCGCTCGCGACATGCGCCAGCGCGCCCTCGATCCCGCGCTGGAGCAGCGTCCGGGCGAGCGCAAAATCGCGACTCCCCCGCGACACCGCCTTGGCGAGGCGGAGGTCGGCGGCGATATTGGCGTCTTCGTAGGGGTCGTAGAAGGCACGGGTTTCCCGGAGCTTCCGCGCTTCGGACAGGTCGCGCTCGGCCTCGTCCCAGCGCCGGGTCTCGAGCAGCGCCTCGCCGCGGGCGAGCAGCGCCTTCATCCGCATCGCCTCGAATGGCGGGGCATAGGCCCCCGCCGCGAGCTGCGCGTCGGCGAAGGCGAGGTTCTCCGCCGCGAGCGCGATCGTGCGTGCATGGTCCTCGGTGCTCGCGAGCGCTTCCATCAATGCGCCGCGCAGGAAGCTTTCGGCCATCGGGTTGGCTTCGAGCACCGGGTCGGCCAGCGCTTCCTCGAACACCGCGATTGCATCTTCGCCGCGTCCCGTCGCGGCGAGCGCCTTGCCGAGCATAAGCAGGTCGTTGACCTGCGTTTCGACGAGTCCGTCAGCGAGCGGATCGAGCATCGTGTCCCAATAGCGCAGCGCGACCTTCGGATACCCGGCCTCCTGCGCCTGCACCGCCAGCCGCCGCAGCGCGCGCACCACCGATGCCGCGCGCTCGGGATCCTCGAGCCGGGTGCGGAAGCCCGCGAGCGCGCTTTCCGCCGCGAGCACCGCTTCCTCGTCGCGACCCTGTTCGTAAAGCGCGCGGGCGAGGTCGGCGAAGTAGTCGGCAGTGTCGGTCCGGATCTCCGCGCTTTCGCTTCGTTCCACCGCGGCGATCGCGCCGCGTGAATCGGCCTCGGCGAGCGACCACAGCGCGAGGCGCCGTTCCTCGTTGGACCATTCCTCCGCGGCGCGCCGCGCGAGCATGTCGCCGCGCGCGGACAGCAGCATCGCGGCTTCGCTCGGATCGCGATCGAGCGCGCGCGAACGTTCGAGCGCGAGGGTCAGCTGCTCGATTGCTGCGGGGTACCCAACCCCGCCCCAGACGATTCCGTCGCTCACCAGCCCCTTGATCGCGCTGGCGTAGAAATAACGGATCGTGGGCTCGTTGTGGCCGCCCAGCTCGTCGCGTTGTTCGGCAAGCTCGAGCCATTTCTCGGCCGCGGCGACGGCATCGCGCGGCTTGTCCCACGCCCAGGCGAGATAGAGCTGGAGGTAGAGCGGGTAGAGGCAGTCGCCCGAGCCCGGCCGTTCGCTCTCGCAGCGCTGCTCCTCTTCGGCGAGATAGGCGACGGCTTCCGGATATTCGCCCTTCAGCCGGGCCTCGTCGATCGGCCACGGCAACGCGGTCTCGTCTCCCTCCTGCGCCCCGACGGCGGCCGGGACCAGCACGGCGAGCAAAGCCATGAGCGGGAAGAGGATTCGCGACATCGCGGGCACTCTAACGCGGTGTTTCGTCCTGCCAACAGTCGCGATCGGTCATCGCACACTTGCACAAGCGCGCCGCCGGGGTTAGAGGCGAGGGCAATTCCGACATCGATGGAAAAGCAGCCCCTCCCGGACTTGAACCGGGGCGGCGCGGACCCCATCCCGGAAGAGACGAGTTTCACTTTTGGGATTTTGAACGATGGCGAAGACCACCCCCGGAGAATTCATCCGCCAGGTGCGGGCCGAAGCGTCCAAGGTTGTCTGGCCGACCAAGGCGGAAACGATCCAGACCGCGATCATGGTCGGCATCATGGTGCTGATCCTCGCGCTGTTCTTCTTCGGGATCGACAGCCTCTTCTCTTCCATCGTCGGCTGGCTGCTGCGGCTCGCCTGATCCCTAAACAAGCAACGGACGACTGACACACATGGCCCGCTGGTACATCATCCACGCCTATTCCGGTTTCGAGAACAAGGTGCGCGACACGATCATTTCGGAAGCCGAACGGCTCGGCTTGTCCGACGCGGTCGAGGAAGTGCAAGTCCCGACCGAGACGATCACCGAGATCAAGCGCGGCAAGAAGGTCCAGACCGAACGCAAGTTCATGCCGGGTTACGTGCTCGCCAAGCTGACCATGACCGACGATGTCTACCACCTGGTCAAGAACACCCCCAAGGTGACCGGCTTCCTCGGCAACAACAACAAGCCGCAGGCGATTTCCGAACGCGAGGCCGCGCGCTATTTCGGCGGTGTCGAGGACGCCAAGAGCGCGCCCAAGCGCGAGATCAACGTCGATTACGAGATCGGCGACCAGGTCAAGGTGCTCGGGGGACCCTTCGCGAGCTTCAACGGCGTCGTCGAGGAGCTCGATTTCGACAAGCAGAAGGTCAAGGTTTCGGTCTCGATCTTCGGCCGCGCGACCCCGGTCGAGCTCGACTTCGAGGAAGTCGAACTAGTCAAGTAAGGCCGCCGGCGCGACGCGTCAGCTTTCGAGTCCGAAACTCTCGTCGACCAGGCGCGCCGCGTGCGCTTCCTCGAGGCCGCGATCAATGTTGGCGATGACCGATGTCAGCGGCGCGTCGAGGCGATAGCAGAATTCGCGCGCCCGGAACTCTCGCACCGCATTGCCGCGCAGCATGACGGGGACGATCCGGGTCAGCAGCTTGGTGCCGAACCCTTCGTGCTCACCGCTGCCGAACCGTTCCGATGAATCTTCGGAGAGGCTCTCGTGCCACTCGAGCTCGAAGCGATCCTCGTCCGCGTCGTAGGTGACGATCTTCCAGGAGAGCGAGACCCGCGTGTCCTCGGTTTCGGAAAGATTGTATTTCTGCGCGTTGGTGGCGAGCTCGTGCAATGCCAGCGCGATCTGCTGCGCCGCTTCTGATCCGACGGCGATCGCAGGTCCCTCGATCGCCACGCGGTCGGGGAAGACCTGAATCAGCGGTGCGAGCTGATCGCGCACCACCGTTTCGAGCTGCTCTGAAGCATTGTTTTCCGCCCGCTTGATCGTGGTCGTGGCCTTGGCCAGCGCGCGCAGGCGGGCGAGCAGGGTCGCGACGAATTCCTCCTTGGTGCCGGAATCCTTGGCGCTCTGGCTGGCGAGCGAGCTGACCACCGACAGCAGGTTGCCCGAACGATGCACCGCCTCGCGCGCCTGAACCGCGAGGTTGGCATTGAGGCTCTGCAGTTCCTCGGTCCGTTTCTCGACCTGGTCCTCGAGCGTGGCGAGCGTCGCCTCGTGCGCGGCGATTTCGTCCTGCAACTGCTTGTTCGCTTCGCCCATCTGGCCGGGCGAAGGGAGTGCGACGAGCGTCGGGACGAGCCGGAAAAGCACCACCGCGGTGATCGCGGAAACGATGCCGGTGGCAAGCTTGAGCGCGCCGATCCACGGATAGATCGGCCACCACAGCGTGACGATCCCGGCAAGGTGAGTGAAACCGCACAGCAGGATGAAGCTGGCGAACAGCATGACCAGCCCAGGATGCGGGACGTCCTTGCGCTGCCGCAGGACCGTTATCAGCGCGAGCGGGATCGCCATGTAGGACAGGAAGATGAGCAGGTCCGACCCGGCCCACAGGATCACCAGCCACGGTTGCCATAACAGGCACATGCCGTGCGGCATGTAGTCGCCATATTCGATTATGTGGCGCATTCTAAATTCTCCGACCCCCGGATTGCCGCGCAATCCGGGTAAGCCGATAGGCCTCTTTCGAGGCGATGAACAGTTCGGCCTTTGACTTCGCGGCTGAAACAGGCATCGGTGGATTGGTGAAGACGCTCGCCGCCTCGCGCCCGTTCCTGTGGCTCGTGCTCGCGCTGCCGGGCGCGTGGATCCTTTATCGCTGGGCGGCGACACCAGAAGCCTACGGCTATGGCCATGCGATCGGCGACAGCGGCGACTGGGCCGCATGGCTGCTGCTGGTGACGCTCGCGGTGACCCCGGTCCGGCTCGCGCTCCGCAAGGCGCGGGTGGCGATCTGGCTGATGCGGCATCGGCGCGATCTCGGGGTGGCCAGCTTCGCCTATGCCGCCGGGCACACCGTGATCTACCTCGTTAACAAGGCGGGGCTCCGCCCGGTGCTGGCCGAGGCGGGATCGCCCGACATGCTGACCGGCTGGCTCGCGCTGGCGCTGTTCGTGCCGCTCGCCGCGACCTCGAACGATATCGCGGTGCGCGCGCTCAAGCGGGCATGGAAGCGGCTCCACCGGCTGGTCTATCCGGCGGCGGTGCTGACCTTCGTGCACTGGGCGCTGGCGGCCTTCGATCCGACCACGGCCTACATCCATATCGGGATCCTGGCCGCGATCGAATCGGTGCGGGTCTGGCTCCAGCGCCGCTAGGCGGAGGGCTTACAGCGTGACGTATTGCCGGAAGCGCGCGACTTCGGCCTCGTCGACATACTTGCCGATCTCGCGGTTGAATTCCTCGATGTTCTCGTAGGGACGATATTCGAGGAATTCGCCGATCATGCGCTCGGTCATGCCCGGGATCAGCGCGATGTCCTCGCGGGTGGCGGTGTTGAGGTTGACCGGGACGAACACGTTCGCGCGCATCGCGGCGGCCTCTTCCTCGCCCAGCGTTTCCAACAGCACCGCGTTGAAGGCGGTGGTCGAGGCATAGGGCTGGCCGGCGACGATCGAGGCGGCGAGTTCTTCCGATGCGCCCGCGGCGGCAAGCTGCTCGGCGGTCGCGGTGTTCGCATCGAGCACGCCCGCAGTCTCGGTGTCCGCGGTGGTCGTGTCGGCATCGGCTTCGGCTTCGGCCATTTCCGCGGCGGCCGCTTCGTCGGGATCTTCGCCCGCATCGGCACAGGCGGACAGGGCGAGGGCAGAGCCGCTCAGGGCGGCCACGAAGACGAGTTTGCGCATGGAGTAATCCTTCTTGGTAAAGCGTCGCAATAACGGGTTTGGCGGGTCGTGCGAACCCCCCGATGCGAGCATTGCAAGCATGGTGAACGAGGCACGGGAAATTCGGCAGGACAATCTTGGGTTTCGCTTAACTTCCGCCCCCTAGGGACCGTTAACGCGGGGACGCCCGCAGGACCGGATCCAGGAACATAAATGCATTTCTTCAACCATCTCCTGCACGACCACGATCTGGCGCTGATCCTGCTGGCTGCGGCGATCTGCGCGGCGGGCTGCTATGTCGGCGTCGGCCTGTCGCAGCGCGCGGCGAGCGAACGCGGGACCGCGCGCTGGCACTGGTGCTTCCTCACCGGGATCGTCGCCGGCTGCACGATCTGGGCGACCCATTTCATCGCCATGTTCGGCTATCGCTCCCCGGTACCGGTGTCGCTCGACGGGGTACTGACCCTGCTGTCGGCGCATATCGCGGTGGTCGGGAGCTGCGCCGCGGTGGCTGTCGCCACCTTGTCGCGCCGGCTCTGGGCCTCGGCAACTTCGGGGCTCCTGTTCGGCCTGACCATCGCGGCGATGCACTATACGGGCATGTCCGGCTATGTGTTCGCGGGAGCCGAGGTGCGCTGGGATTACGGGCTCGTCGTCGTCTCGATCGCGCTCGGCACCGCGCTGGCCGCGGCGGCCAATTTCCGGCTCTCCGGGTCCGACGGTACCAAGGTGGATATCGGGTCGGTCGCGCTGTGGGTGGCGGCGATCGTAGCCCTTCATTTCACCGGGATGGCATCGATGACGATCGCACCGCTGGCTGGTACGGTGGTGACGGACGCGACCTATTCGGGGGTCGGCGGGAACGCGCTGGCCGGCGCGATCGCTACCATCAGCCTTATGATCGTGGGGCTGGGCCTGACCACCTCGCAGACCGATCGCCGCCAGCAATTGCGCTCGCGCCTGCGGCTCCAGCACCAGGCGATGCACGATGCGCTGACCGGCCTGCCCAATCGCAGGGCTTTCGGTCGCGCGCTCGCCAAGCGCAGCGCCGCCGCCGAGGCCACCGGTGCCGCCTTCGCGCTGCTCGTCGTCGATCTCGACAATTTCAAGCCGGTCAATGACGGCATGGGCCATGCCACCGGCGACGAGGTGCTCAAGCGTGTCGCGCACCGGCTCGAATGCGCCGCTCGGCCCGGAGATTTCGTCGCCCGCGTCGGCGGTGACGAATTCGCGATCCTCCTCGACGGGGTGCGCGATTCCAGCGCCGCGGGGAGCGTGGCCGATCGCGTGATCGAGATCCTCGGGCGCCCGTTCCTGATCGGAGAGCAGATCGCCGAGATCGGGGCCTGCGTCGGGATCAGCCTCGCGCCGCATCACGCGACCAATCCGTCTCGCCTGGTCAATCACGCCGACCATGCGCTCTATTCCTCGAAGCGCAGGGGCAAGGGCCGCTGGCAGGTTTTCGACGATACGCTGCTCGAAGCGATCGAGCGCCGCCGGGTGCTCGAAGCCGCGCTGCGCCGCGCCGCGGTGCGCGAGGACTTCGACGTCGTCTACCAGCCGATCGTCGATTCTTCGACCGACGAGCTGGTCGGTGCGGAGGCCCTGGCGCGGTGGAGCCCGGCCACCCACGGAGCCGTTCCGCCCGCCGAGTTCATCCCCATGGCCGAAGAGCTCGGGCTGATCGGGCGGATCGGTATGACGGTGCTGCGCAAGGCCTGCCGCGAGGCGATGAGCTGGCCCGATTCGATCAAGCTCTCGGTCAACCTGTCGCCGGTCCAGATCCTCGATCCGCGCCTTGTCTCGGGGGTCGCCGCGGTGCTCCACGAGACGGGCCTGCCGCCGCAACGGCTCGAGCTCGAAATCACCGAGACCGCGCTGCTCGGCGACGACGAGCTCGCGCTGCGTACGCTCAACCGGCTGGTCGCGCTCGGGGTCAATGTCTCGCTCGATGATTTCGGGACCGGCTATTCCTCGCTCAGCTACCTCCACCGCTTCCCGATCAGCCGGATCAAGATCGACGGGAGCTTCGTCAACCAGGCGCCGGTCGATGCGAACAGCGCCTCGATCGTGCGCGCCATCGCCGAACTGGGCAAGAGCATGGATTTGCAGATTACCGCCGAGGGCATCGAAACCGCCGCCCAGCGCGAATTCATCACCAGCCACGGGTGCCAGAACCTCCAGGGATTCCTGATCAGCCGACCATTGTCGGAAGCCGAATTTTCAGATCTGTGCAGAGCAGCGGGACAGGAGCGCGCGGCATGACCGAACGCTTCGACCTGACCGACCAACCGGGCGCACCGCTCCTGCGTCTGTTCTACACCAGCAGCGCGATCGCCCGGCTGGGCGCGCGCGAACTGGCGCTGGCTTGCGAGAAGCGGAATCGCGAGGCCGGGATCACCGGCGTGCTGCTGCGGGTCGACGCGACCTACCTGCAGGTCATCGAGGGCGCGCCCAAGGCGGTCGCCGAGACCTTCGAGCGGATCTGCTGCGACCTGCGCCACCGCAATCTCGCCCTGCTCGAGATCGAACCCGCAGACGAGCGGATCTTCGGCGATTGGTCGATGGCGCATGTCGGCGACAGCGAAAGCCTCACCATCGCGCTGCGCGACGACCTCGAGGACATCCGCCTGCTCGCCGGGGTCAACGCGCACAACACGGTGCTGCGGATGCGGCAGCTGCTCGACGCGGTTCGCGCCCGCGACCTGGAAGTGCGCAACTGCGCGGCCTGAGCGTCGCGAGCGGCCGAATCGCTTGCAAAATCCGGCGAAATCGCTATCTGCGCGGCTTCCCAGCTACCAGCATCGGGAAATCCACGCGGGAGGCGCCGGCGACGGCGCCGTCTGGACCGCTTAACATGAGCCCGGTTTCGCGCCGGGCGACAGTGCGAAAAGGAGGCCATCATGGCCAAGAAGATCGAAGGTTACATCAACCTTCAGGTGCCCGCCGGCACCGCCAATCCCTCCCCGCCGATCGGCCCTGCGCTCGGTCAGCGCGGCGTCAACATCATGGAATTCTGCAAGGCCTTCAACGCCGCCACGCAGGACCTTGAAAAGAACGCCCCGATCCCGACCAAGATCACGGTCTATGCCGATCGGAGCTTCACCTTCGAAACCAAGTCGCCGCCCGCCAGCTACATGCTGAAGAAGGCCGCCAAGGTGAAGAAGGGCTCGGGCGAGCCGAACAAGACCAAGGTCGGCACGATCAAGGCCAGCCAGATCAAGGAAATCGCGGAAGCGAAGATGAAGGATCTGAACGCCAACGATATCATGCAAGCGATGAAGATCATCGAGGGCTCCGCGCGCTCGATGGGCCTCGACGTGGTGGAGGGCTGATCATGGGCAAGATGACCAAGAAGCAGAAGCTCGTCGCCGAGAAGGTCGACAGCGAAAAGCTCTACTCGTTCGACGAAGCCATGACCGTGCTGCGCGAATTCGAGAAGATGACGAAGTTCGACGAGACCGTCGAAGTCGCGATGAACCTCGGCGTCGATCCGCGCCACGCCGACCAGATGGTCCGCGGCGTCGTGTCGCTGCCCTCGGGCACCGGCAAGGACGTCAAGGTCGCGGTGTTCGCGCGCGGTGACAATGCCGACGCGGCGAAGGAAGCCGGTGCGGACGTCGTGGGCGCCGAAGATCTCATGGAAGACATGCAGAACGGCAACCTCGATTACGACCGCGTGATCGCTTCGCCCGACATGATGGGCGTCGTCGGCCGTCTCGGTAAGGTGCTCGGTCCCAAGGGCCTGATGCCGAACCCGAAGCTCGGCACCGTGACCCCCAACGTCGCGCAGGCCGTCAAGGACGCCAAGGGCGGCCAGGTCGAATATCGCGTCGAGAAGATGGGCATCATTCACTCGGGCATCGGCAAGATGAGCTTCGACGATGCCGCGCTGAAGGCCAACTTCAAGGCGCTGACCGAAGCGGTGGTCAAGGCCAAGCCGTCGGGCGCCAAGGGCAAGTACGTCCGCAAGGTCTCGCTGACCTCGTCGATGGGCCCGGGCCTCAAGCTCGACCTCTCCGAAGTCGAGGGCGCGTAAGCCACCATATCATCGGATATGCCGATTACAGGGGCCGGGGGAGCAATCCTCCGGCCCTTTGTTTTGGATAAAAGGAGATGGGCAGGCGTTGATCGGGTGAAGCTGCAAGCAATTCCCCGAAAGGAAAGACCATGTCCTCTCTCTGGAGCCTCGCCACGATCCTCGGTCCGATCCTGCTGATCGGGTTCATCATCTGGGCCTATGTCAGGAACAGGCAGGCCCCCGACAGCACGGTGCGCAAGGCCGAACGCGGCGCGCGCGAGCTGCGCGAGGAACTCGACCAGGAAGAATACGACCGCGGCGAGCGCTGACGCGCCGTATACGGTGCCGGTTACGTTCGCGCTGCCGACCGGCGCGCTGCATCGGCCAGCATTTGGATTGCGCAAAAGAGAAGGGCCGGGGTGCTTGCGCACCCCGGCCCCACTCATCCTGGTCCGCAGGTTGAGTTACCAGGCGATCTGGAAGCCGCCGCGGGCGCCGACTTCACCGCTGTCGAAACCGACACCGAGACCGGCCGAGATCGAAGCGTTGTCACCGACACGGGCGCTCAGCGCCACCGTACCGGCACCACGGTCGGCGAAGTAGCCGACGCCGCCCGACAGGCCGAAATTGGTGCCTGCCGGCAGGGCCGGGCTTTCCATCGCGAGACCCATCGCGACGCCTTCGTTGGCGCGGCTGATGTCGATGCTGTTCTGCGCGGTCAGCGCTTCGAGCGTCGTGGTCCGGGCACCGAGCGCGCTGATCGCGGCAGTGTTGGTCCCGATCAGCGCGGTGTTCGACGCGATCGCGGCGGTGTTGCTCGCCACGGAGGCCGAGGTGGCCAGCGCGGTGCGGCCCAGCGTGCCATTGGTGTCGGTCGTCACGGCGAAGATCGTGCCGGTCTGGCTCGACGTGCTCGTGCCGAGGCCGGCGATCACCACCTGGCCGGCATTGGTCGCGGTCGCGCCGTTACCGATCGCGACCGAGTTTGCACCGGTTGCACGCGCGAGGTTGCCAATGGCGACCGAGGCGCTGCCCGAGGCGTTGGCCGAGTCACCCGCGGCGAACGAGCTCGCGCCCGAAGCGTTGGCGAGCACGCCGACCGCGGTCGAGCGCGTGCCGGTGGCGAAGGCGGCATTGCCGAGACCGGTCGAGAAGTCGCCGCGCGCCTGCGCCGAGGCGCCGACGGCGGTGCCCGAACGGCCGGTGGCGTTGGCGAGGTAGCCGAGGCCGGTGGCGTAGGTGTTCGAGGCGTTGGCGGCTTCGCCGAGCGAGGTCGAGAACTCGCCGCTGGCGATCGCGAGGTGGCCGATCGCCGTCGCGCGCTGCGCGGTGGCTTCCGAACGCCAGCCATAGGCGGTCGCGCCGGCGCCGATGGCGAAGGCCTGGCCGCCGACGACGGTGGTCGACGGGCCGCTGGCACGGGTCAGGCGACCATTGCCGGTGCCGTCGCCGCTGCCGATGGCGATCGCATCGGTGCCTTCGGCGGTCGCTTCGTTACCGATCGCGACCGAACGCTCGCCCGAGGCGACCGCGTTGTAGCCGCTGGCATAGGAGAAATCGCCGGTCGCGAAGGTGAAGCCACCCTGCGCGATCGAACCGATGCCCGAAGCGGTCGCGTTGCGACCGAGCGCGATGGCCTGGCGACCCGAAGCGTTGGCGTCGGTACCCTGGGCGATCGCATCGTCGGCCGACGAACGCGAACGATAGCCGATCGCGATCGCACGCTCGGCCGAAGCGAAGGCGTTGTAGCCGCTGGCATAGGCGAAATCGGCGGTGGCGAAGGAGAAGCCGCCCATGGCCGTCGCACCGATGCCGGTGGCGGTGGCGTTGCGACCCATGGCGACAGCCTGACGGCCATTGGCGACGGCATCGCGGCCGACGGCCACGTCGTCATTGTTCACAGCGCGCGCGGTGTAGCCGATGGCAACGCCACCTTCTTGGAGCGCGGTGGCGAAGGCGCCGACTGCGGTCGCGCCGAGGCCCGTCGCGTTGGTGCCGCGACCGATCGCGGTAGCCTGGAGCGCCGAAGCGTTGGCCTCGGTGCCGACGGCAGTCGCGCTCGCGCCGCTGGCGGACGATTCCGAACCGACGGCCGTGCTGTCTTCGCCATTGGCAGTCGAATTCTCACCGCAAGCCAGCGCGTCGTCGCCGACCGCTGTTGCGCCGTTGACGCCGTCACCGGCATCGAGAATTCCGTTGTTGTTGGTGTCGGTAAGACACGCTTCCTGCGCGGCGGCAGGCGTGGCGATAAGCATGGCCGAGCCGGCACAGCCGGCCAGCAGCGCAGCTGCGAGCTGCTTCGTGTACATCGAATTCATATTGGTAAACCTCTTCCTGATTACGGACCAGAAAGCCGTTTGCGTCCCCTGTTTCCCGTCCGCAAAGCAACGTTTGCCCGGGGACCATTGCTGCCCCCTCCGCGCCCGTCGCTTCGGTCCAAAAAAGAACACCCGCGGCTGCTACCCCGAAGAAGTTCGCGGCAGCATGGTGCGTGGTAGAGATTAACCGAGCGGTTGCAAGGAATTAAGCCGTTGAATTTGGCGGTAACTCGAGATTAACGCCGAATTGTCCCAATACGGGTCAGTCTGGCGGCAAAGTTCCCGTAGAGTGCTCAGATACCGCCGGGCGTGAAATCGAAGCCGGCCGTGGCGAGCGCATCGCACAGCGTATCGACCGCACTGCCGAGCTCGTCGCGATCGGTCGAGCGGATCACGAAATTGGCGCCGACCTTGCCCTCGCGGAAGAAGGGATAGGAGCCGATCTGGCATTTCTCGTGCGCCTTTTCGACCTGGCGGAGGATATCGGCGACCTCGCTTTCGGCGGTCCAGCAGCCGATCGTCTCGTCGACCAGCGGGGTGCCGCCTTCGAGGGTGCCGGTGAGCGCGTCGAGCATCCCCGCGGTGATGTGCGGCACGCCCGCCATCAGGTGGATATTGCCCAGCTTGATGCCCGGCGCGCCCGACATGCGGTTGGGAATCAGCTCACCGCCCTCTGGCACGCGCGCCATCCTCAGCCGCGCCTCGGTCAGCCCGCCGGGCTTGTCGGCGTAGTACTGCTCGAGGATCGCGCGCGCCTCGGGATGGACGATCACGTCGACGCCCAGCGCCGCGGCGACCGCATCGACGGTGATATCGTCATGCGTCGGCCCGATCCCGCCGGTGGTGAAGAGATAGTCGTAGCCCTCGCGCAGCGCGTTGACCGCCTCGACGATCCGTTCGAGCACGTCGGGTACCACGCGCACCTCCGACAGGCGGATGCCCTGCACCTGCGTCCAGCTGGCGATCTGGGCGATGTTCTTGTCGTGGGTGCGGCCGGACAGGATCTCGTCGCCAATCACGATCAGCGCGGCGGTGTAGATGCGGGAATCGGACATGGCGCGGATTTAGGGAGCCGATGCGGCGCTGGCTACTCTTTGGGCTATTCGGCGGGCTCGAGCGTTTCGCTTTTCGCGTCGGGAGCAACCTTCGCCTTGCCGAAGGCGAGGATCCCGTCCTCGACCGCGCCGGTCTTCATGTCCTTGCGGTCGCGGACATATTCCTGGTTGAGCCGCCACGGCATCGCGGTCGCGTTCTTCGGCATGATGTGCTTCGAGCGCTGGATGTAGCCCGAGGAGAAATCGAAGATGTCGTCCTCTTCCAGGCCATGGTCGTCGGGCAGCACGGGGGTGGCGAGATCGGCGCCTTTCTCGGCCATCCGGTTGAGCACGCGGCAGGTATATTCGGAGACGAGATCGGCGCGCAGCGTCCAGCTGGCATTGAGATAGCCGAACACCGCCGACAGGTTGGGCAGGTTCGAGAACATCGCTCCCTTGTAGTAGAAGCGCTCCTCGAATTTCACCGGCTCGCCCTCGACCGAAACGTCGATCTTGCCCGCCATGGCGAGCTTCAACCCGGTCGCGGTGATGATGATGTCGGCCTCGACCAACTCGCCCGATTTAAGGCGAATGCCGCGCTCCTCGAACTTGTCGATATGGCCGGTGGCGATGCTCGCGCGGCCCTCGCGCATCGCGCGGAACAGGTCGGCGTCGGGCACCAGGCACAGCCGCTGGTCCCACGGATCGTAGGGCGGGGTGAAGGCCTGCTCGTCGAACTTGTCGCCAAGCTCGGCGCGGATCTTCTTGAACAGGAAGTCCTTGACCTTCTCCGGCTTGCTGCGCGCGCGCTTGAAGCCGATGTCCTGCATCGTGACGTTCTTCCAGCGCGTGATCTTGTAGGCGGTCTCGGCCGGCAGCACCTTGCGCAGCCAGTTGGCGAGCCCGTCCTTCGCCGGGCGCGAGAAGTAATAGGTCGGGGTGCGCTGGAGCATGGTGACGTGCGCGGCCTTGTCCGCCATCGAGGGAACGATCGTCACCGCGGTCGCGCCCGATCCGATCACCACCACCTTCTTGCCCGCATAGTCGAGATCCTCGGGCCAGAATTGCGGGTGGATCACTTGGCCGCCGAAGCCGCTGGTGTCGAACCCGGCATCGTGCGGCTCGTCGTAATCGTAATAGCCCGAACCGAGATAGAGCCAGTTCGCGGTGACGATGTCGCCGCCTTCGAGCGTCACCGTCCAGCGCGCACTGTCGACGTCGAAATCGGCCGATACGACCTTGCTGTTGAAGCGGATATGGTCGCGGATCCCGCGCTCGTCGGCGATGCGATGAAGGTACTCGAGGATCGCGGGCCCGTCGGCGATCGATTTCTCGTGCGTCCACGGCTCGAACGCGAAGCCCAGCGTGTGCATGTCGCTGTCCGAGCGGATGCCGGGATAGCGGAACAGGTCCCACGTCCCGCCGAGCTTCTCGCGCCGTTCGAGCAGCCCGTAGGAGCGGTCGGGACACATCATCTCGAGATGCGCGGCCATGCCGATGCCCGAAATGCCTGCGCCGACGATCAGGACGTCGAAATCGGGAACGGTGGTATCGGTCATGCGTCTCTCCTTGCTGACACTGGTGTAAGCTAGCATCGGCGGCGAGGCAAAAAATTTATTCCGCGATGGATTATCGCCGTCGCGTGATCCGTTGTCCCGGCATGCAAGGCCCCGCCAGGCGGGCCGCAACTAGGGAAACAGACCGATGAAAAAGACCGCCATTCTCGCCTTCGCCGCCTTCGCTTCGCTCGCCACCCCGGTGGCAGCCGGGACCGAGGCGCCGATGACCTACGAAGAAGAATATGCCCGCGTCGAGGAACGCGCGATCATCAACGTGCCGATCGCCGGAATCGAGAACGAGCTGTGGTTCGACTACCGGCTCGACGTGATCAAGGCGCAGAAGAAACTGAACGAGAAGCTGCGCGAAGCCGACAGCATCAAGGACGAGCGCCGCTCGTGGGAGCGCTATGCCAACGAACTGCAGAAGCGCCGGATCGCCTATGTCGAGGCGATGGCCAAGCTTGGCTTCCGCCTCGCCTACTGAGGCACGGCGACCCAATGAAAAAGGCGGCCCGCAACGGCCGCCTTTTTTGTGTCCGGCTTCGAACGGAAAGGGGGCTAGTCGCGCCAGCCTTTGGCCCTGGCCGCCGCCTCTGCCTCGGCATCGAGCCCGCCGCCTCTTGCCATCTCCTGCGCCGCGGCGAGGATATCGGACACGTCGCTGCCGGCCTGGCGATACTCGCTCGCGCCGGCCTCGCTGCCCGTGGCGAGCCGCTCGAGCTGCCAGCCATCGGCCTCGCGGCAGGCGATGCCCGAAACCTCGGGCGCGGTGAAGGCGCGGCAGTAATCGCCTTCGGCATTGGCGAAACTCAGCAGGATGCGCGTGTCGGCATCGGCGCGCTGGGTCGCGCTCAGCTGGCTGTCGAGCGCGCTGGCGAGCTCGCCAGAAAGCGCGCCCGGAGCATCGTCCGATCCGCCGCGCGGCAACACCACCGCCAGCGCGAGCGAGGCGGCGAGGGCGGGACCGGCGATCCAGCCCCAGCGCGGGATCGTGCGCCTCGTTTCCTTGCGCTCGCGCGCGGCGTCGAAATCGACCACTTCGGCCTCGCGCGGCTCGAGCGGCGCGGTGAGCGTCTCGGGCAGTTCGCGGTCCATCAGCGGGGCGAAATGCGCCGAGAGCTTCGCCGACAGTGCACGATGTGCCTCGACCTGGCGTTGCAGCGCGGGATCGGCGGCGATCGCGGTGGCGACCGCGTCGCGCTCTTCGCCGTCGAGCTGGTCGTCGGCGAAGGCGGCGATCTGTTCGGGGGTCGGGGTCATGCCGCGTCTCCGATCATCTGCATCAGCGCGTCGCGCCCGCGCACCAGCCGCGAATTGAGCGTGCCGACCGGGCAGCCGACGATCTCGGCCGCTTCCTTGTAGGCATAGCCTTCGACCATCACGAGCAGCACGGCTTCGCGCTGGTCGTCGGGCAGTTTCTGCATCGCGCGGTCGATATTGTTCAGCTCGACCCGTGCTTCCTGGCCGCCTTCGCCGCCCACGCGTTCACCCGCGTCGGGATCGACGAAGGTCTGGCCGCGACGGGCGCGGGAACGGGTTTCGTCGATCCAGATATTGCGCATGATCCTGTACATCCAGCTGTCGAGGCGCGTGCCCTCCTGCCACTTGGCACGGTTGGCGAGCGCGCGTTCCACGGTCATCTGGCACAAGTCGTCGCCGTCGCTCGGATGCCCCGCGAGACCGGTCGCGAACCGTCGCAACCGGGGCAGGATCTCGAGCATGGACTGTTCGAACGTGTCGGCCAGTTTTCCGCCTTTCAGGGATTAAACGAAGCGCGCGGGCCGTTTAATCCATGGTAAATGTGAAAAAGGCAAAGGGGTCCCCATGCAGCGACTGTCGATAATCCTTGCGGTGGCGTTCGCGCTGGCGGCGCAGGCCGTCGCCGCGCAGGTCGCGGTGCCGCGCCTGCCGCCGGTCGACGGCGTGGTCGGCGGGCTGGCGGAGACGGTCCGCGAGACCGCCGACCCGCTGCTCGAGACCGCCGAGGAACTGGCGCGCGATAGGCTGCGCTCGATCGACCGGCTGGTGCGCCGCAATCGCGACGCGATCGAACGCGACCGCGAGGGCGCGCCCGCGCGGCGCGGCGTGCTGCTGCTGCTCGATCCCAGTGCCGCCACGCTCGATGCGCTGTCGACCGGCGGCTTCGCGATCGGCGCGCGCGAGGATATCGCGGGGATCGACCTGTCGCTGGTGAGCATCCGGGTCCCCCGGACGATGAGCCTCGCCGAGGCGCAGGCGCTGGTGCAGCGGCTCGCGCCGGGAGCCGAGATCTCGCCCGACCATCTCTATTTCACCGCCGGTTACGAAAGCGCGCCGGTTCCTGCGGCTCCTCCCGCTCCGGCTCCGGCCCCAGCCCCAGCGACGATCGCGACCCATATCGGGGTGATCGACGGTGCCCCGGCGAAGCGGCTCGGGATCGGCAATATCCGCGGTTTCGCCAGCGGCGCCCCGCGTGCAAGCGACCATGGCAGCGCAGTGGCGGGCTTGCTGGTGGGCGAGGGCGCGCGGCGCATCAGCGTCGCGGACGTCTATGGCAGCGACAAGGCGGGCGGCAATGCGCTCGCCATCGCGCGCGCGCTCGGCTGGCTGGTCGAGGAAGGCGCGCAGGTGGTGTCGATCAGCCTCGTCGGCCCGAACAACGCCGTGCTCGGCCGCGCGATTGCGGCGGCCCGGCGCAAGGGCGTGACCCTGGTCGCGGCGGTCGGCAATGACGGTCCGGCCGCGCCGCCCGCCTTCCCCGCGTCCTATCACGGCGTGATCGCGGTCACCGGGGTCGATCGGCGCGACCGGGCGCTGATCGAAGCCGGACGCGCGCTGCATCTCGACTATGCGGCTCCGGGCGAAGTGGATGCCTGGGATGCGCGGGGCAAGCGCCGCCGTATGCGCGGCACGTCCTTCGCCACGCCGCTGGTCGCGGTGCGCGCCGCCGCCGCCATCGCCGCGGGGCGCAAGGTCCGTCCGGCGCTCGATCGCGAGGCGCGCGACCTCGGCAAGAAGGGGCCCGACGACGC
Source organism: Pseudoblastomonas marina (assembly GCF_014641655.1). GTDB lineage: Bacteria > Pseudomonadota > Alphaproteobacteria > Sphingomonadales > Sphingomonadaceae > Alteriqipengyuania_A > Alteriqipengyuania_A marina. The sequence goes on from NZ_BMID01000001.1 coordinate 649,177, forward strand.
CTATGGGCGCGGCCTGCTGTGCGGCTCCTGCGGCGGTCGCAAGTAATTTTCGAAAAATTTTGCAGCGGCGTGGATTAAGCCGCGCCGGGCATCCGTTTCCTCACTGTAGCGGCCGCGACGCCGCGCGAAACACAGGAAGGAAACGACATGAACAAGCTCCTCATCTCGATCGCAGCGGTGGCCCTCGTCCCCGCAACCCCGGCAGCTGCGCAGGTCCTCGGCGGCAGCGGCGGTATCCTCGGCGGCGCGACCGGCACGGTGACCGGCACGCTTTCGAACGGCCCGCTCGGCCCGGTCGATAGCGTGCTCACCGGTCGCGGTTCGGCGCGCGGCGATGCGCGCAGCAATGCCCGCGTCGATCGTCGCAGTGGCCGGGTCGATGCCGATGGTGGTGCCAATGGCGGCGCGACCGGCGCGGTTGCCGGCGTGCTCAACGCCCCGATCGGTCCGGTCGGCGGCGAGGGCTCGGGCAGCGGCAACGCCTCGGGCGAAGGCAGCGCGAGCGCGCAGCTCATCGGCACCGACGGCGCGCGTTCGCTGGTCGGCCGGACCACCGCGACCGCGCGCGGCGCGGCGCAGGGTGTGACCTCGCAGGCACTGGGTACCGCACAGGCGGCGCGTGGCGCCGCTGGCGGGGCGGCGTCCGGGTCGGCTAGCGCCACCGGCAGCGGCTCGGGCGCCGGTTCGGGCACATTGGGCCTCGGCCAGCAGATGCTCGCCGCGGCCGGCAGCGGTGCGGCGGCGGGCGAAGGCGCCTTCGCGGTCGCCCCCGGCATGCCGGTATTCGCCCCCTCGGGCGCTCGGCTCGGCGAGGTGCGCGAAGTGGTCGCCGACCGTCGCGGCCAGGTCCGCCAGCTGGTCGTCAGCAATGGCGAGACCTCGCAGGTGATCGGCTCCGACGCGCTCAGCGTCTCGGGCAACGCATTGGTCGCGGGCGAAGGTCAGGGCGAAGCGACTGCCCGTTCGCAGCCCGCCGACCGTCCCGCCCCCGAGGGTTCCGAAACCCCCTGATCCGTTTCGGCAACCCTACCCCTCCGGCGCCCCGCGTATCCCCCCTCCAAGCGGGGCGCCATTGCGGGCGGGTCCTGGCGCCCCGCGGTCTCTTCCCCCGCGGGGCGCCTTCTTTCTTGGTCAGGCGTAGATGAGGCCGAGCTTGAGCCCCTTGACCGTCGCCCCGATCCGGTCGCGCGTGTCGAGCTTGTCGAACAGGCGCTTGACGTAGGTCCCCACCGTCTCGGGCGAGATCCCGAGCCGCGCGGCGATCTCGATATTGCTGCAGCCTGCGGCGATCTGTTCGAGCACTTCCTGTTCGCGCTTCGAGAGGCCGACGGCGTGCTGCTCGGACGTCTCGAGCAATTCGCAGATGCGATGATGGGCCGCTTTCGCCAAGGCCTCGACCGCGCTGACCCTGTCGTCCTTGACCCCGACCGCTTCGTCAAAGGCGAATGCGGCAAATCCCTTGCGATTATGCGGGCCGTAAAGCGGGATTCCCACGCCGTGGTCGAACCCGTGCTCGGCCATCGCTGCGAAGTAACGCTCGTTTTCCTCGGTCGCCTCGCCGCTGTCGCGTATCCCTGCGATCGCCGATCGGAGGGTCATCGTGCGGCCCGTCTCGACGATGTAATCGGGGATCGGGTCCATCGACCGGAATGCGGGATCGCGATAGAGCAGTTTCCAGGCTTCGGGCGCGCCTTCGCTGCACAATTGTATATTGGGCGCGGTCTGGCGCGCGAAGCGGGGCGTGAGGTGGTAGGACGCAGCCCTCGGGCCGAATGTTCGGCACGCGCGCAACACGTAGTCGCAAACCAGCGCGATATCATCCAATCGGGCGATGGCGGCGATGGTGTCCTGCATCATTACTCGTCCGGTCAATGGGCCAATTCTGAAGGCGTCGTTCAGTGAATCTTCAATCTGGCCCCTTTAATTCTTGCAATACGAGTTGGATTGAACGCTGGAAAAGAAAAATCGTTTCTTTTTCAATTGTTTCTCTCGCTTGTCCCCAAATCGCGGGACTTTTCAATGGCATCGCCGGGCCATAGCCCGAATCGTATTGCCGGCACAACGACACGCCGCGCCTCGAACTCGACTGGTCTTGAAATCCCGCCCCTTGGTCGTCTCCGCGGCCGTTTTACGCATTGGTGATACATGTTACGGAAATTGGGCAAAGCACAGCACGTGGCCGAATTGCGGCACCAGGCGCGACAGATGTCGCGGCATGCCTGGTCGCTGCTGCGGATGGCCGACAGCCTTGCCCGCGAGGAAGTTGCCCAGAACGACCTCGCCGATCCATCGACCGCGTCGGCGCTGGCCTACGAGCACGAACAGCTGCTCGCGGCGATGGCCGGACGGCTGCTCGACGAGCGCGCCAGGCGGCGCAAACTGTTCCCGAACCGCATGTTCGACGAGGCCGGGTGGGACATGCTGATGATCCTTTATCGCAACCGGGTGCAGGGGCGGCGTTCGCTTCCCCACAACGTCGCGATGGAAATCGAAACCACCGTGCGCGTGGTCGAGGACCTCGCCAAGGAGCTGATCTCGGACGGCCTGGTCGAATGGTGCAGCCGCTTCCACTTCATCCGGCTGAGCGACGAAGGCGCAGCGCGGATCCGCGATTTCTTCCTCGACGAGGATCGGGCGCCGGAAGCCGGCGAGTCCGCCGTGCCCGAACGCAAATGCGCCTGAGCCACGACTTGGCTTAACCCGCCGACCTGCTAGTCTCCTGCCTTGACGGGAGGGGACGCAATCATGAACTCGACATTCGTAGCCGCGATGGGCGGCGCCATGCTCCTGTTGGCGGCACCTGCCGCCGGCCAGGAAGCCGACGATGCCGATGCGGCAACCGTGGCGAACTTGCGCGCGCTGCCGACGGACGAGTTGCAAGAGCGAATCAACCGCGCTTTCGGCGGGGATCGGCCATGTGCCGAAAAGCTCCCGCTCGTTACCGAAATGGCCCGGCGCAAAGCCAACGACAATAAATTCCAGAACGCGTTCTTCGCGCTCCAGATCCAGTGTGCGCTGGAAAGCCGCGCATACGGGGAGGCGCTCGAATTGCTCGAGGACAAGGATCCCGCGGGCGAGATTTTCAGCCTTGGGCTCGGGATAGACCTCGCCGTGGCTACCGACCAACCGCAGGCGACCCTGACCTGGCTCGAACGCGCAATCGATGCTCGCGATCGGGAAACGCTGGGCGAGATGGATCGGAACAGGTGGTTCGGTCTCGGCCGAATGCTGACCGATGCTGGGTTCGGCGATCGTTTCGATGAGCTGCGACTGCAGATCGTCGACAGCAAGCTGATCGAGGTGATGGATCGCCGGATCACCGCGTCGATCGCGCTCGGTGCATTCCGCGCCAAGATGGCTTCGGGCAATGCGACCGAACTCGATGCCGTCCTCGCTTACCTGCCAGGTCAGACCCCCTATGTCGGCTTGCTCGCGGACCGGCGATACGAAGCGGCATGGCCAGCGCTCGAACGTTGGGTCGGTCCGAACATGCGCGAAGCGACCGCGCGACATGTCGCCGAGGAAACGCAATATTTCCGCGCCAACGAAGACGATTCGGCGGCGTTTCAGGACCTGATGCACGCGCTTTACTTCGCAGGCGAATACGAATCCGTGGTCGAGATGGTGGAGGCGCGCATCGATGCGGATGCCTTCGCGGAGAACTTCGACGAGGATGAAGGCTGGGCGCTGAACCTGGCCGCCTATTCGCTCGATGTCCTAGGCCGCCGGGTCGAGGCCGATGCCATTTTCGACCGGTTCACCGCAGTCGAAACTGCCGAACATCCGGATGTTCTCAATTTCATCATCAACCGGGCGTCGCGACTGGTCGGACAGAGGCGCTGGGACCTCGCGGAAGCCGCCGTCTCGGATGCGGAAGGATTGCCCGAGAATTTCCTCACCGATTACGCGAAGTCACTGATTGCGCGCGATCGCGCCTGCCTGGCCTTCGCTACGGGCGATGCGTCCGCAGCGGAAGCGGCACTGGACACCCTTCGCGAGGTCGGAGCCGATGCGCCGCACGTGGTCGCCATGGGGCTGCAATGCACCGACCGGTCGGACGAGGCGGCGCAATTGCTGGTGGCGGCGCTGGACGAAGACGGTCAGCGGGCAAATCTGATCGAGGAGCTCCAGCCCGAAGCGTTCGATCTCTTCTATACCCGATCCGAATTGCCGCAGCCGCGCGATCTGCTGGCCACGCATCCCGCGCTGGCGGCAAGGCTGGCGGAGTATGCGCGCATCCTGCCCGCGGAACTCTATCCCGTGGCGGCCTCGAAACGCGCCACGTTGCGGGCTGCTCAGTCGGCCGGCACGCCGTAGAGGTCGTGCGCGTCGGCATCCTCAACCGTGACGTCGATGATGTCGCCCGCCGCGAGCGTCTCGGCGACATTGCGCAGGTACACCGCGCCGTCGATCTCGGGGGCGTCGGCCTGGCTGCGCGCGGTCGCGCCGATATCGCCGTCCTCGTCGGGCTCGCCGACCTCGTCGACGATTACCGGTAGGGTCTTGCCGACCTTGGCCTGCAGCTTGGCGGCGGAGATACGCTCGGTCACTTCCATCAGCCGCGCATAGCGCTCTTCCTTGACCGCTTCGGGCACCGGATCGGGGAGGTCGTTCGCCTGCGCGCCCTCGACCGGTTCGAAGCGGAAGCCGCCGACGCGGTCGAGCTGCGCTTCCTCGAGCCAGTCGAGCAGGTACTTGAAATCGTCCTCGGTCTCGCCGGGAAAGCCGACCACGAAGCTGGAACGCACGGTGAGGTCGGGGCAGATCTCGCGCCAGCCCTTCAATCGTTCGAGCACCTTGGCCTCGTTCGCCGGGCGCTTCATCGCTTTCAGGACCGAGCGCGCGGCGTGCTGGAACGGGATGTCGAGATAGGGCGTCACCAGCCCTTCGGCCATCAGCGGGATCACCGCGTCGACATGGGGGTAGGGGTAGACGTAGTGCAGCCGGATCCACGGCGGCACGCCGTCCGCCGTCCGCAGGCTGCCGAGCTCGCGCGCGAGGTCGGTCATGTGCGCGCGCACCTCGCGGCCCTTCCAGTCGCGGCTCTCGTGGCGGATATCGACGCCGTAGGCCGAGGTATCCTGGCTGATGACGAGCAATTCCTTGGTCCCCGCCGCAACCAGCTTCTCCGCCTCGCGCAGCACCGCGTCGACGCGGCGGCTGGCGAGCTTCCCGCGCAATTGCGGGATGATGCAGAAGGCGCAGCTATGGTTGCAGCCCTCGGAGATCTTGATATAGCCGTAGTGGCGCGGGGTGAGCTTGATGTCGGGCTGCGGGATCAGGTCCACGAAAGGCCCGCGCGCGGGCGGCGCGGCCTCGTGCACGGCCTCGACCACTTGCTCATACTGGTGCGCGCCGGTCACCGCGAGCACTTGCGGGTGCGCGGCGCGGATCGCCTCGGCATCCTCGCCCATGCAGCCGGTCACGATCACGCGCCCGTTCTCCGCGATCGCCTCGCCGATCGCCTGGAGGCTTTCCTCCTTGGCGCTATCGAGGAAGCCGCAGGTGTTGACGAGCACCACGTCGGCGCCGGCATAGTCGGGGCTCATCGCGTAGCCGTCGGCGCGCAGCCGCGTGAGGATGCGCTCGGAATCCACCAGCGCTTTGGGACAGCCAAGGCTGACCATGCCCACCTTCGGGGCGTCTTCGATCCGTGTTGCCATGATGGGCCGCGCCACTACACGTTTCGCGCGGGTTGCGCTAGACGGTGATTGGGGTCGCCCGAGGGGAGAATACGGGATGAACATCTTCGACGTGAATTGGCTGGCGGTGGTTCTGGCCGCGCTCGCGGGATTTGTCGTGGGCGGGATCTGGTACGGGCCCGTGATGGGGAAGAAATGGATGGGCGCGGTCGGGCTGACCGAGGAGCAGGTCAGGTCCGGCAATATGGGCCTGATCTACGGCGGCGCCTTCGCCTTCTCGCTGGTGGCGAGCTGGACGCTGGCTCACACTTTCGCGACCTATGCGGCCGACCTGTCGATATCGGTCAAGGTGCTGACGGCGTTCGGGGTCGCGCTCGGCTTCATCGTCCCCGCGATCGGGACCAACTACCTGTTCAGCCAGAAGAGCAAGGCGCTGTTCTTCATCGATGCCGGCTACTGGCTGCTGTTCTATATCGCGATGGGACTCGTCCACGCCTATCTGGGCTGACCGGGATGAACGCGCCTAGGCCTCGTCGTCGGGTGCGCCGGGCGGGTTGATCTCCACCCCCGGCGCGTCGCCCAGCTCTTCGCCGTCGGTGGTCGGGATGATCTCGACCACCACGTCGCCCTTGCGCAGCGACTGGCACTCGTCTTCCCAGAAGCCGAGGGCCTTGCCGTCGCGATAGACGCGCAGGCCGCGGCCGCCGGTGGTGAGCTCGTAGATCGCCTTGCCGCATTCTTCGGCGGTGACCTCGCGCTCGACCAGCTGGACCCGGCCCGAGACCGAGGCGAGGTCGGCGAGGTATTCGGCGATATGCGCGCCCTTGGCCGAGCCCGCCAGCAGCAGCCCGGTGAAACGCACCGGGTTGATCACGTTGTTGGCGCCCGCCTGCCGCGCGAGCAGTTCGTTGTCGTCGGCGCGCACGACGACCGAGATGTGCAGCTTGGGCGCGAGGTGGCGCACTGTCAGCACGATCAGGATCGAGGTATCGTCGCGCCCGGCCGAGACGAGCACCGCCTGCGCGCGCTGGATCCGCACCGCCTTCAGGGTCTCGTCGCGGGTGGCATCGCCGACCAGCACGTTGCAGCCGAGCCGCTCGGCCTCTTCGAGCCGGGCCTCGCTGCCGTCGACCACGACGATGCAGTGCGGGTCGATCCCGCGTTCGATCAACTCGCCGACCGCCTCGGAGCCGGAGATTCCGTAGCCGAGGACGACGATGTGATCGTCGAGCTGTTCCTGGATACGTTGCATGCGGAATTTCTCCCAAGAGCGCTTGATGACGAAGTTGTAGGCGGTGCCGACGAAGATGACGAAGACGAGCACGCGGATCGGGGTCACGATCAGCGCCTCGACCAGCCGCGCGCGATCGCTGACCGGGGCGATGTCGCCGAACCCGGTGGTGGTGATCGAGATCATGGTGAAATAGATCACGTCGAGGAAGCTGACCTCGCCGTCGACCGCGTCGACCAGGCCGCCGCGATCCCACCAGTGGACCATGATGACGATGAAGACGAGGAACAGCGCGGCAGAGGTGCGGATGCCGATATCGGCCCACACCGGCACCTTTACCGCGCGCTTCAATGGCTGGAAGCGCTCGCGCCTCGCCTTCTTGTTGGCCGACGATCTGCTCACCGATTGATCACCGCGGGAAGGTCTCCTCGAGCGCGCTCAATTCCGCCTCGCAAGTGAGGTCGAGCTGGAGCGGGGTGACCGCGATAAAGCCATCCTCGATCGCTTCCAAGTCCGTTGCGTGACCGGGCGTGTGTTCGATCCCGTGGAGGCCGAACCAGTAATAGCGGAAACCGCGCGGGTCGCGGCCCTCGACCACCGAGCCGCGGGCATAATCGTGGAAACCCTGGCGCACCGCGCGGATGCCCTTGACCTCGCCGGCGGGAATCGCGGGGAAGTTGATATTGATCAGCCCGCGCTCGCGGCGCGGCAGGGCGAACAGCGGCTCGAGCACTTTCGGCCCCCATTCGCGCGCCGCCCCGAACGGCACGTCGTCCCCCATGCCCTCCTTCGAGTAGACCTGGCTCAGCGCGATCGAGCGAATCCCCGCGAGCGCTCCTTCCATCGCCGCCGAGACGGTGCCCGAATAGGTGATGTCGTCGCCCAGGTTCGCGCCGCGATTGACCCCGGACAACACCACGTCGGGCGGGCTCGGGAGCACTTTCTTCAGTCCCATCGTGACCGCGTCGGTCGGCGTGCCGGTGACCGAGAAGCGCCGCTCGCCATGCTTGCGCAGCCGCACCGGGCTGGTGAGCGTGAGCGAATGGCCCGCGCCCGAGGCCTCCTCGGCCGGGGCGACCACCCACACGTCGTCGGAGAATTCGCGCGCGATCTCTTCGAGCACCGCGATGCCGGGCGCGTTGATGCCGTCGTCATTGGTCACGAGGATGCGCATCAGGCCGCGGCCTCCAGCTTGTCGATCCCGCCCATATAGGGCTTGAGCGCCTCGGGCACGGTCACGCTGCCGTCTTCGTTCTGGTAGTTCTCGAGCACCGCGACCAGCGTGCGCCCGACCGCGAGGCCCGAACCGTTGAGCGTGTGGACGAAATCGGTCTTCTTGCCGCCGTCTTCGGGACGATAGCGCGCGTTCATGCGGCGCGCCTGGAAAGCGCCGGTGTTCGAACACGAGCTGATCTCGCGATAGGCGCCCTGGCCGGGCAGCCAGACCTCGAGGTCGTAGGTCTTGCGCGCCCCGAAGCCCATGTCGCCGGTGCACAGCAGCATCTTGCGATAGGGCAGGCCGAGCGCCTGCAGCACGCCCTCGGCGCACTCGGTCATCCGCTCGTGCTCGGCCTCGGAATCCTCGGGGCGGCAGATCGAGACCAGCTCGACCTTCTCGAACTGGTGCTGGCGGATGAAGCCGCGCGTGTCCTTGCCCGCCGCACCCGCTTCGGAGCGGAAGCACGGGGTGAGCGCGGTCAGCCGGATCGGCTCGGCGAGGTCGTCAATAATCTCGCCCATAACCGAACTGGTTAGGCTGACCTCGGAGGTAGGGATCAGCCAGCGACCGTCGGTGGTCTTGAAACTGTCTTCGGCGAACTTCGGGAGCTTGTCGGTGCCGTACATGGCGGCGTCGTTGACCAGCACCGGCGGGGCACACTCTAAATAACCGTTCTGGTTAACCTGCCGGTCGAGCATGAATTGCGCGATCGCGCGGTGGAGACGCGCCATCCCGCCGCGCAGGAAGGTGAAGCGCGCGCCGGAAATCTTCGCGCCGGTCTCGAAATCCATGCCCAGCGCGGGCCCGAGATCGGCGTGCTCGCTTGGTTCGAAATCGAACGCGCGCTTCTCGCCCCAGCTCGACACCTCGACATTGTCCTCCTCGCCTTCGCCCTGCGGCACGTCGTCGGCGGGGAGGTTGGGGATCGTTTCGAGCATGGCGGTCAGCTTGGCGGCGACCGTGCGGCCGTCCTCCTCCATCTGCGGCATGGTCTTCTTCAATTCGGCGACTTCGGCCTTGAGCTGTTCGGCCTTGTCGGTGTCGCCCTGGCCCATCGCCTGGCCGATCGCCTTCGAAGCCTCGTTGCGGCGGCTCTGCGCTTCCTGGATGCGCGTGGTCAGCGCGCGGCCCTCGGTATCGAGGGAGAGGATCTTGGCGGAGGCCGGTTCGAGTCCGCGCCGTGCGAGCGCCGCGTCGAAACCTTCGGGATCGTCCCGGATCAGGCGAATATCGTGCATGGCCAGCGCTATGGAGCCTTTCGCGCCGCACCTCAAGCGGGTGCGAGGGCGCGACGAATTGGGGAACGCTGGCGACCGTCCAACCGTTGGAGCGGCAAAGGAGAATTGATTTATGATTGGCAAGATGATCGGAGCACTCGTCGGCGGCAGGGTTGCCGAACACGCACGCGGAGTCGGCGGGCCCACCGGGGCCGTGCTGGGCGTGGTTGCGGCCAGCGCGCTGCGCCGGATTAGCCTGCCCACGATGATCGCATTGGGCGCGGGCGGCTACATCGCGAAGAAGTATTTCGACCGGCAGCAGGCCGATGACGCGAAGCCCAAGGCTCTCGAGGACAAGTCGGTCTCCACGACCAAGGCCAAGACGGGCGAACCCGTTTCGGCCTGACCACGGTTCCATAGCGAAGAGGCGGGTGCGGCGACATGTCGCGCCCGCCTTTTTCGTGCGCGCGATCGGCGCCACGCGCGAATCGTGCATTAGGTTGCGGTCGATCTGGTTCGGGGAATGGTGGGCGCGGCAAGGATTGAACTTGCGACCCCACCCGTGTGAAGGGTGTGCTCTACCACTGAGCTACGCGCCCGTCTCTCGACAGAGGCGGCCCACTAGCGCCGCGCGGCGCGATTGACAAGCATGTGATTGCTGCGGGCGATTGACAAGCGGCGGGCCCGCCGCCAACAGCGCGCGCCATGACCGATACTCCCGACACCGCCCCCGACAGCATCGAAACCCCCGGCGCGCAGGACGTGCCCCCCGATCGTCTCTCGGTCGAGGCCGGCAGCGAATATTTCGACGTCGAGAAGCTCCAGCGCGGGGTCGCGATTTCGTTCAAAGGCTCGCGCCGCACCAATGTCGAGGAATATTGCATTTCCGAAGGCTGGGTGCGCGTGCAGGCGGGCAAGACCCTCGATCGCAAGGGCAAGCCGCTGACGATCAAGCTCAACGGCCCGGTCGAGGCCTGGTACGAGGATCTCGGCGAGGACGCCCCGCACGCCAAGGCGGGCTGACGGCGCCGTTCGCAACGGTCCATCGCACACACATATTCGGCTCGTCGATAATCGCGGCGCGTTGCGCGTCGTTCATCGATTTCGGCTAATTCCTGAACCACGGTTTCGCGCCCCGAACTCGCGGAACGACAGGAATGGAGACCGAATCTATGTTGAAGAAGATCACGCTTTCGGCGAGCGCGCTGCTGGCAGCGGCATCGCTTGCTACCCCCGTCTCGGCGGCCGAACTGCCGACCATCGGCGCAAGCGCCTCGACCTATGCGACCGTCCAGGCGGACGGCGCGATGACGCTGGCGCACCACAAGCGCGGCCATCGCCCGCGCGGGCATTTCCAGGGGCGCGGCAATCCGCACCGCACCGCCTATCGCTATCCCGAATACACTCCGCGCAGCGGCTACGGCGAACGCGCCACCTATGAAACCCGCGCGTGGCAGGGCGAGGACGGGCGCTATTACTGCCGCCGCAGCGACGGCACCACCGGCCTGCTGATCGGCGGCGCGGCGGGGGCGTTGCTCGGTCGCGAGCTGACCAAGAACGGCGACCGCACGCTGGGCACGATCCTCGGCGCGGTCGGCGGGGCGCTGCTCGGGCGCGAGATCGAGAAGCGCGCGGTGCGCTGCCGCTGATCCACGATCCGGCGTATGAGAAACGGCGTCTCCGGTCCTCCCGGGGGCGCCGTTTCCCGTTTCGGGACAAGCGCCGGGCGGGTCTTCGCCTCGGCGCATGGCCGCTGTATGTGGAGGCATAAAGAACATTGGATGAGGATCATGCCATGCGCGCCCGCTTTCTTTTCGCCGCTCCCCTGCTTACGCTCGCCGCCTGCAGCGGGGGCGAGGACGCGGCCGATGAAAACGCCGAGATGGATCCGGCCACCGCCGGCGCGCTGGGCGAGGACATCATGGTCGATCCCGACCGGCTCGACCAGTCGGGGGCCGACGGCGCGCTGGCGGGCGGCGACCCGGCCTCCTCGGCGGTGCCGATGGACGACGAGACCCGCGAACAGGTCAACCGCGCACGCGAGGAAGCGCGCCAGCTGGTCGGCGGGCGGATCAACCAGGCACCCGCGCCGGGCGATGCGCTGACCCGCACGATGATCGCGGCGGCGCAGGCGATCCAGCGCGGGAACAGCGGCGTCGATTGTTCGCAGGGCGCCGACTATTCCGCCGCCTGGGCCGATCGCATGCCTGAACCCTTCACCGTCTATCCGCGCGGCGCGGTGCTCGAGGCGGCGGGGAACGACGACGAAGGCTGCGCGCTGCGCGTCACGACCTTCACCACCGCGGTACCGCAGCAGGAAGTCGTCAACTTCTATCACACCCGCGCGCGCAATGCGGGCTTCTCGGCGGACCTGATGGAGAAGGACGGCGAGACCGTGATCGGCGGACGCAAGGGCGACGCGGCCTATTACATCGCGGTCGGGCGGCAGGCCGACGGCCGCACCAAGGTCGAATTGCTGGCCCGCGCCGGGTCCTGACCCGGCCGCGCGGGCGGGGGGTTTATTCCTCGAGCCCGACGCCGATATTGGCGCGCGGTTGGTCCATTTCGGTCGAGGCGACCGGATAGGCGCAGTAATCGGCGGCATAGAATGCGGCCGGGCGATGGTTGCCCGACAGGCCGATCCCGCCGAAGGGCTGGCTCGAACTCGCGCCGTTCGTCGGCCGGTTCCAGTTGACGATCCCGGCGCGGATATTGGCCCAGAAGCGGTTGTAGTCCGCCGGGCTGCCGCCGATCAGCGAGGCCGAGAGGCCGAACCGCGTGCGGTTGGCCTCGGCGATCGCCTCGTCGAGGGTCGACACCTTCACCACCTGCAGGATCGGGCCGAACAGTTCGACGTCGGGGCGCTGTTCCATGTCCGTCACGTCGACGATCGCGGGGGTCAGGAAGGGCTTGCCCTCGACCTTCTTGGTCAGGTGCCGGATCGCCTTGCCGCCGTGGGTGATGAGGTAGACGAAGCTCTCCATCAGCCCGTCGGCGGTCTGGTTGTCGATCACCGGGCCCATGAACGGGGCGGGATCGGCGAAGGGCTCGTCGACGATCAGCCGCCCGGTCAGCGTCTTCAGCTTGTCTAGAATCGCATCGTATTGCGTGTCGCGCACGATGAGGCGGCGCGCGGCGGTGCAGCGCTGGCCGGCGGTGGTGTAGGCGCTCTGCGCGATCAGCGCGGCGGCATCGTCGAGCAGCGGGGTGTCCCACAGCACGATCGGGTTGTTGCCGCCCATCTCGAGCGCGACGATCTTGCCCGGATTGGCGGCGAGCTTGCGGTTGATCGCGATCCCCGCCTGCGCGCTGCCGGTGAACAGCACCCCGTCGACGCCCGGATGCTTGACCAGCGCCTCGCCCTCGTCGCGCGAGCCGATCAGCAGCTGGACGACGCCCGCGGGCACGCCTGCCTCGTGGAACGCGGCGACCAGCGCCTGGCCGACCGCAGGGGTCTTTTCGCTCGGCTTGAAGATCACGCAATTGCCCGCGATCAGCGCGGGCACGATGTGGCCGTTGGGAAGGTGCGCGGGGAAATTGTACGGGCCGAGCACCGCCATCACGCCGTGCGGCTTGTGGCGGACCGAGGCCTTGCCCTGCATCGCGTTGTCGAGCGTGCGCTGCGGGGTGCGCTCGGCGTAGGCGCGGACCGAGATCTCGACCTTGTTGATCACCGCATCGACTTCGGTGCGCGCTTCCCACAGCGGCTTGCCGGTCTCGCGCGCGATCAGTTCGGCGAAATCGTCGGCCGCCTTGCGCATCTCGTTGGCGAAACGGCGCATCAGCTCGATGCGGTTGGCGAGCGGCTTGGAAGCCCAGTCGGCCCAAGCGCGCCGCGCGGTCGCGACCGCCTCCTCGACGTCGCCGGTCTGGCCGCGCCACAATTCCTCGCCCGTCGCGGGCTCGAACGATACGATTTCGGAGCTCATCCGGTCCTCAATTCCCCTGGGTGTCGCGCGCCATAGTAGAGCGCGCGGCTTAACGCAAAATGTGTCGGAGTCTACGCCAGCGGACGACCTGCAGGCGAGATCGTTCCGAGCGCCGCTCCATGCGCGCGGATCCGCTCGATCTCGGTTTCAAGCACCGACCAGTCGTCGTCGCGGTCGATCGCGGCCCAGATTGCCTCGACCCGCTCGATCACCAGCGAGGGTGCGTCGTCGGGCAGCGGTTCGGCACCCTCGACGAAGCTGCGCGCGGCGAGCAGCGTCTCGAACTCGGTCCCGGGCTGGCCGCGCCAGCCGCGATAGCGCGCGAAGGCCGCGTCGGGCGCTTCGCCGGTCGCGACCATCTGGCGCTCCATCGCGCCGATCAGCGCGGTATCCGATTCGCCGTCCTGCGGCATCACGCCGAGCCGCCAGAGCCAGCGGCGGCGCAAGGCTGCCTCGTAGAGCCCGCCATAACGATCGAGCGCGGCGACCAGCGGGTCGCTGTCGGCGAGCGCGCGCAGCGCGACGGCGAGCTGCATGCAGTTCCAGTGCACCGCCTCGGGCTGGCGAGCGAAGGCGTAAAGCCCCTGGTGGTCGAAATAGGCGGCGGTGAAGCTCGCATCCCATTTGGGCAGGAAGCGCCACGGGCCGTAATCGAAGCTTTCGCCGGAAATATTCATGTTGTCGGTGTTGAGCACGCCGTGGACGAAGCCCGCGACCATCCACGCGGCGGCGGTATCGGCGAGCCGCTCGACCACCTGGTGGAGCAGGATCACGGCGGGCTGGTCGCGCCCCGGGGCGTCCTCCGGCGGCGGCGGGCCGGGGTATTGTTCGAGGCAGTAATCGACCAGCTGCGCCATGTGTTCGGGTTCCTCGAGCACGGCGAGCCGCTGGAAGGTACCGATGCGGATATGGCCGTGCGAGAGCCGCGTCATCACCGCCGAGCGGGTGGGGGAAGGCTCGTCGCCGCGCTCCAACTGCTCGCCGGTCTCGATCACGCAGAAGGTCTTGCTGGTATCGACCCCGCGCGCCTCGAGCAGTTCGGTCGCGAGGATCTCGCGCACCGCGCCCTTCAGCGTCAGCCGCCCGTCGCCCCTGCGGCTATACGGGGTGGTGCCCGATCCCTTGGTGCCGAGATCGACCAATCGGCCCGCGTGGTCGCGCAGCTGCGCGAAAAGGAAACCGCGCCCATCGCCGATCTCGGGATTGTACACCCGGAACTGGTGTCCGTGATAGGCGAGCGCGAGCGGCTCGGAGAGATTGTCGGGCAGCGGTTCGAAGCGCCCCAGGTGCCGCACCCAGTCCTCGTCGCGCCAGTCCTGCAAACCCACCGAACCGGCCCAGCGCCGATTCGCGAAGCGCAGCCGGGTCTCGGGGAATTGCGCCGCCGCAACCGGCGTCGCGAGCCACTCGGCCAGCTGCATGATTTGCGGATCGGGACGGTAGGTGACGGGTTGCTCTGGAGGACGCATATCGCCAAGGGTGGGGGCACGGCGCGGCAAGCGCAAGCATGCATGAGCCACAAGGGATTCAGGCGGGAGCTCGATGAGCGACGAACACGACCATTTCGAGGAAAAACACTGGACCAGCCCCGACGGGCTGAAACTGCATTTCCGCGATTATGCCGGGCCCGACGCGTCCGATCTTCCCCCCGTGGTCTGCCTGCCCGGCCTGACCCGCAATTCGCGCGATTTCGAGGATCTGGCCGATCACTTGCGCACCCGTACGCGCGTGATCTGCCCGACCATGCGCGGTCGCGGCGACAGCGAATACGCGCCCGACAGTGCGACCTACGTGCCGCAGCAATACGTCGCCGACTTGCTCGCGCTGTTCGAGCAGGAGGGAATCACCCGCGCGGTGTTCGTCGGGACCTCGCTCGGCGGAATCCTCACCATGCTGCTCGCGGCGGTGAAGCCCGACCTCGTCGCGGGCGCGCTGGTCAACGATATCGGCCCCGAGATTTCCGCCGACGGGATCGCGCGGATCCGCGGTTATGTCGGGCAGGGCGGCAGTTTCCCGACCTGGATGCACGCCGCGCGCGCGCTCGAGGAAGGGCAGGGCGATATCTTCCCCGATTTCACGATCGACGATTGGCTGGTGATGGCCAAGCGCAGCATGACCGTCGGCACCAACCAGCGCATCGTCCCCGATTACGACGCCAAGATCGCCGAGCCCTTCGCCGGCGACAGCGCCGAGGGCGGGACCGACCTGTGGAGCCCGTTCGAGGCGCTCGGCAAGAAACCGCTGGTCGCGGTGCGCGGCGAGACTTCGGATATCCTGACCGCCGACACGCTCGAGCAGATGCAGGCCAGGGCCGACGATATCGAAATCGTGATCGTGCCTGGCGTCGGCCATGCGCCGTTCCTCGACGATGCCGGGTCGCTCGCCGCGCTCGATCGCCTCCTCGACCGCGCCAAGGCGTAAGGAACCGAGACGATGGCGAAGAAGGTCCTGCACCTCCATTCGAGCTTCGACGTGGGCGGCAAGGAAATGCGCTCGGTCCGGCTGATGGAAGCCTTCGGGCGCAAGCTCGAGCACACGGTGGTCTCGGCCGAGCCGGGCGCGCTGAGCGCGGGCCACGGGATGAAGAAGTCGGTCCAGGTGAGATACCCGGTCCATTTCCCCTCGCTCAAAGGCAAGCCGACCCCGGGGCGGCTGCAGAAGCTCGCCAAGGCGATGGCGGGCTTCGACCTGATCCTGACCTACAATTTCGGCGCGATGGACGCGGTGATGGCGCACACGCTGTTCGCCGACCTTCATTCGCTGCCGCCGCTGGTCCACCACGAGGACGGGTTCGACACCGACGAAACGAAGAAGCGCAAGTGGACGCGCAACTGGTATCGCCGGATCGCGCTAGGCCGCGCCTCCGGGCTGGTGGTCCCTTCGACCGGGCTCGAGCAGATCGCCAAGACCGAGTGGCAGCAGCCCGCATGGCGCGTCCAGCGGATCGTCAACGGGATCGACACCGCGCGCTATGGCCGCAAGGCGAAGGCCGACGCGCTTCCGGGCCTCGTCAAGCGCGAGGGCGAGCGCTGGATCGGCACGCTGGCGGGGCTGCGCAAGGTCAAGAACCTGCCGCGGCTGGTCGAGGCGATGAAGGACCTGCCCGAGTTCTGGCAGCTGGTGATCGTGGGCGAGGGTAGCGAGCGCGACGAGATTCGCGCCGCGGCGGACCGGTTCGGCGTCTCGGACCGGGTCCACATGCCCGGTTTCGTCGAGGATCCTGCGACCGTGCTCGGGCTGTTCGACATCTACGCGCTGTCGTCGGACAGCGAGCAGTTCCCGCTCTCGGTGGTCGAGGCGATGGCGAGCGGGCTGCCGGTCGCCTCGCCCGATGTCGGCGACGTGAAGGCGATGCTCGCCAAGTCCAACCGCGACTACGTCTCGGTGCCGGGCGACACGAAACATCTCGGTGAAATGCTCGCCGCGCTCGCCGAAGACGAGGCCGCCCGCGCCGCGATCGGCGAAGCGAACCGCCAGCGCGCGCGCGATCGATACGACGAACAGGCGATGATCGACGATTACCGCGCGATGTATGCCCGCGCGCTCAAGGTCCCGCGCTTCCCCTGATCAGGCAGGCGCGACACGGGCATTCATGCCCGCTTCACCGCGTGCCCGACAGATCGATCCACAGCATCGCCCATTGAATTGGCGCGCGAGCGCGGTAAACAGCGCGCCACAGCAATTTGCCACGCGAAAGACAGATTTTGGCCCTTCCTCCGAACGACAAGAATTCCGCCCCCCAGCCGACCGACAAGAAGGCCGCGCGGGAAAGCGCCGAGCAGGACGGCTTCATGCGCGAAGTCGACGAGGCGCTGCGCGAGCAGCAGATGCAGGACGCGGCCAGGAAATACGGCCTCCCGATCGGCATCGCGCTCGTGGTGATCATCGCCGGGGTCGGCGGCTGGCTGTGGTGGGACGGTCGCCAAACGGCCGAGGACGCTGATCGTGGCGAGCGCCTGACCATGGCGCTCGACCGGATCGAGAAGGGCAACGCCGCCAGCGCCGACGAGATGCTGACCCAGCTTGCGGGTGAGGACGACGCCAACGCGACCGCAGCGCTCGCGCGGATGACCCAGGCCGCGCTGCTGCTCGAGGACGGCAAGGCCGAGGAAGCCGCCAAGATCTATTCCGCGGTCGCCGCCGATGACGACGTGCCGCAGCAGCTGCGCGACCTCGCCACCGTGCGCGAAGTCGCCGCGCGGTTCGACGAACTGCCGCCCGCACAGGTGGTCGAACGGCTCAAGCCGCTCGCGGTGGCGGGCAATCCGTGGTTCGGCAGCGCGGGCGAGCTGGTCGCGATGGCCTATCTCAAGCAGGGCAAGGAAGACCTCGCCGGTCCGCTCCTCGCCGAAGTCTCGCGCGACGAGGACGTGCCGCAGACGATCCGCCGCCGGACCCGCCAGATGGCGGGCCTGCTCGGGGTCGATGCGGTCGACGATGTCGAGCGCACGCTCAACGAAAGCGAACTCGCCGCGCGCGGCCAGACAGCCCCAGCGCCTGCGCCGCAGCAGTAAGGAATGACCATGACCACGAACACGACCAGCCGCCTGCGCCCGAGTCTCCGATTGGCCGGAGCCGCGATGCTGGCGCTCGCCACCGCGGGCTGCGGGATTCTCGGCGGCAGCGACAAGCCCAAGACACCGACCGTGGGCGAACGCATCCCGGTGCTCTCGCGGATCGAATCGGGCGCGGTCGCCGACCCCTCGCTCGCCAGCGTCAGCGTGATCCTGCCCCCGGCCGCGGCCAATCGCGAATTCGCGCAGCCGAGCGGCGGCGCGTCGAATGCCTACGGCCACCTCGCGATCGGCGCCAACCCGGCCCCGGCCTGGACTGCGCAGATCGCCGGTAGCACCAACAAGGCGCGGCTCGCCTCCTCGCCCGTGATCGGCGGGGGCAGGCTGTTCGTGTTCGACACCGCGGGCACCGTCCACGCGTTCGACGCGACCAGCGGCGCGCCGGTGTGGCGCAAGCGCTTCAATGTCAGCGGTGACGGCGAGGGCGCCGAATTCGGCGGCGGGGTCAGCTACAATGCGGGCCGCGTCTACCTCACCACCGGGGTCGGCGAAGTCGCCGCGCTCGATGCCAATACCGGCGACGAAGTGTGGCGCGTGAAGCCCTCGGGCCCGCTGCGCGGCGCCCCCACGCTCGCCTTCGACACCGTGTTCGTGATGACGCAGAACAACGAGATCTACGCGCTCGATATCGGCGACGGGGCGGTCCAGTGGTTCGAATCGGGCGCGGTCGGCCAGGCGGGCGTGTTCGGCGTCGCCGCCCCGGCCGCGGCGCAGGGCACGGTGATCGCGGGCTACAGCTCGGGCGAACTCGCCGCCTATCGCTACGAGAACGGCCGCCAGCTGTGGGGCGATGCGCTCGCGCGGACCTCGGTCTCGACCTCGGTCGGCACGATCACCGATATCGACGCCGATCCGATCATCGACCAGGGCCGCGTCTACGCGCTCGGCCAGGGTGGCCGGATGGCGGCCTACGAACTGGTCACCGGCCAGCGCATCTGGGAACTCAATCTCGGCGGGATCTCGACCCCGGCGGTCGCGGGCGAGTGGATCTTCACGCTCACCAGCGATAGCCAGCTGCTCGCGATCCAGCGCTCGTCGGGCAAGGTCAAATGGGTGGTCGACCTCCCGGCCTTCCGCAACATGGAAGACGAGAAGGACCCGATCTTCTGGACCGGGCCGGTGCTCGCGGGCGATCGGCTGTGGATGGCCAACTCCGAAGGCCAGGTCGCCTATGCCAGCGTGAATGACGGATCGCTCGCCTACCTGACCCAGCTCAAGGCCAAGGTCTCGCTGCCCCCGATCGTCGCCAACAACACGCTCTACGTGCTCGACGACGGCGGCACGATCCGCGCCTACCGCTGAGCGCGCTTTTCTCGCGTTAACCATTACGTGCTAGGGTTCCGGCCATGACAGCGGGGGCTTCGGCACGGGTGGCGGCGCGGCCGCCAAGCGACGTATCGTCGGCGGTCGGGCTGGTCGGCCTGCTCGGCCTGCTCGCCTGGATCGTCGTCGCGCGCGAATACCCGGCGATCGCCGATACGCTGGGCCTGCCGGGCCGCCGCGGCGTCTTGTCCGGCCCCAATGCCGCGCTGATGGGCCTGTTCGCCGCCGGGATCCCGATGGTGCTGTGGTCGGTGTTCGTCGAGAAGGTCCACCGCCGGGAAAGCACCGGGCTCGACTGGAGCCGCAAGCGCCCGCTCTCCGAAGCGGGCGATTTCACCATCACCAAGCTGGCAGGCCTGTGGGCGACCTGGGCGCTCCTCGGCGCGTTCTACTGGGTAGGGCGGTGGTACTGGCAGCCGCCCTATACCTTCGCGATGGAGGTGCTGGGCTGGCTCGTCGTCCCGCTGTTCCTCGTCTCGATCCCCTACGTTCTCTGGCTCGACCGCCACCTCAAGGACCCGCGCGATGCGTGCTGGCATTTCGGCGCGATGCTGATCGGGCGCGACGCGTGGGACGCGAGCGAGGTCAAGCGCCACCTGCGCGCGTGGTTCATCAAAGGCTTCTTCGGCGCCTTCATGATCGCGATCCTGCCCGAGGGCTTCCGGATCATCGTCGAGGCCGATCTCGGACTGGTGATCGACGACCCGGTGCGGCTCGGGCTGATCCTCATCACGCTGCTGTTCGTGATCGACGTCCAGATCGGCGCGGTCGGCTACCTCGTCACATTGAAGCCGCTCGATGCGCATATCCGCTCGGGCAATCCGTTCGTCGGCGGCTGGCTCGCCGCGCTGCTGTGCTACCCGCCGTTCCTCATCATGGGCCCCGGCGACGTGCTCGACTACCGCGTCGACACCGCCGAGTGGAATTACTGGCTGGCGGGCAACGACACGGTGCTGGCGATCTGGGCGGCATGGCTGGTGTTCCTCACCGCGATCTACGCCTGGGCGACGGTGGTCTTCGGGCTGCGCTTCTCCAACCTGACCTATCGCGGGGTCATCACGAACGGGCCGTACCGCTGGACGCGGCACCCGGCCTACCTGTCGAAGAACGTGTTCTGGTGGTTCGCCACGCTGCCCTTCCTCGTCACCAGCGGCAGCGCGACCGAAGCGATCCGCAACTGCGTGCTATTGGCGGTGGTCAGCGCGATCTATTACTGGCGCGCGCGGACCGAGGAAGCCCACCTGCTGCTCGAAGACCCCAAATACCGCGAGTACTACGACTGGATGGGTGAGCACGGCCTCGTCACCGCCAGGCTCCGCCGCCTCGGCCACGCGATCGCGCGGCGGGGGGCCGAGCCGACACCCGGCTGATCAGAAACTGTAGCGGTAGACCCGGCTGACATCCTCGTTCCACTCGCCGTGATACTTGTCGAGCAGGCGCTGGGCGGGAACCTTGCCGCTGGCGACGATCTCGTCGAGCGTTTCGAGGAAGCCGGCCTCGTTGTCGCCCGAGGAATTGAGCCGCGCGCGGGTGTTGAGGCCCTTGCGGCAGATCGCGAGCACTTCCTTGCCGAGGTCCTGCAACGTACCGCCGCCCGGAATCGGTGCATCGAGCGCCTGTCTGGGGACCGCGTTGCGTAGGTCCTCGCGCTGTTCGACGGTCCAGTGCTTGACCAGGTCCCACGCGGCATCGAGCGCGTCCTGTTCGTACATCAGCCCGACCCAGAAAGCGGGGAGCGCGCAGATCCGGCTCCACGGCCCGCCATCGGCGCCGCGCATCTCGAGGAAGCTCTTCAGCCGCACTTCGGGGAAGGCGGTCGAGAGGTGGTCCCACCAGTCGCTCTCGGTTGGTTTTTCGCCGGGGAGGACGGAGAGATTGCCGTCGAGGAAGTCGCGGAAGGACAGGCCGGCCGCATCGATATACTTGCCGTCGCGGAAGACGAAATACATCGGCACGTCGAGCATGTAGTCGGCCCAGCGTTCGTAGCCGAAGCCGTCCTCGAACACGAAGGGCAGCATGCCGGTGCGGTGCGGGTCGGTGTCCGACCAGATGTGGCTGCGATAGGAGAGGTAGCCGTTGGGCTTGCCCTCGGTGAAGGGCGAATTGGCGAACAAGGCGGTGGCGAGCGGCTGGAGCGCGAGCCCGGTGCGGAACTTCTGCACCATGTCGGCCTCGGACGAATAGTCGAGATTGACCTGGATCGTGCAGGTCCGCAGCATCATGTCGAGGCCGAGGCTTCCGACCCGCGGCATGTGCCGCATCATGATCTCGTAGCGGCCCTTGGGCATCACCGGCAGGTCGCTGCGCGCCTTGTCGGGCCACATGCCGAGGCCGAGGAAGCCGACCCCCATGTCCTCGGCAACCGATTTGACCTGCTGCAGGTGGCGGCCGGTTTCGGCGCAGGTATCGTGCAGGTTTTCCAGCGGCGCGCCCGACAGCTCGAGCTGGCCGGCGGGTTCGAGGCTGACCGTGCCGTCGTCGCCCGCCATCGCGATGACCTTGCCGCCTTCCTCGACCGGTTCCCACCCGAATTCGCGCAGGCCGAGCAGGATATCGCGGATCCCGCCGGGTTCGTCGTAGGAGAGCGCGTGCTTGTCGTTCAGGCAGAACACGAGCTTCTCGTGCTCGGTACCGATGCGCCAGTCGGCTTTCGGCTTCTCGCCGCCCACGAACGGGGCGACCAGCTGCGTGCGGCTCTCGATGACCGGATCGGCCTCGGCGGAAATCTTGCGGGTGCTCACGAAAATTGCCCTAGAAAACCGAAAGCGGTGTGGGAAGGGCTATTCGGCCTGCTCGCCCGTCCAGTCCCCCGCCACCCCCATCCACAGCGCGGTCGCGGCGATCGCGGCGGTTTCGCCGCGCAGGATGCGCGGACCTAGCGTGATCGCCGCGGCCTGCGGATGCGCGCGGATCGCGGTGCGCTCTGCGTCGTCGAAGCCGCCTTCGGGGCCGATCAGCAGTGCCGCAGGGCCGGTGTGCCGCGAAAACGCCTCGGCGGCGGGCGTGCCGCCAAGCTCGTCGGCAAAGAACAATGCGCGGTCCGCGGGCCAGTCGCGCAGCAGCGCGTCGAGCGATTGCGGTGCGGCGACCTCGGGCAACGCGGTGCGCGCGCATTGCTCGGCGGCTTCGGTGACGATCTTGGTCGCGCGTTCGCCGTTGAGCTTGTCCGCGACGCAGCGGCGGGTAACCATCGGCGCGATCCGACGCACGCCCAGCTCGGTCGCCTTTTCGAGCACGAGGTCGAAGCGGTCCTTCTTGAGCAGTGCCGGGCAGAGCCAGAAGTCGGGCACCGCCTCGCGCTCGCGCAGGTGCTCGACGGTTTCGAGGCAGATCGCGCGCTTGCCCGGTGCGGTGACCTTCGCCGCCCATTCGCCGGTCGCGTCGTCGCACAGGATCACGATATCGTCGCGCCCGAGCCGCATCACGCGGTTGAGGTAATGCGCCGGGTTGCCCTCGAGCGCGACGCGCATCCCGGGCGCGAGTTTCTGCTCGACGAACAGGCGCGGGGCGGAGCGGGGAGGCCAGGCGGGGGTAGCGGGCATGGCCTAGGCAGGTGGCACGGCGCGCGGTAGGGGGCAAGCGATGAGCGACCAGATCGTCCCCGACAGCGAACATCGCGGCCTCGTCGGCCGGCTGCCGCAATTCCCGCGCGACCTTGCGCAGCTGGCGCGGTTCGACCGGCCGATCGGCTGGTGGCTGCTGTTCTGGCCCTGCACCTTCGGCCTGCTGCTCGCAGGCGGCGAGGGCGAGTGGCAACTGCTGCTGTGGTTCCTGCTCGGCGCGATCGCGATGCGCGGCGCGGGATGCGTCTACAACGACATCGTCGATGCCGATCTCGACCGGCAGGTCGCGCGCACCGCCGTGCGCCCGGTGGCGAGCGGGCGGGTGAGCAAGAGAGTGGCATGGGCGTGGCTCCTCGCCCTGTGCTGCGTCGGCCTCGTCGTGCTGCTGCAGCTTCGGTGGGAGGCGCAGCTGGTTGCGCTGGGCAGCCTCGCGCTGGTCGCGGCCTATCCCTTCATGAAGCGGATCACCTGGTGGCCGCAGGCGTGGCTCGGGCTCGTCTTCAGCTGGGGCGCGCTGGTCGGCTGGTTCGCGCTGCGGAGCGACCATCTCGACGTGCTGGCGGCGCTCTATGCCGGCTGCGCGCTGTGGGTGGTGGGCTACGACACGATCTACGCGCTGCAGGACCGCGAGGATGACGCGCTGGTCGGGATCCGCTCTTCCGCGTTGGCGCTGGGCAGGCGCGTGACCGGCGGCGTCGCGCTGTTCTACCTCGGCGCGCTCGCCTGCTGGGCGCTCGCCTTCTGGTGGCTGCGCGAGGATTTGCTCGGCTTGCTCGCGCTCGCCCCGATCGCGATCCACCTCTTCTGGCAGGTCGCGACGCTCGACACCGCCGACGGCCAGAGCGCGCTCGACCGCTTCCGTTCGAACCGCTTCGCCGGGCTGTTGCTGGCGCTTGCGTGCTGGGTGGTGGGGAACGCGGGGGGCTAGCGCGCCTTCGCAAACGGCGAGAAATCGGTGCCCTCGTCGTACACATCGACCCCCTCGCGCCGCTTGAGCCAGCCGACCACGGCATAGGTCAGCGGCGTCAGCAGCGCCTCCCAAGCAGTCTTGATCGCCCATTGCGACAGCACGACCTGCCACAGCAATTCGGGCGGCCAGCCGGCGAGCCCGTAGAAGGCGAGCGGGTAGAAGATCAGGCTGTCGAGTCCCTGGCCGACCACCGTCGAGCCGATCGTCCGGCTCCACAGGTGCTTGCCCGCGGTCCACACCTTCATCTTGGCGAGCACGAAGGAATTGGCGAACTCGCCCGCCCAGAAGGCGACCATGCTCGCCCCCACGATCCGCCAGGTGTTGCCGAACACCTTCTCGTAGGCTTCCTGCCCGTCCCATCCGTCGGCGGGCGGCAGCGCGACCACCACCCACGCCATGAACGCCATGAAGGCGAGCGCGGCGAAGCCGGTCCAGATCACGCGCCGCGCGCGGGCATAGCCGTAGACCTCGGTCAGGATGTCGCCGATGATGTAGCTGACCGGGAAGAACAGCACTCCCGCGCCGAACGACCATTGCGTGCCGCCGGGCAGGGTGACGTAGCTCGGCTTGGCCGCGCCGATCAGGTTCGACAGCAGCAGGATCGCGACGAACGCCGCCATCACATAGGGAAAATAGCGAAATCCGCGCGCACTCTTGGCGTCGATCCGTCGGGGCGTCGTGTCCATAGCTGCGTTAGCTATCGCGGTTTGTGCCCGCGCGAAAGCGCGCTATTGGCGAGGGCGGCGCGCGCCCGTAGCTCATCTGGATAGAGCGCGAGACTTCTAATCTTGAGGCAGCAGGTTCGAGTCCTGCCGGGCGCGCCAGCTTTTCAGGGTCAGGTCACGTCGAGCTCGATACGGCACTCGACCCCTTCGGGCGGGAATTCGAGGCTGGTCGAGGCCTGCGAGGCGAACACGCGCGAGATCAGCACTGTCCCGAAGCCCTCGCCCTTGGTGCCGTCGAGCCGCGGGCCGCCCTGTTCCTTCCACCGGATCGAGGCCGCGCGTTCGGTCCCCTCGATCGTCACCTCGACATGGCCCTCGTCGTTCGAGAGCGCGCCGTATTTGAGCGCGTTGGTGAGCAGCTCGTGGAACACCAGCGCGAGGCCCTGACCGGCCGAATCGCGCAGCACCGGCTCGTTCGAAGCCGCGATCTTCACACGGTCGTCGAGACCCGGGAAGGCGGACAATTCCGCCTCGAGGATGGTGCTGGGCCGGATCGCGGCGTCGGACTCGGCGACCAGCAGCTGGTGGCTTCGCGCGAGCGTCCTGACCCGCCCCTCGAGCGCTTCGGCGAAAGACGGGATGTCGTCGGCCTTCTTCGCCGAAAAGCGCACCATCGACTTGATCGTGGCGAGCATGTTGCGCACGCGGTGGTTGAGTTCCTCGGTGATGAGCCGGAGCCGGGCTTCGTTCTGCTTGGTGTCGGTGATGTCGATCACGTTGCCGATCAGTTTCACCGTCTTCCCGGCATCGTCCTGCAGCGGCCGGCCCGAAGCCCGGATCCAGCGTATCTCGCCGTTCGCGGTCGCGATCCGGCATTCGAACGACCATTCGCGGTTCTCCGCGATCGCTGCTTTCTGCAGCCGGTCGACCCTTGCCCGGTCCTCCTCGACGATGTGATCGAGGAACATGTCGTAGGTCCATTCCGCCAATGTTTCGGAATAGCCGAAGATGCGGTCGTGGACATGGTTGCGGACGGCGCGGCCCGAGCCGAGATCGAGCTCCCACACGCCGATGTCGCTCGCTTCTATCACGAGGCGGAGGTGGTCGGCACTTCGTTCTTCGAACGGTCTGAGGTCGGGCATGGCGGGGTTTCTAATTCAGGCCGATTTGTCTGTCACCATCGGACGAAATGATCTCCTTCGCGACCCGCGACCACCCCCGCCCGGTCGCCAGCCGGATCGGGCATCACAACCGGACCGACCGCTAACGACCCGATTGCAGACAAATCCTTATAGGGTTGATATAGCTTCTGCGCTCAAAGGGGAGTGCCATGAAAGCCTTTATCCCTCTCGCAACACTATGCCTCGCCGGGCCTGCTCTTGCTCAGCAAGCTCCCGTAATCGATATGCATATGCATGTTGAGCCTGTCGGCGATGACCCTCTAGTGAAATATTGTCTGCCACTGCAAGCGGTTGAACCACCGCTTGATCATACCAGGCCCGTTGTAGATCAATATTTCCGAAGTTGGCTCAATCCCACTTGCGAGGAGTTTCTAGAGCCGGTTGCGAGCGACGAAGAGTTGCTGACGACAACGCTGCTTCGGATGAGAGCCAACAATACGATTGCTGTTCTCCAAGGCGAAGCGGATCGAGTGCGTGAATGGATGGAGGCCGCTCCGGGACGCTTTATCCCGAGTCTCAAATTCAGTGTCGGACGCGATAATCATGAAGACGTCTCCTGGGTCAGGGAGGCCTTCGCTAATGGCGGTTTCATAATGCTCGGCGAGGTTGGGAATCAATATCGCGGGGTTGCTCCTAACGATCCAAGAATGGACGCAATATGGGCGATGGCTGCTGAGCTTGATGTTCCGGTCGGGTATCATAGTGGGCTTGGACCGCCGGGAATCACACCGACCCTCTACCCAAACTTTTCAGTAGCTGCCGGAAATCCATTGCTTTTCGACGATGTCCTGAAGCGACATCCAAACCTGCGGATATCAATCCAACACATGGCGATGGGTTTTCATGACGAGCTGAAAATGATGATGTGGACCTATCCGACGCTATACGTTGAATTAAGCGGGCCGATAACCGGATCGGAGGACTTCCACTCCTACCTGAAGGACCTCATCGACGCTCGGCTGGAGAACCGAATCCTATTCGGTGTTGATGCTATGTTTTGGCCTGATCTGCTCGACCAGGCCATCGCGGAAATTGAGAATGCAGAGTATCTCAGCGAAGATCAGAAGAGGAAAATCTTGTTTGAGAACGCGGTAAGGTTCCTGAACCTCAACCGCAACGATGCACTCGAGAGGGCCGTGAATAATTAGCTGACTCAATACCCATGGCTATGTCCGCCAACCACCCATAGTCGGACATTTCGAAGAGGCAGGTGCCCGTTGAAGCGGACTGTCCGTTCAGCACAGGCGCGGGAGCATGGAAACACGGTCGCGCCGCGCCTCCGCCCCTACCGCCACCCGCTCCACCACGCCCAGCGCAGGAAATCCTGGTTGTCGGCCAGCGCGCCCGCGCTCAGCACCGGCCAGAAATAGGCACAGGCGAGCACCGCGCCGATCGTCGCGGCATAGGCGGGCCAGCGCCTGCCTTCGTCCCACCACCGCCCGGTCACCAGCGCGAGCGCGGCCATCAGCGCGAGCGCGGGCAGCAGGTAGTGGAAATAGAACTGGACCGGCTTTTCGGCGATCACCCACAGCCCCATCAGCGCGGCCCAGGCGAGCGGCGGAGCGAGCCACAGCATCTCGCCCGAGCGCACCCAGCGCCAGCCGCACAATGCCAGCGCGGCGAGGCCGAGATACATCGTCACCGGGTTGCCGATCAGCATTATCCCGCGCTGCGCACCGTCGACGACCTCGTAGAGATACCAGATCCCGCGCAGGTTGAAGATCCATTGCCACCACACGCTCTGGTAGGGGTGCTCCTCGACCACGCTCGCCTGCAGCCAGATCATCCGCTGGTGGTGGCCGATCACGTCGAAGGGCGAGAGCGGATCGGTGGCGTAGAAGAAGGCCGGGGCGAAGGTCAGCCAGTAGGCGGCGAGCGGCAGCAGGCCGAGCCACAGCGCGGCTTCGGCGAGCCGCATGCCGGGAACCGCACCGCCTTCCTTCGTCACCAGCCCGCGCGCGCCTTCATCGCGCAGCTTGGCCCACAGGAAGGCCAGCCCGGGCAGCACGAGCAGCGGGGCGACGCTCCACTTGGTGCCGAGCGCCAACCCCATCAGCACGCCCGCCAGCCCGAATTGCCAGCGCGCGCGTGTCGGCTCCCGTAGTCCTCGCACGAAGGCCCATGCGGCGAGCAGCGCGAACCCCGCCATCGGCCCGTCGAGCATGGCGTGGCGGGCATGGACGATCCACAGGAAGCTCGTCGCGAGCAACACGCCCGCGATCACGGTCGTCGCGCGCGAAAAGCTCGCCCACCACAGCAACCGCATGAAGCCGAACAGGCCGAGCACGCCCGAGGCCCACGGCACGATCCGCCAGCCGATCGGCCCATCGCCGAACAGCGCCATGCCGCCCGCGAACAACGCCTTGCCGAGCAGCGGGTGCTCGACATTGGCGGGGGCGACGAGATCGGCCAGCGTGCGCGCGGCGGGGATGTAATGGACCTCGTCGAAATAGGGTTTCGACGGAATGCCGAGCCGGATCGCGGCGAGCACCGCGAAGCCGAAGGCGATGCCCACGCACCACCAGAGCGGATCGGACTGTCGGCGTGCGGGCTGCTCCATCGCGGCCTGCCTATGCAATCGCGCCATGGCTCACAAGCATCTTGGCAAACGGGACCAAGGGGTTATCGTGGCGCGCAGGGGAAGGGGGTCGCAGCATGATCGACAGCGAACGAATCCGGGCGGCTTTCGCCGCGCTTGCGCTCGGGCTCTGCGTCGGGCTCGGCTGGACCGCGCCGGCGCTGGGCCAGCAAGCCGTGGCGGCGGAGACACCGCCGGCGGCAAGCGCTGCGGCGGAGGATGGTGTCGCGCCGTCGCCACCGCGAGCGGTCGACGCGGTCGCGCTGATTCCGACGGCCGATTTCGTCGGGCGCGTGCCGTTCACAAGCCCGACCCTGTCGCCCGACGGAAGCCGGTTCGCGCTGTTCATCGAGGAAGACGAGCGCAACAAGCTGGTGATCTACGACGCGGCGACGCGCCGGCCCAGCCGCGCGATCCTGCTGCCCGAAAACCTGCATCCCTCGCGCCTGCGCTGGGCCGGGCCCGACAAGATCCTCGTCAGCGTCCGCGCGATCACGATCGTCTACGGGGTGTTCCCGGTCCCCGTGTCGCGCCTGTTCGCGTTCGATCTCGCCAGCGGGAAGACCTTCTTCGTCGGGCGCGAGAAGCAGGGGCTGACCGGCGACGACGTGATCTACACCGACCCGGCGGGCGAATTCATCCTGCTGTCTTCCTCGAGCAAGCTGTTCGCTGATGCCGAGGTGCACAAGGTGTTCCTCGACGGGAGCGAGTTCGACGATACCGCCGTGCGGGTGCAGAAGCGCAAGGGCGATTCGGATACCTGGTTCGCCGACAATGAGGGCGTCGTCCGGCTCGGCATTCATTTCAACGGCAAGCGGCGCCGGATCTGGTACCGCTCGAGCGCCGACGACGACTGGGACAAGGTCGCGAGCTTCAAGTATTACGACGATGCGGCCGAATACTGGAACGTCATCTCGATCTCGGCGGGCTCCGATATCGGCTACATCATGGCGAAGGGCGACGGGGGCCGGATCGCGGTCCGCGAATTCGATTTCCGCACCGGCGAGCCCGGGCGGACGGTCTACGAGCACGCCGATTGGGATCTCGAATCCGCCGCGGTCGACAGCGTGCACGGCCTGCTCGCGGTCAGCTACACCGACGATCGCGAGCGGACCGAGTGGCTCCATCCCGAACTGGCGAAATGGCAGGGCGTGCTCGAGGAGGCGCTGGGCGGGGCCCAGGTGACGATCCGCCAGTGGTCGGCGGGGCTCGAACGGATGGTGGTGTGGACCGGGAGCGAGGCCGATCCGGGCGCGCTCTACATCTTCACCCCGGCCGAGATGAAGCTCGACCTGTTCACCAACCTCCTGCCGACGCTCGACCATACCCAGCTGGCGAGGTCGAAGGCGGTGACCTATGCCGCGCGCGACGGGACGAAGTTGCGCGCCTATCTGACCCTGCCGCGCGGGCTCGAGGCGAAGAACCTGCCGCTGATCGTGCTGCCGCATGGCGGCCCGTTCCACGTCCGCGACATGCTGGCCTACCATCCCGAGGTGCAATTGCTCGCCAATCGCGGCTACGCCGTGCTGCAGCCCAATTTCCGCGGCTCCTCGGGCTATGGCGAGGCGTTCGAGAAGCTCGGTTACGGCGAGATCGGGCGCGGCATGCAGGACGATCTCGACGATGCCCGGGCCTGGGCGATCGCGCAGGGCTATGCCGATCCCGCGCGCGTTTGCATGGTTGGCGGATCGTATGGCGGATACGCCGCGGTCTGGTCGGTGGTGCGCAATCCCGATCTCTACGTCTGCGCCGCGAGCTGGGCCGGGGTGACCGACTGGAAGGACATGCTCGATTACGACAAGGACTTCCTCGACCGCCGGGACGGCAAGCGCTGGACGATGATGGTCGAGGGCGAGGTGCGCAAGGGCGACCTCGACGAGGTCTCGCCGCGCGAATTCGCGCGCCGGATCGGCCGCCCGCTGCTGCTCGCGCACGGCAAGAAGGACGACAACGTGCCGTTCAAGCAGCATATCCAGATGATGAAGGCGGTCGACGGCGCGCCGCA
Source organism: Pseudoblastomonas marina (assembly GCF_014641655.1). GTDB lineage: Bacteria > Pseudomonadota > Alphaproteobacteria > Sphingomonadales > Sphingomonadaceae > Alteriqipengyuania_A > Alteriqipengyuania_A marina. The sequence continues at coordinate 679,274 of NZ_BMID01000001.1, forward strand.
TGTCGAGGAACTGGTGCTCGACAAGGCGGGGCACTCGCTGGTGCGCCCCGAGGACGAGCAGGCATGGTACGACCGGCTGCTCGCGTTCCTCGCCAGGCACAACCCCTCGGCGCGCAATCCCGCGCCCGTCCCGGAGACCCAGCCCGACGCCGAGGCCGAGCTCGCTAGCGCACCCTGAGGATCAGCTCCCGAACAGCGTGAACGGTTCGCGGCAGAAGCCGCGGCCGTCGGGTGCCGAGCCGAGCGAGCCCGAGACGATGTGGAGCGTATCGCCCTCGCGCCGCACGGTCAGCGGGGCGCGGTCGTCGGGGAGGTAGTTGGAGCTCTCGACCTCGAGCGCGAGCGCGCCGCTCGCAGGATCGTATTCGTAGCTCCCGGCATAATCGCGGCGCGAGCCCATCGGCAGCCAGGTGACGTAGAAGCGCCCGCCCGCCGCGAGCCTGAAATCCACCACCGGCGCGGTGTCGACGGGGCAATCGGCGCGCTCCTGCGTCCACAGCCCGACCAGCGGATCGGCCGCGGCGGAGAACACGGTGATCGGCGCGGGGGCGATCTCGCGCCCGTCGAAAGTCGCGCGCAGCACGATCGCGGTGCCCGAGGGCGCGTCCTTGGCGAGCGTCGCGGTGACGGTCCCGTCGTCGCGCCGCGCGAAGCGGACGAGATCGGGCCGGTCGGCGCTGACCGCGTCGATACAGCCCGGCGGCAGCGGGTCGAAATTGGAGGGGTAGGCGCTCTGCCCGGGCCGCAGTTCGATCGTCTCGCCGGCCTCGACCGAGCGCGGGTTGAGCCACAATATGATCCCCCCGCCATCCGGGTCGGTCGCGCAGGCCTCGGCGCCCGAAAGCGGCGCGGGCGGGAGCGATTGGGGCGTGACCATCGCGGCGGGACAGCCGCCGAGCAGCAGGAGCGCGGACCCGGCGAGCGCCGCGCGGGCGATCACTGCGCGGTTTCTCCGGCTTCGAGCGGGAAGAACGGGATCGCCGCCTCGAACCGCTGTCCGGTCTTCTCCCCGTCGACCACGACGAATGTATATCGCCCCTCCATTGAGCCCCATGGCGTCGGCAGCGGGCAGCCCGAGACGTAATCGTGGCTCTCGCCCGGGCGCAGCACCGGCTGTTCGCCGACCACGCCTTCGCCCTCGACGAGGTTCACCCCGCCGCCCGCATCGGTGATCCGCCAATGCCGCGTGAGCAGCTGCACCGCGCGGTCCGAGTGGTTCTCGACCCGCACGTGATAGGCCCAGAACCAGCGCGCTTCCTCGGGCGCGGACTGTTCGGGCAGGTAGCTGACGGAGACCCGCACGGTAATCCCGTCGGTCATCGCGGCGTGGTCGAAGAAGGAATCGAGCATGGCGCGAAGGTAGCGGGAGAGGGGCGTCGGGGGCAAGGGTGGGAAGCGGGCCGCGCCTCGCCCGCGCGATTTGCCAGCGCCGCGCCTGCGCGCAATAAGAGCACTGCGCCCGCGCGCAACGAGGCGGGATCGCGAAGCGGGAGGGCGGAAATGGACTTCATGAAGATCCTCAAGAGCCTCGAACAGGCGCTCTACGAGGTGATGGTGTGGCTGGTGTTCTACCCGCTCACCATGTGGCGCGTGATCACCCGCCCGGGCGAGATGATGGCCTATGCCGACGACGAGCTCGACGACGAGGACGAGGACCGGTACTCGGACAAGCTCAGCCCGCCGATCTTCCTCGCGATCACGCTCGCGCTGTCGCACCTGCTCGAAATCGCCACCGGCCAGTTCACCCGGCAGGAGGGCTTCCTTGGCGACGAGCGCAACCTGCTCGCCTTCCGCATGATCGTGTTCAGCGTGTTCCCGCTGGTGCTGTCGGTGCGGTTGCTGCGGCGCCAGGGCATCGCGCTCGATCGCAAGACGCTGCGCCCGCCCTTCTACGCCCAGTGCTACGTCGCCGCGCCGTGGGCGTTGGTGAGCGGTTCGGCGGTGCTCGTCGCCGTTTCGCTGCGGGGCGAGACGGTCGAAGCGCTCGGCATCGCGCTCGCCGCGATCGCGGCCGCCTGCGTGTGGTACCTCGCGCTGCAGGCGCGCTGGTTCGCCCGGATGCTCTCGATCGGCATCTGGCGCGGCTTCGGCCTCGCCGTCCTCACCTTCGTCCAGGCGACCGTGCTGGTGCTGCTGCTGGGAACGCTGGTCACCGAGATCTGAGCGGAATTATTTGTTTTCGACCCTCAGACGCCGGGCGGCGGACATCCGTCCGCCTTGACTTCGGCCTGACCGGCCGGCGTGCGGTCGCACGCGTGCGCGCTATCGCGCGCAAATTCTGGACGGACATTGCGAGATAGCGCCAAGCGGACACGACCAAGGCGGTCGCCCGCAGGCCGACCAGGCCAAGGCAAGCCCGACCGGGCGCCCGCAGGTGCCTCGGAGCGTAGCGGAGAGAATAGCACCGAGGATGGACCCGCGGATGCGGGTCCGGAACCAAAAAGACTCTCCCCCACGCCGCGCACCCCCTCGGGCGTTTTCGATCTACCCTCTGTGATGTCGCTGCGGCTGCTGCGGCGCAAACGCGTGAGGTTGAACCGCAATACGCTCAGGTCACCGTTTTAGCTGCAGAGCTTTCCGGTAGCGGCCTTTGCGTTCGTCATCAGCGTGATGCCGCTTCTGGTCGCCGAAACGATGCCGGTTACCTCGGGATCTCTCGGGGTAATGCTGTCGATCATGCTGGCGGTGACGATCTGGTAGCTCGTCTAGGAGGCGCGATGGGTTTCGCACCCCGCCGGCGGGGCTTTTCAAAAATGGATAAGAATATAAGAATATTTCGCATCGACCGATTCGTTCGATCGGGGGAGATGGTTTTATGCATCGATTTGGGAAGATTGTTTCATCTTTCGCATGCGCGGCCTTGGTGGCCGCGCCGCTCGCGGCGGAAGATGCCAGCCAGCTGGTCGACATCAACGGATCGCTTGGCCGGGACGCGGAGCGCGCACTGCAGGATCGCGGCTTCGCGCATATTTCCACGCACAAGAACTCGATGGGCTACATCTACAGCTACTGGTGGGACGAGGCCGATGGCGATTGCGTCCAGGTCGAAGTGTATGATGGCCGCGTGGAATCCATCACCGACGCTTCCGACGAGGATTGCGGCAAGCACGAGGGATCTGATGCCGGAGCAGCCGTGGCGGTGGTTGCTGGCGTTGCGATCCTCGGCGCGCTGCTGGCGCACAAGTCGCACCATCATGACGACGGCAAGCACGCAGAGGATGCGCAGGCGGAATCCGCATACGAGCGCGGTTACAATGACGGGCTCCACAACGCGCCCTATCACAACGCCGCGCGCTCCGATGCCTACTCCAGCGGCTACCAGGCAGGCGTGGACGAACGCAGTGCCAATTTGCGCTATCATTCCGGACGTGGCGGCTATGCGCAGACGGCCCAGTTCGAGGATCTGAGGGATGCCCGGGCCGCGGGCGGAATGTCCGAACTCGAACGGCGCGGATTCCGCCAGGTCGATAATTTCACGTCCGGCAACGCGCGCTATTCGATCCAGTGGCAACCGCAAACGCGCCAGTGCGTCCAGGTGACGATCGCCGATGGCCGGCTGTACGACCTGCGCGATATCCAGCAGCATCCCAAATGTCGGTGAGCGTGAAGATCCGGGCGCACCTGCCGTTCACGGCGCTGGCGGGCGTCGCGGTATTCGCCATGGCGGCGTGTTCCGAACCCGCCGCGGAAGGCGCGGCTCAGGATGCGGCAGCGGGCCGTCAGGCCGCCGCCATTCCCGACAGCCTCGCGCCTTTCGGCGACGGCTATCCCGCGGCCGGGGATCCGTGCCGCCAGCTGGGCGAGAGCGCGGCAACCTCCAACTATCTCGACGACAGCGCGCTGCTGGTCGGCTGCCCGACGCAAGAATCCGCCGAGGCCCTGGGCGGATCGGTGGTCGCGACGATCGACGGGGTCCGGCTGGTCTCGGTGCCTGCGGCGATGGGCGAGAACGGCCCGCCGCCGCCGCCCGACGAACCGGGCGACGCGCTGGTGGAAGGCACGGACTACAACGCCACGACCCAGCTCCCCTGCGGGTTCGGCGGCGCGGAGCCGAACGAGAGCTGCTTCGCCGGCGTCAAGCGCCGATGGGCGGAGGACGGCACCACGCTGGTCGAGGTGAAGAAGCCCGACGGGCGCACCCGCGCTATCTTCGTGCGGGGCACGACCCCCTATGGCGCCGACAGCGCCCAGTCCGACGGCTCGGCGGGATGGGATTTCGCGGTCGCCCGCTCCGGGGACCGGACCACGGTGACGTTCGGCCCGGAGACCTACGTGCTGGTCGACGCCTTCCTCGAAGGCGGCTGACGCGCGAAACTCAGCGCTTCCACAGCCAGTAGAGGATCGCCAGGTTGATCGCCGGGGCGAGGATCGCCGACGCCGGTCCGCCCAGGCCGATCTTGTCGGCGAGGAGGTTCCAGGGCAGGCCCAGCGGGATCAGGAACAAGCCGGAGAGCGGGTCCTGTTCCTGTCCGAACCAGCCGAAGGTGCCCACTGCCAGCAAGGCCAGCGCGATGGCGTAGAGGGCGGCGAACAGAATGACGACGATTTTCACGGTGTGATCCCCCACTGTGGAACGCCCGGGATAGGACCGGGCGGCCCGGGCTGCAATCGAATGGTGGCCCGCAAGCTCGCGGGCAGCTGCCCCAGCGCCCCCCCGAATATACCCCCGCGCCCTCCTTGTATCCCCGTGCGCGCACCCCATCTAAGGTGTAGCTACCAGTCGCGATCGACGGTCCCGAGGGCCAGTTGCCCTCCCTTCTTTCCATTTCGCCTTCTAGCCACCGCGCACAAGCGGTCGCTTCCGGGCGCCTGCGCGAAATCGAAGGAATTTTTCCATGACCGATTTTGGCAAGATCAAGAATTACGACCGCAACAAGGGTTCGGGCACGATCGCCCCCGAAAAGGGCGGCGAGACGCTGTCCTTCGGCAAGGGCGACCTCCAGCAGGAAGCCGCCGAGCCCAGGCAGGGCCAGCGCTACGGCTACGACACCCGCAAGGCCGATGACGGCAAGATGCAGGCGACCAACCTGCACCAGCCCGAACAGGCGCAGCAGGGCAAGGTGCCGTCCGGCCAGGACAGCAAGGACGCCGAGCCCAGCCAGCAGCAGGGCTGATCCGTGACAGGGGGACGGGCGCGCCGCGAGGTGCGCCCGGACTTCCTCGACCGCCTTCACCCCGCCTTTTCGACCCGCCCGCCGACCGCAGGAGACGCGCCATGGACCTCAATGAAATGCTCCACGCCCACCAGGTCGCGGTGATGAAGGCCAGCGCGGCCGGCGACGACCGGGGCCGCGACGATCACTTCGCGAGGGTGGCCGAATATGCCGAGCAGATCCGCCGATTGCGCGGCGTGGCGATGACGAGTGCACCTCAGAAGGGCGCACCGGCGACGGGCGTGCACGTGTCGAGCCCGCAAGTGACGGGCATCGTGCCGTCGCGCGCCGATGGCCCGCCAGACATCATCTACGGGACCTATGCCAGCGAGACCTCCGCATCGTCTTCGAACGCGCAGGACAATGCGTGGGAGAACGAGGGCGGGGCCGTGATCCCGCCGGCCCGCGACGACCCGCCCGAAGCCGGACCGGCCGAGCCCGAACTGCCCGCAGGGGTGACGACGCGGCTCGTGCGCCACTACACTGTCGGGCCCTACGTCTATACCGATCTCGACCTCGCGCTGGCCGAACACATGCGCCGGCTTTCGGATGCGGGCGAAGACGGCGAGGCTTGACCGCGCGGCCTGCTGCGACTAAAGGCCCGCCCATCCGGAGCAGCGTTCGCGCCGCGCCGGTCAGATAGAGCTGAACATTGCCGGTCATGTCCCGGGGCTCCTTGCGCAATGCCAGGGGCTCTTTTCTATTGGGGCGCATCTCCTTCGGGAGCCGCGTTTCGGGGCAGCCGTCAAAGTAACCCGGTGGCCGTGTGGGCCTTGGGTGGAGAGATTCAGCTTGCCGGCCCCGCGTGCCCGCCCGTCGCCTCGTCGACCGGCCCTGCGCGAACGGGTGTCCGAGCAGGCCTTTCTCTCTTCCCGCTGCCCGCTAGTCGCCGCCCTCATACGGTGAAGAGAAAGAATCTATGCCGACGATCAACCAGCTGGTCCGCAAGGGCCGCGAACCGCAGAAGACCAAGTCGAAGGTCCCTGCGATGGAAGCGAACCCGCAGAAGCGCGGCGTTTGCACCCGCGTCTATACGACGACCCCGAAGAAGCCGAACTCGGCGCTGCGCAAGGTTGCGAAGGTTCGCCTGACCAACGGCCGCGAAGTCATCAGCTACATCCCGGGCGAAGGCCACAACCTGCAGGAACACAGCGTCGTGCTGATCCGCGGCGGCCGTGTGCGCGACCTTCCGGGCGTGCGCTACCACGTGCTGCGCGGCGTGCTCGACACGCAGGGCGTCAAGGACCGCAAGCAGAGCCGTTCGAAGTACGGCGCCAAGCGTCCGAAGTAAGGTTTAGGCGCGGCGGCGGCTCTCTCCTCCACCCGGGCACCTTGGCGAAGGTAGCCCCGGGTGGCCGGGTGGGGGAGAGGGCCGGTGCCGCAGGGCGCTCACGCCAAGGTTTTTAGGTCAAGTGAGCGACCACTCCGAAGGAGTTTAGAGATATGTCACGTCGTCGTCGTCCCGAGAAACGGGAAATCCTGCCCGATCCTAAGTTCGGGGATCTGGTGCTTTCGAAGTTCATGAACAACCTGATGCTGGACGGGAAGAAGTCCACCGCCGAGCGGATCGTCTATTCCGCGCTCGACACCGTCGAGGCCAAGGCGAAGGCCGATCCGATCCAGATGTTCCATGACGCGCTGAACAACATCAAGCCGCAGGTCGAGGTCCGCAGCCGCCGTGTCGGTGGTGCGACCTACCAGGTGCCGGTCGAAGTGCGCCCCGAGCGTGCCCAGGCGCTGGCGATCCGCTGGCTGATCTCGGCCGCGCGCGGTCGTGCCGAGACCACCATGAGCGCGCGCCTTTCGGGCGAGCTGATGGATGCGGCGAACAATCGCGGCAACGCGGTCAAGAAGCGTGAAGACGCGCATCGCATGGCCGACGCCAACCGCGCGTTCAGCCACTACCGCTGGTAATACGAAGGCAGGGCGGGGCCGCGCTGCGGTGACGCGAGCGGCCCCCCGTCTTCAAAACGCAACAAAATTTCCCACATGGGAAGGGCCCCGCAAGGCCCATCTCGAGACCAAGGAATTCCATAATGGCCCGCGACTATCCGCTGGAGCGTTATCGCAATATCGGCATCATGGCGCACATCGATGCCGGCAAGACCACCACGACCGAGCGTATCCTCTATTACACCGGCAAGTCCTACAAGATCGGCGAAGTCCACGACGGCGCCGCGACCATGGACTGGATGGAGCAGGAGCAGGAACGCGGCATCACCATCACCTCGGCGGCGACGACCACCTTCTGGTCGGCCGAGGACGGTGAAGGTCCCAAGCACCGCATCAACATCATCGACACCCCCGGCCACGTCGACTTCACGATCGAAGTCGAGCGTTCGCTGCGCGTGCTCGACGGCGCGGTCGCCGTGTTCGACGGCGTCGCGGGCGTCGAACCGCAGTCCGAAACCGTGTGGCGCCAGGCCGACAAGTACGGCGTTCCGCGGATGTGCTTCATCAACAAGCTCGACCGCACCGGTGCCGATTTCTATTACTGCGTCCAGTCGATCATCGATCGTCTCGGTGCGACCCCGCTGGTGCTGTATCTCCCGATCGGCGCCGAAAGCGACCTGCAGGGCGTGGTCGACCTCGTGAACAATCGCGGCATCGTCTGGGAGAATGACGGTTTGGGCGCGACGTTCAATTATGTCGACATCCCCGCCGACCTCGCAGACAAGGCCGCCGAATATCGCGAGAAGCTCATCGAAACAGCCGTCGAGCAAGACGACGATGCGATGGAAGCCTATCTCGAAACCGGCGATGCGCCCGATGCCGCAACGCTCAAGAAGCTGATCCGCAAGGGCACCATGAACCGCGACTTCGTGCCGGTGCTGTGTGGCTCGGCGTTCAAGAACAAGGGCGTCCAGCCCCTGCTCGACGCGGTGGTCGACTACATGCCATCCCCGCTCGACGTGCCGGCGATCAAGGGCGTCAAGCCCGACAGCGACGAGGAAGAGTCGCGTCCGTCGAGCGACGATGCGCCGTTCTCTGCACTCGCCTTCAAGATCATGAACGATCCGTTCGTGGGTTCGCTCACCTTCACTCGCATCTATTCGGGCAAGCTCTCCAAGGGCCAGGTCCTGAACTCGGTGAAGGACAAGAAGGAAAAGATCGGCCGCATGCTGCTGATGCATTCCAACAACCGCGAGGACATCGAAGAAGCGTTCGCTGGCGACATCGTCGCGATCGCGGGCATGAAGGACACGACGACCGGCGACACGCTGTGCGATCCGGCCAATCCGATCATCCTTGAACGGATGGAATTTCCCGATCCGGTCATCGAGCTGTCGGTGGAACCCAAGACCAAGGCCGACCAGGAAAAGATGGGCGTCGCGCTCAACCGCCTGGCTGCCGAGGATCCGTCCTTCCGCGTCACGACCGACCACGAATCGGGCCAGACGATCATCAAGGGCATGGGCGAGCTTCACCTCGACATCCTGGTCGATCGCATGAAGCGCGAGTTCAAGGTCGAAGCGAATGTCGGTGCGCCGCAGGTGGCGTATCGCGAATCGCTCGCCCGCGAAGTCGAGGTGACCTACACCCACAAGAAGCAGTCGGGTGGTTCGGGTCAGTTCGGTGAAGCCAAGGTCGTGGTCACCCCGGGTGAACGCGGCCAGGGCATCATCTTCGAAGACGAGATCAAGGGCGGTAACATTCCGCGCGAATACATCCCGTCGGTCGAGAAGGGCATGCGCGAGCAGGCCGAAACCGGTCACCTGATCGGCTTCCCGATCATCGACTTCACGATCCGCCTGATCGACGGCAAGTACCACGATGTCGACTCCTCGACCGTGGCGTTCGAAATCACCGGTCGCGGTGCGATGCGCGAAGCCTGCCAGAAGGCCGGCATCAAGCTGCTCGAGCCGATGATGAAGGTCGAAGTCGTGACGCCCGAGGATTACCTCGGCGACGTGATCGGCGACTTGAACTCGCGCCGTGGCCAGATTCAGGGCACCGAGTCGCGCGGCAACGCGCAGGCGGTCGAGGCCATGGTCCCGCTGGCGAACATGTTCGGCTACGTGAACGAGTTGCGTTCGTTCACGCAGGGCCGTGCGCAGTACACGATGCAGTTCGCGCATTACGAGGAAGTCCCGAGCAACGTGGCCGAAGAGGTCCGCGAGAAGCTTGCGTAACTAGAAACTAGGGTCTAGGGGCGGCGCCTGATTCAGCGGGCGCCGTTTCCTCCCCGCAGAACTCCCAAATTCAAGACAGAGGTTATTGGAAAATGGCGAAGGAAAAATTCGAGCGTAACAAGCCGCACGTCAACGTCGGCACCATCGGTCACGTCGACCACGGCAAGACCACGCTGACCGCGGCGATCACCAAGGTCCTCGACGCGCCGGTCGACTTCTCGAACATCGACAAGGCGCCCGAAGAGCGCGAGCGTGGCATCACCATCTCGACCGCCCACGTCGAATACGAAACCGACAACCGCCACTATGCGCACGTCGACTGCCCGGGCCACGCCGACTACGTGAAGAACATGATCACCGGTGCCGCCCAGATGGACGGCGCGATCCTGGTCGTGAATGCCGCCGACGGCCCCATGCCGCAGACCCGCGAGCACATCCTGCTCGCCCGTCAGGTCGGCGTCCCGGCGCTGGTCGTGTTCCTCAACAAGGTCGACCAGGTCGACGACGAGGAACTGCTCGAGCTCGTCGAACTCGAAGTTCGCGAACTGCTCAGCGAATACGGCTTCGACGGTGACGACATTCCGATCGTCGCCGGCTCGGCGCTCGCCGCCCTCGAAGGTCGCGACGACAACATCGGCAAGGAGAAGGTTCTCGAGCTGATGAAGGCTGTCGACGAGTACATCCCGCAGCCCGACCGTCCGGTCGACAAGGACTTCCTGATGCCGATCGAAGACGTGTTCTCGATCTCGGGTCGTGGTACCGTCGTCACCGGCCGTATCGAAACCGGCGTCGTGAACGTTGGCGACGAAGTCGAAATCGTCGGCATCAAGGACACCACCAAGACGACCGTGACCGGCGTCGAAATGTTCCGCAAGCTGCTCGATCGCGGCGAAGCCGGCGACAACATCGGCGCCCTGATCCGTGGTGTCGCCCGTGAAGACGTCGAGCGTGGCCAGGTTCTGGCGAAGCCGGGTTCGGTTACCCCGCACACCGAGTTCAGCGCCGAAGTCTATGTCCTGTCGAAGGACGAAGGCGGCCGTCACACGCCGTTCTTCGCGAACTATCGTCCGCAGTTCTACTTCCGCACGACGGACGTGACCGGCGAAGTGATCCTTCCCGAAGGCACCGAAATGGTGATGCCGGGCGACAACGTGACGATCGACGTCAAGCTGATCGCCCCGATCGCCATGGACGAAGGTCTGCGCTTCGCCATCCGTGAAGGCGGTCGTACCGTCGGTTCGGGGGTTGTCAGCAAGATCACGAAGTAATATAGGCCCGCGCGAGCGACGGGGATTCGTCTCCGTCTCGCCGGAATTGCTTCGGTAAAAATTTGAATCGGCAGCCCCGCTCTCCTCCCGAGACGGGAGAGGGCGGGGCCGCTTTATTGTTTGCTCTTTCTCATCGGTAGTTGGACATGGAAGCCCAGAACATTCGCATTCGCCTGAAGGCGTTCGATCATCGCGTACTCGACCAGGCCACCGGCGAAATCGCCGAAACCGCCCGTCGCACCGGCGCCCTGATTCGTGGCCCCATTCCCCTGCCGACGAGAATTGAAAAATTCACCGTGAACCGCGGTCCGCACATCGACAAGAAGTCGCGTGAGCAGTTCGAGGTTCGTACGTTCAAGCGGCTGCTCGACATTGTTCAGCCGAACGCCCAGACGGTCGACGCGCTGATGAAGCTCGATCTCGCCGCGGGTGTGAACGTCGAAATCAAGTTGGCTTGATTTCACGTCTCCGGCGCAGGCCGGAAAGCATGGTCCCCCTGGTCGGACCCTAAACGGACCGGGAAAGTTTCGTAGGTCGCGGTCGCGACCTCAAAGGCCCCCGCCTCGGCGTGGGCCCGGACAACGAGATACCGCCGGATTTATCCGGGCTGCGTCTCCCGTCTCGCTCCACCGCCGATCCCGGCGCGCGAGCACCTAGCCCGGACGGGGCGACGCATCACAATTCGGGCTTTGGGGCCGCAAGGTTCCGCACGCACCTCGGATGGGCCGGGGTGCCTCTGTCAAGGAGACAAGCATCATGCGTACAGGCGTGATCGCGAAAAAGGTTGGGATGACCCGCCTCTTCCAGGAGGATGGCCGGCACGTGCCCGTGACCGTTCTCGCGCTGGAAGGGTGCCAGGTCGTTTCGCACCGCACCTCCGACCGCGATGGCTATTTCGCCCTCCAGGTCGGTTCGGGTGAAGCGAAGCAGAAGAACGTTGCCAAGCCGCAGCGCGAGCATTTCGCGAAGGCCGAAGTCGGCCTGAAGATGCGCGTTGCCGAATTCCGTGTCGAGAGCGAGGAGGGCCTCCTTCCCGTCGGCGCGACCATCACTGCCGATCACTTCGTCGCCGGCCAGAAGGTCGACGTCACCGGTCACACCCAGGGTAAGGGTTTTGCCGGTGCGATGAAGCGTTGGGGCTTCGGTGGTCTGCGCGCCACGCACGGCGTTTCGATCTCGCACCGTTCGCACGGTTCGACGGGTAACCGCCAGGATCCGGGCCGCGTCTTCAAGAACAAGAAGATGGCCGGCCACATGGGTGATCGCCAGCGCACGCAGCAGAACCTCGAAGTGGTTCGCACCGATGCGGAGCGCGGCCTGATTTTCGTTCGCGGCTCGGTGCCGGGTTCGAAGAACAGCTGGATGGTCGTGCGTGACGCCGTCAAGGTGCCGCTGCCCGAAACCGCCCCGTTCCCGGGTGCCATGCGTCGCAACGCCGATGAAACCGCTTCGGAAGAGGCCGATGCCGGCCTGATCGAAAGCGCGGCCGAGCACGAGGTGAACCCCGAAGTCTCCGCCGAGCAGCAGGAAAAGCTGATGCAGCAGCAGGATGCTGGTGCGGATGCCGAAACCGGCGCTGCCGACGACAATTCCACCACGCCGAGCGTCGATAAGGACGCTGGCGCAGGCAAGGAGTCCTGATCGTGAAGGTCAAGATCCAGAAACTGGACGGCGGCAAGGCGTCCGGCGATGTCGAGCTCAACGATGCCGTGTTCGGCGTCGAGCCGCGCGCCGACATCCTGCACCGCGTCGTGACATGGCAGCTCGAAAAGCGCCGCGCCACCGCCCGTCCGACCCGCGAGCGCAGCGATGTCGCCCGCACCGGCAAGAAGTTCGGTCGCCAGAAGGGCGGCGGTGTTGCGCGTCACGGTGACCGCAAGGCCCCGATCTTCATTGGTGGCGGCAAGGCGCACGGTGCCCGCAAGCGCGATTTCGATCCCTCGCTGAACAAGAAGATCCGTTCGCTCGGCCTGCGCATGGCGCTGTCGAGCAAGGCGAAGGACGGCCTCGTGGTCGTCGACAGCCTCGAACTCAAGGATGCCAAGACGAAGGCGCTCAAGGGCCACTTCGACAAGGCCGGGTTCAGCGGGAAGGTGCTGTTCATCGACGGCGAGAGCGTGAACGAAGGTTTCGCGCGCGCCGCCGGCAACCTGCCGGGCGTGAACGTGATGCCGGCGATCGGTGCCAACGTCTACGACATCCTGAAGCACGACACGCTGGTCCTCACCAAGGACGCGGTCGAAAAGCTGGAGGCGCGTTTCAATGGCTAAGAAGCAGGACATCAACGCGCGCCACTACGACGTGATCGTGGCGCCGCACATCACCGAGAAGTCGACGTTGCTCTCCGAGAACAACGCGGTCGTCTTCAAGGTGGCCAACGACGCCACCAAGCCGCAGATCAAGGAAGCGGTCGAGGCGATCTATTCGACCAAGGTGGCGAGCGTGAACACGATCGTGACCAAGGGCAAGAGCAAGCGCTGGAAGGGCAAGCCCTACAAGCGCTCCGACGTGAAGAAGGCGATCGTGCGCCTGGCCGACGGCCAGGACCCGATCGACATCACGAGCGGTATCTGAGGGGCTAGGAAACAATGGCACTCAAGAACTATAACCCGACGAGCCCCGCACGCCGCGGCTTGATCCTCGTGGACAAGTCGCAGCTCTACAAGGGCAAGCCCGTGAAGGGGCTGACCGAGGGCAAGCGCAAGACCGGTGGCCGCAACAACAAGGGTCACGTGACCTCGCGCGGCATCGGTGGTGGCCACAAGCAGAAGTACCGCTTCATCGACTTCAAGCGTCGCAAGTGGGACGTCGAAGGCACCGTCGAGCGGATCGAATACGATCCCAACCGCACGGCCTATATCGCGCTGGTGAAGTATGATGACGGCGAACTCGCCTACATCATCGCGCCGCAGCGTCTGGCCGTCGGTGACAAGGTGATCGCCGCCAAGAAGACCGATACCAAGCCGGGCAACGCAATGCTGCTCAGCGAGATGCCGGTCGGCACGATCTGCCACAACATCGAGATGAAGCCGGGCAAGGGCGGCCAGATCGCCCGTTCGGCAGGCACCTATGTCCAACTCGTCGGTCGCGACCGCGGGATGGTCATCGTGCGCCTCAACTCGGGTGAGCAGCGTTACATCCGCGGCGAGTGCATGGGCACGGTCGGCGCGGTGTCGAACCCCGACAACGCCAACACCAATCTCGCCAAGGCCGGCCGCAATCGCTGGCGTGGCAAGCGTCCGCTTACGCGCGGCGTTGCGAAGAACCCGGTCGATCACCCGCACGGCGGTGGTGAAGGCCGCACCAGCGGTGGCCGTCATCCGGTGACCCCGTGGGGCAAGCCGACCAAGGGTGCTCGTACCCGCAAGAACAAGCAGACGGACAAGATGATCATCCGTTCGCGTCACGCGAAGAAGAAGAGGTAAGCAATGGCTCGTTCCCTACGGAAAGGCCCCTTTTTCGACCTGCATTTGCTGGCGAAGGCGGAAGCCGCGCAGGATGCCGGTTCGCGTGCGGGCCCCATCAAGACCTGGTCGCGTCGTTCGACCATCCTCCCGCAGTTCGTCGGGCTGACGTTCAATGTCTACAACGGTCACAAGTTCATTCCGGTGTCCGTGAGCGAGGAAATGGTCGGTCACAAGCTGGGTGAATTCGCGCCGACGCGCACGTTCCCCGGCCATGCGTCCGACAAGAAGGGTAAGCGCTAATGGGCAAGGCAAAGTCCCCCCGTCGCGTCGCCGATAACGAGGCGCTGGCAACCGGCACCACGATCCGTGGTTCGGCGCAGAAGCTCAACCTCGTTGCCGAGCTGATCCGCGGCAAGAAGGCCGAAGAGGCCCTCAACATCCTCGCCTTCTCGAAGAAGGCGATGGCGAAGGACGCCAGCAAGGTGCTCGCTTCGGCGATCGCCAATGCGGAGAACAACCACAACCTGGACGTCGACGCGCTCGTCGTGGCGGAAGCCTCGGTCGGCAAGTCGATCACGATGAAGCGGTTCCACACCCGCGGTCGCGGCAAGAGCACGCGCATCCTGAAGCCGTTCAGCAAGCTGCGGATCGTCGTCCGCGAGCAGGAAGAGGCGTAAGATGGGTCAGAAGAGCAATCCGATCGGTCTGCGCCTGCAGATCAACCGCACCTGGGACAGCCGCTGGTACGCCGAAGGGCGCGACTATGCGAAGCTGCTCGCGGAAGACATCGAGATACGCAAGCACATCGTGAACTCGCTGCCGCAGGCCGCGATCTCGAAGGTCGTGATCGAGCGTCCGGCCAAGCTGTGCCGCATCTCGGTCTACGCCGCCCGCCCGGGCGTCATCATCGGCAAGAAGGGCGCGGACATCGAGAAGCTGCGCTCGACGCTGGCGAAGATGACCGAAAGCGAGATCAAGCTGAACATCGTCGAAATCCGCAAGCCGGAAGTCGATGCCAAGCTCGTCGCGCAGGGCATCGCCGACCAGCTGATCCGCCGCGTGGCGTTCCGCCGGGCGATGAAGCGCGCGATGCAGTCCGCCATGCGTCTGGGTGCCGAAGGCATCAAGATCGTCTGCGGCGGCCGTCTCGGCGGTGCGGAAATCGCCCGTGTCGAACAGTATCGCGAAGGTCGCGTTCCGCTGCACACGCTGCGTGCGAACATCGATTACGCCGAAGCCGAAGCGCTCACCGCGTACGGCATCATCGGCATCAAGGTCTGGATCTTCAAAGGCGAAATCCTGGGCCACGATCCGATGGCGCACGATCGTCTCATGATGGAAGCCCAGACGTCCGGCGTCCGGCCGGCTCGCTGAGGTAGGTAAGAGCAATGCTGCAACCGAAAAAAACCAAGTACCGCAAGGCGTTCAAGGGCAAGATCCATGGCAACGCCAAGGGCGGCACCACGCTGAACTTCGGGTCGTATGGCCTGAAGGCGATGGAGCCCGAGCGGATCACCTCGCGCCAGATCGAGGCGGCTCGCCGCGCGATCACGCGTCACATCAAGCGCCAGGGTCGTCTCTGGATCCGCGTCTTCCCGGACGTGCCGGTGTCGAAGAAGCCGGCCGAAGTCCGTCAGGGTAAGGGCAAGGGTTCGGTGGAGTACTGGGCCGCTCGCGTGAAGCCGGGCCGGATCCTGTTCGAGCTCGACGGCGTGCCCGGCCCGCTGGCTGCGGTCGCGTTCCAGCGCGCCGCGATGAAGCTGCCGATCAAGACCAAGGTCGTGGCCCGCCTGGGCGACGATTCGCACCTGGGAGCGTCGTAATGGCCAACGCAAAGATCGAAGACCTGCGCACCAAGACCGACGACCAGCTCTCCGAAGAGCTCGTCGAGCTGAAGCGTGAAGCGTACAACCTGCGGTTCCAGTCGGCCACCGGCCAGCTCGAACGTCCTGCGCGCATCAAGGAAGTGCGCCGCGAGATCGCCCGCATCAAGACCCTTCAGGGCGAGCGTACGCGCTCGGCCGAGAAGGCTTAAGGAGGCATCATGCCCAAGCGTATCCTCATCGGTACCGTCGTTTCCGACAAGACCGACAAGACCGTGACCGTCAAGGTCGAGCGCAAGGTGAAGCACCCGCTGTACGGGAAGATCATCCGGCGCACGAAGAACTACAACGCGCACGACGCGAACAACGAATATGTCCCCGGCGACGTCGTCCGGATCGAGGAGACCAAGCCGATCTCCAAGACCAAGACGTGGGCGGTGATCGATCGGGTCCAGGCGTCCAAGGGTGTCGAGATCGAAGCCGATCTCGATGTCAAGGAAGCCAAGCCGACCGGCGCGCCGGAAGACAAGACGACCCATGACAAGCCTGCCGCCGAAAAGGACGAGCAGGACGACGCCAAGGCGGACGCCGAGGCCTGATTTAGACGTAGGAACTGCCGGGCACCTGAATTCATGGGCGTCCCGGCAAGCCAAGAGAAGGAACCGGATCGATGATCCAGATGCAATCCAATCTCGACGTCGCGGACAACAGCGGCGCCAAGCGCGTCCAGTGCATCAAGGTGCTGGGCGGCTCGAAGCGCCGGTTCGCAAGCGTCGGGGACGTGATCGTAGTCTCCGTCAAGGAGGCGCAGCCGCGTGCCAAGGTCAAGAAGGGCGACGTTCACCGTGCGGTGATCGTGCGCACGAAGAAGGACGTCCGCCGCCCCGATGGCAGCGTGATCCGTTTCGACAGCAACGCCGCGGTCCTCATCAACAAGAGCGAGGAGCCGATCGGCACCCGTATCTTCGGCCCGGTGGTGCGCGAACTGCGCGGCCGCGGCTTCATGAAGATCATCTCGCTTGCTCCGGAGGTGCTGTAATGGCTGCCGCGAAGATCAAGAAGGGCGACGAAGTCGTCGTGCTCTCGGGCAAGGACAAGGGCCGCACCGGCACCGTGTCCAAGGTCCTGCCGAAGGAAGGCAAGATCGTGGTCGAGGGCGTGAACGTCGCCACCCGTCACCGCAAGCCCACCCAGGCGAACCCGCAGGGTGGCATCGAGCGCCGCGAGGCCCCGATGCACATCGCGAAGGTCGCTGTGGCCGATCCCAAGGACGGCAAGCCGACCCGCGTCCGCTTCGAAGAGCGCGACGGCAAGAAGGTCCGTGTCGCCGTCAAGTCCGGGGAGACCATCGATGGTTGATTACACTCCGCGCATGAAGCAGCGCTACGACGACCAGATCGTCAAGGCGATGACCGAGAAGTTCGGTTACAAGAACCGGATGGAAGTGCCGAAGATCGACAAGATCACGCTCAACATGGGCGTCGGCGAGGCGAGCCAGGACAAGAAGAAGGTCCAGAACGCTGCCGAGGAAATGGCGCTGATCGCCGGCCAGAAGCCGGTCATCACCAAGGCCAAGAAATCGATCGCCCAGTTCAAGCTGCGCGAAGGCATGCCGATCGGTGCGAAGGTGACCCTTCGTCGCGAGCGCATGTACGAATTCCTCGACCGCCTCGTGACGATCGCGATGCCCCGCATCCGCGACTTCCGTGGCCTGAACCCGAAATCGTTCGACGGTCGCGGCAATTACTCGATGGGTCTCAAGGAGCAGATCATCTTTCCGGAGATCAGCTACGACAAGATCGAACAGGTGCGTGGCATGGACGTGATCGTCACCACCACCGCCAAAACCGATGAGGAAGCGCGCGAACTGCTCAAGCTGTTCGGCTTCCCGTTCCCGGCCGATGAAAAGGCCGACGAGAAGGAAGCCGCGTGAGCGGTTTCCCGAACACTAGCAACGCAAAGAGAGCTTAAGTCCAATGGCGAAACTGAGTTCCATCAACAAGAACGAGCGTCGCAAGAAGCTCGTGAAGAAGTACGCCGCGAAGTACGCGAAGCTTAAGGCGCAGGCCGAAGATGAATCGCTCGACGAAACCGAGCGCCTGATCGCCCGCCTCAAGATGGCCGAGATTCCGCGCAATGCGAATCCGACCCGCGTGCGCAATCGCTGCGCCACCACCGGCCGCCCGCGCGGCTATTACCGCAAGTTCGGCATCAACCGTATCGAACTGCGCGACCTCGGCAACAAGGGCCTGATTCCGGGCCTGACCAAGTCGAGCTGGTGAGGAATCGATAGATGGCTATGACCGATCCCCTGGGTGATATGCTCACCCGCATCCGCAACGGCCAGCAGGCGAAGAAGGACTCCGTCCTCTCGCCCGCCTCGACGCTGCGTGCCAATGTCCTCGAAGTCCTTCAGCGCGAAGGCTTCATCCGCGGCTATGCGGAAGACGACAGCGGCCAGCACAAGGCGCTGCGGATCGAACTGAAGTATTTCGAAGGCGAGCCCGCGATCAAGTATGTCGCGCGCGTCTCCAAGCCCGGTCGTCGGGTGTATTCGGGCAGCAAGGATCTGCCCCGGGTGCGCAACGGCCTGGGCATCACCATCGTCTCGACGCCGCGTGGCGTGCTCTCGGATGCCGAAGCACGCGACCAGAATGTCGGCGGCGAAGTGCTGGCGGAGGTGTTCTGATGAGCCGCATCGGCAAACGTCCGGTTGCGATCCCGAGCGGGGTCGAAGCCAAGATCGACAACGGCACGCTGACCGTGAAGGGCCCCAAGGGCACCCTTTCCATGGGTCTGTCCGACCTCATCGACTACAAGGTCGAAGGCGAGGAGATCCAGGTCAACCCGGCGAACGACACGCAGAAGGCCCGTGCCTTCTGGGGCATGCATCGCACGCTCGTGTCGAACCTCGTCGAAGGCGTGACCGAAGGCTACACCAAGACGCTCGAGATCAGCGGCGTCGGCTATCGTGCTTCTGCGCAGGGCAAGAAGCTCAAGCTTCAGCTCGGCTATTCGCACGACGTCGACCTCGACGTGCCCGAGGGCATCGAGGTGAAGACCCCCGACCAGACCACGGTCGAAATCAGCGGTGCCGACAAGCAGAAGGTCGGCCAGTTCGCGGCGGAAATCCGCGAATGGCGCAAGCCCGAACCCTACAAGGGCAAGGGTATCAAGTATCGTGGCGAGTACATCTTCCGCAAGGAAGGGAAGAAGAAGTAAGATGGCAAAGCTTTCCCCCTTCGAACGCCGCCGCCAGCGTGTCCGTAACGCGCTGCGCAAGAACGGCGGAGGCCGTCCGCGCCTGTCGGTGCACCGCACCGGTATGCACATCTACGCGCAGATCATCGACGACAAGGCCGGCAAGACCGTCGCCGCGGCGTCGACGCTCGGAGCGAAGAAGTCCGGCGCGAATGTCGATGCCGCCACCCAGGTCGGCAAGGATATCGCCGCCGCCGCCAAGAAGGCCGGCGTCACTTCCGTCGTGTTCGATCGCGGCGGGTTCCTGTTCCATGGTCGCGTGAAAGCGCTGGCCGACGCCGCCCGCGAAGGCGGGCTGGAGTTCTAAGATGGCTGACGAAAAAAAGACCGAAGAAAACAAGGCTCCCGAGGGTCCCAAGGACACTCCTGAAGTCGCGCAGGCGAAAGCCAATGCCGGCGTCGTCGAGGCCGAGACCGAGCATGCGGTGAAGAAGGAAGAACCGGCCGTGGCCGATACGCCTTCCGAAGCTGCCGACAACCAGTCGGCCGCACAGGGTGCCGAAGGTCGTCCGCGTGGTCGTGGCGGTCGTGGCGGCAACGATAATCGCGGCGGTGGCCGCGGTCGTGGCGGTCGTGACAACAACCGTCGTGGCGGCCGCGACGAGCCGGATGACGGCATCGTCGAGAAGCTCGTGCACATCAACCGCGTCTCGAAGACGGTCAAGGGCGGTAAGCGCTTCGGCTTCGCCGCGCTGATGGTCGTCGGCGACGGCCAGGGTCGCGTCGGCTTCGGACACGGCAAGGCACGCGAAGTGCCGGAAGCGATCACCAAGGCGACCGCTGCCGCACGCAAGAAGATGATCCGCGTCTCGCTCAAGGAAGGCCGCACGCTGCACCATGACGGCAAGGGTCGTTTCGGTGCGGGCAAGGTCACCGTTCGTTCGGCGCCCGCCGGTACCGGCATCATCGCCGGTGGTCCGATGCGTGCCGTGTTCGAGAGCCTTGGCGTCGCCGACGTCGTGACCAAGTCGGTCGGCACTTCTAACCCGTACAACATGATCCGGGCGACGTTCGACGCGCTGCAGAACCAGAGCTCGCCGAAGTCGGTCGCCCAGCGTCGCGGCAAGAAGGTCGCCGATCTCATGGGCCGTGCCGCCGGTGCGACCAAGGAAGAGGCCGAGGCTGACGCCGCGGCTGTCGTGGAGTAAGATCGATGGCTGCCAAGAAAACCGTCAAGATCAAGCAGATCGGCTCGCCGATCCGCCGTCCCGAAAGCCAGCAGAAGATCCTGCGCGGCCTCGGGCTCGGCAAGATGCACAAGGTGGTCGAACGCCAGGACACCCCCGAGGTGCGCGGCGCGATCGCCAAGATCCCCCACCTCGTCGAGGTGGTGGACTAACCATTCAAGGCGGCCCGGCTATGCCCGGGCCGTTTCCTTCAGCGCGAGACAAGCGAAAGCGAGTGCAGAATTATGAAACTCAACGATCTTCGTGACAACAAGGGTGCCCGCAAGGGCCGGATGCGGGTCGGCCGCGGTATCGGCTCGGGCAAGGGCAAGACCGCCGCGCGCGGCCAGAAGGGCCAGAAGAGCCGTTCGGGCGTCAGCGTGAACGGTTTCGAGGGCGGCCAGATGCCGCTCCACATGCGCCTGCCAAAGCGTGGTTTCAACAACCCGTTCGGCAAGGACTTCGCCGAGGTGAACATTGGCATGGTCCAGAAGTTCATCGACGCCAAGAAGCTCGACGCCAAGAAGGCGATCGACCACGAAGCGCTCAAGGCCGCCGGCCTTGCGCGCGGCGGCAAGGACGGTGTCCGACTGCTCGGCAAGGGCGAACTGACAAGCAAGGTCCAGTTCAAGGTCGCCGGCGCGTCGAAGGGCGCGATCGAAGCGGTCGAGAAGGCCGGCGGTTCGGTCGAGGTGACCGCGCCGAAGAAGGCCGAAAAGGCCGACGCCGAATAAGCATTGCGCATCCCGGGCCTGGTCCGGGATCTCTTCCCCTCGCGCCGCCGCGCCTGTGGATAGAGATCCGGGTTCGAGGCCCGGGATGACGCTTTTTCCCGGGGTAGGGTTCGACAACCGCGACACGGCTCCCTATCTCTCCTGTCCACGCCGGGAGGGCCGGCGAAAATCAGGACCAGATTTCCCATGGCATCACGCGCCGACAACATGGCCAGCGGCCTCAGCCTCGCCAATTTTTCGAAGGCGACCGAACTCAAGCAACGCATCTGGTTCACGATCGGTGCGCTGGTCGTGTTCCGCTTCCTGAGCTTCGTTCCGCTGCCGGGGGTCAACCCGCTCGCGCTCGCCAATCTGTACGAGAACGCCCAGGGCGGCATCCTCGACATCTTCAACACCTTTTCGGGCGGCAGCCTCGAGCGCATGAGCCTCATCGCGCTCGGCGTCATGCCCTACATCACCGCGTCGATCGTCATCCAGATGGCCGCTGCGCTGCATCCGTCGCTGATGGCGCTCAAGAAAGAGGGCGAAGCGGGCCGCAAGAAGCTCAACCAGTACACCCGGTATGGCACGGTCTTCCTGTGCGCGATCCAAGGGTGGTTCATCGCCGCCGGTCTCGAAGCCTTTGCTGCATCGAACGGAATCCAGGCGGTGGTCAATCCGGGCTACATGTTCCGCATCGGTGCGGTCATCTCACTGATCGGCGGCACGATGTTCCTGCTGTGGCTGGGCGAGCAGATCACCTCTCGCGGGATCGGCAACGGCGTCTCGCTGATCATCATGGCAGGCATCGTCGCCCAGATGCCGCAATTCGTCGGCAACATGCTCGAAGGCGCGCGCTCGGGTTCGATCTCGTCCTTCCTGATCATCGGCCTGATCGTGATGATCGTGGTGTTGATCCTCGGCATCTGCTTCATGGAGCGCGCCCAGCGTCGCCTGCTGATCCAGTATCCCAAGCGCGCAAACCAACGCGGGATGATGCAGGCCGACCGTTCGCACCTGCCCTTGAAGCTCAACACCGCTGGCGTGATCCCGCCGATCTTTGCGAGTTCGCTGCTGCTCTTGCCGCTGACGATTACGCAGTTCGCGGGCAACCAGCTCGATGCCGAAAGCGGCGTCGGCGGAGCGCTCGGTACGGTGCTGCTATACCTGCAGCACGGTCAGCCGCTCTACATGCTGCTCTATGCCGCGCTGATCGTGTTCTTCACCTTCTTCTACACTGCGGTGGTGTTCAATCCGGAAGAGACGGCTGACAACCTGAAGCGCAATGGCGGCTTCATCCCCGGCATTCGTCCGGGTAAGCGGACCGCCGACTATCTCGACTACGTGCTGACGCGCATCACGGTGGTCGGCGCGATCTACCTGACGCTGGTCTGCACCGTGCCCGAATACGTCATCGCGCAGACCGGGCTGCCGCTGTTCTTCCTCGGCGGTACCAGCCTACTGATCGTCGTGAACGTCACGGTAGACACGGTCAGCCAGATCCAGTCGCACTTGCTGGCGCATCAGTATGGCGACCTCATCAAGAAAGCGAAATTGAAGGGCCGCCTGCGCTGATGCCGGCGCCGAGACGGAGAGCTTGAGACCGATGGACATCATCCTTCTTGGACCTCCCGGCGCGGGCAAGGGTACCCAGTCGCACCGCCTGGTCGAACGCCACGGCATGGCGCAGCTGTCGACCGGCGACATGCTGCGCGCCGCGGTCAAGGCGCAGACCCCGGTCGGCGTCGAAGCGAAAAAGGTCATGGACCGCGGCGAGCTCGTGTCCGATGCGATCGTTTCCGCGTTGATCGGCGAGGCCCTCGACGCGATGCCAGAAGGGCAGGGCGCGATCTTCGACGGATTCCCGCGCACCGCCGAACAGGCCGACGCGCTCGATTTCCTGCTTGCCGAGCGCGACCGCAAGCTCGACCACGTGATCGAACTCGAGGTGGACGAAGACGCGCTCGTGCGTCGGATCGTGGGCCGCTTCGCCTGTGCCGAATGCGGGACGTTGTATCACGATACGGCCAACCCGCCGAAGGTCGACGGCGTGTGCGACAAGTGCGGCAGCACCGAGTTCAAACGCCGTCCCGACGACAACGAGGAAACCGTGCGCACCCGGATGGCGGAATATCGTGCCAAGACGCAGCCGATCCTCGCTCCTTACGAGAAGCGCGGCATCGTCAGCCGGGTCGACGGCATGGGCGGGATCGACGAGGTCACCCAGGCGATCGAAGCGATCCTGCACGGCGAATGACGCTTTGCCGCGCGTTCGCACGCGGCTAGGCTTGCTCTGACATCACAGGAGAATCGCATGCGTCCCATGATCGCAGCCGTGGCACTCGCCGTCGCTGGCGCCGGTATCGCCGTTCCGACGGCTTCGGCCGCCAATATCGTCCAGCAGGACGAGCGCGGCTTCCGCATCATCCACATCGTCGAGACCGACGCGTCCCCCGCAGCGGTCTGGCGCACACTGGTGGATCCGGCGAAGTTCTGGAACCCGGAGCACTCGTTTTCGGGCGATGCCGCCAATCTTTCGCTAGAGGCTGCACCCGGGGGATGCTTTTGCGAAATCGCCGACCACCTTGGCGTCGAGCACGCCCGGGTGGTCTACATCGAACCGGGCGTCCGGCTCCGCCTGCGCGGCTCGTTGGGGCCGCTCCAGCAGGACGCGGTGACCGGAATCCTGACCTTCGTGCTGCGCGAGCGCGCGACCGGCGGGACGACGATCAGCGTCGAGTATTCGGTCAGTGGCAATTTCCGCGGCGCGCTTCCGCGGCTCGCCGCTGCGGTCGATGCCGTGATTGCCGAGCAGGGCAATCGGCTCGGCGCCGCAGCGCTCGGCAAGGCACCGGCCAAACGCGAAACGAGCGATGCCGAATCCGCACAACCTGACGATGCGGGCGACGAACAGGACGATGATTTCGGCGCCGCCTTCGGCGATACTCCCGAACCGCAGCGCTGAACGACACCGCAGTCGGGACAGGTCGTTTTGACCGGTGCCTTCCTGCGCGATATAAACCGTCCATCGACCGGGAGGCGGCGTTCGCGCCGTCCGGTTGTCGCGCGCCGACGCGCGGCGTTGACAGCGCGCGCGAATCGCACTAAGCGCGCCCTTCACACCGACAGGTTTTCAAAAATGTCCGGCTGGCCCCACCGATTGGTGCCATTGTCGGGCTTTTTCATTTGCGACCGGTCGGTTGTGCGAAAGAGCGTTGAGATAGGGGGCTCGCCAGCCTGAGATAACCTTTGGCGGCCAAACCCCTGTGGAGCATGGAGAAGTAAGTGGCTCGTATTGCCGGGGTCAACATCCCCACCAACAAGCGCGTGATCATCGCGCTGACCTACATCCACGGGATCGGTCGCACGACCGCCGTGGAAATCGCCGACAAGCTGGGTATCGACCGCACCGCGCGTGTGCAGGACCTGACCGATCAGGAAATCCTGCAGATCCGTGAAACGATCGATGCGGACTACACCGTCGAGGGCGATCTTCGTCGTAACACCGCGATGAACATCAAGCGCCTGATGGACCTCCGCAGCTATCGTGGCCTGCGCCATCGCGCCGGCCTGCCGACCCGTGGCCAGCGCACGCACACCAATGCGCGCACCCGCAAGGGCAAGGCCAAGCCGATCGCCGGCAAGAAGAAGTAAGCGCCTCGCCGTCGGCATTGCTGGCGGCAGCAGCTTTCCTTCCTATCTAAGAGACACAGGAACCACACATGGCACGCGAACCAGGACGCATTAAGCGCCGCGAGCGGAAAAACATCTCCAGCGGCGTCGCGCACGTAAACGCCAGCTTCAACAACACGATGATCACGATCACCGATGCCCAGGGCAACGCGATCAGCTGGTCGTCGGCCGGCATGATGGGCTTCAAGGGCAGCCGGAAGTCGACGCCCTATGCCGCGCAGGTCGCCGCAGACGACGCGGGCAAGAAGGCCGCCGAACACGGTGTCCGCACGCTCGAAGTCGAAATCAAGGGCCCGGGCTCGGGTCGCGAAAGTGCGCTCCGCGCACTGCAGGCGGTGGGCTTCACCATCACCTCGATCCGCGACGTGACGCCGATCCCGCACAACGGGGTTCGGCCGTCCAAGCGCCGCCGCGTCTGACCTGAGTTACCGGCGGGCATGCGCCCGTCGATCGAATTCGGATCGGCCGCGGCTCGTATAGAGCCCTGCGGCCGTTTCCACGCCAGAACCAACTCCCAAGGGGAACCCGATGTCCGTCAACACCAAGAACTGGCAGGAACTCAAGAAGCCCGGCAAACTCGACGTCAAGGAAGGCGGCGACAAGAAGCGCAAGGCGACCTTCATCGCCGAACCGCTCGAGCGCGGCTTCGGCCTGACGCTCGGCAATGCGCTGCGCCGCGTGCTGCTTTCGAGCCTGCAGGGTGCCGCGATCACCTCGATCAAGATCGAGAACGTGCTGCACGAATTCTCCTCGCTCGCGGGCGTGCGCGAAGATGTCACCGACATCGTGCTCAACGTGAAGCAGATCGCGCTCAAGATGGAAGGCGAAGGCGCCAAGCGGCTACAGCTCTCCGCCACCGGTCCGGGTGAAGTGAAGGCCGGCGACATCGCGGTTTCGGGCGATATCGAGATCATGAACAAGGATCTCGTGCTCTGTCACCTCGACGATGGCGCGACCCTCAACATGGAACTCACCGCCGACACCGGCAAGGGCTACAAGCCTGCCGTTGCCAACCGTCCGGCCGATGCGCCGATCGGCCTGATCCCGGTCGACTCGCTGTATTCGCCGATCCGCCAGGTGAGCTACAAGGTCGAGAACGCCCGCGTCGGGCAGGAACTCGATTTCGACAAGCTGAGCCTCACGATCGAGACCGACGGCACCGTCACGCCCGAAGATGCGATCGCCTATGCCGCGCGCATCCTTCAGGACCAGCTGACGCTGTTCGTCCACTTCGAAGACGGCATCCCGCAGCCGCAGCCGGGCATGATCGGCCAGGCCGCGCAGCCGGAAGAGAGCGACACCAACCAGCTCAACCGTTACCTCCTCAAGAAGGTCGACGAGCTCGAACTGTCGGTGCGTTCGGCCAATTGCCTCAAGAACGACAACATCATCTATATCGGCGACCTGGTCCAGAAGACCGAAGCCGAGATGCTGCGCACGCCGAATTTCGGCCGCAAGTCGCTCAACGAGATCAAGGAAGTGCTCAGCTCGATGGGTCTGCGCCTCGGCATGGACATCCCCGGCTGGCCGCCGGAAAACATCGAGGAAATGGCCAAGAAGCTCGAACAGGAGCTGCTGGGCTAAACCCTCGCACAGAACCGTCATCGGGCATGGGCCGGACCCGTCAATCCGGCCCGTATCGGGCTACCTCGTACGGGCCCTCTACGAACGAAGGAATGAAATATGCGTCACGGAATTTCGCAGCGTAAGCTTTCGCGCAAGTCGGGCCACCGCAAGGCCCTTTTCCGCAACATGGCGGCCGCGCTGATCAAGCACGAACAGATCACCACCACGCTGCCCAAGGCGAAGGAACTGCGTCCCTACGTCGAGAAGCTGATCACGCTGGCCAAGCGTGGCGGCCTTTCGAACCGTCGTCTCGCGCAGGCTCGCCTGCTCGACGAGACGCAGCTCAAGAAGCTGTTCGACGTGCTGGCCGATCGTTATTCGGACCGTGAGGGCGGCTACACCCGCATCGTGAAGGCCGGCTATCGCGCAAGCGACGCTGCACAGCTCGCGATCATCGAATTCGTCGACCGCGACGAAGATGCCAAGGGCCAGGACAGCGGCCCGGCGATGACCGAAGAAACCGATTTCGAAGACGCGTAAGTCGCGCTTCGCTTGAACAACGGGAAGGGCCGGGCGGAAACGTCCGGCCCTTTTTCTTTGCGCGTGTCGAGCGATCACGTCACAGAGCCTGACATGAAGACCAAAGCTCTCGCATTCGCCCTCATCGCCAGCTCTTCGCTGGTCGCACTGCCGGTCCAGGCCCAATCCCAGCAGGATCAGCTCGACGCTCGATACGACCGCGCGCTGGCCGCGGGCTACAAGGCGCTGTTCCTGTGCAGCGCGATCGCCAATGCCGAACGAAACGGCGCGACGCGCGACGCGCAAAGCGTGCTCGATTGGGAGCTTACGGGTGTACAGCCTCCGCTCGACACGCTGATGGCGGACATGAATTACAACGTTATCCGCGAGATGGGCACGCCGATCTACAAGGTCGAGGTCGAATGGAGCGACGATATGGCGCCACGCGTCGCCGCGCACCGGACGGGCAAGGGCTGCTCGCTGATGCCGATCGGCTACGACAAGCCGATCCCGGTCAATCCCCCGAGCGATTTGGCACCGACCGACATGGTAGTGGCTGCATTTACCGACGATGCGCTGATCGCGGCGGCCGATAGCGCGTTCGCACAGGTTGGTCCGCGTACTACCGCGGTGCTGGTCAGGCAGGGCGGAAGGCTGCTGGGCGAACGCTATGCGGAGGATTTCGGCCCGGCCGTGCCGCAGCGGACATGGTCGGTCGCCAAGAGCATCGCCGCGACACTGATCGGTGCGGCGGAGCACCGCATGGACACATGGCGGAATGCCAGTGCCGGGTTGGGAGCAGAAACCGGCGACCCGCGCGCGACGATCACGATCGACCACCTGCTGCGCATGGCTTCGGGCCGCTTTTCCGATACGCCGGGCAATCGGACCGATCCGCTCTATTACGGCGGCTCGACGGTCGAAGACACCGCGAGCGGATGGCCGCTGGTGCACGAGCCGGGCTCCGTCTTCCGCTATGCCAACAACGACACGCTGATGGCGGTGAGGGCGATCGCGGAGGCGTTTGACACGCATCCGCCGGCCGAGTTCTTCGCCAAGGTGGGAATGGATCACACGGTCGCGGAAACCGACTGGAGAGGCGAATACATCCTGTCTTCGCAGGTCTGGGCGACCGCGCGCGATCTGGCGAAGTTGGGGCAGCTCTATCTCGACGATGGTGTGCTGCCCTCGGGCGAGCGCGTGCTGCCCGAGGACTGGGTCGAATACGTATCCAGCCCCGCCGGACCGCAGCCCGAAGGACGCAGCTGGGGCTATGGCGCCGGATTCTGGCTGTTCAATAACCACGAAGGCATCCCGGTGGACACCTTCTTCATGGCGGGCAATCGCGGCCAATATGTCGTGATCGTGCCGAGCCGCGACATGGTTATCGTCCGGCGCGGGGAGGACCCGACGGGATCGGGTTTCGACATCGAGGCCTTCACGCGCGACGTTCTCGCCGCGCTGGCGGAATGAAAAACCCCGCCGGATCGCTCCGGCGGGGTCCTTCCTGACCGGTCAAGCGGTCGCTGGTTCGATCGATCAACCGGCCGCGAGCGCCGCGAGCAGCAGCAGCGCGACGATGTTGGTGATCTTGATCATCGGATTCACGGCCGGGCCGGCGGTGTCCTTGTAGGGATCGCCCACCGTGTCGCCGGTCACCGCGGCCTTGTGGGCCTCGGAGCCCTTGCCGCCGTGATTGCCGTCCTCGATGTACTTCTTCGCATTGTCCCACGCGCCGCCACCGGCAGTCATCGAAAGCGCCACGAAGATCCCGCCGACGATCACGCCGAGCAGCAATGCCCCGACGGCCGCGAACGCGTTTTCCTGGCCCGCGATCAGGTCGATCGCGAAATAGACCACGATCGGCGCCAGTAGCGGCAGCATCGACGGCACGATCATTTCCTTGATCGCAGCCTTGGTCACCAGGTCGACCGTCTTGGCGTAGTTCGGCTTGCTGGTGCCTTCCATAATGCCCGGATCGTTCGCGAACTGGTCGCGAACGTCGACCACCACGTCACCGGCGGCGCGGCCGACGGCGGTCATGCCCATTGCACCGAACAGGTACGGCAGCAGTGCGCCGAGCAGCAGGCCGACGATGACGTAGGGGTTCTCGAGGCTGAAATCGACGTCAGCTTCCGGGAACAGCTTGGCCAGGTCGGTGGTGTAGGCGGCGAACAGCACCAGCGCGCCGAGTCCCGCCGAACCGATCGCATAGCCCTTGGTCACGGCCTTGGTGGTGTTGCCCACCGCGTCGAGCATGTCGGTCTTTTCCCGCACGCTCTCGTCGAGGCCCGCCATTTCGGCAATGCCACCGGCATTGTCGGTAACGGGGCCGTAGGCGTCGAGCGCGACCACCATCCCGGCCAGCGCCAGCATCGCGGTGGCGGCATAGGCGATGCCCATGAGGCCGGCGAGCTGGAAGGTCGCGATGATGCCCGCCACGATCACGAGCGTGGGCAGGGCGGTCGATTCGAGGCTGATGGCGAGGCCCTGGATCACGTTGGTGCCGTGGCCCGTCTCGGAGCTCTTGGCGATCGAGCGCACCGGGCGATAGTTGGTGCCCGTGTAGTACTCGGTGATCCAGATGATCAGGCCGGTGATGGTGAGGCCGATGACCGAGCACCAGAACAGGTCCCAGCCAGTGAACGCGACGATCTGTTCCGCCGTGCCTTCTTCGGCCAGCGGAGCACCGGGATCGACACCCGAGGCAGCCGCACCGATTTCGGTGCCGATACCGCCGAGCGCGTAGTCGATCACGAACCAGATCAGCGGCACGGCGAGGACCGCGGAAATGACGAAGCCCTTGTACATCGCGCCCATCACGTTCGTGCCGCCCTTGCCGAGCTTCACGAAATAGGTGCCGATGATGCTGGTTACGATGCAGGCACCGCCGATCAGCAGCGGGAGCGCCATCATCGGGGTCAGCAGGTCGCCCAGGATATCGCCGAACAGCAACGCGGTCAGCACCATGGTGACGCCGACGGTCACGACATAGGTCTCGAACAGGTCCGCCGCCATGCCCGCGCAGTCGCCGACATTGTCGCCGACATTGTCGGCGATCACGGCCGGGTTGCGGGGGTCGTCTTCGGGGATGCCGGCTTCGACCTTCCCGACGAGGTCGGCACCGACGTCGGCGGCCTTGGTGAAGATGCCGCCGCCGAGGCGCGCGAAGATCGAGATCAACGAGGCACCGAATGCGAGCCCGACCAGGCCGTAGACGACTGCGTCGCTATCGGCAGCATGACCGCCGGGACCGGTCAGGTACCAGTAGAACACCGCGATCGCGAGGAGCGCGAGGCCCGCCACGAGCATGCCGGTGATCGCACCCGCGCGGAAGGCGAGGGTCAGGCCCTGCTGCAGCCCGCTTTGCGCGGCTGCGGCGGTGCGAACGTTGGCGCGCACCGAGATGTTCATCCCGATGAAGCCCGCTACGCCCGAAAGGATCGCACCGACCACGAAGCCGGTCGTCGGGATCGGTCCGAGAAATACGAAGACCACCCCGGCCACAACCACGCCGACCATGGCGATCGTGGTGTATTGTCGTTTCAGGTAGGCCTGCGCGCCTTCCTGAATCGCCCCGGCGATCTCCTGCATTTTCTCATTGCCGGCACCTGCGCCTAGCACCTGGCGACTGGTGACGAAGCCGTAAACGACCGCCAGCAGACCCAGCACGATGGAAATTTGTACCAATGTCACGAGATTGCGCTCCCCCTTGGAAAACTGTTGCGCATGAAAAATCGGCTCTGCCTTCCCCGACAGAGCCAATCCGAAGTTTGAAACTATATCGGCCAAAAGAGGGAGGGCAAGCCCCATGCGTTGCGCTTTTGCCCCGTTTTGACGCAGCATTTGGCAAGCAACCGCAAGGAATCTTGCTCAATTTCATGGTTTATAATACGTTAAGCGCCATGCAGTCCTTTCTCAAAAAGCTGTTCTTCGTGATGCCGTTCCTGTTCGGGATCGGCTTCATTGCGCCCCTCATTGCGCAGAGCATGGCCGAATTCGGCTGGGAGGCGCCGTGGGGCCTCTCGCTGATCGCGTTCGGTTTGCTGATCGGCGCGCCTTGGGGCCTTTATGCGACCGTGCGGGGAAGGTGGGTCTGATGGACCGTATCGACGATATCGGTATGCGCACCGGTGAGACCGCGCTGTACGATCCGGTACGCGACGATGCCGAGACGCGCCTGGCGATCCCGCTGCGTGCCGGCGACGGGCTCGACAAGCACACGCGCCTGCAATTGCGCAAGGAAGAGCAGCGCATCGCAAAGAAATATATGTCGACCCCGCAGCAGATGCGGATCTACACCGTGATCACGGTCGGTTGCTTCCTGGCGTGGCTCAGCTTCTTCCCGCTGACGATGCTAGATATCTTGCCGGTGTGGCCGTGCTTCATCGCCAGCTGCGTGTTCGCTGCGGGCGGCTACATCACCAGCCACGAGGCGATGCACGACAATATCGGGCGGCGTGGGACCAAGTACCGGTTCTGGAACGAGCTGGTCGGCGAAATCAGCACGATCATCCTGATCTTTCCGTTCTCGATGGCGCGGATGATGCACCTGCATCACCACTATCACTGCAACCATCCCGAGAACGATCCCGACTATACCGACGAAGCGCCGAGCGCGTTCAAGGCCTGGATCAAGACATGGCTCAACCGCCAGCCCGGCGCCGACGGATCGATCCATCATTACAAGCGCGTGCTCGAACGGATCGGGACCAAGGGCGCGCAGAAGGCACTGCGCGACACGATGATGCTGCAGCTGTTTTCGATGGCGGTGTTCTTCACCATGGCGTGGAGCGGCTTTGCGATCGAGGCGGCGCTGCTGTGGTGGCTCCCGCGCCATATCGGCCTCAGTTACATCCGTTTCTGGCTCAGCTGGGCCCCGCACCACCCGCGCGACGGCCATGGCCGCTACGAGAACACGCGCGTGTTCCGGACCTGGTTCGGCAAGACCTGGGTAGGCCACTGGATGTCGATGGGCATGCAGTACCACATCGTTCACCACCTCTATCCGGGCATCCCGAACCACCGAACGAAATACGCCTATTACGAGCTCAAGCCCGTGCTGGAAAAGCGCGGAGTGGATTGCTCGGCGCTCTAGGCCTCAGTGCTGATAGCCGAGGCCTCCGGGTCCCGCATATTCCTCGCCATCTAGTTTCAATGGCACTTCCCCGGCTTCGACGGTGCCGATGCGATGGACTTCGCAGGGTAGCTTCGCCTCGTTCGGCGCTGTGAAGAGCAGTTCGTAATCGTCGCCCCAGCGCATCGCATCGCTGCGGCGATTTTCCGGCGCCGCGATCGGCACGGCCGTGCTGTCTATCGCCAGCGTTGCACCACTCGCAGCGCCCATTCGCCAGGCATCGAGCAGCAAGCCGTCGGAGATATCCATCATCGCGGTGACGATCGGCGCCAGCGCCCGGCCTTCGGATAGCTGCGGCAGTGGCCGACGATAGCTGGTGCTGTCGGCACCCGTCCCTTCACGCAGCTTCTCGAAGCCCATCATCGCCGCGCCAAGCGGTCCGGTGACATAGATCGCATCTCCCGCCTGCGCCCCACTGCGCGATGGGACAGGCGTATGGGTGGCTCGCCCGATTGCGGTCAGCGTCCAGCTACGAGGGGCTCCCTGCGGCATGCTCACCGTGTCGCCACCGAGCAATGGCGTGTCGAACCGCTCGATCGCTTCCCGCAAGCCCGCCAGGAAGCGCTCGTCGTCTTTACCAAGCGCATGGCTGAGCAGGAGCCCGACCGGTGCGGCCCCCTTGGCAGCCAGATCGGATAGGTTCACCGCGACCAGTTTCCACGCAATATCTGCAGGATCCTGCGAAGAAAGCGCATGCACCCCTTCGACCATCGTGTCCTGCGTCAGGACGAGTGTTTCGTTTCCGATTTCGAGGACCGCGGCGTCGTCGTCCAATCCGCGTGCGGCGGGATCGGTCGCGATCGCACGCAACCCCGCAATAAAGTCGAACTCGCCGCTCAGTTGCGTACGTCCTTGGCCACCGCGTCGAGCACGCCGTTGACGAACTTCGCTTCGCGGTCGTCGAAGAACGCCTTGGCCACGTCGATATATTCGCCGATCGCCGCGCCGGTGGGGACGTCGGGGCGGGCCATCAGTTCGTAGGCGCCGCAGCGCAGGATCTGCACCATCGTCTTGTCGAGGCGCGCGATGGTCCAGCCTTCGGCGAGCTTCTCGACCAGCTTGGCGTCGATCTCGTCCTTGCGCGCGATCACTCCGGCCACCAGGTCGTCGAAGAAATCGACGTCGGCTTCGGCATATTCCTCTTCCTCGATCACCTTGCCGAGGCGGTGATGGTGGAATTCGTCGAGCAGCTTGGCCTGCGCGGTGCCCTCCATCTGGTGCTGGTAAAGCGCCTGGACCGCGCCGAGGCGGGCGGCGGAACGGGCGGTGGCGCGCTTGTTGGCGGGGGCATTCATGCTGGAACCTCGATAATCCGGGAGCGCTACCCTATAGGAGCGCGGCAGTTTCGGGCCATGTAGGCCAGCCAGTGGCACGCGACAAGGAGAGTGGATGGACGCCGAGTACAAAGCCATCGATATCGACGCGACCGGGGCAGAAGCGGTGGCGACCGCATTCGAGAACCAGGTCGCCTATTGTCGCTCGAACGGGGCCGACATTACCGCCTGCGTTTGCGAGGGGGTGTACGGCCTGCTCGAAACCTCGCGCGGGGGGATGATGATGGAGCGGGTCCGGCGCTGGGCCGGGCCGCCGCTGGCCGATGCGTTGCCCTTGCGCGTGGCGGGCGGATTGCACGCCCTGCACCTGTCGGGCGAAGAACCGGATCTGAGGCCGCTCTATACCGGCAAGCGCGTGTCGGACGTCACGGAACTGCTGGCCGACGTGATCGAGCGCCACGAGGCGGTGCTGATGCCGTGGCTCGATACCCCGCCGCAGACCAACGAGATCGGACGATCGGCGAATTTCATTGCCGCCATGCTCTGGCTCGCCGAACGGGGGCTGCCCGCGACCTTTGCGCCGTTCGAAATCGGCTCGAGCGCGGGGGCGAACCTCATGCTTCGGCGCTTCGCCTACGATCTGGGCGGAGTGCGCGTGGGCAAGCGCAATCCGGTGGTGGAACTGGCGCCCGAATGGCGTGGGTCTCCGCCGCCCGATCGCGAGATCAGGTTGCGTCGCTCGATCGGGTGCGACATCGCACCGATCGATCTCACCGATCCGGCCGAACAGGCGCGCCTGAAAGCCTATGTCTGGCCCGAATTTACCGAACGGCTGATGCGGATCGACCGCGTGATCGCGAGCGCGATGGAAAGCCCGCCGGGGCTGGTGCAGGCGGACGCCGCCGACTTCGTCGAGGCGCAGCTTGCCGAACCGCGCCGGGAGGGGGAGACGCAGGTGCTGATGCACTCGGTTATCTGGCAATACCTGCCCGACGACAAGAAGGCCCGGATCACCGCGGCGATGGAGGCGGCCGGCGCGAAAGCGACCAAAGATGCGCCGTTGGCCTGGATCGCGGTCGAGGCGAACCGCGATACGCACAAGCATGAGTGCCGCGTGCGCTACTGGCCCGGCGGCGAACAGGAAGTGCAGCTCACCAACGCGCACCCGCACGGTGCGTGGATCGAGTGGGTGGCGCCCTAGTGGTCAGGCCGAAGCGCGGCCCAGAAACGATTCCATCGCCTCGTTGACCGCCTCCGGCGCTTCCCACGGGACGAAGTGCCCGCAATCGGGCACTTGCGCTATGGTAAGGTTGTCGATCACCTCTTCGAGCCCCTCGATGTTCTGCGGAGGGAGGGCGAGATCGTCCATTGCCCAGATCACCAGCGTCGGGATCGCCAGCTTGGGTAGCGGCGGCGGGTTGTAGCTTTCGGGAATCTCGAACGGGGCGTCCATCGGGGGGACGTCGATCGGGCTCGCGCGATACCAGTTGAGCATGCCGAAGGCGGCGTCGCGATCCTGCCAGTCCCGCATCAGCGCGTCGCGCTCTTCCTGCTCCATCGCGGAGGGACGATCCCACTTCACTTCCTTCATCAGGATGCCGACGAGCCCGTGTTCGCGCACCAGCTCGTCGTTGGCGGTGTCGCGGAAGCCGCGCATGTACTGGCTAGAGCGGCGCTGGCCCTCGTCGAGATAGAGCAGCCGCTGGAAAACCGCCGGATGGGGGGCGTTGGCGATCACGGCGCGGGTCACGCGGCCATTCATCTGCCCGCCCAGCGCCACGCCCCAGGCGATCGCGCCCCCCCAATCGTGGCCGACCACGGTGAAACTCTCGACCTCGAGCGCGTCGGCCAGGAGGAAGACATCGCCGATCAGCTTGTCGGGCGTGTAGGCCTCGACCTCCTGCGGCTTCGACGATCCGCGATAGCCGCGCTGGTCGGGTGCGATGCAGCGATATTGTTTCGAGAAATGCGCGATCTGGTGACGCCAGGTGCGGTGGCTCTCGGGAAAACCGTGGAGGAAGATCAGGACCTCGCCATCGCGCGGGCCCTCGTCGACCACGTCGAGTTCGATCCCGTTGGCGAGTTTGACCCGTTGCTGGTGCATCATTTCCCTCCGCTTGCGCCGAGCTTCTCGGCATAGCCCTCTTCCATCAGCGCGGCCATGCGGTCGAAGACCTCGTCCTGGGTCTTGCGCAGTTCCCCCATCCGGCGCTCGGCACCGTCGGATACGATCACCTCGCGCTCACCGGCGGTCACCGCATCGACGATCTCGCGCGCGGCCTTGCCCACCGGCATACCGTTGTCGATTGCTTCGTCGCTGAAGCCGCGCGGCTTGGCATCGGCACCGAGCGCGTTCTTCGAAACGTCGGTCGCGACCGAGCCAGGCGCGATCACGTGGACGTCGATCCCGTGCTGTTTCACCTCGGCCCGCAAGGCATCGGCATAGCCGATCAGCCCGAACTTCGCAGCGGAATAGGCGGTGCGGAGCGGCACGCCGACCTTTCCCGCGATCGAAGAGATGAAGACCAGCTTGCCGCCGCACTGTGAGACCATTTTCGGCAAAATCGCCTGCGTCAGTTCGATCTGCGAGACGAGGTCGATATCGATGATCTGCCGATAGACCTCCATCGAGGTTTCGAGCGCGAGGCTACGCTGCGAGATCCCGGCATTGTTGACCAGCACGTCGATCCGTCCGGCCCAGGCGAGCGCGCGTTCGACGCTGCGCTGCATTGCCTCGCTGTCGCGCACGTCGAACGGAACCGTGATGGTCTCCGCGCCGGTGCGGTCGGCGACTGCGGACAGGCGCTGCAAATCGCGTCCCGACAGGATCAGCTTTGCACCGCGTGCGCCCCATTCATGCGCCAGCGCGCGGCCGATGCCCGAGGAGGCCCCGGTGATCCAGACGACCTGCCCCTCGGCGGTCTTCGCGGGCGTTTCGTTCATGGGTAACTTACCGTCTTGGGTTGGCCGTCGGGGATGGGGATGCGCTCCTCGCTGTCGCCGGGGACGAGAGGGAACCGCTCCTTGCGCCAGTCCTCCCTGGCCTGATGGATGCGCTCGCGGCTGGAGCTGACGAAGTTCCACCACACGTGGCGTTCGCTGTCGAATGCCTCGCCCCCCAGCAGCATGATCTTCGCCCCGGTTGCCGATGCCAGCGCGATGTCGCGCCCCGGTGCGAGGACGTAGAGCCGATAGCGTTCGAGCTCGACGCCATCGGCCTTGGCCGCGCCGTCGACCAGCATCACCGCGCGTTCGTCGGCCTCGCTGTCGACCGGGATGGTGCCGCCGGGCGCGAGATTGATTTCGGCATAGATCGTTTCCGCATGGGTCGTGGTCGGCGCGCTTTCGTCCCACAGCTCGCCCATGATGACTCGCGCGCTCGCCCGGCCATCCTCGATCAGGGGCAGGGCGTCATGCGTTTCGAAGGCGGGGTCGATCTCTTCCTTGCGATCGGGCAGCGCGAGCCAGGTCTGCATCCCGAACAGGCGCGGGCCGCCGTCGCGTTCGTCCTGCGGGCTGCGTTCGGAATGGACGATGCCCTTGCCCGCGGTCATCAGGTTCACCGCGCCGGGGCG
This sequence comes from Pseudoblastomonas marina, assembly GCF_014641655.1. GTDB lineage: Bacteria > Pseudomonadota > Alphaproteobacteria > Sphingomonadales > Sphingomonadaceae > Alteriqipengyuania_A > Alteriqipengyuania_A marina. The sequence continues at coordinate 715,962 of NZ_BMID01000001.1, forward strand.
GATGGTGGAGAAGGTGCCGAGGCTGTCGCGGTGGTCGATCGCGCCCTCGAACAGCCAGGTGACGGTGGCCAGGTTGATATGCGGGTGCGGGCGCACGTCCATGCCCGATCCCTGGTCGAGCTGCGCGGGTCCGAATTCGTCGACGAAGATGAAGGGACCGACCATGGTCCGTGCCCGCGAGGGCAGCACGCGCCGGACCTCGAACTGGCCGAGATCGTGGGTGACCGGCTCGATCGTCTGGGTGATTGGCATGGTCATGCGCTTTCGCCCGGCGCCAGCGCCTTGACCGACAGCGCGTGGATGCGCTGGCCGGGCAGGTCGCCGAGCACCCGGTTGACGAGCCGCTGGCGTTCTAGCCGAGTCAGGCCTTCGAAGCGGTCGCTTTCGACCAGGATCGAGAAATGCGATTCGCCGCTGCCGTCGTCACCGGCGTGGCCGTGATGCTTTGCGCTGTCATTGGCGATTTCGAGCCGTTCCGGCGCAAGTTCGCGTTCCAGCATGGCGCGCAATTCGCGTTCGATCGGGCCGGTTTGTGTCATGCTTCGTCCTTCAAGGGGTTTTCATTGCACGGAGCGATACCAGATAAAAGGGCGTGCGACGCGACAGGTTCCATGGACGGCATGAAGGTGCCGAGCGGGTGTGCGAGCATCCGACCTGCCGCGAAGCGGGTGAATTTCGCGCTCCCGGCTGGCGCGGATCCAATTTCGACGGACCGGGCGAATATCGCTGGTTCTGCCTCGATCATGTGCGCGAGTTCAACGCCGGTTACGATTTCTTCGAAGGCCTGAGCGCGGAGGAAATCCTTGCCGCGCAATCTCCCTCGGCGGGCTGGGCGACCGGCAGCCGTGCCTTTACTTCGACTGCGGGAGTGGACGGGCTCCCGCGCTGGGCCGATTTCGACGATCCGCTCGACGCGATCGGCGCGCGTGCCCACGGCATCAAGAGCCGGTCCCGGCGCGAGGCAGAAATGGCGCAGGACGGGCGCTTCACCAAGGAAGAGGCCAAGGCGCTCGACGCGATGGGGCTCGGTCTCGATGTCGACCGCCATCGCCTGCGCCGCCGTTATTCCGAGCTCGTTCGGCGTTATCACCCTGACCGCAATGGCGGAGATCGCCGCCACGAGGCGCGATTGGGTCGCGTAGTCGAAGCCTACCAGTTGCTCAGGAAATCCTCCGCGATCGGGTGACGGCCAAGTTCATCCGCCAAGTGCACGGATCACCCTCGAAAGCTTGGTCCGGATATCCTCCGCTGCGGCTTTGAGTTTCCCGTTGTCGATCGCCTGCATCGATGCGAGCGGATCGATTGCCGCCACTTCGACCTCATTTTCGCCCTGCTGCTGAACCACGACATTGCACGGCAGCATCGTCCCGACCTTGTCTTCGATCTGGAGCGCCTCGTACGCAGCTCGGGGATTGCAGGCGCCGAGGATGGTGTAGGCGCGGAAATCCACCCCGAGCTTCTGCTTCAGGGTCTCACGCATGTCGATTCGCGTCACCACCCCGAAACCTTCTTCGGAAAGCGCCTGTTCGGTCCTTGCCAGGGCATCTTCGAACGAAGCCTGGAGCGTGGTGGAAATGTAATATGTCACTGCGTGCCTCCTTGCCCTCCCAATCACCGATCGGCCGGAGTGGTTCCGGTTCGATCGGCGAGCCGGTCAGATCAAGGCCGAAACCCGCCGTGCCTTACCAGCGACCCTCCTTCATCCTTTGCTGGCGTACCGCTTCGGCCTCGCTTTCGATCGGGTCGGGGGCCGTGTCGGGATAGGGCGGGAGTTCGCCGCCCGGGCGATAGGTCGCGATGGTGGTGCCCCGGGGCGTGACCGTATGCGCGGTCATTTCGAGCCGATCGACGGGCGTCCCGGTGCCGAACAGGCGCTTGCCCTGGCCGAGCGTGAGCGGGAAGATCATCAGGATGAGTTCGTCGATCAGCCCGGCGGCGAGGAGGTCGGGGTAGATCGTGCTCGACCCCTGGATCACGAGGCGCGGACCATCGCCTGCCTTGAGCTGCGCGACATTGTCCACCCCAGCCAGCCGGTGGCTGTTCTGCCATTCGAGCTCCGTCTTGTCGCGGGTCAACACGTATTTGTTCGCGCGATCGAAGGCTTCGCCCATCGGCTTGTTCTCGCCTTCGACATACGGCCAATAGGCTGCGAAGATATCGTAGGTCCGCCGACCCAGCAAAAGGTCGTATTCGCCCGAGAACAGCGCGCCGAGCGTTGGCTCGAGCCCTTCGTCCCAGAGCTTGAAGACCCAGCCTCCCTCGTCGAAGCCGCCGGTCGGGTCTTCGTCCGGGCCACCGGGTGACTGCACGATACCGTCGAGCGAGATGAAGGCGGCGCCGGTAATCTTGCGGGGCATGGCCTATTCTCCCGCGATCGCGGCTTCGATCGCCGCATGGTCGATCTTCACCATTTGTTGCATGGCCGCGAAGACCCTCGCGCGCACCTCGGGGTCTTCGTGATCGAGCCCGTCCATCAGCCCGCGCGGAATTACCTGCCAGCGCATGCCGAAGCGGTCGGTGAGCCAGCTGCAGGCCATTGGTGTGCCGTTGTCGCCGAGCAATGCGTCCCAGTAGCGGTCGGTTTCCTCCTGCCTCTCGGTGAAGACCTGCAGCGACATCGCATTGCTGAACGTATCGTCGGTATTGCCGTTCATCGCCATCGCGCGCAGGCCGAGCAGGGTGAGGCCGATCGTCAGGACGTCGCCCGCCTTGCCGCCGGGCCAGTCGCTCGGCGATCTATTGACCGCGTGTACCTCGCTGTCGGGGAACAGGTCGCAATAGAACCGCGCGGCCTCTTCGGCGCCGCTCTCGAACCACAGGCAGAGGGCGACATTCTCGTCAGCCATTGGTCATCTCCGCGTGAAGTTTCGCATCGGCGGCGCGCGCTGCCTTGTAGGCGGCACGGGCCTGGATGCGCTGCTGGTATGCCTTGAAGCCGTCGCGTTCGGGGATTGAGCCGAACATCAGTCCCCAATCGACCTGGCTACCGACATAGACATCGGCCATGGTGAAGCGATCACCGCAGACGAAATCATGATCCGACAGCCACTCGTCGAGCGTGTCGACGACGAGGTCGTAGGTGCCGAACCCCGCCATCGCGCGCTTCTCTTCGTCGACTTCCCAACCCATCGCCTTGGCCGTGACCGCCGCTTCGACCGGCCCGGCAGCGAAGAACAGCCAGCGGAAATAGCTCGCCGCCTCGTGGTCGTTGGGCAGCAGGCCTGAATCGGGGTGAGTATGCGCGAGATAGTGGCAGATCGCTGCCGCCTCGGTCACCACGTGATCGTGGTCGCCGTGATGGTGGACGAGGGTCGGGACCTTGCCCATCGGATTGGCCTTGGTGAGACCCGCCGGTTTTGCGCCCCACTCGACCAGCACGGTTTCGAAATCCGCGCCCGCTTCGATAAGCGCCCAATGAGCGATCGCGCCCCGGCTCATCGGGTTGTGATAGAATGTGAATTGCGCCATCCGCCTAGCTCCCTTTCTTGCCGATCAATGCGAAGAACGCGCCCTGCGGGTCCATGCCGTTGATGATAAATTCGCCCCCGGGAATCTCCATCGGCCCGGTCATGACCTGCCCGCCATGCGCCGTCACGTATTCGGCCGCAGCGTCGATCTCGGGCACTCGCAGGTAATAGACCCATGCCGAAAACGGCATCATGTCCGGCTTCTTCATGATCGCGCCGAGCGTGTAGCCGTTGACCGAGAACATTTCGTAGAGGCCCATCTCGCCCATATCCATCTCGTCGACCTTCTCCCATCCGAACAGGTCGGTGTAGAACGCCTTGGCGGCGGCGGGATCGGCGGTGACGAGCTCGTTCCAGGCGCAATGGCCTTCGCGCGGTTCGTGCTTGGCAAAGCTCTCGCTCACCGCGCCCTCGCTCGTCATCAGGTAGATCGGCACCCCCTGCGGATCCATGATCATCGCGAAGCGTCCGACATCGGGAATGTCGCTCGGCGCCATCAGCACCGAAGCTCCTTTCGCCGTGGCCTGCTCGGCGGCCTTGTCGACATCGTCGACAGCGACATAGCCGGCCCACATCGGCTGGGCCCCGCCGGCGGTCATCTCTGCTGTCAGAGGCATGATCCCGCCGACTTCGACGCCGTCCTTGGTGATGAGGTGGTACTCCATGTCCGGCATGTCGGCGCGGGCGAATTCCCAGCCCAGCAGCGGCCCGTAAAAGGATTTCGCGCCTTCGGCATCGCCGGTCAGCAGCTCGTACCAGATGAAATCGCCATGCTTGTCGTTCATCGCTCAGTCTCCCCCGAGTTCGACGACCGGGGCGAAGCCGCCATAGATCAGCCGCGCACCGTCGAACGGCATCGGGTTCTTCTCCATGTCCATGCGCGGATCGTCGAAATCCTCCGACATCATCTTTTCCATTGCCGCATCGCGAGTCGCCTTGTCGGGCCATTCGATCCAGCTGAACACCACGCTCTCGTTCTCCTCGGCTTTCACCGCCATGCGGAAATCGGTGGTCTTGCCGTCCTTCACGTCGTCGGCCCAGCACTCGACGATGCGGGTCGCGCCCATGTCGACAAAGGCGCTGTCCGCGTATTTCGCATGGTCGATGAATTTCTGCTTGTTGGCGGTGGGGACCGCGATCACGAACCCGTCGATATACATTTGCTCTCTCCCTTTTCCGACTCGCGACTTGCGAAGAATGACCCGCTCAGTTACATAAATCAACAATGAAGTTACAAAAAGAAACTACACTGCACGGCAAGTGGTATGACGACGCGTGCGGAACGGCTTTCGGCATGGAGGTGATCGGTGAGCGCTGGGCGCTGCTGGTCGTCCGCGAGCTGATGTTCGGGCCACGTCGATTTTCCGACCTGCGCGCGAGCCTGCCGGGGATTTCGGCCAAGGTTCTCACCGAGCGACTGGCAAGCCTCGAAGGCGTGGGCGTCGTCGAACGGATCGAGGTGCCACCCCCGACGCCGGCGCGGCTCTACGGGCTGACGGACTGGGGGCAGTGCGCGGAGCCCCTGATCCAGGAGGTGGGGCGCTGGGCCGCGCGTTCTTCGCGGCACGACCCGACATTGCCGCTGTCGCCTGTCTCGTTGATGCTGTCGTTCCGCACCATGCTGGTACGTGAGCGGCTCGCGCCGCTGGAAGGCTCGGTCGGCTTCGATATCGGGGGCGAGACCTTCGTCGCCTCGCTCACCGGGGATCTCCCGATTGTTCGCGGACAAATCGATGGATGCAATGCGATCATTCGCGCCCCTGCGGCAACCATCATTGCCGCGCATGTCTATGGCGACGTCCCACTAGACGAACTCGAGCGCGACGCGGAATTGACGATCGCAGGAGACCGCACGCTGGCGGAACGACTGCTCGCCTGCTTCGAACTCCCGCCCAAGGCCGACGCCTAGTCCGGGTTGCGATACCCGCCGTTCTGTCGGAACGCCCAGCGCAACGTGCGGCCCATCGCCTGCGTGGCCAAGCGGGCAGGCAGGGCGCCGATCCCGGGGCGCTCGAGGCCGAGCATGGCGCGGGCGAAGGGCGGCAGTCGTTCGACAGCAGCAGTCGCGATGGCGCGCTGGACCGCTGCCGGGGCCCTTTCGGGCTTGGCGGCGAGCACCAATTGCGCGACCTCGCGAGCCTGCGCGGAGCCCTCCAGTTCGCGCCGGAAGTCCCGGAACAGCTGTTCGGCTTCGTAACGGCTTTCGGGAACCGGATCGGCATCGAGCATTCGCGCGACGACCGCGAACTGGCGGAAATACTCGTCCTGCGCGGCGCGCGGCATGTCGGGGCGGACGAAGGCGCGATAGGCATCGAGGAAGCTCAGCGCTTCGGCCAGATGGACCCAGGCGAGCGTGCGCGGATTCCGCGCCGAGTAGGGCGTGCCGTCAGGCAACCTGCCGCTGACTTGGCCGTGTATTCGATTGACCCGCGCGATGGCATTCATCGCCTCGTCGCGATGGCCGAAAGTGGTCACTGCGATGAAGCGCGCGGTGCGGCGTAACCGGCCGTGCATGTCGGCCCGGAAGTCCGAATGATCGAGCACGCCCTGCAATGCGTGCGGATGGAGCATCTGCAGCAGCAGTCCGCGCACGCCGCCGACCATCATTCCGACGACATCGGCATGGACCATGCGGATCGGCGAATCGCGCTCGAACAGCGCCTCGTCGGAAGGCGGGACCGGTTGCTGGCCGCCCTCGACGTCATTGAAGGTCGCGCGCACCTGAGACACCAGGCGGCTACGGAACGCTTCGGTCGCGCGGTCGAAGGGGGAAGGACGGGTCATTGAGGCACACAATGCGCGGGTCGAACATTGCTGTCGAGCGGGGATAGCTATTGCGGCCCGCCCCGCGCTTCCCTAACTCGCCCGCCATGACCGAGAGCACCGATAGCAAGCCGACCTCCATGGAAACCACCATTCTCGCCGCTCCCGACACCGAAGTCGACGTGCGCGAAACCTTCGGTATCGATCTCGACTGGAAGGTCCCGGCCTTTTCCAAGGCCGACCAGCGCGTGCCCGATCTCGACGAGGATTACGTCTTCGATCCGCAGACCACCAAGGCGGTGCTCGCCGGCTTCGCGCATGATCGCCGGGTGATGATCCAGGGCTATCACGGTACCGGCAAGTCGACCCATATCGAACAGGTCGCCGCGCGGCTCAATTGGCCGACCGTGCGCATCAATCTCGACGCGCATATCAGCCGGATCGACCTGATCGGTCGCGACGCGATCGTGCTCCGCGACGGGCTGCAGGTCACCGAATTTCGCGAAGGCCTGCTGCCGTGGGCGCTCCAGCACCCGGTGGCGCTGGTGTTCGACGAATACGACGCCGGTCGCCCCGACGTGATGTTCGTGATCCAGCGGGTGCTCGAGCAACAGGGCAAGCTGACCCTGCTCGACCAGAACCGCGTGATCCGCCCCGATCCGTATTTCCGCCTGTTCGCCACTGCCAACACGGTGGGCCTCGGCGACACGAGCGGGCTCTATCACGGTACGCAGGCGATCAACCAGGGCCAGATGGACCGTTGGAACATCGTCGTCGGATTGAACTATCTCCCGCAGGACACCGAGGTCGAGATCGTCTCGGCCAAGGCGCAGGGCGTCGACGAAAAGACCGTCACCGCGATGGTCAAGGTCGCCGACCTCACCCGCCAGGGCTTCATCAACGGCGACATCTCGACCGTGATGAGCCCGCGCACCGTGCTCACCTGGGCGCAGAATACCGCGATCTTCGACGATATCGGTTTCGCCTTCCGCCTCTCGTTCCTCAATAAGTGCGACGAGACCGAACGCATGCTTGTGGCCGAATATTACCAGCGCGTTTTCGGCGAGGAATTGCCCGAAAGCGCCGTCGGCGCAGGTTAAGCTTGGCGAAGGCTGTCTTAAGCTGTTAACACAGCAGTGATGCACGGTTCGACCTACACCGAATCCGGATGGAGACGCTTCTGGCCGTTCGGGCGCCGCCAGCGCGAAGAGCGTGCGCAGTTCGAAGCGCGGCTGTCCGATTACGATCGGCGACTGGCCGAACTCGAGACCGATCTCGAAGGCGGGGCGGGCGGTGCGGCGGGCAAGCTCGCTCCTGCCGGGGGTCACTCATGGGGCTGGTGGATCAAGCGTGGGCTGCTCGCTTGCCTCGCGATCTTCGTGCTGCTCGTCGCCTATCTTGCCATCACTGCGCCACTATCGAAGTCGCTGCAGCCGATCGCTGCGCCGCAGATCACCTTGCTCGCCGCCGACGGCACGCCGATCGCGCGCAACGGGGCGATGGTGGCCGAGCCGGTCAAGGTCGCCGAGCTACCCGAGCACGTCATCCAGCCCTTCCTCGCGATCGAGGACCGGCGGTTCTACGATCATTGGGGCGTCGATCCGCGCGGGATCGGGCGCGCGGTCTTCACCGGCGTGGGCGGGGGCAGCACGATCACCCAGCAGCTCGCCAAGTTCACCTTCCTCACCCCCGAGCGGACGCTCACGCGCAAGGCGCGCGAGGCGCTGATCGCGTTCTGGCTCGAAGCGCGACTGACCAAGGACGAGATCCTCGAACGCTACCTCTCGAACGCCTATTTCGGCGACAACATGTACGGGCTGCGTGCGGCTTCGATGCATTATTTCTACCGCAAGCCGGAGAACCTGAAGCCCGAACAGGCGGCGATGCTGGCAGGGCTGCTCAAAGCACCCTCGCGGCTTGCGCCGACCAAGAATTACGACCTCGCCAAGGAGCGTTTCAAGCTGGTCGTGGGCTCGATGGTCGAGGCAGGCTTCCTGACCGAAGCGCAGGCCGCCGCAATGCGCCCGCCGGCGCTCGACGTCCGGACCGAGCGCGACCTGCCGACCGGCACCTATTTCGCCGACTGGGCGCTGCCCGAGGCGCGGAAATTGTCCGAGGTCGGTTATAATCGCGCGACGATCACGACTACGCTCGATGCGCGGTTGCAGGCGGCCGCCAGGCGAGCGGTCGAACGCGCACCGGGCGGGGCGCAGGTCGCGCTGGTGGCGATGCGTCCCAACGGCGAAGTCGTCGCGATGGTCGGGGGGCGCGACTATTCGCAAAGCGCGTTCAATCGCGTGACGCAGGCCAAGCGGCAGCCCGGCTCGACCTTCAAGCTGTTCGTCTACCTCGCCGCGCTCGAGGCGGGGATGCGACCCACCGACACGATCGACAACCGCCCGATCACCGAGGGTTCGTACCGCCCGCAGAACTCGGGCGAGCGCTATTCGGACGCGATCACGCTCGAAGAGGCGTTCGCGCGCTCTTCGAACGTCGCGGCGGTGCGGCTGTGGCAGAAAGTCGGCGACGACGCGGTGATCGATGTCGCGCGGCGGCTGGGTGTGAGCTCGTCGATCACGCCGGGCGATCCGAGCGTCGCGCTCGGCACCTCGACGATGACGCTGATGGAACTCACCGCGGCCTACGCTGCGGTCGCGGCGGGCGAATACCCGGTCGAACCGCGCGCCTTCCCGGCCGAGGAGAAGAGCTGGTTCGAGCAGTTGACCAGCGGCGGCGGCTTCTCGCGCCGGGTGCAGGACGACATGCAGACGCTGCTGCGTGCAGCGATCAACAAGGGCACCGGGCGTGCGGCGATGCTGCGGGTGCCCAATTTCGGCAAGACCGGCACGACGCAGGACAATCGCGATGCGCTGTTCGTTGGCTTTGCGGGAGACCTCGTAGTCGGCGTGTGGGTCGGCAACGACGACAATTCGCCGCTCGGCAATGTTTCGGGAGGCACCGTGCCGGCGCGTATCTGGCGTGACTTCATGACCGCGGCGCTCGGCGGTCGGGTCGCGCTCCCGTCGCCTTCGCCGGCCCCGGCGGAGGACCCCGGCACCCCGATCGAGCCGCAGGACGTGCCCGATATCGAGGATATCCCGCTCGGCGAGAACGGAGCTCGAATGCGGATCCGCGACGGCGAGGTCGTGATCGAGGGGGATGCCGACGTGCCGATCGATTTCCGCATCGACGAGGACGGGATCCGTGTCGAACCGCGGCGGCGCGAGGAAGAGGCCGCACCCGAACAGTAAAAAGGGCCCCGATCTCTCGGAGCCCATTTTCACCTGTTGCGGTTTTTACGGCCTGCTCTCGTGCAGGACCGGCGGTCAGCCATTGGGTGTGACGAGGTATTTCTCGCCTGTCGCCATCTTGCGATAATCGAGGATCGCATCCTTGGTCAGCATTTCCTCGAGCCCGACCTTCTTCTTGTAGCTGCTGGCGAAGGTCGTGGTGAGGTTGTCGAGCACGCGCTGGCGCATCCGCATGACCGTTTCCATCCCGGCGTTCTGGAGGAACGGCGTCAGCAGCCAGCCCGACAGCGTCCAGCCAAAACCATAGGACGGCGTGAGGGTGGTCGGCCCGAAGTCGAGCCGGCCGTAGATGAACATGCGCTTCGCCTGGTTCGAGCCGTAGCGCGAATATTCGTCCATCTTCGCGACCGCGACCTGCTCCATCGCCTTGAAGCAATGGTCGACCATCTGGCCGCCACCGATCGGATCGAAGCCGTAGAACGCGCCGGTCGCATCGATCGCCTTGCGCAGCTGGTCCATGAAATCGTCGTCGGAGGAATTGACCACCCATTCGGCGCCCTGCGACTTGAGCAGTTCGGCCTGCTCGTCCTTGCGCACGATATTGACCAGCGCGATCCCGTCTTCCTGGCAGATGCGGTTGAGCATTTGGCCGAGATTGGAGGCGCCGACCGTGTGGAGGATTGCGCCCTGGCCATCGGCCTTGGCGTTCTCGACGAAGCCGAGCGCGGTCATCGGATTGACGAAGCTCGATGCGCCTTCCTCGGCGCTGTGATCGCCCAGCGGCAGGCACATCGTGGCGTCGGCGATCGCATATTGGCTGAACGCGGTGCCGGGCACGCAGGCGACACGTTGCCCGACCAGCGCTTGCGCCATCTCGCCGTCGCCCGCAGCGACGACGGTGCCCGCGCCTTCGTTGCCCGCGGGGAGGCGCTGGCCGTGACGCGCCTTCGAACCGGTGTTGAACGGTTCGGGCATGTTGGCGACCACCTTGCCCGGTGAATACTCGGCGTTCTCGAAATCAGCCGCCCCGGTCAGGATCGCGAGATCGGATGGGTTGATCGGCGCGGCCTCCATCTTGACCAGAACCTGATTGTCCTTCGGATCGGGGAAGGTGCTCTCGGCGATTTCGAGGGTGAGGGTACCGTCGCTTTCGAGCGTGGTGAAGAGCTGCTTGCCGGTGGTGGTCATTGGGTTCTCCTTTGCAACTTATGTTAAGGTGCGGTGGGACCGAATACAACCGCAGTCAGGGATATGCGGCCTCGACGAAATACAGCCCCTCGGGCGGTGCATTCAGCCCCAGCGCCTGCCGATCGCGCGCTTCGAGCGCATGGCGCAAATCCTGCGCCGTCCATTGTCCCTTTCCGACCAGCGAGAGACACCCGACCATCGAGCGGACCTGGTGATGGAGGAAGCTGCGTGCCGCGGCGTGGATGTGAACTTCGTTGCCGTGGCGTTCGACGTCGAGGCGGTCGAGCGTCTTCACCGGGCTGTCCGACTGGCAATGGACCGAGCGGAAGGTCGTGAAATCGTGACGGCCGACGAGCGATTGCGCGGCCTCGTGCATCGCTGCCGCGTCGAGTTCGGTCGCGACATGCCAGACGCGGCCGCGATCGAGCGTCGGGCGCGCGCGGCGGTTGAGGATGCGGTAGAGATAGCTTCGCTCCACGCACGAAAAGCGCGCGTGCCAATCATCGTCGACCGTCTCGCACGCGATCACCACGATCGGATCGGGCCGCAGATGCGCGTTGATCGCCTCCATCAGCCGGAACGGCGCGATCTCCTTCGCGATATCGGCATGGACGCGCATGCCGAGCGCATGGACGCCGGCATCGGTGCGACCGGCGGCGTGGACGCGCACCTCTTCGCCGGTGACGCCGTGGATCGCCTCTTCGAGCGATTGCTGCACGCTCGGCCCGTCCTTCTGGCGCTGGAGCCCGAAAAACGGTCCGCCGTCGAATTCGATGGTGAGCGCGAACCGGGTCAAGCGAGCCGGGTCCCTTCGGGGAGGGCATAACCGCGCAGCAGGTCGGCCGTATCCATCGCCGGCTTGCCCGCGCGCTGGATCCGGGTCGGGCGCAGCGCACCGTAACCGCAGGCGATCGTCAGCTCGTCGTCGAGGACCTTGCCGGGGATGCCTTCATGCCCGTGTACCTCCGCGGCGAGGACCTTGAAGCGCTCGCCCTCGTGCTCGAACCATGCGCCGGGGAAGGGTGCGAAGGCGCGGACCTTGCGCTCGAGCGCGACCGCGCCCTCGGACCAGTCGAGCCGCGCCTCGCGCTTGTCGATCTTCTTGGCGTAGGTCGCTTCCTTGTCATCCTGCTCGATCGGCTGGTGCAGGTCGAGGTCGCGCAGCGTGCCGACCATCAGTTGCGCGCCGATCTCGGCCAGTTCCTCGGTCAGCGCTCCGGCGGTCTTGTTTTCGATCGGCACGCGCGCGGTCGCGAGCATCGGCCCAGTATCGAGCCCGGCCTCCATCTGCATGATGGTGATCCCGGTCACGCTGTCGCCGGCAAGAATCGCCCGCTGGATCGGTGCAGCACCACGCCATTTGGGCAGAAGCGAGGCATGGACGTTGAGTGCGCCCTTCGTGGGGATGTCGAGCACCGCCTGCGGCAGGATCAACCCGTAAGCCGCGACCACCAGCAGGTCGGGCTCGAGCTCTGCCAATCGCGCTTGTTCGGCGACATCGCGCAGGCTTTCCGGATGCCGCACCTCGATATGGCGCGTTTCCGCCTCTTCATGCACGGGCGTGCGCTGAAGTTTCTTGCCGCGCCCGGCCTTCCTCGGCGGCTGGGTGTAGGCCGCCGGGATCGTGTGCCCCGCCTCGTCGAGCGCGGCGAGCGTCGGCACCGCGAAATCGGGCGTTCCCATGAAGACGATGCGCATAGCTTTCCCGCGATCCTTTCGCATTGCGTGATCGCGCCCTATCTGTGCCCCCATGGCATCGCAAGAGATCGAAGCGCTGGCCTCGGCCCTGGCGCGGCTGCCCGGCCTCGGCCCGCGTTCGGCGCGGCGCGCAGTGCTGTGGCTGGTCAAGAACCGCGAGCGCGCGCTGCCGCAGCTGGTCGAGACGCTGGCGGCGGTGCAGGACACGCTGGTCGAATGCGAGACCTGCTTCAACGTCGATACCCGCAACCCTTGCGGAATCTGCGCCGATCCCCGCCGCGATGCGAAGTCGATCTGCGTGGTAGAGGACGTCTCGGACCTGTGGGCACTCGATCGCGCGCGGCTGTTCCAAGGTACCTATCATGTGCTCGGCGGGCGGCTATCGGCCCTCGACGGTGTGCGGCCCGAGGACCTCACGGTGGGCGAGCTCCTCCAACGGGTCGAAGCGGGGGGCGTGGACGAGGTGGTTCTCGCCATGAACGCCACGCTCGAAGGCCAGACCACCGCGCATTACCTCGCCGAGCGGCTCGAGGCATTCCCGGTCAAGGTCACGCAATTGGCGCATGGCCTGCCGGTGGGCGGGGAACTGGATTACCTCGACGAAGGCACTCTGGCACAGGCGCTGCGCGCGCGGCGTCCGGTGGATTGAAAGCGCGCCTAAGTGCGACTAAATAGCATCCATGGCTATCCGTGAAATCCTCGAAGTGCCGGATCCCCGGCTCAAGACCGTGTCGACTCCCGTCGAGAAGGACGAGTTCGACGACGATCTGCGCACCCTCGTCGACGACATGTTCGAGACGATGTACGCCGCGCCGGGCATCGGCCTCGCCGCGATCCAGGTCGGCGTGCCCAAGCGCGTGCTCGTGATCGACCTGCAGGAGCCCGACGAAAGCGCTGATGCCGAAGATTGCGGCGACGACGAATGCGGCCACGACCACCGCCCGGTGGTCCGCAACCCTCGCACCTTCATCAATCCCGAAATCCTTGACCCGGCCGAGGAACTGGCGACCTACCAGGAAGGTTGCCTGTCGGTGCCTGACATCTACGCCGACGTCGATCGTCCCGCGACCTGCCGCGTCCGCTACCAGGACCTCGATGGCAATGTGCACGAGGAAGACATGACGGGCCTGATGGCGACCTGCATCCAGCACGAGATGGACCACCTCGAAGGCATCCTGTTCATCGACCACCTCTCGCGCCTCAAGCGCAACATGGCGCTGAAGAAGCTCAGGAAGCTGCAGGCGGCTTGATTCTTTTGGTCATCCCCGGCGCAGGCGGGGATCCAGAGTGAGGTCGTGCCAGGTCGCCGTGGCTTCTCGCCTTCGCGGGAATGACGGGGAAGAGAGTATCGATCCTCTGGCGTTCCGTTTCCGTTCCGCGTAACGTCGGCGCATGGATCCGACCGTTCTCGCTATCATCGCACTTGTTATCGGCCTCGCTCTTGGCGGCGGTGTTGGCTGGTATATCGGCTCGCGCCCGGCCTCCGACCTCAAGGCCAAGCTGGCCGAGAGCGAAGCTACGGGCGCAGCGCGCGAGGAGGAATTCAAGCGGGCAACCAAGGAATTGGGTGAGGCGCAGATCAGAATCGCGACGCTCGAAGCCAACGCCGCCAATTTCGACAAGCAGTTGGAACAGATGCGTGAGGCGCGCGAAGCGCTGGTCGACCAGTTCAAGGCGACCAGCGGCGAGGTCCTGTCGAAGGCGCAGGAGGAATTCCTCAAGCGCGCCGACGAAAAATTCGGCTCGGCAGAGAAGGCCAACAAGGAAGCGGTCGCTTCGCTGTTGAAGCCGGTCAGCGAGCGGCTCAAGGCCTATGAGGAGCAGGTCGGCAGCCTGGAGAAACAGCGCGCCGACGCGTTCAGCGGGCTTCGGACGCAGATCGAGGAAATGCGGAAGGGCCAGGAAGAGGTCCGGCGCGAGGCGCAGCGGCTTGGCAATTCGCTCACCAATGCGCCCAAGGCGCGTGGGCGCTGGGGCGAACGTGCACTGCAGAACGTGCTCGAGCAATGCGGCCTGTCCGAGCACACCGATTTCGACCTCGAACATTCGCTCGATACCGACGAGGGCCGGTTGCGACCCGATGCAATCGTACACGTGCCCGGCCAGAAGAAGCTGGTGATCGACGCCAAGGTGTCGTTGAACGCCTACCAGGCAGCATTCGAGGCCGAGGGCGACGAGGAGCGCGTGCGCCATCTCGACCTGCATGCCAAGTCGATGCGCAGCCACGTCCAGACGCTCGGTTCGAAAAGCTATCAGAGCCAGTTCGACGATTCGCCCGACTATGTCGTGATGTTCGTCCCCGGCGAGCATTTCGTCGCCGCCGCGCTCGAACACGACCCCGAGCTGTGGGATTTCGCATTCCGCAACAAGGTTTTGCTCGCAACTCCTACGAACCTGGTGGCGATCGCGCGCACGGTAGCGCAGGTCTGGCGGCAGGACACGATAGCGCGCGAAGCGGTCGAGATCGGCAAGATGGGCGCCGAGCTCTACGACCGGCTCGCCATCGCCGCCGAGCACATGAAGCGCGTCGGTGGCGGGCTCGAAAGCGCGGTCAAGAATTACAACAAGTTCGTCGGTTCATTTGAGAGGAATGTTCTCTCCGCCGGGCGTCGCTTGCAGGACAAGGGGATCGAGATCGGCAAGCGCGAGATCGAGGAAATTCCCCAGATCGCCGAGACTCCTACCTACACCGCCGAAGACGCCGCGCAGATCGAGGACGGCACCAACGAGGGTCGCGAGGCGGGGGAGTAGTTGCTACCAAGCTCGGGGGGCGCGCAAATCGGGGGAGGTTTTCCGTGAAATCCCTGTGTCTTTCCGCTGTCTTCTCGATGGCGGCGCTTTCCACGCCCATCTCCGCCCAGCAGAGCTATCCGCCGCGCGACGATTGTCGCGGCGATGTGGCGGCGCAGGCTTTTCGCCACACGCTCACCACCGCGGTCGCCAACCGCAATGCGGCGATGCTGCGCCCGCTGGTCGCGCCGGAGGTCGAACTCGATTTCGGAGGGGGCTCGGGCTGGGAAACCTTCGCCGCGCGGCTCGACGATCCTGGTTATGCGCTGTGGGAAGAACTCGATCGCGTGCTGCTGCTCGGCTGCGCGGTCATGAAAGGCGGCGAGCTCACGTTGCCGTGGCACTGGGCGCAGGACTTCGGCGACATCGACTATTTCGAGGCGATGCTGGTGACCGGCAGCGACGTGCCGCTCCGCGCCGCGGCCGCCCCCGAAGCGCTGGTGCGTGCGCGGATCGACTGGGGACTGGTGACGCTGGTCGAGGGCTGGGACCCGGAGGCCGAATATCTCGAGGTCCGCGATGGCCGACAACGCACGGGCTTCATTCGCAGCGATCGATTGCGATCGATGGTCGATTATCGCTTGCTCGCGCGGCCCGGCCCCGAAGGCTACCGGATCGTCGCCTTCATCGCCGGCGACTGAGGCGGCACTGGACTGCTCGGCTTCAGCCCAGCGCGCGCAGTTTCTGAGAGGCGAGGTCGAGCACCTGCAACTGGTTCATGTAGCGCGCGATCACCTCCGGATCGTTGCTCAGGAGATCGGCCAGCTTGTCCAGCTTGTCGGCGATCTGGTGAAGATCGTTGCGCTCCCCGACGGTCGATTTCAGCGTATGGCTGGCGATATGCGCCTTGTCTGCCACCGGGTACACATGTTTCGCCTGCTGGACGATGCGATCGACCTGCTGTTGGTGCTCATGCCCGCTCTTCATCCATGAATCGACCGCGACGCGCCGTTCGAACTGGAAACCGATGTTCTTCTCGCTACGCCGCGTGACCTTGCCCGGGACCGAGAGGTTTCCACGGATAAGCCGACAGGTAGCGCCGGCATCGGGCAAATTGTTGGCTTCGATCAGAGCCCCGCTTTCGGACAGGTTGCGAACCCTCACCGCACCCGACATCGTGTCGGACACCAGCGTTGCCATGACGAAGAGGTTGGTGCGCGGAGCGGCCCGCCGACACATGTCGGGGCGTTCGTACGTGGCAGCGTTATCCATGGGGAGCCTGTTGAGGTTTAGGAATTAAGGTCACCTAGTAACATATCATGTATTTTGCACTAACTCGCCGCAAGGCCCGTTCCCGACTTCTCCTGAACGGTGTCGCGCAAGGCAAATTTAGCGTTATTCGAACGTGTCGAGCACCTCATAGGCGAGCACTGCGGCGGCGATCGCGGCGTTGAGGCTGTCGGCGCGGCCCTTCATCGGCATCGTCACGCGCAGGTCGCAGGCGGCTTCGTAGGCTTCGGGCAGTCCGCGCGATTCGTTGCCGACCATGACGAAGCAGGGTGCGGTAAAAGGAGCGCCGCGATACGGCACGGCGTCGCGCAGCGACGCTGCAACCAGTTGGCCCCCGGTTTCCCCCTCGCCCTGTCGCAACCAGGCGTGGAATTCCTCCCACGGGGCACGCGCGATTCTCTGGGTGAACAGCGCCCCCATACTCGCACGGACGGCCTCGACCGAGAACGGGTCGGCACAATCGTCGACCAGGATCAACCCGCCGGCGCCCACCGCGTCGCCAGTGCGTAGCATGGTTCCGAGATTGCCCGGGTCGCGCAGTGCCTGCGCCACCAGCCAGATATTGGCCGAGGATCGATCGAGCGTGTCGAGCGTCGTGTCAAATTCGGCGAACACCCCGGCGACCGCCTGGGGGTTGTCCTTCCCGGTGACCTTGGCGAGCAGCGCCGGCTCCATCTCGAGCACTTCGCCACCGGCATCCCCTACCGCCGCTTCGAGCGCATCGAGCAGGGGATGGGGTTCGCGACCGGTTGCCAGCGCCAGCAATTCGGGCACGTGGCCGGTCTCGCGCGCATCGGTCAGCAGGCGCAAACCTTCGGCCAGGAACCTGCCCTCGCGCTTGCGCTGCTTCTTTTCGCGCAGCGAGCGCATGAACTTGACGGTGGGATTAGAGAACCCGGTGATGGTGCGCCGCTCGGCCAACGCTGCCTCAGTCCTCGCCGAAGCCGTCTTTGACGAGCCCCACCAGCTTGGCGAGCGCAGCGTCGGAATTCTCGCCGTCGACGCAGATCTCGATCGTGTCGCCGCGCGCCGCGCCGAGCATCATCAGGCCGAGGATCGAACCGCCGCCCGCGCGGGTGCCATCCTTGCCGACTTGCACGTCGAGCCCGTCCGCCAGCTGGCTGACCATGCCGACGAATTTCGCGCTGGCTCGCGCGTGCAGGCCCTTTTCGTTGACGATGGTGACGGTTTCGCAGGGCACTCGGGTTCAGGCTTCCTGCGCGAGGAATTCGCTCGCCACGGTGATGTAATTGCGCCCCGCCTCGCGGGCGGCGGTTACCGCGTCGCCCAATGCCATCGCCTTGCGCGCACCGGCCAGGCGGATCAGCATCGGCAGGTTGGTCCCGGCGATTACCTCGACCTCGCCTTCGCGCATCAGCGAGATGGCAAGGTTGGAGGGGGTGCCGCCGAACAGGTCGGTGAGAATGACGACTCCGGCACCGTCGTTCACGTCCTTCACGCCCTTGGCGATTTCGCGCCGGCGCGCTTCCATGTCGTCGTTCGGTCCGATGCAGACCGTCGCGACGCCTTTCTGGGTGCCGACCACGTGCTCCATCGCCTCGACGAAAGTCTCGGCGAGTTGGCCGTGCGTAACGAGTACGATACCGATCATCAGTGCGTAATTGCTCTAATCCAATGCGTAGGACAGCGGCCCTTAGACCTTTACGGATGTTATGTCAGCCCGGATGTATCAAGGCTGTGGCTGAGTGCCTTCAACCAGCTCTGCGCCGCGCGATTTTAGCGTCCGATGAATGAGTGTCGGGCTGCGTCCGGTGGCGCGAAGCCGCTCGGTCAGCTTGCGCGCGGTGAACACCGAACGGTGGCGTCCGCCGGTGCACCCGAACGCAATCGTGAGGTAGCCGCGCCCTTGCGCCTCGTAGCGTGGCAGCAAAGTCAGGATCAGGTCCTCGATCTGGCCATAGGCGTCGGCGAAAGCCGGGTCGTTCTCGATATGCCGCGCCACCGCCTCATCCTCGCCGGTGAGCGGGCGCAGCTTCTCGTCCCAATGCGGATTGTCGAGAAAGCGCATGTCGAAAACGAGGTCGGCAACCGGCGGTATCCCTCTCGCAAAGCCGAAACTCATCACGCTCAGCGCCATCCGCCGCTCGCTCTTGGGGGAGAAATGCTCGCGGATCGATTGCTGGAGGTCGTGCGGGGTGAACTTGGTCGTGTCGATCACGAAGTCGGCGCGCTCGCGCAGCCGGGCGAGCAGTTCGCGCTCGGCCGCGAGCGCCTCGTGCACGGGGCGCCCCTGCGCCAGCGGGTGCGGTCGTCGAGTCTCGTTATAGCGGCGCTCGAGCTCCTGGCCGGCGCAATCGACGAACAGGAGGGTGACCGAGACGTCGTCGCGCGCTTCGAGAAGGGCGAGGTATTCGAGGAATTTGCGCGGCACGAATTCGCGCGTCCGGGCATCGAACCCGATCGCGACGGCGGAGCTTCCCGGACCTTCGGCGAGCAGATCCTGCACCTGACGCTTGAGGAAACGGAGCGGGAAATTGTCGATCATTTCCCAGCCGAGGTCTTCGAGCTGGCGCAATGCGGTGGTCTTGCCGGCTCCGAGCAGCCCGGTGACCAGCAGCAATTCCAGCTTGTCGTGCGTTTCGCTCATCTTCGCGGGGTGTGGACCTTCGGCGGTGCGATGTGAAGGCCTATCGATCGAGCCCGAACATATCGAGCGCCGCCTCGACCCGCAGCGCGAGCGCGAGCTTGGAAGGATAGAGCCGAATCTCGGGAACGGTGCAGCCGGCGACCCTGCGCTGTTCCGGTCCGAGCGGCAGGCGCGGGGGATCCTTGGCGAGCGTGATCCACAGGCAGGCGGGCGCCCCGACCGGTTCCATCTCGACGATCCCGACATTGCGGATCTCGATCAAGCCTTCGGTTTCGACCGGCGGCGCAGCGTGCAGCCGCCCGTCTTCGGGCGAGACGACCACGCCATCGTCGCCGATCAGCCGCGCACCCCGGTCGATCAGTTCGAGCGCGAGGCTCGACTTGCCGCTGCCCGATGGTCCGGCGATCAAAACCCCGCGCCCGTCGATCGCGACACCGGTGACGTTGGGCAGCTTCTTCATTTGGCCGGAATCCTGAGAACGAAGCGCGCGCCGTTCTCTCCGTCGAGCCGTGCGCCCACTTCGAGCGTGCCGTCATGGGCCCGAGCGATGGTGCGCGCGATGGCGAGGCCAAGCCCGCTGTGACGACCGAAGCCGTCGGGCTCGGGCCGCTGGGTGTAGAAGCGCTCGAATACCTTCTCGCGCAATTCCTCGGCGATCCCGGGGCCGCGATCGCTGACCGCTAGCTGGACCTTGCGATCCTGGCGCGCAACCGTGATCGAGACCGGCGCTCCGCGCGGGGAAAAGGACTGGGCGTTGTCGATGAGATTTTCGATCACCCGTTCGAGCTGGCTCTCGTCGCCCCGGACGGTGAACGGGCCCGGAGTCGAGGCAACCAGCTCGAGCCAGTTCTCGCTGTCGCTCTCGGGCCGGCGGCGCGCCTCCACGATGCGCTCGGCCAAAGCGTGGAGATCGATCACTTCGAACTCGGTGCGGCTGATCTCCGCATCGATCCGGCTGAGGTCGGAAATCTCGGTCACGAGCCGGTCGATGCGGCGCACGTCGGCGCCGATGATGTCGAGCAGCTGGGTGCGCAATTCGGGCTGCTCGACCCGTTCGAGCGATTCCATCGCGCTGCGCATCGAGGCGAGCGGGTTCTTGAGTTCGTGCGCGACATCGGCGGCGAAGCTTTCGACCGCGTCGATCCGGTTGCGCAAGGCCTCGGCCATGTCGGAAACCGCGCGCGCCAGCTGACCGATCTCGTCGCCACGTTCGGGGAGGCGGGGGACGACCACTTCGCGCTCGCGCCCCATCCGCACCCGGCTGGCGGCCGAGGCGAGGTCCTTCAACGGGGTCACGATCGTCCGCGCGAGGAACAGCGCAAGCTGGATCGAAGCGGCCAGCGCGACGAGGATGATCAGTGCGAGTGTCCCGCGCGCATCGCGCACGCTTTGCGTAATGTCGCGTGGATTGGCCGATACGAGCACTGCTTCGCCCGAAAAACCGATCGGGGCCGCGGCCGTGATCACGGGGGTGCGATCCGGTGCGTAGCGCTGGAACACGACGGTGCGTCCAGTCGCGAGTGCGGCGGCGATCTCGTTCCACTGGCTCGCGCTTTCGCGCTGCGGGTCGCGATAGGGGGGGACGGGCTGGGCGCCGAGCAGCGCGTCGGTCGCGCGATCAAGGTAGCCGGGCAGGCGCCTGAAGAAATTGCCGCTATCCGGCGGGCCGAGTGTATAGCCCGGCTCGGCGAGATCGAAGCTATCGGCCACGAGGCGCCCCCGCGGATCGTAGGTGCGGATGCGGGAACGCTGGTCGCGCGCAATTTCGACGATCAGCCGCTCGCGGGCTTCGGCATCGGGGAGCGCTACCAGCGCATCGGACACGATCTCCGCCTCGCTGCGTGCGGTCTCGAACCGTTCGACCAGCAATTGGTTGCGGTAGGAATCGAGATAGAACAGGCTGCCCGCGAACAACGCCAGCGCGAAAATGTTGACGAACAGGATCCGCGCGGTGAGCGGAATGCTGCGCGTCCAGAATAGCGGATCGCGCAGCGGCGCGGCGGGTGCGCCGACCGGCCCGTTCCCGTCCGCTGCTGGGTCAGGCTTCGCCAAAGGAATAGCCCGCCCCGTAGAGCGTTTCGATGGCCCCGAATTCACCGTCGACCTTGCGGAACTTGCGACGCATCCGCTTGATGTGGCTGTCGATCGTGCGGTCATCCACGAACACGTCGTCGCTATAGGCTGCGTCCATCAGCTGGTTGCGCGTCTTGATCAGGCCTGGGCGGGTGGCCAGCGCCTCGAGGATGAGGAACTCGGTCACCGTGAGCGACACGGGCTCACCGTCCCAGGTCACGCGATGGCGATCGGGATCCATGCACAGTCTGCCGCGACGCATCACGCCGTCCTGCTCGGGACGGTCGTGTTCTTCGGGCTGGCCCATGTCGGGTGCCGGTGCGGCGAAATCGGCGCGCCGCAGGATCGCGCGGGCGCGCGCGATCAGCAACCGCTGGCTGAAGGGCTTCGCGATGTAATCGTCTGCCCCCAGTGACAAGCCGAGCGCCTCGTCGCTTTCTTCGTCCTTCGAGGTGAGGAAAATGACCGGCAGGTCGGAACTCTTGCGCAGCTCGCGCAGCAATTCGAGCCCGTCCATCTGCGGCATCTTTATGTCGAGAATGGCGAGGTCGGGCGGATTGCTCCGCAGCGCCTTCAGGGCGCTCGCCCCGTCCGAATAGACGCGCGTGGCGAAGCCCTCGGACTGCAGGGCGATCGAGACGCTGGTGAGGATGTTGCGATCGTCGTCGACCAGCGCGATCACCTTGCGGCCATCGTCGCCATCGGGATTGTCGGGCGTGTCGCTGGCGGTCTCGGTTTCCAAGCGGAAGACATCCTTTTACGTATCTGTTTGGCACAGCCCTAGCGAGGGGGTGTGGAACAGACAATATTCGGGCCTGACTTGTGAGCGTTCACAATGATCCAAGCTGTTGATTCATCGTCCTAACCATCTGGCAATAGGCGCGAATTGACGGAATCACGGGGGTTCTCTATCTGCGCTGGAGACAGTTTCGGCACTACCATGCGCCGGCCGCCTCCAGTCGTTTCGGGAGAATATCCGTGAGTTCGCCTCTTTCCACGCCCCTGTCCGCCCAGGGGATAGTTACCGATGCAACGATCCACGCCAATCTGGACAGCGCCGCGCTGACCCAGCACGCGCTCGACAATGGCGAGGGCAAGCGCGCCAAGCACGGCCCGCTGGTTGTCGAGACCGGCAAGCACACCGGCCGCAGTGCGAAGGACAAGTTCATCGTCCGCAATGCCGAGACCGAAGAGACAGTCTGGTGGGACAACAACGCCTCGATGACGCCGGAACACTTCGCCGCGCTGAAGGAGGATTTCCTCGCCGCGCTGAAGGACAAGGACACGCTCTACGTCGCCGACCTGTTCGGAGGTTCGCAGCCCGAGCACCGCGTCAACGTTCGCGTGGTCAACGAACTCGCTTGGCACAACCAGTTCATCCGCACGCTGCTGGTGCGCCCGACCGCGAGCGAACTCGAAGGCTTCGTGCCCGAGTACACGATCATCGACCTGCCGACCTTCCGCGCCGACCCGGCACGACACGGTACCCGCAGTGAAACGGTGATCGCGGTCAATCTCGAGGAAAAGCTGATCCTGATCGGCGGCACCAAATATGCCGGCGAGATGAAGAAGAGCGTCTTCGGCATCCTCAACTACCTGCTGCCGCCCAAGGGCGTGATGCCGATGCATTGCTCGGCCAATATCGGCCCCGATGGCAAGAGCGCGGTGTTCTTCGGCCTGTCGGGCACCGGCAAGACCACGCTTTCGGCCGATGCGAGCCGCACGCTGATCGGTGACGACGAGCACGGCTGGTCTGACACCGCGGTCTTCAACTTCGAAGGCGGCTGCTACGCCAAGATGATCCGCCTCGATCCCGAATCCGAGCCGGAAATCTACGCCACCACGCGGATGGAGGGCACGGTCCTCGAAAACGTGGTGATGGACGAGAACGGAGAGATCGATCTCGACGACGCCACGCTGGCCGAGAACACCCGCGGTGCCTATCCGCTGTCCTCGATCCCGAACACGTCGGCCGACAATCTCGGCCCGCCCCCGTCGAACGTGATCATGCTGACCGCCGATGCGTTCGGCGTGCTGCCTCCGATCGCGCGTCTCACACCCGACCAGGCGATGTATCACTTCCTGTCGGGCTACACCGCCAAGGTCGCGGGCACCGAGATCGGCGTGACCGAGCCGACCGCTACCTTCTCGACCTGTTTCGGCGCGCCCTTCATGCCGCGCCACCCGAGCGTCTACGGCAACCTGCTCAAGAAGCGTATCGCCGAAGGCGGCGCGCAGTGCTGGCTGGTGAACACCGGCTGGACGGGCGGCAAGTACGGCGAAGGCCATCGCATGCCGATCAAGGCCACCCGCGCGCTGCTCAACGCCGCGCTCGACGGTTCGCTCAACGATGCCGAGTTCCGCAAGGACGAGAATTTCGGCTTCGAGGTGCCGGTCAGCGTGCCGGGCGTCGACAGTGCGATCCTCGATCCGCGTTCGACCTGGGACAATCCGGAAGAATACGACGTGACCGCGCGCAAGCTGGTCCAGCTCTTCGTCGACAATTTCGAACCCTTCGCGGCGCATGTCGACCAGGGCGTTCGCGACGCGGCTCCCGCCGCGGCGTAACGCTTCTCACAAGTTGTGGAGAGGAGGGCCCCGTCGCGGCAACGCGGCGGGGCCCTTTGCATTTCCTTTTTTAGCGTCCGGCGCGTTCGATATAACGCCCGACATTGCGTTCGAGCACATCCATCGGCGCATTGCCGCCAAGCACGACCGCGTCGTTGAAGGCCTTGAAGTCATAGGCATCGCCGAGCGCCGTCCGCGCGCGTTCTCGCTGGTCGACGATGCGGCTGTGGCCGAGCTTGTAGCCGGTCGCCTGGCCGGGCCAACTGCAATAGCGATTGACTTCGCTTTCGACTTCGGCGCGCTTGGAGCCGTTGCGTTCGACGAAGAAGCGTACCGCGCGGTCGCGGCTCCAACCCTTCGCGTGGAGCCCGGTGTCGACCACCATGCGGCAGGCGCGGAAGGCGAGGCTCTGGAGGTATCCGAGCCGCCCGACCTTGAAATCGTCATAGGCACCAAGCTCGTCGGCCAGTTGCTCGCCATAGAGTGCCCAGCCTTCGCTGAACGGGTTGAAGGCGAGGATCGAGCGGATCAGCGGCAGGCGATTCGAATATTCGCCCTCCCAAACATGGCCCGGGATCGTTTCGTGGAAGGTGAGGTCGGCGAGGTCGTATTTGCGGTGCAGGTCGGTGGTGCGGAGGTTGATCCAGAACCGCCCCGGGATCGTGCCGTCCTTGCTGCCCGCCCCGCCGTAGGCGCCGGGCGCGCCGACTTCCTCGGCCGGAGGGATGCGGCGGACTTCGAGGTTGGGATCGACCAGGGTGTTGAAGGCGCGCGGCATCTGCGCCTTGATCCAGTCGATCCGGTCTTCGATGAACGCCATGATCTCGGCACGGCCCGGATCGCCCTCGGCGAATTTGTAGCGCGGGTCCTCGCTCAGGCGCTGCATCCGCTCGCCGACGCTGCCGGTGGTGAAGCCGATTTCGCGCAGGATCGGGTCCATCCGCGCGTGGAGCGCTTCGAGTTCCTCGAGCCCTTGCCGGTGGATCTGGTCGGCCGAAAGGTCGGTGGTCGTGCTCGAGCGCAGTGCCCAGGCGTAGAATTCCTCTCCGCGTGGACGCGAGGAGATGCCTGGCGTCGAGGTGGCTACCGCACTCTCGGCGCGCAATTCCTCGAGCTGCCGCGACAACGCCTCGGCGATCGGTCCGCTTTCGAGGGCCAGCGCCCGATCGGCGTAACCTTCGGCGAGGCCGGCGTTCGCCAGCTTGGGTCGCAGCGTTTCCGCGAACAGCTCGCCCTTGCCGGCGCTGGCGATAGTCTGTTCCATCTGGCCCATCGCCTTGTCGAGCAGGAAGCTCGGCGGGGTGACGCCCATGCCGCGCGCGTCTCGAATGCGCGCCAGTTCGCCATCGAGCACGGTGGGCATCTGCTGAAGCCGCTCGATATAGGCGTCGGCGTCCTGCGCGCTTTCGACCTTGTGGTTCGCATCCATGAAGCGCGGCATGTCGAGATAGGTCCCGACGTTCTGGATCACGACATAGGGCGCGGTCCGCCAGCTGCCGACCGGCACGTCGCCATAGGGCAACGCAAGACCCTGCAGCGCAATGTCGTAAGCGCTGCCGACGACTTCGAGATTGGTGAGCGTTTCGGTGTCGAGCCCGGCCTTGGGAAAGGCGCGGACCCGGTCGAGATCGCTTTTCAGTGTCGCTGCCAACGCATCCTGCCCGGCAGGCGACTGGTCTTCGAGACGACCGCGCAGATAGGCATAGGGTCCCGTGTCGACGCCGAGCGACGTGGCGCGTTCGGGCTCGTGTTCGAGCAGATTGTAGGCGATGTCCTCGAGCAGCGCATCGGCGGAGCCGGGCATGCCGGCGACGAGCGAGCGCGCGCATCCGGGGAGGGTGGCAAGAGCGGTGCCGGCGCCGAGCACGCCAAGCGCCTGGCGGCGGTTCATGTTGGTCATATCCATCGGGCGAGGATGGAACGGCGGCGGCGGCGCGTCAATCGTGGCGGCTTGTTCCGCGCGACGGACGCGCTAAACCTTGCCCATGTCGATCGTGCTTTCAATCGTGATGCTCGCCGCCTTCGCGCTCCTCCTCGCCGCATTCATCGCATGGCGGAAGGGATTGCCCAGGAAGCAGATCGGCCTGCTCCTCCTGCTTGCGCTGGTGATGGCGGTGAACGTCGCGATCTGGACGGTGCCCGATAGCGAGGGCACCGCGCCGATCGACAAGGTCGACTGAGACTTTTTACTTGATCGGGCAATCGGGCGCGAGGCGCATGTCGAGATAGTTGTCGACCGAACGCATCATTTCGTCGAACTCGTTCTCGAAGAAGTGGTTCGCGCGCGGGATCTCGTCGTGATGGATCGTGATGTGCTTCTGCGTGCGGAGCTTGTCGACCAGCTTCTGGACGGCCGAGGGCGTGACCACGGTATCCTGCGCGCCCTGCACGAAGATGCCCGAGGCGGGGCAGGGGGCGAGGAACGAGAAATCGTACATGTTGGCCGGGGCCGCGATCGAAATGAAGCCGCGGATCTCGGGGCGGCGCATCATCAGCTGCATGCCGATCAGCGCGCCGAAGCCGAACCCGGCGACCCAGGTCGTCGAGGCTTCGGGGTGGATCTGCTGAACCCAGTCGAGCGCCGCGGCGGCATCGGACAGTTCGCCGATCCCGTTGTCGAAGCTGCCCTGGCTGCGACCGACGCCGCGCGAATTGAAGCGCAAGGTGGCGAACCCGCGCGCGGCGAAGTCCTTGTACAGTGCCATCGTGATGCGGTCGTTCATCGTCCCGCCCGCTTCAGGGTGCGGATGAAGGATCATCGCCACCGGCGCGCGCGGGCGCGGGGCAGGCTGGAAACGACCCTCGAGACGGCCTTCAGGTCCGGGGAAAATCACGCTGGGCATTGGCAAATCCGGTGCAAAGAGCCTCAGTCGCCGCCGCCCGATCGGACGATTGCGGACAAAAGAGGGTAGGAATGGAAGATGGGCGCTATATAGGTTTTGCATGGCCGAAAGCAATAATAACGACACCGCCGTCTACCTCGACTACGCGGCGACATGCCCGCCACTTCCCGAAGCCGTCGCCGCGATGTGCGAAGGGCTCGCCGGGTGGGCGAATCCCTCGAGCCCCTATGCCTGCGGGCGGGCCGCGAAAGCCGAGCTCGAGGACGCGCGCGCGCGGATCAAGTCTGCGCTGGGATGGGATGGAGAGCTGATATTCACCAGCGGTGCGACCGAGGCGATCGCGATTGTTCTCCAGCGCACCAAAACTCCCCTGACTGCGGTCAGCCCGGTCGAACACGCTGCCGTGTGGCGCTGGTGCAAGGAAGCGAATTATTTGCCCGTCGATGCCCATGGCATCGTCGACCTCGACGGAGCCGACCTGTCCGGCCTGGTCGCGATCCAGCACGTCAACAACGAGACCGGGGTGGTCCAGCCCGTCGCGCGGATCGCGGCAGCGGTGCGCGAGGCGGGCGGGGTGTTATTCTGCGACTGCGCGCAAAGCGCGGGAAAGCTCGCACTGCCCGACGCCGACATGATCGCGATCAGCGCGCACAAGTTCGGTGGCCCGGTCGGGTTCGGTGCGCTGTTGCTCAAGGATTACGGCCTGCTGCACGCGGTCGGCGGACAGGAGCACGGCTATCGACCCGGTACCGAGAATCTCCCGGCAGCCAGGGCGATGGCGGTGGCACTCGAAGCGGGTAATGACTGGCTCCGCGAAGCCGCGAAGCTGCGAGCCAGGCTTGAGGCGGCAATAGAAGATACGGGGGGCGAAATCGTCGCCAAGGCGAGCAAGCGTAGCCCCGCGATCGGTGCCTATCGCATGCCAGGTGTCAGCGCTGCCTCGCAGCTTATCCGCTTCGATTCGAACGGCTTCGCGATCTCCTCGGGCAGCGCCTGCTCTTCCGGCTCGCTCAAGCCTAGCCATGTGCTCGAGGCAATGGGCTACGAGCATTCGCGCGAGGTGATCCGCGTCAGCATCGGTCGCAAGACCACGGAACGCGAGATCGACGCCTTCGTTGAAGCGTGGAAGGCCATGGCCCAGACCACGTGATATATCTCGATTACCAGGCGACCACCCCGCTCGCGCCCGAGGCGCGCGACGCGATGCTGCAATGGCTCGACGGGCCGGGTGGCAGCGGCTTCGGCAACCCGCACAGCCCGCACAAGATGGGACGCGCCGCCGCCGCGGCGGTCGAGTTTGCGCGCGAACAGGTCGCCGCGCTGTTGCCCTCGGGTGGCCGGGTGATCTTCACCAGCGGCGCGACCGAGGCGATCAACCTTGCGATCCGCGGCGCGCTGTCGGCGAAGCAGGGCAGTATCTCGGCCTCGGCGATCGAACATGCCGCGGTGCTCGACACCGCCCGCGCGCTCGGATCGTGCCACATCCTCAACGTCGCCAAGAACGGCCAGTGCAACACCAAGCAGGACCTGCCGCAGGATACGCGGCTGGTCTGCCTGATGCAGGTCAACAACGAGATCGGCACCATCCAGCCCACGGTCGACTGGCATCGCAAGGCCAAGTCGGCGAACGCGCTGTATCTGTGCGACGCGGTGCAGGCCTACGGTAAGATCGAGGTAACCGGGGCCGACATGATCGCGATCAGCGCGCACAAGATCTACGGCCCCAAGGGGATCGGCGCGTTGTGGGTGCGCGACAATATCGACCTGGGCGAGGTGCAGACCGGCGGCGGGCAGGAATACGGCCTGCGTTCGGGCACGCTCAGCCCGTCGCTGTGCGCCGGCTTCGGCGCAGCAGCGGCCGAGGCGAAGGATCGGATGGCGCAGGATGCCGACCACGTCGAAAAGCTCTGGACGATCGTCGCGCAGGCATTCGACAGCTGGCGGCTCAATGGCAGTGCCGAAGCGCGCTGGCATGGCAACGCCAACCTCCAGCACAACGGGATCGACGTCGCCCGCCTGATGTCGGATTGCCGCGAGGTGATGTTCTCCGCCGGTTCGGCCTGCGCGAGCGGTTCGGGCCGGCCCAGCCACGTATTGAAAGCGCTGGGCCTTAGCGACAAGCAGGCTAAGAGTTCGATCCGCCTCGGCTGGGGGCGATACACCGAGGCTGAAGAGCTTGAGCGGGCCTGTGACACGCTGCTCAAGGCCGCGCGCAAACAGGGGATCACCTGATGGTCCGGCTGCGCTTCAAAGAGGGCGACAAGCTCACCGAATATGACGGCGAAAGCGGTCTCACGCTGCTCGATGCGGCGCAGGCGGCGGGCATGCCGCTCGAAGGGACCTGCGAAGGCCAGATGGCCTGTTCGACCTGCCATGTCCTCGTCGCGCGCGAGTGGTTCGCTCGGCTCCCCGAAGCGAGCGAAGAGGAAGAGGACCTGCTCGACCTCGCGGCCTGCGTCGGCCCGACCTCGCGCCTCGCCTGCCAGATCGTGCTGGGCGAAGACCTCGACGGGCTAGAAGTCGCGATCCCCGATGAAAGCCAAGACATGCGCGCCGGTTAGCAAAAAGGCCCGGCGGATTGCTCCCCCGGGCCTCCTGTCTGGCGTCTGCGCCAACTATCAGAAACGATAGGCGACCGTGGCCATGCCTTGGTGGCGTTCGAGGTCCACGCCGAGCGCGGTGCCGTCGAATTCGAGTTCGCCATAATTCGAATAGCGATACTCGACGCGCGCGGTCAGGTTGTCGGCGAGGCGGAATTCGCCGCCCGCGCCGACGCGGAAACCGTCGGCATTCGAGCTGTCCGAGAGCGCGACGCCCGGTGCGGTGTAGTCGAGGTCGAACTTCTGGTTGGTGTAGCCGCCCTTGACGTAGAGGAAGCCGTTGTCGCTGGCGAAGATGCCGGCACGCGCGCCGACATAGATGTCGCGCCCGGCAGTGAACGATGCGGTGTCGCCGGCCACGAGAACATTGGTGTCGTCGACGCCGATGCTGCTTTCGCTCAGTTCGGCCTCGACGCCGAACACGGCGTTGTCGGTCGCGAAATCGTAACCGAGGATGGTGCCGTAGGCGACGCCTTCCTCGCTTTCGCTGTCGGTGCCGTCATCGACCTGGATGCTGTCGACGCCGACGGTGGCGCCGAGATAGGGGCCGGTGAAGGCTTCGCTGCGGTCCTGCGCCAGGGAGGGAGTGGCGGCGAGGGCGGCAACGAGGGCTGCGGCGGAAATATAGGTCTTCATTGGTTACTCCAGTTCTTGTTCTGATTCTCGCGGGGGGGGGGAGGGGGAAGCGAGAACCGTCCCGAAACGACCTTCGAACTGTCGCGCGAATGAACGGAAAAACGATTTGCCGACCAATGGCGCGACCCTGTCGACGAGCGTCTCGAACCAGCGGGACGAACGAGACCGGGAATGGGTTCCACACAAAAAGGGCCGACGCGGCTGAAATGCCGCGCCGGCCCTGATTCATCGGCGAAATTTTCAGGCGTTTTCGGGGACGCGACCCTTCACCCGGGCGATCAGCGCGTCGCTGAAGGCGGGGATATCGTCGGGATTGCGCGAGGTGATCAGGTTGCCGTCTTCGGCGACCTCCTGGTCCACGACATTCGCCCCGGCATTGGCGAGGTCGGTCCGGATCGACGGCCAGCTGGTCACGGTCTTGCCCTTCACCAAGTCCGCTTCGGCAAGCAGCCACGGCGCGTGGCAGATTGCGGCGATCGGCTTGTTCGACATGCCGAATTCGCGGACGATCGCGACGGCGCGTTCGTTCATGCGAAGGATATCGGGGTTGATCTGGCCGCCCGGCAGCAAGAGCGCATCGAAATCGTCACACGACGAAATTTCGTCGACCGTCTTGTCGACCGCGACGCTTTCGCCCCAGTTCTTGTCGTTCCAGCCCGTGATCGAGCCGGCTTCGAGACTGACGACGGTGGTTTCGATTCCGGCATCTTCGAGATTGGCCTTCGGCTTCATCAGCTCGGACTGTTCGAAGCCGTTGGTGGCGAGGATCATTACGCGTTGGGTCATGGAGGTGCTCCTTATGTGCTTTCACCTTCCCAACGGCTGGGGAACACTCGACGTTCCGGCTATGATGCGAGCCGTGTAAGGATTGCGATCGAACCGGTTCACTCTGCCAGCACTGCGGTCTCCCCCAGTGCCCAGCTATTCTTGACGTGGTTGACGAAGAGCGGCCGATGGTTGCGGAAATCGGCTTGGGCATCCGCGCCGAAGTCGCCCGCAGCCGTACGCTGAACTATTCCGGCGATCGCCTTGCGATATAGGGTGCGCGCATAAGGCCCGTTTGCGAAATCGCCTGTTCGGGCGAAGTTGGCGGCGTACCACAGGATCTTTATCCGTTCGGGCAGGTCGGCCTGGAATGTAGCGTCCACCAGCGCCGCGATGCTGCGATAAAGCGTGGCGGCTTCGTCCTTCTTCCCGTTTACGGACATGGCATCTGCGAGGTTCGCAGAGGCGATGGCATAGAGAAGGGATCGCTCTCCGAACGCGGCACGTCTGATCTCCGCGACCCGCAAAAGCCGGCGTTCGGCTTCGCCCGTCTGCTCCAGTTCGGAGAGGGCGACGGCAAGGTTCATTTCGATCGTGGCGCAATCGGGATGGTCTGGTCCAAGGTTCGACTGGCAGATCTCCAACGCGCCCGCATAAGTATCGCGGGCCTCCGCATATTTTTGCGTAGTGAAATAGAGCGCCCCGAGATTGTTGAGGCGGAACGCGACGTAGTAATCGTTTTCGCCCAACACCCGCATAGCCTGGTCCACCGCTGCGCGAAAATAGCGCTCGGCTTCTCCATAGCGGTAGCGGTCCTGCATTATCGTGCCCAGGCCATCGAGGATCACCGCGTAGATGTATTCGGCAGAATTTGCCGCCGCCATCGCTTCATCAGCAGTACCAATCACTTGCGCTTTCTGAACCAGGGCTCTTTCGATCTCGTCGAGAGCCTCCAGCAGCAATTGTTCCTTACGCAGCAGGTCGTTCTTTTCTCCTACGATGATCGCCAATTGTTGCAGCGCAGAACCGATAGAGCGGTGATCCTCCGGACTATTGGCACGAAACAGAGTGATGCTGCGGGAAAGAACCTTCTCGGCTTCGTCATATCTTTCGAGTGCGCCAAGCAGCGTTGCCAGAAGCATGAGCGCCTCGGCAGTTTCCAGACTGGTTGTCCCGAATTTTTCCATCGCGAGGGCGAGCGTTTGACGGGCGATCGGCTCGGCTTCACGAAAAACACCCGCATTGAGCAAGCTATTGGTGGTCTCGATGCCGAGGGTATAGAGTTTCCCCGGATCCGCGTCAGCCATCGATTTCTGGAGGTCGATCATCTGCGCAAAAAGATCCGGATTGCGCGACGTGACGAAACTTTGACGCAGATTGCGTTCGAGATTGACCGTGACCAGGCGCGTGAACGGGTCGGACGGGCCAAGAATGGCAGAATATGTACCGATCGCAGCGCGATACAACGCGCGCGCCTCGTCAAATCGCTGCTGCTGGTCCAGGGTCTGAGCGAGATTGTTCTGCATCCCGGCCTGGGCAAGCGTGGGCTCGGCCGAAAGCTTTTGGGCCAGGGCAAGGCCGCGCCTCGCCACAGCTTCTCCTTCGGGCAAGCGGTTCGGTGCGCGCAGCGAGAACTCGGAGGTCGCCAGGAAAAGATCGAAACACGCTTCTCCCAACGGCGCCTTCTGTTCGCATTCGAAAAGCAGGGGGAGGGTCATGGCAAACGCCGCTTCGCCGTCGCCGCTGGCGAACAGGGCGTCGGCCTCTGCTGGCACGGACCAGCGTTCCTGTGCGTGTATGTTGGTTGGCCCGAAAAGGAGGGATATTGCCCCGAGAGCGAAGATATACCTCATGGCCAGACGTTATCATTCCCGATGAGCAAAGACATCAGACAAAAACTTTCCACGGCTTGCGGACACGGATGTGAACCATTTTCCCCTGTTAGTCTGGTCGAGCAACTTCTTCGGCCCGGACGCAGGGGCTAGGGAATTCCGATGTCTGCTACCGACACCACCGATTCCGATCCGTTCGATGCGATCGTCGACGCGCCGTTCGATAGCGCGCTGTCCGAACGTTACCTCGTCTATGCGTTGTCGACGATCACCGCGCGTTCGCTGCCCGACCTGCGCGACGGCTTGAAGCCCGTGCATCGCCGCCTGCTGTGGGCGATGCGGCAATTGCGGCTCAATCCCGACAGCGCGTTCAAGAAATCCGCGCGCGTAGTCGGCGACGTGATCGGCAAGTACCACCCTCATGGCGATGCCAGCGTCTACGATGCGATGGTCCGCCTCGCGCAGGATTTCGCGCTGCGCTATCCACTGGTCGAGGGGCAGGGCAATTTCGGCAATGTCGACGGCGATAACGCCGCTGCCTACCGCTACACCGAGGCCCGCCTGACCAAGACGGCGATGCGCCTGATGGCCGGGCTCGACGAGGGCACGGTCGAATTCATCCCGACCTACAATGGCGAGGAGCAGGAGCCGGAGATCTTCCCCGGCCTGTTCCCCAATTTGCTGGCCAACGGCGCGAGCGGGATCGCGGTCGGGATGGCAACCAATATTCCGTCGCACAACGTCGCCGAGGTGATCGACGCGACGCTCGAGCTGATCGATAATCCGCATGTTGAGCACGCGCGGCTGATGGAGTTGATGCCGGGGCCCGATTTCGCCACCGGCGGGGTGCTCGCCGAGAGCGCCGAGGCGATCAGCAACGCCTATGAGACCGGCCGTGGCTCGCTGCGCGTCCGCGGGCGCTTCTTCGCCGAAGAGGCGGACAGCGCCGATGATCGCGAGGCGGGGCTCGAGCGCCAGAAGGGCGGCGGCTACCAGCTTGTCATCTCCGAAATCCCCTATCAGGTCGCCAAGGGCAAGCTGATCGAGCAGATCGCACAGGCGATCGCCGACAAGAAGCTGCCGATCCTCGAGGACGTTCGCGACGAGAGCGACGAGAAGATCCGCATCGTGCTGGTGCCCAAGTCGCGAAATGTCGATCCCGACCTGCTCAAGGAAGGGCTCTACAAGCTCACCGACCTCGAGACCCGGTTCGGGCTCAACATGAACGTGCTCGATGCGAGCCGCACGCCGATGGTGATGGGGCTGAAGGAACTGCTCTCGAACTGGATTACGAGCCAGATCGAGATCCTGCAGCGCCGCAGCCAACACCGGCTCGACCAGATCGCCGGGCGGCTGGAGCTGGTCGAAGGCTATATCATCGCATTCCTCAACCTCGACCGGGTGATCGAGATCATCCGCACCGAGGACGAACCCAAGCCTGTGATGATGGCGGAGTTCAAGCTCACCGACCGCCAGGCCGAGGCGATCCTCAACATGCGGCTGCGGTCCTTGCGCAAGCTGGAGGAAATGCAGCTGCGGCAGGAAAAGGACGACCTCCTGGCCGAACGCGAAGAACTCGAGAAGCTGCTCGGCTCGCCCGCCCGCCAGCGCACGCGGCTGAAGCGCGACCTCAAGGCGCTGCAGAAGGAATACGGGCTCGATACCGATCTCGGTGCGCGGCGCACGCTGATCGCCGAGCCCGCCGCCGCGACCGAGTTCAGCATGGACGCGATGATCGAGAAGGAGCCGGTGACGGTGATCCTGTCGCAGAAGGGCTGGATCCGCGGGGCCAAGGGACACCTCCCGCTCGACCAGGAGTTCAAGTACAAGGAGGGCGACGGCCCGGCCTTCCTCCTCCATGCGCAGACGACCGACAAGCTGTTGCTGGTGGCCGACAATGGCCGCTTCTTCACGCTCGGCGCGGACAAGCTCCCGGGCGCGCGCGGCTTCGGCGAGCCGGTGCGCAACACGCTCGATATCGAGACCGAGGCCGATATAGCCGCGCTGATCGTGAGCGATCCGAAAGGCAAGCTGCTGCTGGCCTCGAGCACCGGCAAGGGATTCCAGGCTCCGATGTCAGACCTCGTCTCCGAGACGCGCAAGGGCAAGCAGGTCGTCAATGTCGGCAAGGACGGGAAGCTGGTTGTCGTGCGGCGGATCGAGCCCGATCACGATCACGTCGCGGTGGTTGGCGACAACCGCAAGCTGGTCGTGTTCCATCTCGACGAGTTGAAGGAGCTGTCGCGCGGGCAGGGGGTCAAGCTACAGGGCTACCGCGATGGCGGGCTGGCCGATGCGACCACCTTCAAGCTCGAGGATGGTCTCAGCTGGACGATGGGCGGCAAGGGTGACCGCACCCGGACCGAGACCGAGATCTGGCAATGGAAGGTCGCACGCGGCGGGGCAGGGCGCTTGCCGCCCCAGGGTTTCCCGCGCGACAACAAGTTCGGATAGAAAAGGGGCCGGAGGATTGCTCCTCCGGCCCCTTTCGATTTTCCAGCTAGAAGCGGGTGTCGCTTACTGGCCGCCTTCGGCGGTCATCGTGCCGGTGGTGCCCTGGGCTTCCATCGCGGCCATGATGTCGGCCATCGCGACGAGCGCGACGAGCTTCTGGTCGACCACCGCGAACTGTTCGCGGGTCAGCGCGACCGCGCCTTCGCCGTGGCTGACGACGATGTTGTCGCCTTCGACGCTCTTGATCGCGCCGATCGGCATACCCTTGACGGTGGCGACGTCGGCACCGACGACGAGCGCGGCGTCACGAGCGGCATCGGCCTGCTGCTTGGCAGCCTGGAGCATGCCGACGATCTGCGCCTTGGTGGCGTTGACCGTGGGGCCGTTGTCGCCAGCGCCGAACGCGGCGGTGGGAACGGGAGCCTTCATGCCGTCGACAACGAGGATGGCGGTTTCGCCTTCGACGCTTTCGATTGTGCCGATTTCCATGCCGTCATTGCCGTAGACGGTCGCACCGGCGGTGGCGGTGACGGTCGCACCGGCGTCCTGCGCAAGCGCGGCGCCCGGGACGGCGGCGATGGCAAGAGCGGCGGCAGCGGCCAGCTTGTTGAATTTCATGTCGGATCCCTTCCGTTTGTCAGAACTCTGCCCTTCCCCAGGCACCGAGGGGGGTACGTGGCAATGGGCATGATATGATTGTTGCACCTTCGTCGAGGCACCTTCGCAGCCGAAGCGCGAAAGCCCTATATGTAGGGAGCTTTCCCATGTTGCAACTGCGAGATAGGTTATAGCGGATCGAAACTGAAGCTGGCCTGAAGCGCGCGGTCAGGATTCGGGCACCAGAATCAACACGTCGTCCTCCACCCTCCAGCTGTCGAGGCGCGAGAGGAAATTCATTCCAAGCACGTTGACGTTGCCGATCGCGGGCGAGACCACGACATCGAGATCGCGCGCGGTCACGCTGCCCGCCTCGAGGATATCGATCGTGGCGAGCTGTGCAGGGGCGTTGCCGTTGGCGGTGCGCATGATCACGGGCTGGCGATAAGGGATCGGCTCGACCCGCCCTGCGGCGGCGGCCGCGGTCGAAAGGGCAGTAAGCGTCGCCCCGGTATCGATCAGGAACCGCGCCTGCGCGCCGTTGACCTGGCCTTCGACCCAAAAATGCCCGTCGCGCGACAAAGGGATGCGGGTCTCGCTGCCTTCGACGATTTGCTCGGGCATGCCGATCTGCGGCATCGCGAGGTCGAGATCGGGGTTGAGACGCGCGGCGTTGACGATCGTCAGCACCAGCGCCGCGGCGATCCCGAGATGACCGACCGTGCGCATTGCCGCGCCCCCGCGCCGGGTCGCGAGGCCGAACAGGTTGCCGCCGACCACCAGCAGGATCGAGACAAGTGCCAGCGCGAGCAAGGGCTGCGAGAGCAGGAAATCGCCGGCCGAGGGGAGCGTGATGTCGGAGGGTCCGCGCATGGAGGACAATATAGGCATGCCCGCGCCGATCACGAGAGCTCTTTCGCAAGCGCAACATAATCGGCGACGGAGAGGGTTTCGGCACGACGCGTAGGCTCGATCCCGATCGCCTCGAGTGCGGCGATCGCGCCGGG
This sequence comes from Pseudoblastomonas marina, assembly GCF_014641655.1. Taxonomy (GTDB): domain Bacteria; phylum Pseudomonadota; class Alphaproteobacteria; order Sphingomonadales; family Sphingomonadaceae; genus Alteriqipengyuania_A; species Alteriqipengyuania_A marina. The sequence goes on from NZ_BMID01000001.1 coordinate 752,332, forward strand.
TACCGATTTGAGCGACTGGCGCAGCATCTTGCGCCGCTGGCCGAAGGCCGCTTCGGTCAGCCGCGAAAGGATCGTCGGGCTTACCTTTTCGGGCATGGTTGTGGGCTCGATATGGACGATCGCGCTCATGACCTTGGGCGGGGGCGTGAAGGCGCTGCGGTGGACCTTCATCGCCAGCGACGCGCGCGAGCGCCACTGCGCGAGCACGGCGAGCCGGCCATAGGTGCCGGAACCTTCCTTCGCGACGATCCGATCGGCGACCTCGCGCTGGAACATTAGTGTGAGCGAGGTCCATGCAGGCGGCCATGCCTTGGCCGACAGCCAGTCGACCAGCAGCGCGGTGCCGACATTGTAAGGCAAGTTGGCGACCACCGCATACGGCGTGTCGAACAGAGAATCGTGATCGACATCGAGCGCGTCGCCCTCGATCACCGTGAGCTGGCCGGGGAAAGCTTCCTCGAGCTCGGCGAGGGCGGGAAGGCACCGGGCATCGCGTTCGATCGCGGTGACCTTCGCGCCGGCGCGCAGCAGCGCCCGGGTCAGGCCGCCCGGGCCGGGGCCGATCTCGAGCACCGGACGTCCCGCGAGATCGCCGGGGACGGCCGCGATACGGTCGAGCAATTGTTCGTCGAACAGGAAGTTCTGGCCGAGCGCCTTGCTGGCAGAAAGCCCGTGGCGGGCGATGACGTCGCGCAAGGGGGGGAGGCCGCTCATCCGCGCCGCGCCGCCATCTCGCCCGCCATCTTCAAAGCGGCGATCGTGGCGCCCGGATCGGCGATCCCCTTTCCCGCTATCGCGAAGGCGGTGCCGTGGTCGGGCGCGGTGCGGATGAAGGGCAGACCCAGCGTCACGTTGACCCCCTGGTCGAAATCGAGCGCCTTGACCGGGACCAGCGCCTGATCGTGATACATGCACAAGGCCGCGTCATAGGTCGTCCGGGCGCGGGGGGCGAACAGGGCGTCTGCCGGGTGGGGACCTGTCACCGACAGGCCGTCCGCTTCGAGCGCGGCGATGGCGGGTGCGATGATGCGAGCCTCCTCGTCACCGAAAGTGCCGTTTTCCCCGGCATGCGGATTGAGTCCCGCGATTGCTAGGCGCGGTCGGGTGAGGCCGAAGTCGCGCTCCAGCGCCGCAGCCACGATCCGTGCGCGCGACACGATCAGGCCGGTGGTGAGGCGCGCGGGAACCTCCGCCAGCGCGACGTGGATCGTGAGCGGGACGGTGCGCAGGCTGGGTCCGGCGATCATCATCGCCACATCGTCGGGGCCGCGCCCCGCGGCGTCGGCGAGGAATTCGGTCTGGCCCGGAAAGGTGAAGCCGGTCGCCGCCAGCTGAGCCTTCGAGACCGGACCGGTGATTACGGCTCCGGCCCGACCGTCTTGCGCCAGTCGGGTCCCCTGCTCGAGTGACGCGCGGGCGATCGTGGCTCCGGCTTCGCTGGGGGAGCCGGGGCCGTAATGCCCGTCCTTGCCCTCGAGAACCGGAAGCGCCGCGTCGAACTGCGCGTCGGTCGCAGACGGATCATCTATTGCCGCGATGGCGAGCTTCAGGCCGCAATGCGCCGCGGCTTCTTCGAGCACCCGGCGTCCGCCGCAGACGAAGAACGGTTGCAGGCTGTGTCGATCGCGTTGCAGCCAGGCTGCCAATGCCAGTTCGGGGCCGATCCCGGCCGGATCGCCCAGCGTCAACGCGAGCGGGACCGGATCGGGCAAGGGATCAACCGCCGACGAGTTCGGTGCCCGAGCCGTAGGTCACGATCGCATCACGGCGCAGGTCGCGCAGGAAGGCCTGCGCGCGCTTCTGGATGCGCTCGTCTTCGAGATCGGCGAGCACCTTGTCGAAATCGGGTGCGGCAGCAACCTGCGGATCGTCGCGGCCGCACAACATCAGCACACTGATCGAGTTGTCGCTCGCCGGGAAGGGGCGCGTGACCTGCCCGAGCGAGAGCGAAAGCAGTTCGCCCTGCAGGCTCGCAGGCAGGTTGCGCGCGGGCACTTCCTGGTTGCGCACGACGTTGAGCCCGAATTCCGCGCCGCCGCGATCAAGATCGCCGCAACCACGAATCGAGCGGACCTTGCCGAGATAGTCGGCCTGGAAAGCCTGGAAGGATTCCTCGGTCAGGCCGGCGGGCAGTTGCGCCGAGATCTGCGCCAGGCTCAGAAGTGCATCTCGCGGATCGGTGGTCAGCACGCGGCGCTTGTCGCGCAGGAGGAGGATCGAATAGCCGCCGGGGACTTCGACCGGTCCAAGCACCTGACCGACCTGCATACCGCGCAGTTTTTCGGCGATCACGGGATCGATCCGGTCGAGTCGGAGCCAGCCCGAATCGCCGCCATTGGCCGCGGTCGAGATCTGCGAACGGCGCGCGGCGATGGCGCGAAAATCGGCGCCCTGCTGGATCGCCTGCACAATCTGCATCGCGGTCTGGCGGACCTGCTGATCGGTTTCGGGCGTAGCCGGCAGTGCGATCTCGCCGTAGAAATATTCCTCTTGACCCTTAGCCGCTTCCTGGCGGGCGATGATCTCGCGAACCTCTTCCTCCGACACGTTGACGAAGGGCGAGACATAGCGCGACAGCAGGCGCTGCCACGCGAGTTCGGCGCGGATCTTGAACTTCAGGGCTTCGGACGAGGTGCCGAACTGGGCGAGGTATTCGTCCATCACGTTGGGGTTCTGGCCGAAATTCTGCTGCGCGACGCGATTGAAGGTCTGCATGACGCGTTCGTCCTCGACCGCCATGTCGTCTTCGGTCGCCTTCTGGATCTGGATCAGCTCGTCGATCAGGCGATTGCGGATCGCCACGCGCAGCTGGTTCATTTCCTCGGGCGCGATCTCTTCATCGCGGCCCAACAGTTCGAGTGCGATCCGACGCTCGATGTCGGTCCCGGTGATGATCGCTCCGCCGACCTTGGCCGAAGCCAGTCGCAGGTCGGGGTTTTGGCCGAGCAGCGTGGGATTGTCGGGAATGTCCAGGCCGCCGACATCGCCGACCTGCGCCGCAGCGGGCTGGGCCGAGAGGGCCATGGCGGCAACGGAAAGGAGCGCGCCGATGAACGGACGAAGCGCGAATTTCTTCATCATGTGGATCTCGATATCATCCAAAATTGCGGTTGCCCGAAGCGGGAAGCGACCCCTGGACGAGCTGGCCGGAGAATCTGCCCGCCGACGGATTAACCGTCGCTGAGCCGTGTGCAAGGCCGGATAGCGGGTTTGACGGCCTTCTTCAATCGAAGCCCAGCCCCAACAGGTTGACGCTGAGGATAAAGGTGTTGCCGCGCACGGCGTCGCCGGTGGTCACGTAATCGCGCCGCCAGGTCAGGCCGAGCTCGAGGCAATCGTCGCGATAGGCCACGCCGAGCCGCGAACGCAGCAGATCGAATCCGTCCGCCGTGAGTGTCGGGTCCTCGTCGCGATCGGTGAGGTTGGCGACCATCGAGCCGAACACCGACCAGTAGTCGAACAGCGCCAGCCGACCGGCGAGACGCAATTCCTCGCGGTCGCGCAGATCCTCGATCGCAAGGTCGACATTGCGGTTCAGCCGCAGGTAGCCGATTTCGAGATAAGTCCGACTGCTGCCCACGACCGCGTCGAATTCATTGCGCCGCACCGCGAAGTTGTCCTTGTCGAGCCGGAACCGATGGGTGACCTTGACGAAATCCTTGTAGCGGATCTCGGTGCGCCCGACGAAGTCGGAAACATTGCCCGACAGCCCGGTGCCGTCGGGCAGGATCGTCTTTTCCTCGCTCAGCCGATAGGATTGGCCAACCGTGGCGAAGATGCGCCAGCCGGGAAATTCAGCGCGCCAGTCGACCCCGTAGGTGAGCCTCACCCCGTCCTCGACCCGGTCGTAACCGGGGAAACGATTGAGCGCGAACAGATTGCTCGTTTCGAGGTCAATCGCACGGCTGTCCTCGTTGGGGATCGCGAGATTGCGCAATTGCGGGCTCGCCACCAGCTGGACCCGCGGCGTGAGCACCTGCGTGCCGCCGAGGAATTCGCCCACGAACGGCCATTTGACGTCGGCCGCCGCGGTGACGATGCCGCGGGTCTGCCATCCCTCGATCCCGCGATAGAGCGCGGTGGGAGTGCTGGCATTGTCGTCCGAATGGTACACGTCGCCCCGCACCAGCGCGGTCAATGTTAACTGCTGCCCCAGCGGGGTAATCCGCCGCCAGTCCCACTGCGCCTTGGCGAAGGCGCGCTGCGTGTCCTGGCCCTCGGGCCGCAGGATGTTGAGCGAGTTGACCTGCAGCGTGACATTGCCGCCGGCGATCGGATCGGCGATCCGGGTGCGAAAATCGACGGCCGGCAGCGCCATCGGAACCTGTCCCTGGTCCTGCCCCGCGCGCAGCGTCTGCGTCGCCCAGCCGGCGAGGGTGAAATAGGTATCCTGCGAGATGTACTCGGCGTTGACGGTCGAGCGCAGCCGGTCCTCCCGGCTGATGTCGTAACGTCGCAGGAAGGTGCGGTCGGACGCGATCCGGGTCGAATGGGTGAGCGACCAGTTCTCATCGAACTGGAACTTGCCGTTGGTGAACAGATAGCCGCGGAATTGGTCGCCCGCCTCGCTGGTGGTGCCGGCGATCGAGCGTTTCTCCGAATAGGTCGCGTATCCGGTCGCCTGGAACGCACCCTGGTCGGTCAGGTGGCGATATTGCGCCGATACCATCGGCGGTGCTTCGGTGTAGAGATAGCCCGAAACGAGCAGGTCCCGGTTCTTGTCGAGCCGCATATAATAGCTGTCGCTGATCTCGATCCCGTTGCTTTCGGAAAAGCGCACGTCGGGGATCAGCACGCCCGATACTGCGCGCCCGTCGGTGGTCACCGACAGGCCCGGCAGCGGAACGAGCCGTGCGCCGAACAGCTCGAGATAGGCTCCGTCGAAACGCAGGACCTGGTCGCTTTCGTCGTAGACGACGCGCCGCGCCGTGATCCGCCAGCTGGGATCCTTGGGGCAGCCGTCCCCGGTCTGGACGGCGCAGGCGGAAAACGCCGCCCGGTCGAGCGCGATATCGCCGTTCGCGTCGCGCTGCGCCTCGGCCGCTGCGAGCCGGCCGCCCTGCGCCAGCACCAGCAACAGGTCCTGCATCGCGCCGGCATCGAGCTCGTCGGTCAGTTCGACCCGGTTGGTGAGCAGCTGGTTGCCTTCGCCGTCGACCACTCGCACATTGCCTTCGGCGACGATCTCGCCGGTGGCTTCGTTCCAGCGCACCAGGTCGGCGCGCACCGAGCGTTCGCCCTGGCGCAGCACCACATTGCCGCGCGCGGTGACGGCAGAACTGCCGGCATCGTATTCGACGCTGTCGGCCTCGAACCCCACGCGGCCTTCACCGGGGTCCGCGATCGCGGGAACCGGAGCGGTCTCGGCATCCTGCAGCTCGAGCGACGGGATCTGGTCGGGAGGCGTTTCCTCGGTTTTGTCCTGCGCGCTCTCGACGCCCGGGGCATCGCCGGATTGCGCCAGCGACTGGCTCGGCCAGAGCGCAAGCGTCGCCACGCCTCCCAGCAATGCGGCATGCCGCACGAAACCTCGCCAATCGCTAACCCGCCGGACCATGGCTTGCCTATCGCACCGCCCGCGCCTAATCGCAATCGTACTTTCGCGAGGCCCCTGGGCCCCATGCGACCCCTGCAGAATCACTCCCTGGAGACCACATGAAAATCCGTTTCGCCGATAGTAGCAGCGACAATTCCGCGCTGCGGATCGTTCCCGTCGCCAAGGACAGCCTGCCCGCTTCCCTGCCGCAGGCGGTTAAGGACGCTGCCGGGCGCGCCCGCTTCGTCGGCAAGGGCGGGCAGGTGCTCGAACTGTTCCACGATGGCGAGCGGATGGCGCTGGTCGGTACGGGGGACGACAACAAGCCTGCCTCCTTCGAGAAGGCCGGCGGCGCGGTCGTCGCGAAATACTGGACCAGCGGTGAAAAGGTGATCGCTCTCGACGTGTCGGAAAGTGGTCTCGATGGCGCGCAGATCGCTTCGATCCTCCTCGGTATGCGCTCCCGCAACTGGCGCCACGAACGCTTCCGCACCAAGCTGAAGGACGACCAGAAGCGCACGCTCGAGACGATCGAGGTCGTCGGCGGTCCCGCCGATTCAGCGGACGCATGGGAAATCGAGTCGGCGGTTGCCGACGGGATGGACCTGACCCGTCACCTCGTCGCCGAGCCGGCCAACACGATCTATCCCGAAACCTTCGTCGATTATTGCCGCGAGGCCTATGCAGGCACGGGGCTCGAGATCACCGTGCTCGATAAGGACCAGATGACCGCGCTCGGCATGGGCTCGCTGCTCGGCGTGGCTCAGGGCTCGGTGCGCGAACCGCGCCTGCTGTGCGTCAAGTGGAGCGGTGGTGCCGCGGACGAGGCGCCGACCGCCTTCGTCGGCAAGGGCGTAACCTTCGATACCGGCGGTATTTCGCTCAAGCCGGGGCCGGGAATGGGCGACATGAAATTCGACATGGGCGGCGCGGGTGCCGTGGCCGGTGCCATGCTGACGCTGGCCAAGCGCAAGGCGAAAGCGAACGTGATCGGCGTTTGCGGGCTGGTCGAGAACATGCCCGATGCCGCCGCGCAGCGTCCGGGCGACGTCGTGACCTCGATGTCGGGCCAGACGATCGAAGTGCTCAACACCGATGCCGAAGGCCGACTCGTGCTCGCCGATGCGCTGCATTGGGTCCAGGTCGAGCACAAGCCTGCGCGGATCATCGATTTCGCCACGCTGACCGGTGCAATGATCATCGCGCTCGGCAGCGAGCATGGCGGACTGTTTTCGAACAATGACGAACTCGCCGAAGACCTGCTCTCCGCGGGTATCGAGAGCGGCGACAAGCTGTGGCGTTTCCCGCTCTCGCCCGCTTACGACAAGCTGCTCGACAGCCCGATCGCGGATATGCAGAACATCGGCCCGAAGGGGGCCGGTTCGATCACCGCTGCGCAGTTCATCCAGCGATTCATCATGGACGACACGCCGTGGGCGCATTGCGATATCGCCGGCATGGTCTGGGCGGAAAAGCCCGGCGCGACCTGGGACAAGGGCGCCACCGGTTACGGCGTGCGCCTGATCGACCGCTTCATTCGCGACACGGTGGAGTCCTGAGCCCCGCGCTGATGTCCAGGAGTCGCCGGGAAATCGGCTGGCGAAGCGAGGCCTGATGCGGGTCGATTTCTACGTTCTCGGCAATGCCGCGCCCGAAAGCATTGTTCCGGGGCTCGCGGCCAAGTCGGTCGGGGCGGGCGAGCGCCTGCTGGTGGTTTCGGCCCAGTCGGCCCAGCGCGCGGCGCTGTCCGACGCGCTTTGGTCGCAGGACGGGTTCCTTGCCCACGGCGAGACGCATCGCGAGCGCCAGCCGATCCTGCTCGGGGACACACTCGATGCGGCAAACGGCGCGAAGCTGCTCTGCCTTGCCGACGGTGAATGGCGCGAGGATCCGGCTTTCGAACGGATCTTCTACCTGTTCGACGACGATCACCGCGATGCGGCCCGGCAGGTCTGGCGCGATGTTTCGGCGCGCGACGGGGTCAAGGCTTATTTCTGGAAGCAGGACGGTGGCAAATGGCGGCAGGGTCCCTGAACTGCTAAGGTCCTAGACGAAGGAGAAAATCATGCGTGTCACTGCCGCATTGCTGGCCGTTTCCCTGCTCGCCGCCTGTTCGGATGCGGGCGAAGATGGCACCAAGGTCACAACGCCGGAAGGCGAGGTGACGATCGACGATACCGAGAACGGCGATGTCCGGATCACGAGCAAGGACGGCAAGTCGGTGTCGATCGACCAGCGCAAAGGCAATGACGCGCAGTGGCCGAAAGGGTTCGCTCCCTATCCCGGCGCGACCGTCACCAGCGACATCGCGATGGGCGGCGACAGCGGATCGGGCAAGATCATCGCCTTCACTTCGGACGACACGCCGCAGCAAGTGGCGGACTTCTATCGCCGCCAGGCCGAAGCGGCCGGGTTCGAAATCGAGATGGAGCTGTCGGTCAATGATGGCCGGATGGTCGCGGGCGAAAAGTCCGACGGGACCGGCTTCGCGATCAACGCTTCGGCCGACGAGGAAGGCACCTCCGCCTCGCTGACGGTCGGCCGCAGCCGCTAACCCTGCCGTCGCGCAGATACGCGACATGCTTGCCCCCTGCGCGCGCGGGCGCTAGGGGCGCGCGCGAGAACAATCTCCCCCTTCGAACTCCAATCGAACATCCAAGGAATTCCCCATGGCGGTTACCCGCACCTTTTCGATCATCAAGCCCGACGCCACGCGTCGCAACCTCACCGGTGCCGTCACCAAGATGCTCGAAGAAGCCGGCCTGCGTGTCGTCGCTTCCAAGCGCATCAAGATGACCCGCGAACAGGCCGAAGGCTTCTACGAAGTCCACAAGGAACGCCCGTTCTACGGCGAACTGTGCGATTTCATGACCTCGGGCCCGGTCGTCGTGCAGGTCCTCGAAGGCGAAGACGCCGTGAAGCGCAACCGCGACATCATGGGCGCGACCAATCCCGACGACGCCGACGAAGGCACGATCCGCAAGACCTACGCCGAATCGATCGAAGCAAATTCGGTCCACGGCTCGGACAGCGACGAGAACGCCGCCAAGGAAATCGCTTTCTTCTTCGACGAAGACGAAATCGTCGGCTGAACTCTTCCGGCACATGCTGGTAACAAACAGGCGGCGCACCCCGACGGGTGCGCCGCTTGTTTCGTTTCGGGGGCACCCCATCTGGCGCGAATGAACCGCAAACCGCGCCTCGACCACCTCACCATCCTCTATACCGACCGCGAGGCAAGCGAGCGGCACTACGGGATCCTTCTGCCCCTGATCGGTTTCAGCTCTCCCAAGCCGGGAATCTGGACCGACGGCGACGGCTTCTGGCTGCAGTTCCAGAAGGCGAAGGCGGAAACGTCACCTTATGAGCGCTACGGCGCGGGATTGAACCACTGGGGCTTCGCTATGGAAACTCCCGAAGCGGTCGAGGAATTGAGGTCTGCCTTGATCGACCAGGGTATTGCCGTTCAGGAGATCCAGGATCTCGGCGGCGCGCGCGCGCTGTTCCTCCCCGATCCCGATGGATTGCGGGCCGAATTCACTTGGTACCCCGAAGGAATGGCGGCGGTGGGGTGACGTAATAAAACTACAATATGCAGCCGATCTGACGCCGTAAATTGCTTGGGTTAATCGATTCGCGCAAAGTTCGTTCGGCTGCTATGCCGAGTCGCATGGTGTGGAAATCCCGACAGGCACTGCGCGTGGTCGACGGTTTTATTGCCGCCGTTAATGCACATGACGCCCGCTCGGCCGCCCAGCTGCTCCATCCCGACGTGACCTATATCGACAGTGTCGGCGGGCGGATCCGGGGCCGCGACGATTGCGCGCTCGCCCTCGAGCGGTTTGCGCATCTCGACGATCTTTTCACGATGCACATCGACAAGAAGACGGTGACCTTGCCCGAGGTCTTGCTGACCGGCTTCACCACGGCGCGCGATCCGCGCCTCGCGAGCAAGACATTGTGGCGCGCGGAAGTGAGGGACGGAATGCTTTACGCCTGGCAGAGCTTCGGACGCGGCAATCCGCCCCCGCTCGCGCGCATGCTGATGCAGAAGCGTCCGGCACCCACCGGCGGCAGCTTCGCCAGCCTGCTCGTCGGAACGCCCTAGAACTCGTCTGCGACCTGCTGCAGCTTCGCCAGGCGCTTGGGCGCGACCGCGGCCCAGCTGCGCGCCAGCCAGTCGTCGACATGATCCCAATCGGTATCGGGCCGGTCGAGCCGGAGCGCGATCCAGCCCGCAGTTCCGTAATAGGCGGGGCGGTAATAGCGCTCTGGGTCGCGCTCGATCAGCGCGTTCATCTCGTCGACCCCGCTCGTCTTGACCAGGAGCGAGATCGCTTCCTCGCCGTGATGGCGATCGCTGAAATAGGCGAAGTATTTGCCGCTCTTGCCCGCCAGCTTCCAGCCCGGCGCACCGTGGCTCGGGCGCTCCTCGGTCTCGACCTGGGCCAGTGCCAGCTCGCGAACGCGCTGCAGCAGCCAGTCCGGATCGTAGCATCGCCCGACATACCGACCGAGCACGCGCGGATAGAGCTGGTGTTCGGCAAATTTCACCCGTGCGGCGAGCGTCTCGGGCGTGTCTTCGGAGCGGATCGCGATCTCGAGCTGGCCGAGCACCGGCCCGTCGTCCAATTCGGGCGTTACCAGGTGAACCGAGCAACCATGCGTCGCATCGCCCGCCTCGAGCGCGCGGGCGTGCGTGTCGAGCCCCTTGTACTTGGGTAGCAGCGAGGGATGGATATTGAGCAGGCGTCCTTCCCAGCGCGAGACGATTTCAGCCCCGAGAATCCGCATATACCCTGCCAGCGCGATGTATTGTGCGCCGCTTTCGCGGATTGCCGCATCCATCGCCGCATCGTGCTCGGTGCGGTCCATTCCGCGATGCGCCAGCGCGAATGTCGGCACATTTTCGTCGCGCGCGAGCGCGAGGCCTTCGGCATCGGGATCGTTGCTCGCGACGAGTACGATCTCGTAGGGGGAATCGTCGAACCTGCTCGCATAGAGCAGCGCGGCCATGTTGGTGCCGGTGCCCGACAGCAGTACCGCGACTTTCGCGCGTTCACGCGTCATGCGTCGCCGACCAGTCCTCTTGCGCCGCCCATGTCCCCTGCGAACCCTTCACCGTGCAGCCACGGGTCCCCTCGGAGATGCGGCCGATCGAGAACACGGTTTCGCGGGCCGCTTCGAGATCAGAGGTTACCGAGGCGACTTCGTTAGCCGCCACCGCCAGCACCATGCCGATGCCGCAGTTGAAGGTGCGTGCCATCTCGGACGGCTCGATATTCCCCTGCGCCTGGAGGAAAGCCATCAGCCCGGGCTGGTCCCAAGCGTCGGCGTCGACGGTGGCGTGCAGGCCCTCGGGCAGCACCCGCGGCAAGTTCTCCAGCAGGCCACCTCCGGTGATATGGGCGAGGGCATGGATCCGGCCGCTGCGGATCACCGGGAGAAGGCTCTCGACATAAATGCGCGTCGGCTCGATCAGCGCGTCGATCAGCAGCCGTTCGTTGTCGAACAGCGCCGGACGATCGAGCTTCCAGCCCTTGTCCGCGGCGAGCCGCCGCACCAGTGAATAGCCGTTTGAATGCACGCCCGAACTGGCCAAGCCGAGCAGCACGTCGCCCGCCGCGACCCTGTCGCCGGTCAGCTGCTCGCCGCGTTCGACCGCACCGACACAGAAACCCGCAAGATCGTAGTCGCCCTCGGCATACATGCCCGGCATTTCCGCCGTTTCGCCGCCGATCAGCGCACAGCCAGCCTGTTTGCAGCCGTCCGCGATGCCCCCGATCACGCGTTCCGCGATGCCGTTCTCGAGTTTCCCGGTGGCGAAATAATCGAGGAAGAACAGCGGTTCGGCGCCCTGAACGATCAAATCGTTCACACACATCGCGACGAGATCGATCCCGACGGTGTCGTGGCGACCATGGTCGATCGCGAGCTTAAGCTTGGTGCCGACGCCGTCATTCGCAGCGACCAGCAGGGGATCGGCGTAACCGGCCGCCTTGGGATCGAAAAAGCCTCCGAATCCGCCGATCTCGCCATCCGCGCCGGGGCGCGCCGTGGCCTTCACCAGCGGGCCTATGGCCTTGACCAGTGCATTGCCGCTTTCGATCGAGACACCCGCTTTTGCGTAGGTGTAACTGTCCTTGTCCGCCGTCATATCCGGCTCCATACGCTTTCGCGCTTGGATTTCCACGCCCCATTGGGCAAAAGCCCACCGGTTCGATGATCTCGCTAGCTTCGCCTCTCCGTATTCCGTCCGTTACCCGCCGTACGATCGTGGTCGTGGCGGCGCTTGCGCTCGCGCTGTGTGGGGTGGCGCTGTGGGCGCAGGTCGAGGGAGAGCGCGGGATCGCGCCGCTCGCCAGCACCGGCGATATCGAGGTCTACGACATCGAGGTCGATACCACCGGATCGGACGGCGACGACGCGCGCGAGAAGGGCTGGATCGAAGCGCGGCGCAAGGGCTGGGCCAAGCTCGGCGGACCCGAGATGTCCGATTCGCAACTCGAAGGCATGTCGAGCGCAATCATCATCCAGCGCGAGCAGATCGGCGCGCGCCGCTACATCGCGACGCTCGGCGTGGTGTTCGATCGCCAGCGCGCCGGGCAGTTCGTCGGCGGGACGCGTGGCGGTTCGCGCTCGGCCCCGCTGCTGACGATCCCCGTGCTCTACACCGCCGGGACCGCGCAGGTGTATGAAGTGCGCGGGCCGTGGCAGCGCGCCTGGGCGCAATATCGGGCTGGCGACAGCCGCATCGACTATGTTCGCCCTTCGGGCTTCGGCGGCGAATCGCTGTTGATTACGGCGGGCAATCCCGCGCAGCGCAGCCGGATCTGGTGGCGTAACGTGCTCGGCCAGTTCGATGCGTCGGACGTCATCATGCCGATGGCCGAGCTCGACTTTTCTTATCCTGGCGGCCCGGTCGACGGGACTTTCACCGCGCGCTACGGCCCCGACAACACCTATCTCTACAGCTTCGAGATGCGCGCCGAGAGCCAGGAGCAACTGCCGCAGATGCTGGCGCGCGCGGTCGAGCGGATGAACACCGCTTACGAAGTCGCGCTCGAACGCGGGCTGCTCAAGCCCGACAGTTCGTTGCAGCGCACGCAGACGATCCCGGCCGAGATCGCCGCGTTGATCGAGGCCGGGCGGCGCGCGCTCAACCCACCGCCGGCCCCGGAACCGACGATCACGCCGGAAGAAACCGATCCCGATGCGCCCGCGCCACGCCAGACCTCGGTGCCTGTCCAGTCCTTCCAGCTCCAGTTCGCCTCGCCCGATGCGGCGGCGATCGACAGCACGCTGGCGGCAGTGCGGGGCGTGCCGGGCGTCGGCAGCGCTTCGATCCGTTCGACCGCGCTCGGGGGCACCTCGGTACTCTCGGTGATCTTCACCGGTGACGAAGACACGCTGCGCTCGGGCCTGCGCGATGCCGGTTTCAATGTCAGCGGCAGCGGCAACCGGCTGACCATATCCCGATGACCGAAAAGGCGCGGCAGATCGCGCTGCCGCTGTCGGCGGCGATGCCGGGCGATGCGCGGCGGATCGTGCTCGGCAACGGGAATCGCGCAGCCGCTGAGGCGCTCCAGGCCCCCGAGGGGTGGCCGTTTCACACCGCCGTGCTCGCCGGACCACCGCGCTCTGGCAAGTCGCTTTTCGCGCGCTGGTTTTCCGGGATGGGAGCGGGCCAGTCGATCGACGATGCCGACCGAATGGACGAGACCGAGCTGTTCCACCTCTGGAATCGCGCGCAGGAGGCCGGGCGACCGTTATTGCTGACCCGCGCAGCAGGTCCGTGGGACATCCGCCTGCCCGACCTGCGCAGCCGGATGGGGGCAGCGCTCCAGCTTGCGATCGCCCCGCCCGACGATGCGATGTTGGCCGAATTGATCGCCGAGCACGCGGCCGCGCGCGGCGTGCCGATGCCCGATGGCGCGAGCGCCTATCTCGTTCCGCGGGCTACCCGCGATTACGCCGCGATCGAGGAACTCGTCGAGACGATCGACCGTCTGAGCCTTGAAAGAAAACAACCCGCAACCCTTGCGATATGGCGCGATGCGCTCGATATCCTGCAGGGTGGCGATCCGGAAGCGGATCAGCCCGACCTGCTCTAGCGAACGGGAGATGCCATGTTCGGCGGCCTGAAAAGCTATCTCGATTCGATCCGCGCGCGAGATCCCGCGCCGCGCTCGCGCGCCGAGATCCTGCTTTATCCCGGCGTCCTCGCGCTCGGTCTCCACCGAATCGCCCATTGGCTCTATGGCGGTGGGCTGTTCTTCTTCGCGCGGTTCGTGAACCATTTCGCGCGCTTCCTGACTTCGATCGACATCCATCCCGGGGCGAAGATCGGCGCGCGCTTCTTCATCGACCACGGCTTCACCGTGATCGGCGAAACCGCCGAGATCGGCGACGACGTGACGATCTACCAGAACGTCACGCTGGGCGGGACCAATCCTTCCAATGGCGAGCCGGGTAAGCGACATCCCACGATCGGCAACGGCGTGATCATCGGGGCCGGAGCGCAGGTGCTCGGCCCGATCACCGTGGGCGACCGGGCGCGTATCGGTGCCAATGCCGTGGTCACCGATGAAGTGCCCGAAGGCGCGACGATGGTTGGCCTCAAGGCACGCTCGACGCTGATGCCGGTGGAGGAATGGGCAAAGGACTTCATGCCTTACGGGACGCCGTGCCGCGAACCGTGCGAGCCCTGCGAACCGAACGAGGGCCACGAGGAACGCCTCGCCGTCCTCGAGGCCGAACTGGCCGAATTGCGCGCCGCCGTCGCGGCGCACGACGACACCACGTCCGGGGCCAAGACCGGCGGATGAATATCGGAACCGGCATGCTGCTCCCGTTCCCGCGCAAGGGCGGACAGATCGGCTTCGAGCGAGACGAGTTGCAGCGCATCCTCGATGTCTACGGACGCATGGTCGCGGCCGGGCAATGGCGCGATTACGCGATGGATTTCGACCGCGAATACGCCGCTTTCGCTGCCTTCCGCCGCGCCGCCGAACGCCCCGAAGCGCGAATCGAGAAACGCCCGGCGCTGCGCAATCGGCAAGGCATGTGGGCGCTGATCGGCGAGCAGGGCCAAGTGCTCAAGCGCGGCCAGGAACTGAGCGGCGTGCTGGCCCCGATCGAGCGGCGGTTGCTGAAGTCGGTCGGCGACTAGAGGCGTCCGTTCGAAACCTGTCTTCGGCCATAGAGGAAGGCGACGGTGATGATGGTCGGGAAGATGAAGCCCTTGAGATAGGAGAGTGGGTGTCGGCCTTCGGTGAAATCGACCGGTAGGTTCCCGAAATGGGCCCAGTATTGCGACGCAACGAGGCCCCCTATGCTGAGCCACATACCCCACAATCCGCCTCGACGACCTGTTACGACCACGAGAAGGCTGAGCGTTATCGCGAGGCGCAGCACCGATTGAATGTGGTCGAAGATCGAGGGACTGCTGGACCCGGCGGACAGGTACAGATCGCACAGAGTGTAGACGTGGTAGAATACGAGCAAGCCAGCCAGAGCCAGGATGACCAGACTCTGGGCAAACCGAAGCTTCCCTTGTCGTGCAGCCGTAAGGACGTTCACGATCTTTAGCTCTCGTGGGTGGCAGAGGGCAGGAGCGGAAGCACCGGCCCTCTGCCACCCCTCGATCCGGTCACGTCAGGCCGCAGCCAGCTCGGTCGCCGGCAGCTTGGCGCGCCAGTCGCTCGGAAGCTTGGTGACGACCGCCTTGCGGATCGGCGACCAGAAGGCTGAGAGCGAGAGCAGCGCCGATCCGATGATCAGCGCCGTCAGCGCGAAGTTCAGTTCGACGAAGCCGAACTCGCGGAACAGGAAGGTCAGCGCGAACAGCACGTAGGCGAGCGCGGAGACCAGCAGCGCGCGGCGATCGACCGCCAGCGCCACGATCCCGAACAGCACGTAGATCGCGAGAACCCCGATCGCGGCGCCGACCCCGGTCGCTTCGCCGTCGGTCACCCCGATCAGTGAGAACAGCGGGTGGGCAAGCATCGGGGCGGCGAGCAGGTGGAGCCAGAAGGCGACGTCGGCACGCCGGGTCTCGCGCCGGGGGTCGGACACGTCCCAGCGCATCGCGAAAGCGAAGATCGCAAGGCCAGCGACGAACACCAGCGCGAGCACGAAGGTTTCGGGCTCACTCGGCTGCACTGCGGCGATGATAAGGCTGATCACGGTCAGTGCGAGCGCCGCAACCAGCGCGGCGATCGTGATCGGGACCATGAACCGTTTCCAGTGCAGCCACGCGGCACCGGCGGTCACGATGCCGACACAGGCGCCGATGATCCCGCCTATCCAGTCTGGGGTGCCGTCGCCCGGTCCGATCGCAGCCACCGCGGCGCCCAGAGTCGCGCCGGCGACGCCGAGTACGAAGGCGAGCAGCAGGATGATGCTGGGCAGCGCCATACGGCGCTTGCGGGTGAAGAATTCGGCCAGCAGCCAGGCAGTCCCCGCGGCGAGCGCGCCACCGAACAGCATTTGCAGCCCGTCGCGCACGACAGTGCCCTCGTCATACGCCCCGCCGATCGCCTGCCCGATCCCGACCGCGGCGAGCAGCATGATGACCACGCCGATCGAAACGAAGATGTCGTTGAAGCCAGTGATGAGGCGAAAATGCTCGGCATCGGCCGGCACGGCGTCCTTCATCGACGCGACATGCGAGCGCAGAGCGCGCGCAGCCTCGTCGCTGATCGCACCCGCTTCGACCGCAGAGCGTAGATCGGTTTCGCTGTACATTGGAAAAACCCTCCCTGTTGGAGCAAGGAGGGTATTCCGAGGTGTATTAGTTTGTCAATACGCCCTTGTGGGCGTCGGTCGAGCGGGGTGGGCCGCCGGTGGGAGCGATCAGCCCTGCTGGGCTTTCTGCAACGCCGCCATGATCGCCATCGATTGTTCGCCGCCATTCTGCGGGACGCTGGCATGTTCGACCTTGGAGATTTCGTCCCAATGCGCGGCGAAACCTTCGACCGAGCGCTCGTCCTCGGGCAGGATGACCGGCGTGTTCATGGTGACGAAGCTCGAGTGGTAGCCACCCGCGCCGGCACCGACGATCGCGTTGGTCGGGGCGTCCTCGCTGACGAGGTAGAGCGCGGCGGGCACGACGTTTTCCGGGCCGAACATCTTCTGCGCCTGTTCGGGCAGGATATCCTCGGTCATCCGCGTCGCCGCGACCGGCGCGATCGTGTTGCACTTGATGTTGTACTTCGCGCCTTCGAGGTAGAGCGTCTTGGTGAGCCCAGCGAGACCGAGCTTGGCGGCACCGTAATTGGCCTGGCCGAAATTGCCGAACAGGCCGGTGCTGCTCGCGGTCATCAGGATGCGACCGTAATTCTGTTCGCGCATGGTCTCCCACACGGCCTTGGTTGCATAGGCGCTGCCGAGCAGGTGGACCTTGACCACCAGCTCGAAATCGGCCGGGTCCATCTTGGCGAAGCTCTTGTCGCGCAGGATGCCGGCATTGTTGATCAGGATATGGACGCCGCCCCACTTGTCCTTCGCCTGCGCCACGAGGTCGACCATCTGGTCGTAATCGGTGACCGAGGCGCCGTTCGCCATGGCGGTGCCGCCGGCTTCCTCGATTTCCTCGACGACCTTGCCTGCCGCGTCCGAGGCACCGGTGCCGTCGCGCGCGCCGCCGAGATCGTTGACCACGACCTTCGCGCCGCGCTTGGCGAGTTCGAGCGCATAGGCGCGGCCGATGCCGCCGCCGGCTCCGGTGACGATGGCGACCTTGTCGGTGAAATCGATGGACATGGGAGGGGCCTTTCGAAAAGTGCTTTACGGGAGGGTCAATCGCGTAGGATCAATCGGGGGCGAAGTGACATGTTCCGAAACGGCTTGCAACAGCGTGTTTCGCGGGGGCCGATGCCGTAGCGGCAAGGCGGTGCGTAACGCGGCGGAATCTATGGAAACTGTCGCGAAATACTGCCATTGCGCAGGCCATGAGCAAGCATGACCTCGCTATAGTCGTCCTCGCCGCGGGCAAGGGGACGCGGATGAAATCGGACCTCCACAAGGTCCTCCATCCCATCGCCGGACGCCCGATGCTCGAGCACCTGCTCGCCAGCGCCGAGGAGCTGGCGCCCAGGCGCCGGGTGGTGATCGTGGGGGCAGGCCGCGAACAAATCGAAGACCAGCTTGGCGAACGCGCGACCTATCGCGTGCAGGAACCCCAGTTGGGGACGGGCCACGCCGTCCAGCAGGCCGAGGACGCGCTCGAGGATTTCGAGGGCGACGTGCTCGTGCTCTACGGTGACGTTCCGTTCGTGAAGTCCGAAACCATGCGTGCGATGACCGAGCGCCTGCACGGCGATGACGAGCCCGCAGTGGTCGTGCTCGGTTTCGAACCCGCCGATCCACTCGCCTATGGCCGCGTCGTAGCGGACGACGACGGCCGCATCTCCAAGATGGTCGAATACAAGGACGCGGACGAGGGCGAACGCGCTTGCCGGTTGTGCAATTCGGGCCTGATGGCCGCGCGCAAGGGCGACATGTTCGAACTGCTGCGCCGCGTCGGCAACGACAATGCGCAGGGCGAATACTACCTCCCCGATATCGTCAATATCGCGATCGCCGACGGGCGGAGCTGCGCCGCCGTGACCGCCGGCGCCGAGGCCGAGGTCGCGGGGATCAACAGCCGCGCCGAGCTCGCCGCGGCCGAAGCGCAGTGGCAGGAGCTCAAGCGCGAAGAGGCGATGGCGGCGGGGGTCACGCTGCGCGCGCCCGACACGGTGTTCTTCAGCTACGATACCGAGATTGCGAACGACGTTACGGTCGAGCCGCATGTCGTGTTCGGCCCCGGGGTCAAGATCGCGCGCGGTGCCCTGATCCGCTCGTTCAGCCACCTCGAGGGCGCGACCGTCGGTGAGGATTGCAAGGTCGGCCCGTATGCCCGCCTGCGGCCGGGGGCGGTGATGGAAAAGGACAGCTTCGTCGGCAATTTTGTCGAAATGAAGAAGGCCACGCTGGGCGAGGGCGCCAAGGCCAGCCACCTGACCTATCTCGGCGACACCACGGTGGGTGAGAACGCCAATATCGGGGCGGGCACGATCACCTGCAATTACGACGGCTATTTCAAATATCGCACCGAGATCGGCGCGCGCGCCTTCATCGGATCGAATTCAGCGCTGGTCGCGCCGGTACGGATCGGCCGCGACGCGATCGTCGCCGCCGGCAGCACGGTCACCCGCGACGTCGAGGATGGCGAGATGCGGATGGAGCGCGCCGAACAGCTGGTTAAACCCGGCTGGGCCGATCGATTCCACGACGCGATGAAGAAGAAGAAGGCCGCCGAAAAGGACAAGAAGTGAGAGCCATCGGGCCACTACTTTGCGTGCTGGCCTTGGCGGGCTGCGATACATCCGACGCGGATAAGTCGGACGCCGAAACCGTGATAGAGACAGGCGAGGAAGGGGCAATGGCCGAGGCCGCGCCGCAACAGGATTCGCCCCTCTCCCAGGCAAACCACCCCACCACCTCGGCCTGCGCCGAAACCGAAGCGACGATCTTCAGCTGCACCATCCGCGACGGACGCACCGTCGCGGTGTGCGTGCAGCGCGACGAGCAGGGCCGCCAATACGCGCAGTACCGTTTCGGGCAGGGCGACGAACCGCCCGAGCTCGCGTGGCCGACCAGTTTCGACGAGCGCGGCATGGAATGGGCCTCGGTGCCTTATTCCGGTGGCGGCGAGGCGCAATTGAGCTTCGCGCGCGGCGACGTCCGTTACGTGATCTACAGCCGAGTGATCCGGACCAATTTCACGCCAGGCGAGCCGAACGATCCCAGGTTCGAAGACGGGGCATATGTCTATCGCGGCGAGCGCCGGATATCCTCTTTGCCTTGCGCCGGCGAAGCTGCCCGCCCGGTCAGCGTCGCGATGGCCGAGCGCTTTGCCGAACAGCAGGACACGCTCTTCACCGATTGACATGATATCATAGCGTGATATCAGCCTGGCCATGCGCACGCTGGTCGAGATTCCCGACGACGATATCAAGTGGCTCGATCGCCGCGCCGAGGAACTCGGCGTGTCGCGCACGGCTCTGGTGCGCGAGGCGGTCGCGCAGATGCGCTCGGGCTCCTCGCGGCGCGCGATCGACGAATATTTCGGTATCTGGCGGGATCGCAGCGATGTCGGCGAGGGGCAGGCATATCAACGCCGTATCCGCAACGGGAAGGGCGCATGACCGGCGTGCTGTTCGACAGCGCGATCCTGGTCGACGCGCTGGTCGGCCTCCCCGATGCGCGGACCGAGCTTATCAAGCATCCGGAGCGCTGGATCACCCGGCTTGGCTGGACCGAAATCCTTGCCGGCGCGAAGGACGATTCCGAGCGGGTCGAAGCCTTCATCGACAATTTCAAGGTCGTCGAGCTGGGCGAGGACGTCGCCCGCCGCGGTGCGTCCTTGCTGCAGCAGAACCCCCAGATGGCACTCGGCGACGCGATCGGGCTCGCCGCCGCGCAGGTCACCGGTCGGATCTACATCACGCGAAACACCCTCGCCTTCCCCCGGGCGATGCCGGGTGTGCGCATTCCCTACACGCTCTGAGAGAGGAATAATCCATGTGCGGAATCATCGGTATCGTCGGCAATCGCGCGGTTGCGGATCGGCTCGTCGACGGGCTCAAGCGGATGGAATATCGCGGCTATGATAGCGCCGGGATCTGCACGCTCGACAATGGCGAGATGATCCGCCGCCGGGCCGAGGGCAAACTCTCCAACCTCGTCGCCGAACTGTCCGACAATCCTGCGCCTGGCGATATCGGGATCGCCCACACCCGCTGGGCCACCCACGGTGCGCCGACCGCCAACAACGCGCATCCGCACGCCACCGAGCATGTCGCGCTGGTGCATAACGGCATCATCGAGAATTTCCGCAGCCTGCGCGAGGAACTGCGCGCCAAGGGGCGCACCTTCGAAAGCGAGACCGACAGCGAAGTCGTTGCGCACATGCTGTCCGAAGAGGTCGAGAACGGCGCCTCGCCCGAGGAGGCGGTCAAATCGGTCCTGCCGCGCCTGCGCGGTGCCTTCGCGATCGCAGTTGCGTTCAAGTCGCATCCCGACATGCTGATCGGCGCGCGGCTCGGCTCGCCGCTGGTGGTCGGATACGAGGACGGCGAGACCTATCTCGGCTCGGACGCGCTGGCGCTAGCGCCGCTGACCCAGCAGATCGCCTATCTCGAGGAAGGCGACTGGGTGGTGATCGAGCGCGACGGTGCGACGATCTACGACGCGGAGAACAACCCGGTCGAGCGCGAGGTCAAGCAGTCGGGCGCGTCGGCCGCGGCGATGGAGAAGGGCGAATATCGTCACTTCATGCTCAAGGAGATCTTCGAACAGCCGACCGTCGTCGCGCAGACGCTGGGATCCTACGTCCGCCAGGAAAACCGCTCGGTCGCGCTGCCGCAGCTCGATGTCGATCTCGGCGCGATCGAACGCGTCACGATCGTCGCCTGCGGCACGTCCTATTACGCCGGACTGGTCGCGAAATACTGGTTCGAACAGTTCGCCCGCCTGCCGGTCGACATCGATGTCGCGAGCGAGTTCCGTTACCGCGAGCCGGTGCTCGAACCGGGCGGATTGGCGCTGTTCATATCGCAGAGCGGCGAGACCGCCGATACGCTCGCCGCATTGCGCCACTGCAAGGAAAACGGCCAGACGATCGGCGCGGTCGTCAACGTACCGACCAGCACCATGGCGCGCGAGGCCGACGTTTTGCTGCCGACCCATGCGGGCCCCGAGATCGGCGTCGCCTCGACCAAGGCGTTCACCTGCCAGCTGGCAGTCCTCGCGGCGCTTGCGGCACATATGGCGGTCAAGCGCGGGCGCCTGTCCCGCGACCAGGAGCAGGAAATCGTCGACCACCTTCTCGAAACCCCGGCCTGCCTCAACGCTGCGCTCGATCGCGACGACGATATCGCTGCGATGGCGCCGCTGATCGCGCCGGCGCGCGACGTTCTCTATCTCGGCCGCGGGCAGGACTATCCGCTGGCGATGGAAGGCGCGCTCAAGCTCAAGGAAATCAGCTACATCCACGCCGAGGGTTATGCTTCGGGCGAAATGAAGCACGGCCCGATCGCACTGATCGACGACAACGTGCCGGTGATCGTCATCGCGCCTTCTGGCCCGTTGTTCGAAAAAACGGTGTCGAACATGCAGGAAGTTTCCGCGCGCGGCGGCAAGATCGTGCTGATTTCCGATGCCGAAGGGATCGCCGAGGCGGGCGAGGGCTGCATGGCGACGATCCAGATGCCGCGCGTCCATCCGCTGATCGCACCGCTCGTCTATGCCGTGCCGGTGCAGCTGCTCGCCTACCACGTGGCCGTGGCGAAAGGTACCGACGTCGATCAGCCGCGAAATCTCGCAAAATCGGTCACTGTCGAATAGAAATGGTTAATCGCCTGAAAATACGCCGGTTTTTTTCGATTGTTTGAGAAGTCCTTTACGCTCCGCTAACGGTTTTTTGCTATCGCGCAGCCTGTGAAGGATCGGGAACACAACTCGGCGAAGCTGCCGCAGAGCCTCTCCTCGCTGGCAGTGCTTGGGCTCAAGCAACCGGCCGGTGAGGGGTGGGAGTGGCTGCGCGGGCTGCAATATGCCTGCCTGCCCCGGATCGCCCTCGCCCGTGTCCTGTTCCATGCCCTGGCCGCCGCCGCGACCGTTTCGGTGTTCTGGAATATCGGCAACCGCTACGCGATCATGGCTTGGCTCGCGGTGCTGGGTGCCGCGGTGTTCTTCAACTGGCGCAAGGACATCGGCATGCGCGATGCCGACAAGCGCCGCGTCAACAAGCAGGAAATCGAGAATCACGCACGCGGCGCGCTTGCGACCGCAGCCGCCTGGGTGGTGCCGGTTGCCGCCTTCGGACCGTTCGCCGGGGTCGAGGCGCAACTCGAGCTGTGGGCGATCATCGTCCTGCTGCTGACTGCCAATGCGATCACGCTTGCGGCGGTTCCGCTCGGGACGGTGCTGTTCGGCCTGCTCGTCGGCACCGTGGCGGCCGCCGGTTTCGGTTACAACGGAATGTGGGAGATGGTCGTGCTGACTGTCGTCTATGTCCCGCTCGTGACCATCGGGACGATCGGCTCTGCGCGCAGCTTCCTGGCGGCGCGGATCGCCGAGGCCGGCGTTGCCGAAAAGAGCGAAGTCGTCTCGATGCTGCTGCGCGAATTCGAGGAAGGCGAGGGCGACTGGCTGTGGGAAATCGACACCGCCCGCCGGGTGCGTTCGGTTTCGCCGCGCTTCGCCTATGCGATGGGCCGCGAATCGAAGGACATCGACGGCCTGCCGCTGGTCCAACTCATCGCTGGCTCGAACTGGGAAAGCGGCCAGTTCCACAGTTCGCTCCACGATCTCGCCGAGCGCCTCAAGCGCCGCAACAGCTTTTCCGACCTGCTGGTCAAGGTCACGATCGACGGTGAAGATCGCTGGTGGGAATTGTCGGGCACTCCCAAGCTCGACGAGAACGGCAATTTCGACGGGTTCCGCGGGGTCGGCTCGGACGTGACCGAGCAGCGCGAGTCCAGCGAGAAAATCGCCTATATGGCGCGCTACGATACGCTCACCGGACTGCCCAACCGTATGTGCCTCACCGAGGCCCTGGGCGGGGCCCTCCGTTTCGCGGCGCAATGGCGCACGCGCTGCGCGTTCCTGATGATCGATCTCGACCGCTTCAAGGCGGTCAACGATACGCTCGGCCACCTGGTCGGCGACAAGCTGCTCGCAATGGTCTCCGAACGGCTGCAGGAACTGATGAGCGAGAACGAGACCTGCGGACGACTCGGCGGGGACGAATTCGCGATCGTCATCCGCGACGCTTCCGACCTTAGCCACGTGAACCGGATCGCCCAGACCGTGATCACGCGGCTTTCGCAGCCCTACGAGGTTGACGATCACACGCTGTTCGTCGGCGCGAGCGTGGGGTCGGCGATCGGCCCCCGCGACGGCAAGACGGTCGAGACGCTGATGCGCAACGCCGACCTCGCGCTGTACCGTTCGAAGGACGAGGGCGGCGGCAAGCACTATACGTTCGAGCCTTCGCTGCACGCATCGGCCGAGGAACGCCGCCAGCTCGAATTCGCGCTACGGAGCGCGCTTGAACGCGAGGAACTGACGCTCAACTTCCAGCCCGTCGTCGACGCCAACAAGGAAAACGTGCTCAGCTTCGAAGCGCTGGTGCGCTGGAACAGCGCCGAACACGGCTTCGTGAGCCCGGGCAAGTTCATCCCGCTGGCCGAGGATACTCGCCTGATCGTTCCGATCGGCGAATGGGTGCTGCAGGAAGCGTGCATCCAGGCGATGACCTGGCCCGACGACATTCGCGTCGCGGTCAACGTCTCGGGCGAACAGCTGCTCGATCCCAATTTCTCGGCTTCGGTCGTCAATGCGCTGGCGGTCAGCGGGCTGGCCCCGAACCGGCTCGAGATTGAAGTCACAGAAAGCATCTTCGTGCGCGACGACAGCGCCGCGCGCACCACGCTCGAGCAGTGCATGGCGCTCGGCTGCGGGGTCGCGCTCGACGATTTCGGGACCGGCTATTCCTCGCTCGGCTACCTGCGCAAGATGCGCTTTTCCACGATCAAGGTCGATCGCAGCTTCGTTCAGGGCGCTGCGGTCGACAATCCGGAAAGTCTCGCGATCATTCGTGCGGTGGTCGCGATGGCCGACAGCCTCGACATGACCACCACCGCAGAGGGCGTCGAGACCGAAGAAGAGCTCGCCATGGTGCGCAAGCTCGGCTGCACCAAGATCCAGGGCTTCTACTACGGCCGTCCGATGCCCGCCGCCGATGCCCGTGCGCTGTTCTCGAACGATCGTACCCCGGCCCAGGGCGCGGCGGCCTGACTTTCTTACCGCACGCCCATCCGGGCGAACGTCACCGCGGCGAATCTCTCCGTTTCGCTACAAGGCCGCTGCGGGCGGGCAGTCGCCCTTGCCTTGGCCTGATTGGACTGCGGACGACCCTCTCGGTCGTGTCCGCCTGACGCTCGATCACGAAATCGGTGCTGGACTGGAGCGCAGCAGCCCACTGACCTGCAACTGCACGCCGCCGCTCATGCCGCGAAGCCAATCGACCCGGATGGGCCGCATCCGGCGTTCTATTGACTGGGAAAAAGACTCAAGCGTCTACGAGTGACCGCACAGCGCTCTCAAACAAGGCTCGACCGTCGGTCCCGCCGTGGGCAGGGTCGATGGCGCGTTCGGGGTGAGGCATCATGCCAAGCACGTTGCCTGCCGCGTTGAGCACGCCGGCGATGTCGCGCGCCGAGCCGTTGCAGTTCTCCAGATAACGGAACGCGACTCGGCCTTCGCCCTCGAGCCGGTCGAGCGTCTCGTCGTCGGCGAAGTAGTTGCCGTCGTGGTGCGCGACCGGAATCACGATCTCCTGTCCCGCCTCGTAACCCGAAGTGAACAGCGATTGCGCGTTTTCGACGCGGAGCGTCGCGTCGCGGCAGACGAAGGTGATCTGCGCATTGCGCATCAGCGCGCCGGGCAGCAGCCCGGCTTCGGCGAGCACCTGGAAGCCGTTGCACACGCCGAGCACCGGTACGCCGCGTTCGGCGGCGCGCTTGACGCTGCGCATGATCGGGCTGTTGGCGGCCATCGAGCCGGACCGCAGGTAGTCGCCATAGGAGAACCCGCCGGGGAGTGCGACGAAGTCGAGACCTTCGGGCAGTTCGGCATCACCATGCCAGACCCGCTTCGGCGCGGTGCCCGATACCTGCTCGAGCGCGACCGCCATGTCGCGATCGCAGTTCGACCCGGGGAAGGTGACGACGGCTGAACGGAACGCCATCAGTCGACCTTCTCGATCCGGTAATCTTCGATCACTGTGTTGGCGAGCAGCTGCGCGCACATCTTGTCGAGTGCTTCGTCGCTGGTGTCGTCGGCGACGTCCATTTCGACCATCCGCCCGATCCGCACATCGTCGACACCGTCGAAACCGAGCCCTTCGAGGGCATGATGGACGGCGCGACCCTGGGGGTCGAGCACGCCGGGCTTGAGGCGGACGAAGATGCGGACTTTCATTGGCGGGGCTCCATCGACTGCTTGCCGCGCCCTGTAGCAGAGCGGCTGCTCAGCGCAATCGGCCCCGGACTCCTGTCCACGCGGCTTTGCACGTCTCGCTCAGTCCGCCGCAGGCTTGGGAACGACCTCGACCTGCACCGCGCGCGCCGGATCGAGATATTCGATCGCCAGCGCCTGGAGCTCCTCGCCAGTGATCGCGAGGGCGACCTCCTTGCCCTGGAGGAACCGCTCACGGTCGCGCGGATTGCGCTGCGCATCGGCGACCAGGCTCATCCAGCTGCCATTGGTCTTGAGCGCATTGTCGTAGTTCTCGAGCAGCGGCTGGCGCGCGCGCTGGAGCAGGTCTTCATCGACCGGCGCGGCGCGCAGGCCCTCGATCGCGGCGATGATCGCCTGGCGGCCCGCCTCGAGCTGCGCTAGCTCGAGCGAGGCGCCCGCGAGGAAAGTCCCGTAATCGGGATAGATGCGCGAGGTGCTGCTCCCGGCGAAGGGCGAATAGGCTTGCCCGAGCTCCTCGCGCAGCGTGTCGGTTAGCACGATGTCGACCACCCGCGCGAGCAACGACAGACGCATGTCGCGCTCGAAGTCGCTGTCGTCGGCGGTCGGCCAGATGAACCGCAACTGCGCCTGGTCGGCCTCGCCGTCGTGCTCGATCACGACCGGCCCGCGGGTCGCGGTGAAACTACGCTCGCGATTGCCGAAATCCTCGCGGAATTCCGCTTCGCGCTGCGGCAGTGCGCCGAATGTCGCGGCGACCGCATCGATCACAGCCGGCGCGTCGAAATCGCCGACCACGCCGATCTCGATCGCGCCGTTCTCGAGGCGATCGCCGATCGCCGCTTCCAGCTGCTCGAA
This sequence comes from Pseudoblastomonas marina, assembly GCF_014641655.1. Classification (GTDB taxonomy): domain Bacteria; phylum Pseudomonadota; class Alphaproteobacteria; order Sphingomonadales; family Sphingomonadaceae; genus Alteriqipengyuania_A; species Alteriqipengyuania_A marina. Next base: position 778,760 of record NZ_BMID01000001.1, read on the forward strand.
ATCGAGTGCCATCAACGCCTCCTTTTCGGGCGCGGTAAAGCGCGGATCGCCGTCGGAAAGGATGCGGCCGATCTCGGTGCCGTAGGCGGCGCTGGGCGTGGCGTAACGCCGCGCGAAGACATCGTCGAGGCCGGCGCGGAACCGCACGACCGGATCGTTGCGGAGGCCCGGATCGACGAGGTATGCGGCCAGCAGCTGGAGCTGCAGTTCGAGGTCGCGCGGCTTGGTGCCGACATAGGACACGAAGGTATCCGAGGTCAGGCCGAAGGCGTTGCCCACGCTCCTTCCCGCGAGCGCGGTCTGCAATTCGTCGAGGGTGAGCGCGCCGAGGCCACCCTGCGTCATCAGTCCGACCAGCTGGGTCTTGAGCGGATCCTCCTTGGTGTCGAGCAGCGATCCACCGTCGATGTTGACCTGGACGAGGATCTGGTCGTCGACGATATCGGTCTGCTTGAGGTTGAGCATCACGCCGTTGCCGAAGCGCAGCGTGCGGATATCGAGCTCCTCGGTCAGCGTGTCGGAGACGACGGCGCCGGGCGTGCCGAAATCGGTATAGGGCCAGACGAGAACGGCTTCCTCCTCGAGCGGTTCGGGCGCGCGGGCGATCGCCGCGTCCCAGGCGGCCCGCAGCGCGGCCTCACCGCCTTCGGGCGCGCTCTTGCCGACGAAGCGGATCAGCGGATCGTCGAGCGCCACCGCATCGCGCTTGAGCGCGGCGAGCACCGTCTCGGGCGTGATTTCGTCGGCGAAACTGTTGAAGCGCGCGAGACCGTCGGCCGGTTCGGAGGGCACGATCTCGCTCTGCACCAGCGCGACCGCCGCACCGTTCAGCGCCGCATTGCTGCGGGTGTCCTGATTGGCGGTAGCGGTTTCGAGCCCGTTGCGGCGATTGGCGACCTGTTCGGCGACTTCGGCCTCGGTAAAGCCGAACGCCATCGCGCGGGTGTATTCGCCCACAACCGCATCGACGCCGCGCTGCCACTCTCCGTCGACGGTCTGGACCACCAGCGAAGTGGTGCGGCCCGCATCGAACACGTCCGAGGTCGAGAAAGCGGCACCGCGGAACGGCGGGTCCTCCGACCGCGCGATCCGCGCGATCCGGCGCGCGATGATGCCGTAGGCGATGCTGCGCAGGGTGTTTTCCTTGCGCCGGACGATCGTGTCGGGCTCGTCGACATAGGCGCCGTGGCGCGAGAAATCGACGATCTCGGGGAGCGAGGGATCGAGGTAGATGTCGGTCAGCCCGGCGCGCGCGGGATCGACCGGGCCGAAATCGGCCTGGTCGACCGCGCCTTCGCGCTGCCAGTCGGAAAACTCTGCCCGGATTTTCGCTTCGACCATCGCCGGGTCGAAATCGCCGACCACGATCAGCGTGGTGGCGGCGGGCACGTATTCGCGCATCCAGAAGGCGCGCAGCCTCTCGGATGTCGCATTTTCGAGGTCTTCGACCGTGCCGGCGATTTCGTTCCGGCTGAGGCGCGAGCCGGGATACGCGAATTCCAGCCCGTCGCGGCCGTTGCGATAGGCGAAATTGTTGCGATCGCGCTTTTCGGCCAGCATCACGCCGCGCTCGCGATCGACCGCCTCGGGCGCGAAGGTGAGTTCGCCGGCGGTCTCGCGCATCAGCATCAGCGCGGTATCTAACAGGTCTTCGCTATTGTTCGGCAGGTCGAGCTTGTAACGAGTGTGGTCGTAACCGGTCTGCGCATTGGTATCGGCGCCGAAGGCCAGCCCCTTGCGTTCGAGCAGCTTGACCATCTCGCCCTCGGGCACGTTGGTCGAACCGTTGAAGGCCATGTGCTCGAGGTAGTGCGCATAGCCGCTTTCGCCCTCGCGCTCGTCGATCGCGCCGGCTTCGATATGCATCCGCACGAGGCCCTGGCCGGCGGGCGTGTCGTTCTGGCGGATGATGTAGCGCATGCCGTTGTCGAGCCGCCCGAAAACGAAGCCCGGATCGACAGGGATATCGCTCTCCTCGAATGCCCAGTCGGAATCGCCATCCTCGGCGGGGGCAGTGACCGAGGCGACGGCCGCCGCATCCTGCGACTGGGCGGTTGCGACGGTGGCAAGGGAGACGAGCGCGGGAAGCGCGACGGACGCAAACAGGTGTTTCAGCATGGTGGTACCATGCCGGAAAGCGCCGTCGGTTCAACCCGCTATGCGATGAACGGCGGCATGGGCCGCCGAACGGCTACTTCTTGGTCGGGCGCAGGCGCGAGCGGGCGTGGCTCATGTCGAGCACCTCGCCCGGGCCGCCATCCTCGTTCTGCAGCAGACCGAGACGGCGGGCGACCTCCTGGTAGGCCTCGCTCTCGCCGCCGAGATCGCGGCGGAAGCGATCCTTGTCGAGCTTCTCGCCCGATTCCATGTCCCACAACCGGCATCCGTCGGGGCTGATCTCGTCGGCGAGGATGATGCGGCTGAAATCGCCGTCCCACAGCCGCCCGAATTCGAGCTTGAAATCGACCAGGCGGATATCGATCGCGGCGAACATCCCGCACATGAAGTCGTTGATGCGGATCGCCATTGCGGCGATGTCCTGCATTTCCTCGTGGCCCGCCCAGTTGAAGCAGGCGATGTGCTCCTCGGCGATCAGCGGATCGCCCAGCGCGTCGTCCTTGTAGTAATATTCGATCAGCGTGTGCGGCAGCGGCTGGCCTTCCTCGATGCCCAGGCGCTTGCAGATCGAGCCCGCCGCGACATTGCGCACCACGACTTCGATCGGCACGATCTCGACCTGGCGGACGAGCTGTTCGCGCATATTGAGGCGGCGGATGAAGTGGGTCGGCACGCCGATATGCGACAGCCGTGTGAAGATGTGCTCGCTGATGCGATTGTTGATCACGCCCTTGCCGTTGATCGTACCCTTCTTCTCGGCGTTGAAGGCGGTCGCATCGTCCTTGAAATACTGGATGATCGTGCCCGGTTCGGGGCCTTCATACAGGATCTTGGCCTTGCCTTCGTAGATCTGGCGGCGACGCGACATGCAGGTGGTCCTCGGCATTCGTGAAACACGACGCCCCGGCGCGCTGGTCTAGCGGGGCCGGGGCGAAGACGGTCCTATACGCGCAAGGGTACGCGAAGGCAATTGAAGGAGGCGCTTAGCCCATCGGGCCGGCCGCGATCCGGCCCCGGCATTCGCCGAAGCCGATCCGTGCCGCGCCGTCCTTTTGCGCATAAGCGGTCATCACGATCTCGTCGCCATTCTCGAGGAAGGTGCGCGTCTCGCCATTGGGCAGCGTCAGCGGTTCCTTGCCGCCATTGGTGATCTCGAGCAGCGAGCCGACGCTGTCGGGCGTGTCGCCGGTCAGCGTGCCGGTGCCGAGCAGGTCGCCGGGGTTGAGATCGCACCCGTTCGAGGAATGGTGGGTGATGAGCTGCGCCACCGTCCAGTACATCGCCGTCATCGGGCCGGTGCTCAGGCAGTGTGGGACCTCGCCATTCTCGCGCATCTTGGCGGTGGAGAGATGGACTTCCATCCGCACGTCGAGCGCACCGGTGGCCTGGTCGTCGTCGTCGAACAGGTAGTCGAGCGGTTGCGGATCGCCTTCGGGCCGGGCGTCCTGCGCGACCCGGAACGGCGCGAGCGCGTCGAGCGTCACGATCCACGGGCTGACCGTGGAGTGGAAGCTCTTGGCGAGGAACGGGCCGAGCGGCTGGTATTCCCACGCCTGCAGGTCGCGCGCCGACCAGTCGTTGAGGATGCCGATCCCCGCGATGTGGTTCTTCGCATCGGCGATGTCGATCGGCTCGCCCAGTGCGTTGCCCTTGCCGACCCAGACCGCCATTTCGAGTTCGTAATCGAGGCGCTTGGTCGGGCCGACGCTCGGCTCATCGGCGTCGGGCGCCTTGGTCTGGCCCTTGGGACGGGTCACCTCGCTGCCCGAGACGCGCACCGAGCTGGCGCGGCCGTGATAGCCGATCGGCACATATTTGTAGTTCGGCAGCAGCGGGTTGTCCGGTCGGAACAGCTTGCCGACATTGGTCGCGTGGTGGATCCCCGTGTAGAAATCGGTGTAGTCGCGGATGTCGAACGGCAGGTACAGTTCGCACTCGCTCGCGCGATAGAGCAGCGGTTCGATCGCCGCCTGCTTGCCGCCGTCGGTCAGCAGCTCGAAGATCGCATGGCGCAGCGTCGTCATTGCTTTCGATCCACAAGCGAACAGCGCATTGAGATTGGGGCGGTTGCCCAACTCGCCGATCTTGCGCGCATCGGCCGCCATGTGGTCGGCCGCGGCCTCGAGGTCGAGGATCATGTCGCCGATCGCGACCCCGGCGCGCTTCTTCGAGCCGCCGCTGGAAAAGATCGCGAAGGGCAGGTTCTGGATCGGGAAATCCGGGTGGTTTTCGCTGCCGAGAACCCAGGAACGGGCGTCGAGATCGTGGGTGTGGTCGGTGATAACAGTCATGGAAGCTCCGCTTTGGGGAAGCCGGTCCAGCAATCGTCGTAATCGGATTGCCGGCCGGGCAGTTCGCACGCCTGCCGCGCCAGCCTGAAGGGCCAGCGCGATTCGAACATGAAGGCAAGCGTGTCGTCGATCTTGTGAGGTTCGAGGTCGGCCTCCATCGCCTTCTGCGTCGAATGCGCATCGGGCCCGTGGCCGTTCATCTGGTTGTGGAGCGAGGCCCCGCCCGGGGCGAAGCCGCCGCCTTCCTTGGCATCGTATTCGCCGTGCACCAGCCCCATGAACTCGCTCATAACGTTGCGATGGAACCAGGGCGGGCGGAACGTGTCCTCGGCCACCATCCAGCGCGGCGGAAAGATCACGAAATCGCAATTGGCGGTGCCGTGGATCGCGCTCGGGCTGGTGAGGACGGTGAAGATGGAAGGATCGGGATGGTCGAAGCTGACCGTGCCGATCGTGTTGAAACGCGCGAGGTCGTAGCGACAGGGCGTCGTGTTGCCGTGCCATGCGACCACATCGAAGGGCGAATGATCGAGCGTCACGGTCCAGAAATGGCCCTGGTATTTCTGGACCACGGTGAAGGTGCAATCGCGATCCTCGTACCACGCTACCGGCGCTTCGAAATCGCGCGGATTAGCAAGGCCGTTGGCGCCGATCGGGCCGAGATCGGGCAGGCGGAACGGCTCGCCGTAATTCTCCGCAACGTAGCCTGCGCTCGGACCGTCGACCGCAACAGCGAAGCGCACGCCGCGCGGGATCACCGCGATATGGCCGGGCGGCACGTCGAGGCGGCCGAATTCGGTGGTGAGGTGCAGCGTGCCCTGCTGCGGCACGATCAGCATTTCGCCATCCGACACCTGCAGTGCGCGATCCTTCATCGAGGCGTTGCAGCTATAAAGGTGCACGCCGAGCCCGTCGCAGGCGGCGACGTCGCCATTGGCGCAATAGGTCGTCATCCCGTCGATGAAATCGACATCTCCGTCGGGCTGGGCGAGCGGGTCCCAGCGCATCCGGTTGGGGTCGGCGATGCCGCAATCGAGTGGCGAGCTCAGCCAGCGTGTGCCGACTTCTTCGGCCTTGCGCATTTTCCCGTGCGCGGCTGTGGGCCGCATCCGGTATAGCCACGAGCGTCGATTCTCGACGCGTGGGGTGGTGAAGGCGGTGGTCGAGAACTGTTCGGCGTAGAGGCCGAAGGCCGGCTTTTGCGGACTGTTGCGCCCGACCGGCAGCGCGCCATCGACCGCCTCGGTGGCGAAGTGATTCAGGAATCCCGTCTGATAGTCCACGTGCGTGCAACCTCTCTAGCCTGTCAGAGGTTCCTAATGCCGCGCCAGACCGGTGCTGGCCAGAGATAATTTCAATTGAAACCAGTTTGGGTGCGCCGACCGGTTCGGTTTCACTGCGCTACCTAACGCTGCCGTTCATCGGTCGATCGATTACATCTGTCGATAACGAACGTCGTTGGTCGAACCGGCCGCGCCAGCGACCGACCACATTCGTAATCGGCGAGCGGGACAAGGGGCATGTGGGGGACACACATGGGAGAGAACGAGAATAATGAAGACCCTGACCAGTACGCTCGCGCTTGCCGTCGCCTGTGCCGCCTTTCCGGCCCACGCGCAGGAAACCAGCGACGCTCCGCCTCCGGAACCGACGGAAGCGCCCGCGTCCGCCGCCGACGACACGACCGCGCAGGTATACACCCCGGCCGATTTCACCCGCTACGCGCCGAGCAACGCGCTCGACATGCTCAACCGCGTTCCGGGGTTCTCGATCCGCGGCAGCGACCAGCAGCGCGGGCTCGGCCAGGCGACCGGGAACGTGCTGTTCAACGGCGCGCGCCCGTCGAGCAAGTCGGACGATATTTTCGCCCAGCTCTCGCGCATCCCGGCGGGGAACGTCGCCCGGATCGAGATCGTCGACGGCGCGACGCTCGAGATTCCCGGCCTTTCGGGGCAGGTCGCCAATGTCGTGTTCCGCGCCGACGAGCTGAAGGGCCAGTTCCGCTGGTCGCCGCAATTCCGCACCAATTTCACCGATCCGTTCCTGACCCGAGGTTCTGTTTCGGTGTCGGGCAGGACAGGCGAGCTGGCGTATGAATTCGGGCTCAACAACAACAATAGCGGCCGTGGCGGTGCAGGCGGCGAGACGCTGATCCTCGATGCGGGCGGCAACGTCACCGAAGTGCGCGACGATGTCGTCCTGTCATATTACGACAGCCCGCAGGTCTCGGCGAACCTGACCTGGGATCCGGCGGGCGACACGATCGCGCATCTCAACGGTTCGTACCAGCGCGTCTACCAGCGCTTCCACGAGGACGGCTTCCGCACCGGCGGAGGTCTGCCCGATCGCGACCGCTTCGTGCGCGATCGCAGCGACAGCTGGAATTTCGAGATCGGCGGCGACGTCGAGTTCGGGCTCGGGCCGGGAAGGCTCAAGTTGATCGGCCTGCGCCGCTTCAACGACCAGCCTTCGCAGACTACCATCACCACCGACTTTCTCGACGCGACGCCGAGCGACGGCATCCGCTTCACGCGCGACGGGCAATCGGGCGAGACGATTGCGCGCTCCGAATACAGCTTCCCTCTGTTCGGCGGCGATGCGCAGATCGCGACCGAGGCGGCGTTTAACACGCTCGACAACGTCTCGGGCCTGTTCACGCTCGACCCGGCGAGCGGCGAATTCGTCGAAGTCCCGTTCCCGGGTGGGACCGGCGGCGTGTCCGAGGATCGCTACGAGGCGATGGCGAGTTTCGGCCGGTCGCTAACCGACAAGCTCTCGTTCCAGCTCACCGCCGGAGCCGAAAACTCGACCATCACGACCACCGGGACGACGATGCAGACGCGCGAATTCACCCGACCCAAAGGGACCTTCACCCTGTCGTGGAACCCGTACGAGGACCTCTCGATCTCGGCCAAGGTCAGTCGCCGAGTCGGGCAGCTGTCATTCTTCGATTTCCTCGCCCGGGCGAACCTCAACGACGGGACCGGCAATGCCCGCAACAACGATCTGCGGCCGCAACAGGACTGGTCCTACGAGGGCGAAATCAACAAGCAGCTGGGCGAATGGGGCTCGACCCAGTTCCGATTCATCGTTCGCGACGTCGAGGACTATGTCGACATCGTGCCGGTGACCGGTGGCGAAGCGGTCGGCAATATCGACAGCGCCTGGGCGCGGGCCGTGGTGTGGAATTCGACCATCACCTTCGACCCCATCGGTCTCAAGGGCGTGCGCGGCGACTTCGTCTTCGTGTGGCAGGAATCGCAATTGCGCGACCCCTTCACCGGCGAAGCTCGGCAGTGGAGCGGGTTCACCGACACCCAGCTCAACATCGGCCTGCGCCACGATATCCCGGGCAGCGACTGGGCCTATGGTTTCAGCGCGAACTATTCGCACAACCAGCCCCGTTATCGCAGCGACCAGCAACAGCGCGATTGGGAAGGTCCGACTTTCGCCGACGTGTTCGTCGAGCACAAGGACGTCTTCGGGCTGCGCGTGAGCGCCTATATCGCCAACATCTTCGACGCGCGGCAGTATCGCGACCGCACGGTCTACACCGGGCTACGCGACGCGAGCCCGGTGCTGTTCGAGGAACGCCGCGACCGCCTGATCGGGCCGATCTTCGGCTTCAACATCAACGGGTCGTTCTAGAAGGTCGTTCGGGCGCCTACTGGTCGGTGGCGGGCGGGATGCCGAATTCATACCGCACCGCGCCCGTCGCCGACGCCTTGCCCACCGTGCCCGAGCGCGAGGCTCCGCCGAAGATCGAGGCGATGATGTCCTCGACCGCGATCCCGCGCGACGGGCCCGAACGCAGGGTGGAGGCGGCGAGTGTCATGCCTGCGGTTTGCGCCTCGCGTTCGGAGGCCGCCTCGAGCACGGGGCCCTGTCCGAGCCGGGCGAAGCTGACCGCGGTGCCGTCGCCCGCTTCGGACACCAGCACGATCAACTCGTCCTGCAGCCGCTGGGCTTCCATCGCCTTGGCGAACTGGATGTGGAACGTGCCCTTCCGCCCTGGCGGATAGCGCGTATCGGTGCGATCGCGCAGCGCCGAGCGCCAGTAGATCGCCCCCGAGGAGGTGAAATAGAGCGGGTTGACGTAGATTTCCTCGTTCGAGACGTTCTCGATCTCGACCGTCAGGATGTCGCATTTGCGGAAGATCCGCCCGTCGGAGGTCGCGAAGCCGCTCTCGCCGAGCGGGCGAGACAGCGGCGAAACCTGCTCGCGGCCCAATCCGGCGTCGGGGGGAACCCTGCAATTGCCCTCGGCGTCTACCGGATCGTCCTGCCGCAGCAGGTGGAACCGTATCGCGACCTTTTCGGCCGGGTTGTCTTCCTGCGTCCCGAGCCCGTCATTCGAGGCCAGCACCTTGCGCAATTTATGAAACCGCGCGGCGCGCACGATCGCCGGGCCGAGCACGCCCGCGACTTCGTCTTCGCCCCCACGTGCGATCAGTTCGCCAAGGTCCATCGTGCCGTAATCGGTCACCCGCGTCCCGGCCTCTTCCATCGCCAACAAGTCGCCGTCGAGACGAAAGGCCAACTCGGCCTCTTCCCCGGGAGCAACGAAGGTCGCGCCGAGCGGACCAGGTTCGGTTTTCGCAAACCATTCGAGCGCGACCTTCTGCGCGGGCGTGGGATTGCTCGGCGGTGCGGGCCGTGCAACGCGGAACGAGACGTCGACCGGGCGCTGGGCGACCGTCGCAATCAGTTTGGCCTCCCTGCTGAAACGATCGCCATCTGCATCGCGGATATCCTGCCATTGCGCGGCGTCGATGCCGTTGAAGGACACGGGGACGAGCTTGGCGGTGAAAGCGGTGGTGCTTGCGACCTGGCCGTAGAGCAGCACCTTTTCGCCTTCGCCGCGAACGCTCGACAAGGCGATGATCGTGCCTTCGGTCACGCCCTGAAAAGCGCCGGCGCTCATTTCGAGGCTCGCGACCGCCATCGTCTCGGCCTCGAGGTCGCGCCGCGGCTTGGTGACGAGCCAGCTGTCGCGCCGTTCATCGCTGGCCGATTTGAGCAGCCCGCCGAGGATCGGGCGGTCCAGATCGCCGTCGAACAGCGGGCGCGGCGCCTTCTTCTCGTATTCCGAAAAGTTCGAACCGACCCGCGCGGCGAGGTCGCGATAGGTCACGACCTGCGGATTGGAGAGGTTGGCGAAGCTGTAGGCGGTCAGGATGCCGAGCGTCTTTTGCTCTTCGCGCGGCCAGAAACCGGGCGCACGCTCCTGCTTTGCCTGGATCGCGGAGGGCGCCGCCATCATCGCCACGAACGACCCCCAGCCGGGCTTGCCCTTCGAGGCTTCGACCGCGAGGTCCTGGACGAAATCACCATCGCCCATATCGGCGAATTTTGGCTCGGCGAGCAGGCCGGCGGGCGGCAGGTCGCTGTCCTCGCCCGCATTGCGCATCGAATCGCCAGAATGGCAGTAATCGGCGAGATAGGTGACGTTGCCGCCCTTGGCGCGGATCGCGTCGATCGCGGCACCGATCTCGTCGTCGGTGATCGCGCCCGGGAGGCGTTTCTCGCTATCGCCCGGCGCTGGGTCGCGCACGTCGAGCGGGATGAAGATCTCGTCGAGCCCGTCGGGCTCGTTGCCCGCGACCATTTCGCGCTGCTGGTAGCCGTGGCCGGAGAAGGTGATCAGCACTTCGTCGCCCGGCCGCGTCGTCAGCGCCAACTGCTTGAGCGCGCCGAGGATGTTGTCGCGGGTCCCGATACCGTCGGGGACGATGTCGGTCTCGAACAGCTCCAGCCCGCGCTTCTGCTCGCGCAGTTCGGCGCTCGGCGGATCGGTCAGCAGCGTGATGGCGTCGCGCGACACGCCTTCGTCGAGCAGCTTCTGCGTGATCATCACGGCATCGTTGTAGGCCCCGACCAGCGGCTTCCACTGGATGACCTGATACTTGCTCGGATCGTAGCCGACATTGCCGATGACGAGCGCGCGTATCCGGCCTTCGGGTTGGCCGTCGTCCTGCGCGGTAAGTGCTCCGGGTACCAAGAGCACCGAGAGCGTGGCGAACACCGCGACCATCCGTCGAAGAAACATTCCAATCCCCCTAGTTCGAAACCACCAGCGTCCTTGTCCACACGCGATCCCGATTGAGCAATTCGAGCCGGTAATTGCCCGTCGAGGTCGGCGTCCAGCGGCATACCAGATCGGCTCCGCGCTCTCCACGACCGGGTGCATCGCGGCAAACTTCGCGGCCCGCCTCGTCGCGCACCACCATTTCGAGGCGGGCATCGCCGTCGCCCCGGACGCGGACGAGCGCGGGCCGCCCCCCTTCGGCGCGGGCGCGCATGACCAGCCGCCCGCTGCCTTTCAAATCGTGCGTGTAGACGATTGCCTGGGGCAGGAACCCCTTCGACTCGGAAGCGATCATATCGAGGATTCGTTGGAGGATGTCCGGATCGTCGTCGGCCAGCACCCGCGCTTCGGCGAGCAGGGTGAGCGGTTCGATGATCGGGAAGTCCTCGCGCTCGACCTGCCCGATCTCGAGCGTTGCGTCATCCGCAGCGGCGAGCACGATGTTGGAATTGGCAAGGATTTGTGCCGCGACGATCAGTGCTTCGGGGTCTTCCTGCGCGCGCGCCCACGCGACCAGGTCGCGCACCAGAGCGGCGGTTTCGATCCGCTTGGCGGCATCGCCGGCCTCGTCGGTGCCGATGTCCGCCTCCGCCACGGGGATGAGGGCGGAGGCGGGAGCTATGGCTGCAGAACCGAAGACAAGCCCCAGCGCAACGAGACGGGAGATGGATCGACGCATCGGCTTGAAGGTTCCTCGGCTCTGCATGGGATTGTTGTGACGCATGGCGCGCGCGCGCACTACGGATGAATTCTGACAGCTCGTCGGTCGACGCCCCTTTCGCTATAGCGCCATGCCGCGCCCACCTGCTGGAGGAAGAGCGGGCGGTAGCCGCGCAATTCACGCTGCGCCTCGTTATCGAACGATGTGTAGCTGTCGATCCGGTTCTTCGCGCCCGAGGCTGCGCGCGCGTAATAGGTCCACGCGGCCGGATGCAGTCCGAGCCGTTCGTCCATCATGGTGGCGGCGCGGCGATCGGTGTCGATGCGCAGCGGGTTGGCACTGCCGAACATGCCGGATGTCTGTGCGCTGGCGGCCGCAAGCTGGGACAGCGCATCCTCCGGTCGTTTCAGACGCAGCTTCGCTTCGGCGAGAAGGAAGCGTAGGTCGAGAAAGGCCGTGTGCCACGGCACCATGCGCTGCCATTCGACGATCCCCTGGGAAAGCTCCGCCTCGGCCTCCTCGATCCTTCCCTGTTCGAGCAGCAGACGGCCCAGCCCCATCCGCAGATAGGCGCGGCTCAGATCGGCGAACGCGGCATCGAACCCGGTCGCCGCATCGGCTTTCGCCAGCGCACCGCGATAGAGCGTTTCGGCTTTCTCGGGCGCACCGTTCTTGGCGAGGTGTTGCGCCAGCGTCGAAAGTGTCTCGATATTGTCCGGGTCGGCAATATAGGCCTCGACCAGCAGCGGCTGCGCCTCGTCGCTCCTGCCCACCTGTTCGAGCAGCCGACCGAGACGCACGCGAAGCGGCAGGCCCAATCCGTCTTCTACGGTCCGATCGCCAGCAAGCTCCATTGCGCGTTGCATCAGTGCGATGGCGCGCTCCGTCTCGCCGACCGCTTCGGCGAGAACGGATCGTTCGACGAGCAGCGAAACCACGAATTCGAAATCGTCCGAGGCATGGACAGTCGACAGGGCTATCGCGTTGTCGAGTGCTTGCCCCGCAGCCTCGAACATTCCCTGTCGCGCGAGGTTGCGGCCGAATGCGGCATAGTCGCCGGCCAGAGTCGCGCCTTCCCCCGAAACCGCCTCGGTCGCGGCGATCCGCATCCGGTGCATGGCCTCCGCACGCGCATATTGCTGGCCGGTGGTCTCGATATTGTAGATCAGGTCGTCGATCTCGCGGCGCAGGCGCGCATAGGTATCCGGCAATCCTGCGACGAGCGTGTCGAGCATCCGGTCCGTCAGCGCATCGCCCTCGACACGCTTGCCCTGTGCGTAGAGATTCCCGCCCAATTCGCGATAGGCAAGCGCGAGCGCGAGGTGATCGCGCGGCGTCGCTGCCTCCAGCACGGACTTCGCCTTATCGAGCCAGGGCTGCGCGGAGACGATGGCGGGGCATGGCTTTTCGCAATCGAGATTGTCGCTGGTCGGCCCTTCGACCGCGCGCGCCATCGCGATATAGGCGGTGGCGCGGCGCGGATCGTCCGCAGCCAGGTGGGTTTCGGCGAGGGTGACTGCGCGCTCCGCGTAATCGGTTCGCGCCTCGCGCCGGCTCCAGCTTTCCCCCGCAGCCCAGGCGAGGACCTCGAGGCACGCCGCGCTCCCGAGCGCCGCGGCTTCGCAGTCGGCGATCACGCGTTCTTCGAGCGCCCCGACGACCGATGGCAATTGTCGTTGCAGGGCGCGCTGTGCGGCTGCGTCCGGCACAGGGTAGGCCTGCTCCTGCGCCATGGAGGGCGATGCAATCAGCAAGAGGAGTGCAAGGACAGGACTAGCGCGCATTGCCCACCTCCCAGGCGATCCTGACATGGCGCGCGAAAACCGGGGCAAACCGCGCGAGTTCGGCCTGGGCGCCGCGATCGAAGCCCTCGTAACTTTCCATCCGCCGCACCGCTCCGCGGGTGGCCGTGGCGATCGCGCCATAGGCTTCGCCTGGATCTCGACGTCCCAGCAGTTCGGCCTCGACTGCGAGCGCCTCGATCCGTGCAAGATTCGTTTCATCGGCGACCTGCGCGAACATAGCGCGCGCCTCGCGCATCCTCGCATGGCCAGCCGTCGGCTGGCGGAAACGGATCAGGGCCTTACCCCATTCGTGGAGCGCCTGCGCCCGTTCGGGGGAGGCCGAGGCGCCGATCGCTTCGTCGAAAGCTTCGGCGGCGCGCGCGAACCGCGCCAGCGACGCGTCCTTCTCGTCCAGCGCGGCGTCGACCGCTGCAATCCTCGACTGCAGGACCGCGTGGTCGAGCCCGACGGGGAAGGGAGCGAGATAGGCGAGTGCGGTGGCATAGGCTTCGCGTGCCCGGGCTAGACGGCCGCCGGCTTCATCGACCCGGCCGACCTCGAGCAGCGTGTCGGCGGTTGCGGGATGGGCCTTGCCGACCGTTGCCGTCAGCATCGCGAGCGCTCGCGAATAGGTTTGCGCGGCCTCGTCGAGCCGCTGCTGGCGTTGCAGTGTCCCGGCAAGCCGCTTGAGCGCCCGCGCGACCAGCGGGCTTTCCTTGATCTTCGCGGCGGCGGCGCGCGTGACGATATCGCGATAGATTTCCTCGGCCGCAGCGGGCTCGCCGCGGCGTTCGTGCAATTCCCCGCGGTCGAGCATCAGCCGGACCGCGACCGGCTCGAACGGCAACCCCATGCGCGCGTCGAGGCTCCGTTCGATCGCCTCGAACACGGTTTCGGCCTCGTCGAGCCGGTTGGCACCGAGCAGCGAGCGGGCATAGGCGGCCTCGGCTTCGAGCGGCAGCTGTTCATAGGCCTCGAACCATTGGGCGAGGATCGCGCGTGCCCTGGCGACCTGATTCTCGGCATCGGCCGGGCGGCGCATATCGGCGTAGAGTTCGGCCAGCTGGAGCGCGAGGTCCCCCTTGGCCGCGGCATCGAAATCCCACGTTTCGTCGGCCAGCGCCGCGGCCTTTTCGAGTGCTGTCTCGGCCTCGGAATAACGCCGCTGGCTGCGGTAATTGTCCGACAGTCGGAAATAGGCGGCGATCAGCTCCCACGGCACCTCGCCACCCTCGGCCTCGTAGATCGCCACCGCGCGCTCGCGCAGCGTGCTCGCGGCACGGATGTTCTCGAGCCTCTCGGTCAGCTCGAGGCGCATCGCCACCGGTGCGATCGCTTGCGCCGCCTCGAGCGACGGCTCATCTCCGGCAGAAAGGAGTGCCGCGAATTCGAGCACGTCCTTGTTGTCGCGATAGAAGCGCCCGAGCACGGCCGAGCCGAGCGACAGCGGGGCGCAATCGTCGCGGGCTTCTTGACGGCAATCGACCACCGCCCCCGACTGGGCCTGCATCGCGGCGAGGATGTCGCCCCGGTCGGCCGCGACCTGCGCTTCGGCGGCGAGCGCGAGATCGGGATCGTCGGCGAAACGAGTCCGAAGCTCGGCCCACAGGGCGGCAGCCTTGTCTTCTGCCCCGTCCCCGGTTTCGACAGAAAAACTGTAATCGGGTTCGGCCCGGAAGGCCGCAGCCGATTGCGCGGTGGCAGGAGCCGGGAGCGTGATTGCCACCGGCCCGAGCATTGCCATCATCGCACGTCGCATCACTGCGCCTCCTCGATCGCCCACGCGATCGCAACCTGGTCGCGAAACAGGGTCGCGAGGCTGCGCATCTCACGCTGCGCCGCGGCGTCGAAATCGTCGTAGGATTCGATCCGCGCGAGCGAGCCGCCCACCGCTTCGCGCAGCAACGAGCGCGCCGCCGCGAGATCGCGCCCGGTTTCGCGTTCGAACATGGCGAAGTAATAGAGGATCGCGAGGCGATTGGCGTCGGTCCGGGTGAAGCTCAGACCCGCCCGGCGGGCGGCTTCGTCGAACCACTGCCGCGCCGCCGCGATATCGCCGCGCCCGGCCTCGGCGCGCGCGCGGATCGTGGCTAGTCCGGCGGCGACATCGGCGAGGCGCGCATCGCCCTGCGCAATGTCCCACGCGATTGCGACATCGTCGATCGCCTCGCCGAACCGCCCCAGCGAAAACAGCGCGCTGGCCCGTGCGGCGCGCACGCGCGCGGTGAGCGCAACGTCTCCTTCGGGGCGAGCGGCGACGATCTCGAGCACGTTGTCGGCCAGTTCGAGCGCGGTTTGGGGACGATCGAGCAGTTCGGTCATCCGCCCAAGATTGAGCGCTACCTGTGCGAATAGATCGAAATTGATCGGCTCTTGCAACTGGAGGATCTCCACCGCCCTGATGAACGAGCGCGCGGCTCGCTCGCCTTCGCCGGTCTGCAGCAGCGCTAGGCCGAGATTGTTGTAGGCGACGCCGGTCAGCGGGTTGTCGTCCCCGACGAGCGCGCGAATGATCGTCAGCGCCTGGTCGAACGCGGTGGTGGCATCGCGCGCGCGGCCCGCGCTGACATAGGCAAGCCCCAGCGCATCGAGCGTACGTGCGGTGATCGGGTGCTCGCCGAAGGTCGCGCGCATCTGCGGCAACAGAGCTTCGAGGACCGCGATCGCTTCATCATAGCGGCGCCCCGCGGTGAGGACCTGGCCAAGCGCTTGCTGAAGCTTGAGACGGGTCGTGGGCAGGGCTTCGGGGTTGCCGGCAATAGCGTCGCGCACGAGCCGTTCCGCCTCGTCGATCCTGCCGAGCGAGGCGAGCGCCTGGGCTTCGATATCCGTGAAGTTGAGCCGCATGAGCGGCGGGATGTCGAGCATCGTGGCGGCGCGGATGAGCGCCAGGCTGCGCTCGTATTCACCGGCCTGTAGATAGGCCGCGGCAAGCAACTGCATCGGTGCGAAACGGGTGTCGGGCTGGTCCTCCAGCATGCCCAACGACCGTTCGAGCGGCACGATCGATTGCTGCACCCTGCCGCCCTGCTGCAACACTGCTCCACGCACGAACAGCGCGAGGCCGAGTTCGGGCGACGGATCGGCAAAACTCGCCTCCGCGATCGCGACGGCAAGTTCGGCGAAGCTGCGTCCCTGTTCGAGCTCGTTGAGTGACGAATAGGTCAGCCCCGCCAGCGCAACGAGTGTCGCACATGGTCCGAGCTTCGCCGGGTCGATCGTGTCGGGGCTGTTCGCGGCGATGCAGGCCTTGCCGACCGGATCGAGCAGCGCGATCGCCTCGGTAAAGCGACCCGCGTAGAAATGCTCCCAGAACGACGGCGGCACCGGAAACTCGCCTTGTCCGGCGACTTGTGCATCGGCACCCTTCCGCACCGAGGCGAGCAATGCCGCGATCTGCGACTGCATCCCGGAATCGGGCCCGTAGACCCGATCGACCATGCTCGTGACACGTTCGAGCAGCTCCTCGGCGGCGGCGAATTCCGATTTCTCGATCAGCGCGATCGCCTTCATCCGCAGCGCGTCGGCGAGCAGCCATTCCACTTCGCTACGGCCTTCGAGCTGGGCGATCAGCGGAGTAAGCAAGCCGATGGCTTCGTCTGCCCGCTCGAGCCGGGTCAGGGCGTTTGCGACCACCGTACGCGCCTCGATCGTCTTGTTCGAAGTCTCGCCCAGCAATTCTGCAAAGGCTCCGGCGGCGCTACGAGCCTGGTCGAGGCTACCCTCCGTGTCACCCTGGACATAGAGCACTCGGGCGTAATTCACCCGCAGATCCGCCGCGAACAGCGGGTCGGCCTCGATCGGCAACGCCTTTTCATACAGCGCGCGCGCGCTGGCCGGATCGTTGCGGGTGAAGCGCGAGAGAGCAAGCGCGCCAAGAAACGGTGTCAGCTCCGGATTGTCTGCTTCGAACAATTGCCGAGCGATCGCCAGCGCCGGCTCGAGCTCGGCCTCGGCGTCGTCGTTCCGGCCCAGTTCGAGCAGCGCCTGCCCACGTGCCAGTCGCGCATAAGCCTCGATGTCGGTGTCCTCGCCGAACGTCTCGCGCGCGACGAATGCCGCAGCCTCACCGAAGCGGAGTGCATCGACGGTCTCGCCCACCTGCTGCGCGAGCTGGGCGGCGACCATCAACAGCAGTGCGCAGGGCGCAAGCGCCTCGGTGTTCGGCTGGGGCCCGGCTTCGGCAATGCAGGACTCGACTTCGGTTGCGGCAAGAGAGGCGCTCGAGACGGGATCGCCCGCTCCCATCGCCGCCTCGAGTGCGGGAGACGGCTGGCGCAATTCCTGTGCCTCGGCCTGACGAGGCACGGCGAGCAGGATCGCGCAGGCCCACAGAGCGCTCGTCCTCACGAGACGGGATTCCCGAGCTGCCACGCGGCTTGGACCTGACCGATGAACACGGGGCGATGCTTGGCAGCGCTGCGAAGCCTAGCGGTGTCGGAGCCGGCCTCTTCCGCGATGATGGCCTGCGCCCCGGAAGCGGCCGAGGCGAAGAAGGCATGCGCCAGGCGCGGGCGGGGCGAAGCCTCGAGATAATAGGTGCCCAGCATGCCTGCGCTGGCAACGCGTTGGGGATGTGCTTCATCCCACGTCGCCGCGATGCTGCGCCATGCGTCGGCGAATTCGCGATCGATGATCGCCCCTTCGCCGTTCTCGCGAGGCGAGCAATAGCGGTACCCGATCTCGCGCACCGGCACGAGCGGGTAGTTCCTGCCCTTGAAGATCAGGTCGATCTCGAGCGCCCGCGCAAAGGCTCCTTCGGCACCTAGGCAGTTGCCCCGCGCAAGTTCGGCTTCGCCTTGGCCGGCGAAGAATTCGGCGCCGTCGGGCGGGTAGAAATCGCCCACCACGGTGAACCGGTTGTAGCTTTCGGATAGCTCGCGCCGAGCGGTCTCGAGGTCGCCGCCAGCCAGCGCGGCGAGCCCGAGCTCGCCGAGCGCGCGGGCAAGCCTGACATTGACGGCGTACCACCCCTCGTCGTCGAGTGCGCCGGCCGCCGCTTCGTCCTCGATCACCGCGCGATCGTCGCCCACCAGCCGTTCGAGGATCGGCATCGCCTCGTCGAGCCGCCCCTGCAGACGCAGCAATCGCGCTAGCAACAGGTCGGTTTCGCGGTCTCCCAGGCCCGAGCCGAAGGCGCGACGCAGGCTATCGTCGGCCTTGTCGTAGCGGCCCTGCTGCATCAGGGCCCAGCCGCGAAACTTGTCTTCGATGCCCGGATCGAGCCCGTGAACTCCGGAATCGAGATAGGCGATCGCGGTTTCGCTGCGCTGGCTCCGAATGAGCGAACGCACGAACGCCCGCGACCAGGCCGGATCGGCCTTCTTGGCGCTCGCGCCGCGGTCGAACAGCAGGCGTTCGAACAGCACGGCGGCAGTGGAGTAGAGCTGCGATTGCGCATGTTCGAGTGCGAGCGCGGCGATCTCGCGCGTCGCTTGGTCGCCGCGCGCGGCGATGTCGCGCTGCGCCCAGTAATCGTAGAACGGGACCGAGCGCAGGTATTCCTCGTTGCGGCCGACTTCTTCGGCGGCAGCCCTCAGGACCTGCAGCGGATCGTCGGGCGCGGCTTCACCGGTGAAGAAGTGGAAGACCACCCGCGCACTGGTTTCGGCGATGCGCGATTGCCCCTGCTCGGCGGCGAGCGCGAAGAGGTCGAGGAACGGGCCGGCGCAGTGCATCGCGAACAGGGGCTCGGTATCGGGCGACCAGTCGGGCCGTTCGGCGCATTCGCCGGTGGCTTCGATCGCGACAGCCTTGGCAGTCGCGAAATCTCCCGCCGCCGC
Source organism: Pseudoblastomonas marina (assembly GCF_014641655.1). Lineage (GTDB taxonomy): Bacteria > Pseudomonadota > Alphaproteobacteria > Sphingomonadales > Sphingomonadaceae > Alteriqipengyuania_A > Alteriqipengyuania_A marina. The sequence continues at coordinate 797,485 of NZ_BMID01000001.1, forward strand.
AGCTTCGGCAAGGGCGGGCGGGGTCGGATGCCAGTCGATGAAATCGGCCGCGGCAGTCGGAGCGGCAAGCGAGAGCGAGAGCAGCGTCCCGGTCAGGAGCCGGGCAGCGACGCCTGACCAAGAGCCCGTTGCGCCGCCGAGATCCACTTCATGCCCCCGGTTCGCCGACCAGCGTGAAGGGGGCCCAGAAAACCGGGTTGACCATGGTGAAGTCCGGGTAGTTGCGGACTTCCTGCATCGCGGTCTGCAGGGCACGGGCGCGGCTGGCGACGTCGCCGTCCTGCAGCTGGCTGAAGGTGTTCTGCATCAGCAGCGAGGTTGCGCGGTCGCTCACCGCCCAGTGGCTCACCATCAGCGAGCGTGCTCCGGCGAACAGGAAGGCGCGGGCGAGGCCAGACAGGCCTTCGGCACCCGGTTCACCGCTGCCAGCCGCAGTATTGCAGGCCGACAGCACGACGAGGTCGGCGGCGAGGTTGAGCGCGGCGGCTTCGGAGGCGGTGAGAAGACCGTCGTCCATCTCGCTTTTCGCGTCGGCGCTTGGCGGAGTGAAGACGAGTCCCGGCTCTGCCACGCTGCCGACCTCGGTCGCGAGCAGGCCGTGGGTCGAGAACACGACGAAGCGTGCCTGCTCGATTTCCTTGCTCTGCTTGACCGCGCTTTCGGTCGCCTGGTCCCCGGTGACGATCTTCGCTGCGCTGCCGAAAGTCTTGCCGAGATTCTCGAGCTCGATCTTGGCATGCGGGAGCTTCGACAGGCCGCGCAGCGCTTCGGTGTCGGCGAGCTGGCCATCATATGCCTTCTCGGCATCGCCGGCGTTCTCGGTGGTGGCGGGGTTGCCGGTCAAGGTCGGTGCGCCGTAACCCGCAAGCGCCACTCCGGCGCGCGCGGTTCGGGCGTAGTTGGACGATCCCGAAGCGGTCTCGCAGCCCGGGTGGGCATCTTCGGCACGCGCGATCAGCAGGCAGCGCAGCGCACGCAGGCTCGAGACCGAGGGCAGTTCGGCGAGCGCGTAATCGTCGATCAGCCAGTCGGTTCGCCGCAAGGCATTGGCATCGTCGTCGCGACCTTCGGGGGCGCTCGTGACCAGCAGGCCCAGCGGCAATGCGGTGAGTGCGCCGCTGACCTGGGTCAGTAGCACTTCCTTGCCCCCGATCGTGTCCTCGAGCGGGGCGATCAGTTCGGAATAGATCCGGTAGGCGAGCTTCCGGTCGAACGGGCGCGCGGCATAGGACACCAGCGTGCCCGCATCGGTCTGTTCCTCGCCCTCGGTCTGGTCGATCACGCCGCCCGAGCGGGTGTCCTTCACCCCCATGCTCGAGCGCAAGGTGGCGACCGCCTCGGCAAGCGCCTTCTCGTTCATCGCTTCGGAGCGGATCCAGTCGGCCTTGTCGCGGGTCAGGCCCCAGACATAGGACGCGTCGTCGGCGACGAGCACGACCAGCATCGCCTCGTCTTCGTTGAGCAATGCCTGAGCCTGCGCGATCGCGAGCGGCTTGGGCCGGGTCAATTCGAAATATTGCGGGAAATCGGTGTTGATCCGGTCCTCGATCGCGGTGACTTCCTCGCGCACGCTGCGACGGCGCTCGGCGAGTTCGCGGCGCTGTTCCTCGCTGACCTGGTCGCCGCGCTCGATCAGCGCGGTGAACTGGCGATCGATCGCCTGCAGTTCGGCGAGCTTCTCGTCGCGCTGCTGTTCGAGTTGCGCGAGCGCGTTATCGCCAGCGGAAAAGCGCGCGGTGACCTTGTCGACCGCGGCGGCGGCGCTGGAAATCTGTGCGTATTGCGCCGCGACGAAGGCCTCGGAGCGCAATTCCTCGGGCGGCGGGACCGGTTCGATCTCGATCTCCCCGGGATCCTGCGCCGCTATCAGCAGCGGGGCGAGGGGCAACAGGGCGTAGCGGGCGAGACGGTTCATCGATCGGGTTCCCGTACTGGGGATGGTCATGGGCCGCCCGGAGCAGCGGCAGGATGGGGGGAAAGGGCACCGCTCGAATGAACGGCGCCCCTTCCGGTTCGGCTCAGTTGGTCAGCAGCTGGACACCCGAGCCCGAGCCGCCATGGTTGATCAGCTGGACGCGGAACGGTCCGGTCCAGGCCGGGTTGACCTGGCAGCGCATGACCACGTTGTGGCTCATGTCCTGGCACACGAGGTAGCCGTTCTCGTCGAACACCTTCATGTCGACCGGGGTCGCGCTGTCGCGGCGTGCGGCAACCAGCAGCGGTTCGCCGCCGCGGGCGTTGAAGTCCACGTTCCACGCGGTCGAACTCGGGACCCAGCGGCTGATCGAGATCGGGCCGTTGGTCGCGCCCTTGGCTTCGGCCGAGCGGGTGTCCTCGATCATCGCGAGCAGGTCGTCGTCGTCGATCGCGAGCGCGGCGGCTTCGTCGAGCAGGGTGTCGGCGGTGACCGCCGCAGCAGCCTTGCCGGTCTCGGGCTTGGCATCGCCCTCGGCCACGATCTCGCCGGTATTGTCGCTGCTGCGCAGCGAGATACCCTTGAGGATGCGCGCGGCGACGAGCATCGCCTGCGGATCTTCGGCGGCACGGGCATATTCGGCGAGGCGATAGCCGAGCGCGGCCTTTTCGACCAGCTTCCCGCTTTCGTTCAGCTCGCCCGCGTCTTCGCCGACATTGGTGCCGGATTTGTCCTGCGCCACGACGGGGGCAGATGCGAGCACGGTTACGCCGAGTAGCGCGGCCATCACCTTGTTGTTCACGTACTTCATTCCAACTTACTCCTCACAATGTGGCGGCGAAACTCTTTGCGTCGCCCCAAAATTGGCTGATCCGTTCGACCAGGTGGCATGACTATGCCGGGTGATCGGGATCATCGACACTGACAACTTCTTATAGTTTGCGAAATCTCCCCTCCTTCGACTTGCTTTGTCTTGCATGGATATCGCGCCGCGTCACTGGCGGAGCGGAATCTGAATCAAATTGTTGCCGCGCGCGACGAACAGGGTCGCGCTCCCGGCCACGTTGCGCAGCGCCTCGGACAGGTCGGCCGCGCTCGCCACGCGCTCGCCGTTGACGCCGATCACGAGGTCGCCTTCGGCAAGCCCCGAGCGTTCGGCCAGCGAGCCGGACTGGACCGATGCGACCACGGCACCGCGAACCTGTTCGGGAAAGCCGTCGCCCGCCCGCTTGTCGCGGAAGGTTGCACCGAGCGCGGCGAGCGAACCGCCTCCGCCGCCTTGGCCGCCCTGCGGTTCGCCACCGCGCGGGGCTTCGGCGACCTCGACCCGGCGCGGTTCGGCGACCCGCAGGGTCAGGCGCTGCGTCTGCCCGCCGCGCCTAATGCCGAGCGCGACTTGCGTCCCCGGCGCGGCGACCCCGATGATCGCCGTGAGATTGCCGGGCGTGTTGATCGTGCGGCCATTGGCCTCGACGATCACGTCGCCCTGCCGCAACCCGGCCTCGGCTGCGGGGCTGCCGGGTTCGACCCGCTCTACCAGCGCGCCGCGATTGCTGGTGCCCGACCGGGCGTCGATCGGCGCGATGCTCACCCCGATGCGACCGCGCCGGACCTCGCCGTCGTTGCGCAATTGGGCGAGCACTGCGAGTGCCATGTTGATCGGCACCGCAAAGCCGATCCCGGCATTGTCTCCGCCGCGCGAATAGATCGCGGTGTTGATCCCTATCAGACGGCCACGCGAATCGATCAGCGCGCCGCCGCTATTGCCGGGATTGACCGCCGCGTCGGTCTGGATGAAATCCTCGATGCCGTCGCCGATCCCGCTGCGCCCGGTGCCCGAGATGATGCCCATCGTCAGCGTCTGGTCGATCCCGAAGGGATAGCCGATCGCGAAGGCGAGGTCGCCCGAGCGCAGCAGCGAGCTGTCGGCAAGTTCGATCGGACGCAAATCGCGCGCTTCGATCCGCAGCAGTGCGATATCGGTCTGCGGATCGCGCCCCACGACCGTCGCGTCGTAGATCCGGCCGTCGGACAGCTCGATCCTGACCGAGGTCGCATTCTCGACGACGTGGTTGTTGGTCACGACCTCGCCGCGCGCGGCATCGACGATCACGCCCGAACCATTGCCGGAGGCCTTGGGCTCGGCACCCGGGCCTTCGCGCGGATCGCGGCCCATGGTGAGCACCTTGACCACCGAGCGCGAGGCTTCGGCGATCTGCGGGGCATAGGAATAGACCCCGCGATCCTCGTCGAACGGCACCGGCGTGGCGGTCTGTGCGATCGCGGGGGCCGACAGGGCAAGGGCGGAGACACTCGCGGCAAGCGCGATCAGGCGGCGAACGGTCAATGGCTTCTCCCGGTGGATGGTAGGCTATCGGAACCGGCGACTGCCGGCAGGATGATGTCGAGCCGGAATCCGGCGGCAAGATTGGTCGCGCGCACGTCGCCGCCCGCGCGCAGCGCGACGGTCTTGACCAGCGCGAGGCCGAGCCCGTGACCGCTGGCTTGGCCGAGCGCGTCGCTGAAACCCGGTTCGAAGATCCGGCGGATCGTGTCCTCGGGCACGCGCGGCCCGTCATTCTCGACCGCGATACGAACCTCGCCGACGGCCTCGGCCACCGAACAGCGCACGGTCGAACCTGGCTCGGCGAACTTGATCGCATTCGACAGCACGTTCTCGAGCATCCGGTCGAGCAGGTCGCCTACCGCGCGGGTCTGCGCGGGGGAGAGGTCACACTCGAAGGTGAGCTCTTTCTCGTCGGCGAGATAGGTGAACATATCGTCGACCAGTGTGCGCAGGCGTTCGTCGACGCGGACGATCGACTGGGCGCGTGGGCTGACCTCGGCATCGATGATGCCGAGCAGGGTGCGGCAGCGTTTGTCGACCAGCGCGAGGCGCGCATCGGCAGCCGCGAGGCGTTCCTCCTGTGCCTCGTCGCCGTCGATCGCCTCGAGATGCTTGCGCGCGACCATGACGGGCCCGCGCAAATCGTGCGCGACGTGGCGGTGGAGGCGGCCGAGCCCCGCGATCATGTCGGCCGACCGTCCGAGCAGTGCGTTGAGATGGTGAGCGAGGAGGCGGAACTCGGGACGCGGATCGTCCTCGTCGGCGCGCTCGGAAAAGCGGTTGGCATCGGCGCGATCGAGCAGCGCGTTGAAGATATCGAGCCGCCTGCGCCAGCTGCGCGCGAGATAGGAGGCGAGCCCGATCGAGAGCAGCAGGAAGGCAAGCGCGATCCCGGCCGCGAGCAGATAGGCCGAGCGCACGAGCTTCGGATCGCGGCTGACCGTGCGACCGAGCAGCAGCTGCGTCCCGTCATCGAGTTCGCGCGTGACCACCATCGCCTCGCCGCCATCGGCCTGGCAGGCAACCTCCTTCGCCAGAGCGATGCGGTTGGAAAGCCCGCGCGGCCAGTCGACCCCGTCGGTGCCGATCGTATCTCCGCCGGGGCGGCGCAGCAGGGCGACGGCGCGCTGGCGCTCGCCGCTGTCGCACAATCCGCCGTCGCTGCCTTCGAGCGCGCGGATCCGCACGAGCGTTTCGACCTCCGCCGCGCGTTCCTCGGGTCGGAGGTCTCGAGGCAGACTGTCGAGCTTGCTGGCGAGAAGCGCGGCGTCGGCTTCGGCGCGGACCAGTGCGGTTTCGCGCGCGCTTTGCGAGACCAGCTGGAGCAATCCGAAGGTGAGTGCGGCGAGCGCGAGGGCGGCAAGCGCAGCGACCACCAGCCAGGTACGCAGCGGGAGCCAACCCTGGAGCGCGCCGCGTTCATCCAACGCCGCCATCCGCCGTTTCGTCTCCGGCCGCCAGATTGGCGAGGTTGCGCAAGGCGAAGCCCTGCGACCAGATATTGACCACCAGCGGGTGATAGGCCTCGGGGATGGCACCGCATTGCTTCTTGAGGCTGCGGCGCAGACGCTTGATCGCCTGGTCGACCGTATTGGCGTATTCCTCGGGGATGTGGCTCCAGCCTTTGCCGATCCAGCAGCGGTCCCACAGCATTGACTGACTCAAGGGATTGCCCTGTTCGCGGTGGAGTTCGACGAGGATGTCGGTCTCGCGCGTGGTCAGCGCGATCGGTTCGCCATGGATGCTTACCACGCGCGCCTGCTCGTCGATCGCGAGCGGGTAGATCGACCATTCCTCTTTCGCCTTGGCGGGCTTGCGTCCGCGCAATTGCGCGGCGACGCGGGCGACGAGCTCTTCCGGGCTGGCGGGCTTGGGGATGTAATCGTCGGCCCCGCGCGCGAGCAGGCCGTGGATCCGCTGGTCCTCTCCGCCGAGCAGCGAATAGACCAGCACCGGCGTATCGGCCGGGGTGGCGAGGCCTTCCCCCGCACGGATGCGGTCGAGCACTTCGAGCCCTTCGAGGCCCGGATTGATCCGGTCGAGCAGGACGACGTCGTAGGTCGTGGCCGCGAGGCGCTCGATCGCGTCCTCGCCGGTCGTCACGAGGTCCACCGTGCCGAATCCGGCAGCATCGAGCGCGTCGCGGATTTCCTCGCCGATCTCGTCTTCGAGCACCAGAGCCCGGGCATCGGCAAACAGTTCGCCCGTGCGCGCGGCCACTTCGCGGTCGAGGGTGGCGGCGGCGCTCATAGCGGGCCCTGCGGGAAGCGCTTCTGGTCGCCGGGGCGACGTTCCTGCGATGCGCGCGCGGTCAGCGGCAGGGCGACGTGGAACGTTCCCATCCCTTCGCGCTGGATGCGCAGCACTGCAACATCTCCCCCCATCGACCCCACCCTGGCCTGGAGCGACCCTAGATCACCCGGTTGCTGGCCGTTAACTGCCAGAATTATATCGCCTTCGTAAAGCCCGTAGAGCTGGGCGAGCGAACCTTCCTCGACCGAGTCGATCACGATGCTGCCGTCCCGCTCTGAAAACGTGGCGCCGAAGGTGCGATTTTTCCCAGAGGTATCAACGGGGTAAAGCGAGAGTGTGGCGACACGACCGCGCTCGCCGGCACTCGGGTCGTCTTTCCCCAACGCGACCTGTTCGATCCGCCTTGTCCCGTTTCGGATCAAGGTGATGGCACGCGTTTCGCCAGGTCGCGAATCGAGCAGCGCGAGCGACAGGTCGCGCGCGAGCCGAAGCTTACGCTCGCCGATCGCCAGGATGATGTCGCCGATCTTCATCCCGGCCTGCGCCGCGGCGCTGCCGGGCAGCACTTCGTCGATCAGCAGGCCTTTCTCTCCGTCGGCTCCCAGGGCGGCCGCGATTGCGGGATCGGCGCTCGACACCTTCACGCCCAGCGCGCCCCGGTCGACCTCGCCCTTCGCGGCGAGTTCGGGCACGATCCGCGCCACGAGTTCGGCCGGTATGGCGAGCGCGATCCCCATGTCGAACAGCGTTTCGGGCGGGGTGGCGGTGTTGACGCCGAGGACCCGGCCCTGTTCGTCGATCAGCGGCCCGCCGCTATTGCCGGGATTGAGCGCGGCATCGTGCTGGAGGAAATCGACCGGCCAGGCCGCATCGTAGGCCCGGTCGTATCCGCTGACGATCCCGGCGGTCACCGAGAAGCGCTTTCCCATCGGGCTGCCCAGCGCAAAGACCTTCGTCCCAAGCCCCGCTTTCGATCTAGGCGCGAGCTTGAGCGGGATCAGCGGTTCGTCGGGTTCGATCCTGACGACCGCGAGGTCCGTGCGCGGATCGCGCCCGACCACGGTGCCCGTGAAAGTACGACCGTCGGCGAAAGATACGCGGACCGTGTCGCCCTTGGCCCGAGCGACGACATGGGCATTGGTGACGATCAAACCCGATGCATGTGCGACGAAACCGCTGCCGTCGGGATCGTCTTCCTCCGCGCCATAGGAGATCGTCACCACCGAGCGCATGGCGATGTCGATCACGGACGGTTCACGCGCGGTGACCTCCGCGTCGGACGCGTCGAGCGTCGCGGCCTTGATGGGAAGCGGTGCGCACAGGGTAGGCAGCATCGCAAGGCTCCCCAGCAAAATGTTGATTTTCATCGATTGGTCCCTCGAATTGACAGGGCTTCGCTATGCCGGGCGGGACCAGGCCGGTCGATGTACGAAATCAGACAGGCGGGCGATTGGCTTGCGTGACGGCGGACTTCGCGTAGAACTGCGACCGATCGGTTCGAGGGGGACAGGATGGCGGAACAGGCGGCTGCGACCGGGGCGCGAAAGAGCGCGAACTTCTTCCAGATTTTCATCGAGGTGTTCTCGATCGTGGCCGCGCTGTTGCTGTTCGCTTCGGCCTATATCCAGTATCGCCTGTTCGCCTCGCTCGACCTGCCTTTCTTCCTCGTCGCCAGCACCGAGGACATCCTGCTCGGCGGGTTCTCGATCCTCGCGACGACGCTCGACCAGTTCCTCCGGATGGCATTTTGGCTCGCGCTGCCGACCCATCTCGTGGTGTTCGCGGCGATCATTCTCCTTTCTTTCGCCACCTGCCGCCTGCTGGGCTGGAGCGGGTGGTGGAGAAGGGTCGCGGTCGTGGCGCTATTGACCGCGCTGGTGCTCGGCTTGCGCGCGATGCTGGCCGATTCCTTCCCGCTTCACGGTAATGCGAACACCGTCCAGGACTGGATTCGCGGCGCGTTCGGCCCGGTCGATGCCAACGGCCCGCTCGGCATGTGGAGCTTCATCCTGCGCCTGCTGGCCTGGACAGCTTTGGCGCTGGTGCCAGTGGCGCTGCTGTTCCGGGTGATCGGCCGGCGCGAAGGTACGCGCCCCGGCTGGCGCGAGGTCTTCGCCTTTGCGCGCAGTCTCGGCGAACCGACGCTGTTTCTGGTCTTGCTGCTGCTCGTGGCGGGATCGGTGCCGCCGGCGATCTACCAGAGCTTCAGCTGGGGTAAGGGCAAGGTCACCGAGATCACCCCCGAAGCCGCGCTCACCGGTTGCGAGGGTGGCGAGCTGTTCGTGGTCTGGTCGGGTTCGAAGGCAGAGGTTCTGCGTTGCTTTGCTGCCTCGGGCGAGCGCGATTTCGTCGTCCTGCGCGGCGAGCACACGGTGATCGAGCTCGAGCGCCAGAACGTGCGGGGCAGCACGCTCGAACGCATCGAACCCTGATCGGCTGCTGCGCCCGATCGTAGTTAACGCGACCCTTACCAATCTACTCATATACCCCCGGTGCCGGACAGAGGCCGGCCGCTGAGGGGGAAATCGTCGATGACCGTGCGCCATGTCGTCCTGTCGGATCTGCATCTGGGGGCGAAGGAAAGCCTGCTCACCCATCTCGACCATCGCGGGGAGGTCGCGCGCGATCCCTCCGACGTGATGTGCCGACTGGGCGAGGCGCTGCGCGCTACCGTCGCTCCGCTATCCGACGGCGAGCCGGTGCAACTGGTGCTGATGGGCGATGCGCTCGATCTCGGGCTCACGCCGTTCGGAACGGTCAGCCGCGCATTCCTCCACCTGGTCGATGCGCTGTGGCCCGAAGGCGAGCCGCAGGTCTTCTCTCGCGACATCCTCTGCATCCCCGGCAATCACGATCACCATCTGTGGCGGATGGCGCAGGACAGGGCCTTCGTCGATGCTATCGCCGCTGCGCCCGAGACGGATATCCCATCCGACATTCCCCACGTATCGCGCGCCACCGGCAACCCGACCTATCGCTGCGAGCTGATGGAAGCGATCCTGACCAAGCGCGCACATATGCGCGGCGCGAGCGTGCGGATCGCCTACCCGAATTATGCCGTAGCCAATGAAGATTCGAGCCGTGCCGTCGTCTTCCACCATGGCCATTATATCGATGCGATGTACCGCACCCTCTCGCGCTTGCGCGCATGGATCGCGGGCAGCGACCCCAAGGGCGAGACGATCGCCCAGATCGAGGCCGAGAACGGCGCCTGGGTCGATTTCCTGTGGTCGAACCTCGGGTCCTGCGGGGAGTGGGGCAGCGAGGCCGATACGCTTTACGAAACCATGCTCGATGCCGGCGCGAGCCACGATTTCGCCGAGGCGCTCGCCCTGCGCGTATGCGGCGATCTCGGCACGAAGATGGGGGTGCGCGGGGATACCGAGATCAAGTACGGGGTCACCGTCGAACAGGCGATCCGTGGGATCGTCGACCTGACTGCAGGCCGCACCGCGCAATCGCAGCGCGACGGCTATGCCCATGTTCTGTCGCGCGGCGAGGTGGACGATCTCGGCTGGTTCATGTCGGGCCCGGTGGCGAAGCAGCTCGAGCAAGAACTCGGCCGCGTGCCCGAGAACTGCTCGCTGGTGTTCGGTCACACCCACAAGCCGTTCCAGGATCAGGTGAAGGCCGACGGCTTCGCCAAGCCGCTCGGCGTCTACAATACCGGCGGCTGGGTGCTCGACCAGCCGACTCTGATGGCGACGCAGGGCGGCGCGGCGATGTTCGTCGACGATCGATTGGGAGTCGCCAGTCTGCGCCTGTTCAACGATTGCGTCGGCGGGCGGATGCGCGGGGTGCATGCCGCGGGTTGCGGGATGCGCACGCGTGAAGACGCTGCGCTGGTGACGCGGTTGCAGGTGCAGGTCGAGGCCAATCGCGCGGGCTGGGATGCCTTCACCGCCGCCACGAAGAACCGGATCGAGCGCGGCAGCGCCGAGACAGTGGAGCGCTTCCTCGACCGCGAGCACTGTGTGCTGAAGGAGGCGGCCCAATGAACGCGATCACCAAGTTCCCGCGCGCCGCGCGCCTGTCGCGTCATATCGACCATGCGCAAGATGCCTACGAGATCGTCGTCATCGGCTCGGGTTACGGCGCGGGCGTCGCGGCCTCGCGGCTGGCGCGCGCAGGGCGCGAGGTCTGCTTGGTCGAGCGCGGGCGCGAAATCCGCCCAGGCGAATATCCGGAGAAGCTCGGCGACGCGCAAGATGCGATGCAGGCGAATACCAGGCGCGGCCGGCTCGGCGACCCGAACGCGATGTTCGAGATGCACGTCAACGACGACCTGTGGGCGCTGGTCGGCTGCGGGCTCGGCGGTACCTCGCTGATCAACGCCAACGTGTCGCTCGAGATCGAACCGCGCCTGCTCGAAGCCGGGCACTGGCCGCAGGCCTTCCGCGACGACCCGGCGATGCTCGAACCTTTCTACGACCGCGCGCGCGAAATGCTCGGTGCCAATCCGTACCCGGCCAGTCGCGCCGAGCCGAACAAGCTGGCGGCATTGCGCGAGGCGGCGGAGAAGCTCCAGCAGAAGCATTACCGTACGCCGATCAACGTCAATTTCGCGGACAAGACCAATCGCTTCGGCGTGCCGCAACCGGCCTGCAACGACTGCGGCAATTGCGTCTCGGGCTGCAATGTCGGCGCGAAGAACACCACGCTGATGAACTACCTGCCCGACGCCGCGAACCACGGCGCACAGATATTCACCGAAGCGCGTGTCGATTGGGTCGAGCGGGACGGCGAAACCTGGATAGTCCACCTCGAAAACGGTCGCAGTATTTCTGCACAACACGTTGTTCTGGGAGCAGGAACACTCGGTTCCACCGAAATACTCTTAAGATCGAAAGCACGCGGGCTGAAGCTCTCCGATCGTCTTGGCACAGGTTTCTCGGGCAATGGCGACGTGCTCGGCTACAGCTACGACAGCTACTGGAAGACGTCGAAGGACGATGACGGCAACGTCACCAGTGCGCCGGTCAATGCGATCGGCCATGCCAGCGACGCCGTGCCCGATCAGGGCGCGCCGGGGCCGTGCATTACCGGCGTGATCGACATGCGCGACTGCGCCGACGTCGGGCGTGGGCTGGTGGTGGAGGAAGGCGTCGTGCCCTCGATCATCGCTCCGCTGCTCGCGCCTGCGTTCTTCTTCTGCGAGGCCAATGGCGGCAATTTCGCACGCTTCGGCATCGACGAGATCAAGCCGCGGCTGATGGACGCCAAGGATATGGGGCTCTCGTTCCAGTCCGATCCCGGCGCAATCGGCGAATGGGCCTATAAGGGCCCGGTCTCGCGCCTTCAGACCTTCCTCGTGATGAGCGTCGAAGAGGGACGCGGTACGCTCGAGCTCGACAACGACCGATTGAAGATCGACTGGCCCAAGGTCGGCGAAGATCCCTCGATCGTCCACGACAACAACGTGCTTGCACAGGTCGCCGGCGCGATGTCTGGCCAGTTCTTCCCCAACCCGCTCTGGACCGATCCGCTGGGCAAGAAGCTCGTCACGGTCCACCCGGTCGGCGGCTGCGGAATGGGCGACGATGCGGCCCACGGCGTGATCGACCATGCCTGCCGCGTGTTCACCGGCGAGGGCGACTCGACCTATCGCGGGCTTTACGTCTGCGACGGCGCGGCGATGTCCGGGCCCGTCGGGGTCAACCCGCTGCTTACGATCACTGCCGTTGCCGAACGGGCGATGGAATTGATGGCGCAGCGCGAAGGCTGGCAGATCGACTGGACGATGGGCGAAGAAGCCCCGCTGCCCGCGCTCGAGGCCGAAGCTCCACAACCCGAGGCCGACAAGCCTCATCCGAAGCATTTCGCACAAGTCCACCAGCGCATCGCGCACCTCGTCGACGAGAGCGTGCTGGCCAAGGTCGCGCATGCGGTGGCGGGGATCGAGCACGCCGCATCGCAGGGCGCGCTCGACGAGGCCAAGCGCGCGGTGAAGAAGCTGGTGATCGAGTATCCCGACCTGATGAGCCCGCAATTCGGCTTTACCGAGCGTATGGCAGGGTTCGTCAGCGCCGAAGGGTTGGGCAATCCCTGCTGCCCGGGCGAGCGCATCTCCGACGATTTCGCCGCCGGTGCCGCCTGGGGCGAGAGCGAGGGGACCTCCTGCGCCTTCGAACTGACCGTTCATACCGACGACCTCAATGCGCTGGTCTCGCGCCCCGAGCACCAGGGTGTGCTGACGGGCGAGGTTGCCTGCGATCTCGTTTCGCCTGCACCGATGAAGGTTCGAGATGGCCGCTTCAACCTGCTGACCGTCGATCCCGACTGCCCCGAGCGCTGGCTGATGAGCTATGTGATGGTGCTCGAGCGCGAAGGTGGCGAACCGGTGCACTTCCACGGTTTCAAAACCTTGCAGCAGCGCAGGGGCTCCGATCCCTGGACCGACCTCACCACGCTGTTCCTGACGATCAGCGAAGGCGAGGACGGAAACGGTGCGGTGCTCGCCAAGGGAATCCTCAAGCTCGAGCTCACCGACCTGATGTGGCAGGCGAAGAGCTTCGCCCTGCCGTGCCAGGACAATCTCGCCGGCCATCTGATCGACCGGGTCCCGGCGGCGAAGGACGCCATCGCCGAATATTTCCTCGCCAAGTTCGCGGCGCTGTTCGGCCTGTCGAGCTTCCAGGCCTATGGCGGCATGCTCGCCACGCTCAACGACTTTCCCGCCAAGCAGGCGGAGGACCTACGCCATCGCACGCTCGATGCGCCCGCGTCGGAGCGGCATGTCGTGCCGACGGCGGACGGCTGGAACGTCGCATTGACCCGTTACCAGGGCGGCGCGAAGGGGCCGGTGTTGCTCGCGCCGGGTTTCTCGGTGAAGGCGTCGAGTTTCGCGACCGACACGGTGGCGCGCAACCTCGTCGAGGAGCTCTGCGCCGCCGATTACGACGTCTGGCTGTTCGACTATCGCGCCAGCGCCGATAGCGGGAATCCGCTCGATCCGCCCAAGCCCTTCACGATCGACGATATCGCGCAGCACGACTGGCCCGCCGCGGTCGATTTCGTGCGCGCGCGGACCGGCGCGGAGAGCGTGCAGGCGATGGCGCATTGCGTGGGCTCGATGAGCCTGCTGATGGCTCTCGCCGCCGGCCACGTATCGGGCATCCGCTCGGTGGTCAGTTCGCAACTTACGCTGCATCCGGTGACCGACTGGATGAACTACCTGAAGGCCGATATCGGCACCGCCAAGCTTATGGGGCAGGTTGCACAGCTCGGCGGGCATATCGGCTTCGCGCCCACGGGAACCGAGCTCGACTACGAGATCGACGCGGTCGCCTACAATTTGCCGGTACCTGAAGGGCAGGAGTGCAAGAATCCCGCCTGCCGCCGCGTCTTCGGCATTTTCGGTCCGAGCTACGACCATGCGCAGCTCGGTCACGCCACCCACGTCGCGATCGCTTCCATGTTCAGCGATATTTCGCTGAAACCTTTCGACCAACTCTCGGCGATCATGCACGAGGGCAAGGTTGTCGATGCGGCAGGCAAGGACGTCTATCTAGGAACCGAGAATGTGCATCGCATGGCGCTGCCGATCACCTTCCTTTCGGGCGCTAACAACCAGATCTTCTATCCCGAAGGCGCGCAGCGCACGCGGGCCTGGTTGGCGGCGCACAACGATCCGGCGCTCTACGAGCAGATCGTGATCCCCGATTACGCCCATATGGACCTGTTCATCGGCCGCGATGCCGCGCGCGACGTGGCGCCGATCATCGTCGGGGAGCTCGACAGGTTCAATTGAGGGGAAATGGTGCCCAGGGGCGGAGTCGAACCACCGACACGACGATTTTCAGTCGTCTGCTCTACCACTGAGCTACCCGGGCATTCCGTCGTCTGGTGCACAAGTCACCGCGTTCGGAAGGCGCGCCTATGGCGTGGCGCAGACGCTTTGGCAAGGGGTCAATCGTCGCTTTCTTCGCCCAAGTTCCCCGGCCCGATGCTTTCGGGATCGACCGGCTCGGCGGGCACCGCATAACTATCGGTCAACCAGGCGCCCAGGTCGCGGTCGCGGCAGCGCTTCGAACAGAAGGGGGCGTGCTCCGCGACGCGAGGCTTCTTGCAGATCGGGCAGCGGCGGACGGGCGTGTTCATGGGGAGATCGCCTGCGCGAATCCGCCCTCGATCGCAACCGCCGGATCGATTTTCCAGCGGATTTCCCGTCCCGTCCGCCGCGCGAGTTCGTCGCGCCATTCGTCGCGGAAAAGCGGTTGCAGCGCCGGATGCGCGGTCAGCAGCAACGCGCCGGGCTGCTCGACCGTCTCGGCCCGGCGGAACAATTGCCGGATTGCCGCGCGGGTGCGGCGGAATTGCGCGCGGTGGAGGATCGAGGGGCCGGTCACGCGGCTGACGATCTGGACGAAGCCGAAGCCGTTGATCCCGGTCCGCTCGTGGCGATATCCGCCGAGCGCTGCGCCCAGCGCTTCGTCGACCGCCTTGCGATCGGCCTTCGCGGCGAGGGTAGGAAAATCGATCCCGATCGAGCCCGACAGGTCGAGCAGCCGCAATTGCCGCGCCAGCGCTCCGATCGCGGCGAGCGCGAGTTCGCGCGGCGGCAGCGTCCCGTCGATATCGATCAGCGTCATCGCCGGCGTCGCGCTGAACAGCAGGCTGCCACCGTCGAATTCGGTCGTGCCCTCGAAGGCGGATTGCAGGATGTCGTCCCAGCCCTCGACCGGGAAGCGGCGGACCTCCTGCACTTCGTGACCGTCGGCCTTGAGGGCGTCGATCGCGCGCCAGTCGCGTGGGGCTTCGTCGGTCACGATTCCTTGCGCCGGCTTGCGCCGACCACGCTCGCCGATGGCGGCGCGGGTGATTTCGATAGTGATCGTGCTGCCTTCGGTGGCGGAGGCGGGCAGGCGCTGAAGGAGCACCTCCTCGCCCCGTGCGGTCTCGGCGACGGCGCGCGATGCGCCAGCGCGACGCTTGGCGACCCGGCCCTCGATTCGTGCTCCGGCTGCTAGGCGCTCGTGCCAGTCGAGCTTCGCCGCGACGATTTCATCATGTTCGACGCATACCAGCCGCGTCTCGCCGATCCCGCGCTCGGCATACCACTCAGCCAAGGGGAAAGCCCGCCGATCTGAGCAGCGCGCGCGTTTCGAAAAGCGGCAGGCCCATTACCGCCGAATGGCTGCCGCGGATCCACTGGACCAAACCTTCGGCCGTGCCCTGGATCGCGTAGCCGCCGGCCTTGCCGTGCCATTCGCCGCTGTCGAGATAGGCGGCGATCTCGGCGGGTTCGAGGGCCTTGAAGCGAACCACCGTCTCGTTGAGCTTGTGACGGAGCGTGCCGTCCGGATAGCGAAGGGCGACCGAACTCAGCACAAGGTGGCGGCGGCTCGACAGCGCCTGCAGGCAGGCCTGAGCGGTGTCGAGATCCTCGGCCTTGGGCAGTATACGGCGTCCCATCGAGACCACGGTATCGCCCGCCAGCACATGAGCATCGGCGCGCGCGAGCGCCATCGCCTTCTCGCGCGCCATGCGGATCGCGTAGTCCTTCGGGCGTTCGTTCGGCCCCGGCGTTTCGTCGATTTCGGCGGCAGCGATTTCGCTCGGCTCGATCCCGAGCCGCGCGAGCAGTTCGCGCCGCCGCGGGCTGGCCGAGGCGAGGACGAGCTTCATGTCGCTCATCCCGCTGCTATCTTACTGGGGGCCAGGTCCGCCGCGACCCGGCATGAAGCGATAGGTGATCCGACCCTTGGTCAGGTCGTAGGGCGTCAGTTCGCAGAGCACTTCGTCGCCCACCAGAACGCGGATGCGATTCTTGCGCATCTTGCCCGCGGTGTGGCCGAGGATTTCGTGTCCGTTCTCGAGTTCGACGCGGAACATGGCGTTGGGAAGTAGTTCGACGACTTTCCCACGCATTTCGAGGAGTTCTTCTTTCGCCATTAACGGCTCGTTCCGATGAGGTTTCGCATGGCGCGCGGCATAAACGCCACAACGTCAAAAGAAAAGGGCGCATCGCTGAGACATTTTGCGACTTGCTGCGTACCTCCACCGTCCCCAAGGCCATGCCGGCGGGGCACTGCGTTCGTCCCGACCGCGCTCGCGGTCGTTTTCATAATTGGAGCAAAGCCTTGCGTTCCCTGATCGGCCTTCCCCTCATTGCCCTGATCTGCGCCCCCACTTCTGTCATCGCGCAGGACGCCGAAGGCGAGGATGCCGTCGCCGCGGCGGATGCAGAAGTCGGCGATAGCTGTGCCGAAGACATCAATTGCATCGTCGTCTCGGCCGAGCGACTGCTGGGGCAGGTCGATGCGGCGCAGGAACCGATCCAGACGCTCGACGAGGCCGATATCGCGGCCTACGGCGCAGGCTCGATCGCCGAACTCGTCCAGCAGCTCGGCCCAACGGTCAGCTCGGGCGGCGCACGCGGCGGCGGACCCCCGGCCATCCTGCTCAACGGCGTGCGCATCTCGGGCTTCCGCGAATTGCGCAACTTCCCGCCCGAAGCGATCGAGCGCGTCGAGGTCCTGCCCGAGGAAACCGCGGTCCGCTTCGGTTTCTCGCCCAACCAGCGGGTGATCAACTTCATTCTAAAGGACAATTTCACCGCCAAGACGGTCGAGATCGAAGGCGGCGGGCCGTTCCAGGACGGCTTCACGCGCGGCGAACTCGAAGCCAGCGCGCTGAATATTTCGGGCAGCACAAGGATCAGCCTCGCGCTCGAGGCCGAGGCGCGCCAGCGGATTACCGAGGCCGACCGCGACCTGCCGGTCGCCGATGGCTCCGAGGACCGGCTGGCCGGTGATCCGGATCCGGCCGAATTCCGCACGCTAGTGCCCGAGAGCGACGAATTGTCGCTCAACGGAACGGTCGCTGTCCCGATCGGGGAGGGCGGCAAGGACGGCTCGCTCTCGGTCAATGGCACGCTGTCGCGCAGCAGCTCGCGCTCGCTCGCGGGGCTCGACACCGTTACCCTCACCGATCCGCTCGGCAACACGCAGGTCCGCACGCTGTCCGATCCGCTCGAGCGGCGAACCCGCAACGTCACCGCGCAGATCGGGAGCGCGTTTTCGACCAATATCGGCGACTGGCAGCTGAGCCTGACGGGCGACGGCACCCATACCGAGGGTTTCACCCGGATCGATCGTCGCGCCGATGTCGGTATCCTGCAGGCGCAGGCGCTGGCCGGGACCCTTGCGATCGACGGTGTGCTGCCGGGGCTCCCCCTCGCGGGGGTCGATTTCGCCAATAGCAAGACCAACCGTCTCGATACCGACGCAACGCTGATCGGCCGCCCCTTGCTCCTCCCCGGCGGCGACCTGTTGGTAACGCTGAAGGGCGGCTTCACCTATAACGACATCCGCAGCGACGACACGCGCAGCGGGCTGGGCGAGACCTTCCTCGACCGCACGCGCTTTTCCGGCGGGGTGACGCTGGGAGTCCCGATCACCAGCGTCGACGAAGGCTTCGGCGATTTTCTCGGCGACATCACGCTCGATCTCGGGGCCTCGATCAACGATTTGTCCGATTTCGGTTCGCTCTATGCCTGGTCGAGCTCGCTCAACTGGCGCCCGATCGAGGCTGTCGGCTTCACCGCGACCTACCAGTACCGGCAGGAAGCCCCGTCGCTGACCCAGCTGGGCAGTCCGCTGACCGAGAACTTCAACACGCCCGTCTTCGACCTCGCGCGCAACGAGACGACGCTGGCGACGGTGATCGGCGGAGGTAATCCGGACCTCCTGCGCGAGACCCAACGCGACTGGAAATTCGCCTTCAACTACAATCTTCCCTTCATCGAGAACGGGCGCTTCCAGGTCGAATATTTCACCAATGATTCGGACGACGTGACCGCGGGCTTCCCGACGCTCACGCCCGAGATCGAGGCGGCTTTCCCGGGTCGCGTCTCGCGCGACGCGACCGGGCGTCTGCAGGAGCTCGACCTGCGCCCGGTGACCTTCGCAGAGCGCAATTCGGAATCGCTGCGCTTCTCGCTCAACCTCTCCGGCCCGTTCGGGTCGGCTTTCCCCGAGGGGGAAGAACCGGCGGCACAGGGCCGTCGCGGCGGTCCTCCCGGCGGGGGATCACAGGCGCGCGGTGGTGGTGGCGGCCAGGGCGGCGGAATGTTCTCGCCCGAGCGGATGCAGCAATTGCGCGACCAGCTTTGTTCGGACGATCCCGAAGAATTCCTCGCCCGCCTCAAGGCGGCGGCGGAAAGCGAAAATCCGCCATTCCCGCCGCAGATGCTGGCGCGGCTCAAGAACGATGCCGGCGAGCTCGACCCGCAGCGAGTCGAATTCGTGCGTCGCCAGTTCTGCCGCGCCGGCGATGGCGAGAGCGAAGGTACGCCGGGCGCCCCCGGTGGCCCCGACCGCGAACGCCTCGCCGCGATCCGGCAGGAGCTGTGCTCGCTCAGCCCGTCCGATTTCCTCGAACGCCTCAGGGCCGAGGTCGCGCGTGCCGAGAGTGGCGAGATCGCGGAGGGCGATCGCCCGGCGATCCCGTCCTTCATCCTCGACCAGATCAAGGACGAGAATGGCGAGATCGACCCCGAGAAGGCCGAACAGTTGCGCCAGCGCATCTGTGCCGCCGGTCCGGGGGGTGAGGGCGGACAACGCGCCGAAGGCGGCGGTGGCGGTGGCCAGCAGCGGTCACGCGGCGGGCGTCGCGGCGGGGGTGGTTTTGGCGGCGGCGGTGACGGGCGCGGGCGGTTCTTCGCCAACGCCGACTACACGCTGCGGCTCGAGGACGAGGTGCTGATCGCCCCGGGCGGGCCGTTCCTCGACCTGCTCGACGGCGATTCGATTGCGGGCGGTGGTAGCCCGCGCCATGAATTCCGCGTTTTCGGCGGGGCGTTCTATCGCGGCTTCGGCAGCTTCCTGAGTGCGAACTACACCGGCGAGACGCGCGTCGACGGCAGCGGCCTGCCGGGCAGCACCGACCTGTTCTATGGCGAGCAGTTCACTCTCAATGCGCGCTTCTTCATCGATTTCGACCAGCGCGAGAGCATCGTTGCGGCGGTGCCCTTCCTCGAAGGGTCGCGCTTCTCGTTCTCGGTGTCGAACATCTTCGATTCTCGCCGTTCGATCGTCGACCAGAACGGCGATGTGCCCAATGCATTCCTGCCCGATCGGCTCGATCCATACGGTCGCTCGTTCGAGATCGATTTCAGGAAAGCGTTCTAGGGCCGCTCAGAACCCGCCGAAATAGTCGTCGCTCGCGCGATAGGGGTCGTTCGTCTTGCCCGACGAGCGACCCTTCGCGACACATGCGAGGTCGTGCACATCGCTGGCGAAGGTGCGTTCGGCCAACGGGTTCTCGATCGTGTCGCGGCTGGCATTGGTAATCGGCTTGCGATCGATATCGAAAGCCCGCAGCGACAGGACCGTCAGGGTGCCGCTGCTGCAATCCGCACTCATCCGGTAGATGACGTAGTAGACCTCGCCGTCCTTGCCCTGGCCGTACATGTAGCCGACGAACATATCGAAGGTGACGGGTGTGGTGTCTGTGCGGAGCGTATCGGTGTCGACGAAGCCGATCGTCTCTCCGGTCTTGGCGAATTCGTGCCATTCCTCGGCAAGCGCCGGGGTTGCGACGAGCATCAGCGAACAGGCCAGTCCCTTCACCATTCGGAGCATGGATATCCTCCATTCACAACGGCGAAGCGATTAAGCGCCTGTTTGGCCGATCCGTCAAACTGGGCGCGAGAAGCCTCTGTAAAGCATTGAAACAAAGCGATGTGCCATAGTCCGAGTGAACCGTTGGCAGGTTGAAGGCCAGCCCGCGACTCGTACGGTTGCTCAGAGGCTGTCGCCCGCCGCCACCCCGCTCGCCCAGGCCCACTGGAAATTGTACCCGCCGAGCCAGCCGGTGACGTCGACCGCCTCGCCGATCGCGTAGAGACCGGGCACGCGCTTCGCTTCCATCGTCTTCGAGGAAAGCTCTGCGGTGGCGATCCCGCCGATGGTGACTTCGGCCTTGGCAAAGCCTTCGCTGCCATTGGGATGGAAGGTCCAGCGCGCAAGCCGTTCCTGCGCCGCGCGCAAGTCCTTGTCGGGGACATTGCCGAATTCGGTCTCGATCGCGAGCTTGTCGGCGAGGATGTCGGCCAAGCGCTGGGGCAGCAGGTCGCGCAAGGTCGATCGCAGCGTGGCGCGCGGCTGTTCGCGCTTGCGCTCGAGCAGCCAGTCGCCCTCCTGTTCGGGGAGGAAGTCGATGGTGACCGGATCGCCCGGATACCAGTAGGACGAAGCCTGCAGGATTGCCGGGCCCGACAGCCCGCGATGGGTGAACAGCGCGGCCTCGGGAAACCGGCCCTTGCCCGCGCTGGCGACCACCGGGGCGGAAACGCCGCTGATCTCGCGAAACAGCACTTCCTCGCCGCCGAGCGTGAGCGGGACGAGAGCGGGGCGCGGTTCGACCACCTTGAGCCCGAACTGGCGCGCGAGATCGTAGGCGAAGCCGGTCGCGCCCATCTTGGGGATCGAGGGACCGCCGGTGGCGATCACGAGCGCATCGGCTTCGTAGTTGCCCGTTTGCGTGGCTACGTTGAAGCGACCGTCATGCGTGACCTCTTCGATCTCCTCGCCGCAGCGGACCTCGACATCGCCATTCGCGCATTCCGCGAGCAGCAGGTCGACGATCTGCTGAGCCGAGCCGTCGCAGAACAGCTGGCCGAGCGTCTTCTCGTGCCAGTCGATCCCGTAGCGTTCGACCAACGCGAGGAAATCTCGTGCGGTGTAGCGGGCGAGGGCGGACTTGGCGAAATGCGGGTTGGACGAGAGGTAATTGGCCGGGCCCGCGCCGATATTGGTGAAATTGCACCGCCCGCCGCCCGAAATCAGGATCTTCTTGCCCGGCCTGGTCGCGCGTTCGAGCACGAGCACGCGCTTGCCGCGCTGGCCCGCGCGCGCCGCACACATCAGTCCCGCCGCGCCTCCGCCGAGCACGATCGCGTCGTAACGATCGCTCACGAGGCGAGCGCTTCGGCGGTCAGGCGCAGCGAGGTTTCGCGCGCCTGCGGCTCGTAGGTCGCGCCGGCGACGATGATCTCGTCGGCCTGCGTGCGCTTGACGAAGTCTCCGATCTTCTCGCGCACCATGTCGGGCGTCCCGACCGCGCTGGCCAGCGAGACGTGTTCGACGATCCGCCGCTCCATCGGGCCGAGGCTTTCGCGATAGCCGTCGACCGGCGGCGGGAGCTTGCCCGGGCTGCCGGTGCGCAGCCGCACGAAGCTCTGCAATTGCGAGGAGGCGAGCCGCTCGGCTTCGTCCGCTTCTTCTGCCGCGAAGACGTTCATCGCGACCATCACATGCGGCTTGTCGAGCCGCTCCAACGGCTTGAAATCGCGGCGATAGATCGCGAGCGCATCGTCGAGATGATCGGGCGCGAAATGCGCGGCGAAGGCGTAGGGCAGGCCGAGCGCGGCCGCGAGCTGCGCGCCGTAGAGGCTCGATCCCAGCGCCCACATCTCGATATCGGCGCCGAAGCCGGGATTGGGGCGCAGCGAGATGTCCTCCTGCCCCGAGAAATAGGCCGCCAGCTCCATCACGTCCTGCGGGAAATCGCCCGCCGCTTTCATCAAATCCTTGCGGAAGGCCTGCCGGATCCGCCCGTCGGCCCCGGGGGCGCGACCGAGGCCGAGATCGATCCGGCCGGGGAACAGCGCATCGAGCGTGCCGAACTGCTCGGCGATCACGAAGGGGTTGTGATTGGGCAGCATGATCCCGCCCGAACCGATCCGGATGGTCGAGGTCGCATGGCCGATATGCGCCAGCACGACCGAGGTCGCGGCGCCGCCGATCCCTTCCATCGCATGGTGCTCGGCGACCCAGAACCGCTTGTAGCCCGCCTCCTCTGCGACGCGCGCAAGGCCGGCGGCGGCTTCATAGGCTTCGGAAAGGGTCCCGCCTTCGCGGACGGGGACGAGATCGAGCACGGAAAGTTCGGTCATGCCGCAGAACATGGTGTGCGCCTTGGCTTTTTCCATGGAGAATCCTACTTGGCTGGCATGTCGCGCTCGAAAGCCGGATCCCCCCACGACCCGAGAGGCAAGGAACGCTTCAACGAGGAGCGCGCGACCTATACCGTCGCCAGCGCGCAGCCCGATCTCGAAGCCGGGATCGCCGCGATCCGCGAGACGGTGAAGACCTTGAAGCCGCGCCCCGGGGTCTACCGCATGCTCGATACGCGCGGCGACGTGCTCTATGTCGGCAAGGCGCGCAGCCTCAAGGCGCGAGTCGCCAATTACACGCAGGTGAAGGGGCTCTCGAACCGGCTCCAGCGGATGGTCAGCCAGTGCCGCGCGATGGAGATCGTGGTGACGAACTCCGAGGCCGAGGCGCTGTTGCTCGAGGCGCAGCTGATCAAGCGCTATCGTCCGCCCTTCAACGTGCTGCTGCGGGACGACAAGAGCTTCCCCTTCATCTTGCTGCGCGCCGACCACGCCTTCCCACGGATCCAGAAGCATCGCGGCGCACGGCGGGCTAAGGGCAATTACTACGGCCCCTTCGCCAGCGCCGGATCGGTCAACAAGACATTGAACGCGCTGCAGAAGCTCTTCCTTCTGCGGAGCTGCAGCGACAGCTTCTTCAACAATCGCGACCGGCCCTGCCTGCTCTACCAGATCAAGCGCTGCTCGGCCCCCTGTGTCGGGCGGATCGACGAGGAAGGCTATGAAAAGCTCGTCGGCGAGGCGAAGGACTTCCTCTCGGGCAAGTCCAGCGCGGTGCAGGCCGATATCGAGAAACAGATGGCGAAGGCCGCCGAGGAGCTCGATTTCGAGACCGCGGCGATGCTGCGCGACCGGCTGCGCGCGGCGACCTTCATCCAGGGTTCGCAGGCGATCAACGCGCAGGGGGTGGGCGATGCCGATGTCTTTGCGCTCGCGACCAAGGGCGGGCAGATCGGGGTGCAGGCGTTCTTTATTCGCGGCGGGCAGAACTGGGGCCACCGTACGTTCTATCCCAAGAATACCGGCGAGGTCGACGAGGGCGAGGTGCTCGCCGACGTGCTGCTGCAATTCTACGAGGAAGTGCCGCCGCCGCGCACGATCCTGGTCGATCGCGAACTCGAAGAGCAGGAACTGCTGGCCGAGGCGCTGGCGGAAGGGGCCGGGCACGCGGTCGCGATATCGATCCCGCAGCGCGGGGCGCGGCGCAAGCTGATGCAACAGGCGCAGCGCAACGCCACCGAGGCGCTCGAACGGCGGCTGGCAGAGACCGGCACCAAGGCCAAGATCAATCGCGAATTGGCCGAATTCCTCGAACTCGACGAACCGCCGCAGCGGATCGAGATCTACGACAACAGCCATATCCAGGGCGCGAAGGCCGTGGGCGCGATGGTGGTCGCCTCGCCCGAGGGCTTCGAGAAGAGCCAGTACCGCAAGTTCAATATCAAGACCGCGCAGACGAACGACGATTTCGGAATGATGCGCGAGGTGATGGAGCGCCGCTTCCGCAACCTTGCCGAGCATCCCGATGGCGAGGAGGGCAAGTCGAACAGCCACGAGACCGTGTGGCCCGATCTCGTGCTGATCGACGGCGGCAAGGGGCAGGTCTCCAGCGTAATGAGCGTGCTGGAAGGGCTCGGCATTGCCGACCAGGTGCCGGTAATTGGCATCGCCAAGGGTCCGCATCACGGCCGCGAGGGGCGCGAAGTGTTCCACTTTCCTGACGGTCGCGAGAAGACGCTGCCGACCAATTCGCCGGTGCTGTTCCATGCCCAGAACCTGCGCGACGAGGTCCATCGCTTCGCCATCGGCGCTCACCGCGCCAAGCGCAGCAAGGCGATCACCGCCAGCCCGCTCGACGAGATCCCCGGCATCGGCCCCTCACGCAAGCGCGCGCTGCTGCTCGCCTTCGGCACCGCCAGCAAGGTCCGCGCCGCCGCGCTCGACGATCTGAAGCGCACCCCCGGCATCAGCGAGGGCGTTGCGCAGAAGATTTACGACTTCTACCACGCGGGCGGGTGAATCGTGGCAAAGGTTAGAGGGGTGCGGTTGATGTCTAGTTTCTTGAGGTTGGCCGCTGCAGCGCTTCTCGTCAGTGCCTGCGCGACCAGCTCAGCTGCCCCTCGAGACGAGACTGACGACAAATCTCGCGAGGCCTCGATCACGAACGACATGGAGTGGCTTCGAAAGTCCTACCAGTCGCGGCCGCGCAATCTGAGGCGGGGCGTGAAGGGCACCGTGAGGATGCTGATCACGGTGAGGCCGTCCGGCAAGGTTTCCAAATGTGTGATCATACGCAGCAGCGAGAATGCTGCGCTCGATAGCTATGCCTGCCGAAGCGTCGTTCGATACGGGAAATTCGAGCCGGCGCTCGATGCCTCAGGCACGCCCATCGAAGACACCGTTGTCCTCGCGTTGATGGTCTAGCGAAGCGTCGCTTACGAACGCGGCCCCTTTTCGCGTTTCCATTTGCCGGCGAGCGACTTGCCGCTTGCACCTTCGGACTTGGGCTTGCCCTTGAACTTGCCGCCGTCGGGATTGCCTTTGCCCTTGGCGGAGTCCTTCCCCTTGAAGTAGCCTTTTCCGCCCTTGCGGTGCGGCTTCACGAAGCCCTTGCCGCCGCGCGGGCCGCCCTTGAAAGTTCCCCGCGGGCCGCCCTTGTTGCCGGCACCGACCTGTGGGCCTTCGGGGGCCTCCTCGATCGCGATCGCGTCCTGCTCGTCCTCGCTCGAAGCGGTGCGGGCGAGGGCGTCCTGGAATTTGGGAGCCACGTTGCGCGGCACCTGGAACCAGCTTTCGTGCGTGCCGATCCTGATCGCGCCGATCTCGTTGCGGGTGATGTGCCCGCGGCGGCACAGCAGCGGCAGGATCCAGCGCGGCTCGGCGTTCTGCTTGCGGCCAACCTCGATCTTGAACCACACCGTGTCCTCGAAGCCGGGACGGTGGGCGTCCTTCTTCGCTTTTTCGCGTGCTTCTGGCGTGTTGGCGAGCAGCTCTTCGGGTTCGGGCATCTTGGCGCGGTGCGAGTGGATCAGGGCAGCCGCGATATCTTCGGCCGACATGGTTTCCATCAGCGTCGCAGCCAGCTTGCGGTCATCCTTGGTGATCTCGCTGGTATCGGTGATCTGCCCCATCATCCGTTCGCGATCCTTTTCGCGGATCGCTTCGGGGGTGGGGGCGTCGGTCCACTCGGCGGTAATCTTCGCGCCGCGCAGCATGCCGTCGACCCGGCGGCGGCGGTTGAACGGCACCACCAGCACGGCGGTGCCCTTCTTGCCTGCGCGACCGGTGCGGCCCGAGCGGTGCTGCAGCGTTTCCGCATCGCGCGGAATCTCCACGTGGATCACGAGGCTGACGCTGGGGAGGTCGATCCCGCGCGAGGCGACATCGGTGGCAACGCACACGCGGGCGCGGCGATCGCGGAGCGCCTGCAGCGCCTGGTTGCGTTCCGACTGCGAATGCTCGCCCGACAGGGCGACGACGCCGAAGCCGCGCTCCTGCAACGTGGCGTGGAGGCGGCGGACGCTGTCGCGCGTGGCGCAGAACAGGATCGCGGTTTCCGCCTCGTGGAAGCGCAGCAGGTTCACCACCGCATTCTCGACTTCGGACGGCGAGACGGCGATGGCCTGATAGGCGATGTCGCCATGGCCGCGGTCCTTGCCCGCCAGCGAAAGCCGCTCGGCATCGGTCTGGTAGCGTTCGGCGAGCCGCACGATCGCAGGCGGCATGGTGGCAGAAAAGAGCAGTGTCCGGCGCTTGTCGGGCGTCGCGTCGAGGATTTCCTCGAGATCGTCGCGGAAGCCCATGTCGAGCATCTCGTCGGCCTCGTCGAGTACCACGCCGATCAGGCCGGAGAGGTCGAGCGCGCCGCGTTCGAGGTGATCGCGCAACCGGCCCGGCGTGCCGACCACGATCGCGGGTCCGCCGCGCAGGTTGCGGCGTTCCTTGCTCGCATCCATCCCGCCGACGCAGGTCGCGATGCGCACGCCTTGCTGGCCGTAGAGCCAGCCCAGTTCGCGGCTGACCTGAAGCGCGAGTTCGCGGGTGGGCGCGATGACGAGCGCGAGCGGGCGCTCGACCATCGGCAGGCTGCCGAGTTCGGCGAGCAGTTCATCGGCCAGCGCGAGGCCGAAAGCGACGGTCTTGCCCGAGCCGGTCTGTGCCGAAACGATCAGGTCGCGGCCCGCGACATCGGGCGCAATCACGGCGGACTGGACGGGGGTTAGCTCGGTATAGCCGCGCTCGGTCAGGGCTTGGGCGAGGGGCGGCTGGACGTTTTCGAAGGACATGGTGCTCACAGGGGAAACGGCACCGGCGCGCGGTGCGGGGAGGGATCTGGAATGCGGGGTCGCGCCGGAGGGGCGCCGATGCAAAAAGGCACGCCAGCCCTATGGCCAGCGGCGACATGCGCGCCCCTTAGCGGATTAAACCCGGTTTGGCTTCCCTAAAAATTGTGCAGCTGCGAAGGTGGTCGTCGGCCCGCGGGGCGGAAATGGAAAAGGGGCCGCGGATCGCTCCGCAGCCCCCTCGAGGTATGGCGCGTGCTTCAGCTCAGCGCCTTGATGCACTGGCCCTGGTTGCGCGCGCCGACGAGGTCGAGCAGGCCGAGGTCCTTGAGCGCCTTGCAGACGCTGACGGCATCGCCGTCCTTGAACAGTTTCACGCAGGTGCCGACCGACACGCCGATGGCATCGGCGAGACCGGAATTGCAGGCCTTGGCGGCGGCGTTGCTGCCACCCGGGTTGGCGTGCAGCGTGGTCGGCGCCACCGAGAACGACATGGCCATCGCCAGCGATGCTGCATAGGCAAAGAGTTTCTTCATCGAATTTACTCCTCCAAGAGGGGCAATTCAGGCTGCCCCATTCCCTGCGTCCCGAATAGATCAACGTAATCCGGGAGTTGGAGAATGGTAAATGAGTGATTACCGAATCTAGCCGAAGTATATGAATGGCAATAAAAATACTTTCGATTGCCACTCTAGTCATTGAAAGAACTGGTTTCTAAACGGAAACATTGTTTCGCGACTCGGGGTGGCTTCGAACCTTGTCAGTCCTTTTTTCGCATCTTGCGGATCACGCCTTCCTGCGCGACGCTGGCGACGAGCTCGCCGTTCTCGGTGAAGATCTTCCCGCGATTGAACCCGCGCCCGCCACCGCTCCACGGGCTGTCGGTGGCATAAAGCAACCACTGGTCGACCCGCGCCGGGCGATGGAACCAGATCGCATGGTCGAGGCTCGCGCCCTTCAGTTCGTTGCGCCACCACGAGAGCCCGTGCGGGAGCGCGCTGGTACCGAGCAGCATGAAGTCGCTGGCATAGGCGAGCGCGGCGCGATGGAGCGACGGATCGTCGGGCATCTGAGCTACCGCGCGAAACCAGGTGTGGCTCACCGGGTCCTTCGGCTCCTTGCTCTGCCAATGCGGCGCATCGACGTTGCGCAATTCGATCGCGCGCGGGCGCAGCATGTAGCGGCGGGCGTTCTCGTCCTTGAGGGTGTCCGCCATTTCGCGCCGGATTTCCATTTCGGGGCGAAGCTCCTCGGCATGCGGCACCTCGGGCATCGGCGCATCGACATGCTCGAGGCCCTCCTCGGGGCGCTGGAAGCTCGCGGCGAGGTTGAGGATCGGCGTGCCCTTCTGCTTGGCGACGACGCGGCGGTTGGAAAAGCTGCGCCCGTCGAACTGGCGGTCGACCGCAAGCTCGATATCGTAATCCTCGCTCCCGCCGCGGAGGAAATAGGCGTGGAGCGAATGCGGCGCTCGGTCGTCCTCGACCGTCATTTCCGCCGCGCGCAGCGCCTGCGCGATCACCTGCCCGCCGAACACCCGGCCGATCCCGTCGCCCTTGCGCGGCCCGCGATAGATGTCGTGTCCGACGGTCTCCTCGGGGGTCAACAGCGTGACCAGCCGTTCGACCAACGTTTCGGGGGAGGGCGGGGTGGCTTCGTCTGCGTCGCTCATGCGGATCACATGTGGCGCGGGCGGGACGAGGTCAAGCGGACTTCATTCGCCGCAAGGCGCGCCATGCCATCGCCTTGGCGCGATTGCGCGCAGGCCAGCGGCCCGGTGCGCGCGGGGTCAATCCGATCCCGCGCAGCATCCGGTTGAATGCGCGTGCATCGGCCTCGGCGAAGCTCCATTCGGATCGCCAGGTGATCGACAGCGAGATCGACGGCGCACCGCCATTGCGCACGAAATGCGGTGCCATGACCGGGACGTAGAGCGCCTCGCCCGCGTCGAGCGCGAAGGTGTGCCCCTCGTCGATGAAGCCGTCCTGCCAAGTCAATTCGCGCCCGCCGCCGGTGTGATAGGCCTCGTGCGCGGTATCGGGCGCGAAGCGCGGATGGCCGGCGGGAAACTGGGTCATCGCCTTGCTGCCTTCGAGCTGCAGCAGGATGTTGTGCTCGGGATCGAAATGGTAGGGCGTCACCGCGTCGGGGCTCGACACGAAGATGTATCCCTGCGGCTTGAGCATCGCCCCGGTCGCCGCCTCGATCGGCGCGCGCAGTTCTTCGAGCAGCCCGGCCACGAGATCGCGATAGGCGGGCACCTGTTCGATGTTCTTGAGCACCGCCCAGCTGCGGACCTCGTCGATCCGGCGGATCGTCTCGCCGATCGAGAGACCGTTCGCGGGCGGCTTGTCGTCGACGCCGATCGGCACGTCGCCACGATTGTATTCGACGCTGGCGGCCGGCAGTGTCTCGCCGAGCCGTGCGAGCGCCTCGCGCTCGAGCAGGGCGTGGCGATCGAGCGCGTGGACCAGCTTGTGCGGCGTTTCGGGATAGCATTCGGCGAAGCTGCGCTGTGCCTCGTCGGGAAAGATTGCCTGCGTCATGCGACCGTTCCCTCGAATGCGAGGAGCGCGCCGAACAGCGCCTGACGGGCGGCTCCGCCGATACCGATGCTGTAGCGCGCGATCCGGCGGCGTTCGCGCCACATGTGATCGATCATCGGGTGATCGGCGCTGGCACAGCTATCGACCCAGTCGATCGCCGGGTCGGACAGGCTGTCGAGGTTCTCGACCTGCAGCAGCACGCCGGGGGAGAAGCGCGCGAATTCCTCGTCGAATGCCGTCTTGTAGGAGAACGCACCCGGCGGCGTGTAAAAGCTGGCGAGCATCGCGATCGGTGCGCCATCGAGCCGCAGCGTCCGGCGCTCGAGCTTGCCGCAGGCCGCGGCGCCGTGCAGCGCGCGGGTGAAGATCGCGGCCTTGTCGGGATCGTTGGCGGTGGCGCTGCCCTGCTTGCCCTTCCAGCCCGCCGCCTCGAGCGCGAGGAAGGCCGCGATCCACGCCTGCAGATCGCTGTCGTCGCGGAGGAATTCGGTCTCCACCGCGCCGCATTCCTCGAGCCGCCGCCGCTGGCGTCTCAGCTCCTTGCGTCGCTTGGTGGAGAGAACCTCCTCGAGATAGGCCTGCGGCTCGAGCGCCGACGCGAGCATGGCGCGTTCGACGACGTGCACCCGGCGCCCGGCGCGATGTGATCGCGCAAGGCATGCCTCGAGTTCGTCTGCGAGCGCGGTTTCGAGCGGCATTCCGGCGAGGTGGACGAACATCGGCAGCGCTCCCGCGCTGTCGAGCCATTCGAACAGGGCGGGCCAGAAGACGGCTTCGCATCCCGCGCGCACCAGCGGAGCGCCGAGGAAGCAATTGGCATGCATCCAGTTGCGCCAGTGCGGTATCGGGCGCCCGTAATAGCCCAGCTCGCGCTTGAGGGGGAGCAGGCCGAGCGCCTGCCCGTCCGCATCCTCGAGCCAGAACACCATGACCTCGCCCTTCGGATCGAGCGCCTCGAGCGATGGGAACAGGTGCCATTCCTCGAAAAAGGGGTTGGGCTGCGTGGCATGCGCGGCAAGGTCGCGCAACTGCGCACGCTGCGGAAGTCCGAAGTCGCGCCAGGCGAGCGCGTGCGAGCGCATGCCACCTCGCGATGGCTGCGCCGCCGGTGTGCCGAGCGCTGGATCGTGCTGCATCACTCGCGGTTCCTTCGCGCGATTTCATAGCACCGAAGCGCAAATCTTTCGCTAATGCTGTCGTTCAGACTAAACCTGACTTTTCTTAACAATGTCTGTCAGCGCAATTCAGCGTCGCCTCAAGCCCGGTCCTCTAGAACGGCAATCGAAGGTCGCGGGATATCTCCCCCGGCCAGCTGTGAAGGAGGCAGAATAATGAACAACTATAGCAAAGCCCTGCTCGGTACCGCTGCGGCTGGCGCAATGACGATGGGAGCGTTCGCGACCCCGGCTCAGGCGCAAAGCACCGAGGAAATCATTGCCGGTGCCGTGATCATCGGCGGAATCGCCGCCGTGCTCGGCGCGTTCGACGACGACGACGACGATCGCTATTACCGCGGCCAGCGCTACCGCGACGATCGCTACCGCGACGATCGCTACGCCCGCCGCGGCAACGGTCGCCAGGCGGTCGAGCAGTGCGTGCAGATCGCCGAGAACCAAGCGCGCCGCGCCGGTTATCGCTACGCCGACGTCTATGAAATCTACGATGTCGACCGCAAGCGCGACGGCTGGAAGATCAAGGGCCGCATCGCGGTCGAAGGGCAGCGCGGCTACCGCGGCGCACGCTACGACCGCCGCGATCGCTACGACCGCCGCGACCGACGTCGGGTGCGGGACGAAGGCAAGTTCTCCTGTGAAGTCAGCTACGGTCGCGTCCGCGATCTCGACTTCAGCGGAGTGCGCGGGCTGCGTTAAGGGTCGCACAGTCCGGGCATGAGGTGGGCGGTTCAGTCTGGTGACAGGCTGGATCGCCCATTTTTCGTTCCTACATGGAGTTTACCCAAGAGGAGGGCCGGGTAGATGACCAAGACCAGTTCCGCCGCCGCCATCATGGCGATCTTCTCCATGCTGGCGACGCCCGTCGCGGGTGCCGAGCGCGCGCGCGGCCCGGGGCAGGTCCAGCGCCCGGTCGAAATTGCGCCCGCCACAGGCGAGGCGGAACTGAAGCTCGAGCGCCATCGTCGCTATCGCTGGAGACGCGACCGCGGGATCGACGCAGGCGACGTGATTACCGGCATCCTGATCCTCGGCGGGATTGCTGCGATCACCGATGCGGCGCGCGATGCCGAACGCGACCGGCGCGAGCGTGACGAGCAATACGAGCGCGAGCGCGATTATCGCGGCCGGGACTACGACCGCGATTATGCCGAGCGCCGCGATGCCGATCGCTATGCGAGCGAGGTGTCGCCCTCGCAGGCCGCCGAAGCCTGCGTCGACGAAGTCGAACAGCTCGGCGAAGCGCAGCAGCCGGACCTGATCCGCCGGGTCGGCGAGGGCTGGCGGGTCGAGGGACGGATGGACGACGGCGCGCCCTATTCGTGCGAGATCGGCCCCGATGGCCGGGTCCGCGAGATCGGGCGGCGCGCCTCCGTCAGGGCACCTTATGCTGTCGAGGACGACCTGCAGGCCGATTTCGATTACGCCGCCGCGCGCGAGCGACAGGGCGAATACACCTATCGCATGAAGCAGACCGGCGATTCCGGTGAATTTGAAGGCGAAATCGATGGAGACCTGGGCGGCTAGTCGTCGCGCAAATCTCCCTCGGCGCCGCTATGCGAGGGGAGCGACAGGCCGAAGCGGATCGCGGCGGCGCGCAGCCCAAAGCCCGCGACCACCGCCACCGGCCAGACGAGCGCGCGATCGAAGCCGAGCGCGAGCCCCGTCGCGCACAGGCCCGCCGCCAGTGCGGCTGCGGTGACGTAAAGCTCCGGGCGCATGATGATCGAAGGACGGTTGGCCACCACGTCGCGGATGATCCCGCCGACGCAGCCGGTCACCACCCCCATCACCGCCGCCGGGATCGGTGCGACGCCGTAGGCGAACGCCTTGGCGCTGCCGAGCACCGCGTAGGAGGCCAGGCCCATCGCGTCGGCATATTCGAGCCCGTCGCCTTCCCACCAGCGCGGGGGCGTGAACCAGGCGAGCAGCGCGGTCGCGAAACAGACCGGCGCGACCCATGGATCCTGCATCCAGAAGACCGGGGCCCCGATGAGCAGGTCGCGCACCGTGCCGCCGCCGACGCCGGTCACCAGCGCGAAGAACGCCATCGTGACGAAGGTCTGGTTGAGCCGTGCCGCGACCAGCGCGCCGGTCAGCGCGAACACCGCCACCCCCACCAGGTCGAGCCAGTCGAGCATCGGGGTGAGGATCTGGTCGGGGGTCATGCGCCTTGCCTATTTGGGGACCTTGATCCGCGCCTTGCGCCGGCGGAACATCAGGATGCAGCCGAGGATCGCACCGAATGTGGCGAGCGTACCGAAGATCAGGATGATCGGATGGTTGCTCGGTTCACGGGTCTCGAGGTCCATGATGTGGAGGCCCCACATGAAATCGAACCAGCGCCACCAGCGCGTCCGCACCGCCTCGATCTTGCCGGTATCTCGCCCGACATAGACATAGGTCCCGTCCTCTAGCGCGACCCGCCACACCGGCTGCGGCCGGCGGAAATCGAAGGGCACGTCGTCGGCCTCGTAGAAGGTCGCGCTGGCGAAATCATCGCCGCCTTCGATCCGTTCCTCGACCAGCATCCGCGCGGCAATCTCGTTGAGTGGGGCGATCCGCTCCCCATCCTCGCCGTAGCGCTCGACCGAGCCGTCTTCGTAGTTGAGGGTGGTGACGACTTGGTCGCCGTCCATCGCCAGCGAGACCGAGCGTACGGGCCGCTCCGAGGTGGGGACCGTGACCGATGTCGTGCTGCCGGCGGGCAATGCCTGCTGCTCGACCGGAACGCGCAGGTCCTCGCCGCGCACTTCCTCGAACGGCTTCAGGACCATGAACAGGCCGGTGGCGAGCCACATCAGGATCGGGACCCCGACGAGCCAGCCGAGCCAGATGTGCCAACGGGCGAATTTCTGCATCCAGAGACGTTTTGCCATGGCGTTCCTTTGCGTGACTCGCATTCAGGCGCAAGCTACACGCGGCGACAATCAACGAATGTGGAGAGATACGATGCCAATCAGCCCGAAATCCGCGGCGATCCTGCCCCTCCTGCTCGCGACCGCGGCCTGCGCCGCCATGCCGATGCAGGATGCCGGCACTTCGACCAGCGCCGAGGCCGGCTACGACCTGCGCGCGCAGTACGACAAGCTGGCCGAGATCCGCATGGCGCCCGAAACCGGCTATCTCACCGCCGAGGAGCGCGACGTCGTCAACCTGCTGATCGACGCCTCGACCTACATGGACGCGATCTACCTGCGCCAGCGCGGCGCCGACCTGCCGGCGGTGCGCGCGGCGATCGCGCGCAGCAAGCGCGGCGACCGCGACCTGCTGCTCGCCATGTTCGACCGCAATTTCGGCCCGTGGGACGAGGTTGCCGAACTGCACCCGTTCTGGGGTGCCGACGAAATGCCGCTCGGCGCGGGCTTCTACCCCGCCGACATGACCAAGGCCGAATTCGACGCCTACCTTGCCGCCAATCCCGGCCAGCGCGACGACCTGCTGAGCCCCTATACGGTGGTGAAGCGCGACGGCGACCGGCTGGTCGCCGTGCCGTATTCGGTCGAATACGCCGAGTGGCTGAAACCGGCTGCGGCGCTGCTCGATCGCGCCGCCGCGCGGACGTCCAACCCGAGCCTCAAGAAATTCCTCAGCCTGCGCGCCGACAGTTTCCTGTCGGACGATTACTTCGAGAGCGAAATGGCGTGGATGGACCTCGAGGGCACGCCGATCGAGGTCGCGATCGGTCCGTACGAGGTCTATACCGACCGGCTCTACGGCACCAAGACCGCGTTCGAGAGCTTCGTCACGCTGAAGGACCCGGACGCTTCGGCCGCGCTGGCGAAATACAAGAACTACCTCCGCGACATGGAAGGCAACCTTCCGATCGAGGACCGCTACAAGAACTTCACCCGCGGCTTCGAGAGCCCGATCGCGGTGGCCGACCAGGTCCATGGCGGCGGCGACAACGTGCCGGGCGTGCAGACGATCGCCTTCAACCTGCCCAACGACGAGCGCGTGCGCGAGGCCAAGGGCGCGAAGAAGGTCATCCTGTCGAACGTGCTCGGCGCCAAGTTCGATCGCATCCTCGACCCGATGGGCGCGGTCGTGCTCAAGCCTGCACAGAACCGGCTGGTGATGAAGAAGTACATGGAAGCGAACACGCTATTCCACGAACTCGCGCACAGCCTCGGCCCGGGCACGATCACGGTCGACGGCCGCGAGACGACCGTCAATGCCGAGCTCAAGGAACAGTATTCGGCGCTCGAGGAATCGAAGGCCGACGTGATGGGGATCTGGAATATCCTCTACATGATGGAGAAGGGCGAGCTGCCCGCGGCCGAGAAGCCGCAGCTGTTCTCGACCTATTTCACCGGGCTGTTCCGTTCGATGCGGTTCGGCACCGAAAGCGCGCATGGGCGCGGGGCCAAGCTGCAATACGGCTACCTCAAGGCCAAGGGTGCCTTCGCCTGGGATGCGGCGGCGCAGCGCTATACTGTCGATTACGCGAAGATGGAGCAGGGCATCCGCGACCTGCTGCACGACCAGCTGATGCTGCAGGCGACCGGCGATTATGCCGGTACGGTCGCCTTCTTCGACCAATGGGCGCAGCTCGATGCGGCGGCCGAATCGCGCTTCGCGGCAATGGGCGAGATCCCGGTCGACATCCGCCCGGTCTATCCCGACGAGATCTGATCGCCGGTCGGGTCCCCGCCTTGGCGGGGGCCCGGCTGGTTGCCGGCCAGCCATAGCGCCAGCGCCAGTCCGAGGATCGCCGCCGCGCCGTATCCCACCAGCGGGGCCGGATAGACCGACAATGCGGCGGTGTAGAAGAACCCCGCCATCGTCCCGGCGATCGCGAAGCGTGGTGCGCGGTCCATCGAGTGGTCGAGCGCAATGAGGACGAGCGGCGCGAGGCTCGCCGCCACCAGCAGGACCAGCCACAACACGCCGCCGCCGGCGGCATCCAGATAGACCTGCTCGACGAACTCGACCGGCGGCAGCACGCCGCGCTTGTGCGCCCAGATCGCCGCCAGCAGCGCGGCGATCGCGACCAGCGAGGGCTTGGTATCGCGCGTGGCGAGCGCGACGCCGATCCCCGCCCCGCCAACCGCCAGCGCGAGCGAGGCGTCGGGCTGTGCGACGGCGGCCGCGAGCGCTGCCACCGACAGGCCGAGCTGCCAGCGCCAATCCATCTTCGCCGCCAGAACGGCGAGCGCGGGCAAGGCGAGCAGCGAGGCGTTTAGCCCGATCGGTCCCGCCCCGATCCAGCGATGCACGCCGTTGAGTTCGGGCCCCGCCAGCAGCGGCAGGAATAGCAACGCGACGAAAATCACCGCGGCGGCATCGGGCTGCACCCTGGGGAGCGGGGCAAAGTGCACCAGCGCCAGCGCGGCCAGCAGGCAGCCGGCATTGATCGCGAGGTAGTGCGTCGGCGCGCCCTGCGCCGCCATCCACGCCAGCCCCGACGCGATGGGCAGGGCGAGCGCGAGGAGGGCGGCCGGGCGCAGCGGATTATTCCTTCGCGCCGTCGATTTCCTGGCCGCCCTGGAACAGCGTGATCGAGATGACCTCGCCGCTATCGTCGCGGTTGAAGCGCACACGGGCGTCGACCACCTTCAGGAAGAAGTGATCGGCCTCCTCGCCGGGGAAGAGCTGGAAAGCGGGCTGGTTGGTCGCCTGTGTCATCAGCTTGCCGTCCTCGACGAACATGCGGATCTTGAATTGCGGTGAAAGAGCGAACGTGCCCTCGTATTGCGGCAGCGCAGCGGTATCGACGCTGCCTTCCACCCTTTCGCTCGCGAGGACGACCTCGCCGCCGCGCGCAAGGTCCATCAATTGCTGGCCCAGCGCGCCGGCCTGTCCGCCATTGATGTTGGCGAGCACCACAACCGTGATCGCGTCTTCGGGATCGTGCATCAGCATCGCGTTGAAGCCTTCGATCCCGCCGCCGTGCCACACCATGCGACCGTCGTCGTTCTCGGTGACGAGCACCCCGAGACCGTAGGTCGCCTCGCCCATCGCCGGCACGCCCGGCGCGGTCATCGCGGCGAGGCTGTCCGACGAGAGAACCTGGCCGCCGAACAGGCCGCGCTGCCATTTGAGCAGGTCGTGTGTGGTCGAATAGAGCGCGCCCGCGCCGGTGGGGATCTCCATGTTGACGTAGTCGGCGTTCTTCGGGCCGCCTTCCGAAGGGAAATAGCCCGAGGCACGCCTGGCGACGATATCGGCAGAAACGTCGATCGCCGTGTCGTCCATGCCGAGCGGATCGAAGATGTTGGCCTTCACGAAGTCGGCGTAATCCTGGCCGCTCACCTCCTCGACGATGGTCGAGAGCAGGACGTAACCCGAATTGGAATATTCCCACTTTTCGCCCGGCGCGAATTCGAGGGGTTCATCGGCGAACATCGCGGTCAGCTCCGCGCGTGTCGTCGGAAGGTATTTCTGGCGCGCGAAGGCGTCGAGGCTGGTGACGTTGGCGAGCCCCGACGTGTGCTGGAGCAGGTGCCGCACGGTGATCGCGTCCCACGCCGCGGGCGCATCGGGCAGGTAGGTCTTCACCGGCGCGTCGAGCGTCAGCTTCCCCTGTTCCTGCAGCAGCAGGATCGAGGCGGCGGTGAACTGCTTGGTGACCGAGCCGATCCGGAACTTGGCCGCGGGCGTGTTGGCGATATCCCATTCGAGGTTGGCGCTGCCATAGCCCTTGTCGAGCAGGATCTCGTCCCCCTTCGCGACGAGGACGGCGCCCATATAGGCACCGGTGTCGGCCTCGGCCGAGACGACCTCGTCCATCCGCTCCGGGTCCTGCGCAAGCGTCGGCGTGGCGAAAGCCAGCGCAAAGGCGGCGGTGGCGGCAAAACGTAACATGATTCTCTCCCTAGGTGCAGTAGTTGCCTAATACACCCGGGGTGGGCATGCAAGCCGCTCGTCACCCCGAACCGTCAACGGGGTGACGATAAAACGTCTCGATTTTCTCGGTTAGACGTGGATCGGCTTGCCCTGCACCGCCATCGCCGCTTCCTTGATCGCCTCGGAATGCGTCGGGTGAGCGTGGCAGGTATAGGCGATGTCCTCGCTCGTGGTGCCGAATTCCATCGCCACCGCCGCTTCGGCGATCATCGTGCCGGCGGGCACGGCGATCGCCCACACGCCCAGCACGCGGTCGCTTTCGGCTTCGGCGATGACCTTCACGAAGCCGTCGCCTTCGTGATTGGTCTTGGCGCGGCTGTTGCCCAGCATCGGGAACTTGCCGACCTTCACGGCCTTCTTGTCGCCACCCATCTTCTCGATGGCTTCCTCGGTCGTCAGGCCCACGCCCGCGATTTCGGGCCAGGTGTAGACCACGCTGGGAATGATCGCGTGGTTCACGATGCCCGTCTGTCCGGCGATGTTCTCGGCCACGGCGATGCCTTCGTCCTCGGCCTTGTGCGCGAGCATCGGGCCGGGAATCACGTCACCGATCGCCCACACGCCGTCGACGCGGGTGCGGAAGTCGTGGTCGGTCTCGATCTGGCCGCGCTTGTTGGTCTCGAGCCCGATCGCGTCGAGGCCGAGCCCGTCGGTGTTGGGCTTGCGCCCGATCGACACGAGTACGCAATCGGCCTCCATCGTCTCCTCGTCGCCGCCCGCGGCGGGTTCGAGCGTGAGGGTGGCCTTCTTGCCCTTGACCGAGACGCCGGTGACCTTGGTCGAGAGCTTGAATTCGATCCCCTGCTTCTTGAAGATCTTGCGCGCTTCCTTGCGGATGTCGCCGTCCATGCCGGGCAGGATTTCGTCGAGGAATTCGACGCAGGTGACTTCGGCACCGAGGCGCCGCCAGACCGAACCAAGCTCCAGCCCGATCACGCCGCCGCCGATGACGACCATCGTCTTCGGCACCTTGGGCAGTTCGAGCGCGCCGGTGCTGTCGACCACCACGTGCTTGTCGTTGTCGACCTCGACCCCCGGCAGCGGGGTGACCGACGAACCGGTCGCGATCACGATGTCCTTGGCGGTGACCGTCTCGTCGCCGACCTTGACCGTGTGCGCGTCCTGGAACGTCGCATAGCCCTTCTTCCAGTCGACCTTGTTCTTCTTGAACAGGAATTCGATCCCGCCAGTCAGGCCCTTCACCGCGTCGCGGCGCTGGTTATGCATCTGGTCGAGATTGAGCTTCGGCGTCACGTCGATGCCGAGTTCCTTCATCGCGCCGTTCTTGGCCGCGTCGAAATACTCGCTTGCGTGCAACATCGCCTTCGACGGGATGCAGCCGACATTGAGGCAGGTCCCGCCGAGCGTCTCGCGGCCTTCGGCACAGGCGGTCTTCAGCCCGAGCTGCGCGGCGCGGATCGCGGCGACATAGCCGCCGGGGCCGGCACCGATGACAAGGACGTCGTAATCGTAGGAATGGTCAGCCATGGGTCTTTCCTCAAAGGTCGATCAGGATCCGGGTCGGATCCTCGATCGCTTCCTTGATGATCTTGAGTGCGGTGACGGCTTCGCGGCCGTCGATCAGGCGGTGGTCGTAGGACAGCGCGATATACATCATCGGGCGGATCACGATCTCGCCGTTCACCACCACCGGACGGTCCTCGATCCGGTGGAGGCCGAGCACCGCGCTCTGCGGGGGGTTGATGATCGGGGTGCTCATCAGCGAGCCGAACACGCCGCCGTTCGAGATGGTGAAGGTGCCGCCCTTCATATCGTCCATCGTGAGGCTGCCGTCGCGCGCGCGTTTGCCGAAATCGGCGATGTCGAGCTCGATCTG
The DNA here is from genome assembly GCF_014641655.1 of Pseudoblastomonas marina. Classification (GTDB taxonomy): domain Bacteria; phylum Pseudomonadota; class Alphaproteobacteria; order Sphingomonadales; family Sphingomonadaceae; genus Alteriqipengyuania_A; species Alteriqipengyuania_A marina. The sequence continues at coordinate 836,588 of NZ_BMID01000001.1, forward strand.
GGCGAAGCCCTTCTTGTCGACGTCGCGCACGACCGGGACCACGAGGCCGTTGGGCGCGCTGACCGCGACCGAGATATCGACGTAATCGTGGTAGACGATCTCTTCGCCGTCGATCTGCGCGTTGACGCTGGGCACGTCCTTGAGCGCGAGGTGCGCGGCCTTGGCGAAGAAGCTCATGAAGCCCAATTTGATGCCGTGCTTCTTGGCGAAGGTGTCCTTGTACTTCTCGCGCGTCTCGATGACCGCGGTCATGTCGACATCGTTGAAGGTGGTGAGCAGCGCAGCGGTGTCCTGCGCGCTCTTGAGGCGCTTGGCGATGGTCTGGCGCAGGCGGGTCATCTTGACGCGCTCTTCGTTGCGACCGCCGGCCGGGGCCGAAGCCGCCGGTGCGGGCGCGTCCTGGCTTTGCGACGGGGCGGGCGCCTCGCGCTTGGCCTTGGCCGCGGCGAGCACGTCTTCCTTGGTCAGGCGGCCGTCCTTGCCGGTGCCCTTGACGCTCGACGGGTCGATCCCGTGTTCGAGCACCGCGCGGCGCACCGCAGGCGAAAGCGCGGCGGCATCGAAATCGGTGCCGGTGACCTCGCCGGTCGAATTGGGGACCGCGTCCTGCTCGTCGCCGGTGTCCTTGGGAGCGTCCTTCGCGGGCGCGTCGGCCTTCTTCGCGGGCGCCGTGCCGGAGCCGCCTTCCTCGACGGTCGCGATAACTGCGCCGACTTCGATCGTGTCGCCTTCCTCGGCCTTCAATTCGCCGATCGTGCCGGCGACGGGCGAGGGCACCTCGACCGCGACCTTGTCGGTCTCGATCGAGACGATCGGCTCGTCGACGGCGACGGCGTCACCGGGCTGCTTGAGCCATTCGGCGATCGTGCCTTCGGTGACGGATTCACCCAGCGAGGGGACGGTAATGTCGGTGGCCATGTGCTGGTCTTTCCTCAGACTTTGGGCAGGGAGGGCGGGCAATCGAGTTCACGCTGGGCGGCTCCGCCGTCGGCGCAGCCCAATGCGATGGTGAGCAGGGCGTCCTGCTGCACCTTGTGGCGTCCGGCGAGGCCGGTGGCGGGCGAGGCGGCTTCCTCGCGCCCGGCATAGCAGGGGCGCATGCCCTCGTGCCCGGCTTCGTGGAGCGCCTGCTCGATCTTCTCGGCGACGAAGAACCACGCGCCGTTGTTGCGCGGCTCTTCCTGGCACCACACGACTTCCTCGAGATTGGTCATGCGCTTGAGGCGCACGGCGAGCGGTTCGCCGGGGAAGGGATAGAGCTGTTCGATGCGAACCACCGAGACGTCCTCGCAGCCCAACTCCTCGCGCTTCTCGAACAGGTCGTAGGAGACCTTGCCCGAACACAGCACCAGCCGCTTGATCTTCGTGTCGTCGATCTCGACCGGGTCGGACTTGATCCGCATGAAGTGGCTTTCGCCGAGGAACCCTTCGCGGCTCGACTTGGCCTTGGGATGCCGCAGCAGCGACTTGGGCGTCATGATCACGAGCGGCTTGCGGAACGGACGCAGCATCTGGCGGCGCAATACGTGGAAATAATTGCACGGCTCGGTGATGTTGCAGACCTGGATGTTGTCGTTCGCGCACAGCTGGAGGAAGCGCTCAAGGCGCGCGGAGGAATGCTCCGGTCCCTGGCCCTCGTAACCGTGCGGCAGCAGCATGACGAGCCCGTTGGCGCGCTGCCACTTGACCTCGCCCGAGACGATGAACTGGTCGATCATGATCTGCGCGCCATTGGCGAAATCACCGAACTGCGCTTCCCACAGGACCAGCGATTTCGGATCGGCCATCGCATAGCCGTATTCGAAGCCGAGCACGCCGTATTCGGAGAGCGGGCTGTCGAGCACGGTGAAATCGCCGTGCGGCACGGTCTCCAGCGGGACGTACTTCCGCTCGTCCTTCTGGTCGACCCAGACCGCATGCCGCTGGCTGAAGGTGCCGCGGCCCGAATCCTGGCCCGACAGGCGCACGCCGAAGCCTTCGGACAGCAGCGAGCCGAAAGCGAGCGCCTCGGCGGTGGCCCAGTCGAAGCCTTCGCCGCTTTCGAACATCTCGCGCTTGGCATCGAGCACGCGGCCGAGCGTGCGGTGGATGTTGAGGTCGTCTGGCACGGTGGTGAGCGTGCGGCCAAGGCTGTCGAACAGCTTGCCCTCGATCCCGGTATGGACGTTGCGGCGCGCGGTCTCCGGATCGGCGGGCTTGTGCAGGCCCGACCAGCGACCGCCGAACCAGTCGGCCTTGTCGGGGGTGTAGTTCTGCCCCGCCTCGAACTCGTCGGCGAGCTTGGCGGTGAAGGCGGCCTCGTCTTCCTTGAGGAAATCCTCGTCGATCACGCCTTCCTCAACCAGCCGCCGGGCGTAGATATCCGACACCTTGGGGTGCTGCTTGATCTTCGCGTACATCAGCGGCTGGGTGAAGCTCGGCTCGTCGCCTTCATTGTGGCCGAAGCGGCGATAGCACCACATGTCGATCACGATGTCGCGGCCGAATTTCTGGCGGTATTCGATCGCCAGCTTGCAGGCGAAGGTCACCGCTTCGGGATCGTCGCCGTTGACGTGCAGGATCGGCGCCTGGACGCCCTTGGCGACGTCCGAGGGGTAGGGGCTCGAACGCGCGAATTGCGGGCTCGTGGTAAAGCCGATCTGGTTGTTGATGACGAAGTGGATGCAGCCGCCGGTATTGTAGCCGCGCACGCCGGAGAAACCGAGGCATTCCCACACGATGCCCTGTCCCGCGAAGGCAGCGTCGCCGTGGATCAGCACCGGGAGCACCTGCTGGTGCTTGACCAGGTCGTCGCGGATCGCCTGCTGCGCGCGGACCTTGCCGAGCACGACCGGATCGACCGCCTCGAGGTGGCTGGGGTTGGGCACGAGGCTCATATGGACTTCGATGTCGTCGAAGCCGCGATCGGTGCTGGTGCCGAGGTGGTACTTGACGTCGCCCGACCCGCCGACCTCGTCGGGGGTGGCCGAGCCACCGGAGAACTCATGGAAGATCACGCGATAGGGCTTGCCCATCACGTTGGAGAGCACGTTCAACCGGCCGCGGTGGGCCATGCCGTAGACGATCTCGTTGACGCCGTAGGCGCCGCCATACTTGATCACCGCCTCGAGCGCGGGGATCATGCTTTCGCCGCCGTCGAGGCCGAAACGCTTGGTCCCGACATATTTCTTGGCGAGGAATTCCTCGAACTGCTCGCCGCGCACCACGGCCGAGAGGATCGCGCGCTTGCCCTCGGGCGTGAACTCGATCTCCTTGTCCTTGCCTTCGAACTTGTCCTGCAGGAAGCGGCGTTCCTCGACATCGGCGATGTGCATGTATTCGAGGCCGATGCGGCCGCAATAATTGGCCTGCAGCGTGCGCAGCAGCTCGCCGATGGTGACCCATTCGAAGCCGAGATTGCCGGCGAGGAAGACTTCCTTGTCTTCCTGCCCGGCGAATTCGTGCCATTCGAGCGTCAGGTCCTTGGGCAGTTCGTGCGTGGTGAGGCCGAGCGGGTCGAGATCGGCCGCGAGGTGGCCGCGCACGCGATAGAGCCGCACCAGCAGCATCGCGCGCAGCGCGTCGCTCGCCGCCGCCTCGACCGAGCGCGCATCAGCAGGCTTGCCCGCCTTCTCCAGCGCTTCCTTCACCTTGATCTGCATCGCGGTGGGATCCAGCGCCTGGGTCAGCTCGTCCTCGGTCTCCCCGCCGACCAGCGGCCAGCCGCGTCGCTGCCAGGACGGCCCGGCCTGCGGTTCGGCAGCCGGATCGCCCGGATCGCCCGGGTCGCTCGGCGTGAAGTCGTGGTTCTCGTTGCCCATGCGGGGAGTCTCCGAGGGAGGAGGAAGGTTAGGCGAGTTCTTTCAGCATCGCGTCGAGCGTGGTGCCGAGCTCGCTGGGCGAGGGCGAGACGCGGATGCCCGCATCTTCCATCGCCGCGATCTTGTCGTCGGCGCCGCCCTGGCCGCCCGAGACGATCGCCCCGGCATGGCCCATGCGGCGGCCCGGAGGCGCCGTGCGGCCCGCGATGAAGCCGACCATCGGCTTGCGGCGCCCCTTGGCGGCTTCCTGCTTGATGTATTCGGCCGCTTCCTCTTCGGCGCTGCCGCCGATCTCGCCGATCATGATGATCGACTTGGTCGCGTCGTCGTCGAGGAACAGGTCGAGCACGTCGATGAAATTGGTGCCGTTGACCGGGTCGCCGCCGATGCCGACCGCGGTGGTCTGGCCGAGGCCGACCTGCGTGGTCTGGTGCACGGCTTCGTAGGTCAGCGTGCCCGAACGCGAGACCACGCCGACGCTGCCCTTCTTGAAGATGCTGCCGGGCATGATGCCGATCTTGCATTCATCCGGGGTCAGCACGCCGGGGCAGTTCGGGCCGATCAGGCGCGACTTCGATCCTTCGAGCGCGGCCTTGACCTTGACCATGTCGAGCACCGGGATGCCCTCGGTGATGCAGACGATCAGCGGAATCTCGGCGTCGATCGCCTCGCAGATCGCGTCGGCGGCGAAGGGCGGGGGCACGTAGATGCAGCTCGCATCGGCGCCGGTCGCTTCCTTGGCTTCCTTGACGGTATTGAAGTTGGGCAGGCCGATATGCGTCGTGCCGCCCTTACCGGGAGTCACGCCCGCCACCATCTGGGTGCCGTAATCGAGCGCCTGCTGGGTGTGGAAGGTGCCGGTGTCGCCGGTCATCCCCTGGGTGATGACCTTGGTGTTCTTGTTTACGAGGATGGACATCAATTGCTCTCCATGCGGGTTCCCACGGCGAGGCGCAGGCTGGGTTCTTTTCTGGAGCCGGTGGGTGCCATCTGCACCGCGCGGCCTTCGGCGAAAAAGCTGATTTCGCCGTCCTTGTTCGGTTGGGGCAGCTTCCCACCCCAAGCGGATTTGAACTGTTCGAACGCCTTCAGATTCTTGATCCGGGCGATCACGATGCACGCACCTTCGCCTTCAAGCGCGCTGAGCATGATGATCGGTGCACGTTCGAGATGGCCGAAGATGATAGGTCCGTCTTCGATCTCGCCGCCATCGCCATTTGACATGGTGGCGCGCTGCCAACCGGCCGCTGCGAGCGCAGCGGGATCGATCGAGCCGGTCTCCGTGACGGCAAAGCAATCGTTGTAGCTCTCGTACACTTCGCCGAGCTCGGCCACGCGCATCTGTCCGCTGGCCGGAGCAACGAAAAGCGCAGCCATCGCTGCGGCAGCGGCGGCGCGCTTAAGCAAGGCTGCTATCCAGCCCCTTGCACGCCTCGAGCAGTTCCTCGACCGCGTCGGTCGAGACCTTGAGGTTGCTCTTCTCTTCGTCCGACAATTCGATCTCGATCACCTCTTCGGTGCCGCCCGCGCCGATCACGGTGGGGACGCCGACGTAAAGACCGTCGAGGCCGTATTTGCCTTCGACATAGCTGGCACACGGCAGGATGCGCTTCTGGTCGCCGAGATAGGCTTCGGCCATCGCGATCGCGCTGGTGGCGGGGGCGTAATAGGCCGAGCCATTGCCGAGCAGGCCGACGATTTCGCCGCCGCCCTTGCGGGTGCGGTCGACGATTTCATCGATGCGGCCCTGGTCGACGCCCTTGATCTTGGCGAAGTCGTTGACCGGGATGCCGTTGACGGTGGTGTAGCTGGTGACCGGGACCATGGTGTCGCCGTGGCCGCCGAGCACGAAGGCGTTCACGTCCTTCACCGAGACGTCGAATTCCCACGCGAGGAAGGTCGCAAAGCGCGCGCTGTCGAGCACGCCGGCCATGCCGACGACCTTGTTGTGCGGCAGGCCGGAGAATTCGCGGAGCGCCCAGACCATCGCGTCGAGCGGGTTGGTGATGCAGATCACGAAAGCGTCGGGGCAGTTGTTCTTGATGCCTTCGCCGACCGCCTTCATCACCTTGAGGTTGATGCCGAGCAGGTCGTCGCGGCTCATGCCGGGCTTGCGCGGCACGCCCGCGGTGACGATCACCACGTCGGCGCCGGCGATGTCGGCATAATCGTTCGAACCGGTGATCTTGGCGTCGAAGCCCTCGACCGGGCCGCACTGGCTGAGATCGAGCGCCTTGCCCTGCGGCATGCCCTCGGCGATGTCGAACAGGACGATGTCGCCCATTTCCTTCTTCGCTGCGAGGTGGGCGAGGGTGCCTCCGATCATGCCGGAGCCGATGAGCGCGATCTTCTTGCGTGCCATAGTGGGTAGGCCAGTCCTTCCGCCGCGGGTCAGGCGAGGGTGAAGGGGGCTTCCGGCCCGTCCCGCGAATGGGCGAGGCCCCGAGATTTGCGCGCGGATTACCGCCCGATCCGGGCGAAAGCAACCGCCTTCGCCCGACTATCTTTGCAACTGGTTTGCAATAGCAAGAAGAGGTTTCGCGGGCGTCCGATCTGGCAACGGGGCGCACGGCATCGGGTTCCGGACAGGCCTGGTCCGGCGCGCGTCATTCGGCAGGATGTGTGCAGGTCGCGTCAGCTTGCGACGCGCTGGTCCTGGTCGGTCGTCTGTTGCTCGCGGGCGAGCAGCATCGTCGCCAGGTAATCGGGCACCGCGCGGCTGAAGTAATAGCCCTGGCCGAGCGTACAGCCGGCCTCGCGCACCGTGCGGACCTGTTCGATCGTTTCGATCCCCTCGGCGACGATCTCCATCTCGAGCGTGCTGCCCATTTCGGAGACCGCGCGGATGATCGCCTCGCTCTTCTTGCCGACATGGCTGCCCGAAACGAAGCTGCGATCGACCTTGATCTTGCCGAACGGATATTTGTGCAGATAGGCGAGCGACGAATAGCCGGTCCCGAAATCGTCGAGCGCGAAGCGGACCCCGGCCTGCGAGAGCTCGGCGATGAAGGCTTCGGTCGTCTGGTCGTGGTCGACCAGCACCGATTCGGTGATTTCGAGTTCGAGCCGGTGCGGATCGAGCCCCGCTTCCTTGAGCGCGGCGAGGATTCCCAGCGCGGCGCCGGGCGTGCGGATCTGCAGTGGCGAGAGATTGACCGCGAGCGTGACATGTTCGGGCCAGTGCGCCGCGATTTGCGCGGCCTGTGCGAGGATCCAGTTGCCCAGCGTCACGATCGCGCCGGTCTCCTCGGCCACCGGGATGAATTCGTCGGGCCGCATTTCCCCCTTTTCGGGGTGGAACCAGCGCACCAGCGCCTCGAAACAGCGAATCCGGCCGGTCTCGAGGTCGACGATCGGCTGGAAGAAGATCGACAATTCGTCGCGCTGGACCGCTTGGCGCAATTCGGCCTCGATCTCGCGCCGGCGCACGAGGTCGCGGTTCATCGACGGATGGTAGAACGACATCTGGTTCCGGCCGTTGACCTTGGCGTGATACAGCGCGAGGTCGGCCGCCTGCAGCAGCGGCTCGAGGTCGCTGGCGTCGTCGGGCAGCATCGCGATGCCCATCGAGGCCCCGATCTCGATCCGCTCGCCGCGGAAGCGATAGGGCCGGGTAAGCGCGTCGAGCAGCTTGACCGCCATCTTCTCGACCTCGTCGCGGCGATCGGCTTCGAACGCAACGATGAATTCGTCGCCGCCAAAGCGCGCGATCGTCGCGGTTCCGGGTGCTTCCTCGCGCAGGCGCCGCGCGACATTGGCGAGGACCTTGTCGCCGACCTGGTGGCCGAGCGTGTCGTTGACGAACTTGAAGCGGTCGAGGTCGACCCACACCAGCGCCAGCTTGCGGTCGTTCGCGATGTCCATCAGCGCGGCGGTCAGGTGGTGATTGAGACCGGCGCGGTTGAGCAGCCCGGTGACGATGTCGGTCCGGGCGAGCTTCTCCATCTTGTCGGCCAGGCGGCGACTCGTCTCGGCCGCGGTGATCGAGCGCTTGAGCACGTCGAACACGTCCTTGATGATCGACACCATCGCCGGGATGCAGAGCAGCAGGCCCAGCGCGGTCATGAGCAGCGGCAGGCTGCCGACATAGACGCAGGCGGCGACGACCGGGAGCAGCGACAGGCAAAGCTGGCCGATCGCGATCACCGGTCGCCCGGCGTTTCGCGCGGCGATGCCGACCCCATAGACCGCGGCATTGGCGAGCAGCATCAGCTGGATTGCGGTGCCGAAATCCATCAGGATCGCGTAGGCGGCGATGATGCCAGTCAGGCCGGAAAAGGCGAACGCGCCGATCTCGTAGACCACTTCCATGCGGCGCGGCGCGACGAATTTCATCTTCGGCAGCGCCAAGCCGAGCGCGATCCGGAACACCGCCACCAGCAACAGCACGGCCGTCAGGAGGGTGAGCGTCCGGTCCTGCGTCACATAGGCCCCGACCGAACTCGTCGCGACGCCGTTGCAGGCCCCGATGATCAGGCTCGACGGGCGCGCGTAGAGCGTGTCGACCAGCGTCTTCCGAATACGCGAGTCAACCGCGGTGCTGCCCCGCCATCTGCGCCAGTAGGATTCGAGTGCGCTTACCATCGGAAGCCTGTTTCCATCACCGGTCGGCTATGGCAGCGAACTTTCAAACAATAGTTAATGTGGGTCTGCGCCCAAGGCCTAACGCGGCGTTTCACGCTCAAGATGGCACTGCGCGATTTGGTTAACGCGGCACTAGGCTTCGCGGCGGGCGTCGTCCTCGCGAGCCGCGACGGCTCCCGCCATCCGCGCATCGAGCAGGCGGCAGATTCCGAGCCAGTGGTCGTAAGTCTCTCGATCGCCGCGGAAAAAGGCGTCCTCGGCCTTTTCCCGAGCGGCATCGGCAGCACCGAGGCCGTGGCGCGCGAAGTGCTTGAGCGCCGCGCGCAGCAGTGCGTCGCTTTCGGCGGTGGCGGCGCCGTCGTTCGCGGCAAAAGAAGATATCTGCGTACCGAAGAACCGGTCGAGCGAGCGGCGCCCGCCCTTTGCAGCGCTGAATCGGATCGTCAAAATCTATCTCCTGGCACGTCCGGGCCGCGCTCGCCTTAATGCGAATCCGGCGGGTCGGGTGCGTTGGAGAATCGCCTAGCCTCAAGGCCTGAAGCCTTCGTCTCGCGGGATGGTTAAGCGGCCATTTACCCTAATCTTCGGAGGGCTTGGCGGCAGGCGTGCGCCAGCGTCCGCTGTCGCGATATTCGGGGCGTACCGTGCCACCCCCGGGCAATCGGTCGTCGCGCGGGGCGGGTGACGCCGAGGGCGCCGGCGCGGGGTCTCCGGGGCGCCGGTCGAGCGCACGCGGCGCGGGCGGCAGGCGGTCGTCGGTTTGCGGGGGCGCGGCCGAAGCAGGCGCCACTTGTGGCAGGTCATCGAGCGGGTCGGGCATCCGCGAATCGTTCGCCCGGACCGCCGAGATGGTCGGTTCGTCGCCGCGATAGTTTGTTGCGAAGGCGCGCAGTCTGCCGGCGCTGCCGGGCAGGACGTAGAAACGGTGCGCGCCGATCACCGTCAGCGTCGCGAGCCGGGGCGCCCAGTACGGGTTCACCGCCAGCGTGTGGTAATGCGTCGCAAGCCCGGCCGGTGCATGGACGTAGCCGCTTAGCGCGGCGCGGGCGATGTCCTGCGCCTTGTTCCAGGCCGAGCGCGAGGGGCGCCGCGCGAGGCTCCCGTCGCAGGTGAAGCTGAACTGGCACCCGGTCTTGCGCGTGCTGCCTTGGAACACCACCCCACAGACCGAGCCCGGCCAGGAGGCATGTTTGACCCGGTTGAGCACGACCTGTGCGACCGCGCGCTGGCCGCTGTCCGATTCGCTCGCGGCTTCGTAATAGATGGCCTGCGTGAGGCAGGTCAGCGCGCGGCGTTGGTCGGTCGCCGATCCCGCGCGACGGAAGGCGGCGGCGATGGCGGAGGGAGCGGAAGTGGCGCCTTCGCCCCCGGCGTCGGGAGCCGCCACGCTGTCGGCCTCGAGGTAGTAATAGGCCGACCCAGGGAAGTTCCAGCCTTCGCGCTCGAACGGCATCCGCGCGACCACCGGGCCGCTGCCCCCAGCGGGAATTTCGGTCACCGCGCCCCAGCGCATGTCCATGTCGGTCGTTGCGGCCAGCGCGGGGACGCCGATCGCCACCAGCAGCGCGAGCCCCCAGCGCGGATCGATCCGGCGGCGCGCGGCCTTGCGCCGGGCCGCAATCTCGGCCCGCCGCATGGCGATATCGACCCGGTCGCGGGGCCCTGTAACGCGCGCATCCATGCTGCCGCCTTAGCCCAGCTAAGTTAACATTGCAGCGTCTCTTGTGCGCTGCGGAAGGCGGCGCTAATCGGGGCCCAGCGTCATAGGTTGTCCCGCGCCAAGGAAGACTTGGGGCCGGACCGAAGAGGGAAGGAGGTGCGAAACCTCCGCTGCCCCCGCAACTGTGACCGGGGAGGCCGTTCCCGAGATGCCACTGCCGCGTGCGCCTGCACCGGTGGGAAGGCGGGAAAGGCCGGCGATCCGGGAGCCAGGAGACCTGCCTGCGACGTGTCGTTCCGCGGCCGGGCGGGGTGTACCGGAAGCAGGCGAGAGCCGCGATCTTCGCGCGCTTTCCGTCATGAGCGATATGTTCGCGAATGACGGAGGAATAATGCGTAAATTTCTGTTTTTGTTGAGCGTTTCGGCGCTACTTCCCAGTATTTCCCAAGCGCAGGAAAGCGCGGCACCGCTCGTCGAGAGCGATGGCGCGGACGAGGATGCGCGCACGCTCACAATCACCGGCGACGGTTTCGCGGCGAGCACCGAGCTGACCGGCGAGAGCGTCTCGATCCTCACGCGCAGCGAGATCGAAGAAGTGCAGGGTGCCGATATCGTCCGCGTGCTGACCCGCACGCCGGGCGTAGCCGCGAGCCGCAATGGCGGGGTCGGCAGCTTCACCGGCATACGGCTGCGCGGGGCCGAGGCAGAACAATTGCTGGTGCTGGTCGACGGGGTGCGGGTGGCCGATCCGGCAGCGCCTGGTGCGGGATTCGATTTCGGGAACCTACTGCCCGGCACGGTAGGCCGGATCGAATTGCTGCGCGGATCGAACTCGACGATCTGGGGCAGCCAGGCGGTCGGCGGCGTGCTGCTGGTCGAAGGGCGCGAGTTCGACGGGGCGGAGGCGAGCGTCGAATACGGCGCACGCGATACGCTCTATGCGACCGCCGCGCTCGGGCTCGAAGGCGAGCGCTACGGGCTGACCTTCTCGGGCGGCCATTACGACACCGAGGGGTTTTCCTCGGCCGCCGCCGGAATCGAAGCCGACGGCTACCGCCAATGGCAGGCGGGCGCTCGCGGTCGCTTTGCGCTGACCGACACGCTCGACGTGGTCGCCAGCGCGCGCCATGCAGACAGCCGGCTCGAGATCGACGGCTTTCCTGCACCCGCGTTCACGCTCGCCGACACCGCGGGGTTCCAGGAAACGCGCGAGAGCAGCGGACGGATTGGCCTCGACTATGGCGGAGAAAGGCTGAACCTCACGGCGTCGTTCTCGCTCTCCGACACCGACCGCGACACCTTCGATCCCGGCTTCGGCACCGAACCGAGTTTCTCCACACAGGGCCGCAGCGAGCGTGCCGAACTGCGCGGGCGCTATTTCCTCAAGCCCTATGTCGTCGCGATCGCCTTCGGTGGCGAGGCCGAGTGGAGCCGCTTCTCCTCGAGCTTCGATCCGCAGCAGGACGCCGAGATCGTCGGCGCCTATGCCCAGCTCGAATATCGGGTGCGGCCCTTGGTGCTCAATCTCGGCGTCCGGCGCGACGAGCATGACCGCTTCGGCGGCGCGACCAGCCTTGGTGCCGATGCCGCCTGGTTGCTCGGCGATGGCTGGAGCGTGAAGGCCAGCATGGGCGAGGGCTTCAAGGCGCCGACGCTGTTCCAGCTCTATTCGGACTACGGCAACGCCGCGCTCGAGCCCGAACGCAGCGTCAGTTACGATATCGGAATCGAGAAGGGCGCGCGGCGTTCGGGCCGGTTCCATTTCGCCGTGACCGCATTCCAGCGCGACACCGAAGACCAGGTCGATTTCGTGTCGTGCTTCGGCGTCACCGGCGGGATCTGCACCGATCGCCCGTTCGGCACCTACGACAATGTCGGGCGGGCCCGCGCGCGCGGCGTCGAAGCCGAAGCGACCGTCGGCCTGTGGGCGAAATTCGAGGCCGGCGCGGCCTACACCTATCTCGAGACCGCGAACCGCACGCCGGGTTCGGCCAATTTCGGCAACCGGCTCGCGCGCCGTCCCGACCATGCGCTGACCGTGTGGGGCGACTGGCGCACTCCGCTCGACGGGCTGACGCTCGGGTTCGACATCCGCATGGCGTCGGAAAGTTTCGACGACGCAGGCAATTTCAACGCGCTCGACGGCTACGCTACCGCCGACCTGCGCGCACGCTACGATCTCGGCCCGGTCGAACTGTTCGGCCGGATCGAGAATGTGGGCGACGCGCAATACCAGACCGCCGCCGGCTACGCGCAGGCCGGGCGCGGCGCGTTCGTCGGGGTGAGGGCGGGCTATTGAGGATTGCTTTCGCCTCGCCGTCCCCGCGCAGGCGGGGATCCAGGGCGGCCTGGCGCGCGCTCCTACTCTGGATTCCCGCCTGCGCGGGAATGACGATGGGGTGTGTGGAGGTACCGCAACCGGAAACCGAAGAACTCCGCATCGTCAGCCTCAACCCCTGTTCCGACGCGATCCTCGCCGAGATCGCGCCCGACAAGCTCGCTGCGGTCTCGCATTACAGCCACGATCCCGCCGCCAGTTCGTTGGACGTGCGCGAGGCGCGCCGCTGGCCCGCCACGGCTGGGACGGTCGAGGAGATTGCCGCGCTCGATCCCGACCTCGTGGTCGCCACGACCTTCCTCCCGCCCGCCACCGCGCAGGCGCTCGAGCGGCTCGGCTACCCGGTCGCGCGGATCGGGATCACCGCGACGGTCGAGGAAAGCATTGCCCAGATCCGCGAGCTGGCGGCGCTGGCCGATGCGAAGGATGCGGGCGAAGCGCTGGTCGCCGAAATCGAGGACGCGCTGGCCGCTGCCGAAGGTGCGGGCGATCCAATCCCCGCGCTGGTGTGGCAGGCGGGCGGGATCGTTCCGGGAGAGGGGACACTGATCGTCGACCTGCTCCGCCGCACAGGTTTCGCCCACGCCGCCGCCGCGCGCGGGCTGGGGCAGGCCGACCGGCTCGGGCTCGAAGCCGTGCTCGCCGATCCACCAGCGCTGATCCTCGCCGCCGGTTCGCCGACCGCGGAGGAAGACCGCGCGCTGTTCCACCCGGTGATCGACAGCGCGGGCATCGAGCAGCGGCGGCTCGCCTCGAACCTGCTCTATTGCGGTGGTCCGACGATCATCCGCGCGGCCGAGCGGTTGCGGGCGATCAGGGAGGGTATCGGCTGAATGCGCCGCCCGGTCCCGATCCTCCTGCTTGCCATCGCCCTCGCACTGCCGCTCTCGCTGCTGGCAGGGAGGGTCTGGCTCGATCCAGCCACCACACCCAATGCAACGGTGATCCTAGCCGAATTGCGCCTGCCGCGCGGGGTGCTCGCGTTGGTGGTGGGCGCCGGGCTAGGCGCGGCGGGGGCGGCGATGCAGGGCTATCTGCGCAACCCGCTCGCCGATCCGGGCCTGTTCGGGATCGCGCCAGGCGCGGCGCTCGGCGCGGTGCTGAGCTTCTGGCTCGGCTATGCCGCGCAGCCCTACGCGCTTCCGGCCTTCGCGCTGGTCGGCGCGGGCGGGGCGATGGCGCTGCTGTCGCTGATCGCGGGACGCGGCAATTCGGTGTTGCTGTTCACGCTTGCGGGAATGATGATCGCCAGCCTCGCGGGTGCGCTGATGAGCCTCGCGATCAGCCTTGCCCCCAATCCGTTCGCGATGAGCGAGATCGTGACCTGGCTGATGGGCGCTTTGACCGATCGCAGTTGGAGCGATGTCTGGCTCGCCGCGCCGTTGATCGTGATCGGTATCGCGTTGTTGCTGCTCGCCGGGCGCGGGCTCGATGCGCTGACGCTGGGCGAGGAAGCGGCGCGCAGCCTCGGGATGGAGCCGCGCGCGCTGCAATGGCTGCTGATCGGCGGGGTGGGCCTGACCGTGGGGAGCGGCGTGGCGGTCGCCGGGATCATCGGCTTCGTCGGGCTGATCGTGCCGCACCTGGTGCGCCCGCTGACCGATCGTCGACCGTCTTCGCTGATCCTCCCGAGCGCGCTCGCCGGCGCGCTGCTGGTGCTCGTGGCCGACATGCTGTGCCGCATCCTGCCGCTGGCGAGCGAGTTGCGGCTCGGGATCGCGCTGAGCCTGATCGGCGCGCCCTTCTTCCTTGCGCTGTTGCTGCGCATCCGCCGCGAGACCGTGTGATGCTGTGCGCGGACAATATCACGCTCGGCGATCGCCTGGACGGGGTATCTGCCGGGATTGCGCCGGGCCGGATCACCGCGATCTGCGGCCCGAACGGGGCCGGCAAGTCGAGCCTGTTGTCGGTGCTCGCGGGCTTGATCGCGCCAGATGCTGGCGCCGCCGAGCTGGACACGACGCCGATTGCCGACCTTTCGCCGCGGGCGCGGGCGCGCGCGATCGGTTACCTCCCGCAAACGCCCGAGGTGGCGTGGGACGTCACCGTCGAGACGCTGGTCGATCTCGGTCGCTTGGCGTGGCGCGGGGGGCCGCTGGCGAAGCGCCGTAGCGGTGGCGCCGATGATGCCGCCGCGATCGAGACCGCGCTCGATGCGATGGAGTTGCAGGATTTGCGCACCCGTCCGCTCTCGCGCCTGTCGGGCGGCGAGCGCAGCCGGGCGCTGATGGCGCGGGTGCTGGCGGGTGCGCCGCAGTGGATCCTCGCCGACGAGCCACTCGCCAATCTCGACCTTGCGCACCAGCTCGCGCTGCTGCGGCTCCTGCGCCGCGAAGCCGATGCCGCGCGCGGCGTGGTGCTGGTGATGCACGACCTTGCGCTGGCGATGAACCATGCCGACGAGGTGCTGGTACTCGACGAGGGGCGCCGCGTCGCGCTGGGCGAGCCCGAAACCGCGCTCTCCGAAAACGTGCTGCGCGAGGTCTGGGGCGTCGATGCCCGCTGGGTCGGCGAGCCGGGCAGCCGCGCGCTGGCACTTCGCTAGATACGAAAAGGGCGGACCCGCGGGCCCGCCCTTCGTTCCGGTTGCGATGCGGCTTACTGGCCGCTGTCGCCGACTTCGGCCGGGCCGTCATCGGCCACTTCGCTGTCGACCGCCTCGTCGCCACCCGCGAGCAGGCCGCGCGCTTGCAGCATCGGGGTGACGTCGGGCTGGCGGCCCGCGAAGTTCTCGAACATCTTGAAGTAGTCCATCGTCCCGCCGCGGCTGAGCACGGTCTTGCGATAGTGATCGCCGTTGGCGCGCGTCAGCCCGCCATTGTCGAGGAACCACTTGCGGCTGTCGCGATCGAGCATCTCGGTCCACAGATAGCTGTAGTAACCGGCGGAATAGCCTGCCGGCGAGCTGAAGATGTGGTTGAAGTAGGTGCTGCGATAGCGCGGCGGGACGAGGTCGATCTCGAGCCCCAGTTCGGTCAGCGACTGGCGTTCGAACGCGTCGACCTTGGCCGGCGTGTCGAGCGCGGCGGCTTCGGCCGGCGACAGCGCGGCCCACTTCATGTCGAGCAGCGCCGCAGTCACGACTTCACCGAAATCGTAGCCCTGGTTGAACTGCGCCGCAGCCTCGATCTTGTCGATCAGTTCGGCCGGGATCGTCTCGCCGGTCTGGTAGTGCTTGGCGTAGTTCGACAGCACCGAGGGATAGGTCGCCCACATCTCGTGGACCTGGCTCGGATACTCGACGAAGTCGCGCGCGGTCGCGGTGCCCGACAGGCTTTCGTACTTCTGGTCGGCGAAGAAGCCGTGCAGCGCGTGGCCGAATTCGTGAAACGCGGTGTTGACCCAGTCGAAACTGACCAGCTGCGGCTCGCCCGCCGGGGCCTTGGGGATGTTGAGCACGTTGTAGATCACCGGCTTCGTGCCCCAGAGATAGCTCTGGTCGACGAAGTTGCTCATCCACGCGCCGCCGCGCTTGGACGGACGCTGGAACGGATCGAAGTAGAACAGGCCGAGTTCGCTGCCGTCGGCGTCGAACACGGTGTAGGTCCACACGTCTGGGTGGTAGACGGGCAGGTCGGTGCGACGCTCGAAGGTCAGGCCGTAGAGCTTTTCCGCCATGTAGAAGATGCCGTCCTCGAGCACCTTGTCGAGCTGGAAATACTCCATCACGGCGTCTTCATCGAGCTCGTAACGCTCGGCCTTCACCTTGTTGGCGTAGCGATACCAGTCCCACGGCTGGACGTCGAAATCGCCACCTTCGGCTTCGATCATCTCGTTGAGCAGCGCGGCTTCGCGGCGCTGGGTCGCGGCCAGCGCGGGGACCATCTGGCCCATGAAGTCGAGCGCTGTGTCGGGCGTCTTCGCCATGCGATCGTACATGGTGTAGCTGGCCCAGTCGTCCTCGCCGAAGATCGCGGCCTTCTCGGCGCGCAGTTCGGCGATCCGCGCGATCAGCATCCGCGTGTCGATATCGGTCGTGCCGTCGGCGCGGTTGTAGCTGAGCTTGAACAGCTTCTCGCGTGTGGCGCGGTTCTCGAGGCTCGGCAGGAGCGGCTGCTGCGTCGTGTTCTGCAGCGCGATCGCGAACTTGCCCGGATAGCCTTTCTCGGTCGCGAGATCGGCCGCGGCCTTGATGTCGCTGTCGGACAGGCCGGCGAGTTCCTCGCGGGTGTCGACGATCAGCGGCTGTTCGCTCATCGCGGCGCGCGCGGTCTGGCCGAATTCGGTGGTGAGGGTCGAAAGCTCGGTGTTGATCTCCTTGACCCGCTCGACCTGGGCGTCGGTCAGCAGTGCACCGGCGTGGACCATGCTGTCATAGGTGTTCTCGAGCAGGGTCGCGTCCTCGGGCGTCATGCTCATCGCGGCGCGGTTGTCGTAGACCGCCTTCACGCGGGCGAAAAGTTCGGGATTCAGCGTGATGCTGTCGCCATGGGCCGACAGGCGCGGGCTGATCTCGGTGTTGATCTCGTCGAGCCGGTCGGTGGTGTTCGAACCCGACACGGCGAAGAAGACGCGGCCGACGCGGCCGAGCATGCGGCCCGACTTCTCGAGCGCGACGATGGTGTTGTCGAAGGTCGGCGCGGCGGGATTGTCGATGATCGCCTGCACTTCGGCCTTCTGGATCGCCATACCCTGCTCGAAGGCGGGGATGTAATCGTCTTCCGAAATCTTCGTGAAATCGGGGGCGAGGAAGGGCAGGTCGCTGTCGGACGCGAAATAGCCGGTGCCTTCGGGGATGTTCACGGCGGTGACGCCGGTGTCGCCGTCGATCGTGGCGGTGGTTTCGGTGCTGTCGATGCCGCTGCCGTCATAGGTGGCGCAGCCTGCAAGCAGCGCGGCGGAGGCGGTGGTGGCGAGTAGGCGGTAAAGCAAGAGATTCTCTCCTGGAAATTGGACGGACGAAATGTAGGGGTCCGTCGCTTGTTAGATGGTCGCGCTTGAACCGCAGATGTCCGACGGATTCAAGGGTAAAGCTCGGCGCGGGCTCAGCCCGACTGTCTCGAAACGCCGTTCTCGCCCGCCTGCGCCTTGGCGCGCGCGGCTTCGGCGGCTTCCATGATCGCCTGGCGGTTGACGGTGACGATGCGCGGGCGGGAGCCGGGTTCGTCTACGACGAGCCACAGCGAACCGAGTTCGAAGAAGCCGCCCTTCTGTTCGGGGACGACGGTCATCTGCGACAGGTCGATCCGCTGGAGCATCGCCATGGTCGCGCCGTCGAAGACCTCGTCGAACACCGCGTCGACCGTCTGCGGGTCGGCGAGAGCGCGCCGATTGCCGTCATTGTCGATGTAGATCAGCGGGATGTCGACCTCGCGCAGCATGCGGGCCTTGTCGCCACTGCCGGCGGCATCGCGGATCGACGCGATCGCGCGTTCGAACTGGCTTGGGCTGGTGCCGGTGGCACAGGAAATCGCGCCACCCTCGGCCTGGTCGTGTGCCCGGTCGAAGGCGATGTCGCGTTCTTCCTGGGCCTCCCAGACGACGAGCAGGCAGTCGTCGGCATGGGCGACGATCTGCTCGACCACTTCGGCGTCGGTTTCGGGGACGGAGGCAGCGACAGCGGGGAGGTCGGTCCCCTCTTCGCCTTTCCGCATCTCGTCGACCACCCCGCAGGCGGTCAGCGAGAGCGCAGAAAACGTCACGAAGACCGAACCGGTGTATGAACGCCAATCACGACTGTTCGCGAGGATCTTCATAGCTCGCCTGTTCGAAGATGGCGACGCGCCGCTCGCTGCGGAATTCGAGCCCGCGCGCCTTCTTGCCCGCAGCAGTGGTGTAACGCAGTTCATCGGCGATCGTCTCGTAATCTCCGGCGGCGATCGCGGCATTCAGGCGCGGCGATTCCTGCGCGGATACGTTTCCTTCTCCGACATTGTAGACGAGGTCGAGCAGCGCGTCGAATTCGTGCTGGTAGATCGGCAGGTCGCCGACGAGGCGGCGGACGCCTTCCTCGGCAATCGCGAGATCGTCCTCGAGGAAATCGAGTACCCGGTCGTAACTGATCCGGTCGCCGACGCTCAGCCCGTCCTCGGAGCGAATGAGGTGGCCGACCCCGACGGTCGGGTAGCCGGCGACGTCGCGATAGACGGTCTGGCGCACGCCTTCCTCCTCGATCAGGGCCTGCTTGAACGCGTCGCTCGCGCCGATCTTGGCGGCGTGGACGCGATAGCGGGTCGCGTCGACCGAGACGTCCTGGATCACCGGCACCGACTTGGTGCGGAGTTCGGGCCCGGTCGCCGCGACGGTGCTCAGCGTCATCGCGCCGAGCCCCATCATCAATGCCGCGCGCTTGCGGCCCGATTTGCGCGGCTTGACCCCGAAGGTCTTCTGCGCGGCCGCGCGGGCGCGCTGCAATTCGCTGCGGTGGCGATAGCGTTCGCCAAGGTCGCGCACCATGTTGTGCGCCTTGGTCTTGGGGCGATTCGCACCCGACGCATTGGCCTTGTTGGCCTCGTCGAGCGAGGTGTCGATATCGCGCAGCAGCTTGTCGAGCGCCGCCTTGCGCCGCGCCTTCTCGTCATCGGACCGCGCCGCGGTGGCGGGGCGATTGACGGAGGCTTTCGTCGGGGAATGGGTCGGTTGACCGCCCAGTCTGTCCCGCGACGCGGGGTTGAGGGGATCGCCACCCGAGGTGGCGGATTCGATATAGGACATCGGGTCGTATCTTTCTGTCTGCGTGGGAGCCCGAGCGCCCGCCCTGCCGGCGGCGCATCGAGGCCTCCTGTGCTCTTGTCTGTTCAACGGATGGGGAGGGGCATCGGTCCTCGCTTCGTCGTGCGAGTCCGTGCGGTGGTCGCTATTCGCTTGCTGCCCTGCGGCGCGGAAAAGCGATCCTCCAGCCTGAGGAATGTCTTTAGTTTACAAGCCGATACTGTACGACGGGTGTATAGACCGCGCCGCTTTCGGCGAGCTGGCTTTCATACAGGACGAAGCGTTCGACCGGCCATTCGGGGGCGGTGAGCCGCCCGTGGCGTGCGAGCCAGCCGTCGATCGGCCCGCTCGAGGCGTTCAACCGCGCGATCGTGACATGCGGCACGAACTTGCGGGTTTCGGGGGGCAGTCCGGCCGCGCGGCAGGCGCGCTCGACCCGGCGTTCGAGGATGGCGAGCCCTTCGCTCGGCTCGAACGCCGCCCACAGCGCCGAGGCGCGGCCCTTTCTCGCGAAATGCCCGACCCCGCGCACCTGCAGCGCGAACGGCCCGGCGCGCACCTCCGAAAGTGCATCGGCAAGGTCGTTCGCCTGCGGGCTGTCGACCTCGCCCACGAAGCGCAATGTCAGGTGCAATTGCTCGTCCCCCTGCCACCGCGCCCCGTCGAGCCCCTCCATCGTATCGATCAGGACATCGCGCAGGAACTCGGGCGGACGAAGGGCGACGAACAGGCGGTGCATCGGGATCACCTAAGCCCAGCCTCCGTGAACGTCCAATCCCGTGTCGCGGAAAGCCGGGGCAGGCCCGCGCGTCGCCTGGATATGCTATGGACCCATGCGCGGAGTCGCAAAGGCTTCGCCACCTCGATCGGGTCGCGCTTCAATCGAAGGGAAGTCGATCATGAGCGGATGCACAGGCCAATGCCGCGAGCGGGAATATCGATACAAGAAGGACCGGGCTGAACGGATCGTGATGCAGGTCAACGAAAACGTCCGTGTGATTCCGGGCGAAAACGAGAGCCAGCAGGAGGCCGAGCAACGCTGTCGCGACGCAGTTCGACCCACCGCCGACGAACGGGAAGCGGCGGCCCGGCGTGTGCTCGCCCAGTATCCTGAGACCGAGCGCCAAGTCTGTAGCGCGGAGGGCGATGAGACCGGGGGGCGGTGCAAATGCCTCTTCGGCCGTTGGGGGGAATTTCTTCCCGAGGACGAGAGCCGGGTCGTCGACGGCCAGACCGTGACCGAAGAGAAATGGGAAGCGCGTCGTATCCACGCGACCTTTGAACGCGGCGACTGCAAGTTCCGGGTGTGGGGCCACGTGCAGGTGAAGGTCCGCGAGCGGTTCGGGATTTGTCTCGACAAAGAGCTTCACGAAAAAGTCGCCTACATTCCCGAATGGGGCGTGGACCTCGACGACGAACGTCTCGCACATCTCTCCCAGGCGTCGCGGGAAAAGATTCTCGCCAAGCTCGGCTGAAGCACCCGACCGGCGCGGGGGCAGTCCGTCCCTCTCGGGCGGATCCCCGCACCCGCGGCGGGCTCGTCAGAAGAGCTGGATGGCCCGGATCGACTGCTGGCTTCCGATCAGCAGGTGAATAGGTCCCTCGACGAGGTTGGCCACAGGTGAAGTTGGCGCATCGTGGCCGGGATCGGTCGACCGCGCCAACATAGCGTAAGGTCAGGTGCAACTGCTCATCCCCCCGCCATCGAGCGCCCTCGAGTCCCTCCGTCGTATCGATGAGGGCGTCGCGCACGGGCTCGGGCGGGCGCAGGGCGACGAACAGGCGGTGCATGCGGATCAGGTCGGCCCAGCCTCAGTGAACGTCCAACTTCGTGGAGCGGAATGTTCCGGTGGCGAACCAAATGGGCGGCCCTCACGGGCCGCCCACTGAGGGTGGTTGCTATGCGCTCAGGCGTCTTCGTTTTCGCGCTTCTTGTTCTTCTCAGTCTGGTTCGAGGATTGGTCCTCTTGGTCGATCAGCGCCTGCTCGGCGCGGTTGTCGCCCGTGCGCTTCTTCCCGCCGCCGAGTTCGATCTTCCGACCGCGGGCCTTCTCTTCGCTCTTGGGCAGGGTGATCGTCAGCACGCCGTCTTCGAAGTCGGCCGAGATCTCTTCCTCGTCGACATTCGAAGGCAGGGTGATGCTGCGTTCGAACCGTCCGTAGCTGCGCTCGCGATAGCCGGTCCCGTCGTCGTCGCGCTGGCTTCTCTTTTCGCCGGAGATCGTCAGCACGCCCTCATTGACCGTGATATGGATGTCGTCGCGCTTGACCCCCGCCAGCTCGGCGGTGATCTCGATCTGGTCGTCGTCCTGATGGATGTCGAGCATCGGGCTGGTCATGGTGGCGGTCGTGCCGGTCCCGTCGCCGTCCTGCTCGAACAGGTCGTCGAACAGGCTGTTCATCTGGCGATGCAGGTCGAACAGCGAGCCGCCGCCGAGGCGCGAGCGAGGTGTCATGCCGCGGCGATAGGGGGTGAGGTATCGGAATGCCATGCTGTCTTCTCCTTTTGCTATGCGCCCCCCGGCACGCCGGAAATGGGGAACAGACGCGCCTGGAGCCGCCGTTGATGTCGGGTGCAAAACGCATGACCGCGCCACGGTGTTCCGGACGGCGCAGCGGTTTGGGAGGTGTCGCGTGCCCTGTCTGCCATCGCCGTTTGCAATCGACCGGCCTGCACCCACATGGGCGTCGGATACCCCAGCATCGTCGCCCCTTGACCTGCGCGAACAATTCAGGAACACGCATCCCCCATGGCCCTTACCAAGATTTCCGTCAAAGGCGCGCGCGAGCATAATCTCAAGGGCGTCGATATCGACCTGCCGCGCGATGCGCTGATCGTCATCACGGGCCTGTCCGGCTCGGGCAAGTCGAGCCTCGCTTTCGACACGATCTATGCCGAGGGACAGCGGCGCTACGTGGAATCGCTCAGCGCCTATGCGCGGCAGTTCCTCGAGATGATGCAGAAGCCCGATGTCGAGCATATCGACGGGCTCAGCCCCGCGATCTCGATCGAGCAGAAGACCACCAGCCGCAACCCGCGCTCGACCGTGGCGACGGTCACCGAGATTTACGACTATATGCGCCTGCTGTGGGCGCGGGTGGGGGTGCCCTATTCGCCCGCCACCGGAGAGCCGATCGAGGCGCAGACGGTCTCCAACATGGTCGACCGGGTGATGGAATTGCCCGAGGGCACGCGGCTCTATCTGCTCGCGCCGGTGGTGCGCGGGCGCAAGGGCGAATACCGCAAGGAGCTCGCCGAATGGCAGAAGGCCGGCTTCACCCGCGTGCGGATCGACGGCGAGATGTACGCGATCGAAGAGGCCCCCGCGCTCGACAAGAAGTTCAAGCACGACATCGAGGTGGTGGTCGATCGTCTTGCGGTGAAGGAGGGGCTGGAAACCCGCCTCGCCGACAGTTTCGAGACCGCGCTCAAGCTCGCCGAGGGGCTCGCCTATGTCGACCTCGCCGATGGCGTGGTGCCGGGGCGCGAGGATGAAAGCGAGAGCGGCGGCGCGATGAAGGGCGCGGGCATTCCCGCCAACCGCATCGTGTTCTCCGAGAAATTCGCCTGCCCGGTCTCGGGCTTCACGATCGAGGAGATCGAGCCGCGGCTGTTCTCGTTCAACGCGCCGCAGGGGGCCTGCCCGACCTGCGACGGGCTGGGCGAGAAGCAGCTGTTCGACCCGCAGCTGGTCGTCCCCAACGAGGCGCTGACGCTCAAGAAGGGCGCGGTGGTGCCGTGGGCCAAGTCCAACCCGCCGTCGCCCTATTACATGCAGGTGCTCGCCGGCCTCGCCGCGGCTTACGATTTCGACCTCACCACGCCGTGGAGCGAGCTGAGCGAGGAGGCGCGCAGCGTGATCCTTCACGGCACGCGCGGCAAGCCGGTGCCGCTGACCTTCAAGGACGGGCGCAAGCAGTACACGGTGAAGAAGCCGTTCGAGGGCGTGATCGGCAACCTCAACCGCCGGTTGATGCAGACCGAGAGCACGTGGATGCGCGAGGAGCTGTCCAAGTTCCAGACCGCGCAGCCCTGCGAGACCTGCGGCGGCAAGCGATTGAACGAGAAGGCGCTGGCGGTGAAGATCCCCGGCCCGCCCGAGGTCGACAACGGCACGGTCGATATCGCCACGCCCACGAAGATGAGCGTCGCCGCGGCGAAGGACTGGTTCCTCAAGCTCGACGATCATCTCAACGAGCAGCAGTCGCAGATCGCGCGCGCCATCCTCAAGGAGATCAACGAGCGGCTGGGCTTCCTCGACAATGTCGGGCTCGACTACCTCAACCTCGATCGCACCTCCGGCACGCTGAGCGGCGGCGAGAGCCAGCGCATCCGCCTCGCCTCGCAGATCGGCTCGGGCCTCTCCGGCGTGCTCTACGTGCTCGACGAGCCCAGCATCGGCCTCCACCAGCGCGACAACGACCGGCTGCTCGAAACGCTCAAGCGCCTGCGCGATCTCGGCAACACCGTGATCGTGGTCGAGCACGATGAAGACGCGATCCGCCAGGCCGATCACGTGGTCGATCTCGGCCCCGGCGCGGGCGTGCGCGGGGGCGAGGTGGTGGCGCAGGGCACGCTCAAGCAGGTGCTCAAGGCCAAGAACTCGCTCACCGCGGACTACCTCACCGGCCGCCGCGAGATCTCCGTCCCGAGCGAGCGCCGCAAGGGCAACGGGCACAAGCTCACCGTCCACGGCGCGCGCGCGAACAACCTCCAGGACGTCACCGCCTCGATCCCGCTCGGCACCTTCACCTGCGTCACCGGCGTCTCGGGCTCGGGCAAGTCCTCCTTCACCATCGACACGCTCTATGCCGCCGCCGCGCGGCACCTCAATGGCGCGCGCGTGGTCGCGGGCGCGCACGACAAGGTCACCGGGCTCGACCATTGCGACAAGGTGATCGAGATCGACCAGTCGCCGATCGGCCGCACCCCGCGCTCCAACCCCGCGACCTATACCGGCGCCTTCACCAATATCCGCGACTGGTTCGCCGGCCTGCCCGAAAGCCAGGCGCGCGGCTACAAGCCCGGCCGCTTCAGCTTCAACGTCAAGGGCGGCCGCTGCGAGGCGTGCCAGGGCGACGGGCTGATCAAGATCGAGATGCACTTCCTGCCCGACGTCTACGTCACCTGCGAGGAATGCGGGGGCAAGCGCTACAACCGCGAAACGCTCGAGGTGAAGTTCAAGGGCCACTCGATCGCCGACGTGCTCGACATGACGGTCGAGGACGCGGAAACCTTCTTCAAGGCCGTCCCCCCGATCCGCGACAAGATGCACATGCTCAACGAGGTCGGGCTCGGCTACGTCAAGGTCGGCCAGCAGGCGACCACGCTATCGGGCGGCGAGGCGCAGCGCGTGAAACTCGCCAAGGAGCTGAGCAAGCGCAGCACCGGGCAGACGCTCTACATCCTCGACGAACCGACCACCGGCCTGCATTTCGAGGACGTCCGCAAGCTGCTCGAAGTGCTCCACCGGCTGGTGGAGCAGGGGAACAGCGTGGTGGTGATCGAGCATAATCTGGATGTGATCAAGACGGCGGATTGGATACTGGACCTTGGGCCGGATGGCGGTGTGCGCGGGGGTGAGGTTGTGGCGGAGGGGACGCCGGAAGAGGTGGCGAAGACCAAGGCGAGTTATACGGGCCAGTACCTCCAGCCGATGCTGGAACGGACAGTCGTAACGCGCTAGAAATACGTTTCGACATACCTTGGAAGAAATCGAACGAGATCTTCATAGGCCTTAAAATCGGCCTCTGTGAAACCCAAGTCTCGTAGCTTATTGGCCTCTTTACAGTTTCTCCGCGCTGTTGCAGAAAATTCGAAGAGATGTCTCTCTCGTTCGGTTAGATTATAGTTACGAATGGAATAAAATTCTTCGTCTCTCAATAAGAAAGGGAGGCGCCTTTTCACGATTTTCTTGAGCTTCTTTGCAACTTCCGCATTTGCGAACGTTCCTCCATATGTAAGCATACGGCTACTATCACGGTAATCCACTCTAAATATCGGTAGCCACAAGCCATCGGTTCGTCCGGCAAAGGAGTTTTGGAACGCCTTTGTCAAAATCTTCGAAACTGCCATGGAAAAATTGGCTTCTTCAAGGTCTCCATGAGCGACGTCATCTGAAAACGCGCCAAAAATTTCACTGATATCTTCTTGCCGTTCTTGGCCTGACATATCTCTCAGCCTATCCGGCAAATCAGAACATACAGTAACAAAAAAGCTAGAGTTTATAACTGCTTTAGATCCAATTTTAACAATATCTTCGATGATATCATCATTTAACCCAGTGTCGTAATCGAGCCAGGTTACCGCCAATTTCTCGTGTAGGTGATCGTCTATGTAGCGACCGACCCTTCTGTTTTGGACGTCTATAAGCGCAAACGGGCGGTTGTAGTTGCCACGACGTGCCATCGTCTCATTCCACTCGCAACTGACGAGATCAGAAATTCCCAAGAATCGGTGGACCATCGCAAAATCATAAAATTTTGCTCCGCCCATACCTATATAACGAGACGAAGAAATTTCCACTCCAGTTTCTTTGAGAGATTCCAAATAATCTAGAAGAAGACGCCGCTCCGTTTGCTTGGCTGGCCTCAAGTCATAGGCAATGAATTTTGCTGTAGACCTAGGCATCGTAGCCAACCCGATTTTTAAGAAAATACTCGAAAGTTCGGCGTCCAACGTCTGACCCCGACATCCGCCTTTTCCCTAGATACTCTCGAATCGCATCGACCTTTTCTAATTCGGCGTCGTATTGGATCCGAATGGTTTCTGGACCTTTTTTTTGCGGAATCTTGAACTCAGTCTTTTTGCTAAGAGACATCTTCAAAGCGGTGGTGGAGCTTCCCGATATAGTGGCGACCTCACTGCGTGAAACTTTCGTTCCTTCATTATCATACCGCCTATCCAAGAAGCCTGTTACCTGTCTGCCGACAGACACCATTTTCTTACGTGCTTCTTGCCATACTTCGCTCTCGCGATTGATCGCTCCTTTAGTTGTGGTCCACGGCAATTTTTCTGGATCTGACGCTACGAAAAAGACAAATCCTACGAAAGGCCTATGCTTTGGTTGAAATAGCGGTAGCTCAGGACTTCCCGACCAGCCAGTAAGTGCGCTCTTGTCGGCAAAAAGGAGTGCTCGACCATTACAAAAAATTGTCCATCCAGCCTTGTCGTCAACAAAAAAGCCACGGGCATCGGGCGTGCCAACACCAGCGACGATGTTGCAAGAAACTCCATCCATTTCGAAGGTGTCAGACGAGACGTTCTCCCCAACAGATAGGCCAAAAGGCTCGATCTCTTGTTTGTTCACGAATATTCGTACTACTTTTTTCAAAAAAAACTCGTAAGCGCGCTGCATCTTTCGTATGAGTTCGCCGATGAATAAGCCATCAGATATTCTGCGTTTCACTTCAGGGTATAGATCTTTAATTGAAATAGTTGTGCCTGTAGATGCAGGTGCCTTCTTGCCTTTCTCGATATCTATTACCCAAGGATTTCGCTTATCGGATTCCCATTTGTCGACATGTAGATCAGTCGAGAAGCCACCCTCCGCGTGCTTCGAATTTATCTTAATGTGATTCCCGATTTTGAAAATTGCTCTCTTCAGCCCTACCCCATATACGCTGAGACGATCATCGGGGTGTCGTTCGTTGCTGGCGCGGCCGAATTGGAAGACATGGTCACGTGCTGAGGTGAAGCTGATTCCAGTTGAATCATCGCTTATCTTGACCTCGTTCCCGTCGATCTGGATATCGATTTTGGCAGGCGGCCTACTTATTTTTCCTTCTAAGACCTTTACGTAGCCAGCGGCGCTACTGAGATCCTTTGAGAAGTTTGCTAAAACGGAATTGATTGAGTTATCGACCAGGTCCAGAAAAGCGTCCGCCAGCGGAATATCTCTCGTCAAAAGTGAAATGAATAGACGTTTTTCTGGATTGGCTTTTGCCTCAATTGTTTCAGCCATTACCCTGTCCTTCTTTGAAATGTCTCGGGCGTTTAGTTACTGCCTCGGTCGGAACAGGCGTTCGGACTGGTATGTCCGGTCGCTCTGGAAGTTTGTTTTGTACCGCCTTTGAGAGTCTATCTCTCGCTATGTCGACATATTTCTCTTCCAAATCTGAACCGATAAACCTTCGGCCCAGTGTGATGGCTGCCGCTCCGGCAGTCCCCGATCCCATATAAGGATCTACAACCAAGCCACCTTTAGGGGTTAATGAAGTAATTAATCGCTTAGCTAATGCCAGTGGGAACTGGCATGGGTGTTCGGTTTTTTCGACATGCTTAGCTTTGACGTTAGGAATGTCCCACACGTCACCTGGATTTTTGCCCAACGGATTACCGCTGTATTGACCTCGTTGAGGGCCTTTATAGTGCCTTTTCCCCGGATACTTTTGAGGAACCCGAACTGCATCGAGATCGAAAAAATAATCGTTCGTTTTCGTAAACCATAATACCGTTTCGTGGCGACCACTAAATCTCCGTTTGGCGTGGGTGCCGTGACCAAACGTCCACACGATCCTGTTGCGGAGGGTCAAGCCTAGCTGATTGGCGAAGACATCATAGACTATATAGTCGAGTGGTTGGATCGAACCTTGATCGACAAAGTTACCGACCTGCCAACAAATTGAACCAGCGGACGAGGTTACGCGAACCGCTTCGGATGCGACCCGCATGAGTTCTCCCCGAAATTCGTCAACGCTGGAATGACGATCATACTCTTTGCCGACGCAGTATGGAGGCGAGGTCAGAACCAAGTCTGCTGCGGAGTCAGCTAACGTCTTCAGCATCCCAACCGCATCACCGTGACGTAGGTCTGACCCACGCGTTTCACTTTTCGCTACCATCATCGATGCTTACTAGCTCGTGTCTGGAAGATCCAGCAAGAACCGTTCTGTCCTACACGGCCTTTCGGGTATAATTAGTCCGGTTCCCCAACGTCCCCGTACGAGGTGAACCGATGAACGCCCCCACCACCATCACCCCAAACCTCCCCGCGCTGCTCTCGGGCTTGCCGGAGGACGATCCGCGCAAGCCTTGTGTCGAGTTCACGCGCGAGGTGCAGGTCGTGTTTCTCGAGGCGCTGGCGGTGGTCGGGTCGGTGCGGGCGGCGGCGCGCAAGGCGCGGGTGTCGCACCAGACGGTCTATCGCGCGCGGCGGGCCTGTGCCGATTTCCGGCGGTGCTGGGAGGCGGCGCAGTTGCAGGCGCTGGCGCGGGCGGAGGACGTGCTGGCGTGTCGCGCGATCGACGGGGTGGAGGAGACGGTCTTCTACCATGGCGAGGAGGTCGCCAAGCGGCGGCGCTACGATGGGCGGCTGCTGCTCGCCCATATCGGGCGGCTCGACAGATTGTCCGAGCGCGCCGAGGTGCGCGCGCTGTCGGAGGAGTTCGACGCGGCGATGGCGGCGTTCGGGGCAGGGGAGCCCCTACCGGGGGTGGAATTGCCGGGCACCGGCACTCGCGAACCGGCCGACTCGCGCGAGGGCGGCGAGGGCGATCCGGCGGCGGCGAGCGGGGGCGAGGGCGCGGATTGCGGCACCTCTCCGACGGGCGCAGGGCCATCCGGTAAAAAAGGTCCTGGACAGTGTAACACCCGGTCCATCGCCCTCGATGCGATGCGGCGGCAGGACTGGGCCTCGCCCGCCTTCTGGGCACCGGTGCAGTGGCGCGATCCCGATTGCGACAAGGGCTGGCGCGCGCGGGTGGCGGAGATGCTCGAAGCGCGCGAGGCGGCGGGAGAAGCGGCGGGGGACCCGGTGGTGTTCGAGCTGCTCGCCGAGCCCGCGCCCGAGCCCGACGACGCGGACGGCGCACCGCAGGACGCCACGCTCGAGACGCTGCAGGCCTGCATCGAACAGCAGGTGCTCGCCTTCGAGCGCGGGACGCCCGAATGGTGGCTGGTCGATGCCTGGGGTCACATCCGCCAGGACGTGCAGGCCGAATGGGCGCGCGACGTGGTGGAATGCGCTGCGGATGAGGCGGAAGCCGGGGGTTGCAACATTGCTGTCACATGAATAGCACCGTCGGCGGGACTGAAATGGCCGGGGAGAAAAGCGGATGGCCAGCCGCGCATTCGACGTGAAACCGCTCTTCGCGGAACCGTACTTCGTGACCAGCATCGCCGATGCGATCACGCCCGAGCAGGTCAAGCTGCTCAAGGGGCTCGAGATGGTCGACAACCAGACCAACAAGATCTCGAAGGACCTCTACATCTTCAAGCGCAAGGAGCTGCGCTCGATCGCCAAGGCGGTGCAGGAGGCGCTCGACACCTATGCCAAGGAGGTGATGGGGCTGACGCAGAAGCTCTACGTCACGCAGAGCTGGACGCTGGTGAACCCGCCGGGGGCAGGGATGCACGGGCATTCGCATTCGAACTCGATCGTGTCGGGCTCGCTCTACTACGCCGCGATGCCCGATCCGCCGGCGAACATGATCTTCGAACGGCACACCGCCTACCAGCAGCTCGAACTGGGGCCGAACAACGGGCAGGTGAACGTCTACAACACGCTCAAGAACGCGGTGGTGCCCAAGCAGGGCGACCTGCTGCTGTTCCCGAGCAAGCTGCAGCATTACGTCGAGCCCAACCAGTCGCAGATGCCGCGCTACTCGATCGCGTTCAACGCCTTCATCAAGGGCAAGCTGGGATCCTTGCGCGACGTGTCGGAGCTGACGCTCTAGCGGCTCGGGGGGAGAACGCGCGGGGAGGGCGCGCGGCGTGGGCGCGCTAGTCGACCAGCGCGAGCTCGACCAGGCCGTGGCCGCGCCCGACCAGGCCGAGTTCCTCGGCCGCGGCGCGCGAGACGTCGATGATCCGGCTGCCGTGGAACGGGCCGCGATCGTTGACCCGCACGACCACGCTCGCCCCGGTGCGCGGATTCGTGACGCGCAGGCGGGTGCCGAAGGGCAGGGTGCGGTGCGCGGCGGTCATCGCGTACATGTCGAACGGCTCGCCGCTGGCGGTACGGCGCCCGTGGAACTTGCGCCCGTAATAGGAGGCGGTGCCGCTGCCGATCGCGGTCTCGTCCTCGACCACCTCGATCGGCGGGTCGATCTCGGTCACGTCGACCGCGCCGTCGGCGGGTTCGGGCGTGGTGTCGGGTTCGGGGACCGAGGGAAAGCTGTCGGCGAAGCTCGGCGGTACGTCCTGCACCACCGGTTCGGACACGGCGTCCTGCGACACCGCCGCCGAGCTCGACCAGGTGAGGGCGAGCATGGCGGCCAGCCAAGTGGCGCGGCGCAGGGGTTTGCGGGTCCCTTCCATCGTGGCCGGGTTATACAGCGCCGAACGGCTCAGGAGTCGCGATGTGCCACCGTTTTGCCGCAATTTGCCGTCGTCCGGTCGCGATTCCGGGCGGCAAAGAACGGGAAATTGCCGATCCGCCCCTCGAGAATCGCGGCGCCAGTGTGACTCGGGTCCGGAATGACAAACGGGGCCGGCATTGCTGCCGACCCCGCTCTCGCCGACGTCTCGTTCCGGGGGGAACGCATACGCCGAAGCATGTTGCCCGTTGGCCGAAACCGCGGGGCTCGTGCGTCCGGCGCTCGCGCCGGGAACCGGTTCCGTCGGGCGGGGAGTTCCGGTCCACGAGCCTGAGGCTCGCTTTCCTTCACTGCCACCACCCGGCGGTTCCGAAGCCTTCACATCCGTAGCGGTCTCGCGATATCCGCGGTTCCGGCAATCCACGAGGGATTGCGTTTCACCCGACTTTTCCCTTCCGGTTCCGTCGGTGCCGAAGCACCCCGGTTTCCCGGAACTTGCGGTCTTCGCTCGGTTCGGCTCGCGCCTCCCTTTGCTCCGACCTCGCGTGACCGGATGATCCGGCCAAACCGTAACGAGCCACTCGCAGCATCTGCGGTTCGTCTTGATCAAACCCGAAGGTTCGTTCGCGACGTGTTTTCCGACGCTACCGCGGGCTCAGCCACGGTACCGGATGGTTTCAACGGAATTCCGCTTTCCTATCAAGCCTTTCGGCCTTCAAGTTCCGACGGGTTCCTCCGCCTTCCGATGACTTGAAACTGCGCCGGGAAAGCGATTCGTTCAAGCTGTGCAAGCCCGACTTATCGACATTCCACACTTTTGGCTGTGGACAACGGTGGATAAGTAATGACAAGCGTGGATTGCATTTGGTGCAACAATATTATAAGTGCGCCGCCAATTCCGACATATTTGCCGAGTCGTGGTGAGTTCGATCCTGAATTCAGCCGCGCCGGTCGCGCGCACCCAGCAGTCGCAGTCGCAATGCATTGAGCTTGATGAAGCCCGCCGCATCCTGCTGGTCGTAAGCGCCGGCATCGTCTTCGAAGGTGACGTGGGCCTCCGAATAGAGCGTGTCGCGCGACTTACGCCCGACCACCATCGCATTGCCCTTGTAGAGCTTGAGCCGCACGGTGCCGTTGACGCGCTCCTGGCTCAAATCGATCGCCGCCTGCAGCATCTCGCGCTCGGGGCTGAACCAGAAACCGTTGTAGATGAGTTCGGCATATTTCGGCATCAGCTCGTCCTTGAGATGCGCCGCGCCGCGATCGAGCGTGATCTGCTCGATGCCTCGATGCGCGCGGGCATAGATCTCGCCGCCGGGCGTCTCGTACATGCCGCGCGACTTCATGCCCACGAAGCGGTTCTCGACCAGGTCGAGCCGGCCGATCCCGTGCTTCCGACCGAGATCGTTGAGTGCGGCGAGCAGAGCAGCGGGGCTCATCGCCTCGCCATTGAGCGCGACGCCGTCGCCCTTCTCGAAATCGATCTCGATATATTTGGGCGTGTCGGGCGCGTCCTCGGGATGGTCGGTGCGCGAATAGACGTAGTCGGGCGTTTCCTCCCACGGATCCTCGAGCACCTTGCCCTCGGACGAGGTGTGAAGGAGGTTCGCATCGGTCGAGAACGGGCTCTCGCCGCGTTTGTCCTTGGGCACCTGGATCTGGTGCTTTTCGGCCCAGTCGATCAGCGCGGTGCGGCTGGTGAGGTCCCATTCGCGCCACGGGGCGATCACCTTGATGTCCGGATCGAGCGCATAGGCGGACAGTTCGAAGCGCACCTGGTCGTTGCCCTTGCCGGTCGCGCCATGGGCGATCGCGTCCGCGCCGGTCTCGTGCGCGATCTCGACCAGCCGCTTGGAGATCAGCGGCCGCGCGATGCTGGTGCCAAGCAGGTAATCGCCTTCGTAGCGGGCATTGGCGCGCATCATCGGGAAGACGAAGTCGCGGACGAATTCCTCGCGCAGGTCCTCGATGAAGATGTGTTCGTCGGGAATGCCCATCGCGCGCGCCTTGGCCCGCGCCGGTTCGATTTCCTCGCCCTGGCCGAGATCGGCGGTGAATGTCACGACCTCGAGCCCGCGCTCCTTCATCAGCCATTTGGCGATGACGCTGGTATCGAGGCCGCCCGAATAGGCGAGGACGACGCGGGAGATGGGCTTGGTGTCGGTCATCGCGCGCAGCTAGCAGCGGCGCGGTTCCTGGGCAATCTTTCGCATGCCGACGGGTGCCGGGATACGACGCGCCGCATTCGAAGCCGCTCGTCCTTACTCCGCCGCGTCGCGCAGTTTCGGATCGAGGCTCCATTGCGGCGCTTCGTCCGCGTCGCGCAGCCGGGCGCTTTCTTCGTACATCCAGTCGCGGGTCATCGGGATCGCGGCGCGGTCCTTCACATAGAGGATCTGCCAGTTGACCATCGTGCCGTGACGGAAGCTCTGTTCGGCGCCGGCGAGGTAGTAGAGCCACATGCGGTAGAACTGCTCGTCGTAGAGCGAGACGATCTCGTCCTTGTGGAGGACCGTGCGGTTGTACCATTCCTCCAGCGTGTGGCTGTAGTGGAAGCGCATCGCCTCCACGTCCATCACCTGCCAGCCATGCTTCTCGCTCTCGCTCACCAGTTCGGACAGGGCGGGAATATAGCCACCGGGGAAGATGTACTTTCGCGTCCATGCATCGGTCGTGCCCGGAGGTCCGGCGCGGCCGCAGCAATGGCTGAACATCACCCCGTCGGGCTTCAGCAGGCGTGCGGTATGCTCGTAGAATTGCGGGTAGTGGATCGTGCCGACATGTTCGAGCAGCCCGACCGAGCAGATGCGATCGAACCGCCCGCCTACCTCGGCCTCGACGTCGCGATAGTCGCACAATTCGAATTTCACGCGGTCCGCCACGCCCAGCGCCTCGGCGCGCTCCTTGCAGAATGCGATCTGGTCGGGCGCGAGGGCCACGCCCAGCACGTCGACGTCGTAATGCTTGTGCAGATAGAGCGCGAGCCCGCCCCAGCCGCAGCCGATATCGAGCACCTTCATGCCCGGCTTCAGGTTCAGCTTGGCCGCGATATGCGCCTTCTTGTCGAGCTGCGCCTGCTCCAGCCTGTTCGCCGGGTCGCGGTAATAGGCCATTGTGTACTGGCGGTCCTCGTCGAGGAACAGCTCGTAGAGGCGGCGGGTGAGGTTGTAGGTGTGCTCGGCATTCTTGCGCGCTTTGCCGCGCAAATTGATCCCGTCGAATTTCGCCGCGGCCTTCTGCAGGAACTTGCGCAGCTTGCCCTGGGCGTGGGTAGCATCGTCGCCGATCTTCTTCGCGTTGCGGGTGAAGAACAGGATCAGGTCGCGGATATCGTGCGGTTCCTCGACCACCAGCCAGCCCCACATGAAGGCCTCGCCCGCGCCCAGTTGCGGGTAGCGGGCGATATGGCCCGCCGCGCGCTTGTCGGTCAGGCGGAGGCGGATCGGCTTCTCATCCTCGCCCGATCCGTAGGAGTAGGACTTCCCGTCATGATCGGTGACGGTGAGGCGACCTTCGGAGATCAGCCGATTGAGCAGTTTATCGAGTAGCCACATATGTCATATGTTTATGCCAGTTGCCCGATCTGGCAATAGAATAGAGCGGACGTCCACAGCGGCGCCCACCGGGAAGGAGCGTTCGGATGGCGAACAAGACCACGCAGACCGAGGCGAGCGTCGAGGAATTCATCGACACGATCGATCATGAGCGCAAACGCGAAGAGGCCCGCGAACTGCTCGCGTTGTTCGAGCGCGTGACCGGCGAACGACCGAAGTTGTGGGGCCCTTCGATCATAGGGTTCGGCGAATATCACTACGAATACGACAGCGGGCGCGAGGGCGACTGGATGCGGACCGGTTTCAGCCCGCGCAAGGCGAAACATTCGCTCTACCTGATGGGCGGCTATTGCGACGAGGCCGAGGCCGAGCGGCGCAAGGAGAAACTCGATCGGCTGGGCAAGTGGTCGCGCGGCAAGAGCTGCCTCTACATCACCAAGCTCGACGACGTGGACATGGACGTGCTGGAGGAGATCGTCGCCGACGACTGGGAGACGATGAACGCGCTTTATCCGCCGGCCTGATCCGTCGCGCTGCGGTCGCGCGCGAGGAACATCACGTCGCGATCCTGCGACAGGACGTGCTGGCCCGAATCGATATAGAGCGTCTCGCCCGAAGCAAGCGTTCCTTCGGCGAGGAACAGCGCGGCGTCCGCGACCTCCGTGATATCGGTCTTGCGTTCGAGCAGGTTCATCCGGTGCGAGACTTCGGTCTCTGCCTCGTCCTGGTCGTGGCTCGGCAAGATCGCGCCGGGCGCAAGCGCATAGACCCGGTCGTCCGAACCGCGATGCGCGATCGC
This sequence comes from Pseudoblastomonas marina, assembly GCF_014641655.1. Lineage (GTDB taxonomy): Bacteria > Pseudomonadota > Alphaproteobacteria > Sphingomonadales > Sphingomonadaceae > Alteriqipengyuania_A > Alteriqipengyuania_A marina. The sequence goes on from NZ_BMID01000001.1 coordinate 871,233, forward strand.
GAGCATCCGCATCGCCGCGGCGACCGCGTGCTTGCTCATCGTGTAGCTGAAGAAATCGGGATTGGGGTTGGCAAGCTTCTGGTCGGTCAGCTGGATCACGCGTCGCCCGGCGCTGCTCTTGGCATGTTCGAGAAAGGCCTCCGCCATCCGCACCGGTGCGAGGGCGTTGACGTGCATGGCGTGCTCGAAAATCGTCGGGTCGACCTTGTCGTAACTGTCGCGCTCGAACACGCTCGCGCAGTTCACCAGAACGCGCCAGTCGGGCAGGCGTTCGGCTAGCTCGTCGATCATCTGAACTGCCGAACCGCTATTGGCGAGATCGCGCTGGATGATTTCGGCCGAGGGCAATTCGTCGGCGAGCGCCTGCGCTTCCTCTTCGGAGGTGCCGTAATGGATCACGACGTGCCACCCGGCTTCGGCGAAACGACGGACGATCTGCGCGCCGATGCGCTTGGCACCGCCGGTAACGAGGACGGATGGCTTGTTCATGGGCAGCGGCAAAGCACACATGGGTGCACTTGGCTAGCCTTGGCGACCTAGCCGCGCCGAACCGTCAGCGCATACCAGTCGCGCCGCACGCCATCTGCGCCCTTGCCGCGATATTTCTCCGCTGCATCAATGACAAAGGCTGCATCCCGATAGATGGCCTCGAGCCACTCGGTAGCGGGGAAGTTGGTGAGCCGGCCGAGCGGATCGCGTGCCTCGCCGTCGCCGAGCTTGTAATTGGCATAGTGCCATCCTCCGGGGCGTAACGCTTTCCGGATCCGTTCGAGGATGTCGGGGAGCTCGGCCCGCGCGACGTGCAACAGGCAGGCATGTGCCCAGACGGCGTCGTAGGTTTCGATCGCGTCGAGCTCGTCGAATCGCATCTGCCGGGCCTCGACGCCGAACCGTTCCTTCGCCTTGCGGATCAGCGCCGATGTCGCGTCGGTTGCGTCGAGATCGAACCCGCGCTCGATCATGCGAGCGGCATCTTGACCCGTGCCGCAACCGAGTTCGAGAATACGCGCTCCGGGGGCGAGCCGGTCGAGAAAGCCGTCGAGATGGACGCTGTGCGTGGTGCCGAAACTGAATGCGAAACGAGGAGCGTTGGCCTCGTACCAGGCCAATGTCTCCGCGTCGCTCAACCGGCGGCCGCCGCGGCAGCCTCGCGGTCGCGCTGGGCGCGACTCTTCTTTTCGGCGGTCGTCTTCAACTGGCCGCAGGCGGCGTCGATATCGCGCCCGCGCGGGGTGCGGACGGGCGCGCTGATACCGGCCTCGAACACGATGCTCGAGAAAGCCCTGATCCGTTCGGGAGTCGAGCACTCGTAAGGCGCACCGGGCCAGGGGTTGAACGGGATCAAATTGACCTTGGCCGGCAGGTCGAACTGGTTGATCAGGCGGACGAGTTCACGCGCGTCGTCGTCGCTGTCGTTCTTGTCCTTGAGCATCACGTATTCGAAGGTGATGCGGCGCGCATTCGAGGCTCCAGGATAGTCGGCACAGGCCTGCAGCAGTTCCTCGATGCCGTACTTCCTGTTGATCGGCACGATCTCGTCGCGGACCTTCTTGGTCACCGCGTGGAGCGAGACGGCGAGGTTGACGCCGATCTCCTCGCCGCAGCGTGCCATGGCGGGCACCACACCGCTGGTCGAGAGCGTGATCCGCCGCTTGGAGAGGGCGAGCCCTTCGCCGTCCATCACGATCCGCAGCGCATCGCGGACATTGTCGAAATTGTAGAGCGGTTCGCCCATGCCCATCATCACGATATTGGTGAGCAGTCGGCCGTCGGCGCGGTATTCGGATTCGCTTTCCTCTTCGGCGAAATCCATCTTGCCCTTGGGCCATTCGCCCAGCGCATCGCGCGCGAGCATGACCTGGCCGACGATCTCGCCCGGGGTGAGGTTGCGCACGAGGCGCATCGTGCCGGTGTGGCAGAAGCGGCAATTGAGCGTGCAGCCCACCTGCGAGGAAACGCACAGCGTGCCGCGGGTCTCATCGGGGATGAAAACCATCTCGTATTCGTGGCCGTCGGCTGTCTTGAGCAGCCATTTGCGCGTGCCGTCGGACGAATGCTGCGCCTCGACCACGTCGGGCCGGGCGATCACGAAGCGCTCGGCGAGCCAGGGGCGCATGGTCTTGGCGATATCGGTCATCGCCTCGAATTCGGTCTCGCCGCGATGGTAGATCCAGTGGAACACCTGCTTGGCGCGCAGCTTGGACTGCTTGGCATCGAGCCCGGCGCCCGCGAACAGGTCCATGATCTGCTTCTTGGTGAGGCCGAGCAGGTCGATGCGGCCATCGGCGCGCGGCGTGATCTCGCGCGCGACGGGAACGGGGTCGACCTGCCCCGGTATGGCCATGAGGTTCGTGTCTGCCATGGGAAGGCGCGATATAGGGACGGCTATCGGGTTTGGCTAGCGTCGCGTCATCGCGTCCTGGCGCAACCCACCGTCGCGGCATCGATGGCGGTGGCGGCCCCCGACAGGTCGTAGCGATCGGAGAAGCGAGTGCCGCTCTTGTCGGTCGCAGTCACCCGCATCGAGTTGGCCAAGCGCATCGCGGCGATCACTGCGGCGTCCATACGCTTGTGGCGGGCCCACGCATCACCGCCGCCGCCGACGAGTTCGAAACTGTCGCGCCCGACACGCAGGCGGATCACTCCGCCGTCGCGAACCTCTCGCGACAGGCGGAAATGAAGCTGGTTGCGGACCCCGCGATTCGGCCAAGTCCCGACGCTTGCGAATGGTTCGAAGCGGCGCTGTCGATCGCTAGGCTCGGCTGCGGCGATGGCATAGCAGCGCGGCACGCGCGGATCGCGGAACGCGCCCCAGCTGTCGAACACGCCAAGGCTGTCGCGCGCCATGGCCGGGACCGCGAGGAGCACCATGGCCCCGAACACGGCGAACCCCTTCATGCGGCGTTCTCCCGCGCCGGGTATTGGATCGCCACGATCTCGTATTCCTTCTCGCCGCCGGGCAGGAAGACAGTGCGCAGATCGCCGACCTCGGCCCCTTTTAAGGCCCGCGCGAGTGGGCTCGACCAACCGATCCGGCCTGATCCCGCATCCTGTTCGTCATCACCCACCAGCGTCACGACCCGCTCGTCATCGTGCTCGTCCGCCAGCGTCACGGTCGCGCCGAAGAACGCGCGGGTGCGATCGGGCTGGGCCGAGGGATCGACGACGCGCGCATTCTTCATCCGGCGCGCGAGGAAGGCGAGCTCGCGGTCGATCTCGCGCATTCGCTTGCGGCCGTAGAGATAATCGCCGTTCTCGCTGCGATCGCCATTGCCGGCAGCCCAGCTGACGATCTCGACGATCTCGGGCCGTTCCTTCGACAGCAAATGGTCGTAGCGCGCCTTTAGAGCCGCCAGGCCAGCGGGCGTAATCGGATGTCCGTCATGTTTCACCCTCGAGGCTTTAGCGCGAAGGAACCGGCCTTCCAAGGAAGCGGCTGGGGGTACGCGGCGTGCCGTATCGCGCCTGCTCGGGATAGAGCTGCTCGTAGGCCACTGCATTGCCGAGCACGCGCTGGACGTAGTTCTTGGTCTCGAAGAACGGGATTTTCTCGATCCACTCCTCCCACGAAATCTCGCCCTTGCGCGGATCGCCATTGCGCTCGATCCACTGGATCGCGCGACCCGGGCCGGCATTGTAGCCGACCAGCGCGAGCGGGTAGCTGCCGCCGAAACGGTCCATCAGCTGCGCGAAATAGGCGTTGCCGAGCCGCATATTGTATTGCGGATCCTCGAGCAGCGCGTTGCGCGAATAGGTCACGCCGAGATTGCGCGCGGTGTCCTGCGCGGTCCCCGGGATCAGCTGCATCAGTCCATAGGCATTGGCATGGCTCAAGGCCTTGGTCGCGAATTCACTTTCCTGCCGCGAGATCGCGTGGACCATCGTCCAGTAGGAATTGATCGGCGTGTCGAGCTTTGGATAGCCGACGCGCTCGAACCCGGGCACGCCATTGGCCTGCGTCGCTGCGCCGAGATGAACCGCCAGGTCGCGGCGGCCGAGTTCCTGTGCGAGATCGTAGACCATCTGCGCCCTGGTCGGGGTATCGGCCCACTCGGCGAGCTCGGTCAGGAAGTAACGCGTGTCGCGCCAGTCGAGCCCGCCGCGCGCGGCTTCCTTGACCGCCTGCACCAGCGGCATGGCGGCGAAGCGGACGCGTTCCTGCTCGGTCGGCTGCGGGGTAGGGGGCGCGGCAATGGTCGGGAACTCACGGCCAAGGCGTTCGAGCGCAAGCTGGCCGTAGAACATGTCGGGATATTGCGCGGCCATTTCGTAATAGCGATTGGCCTCCGCCTGGTTGCCCGCACGCTGCGAAGCGAAGCCGGCCCAGTAGAAACCCTTTGACCGGGTCGGCGCAGTCTTGGCTGCGGCACCGTAGCGATAGAATAGCGGCGCGGCACCCGCGGGATCGTCGAGCTGCCACATCGCGCTCGTCCCTCCGAGCCACACCAATGAGGTGTAGTCGTCGCGGATCGAGTAGCTCATGTCGCTGATATCGGCATCCGGGGCGAAGGCTTGGTCGACCTTCTGCGCAATCCGGAAGGCAGAGGAAGCACCGCCATCGCGCGCCACTTCGAGCACTTCGGCGAGCCACAACTCGCCGTCGAGTGCGGGAGCCGTCATGGTCGGTGCATTGGCGAGCAGGGCCACTGCGGCCGATTGCTGGCCGTTGCGGCGCCACTGGCGGGCCTGGTTGTAGAGATAGCCGGGATCGCTGCGTGCATTTGCAGGCACGTTCAGTCCGATATCCTGCGGCTCGGAACCCTGGATGATCGCCAGTCGCGCCATGTAGAGATCGCGCTTGGCCGGCGAGACGAAGCTGATCGCACGCGCCGCGGCCTCAGTGCTACGCTGCCACAGGAGCGCGTCCATCCGCATGTCGTGATCGGCCTGCGTGAAGCGCGAACCGAACAGGCCGGACAGATACACTTCGGTGACCGAATTCATCTCTCCGCCGCGCCAGGATTCGCGTGCCCAGCGAAACGCTTCGTCGCGCCCGAGCTGGCCGAGCGCCATCGCGTAGCGCGCCTTGGCGGTGTTGGTCAGCGGCGGAAACCGGTCGTGGAAAGCGACGAGGCGCGCGGCGGGAACCGCCTGCTTGTCGAGTGCGCGTTCGGCGCGGCGCTGGATCAGTTCCTGCCGCGGGAGTCCCGGATTGGCCTCGATGAAGTTGGCGTACGTCTCGAAGCCGTAACCTTCGCTCTCGGTCAGGTTCTTCCACTGGCGCAGCGCCTGCGCCATGGCTCCGGGCTGCTGCGCTTCGACGCGCTCGCGCATTTGGTCCCAGCGATCGGCCTGCTGCGCATTCGCAGCCCCCCCGGCCAGTACGAGGGGAAGAGCGGCGGAAGCGAGCAATATGCGACGTATCATGCTGGACATCGTAGTGATTCCCTCCTTATCGCACGCTGAACGCGCGACCGTCCGGTCCGTTTCCGCGACGATACGAGGTAATAGCATGTTTTCCGGTTCGATTCCCGCCTTGGTGACGCCCTTCAAGGACGGCAAGTTCGATGAACAGACCTATCGCCGCCTGATCGACTGGCAAATCGAGCAGGGCAGCAGCGGGCTGGTGCCCTGCGGGACGACCGGCGAGGCATCGACGCTGTCGATCGAGGAACATCATCGCGTGGTCGAAGTCTGCATCGACCAAGCCGCCGGGCGCGTGCCCGTGATCGCGGGCTGCGGCAGCAACGATACCCAGAACGCGCTCGCGCATATGCGCTTCTGCAAGGAGGCGGGCGCCGCTGCGGGCCTGTGTGTCGCACCTTATTACAACCGCCCGAGCCAGACGGGCCTGATCGCGCATTTCAGCTATCTCGCCGAGAATTCGGACCTGCCGATCGTGCTCTACAACGTGCCGAGCCGGACGGTCACCGATATCGAGGACGAGACGGTGGTCGAACTGGTCCGCAAGTATCCCGACCGGATCGTGGCGATCAAGGATGCCAGCGGCGACCTGTCGCGGGTGGCCGACCACCGCATGGGCCTCGACAAGGATTTCTGCCAACTATCGGGCAATGACGAATTGTGGCTCCCGCATTCGGCAGCGGGCGGTTCGGGCTGCATTTCGGTCTCGGCGAATGTGGCACCGGCGCTGTGCGCCGAATTCTACGAGGCGATGGCGGCCAACGATCTCGTACGCGCACGCGAACTGAACGACCGGCTCTTCCCGCTGCACTACGCGATGTTCTCCGACGCCAGCCCGGCACCCGCCAAATACGCGCTCAGCCGCGTCCACGACTGGGTCAATGACGAGGTCCGCCTGCCGATCTGCCGGGCGAGCGACGCCGCCCGGAAAGCGGTCGACGAAGCGCTGGAGCATGCCGGGCTGGTCTAGATGACCTCGTCCTCGTCGAGCTGCGGTGCCGGGGGCAGCGGCGGTTCGCTCGCCGCCAGCGCCTCGATGATGCTGCCGGCATGTTCTCCGACCCGGTCGAGCCGGTCGATCTCGGCAATATGGAACATGGCATCGCCCTGATTGACCACCGGCAGCGTTGCATGGCCGATGATCACCCCTTCGATCGGGCTGACAATTTCGACTCCGTCCTCGCCGAACAACCCGCCCACCACCGCCAGCAAGCTGCCCTTGCGCACCACGTCGCCCGACCTGCGGACCCGGCGTGAAACACCGCCGCGCGGTGCTCGCACCCAGGTCGACCGGTTCGCGCGCATGGGAACGTCGACCGCTTCGAGACCGTCGGACTCGTCGATCATGCCGATATGCGCCAGCACCCGAAGGACGCCCTTCACCCCAACCTCGATCGCGAACCGGTCGAAGCGCAGCGCCTCTCCAGCTTCGAGCAATAACATCGGCGTGTCCCGCTCGGCTGCCAGCGCGCGCATCGATCCGGGGCGCAGCGGGCTTTCGATCGTGATCGGCGCACCGAACGCCATCGCCAGCTCCGAGAGATATGGACTGTCGGCCGCGATCCGCACCTGCGGCAGGTTGTAGCGATGGACCGCGGCGGTGTGCATGTCGATGCCCAGCGCGCAGCGATCGATAACGTGGGTGAGGAAGCAATGCGCGAGTTGCGCCGCGAGGCTCCCGTTCTCGTGACCGGGAAAGCTGCGATTGAGATCGCGGCGGTCGGGCAGGTAGCGGCTGTGCGCGGCAAAGCCGTAGATGTTGACTGCAGGTGCGAGGATCAGCGTTCCCGCCATCTCGTCTGGCAGGAGATGGTCGAGCAATCTCTGGATGATTGCTGTGCCGACGATCTCGTCGCCATGGATGGCCGCGCTCACGAACACGGCTGGTCCCCTCCTGTTGCCGTGCAGCACTTTGAGAGCGAGCGAGGATTCGAGCCCGGTGACCTGCTGGCTGACGGGAATCGAAAGGATCTCGGAAGTGCCGGGCGTGATCGTTCGATCGTGGATGACGAACGGCTCCGGCGGTCTGGCAATCGTTTCCATCGCCCCGTTCTAGCCATGCTTGCCTGCTTTTGAGCAAGCGAAATCGGGGCATTGGCCTTTTGCGCGCGAGCGCCTACATCGCGCACCCCATGGCCCGCCCGACACCCAAGACCTTCGACAAGCAGAAAACCGTCGCCGACAACCGGCGCGCGCGGTTCGACTATTTCATCGAGGACACGTTCGAGGCGGGGATCGCCCTGCAGGGGACCGAGGTGAAGGCGCTGCGCGGTGGCGAGGGCTCCATCCGCGAAAGCTATGCCGAGGTGCGCGACGGCCAGGCCTGGCTGATCAACGCGAACATTCCCGAATTCAGCCACGGCAACCGTAACAATCACGAGCCCAAACGGCCGCGCAAGCTGCTGCTCCATGCGCGCGAGATCGAGCGCATGGTCGGCGCGGTCGAGCGCAAGGGTATGACGCTGATCCCGCTCTCGATCTATTTCAATTCGCGCGGGCGGGCGAAGGTCGAACTCGGACTTGCCAAGGGCAAGCAGGCGCAGGACAAGCGCCAGACCATCAAGGAACGCGACTGGAAGCGCGACAAGGCACGGCTGCTGCGCGACCGGGGCTGACCGGACGTTGCCGGGGCGCGACGATTGTCAGGCCCCGACCCTTGAAGAAAAACCTGTCGAGCGCCATTGGCATTTGAACGATTGCGGTGCGACACCGCGCCCAAGCGCCGTTAACATTACCGGAAGTATGACCGTCAATTCCATGTCCTCGCGTTTCAACCGCTGGCTCAAGCGCAATAGTCCTTCGCGCGAATCGCTCGAGGGCAATCGCTGGGTCGGATTCGCTGCCCGGCGACCGGAATTGTGGCGCCTGACGCGGCGCTCGGTGCCGCGGGGGGTCGCGATCGGATTGCTTGTCGGGATCTTCGCGCTGGTCCCCGGCGTGCAGATGATCGGCGCGGCGCTGATGTGCGTGCCGACCCGCGGCCATATCCCGTTGGCCGCGGCGATGACCTTCCTGTCGAACCCGTTGACCACGCCGTTCATCGTCGGACTGGCGCTCGAGGTCGGCAGCGGGCTTGGCTACAACAGCGACATCCGCGTGTTCCGCCAGCTCTATAATTCGAGCGCGAGTATCGGCGAATGGCTTTCTTGGCTGGCCTCCGATGCCGCGCCGGGCATGGTGGTCGGTCTTGCCGTGATCTCATGCATTGCCGCGGCCATCGGGTATCTCGTCTCCTCCTTCATCTGGACGCGGGTGGTCAATCGTCGGCGTCGGCGGCTGCTGGCCGACCGGAGGAACGGGGGGTGAGGGCGCTGGCCCTCGCGTCGCGGCCGCCGGCCGTCGTTTCGGCGATCGTCGCGACCGGCCTGCTGTTGAGCTGTCTCGCGCTGTGGCTGGCGACCGGCAGCGCGGTCGTTGTAGGCACCTATCTCGGCGCGGTCGTCGTCCTTGGCGGGGCGGGTTGGTTGATGTTGCGCGATACCCAGGTCGATGCGCTCGAAGCGATCGCCATGCCCGACTGGTCGGTCACCGTCGCGGCGATCGACCAGGCCGACCTCGCGATCGCGATCACCGATCGGGCCGGGCGCCTGACCTGCGCAAATTCGCTTTATGAAGACAATTTCGGCACCGCCAAACCGCCGCCCACGCTCGATGCCGACCAGCCGTCGCGTGACGCGCTGCTGCGCGCTTCGCGCGATGCCTGGCGCGATGGACGCGCCGATGCGGGAATCATCCGCTCGGGGGCGGAAAGCTGGGCCGCAGAGCTCGAGCGCGCTGGGCGGGGCGAGGATTACCTGATCTGGCGATTCCAGCGGCAGGCCTCGCCCGACCTCATCGAGGCCGCGATCGCTGCGCTGCGCGGGAAGCTGGGCCGCGCGCTCGATCGTGCGGGCATCGCTGCGGCGATTGTCGATCCCGACGGGTTCGTCATCGCGAACAGCGATGGCTTCGCGCTGCGCGCGACTGGAGAACCGGCGGACGATCTCGCACACAAGGAGTTCGTCTCCTACTTGCGCCAGGACGAGGAGGACCGGATCAGCTGGGCGCGCGAAGGCAAGGGCGGCGCACCGCTGACAATGTATTACATGCCGGTAACCGATCCGGACCTCGCCGATCATGCCGGTGCCGATGCCCATCCCTCGCTGATGCTGCTCGTCGATAGCGGGGTCGGGCTTGGCGGCGGTGGTGGCGACCTGGCCGCGGCAGTGCCGAATCTCGAGGCGCTGCTGGGGCAGCTTCCGCTGGGACTCGCGATGGCCGATCGCGACGGGCTGTTCCTGTTCGCCAATCCGGCCTTCATGCGCGCGGCCGGGAAGGAGGGCGAGCTTCCGCCGCCATATCCGTCGGACCTCGTGGTGCAGGAGGACAAGGGAGCACTGGCCGATGCGGTGCGCCGCTTCGCGCAGGGCCCCACCACCAGCGGCGACGTCGCCGTGCGGCTTTCGGCCCAGCCCGAGGAACCGGTCTCGCTCAGCCTTGCCGGGGTCCGCGGGCTCGGCGACGCGGCGGTGCTGCTGGGGCTCACCGACACCTCGGAGGAATTGCGCCTCAAGCGGCAGATCGCGCAAGCGACCAAGATGCAGGCGGTCGGCCAGCTGGCGGGCGGGGTCGCGCACGATTTCAACAACGTGCTGACCGCGATTTTGGGGATCTGCGACCTCATGCTGCTGCGCCACACGCCGGGCGACAGCGATTACGACGATATCCAGCAAATCCGGGCGAATTCGAGCCGTGCCGCCTCGCTCACCCGGCAATTGCTCGCTTTCTCGCGCCAGCAGACGCTACGCCCCGAAGTGCTCCAGCTGCCCGATGTGGTCAGCGAAATCTCGCAGATGCTCAAGCGTCTCATCGGCGAGAAGATCCGGCTGCAAGTGACCCACGACCGCAATCTCGGGCGGGTCCGGGCCGATCCTTCGCAGCTCGAACAGGTGATCGTGAACCTCGCGGTCAATGCGCGCGACGCGATGCAGTCGAAAGGCGACGGGCGCGGCCAGCTGCGCATTTCAACCAAGCGCGTGACCGCCGCCGATATCCGCGCGATGCGCTCGGAAATCGTGCCGGTCGGCGATTATACCGTGCTGATCGTGTCGGACACCGGGACGGGCATCGCACCCGACAAGCTGGGCAAGATTTTCGAACCGTTCTTCACGACCAAGGAGCAGGGCAAGGGCACCGGGCTCGGCCTCTCGACCGTCTACGGCATCGTCAAGCAGTCGGGCGGCTTCATTTTCGCCGACAGCGAGCTTGGGAAGGGTACGACCTTCTCGGTCTACCTCCCGGTCTATCACGAAACTGCCGAGGCGCGCCAATTGCGCGAAGCCGCCGCAAAGCCCGCTGCACCACAGCGCGAATGGGCCGGAGGCGGGCGGATCCTGCTGGTCGAGGACGAGGATCCGGTCCGCGCGGTGGCCGAACGCGCGCTGACCCGCCAGGGCTACGAAGTCGTCACCGCTGCCGATGGGGAGGACGGGCTTGAACACTTCCTCAAGCACGACAAGTTCGATCTTGTCGTCAGCGACGTCGTGATGCCGATCATGGACGGCCCTGCGATGGTGCGGAAGATTCGCGAGAAGCGAGCAGACCTGCCGATCCTGTTCATGTCGGGCTATGCCGAGGAACAGCTCCGCAACGAGATCGACATTTCCAACATGCACTTCCTGCCCAAGCCGTTCTCGGTCGCGCAGATCGCCGACAAGGTGGCGAATGTGCTGGCGGAATCGAACGCCGGCGAAGGCTAGTGTCAGAAGCCGACTGAAACTCGGGAATTTCCAATCCCTTGGAATTGTGCAATCCACTAGCCCGACTCGGTTCTGGGGAGGAAGTGATCGCATGAAATTCCACAGCATTCTTACCGTCCTGCTGGCCTCGGCCGCGATCGCGACACCGGCAATTGCGCAACAGGCCGATGCGTCCGATCCGTCCCCAGACCGTACCGCGCAGGGCGACGTCGCTGTCACCATCTACCAGGACGGGAACGCGCTGGTGCAGGACGTGCGCCGGCTCGACATTCCGAGCGGGCGGACGCGGATCGAATTTCCCGATGTTTCGGCTCAGATCCGTCCCGCCACGCTCAGCTTCGAGGCGCCGGGCACCGCGATCGTCGAGCAGAATTTCGATTTCGACCTGCTGACGCCGACCAAGCTGATGGAAAAGGCGATCGGAAGCACCGTCACACTGGTCCGCACCAACCCGGCGACCGGGCAGGAAGTGCGCGAACGCGCCGAAGTGCTCTCGACCGCGGGCGGTGTGGTGGTGCGAATCGGCAACCGGATCGAGGTCTTGCGCGATGACGGCCTGCCGGTGCGCGTCGTATTCGACCAGGTCCCGCCCAATTTGCGCGCGCGCCCGACGCTTTCGGTCACGCTCGACAGCAACCGCGTCGGCGCGCGCGATGCCTCGATACGCTACCTCACGCCGGGGCTGGGCTGGGAAGCCGACTATGTCGCGCTGTTCGACGAAGCCAGCGGCACGGTCGACATGCAGGGCTGGGTCACTCTGACCAACAATACGGGGACGACCTTCCACAATGCCGATACGCTGCTGGTGGCGGGCAACCCGTCGCGCGCTGGCCAGCGCACGCGCAGCGACATGGTGCGTCCGGGCACGCAGACCGCCAGTCGCGAGAGGCTGGGCGATTATTATCTCTACCCGCTCGACGAGCGCACCACGATCGCCAATGCGCAGACCAAGCAGGTGAGCTTCCTCGACGTTTCGCGCGTCCCGGCGCAGCGGGTCTATTCGATAGGCACCTCGTGGCTGCGCTCGGACGACGATTTCCGCCCTGCGGCGACCGCGATCGGTTTCAGCTCCAGCCGCGACGGCGGGCTGGGCGATGCCTTGCCTGCCGGCACGGTGCGCTTCTACCAGCGCGATGCCGCGGGCAATCCGCAATATATCGGCGAGAACCGCATCGGGCACACGCCGATGGGCAGCACGTTGTCGCTCGTCACCGGCGATGCCTTCGACGTGTTCGTGAAGGCCGAGGTCGCAAGCCGTGAGGAGATTTCGGCGGACGAATACGAACGCACCGCGCGCTATCGCGTGATCGAGGACGGCGAGGTCGTGCGAGAAGTCGAGGTCGACGAAGAGGTCGAGTATTTCCGCACCACGATGCGCTACACCTTCACCAACGCGAAGTCCGAACCGGTGACGGTGCAGATGATTCAGTACGGGCTCGATCAGTATTGGTGGGCGCGCGATTTCCGCGTCGTGTCCGAGGATGTCGAGGGCGAACAGCTCAATGCCGACCGCCGGCTCTACAGCGTGCAAGTGCCGGCCAATGGTGAGCGGGTAGTGCGCGTGACATACGAGACCAAGTTTTAAGGGGCAGGGCGATGCGCCTCTTGCTTCGAAAAACCAGCCTCGGGGCGATAACGGCGGTTCTCGTCGCCGGTGCGCCGGTGCACGCGCAGGATCGCGCGATCGTCGATGCGTCCGAGCCGAGCGAAATCGATGTCACGGTCTATCGCGATCCCGACCGCCAGTTGGGCCAGCAGCTCGATCGGCAGCTCCCACGCGGCTTCGCGATGATCTCGGAGACGCGCACCGTCACGCTGCCGCCCGGCGAATCTCGCATCCGCTTCGAGGGCGTTGCCGAAGGCATGGTCGCGGTTTCGGCGATCGTTACCGGCCTGCCCGGCGGAACGATCGAGAAGAACCGCAATGCCGACCTGCTGAGCCCGGGCGCGCTGGTCGACGGCACGCTTGGCAATCGCGTCACCATGACGCGCACCGATCCGGCGAGCGGTAAGGTGCGCAGCGAGGACGCGATCGTCCGCACCCGCGCCGATGGCGGGCTCGTCCTCGAGACCGGGGACGGGTTCGAGGCGGTGCGCTGTTCGGGCCTGCCTGAGAAACTCACCTTCGATCGCGTACCCGACGGGCTCTCGGCGCGGCCGATCTTTTCGATCGACACGCGCGACGATCGCGGCGGGACCTACACGGTCACGCTGTCCTACCTTTCCTGGGGCTTCGACTGGGAAGCGAGCTATGTCGCGACCCTCGACGAAGGCGGCGACCAGGACGCGGTCAGTTTCGATCTCACCAGCTGGCTGACGATCCTCAACGATAACGGCCAAAGCTTCGACGGTGCAGACCTGATGGCGGTTGCGGGCAGGCTGAATGTCGTCAGCGATTTCCAGCGTCTGGCATCGCCGCCGCGCGCCACCCCGCTGCGTCTCGAATGCTATCCGATCGGCAGCACCGCAACGGGTTCGCCGATCCCACGCTACGATGATTACTACGACGATCGAATGATCACTGTCACCGGCGCGCGCTTTGCCGAGGCCGCGCCGCCGCCTCCACCTCCACCACCGATGGCGCCGCCGCCACCACCTCCACCCCCGCCACCCATGGCCGCCGAGGAAAATCTCGGTGACCTGAAGCTTTACCGCGTGCCGTTCGCGGTCGATGTGAAGGCGCAAAGCCTCAAGCAGATCGCATTCCTGCGCGAAGAAGGCGTCAAGGGACGCCTCGCCTACGAGTTCGATTGCGGGCCCTGGCAATGGAGCGAACGTCCGCCCGAGGGTGCGCGCATCCTGCTTGAGACCGAGAACGAAAAGGGCAGCGGACTTGGCGTCGCCTTGCCGACCGGGACGGTCGCGATCTTCGAACGCGGTCCGCGCGGCGAACTGCTCGTCGCCGACCGCAATCTGCGCGACTACGCCGTGGGGCAGGACGTCGAACTGACGATCGGCGACAGCGCGCAGGTGTTCGGCCAGTGCCACGGGACCGGCGGCGCGGATCCGCGCAAGGGCGGGCCGCGCGGGACCCCGATGCGCGCCACGCTCACGAACGCGAATCCCTTTCCGGCTATCGTGCGCGTCCGCCTCGGCTGGCCGTCGCAGTGGCGTTTCGAAGGGATCGAGACCGTGTTGGACGACGGCCAGCGAGTCGTCGAGATATCGGTTCCGGCCAACGGATCGCGCGAGTTCGACTGGCGGGTACGGCCGGTCGCAGACTGACCCAACTGCTTGTTCCAGGGACGCTGCTGAAGCCCGGCTTTCCGGTCGGATAGGAAAATTTCTGTTCCACACTTGTTCTTTTGGAACAAACTGCGTACACAGGCTCCCGTTGAAGAGTTGATACCGACCCTAGCGAACCGACGGAGACCATGTCATGGCAGGTACGAATTTGAAGCTCGTGGACAAGGATAGCAACGTGGACCGTCAAAAGGCGCTGGACGCCGCACTCGCGCAGATCGATCGCGCCTTCGGCAAGGGGTCGGCGATGAAGCTCGGCTCGCGCGAGGCGATGAACGTCGAATCGATTTCCACCGGTTCGCTCGGCCTCGATATCGCGCTCGGCATCGGCGGCCTGCCCAAGGGCCGCGTGATCGAGGTCTACGGTCCGGAAAGCTCGGGGAAGACGACCCTGGCGCTGCATGTCATCGCCGAAGCGCAGAAGAATGGTGGCACCGCAGCCTTCGTCGATGCCGAACACGCGCTCGATCCGGTCTATGCCAAGAAGCTGGGCGTCGATATCGACGAGTTGATCGTCTCGCAGCCCGATACCGGTGAGCAGGCGCTCGAAATCACCGATACGCTGGTGCGCTCGAACGCGGTCGACGTGCTGGTGGTCGACTCGGTCGCCGCGCTGGTGCCGCGCGCCGAGATCGAAGGCGAGATGGGTGACAGCCATGTCGGCCTTCAGGCGCGCCTGATGTCGCAGAGCCTGCGCAAGCTCACCGGTTCGATCAACCGTTCCAAGTGCATGGTGATCTTCATCAACCAGCTGCGCATGAAGATCGGCGTGATGTACGGCAACCCGGAAACCACCACCGGCGGCAACGCGCTCAAATTCTACGCCAGCGTGCGCCTCGACATCCGTCGTACCGGCCAGATCAAGCAGCGCGACGAGGTCGTCGGCAATTCGACCCGGGTGAAGGTGGTCAAGAACAAGGTTGCCCCGCCGTTCAAGCAGGTCGAATTCGACATCATGTATGGCGAGGGAATTTCCAAGATCGGCGAGATCCTCGATCTCGGGGTCAAGGCCGGCATCGTCGAGAAATCGGGCGCCTGGTTCTCTTATGACAGCGTGCGCATCGGCCAGGGCCGCGAGAACGCCAAGGACTTCCTCAAGGAAAATCCCGAGGTCTGCGCCAAGCTCGAGGCGGCGATCCGCGGCAAGGAAGACGAGGTGGCCGAGGAAATGATGACCGGTCCCGACGCCGACGACGCCGAATAATTCCTTACTATCCTTTCGAACGGCCGGCGCTCTTCCGAGGAGCACCGGCCGTTTTCGTTTGGTTTTCAACCGCGCGGCTTGCGTCGTGTCATCGTCCGTCTAGGTTCGACCCATGACGAGCAATGCAGACTGGACCGGCCGCGTCGGCGCGAGCTGGGCGGAGAACCACCGTCTCACCGATCGGGCACTGTCCGGGCTGACCGGGCAATTGCTCGATGCGATCCGCCCGCTCGGTGGCCGCCGTATCGTCGATATCGGGTGCGGTGCGGGGGAGCTGTCGCTCGCGCTGGCCCGCGAACGTCCTTCGGCCAAGGTGATCGGCCTCGATATCTCGGCCGACCTGATTGCGGTGGCGCGCGAGCGGGCGGCCAACCGCGACAATCTCGAATTCACGGTTGCCGATGCGCAGGTCTGGCGGGCTGGCGATTTCGATCCCGATCTGCTCGTTTCCCGCCACGGGGTGATGTTCTTCGCAGATCCGGCGGCCGCGTTCGTCAACCTGCGTGAGGGAGCCCAGCCGGGCGCTCAGCTTTGTTTCTCCTGCTTCCGTGCACCCGAGCTCAATCCATGGGCGAATGAGGTGGCGGAAATGTTCGATCGCCCGCAATCGGCCGCGATCGACGAGCCGGGCCCCTTTGCCCTTGCCGATGCCGAGGCGGTTCGTGCGCTGCTCGAACAGGCCGGATGGGACGACGTGACCCATCGTGCGGTGGACTTCGCCTTCATCGGCGGGAGCGGTCCCGAAGCGCTCGACGAGGCGGTCGAATTCTTCACCCGCATCGGTCCAGGCGCCCGGGCCATCGCCGAGCGCGAAGGCAGCGAGCGCGAAGCGGCGCTGTTGCGGCTGCGCGACTGGCTTTCGCGGCGACTTCATGGCGATCTGATCGCCTTGCCAGCGGCGGCCTGGATCGTCACCGCGCGAGCCTGACCCCAGGCGGGGCGAAGATCCCGATGGGGGCAGGGGGCGCAAGCCGCTTGTCGCTGCGGCGCTCTCCCCCTAATCGGACTCGCATGCAATCGACCAACGACATCCGGCAGTCCTTCCTCGACTATTTTGCCGCCGCCGATCACGCCGTGCGGCCGTCCTCGCCGCTCGTCCCGCACAACGACCCTACGCTGATGTTCGTCAATGCGGGCATGGTGCCGTTCAAGAACGTGTTCACCGGGCTCGAGACCCCGCCTGCACCGCGCGCCACCAGCGCGCAGAAATGCGTTCGCGCCGGCGGCAAGCACAACGACCTCGACAATGTCGGCTATACCGCTCGGCACCATACGTTCTTCGAGATGCTCGGCAATTTCTCGTTCGGCGACTATTTCAAGGAACAGGCGATCGAGCATGCCTGGACCCTGCTGACGAGCGAATGGGGACTCGCCAAGGACCGCCTCACGGTTACCGTCTATCACACCGACGACGAGGCGCGCGCGCTGTGGAAGAAGATCGCCGGCCTGCCCGATGAGCGCATCATCGACATCGCGACCAAGGACAATTTCTGGGCGATGGGCGATGATGGCCCGTGCGGCCCGTGCTCGGAAATTTTCTGGGACCACGGCGATCACATCGCCGGTGGCCCGCCGGGATCGCCGGAGGAGGACGGTGACCGCTTCGTGGAGATCTGGAACCTCGTCTTCATGCAGTTCGTCCAGTCGGGCGGCGAGATCGACGGTGCTTTGCCGAGCCCCTCGATCGATACCGGCATGGGGATCGAGCGCATCGCCGCAGTGATGCAGGGCGTGCACGACAATTACGATACCGACACGTTCAAGGCGCTGATCGGCGCGTCCGAAAGCCTCACTGGCGTTGCGGCCGAGCGCGAACGTCAGGCAAGCCATCGTGTTATCGCAGATCACCTCCGCTCTACCAGCTTCCTGATCGCCGACGGCGTGCTGCCCTCGAACGAGGGGCGCGGTTACGTGCTGCGCCGGATCATGCGCCGCGCGATGCGCCATGCGCACCTGCTTGGCGCGAACGAGCCGCTGATGCACCGTCTGCTCCCGGCGCTCGTCACCGAAATGGGCCAGGCCTATCCCGAACTGACCCGCGCGCAGGCGCTGATCGCAGAGACGCTCGAGCGCGAGGAAACGCAGTTCCGGCGGACGCTCGACAAGGGCCTCAAGCTGCTCGACGAGGCGACCGGTGATCTGGGAGAGGGTGACGAACTGCCGGGCGAGACCGCGTTCAAGCTGTATGACACTTACGGCTTCCCATACGATTTGACCGAAGACGCACTCCGCAGCCGCGACATCGGGGTCGATCGCGCAGGCTTCGATGCCGCGATGGCGCAGCAGAAGGAAGCGGCGCGCGCGGCATGGAAAGGTTCGGGCCAGGCTGCCGACAGCGAAGTCTGGTTCGATATCGCCGAGCGCGAGGGCGGCACCGAGTTCACCGGCTACAATGCGACCGTAGGTGAGGGCCAGGTCGTCGCGATCGTCAAGGACGGCGCAGAGGTAAGACAGGCAGGCGAGGGCGAAGAGGTCGTCATCCTCACCAACCAGACCCCGTTCTACGGCGAAAGCGGCGGCCAGACCGGCGATGCCGGTTCGATCACCTCGTCCGATGGTCTCAAAGCCGAAATTTCGACAACGACCAAACCGCTCGGTCGTCTCCACGCGCACCATGCGACGATCCGCGCCGGCAAGGTCGAGGTCGGCGACGAAGTCCATCTTGATGTCGACGCCGAGCGACGCGAAGCGATCAAGGCCAATCATTCGGCCACGCATCTCGTCCATGCCGCGCTGCGCAACCGGCTCGGCGAGCACGTCACGCAGAAGGGCTCGCTGGTCGCGGCGGACCGGCTGCGGTTCGATTTCTCGCATCCCAAGCCGCTGTCGGATGAGGAAATCGCCGACATTGAGGCCGAGGTGAACGCCGAGATTCGGCACAACGAGAAGGTCGGCACGCGGCTGATGAGCCCCGACGACGCGGTCGAGGCGGGTGCATTGGCCCTGTTCGGCGAGAAATACGGCGACGAGGTGCGCGTTCTGTCGATGGGGCGTTCCGACTGGCAGGGCTCGGGGCGCAATTATTCGGTCGAGCTGTGCGGCGGTACCCATGTCGACGCGATGGGCGATATCGGCCTGTTCCGGATCGTGTCCGAATCTGCAGTCAGCTCTGGCGTGCGCCGGATCGAGGCGCTGACTGGTGAGGCCGCCAGGAAGTGGCTGGTCGCGCGCGAGGAGGCGCTGAAAGCGGTTGCCGGAACGCTCAAGACGAATCCGGAAGAGGTTGAAGCGCGGGTCGCCGTACTGGTCAGTGAGCGCAAGGCGCTCGAACGCGAGCTCGCCGATGCCAAACGCGAACTCGCACTCGCCGGGGGCGGCGGTCAGGCCGAGGCGCCCGCCGACGAGACGATCGGCGACGTGACTTTCAGCGGCAAGGTGATCGAGGGGCTCGATCCGAAGGAATTGCGGCCGCTACTCGATCGTGAAAAGGCGCGGGTCGGATCTGGAGTCGCGGCCGTGGTCGCGGTCAATGACGGTCGGGCGGCATTCGCCGTCGCCGTGACCGACGATCTCACCGCTCGGTTCGACGCCGTCGCGCTCGTGCGCGCGGGCGTCGAAGCGCTTGGCGGGAAGGGTGGCGGCGGTCGCCCCGACATGGCGCAGGGCGGCGGCCCCGATGGCGGCAAGGCCGACGTAGCGCTCGATGCGGTACGCCAGGCGCTCGCCGGCTAATCCTCAGACGCGATTACGGCTCTTGCCGGCAATGTCGGTCTGCGAACCGGCGGGAATATCCTTGCCGTCGCTGTTGGCTGGTTTGTCGGCGTCGCGGCTGGGCGGCTCTACCGTCGACTGCGGATCGGCCACGTTCTGCGGCTTGAACTTCTCGTCGTTGGGGGTCGGCTTGGTCGGGTCTTTATCGGGGTTGGACATGAATTCTCTCCTTTTCCCACCAACGGGTGGGGCGGAGATAAGGTCCGAATCCTAGCTACCCCTTAGGCTGCTCGAGCGCAGGCGCGGTTTTGTTTCCAGTTCGCCCTCGCGCATGATCTGCTCGCGCAGTTCGTCGCGCTTTTCGTGAATCGAGGCGATCACCGGACCCATCGCGACTCCGAGATCGACCAGCACCGCTTCGGACAATTGCAGCGAGCTTTCGAGAGTTTCGGGCACGGCGTGGCTCGCGCCCGCCTTGTAGAGCGCGATCGAGTGCTCCTCGTCGCGCGCGCGGGCTATGATCGGGAGGTCGGGATGCGCCTTGCGCAGCTTCTTCACCATGCGCTGCGCGAGCACCGGTTCGTCCATGGTCAGGATGACAGCCGGCGCGGTTTCGATGCCGAGCCGGTCGAGCGCATCGCCGCGGATCGCATCGGCGAACACGGCATCGTAGCCCTGCTTGCGGTAATAGGCGATCAGATCGGCATCGGCGTCGATCGCGACATAGGACTGGTCGTGCGAGGTGAGCATGTCCGCTACGAGCCGGCCGACGCGACCGAAGCCGACAATGATCGTCCGCGGAACGGCGTGATCGACCTCGCCGGGGAGCCGGTCGAGCGATTCGGGGACCTCGATCCGGCGTGCGACCAAGCGGCCGAGCCGCGCGAGCAACGGCGTAACGGTGAGCCCGATCGCGCAGACGATCTGCCAGAACTGTGCGGTACCGGGCTGGATCAATTGCGCGCTGGTCGCCGCGGCGAGCACGATCAGCGTGGTTTCCGACGGGCTCGCCATCAGGATCCCGGTCTCGGCCGCGGTACCTCGGCGCGCCCCCATCGAGCGCAACAGGAGCCCGGTTAGAATGGCTTTGAAGACGAGCACCAGCACGACCGCGAGCAGGACTTCCCCGATGATCTCGCCGATCACGCGCAAATCGATGCTCATTCCAATGGTGAGGATAAAGATTCCGAGCGCGAGCCCCTTGAAGGGTTCGGTGATGGTTTCGACCTCGCCATGATATTCGGTTTCGGCGATCAGGATGCCCGCGATCAGTGCGCCGACGATCGGCGACAGACCTACTGCGGCGGTCGCGAGCGCTGCGGCGATCACCACCAGCAAAGTAGCGGCAAGGAAGTTCTCGGGCTGCTTGGTCCGTGCGGCCTGAGCAAACAGTCTGGGCAGGAGGAAGCGTCCCCCGATCATGAGGACTGCGATGACCGCCGCGCCCTGCCACAGCAGCGTGACGACCGAGGCACCGTCCTCGGCGCTCGCGGCAGGGCCGAGCACGCCGAGCAGGAAAATGATCGGGACGAGCGCGATATCCTCGAACAGCAGCATCGACAGCGCGGCACGCCCCACCGGCGTCTTGGTGCCCGCGATCGGCAGGCACAGCGCGGTCGAGGACATCGCGAGCGCGAGGCCCAGCGCGATCGCACCGCTCCAGTATTGGCCGATCATCGCCAGCGCAGCGGCCATGATCGCGCCGCCGATCAGCAGTTCGAGCGAGCCAAGTCCGAAGACCAGCTTGCGCAGGCTCCATAATCGCCCAAACGACAATTCGAGACCGATCGAAAACAGCAGCAGGATGATGCCGAGCTCGGCGAAAGGCTCCAGTCGCTCGGGATCCGAAATGGTGACGAAATCGAGCCACTTGTAATCGAAGGCGAGCGCGCCGAGTCCGTAGGGACCGACGAGCACGCCAACGAGGATGAACCCGATCACCGGGGTGATGCGGAAGCGGGTGAAGACCGGAATCACGATCCCCGCCGCGCCGAGGATCACCAGCGCGTCGTTCAGGGCAGGGGAGGCGAAATTGGCTTCGGCCATGACGAGTCTCTAGGCGAGGGCGCGGCGCCGTGTCACGCGCCGATACCGGGTTAGCCCCCGCCCGGTCCGGTCGGGCCGAGCGGCTCGCGGCGCGGGCGCGGCTTGCCCGGGTGCTTGCCATCCTCGTCCCACTCGATGCGGTAAAGATCGAACCGGCGATCGGCGAGGTTGCGCACCGTGCCTTCGGCGCGTGCCCAGCTGAGGTCGGCGAGGTTGATGTCGCTGATCGTCAGCGTCTCGACGTTCTCGGTTGCCTCGGCCGCGATCCCGTCGCGCGCGAAGGGGAAGTCGCAGGGGGTCAGGATGCAGCTCTGCGCATACTGGATGTCCATATTGGCGACATTGGGCAGATTGCCGACATTGCCCGAGAGGACGACGTAGCACTGGTTCTCGATCGCGCGGGCTTGCGCACAATAGCGCACCCTCAGGTAACCCTGGCGGCTGTCGGTGCAGAACGGTACGAAGATTATCCGCGCGCCCTCGTCGGCGAGGCGGCGCGTCAGTTCGGGGAATTCGCTGTCGTAGCAGATCTGCACCCCGATCGGACCGCAATCGGTCTGGATCACCTCGACGCTGTCGCCGCCCTTGATATTCCACCAATAGCGCTCGTTGGGCGTGGGATGGATCTTCTCCTGCACGTGGACCGAACCGTCGCGCAGGCAGATATAGGCGATGTTGTGGATGTCGCCGTCTTCCATTCGTGTGGGATGCGAACCCGCGATGATGTTGATGTTGTAGCGCATCGCCATGTCGGAAATGTCGCTGCGCAGGCGTGGCGTATATTCCGAGAGCCGCTCGATCGCCTCGACGGGCGAGAGCTCCTTCTCCTCGAAACTGAGCAGCATCAGCGTGAAGAGCTCGGGAAAAACGATGAAGTCGCTTTCGTAATCGCTCGCGACATCGACGAAATACCGGATCGCTCGCAGGAACTCGTCGTAATCTGCCACCGCGCGCGCCTGCAACTGGCAAGTCGCGACGCGCACTGCCTCGACCCCGCGCGGCAGGCGCATCTTCACCGGCTGATCGCGCTCGACATAGGGGTTGCGCCACACCATCATCACGGCGTTGGCGGCTGACGCCTTGTCCTCGGGCAGGTAGTTTTCCATCACCCGCTCGGGCTCGAACCCGTTGGCGAGCTGGAAACGCAGTACCGGATCGTGGAGCTTTCCGGCCTGGACCTGCTCCAAGTAATCCTGCGGTCCGTCCACCTTGCGGCGGTTGCGGCGGTAGTGCGGCATCCGCCCGGCGAAGACGATTCCGGTCAGGTCGCGATCCTCGGCCAGCGCACGGCGTTCCTCGTAGAGCCGGCGCCCGATCCGCACACCGCGTACCTTGGGATCGACACACATTTCATAGCCGTAGAGCCAGTCGCCGGTCGGATCGTGGCGGCTGCCATAGCCGTTGCCGGTAATCTCGTCCCAATCGTGCGGCTGGAAGGCGATCGCCTCGGCGAGCTGCATGGTCGCGCAATAGCCGACCACTTCGTCGTCGAGCAGCGCGACGAAGCAGCCCTCCCTGAAGTTGTTGATCTGCCCCCGGATCTCGCCGTGAGTGTAGGCCGGCATGTCCTCGTAAACGCGTCGGACGAGGTCCGCGATGCCGCGGATGTCCTTGATCATCGCGTTGCGGACTTCGAGCCGGCGCCGTCCGAACTTCTCGGTGCCCTTGCGGCGGGTGATGCGCTTCTTCTGCGGTTGCTTGGCCATGTGTCCCCGTCGCTTGTCTCTGCCGCAAATGCAAATCGGGGCCGGCGCGAGCCGACCCCGATGAGATCCAGCCTTGCTAGCTCAATGAGCCAGCCGCGTTTGGGTTTCAGCCCCAGTTCGCCATTTCGGCTTCGAGGCCGCTTACGATCGCCTCGAAGAACTGTTCGGTCGTCATCCAGTTCTGGTCCGGGCCGATCAGCAGCGCGAGGTCCTTGGTCATGTTGCCGTTCTCGACGGTCTGGATGCAGACCCGCTCGAGCGTCTCGGCGAACTTCACGACGTCGGGCGTATTGTCGAATTTGCCGCGATACATCAGGCCGCGGGTCCAAGCGAAAATGCTGGCGATCGGATTGGTCGAGGTTGCCTTGCCCTGCTGGTGCTGGCGGTAGTGACGCGTCACCGTGCCGTGCGCGGCTTCGGCTTCGACCGTCTTGCCGTCGGGGGTCATCAGCACCGAGGTCATAAGGCCGAGCGAACCGAAGCCCTGCGCCACGGTGTCCGACTGGACGTCGCCGTCGTAATTCTTGCAGGCCCAGACGAATTTGCCGCTCCACTTCATCGCCGCGGCGACCATGTCGTCGATCAGGCGGTGTTCGTAGGTGATGCCGGCCTCGGCGAACTTGTCGGCGAATTCCTCGTCGAAGACCTGCTGGAACAGGTCCTTGAAGCGACCGTCATACTTCTTGAGGATGGTGTTCTTGGTCGAGAGGTAGACCGGCCAGCCGCGATCGAGGCCGTAATTCATCGAGGCGCGCGCGAAATCGCGGATCGAATCGTCGAGGTTGTACATCGTCATCGCGACGCCCGGGCTCGGGAATTCGAACACCTCGATGTCGATGTCCTTACCGTCTTCGCCATTGAAGACCATGCGTAGCGTGCCCTTGCCCGGGATCAGCGTGTCCTTCGCGCGATACTGGTCGCCGAAAGCGTGACGACCAACGACGATCGGGTCGGTCCAGCCGGGCACGAGGCGCGGCACGTTGTCGATCACGATCGGCTCGCGGAAGACCACTCCGCCGAGGATGTTGCGGATCGTGCCGTTGGGGCTGACCCACATCTTCTTGAGGTCGAACTCCTCGACGCGGGCTTCGTCGGGCGTGATCGTGGCGCATTTCACGCCGACGCCGTACTGCTTGATGGCGTTGGCGGCATCGACGGTGATCTGGTCGTCGGTCGCGTCGCGGCTCTCGATCGAGAGGTCGTAATATTTGAGGTCGACGTCGAGATAGGGCTGGATCAGCCGCTCGCGGATCCACTGCCAGATGATTTTCGTCATCTCGTCGCCGTCGAGTTCGACGATCGGGTTCGCTACCTTGATCTTCGCCATGATTGTCCTGTCTGTTCGGGAGGGTGCTTGTGTTGCGCGCCTCTTAGCAGAGGGCGTGTGCGGTGCAAGGAGAGCGGCCAGACAGGGCGGGGCTGGACACAATCGGGACGGATCGCCAAACGTCTTAACCAAACGATTAAAACACGAGAGGCGCAAGCAATGAGCGAAGAAGTCCTGGTCGAGAAATCCGATGGCGTGATGGTGGTGACGATCAACCGCCCCGAAGCCAAGAATGCGATGAACAAGAGCGCGGCAGAATCGATCAGCGCAGCGATGGACGATCTCGAGGCCGACGACGCAATCGCAGTCGGCGTTCTGACCGGCGCGGGCGGCACATTCTGCTCGGGGATGGATCTCAAGGGCTTCCTCAAGGGCGAATCGCCGTTCGTCGAGAATCGCGGCTTCGGCGGGTTGAGCCAATGGACCCCGAAGAAACCGCTGATCGCGGCGGTGGACGGCTATGCGCTGGCGGGTGGCATGGAACTGGCGTTGTCCTGCGATCTGATCGTTGCCAACGACAAGGCGCAGTTCGGCATTCCCGAGGCCAAGCGCGGTCTCGCAGCGGCGGCGGGGGGGCTGATCCGGCTCCCGCGCCAGATGCCGTGGCGAATCGCGATGGAGCTCGCGCTGACCGGCGATTTCATCAGCGCGGCACGCGCATACGAACTCGGTTTCATCAATCGGGTGAGCGAAGGGCCTTCGCTCGACGCGGCAAAGGAACTCGCGGCAAAGATCGCTGCCAACGGGCCGCTCGCGCTGGCCGCGTCGAAGGGCGTGATCCGCGATTCGCATACGTGGACCGACGACGAGATGTGGACCAAGCAGCAGCAATATGTCGCGCCGGTCTTCATCAGCGAGGATGCGCGCGAAGGTGCCGCGGCCTTCGCCGAGAAGCGCAAGCCCGAATGGAAGGGGAAATAGGCGGCCGGAACGAAAAACCCCGCCACATGGGCGGGGTCTCGTTCTCGAATGGTGGGCGTAGGAAGAGTTGAACTTCCGACCCCTGCGATGTCAACACAGTGCTCTACCACTGAGCTATACGCCCACACTATCGAGCTGTCCCGCTCGTCGCGGGAGGCGGCCATTTAGCGAGCGTCCCGTGCTTCCGCAAGGGACTAATCGTCAGCCATTGGCCTTTTTCGAATTCTCGAACAGGCGTTCGACTTCGAGCACCAGGTCGCGCAGGTGGAACGGCTTCGACAAAAGCTTGGCCTGCGGCGCTTCCTTGGCCGCTTTCAGCGTGACCGCGGCGAAGCCGGTGATGAACATTACCTTGGTGCGCGGGCTGATCTCGGCGGCGCGCTGGGCCAGCTCGATGCCGTCCATTTCGGGCATCACGATATCCGAAAGCAGCAGGTCGAAATGCTCTTCCTCAAGCTTCGGGAGCGCGTCGGTGCCCCGATCGACCGAAACCACCTCGTAGCCGGCTTTCTCGAGCGCCCGGTGGAGATAGGCGCGCATCGCCTCTTCGTCTTCGGCCAGCAGGATACGGATATCGGGCATTTCACTTCCTTTGCACGGGCGAGATCGTCCCCCGGATCGCGACGCACATACACACATGGTCTTAAGAAAAGCCAGCGGTGTCATGGTTTCGGAAGTTTGACTGTCCCCGGCTGGGACGGCAGTAACTGGTCGATGCAGGACAAATATTCCCCGCCGGAAAAAACGGCGTTCCGGCTCGAAAACGCCACCACCGCCAATGTGCCGGTGCTGATCGCGGTGCCTCATGGCGGACGCGATTATCCGGCCGCCCTGCGGGACGCGATGCGCGATCCTGCCTTCACCATGAAGCGGATCGAGGACCGTCACATCGACCTCATCGGCGAGCGCGTCGCGGCGCAAACCGGAGCACCGCTGCTGGTCGCCCGCACACCGCGCGCGATGATCGACCTCAACCGTGCCGAAAGCGACGTCGATTGGGGCATGGTGACGGGACCGAAGCCCGACCTGAACCGGGTTTCGCGCCACGGCCATCGCGCACATAGCGGGCTGGGCCTGATCCCGCGCCGCCTCCAGGGATTGGGAGATATCTGGCGCAGGCCTATGGAAGCTGGTGAAATTGAGGCCCGGCTGGAGACGGTCCATCGGCCCTATCACGCGGCACTCGGGGATGCGTTGCTGTCGATTCGCCAAAGGTGGGGGGCGGCCCTGCTGCTGGACCTGCATTCGATGCCGCCGCTGCGGTCGAGCGGGAGCTGGGCGCCGGCGAAATACGTGATCGGCGATCGGTTCGGTGCGTCGTCCGACGCCGCGCTACCAGCGGCGGCCTTCGCTTATTTCGCGCGCGAAGGCGTGCCGGTCGCGCACAACCGGCCCTATGCCGGGGGCTATGTGCTCGAACGCCACGGCGCACCGGCACGCGGTCTCCATGCGATTCAGCTGGAGGTGGATCGGAGCCTCTATCTCGACGAGGCGCTCGACGCACCGGGAGCGGGCTGCGATTCGCTGGTCGAGCGACTCGCGGGACTGGTCCGAGCGCTCGCTTCGGCGGTGGCCGAATGCGCGGGCGAGCGCGGGCCGCGGCGCGAGGCCGCCGAGTAACAACCAAAAAAATGGCCATCCCGCGAGGGGGTGCGGGATGGCCAGGTTCAGGGAGGAGATGCGCCAAGAAGCGCATCCGCCCGACCGGTGAAGAGGGGGAAGTACCGGCGGGCTGAATCCCAAATAGAAACGGGGCGGGCGGTTTCAAGACCGCCCGCCCCGTTCGCGAAACTATTACGAAGTTACTTCTTCTTCTTTTTGGGCTTCGCCGTTTCGGCGGCTGCCGGGGCATCGGCCTGGACGTCGGTCGCGGCCTGCTGGCTGACCGGGCCCTTGCCCTGCTGGACCTGCATCCCGAAGATTTCGCGCGTCATGTTGAGCGAGAACAGGTGGGCATGCATCAGCGCGAGGAGTCCGTTCTGGTTGAACTGCTTGACCGTTTCGGCATCGAGCTCGCGCAGTTTTTCCTCGTTGATCATGCCGAAGCCGCGATAGACGAACGGCTGTTCGCTCTGATTATGTTCGATCGAGACCTCGCCGTCCATGATCAGGTCGTGCTTCTTGAATTCGTCCATCGCCATCTTGGTGCGCTGCGCGGCCTGGTCGAACTGCTCGCAGAAATTGAGCGTGCGCTCGACCGCTTCGGCCGGCTTGTCGCCGTCGAACAGGGCATGGCCTTCCTCGAATTCACCGATCAGGCCCGAAGTCGGGTCGAAGCAGAGCGAAAGGTCGGTCGCGTCTGGCGTCAGCTTGGTGAGCATGAACGGATAACGGCGGACATAGGCCGGAACGTAGGTCGGGCCGGTGACGCGGCCGTCGCTGTCGACATAGACGTTCACGCCTTCGTTGAGGCCCATCAGGCCGAGCGGGATCGGATTGTCGCCCGAAGAGAACACGATCGGGAGATAGCGCTGGGCGAGCGGGAATTCGTCGATGGTCAGCGGGATCGCATTGGCGGTGGCGAGCCACGGCAGGGCATCGGTTTCCTTGGCCTTCCAGTTCGCGTGGTCGCGACTGTTGAGCGGCATGAGGTCGTTGTAGAACAGGGGTAGGCTGTTTTGCGGCGCGCTGGCCATCGGTCTGTCTCCGGATCGGAAATGGAATGTCGGTTGCGCGGCGCACCCAGGCGGACACGGACGCGGCAATGGCCGCGGGCTTTAAGCAGGAGACACTCTTTTCGCAAGGCTTACGGGGTAGGTGTCACGAGCTTGCCTGGGTTGAGCAATCCATCCGGATCGAGTGCCGCCTTTATGCGGCGCAGGAGATCGAGTCGCGCGGGGTCGGCCAGACGCGCAAGCTCGCCCAACTTGGCTTGCCCAATGCCGTGTTCGGCGGAGATCGAGCCACCCCATTCGGTCACGCGCTCGTAAACCTGCGCGCTGATCTCCTTCCCTTCTTCCTCAACCCAAGCCGGTGCCGCTTCGGGCGGCGCGAGCACGTGAAAATGGATGTTGCCGTCCCCCAGATGGCCGAAGCCGACCGCCTTGGTGCCTGGATAATCTCGTTCGATCTCGGGCGCGATGGAGGCCAGGAAGGCAGGCATCTGCGCTTCGGGGACCGAGATATCGTGCTGCACGGCGGGGCCGAGCGCCTTTTCGGCCGGGGCGATCGTGTCGCGCAATTGCCAGAAATCCTCCGCCTGGCCTTCATTGGCGGCAATCACGGCATCGGCGATCAGCCCTCTTTCGAATGCATCGGCGAGCACGGTCTCGAGCGCTTCGCGCGCATCGGCGACCTTGTCCTTGTCCTCGACCGCCAGTTCGACCAGCGCATTCCAAGGCTGCGGTTCGCCCAGCGGACGCCGCGCATCAGGCAGGTGGTCGACGACCGCGGCGAGGCAGTGCTCAGGCAGGACCTCGAAGCCTTCAAGTTCGCCGCGCAGCCTGCCCTGACAGGTGAGCAGCAATGCGCGAGCGTTTTCGAGACTGTCGAGCCCGACCCAGGCGACCACGCGCTCGGCTACGGCTGGCACCAGCGCCAGCGTCGCCCCGGTCACGATCCCGAGCGTGCCCTCGGAGCCGATGAAGAGCTGCTTGAGATCGAACCCGCGATTGTCCTTCTTGAGCGGGGCGAGATCGGAAAATACTTCTCCTAGCGGCGTCACGACCTCGAGCCCGAGGACCAGGGCGCGCATCGTGCCGTGCCGCAGCACCTGCGTTCCGCCAGCGTTGGTCGCGACCAGCCCGCCGACCGTCGCCGAGCCCTTGCCCCCGAGGGTTAGCGGAAATCTGAGTCCTTCCTCCGCGACCCGCTCGTGCAAGGTCTGAAGCACCAGTCCGGCATCGCAGGTGATCCGGCGCAGTGCTGGATCGAAGTCGCGTACCGCATCCATCCGGCGCAGCGAGAGGAGGATTGCCTCACCGCTCGGATCGGGGGTCGCGCCGCCGCACATGCCGCTATTCCCGCCCTGTGGGACGATCGGCACGCCGTGTTCACGTGCCAGCCGCACCAGGGCGGCGACTTCGTCGGTGGTGGCGGGAGAGGCGAGTGCCAGCGCCGCGCCGTGATAGCGTCCGCGCCAATCGGTCAGCCAAGGCTCGACCAGTTCCGGATCGGTGATGAGACCGCGATCGCCAAGGAGTTCGCGTGCGGCGTCGAGAAAGGTCGAACTGTTGCCCATCTGCATCTATTCGCACGGCAAGGCGGGCAAATACCAGCCTCAAATCGCGCGCCGAGCTTGACCGAGCGCGTCAATTAAGCCCCTATTCAATCAGTTCGGGCCATTCGCGCCGCAAGCCTGCCGGGACCACGGATCCGGCGACACTGCCAATCGAGAGGGACACACCCTTCGCGCCATGCTCGGCCTCGCCGCTCATATCGGAACCATGCTGCTGACGCTCGCCACACCGGTCGGCGAAGACACGGGCGCGCGGTCGGTCGACGCACCGCGCAGCGCACCGATGTCGCTCGCGCCCGAACCGGGCGGAATGCTGCCTGCGCCACGTTACCAGAGCCGGGTCGAGGGGCGGATCACGATCCGGATCCGCCCGCGACGCGGGGGATCGCAATTGCTGTCGGCGCTGCCGACCGCACCGATGAGCCGCGAGATGCGCGGCGTGCCGATCGATCGCTGTTTGCCGCTCGAAAGCGTCGCCGGGGTCCAGGTCACGCGCAACAACGGGCTGCTGCTCTACCTGCGCGATCGCCGGATCGTGCTCGCCGCGCTGGAAAATGCGTGCCGCGCACGCGATTTCTATGCCGGCTTTTACGTCGCCCCGCAGGAGGACAAGCTGTTGTGCGTCGATCGCGATCGGCTGCAGTCGCGGGTCGGAGCGAAGTGCAAGGTCAAGTCGTGGCAGGCGCTCGTCCCCGTCGAGGACTGAGGCTCAGCTTGATTTTTTCGCCGTTTTCCCCTTAGGGGCGCAGTGAGCGACCGCGCGACCCCGCGCCGTCCTCCCAGCGGGAATTACAGACAGATATGAAATTTGCCGATCTCGGCCTTTCCGAAGAGCTTCTGAGCGCCGTCCACGATGCCGGCTATACCGAGCCGACGCCGATCCAGGCCGAAGCCATCCCCCAGGTACAAATGATGCGCGACCTGATCGCGGTGGCGCAGACCGGCACGGGCAAGACCGCCAGCTTCGTGCTGCCGATGATCGATATCCTCGCAAATGGTCGCCGCCGCATGCGGATGCCGCGCTCGCTGATTCTCGAACCGACACGCGAACTTGCCGCACAGGTCGCCGAGAATTTCGAGAAATACGGCAAGAACCACGACCTCAAGCTCGCGCTGCTTATCGGCGGGGTGCAGATGGGCGACCAGGTCAAGGCGCTCGACGAGGGCGTCGACGTGCTGATCGCGACCCCGGGTCGCCTGATGGACCTGTTCGAACGCGGCAAGATCCTGCTCACCGGCTGCGAATTGCTCGTGATCGACGAGGCCGACCGGATGCTCGACATGGGCTTCATCCCCGATATCGAGGAAATCTGCTCGAAACTGCCTGACCAGCGCCAGACGCTGCTGTTCAGCGCGACGATGCCGCCCCCGATCAAGAAGCTGGCCGACAAGTTCCTGTCGAACCCCAAGGCGATCGAGGTCGCACGCCCGGCCTCGACCAACGTCAATATCCAGCAGTACAAGGTGCTGTGTACCAACCGGCAAAAGCGCGAGGCGCTGCGCTACTTCCTCAATAATGACAACGTGCAGACCGCGATCGTCTTCGCCAATCGCAAGACGACCGTTCGCGACCTGTCGAAGGATCTGGAGAAGGCCGGCTTCGCCGCGGGCCAGATCCAGGGCGACATGGACCAGGCTTCGCGCAACAAGGAACTTGCACGGTTCAAGGCGGGTGAGATCACCGTGCTCGTGGCGTCCGACGTCGCCGCCCGCGGGCTCGACGTGAAAGATGTCAGCCACGTCTTCAATTACGACACACCGTGGCATCCGGACGATTACGTCCACCGCGTCGGGCGAACTGGTCGCGCCGGCGCCAAGGGCCGCGCGTTCACCTTCGTGACGCCCGAGGACGCCGAGGCGATCGCCAACGTCGAGAAACTCACCAACCAGAAGATCGAAGTGTTCAAGGTCTCGGGCGGCGGCAGCAAGCAGGATGACGCAAGCGGGGAAGAGCCGAAGGGCGACAAGCCAGCGCGCAAGGCTCGCCGTGGCGGAAAGTCGCGTGACGATGCCGCGCAGCCGGAGCGAGACGATCGCTCAGCCAAGAGCCGGCCCGGAAAGCCCGCGACGGACGAAAAGCCTGCGGCAGACGAAAGACCGGCAAAAGCCGATAAACCCGCGTCAAAGGGTCGCAAACCGCGCAAGGATAGCGAGCCCAAGGCGAAAGCGGGCGAGTGGGAAGGACCGCGGCCGTCCTTCCTCGACCATTCGGCGACCTGACCCGGTTTCGAAGGGAACGCCTTAAGGCGTCCTTAGCCATTCTCGGGATAGTCTCGGCCACATGCAGGCCTGGGCCCATCATACCTACGATCTCGCGCACGAGCTGCTGCCGGTCATGGCGGCGTTCGCGCTGCTGACCGTGCTCGTGAAACGCCGCGCAATTATTGCGGCGATGCGCCGATCGCAGCGCGAGACGATGACCAACATCGGCCTGGTCGCGCTCAACAGCGTGTTCCTTGCGCCGTTTATTGTCCTGCCCAAGGCGTGGCTCGAGGCGCAGATGGGCCTGTTTCCGGGCCTCGCGAACTTCTGGGATGTAGTGCCTGCCGCCTTCGCCGGAGTGGCGGCTTTCCTGCTGGCTGAATTCACCATCTACTGGAGGCACCGGCTCGAACACCATCGCCTGTGGTGGCCGATCCACGCGGTGCATCATTCGGACGAGACGATCACCTGGTTCACGCTGCTGCGCAAGCACCCGCTGGCCAAGCTCCTCTCCGCCGTCGTCGACCATTTGCCGCTGCTGTTGATCGGCCTGCCGCTATGGGCGATCGCGCTGGCGGCGGTGATCCGCAGCTGGTGGGGCTTCTTCATCCACGCCGACGTGCCGTGGACGCTCGGCCCGCTCGGCAAGGTGCTGATGTCACCTGCCGCGCACCGCCTGCACCATATCGACGATCTGGTGCTGTGCGGCGCGAATTACGGCAACACGTTGACGCTGTGGGACCGGCTGTTCGGCACATATGTCGACCCACAACCGTATCTGAATTGTGCCACCGGAGTGTGCGGTGGATCGCGCGGGCTGGTCGGCGAACTGGCGCGGCCATTTGTGCGTGACTCACATCTCGCGCCTGAAAACGCAGAGACGGCGACGGCCTGATCAGGCCGCGCTGACGAAGCTGTCGATCACGCGCTTGGTCCCGGCCTTCTCGAATTCGATCTCGAGCTTGTTGCCTTCCTGGCCGAGCACTTCGCCATAGCCGAACTTGTCGTGGAACACGCGGTCGCCGATCGCGATGTCGGTGCGCGGCTTGGCGGCGAAGCTGGCGGCGCTGCGCTTTGGTTCGGGCAGGCGCTTGGGCGCGGCGTCGTAACCGCTCGCCACCGCGCGCTGCCAGCCGGGCCCGCGCGAGCCGGCACGTCCGGGGGCGTCGCGCGCGACATGCGCGAAGGGATCGTCGCGCTCGGAGAAATTGGCGCGCCACATCGATGCGCCGCCGGTCAGCGTGGTTTCGCTGTCGACATGCTCGTCGGGCAATTCGTCGACGAAGCGCGAGGGGATCGAGCTGGTCCACTGGCCGTAGATACGGCGATTGGCGGCGTGGACGATCGTGCAGCGGCGCCGCGCGCGGGTGATCGCGACATAGGCGAGGCGGCGTTCCTCCTCGAGGCTCGCCAATCCGCCCTCATCGAGCGAGCGCTGCGAAGGGAACACGCCTTCCTCCCACCCGGGCAGGAATAGATTGTCGAATTCGAGCCCCTTGGCGGCGTGGATCGTCATGATCGTGACCTTCTCGGCCTCGTCCGACGCATCGTTCTCCATCACCAGCGCGACATGTTCGAGGAAATCGCCAAGCGTGTCGTAATCCTCCATCGCGCGGGCGAGTTCGGAGAGGTTTTCGAGCCGCCCCGCAGCCTCGGCGCTGCGGTCCTTGTTGAGCATGTCCTCATAGCCCGATTCCTGCACCACGGTACGGAGCAGGTCGGCGGGCGGGACCTGCTCGCTCATCTCGCGCCAGCGGAGGAAATCGCGCAGGAGCGCGGCGATCGTGCCGCTCGCGCGTTTGGGCAGCTCGTCGCTATTGGCGAGGTCGAGTGAGGCCGCTGCGAGCGGCATGCCGGTGGCGCGCGCATGGCGGTGCATCGCTTCCAGTGTCTTCGCCCCGAGCCCGCGCTTGGGCTGGTTGTATATCCGTTCGAAGGCGAGGTCGTCCTGCGGCTGTGCGATCACGCGCAGGTAAGCGAGCGCATCGCGGATTTCGGCGCGCTCGTAGAAGCGGAAGCCGCCGACGATGCGATAGTTGACCCCGATCTGGATGAAGCGATCTTCGAATTCGCGTGTCTGATATTGCGCGCGCACCAGGATCGCGACCTTGTTGAGATCGGCGCCTTCGCCTTCGAGCCGCTCGATCTCCTCGCCCACGCGGCGGGCTTCCTCGGGTCCGTCCCACACGCCGATCACGCGAACTTTCTCGCCCGCGTCGACCTCGGTCCACAATTCCTTCTCGTGTCGCTCGCTATTGGCGCGGATCAGGCCCGACGCGGCACCAAGGATGTGCGGCGTGGAGCGGTAGTTTTGCTCCAGCTTCACCACCTTGCAGCCGGGAAAGTCCTTCTCGAACCGCAGGATGTTGGCAACTTCTGCTCCGCGCCAGGAATAGATCGACTGGTCGTCGTCGCCTACCACGCAGATATTCTTGCGCTCCTGCGCCAGCAGCCGCAGCCACAGGTACTGGACTGCATTGGTGTCCTGATATTCGTCGACCATGATATACTTGAAGCGCTGCTGGTACTGCGCAAGCACCTCGCGTTCCTTGCGGAAGATGTTGAGCATGTGGAGCAGCAAATCGCCGAAATCGCAGGCATTCAGCGCCTTCAGCCGGTCCTGGTAGAGCTTGTAGAACTTCTGGCCCTTGCCGTTGGCATAGGCTTCGCTTTCCGCCGCATCGATGTCGGCCGGGTTGAGCCCGCGATTCTTCCAGCGATCGATCAGCCCGGCGAGCTGGCGCGCGGGCCAGCGCTTCTCGTCGAGATCGTTCTGCTGGATCAGCTGCTTGAGCAGCCGGATCTGGTCGTCGGTATCGATGATCGTGAAATTGCTCTCGAGCCCGACCAGTTCGGCGTGGCGGCGTAGCATCTTCGCCCCGATCGAGTGGAAAGTGCCGAGCCACGGCATCCCCTCGACCCGATCGCCCAGCAATTGGCCGACCCGTTCGCGCATTTCGCGCGCCGCCTTGTTGGTGAAGGTGACGCAGAGGATCTCGCTCGGCCAGGCGAGCTGCATGTTGACGAGGTAGGCGAGCCGGTGGGTGAGCGCGGCGGTTTTCCCCGTGCCCGCGCCCGCCAGCATCAGGACGGGGCCGTCCGTCGTGGTCACGGCCTCGCGCTGCGGCGGGTTCAACCGCGCGAGGAAGGCGCGCTCGCCATCGCTGATCTCGCTTTCGGGGGAATTGGGGGAAATCTCGTTCACAGGCGAACAGCTAGGGAACACGGTTCGTCGCGGCAAGGGCTCGACTAACGGAATCGACGGAACCTTGCGACGAAGGGTCCCGTTTCTCAGGCACATACCCAATCGAGAGGAACTTTGTGATGAAAAAGCTTCTGATGACGAGTGTCGCCGCAGCGACCGCAATGGCCATGGCCCCGAACGCGATGGCCGACGACCACATGGAAATGCAGGTCGAACTGACCGCCCAGCAGCAGGCGATGTATGACGACTGGAGCGATGCCAATCGCATGGCCTACGACGCCTGGCCGGCCGATGTTCAGGTCTATTACTGGACGCTGACGCCGATGCAGACGCGTGCCTGGTGGCAGCTCACCGATGAACAGCGCGTCGCAATCTTCGAGATGGCCCCGGCTCAGCGTGCGGCAACATGGCAGTCGATCTCGCAGCAAATGAACCAGCGCAGCGCCACGGCGCAGACGGCAACCACGACGGACGCCACGACGGCTCCGCGCTACCAGTCGAATGCCGTGGTCCAGACCACGCCTGCTTCGACGCGTTCGGCCAAGGGTGAATACCCGATCTGCCGTGGCGACATGACCGATGGCTGCATCCAGCCCCGCGCCGCGGGCAAGAACTGGGGCAATCGCCCGCTCGATTACTGGCCGGGCAAGCCCGCCAGCGAGATGGATGATGACAGCTAATCGCTGACGATCTCACGAAATCGGGCGTCGCATTCGCGGCGCCCTTTTTCTATGCGTGGCACCAACAGGGGAGAAATCGAAATGCTGACAGGCGGCTGCCATTGCGGGGCGATCCGCTACGAGATCGAGGGCGAACCGATCAACCACGCACTGTGCCATTGCGTCGATTGCCAGCGCACTTCGGGCGCGCCGATGGTCGGCTGGCTGATGGTCGAGAATTCCGCGCTCAAGGTCAGCGGCGAGCCGGTGGTCTATCCCTCGTCCGAACACGCACTGCGCTATTTCTGCGTCCAGTGCGGCACCGGCCTGTTCTATTCCAATGCCGGGATGCTGCCCGGCAAGGTCGACGTGCAAAGCGCGACTCTGGACGAGCCCGGCGAAGTGGCTCCACAGGCGCATATCCAGACCGCCGAACGGATCGGATGGATGAAAGATGTGCATCGCCTTCCCGAATTCGAGCGGTTCCCGCCACAGGACGGCGAGGCGGGGTAGCCTATTCCGGGCGCAGGATCGTCAGCTTGGCCTTGCCGACATTGCGCTCGGCCTCGACCGCCAACGTCCTGACTGCAATGTCCTCGTCGCGTGCCGTTTCGAGCGCGATCCAGGTCGCCGGGCCGATCCAGCCGAGGCGGATCATGCGGTCGAGCGCGACCTGGCCGGCACCGGTATCGTAAGGCGGGTCGAGCAGGATCAGGTCGGTCTGCTGCTTGGCGGGGCCCAGCCCCATCACCGAACCGGCCTGCACGGTGGATCGAGCACGCGCGTCGAGCGCATCGATATTCGCGCGGATCGTGTCGATTGCCTGCTTGTCCTCCTCCACGAACAGGCAATGCGCCGCCCCGCGCGACAGCGCCTCGAGCCCGAGCGCACCCGATCCGGCGAACAGGTCCGCGACCGACAGGTCATCGAAGCTGCCGATCCGGCTGGCCAGCATGTTGAACAGTGTTTCGCGCGTGCGATCGGCGGTGGGGCGCGTCGCATCGCTTTTTGGTATCGCAACCTTGCGACCGCGCCATGCGCCGGCGACGATCCGGAGATTGCCTGGCCTCACAGCTTGAGCTTCCGCTTGAGTGCATCGACCGCCGGGCGGGCAATGCGATCAGCTGCGCCGCGCGGCAGGTCGTCGAGCGCGAACGGGCCATAGGCGGTGCGGACCAGCCGCGAGACCTTGAGACCGAGATGTTCGAGCACACGGCGCACCTCGCGGTTCTTGCCCTCTGTAATGGTGATCTCGATCCACTTGTTCGCGCCGGTGCTGCGCTCGAGATTCGCGTCGATCGGGCCGTAGCGGACGCCGTCGATCTCGATCCCCTCACTCAATTCCTCGAGCTGTTCCTGCGTGACCTCGCCGAAAGCGCGGGCGCGATAGGTGCGCGGGATGTTGGAGGAGGGCAGTTCGAGTGCGCGTTTAAGCTCGCCGTCATTGGTCAGCAGTAGCAGGCCCTCGGTGTTGAGATCGAGCCTACCGACAGGCATCACCCGCGGCGAACCCTTGGGCATCGCGTTGCGCAACGCATCGTAGATCGTCGCGCGCCCCTTCGGATCGCGCTCGGCAGTCAACAGTCCGGTGGGCTTATGGAAGCGGTAAACGAGCGTTGGCGCGGGCTTGCCGACCGGCTTGCCGTCGACGGTCACCCCGCGCAGGTCGGGCAGCACGGTGTTGGCGGTGTCGAGCGTCTTGCCGTCGAGCGCCACGCGACCCTCGTCGATCATGCGCTCGGCGGCACGCCGGCTGGCGACGCCGGCGCGCGCCAGCAGTTTGGCGATCCGCTCGCCTTCACGTTTCGGTTCATCAGACATGGGCGCTCAATTGCTGGCGCGGAGCAATTCGTCCAGCGTTTCGTGAAATCGAGCGATCCCGGTTTCGAGCGTGCCGAGGGTGATTTCGGGCACCGCGGCGCTTTCGAGGCCCTGCTGGCCAAGTTCGGCGGCCCGGAAATCCTCGCTCGCGAAAACGCCGCCGTCGAGCAGTTCCCAGCTGCGCTGCCAGTGATCGCGGGCCTTGTCGGTCGCCGGTGGCTCGGGGATCAGCATGAAATCCTCGACCAGCGTGCGATCGTGTGCCTGCGGCATCAGCGTCATGATGTTCACGTAATCGGGGCTGAAGATGAGGATCGTGCCAGGGACGAGCTGGTAGGCATAAGTAATCACGCGGCGCAGGCCGTCGAGGTCCTGCAGGTCCATCCCGTCCATTTCCTCCGCGCGCCCGACGGCCGAACGCTGGTGCGGCCCGATCTGGTCGCCGGCGGTGATCCCGTCCTTGAAGAACGGCCCGATCGTCTTCGCGTGCAGTCGCTGGACGTGGTAGCTTTCGAGGAAGGCATCCATGATCAGCTTCCAGTTCGCCGCGACCTCGTGCGTACGGCGCGCGAACAGGTGCTGGTCGGCGAGGTGGAGCGCGTCGAAGTCCTCGCCGAGCCTTTCCGCCGGACCGAAATCGGCATCTGCATGAGGCGCGAACCAGATCAATCCGCCCGCTTCGACGCTGGGGAGCTCGATCAGGCCCTTCTCCGACTTGTCGAGGCCGGGGAAGGTTTCGGGACGGGGCAGCGCGAGGAGGCGTCCGTCGAGCGCGTAGGTCCAGGCATGGTAGGGGCAGACCAGCCGCTTCGAACATTGCACTTCATCGCCTTCGACCAGCCGCGTGGCGCGATGGCGACAGACATTGGCAAAGACATGCCCGGTGCCGTCCTTGTCACGCGTGATCAGCAGCGGTTGCCCGGTGGCGTCGTGCGGCACCGCCATGCCCGGTTCGGGCAGCAGCGCAGAGGGCGCGAGCACCTGCGGCATCCTCCCGAACAGCGCGGTTTTCTCGCGCACGAAGAAATCGGGGTCGGTATAGCGTCCGGCCGGCAGGGTCAGGCCGGCTTCTCCCTGGCGTGCAATCCCGTCGGCGATGTCCTGAGCGAGCGCCAGTTGCCCCGCTGTAGGTCGCGATTCCCGCTTTTCGGGAGCCTTCGTGGCCATCATCCATTTCCCATTCAACCAGCAGGCGTTAGTCTGGCACACGCGACGGAAAAACAAAAGGAACGCGCATGGCCGATACGGCGATCGAGGGGGACACTCCGAAAAAGGCAAAACCGGGCTGGGGCGAGGTCTTTCGCTCGTTGCGCAACCGCAAGAGCGGTTTCATGGTGCTGTTCGGCTTTGCCAGCGGGCTGCCCTTCGCGCTTTTCCTCGGCACGCTCTATGCCTGGCTGACGGAGGCCGAGGTCGACCTGGAAACGATGGGCGTCTTCTCGCTTATCGGGCTCGCCTATGCCTTCCAGTTCATCTGGTCGCCGCTGATCGACAAGGTCAATCTCGGGCCCTTCCGCCGCTTCGGGAAGCGCAAGCAGTGGATCGTTCCCGCGCAGATCCTGTTGGGCGCCATTCTCGTCACGATGAGTGTGCTCGAGCCGAAGACCCAGCTGGGCTGGTTCTCGCTCCTCGCCGGGATCGGTGCGCTCGCCAGCGCGACGCAGGACATCGCGATCAATGCCTGGCGCATCGACGTCGCCGACGAGGAAGCGACGCTCGATATCCTCTCGACGATCTACCAGATGGGATACCGCCTCGCCTCGCTCGTCGGCGGCGCCCTCGGCCTGATCATCGCCGCGCGGATCGGCTGGCCCGAAACCTACATGATTATGGGCGCGATCCTGCTCGTGATCGGTTTCTTCGGCACCTTCGCACCCGATAGCGGAAGTGACAGCGCGGCCACGATCGGCGCGAGCGAGGACGAACTCGCCGAGCTTTACGCGCCGGGCGAAGTCCATCCCGAGGCGCGCCGCCGGGCGCTGTGGCAGGTCCTGCTGCTGTGGGGCTGGGCGCTGACGATCCTCGGCATCTTCATGGTTCGCGCGCTGGGCGGCTTCGTGCCGATGCTGCCGCTGGTCCCGCTGGGCGACTCCTATGTGTTCAACCCCAACTGGTTTCTGGGGATGTTCCCGCTCGGCGAAGAGGGGCGCCCGGACCCGACCGAATTCACCGCCAAGATGGGGCCGCTGATCATTCTCGCCACAATCGTGCTGCCGGCAATTATCGCAGCGGGGCTGGCCAAGGTGAAGCGGGACGGCAGGAACGTGATCGCCGAGCGAGAGGCGGGTGAAATCGCACCCATGCCCGGCGCGCTCGATCACCTCTATCGCGCGCTGGTCGTCCCGCTGGTCGAGTTCGTCGGCCGCCTCGGCTGGTCGCTGATCCTGATCCTGTCGCTGGTGCTGACCTATCGTATCTGCGACGCGATCTGGGGCACCTTCGCCTATCCGTTCTATCTCGGCGAACTCGAATACACGAACGACGAAGTCGCCTTCGCGTCCAAGTTCTTCGGTGTCGGCGCAATCATCGCCGGGCTTGCCTTCGGAGGCTACCTGCTGACCGTCATCGGTCGGATGGCGACGCTGACGATCGGCGCGCTGCTCGCCGCGCTCACCAACCTGCTCTACGCCGACATGGCGCGAGGCGGTGCGGCGATGCAGGCGGCGAGCGACGCGATCGGCTTTTCAGCGCTGATCAGCTTCATGGCTCCGTTCGGATCGGACGCGCTGCCGCGGCTGACTTTCACGATCATGTGGGAGAACCTAGCGATCGGGATCGCCGGGGCGGCCTATGTCGCGTGGCTGTCCTCGATCGTGTCGAAGAAATATGCCGCCGTGCAATATGCGCTGCTATCCTCTCTGACGCTGCTGATCGGGACGCTGGGACGCGGGGCGCTGGGCGAGATGATCGAGGACAAGGGTTATTACTACGTCTTCATCCTGACCACGCTGATCGGCTTCATCGCGGTGGTGCTGTGCCTCGCAGAATGGTGGCGCGAGCGACGCTACGGCCAGAAGTCGGGCGTCGTGACGCCCGATCATCACGAAGGGGCCGGGAGCTAGTCGGGTGCCTCGTCGTTGAGCCGCAGAACCTCCCCGGCGAGGTAGAGCGAGCCGGCAATGAGCACGGTCAAGCCGTTTTCCGGCAGCGCAGCCAGCGCCTGCTCGACCGTGTCGAATGCCTTCGCGTTCTCGCCGAAGGCCCCGGCGGCGTGCCAATCGTGTCCTGGCACCGGCACCGCGGAAAGGCTTGCGATACTGTCGCCCAGCGGGTCGACGATCGCG
Organism: Pseudoblastomonas marina; assembly: GCF_014641655.1. Lineage (GTDB taxonomy): Bacteria > Pseudomonadota > Alphaproteobacteria > Sphingomonadales > Sphingomonadaceae > Alteriqipengyuania_A > Alteriqipengyuania_A marina. The sequence goes on from NZ_BMID01000001.1 coordinate 911,781, forward strand.
AGCGGGTCCTTGTTCGCGAGCATGCCGAGCACGAGATGCAGACGCTGTCCGGCGAAGTGGCGCGCAAGGGCCTCGCCCGCCGAGCGGTTGTGCCCGCCGTCGAGCCACACCTCGCGGCCGCGCGTCAGCGGGCCGTCCGCCAGCCGGTGCAGCCGCGCAGGCCAGCGGGCATCGACCACGCCGCGCCCGAGCGCCTCTTCCGATACGCTCACGAAGTCCTGATGCCGCAGCATGGCGACCGCGAGCGCCGCATTGCCTGCCTGGTGCGCCCCGGGCATGGCCGGGAGGGGAAGCACGATGCGGCCGTGGCGGTCCTCGTATTCGATCCCTGTTCCGACGTTCGCGCTCCATTCGCGCCCGCGCATTGCCAGTGGAGCACCAGCCGCCATCGCCGCGCGCTCGATCTCGAGTGTCGGCCCGTCGGCATAGTCGAGCGTGACCAGCGAGCAGCCGGGCTTGACGATACCCGCCTTCTCGAACGCGATCCGCGCCATCGGATCGTCGGGTACGCCGTCCTCGGGTGCGAGCAGGAAGCGCTCGTGGTCGATCCCCAGTGCCGCGATCCCGCAGGCGGCGGGATGCTCGATCACGTTGGTCGCATCGAACCGACCGCCGAGGCCGACCTCGACCACGCAGGCATCGGCAGGGGTGCGCGCAAAGGCGAGGAAGCTGGCGGCGATGGTGACCTCGAAGAAGCTAGGCGTGAGGTCCGCACCCGCATCGAGCACTTCTTCGAGCAAGTCCGCGAGCAACGCGTCGGACACCAGCTCGCCCGCAATCCGGATGCGCTCGTTGTAGCGCACGAGATGCGGGCTGGTGGCGACGTGCACGCGCTTGCCGTCGGCTTCGAGAATGGCGCGCAGGAAGGCGCAGGTCGATCCCTTGCCGTTGGTTCCGGCGACGTGGAACACCGGCGGGAGCGAGAGATGCGGGTCGTCCAGCCGCGCGAGCAACGCGCGCATCGTGTCGAGCCCCAGCCGCCCCTCGGGAAGCGAGAGCGCCTCCAGCCTGTCGAGCTGGGCCTGGACTCGCACGTCGTCGGACTGCGCGAAATCGCGCAAGGCTGGCCTCAGGCCGCTGCGCGCGGCGAGAGATAGTCGAGCAGCATCGCCAGCTCGTCGCGCAGTTCGTGGCGATGGACCACGCGATCGACCATGCCGTGTTCGTGCAGGTATTCGGCGCGCTGGAACCCGTCGGGCAACTGCTCGCGAATGGTGTTCTGGATCACGCGTGCCCCGGCGAAGCCGATCAGGCAGCCGGGCTCGGCGATGTGGACGTCGCCGAGCATCGCATAGCTCGCGGTGACGCCGCCCGTGGTCGGGTCGGTCAGCACGACAATGTAAGGAAGGCCCGCTTCCTTGAGGCGGCGCACCGCGACCGTCGTCTTGGGCATCTGCATCAGGCTGAGGATGCCCTCCTGCATGCGCGCGCCGCCGGCGGCGGTGCAGATCACGTAGGGCACGCGGTCCTTGAGCGCGCGGTCGACGCCATGGACGAAGGCACTGCCCACCGCCATGCCCATCGACCCGCCCATGAAGGCGAAATCCTGCACGCCGAGCACCACGCGGTGGCCCTTGATCGCGCCTGCCGCATTGGTCAGCGCATCGGGATGCGGGTTCTTTGCGCGCGCCTGCTTGAGCCGCGCGGGGTAAGCCTTCGTATCCTTGAACTTGAGCGGGTCCTCGCGGACCTGCGGCGTCGGCAGGACCTCGTAACCCTGGTCAAGCAGGATGGCGAAGCGCATGTCGGTGCCGATGCGCCCGTGATGGTCGCATTTGGGGCAGACGCGCGCGTTCTCGTCATATTCCTTGGTGAACACCATCTCGTCGCAAGCGGGACACTTGATCCAGAGATTGTCGGCGGTTTCCCGCTTGGCACCGAAGGGAAGCGAATTGCGAACACGTGATAGCCAGCTCATGGCTGAGCCCTTTCGGCGCTGTGGACCGCCTTGGCAAGGGCCGAGACGGCCTCGCGCAGCCTGTCGGGCGCGTTTTCGCCGTGCTCGCCAACCAGCTCGACCAGCGCCGATCCGACCACCACGCCATCGGCATGGGCGGCGATGTCGGCCGCCTGTTCGGGCGTGCGTACGCCGAAGCCGACCGCCACCGGCAGATCGGTCTGCGCTTTCAGCCGCGCGACCGCTTCGGCGATCGAACCGCTCGCGGCCTGCTGCTTGCCGGTGATCCCGGCGACAGAGACGTAATAGAGGAAGCCTCCCGCGCCCTCGAGCACTTGCGGCAGGCGTGCGTCATGGGTGGTCGGCGTGGCGAGGCGGATCACGGCGATCCCCGCGTCGCGCAGCGCCGGTCCGAGGTCCTCGTCCTCCTCGGGGCCCAAATCGACGCAGATCACCCCGTCGACGCCGGCATCGGCAGCGGCTGAAGCGAACCATTCGGGCCCGCGCCGCACCATCGGATTGGCATAGCCCATCAGCACCAGCGGCACGTCCGGATGCCGCGCGCGGAACCTCGTCGCGATCGCGAGCACGTCGGCGGTGGTCGTGCCCTTGCCGAGACTGCGCAGGTTGGCGGCCTGGATCGCCGGTCCGTCGGCCATCGGATCGGTGAAGGGCATGCCGAGCTCGATCACATCGGCGCCGCCCGCGACCAGCGCATCGAGATTGGCGTCGGTATCGCCGTCGCCCGCCGTCACGAAGCAGACGAGCGCGGGGTGCGCTTTGGCGAAGGCGTTGGAGAGGCGATTCGCGGGGTTATCGTTCATTTCGGGGGGCTCGAAGCTGAAGGCATGGACCGGGTGTTACACTGTTCAGGGGAAGAAAAATCGGCGGGGGTCGAGCGGGGGGGGGCGTGAAAGTGGCCGTAGAGGGCGGGATCGCTGCGGTCATCAATCTAAGATGGCACACCCAAAGCTATGTAGGACAGCTTACCTATATCGCTAACATCATCCCTTTTTCTGAAAGCGGGATCTGGTTGCGAACCAAATCTTGACAGCAGCCAACGCGCAGAGGGCGATAAACAAGCACAGAAAAATTGCCGTCTTCCATAAGGGCGTCCAGCTGCCACAGCCATCAAACATGAGCACGTTAGGCGGGAGTTCGAGCTCAGGACAGAATAGATCGTTGAGCCACAGTGACTGATGGAAGATTGCGGCGATTCCTAGCGCCGCGACGAGAGCGGATACGTTGCGATAAGCAGCGAGCGCAATCTTGGTGGTTCGAGCTTCAACAAAATCAGCGAAATGCCAGAGTGCGACCGGTAAGAACATCCACTGGAAGAAATCGATTGCTCCGAACAGGGTGATGATTTGATCTGAGAATGGACGATTGAGCGCGTACGTTTTTGGTAGCCAAGTAAACCATTCATGTAATGCCATAAGGGACGACATCAGCATAAGAAGCATCATGCTGGTCAGCCAATTGACTAGCTTGAGGCGGTATTCGGCGCTCAACTTTTCACATCTCCACCCCCAGCGCATCGGCCACGGTGAAGATGTCCTTGTCCCCGCGACCACACAGGTTCGCCAGGATGATCGCATCGCACGGCATCTCCCGCGCCCGCTCGGCCACCGCCGCAATCGCGTGACTGGGCTCCAGGGCGGGGATGATGCCTTCGGTGCGACACAACAGCTGGAAGGCGTCGAGCGCCTGCTTGTCGGTGATCGCGGTGTATTCGACGCGGCCCGATTCCTTGAGCCACGAATGTTCGGGGCCGATGCCGGGATAGTCGAGCCCGGCGCTGATCGAGTGGCCTTCGGTGATCTGGCCGTCCTCGTCCTGCAGGAGGTACGTCTTGTTGCCGTGGAGGACGCCGGGCGCGCCGCCGAGCAGGGACGCGGCGTGTTCATTGCCGTCGAGCCCGCGACCCGCCGCCTCGACCCCGAGCATCTTCACGTCCGCGTCGTCGAGGAAAGGGTGGAACAGGCCGAGCGCGTTCGAGCCGCCGCCGATCGCGGCGACCAGCAGGTCGGGCAGGCGGCCGATGCGGTCCTGCATCTGCACGCGCGCTTCCTTGCCGATCACGCTCTGGAAATCGCGCACGAGCTCTGGGTAGGGATGCGGGCCCGCGGCGGTGCCGATGATGTAGAAGGTGTCGTGGACGTTCGCGACCCAGTCGCGCAGCCCCTCGTTCATCGCGTCCTTCAACGTCGCGCGGCCGCTGGTGACCGGGATCACCTCGGCGCCGAGCAGTTTCATCCGGAACACGTTGGGCTGCTGCCGTTCGACGTCGGTCGCGCCCATATAGACGGTGCAGGGCAGGCCGAAGCGCGCGCAGACGGTGGCGGTGGCGACGCCGTGCTGGCCTGCGCCGGTCTCGGCGATGATCCGCGTCTTGCCCATGCGGCGGGCGAGCAGGATCTGGCCTATGCAATTGTTGATCTTGTGCGCGCCGGTGTGATTGAGCTCGTCGCGCTTGAACCAGACTTGCGCGCCCCGTTTTTCGCCATTTGGGCCGTCGGGCGCGGACTTCCGCAGCTCCTCGGTCAGCCGCTCGGCGTAATAGAGCGGGCTGGGTCGGCCGACATAATGTTCGAGCAAATCGTCGAACTCGGCCTGGAATTCGGGATCGGCCTGCGCCGCGCGGTATTCGCGCTCGAGATCGAGCACGAGCGGCATCAGCGTTTCGGCGACGTAGCGCCCTCCGAACTGGCCGAAATGGCCGCGTTCGTCGGGCTGATTGCGATAGGAATTGGGGGTCTGGTCGGTCATGCGTTTCTCGCCGCCTCGCAAAACGCGCGGATCTTCTCCAGGTCCTTGACCCCGGGCTCGCTTTCGGTGCCGCTCGAGGTGTCGACCAGCATGGCGTCGGTCTCGCGGATCGCCTGTGCGACGTTGTCCGGGTCGAGACCGCCGGCGAGCCCATAGGGCAACTTGCCGTCATACCCCTTGAGCAGCGTCCAGTCGAAGGCGGTGCCGTTGCCGCCGGGCAGCTTCTGTGCCGGTGCGTCGAACAGCAGCATGTCGGCCGCGCCTTCATAGGCCTTGGCGCGTTCGAGCGTCTGCGCGTTCTGGAGGCCGCGTGCCTTCCACACCTCGACGGGGGCATTTTCCTTGACGACCTTGAGCCATTCGGCGGTTTCGCTGCCGTGGAACTGGACCACATCGGGGCGCACCGCCTCGATCGCGAGTGCGGTCGGCTTGGGTTCCTGGTTGACCAGCAGCAGCACGACCTTGAGCGAGGAGGGCGCGCGCATCCGCAGCTTGGCCGCCTGGTCGAGCGTGACGTGGCGCGGGCTCGGCTCGTAATGGACGAGCCCGATATGGGTCGCCCCGGCCTCCGCCGCCGCGTCCATCGCCGCCTCGTCGCGAATGCCGCAAATCTTGATCTGGATGCTCATGCGCGCACCGATTACGCGGTTATGCGCCGCGCGCAACCCCGGCGATCGGGACTGGCGATCGGGCTTATCGGCGCGCATCCTCCGCCATGCGTATCGTATGGCGGATCGCCTCGCGGCCTTCGGGGGCGGAATGGCTCATCAGGATGGTCGAGGCGGCGGGAAAGGCCGCGCCGAAGCGGCGCGCGGCCGCGGCGTAATTCGCGACGTCCGCATCGGCGAGATTGCCGAGGCTGCGCGCGCCAGCGCCCTTGATCAGGCATCCGCCGAAGGCGACCCCCGGCTCGGGCTGGACGGTGATGTTGTCGCTTGTGTGGCCGGGGCCCGGGTAGAACAGCTTAATTGGCCCGAGCGCTGCGGTGGCGGGACCGGTGGCGAAACCGTCGGCGCCAAAGTCGATCGTGTTCCTTGCGGGCTCGAAATCGACCGTCGGGGCGAGTTCGTTGGTGAGCGCATGGGCCCAGGTCTCGACCCCGGCGCGGTGGAGCGCGCCGATTCCGCCCATCTTGTCCTGGTGGAAATGGGTGATCACCGCCGCGCGGACCGGGCGGTCGAGCACCGCGGCGGCATAGCGCAGGATGTCTTCGGTCTGCGGTTCGGTCCACGCCGTGTCGACCAGCACCGCGTCATCGTCGCGCAGCACGATCATCCCGTTCGACGCAATCGGCCCGGTGCCGGGAAGGTCGAGATAGGAAGTGTGCATCCACACGTCGTTTGTAATTCGGCTCAGCACGATCTCGCCGAACTCGACACGTTCCTCGATCTGTCGGCTTTCGGTGACGCGATACTCGTCCTTCGGCATCGAAATGCAGGACGACAGGGCGAGCAGGGCGGCGAGGGCGGCGAACCGCTTCACAGCGTCGCCTCGATCTCCCGCGCAGCCTGGACCGGGTCCTCGGCCTTGGCGATCGGGCGGCCGATCACGAGCACGCCGGCGCCGTCGTCGCGCGCCTGGCGGGGGGTGACCACACGCTTCTGGTCGCCGGTCGCCTTGCCGCCGGGCCGCAGGCCGGGGACGACGAAATAGCCGTCCTTCCACTGCTTGCGCACCGCTCCGACCTCGTGGCCCGAACACACGATTCCGTCGAGACCGGCTTTTTCGGCGAGTTCGGCGAGGCGCATGACCTGGTCGTGCGGCTTACCGTTGATGCCGGTGCGCTCCATGTCGCGATCGTCGAGACTGGTAAGCAGCGTCACCGCGACCACTTTCGTATGCTCGCCCGCCGCCGCCTTGGCGTCCTCCATCATCGCCCGCCCGCCGCTGGCATGGACGGTGACGATCGCGGGTTCGAGCACGTGCAGCGAATGCATCGCGCCGGCGACGGTGTTGGGAATATCGTGCAGTTTCAGGTCGAGGAAGATCGGCAGTCCGAGATGGGCGATCTCGTGGACGCCGTGGTGGCCGTGCGCGCAGAAGAACTCGAGCCCGAGCTTGAATCCGCCGACATGGCCCTTGACCTGCTTCGCGAGCGCCTTGGCGGCGTCGAGCCGCGGAACGTCGAGCGCGAGGAAGACCGGGTTGTGGTTCATGTGCCCGCTTCTTTTTGGGGATTGGTCGGGCTCAGCGGGCTGTCTTCCGCAGGCGTATCGGGATCGGGATCGACCGAATCCGGAATGCCGTCGCCATCGCGATCGCGGATGCGCTCGGTGTTGGCCTTGGCGTAGTTGAGCGAATTGGCCTTCTGCGCATTCTCGAGCGCGGCGATGCGGCGCTTGAGCCGCCATTTCTCGCCGCGATGGAACAGCCACATCGGCACGAAACCGATCAGGAAGCTGACGATCACCAGCGCGGGGATCTTCGTGTCGAGGACGATCCCTTCCCAGATCTGGACCGTCACCTGCGGTTCCCAGTTCGCCACCGAGAAAGCGACCAGCACCACGAGGAGCAGCGCCCACAGGATCGTCTTCAGGACTTGCATCGGTTCAATCTCCGCCCTTTTTCTGCCGTCCTAGCGGGTTGCGCGGAAACTGGCGAGTCCCCGTGCCGGGGCGGGTTCAGCCCTCTTCCTGTTCTTCGGCGAAGACGCGTTCGAAAATCGTATCGACATGCTTGAAGTGGTATTCGAGGTCGAATTTCTCTTCGAGCTGCGCGTCGGAAAGCACCCCGGTGACCTCGTCGTCGGCCTTGAGCAGGTCGAGCAGCGAAAGCCTGCCGTCCGATTCCCACACCTTCATCGCGTTGCGCTGGACCGCGGCATAGGCGTTCTCGCGGCTCATCCCGTTTTGGGTGAGGGCGAGCAGCACGCGCTGCGAGTGCACCAGACCACCCATCCGGTCGAGATTGGCCTGCATGCGTTCGGGATAGACGAGCAGCTTGTCGATCACCCCGGTGAGCCGCGCGAGCGCGAAATCGAGCGTGATGCAGGCATCGGGCCCGATGAAGCGTTCGACCGAGGAGTGCGAGATATCGCGCTCGTGCCACAGCGCCACGTTCTCCATCGCGGGGAGCGCATAGGCGCGGATCATGCGCGCCTGCCCGGTGAGGTTCTCGGTCAGGATCGGGTTGCGCTTGTGCGGCATCGCCGACGAACCCTTCTGGCCGGGCGAGAAATACTCCTCGGCTTCGAGCACTTCGGTACGCTGGAGGTGCCGCACCTCGACCGCGATGCGCTCGATCGAGCTGGCGATCACGGCCAACGTGGCGAAGAACATCGCGTGGCGATCGCGCGGGATGACCTGGGTCGAGACCGGCTCGGGCACCAGTCCCATCTCGGCGGCGACATGCGCCTCGACCTGCGGATCGATATTGGCGAAGGTGCCGACCGCCCCGCTGATCGCGCAGGTCGCGATCTCGGCGCGGGCATCCCACAGCCGCTCGCGATTGCGCTTCATCTCGGCATAGGCCTGCGCGAGCTTGAGGCCGAAGGTGACCGGCTCGGCATGGATGCCGTGGCTGCGACCGATCGTGGGGGTATACTTGTGTTCCTCGGCACGTCGGGCGATCGCCTCGAGCAATGCGTCCATATCCTCGAGCAGCAGGTCGGCCGAACGCATAAGCTGGACCGCCAGCGTGGTATCGAGCACGTCCGAGCTGGTCATGCCCTGGTGGAGGAACCGGGCCTCGTCACCGACATTGTCCGCCACCCAGGTGAGGAAGGCGATCACGTCGTGCTTGGTCACGCGTTCGATATCGTCGATCGCATCGACGTCGATCTTCGGGTTCGTCGCCCACCAGTCCCACAGCGCCTTGGCCGCGCTTTCGGGCACGACGCCGAGTTCGGCGAGCTTGCTGGTCGCATGCGCCTCGATCTCGAACCAGATGCGGTATTTCGCCTCCGGTTCCCAGATGGCGGTCATATCGGGGCGGGCGTAACGGGGGACCATGGTCGACTCCGGGAAGAGGGGGATGGGCTGCGCTGCGCGCCTATGGGGCGCGTGCCCGCTTGGCAAGGTCGCTTGCGGCGCAAGCGGCGGTTAACCACCTTCGAACGAGCGATTGCGTTGCACCGACAGTCCGTGCATCATGGGCGGCGAAACGATTGAATTGTCGAAGGGTCCCGCGCGTGAACATGCACCATCTCCTGTCCGCCACCGCGATCGTCGCGGTCTGCGCAACCCCCGCCGTCGCGGGTGAAGAAATCATCTACGAGGAGGTGCCGTCCTGGGTCGTCGCGCCCGATCTCGATGCGGCGATGGAGAAGGACGAGACGCTCGTGCTGATCGACCGGCAGGTGCGGATGGAAGACGGCGTCGTGCACGATTATTTCGACGTCGCGATCAAGATGGAAAACCCGCAGGTCGTCACCCAGCTCGGTACGCCGCAGCTGCAATGGCAGCCCGACAAGGGCGATCTGCGCGTCCACCGGATTCAGATCATCCGCGACGGCGAGGTGATCGACGTGCTCGCCGACGGCACCAAGCTCGAGGTGATCCGGCGCGAACGCCAGCTCGAAAGCCGGCTGATCGACGGCATGCTTACCGGAACGATGGCCGTGCCCGGCCTGCGGGTCGGTGACGTGCTTCGGATGTCGCATTCGACGACCAAGCGCGACCAGGCGCTCGATGGCGAGATGCAGGTGCTCCAGGGGATCCTGCCCGAGCCGATGGAGATGGGCTACGGCCGCATCCGCGTGAGCTGGCCGGAAGACGAGCCGATGCGTTACAATGCCACCCGCGATTTCGCGTTGGCCGAGCCGGTGATCGAGGACGGCTACAAGGTCCTGTCGGTCGAATTCCCGATCCCCGAACTCGACGAGATGCCCGACGATGCTCCGCGCCGCTATCGCATGCCGCCTCTGCTCCAGGTTGGCACCTATGACAGCTGGCGCGAATTGTCGGCGCAGATGGCGACCCATTTCACCACCGAGGGCACGATCGATCCCGAAGGCGAAATCGCGGCGAAGATCGCCGAGATCGAAGCCAAGACCGACAAACAGCTCGAACGCGCGGCGCTGGCGCTGCAGATCGTGCAGGACGACGTCGCCTATCACCTCAACGGTCTCGATGGCGGCAACTATCTGCCGCAAAGCCCGGAAGACACGTGGGAGCTGCGCTATGGCGACTGCAAGGCCAAGTCGCTGCTGCTGCTCGCCATGCTGCGCGAGATGGGGATCGAGAGCGAAGCGGTGCTGGTCCATTCGAGCTCGGGCGACTGGGTGCCCGACATGCTCCCGATGCCGGGCAATTTCGACCACATGATCGTCCACGCCGTCATCGATGGCGAGGATTACTGGCTCGACGGCACCAATGCCGGCGTTCGCCTCGCGACGATCGGCGAGGTCCCGCCGTTCTTCAATGCGCTGCCGCTGCGCCCCGAAGGTGCCGAACTGATGCCGATGACGCAGCGCTGGCCGAGCGTCCCCGATCGCACCGCGGTGGTCGAAATCGATCATTCGGCAGGTTTCGATTATCCGGCGATGTTCTCGATCGACGTCACGCTTGAAGGCACGATGGCGACACGGCTGCGCGATCCGGCAGAAGAAAGCGACCGCGAGAAGGTGCTCGATTTCGCCAGCAATTTCGCGCGCAACCTCGTCGGCACCAATTTCGTCAAGGACGCGACCGTCACCTTCGACGAGGACAGCGGACAGGCCCGGCTCGAAGCCGAAGGCGTGACCTATAGCTGGTGGGAGTTCGAGCGCGGGCGCGCCAAGCTGACGCCGTATGTGTCGAGCAACGATTTCGGCTTCTCGCCCGATCGCGCACGTCGCGAATGGCGCGATATTCCCTACCAGAGCGGGGGCCCCGTGCGCTGGCGCGAGGATTTGCGGATCGAACTGCCGCAGGGCGATGTCGCCTACGACCTGCGCGGCGTCGAGGTGCGCGAAGAAGAAATCGCAGGCACGCGGATTTCGCGCAGCGCCACGCTCGACGGCGCGAGCCTGCGGGTGCAGTCCGACAAGGCCGAAATCCCGGTCGAGATCCCGGCCTCGGCTTTTGCCGAGAACCGCCGCGCGGCGTCGCGGCTGGGTAGCGGCGACTACGTCGTCCGCGTCAGCGAGGGGGCCAAGCGTTATTGGGAATACTCGGCCGAGGAAGCCGAACGCCTGATGGCACCGATGGAAGCCGCGCTCGACGCCTATGTCGACACCGATCCAGACGAAGCCTCGCGCCATATCCGCCGCGCCGAAATGCGCGTCTTCACCTATGATTACGCCGCCGCGGCCGAAGATTACACGCGGGCGATCGAACTCGAACCGAGTGCGACGCTCTACAACCAGCGGGCGCAGGCCTATGCCAATGCCGGCGAATGGGACCTCGCGCTCGACGATGCGCTCTATGCCTACGAATTGCAGGGCGATGTCGCGACCGCGCTCAACCTCGCGGCGATCCAGGCCGAAATGGGCGACGTCGATACCGCACTCGCGCTGCTCGAGGAATTCGAGCTCGGCGGCGACGAGCGTGCCACGCTGGCGCAAGTCCGCGCCGAATACGAAGGCGAGGCGGGCCGCCCCGAGGCGGGCTGGGCGATGCTCGAGGACGTCCTGCTCGAACGCCCCGGAGACAGCGAGCTGCTGAATTCGCAGTGCTGGCACATGGGCACGTGGAAATATCGTCTCGACGAAGCCGAGGCAGTGTGCACCGAAGCGGTGCAGGCTTCGCAATACGGGGCCAACGTGCTCGATAGCCGGGCGATGGTCTATTATCGGAATGGCGATTACGACAAGGCGATGCGCGATATCGACGCCGCCTTGCGCAGCGAACCGAGCCTTGCCGCTTCGCGCTACCTCAAGGGCCTGATCCTGATCGAACAGGGCAAGACCGCGGAGGGCCGGCGCGAGATCGCCTATGCCGAGCGGATCTCGCCGCGGATCGTGCGCCAGTACGAGCGCTACGGTATCTCCTCGGCCAAGTGATCGATGCGGGCGAAGGGGCTAGATCAGCCCCTTCGCGCGCAGCGAGGCGTGGCCCTCGCGCCCGACAATCACATGATCGTGGACGGTCACGCCGAGCAGGCGACCGGCCTCGGCGATCCTGCGGGTGATGTCGATATCGGCGCGGCTCGGTTCGGGACTGCCGGAGGGGTGGTTGTGGACGAGGATCAGCGCGGTCGCGCCGATCTCGAGCGCGCGCTTGATGACCTCGCGCGGATGGATCGCGGCCTCGTCGATCGATCCGTCCGACACGCGCTCGTCGAGGATAAGGCGGTTGCGCGCGTCGAGATGGAGGACCCGCACGCGCTCGTGCATCAGGTGCGCCATGTCGATGTGAAGATAGTCGAGCAGCGCCTGCCAGCTTCCCAGAACCGGCCTTTCGGCAACCTTAGAACGCGCCATCCGACGTGCCGCGAGCGCGACGATCTTGAGCGCGGCGGCACTGGTCTCGCCCATCTGCGGGTGATCGGCGAGCGCTTTCGCGTCGGCGTCGAGTACGGCCGAGAGACTGCCGAAACGCGCGATCAGCGATTTGGCGATCGGTTTGGTATCGATCCGCGGGCGCGCGGTTGCGAGCAGGTATTCCAGCACCTCGTAATCCGCCAGCGCCTCGGCCCCGCCTTCGAACAGCCGTTGCCGCAGCCTTGCGCGATGGCCGCTGTTTCCGCCTACATTTGCGTCACTTGCGTCCATCGGGAACGCGCTCCCCCCTGCCGCATTGATGCCCGGCGCAGCATTGCCTTTGCATTGGCGTACGCGCAAGGGGACAGGCATGGCGAAGCGCCGCGACAACAGTGAGGGTGGAATGCCGCCCGTGCCCCGACGGGGCTTCTGGCGGCCGGCGCTGCCATGGATTGTCGTGGTGCTCGCCGTGGTGCTGGGATTCGCCTGGTCGCAGCGCAACGAGATCGCCGACGACATCATCGCTTCCGAACTGGAAAAGCGCGGGATCGAGGCAAGCTACACCGTCGAGCGGATCGGCGGGCGGCGACAGGTGCTGCGTGACCTGGTGCTGGGCGATCCGGATCGGCCCGACGCGACGGTCGAGCGCGCCGAGGTGCGGATCGGATGGACGATGCTCGGGCCTGCGGTGCGCTCGGTCACGCTCGAGCGCGCCCGGCTCTACGGCACACTGCGCGACGGCGAGTTGAGTTTCGGCGCGCTCGATCCGCTGCTGTTCGCCGAAGACGAGCCCGACCGTCCGCCGAGCCTGCCCGATCTCGACGTGACGATCGTCGACGGACGCGCGCGGATCGCGAGCGAATACGGGGTGCTCGGTCTCGTTCTCGAGGGAAGCGGCAACCCAAGCGACGGCTTCGAGGGGCAGCTTGGGGCACTAATGCCCGACCCGCGGTACGCGGGCTGCGAAGCGACGCGCGCGAGTTTCTACGGTACGGTGACAACCAACGACAGCCGCCCGACGTTCGACGGACCCTTGCGCCTTCGCGAGCTTGCCTGCGAAGACCGCCAGATCGCGCTCGCGGCGCTCGATTCCGAGCTCGAACTGACCTTGCCCGCCACTTTCGATGCGGCCGAGGGCGAGCTCGCGATCGAGACCGGGGCGGCGCGCTACGGTGCGTTCGCCGCCCAGGCGCTCGAGGGGAGCGGGCGGTTCGACCTCAAGCCCGGCGAGGCGACCCTCGATTACGACCTCGCGCTGCTCGGGCTCGATACGCCCGAAGCCACGCTGGCGCGGCTCTCGAGCGACGGCGTGGTCCGGTTGCGCGACGATTTCGCGCGACTGGAGTGGTCGGGCGGTTTCGACGGCCGCAATCTGCGACCGGGCGAATCCTTCAATCGCGCGCTCGCCGCGATCGGGAGCGGGGCCAACGACACCCCCTTCGCCCCGCTTGCGGCGAAGCTGCGCGCCGCGCTGTCGCGCCAGACGCTCGGCAGCAGCCTTGAGGGGAACGTAACGCTCCGGCGCGGGGAGGGTACGCTCAGCCTGGTGATCCCCGCCGCGACCTTGCGCAATCGCAATGGCGTGCGGCTCGCCGAACTCAGCCGGTTGCGCTGGAGCAATGCCGAAGGCGGCAATCTCGGCGGCTCGTTCCGGACCGGCGGGCCCGACCTCCCGCGCATGACCGGTTCGCTGACGAGCGCGGCGGGCGGCAGTGCCGTCTGGCAGCTCTCGCTCGAGGAATATGCGGCGCGGTCGAGCCGGATCGCGGCACCCGACCTGCGGATCGTGCAGTCGCCGGACGGTCGCTTCGACCTGACCGGAGATGTCCGGCTGAGCGGCCCGCTGCCAGGCGGTTTCGCGCGCAACCTCGCCTTCCCGCTCGACGCGGTGTTCGAGAAGGATGGGTCGTTCCGCGCCTTCACCCGATGCACGCCGGTCCGTTTCGACCGTTTCGAATACGCCAACCTAAGGCTCGCGCGGCATGCGGTGACCCTGTGTCCGCCGACCGGCAGGGCGATCGTGCGCGGGGGCAACGGACCGCTGCGGATCGTCGCCGGCGCGCCATCGCTCGATCTGGCCGGCACGCTGGCGGGGACCCCGATCCACATTCGCTCGGGGCCGATCGCGATTGCCTATCCCGGGATCGTGCGTGCGAGTGAACTGTGGGTGCATCTTGGCCCGCCCGACAGCGGGGCGGATTTCGTCCTCTCCGATCTAGACGCGGAGCTCGGCGGGAAGGAAATCTCGGGTACCTTCGCCGATACCGAGGCGCGGCTCGTCGCCGTCCCGCTCGATGTCAGCAATGCCGCGGGCGAGTGGCGTTACGCGAATGGCGTGCTGTCTCTCTCTGGAGCCACCTTCCTGTTGGCCGATCGCAACGATCCGCAGCGCTTCTACCCGCTCGACGCGACCGAGGCGGCGTTGACGTTAGAGGACGGCGATATCCGCGCAGAAGCCAACCTGCGCGATCGCGACACCCAGCGTCTCGTCGCCGCGGTCGAGGTCTTTCACGATCTCGCGAGCGGTTCGGGCAATGCCACGCTCGACACCGATGCCCTGCGCTTCGATGCCGCGTTCCAGCCCGAAGACCTGACCTACCTCGCCAAGGGAACGATCGCCAATACGCGCGGGCTCGTGAGCGGGCAGGGGCGGATCCGCTGGGCCGACGGTACGATTGACAGTGGCGGTGAGTATTCCTCCGCCGACCTCGATTTCGCCGCCCCGTTCGGCCCCGTAGAGGGCGCATCGGGCACGCTGGTCTTCACCGACCTTCTCGCGTTCGAGACGGCGCCCAGCCAGACCTTCCAGGTGCGCTCGATCAATCCCGGGATCGAGGTCAATGACGGCGAGATCACGCTGGCGCTGCGGCGTGGCTTCGAAATCGGGATCGAGGGCGGTCGCTGGCCCTTCATGGGCGGCACGCTGACCCTGCGCCCGACCGATGTGCGCTTCGGCGAGGGCGAAGTGCGGCGGTTCACGCTGGTGGTCGACGGCTTGCAGGCCTCGCGCTTCATCGAACGGTTCGAACTCGCCAATCTCAGCGCGACCGGGACCTTCGACGGGCGGTTGCCGCTCGTTTTCGACGATAGCGGTGGCCGGATCGAGGGCGGCGTGCTCGTCTCGCGCCCGCCGGGTGGGAATCTCTCCTATGTCGGCGAACTGACCTATCGCGACCTGTCGACGATGGCGAACCTCGCCTTCAACGTGCTCAAATCGCTCGATTACGCGCAAATGCGGATCAACATGGACGGCGACCTTACCGGCAATATCGTCACCCGCGTCCGCACGTTCGGGGTCCGCCAGGGCGAGGCGGCCGAGCGCAACATCGTGACCCGCAGCCTCGAAGGACTGCCGATCCAGCTCAACCTCAACATCAATGCGCGGTTCTACGAGCTGATCGCGCTGCTCAAGTCGATCTACGATCCCACCGCCCTGCGCGATGCCCGGTCGCTCGGGCTGATCGACGACCAGGGTAATATTATTGCGCGCGAAGTACGCAATCCGCCACCGCCAGACGTCGATCCCTTCGAAGACGAAATAGACGATATTCAGCCTTCCGAAAGCGAGGAACAGCCATGATTTCGACCAATTTCCGGCGCATTTTGGCGCTGGCCGCGATCGCGGCGGGCCTTTCGGGCTGTGTCACCGTCGACGCCCCGACCGAGCCGATCGTGATCGAATTGAACATCAACATCCGCCAGGAAGTGATCTATCGTCTGGCGGCAGACGCGGAAGACGCGATCGACGAAAATGCCGACATCTTCTGATGCGGCCTGAAAGGAGCGAAACGATGATTCGCAAGCTAATGATCACCGCCGCATTGGGCGCGCTCGCGCTGGGCGGCACCGCACAGGCGATGCAGGATCGCGATCCGGCCTACGAGGCGGCGCGTGCATCGGGCAAGGTCGGCGAGAAGGTCGACGGATATCTCGGCATCGTGGGCGAATCGACCCCCGATCTCGAGCGCATCGTCGCCGACATCAATATCCGCCGCCGCGCGGTCTATACCCAGCGCGCCAAGGCGCAGAACGCGACGATCAACGAATACGCGATCTCGGCGGGCTGCAAGCTGATCCTGCGCACCGCGCCCGGCGAAAAATACCAGGCCCCCGACGGCAGCTGGCAGACCCGCACGCAGGATCCCCCGATCCTGCTGCCACAGTGCCCGCGCAGCTGACGCAAACCGCGTCCGCTTCGGTTGACTTGCCACAGGCCCCCTACTAAGGGGGCGGCGCCCTTGGCGGGCAAGTCCGTGCCCGTGCCATCGATCCCTTCAGGAGAGCAGGCATGAGCGAAGACAAACCCGCACGGGATTCAATCGAGGAGGATGCGCGAGTCGACGCGCTCGAAGCGCGGCTTAAAGCCGCCGAGAGCCGCGAAGAATTGCGCAACCGGAAGCAATCCTCGGGTGCCGACGCGAATTATCGCAGCGGCAACCGGGTGCTTGCGGACTTGCTCGGAGGAATCCTCGGCGGAGCGGTGATCGGGTGGGCCATCGGCTTTTTCACCGGCACCAATCCGTGGGCCCTGCTGGTAGGCCTGTTCCTCGGGATCGTGGTCGCCTTCAGGAACATCATTCGCGCGGCAAATGTGCGACCCGACGAATGACCCCTCGCGGGGTTCGGGGCGCGCAGCTTAGAGATTACGAAGGTTAGACTCACGTGGCAGCCGAAGAAGGCAAGGTCGACCCGATGCACCAGTTCGCGATCGAACCGATCGCGGGCACGGAGGCGTGGGAAATCGCCGGTTACAACATCGCTTTCACCAACAGCGCGCTGTGGATGCTCATCACCACGGTGGTGCTGTTCCTGTTCGTTATGGGCGGCATGAAGCGCCAGCTCGTGCCGGGCCGTTGGCAGATGATGGTCGAATCCTTCACCGGCTTCATCGACAACATGCTCGAAGCGAATATCGGCAAGGCGGGGCGCAAATACGTGCCCTACGTCTTCAGCCTGTTCATGTTCATCCTGTTCGCGAACCTGCTCGGCCTGCTGCCGCTGGGCGTGATCGGGCTCCACCCGTTCACCTTCACCAGCCACTTCACCGTGACCGGCATCCTCGCGATCCTCAGCTTCTCGATCGTCCTCATCGTCGGTTTCTGGAAGCACGGCCTCCACTTCTTCTCGCTGTTCGTGCCGCACGGCACCCCGCTGCCGATGATCCCGGTGATCGCGCCGATCGAGTTCATCTCGTTCATGGTGCGCCCGTTCAGCCTCGGCCTGCGTCTGTTCGTCGCGATGATGGCCGGCCACGTCCTGCTGGAAGTCCTGTCGAGTTTCGTGATCGACGGTACCAATGCCGGGATCGGTTTCGGCTTCCTCGTCGGCCTGCCGAGCTTCCTGCTGATGATCGGCATCTGTGCGCTCGAACTGCTGGTCGCGGGCATCCAGGCCTATGTCTTCGCCCTTTTGACGTCGCTGTACATCAACGACGCCGAGAACCTTCACTAATCGTCTCAATCTAACGGAATACCAAAGGAGTTCATTATGGATATGGAAGCTGCCAAGCTCATCGGTGCTGGCCTCGCTGCGATCGGTGCCGGTATGGCCGCCATCGGCGTGGGTAACGTGTTCGGCTCGTTTCTCGAAAGCGCGCTGCGCAACCCGGGTGCCGCCGACGGCCAGCAGGGCCGCCTGTTCATCGGCTTCGCCGCGGCGGAACTTCTGGGCCTGCTGGCCTTCGTCGTCGCGATGATCCTGATCTTCGTCGCCTGACGAATACCTGAACTTGCGGGCCGGGGCAGAGCTCCGGCCCGTCCCATGATTTGACTGTCGAACCGCGAGTGCGTCG
Source organism: Pseudoblastomonas marina (assembly GCF_014641655.1). GTDB lineage: Bacteria > Pseudomonadota > Alphaproteobacteria > Sphingomonadales > Sphingomonadaceae > Alteriqipengyuania_A > Alteriqipengyuania_A marina. Next base: position 929,580 of record NZ_BMID01000001.1, read on the forward strand.
ATGCCCCAGATAGCCCAGCTTGCCGAAACCTGGTCTAGCCAGTTCTTCTGGCTCGCCGTCTTCTTCGGAATCACCTTCTTCCTGATCGGGATGGGGATGGTGCCGAAGATCATGGACACCGTCGACCAGCGCGACAGCAAGATCGCCGACGACCTCGCCGCGGCCAAGGCCGCCCGCGATGCCGCGGACGAGCAGGAAGAAGCCTGGCGCGTGCGCGAGAACGAAAACCGCGAGAAAGCGCGCGGGATCGTCAACGCGGCGAAGGCCGATGCCGCGGCCAAGTCGGAAAAGACCATCGCGGCCGCGCAGAAGCGTCTCGACAAGAAGCTCGACGAGGCGGAAATCCGCATCGGCGAGGCGCGCAATGCCGCGCTGGCCGAGATCGAAGCGGTCGCCACCGAAGCCGCGCAGGACATCGTCCAGCGCGTGGCCGGTATCAAGGTGACCAAGCCCACTGCGGCCAAGGCCGTCAAGGAGACGCTGGCTCATGGCTAACACGCCCGCCCCCCTGACCACCGGCGCGCCGGAAGCTTATACCGAAGTCGACGCCTCTGGCGCGACGCACGAATCGCCTTCGCTGTGGGGCTTCGAGCCCTATCAGTGGGTCTCGGTCGCGATGCTCGTCCTTCTCGCCTTCGCCTTCATCGGCGCCAAGGTGCACAGGACCATCGCCGGCGGACTCGACAAGAAGATCGCCGATATCCGCGAACAGCTCGACGAGGCGAAGGAGCTGCGCGCCGAGGCCGAGGCGCTGCGCAACGAATACGCCGCCAAGATCGCCAACGCCGAGAAGGACGCCGAGGCGATGATCGAAAGCGCCAAGGGCGAAGCCGAAGGCATCGTCGCCAAGGCGGAGGCCGACAGCAAGGCGATCGTCGAACGCCGCAAGCGGATGGCCGAGGACCGCATCGCGGCCGCCGAGCGCGACGCGCTGGACGAGGTGCGCAACCGCGCCGTCACAGCCGCCACCGCAGCGGCCGGCACGCTGATCGACGACAGGTTCGACGCTGACGCCGATCGCGCGCTGGCCGACAAGGTGATCGCCGACATCTGATCGGGCGACACACTGCGAATTTCGAAAGGGCGGCCTAAGGGTCGCCCTTTTTCGTTGGCGGGTGCGATCAGTCGAAGATCGACAGGTCGAGCGGTTCGGATTCGCCGAACCAGACCACGTGTCGGGTATGATCGGCGAGATCGTCCCCGCTGAGGCCATGCGCGAAGATCGTGAGGTCTCCGCGCGCCTCGGCCGCCCACACGGCGAATTCACCGAATTGCGCCGGGCGGAGTGTCAGCTGGCAGGATCCGCGCGGATGGGGCCCGACCGGCGCGATATGGAAATGTCCGACCGGACAGCCGAACCGGTCCTTTGCGCGGGCCGCGAAATGTTGGGCTTCATCCAGCTCGTCTGCATCGAAGTAGATATGCGCATGGAAGCCCTTGATCGTCATCAGAACGCGTCCTTGGCAGCCCTCAGTGCGGCGAAAGTCTCGTGTGGGGCCTCGCCGCCCCAGCGCGCCTGCATCTCGTCGTCGTCGGCGCGGAGGAAGGGATTGGTCTCGAGCTCGCGATCGAGCGGGAACGGCACGGTGGGCTCGCCCGCCTCGCGCTTGGCGTCGATTTCCCTGGCATAGGCAGCCAGCGCATCGTTGCCAGGATCGGCATGGAGCGCGAACTGCGCGTTCGCTTGCGTGTATTCGTGGGCGCAATACATCGTCGTGTCGGCGGGCAGGGTCTTCAATCGCGACAGGCTGTCCCAGAACTGTCCGGGCTCGCCCTCGAACATCCGCCCGCAGCCGAGCGCGAACAGCGCATCGCCGACGAAGGCGATCCCGTCATCGGCGAGGTGGAAGGCGATGTGGCCGTTGGTGTGGCCGGAGACGTCGATCACGCGCGCCGTGTGGTCGCCCAGCGAGACCGTGTCGCCGTGCGCGACCTCGCGATCGATCGGCGAGAGCTTCTCGACTTCCTGCGGGGCGATCACTTTCGCGCCGGTCGCTTCGACGATCGCCTTGTTCCCGCCGGCATGGTCGGGATGCCAGTGCGTGTTCCAGATATGGGTGATCTTCCACCCCTTGGCTTCGGCCTGCTTCAGGTATTCGGCGCCATCGGGCGTATCGATGCAGGTCGTCTCGCCGCTGGCGGGATCGTGGACGAGGAAGCCGTAATTGTCGGACAGGCAGGGGAACTGGTGGATCTGGAGCATGCCCATGAAGGTAGGCGCCCGTCTCGCCGTAGAAAAGGCCCGCCATAGAAAAGGCCCGCCGCTCCGGTGGGGAGGGCGGGCCTTCGCTATCCGCTGGTGCGGCGTGGAAGAGCTTAGTCTTCCTTCTTCTTCAGCGCTTCGCCGAGGATGTCGCCGAGCGAGGCACCCGAGTCGGCCGAACCGTACTGTTCGACGGCCTGCTTCTCTTCGGCGATCTGGTACGCCTTGATCGAGAAGTTCGGCTTCTTCGAACGGTCGAAGCCGGTGACCATCGCGTCGAGCTTCTGGCCGGTCTGGAAGCGATCCGGACGCTGTTCGTCGCGGTCGCGGCCGAGGTCCGAACGCTTGATGAAGCCCGTGGCGCCATCTTCGCCGACCTGCACTTCGAGACCGCCATCGCGGACTTCGAGGACGTGCACGGTGACGACCTGGCCCTTGCGGAGCGAGCCCGAAGCGGCGGCTTCGGTCGGCGCACCCTTTTCGAGCTGCTTCATGCCGAGGCTGATGCGCTCCTTGTCGGTGTCGACGTCGAGCACGACGGCTTCGACCTGCTCGCCCTTGCGGTGCAGCGCGAGCGCGTCTTCACCCGAAATGCCCCACGCGATGTCGGACATGTGGACCATGCCGTCGACGTCGCCCGGAAGACCGATGAAGAGGCCGAATTCGGTGGCGTTCTTGACTTCGCCTTCGACTTTCGAGCCCACCGGATGCGCTTCGGCGAACTCTTCCCACGGATTGCGCTGAGCCTGCTTGAGGCCGAGCGAGATGCGACGCTTCTCGCTGTCGACCTCGAGCACCACGACTTCGACTTCCTGCGAGGTCGAGACGATCTTGCCCGGGTGGACGTTCTTCTTGGTCCAGCTCATTTCCGAAACGTGGACCAGGCCTTCGATGCCCGGCTCGATTTCGACGAATGCACCGTATTCGGTGATGTTCGTGACCTGGCCGTCGAGCTTCGCGCCGACCGGGTACTTGGCCGAAACGCCGTCCCACGGATCGCTTTCGAGCTGCTTCATGCCGAGGCTGATGCGCTGCGTTTCCGCGTTGATGCGGACGATCTGCACCGTCACGGTCTGGCCGATCTCGACCACTTCGCTCGGGTGGTTGACGCGCTTGTAGCTCATGTCGGTGACGTGGAGCAGGCCGTCGATGCCGCCGAGGTCGACGAACGCACCGTAATCGGTGATGTTCTTGACCACGCCTTCGATGACCTGGCCTTCGGCCAGCTGATCGATCAGTTCGCTGCGCTGTTCGGCGCGGGTTTCTTCGAGGACGGCGCGACGCGAGACGACGATATTGCCGCGGCGACGGTCCATCTTGAGGATCTGGAACGGCTGCGGCGTGTCCATCAGCGGGGTGACATCGCGCACGGGGCGGATGTCGACCTGCGAACCGGGCAGGAAAGCCACGGCGCCGTCGAGGTCGACGGTAAAGCCGCCCTTGACGCGACCGAAGATGCGGCCTTCGACGCGCTTGCCTTCGCCGAATTCGCTTTCGAGCTTGTCCCAAGCGGCTTCGCGGCGGGCGCGATCGCGGCTGAGCATGGCTTCGCCGTCGGCGTTTTCGACGCGGTCGACATAGACTTCGACTTCGCTGCCGACTTCGAGACCGTGCTCGTCTTCGCCGCGCATGAATTCCTTGAGGTCGACGCGGCCTTCGCTCTTGAGGCCGACATCGATGATCGCCTTGTCGTTCTCGATACCGGTCACGGTACCCTTGACGACGCGGCCTTCGAAGCCGCCGTCGATCTCGTCGCCGAGTTGTTCGTTGAGAAGCGCTTCGAAATCGTCGCGCGAGGGGGTGGCACTGGTTGCCATAAGGTGAAATTCCTGGACTGAATTGCCGGCCACCGGGAAAGCCCGGGGACTTAGGAGGCCGAACGTCCCGCGGGGCCGAATGCCGTCGCGGGAGCCTTCGGGTGCGGGGTTCGTCGGCAGGTGCCAAAAGCACGGGGGAGGGCGGCTCTGCGCCCTTCAGTCAACCCAGCCGTGCTTGGGATAGCCTGCCGCCGAACGGTTCCACACCGTCGGACCGGCGCGCGCCTAGGCGAAAAACGCGCGTAAGGCAAGGGTGATTCGTGCCGGGGGAACGGCGGAGAGAGGGGTCAGTTTTCGCCTTTCAGCGCCCGCTCGACCGCACGGATAGCAGCCGCAATCGCCTCTTCCTTCTTCATCAGCGTGGTGTCGAGGACATAGGCATCGGGCGCCGGCTTGAGCGGCGAATCCTCGCGCTCCTGGTCGCGCTTGTCGCGCGCCTCGATCTGCTCGGTGATCTCCTCGAGCGTCGTGTCGACGCCGTTCTCCTGCATTTCGCGAAAGCGGCGCGAAGCGCGCGCAGCGGCGCTGGCGGTGACGAACAGCTTGGCGTCGGCCTCTTCGGGCACGATCACCGTCCCGATGTCGCGCCCGTCGAGCACCGCGCCGCCATCCTGCAGTGCGAAGGCGCGCTGGCGCTCGAACAGCGCCTGGCGCACGCCGGGGTGGATCGAGACGCGGCTCGCCAATCCGCCGGTTTCCTCGCTGCGAAGTTCGGGATCCTCGAGCAGCTTGTCGTGGAAACCGCAGGCGCAGAGCGCCTCGACCGGGCTGTCGGGATCGAAATCGGAAATGAACGCCTGACGCCCGACCGCACGGTAAAGCAGGCCGGTGTCGAGATGCGGGAGCCCGTAATGTTCGGCGAGGGCGCGGGCGATGGTGCCCTTGCCCGAGGCAGTCGGTCCGTCGACGGCGATGATCATGCGCCTGCCTCCTGTCGTGCTGCCGACCGTTCACGCAGCGCGACGATGATGCCGTAGGTGGCGATCGTCATCCACACGATTTCGAGCACGAGCGTCGGCAGGTTGAAGTTGACCAGCAGCGACACGGTCAGCAGCGCCGCCCCGAGCAGGTTGACGAGATTGTAGACGAGCTTGTCCATCCGCTTCGCGCGATTGGCGTAGGCGAAAGCGGCGACGATGCAGAAGCTGCCGGCAAAGCCGATCAGGTTCGCGGTCTGGGACGAAATGGGAATCATGCGCGAGTGCGCTCCAGCGTATCGATGAAGGTCGGAAAGCTGGTGCCGATAGGCGAAGCGTCGTCGATCGTCACCCCCCGCGTGCTGGCGAGGCCGGCCACCGCCATGCTCATCGCGATGCGGTGATCGAGACGAGTGGGGACGGGACCGCCCCCGGCCAGCGGCGCGCCGCCGGTGCCGTGAATGGTCAGGCCGTCGGAGTGTTCTTCAACCTGCGCCCCGATCGTGCCCAGCGCGGCGGCCATGGCGGCCAGGCGATCGCTTTCCTTCACCCGCAATTCGCCGAGGCCGGTCGTGCGAGTCGTCCCTTCCGCCAGTGCGGCGGCAACAAAGAGGATCGGGAATTCGTCGATCATCGAGGGTGCGAGGGCCGGATCGATGTCGAGTCCGGCAAGCGTCGATTGCCGCACCCGCAGGTCGGCGACCGGCTCACCACCCGCCTCGCGCTCGGCGGCGATCTCGATCGCACCGCCCATCTCCCGCAATATCGCGAGCAGCCCGGCGCGGCTCGGGTTCATCCCGACGTTGCGAATGGTCAGGTCGCTGCCTTCCACGAGCAGCGCGGCGACGATAAAGAAGGCGGCCGAGGAGGGGTCGCCTGGAACCATGACGTTTTGCCCGCGCAGCCCGGATTCGCCCTTCAGTCGGATGACCTTCGCGCCGTCCTCAGCGCCGGACTCCAGCTTCGCCCCGAAGGCCTGCAGCATGCGTTCGGTATGGTCGCGGGTCGTCTCAGACTCGATCACGGTGGTCGTGCCGGCCGTATTGAGCGCGGCGAGCAGCACCGCGCTCTTCACCTGCGCGCTGGCGACGGGAAGGCGGTAGGCAATCGGGATCGCGCGCTTTGCGCCCGTGACCGTCATCGGCAGGCAGCCATCGCGCGACCGGAACTCCGCGCCCATGCGGGAGAGCGGCTCGATCACGCGCCCCATCGGGCGGCGCGACAGGCTGGCATCGCCGGTCAGCGTGACTGCTATGTCCTGGCTCGCGACCAGTCCGGACAAAAGCCGGGCGCTGGTCCCGCTATTGCCCATGTCGAGCGGCGCGCGCGGCGACATCAGCCCGCCCGTGCCGAGGCCCTGGACCACCCAGTCTGCGCCGTCGCGTTCGATGGCGACGCCCATTGCGCGCAGCGCGGCGGCGGTGGCGCGCACGTCATCGCTCTCGAGCAGGCCGGAAATCCGCGTCTCGCCCAGCGCGCTGGCGCCGAGCATCAGCGCGCGGTGGCTGATCGACTTGTCGCCCGGCACCGCGATCGTGCCGCGCAGCGGGCCGCCGGGCGTAAAGGTGCGGGAAGGGCCGTTCATGAGAAGCCGCGCTTTGACAGCGACCGCACCCTATGGCAAGGCGCGCCGCCAATGCGAAAGGGCTTGATTCCATCCCGCCCCGCCGCCACCTGCATCACTGAATTTTCTCCCGCGATTTTCGCGGGGCAAGCGTTTGAGGAAGACCATGGCCAAACCGGAATGGGGCACCAAGCGGACCTGCCCGAAATGCGGCACCCGCTTCTACGACCTGGGCGAAGAGCACCCCGTCACCTGCATCGAGTGCGGGAACGAGTGGGACCCCGAGCCCGTGCTGAAGCCCAAGCAGCCGATCCCCTTCGAGGACGAGAAGAAGGAAAAGGACAGCGATTCCGATTCGGATCTGGCCGATGACGATCTGGACGATATCGACGAGGACGACGATTCGCCCGACAACGAAGTCGACCTCGGTGGTGACGACGACCTTGGCGTGACCAAGGGCAAGGGCGACGACGACAAGGAAGACGACAGCTAATTCGTTTTCTGATAAGGGTTGCCAAACCCGGGGCGCGGTCATAAAGGGCGCGTCCTCGCCACCATCCGGGTCTCTCCGGCAGGCGGCGAAAATGAATGATTGGGGCCTTAGCTCAGCTGGGAGAGCGCAACACTGGCAGTGTTGAGGTCAGCGGTTCGATCCCGCTAGGCTCCACCATTCATCCGTCCTGACCAATATTCGGGACGAACGGTTTTACATCTAGTCGGGGCATGCGCCTCGCACGCTGGCCGACGAGGTTTCGTCCGCCGGCGTTTTTCGCGTTTGGCGGGTTTTCCGCTGAAAAGGAGTACGGCAAAGCGTGTTCGACAACCTGTCCGATCGCCTCGGTGCCACGTTCGACAAGCTGCGGGGGCGCGGTGCGCTCAAGGAGCAGGACGTGCGCGATGCGATGCGCGAGGTGCGGATCGCGCTGCTCGAAGCCGACGTCGCGCTGCCGGTCGTCCGCCGCTTCATCGATGCCGTCACCGAAAAGGCCATCGGCCAGGACGTGCTGCGCGCGGTTTCGCCCGGCCAGCAGGTCATCAAGATCGTCAATGACGAGCTTGTGCGCACGCTGGGCGGCGATCCCGACGAAGAGGAAGGCGCGCCCGCGCCCGAGGAATCGCGCCTCAAGCTCGAGGTCAAGCCGCCCGCCGTCGTGATGATGGTCGGCCTGCAGGGCTCGGGCAAGACCACCAGCACCGCCAAGATCGCGCGCTATATCCGCGAAAAGCACGGCAAGAAGGCGATGATGGCGTCGCTCGACGTCGCGCGCCCGGCGGCGCAGGAACAGCTCGCGGTGCTTGGCCAGCAGGCCGATATCGCCACGCTGCCGATCGTCCCGGGCCAGCAGCCGGTCGACATCGCCAGGCGCGCGCTCGAATCGGCGCGGCTGCAGAATTTCGACGTGCTGATGCTCGACACAGCGGGCCGCCTGCATGTCGACGATGCGCTGATGGCCGAGATGAAGGCGGTCGCCGGCGCGGCCGATCCGGCCGAAGTCTTGCTGGTGGTCGACTCGCTCACCGGCCAGGACGCGGTCAACGTCGCCAAGAGCTTCACCGACGAGGTCCCGCTGACTGGCGTGGTCCTCACTCGGATGGACGGCGATGCGCGCGGTGGTGCGGCGCTCTCGATGCGCGCCGTAACGGGCAAGCCGATCAAGTTCGCCGGTACCGGCGAGAAGCTCGATGCGCTCGAAGCGTTTCATCCGAAGCGCGTCGCGGGCCGCATCCTCGGCATGGGCGACGTCGTCAGCCTGGTCGAGAAGGCTGCCGCGACGGTCGATGCCGAAGACGCCGAACGCCTCGCCAAGCGCATGTCGAAGGGCGAGTTCGACTTGAACGACCTTCGGACCCAGCTGAAGCAGATGCAGAACATGGGCGGGCTCGGCATGCTCGCGGGCATGCTGCCCGGGATGAAGAAGGCCAAGGCCGCGATGGCCGCCTCGAACATGGACGACAAGGTGCTGCTCCACATGGACGCGATCATCGGCTCGATGACCGCGAAGGAACGCGCCAAGCCGGGCCTGATGAACGCCAAGCGCAAGAAGCGCGTCGCCGCCGGTTCGGGCACCCAGGTGCAGGACGTCAACAAACTCCTGAAGATGCACCAGGAGATGTCCAAGGCGATGAAGCAGATCAGGAAGATGGGCGGCCTCGGTGGCCTCGGGAAGCTGTTCGGCGGCGGCGGGATGCCCGGCATGGGCGGCGGTGGCGCGGGCGCTCCTTCGCTCCCCGGTCTCGGCGGCTCAGGGGGCGGCGATATTCCTCCCGAAATCCGGGACATGATGAACAAGAAAAAGTGATTTCAAGAGTTTAGGACTGAAAGGTAATATCAAATGGCAGTTGCAATCCGTCTTTCGCGTGGTGGCGCCAAGAAGCGTCCCTACTACCGCATCGTCGTCGCCGACGCGCGCAGCCCGCGCGACGGCAAGTATCTCGAGCAGATCGGCGTCTACAACCCGCTGCTCGCCAAGGACGACGAGAAGCGCGTCCAGCTGAACGAAGATCGCGCCCGTTACTGGGTCGGCGTCGGCGCGCAGCCGAGCGATCGCGTCTCCCGTTTCCTCGATGCCGCCGGCATCGTCGAGCGTGAAGCGCGCAACAACCCGCAGAAGGCCGAGCCGGGCGAGAAGGCCAAGGAACGCGCCGAAGAGAAGGCTGCGAAGGAAGCCGAAGCCAAGGAGGCCGAAGAAGCGGCCAAGGCCGAAGCCGAAGCGCCGAAGGAAGAAGAAGCCAAGGCCGAAGACGCTCCCGCCGAGGAAGCGGCTGCGGAAGAAGCCAAGGAAGAAGCTCCGGCCGAAGAAGAGAAGAAGGACGAAGCCGCCGACGAAGAGAAGTCGGAAGGCTAAGCCTCGATGTCGGACAAGCCCGTCACCCTCGCGGCCATCACCGGCGCGCACGGCGTGGCGGGCGAAGTCCGGCTCAAGCTGTTCGGAGAGGGGTGGGAGCAATTGCGCTCTCACCCCTCTTTCAATGACGGCGCGCTGAAGCTCGCCAAGGTCCGTTCGGACAACAAGCGCGGCGCGATTGCCCGTTTCGAGGGCGTCTCGAACCGCAACGAGGCCGAGGCGCTGCGCGGCACCGCGCTCACCGTTCCGCGCGACGCGCTGCCCCCGCTCGAAGAGGGCGAATACTACCACGCCGACCTGATCGGGCTCCCGGTGGTCACCGAGCAAGGCGAGGCGATCGGCACCGTCGCCGACGTGATGAATTACGGTGCGACCGACCTCGTCGAGATCGAGCGCGCAGACGGCAGGAAATTCATGGTCCCGCTGACCGAACAGGCCGTGCCCGAGTGGAACGACGAGCGCCTGGTGGTCAACGCGGCCTTCGCCGAAGACTAGGAACGGTCGCGCTCACGACGCTTTGAATCGGTATGACCGATACGAAGTCGCTCCTCTCCGCCATCCTCTTCGCGCCGCTCCTGTCGCTCGGCGCATGCCAGCAATCGACCGAACCGCCGGGCGATCCCTCCAGCGACGATCCAGCAGCGACGCGCCCCTCGGGGAGCCCTTCGCTGCTGACCGTCGAAGGCCGCATCGAAAGCGGCGTCGAATGCCGCGTACTGCACACACCCGATGGCAAGCGCTACGCCTTCAACGGCGGGGATGAATTCGCCTCCGGTGATTACGTCCGCATTACCGGCGAGCTTGCCGATGCAAGTTTCTGCCAGGAGGGCGAGGGCACGCTCGTGATCGATTCGATCGAGAGCGCCGATGCCCCTGCGCGTGATCGCGACCCGGCGCGTACTGGCGGAGTCGCACTGACCGAAGACTACGTGATCGGCAGCTGGACCGCGAAGGGTGTCGGTGCGAACTGCGCAAAGCCCGATTTCCAGATCAGCCGCAGCCCCGGCGCGCTGGTGCTCGAATCGAGCGTCAACGGCGTACCGACCGACAGCATGGTCGTGCTGGGGGACTATCCGCGCCTCGTGCTCGACGATCCGCTGCCCGACCTTCCGCTGGAGAGTCGCGGACCCGACGGTATGGCGATCCTGCGCCCCGCTACCGATGCCGCCTACGATCCGGTCTCGATCGGCGGACACCAAATCGTCGGCGACGGCGTTGTGTTCGTCAAATGCGGAAATTGAGGGCCTAGCGCCGCAACGGTTCGTCCTCGGCCAGGTGATTGCGGATCGTCGTCGCGGCGACGCCTGCCTGACCCATCGCATGGCTGATCTGGTCGAGCCCTATCACCACGTCGCCCGCCGCGAACAGGCCAGGGACGCTGGTTTCGAGATGGTCGTCGGTCGCGACGCAGCCTTCGTCGCTCAGATCGGCCCCCGCCTGCGCGGCGAGTTCGGAACGGATATCCGAGCCGAGCGCGGGGTAGACACTGGCGAATTTCATCCGTCCCTCGGCGGTGTCGAAGGCGAGGCAATCGCCCTCGATCGCGAAATTTTCGACCGGGCCGCCGACCGCATCGATCCCGGCGGCGCGGAGCCGGCGGTCGCAGCTATCCGAAAAATCGTGCTTGGGCAGCGGCGAGACGAGGGTGACATCCTTGGTATAGGTGCGCACGAACTCGGCCTCGGCGCAGCCATGCTTGCCGGTGCCGATGACCGCGACGCGCTTGTCGGTAACCTCGTAGCCGTCGCAGACGGGGCAATAGCGCAGCAGCCCGCGTGATAGCGCCTCGTCGTGGAGATCGTCCTCCATTCCCTCGGGCCGCCGATTGACGACCCCGGTGGCGAGCAGGACCGAGCGTGCGCGATAGGTTGCGCCTTCGGTGCCGACGATAAAGCCCTCTTCGTTGCGCTCGAGATGTATGACCCGCTTCTCCTCGCGATGCGCACCGTATTTCTCGGCCTGTTCGAGCATGCGCGCGAGCAGCTCCTTGCCATTGATGCCGTCGGGAAAACCCGCATGGTTGTGGCTCTTCGGGATCCATGCAGCACGGCTCTCGCCGTCGTCGAAAAGGCGGATGTCGAGGTGGTAGCGCGCGAGATAGATCGCCGCCGTCAGGCCGGCGGGGCCAGCGCCCACGATGATGCAATCGTCCATGAGTGCTCAACGCATGGGATGGTTATACGCTCCGTAAGAGGATAAAGCATTGTTCGGCGCTCAATAAGCAGTTTTGAAGTAGCCGGTTGAACGGTTCACTAGCGATTGGCGGGGGGATTTCTGATGGGTTGGATCGCTTTCCTGCTTCCTATTGCGGTTGCAGTCTGCTTGCGTTTATTCGCGAAGAGCAGAGGGTTTTGGTTCCTGATCGGGTCCCTTTTGGTATCGTACTGGCCTCTGATTGCAGCTGCGCCGACTGCGCTTTGCGGAGATGGCAGTTGCGAAATCGACTGGGTGCCTAATCCCATAGGTCTTCTGATTTTGCTTATCTCTCCGTTTATGTGGATCCATTTTTTGGTCACTTTCCTCATTGTATTTTTCATGCGACCCGACCCGAGAAATTCTGAATGACCTTCGCCGCCACCATCATTACGCTCTATCCCGAAATGTTTCCCGGGCCACTGCGGCTGTCGCTCGCGGGGCGGGCGCTCGAGGAGCAGAAATGGTCGCTCGACACCGTGCAATTGCGCGATTTCGCGCAGGACAAGCATCGCACGGTCGACGATACGCCGGCCGGGGGCGGGGCGGGCATGGTGCTGAAGGCCGATGTGCTGGGCGCAGCGATCGATCATGCGCGGCGGCTGTCGCCCGATGCCCCGGTGCTCGCCATGACACCGCGCGGGAAGCCGATCTCGCAGGCCCGCATTCGCGAGCTGGCGGCGGGGCCGGGGGTTACGCTGCTGTGCGGCCGGTTCGAGGGGTTCGACGAACGTATCTTCGAGGGCCGCGACGTCGAGGAAGTCTCGCTCGGCGATATCGTGCTGTCGGGCGGAGAACCTGCGGCGCTGGCGATACTCGACGCTTGCATTCGCCTGCTTCCCGGCGTAATGGGCGCCCCCGATAGCGGGGTCGAGGAATCGTTCGAGAACGGCCTCCTCGAATATCCGCAATTCACCCGACCTCAGGAATGGGAAGGGCGCACGATCCCTGAAGTGCTGCGATCGGGGGATCATGCGAAGATCGCGGCGTGGCGCAAGGCACGTAGCGAGGAAGACACACGGTTACGCAGGCCGGACCTTTGGGAACGTCATACGGACGCTCGGGACCAGTCTGCCTCTGGCGCGCGGCACGAAACGAAGGACGATTAGGCATGAACCTGATCCAGACACTCGAAGCCGAGGCGATCGAAAACCTCGGTAAGGACATTCCCGAATTCCGCGCGGGCGACACCGTCCGCGTCGGCGTGCGCGTCAAGGAAGGCGAGCGCGAGCGTATCCAGAACTTCGAAGGCGTGTGCATCGCGCGTTCGAACCGCGGCATGGGTTCGAACTTCACCGTGCGCAAGATGAGCTTCGGCGAGGGCGTCGAGCGCGTCTTCCCGCTCTATTCGCCGAACGTCGACACCGTCACCGTGATCCGTCGCGGCGCCGTGCGTCGCGCGAAGCTGTATTACCTGCGCGGCCGCACCGGCAAGAGCGCGCGTATCGCCGAACGTCGCGACACGCGCCCGGCGAAGGACGCCAAGTAAGCTTTCAGGCTTTCGAGCCGACGAACACACGAGGGGCGCTTCCGGCAAGGGAGCGCCCCTTTTGCATTCCGGCCCCGATTTCGTCATTGCGAGCGTAGCGAAGCAATCCAGGGCGCCGACTCGCTTCTTCACTGGATTGCCGTGGCGACTGCGTCGCCTCGCAATGACGAGTTTGGGAGAGAATGACACACCATGCGACTGTTTCTTGCCGCCCTGATGCTAAGCGCTTCGACCGTTCCTGCCGCCGCGCAGGAGGCTGCGATGACTGAGCCCGCCGAAGCCAAGCAGTTGACGTTCGAACGCGTCTTCGGCTCGCCGTCGCTCGACGGATCGAGCCCGCGCGGGGTGAAGATTTCGCCCGACGGCCGTTATCTCACCCTGCTGCGTAACCGCGAGAACGATCGCGATCGCTACGATCTGTGGGCGTTCGATCGCGAGACGCGCGAATGGACGATGCTGGTCGATAGCGAGACGGTAGGATCGGGCCGCGAACTGTCCGAGGACGAGAAGATGCAGCGCGAACGCGCGCGCGTCGGTAATTTGAAGGGCATCATCACCTATCAATGGGCGCCCGACGGCGAGGGACTGCTCGTCCCGCTCGATGGCGATCTCTACCTCGCGCGGCTCGATGGCAGCGTCACGCGGCTGACCGATACCGAGGAAAGCGAACTCAACCCGACGCTCAGCGAAGAGGGCGGTTTCGTCTCCTTCGTGCGCGATCGGCAGTTGTGGGTCGGCGCGGTAGGTGAAGCCGCACAGCCGGTAACACCGAAGGAAGGCGAGGATATTCGCTGGGGCGAGGCCGAATTCGTCGCGCAGGAGGAAATGGGCAGGCTGACCGGCTTCTGGTGGAGCCCCGACGACCGCCGCATCGCGGTCCAGCGCTTCGACGAAAGCGGGGTCGGGATCGTGACCCGCGCCGCGATCGGTGCGACCGGGACCAAGGTTTTCGACCAGCGCTATCCGGTCGCGGGCAGCGCCAATGCCGTGGTCGAACTTTTCGTCATGGATCCCGACGGCAGCGACCGGGTGAAGGTCGATCTGGGCGAAGAAACCGATATCTACCTCGCGCGTGTCGACTGGGCGCCCGATGGCAGCGCGCTTTACGTCCAGCGGCAGGATCGCGGCCAGACCAGAATCGACATGCTCAAGGTCGATCCCGCCACCGGTGACAGCGAAGTGCTGTTCACCGAACGGGCGCGCGACGGATATTGGGTGGAAATCAGCGACAGCTATCGCTTCCTCGAGGACGGTTCACTGATCTGGTGGTCCGAGCGCGACGGCTGGGGGCATCTCTACCGTTTCGCGGACGGCGAATGGACCCAGCTGACCGACGGTGACTGGCAGGTGATGGACCTGGTCGGCATCGACGAGGTGCGCGAGCGCATTACCTTCCGCGCGAACAAGGACGATGTGCTCGCGCCGCAGATCTACGCGATCGACGATTGGTCGGGCGAACCGCAGCTGCTGACCGACCCTGACTACGTCAACGGCGCCTCGATGGACCGCAAGGGCCAGACGCTGCTGGTTTCGCGTTCGAACGATACGCAGCCCACGCAGAGCTACATAGCCGATGCCGAGGGCAATCGCCTCGCCTGGATCGAGGAGAACCGCGTCGAAGGGGACCACCCGTACGCGCCCTATCTCGCGAGCCACGCGCTGGCGCGTTACGGCACGATTCCCGCCGTCGACGGTAGCGAACTCTATTACGAGATGGTCACGCCCGAGCTCGAAGAAGGCAAGAAATACCCGGTCTTCTTCTACCATTATGGCGGTCCGACCAGCCAGGTCGTCGACAAGGGCTGGGGTGGCGCGCTGCGGCAGGCAGTGGTCGACAAGGGCTATATCTGGTTCGCGCTCGACAATCGCGGCACCCCCAATCGCGGGGTCGATTTCCTCAGCCAGATCTACCGCGCGATGGGGACGATCGAAGTCGAGGACCAGGCGACCGGGGCCCAGTGGCTCAAGACGCTGGATTTCGTCGATCCCGACAAGATCGCGACCTATGGCTGGTCGTATGGCGGCTATATGTCGATCCTGATGCTGCAAGCTGATCCGGGCCTGTATGCCGCCGCGATCGCGGGTGCCCCGGTGACCAAGTGGGAGCTTTACGACACCCATTACACCGAGCGCTACATGGGCACCCCGCTGGACGATGCCGAAGCCTATGAGATCGGCAATGCGATCGTGAACGCCGACAAGATCGAGGACCCGCTACTGCTGGTGCACGGCATGGCCGACGACAACGTAGTGTTCGAGAACGCCACCGAGCTGATCGCCGCGATGCAGGAGGCCAACGTCCCGTTCGATATGATGCTTTATCCCGGCTACACGCACCGCGTGGCCGGCGAGAACATCTCGCCGCACCTGTGGAACACCTATTTCCGATTCCTCGAGCAGAACGGGGTGACCGCACCCGAGTGACGAAGCGCGGCGGCAAACTGGGCTTCAATGCCGCCTGGTCGATGGCGGTCGGGGGTATGATCGGCGGCGGCATCTTCGCCACTTTGGGCGTGGTCATCGCCGTGGCGGGCAAGCTCGCCTGGTTGAGCTTCGTGATCGGTGGCCTGATCGCGCTGGCGACCGGATACAGCTATGCGCGGCTGACGCAGGATTTCGACTGCGCCGGGGGCGCCTTCGCATTCTTGCGCCGGGTGGGCGCCGAGCGGGCCGCGCGGGTGACGGTCTGGGCGCTGATGCTCGGCTATACGCTGACCGTATCGGTCTATGCCTTCACCTTCGGGGCCTATCTCGCGCATGCCGTCGGCGGGCCTTCGTGGCTGCCGCAGGTGGCGGCTCTCTTGGCGATCTTCGTGCTGGCCGGAGTCAATCTGAAGGGGGTCGGCGAAAGTGCGACCGTCGAGATCGTCGCCGTTTGGGGCAAGCTGGCGATCCTGTTCGGGTTGGCGTTCATCGGCCTCCTCCGCTGGGCACCCGAACGGATGGCAGCGGCGGACAGCAGCGGGAGCGGGATCAGCGGGGCCATCGTCGGCGCCGCGACCGTGTTCATGGCCTATGAAGGCTTCCAGCTGCTGGCTTACGATTACGACGACATGGAAGACGGCAAGGCCTTGATCGGCAAGGCCATGCTGTGGGCGATCGTTACTACGATCGCGATTTATGTGCTCGTCACCCTGGGCACTGCCATGCTGGTCGGGGCCGATGCGATCATTGCGAAGAAGGAAGTCGCCCTGGCGGATGCAGGTCGTGCTGCGGCCGGAACCGCTGGCTTGATCGCGGTCACGATCGCCGCGGTGTTCTCGACTGCCTCGGCGATCAACGCGACGATTTTCTCCACCGCGCGCCTCGGCAAGGAAGCCGAGGCCGAAGGTGAGCTCCCCGCGATCTTCGGCAAGACCGACAGTGAGGGCGTGCCCTGGGCGGGTGTATTGATCGTCGCGGTCGTGGCGGCGGTGCTCGCGGTCTTCGGTGGTCTCAGCCAGCTCGTGCAAGGCGCGAGCTTCGTGTTCCTTGCGGTCTTCGCCGTCGTCAACGTCGTTGCGGTGCGGCATGGCGTGGCCCATCCGGCGATCGCCTATACCGGCGCCCTCGGCGCTGTCGCGGCCATCCTGCTGCTTGCGCTGCATCTGGCGGGAATCATCTGACCGCAGGGTCGGTCAAGCGAATGTGCGCTTGCGGGTGGGCAGGTAATCGCTATCTCGGCGGCACACTCTCACAGTGGAGACATGGATTTGGGTTACAGGGTAGTCGTCGTCGGTGCGACCGGGAATGTCGGGCGCGAAGTGATGCAGGTGCTCGCCGAGCGCGAGTTTCCGTGCGACGAGGTCGCTGCGGTCGCATCCTCACGCTCGCAGGGGAGCGAGGTCGAATTCGGCGACACCGGCAAGATGCTCAAATGCAAGAATATCGAGCACTTCGATTTCACCGGCTGGGACATCGCGTTGTTCGCCGCCGGGTCCGACGTATCCAAGACCTATGCGCCCAAGGCCGCGAAGGCGGGATGCGTGGTGATCGACAATTCTTCGCTCTACCGGATGGACCCGGACGTTCCGCTGATCGTGCCGGAGGTAAATCCGGACGCGATTTCAGAATATTCCAAGCGCAACATCATCGCCAACCCGAACTGTTCGACCGCGCAGATGGTCGTCGCATTGAAGCCTCTGCACGATGCCGCCACGATCAAGCGCGTGGTCGTCTCGACCTACCAATCGGTCTCGGGCGCCGGGAAGGCCGGGATGGACGAACTGTTCGAGCAGAGCCGCGCGATCTTCGTCGGCGACAGCCCCGATCCGGCAAAGTTCCAGAAGCAGATCGCCTTCAACGTCATTCCTCAGATCGACGTCTTCCTCGATGACGGATCGACCAAGGAAGAATGGAAGATGGTCGTCGAAACAAAGAAGATCTTGAGCGCAAAGATCAAGGTCCAGGCGACCTGCGTGCGCGTGCCGGTGTTCGTGGGCCACTCCGAAAGCATCGCGATCGAATTCGAGGACGAGATGTCGGCGGAGCAGGCCCAGGATATCCTGCGCGAGGCGCCCGGCATCATGCTTGTCGACAAGCGCGAAGACGCCGGATACGTCACCCCGGTCGAATGCGTCGGCGACAGTGCGACCTTCATCAGCCGTGTGCGCGACGATCCCACGGTCGAGAATGGCATCGCGCTGTGGTGCGTCTCGGACAACCTCCGCAAGGGCGCGGCGCTCAATGCGGTCCAGATCGCCGAACTGCTCGGGCGGGAGTGCCTGAAGAAGGGATGATCGCGATGCGGGCGCTACCGGTTCTTGCTGTCCTTTTGCTGGCCGCCTGCGGCGAGCCCGCCTCCGACGAGAGCACATCCGACCAGTCGCAGGTAGAGCTGCCTTCCGAAGCGATCGCCGAGCCCGAGCCTCTCCAGGAAGGCGAAACGGTCGTGTCCGAGGCGCGACCGATCCCGGCGCTCGACGGCGAGGGGCTGCGGATGGTCATTCCGTCGGGCGCGACCCGGCTGATCGCCTTCGGCAGCGGGCGGCAGGTGGTCGAGAACGCGCTCGGGCGATCGCTCGGCAAGGGCGGTACGCGCAGCAGCAATCGCGAGTGCGGTGCCGGCCCGATGGAATTCTCGACGATCGACGGGCTGACGCTCAATTTCCAGGACGGGAAGTTCGTCGGCTGGAACATCGACGGCACGCTCGGCCTGACGACGATCGACGGCATGGGCGTCGGAAGCAACCGCGCGGTGCTTGAGCAGTCGCGCACGCTGGCGATGCAGGACAGCACGCTCGGCAAGGAGTTTCGCAGCGGCGGGATCGGCGGATTCCTCGACGAGGAGGGCGACACGGTCACGATGCTCTACGCCGGCACGCAGTGCTTCTTCCGCTGACATGACCGGCGCCAACCCGATCCTGCCCGCCGATCTCTTTTTCAGCTTTCGTTCGCCCTACAGCTATCTCGCGATCGGGCGCTATCGTGCATTGGCGGAAAGCCATACGGTCGATATCGCGCTGCGCCCGGTCTACCCGCTCGCGATCCGCAAGCCTGATTTCTTCGAACAGAGCAATCCGGCCTGGCTCGGCTACCTGCTGCGCGATGTGCCGCGCCTCGCCGAATATCACGGCATCCCCTTCGGCATCCCGCGGCCGGATCCGATCGTGCAGGACCTCCACACGCGCAAGATTGCCGACAAGCAGCCCTATATCCGCCGCATCACTCGGCTGGGCCAGGCCGCTGCGCGGCGCGGCCACGGCCTCGCCTTCGCGCATGAAGCCGCCGGACTGATCTGGGGCGGCGCGGCGAACTGGCACGAGGGCGATCATCTCGCACAGGCTGCGTCGGCCGCGGGTCTAGACTTTACCGACCTCGAAGCCGAAGCGCGAGACGACGCGGATGCCCTCGACGTCGAGATCGCCGCCAACCAGCAAGCGCTCGAGGACGCCGGCCATTGGGGCGTGCCGACGCTGGTGTTCGAAGGCGAGCCGTTCTTCGGACAAGACCGTATCGACATTGCCAGGTGGCGCATGGAGCAGAAGGGATTGCAGGCACGATGAGCGAACGGATCGCCAGTTTCGACGGGCAGGAAATCGCCGTTCATCGCATGGGCGAGGGACGCCCGGTGTTGCTCCTGCACGGCCTCTTTTCGAGCGCCGAGATGAACTGGATCAAGTACGGCCATGCGGCAAAGCTCGCCGAGGCCGGGTTCGAATGCATCATGCCCGATCTGCGTGCGCACGGCGAAAGCGCCAAGCCGCACGCGGCCTCGGCCTATCCGCACGACGTGCTGGTGAGCGACGTCGCAGCGCTGGTGCAGGCGCTCGATCTGGTCGACTACGATCTGGTCGGTTTCTCTCTCGGTGCGCGAACGGCGGCTCGGGCAGTGCTGTCCGGCTTGACCCCGCGCAGGCTGGTGCTCGCGGGAATGGGGCTCGAAGGGCTCGCCGGATGGGACAAACGTGCCGCCTTCTTCATCGACGCGATCGATCGCTTCGACGAAATCGAACGCGACGATCCGGCCTATTTCGCCAAGAACTTCATGAAGACGATGAAAACCGACCGGGTGGCCGCGCGCCATCTGCTCCAGAGCGTGGGCGACACCGCACCCGAAGCACTCGAAGCGATCTCGATGCCCACCGCGATCGTGTGCGGCGACGAGGATCGGGACAACGGTTCGCCCGAACGCCTCGCCGAGGCGATCCCCGATGCGAAGCATGTCGAGGTGCCGGGCACGCATATGTCGAGCGTGGTGAAGCCCGAGCTTGGACAGGCGATCGCCGATTTCCTATCCGCTTGATTTGGCGCGGCGCGAAGTCCAGACTTCGCGCAACGCAAAATCGAGAGGATGCCGTTTCATGAAATTCCGTACCGCCGCCGCCATCGCGCCGCTCGCGCTGGGGCTCGCCGCCTGTAGTACCGCCAATGCCGAAGCCCCTGCCAGCGCGCCGGTGGCCGCGCAGGATGAGGCGCGCGAGTACCCGCTGACGCCCGAAGGCGCGGCGAAGTGGGTCGCGATGGTCGAGGCGGACCTGTTCGACCATTCGGTCGAGGCCGCGCGGATCGACTGGATCAACGCGACCTACATCACCCACGACACCAACGAACTGGCCGCCAAGATCGGTGCGGTGAGCACCGAGAAGACGGTGCGCTACGCCCTCGAAGCTGCGAAATATGCCGAAGTGGCCGGACTCGCGCCCGACGTCGCTCGCAAGCTCGATATCCTGCGTACCTCGGTGAACCTGCCGGCGCCCACCACACCGGGCGCGGCGGAACGGGCTGCGCAGCTCGCCGTCAGCCTCAACTCGCAATACGGCGCGGGCAAGGGCACGCTCAACGGCGAACCGATCAGCGGCTCGGACATCGAGGCCGAAATGGGCAATCTCGATCGCACGCCCGCTGAATATGCCGAAATGTGGGCCAGCTGGCACACCAATGTCGGTGCGCCGATGAAGGACGAATATCGCGAACTAGTCGGAATCTCGAATGCCGGCGCGCAGGAACTGGGCTTCAGCGACGTCGGTGCTATGTGGCGCTCGGGCTATGACATGACACCCGAGGAATTCGCCGCCGAGACCGAGCGGATGTGGCAGGAAGTGAAGCCGCTCTATGAAAGCCTGCACACCTATGTCCGCTGGAAATTGAACGAGCACTATGGCGATGCGATCCAGCCCAAGACCGGGCCGATCCGTGCCGACCTGCTCGGCAATATGTGGGCGCAGGAATGGGGCAATGTCTACCCGCTGGTCGCGCCCGAGGGATCGGGAGATCTGGGCTACGACCTGACCGAACTGATTGCGGAAAAGGGCCTCGACGAACGCGGGATGGTGAAGGTGGGTGAGGATTTCTTCTCCTCGCTCGGCTTCGATCCGCTGCCCGGGACCTTCTGGGAGCGCAGCCAGTTCACCAAGCCCGAAGACCGCGAGGTCGTGTGCCATGCTTCGGCCTGGGACCTCGACAACAAGGACGACATCCGCATCAAGATGTGCATCAAGCGCAATGCGGACGATTTCATCACCATCCACCACGAGCTCGGCCACAATTATTACCAGCGCGCCTACAAGGACCAGTCCTACCTCTACCTGTCCGGCGCGAACGACGGGTTTCACGAGGCGATCGGCGACATGATCGCGCTATCGATCACGCCCGAATACCTCGTCCAGATCGGGATGCTCGATCGTGACCAGGTGCCCAGTGCCGACAAGGATATCGGCCTGCTGCTGCGTCAGGCGATGGACAAGGTCGCGTTCCTGCCGTTCGGCCTGCTGGTCGATCGCTGGCGCTGGGGCGTGTTCGACGGCTCGATCACGCCCGCCGAATACAATTCGGCGTGGCACGGTCTGAAGCGCGAATACCAAGGCATCACCCCGCCGGTCGATCGCCCCGCCGATGCCTTCGATCCGGGTGCGAAGTACCACATCCCGGGCAACGTCTCCTACACCCGCTACTTCCTCGCACGGTTGCTGCAGTTCCAGTTCTACAAGGCCGCCTGCGACCAGGCGGGCTGGGACGGGCCGCTCCACCGTTGCTCGTTCTACGGCAACGAGGAAGTGGGCGAGAAATTGAACGCCATGCTCGAACTCGGCGGATCGAAGCCGTGGGCAGACGCGCTCGAGGAGTTCACCGGCGAACGCCAGATGAGCGGCAAGGCGATGATGGAGTATTTCGCCCCGCTCAAGGCATGGCTCGACGAGCAGAACGAAGGCAAGCCGACCGGATGGTGAGGTCGCTCCTGCCGCTCGTCGCGCTCGCCCTCTTGGGCTGTGCGCCCATCGCCGGGGAAGAGACGCGCGCGTCCGGCGCCTCGGATGTGGGCGGCGCGCTGTTCGTCGCGGGCAAGTTCGGCAACACGCTCGCGCGGATCGACCTTGCCTCCGGCGAGGAGACCGCGCGGGTGGCCAGCTGTGTCAACCCGCACGAGCTCGCGACCTCGCCGGATGAGCGGTATGTCGCGCTCGCCTGCTATGGCGGACGCACGGTCGATATCTTCCGCACTTCCGATCTCGCCAAGGTGAAGAGCATCGAACTGGGCGAGGGCGCGCGTCCGCACGGGATCGTCTGGCACGCCAATGGCGATCTCTATGCGACCGCCGAGGGCCGCCAGTCGATCTACTGGATCAAGGACCCGCTGGGAGCGGCGGAGACGTTCGAATATGCCAGCGGCCAGCGCGGCACGCACATGCTCGCGGTCGCGCCCGATGGGCGCCATGCCTGGACCACCGACCTGGGTTCGAAAACGGTCACGCGAATCGATTTGCGTACGCGCCGCGCGCCCCTGTCGGTCGAGGTCGGCGAGGAGCCGGAAGGCATCGCGCTGTCGAGCGACGGAGCGACGCTCTACGTCTCGGCGCGCGGTTCGAACGAGGCCTATGCGATCGACCCGCAGACGCTCGAAGTGCGCAAGACCATCCCGACCGGACGGTTCGCGCTGCGCATCGTCACCCGGCCGCAGGGCGACTACGCGGTGACTTCGAACCTGATGGACGGATCGCTGACGGTAATCGACCTCGACACTTTCGAACCGGTCCGCACCATCCCGGTGTCGAGCCCGGCCGAGGCCGAGGCGCGCACGCAGGTCACCGTGCTGTGGTCGCCCGACGGCGAGCGCATCTATGCCGCCGAAACGATGAGCAACACGATCGCCGAGATCGATTTCGCCAGCGGCGACGTGCTGCGCCGGCTTCCGGGCGAGGGCGGTGGCGACGGGATCGCGATCGTCGAATGAGCAAACGCCGCAAGGAGCTGCCCGTGGTGGGCTGGCGCGAGCTGGTGCACCTGCCCGAACTCGGCCTGCACGAGGTTCCCGCCAAGATCGACACCGGCGCGCGAACTTCCTCGCTCCACGGCCAAGTGGTCGAGGAATTCGAACGGGACGGAGAAAAATACGTTCGTTTCAGCGTCGAATTTCCCGAGCAAAAAGTGCGCCAGATTTGCGAGGCGGTGCATGTCGACATTCGCGGCATCACCAGTTCGAACGGCGAGAAACAGCGGCGCTACGTGATCAAGTCGCCGCTACGGATCGGCGATCTCGAATTCCGGGCAGAGATCAGCCTCGCCGACCGCTCGGACATGAAATTTCCGATGCTGATCGGGCGATCCTCCTTGCGTCGGCGCTTCGTCGTCGACAGTGGGCATTCCTGGTTGCAGACAGACGGCCGCGAAGCGGTGAAAGGGCATAAACCATGAAGATTGCGATGCTTGCCCGGAATCCCAAGCTCTATTCGCACCAACGCCTCGTCGAGGCGGCGGAAGCGCGTGGACATTCGCTCGATATCCTCAATACGACCCGCTGCACGGTGCACATCGCGAGCCATCGACCCGAGGTCTATTACAACGGCGAGCCGTGCATCGGCTATGATGCGATCATCCCGCGCATCGGCGCGTCGGTGACCAATTACGGCCTCGCGATCCTGCGCCAGTTCGAGATGCGCGGCTGCTGGCCGCTCAATGAAAGCGTCGCGATCGGGCGTAGCCGCGACAAGCTGCGCAGCATGCAGATCCTCGCCAAGTACGGACTCGGCCTGCCGCTTACCGCCTATGCCAACGATCCCAAGCAGGCCGAGGAGATCATCAAGGCGGTCAAGGGACCGCCGGTGGTGATCAAGCTGCTCGAAGGCACTCAGGGCATCGGCGTGGTGCTTGCGGAGACGATGTCGTCGGCCAAGTCTGTGATCGAGGCGTTCCGCGGCGCCAACGTCAATATCCTCGTGCAGGAATTCATCAAGGAAGCGGGCGGCACCGATATCCGCGCGCTGGTGATCGGCGGGAAGGTCGTTGCCGCGATGAAGCGCACGGGCGCACCCGACGATTTCCGCTCCAACCTCCACCGCGGCGGCAGCGCGCAACTGATCAAGATCACGCCCGAGGAACGCAGCACCGCAGTTCGCGCGGCGAAACGCATGGGCCTCAACGTTTGCGGCGTGGACATGCTGCGCAGCAACCATGGCCCGGTGATCATGGAGGTGAATTCCTCGCCGGGACTCGAAGGGATCGAGAACGCCACCGGCAAGGACGTCGCGGGCATGATCATCGACTATATCGAGAAGAACGCGAAGATCGGGAAGACGAAGACGAAGGGGCAGGGCTGACCTCCTACCACTCGCTCAGGATGTCGACCGGGCTGGTTTCCCTCTCGATTACAAATGGTTCGCCCTATGGAACCGAACAATTGGGTTCGACAACCGTAAATCCCGATGCTAACTCCAATTTCCGGGGGAATTTCATGAATTGGTCGCGCTGTCCCTCATAGAACGATCAACAGGTTCGCAGGGCGACGGATGGCAGCATTGGCCAATACCGGGAGGGGTCCGGCTTCACTGCTCGGATTACGAGTTGCCGATGGATCAATTGGAGGAGCCGCTCGACCCGCAAAGCTGGATCGCGGCAATCGCGCGCCTGCATGATCGCGCCGCAGCGGATGACGAGCCGACGCATCAAGAGCGCTACTTGCGCAGCGCCCATACGCTGTCGCGCCTCGCCCCGGCTGCGCTCGGGGATATATTCGCATCCGAGGCGTCCGAGGCGGAATATGACGAATTCCTGCGCGCGAGCGACCTCTACAAGGCCTCGATCGAACTGCTGAACCCGTCGCTAAAGCTGGTGATTGCCAAACCCGACGGGACGCTCAAGCTGGAGGTCCACGCGCCCGTTTTCGATGCCGTCGGGGCGGCGAACGACGTGTTTCCCCGTGCCATCGTGCTTGGCTGGACGCGATGCGTGATGGCGATGGCGGATCGGGCCGATGAAATCGAAACCGATGTCAGCCGTCAAGACCGGCATACACGCCGGTCCGAACCGCATCCGCCGTCGAGTTCGCATTGATCTTGGAGAACATGTTGGCGCGGTGGATCTCGACCGTGCGCGGGCTGATGCCGAGATTGCGTGCGATTTCCTTGTTCGACAGGCCGTTGGTCAGGCTTGCCAGCACTTCGGATTCGCGGCTCGAAAGCCCGCGAACCAAAGACTGGGCTTTCTCGATCCGTTCGAACTTGGCGCGGCGCACTTCGGCGCGCTTCGTGATATCTCGTAGCGCCCGCTCGAAGCTGTCAGAACTTTGCGGCCATTCGAGGTAGCCGACCGCACCCGACAGCATTGCCTCGATCACGCGTTCGACCTCGGGTTCGTCCGAATACATCGCCACCGGCAGCGTTGCATATGCCGAATCGCCTGCCTCGTTCAATCGCGCAAGCGGTCGGAATTCGCCGCCCTCGAACGCGAGTACGTACCCGCTGCGCGCGCGCCAGGAGAGGAACTCATCGGTATTTTCATAGATTTCGACGTGTTGTCCGTTCTGCAGTATCAGGCGCGAGATTTCCGCGCGCCTTGCAGCATCGGGATCGATGACGTGTACTTGCATGTAATTGCGACCTGACGGGTTACCCAAGACCTGCAGTTTCCCCTATGCGACAGCCCCGAACAACTAGGTGCTAACGCGTAAACCGGTCAAGGGACAGGCAGGTTGGACAACGCGTATGACCGTGCCGTGCGGGTCAGCGGAAGGGCGGTTCGTTGAACGCGCGCAGCTTGCGCGAATGCAGTCGCGGGCCCTCGGCGCGAAGTAGCTGGCAGGTGCGGACCCCGATCTGGAGGTGCGCTGCGATCGCCTCCTCGTAGAACTTGTTGGCCTGGCCCGGCAACTTGATCTCGCCGTGGAGCGGCTTGTCACTGACGCATAGCAGCGTGCCGTAGGGGACGCGGAAGCGATAGCCCTGCGCGCTGATCGTGGCACTTTCCATGTCGATCCCGACTGCGCGGCTGAGTGACAGGCGACGCGCCGAACTGGTGTAGCGCAGCTCCCAGTTGCGATCGTCGGTGGTGACGACGGTGCCGGTGCGCATTCGCTTCTTCAAATCGCTGCCATGCTCGCCCGAGACTTCCTCCGCCGCGGTGGCCAGCGCCTGTTGCACCTCGGCGATCGCGGGGAGGGGGATTTCGGGCGGCAACACCGGGTCGAGAACATGGTCGTCGCGCAAATAGGCGTGGGCGAGCACGTAGTCGCCGATCTTCTGGCTCGGGCGCAGGCCGCCGCAATGTCCGATCATGAGCCAGGCTTCGGGGCGCAGCACGGCGAGATGGTCGCAGATCGTCTTCGCGTTCGACGGACCGACACCGATATTGACCAGCGTGATCCCGCCGCGGTCCTCGCCGACGAGGTGGTAGGCAGGCATCTGGTGGCGCCGCCAGGCGGTGTCCGACAGGCGGTTCCGTGCGTGCTCGACCGGTTCGGACAGGTGCAGCCCGCCCGCGCCGTGGAGCGCCTGATAACCGTTCTTCCCGAGCTGGGCGCCCGCCCAGTCGACGAATTCGTCGACGTAGCGGTGGTAATTGGTGAACAGGATGAAGCGCTGGAAATGCTCTGTGCTGGTGCCGGTATAATGGGCCAGCCGCGCGAGGCTGAAATCGGTCCGCAGTCCGTCGAACAGCGACAGCGGCTTGGGAAATTCGGGATCCTGCAGGTCGTAGCCGTCGGCCAGTTCGTCGCCGATATCGGCGAGCTCGGTCGAGGGGAAATGGCGCGCGAGGTCGTTCGGGCTGACCGAAGCCATCGCCGCGCCTGCCGCACCATCGAGCACGTAGGGGAAGGGAATCTCCTGGGTAGACCGTCCCACCGAGATCTCGACGTCGTAATCGGCGCTCAGCAGGCTCAGCTGCTCTTCGAGATAGGCTGCGAACAGCGTCGGCTTGGTGATCGTGGTGGCATAGATACCGGCCTCGTTGAGCCGCCCGAAGCTGCGTCCGAACCCGCCGGCGGCCTCGCCCCCGCGATAGCGCAGACGCAATTCGGGATAGCACCAGGCGCTTTCCTGCCGCCGGCTATCGGGCGGGATCGTGCCGTCCTTGGCAAACGCGGCAATATCGGCCTGAAGGGTGGCGACGGCTTCGTCGTAGAGCCGCTGCAGGTCTTCGATGATCTTTTTCGTCTTTTGCATCGCGGGCTGATAGCCATAGCAATGTTACAAAGCAAAGGGAGGGCATGCCTTCCGGTCGCTTCCCCAAGTCCGGGCGGCATCTGGTCACTGTCCGAATCCGACCGATTGCCGCACCCGATTTTCGAATTACAAGGTGGGAATGCGATCGAGGTCTCGGCTGGTACCGCGGGGCCCTGTTGCTGGTCCGTTACAACGATCCGCAATCGCAGGTCGGTATCCGGACCATGGGCGAAGCGGCCAGCGTGCTGATAAGGCTGGGGCAACTGGAAGAGGCGCGCGACCTGCTGGTCGATGCGTCGGAAATCACGCGGGAGCGCCTGGCGTCGGCGCCGGAATTCGACGCGGTCGCCCGCCGCCAGCTGGACGAGGCCGGCCCGATCTTTCTCGACCGGGTGAGGACCGATTGGTTGCTTTCGCGAGCACCATGAAAAAGGGGCGCGGTCCCTAGCGAACCGCGCCCCCTTGTCGTTGCTTGATCGAAAGCGATCAGCCTTCGGTCGTTTCGTCCGTGGCTTCGGCTTCTTCGCCCTCGGCCGAATCCACACCCTCTTCGAGCATTTCGGCCGGGATCTCGCCGGGTTCGGCGTTGGGATCGCGTTCCTCGGTGAAGTCCGACGGAACGTTGTCCTCTTCGAACATCTGCGCCATCACGTCGACGCCCTGCGCCTGGAGTTCGGCTTCGTCGTCCGAACGGGCGACGTTGGCCTTGACCGTGATCGAGACTTCGGGGTGGAGGTCGATGCGCACGTCATGCATGCCGATCGTCTTGATCGGGTTGCCCATGATGACCTGCTTCTTGTCGATCTCGTGGCCCTTTTCCTCGAGGCCGGCGACGATATCGCGCACGTTGACCGAACCGTAGAGCTGGCCCGAGTTCGACGAGGCACGGATCAGGACGATCTCGGTACCGTCGATCTTTTCGCCCGCCTTCTCGGCTTCGGTGCGACGCTCGGCGTTCTCTTTCTCGAGACGCTCGCGGTTGGCTTCGAAGACCTTCTTGTTGGCCTCGTTGGCGCGCAGCGCCTTCTTGTTCGGCAGCAGGTAGTTGCGCGCGTAGCCGTCCTTGACGGTCACGACGTCGCCGATGGTGCCGAGCTTCTCGATCCGCTGGAGGAGAATGATATCCATGTGCTCTCTCCTTACTTCACGATGTAGGGCAGCAGGCCCAGGTGACGCGCACGCTTGATCGCCTTGGCGAGTTCACGCTGCTTCTTGGCGGAAACGGCGGTGATGCGCGAAGGCACGATCTTGCCGCGTTCGGACATGAAGCCCTGGAGCAGGCGCACGTCCTTGTAATCGATGGCGGGTGCATCCTTGCCCGAGAAAGGGCACGACTTGCGGCGGCGGAAAAACGGACGGGCCATCAGCTGTCTCCCCGGCGTTTGCGATCGCGGTCGTTCTTGCGCATCATGACCGACGGGCCTTCTTCGTGCTCTTCGACGCGGATGGTCAGGAAGCGCAGGACGTCTTCGTTGATGCGGGTCTGGCGCTCGAGCTCGGCGACGACCGAACCCGGTCCGTCGATGTTGAGCATGACGAAATGCGCCTTGCGGTTGCGGTCGATCTTGTAGGCGAGATTCTTGAGGCCCCAGGTCTCCGTCTTGGTGACCTTGCCGTCGTTCTTCTCGACGATTTCGGTGGCTTGCGCGGCCAAGGCGTCGACCTGAGACTGACTCAGGTCCTGGCGCGCAAGAAACACGTGCTCGTAAAGAGCCATGCATCTTCCTTTCACTTCAATGCCGATCGCTGGCTGATCCGCGGGATTGCGGGGCCCCTCCGGCTTTCTTGGATTTCCCGGCTGTGCTGGGAAGCGGCGCACATAGCGCGATCGGCGAATAATGCAAGCGCGAAGCGGGCTTGCCAGCGGCAGCGCGAGACAGCAATGCGATCGCGCAAAGAGGGAGAAACGAATGCCCGGTGGTTTGACGGCCCTGCTCGACGATGTCGCGGTGATCGCGCGCGCGGCGGCGGCTTCGGTGGACGATGTCGCGGTGGCGGCGGGACGTGCAGGCTCGAAGACCGCGGGCGTGGTGATCGACGACGCGGCGGTGACTCCGTCCTACGTCACCGGCCTCACCCCCGATCGCGAACTCCCGCTGATCTGGAACATCACCAAGGGCAGTTTCAAGAACAAGCTGATCTTCCTGCTGCCCGGCGCATTGTTGCTGAGCGAGTTCCTGCCCTGGGCGATCATCCCGATCCTGATGCTTGGCGGTCTGTACCTGTCCTACGAAGGTGCCGAGAAGGTGATGGAGAAGCTCGGCGGGAAGAAGCACGGCGACACGCTCGAAGACCCGATCGAGGACCTGGCCAAGTTCGAGAAGGAAAGGACTGCAGGGGCCATCCGAACCGACTTGATCCTTTCGGCGGAGATCATGGCGATCACGCTCAACGAGGTCGCCGCCGATACGCTCTTCACCCGCGCTGTCGTCCTGGCGCTCGTCGGGATCGCGGTGACGGTGGCGGTTTACGGCACGGTCGCACTGATCGTGAAGATGGACGATATCGGTCTGCACCTCGCGGAAAAGCCCGGCGCCGGTGCGCAGAAATTCGGCGATTTCCTCGTTCATGCGATGCCTAAATTGCTGACCGCGCTTTCCTTCATCGGCACCATCGCGATGCTGTGGGTCGGCGGCGGAATCCTGCTCCACGGGCTCGAGGAGTTGGGCTGGCATGCCCCGGCCGAGATCGGTCACGGTATCCAGCATGCTGTTGAGGACATGACCGGCGCGCTGTCGGGCATCCTCGGATGGGCGACTTATGCCGCCTATTCGGCGCTGGCGGCGCTGGGCGTGGGGGCGGTGGTGGCCGTGGTGCTGCACAAGGTGTTCAGGGTCGGCAGCGACGGGGCGCATTGACGGTCGTCAGAGCCGCGCAAGCACACCTTTCGCGAATTCGCTGAGCGTATCGTCGCGCGCGCCCATCACCACGACCCGGTCGCCGGGACGGGCGAGTTCGACGATCCGTTCGCCGCATTGCTCGCGGCTCGCGATGTGTTCGGCCGAACCGCCGACTTGCTCGATCATCGCGACGATCCGTTCGCTGCCTTCGCTGCGGTCGGTCGTGCCGCCGAAATAGACCGGGTCGGAGAAGATCGCGACGTCGTCGCTGTCCAGTTCGCGGGCGAAAGTCTCGGCGAGCTCGTGCCCCATCTGCCTGAGCGGCCCGTAGCCATGGGGCTGGAAGAACGCGATCACGCGCCCCGGATGGGCCTTGAGCGTGCGCAATGTGGCCGCGCATTTCTCCGGATTGTGGCCGAAATCGTCGATCACGATCACGCCCGATTCGCTGGTCCCGACGATATCGAAACGTCGCGCGAGGCCGGTGAAATCGCCCAGCGCCTCGACCGAAGCAGCGACCGGCACCCCGGTCGCCGCCGCGCCCGCGATCGCGGCCAGCGCATTCGACAGGTTGTGACGCCCGGGCATGGCGAGTCGCAGGGCATGCGTGCTGCCATCATGGCGATCCACGACCATCGCCGCCTGGCGGGTCGGGCTTTCTGCCCGCGATCCGGCATCGATGCCGATCTGCGCCCGCGTCTGATCGATGCCGAAGGTGATCGCCTCTGACGCGCGCGGCAGCAAGGCGAGCGATTCCTCGTCGTCGGCGTTGATTACCGCGATCCGGCTGCGCTCGAGATAGTCGCCGAACAATGCGCGCAATTCGTCCATCGACTTGTGGTCGAGCGAGACGTTGAGCAGCACCCCCACCGCCGGGCGATAAAGCGCGATCGAGCCGTCGCTCTCGTCGACTTCGCTCACATAGAGCGACTGACCGCCGACCGCCGCGCTGGCGTAGGGGCGCTCGTCCGAGACGAAGTTCTTCATCACCGCGCCGTTCATGATGGTCGGGTCGCGCCCCACCGCGTGGAGGATCCAGCCCAGCATCGCGGTGACGGTCGACTTGCCGCTGGTCCCGGCAATCCCGATCCCGGCACCGCTCGTGTTGAACAGGATCGAGTTGAGTTCGGCGCGGGTCAGCCGCAGCAGGTCGAGCTCGGTGGCGCGCCGAATTTCGGGGACCGTGTCCTCGATCGCGGCAGAGGCGACCAGCACCTGGTCCGCGCTCACGATACCGCTGCCGTCCTGCGGGCGGAGATCGAAACCCTGCCGCTCGAGTGCGGCGAATTTCTCCGGCGTGCGGCCCTGGTCGAAACTGCGATCCGAGCCGCCCACCACGCACCCGCGGCCTTTCAGGATCTGCGCCAGCGGCAGCATGCCCGATCCGCCGATTCCGCAAAAAAAGAACGGGCGGGCGAACAGTTCGTCGGGGGAGGGGAAATCGGTCATGGGCAAAACGCCTATGCGGGGAGTGGCGCTTTGTGAAGCGGATGTTAGAGGCTTGGGCATGACCACGCGGATCGCCATCTGCTGTCCCGGCAAGCGCCTGCGCCGCGAGCGCGCGGAAAAAGTCGCCACGCTCGCGAAGGCCGAATTTCCGGACGTGGAACTCGTCTTCGCCGAACAGTGCTTTCACGAAGAGGGGCACTTTGCCGGCGACGACGACACACGTCTCGAAGCGTTTCTCCAGGTGGCGAACGATCCGCAGATCGACGCGGTGTGGTTCGGCATGGGCGGCTATGGCGCGAACCGGATTGCGCGCGACGCGATTGCCGGGCTTGGCGCGGCGGCGAAGCACAAGAAATTCCTGGGCTATTCCGACACCGGCACCTTGCTGGGTGCGCTTTACAAAGCCGGGATCGGCGTGCCGGTGCACGGCCCGCTGGTGGGCGATATCAAGCGCGAGGGCGGCGAGGAGGCAGTGCGCCGTGTGCTTCGTTACCTGACCGGAACGGGGCGCGCCGGCGATCTCGAACCGTCGCTCGACGAGCGCCCGGTCGCCGCGTTCAACCTGATGACGCTGGCGATGCTGGTCGGCACCGAGTTCACGCCCGACCTGACCGATCACGTGGTGATGGTCGAAGAGGTCGGCGAGCATCTCTATGCGGTCGACCGGCTGATGTTCCACGTTACCGAGCACCTTCGCGGGATTGCGGGGCTGCGGCTCGGTCGCATTTCGCAAGTGCCCGCAAACGACCGTCCGTTCGGCAGCGGCGAGGAGGATATCGCGCGTGACTGGTGCGAACGCACCGGCATCCCCTATCTCGGGCGGGCCGATATCGGCCACGATGCCGCCAACAGGATCGTGCCCTTCGGACTTGCGGGGCGCGACGTGCAGGCATAGGCGGCGCGACGAGAGGAGTTACCATGATTGCATTCGTATTTCCCGGCCAGGGCAGCCAGAAGGTCGGCATGGGCGCCGAACTGGCCGAAGCCAGCGCCGTGGCGCGCCAGACGTTCGAGGAAGTCGACGACGCGTTGAGCCAGAAGCTGTTCGCACTGATGACGAACGGTCCGGCCGACGACCTGACGCTGACTGCCAACGCCCAGCCCGCGATCATGGCGCATTCGCTCGCCGTTCTGCGCGTGCTCGAGGATGGCGGGCTCAAGCTCGCCGACAAGGCCAATTGCGTCGCGGGTCATTCGCTCGGCGAATATTCGGCACTGGCGGGCGCGGGCGCGTTCCGGCTTGACGAAACGGCGCGCCTGCTCCGCCTGCGCGGGCAGTCGATGCAGGAAGCGGTGCCAGTGGGCGAAGGCGCGATGTGCGCGCTGCTCGGCGCTGACATGGAGAAGGGCGAAAAGCTCGCCGAAGCCGCCGCCGAAGGCCAGGTATGCGAACTCGCGAACGACAACGATCCGGGTCAGGTCGTACTCTCGGGCCATGCCGAGGCGATAGAGCGCGCGATCGCCATGGCGAAGGACCACGGGATCAAGCGCGGCGTGAAGCTGCCTGTTTCTGCACCGTTCCACAGTTCGCTGATGCAGCCCGCCGCCGACGCCATGGCCGGCGCACTCGAGCTCACCCCGCCCGGTGCGCCGAGCGTACCGCTCTACGCCAACGTCACCGCGGCGCTCGAAGGCGATCCGCCGCGCATTGCCAAGCTGCTGGTCGACCAGGTCACCGGCCGCGTCCGCTGGCGCGAAAGCGTGATCGCGATGAAGGAAGCGGGCGTCACCCATTTCGTCGAACTGGGCGGCAAGGTGCTCGGCCCGATGATCGGCCGCACTGTCGACGACGTGACCGTCACCTCGGTGGTGACGATGGACGATATCGAAGCCCTCGCGAAGGAGATCGGATAATGTTTTCGCTCGAAGGAATGACCGCGCTCGTGACCGGAGCGTCCGGCGGGATCGGCTCTGAAATCGCCAAGGCGCTGGCGCGACAGGGCGCGCGGCTCGCATTGTCGGGCTCGAACGGCGGCAAGCTGCGCAGCTTCCGCGAGGAACTCAATGACGAGATCGGCGGCGACCATGTCGAGATCACCTGCGACCTGTCGAACAGCGAGAGCGTCGAGGAACTGGTCCCGGCGACGATCGACACGCTCGGCAAGCTCGACATCCTCGTCAACAATGCCGGCATCACGCGCGACAACCTCGCCATGCGGATGAAGGACGAGGAGTGGGAGCAGGTGATGACGATCAACCTCGAATCGACCTTCCGCCTGATGCGCGCCGCCGCGCGGCCGATGATGAAGGCCCGGTTCGGACGGATCGTCACGATCACGAGCGTGGTCGGCGCGACCGGTAATCCGGGGCAGATGAATTACGCCGCGGCCAAGGCCGGGGTCACCGGAATGACCAAGAGTTTCGCGCAGGAAGTCGCCAGCCGCGGGATCACTGCCAATTGCGTCGCGCCGGGCTTCATCCGCACGCCGATGACCGACGTTCTGCCCGACGCCCAAAAGGAAGCGCTCAACCAGCGCATCCCGATGGGCCGAATGGGCGAGGGCGAGGATATCGGCAGCGCGGTGGCGTTCCTCTCGTCGAGGGAAGCGGACTACATCACTGGCCAGACGCTCCACGTGAACGGCGGCATGGCGATGATCAGTTGAGGGTTTTTATCCCCAATTCTCCCCGTAAAACCGGTGCGGGAACTTGCCCGCTTGGCCTCACCCGTTAAGGGTAATATCCATGTTTTCCGGCGCTGGCAGGCGATTCCGGCCCTGTCCGCGCCCAGAGGGGTAAGGCACTAGCCATGAAAGCCACGATCGAACGCGCCACGCTTCTGCGGTGCCTCAGCCACGTCCAGTCGGTGGTCGAGCGGCGCAATACCATCCCGATCCTCGCCAACGTCCTGCTCGAAGCCTCGGGCGACGGCGCGATCAAGGTGACCGCGACCGACCTCGACCTGCAGGTGGTCGAAAGCCAGCAGGCCGTCTCGGTGGAGAGCCCCGGCGCGATCACCGTCTCGGCGCACCTGCTGTTCGACATCGCGCGTAAGCTGCCCGACGGCAGCCAGGTCAGCCTCGAAGCCGCCGACGGCCGAATGACGGTCAAGGCCGGGCGGAGCCGCTTCAAGCTGCCGACGCTGCCGCGCGACGATTTCCCGATCATCGCCGAAGGCGACCTGCCGACCAGCTTCGCGATGCCTGCGAAGACGCTCGCCGAACTGATCGACCGCACGCGTTTCGCGATCTCGACCGAAGAGACGCGCTACTACCTCAACGGTATCTTCTTCCACGTCGCCGACGATGACGGCCCCGTGCTCAAGGCCGCCGCGACCGATGGCCATCGCCTCGCGCGCTTCACCCTCCCGCGCCCCGATGGCGCCGAGGGCATGCCCGACGTGATCGTCCCGCGAAAGGCGATCGGCGAACTGCGCAAGTTGCTAGAGGAATCGCTCGACGGCGATGTGCAGATCGACCTTTCGGCGAGCAAGGTGCGATTCTCGATGGGCGGAGAGGGCGGAACGATCCTCACCAGCAAGCTGATCGACGGGACCTTCCCCGATTACAGCCGCGTCATTCCGACCGGGAACGACAAGCTGCTCAAGATCGACCCGAAGACCTTCTACGCAGGCGTCGACCGCGTCGCGACCATCGCCACCGAGAAGACCCGCGCGGTCAAGATGGCGCTCGAAAACGACAAGGTCACGCTCTCGGTCACCAGCCCCGACAACGGCACCGCGGCAGAAGAAGTGCCCGCGAGCTATTCGAGCGAAGGCCTCGAGATTGGCTTCAACGCCAATTACCTCAAGGACATCCTCGGCCAAATCGACAGCGACAATGTCGAACTGCATCTCGCCGATCCTGGCGCGCCGACGCTGATCCGCAAGGACCAGGACAGCCCCGCGCTCTACGTCCTTATGCCGATGCGGGTGTAGCGCCACCGCAAGGTTCTGGACGATGAACTAGGCTGCCTCGGGCAGAGCCTCGCCTTCGTCGAGAAATGCCCTGATTTCGGCGACCGCTTCCTCGCTGTGGGTCAGCAGGAAGAGGTGGCCGCCATCCTCGAATTCGACGAGTTTGGCATTCGGGATCAACCCCGCGAGGATCTTGCCGTTGGCAGGCACGACGATGCGATCGTCGCCGCCCATCATCACCAGCGTGTCCTTCTTCAGGAACGGCAGCGCGGGGGCGCTGGTCCAGCCGAGCATGGCAATCAGCTGGTAGAGGTAACCGCGCGGGGAAGGGGGCTTGATCCGCCCGATGTGATCGCGCCTCGCGGTCGCCTTCGTGTCGCGCGTCATGCCGCCATAGAGCGTGGCGAAATGCTCGTTCATGTAGTTCGGATCGACGTAGCGGCGCGGGTCGACCATCTTCGACAGCGCCGACCACTTGCCGGGCACCATCAGCATGCCCGGGGTGGTCGCGGCAAGCACCAGCTTGCGCGTACGACCGCCGTGCTGGAGCGCGAAATGCTGCGCCATCGCGCCGCCCCAGGACACACCCATCACATCGACTTCCTCGTTGCCGAGCGAGTCGAGCAGCTGTGCCGCCGTCCAGCACATGGTGAAGGGATTGTAGGGCAGCACCGGCTCGGGCGATTCTCCCACCCCCGGCATGTCGAAAATGATGAAACCTCGCTCCGGCATGGCCTCGGCCAGCGGCGCGACCGCCTCGATATTGGCACCGATACCATTGAAGAACAGGATCGGCGGGTGGTCCGACGGTTCGTCGAGCCGCCAGTGCGCAACGCGCAACGTGCGACCGCCGACCTCTTCGAGCGACACGGTAGCGGAATTCATCGGATCGCCCATGCAATCGGCCTTTTCATTGTGCGCCGCAACGTGTGTCAGCATGCCTCGCGCACGTAAAGCCCCGGGGCCGGATCGCTCGCCGGGTATTCCTTGCTTCCGACCTCCTTCGGTGCGTCGACAAGATCACCCGATCGCGCCTGCAGCCACTCCATCCAGAACGGCCACCAGCTACCCGCGACTTCTTCTGCGCCCTCGATCCACTTCTCGGCCGTGGCGGGGAGCTTGCCCTTCTTTTTCTGGACGAAATACTTTGCCTTGGGATTTGTCGGCGGGTTGAGGATCGCCTGCATGTGACCCGACTGGCTGAGTACGTAGGTCACGTCCTTCGATCCGAACAGTTGCGTCGAGCGATAGGTCGCACGCCACGGGGTAATGTGGTCGGTCACCCCGCCGAGAATGAAAAGGTCGCTCTTCACCTTCGAAAGGTCGACCTTGTGGTCGAGCATGGCGACCTCGCCCTTCTTCGTGAAGGCAAGCGTTTCATAGATGGTGAGGAAATCGCCCATCAGGCTGGCCGATAGATTGGTCGCATCGGCATTCCAGTAGAGCACGTCGAAGGCTGGCGGGTCTTCGCCCAGCAGGTAGTTGTTGACGACGTAGTTCCAGATCAGGTCGTTGGGTCGCAGCCATGCGAAGCCGCGCGCAAGATCGTCGCCCTTGATCACGCCCGCCTTGTCCGCGCGGCGGCGGGCGAGGGCGAGCCCGTTCTCGCTGATAAGCGACCCGGCCTCGATATCGTTCTGCTTGGGATGCAGCACGCAGACCATCAGCGTCAGCGCGCCGAGCAAATTGTCCCCATCGGCCGCCATCTTGCTCGCGAGCATCGCAGCAGTCTGTCCGCCCGAGCAGCCGGCCGAGACGTTGACCTTGTCCGACCCGGTGATTGCCGCGGTCACTTCCATCGCCTCGCGGCACGAGCGGACGTAATCGGCCATGTCCCAGCTGCCCTGTTCGGGGCTCGGGTTCTTCCAGCTGATGACGAAGGTCTGGATGCCGTTGTCGACGAGGTATTTCACCACCGACTTCTCGGGCGAGAGGTCGTTGATATACATCTTGTTGATCTGCGGCGGAATCGTGAGCGCCGGCACTTCGTGGACCTTGTCGGTGCTCGGCGCGTAGTGGACCAGTTCGAACATCTCGGTCCGGTGGACGACCGCGCCGGGGCTGGTCGCGATGTTCCGGCCCAGTTCGAACGGGCGTTTGTCGACCTGGCTGACCATGCCCTTGTTCTCGGTCATGTCGGTGTAGGCGTTCTTCAAGCCCTTGATCAGGCTGAGCCCGCCGCTGTCGATCGCGCGCTTCTGCGCGGTCGGGTTGCCCGCCAGCGTGTTGGTCGGTGCGATCGAATCGATGATGATGTTGGAGATGAACCGCGCCCGGTCGCGTTCGAGTTCGTCGAGCTCGAGCTCGTCGAGCCACTCGGCCATCCCCTTCTGCACGGCAAGGTAATATTGCGCCCCGGCGCGCATGAACGGGTTGTACTGCCACGCCGGGTCCATGAACCGCCGGTCCTTGGGGTGCGGGGCGAGTTCGGACTGGCCGGTCATGATCTTGACCATTTCCGAACCCATCGCCTGGCTGTGACGCATCAGCCGCGCAGGATCGGACGCCGTTTCGCGCAGCAATACCGCGACCGCGCCGAAGATATCCTCGCGCGTCAGGCCGATCAGCGGGCCGAGCGCCGAAGTGTGCTGTGCGGCTTCGTCTTCTAGGTCAGGCATCAATCCGCTCCCCTCGCGGCAATCATGGCGTCGATATCGACGAATTTCTCGCGCGGGCTGCCCTCGCGGGCAGCGGCATTCTCGGCATCTTCGATCCTTTTCCAGTCCTGGAAGGTGACGACGTCGAGCCCGCGTTCGGCGGCGAGTGCGTCGAACCCCTCGCGCCCCTTCTTGCCGCCCTTGCCCAGCGCGCCGCTGGCGATGTCGTCCTCGATCAGGTCGACGATACCGAAGCCATCGGGCTTGTTGGTTCCGATCGTGCCCGAGGGGCCGCGCTTGGCCCAGCCGACCGCATAGAGGCCGGGCAGGATCCGGCCCTCGTCATTGGCGAAGCGACCGGCGCGCTCGTCGAACGGCACGCCCTCGATCGGGGCGGTTCGGTATCCGATCGCGGTGAGCACGATCCCGCAGGGGATGGTATAGGTTTCGCCGGTACCGACGGCGCGGCCGGCCTCGACCTTGGTGCGCTCGACCTCGATGCCGGAAACCCTGCCCTCTTCGCCGATGATGGCTTTCGGGCTGGCGAAGAAATCGAATTCGATCTCGATCGTCTTGTCGGCGCGCTCGCTCTCCGGAATGGCGGCGAAACTGCGGACATGCGCGACCGACTTGCGCAGTCCCGGTTCGAGCAGCGCGTCCTCTTCCCCGTCGGGCAGGTCGTCGGCATCGACCCGCGGCGTGGCGCGTTCAAGGAGCATGAGCTCGCCCAGTTCCTTGGGCGTCATCATGATCTGGTGCGGCCCGCGCCGACCGAGGATGACGATGCGGCGGATCGCGGAGCTCTCGAGCGCGTCGAGCGCGTGCAGCACGATGTCGCTGCCCTCGAATTCGGCGGTCGTCTTGGCGAGGATTCGCGCGATGTCGAGCGCGACATTGCCCATCCCGATGACCACCGCCGTCTCGCTCGAGAGGTCGGGGTCGAGCCCGGCGAACTGTGGATGGCCGTTGTACCAGCCGACGAATTGCGCGCTCCCGTGAACCCCGGCGAGATCGGCACCCTCGATCGAGAGCGTCCGGTCGTGCGGCGCGCCTGTCGCCAGCACGACCGCGTCGTAAAGCGATTGCAATTCGGCGATCGAGACATCGCTGCCGATCGTGACGTTGCCTACGAACCGGACATGGTCGGTAAACGCGGTCTTTTCATAGCGTCGCGAGACGGCCTTGATCGATTGATGATCGGGCGCGACCCCCGTCCGGATCAATCCGTAGGGCACCGGCAGGCTGTCGAACACATCGACCCGCACATCGCCGCCCCATTTCTTCTGCGCCGCCTCGGCCGTGTAATATCCCGCCGGGCCGGAGCCGATAACCGCGATATGCCGCATCGCCTCTCCTGTCTCTCCCGGTTTCTTAAGACCTCGACCGGGCTTGCGATCGAGGATGCCCGCCTCCGAACCCATTGGCAAGCAGGCGGCGCAGTTGGGCGAACCTAAAGCCGGAATTAACCATTATGTCATACCACCCCCTAAGCTCTCGCGCGCTACGCGTGTGCGGGGGAGTTGCGCACGGGGTCGATGCGCCGCGGAAGGGAGTCGTCTTGCTCGAAATATTGCGCAGGAATTCCGGCGGCGACTGGGGAAAGTATTCAGCTCTCCTCGACCCGCTGAGCCGCGAGGAAATCGCGCAAAGCGTCCTGCTGATGCGCGAGTACGAATCCAGCGGGCACGGCTGGTTCTGGTCGACCGACAGCCATGGCCGCATCACCTATATTTCGCCGCGTCTCGTCGCCCAGATAGGGTTCGAGGAAGGGCAGCTGATCGGGCGCACCCTCGGCCGGGTGTTCGTCGAGGATCGCGAGATCGAACGCGCCGAGGACGATGACGGCCGCGCCCGGGGGCTCAAGATCTACCTTGCAGGCCGCAAAGCGTTCTCGAACATCGTGATCCACACGCAATGCGGGAAGTTCGACCAGCGCTGGGCATTGAGCGGGCATCCCCAACGCGACAACGATGGTCGGTTTGCCGGTTATCGCGGGCACGCGGTCGACGTGACCGAGCAATATCGTTCGGAATCCGAAGCTTCGCGTCTCGCCATGTTCGATTCGCTGACCGGACTTTCCAACCGCCATCGCCTGACCAGCCAGCTCGATCGCGAAATGAAGGTTTGTGTCGCGGCCAAACGATCTTGCGCGGTGATGATGCTCGATCTCGACCGGTTCAAGGCGGTCAACGATACGCTCGGCCACCAGGCCGGCGACGAACTGCTCAAACAGGTCGCGCAGCGATTGCGCAATCTGATAAAGGACGAGTTCGAGCTCGGCCGGCTCGGGGGTGACGAGTTCCAGATCATCCTGCCCGATATCGACGATCGCGGTCGCCTCGCCGATCTCGGGCATTCGATTGTCACCCACCTCTCGCAACCCTATTCGGTCGACGGCAATCGCTGCGTCATCGGCGCATCGGTGGGCATCGCGGTGGCGCCCTATGACGGCATAACCAGTGAGGAACTGGTGCGCGGTGCCGACCTCGCGCTCTACGCCGCCAAGGGCAGCGGGCGCGGGCAATTCCGCTTCTATTCGTCCGAGCTCCACGACAAGGCTCGCGAACGCAACGATATCGAGGAAGCGCTGCGCGATGCGCTCCAGAACGAGGAATTGTCGCTGCATTACCAGCCCTTCGTCCACCAGGAGAACGGCAAGGTGGCGGGCTACGAGGCGCTGATGCGGTGGCAGCATCCGAAGATGGGCTGGATCGAGCCGTCGAAGTTTATCCCGATCGCCGAAGAGACCAATCTGATCACCTCGCTGGGAGAGTGGGCGATCCGCCAGGCCTGCAGGGACGCGGCGAAGTGGCCGAACGACGTTTCGGTCGCGATCAATGTGTCGGCGGCACAGTTTCAGCAGGAGGGACTCGCCGCGATCATTGGCGGCGCGCTCGCCGCCTCCGCGATCGATCCGGCAAGACTCGAGATGGAAATCACCGAAAGCGTCTTCATCAGCGACATGGAGCGTACCGACAAGCTGTTCCGTGACCTGAAAAAGCTCGGGGTGCGGCTGTCGCTCGATGATTTCGGGACCGGCTTCTCCTCGCTCAGCTATCTCGGTCGCGCTCCTTTCGACAAGGTCAAGATCGACCGCAGTTTCGTGGTCGGCTCGACCGAAGAGGGGTCGCGCAATCCAGCGATCATTTCCGCGATCGTGAGCGTCGCTGGAGCGCTTGGCATGCGCACCACGGTCGAAGGCGTCGAGGCGCTCGACGAGCTGGCGTTGGTGCGCGAGAAGGGCGTCGACTACATCCAGGGCTATCTCTTCTCCAAGCCGCTGACGCAGGACAAGATCCTCGAAAAGCAGGGATCTGGGGAATGGGTGCTCGAGGCCAAGGGGCCCTCGCGCAATCGCGCCCAGCGCTTGAGCGTGCTCCGCAAGATCGGCGTGATCCACGGCGATTACCGCTATGAGGTGCGCATGAGGAACCTCTCGCGAACCGGGGCAATGATCGAGGGGGTCTCCGACGTTCCGGTGGGCACGGAGCTGGTTCTAGACCTCGGCGAAGGCCAGCTCGCCGTGGCGACCGTGCGCCGATCGGAGGGGGACGTGCAGGGGGTCGAGTTCGAGACCGGCCTCGTCAATGACGGCGCCGACGGGTTGTGCACCCGCTTCCGGATCAGCCCCTATGCGCTCGCTGCCGCGGGCATGCCGCTCCAGGCGCTCCCGCCCGGTGCCTATCCGCTCGCCGAAAACGTCCCGGCGACGACCGAGTCCCGCCCGAGCTTCGAAACCCGCACCTTTGCCGACACGGCGACGAGGCGCGGGTCCGACTGATCGACGCTCGGTGCGCGCCGGTGCCGCGAGCGCTGGCCTTGCCGCAACTCCCCCGCTAAAGGGCGCAGCACACGCGCACCCCCGCGCATCTGCCCATTAGAAGCGTTCAATGACCGACCTTTCCAAGATCCGCAATTTCAGCATCATCGCGCATATCGACCATGGCAAGTCCACGCTGGCGGACCGGCTGATCCAGGCGTGCGGCGGGCTGACCGAGCGCGAGATGTCCGAGCAAGTGCTTGATAACATGGACATCGAGAAGGAGCGCGGGATCACCATCAAGGCCCAGACCGTGCGCCTTTCCTACACCGCGAAGGACGGCGAGACCTACGAGCTCAACCTGATGGACACGCCCGGCCATGTCGACTTCGCCTACGAGGTCTCGCGCTCCCTCGCCGCCTGCGAAGGCGCGCTGCTGGTGGTCGACGCGGCCCAAGGCGTGGAAGCCCAGACCCTCGCCAACGTCTACCAGTCGATCGAGCACGACCACGAGATCGTCCCTGTCATCAACAAGATCGACCTCCCCGCCGCCGAGCCCGAGCGCGTCGCCGAGGAGATCGAGGAAATCGTCGGCATCCAGGCGACCGGGCCTTGGGCTGAGGGCGGCGCCGTCCTCGCCAGCGCGAAATCCGGCCTCGGCGTCGAGGACGTGCTCGAGGCGCTGGTCGCGCGCATCCCCCCGCCGCAAGGCGATCGCGACGCGCCGCTCAAGGCCAGCCTCGTCGACAGCTGGTACGATCCCTATCTCGGCGTGGTCATCCTCGTCCGCGTGATCGACGGCGTCCTCAAGAAGGGCCTCAACGTCCGCTTCATGCAGGGCGGCACCCAGCACCTCGTCGACCGCGTCGGCTGCTTCCGGCCCAAGCGCACCGACCTCGCGGAGATCGGCCCCGGCGAGATCGGCTTCATCACCGCGCAGATCAAGGAGGTCGACCAGGCCCGCGTCGGCGACACGATCACCACGGTCAAGGGCGGGGCGGACAAGC
Source organism: Pseudoblastomonas marina (assembly GCF_014641655.1). GTDB lineage: Bacteria > Pseudomonadota > Alphaproteobacteria > Sphingomonadales > Sphingomonadaceae > Alteriqipengyuania_A > Alteriqipengyuania_A marina. Next base: position 971,971 of record NZ_BMID01000001.1, read on the forward strand.
CGCTGCCCGGCTATCGCGAGCCGCAGCCGGTGGTGTTCTGCGGGCTGTTCCCGGTCGACGCCGCCGATTTCGAGAAGCTGCGCGAAAGCATCGGCAAGCTGCGCCTCAACGATGCGAGCTTCACCTACGAGATGGAGAGCAGCGCGGCACTCGGCTTCGGCTTCCGCGCCGGCTTCCTCGGCCTGCTGCACCTCGAGATCATCCAGGAGCGGCTCTCCCGCGAATACGATCTCGACCTCATCACGACCGCGCCCAGCGTCGTCTACCGCGTCCACCTCGGCAAGACGAAGAACGAGGACGCGAAGGTGATCGACATCCACAACCCCGCCGACTGGCCCGACGTCAACCGCATCGACGCGATCGAGGAACCGTGGATCAAGGCGACGATCTACACGCCGGACGAATATCTCGGCCCGATCCTCAAGCTGTGCCAGGACCGCCGCGGCGTCCAGACCAACCTCACCTATGTCGGCGGCCGCGCGCAGGTGACCTACGAGCTCCCATTGAACGAGGTGGTGTTCGACTTCTACGATAGGTTGAAGTCCATATCGCGCGGCTATGCCAGCTTCGATTACGAGCAGATCGGCCTGCGCGAAGGCGACCTCGTGAAGATGAACATCCTCGTCAATGCCGAGCCGGTCGACGCGCTCTCGCTGATCGTCCACCGCACCGTGGCGGAAGAACGCGGCCGCGGCATGTGCGAGCGCCTCAAGGACCTCATCCCCCGCCACCTCTTCAAGATCCCGATCCAGGCCGCCATCGGCGGCAAGATCATCGCCCGAGAGACGATCGCCGCCCTGCGCAAGGACGTCACCGCCAAGTGCTACGGCGGCGACATCACGCGCAAGAAGAAGCTGCTGGAGAAGCAGAAGAAGGGCAAGGCGCGGATGCGGGAGTACGGGAACGTGTCGATTCCTCAGGAAGCCTTTATTGCAGCGCTCCGAATGGGCGAGGAATAACTCTCATTCTGAGGATGCGGGAGCGCCCGTAAGGCGGCCTGCCCCGGCGGAGGCCGGGGAGGAGCGATATCCGGTCGGTTTACTAGGTTTTCAGTAGCTTCCGAAGTCGGCCTTTGATGTTTTCTAAAACAAGTTTCAGGTGAGCTTTAGAGTTATCAGTCAACGTACCGGTATGGCCAACAGCATTTCTGACCGGTTTGAAATTAATTGCGTCAAGCCAGAGAGACTGTTTCGACTTGTCTTTGGATCCTTCGGCGGTGAACGCGAGATCGTCCATTCCAAGGTAGCTTAGATCGTCATCGTCTCGCCTTATGTCAAAGCTTATATTCGCTTCTTCTTTCCTCTTCTCCTCGGTTTCTCGATAGCCTTTTATATTTGTCTTAATCCCCTCAATGGGAGCTATCCCTTTATGCCCAACATACTTCCTTATAAGGTTTTCGGAAAGAAAGCAGTCTGCGTACGAAGAAAGATTAAACTCGGCATCGGGTTCAAGATCATCAAGCCATTTTTCTACTAAATCGGCGTTGGCGTCGGTCTTTTTCAACTTGAATTCTTTTTTTGCTGCCCCGGCCAGTTCGGCAGCCTTTCGATCCTTCACGCTTTTACGCTTGTTTTCATCGTCGCCGGTCTGCCGATATTTTATACGAAGCTCATCCCACTGATCAATGACCTGCGGGAAGAGGGTGGACTTGAGATAATCTATTAGCTCAACGAAATTGTCGTCGTCTGCGACCACTCCTTCGCGACTGCTGGTGAACGGTGAGTCCCCATCTCCATCCATCGAATTGAAATGAATTTGCCCATATACGTAGCTTTCTACAATCCTCTGGGATGGTAGATGGCTTAGAATATTCTTTTCCCGAAGTCGTCCATTTACAAAAAGGTCGACTGTCGCTCTTTCGCCTTTGCCACGAATATTAAGGTGGCTTGGCTTTTCGACGGTGGCGATAAAGCCAGTAAGATCTAGTTCCGTCTCCGGAGCGTCAACTTGCTCCTTCAGATTTGTAAACGCCTTTTTAAATTCATCGTCATAGCTTTCGATCTTCCACACAAATTCAGTCTTAGACGTGAGCGTTTGCAGATCGTCCAAACTGATTGGTTTTCCATTCACATGGATTGTGAAGGCTTCATCCAAAAGAGAGAAATGAAAGGAGAGCGCAAGCAATTTTCGGATTTGTTCTTCAGAAGTTCGCAGGATTCGGTCCGCGCCTTCGAAGACTATAATCGTGCCAGTTTCGTGACCATCTTCTTTCCCAATAAGAAGATTTTCATCGGGCTGTTCGAGTTGATATTGGCCAGGTTCTAGGTCATCGGTTATGGCTTCATCTAGGCCACTATTATCGATGACGCCGCCCACATAATCCTCGTCGGCGTCGTCTCTTGTGAAAATAGTGATTCTTTCTGCGCAAGAAAGAAGAGCGAGTTTTCCGATACCTTTGGCTCCGATGAAGGGTCGTCCGGATTCCGATTCCGAGCCTAAATCCTTTCTTTTCGAATAGCCTATTTTCAAGAACTTATTCTGAAAATCGGCGGCGTTCATCCCATTCCCGTCGTCCTTCACATAGAAGGAATTCTTGTTTTTATCGAAGGAAATCCAGACATTATTTGCGTCGGCATCCCATGAATTGGAAATTGCCTCACCCAGAACGGTGATGAAATTGCGATATAGGTTTCGACCCAAATGGTTGAGAACACTTAATGATATCGCAAAATTGAACTCGCTGGCGTCTTCCTCTTCCATCTCTCTACCCCGTTGCTTGAATTATGCTGCTCCCAATAGCTCGCCCGAGTTCCACCGGAACTGCATTTCCGATCCAGCGGCCCACTTCCTTCATTTTCGGCTTTTCGCCGCACGGAAGAAATGCGTATTCCGGCGGAAATGACTGCAGATTTGCAGCTTCGCGAAGACTTATCGCCCGGTTCTGTTCTGGATGTCCGAACCGTCCATTGCCGAACCCGAAGCATTGAGTCGTCATGGTTGGTGAGGGCTTGTCCCATTCCATGCGCGCATAAACGCCGGGATACGTCTTCCCGCTGACACGGCGATGACATTCCGCCCGGAGGTCTTCCGGCCAGTCTCGCCATGTCCCGCCTGGCTTGGCCGCAATCATCCGCTGCATGTTGAGAGGCGACAACTCCGACGCGACGTGGAGCGTGTCATGGTGGTGTGTCTGTCCCGCTTCGATTGGCGGTAGGTCGGCGATCGCGTCTCGGACGGTTCGACCAACATTCTCCGATGTTGGTAGGCGGCCAACCTTCCGGCGCCGTGCAGCAACAACAACCAGCCGCCGCCGCTTTTGTGGAACGCCGAACAATTCGCACTTCGCGATCGTCACGCGTAGAGGGTAGCCCGCTTCATTCAAAATCCCTTTGAACATGCGAAATACGGAACCGTTCTTGTAACGCAGCAGCGATGGCACGTTTTCCATAGTGACAAAGTCGGGCTGCACTTCGGCGGCCAGTTCGGCGAACTTCCTCACCAGCCCCCATTGGGGGTCTTCTGCGTATCTCTGCTTATACGTCGAGAAGGGCTGGCATGGTGCGCAGCCTGCCAAAACGCTAGGTGCCTCCCCTGAATAATGGCTCATGATTTCATACGCCGACATCTTGCCGACGTCGCGTTTGATGAATTCCCCTCCATTATTCGTCTCGAAGGCGAACTTGCAGCGCTCATCGGTATCGTATCCGGCCAAAATCTTGCACCCGGCAAGCTTCAAGCCGTGGCTCAGGGCGCCAACCCCGCAGAAGAGGTCCACGACTTCCGGCTGCGCACTCATCGTCCCAGCTCCAAAAATTCAACCAGACGATCGACGATTTCTTCGGGCTTTTCAGCTTCGCATTGCCACACGACCATCGTTTCCCACCCCAATTCGGACAAGTCGTTCAAGTTCTTATTGTCCCTCATAATATTCGCGTCAAATTTGTTTTCCCAGAATTCCACATTGGTCTTCGGCGTTGTGGCTTTCTTGCAATCGTGCCGATGCCAATAGCAGCCGTGCACGAAGATGACCTTCTTCTTTCCCGGAAAAACGAGGTCGGGTGTTCCCGGCAGATCACGTCGATGCAGTCGAAACCGATACCCAAGTTTGTGGACGAGTCGACGGACGGCCATCTCCGGATTGGTATCCTTGCCGCGTACACGCGACATCAAGCGGCTGCGCTCTTCCGGGCTAAGGTTATCCACCATCAGGGTGCTACTAGGTAATGATGTACGGCGGGGCGAGGGGTCTTTTGTTGAGACCCTCAAACGCCGGGCGCGTGCCATCCGGCTCGCTTGGCTTCGCCGCATAAGCGGCGGCGGCCGGTCGGCCTTGCCTCGCGCTGGTCGCGCTCGGGCTTTCGCCAGATAGCAGCGTCATCGCCAGCGCCGGTCTTTGAGCCGCCTGACAACCGCCGCGCGCTCGTCCTCCACCTCCGGTTCCTCGCCTCTCCGCCAATCCGGCGGCGGCAGCGCGGCGCTCTCAGCTTCCGCCGCGCGGTCGGCGGCTTCGCGTTGCCAGCGGTCGCGGCGGGTGAGGAGCCAGTCTTCGGGGGCGTCCCACCAGTTTTCGCGCTCGGGGTCGCCGTCATGCGGCAGGAGGAAGAAGGGGATGTCGGGTTCTTCGCCCAGGTCGCGGGCGCGCAGCCGGGTGTAGCGCACGAAGGCCTGGCGGGCCTCGTCGGAGAGGCGGGCCCAGTCGCGGCGGCGATTGTCGAGGACCTGCTCGCGCAGCCCCTGCACCTTGCGCTCGATGCTGGCGTAGACCTCGCCGGGGGAGACCTTCTTCTTCTCCGCCTCCCACTCGGCGCGCCATTTCCTTTTCAGGCGGCGCTTTTCCATCTTGCCGATGGCGCCCCGGCCTTTCGGTTTGCCCCCGTTGATCTGGGTGCCGAAGCGGTCGGGCGCGCGGTTCCTGAGCATGAACATCAGCAGGCGGTCGTTGTAGACGGTGCGCGCGCCGACGAGCTTGCCGTAGGAATAGACCGGCACCTCGACCCCGTTCAGCGCGCGGTCCATCGCGACGTCCTCGATCCGCTGCATGCCGAGATCGAGCGCGGCCTGCCACGCGGCGCGGAAGCTCGCCGCCTCGGGGTGGCGGCGCAGGAGGTAGGCGCCGACCTCGGCGCGGCCGACCTTGCGACAGGCGGCCTTGACGCTGCCGGTATCGGCCAGCGCCTCGATGAAGGCGCGCTGGACCTCAGGCTTCCAGCCGTTCGAGCGGTCCTTCTGCCGCGGCACGCTGGTGAAGGCGGGGAGGATGCCGCGCTGGCTCTGCGGGCGCTGGGGGGTGGCGGGGCACTCGGGCGGGGTGTCGGGCGCGGTTTCGGGCGGCTGTTCGGGCATCCGCGAGCTTGGAGCAGAAAAGCGCGGAGTAGGAAAATGGGGGGGAGGAGTCTTTGCGGTTACGGACCCGCATCCGCGGGTCCATCCTCGCGGCTATTCTCTCCGCTTCGCTACGAGGCCGCTGCGGGCGCGCGGTCGCGCTTGCCTCCGCCTGGTCGGCGTCGGTCTGGTGCCCTGATCTGCCGTCGTGTCAGGCGGCGCGGAAGTTGCGGAGCTTGCGGCGTTCGCGCAGCGTGACGGGGGCGATCTCGACGCGGTTGCGGCCGGCCTTCTTGGCCTCGTAGAGCGGGGTGTCGGCGGTGCTCAGCGCCTCGGCCGGGGTCATCGGCTCGGCGATCCGCGCGACCCCGACGCTGGCGGTGACGTTGAAGCGGACGCCGTGATGGCTTTCGAGGTCGAGGTCCTCGATCGTGCGGCGCAGTTCCTCGCACAGTTCGATCATCCCGGTGAGCGAGATCCGCTCTGCGACGAGCACGAATTCCTCGCCGCCGAGACGCGCGAAATAGCGGCCCGGGCCGGTGAGCTGGCGGAACACGCCCGCGACCTGCGCCAGCGCGGCGTCGCCCGCGGTGTGGCCGTGCGTGTCGTTGACTTCCTTGAAGTGGTCGAGGTCGATGATCGCGAGCGCCATCGACTGCTCGCCGGCACGCTCGAGCCGGGGTTCGACATGGCGGAGGAAGGCGCGGCGGTTGGGCAGGCCGGTGAGCGCATCGGTCTCGGCGTCGCGCACCGCGCTCAGCTCGGCGCGCTTGCGCGCGGTGACGTCGCGGATGGTGACGGCATAGCCGGTCACGCCCGGGCCCTCGGGATTGGGGACGGCGCGCAGCTTGGTCTCGAGCCAGCGCACTTCGCCTTCGCGCACCACGGCGCGTTCGAGCGTCCGCGTGACGTCGGGGTTGTCGGCGGCGAGCACCAGTTCGCGGCGCACCAGCGGTTCGTCGTCGGGATCGAAGAACTCGATCAGCGAAGCGCCCACCAGCTGGTCCGAACCGCAGAGCCGCTCGCTCGAGGGCGAGTGGTAGCGAACGTTGCCGTTGACATCGAGGTTGAGCAGCGCGTCGTCCGAATGATCCGCAACGAGGCCTTCGAGCGCGCGTTTCTCGTCGAGCTCGAGCAGGACGAGCTTGTGCTGCTTGAGCGCGACCGAGGCGGGCAGCGACAGCAGCAGCAGGACCGCGAGGTAGAATTGGAGGAACTGCACGTCGTTGGCGAGCGCGAACTGGGTATGGCTCAGGTCGCCCTGCTGCATCTGGAGCGCGGTCGCGCCGACGCCCGCGATGATCACGAGGCCGAGCAGCGTGGCGATGCGGCCGCAGCGGAACGAGGCATACATCAGCGGCGCCACGGGCAGGAACAGCAGCGCGAGCGAGCTTTCGAAGAAGGCCAGCCAGCTGACCCCCGCGATCAGCACGCAATGGATCGCGCATTCGACCACATAGGACGACGTTCCCTGCGCGACCTTGCGGTGCATGATGCCCGAAGTGAGGAAATACGCGATCGGGAAGCAGAGCAGCGAGCCGAGCGTGTGGCCGGTGATCCATTCGATCACGTGGGTCTGGACGTCGCCCGCCACCGCCCATGCCGCGAGCATGCCGCCGGGGAACGCCGCGAGACAGGTACCCAGCACCACGCTCAGCAGCATCCGTTCGAGCCCGGCGACGCTCTTGAGCCAGTCGCGCTCCGGGCGGAAGTGGCGCAGCAAGGCGGCGATCGCGAAGCCCTCGAAGATATTGACCACGGCGAGCGGGGCCGCGACGCGCGGACCGAAGCCGAAGAATGCGGTGGCGATCGTGCTCAGCAGGGCGAAGAAGGCGATTGCGCCGAACCAGCGCTGGGTGGGCAGGACGACCAGGAGCGCGGCGAGAATCGCGGACCCCGGCCAGATCAGGGCCAGCCCCCCGCTGAAGCGGGACCAGGCAATAGTCAGGCTGGTGATCAAGAAGAAGGCTGCTCCGGCAGCCAATATCTTGCTCGTTTCCCGTCTCATCGAAGTCCCCGTGTTCAGCATCGGGTTCTAGCCAATGGTTAAGTAGACTGTCTAACACGCGAGCTAGGTACAATCCCCTAGCCGCGCATGGAAAAAGTCGAAAGGTGCGTTTTCCTTCCGCGATTTGAGCAGTTTAAGACGTATCGCGCAACGCGTTCGGGAGGTTCTTGATTAAGGGTCTCTTGGGCTCGCCTGAAGGGAAAGGGGCCGGGATCGCGTTGGATCCCGGCCCCTTTCATTCGCTCGATATCATGGCGTGAACGGGAGGCCCCATGCACTTCGGACCGATCAAGGTCCGGGCCTCGTTCGGCTCACGGACGTGTCTGTCCGCTGCCGTGGACGAGGTACTTGAAGCTGGTGAGCTGTTCGAGCCCGACCGGTCCGCGCGCGTGCATCTTGCCGGTGGCGATGCCGATCTCGGCACCCATCCCGAATTCGCCGCCATCGGCAAACTGGGTCGAGGCGTTGCGCATCAGGATCGCGCTGTCGATGCTGGTCATGAACTTGCGCGCCGCCTCGTCGTCCTCGGTCATGATCGCGTCGGTGTGGTGCGAGGAATGGGTGTCGACCCACTCGATCGCCTCGTCGAGCCCGTCGACGATCTTCACCGAGGCGATCTGGTCGAGATATTCGGTGTCCCAGTCCTCGTCACTGGCGGGCTTGATGCGGTTGTCGATCGAGACCGCGGCCTTGTCGCCGCGCAGTTCGCAATCGGTCCCCATCGCGTCGACGATCTTGGGCACCGCCTGCTCGGCCACCGCGCGATCGATCACGATGCTCTCGGTCGCGCCGCAGACGCCGGTGCGGCGCAGCTTGGCGTTGCGGATCACCTCGGCCGCCTTGTCGAGATCGGCGGCTTCGTGGACATAGGAGTGGCAGTTGCCGTCGAGGTGGAGCAGCGTGGGGACGCTGGCCTGGTCGCGCACCAGTTCGACCAGCCCGCGCCCTCCGCGCGGGATCACGAGGTCGACGAACTCGTCGGCCTTCAACAGCGCGGCGACGGCGGCACGATCGGTGGTGCGCACGGTCTGGACGGCATCGGCCGGAAGGCCCGCGGCTTCGAGTCCCTTCTGCATGCACTCGACGATCACGCGGGTCGAATGGCGGCTTTCGCTGCCCCCGCGCAGGATCACGGCATTGCCCGATTTGAGGCATAGCGCGCTGGCATCGGCGCCGACATTGGGTCGGCTTTCGTAGATCATGCCGATGACGCCGATGGGTACCGCGACGCGCTCGATCTTGAGGCCGTTGGGGCGATCGAACTGCGCGAGCTGACGGCCGACGGGATCGGGCAGTTCGGCGATCTGTTCGAGCGCGGTGGCCATGCCTTCGACCCGTTCCTCGTCGAGCGCGAGGCGGTCGATGAAGCTGTCGGGCTTCTTGCCGCGGACGCTCTCGACGTCCTTGGCGTTCGCCTCGAGCAGTTCGGCCATCGAGGCGCGCAGCGACTTGGCGGCTTCGGTGAGCGCGGTGTTCTTGGCCTCGGTCGAGGCGGTGAGGAGGCCGCGCGCTGCCTTGCGGGCGCGCTGGCCGAGTTCGTGGACGTGGAGTTGCGGATCGAGTTTCTGGTCGGTCATGTGGGTCCTCTGTTTCTGTTCTAACGACGAGCGGAACGGGCATTGCGTTCCCGGGGGCCCCGGCTGTTCGCGCGGGGCGCGATCAAGACGCGGATCGTCGGAAAATGAGTGCGCCGGCAGGCGGAACTGCGGCGAAGTGGTTACTTTATAACACACTCCAGCAAGAATTGCACGCGGTTGTCTAATTCGCGGCCAGCCCCTAGGTGAAGGGGCATGCCGCACAAAACCGATATTTCCTGATGTCCAGAAGCAATACCGTCGTCGTCAAGATCGGCTCGACTCTCGTCGCGAACTCCGATCGCCTCACACCGCGCTTCGGCTTCATGCAGCGCCTGCTCGACGATATCGCGCGTCTGCGCGATCGCGGGACGAACGTGATCCTGTGCAGCTCGGGCGCGGTCGCGCTCGGGCTCAAGACCGTGGGGGAGACCCCCGAGAGCGCCGGGATCAGCGACAAGCAGGCCGCCGCCGCCTGCGGGATGCCGCTGCTCACCAACGCCTACAAGCAGATCGGCCACGAATACGGCATCGAGATCGCGCAGGTCCTGCTGACGCTGGGCGATTTCGAGGACCATCGCCGCTTCCTCAACACCCGCAACACCGTGTTCCGCCTGATGGAAGCGGGCGTGATGCCGATCGTCAACGAGAACGATTCGATCACCACCGAGGAGATCCGCGTCGGCGACAACGACCGGCTCGCGGCCAAGGTCGCGCAGATGGTCGATGCGCGCGATTTCATCATCCTCACCGAGGTCGACGGCCTCTACGATCGCCACCCCGACGAGGAGGGTGCCAAGTTCATCGAGGAAGTGACCGACGTCGCCCCGTTCATGGAAGCGACCAAGGGCAAGAGCACGCTGGGCACCGGCGGGATGACGACCAAGCTGATGGCCGCGAATATCGCGCAGGAAGCCGGCGTCACCACCTATATCGCGCATGGCGAGGTCGACCACCCGCTGACCTCGATCCTCGACGGCGAGCGGCGTTGCACGCGCTTCGTCGCGCATGAGGACGCCGCCTCCGGGTGGGAAAGCTGGATCGCCAACCGGCTCCAGATGGCGGGCAGCCTGCGCGTTTCGAACGAGGTCGCGGAGGAACTCATCGACGGCGATCGCGCGGTGATGCGCGCCGACATCAAGGGGATCGACGGCGAATTCACGCGGGGCGACGTGCTCCACATCTACGACGAGGACGGGATCGAGCGGGCGCGCGGCCTGTCCGATTTCACCTCGGAGGAATTGCGCGTGCTCGCGGTCAACCCGCATCTCGATGCAGAGCAGCTGCTCGGCTACAAGACCAAGGGCGAGATCGTGCGCTCGAAGAACCTCGTTTCACTGGTCAAGCGCCACCTGCGCTGGGATCTGCCCGAAGGCACCTCCGACCCCACCATCTGACGCGGCGTCAATTTACGCGGCACTGGCACGCTGACTTCACTTGGCGTTCAGCGCGCGGCTGGTTATACGCGCTGCCATGACGATCACCCCTGTTTCGCCGCGCCGCCCGATTTCGCGGGCCCTGCGCGCCGCCATCCTCGCCACGGGCACCCTTTCGATCGCCGCTTGCGGCGGCGGTGCCGGGGGCGGTCCGTCGGACACTGCCTATGTCGCGCGCGACGTCGAAACGCTCTACATGGCGGCGAAGGAACGGCTCGATCGCGGGGCGTCGCGCGATGCCGCGGTGCTGTTCGACGAGGTCGAGCGCCAGCATCCCTATTCGCCCTGGGCCCGCCGCGCCCAGCTGATGAGCGCTTTCAGCTATTACACCGCGCGCGACTACAACAAGGCGATCCAGAGCGCGCAGCGCTTCCTCTCGATCCACCCGGGCAACAAGGATGCGCCCTACGCCTATTACCTGATCGCGCTCAGCTATTACGAGCAGATCAGCGATGTGACGCGCGACCAGAAGGTGACCGAACAGGCACTGACCGCGCTGCGCGAGATCGTGCGCCGCTACCCGGCGACCGACTATGCCACCGACGCGCGGCTCAAGATCGACCTCGTCAACGATCACCTCGCGGGCAAGGAAATGGAAATCGGCCGCTATTACCAGAACAGCGGCAAGTGGCTGGCGAGCGCGCTGCGCTTCCGGCAGGTGGTCGAGAACTACCAGACCACCAGCCATGCGCCCGAGGCGCTGTTCCGGCTGGTCGAAAGCTACCTCGCGCTCGGCATCCCGGCCGAGGCGAAGAAGGCCGCCGCGGTGCTCGGCCGCAACTACCAGGGCTCGGAATGGTACGAACGCGCCTACGAGCTGATGCAGCGCCACGCCCCCGAGACGGTCGCCAGCGCCGCGAGCTGAATTCCTGAATTACTGCGAAATAGGTTAGCCGGGAATCAGGCTGCGCGGTGATCGCGGGCCTGGCCTTCGTCGGCAACGGCCGCGTCGGTCGGCGCGTCGCTCGATCCGGCGACGGCGCAGTCGCGGCCCTCGGCCTTGGCTTCGTAGAGCGCCTGGTCGGCCAGCGAATAGAGCAGCTTCCAGTCGTCGTCCGACTTGAGCGGACCGCTCGCCATGCCGATGCTCGCGGTGACGCGGGTGCCGTGCGGCATATCCGCCTGGCGGAGCGTGGTGAGCAGGTGCAGCCCGGCCACCGCCGAGAGGTCGTCGATCCGTCCGACCAGCGCGAATTCCTCGCCGCCGACCCGCGCGACCGCGACGCCCGGCAGCGCGAATTTCTCGATGATCCGCGACACCGCGCACAGCACCCGGTCGCCCATTTCGTGACCGTAGCTGTCGTTGATCGCCTTGAACCGATCGAGATCGAGCAGGATGAGCCGGAGGTGATCGGCCGTCCGCCCGAGTTCGTAGGCGTCGTCGAGGAAGGCGCGGCGGTTGGGCAGACCGGTGAGCGAATCGCAGCGCGACAATTGGTGCAGCGCCTGGCGCTTCTCGAGCAGTTCGACGAGGAAGCGACGATTGTTGCTCGCCATGATGAAGAGGAAGACGGCCGCCACGACCATCGCAGCGCCGCAGGCCTTTTCAACCAGGTTTCCTTGCACCAGCACGACCGTGGCGATCGGCAATATCCCGACGATCAGGCAGGCGCCGGCCAGGCGGCGGACCTTGGCGAAGGCATAGCCGGTCACGATCACGCCCAAGGCCATGAAAAACGGGAATCCGAAGCGTGTGGCTTCGTCCGCGCCTTGCCACGAGAGGATCGACCACACCGATCCGAGCGCAATGATGCCCCCCGTTCGCGCCGTCGCCATGGTCAGCGAGCGGGTGGCTTCGCGCTCGGTGGTCGGCAAGCGCGGACGGAACACCACGCCGAGCAGGCACAGCACGAAGATCGCGGTCGGGAGACCGAAGCGCAACAGGACAGGGAGCGACTCGCCCATCAGCATCGCGCAGGGAACGCCGAAGGTGAAGCCGGCCAGAAGCAGCGGCTCCTGCGCGCGCACGTGCTGCGCCGCGACGATCGCATAGTCGGCGCGCACTTCCTTGGGCACGGTGGGTTCGACGACCCAGCTGGACTTGATCGGTTCCATTACGGCGGGTGCTAGGAGAAAACCTCTAATATTGACTAAAGCCTGTCCCCTTTTCTGGGGACAATTCCGCGCGGGCGAGAAAGCTGTTCGTGCGCGGGCCGACAACGCTACCAAGCCGAGGGGGAACGCGTTAGGAACGATCCCGCGATGCTCACCCGCCTTTCCATCCGCAATATCGTGCTGATCGAGGCGCTCGACCTCGACTTTTCGCGCGGGCTCGGCGTGCTCACCGGCGAGACCGGCGCGGGCAAGTCGATCCTGCTCGACGCGCTCGGCCTCGTGCTCGGCAACCGTGCCGATAGCGGGCTGGTGCGCAGCGGTGAGGCGAAAGCGAGCGTGACCGGATCGTTCGAGTTCGACGCGCTGCCAGCACCGGTGGCCGAGGCGCTCGACGATGCCGATCTCGAATTGGAGCCGGGCGAACCGCTGATCATCCGGCGGCAATTGAAGGCGGACGGCGGCTCGAAGGCCTTCGTCAACGACCAGCCGGTCGGCGTCGCGCTGCTGCGCCAGATCGCGGGCGCACTGGTCGAGATCCACGGCCAGCACGACGATCGCGGGCTCGTCAATCCGCGTGGCCACCGGGCGCTGCTCAATCGGTTTGCGGGGAGCGATGTGGCGGCAGTGTCCACGGCGTGGGCGGAATGGCGCGCGGCGGAAGAGAAACTCGCCGCGGCCAAGGCCGAGATCGCGCAGGCGAGCGCCGATCGAGATCTGCTGCTGTCGTGGCTCGAGGAACTGACCAACCTAGCCCCGGAGGAAGGCGAGGAGGCCGAGCTCGCCGCGATACGCGCCAACATGCAGAAGGGCGAGCGGCTGTCGGGCGATCTCGAGGAACTGCGGCAGCTGTGGGAAGGCTCGGACGGCGCGCTGGCGACCTTGCGCGGCGCGGCGCGGCGGCTCGACCGGATCGCGGGGGAACACGACCAGTTGCAGGCCGCGCTCGACGCGCTCGACCGCGCGGTGATCGAGGCGGGCGAGGCCGAGGAAGCGCTGGCGCGCGCCGCCGAGGCGCTGGTCCACGACCCCGCCGAACTCGACCGCGCCGAAACCCGCCTGTTCGAACTGCGCGCGCTCGCCCGAAAGCACGATTGCGAGGCCGACGAATTGCCCGCCAAGATGGCCGAGCTACGCGGCAAGCTCGACGCGATCGAGGGCGGCGAGGCCGAGATCGGCGCGCTGGAGAAGGCGGCACGAGACGCGGGCGATGCCTACCGCGCCAAGGCACAGGCGCTGCACGAGGCGCGCAGCAAGGCGGCGGCGAAGCTCGACACTGCGGTGGCGGGCGAACTCGCGCCGTTGAAGCTCGATGCCGCACGGTTCCACACGAAGGTCGAGGCGCTGCCCGATGAACGCTGGGGCGCGCACGGCATGGACGCGGTCGAATTCCTGATTGCGACCAATCCGGGCGCCGATTTCGCCCCGCTCAACAAGATCGCGAGCGGAGGCGAATTGTCGCGCTTCATCCTCGCGCTGAAGGTGGCCTTGGCGGAAGAGGGCGGCGCGGCGACGGTGATCTTCGACGAAATCGACCGCGGCGTCGGCGGCGCGGTCGCCAGCGCGATCGGCGAGCGATTGGCGCGGCTGGCGAGCGACGGGCAACTCCTTGCCGTCACGCACTCGCCGCAAGTCGCCGCGCGCGGTACGACGCACTACCTGATCGCCAAGTCCTCCACCGGCACCGTCACGAAGACCAGCGTCGCGCGGCTCGACGAGAGCGGACGGCAGGAAGAGATCGCGCGCATGCTCAGCGGGGCCGAGGTGACGCCCGAGGCGCGCGCGCAGGCGGATCGCTTGCTGGAGGGTGTTTAGGCTTCGACGTCTCGCAGGCTGACATAGATCAGCGCCATCATCGCCATCGCACCGTAGAAGAACGAGCCGTAGAACGGGCCTTCGCCGAGCGGCATCTGCCACAATTGGTAGCCCGCGACCGCGATGCCCTGGAACAGGCCCCACCAGTTGAACACCGCGCAGGCGAGCGCGATCTTGGCCCATTTCTTACCGGCCTCGAAACTCGCGGCGTCCGCCTTGCGCAGCGTCCAGAGGTGCCAGGCACCGTAGAACCCGAGGATCCCGGCGATCGCCTCGAGCGTGAAGACCACCACGATCGCGATCACGATCAGGAAGGCCGGCGGCACCGGCAGCAAGGTGACCGGATAGGCTTCCTGGTCGACATGGCTCGTGGTGTAGACGAAGAAATCGTATGCCTGCGGCAGGTTGGCGATATTGTGCGCGACGTAAAGCAGCGCGAACAGCGCGATGGATGCTACCACCACGGCCTTGATGATCCGGTCGGTCATGTTTCCCCCCTTGGTCTCGTTTGCGGCACTTTCCCCGGTGCCGTGGCTGAGGCATAGCGAGGCGAATGGGACAGGATCAAATTTCGGCGACAGCGCCTGTGGACATGACCGAAGCCGACGCAGCCAATGAACTGATGCGTTTGGCCCGCGCGATCGCCAAGCACGACCGGCTCTACCACGCCGACGACGCGCCCGAAATCACCGACCAGGAATACGATGCGCTGGTCCGGCGCAATGCGGCGCTGGAGGAGGCGTTTCCGCATCTGGTTCGCGACGACTCCCCGTCGAAGAAGGTCGGGCACGAGATCGCCGCCTCGCCGCTGTCGAAGGTGACGCACGAGGTGCGGATGATGAGCCTCGACAATGCGTTCGACGATGCGGAGGTGGCCGAATTCGTCGCGCGGGTGCGGCGGTTCCTCGCTCTCGGCGAGGATGCGCCGCTCGTCTTCACCGCCGAGGACAAGATCGACGGGCTCTCGCTTTCGCTACGCTACGAGCAGGGCGTGCTGGTCCGCGCCGCGACGCGCGGCGACGGGCAGGTGGGCGAGGACGTGACGCCCAATGTCGCGCATATCGCCGATATCCCGCAGCAGCTTCCCGACGATGCGCCCGAAATCTTCGAAGTGCGCGGCGAGGTCTATATGGAGCGCGCGGCGTTTGCCGAATTGAACGCGCGGCAGGAGGAAGCGGGAGGCAAGACTTTCGCCAATCCGCGCAATGCCGCTGCCGGATCGCTGCGGCAGAAGGACGCCAGTGTCACCGCCGCGAGGCCGCTGCGCTTCTGGGCGCATGGCTGGGGCGCGGCGTCCGAAGTGCCGGGCGAAAGCCAGGTCGAGGTGATGCAACGGATCGCGGAATGGGGTATCCCGGTCTCGCCGTTCTTCACGCGCTGCGAAAGCCTCGAGCAAATGCTCGCGCATTATGCGAAGATTGCCAAGCAACGCGCTGACCTGCCGTATGAAATCGACGGCGTGGTCTACAAGGTCGACCGGCTCGATCTGCAACAACGGCTGGGCTTCGTCGCCAAGGCGCCGCGCTGGGCGATCGCGCGCAAATTTCCCGCCGAGCGGGCCGAGACGACGCTGGAAAGCATCGATATCCAGGTCGGGAGGACGGGCAAGCTGACGCCCGTGGGCCGCCTCGCGCCGGTGCTGGTGGGCGGGGTGACGGTGACCAATGTCACGCTCCACAATCGCGACGAGATCGAACGGCTCGGCGTGCGCCCGGGCGACCGGGTCCTGGTGCAGCGCGCGGGCGACGTGATCCCGCAGGTGGTCGAGAACCTCACCCCCGATGCGAAGCGCGAACCCTTCGTCTTCCCCGATCATTGCCCCGAATGCGGCAGCGAGGCGGTGAGCGAAGAGGGCGAGGTCGATGTCCGCTGCACCGGCGGGCTGATCTGCCCCGCGCAGCGCACCGAGCGCCTCAAGCATTTCGTCAGCCGCGCCGCGCTCGATATCGACGGGCTGGGCGAGAAGACGATCGACCAGTTCTTCGCGAAGGGCTGGCTCGAAAGCCCCGCCGATATCTTCCGCCTCAAGGACCGCCGCGAGGATATCCTCGCGCTCGACGGGTGGAAGGAGACCTCGGTCGACAAGCTGCTCGCGAGCGTGGAGGCGCGGCGCGAGCCCGATGCCGCGCGGCTGCTGTTCGGGCTCGGCATCCGCCATGTCGGCGCGGTCACCGCGCGCGATTTGCTGAAGTATTTCCACACCCTGCCCGCCTTGCGCGAGGTCGCCGAGAAGGCCCGCGCGGGCGACGAGGATGCGGCGGGCGAACTCACCTCGATCGACGGGATCGGCGGCGCGGTGGTCGAGGCGCTGGGCGACTTCTTCCACGAGGAACACAATCGCGGCGTGTGGGACGACATCCTCTCCGAAGTGTCGCCGCCGCGTTACGAGGTGGAAACGAAGGATTCGCCCGTCGCGGGCAAGACGGTCGTGTTTACCGGCAAGCTCGAGACGATGAGCCGCGACGAGGCCAAGGCGCAGGCCGAACGGCTCGGCGCCAAGGCCTCCGGATCGGTCAGCGCGAAGACCGACCTGCTCGTCGCCGGGCCGGGTGCGGGCAGCAAGCTCAAGAAGGCCGAGGAACTCGGGATCGAGGTGATCGACGAGGCCGGCTGGGCGGAGATCGTCGCCGCGGCCAAGTAGGGGGGGAGAAAAACGGATGGAAGTGAAAGCGGCGCAGGCCGAATTGCGGCAGGCCTATACCGATGGCGGACCCGGCGTGGTGGTGTCCGGGCTGATCTGGCTGGCGGCTGCCTTCGTCGAGCGCCAGCAGGGGGTCGAAGCGGCGTTCCTCGCACTCTTTTTCGGCGGCATGCTGATCTTCCCGTTCGCGCTCTTCATCAACCGCGCGATCCTCAAGCGGCGCGGCGAAAGCAAGACCAATCCGTTCGGCAAGCTGGTGCTCGAAGGGACGATCGCGATGATCGGGGGCCTGGTCGCGGCGTGGCTGTTCCTGCCGTTCAAGCCCGAATGGGTCATCCCGCTCGCCGCGATCGCCGTGGGCACGCATTACTTCGCGTTCCGCACGGCCTATGGTCTCGCGATTTTCTGGTTGCTGGGCGCAGGCGTCACGGCGCTGGGCGCGCTGGCGATCTTCACCGGGTGGCTCGAAACCAATTTCGTGACCGTTGCGGTTGCGGTGACCGAGCTCGTCTTCGGGGGAATCCTTTGGCTGCGCGCGGGCAACACCTCCGAATAGTTCGGAACTTCGCGGCAGCGACGCGTTGAATCAGCGTGTCGCACGCAGTCAGATTCATCGCCGTCCTGTTCCCCGTGCTCGGGATCGCCGCGCTCGCGGTGCTCGTCCTGCCGCGCATGTCGGCACAGGCGAAGGATCCCGTGGCGGAAGAGGCCGAGGCGCTGATCGAAGTCGAACTGCCGACCCCCGAGGAAGCCGCGCTCGACCGCCGGCTGAACGAGATCGGCTCCAAATTCGCCGGGCAGGTCGGAATCGCGGTGCGCCCGGTCGAAAGCGACCGCACGATGCATTACCGCGGGCTCGAACCGTTTCCGCAGCAAAGCGTGACCAAGACCTGGGTCGCGCTCGCCGCGTTCCGCCAGGTCGACGAGGGCAAGCTGGCGCTCGACGAGCCGCGGATCGTGCGGCGCGAGGACCTGACGCTGTTCCACCAGCCGATCCGCGCCGAGGTCCTGCGCAAGGGCTCGGTCTCTACCGATTACGCCGACCTGCTCGACCGCGCGCTGACGCGCAGCGACAACACCGCCAACGACGTGATCCTGCGGCGCGTCGGCGGCCCCGATGCGGTGCAGGGTACGCTCGACAAGCTCGGGCTCGGCAGCATCCGCTTCGGCACCGACGAGCGGACCAAGCAGAGCGCGACCGCGGGGCTGACCTGGCAACAGGCCTATTCGCTCGAACGCAATTTCTACGATGCGCGCGACGCGGTGCCCGACGAGGATCGCCGTGCCGCTTACGAAGGCTATCTCGCCGACCCGATCGACGGCGCACCGCCGGTGGCGGTGGTCGCGGCGCTGGCGCGGCTGGCGAAAGGCGAATTGCTGTCGGATGACAGCACCGAGCGCTTCCTCAAGATCCTGTCCGAAACGCGCAGCGGGCCGAACCGATTGAAGGGCGGGCTGCCGCCGGGCTGGACGATCGCGCACAAGACCGGGACCGGGCAGGCGCTGGTGCACGAGCAGACCGGCTACAACGATATCGGCCTCATCACCGCCCCCGACGGCAGGCGCTACGCCGTCGCGGTGATGATCGCGCGCACCGAACAGCGCGTGCCCGAGCGGATGGCGATGATGCACGAGGTGGTCGCCGCGGTGGTGGAGTACCACGAAGCTACTTCGTTGCCAGATTGAACCTCATGAAAACCAGTTCGAGAAGTGCAACCAGCACCGAACTGATTGCAAACAGTTGCAGACCAGCCTCGTCGTTGAAAAATGACCGGCCTTTCGGCGACATCAACCATGAGAAGAACCAGAAATGCGCCGCGAAGAGCCCGCTTGCCAAGATCGGTTTGCCCCAATGCCTTGTCACGTTGGCGAGGATGATAAGGCTCAAGAAATAGCCCGAAAATACGACAAAGAATCCCGCCGCGAGCCAGGGGATCACAAAAAGAAGATTGGCATCGGGCAAGCCGTCAGTTCCGACCACGAAGCTCAAGATGAAAGCAATTCCACCAACGAACGTGTTGCCGAGTATCCGGGTCAGGTAGGGCGAAGGCGTCAGCCTGCTGCGCAATTGTTCGATCACATCGCCGGCTCCTCGACCCATTTCATCACCCCGCCGGCGAACGGCGTCCAGTAGCCGGTCTCGACCCCCGCATCGGCGAGACGGTCGCTGGTCCACTGGTTGCAGGTGTTGCCGAGCGTGTAGTCGGCGCGCGCGTCGTAGAAACGGTCCTGCGCGCGGAAGCCGGTGAGGACGGGGCGTTCGCGGCCTGCGGGGGCGGGCGCGAGCTCGGCCTCGATCGCGGCAACCAGCGCGGCATATTGCCGCTCGCTCAGCCGGATCGGGCGCTTGTTCGGGCCGGGCCCGGGATTGGTCAGGTGATCGACGCGGACCACGCCCGGGCCTCCGGTGGTGGCGATGCGCCACACGGTCCGCGCTTCGAGATCGCCCCAGCTGGGGTTCTCGAGGAACACCTCGCGGTCGCCCCAGCCGACGCCGATATGGGTGATCGCGCGGCCGGGATAGTCTTTATCGATGCTGGGGAAGGTCTCGCGCCAGTCCTTCTGCGGCGAGGTCACGGGCAGGACCAGTTCGGTGTGGATTCCGTTGGTGGCGAGCAGGATCTCGACGCCGCTCTCGGCCGGTTCGGCGCCGGCATTGCGCGGGATCGAGCTGCCCGCCCAGTTCCACAGCATGACGAGGCCCAGGAAGAGCGCGATCCAGGTCAGCGCCTTGCCGATGAACTTCGCGATCCCCCTCATCGCCCAAGCGTCACCCGCGCTTGCGCAGCCACAGGATCGACCAGTCGCCCTTCACCAGCCGACCCGCCAGCCGGAAGCCGTGCCAGCGATAGGCGCGGCGCACCGCGGCTTCCTGCGTTTCGAGCAGCCCCGCGAGCAGCACGTTCGCGCGCGGGGCGGTCACGCGGGCGAAATCGGGCGCGAGGTCGATCAGCGGCTGGGCGAGGATATTGGCGATCAGCAGGTCGTAGGGCGCGCGCACGAGAATCGCCGGATCATCGATCCCCGGCGCAATCACGGGGAGCACCTCGCCCGCGCTCGCGCCGAGCGGGATGTCGTTCTGCCGCGCGTTTTCCTCGATCACGCCGAGACACACCGGATCGATATCGGTCGCGGTGAAATCGGCCCGGGGCCACAGCGCGCGCGCGGCGAAGGCGAGCAGGCCGGTGCCGGTGCCGATGTCGGCGACGTCGCGTGCGACCACGCCGCTTCTCTTCATCGCGTCGAGCAGGGCGAGGCAGCCCGCGGTCGTCTCGTGATGCCCGGTGCCGAAGGCCTGCGCCGCGGGGATCACGAAATTGACCGCTTCGGGGTCCGGGTCGTGGTCGGGCGTGTGGACGTGGAAGCGGCCCGCGCGGATCGGGTCGAGCCCGCGCTGGCTTTCGGTCAGCCAGTCGGTCTCGGGCAGCTTCTCGACCGTGAAGTCGGGCGCGTCGCCGGCGAACAGCGCGGCAATCGCGGCGCGATCGGCCTTCGAGGGGTTGCGCGGCAGATAGGCGTCGAGCCGCCAGTCGTCGGGCTTGTCCTCGGCGATCTCGAACCCGGTGAGGACGATCTCGGGATCCCAGTCGAGCCGTTCTTCCTGCCGCGCGAGCGCGGCCTCGATCCAGGGCTTCCTGCCGAAGCCGGTGAGTTTCCAGCTGGCCATCAGCGGACGTAGCTCGCGCCGTTGGCGTCGATCGTCGCGCCGGTCATGCTCGGCGGGGCGTCGAGCGCGCAAAAGGCGATGATCGCGGCCATTTCCTCGGGTTCGGCGACGCGGCCGAGCGGTATGTCGGCGAGCAGGCCCGGGCCGCCGCGGCTTTCGAGGTAATCGCCCGCCATCGCGGTATCGGTGAATCCCGGCGTGATCGCGTAGCTGAGGATGTTTTCCGAGGCATAGGCGCGCGCGATCGTCTTGTGCATCGCCAGCATCCCGCCCTTGGCCGCGGCGTAGTGCCAATGCGCGGGGCTGTCGCCGCGATGCCCGGCGCGGCTCGCGACATGGACGATCCGCCCGCCCGCATTGCTGTCCTGCCAGTGCCGCACCGCATAGCGCGAGAGCTGCGCGGCGGCGGTCAGATTGATGCGGATGGTCTCTTCCCACCCGTCGAGCCATTCGATGTCCGAACGGTCGAGCGGATTGGGGTCGAAGAACCCGGCGTTGTTGATCAGCACGTCTATTTTTCCGCCGGCGCGCTCGAGCGCCTCTTCCCAAAGCAATTGCGGGGCCTGCGGGTCGGTCAGGTCGGCGCCGATCGTGTGTGGGTCGTGCGCTTTCGAGCCATGCCCGATAACGGTGCAGCCGCGCGCTTCGAGCGCGCTGCGCGCCGCGGCGCCGATCCCTCGCGAGGATCCGGTGAGGAGAATATTGGTCATGGCCGCGCGATAAACCGAGACATTGCCGATCACAATGATGTGCTTCCCCACCTTGCCTCGCGGCCTCATTCCTTTAAGGGACGGGCCAGAAATTCACGCGACAGGAAAGCCCATGGCCGGAAGACCGCTCTCACCGCATCTGCAAATCTGGAAATGGGGTCCGCACATGCTGACCTCGATCCTCCACCGCGTCAGCGGGGACGGGCTCGCGCTGGTCGGCCTGCCCGTGCTGCTGTGGTGGCTCGGCGCGCTCGCCAGCGGGCCCGAGGCTTATGAGACCTTCGCGCTCGCCGCCTCCTCGCCGATCGGATACATCGTGCTGATCGGCCTGACCTGGGCGTTCTTCAACCATCTCGCATCGGGCCTGCGCCACTTCGTGCTCGATATCGGCGCGGGCTACGAACTCGATACCAACAAGACCTGGGCGATCGGGACCACCGTGATCGGCGTGGTCCTGACGATCGGCTTCTGGCTGGTCGTGCTCGCCAAGCAGGGAGTGCTCTGATGGCTCATGAAACCCCCATCGGCCGCGCGCGCGGCCTCGGCTCCGCCCATCACGGCACGCATCACTGGCTGCTCCAACGCTTCACCGCGATCGGCAACCTCGTCGCGGTGCTGTTCCTCGTGATCAGCTTCCTGCTGCTCGACGATTACGGCTACGCCGGTTTCGCCAAGTGGGTCGCGAGCCCGTTGCCCGCGCTGGCGCTGTCGCTGCTGGTGATCTCGGTGTTCTGGCACGCGCGGCTCGGCCTGCAGGTGCTGGTCGAGGATTACGTGAACACCGCGGGCAACCGCTTCGCCCTCAATGCCCTTCTCAATATCGCGGCGTTTGCCGGCGCGGGTTTCGCGCTGATCAGCATCGCCCGCATCGTCTTCGCAGGAGCCGCCTGATGGCCGCAGCTGACACGTTCGAAATCGGCGGACGCGCCTACAACATCATCGACCACACCTACGACGTCGTCGTGGTCGGCGCGGGCGGATCGGGCCTGCGCGCGACGATGGGCGCGGCCGAGGCCGGGCTGAAGACCGCCAATATCTCGAAGGTCTTCCCGACCCGTTCGCACACCGTGGCGGCGCAGGGCGGGATCGCTGCCTCGCTCGGAAACAACACGCCCGACCACTGGTCGTGGCACATGTACGATACCGTCAAGGGCTCCGACTGGCTCGGTGACCAGGACGCGATCGAATACATGGTGCGCGAGGCGCCGCACGCGGTCTACGAACTCGAGCACGCGGGCGTGCCGTTCAGCCGCAACGATGACGGCACGATCTACCAGCGCCCGTTCGGCGGCCACATGCAGAACATGGGCGAGGGCCCGCCGGTTCAGCGTACCTGCGCCGCGGCGGACCGCACGGGGCATGCCATGCTCCACGCGCTCTACCAGCAGAGCCTCAAATACGACGCCGATTTCTTCATCGAATATTTCGCGATCGACCTGATCATGAAGGACGGCAAGTGCGTTGGCGTGATCGCGATGTGCCTCGACGACGGGACGATCCACCGCTTCCGCGCGCAGGGCGTGGTGCTGGCGACTGGCGGCTACGGCCGCTGCTACTACACCGCCACCAGCGCGCACACCTGCACCGGCGACGGCGGCGGCATGGTGCTGCGCCAGGGGCTCCCGCTGCAGGACATGGAATTTGTCCAGTTCCACCCGACCGGGATCTACGGCGCGGGCGTGCTGATCACCGAAGGCGCGCGCGGCGAGGGCGGCTACCTCACCAATTCCGAGGGCGAGCGCTTCATGGAGCGGTATGCGCCGAGCGCGAAGGACCTCGCCAGCCGCGACGTGGTATCGCGCTCGATGGCGCTCGAAATGCGCGAGGGACGCGGCGTGGGCGCCGATGGCGACCACATCTACCTCCACCTCGACCATATCGATCCCAAGGTGCTGGCCGAGCGCCTGCCGGGCATCACAGAGAGCGGCAAGATCTTCGCCGGCGTCGACCTCACGCGCCAGCCGCTGCCGGTCACCCCGACCGTGCATTACAACATGGGCGGCATCCCCTGTAACTATCACGGAGAGGTGATCGCGGGCGATCCCAACGATCCGGAAAAGATCGTCCCCGGCCTGTTCGCAGTGGGCGAGGCGGCGTGCGTTTCGGTCCACGGCGCGAACCGCCTCGGCTCGAACTCACTGATCGACCTCGTGGTGTTCGGCCGCGCCACCGGTTTCCGGCTCAAGGAAACCATCAAGAGCGGCGCGAACCAGGACGAGCTCCCGACCGACAGCGCCGAGATGGCGCTCACCCGGCTCGACCATTTCCGCCATGCCGACGGCAGTTCGCCGACCGCCCGCGTGCGCGAGGAAATGCAGAAGGCGATGCAGGCGCATTGCGCGGTGTTCCGCGACAGCGCGCTGCTGTCCGAGGGCGTCGAGAAGCTCAAGCAGGTCAACAAGCGCATGGAGGACATCCATGTCTCCGACCGCTCGCTGATCTGGAACAGCGACCTCGTCGAGACGCTCGAGCTCGACAACCTCATGGCGCAGGCCAACGTGACCATCGCGAGCGCCGAGAACCGCAAGGAAAGCCGCGGCGCCCACGCGCACGAGGATTTCCCCGAGCGCGACGACGCCAAGTGGATGAAGCACACCATCGCCACCTTCGACGGCTGGGGCGGCAAGGGCGGCAAGGTCGATATCGGCTACCGCCCGGTGCACGAGTTCACGCTGACCGACGACATCAAGTATATCGAGCCGAAGAAGCGGGTGTATTGAGCTGGAACCGAAGGGCGGGGAAAATCAGCTCGGCTTGAGGCGTTCGCCGCGGTTCGGTTGGCCCGGGATCAAGGACGAGCTGGCCGAAATGGGCTGGGCCGCGGGAATCGCGTTCTATACGCCGATCCTTGTTTTCCTCCCGCTTCTGCTATGGTTGGAATGGGCCGAGTTACCTGACACCGAAATCGTCTATGCGCCGTCCTCTGGCGTATGGGCCGCGGGCGGTTTCCTCGTCTTTGTGACGTCGATCGTCGCCGGTGTCTCGATCTACCGCTGGTGCGAAACCAAGTTATCCGAGCTGCGCTCGTTCTTCGTCGCCGCCGTGATGTGGTTCGCCTGGGTCTTCAGCGGCTGGCTGCTCCTCAGCGTCGCGGACACCATCGAGCGGGTTCGGGCTTACTTCCCGGCAGATCAGGTTGAGCGTTTCGAGGGCTACGTCTCGATCTCCCGCGCGTATTTCAGTGAAGGATATAAGCACAAGAAGGATGGTTGGATCGTCCAGACCAGCCCCGTCTTCCTCATCATGGACATCACCGAGAACGACTTCCGCTATATGTTGGACAACGCCCCCGCAGGTATGGTGAAGGATGGCGGCACGGAGATTTCGAGCCGCGGCCATTTTTGTGCTTTGATGTCGTTCGAACGCGGACCCCGCGCCCTTCGAATTCTGAACAGTGGACGCAAGCCGCTGGAAATGGGAAGTGTCGTGGAATGCCCCGAGGACGTCGAAAAGGTACCGCTGGCTCGTTGACCATGGCGCTTGGAAGCGCTGCGTGCGCGGTTGCGGTGGGCCTCGCCCTCACATCGTGCAGCCCTAAAATGGCGCCTTCGCGACCCCCCGCCGGATTACGGGTGGATCCGTTCTACACGCAATACGTGCCCGCCGCGGGCATTCCGGTCCTGTCGTCGAACCGCGTCTCGTCCGACGCGCTGTTCGCCGCGCGCGACATGATTGCCGCGATGCTGATCGATCGGCCCGATCTCGCGCAGTGGCTGGCGGCGAACGACTATCGCGTCGCGATCATGGCCGAGGACGAGGCGATCACCGACCTTCCCGAGAATCGCGGTTGGACCAAGCCGGGGCCCGACGATCCGCGGCTGACGCGCTGCGAGCGCAAGCATTACGATGCGCGGATCGGCGCACTCTCCGATCGCCAGTACTGGAACGCGCGGGTGCGCGGGATCGGCGGCAAGCGTGCGGTCGCGGCGGAGGAGGACGTGCTAGGCCTGCGGAGCTCGCGTTATTGGGGCGAGACGATCCTCGTCCACGAATTCGCGCATGGCGTGCACGATGCGATCCGCGCGGTCGATCCGGCGCTCGCGGCCGATATCGACGCCGCCTATGCCGCCGCGCTCGCCGACAGGCTGTGGTACCAGGAGTACGCCACCACCACGGTCGAGGAATATTGGGCCGAGGGCACACAGTTCTGGTTCAATTCGAACCGCCTCGCGGTGATGGACGGCACGCGCGTGCTCGATCACGAGGACCTGCGCGCCTACGACCCGCGCCTCTACCGCGTGCTCGCGCGGGCCTATGGCAGCGGTCACCGGCTCGAAGGCGATCCGTTCTATCTGAGCGAGGCGCGCGTTCCCCCGGGGCCGATCCCCGAGAACACCGCCGAGGTCTGCTAGTCCGTCGGCTCAGGCCGCGTTGGCGGCAAGTCGGCGCAGCACCGCGTTGCGATCGGCGGTAATGTCAGCGAGCGTGTACTTGTCGAGATGCGCGAGGAAGGCCTCGAGCGCGCCGCCGAGCGCGGGCTTGAGCCCGCAGGCGCCGTCGATCGCGCAATCGGCCTTGCCACCCATGCAGGCGACGAACCCCTCGAAATGTTCGAGCTTGCGCACCACCGCCCCGACATTGATCCGCTCGGCCGGGTGCGCGAGCCGCAAGCCCCCGCCGCGCCCGCGCTGGGTCTCGATATAGCCCGCCGCCGCGAGGTCCTGCGCGACCTTGGCGAGATGGTTGCGCGAGATCGCGTAGCGCTCGGCGATCCAGTCGATCGAGACGGTATCGTCGCAGACGGCGAGCGCCATCATCATGCGCAGGGCGTAATCGGTGCGGAGGTTGAGCTGCATAAAAGAGGTATATTGAATATTGCTTTTTATCGCAAGTGCCGTAAGGGGTATATCAAATACCTGTTAACGAGTCGGAGCGATCGATGCCTGCAATACGCGAACGGACCCGCAGCGAAGTGCTGCAGGCGCGCAAGGCGAAGCGCGCGCAGGCCGAGGCGCTGGGAGTGGACGAGGCCTTCGTTTCGCGGATGGTCGAGGCCTTCTACGCCGCGGTAAGGGCGGACGAAATGCTCGGGCCGATCTTCGCCGAGCGGATCGAGGACTGGCCCGTCCACCTCGAGCGGATGAAGCGGTTCTGGCGCTCGATCCTGTTCAACAGCGGCGAGTTCTCGGGCAACCCGATGCAGAAACACCTCGCCATTCCCGGGCTCGAGCAGCGCCATTTCGCCCGCTGGCTCGAGCTTTTCTACGACACGCTACGCAGCCTCGAACGCGATCCCGGCGGCACCTCGCTGGTCGCCGGTCGCGCCCGTTCCATCGCCGACAGCCTGCTCACCGGGATCGCCGTCAACCGCGACGGCCTGTCGGGCTCCAGTGCCGGAAAGGACCTCCCGCATGTTTGAAGACCGCCATTTCGAATTCGACGAAAGCACCGCGACCGAGATCCACGCGGTCGATGCGCTGGTGACGCCTGTCGCCGCCCCGCCGGTCGCGCCCGCCAACCAGGGCTTCCAGCTGCCGGCGCGGGTCTGGCTCGCGATGCTCGGCTGCTACGCGGCGTTCTTCACCGCGCTGGCGATCGCGACCTCAGCGAGCGGGAAGGCGCTGTTCGCGATCGCGATCTCGGTGCTCTACACGGCAATCTATTTCGGTGTCGCCCGGATCGGCGCGGCGCAGGCGGGGCCCGAGGCGCAATCGCCGCTCGACTGCGGCGAGCCGCTGCAGACCTGGACCGGCCCGATGGATGCGATCTCGGTCTATGCGCAGATCCTGATCGTCCCGCTCGCGGTCGCCGGTTTCGGGATCGGCGTCGCCGTCATCGCACTGGTGACCGCATGAGTACGCCCGCGCTCGATATTTATCACACCATCGGTCCGTTCGATCGCGCGTCGGTGCCCGAGGGACTGCTGCGCGAGCACAGCCTCAAACCGGGGACCTGGGGCAGGATCACCGTGCTCTCGGGCAGCGTCGGGCTGGCGTGGGACGATGATGCGGACGAGGCGGTCGAGCTGGGCGAGGGCGACACGCTGGTGATCCCGCCGCTAAGGCCGCACCACCTCGTTCCGACGGGCGCGTTCGAACTGACGATAGATTTCCTGCGCGAAGCGTAATCCAGTCGGCGGTTCTGTCGGGCCGCTTTAGATCACCCCGCCGATCAGGCCGCGCTCGGCGGCTTCTTCGCAGGTGATGTACCAATTGTCGGGCGCCTTCTCGCGCAATTCCTCGAAGTCGACCTCCGACCCGTCGACGATCGCGCGGAAGCCGTCTTCCTCGATCGTGATCGAGTGCTCGATCTCGTTGAGCGCGGCCTTGAGCTGCGCGGTGCAGCTGCGCAGGGGGCCCGAAAGGTTGATCGTGCGGGTGATCTGGCGCTCGTGCAGCAGCAGGCTCGTCCCCTCGGTCATGAAGCGACAGTCGATCGGGAACCCCGCCATGAAGGTCGCCCCGGCCGAATAGACCGCCGCCTTGCCGAGGAAATAGAGCGTCCGGCCCGTTTCGGCGATCAGCCGGACATCGGCCGCCATCGCGCGCGCGATCTCGGGATTGCCGCCGAGCGTGGTGATCGCGATCGTCAGCGGCCCGTCGCCCGGCGCGGCGGACAGCTGGTTGCGAAATTCGTCGTACATCGCCTCGTCGACGCTCCCGACGAGCCGCAATTGCGGCGAAGTCAGCACGTTCTGCCGATGATCGGTGGTCTGGTTGTCGCGTGCCACGGGTTCCTCCTGCTGTCGTTGCAACAGGCTGGGGCGGGGCAGCGTTCCGTGTCGTTTGCAGAAAACCATGCACCGTTTGGCTGTTTACATTCGTAATCATTGCAATTACACCTGTAAACGAATCGCAGCAAGGGAGAGAGGCATGTCCTCCAACGCCGACACCAACGAACGGATTTCCGAAGCCGAGCACGCGGTGATGGAAGTATTGTGGGAAAAATCCCCGCGTACCGCCGCCGAAGTGTGCGAGGAAGTCTGCCAGCGGCGCGACTGGTCGATCGCCACCGTCAAGACGCTGCTGTCGAGGCTGGTGTCGAAGAACGCGCTCGCGACCGAGCCCGACGGCCGCCGCTTTCTCTACCGCCCGCTGCTCGAACGCGGCGATTATCGCACCAGCGAATCGCGCCGCCTGGTCGACCGGCTGTTCGGCGGCCGCGCCGCGCCGCTGGTCGCGCACCTGGCCGAGGCCGAAGCGCTGACCGATGACGATATCGCCGAGATCGAGAAGCTTCTGAAGGAGATGAAGGCATGATCGACTGGCTGCTCGATACGCTGGTCTGGACCGGGGCGCTGATCGCGCTGGTCCTGCTCGTCCGCCGCCCGGTGGCGCGCCACCTCGGCGCGCAGGCCGCTTACATGCTGTGGCTGCTGCCGTTCGCGCGGCTGTTCGTGCCCGTGATCGAACTGCCCGCCGCACTCGCCCCCGAAGTCGCCGCCGCGCCCGCGCCGATGGTTGCGATCGACCCGGTGGTGCTGATGGCGATGCAGGCGCAACCGGCGCCGCAGCCCGATGCGAGCTGGCTGTGGTTCGCGCTCGCGATCGGCGCGTGGCTGACCGGTGCCGCGGTGATGCTTGGCTGGCGCTATCTCGCCTATTTCCGGATGCGCGCGCGCCTGCTCGACGGCGCGGAGGAGAAACTCCGCATCGGTGGGGTGCGGATCGTCGAGACCGGCGAGACCGAGAGTCCGCTCGCCTTCGGGATCGTCGACAAGGTGATCGCGGTGCCGCTCGATTTCCTCGAAACCGCCGACAAGCGCACCCGCAACCTCGCGATCGCGCACGAAATGGCGCATCACGAGCGCGGCGACCTGATCGCCAATTTCGCCGCCCAGCCACTGTTCGCGCTGCACTGGTTCAACCCGCTCGGCTGGCTCGGCTGGCGCGCGCTGCGGCGCGACCAGGAGGCCGCCTGCGACGCACGGGTGATCTCCAATCGCGACGATGCCACCCGCGCCGCCTATGCGCAGACCATCGCGCGCTTTTCGGCCGGTCCCGATCTGGCACTGGCCGCACCGATGGCTTGCCCGGTGCTCGGGGAAAAGAGCATCATCCAGCGGTTGAGGAGCCTGTCGATGGCCGACATTTCACCCCGCCGCCGCTGGGCCGGCCGCGCCGCGCTCGCCACCGGCCTGCTCGCGCTGCCGCTGACCGCGAGCTTCACCTATGCGACCCCGAGCGTGGCGCATGATGCTTGGGCTTCGCAGGATGCGCAGGTTGAGGGTGACCGCGTGGTGATCCGCGAGGTCGATCCCGATGCCGCGCCGGTGACCGAGGAAGAGGCCGAGGAACTCGCCGAAGCGATCGAGGAACGGTCCGAGGCGATCGCCGAAGCGGCGAAGGAGCTCGAACGCGAGATGCGGGTCGTGTTCGTGCAGGACGGCAAGGTCATGTCCGAAAAGGAAATGCAGGCCCGCGCCGCATCGATGGATCGCGCCGCGGCCAGGCTCCGGGCAAAGGGCGTGAAGGATATCGAAGTCATGCTCGACCTCGGCGATGTCCGCATGGTCGACGCCGCGAAGCTCGCCGAGCTCGAAAAGCTGGGCAAGGAGATGGAGCGTCTCGAGGTGCGGGTCGAGAAGAGCCCCGAATGGCACGCCAAGATGGAGAAGCTCCAGTCTTCCGCGATGGCGATGGTCGAGGCGGAACTGCCGAGGGTGCTCGAGCTCCAGCGCGCGGTCGCCAGGGACGGCGTGATCGCCGAATGCAAGAAGGATGGCGAGGCGGTGCCCTGCTCGACGTTCGATTTCGCCAAGGTCCAGCGTGAGGCGCTCGCCGAGGCGCGCCGGGAGATCAAGGCGAACAAGGACCTGACCGAGACCCAGCGCCAACGCGCGCTCGAAGCGCTCGACAAGGCGCTGCGCGCCGACTGATTTCGAAGGATGGGAGGACCCGAACGATGAAAACCAATGCAATGCTTGCGACGCTCGCCGCCGCGACTTGCCTCGCTTCGACGCCGCTGATGGCGCAGGAGATCGAGATCGAGGAAGACGTCTCGGTCGATCGCCGGGTGGTCGTGATCGAAACCGACGATGCCGAGAACGGCAAGAAGGTCGAACACAAGGTGCGCGTGGTCCGCCGCGGCGCCGATGGGGCCGAAGTCGCCCGCGAACTCGACGAGATGGAAAAAGTCGAGGTGCGGATCGTCAAGATGGGCGAGGGCGCGGACCTGTCCGAAGCCGAACTGCGAGCGCTGACCGAGGAGCGGCTCGCCGATCGCGAGATGATCGTCTTCAGCGGGCGCGAGATGGAATGCGAGCGTCAGGCCACCGGCGAAGTCCGCCTCAAGGTGTGCAGCTCCGAAGGCCGGGCGTCGGTGCTCAAGGCATTGCGCGAGGCGCGCGGTACGCTGGCGACCGAAACGTCCCTCGGCGACGATGCCAAGGCGCGCGCGCTGGCTGCGCTCGATCGCCGGATCGTCGAGCTGGAAACCGCGACCGAAGACTGAGTGTCGCGCGGACCCGATTGGGTCGCGCTTTCCCCAACACGGTCCGCGCCCGCGCCATCAGTCCCGGCCCGGGCGAACGGACAGGCGCGATCCGGGCGGGTGCGATCTCCAGCGCACCCGCCCCTCGCGCATCCAGCTCAGCCGCAGCGCACTTCGAGGATGGTGCGGTCGTCTTCGAGCAGCAGGTTGAGGCGGGTGCCGACGAAATTGGTCGCCACCGCGGGGGCGCCTTCCTTGTAGGCGCGCGTGTTGGGATTGGTTTCCTGGATTTCGTAGAGCTTTTCGTCGGTCAGCATCGTCCCGACGAGGTCCTGGAACTGGTCGGCGTTGCAATCGGCGTCGGTGACGGTCTCGGGCGTGAGTTCGGGCGCCTCCTCGACCGGTTCGGGCGCGGGCTCCGCGGTTTCGGAGCAGGCGGTCATGGCGAGTGCGGCTGCAGGGATCGCGGCGAGCGCGAAAACGAATTTCATGTATTTTCCCTCCCGTTTGGAAGCGGCGAAACTGCCGCGCCGGCGGGGCGGTGTAAAGGTGCTTAATCCTTTATCCCAGTATCGCGTCGGCCCACGGTCCGACGTCCGGCGGGACGGCCCCGCGCGGCCAGCCGGCAGGGGGCTGGTTGCGGAACCAGGTGTATTGCCGCTTGGCATATTGCCGCGTCGCGGTCGCGCCGGCCGCGATCGCCTCCTCGCGTGAGAATTCTTCGCGCAGCAGCGCCGCGATCTCGGGCACGCCGATCGCACGCATGACGGGGAGGGCGGGATCGAGACCGCGCGCGAGCAGCGCCTCGACCTCTTCGATCGCGCCCCCGTCGAGCATCAGCTCGAAACGGCGCTCGCAGCGCTCGTAGAGCCAGTCGCGATCGGGGAGCAGTACGAGCGGATGGAGCGCGATATCCGCCGCGATCCCGCCGGCCTTTTCATGCTGCCAGTCGGACAGCGGGCGCCCGGTCGAGCGCACGACCTCGAGCGCGCGCAGCGTCCGCGTGCGATCCGCCGGGGCGAGCCGCGCGGCGGCGGCGGGATCCTCGGCCTCGAGCGCGGTGCGCGCCTCGTCCTGCGGCAGATCGCGCACCTCGACGCGGATCGCGGGGTCGATCTCGGGCACCGGGGCGATCCCGTCGAGCAGGGTGCGCATGTAAAGCCCGGTCCCGCCGACGAGGATCGGCACCTGCCCGGCGAGATGCGCGTTCTCGATCTCGCGCCGCGCCGCATTGGCCCAATCGGCGGCGGAGCAGGCGTCGGCCCCGTCCCATGCACCGAACAACCGGTGCGGCACACCGTCCATTTCCGCCTCGGTCGGGCGCGCGCTCAGGACGGCGAGGTCGCGATAGACCTGGGCGCTGTCGGCATTGATCACCACGCCCGGCGTGCCGCGTGCCGCGAGCGCCTGTGCGAGCGCGACCCCGAGCGCGGTCTTGCCGCTGGCGGTCGGCCCTGCGATGAGCGCCAGCGGTGGTTTCCCGCTTTTCCAAGGAGTCTCGCGCTTGCTCATCGCCCGCCTGATAGCAGAACCGGCCACACTGGAGGCAAGCCTCGAAGGCGCGCTATCCGCGCTCGCGGCCTGCGACATGCCCGTCGCCAACGCGCATATGCTCGAACATTGCGGCGAGGTGCTCGAACTCGAACTGCCGCATGGCGAGGCGGCGGATCTGCGCCGCGTGCTCGACGCGCAATTCGGTCCTTGCGACCTGCTCGTTTCCGACCGCGCGATCGCGGTCCCGCGGCTGTTCGTCTCGGACATGGATTCGACCATGATCGGGCAGGAATGCATCGACGAGCTGGCCGATTTTGCCGGGCTCAAGGACAAGGTCGCGGCGATCACCGAGCGCGCGATGCAGGGCGAGCTCGATTTCGAGGCGGCGCTGCGTGAACGCGTCGCGCTGCTCGAAGGGCTGTCTGAGGACGCGATCGGGCAGTGCCTGGCCGAGCGGATCCATCCCACGCCCGGCGCGCGCGCACTGGTCGCGACGCTCGCCCAGAAGGGGTGCCGCTCGGTGCTCGTCACCGGGGGTTTCCACGATTTTGCCGACCGGGTGGCCGAGCAGCTCGGATTCGATCGCGTGGTCGGCAACCGGCTCGCCACTCGCGACGGGAGGCTGACCGGCGGGTTGCTCGGCGCGATCAGCGATTCCTCGACCAAGGCGCGTACGCTGGCCGAGGAAGCCGCCGCGCTCGGCGAGGGCGGGATCACGCTGGCGATGGGCGATGGGGCGAACGACGCGCCGATGCTGCGCGAGGCGAGCTACGGCATTGCCTTCCGCGCCAAGCCCGCCGCGCGCGATGCCGCCGACGGCTGGATCGAGAGCCGCGACCTGACCGCCATGCTCCGGCTGCTCGGCATTCCCGAGCGCGAATGGTCGGCGGGGAAGGGCGGCTGAACGCGAAGGGGGCTTGGAACCGATCCGCATTTGGATTATATTTACACTTGTGTAAGTAAGAGCGTGACGACCATGACCGACCAGACCACCCTTCCTCCCCTCGTCGCCCCGGGCTCGACCGGTACCGCCGAAGCCGCGCCCGACGGCACGCTGTTTCGCCATCCCGCGCGGCAGAAACCGCGCATGCGCCCGCTCAAAGCGTTCGGCCATTTCCGCCAGCTGCTGAAGGATAAGGAAGACACCAGCCAGGTCTTCCATATCTTCGAATCGCTGCCGAGCCGCGACTTCGTGCCGATGGCACGCAGCCTCGCGCTGAGCGAGCAGGGCGAACGCCTCCGCGCGACCGAGCCGTACCTGCCCGACGTGCTCGACGATCACGATACGTTGCGCAAATTGCCGAAGGGCACGGTCGCGCACGCCTATTGCGATTTCATGGAAGCCGAAGGGCTGAGCGCCGCGGGCCTCGTCGAGGAGCACAACCGCTTCTTCGGTGACCGCCCGAAATATGGCGACCTGATCGAATGGTACGCCTCGCGTCGCCGCGATACGCACGACCTGCTGCACGTCCTCACCGGCTTCGGTCGCGACCCGCTCGGCGAACAATGCGTCCTCGCCTTCACCCACGGCCAGAATGGCGGCCTCGGGAATCTCTTCATCGCCTATCTCGGCGCGCTGCACATTGCGCGTACCGCGCCCGAGACCCGCGGGCGCAAGGCGCCGGTGATCAAGGCGGTCCGCCAGGCGCAGAAGCTCGGCAAGGGGGCGCCGCGCGTCACCGATATCTCGATCCGAGAGTTACTTGCCATGCCGCTCGACGAGGCCAAGGCAATGCTCAAGATCCCGACCGGGCCGACGCTCTACGAGGAATGCCATCGCATCTGGCGCGAGAACGGGATCGATCCGTACAGCCTGATTACCGACCAGCAGGCCGTCGCAGCTTAACTTGTCAGTCGGGCTGGTGCCTAGGTCTGGCGGATGCCAGGCCGCACCAGCGTCAGCCGGAAAATTCCCCTAGATCCAGCTCGCGATCTGCTCGAGCGGCTTCTTCTTCAGCGCGTGTCCGGGCACCGTCGCATCGTCGGACGGATGCCCGACGACCACGATCATCAGCGGCTTTTCCCATTCGGGGCGGCGGCAGATCTCGCGCAAGAAGCCCATCGGAGAGGGGGTGTGGGTCAGCGTCGCCAGCCCGGCCTCGTGCAGCGTCGAAATCAGCATCCCGCAGGCAATCCCGACGCTTTCGTTGACGTAGTAGTTCTGCGTCTTGCCGTCTTCCTCGATCCCGCCCTTGCGTTGTGCGAAGCAGACGACGAGCCACGGCGCGGTTTCGAGGAACGGTTTGTGCTCGTCGGTCCCGATCGGGTCGAGCGCGCCGAGCCATTCCTCGCTAGCCTTGGGCTTGTCTCCGTCGGCGCCGTAGAAGCGGCGTTCCTCGGCCTCGGCCGCTTCGCGGATCGCGCGCTTGGTCTCGGGCGAGGAAATCGCGACGAAATGCCACGGCTGGTGGTTGGCGCCGTTGGGCGCGGTCCCTGCCGCGCGGATCGCGTATTCGATCACCTCACGGGGGACCGGCGCAGTGGTGAAAGCGCGGCACGATCGGCGGGTCTTCAATCGATCGAGCGCCGCCTTCGCCCGCGCCACCCTTTCCTCGTCCGAAAACTCGGGCAGGGCAGGGTAGGGATGATGCTTTTCGCTCATCTCAACTCCTTGCGGATCACGAGCTTGAGCCCCGACCAGGTCTCGTCGACCGCGCATTTCTTGGTGTCGACGAAGCCGAGCGCGAGCCCGGCGGCGCGGACCTCGTGCTCGCCGATTTCGGTCTCGACGCCCGAGGCCTGCTTGGGCCAGCTGACCCAGACCTGCCCATCGGGCGCGAGCACGTCGCGCAGCGTTTCGAGCCGGTTTGCGAGCGTCTCGGCCGTGGTTACGAAGATATGCGCGGCATCGAGCCCCTCGCAGGGTTCGCCGACGAAATGGAGCGAGAGTGCGTATTCGCCGATCTCGTCCTGAACGTTCTCGGGCATCCGGTCGAACCAGCAGGTCTGCCCGTCGCGCAGGTTGAGCTTCTTCGCCAGCGGTGTTTCCGAATATCCCGCCGGCATCTCGCTCAGGCCTCCATCCAGTCGCGGAAGAAGCTGCGATGGGCTTCGCGCAGATCTTCGAGCGAGGCGCCGAGCAGGCTGTCGCCACCGACAGTGCCGATGCGGTGGAAGCCGACCCACTCGGCCTCGTCGGTCTCGGGACCCTCGGCGACGAGCCGGTTGAACGCATCGACCTTGTCCGCCGGAACGGTGATCACGTAGCGCGCCTGGTCCTCGCCGAACCACCACTGCGCGGGCGTATAATCGTCGCTCGCGCGGACGTCGGCACCGCGATTGCCGCCCAGCGCCATCTCGGCGAGCGCGACCGCGAGGCCGCCGTCGGAAATGTCGTGGACCGCGTTGACCACGCCTTCCTCGATCAGGCGGCGCACGATCTGGCCCGCGCCGCGTTCGGCGGCGAGGTCGACCGGCGGCGCGCGACCTTCGTCGCGGCCATGCACCACCGACAGCCACAGCGACTTGCCCAGATGCGAGCGGGTCGGATCGGGGCGCGACCAGAATTCGGGGGCGACGAGGTAGATCGCGTCGCCTTCGGATTTGAACGGCATGGTCGCCATCGCGTC
Organism: Pseudoblastomonas marina; assembly: GCF_014641655.1. Taxonomy (GTDB): domain Bacteria; phylum Pseudomonadota; class Alphaproteobacteria; order Sphingomonadales; family Sphingomonadaceae; genus Alteriqipengyuania_A; species Alteriqipengyuania_A marina. The sequence goes on from NZ_BMID01000001.1 coordinate 1,007,571, forward strand.
GTAATCCGCGATGATGCCGACCCCGCCGATCGCCGGGGTGGGCAGGATCGCCGAACCGCCGCCGGTCGCCTTGCTCTCGTTGTAGAGCGAGACGTTGCCGCTCACGATCGGGAAATCGAGCGCGCGGCAGGCATCGCCCATGCCTTCGAGCGCGTGGACGAACTGCGCCATGATCTCGGGCCGCTGGGGATTGGCGAAATTGAGGCAATTGGTCACCGCCAGCGGGCGCGCGCCGACCGCGCAGAGGTTGCGATAGGCCTCGGCGATCGCCTGCTTGCCGCCCTCGTAGGGATCGGCATGGACGTAGCGGGGGGTGCAATCGGTGCTGATCGCGAGCGCCTTCTTCGTGCCGTGGACGCGCACCACGCCGGCATCGCCGCCGGTCTGGAGCGTGTCGGCACCGACCTGGCTGTCATACTGTTCCGAAATCCAGCGCTTGCTGGCGAGGTTGGGCGAGGCGAGCAGCTTGAGCAGGTCGCCGCGCACGTCGTCGCTGTCGGGACGGTTCGCCATCGGCTTGATCCCCGCCCATTCGGTGTATTCGGCGCGGCTCAGATAGGGGCGGTCGTATTCGGGCGCATCGGCGGCGAGCGGACCGAGCGGGATGTCGCAGACGACTTCGCCGCCGAATTCGAGAACCATGTGCTGGGTATCGGTGACCTCGCCGATCACCGCGAAATCGAGTTCCCACTTCTCGAAGATCTTGGCCGCCATCTCTTCCTTGCCGGGCTTCAGGACCATGAGCATGCGCTCCTGGCTCTCGCTCAGCATCATCTCGTAGGGGGTCATACCCTCTTCGCGGCAGGGAACCTGGTCCATGTCGAGCCGGATGCCGGCCTTGCCGTTGGTCGCCATCTCGACGGAGGAGGAGGTCAGGCCCGCCGCGCCCATGTCCTGGATCGCGACAATCGCGTCGGTCGCCATCAGTTCGAGGCAGGCCTCGATCAGCAACTTTTCGGTGAACGGGTCGCCGACCTGCACGGTGGGGCGCTTGGCCTCGGCGTCTTCCTCGAAATCGGTCGAGGCCATGGTCGCGCCGTGGATCCCGTCGCGCCCGGTCTTCGATCCGACATAGACGATCGGATTGCCGACCCCGGTGGCGGCCGAATAGAAGATCTTGTCGGCATCGGCGACGCCCACCGTCATCGCGTTGACGAGGATGTTGCCGTCGTAGGCGGGGTGGAAATTGGTCTCGCCCGCGACGGTCGGCACGCCGACGCAATTGCCGTACCCGCCGATTCCCGCGACCACGCCCTGGACGAGGTGCTTCATCTTGGGGTGGTCGGGCCGCCCGAAGCGCAGCGCGTTGGCGTTGGCCACCGGGCGCGCGCCCATGGTGAAGACATCGCGCAGGATCCCGCCGACGCCGGTCGCCGCGCCCTGGTAGGGTTCGATGTAGGACGGGTGGTTGTGGCTCTCCATCTTGAAGATCGCCGCCTGGCCGTCGCCGATATCGATCACGCCGGCGTTCTCGCCCGGGCCGCAGATCACCCATTCCGCCTCGGTCGGCAGTTTCTTCAGGTGCAGGCGGCTGCTCTTGTAAGAGCAGTGCTCGGACCACATGACCGAGAAGATGCCCAGTTCCACGAGGTTGGGCTCGCGCCCGAGCGCGTGGAGCACGCGCTCGTATTCTTCGGGGCTGAGCCCGTGCTGGGCGACGATTTCGTCGGTGATCTTCGGGGTGATGGTGTCGGCGGTGTTTGGCATGCGCCGCGCCTTAATACCGCGCGCGCGATCTGTCACCGCCCTAGCGCGCGAGGATGGGGAACAATTCCTCGACCAGCAGCGCCACCCAGATCAATCCGACCACCAGCGGCACCCCATGGCTGAGCACCGGAAGCAGGTTGCGGTAAAACCCGCGCTCCTCGGAGGATCTCCGGCAGTATTCGGCATAATCGGGCAGGCATTTCTTCATCCGCCGCTTCGCATCCTCGAGGTCGCCCGCCTGCCGGATATTGATCAGCAGCCAGAACACCGTGAGCACCACGCCGCAGGCGCTGATCGCGACCAGCGTCCAGCGCGAAACGTCGGCGATCGCGGTGGCGTAGAACACCAGCAGCATGGCCTGCGCGAGAAGGAAGAAATTGAGCCGCTCGTTGAAAACGTTCTCCTCGTGCAGCGCGTGGCTCCACGAACGTTCGCACTCGGCGGGCGTGAAGTCGGACGGCGGGGTGTAATCGACGGGTTTCTTCTCGCTCGCCATCGCGTCCCCCCCTCAGCTCGAAACCGCGAGGCCGACCTGGCTGCGGTGCCAGCGGGTCGAGCCGACCCACCACGCCGCCAGCGTCACGATCGCGAAGGCGATCATCGCGCCGATATAGAGCGAGGGGCCCGCCGCTTCCGGGGGCGGCGCGAACCAGTTGATCGCCTGCAGCAGCACCAGCACCACGCCGAGCACGATCGGCGGCACGATCGGCCCCTTGGTGCTGCGGATGTACCACGAGAAGGCGAGCGCGGTGATCGCGAGCTCGAGCACGATCGCGATCACGGGCTCGTTCCAAAGGCCCAGACCGAGCTTCGTTTCGCCGCCCGCGAGCGTCAGGTCGGGGACGTGGACCAGCCAGTCGACGAACCAGTGCGAAACCACGACCAGCATCGCGATCACCGCGCCGGTCTGGTTCTTGGTCAGCCACAGTACGAACAGCCCGAAGGCGAGCGCGAAGCCCACCGTACCCAGCAGGCTGTGCGTGTAGGGCATGTAGTAGAGGTCGAACGGGACCAGCGCGCTCGCGCCTTCGTCGATCCGCATCTTTTCCACCCCGAACAGCGCGAGGGTGAAGAACGCCCAGTCGACCAGTTGCGCGGCGACGAACAGCGTGCCGAGTTTGGGCGCCCGCTTGGTCGAGGCGGCCGCTGCCAGTGCCGGTGCCCAATGTCCGATAAACATACTTTTACGGTTCCCCCGGTTCCTGCGGTCAGGCGAATGCCCTGATCGCCCATGCCCCCGCCGCGGCGGCCATTGCCGTTGCGAAGGCCCCCCAGGCGATGTCGGCCACTGTGACCGTGGTCGACCATTGTTTCAACACCGCCTGGCTGGTGAGGTCGTACGTCGCGTAACAGAGCCCGCCGAGCAAGGCCCCGTTGAGCGCGGCGGCGGCGATATCCCCGGCCAAGGCGGGACGCACCGCGAACCATACCACGCCCGCGATATAGAGCAGGTAGAAGACCAGCGCGGGGCCCATGCGGAACGACTCGGCGAGGATGTCGCCCAGCCGCGGGCGGTAGAAATTGGGTCCCGCCCAGCGCAGCCACAGCGCGTCGAGCAGTCCGAAGGCGAGCCCGGTGCCGAGATAGGCGACGATCCACTTCATCCGCGCATGCTCCTGTTGTTGCGCCCATGCTTGACCCGCCACTTGCGGGCCGTCAATGCTCGCCCGCGATGGCAGACGAGAAACCCGATATCGCCGAAATGAGCTTCGAGGATGCGCTGCGCGCGCTCGAGGACGTGATGCGCAAGCTGGAAGGCGGCGAAGTGCCGCTCGATCAGTCGATCGACCTCTACGAACGCGGCGAGGCGCTGCGCGCACATTGCCAGAAGCGGCTCGACGCGGCGCAGGTGCGGATCGAGAAGATCGTTACCGATTCCGAGGGCCGCGCGACGGGCACCGTCCCGCTCGATCCCGAATGAAGATGGAAATCGTCGCCAACGACACCCTGCTGACCGGCGCGCTCGAAGACATCCAGCGCGACGTCGATGCCGGTTTCGACAGCTTCCTGCCCGTGCCGCAGGACCAGCGCGCGCGGCTGGTCGAAGCGATGCGCTATGCCGCGATCGGCGGCGGCAAGAGGTTGCGCCCGCTGCTGGTCACCGCGACCGCCTCGTTGTTCAAGGTCCCGCGCGCGACCGCCTTGCGCGCGGGAATCGCGGTCGAGGCGATCCACGTCTATTCGCTGATCCACGACGACCTTCCCTGCATGGACGACGATGCGCTGCGTCACGGCAAGCCGACGCTGCACAAGGCGTTCGACGAGGCGACCGCGGTGCTGGCGGGCGATTCGCTCCACGCGCTGGCATTCGAGATCCTCGCCAGCCCCAACATGACCGGCGATCCCTTCACCCGCGCCGAACTGGTCGCAGCCTTGGCAGGTGCGAGCGGTCACGAGGGCATGGCGGGCGGCCAGATGATGGACATGGTGGCCGAGCAGGAGGGCGAGGCGTTCGATCTCCACGCCATCACCCGGCTCCAGCAATTGAAGACCGGCGCGCTGCTCGGCGCCTCGGTCGAACTCGGCGCGATCCTCGGCCGCGTGCCGCCCGAAGGCCGCGCGCACCTTCATGGCTATGCCCGCGATATCGGTCTCGCCTTCCAGATCGCCGACGATCTGCTCGACCTCGAAGGCGACGAAGAAAAGGCCGGCAAAGCGCTGAGAAAAGACGAGGAAGCGGGGAAGGCGACCTTCCTCTCGCTGCTCGGCCCCGACCGCGCCCGCGACCAGGCGCAGATGCTCGTCGACCAGGCAATCTCGCACCTCAACGCCTATGGCGAGGAAGCCGACCTGCTGCGGGCGATTGCTCGGTACATCGTGGAAAGGGATCGATAATGACTGAACGCATCGGCATCTATCCCGGAACCTTCGATCCCATCACGCTCGGCCATGCCGATATCATCCGGCGCGGGAGCAAGCTGGTCGACCGGCTGATCCTCGGCGTGACGACCAACCCGTCGAAGAACCCGATGTTCTCGCCCGAACAGCGGATCACGATGGTCGAGCGGGAAGTGGCGGCGATGGGGCTCGCCAATATCGAGGTCGTCGGGTTCAACGCGCTGCTGATGAAGTTCGCCAACAAGATGAACGCCAGCGTCATTATCCGCGGCCTGCGCGCGGTCGCCGATTTCGAATACGAATACCAGATGGCGGGCATGAACCAGCAGATCGACGACGAGATCGAGACGGTGTTCCTGATGGCCGACGTCTCGCTCCAGCCGATCGCGTCGAAACTGGTCAAGGAAATCGCGCTGTTCGGCGGCGACATCGCCCCCTTCGTCAGCGAGGCGGTGCGCGAGGACGTGCTCGCCAAGGTCGCCGAGAAGGGCCAGCTGGGCGATTACTGAGTCGGCACAGCGTCATCCACACCGTTCATTGCCCTGCAAGCGAAGCACGGTTAAGACGCTGCATCACGAAATTCCCCGGACAGAGACCAAATTGATGTTCCGCAAGATGATCTGCGCGGTTGCCGCGCTTACGATGACCACGATCCCCGCCCAAGCGCAGGAGACCGCCGAGACCGAAGTCGCGGCCGCCGCCGATGCGCGCCTGGCGATCAACCGCCCGCTCGACCCGGTGATCAATCCCGACATGACCGTCGACCGCGAGAACATCTGGTTGCTCGACCTGTCGAACGGCGGCCGCGTCGCGATCCGGTTGAAGCCCGACTGGGCGCCCGGCCATGTCGAGCGGATCAAGGCGCTGACGCTGCGCGGCTTCTACAACGGCACGCCGTTCCACCGCGTGATCGACGGCTTCATGGCGCAGGGCGGCGATCCGACCGGGACCGGGCAGGGCGGCTCGCAGCTGCCCGACCTGATGGCCGAGTTCAATGCCATGCCGCATCTGCGCGGCACCGTCTCGATGGCGCGCGCCAACGAAGAGGACAGCGCCAACAGCCAGTTCTTCATCGTGTTCGAACCGCGCTTCTCGCTCGACCGGAAATACACCAATTTCGGCCGCGTGATCGGCGGCATGCAGTATGTCGACGGGATCAACCGCGGCGAACCGCCGGCCCAGCCCACCACGATCGTCCAGGCGAGCCTCGCCTCGCAGAACCTCCCGCCGCCCGCGCCGCGCGCCGCTCCGCAGATCGAGGCGGAAGTGAGCGACGAGGACCTGCTGGGTAGTTAAGCGCGCGTCATGCGCGTCGCCGATTTCGATTTCGACCTGCCGCCAGAGCTGATCGCGCTGCGCCCCGCGCGGCCGCGCGATTCGGCGCGGATGCTGGTGGTCGAAGGCGACAGCCCCTTCGCCGACCGCTCGGTTCGTGACCTGCCCGACCTGCTGCGCGAGGGCGACGTGCTGGTGTTCAACGACACGCGCGTCATTCCCGCCCAGCTGGAAGGCCGGCGGGGGGAAGCGAAAATCGGCGCGACGCTGCACAAGCGGCTCGACCTGCGCCGCTGGCAGGCCTTCATCCGCAACGCCAAGCGCGTGCGCGAGGGCGACCAACTGGTGTTTGGCGGTGGCGTGACCGCGATCGCCGAGGCGCGGCATGCGGATGGCAGCCTGACGCTGGCTTTCGAGGGCGACGAGCCGGTCGAGATCCTGCTCGAGCGCGCGGGCACCATGCCGCTGCCGCCCTATATCGCGGGCAAGCGCGAAACCGACGAGGCCGACCGCGAGGACTACCAGACAATGTTCGCGGCCGAGGACGGCGCGGTCGCCGCGCCCACCGCGGCGCTGCACTTCACCGATGAACTCGTCGCCGCGCTCGATGCGAAGGGCGTGCAGCGCGAAATGCTGACCCTGCATGTCGGCGCGGGCACCTTCCTGCCGGTGAAGGCCGAGGACACAGACGATCACGTGATGCATTCTGAGTGGGGGCGCATCGAGGCCGACGTCGCCGAGCGCCTCAACGCCGCGCGCGCGGCAGGCGGACGGATCATCGCGGTCGGCACCACCAGCCTGCGCACGCTCGAAAGCGCGGCGGACGAGGACGGCACGATCCGGCCCTTCGCCGCCGACACCGATATCTTCATCACGCCGGGCTATCGCTTTCGCGCGGTCGACGGGCTGATGACCAACTTCCACCTGCCCAAATCAACGCTCGTCATGCTGGTCAGCGCGCTGATGGGGCGCGAGCGGATGCTCAATGCCTATGCGCACGCAATCGCAGGGGGTTACCGTTTCTACAGCTATGGCGATTCCTCGCTGCTGATCCCCTAGTCCGGCTTGTCTGCGCCCGCCTCGCGCGGCATAGCGCGGTACGGGATGGATATTCAGACGAGCCACAGGGGAGCGGCGCTGGTCGATCGCTCGCGCGCCTTCGAGCGCAGGCCCGGCCTGATCGCGCGCCTGTTCGCCCCCACTTTCGAAAAGATGCTCGAACGGATCGATGCCGCGCTCGCCAGCGGAGCGATCCACGGAACCTTGCCCGACGGCACCAAGCGCATGCTCGGCGGACGCGCGCCCGGTTTCGAATGTACGTTCGAACTGAAGAGCTGGAATGCGCTGGTGCGGATCGCCACCAATGGCTCGGTCGGCCTCTATCAGGGCTTCGAAGCGGGCGAATGGTGGAGCCCCGACCCGGTCCCGCTCTGCGCGCTGTTCATGCAGCATGCCGAGCGCATGGGCGACACCGCGCGCGCCAAGGGGCCGTTCCGCCACCTGCTCAGGCTCGCGCACCTGTTCAACCGCAATTCGCACGCGGGTGCGAAACGCAACATCAAGGCGCATTACGACCTCGGCAACGATTTCTACGCGCAGTGGCTCGACCCCTCGATGGTCTATTCGAGCGGGCTGGGTGAGGGCGGCCTTGCGGAAATGCAGCGGACCAAGCTCGATGCGCTCGCCGATCGACTGGCCCTGAACGCCGAGGCGCAGGTGCTCGAGATCGGCTGCGGTTGGGGCGCGCTGGCCGATCGCGTCGCCGAGCGCCACGGCGCGCATGTCACCGGGATCAGCCTGTCCGACGAGCAATTGGCCTGGGGCCGCGCACATTGGGAGCCGGAACGCGGCGCGATCGATCTTCAGCACCGCGACTATCGCGACGTCGACGGGCAGTACGATGCGATCATGTCGTGCGAAATGGTCGAGGCTTTGGGCCGCGAATACTGGCCGACCTTCATGGATTGCATCGCGCGCAACCTGAAATCCGGCGGCCACGCGGCGATCCAGTACATCTCGATCCGCGACGAGCTGTTCGACGATTATGCGAAGAGCGCCGATTTCATCCAAGCCTACATTTTCCCCGGCGGTCTGCTGATCCGCACCAGCGAGTTCCGCCGCCTCGCCGAGGAGCGCGGTCTCCAATGGCGCGACCAGCATGATTTCGGGCAGGACTATGCCGAGACGCTGAAGCTGTGGCGCGAGAATTTCGACCGCGCGGTCGAGGAAGAACGGCTCCCCGCCGGGTTCGACGAGGATTTCATCCGCCTCTGGCGGTTCTACCTGCAATATTGCGAAGGCGGGTTCCGCGGCGGCGGGATCGACGTCCACCAGGTCACGCTGATCAAGGAATGACGATGCGCGAATTGATCCTTTCGCTGGGCGCGCTTGCGCTCGCCTCCTGTGCGCCGCTTGCCGATCTCGACAGCGGCACGAACGATGCCCGCCCGGCGGTGATCCAGGTCACGCCGGCCACGTCGGTGTCTCAGGACGATGGCGGGCCGCTGTTCTGGGACGACGCGACGCGCGCGAAACGATTCCGCGCCATGGAGGCCTATTTCGCAGGACAGGAAGTGGCCGCCGCGGCCAATCCGCGCATGCTCGCGCGCGGGGAGCCCTTCGATGCGGCGACGCGAGGGGCGCTTGATGCCTATCTCGGCACCAACGGTACCGCCGGGATCATGGTGCTGCAGGACGGCAAGGTGCGCTACGAGAATTACGCGCTCGGCATGACGCCCACCGACCGCTGGACGAGCTTCTCGGTCGCCAAGAGCTTCACCTCGACCCTGCTCGGCGCCGCGATCGCCGACGGTGCGATCGCCAGCGTGGACGATCCGGTCACGCGCTACGTGCCGGGGCTCGCCGACACCGCCTATGACGGCGTCACCGTCGGCCAGGTCGCGACCATGACCAGCGGGGTGGCGTGGGACGAGAACTATTCCGACCCCGACAGCGACGTCGCCCAGATGCTCGCGATCGCGCCGGTCGCGGGCGAATCGCAGGCGGTGACCTACGCCAGGACGCTCAGCCGCGAGGCACCGGCGGGCGAAAAATGGGTCTACAAGACGCTCGAGACCAACCTCCTCGGCCTGATCGTCGAAGAGGCGGTCGACATGTCGTTGGCCGAATATGCCAATCTGAAGCTGGTCGAACCGGCAGGCTTCGCCGGGAAGCTGTTCTGGATGCAGGACCTCACCGGCGGCAGCATCGGCGGGTGCTGCCTGTCGCTCCGCCTGTCGGACTATGCCCGCTTCGGCCAGTTCGTGCTCGAAGGCGGGGAGGGCGTGGTGCCTCCGGGCTGGTTCGACGAATCGGTGACCCCGACGAGCGAGTTCGGCGGCGGGTTCGGCTACGGCTACCAGTGGTGGACCTATCCGGTCGGTTACGGCGCGCAGGGGATTTTCGGCCAGTCGATCACGATCCTGCCCGAACAGGACATGGTGATCGCGATCGTGTCGAACTGGCCCAAGGCGACCGGACGCGAATTCGGCCAGGCCCGGCTTGCCCTGGCCGCCCAGCTGGTCGCCGCAGGGGCGCGCTAGTCGCGGTCAGGCGAGGCTGCGGAACTCGCGCGGCGCGCTGTAGCCGCCGAGGACGCTTTCGAGCACGGCGGGATTTAGCAGCTGGTCGAACGCACAGCCGACGAGGCAATCGCGCCACCACACCACTTCGCACTGGAGCGATTCGAGCCCCGGCAGCGTCAGCCAGCAGACCGTGCCGGGATGCACCCGGCTGACCGCCGCGGCCGAGAACCCGGCGAGCGACAGGTCGTGGACCACGGTTTCGAAACGGTTCGCGCCCGACATCCGCAGCCGCGCGGGTATCTGCACCCGCGCGCGGGGAGCGCAGCGATCTTCCTGCGCCGTCGTCTCGTAGCGTTTGGTTGCGCCTTCAGCGAAGCTGTCGACCATGATCCGACTCCATCGGAGATTGTACTTGGCCGCGACCCTATCGCGACGTTCGAACCGAGTGTGGAGCGTTCGACGTTACCGTGAGGTTGTCAGTCAGGGTTAACGGCGATCCGCGTGCCCGTTTGGAACCCGGAGGAAAGCAAGGCAACCAGCTCGTCGGCGACCACCTCGGGTGCCTTGAGCGTCTTCGGGTCCTCGCCCGGATAGGCCTTGGCGCGCATCCGCGTGCGCGTGCGGCCCGGATCGACGATCGCGACGCGCACCGGGCGCGACAGCTTGGCGGTTTCCTGGGCGTAGCTTTCGAGGAGGTTGTCCATCGCCGCCTTGGTCGAGCCGTAGGCACTCCAATAGGCGCGCGGAGCGGCCCCGACCGAGCTCGTGAGCCCGACCACGCGGCCATCGTCGGCCTTCTTCAGCAGCCCGTCGAAATGCGCGATCAGCGCCTGCGTGGCGAGGATGTTGAGCGTGATCGCCTTGCCGAAATCCTTCTGGTCGATGTCGTTCACCGGGCTCAGCATCGGCAGGTAGGCGGCGTTGATCACCAGCATGTCGAGCTTGCCCCAGCGCTCGCCGATCGAATGCGCGAGCAGCCCGATCGAATTGGCCTCGGCAAGGTCGAGCGGGGCGATGGTGGCGGCGCCGCCGGCCTCGTGGATCTGTTCCTCGACCTCTTCCAGGGCCTTGGCATCGCGCGCGGTGAGCACGACATGCGCGCCTTCCTTGGCGAGGGCGAGTGCGGTGGCCGCGCCGATCCCGCGGCTCGCGCCGGTGACCAGGGCCAGCTGGCCGTCGAATTTCTTGCTCAAGCGACTTGTCCTACGGGGAGCGACAGCTGCGGATCGTCACGCTCGGAGGCGTCGGTCAGCGAGGTGGGGTAATCGCCGGTGAAGCAGGCGTCGCAGAATTGGGGACAACCATTGTTGCGTTTCTCGGCCCCGACCGCGCGGTAGAGACCGTCGATCGAAATGAAGGCGAGGCTGTCCGCGTGGATGAATTCGCGCATCGGCTCGACGTCCATCTGCGCGGCGAGAAGTTTGGAGCGTTCGGGCGTGTCGACGCCGTAATAGCAGCTATGCGCGGTGGGCGGGCTGGCGACGCGGAAATGGACTTCCTTCGCGCCCGCATCGCGCATCATCTGCACGATCTTGAGGCTGGTGGTGCCGCGCACGATGCTGTCGTCGATCAGCACGATCCGCTTGCCCTCGACGAGGCGGCGATTGGCGTTGTGCTTGCGCTTGACCGAGGAATGGCGATTGGCGTCGCCCGGCTGGATGAAGGTGCGCCCGACATAGTGCGAGCGGATAATGCCGAGCTCGAACGGGATGCCGCTTTCCTGGGCATAACCGATCGCGGCGGGCACGCCGCTGTCGGGCACGGGAATCACCAGATCGGCCTCGACCGGCTTTTCGCGCGCCAGTTCGACCCCGATTTCCTTGCGCGCCTCATATACCGAACGGCCGGTGAAGATGCTGTCCGGGCGGCTGAAATAGACATGTTCGAAGATGCAGGGTCGGGGGCTGTGCTGGCCGAAGGGACGGTGGCTCTTCAGCTCGCCATCCAGCGTGATTTCGATCATCTCGCCCGGATCGACCTCGCGCTCGAACTCGGCGCCGATGACGTCCAGCGCCACGCTTTCGGAGGCGAAGACATAGCCGTCTCCCATCCGGCCCATCACCAGCGGACGCACGCCCAGCGGATCGCGGCAGGCGATCATGCCCTTCGGCGTCATCACGATCAGGGCATAGGCGCCTTCGACGAGGCGCAACGCATCGACCAGCCGTTCGAGGGTCGAGGGATAGCGGCTGGTGGCGACGAGGTGGATGATCACCTCGGTATCGGAGGTCGACTGGAAGATCGCCCCGCTCTTCACCAGCTCGCGCCTCAGATGAAGCGAGTTGGAAATATTGCCGTTATGCGCGATCGCGAACCCGCCCGCGGCGAGTTCGGCATAAAGTGGCTGCACGTTGCGCAGCCCAGCGCCGCCGGTCGTCGAATAACGCACATGGCCCGCGGCCATCGTGCCCGGCAGCGATGCGATCGCCTCGGGCGCGGAGAAGTTTTCGGCCACATGGCCGGAACCGCGCCGGGCATAGAATTCCTGTCCGTCGAAACTCACGATACCCGCGGCTTCCTGGCCGCGATGCTGGAGGGCGTGGAGGCCGAGCGCCGTAGCCGCGGCGGCATCGTCCAATGCGATCGCGCCGAAGACGCCGCATTCTTCGTGCAGCGTGTCGTCGTCGCTTTCGAAGGGGTGGGGTAGGTCCATGCCCGTCGGTAGCCCTGTCCTGTGGTGTTTGAGCGCGCGCCGCAGCCAATGGCGATGTTGCAGGACTATTACAAGTGCAGTGAGACGGGTTGTTGCGCGTTCATGGCGTGCGCTCTAGGGCAGGGCTCCAACGCCGCATGAGACGACGCAAGTGATCCTATCCCCTTTCGAATGGACCGTGGCCAAGCGCTATATGGTCCCCGGGCGCAGCGAGGCGTTCATCACCCTTGTCGGGGCGATCAGCCTCGTCGCGGTGATGCTCGGCGTCGCCGCGCTGATCATCGTGATGAGCGTGATGAACGGGTTCCGCGCCGAACTCCTCGACAAGATCGTTGGATTGAATGGCCATGCGATCGTGCAGGGCTATTCGGGCAAGATCGAGGACTGGCGCGACGTGCTCGAAGAGGCGCGCGAGACGCCCGGCGTCACCCGCGCTTCGCCGCTGATCGAACAGCCGCTGCTCGCCAGCAACCAGGGCATCGCGCGCGGCATCCTCGTGCGCGGCAACGAGCCGGGGGATTTGAAGCGACTCGAGGAAAACGTGATCCTCGGCGACCTGTCCGACCTCCAGCCGGGCGAACGCCGGGTCGCGATCGGCGCGCGGCTGGCGGAAAACCTCGGCGCGCGACTCGGTTCGACGATCACGATCATCAACCCGCAGGGCCGCTCGACGCCGTTCGGCACGGTCCCGCGCCAGATCGGCTACGAGGTCGTCGCGATCATCGAGATCGGGGTGCACCAGTACGACGAATTGTTCGTCGTCATGCCGATCGAGGAAGCGCAGACGCTCTTGCTGATGGGCGATGCGGTCAACAATATCGAGATCAAGACCGAGGACGCCGAAACCGTCCAGACCACCCTCGATCCGCTCGCCGAGCGGCTGCGCGGGCGCGCGTCGATCCAGACCTGGAAACAGATCAATTCGGCGTTGTTCGGCGCGCTCGCGGTCGAGCGGGTGGCGATGTTCGTCGTGCTCTCGATCATCGTGCTCGTCGCGGTGTTCAACATCCTCTCCAGCCTGATCATGCTGGTGCGCGCCAAGACCCGCGACATCGCGATCATGCGGACCATGGGCGCCTCGCGCAAATCGCTCATCAAGATCTTCGTCACCACCGGCTTCGTGATCGGCGCGCTGGGCACCGGCGCGGGCGTGGTGCTCGGCTTCGTCTTCCTCGAGTTCCGCCAGGGAGTCGTGCGCGGGATCGAATGGCTGCTCGGCGTCAATCTGTGGGACCCCGAGGTCCGCTTCCTCACCGAGCTTCCCAGCCGCACCGACCCGGCCGAGGTGATCGGGATCGTGTTCATGGCGCTCGTCTTCAGCTTCCTCGCCACGCTTTACCCGGCGTGGAAGGCGGCGAGCACCGATCCGGTGCAGGTGCTGCGTTATGAATAGTCCCGCCCAAACCAACATCGCGCCCGTCGTCGAGCTCAAGGGCGTCACCCGCAGTTTCGAGCAGGGCGGAGTGACGATCGAAGTCCTCCGCGGGGTCGACCTCGAGGTCCAGCCGGGCGAGATCGTCGCGCTGCTCGGCCCCTCCGGGTCGGGCAAGTCGACCATGCTGCAGGCGATCGGACTGCTCGAAGGCGGCTTCGGTGGCCATATCGGGATCGCCGGCACTGCGGCGGAAAAGGTCGATGCGGCGGGCCGGACGGCCTTGCGCCGCGACCATCTCGGTTTCGTCTACCAGTTCCACCACCTGCTGCCCGACTTCAACGCGATGGAAAACGTGATGATGCCGCAGCTCGTGCTCGGCAAATCGGACGGCGAGGCCGCCGACCGCGCGCGCGAATTGCTGCAGGCGCTCGGCCTCGGGGCGCGGCTCGACCACCGCCCGAGCCAGCTTTCGGGCGGCGAACAGCAGCGCGTCGCGGTCGCCCGCGCGCTCGCCAACCGGCCCGAACTGGTGCTCGCCGACGAGCCCACCGGCAATCTCGACGAACACACTTCGGATAAGGTGCTCGAGGAGTTCCTGCGGCTGGTGCGCGGGGAGGGCAGCGCCGCGCTCGTCGCCACGCATAACGAGCGGCTGGCGGCGAAGATGGACCGCGTCGTCCGCCTTCACGAAGGCAAGTTGGACTGAAACCCAAGCGGCGGCTGCGCGTTGGTCTGGCGAAAGGAATTTTACGCCTATGACCGACCATCCGACGACCTTCCGTGCCGAACCAGCCGACCTCACCGATCCCGATTGGGACGACCGTGCGACGCTGTACAAGATCGACGAGGGCCAAGGCCTACTCGGCGGTTTCGACGGGCTGCGGCGCGGAACGCTCGCCGAGCTGGTCCATTTCGTCCAGACGCTGCCCGAGCACGAGCGCAAGGACTACGCGATCCAAGAATCGGGCGACAAGCGCTATGGCCCGCACGAGATCGCGATCCTTGCCCAGCACGACAATCTGCCGCCTGCCGATTGACCCGGGCCTCCCCAGCGGCTTGAGTGCCGCCAGCAGGGAGGTTCCATGTTCTCACTCGCCTTCGCCTTCGCCGCCGTGATGCAGGACGCGCCGGTGGTCACACCGCCTGCACCGCCGAGCTGCGACTCGGCCGAACACGCCGCGTTCGACTTCTGGGTCGGCGAGTGGGACGTGTTTCGCCCCGACACCGGCGCGCAGGTCGCGACCAGCCGAATCGAGAAGGTCAGTGCGGGCTGCGCGATCCGCGAAACCTGGATGCCGCTGCAGGGCGGGGGCGGATCCTCGCTTTCGACCTACGATCCGGCGACGGGCACCTGGCACCAGCTGTGGGTGGGCCAGCGTCCGGGGCGGGTGTTCTTCGAGGGCGGGCCGGTCGCCAACGATCATGGGGGCGCGATGGTGCTGACCGGCTATTGGGGGAGCGATCCAGAGGGCAACAAACTGCTCGTGCGGATGACCTACACCGCCAATGACGACGGCTCGGTACGCCAATACGGGCAGCAGAGCGCCGATCACGGACGAAGCTGGACCGACAGTTTCGACCTGACCTATCGCCCGAGGGCAAAGGAAGCCGACCAATGACCACGATCGCCGATTTCAACGTCGCCACCAATGACGGGAGCAAGCTCGACCTCGCCGAAATGCAGGGCAAGGTCCTGCTCATCGTCAACACGGCGAGCAAGTGCGGGTTCACCCCGCAATACAAGGGGCTGCAGGAACTTCATGAGAGATATTCCGAGCAGGGTTTCGATGTGCTCGGCTTCCCCTCGAACCAGTTCGGCGAGCAGGAGCCGGGATCGAACGAAGAGATCGCCGAGTTCTGCTCGGTCAACTACGACATCAGCTTCCCGCTGATGGCCAAGGTCGAGGTCAATGGCGACCATGCCGAGCCGCTCTACAAGTGGCTGCGCGAGGAGGCCAAGGGGCTGATGGGCACGACCTCGATCAAGTGGAACTTCACCAAGTTCCTGGTCGACCGCGACGGGAACGTCGTCCGCCGGTACCCGCCGACCGTCGCCCCCGCATCGATCGCCGCCGACATCGAGAAACTGCTGTAACCGCCCGGCGGCCAGGGACGAACCCCTCACCATGATCGAAGCCATCGACCAGTATTTCCACTCGCTCGGCGCCGAGTACGGGGTAAACCCCTATATTTTCGGCGGCATCTATGTCGGCGCCATTCCCTTCTTCTTCCTCAGCATCGCCTGGCTCGTGCGCCGGGCGAGGGCGGGGCAGTCGACCGTGCTGCCGACGATGCTGGCCGGCTTCTTCTTCGTCTCGGCCTATCTCTACCTCGCGGTGGTCGGGCGGAACATCCCGCTGTGGGTGTGGATATTCCTCGCCGCGCTGATCGCCTATGGTGCCTGGTCGACGATCCGCGACACCAGGCGCAAGATCGCGGCCGAGAAGCCAACTTCCGAGTAGCCGTCATTCCCGCGAAGCCGGGAATCCAGGGCAGGCTTGCGCTATGTCGCTCCGAATCCCCGCCTTCGCGGGGATGACGATGTGTGGAGAAGGGGTGGACGGGCCGAAAACCCGCCTTCCATTCCCCCGCACCAATCCGCATATTCGCCCCATGCCGCACGCCCGTTTCGTCCCCTTGCGAGTCTTTTCGAGCTATTCGATGCTCGAGGGCGCGATCGATCCCAAGGCGATGGCCGAACTGGCCAAGGAACGCGGCTTTCCGGCGATCGCAATGTGCGACCGCAACGGTCTGTTCGGCGCGGTCGCCTTCGCCGATGCCTGCCGCAAGGCGGGGGTCCAGCCGATCATCGGCACGCTTCTCGGCGTAGCGCGCGACGAAAGCGGCGAGCGGGTCGATTACCTGCCGCTCTACGCCAAGGACGAGGATGGCTGGCAGAGCCTGTGCGCGCTGGTCTCGGCCGCGCATCTCGACCGTCCCGTGCACCAGGAGCCGCATGTCACGCTCGATGCACTGGCCGACCATTCGCAGGGGCTAATCGCGCTGACCGGTGCGGGCGAGGGAGCGGTGACCCGCCTGCTCGCCGAGGGGCAGGACAGCCATGCCGAGGCCTATCTCGATCGGTTGCAGCAGATTTTCGGCGACCGGCTCTACCTCGAGATCGCCCGCGGCACCTCGCAGGAGGCCGACGAGGCCGAGAGCAAGCTGATCGACCTCGCCTATGCCCGCGACCTGCCGCTGGTCGGCACCAATCCCGCGCAATTCGCCGAGCCCGGCTTCGCCCGCGCGCACGACGCCATGCTCTGCATCGCCAATTCGACCCATGTCGAGGCCGAGGACCGCAAGCGCACCAATCCGGAGGCCTTCGTCAAATCCGAAGGCCTGATGCGCGACCTGTTCGCCGACCTGCCCGAGGCGATCGCCAACACGCTCGTGATCGCGCAGCGCTGCGCCTATGCGCCGCCCAAGCGCGCGCCCATCCTGCCGAGTCTCGCGGGCGACCTAGAGGGCGAGGCGAAGATGCTGGCGGAGGACGCGCGCAAGGGGCTCGAGGCACGGCTCGCACCCTATGGCGAACTCTCGCCCGAAGAGCGCAAGGTCTATGACGATCGGCTCGAATTCGAAGTCGGGATCATCAACCAGATGGGCTTCCCAGGCTACTTCCTGATCGTTGCCGACTTCATCAAATGGGCCAAGGAACACGATATCCCGGTGGGACCGGGGCGCGGTTCGGGCGCGGGTTCGCTCGTCGCCTGGGCGCTGACGATTACCGACCTCGATCCAATACGTTTGGGGCTCCTGTTCGAGCGTTTTCTCAACCCCGAGCGCGTCTCGATGCCCGACTTCGACATCGACTTCTGCGAAACGCGGCGCGGGGAGGTGATCCGTTACGTGCAGGAGCGCTATGGCCACGACAAGGTCGCGCAGATCATCACCTTCGGCAAGATGAAGGCGCGCGCGGTGCTGCGCGATTGCGGCCGCATCCTGCAGATGGGCTACAACCGCGTCGACGCGCTGTGCAAGATGGTGCCCAACCATCCCACCGATCCGTGGACGCTCGATCGCGCCTTGAACGGGGCGAAGGATTTCCGCGCGGCCTACGACAACGACAACGAGGTCAAGCAGCTGGTCGACCTTGCGGTCCAATTGGAAGGCTTGCCGCGCAACAGCTCGACCCACGCCGCGGGCGTGGTGATCGGCGACCGGCCGCTCAACCAGCTCGTGCCGCTCTATCGCGATCCGCGTTCGGACATGCCGGTGACCCAGTTCGACATGAAGCATGTCGAGACCTCGGGCCTCGTGAAGTTCGACTTCCTCGGCCTGAAGACGCTGTCGGTGCTCAAGAAGGCGGTCGACCTGCTCGCCGAGCGCGGGATCGAGATCGACCTCTCGACGCTCGCCTGGGATGACCCGGCCGTCTACGAACTGTTGAAGCGCGGCGACACCGTCGGCGTGTTCCAGCTCGAGTCCGAAGGCATGCGCCGCACGCTGACCGCGGTGAAGCCGACCAAGTTCGAGGACATCATCGCGCTGGTCTCGCTCTATCGCCCGGGCCCGATGGACAACATCCCGCTGTTCGGGAGGCGCAAGGCGGGCGAGGTGCCGATCGAGTACCCGCACGAGAAGCTCGAGGGCATTCTCGAGGAAACTTACGGCATCTTCGTCTACCAGGAACAGGTGATGCAGGCGGCGCAGATCCTCGCCGGCTATTCGCTCGGCGATGCCGACCTGCTGCGACGCGCGATGGGCAAGAAGGTCCAGGCCGAGATGGACGCCCAGCGCGAGCGTTTCGTTGCCGGCTGCAAGGAAGTCTCGGACATCGACAAGGCCAAGGCCAACGAGCTGTTCGACTTGATCGACAAGTTCGCCGGCTACGGCTTCAACAAGTCGCACGCCGCCGCCTATGCCTTGCTCGCCTACCAGACCGCGTGGCTCAAGGCCCATTACCCGGAAGAATTCTACGCCGCTTCGATGCGCTTCGACATGCACCAGTCGGAAAAGCTCGGCATCTTCGTCGACGACATGCGCAAGAACTCGATCGCGCTCGCCGGGCCCGACATCAATCATTCGCGCGCCGATTTCTTCGTCGAGGAAACCGCGGACGGGCACCAGGTCCGCTATGCGCTCGCGGGGCTGCGCAATGTCGGCGGCAAGGCGATGGAAGCACTGGTGGCCGAGCGCGAGGCGGGCGGCAAGTTCGCCGATCTCGACGATCTCACCCGTCGAATCCCGCAGGGCGCGCTCAACCGCCGCCTGCTCGAAGCGCTGATCGCGGGCGGCGCGCTCGATGGGATCGACCCCGACCGCGCCAAGCTCCACGCCAATGTCGAGATGATCCTCGGCGCCGCCGAGGCCGCCACGCGCGAGCGGGCGAGCGGCCAGTCGGGCCTGTTCGGGGGCGAGGACGCACCGGTCGAAAGCGGCTTGCGCTTGAAGGATTCCGAGCCGTGGAGCCGGATCGAGCAGATGAACAAGGAGCGCGAGACCTTCGGCTTCTTCTTCGCCGCGCACCCGGTGCAGCAGTTCAGGGCCGCTGCCTCGGCGCAGGGGGCGCGACCCTATGCCAGCCTGATGGAGCCCGGCATGGCCGGCGCGACCGGCCGCCGCCCGGCGGTGATCGCGGCGATGGTCGAGGGCGTGAACCGCGGGCGTACGCGCCGCGGCAAGGATTTCGTGCGCTGCGATTTTTCCGATACCTCCGGCGCGTTCAGCGCCGCGTGTTTCGAGGAAGCGCTTGTCGAGCGGTTCCAGGAATGGGCGAAGGACGGGACCTGCCTGCTGCTCAGCGTCGAACTCGATTCTCCCAGTCCCGACGAGCCGCCGCGCGTGACCGTGCGCGGCGCGCGCCCGCTCGCCGAGGTCAGCGGCAGCGTGGCAATGCTGCTTTCGCTCGAGCTCGAGGCCGAGGAAGGGCTCGCGTCGCTGCGCCAGCTCGAACGCGGCGGCAAGAGCGAGGTGCGGGTTCGCGTCGCGCCGCCGGGGGGCAGGGCTGTGACGCTATGCCTCGGCCGCGATTTCGCACTCGACGGCGAGGTCGCCGAGCAACTGGCGGACGTCCCCGGGCTTGCCAAGGTAGAATTGCGCCCGCACCGCGCGGGCGGACACCTGCGTCTGGTCGCCTGATGCGCGAGGGCCCGGACGCGCTGACCGAGAAGGAGAAAGAGGCGCTGCGCCTCCTCCTCGAAGGCCACGACGCCAAATCGAGCGCCACCGAACTCGATATCTCGGTCCATACGGTCAACGATCGCCTGCGCAATGCGCGCCGCAAACTGGGGGTATCGAGCAGCCGCGAAGCCGCAAGAATCTTGGGGGATACGGAGGGACGAACACCCCAAAATCGTGCGCGCACAGGTTTGGGGATGGGCCGAGACGATCGGTACGACGATGCTACAGACCTCACCAACGAAAAGCGTGCCGGAGGCTACCGCCTCACCTGGCTCGCAGGAGGAATATTAGCAATGTCGACCATAATTCTAGCTGCGCTCATCGGCCTGTCCCTCACCGCCGAAGAAGCGCCTGCCAGCGTAGCTTCTACTGCGAGCGAGCCCGCCGCCGAAGCGCAAGCTGCCCCGGAAGAGCCGGCTTCCTATGAGCAGGCGACCGCCTTTCTCGCCGAACTCGACCAGAGCGATTGGGAAGGAAGCTGGAACGTCGCAGGGCCGATGCTTCGCGGAGAGGTTTCGCTGAGCGAGTGGACCGATCATGTCAGGACCGCCCGGAAACCGCTCGGCTCGGCCCTAGATCGCAAGCTCGTCGGCGTCCAGCAGCTGGGACCTGAGCACGGCACCGCCGTTCGGGAGATGCAGGTGCTGCAATTTCTCACCATTTTCGAAGGGCGTCCAAAGGGAGCCATCGAAACGATCTTCATGACGCCCGGCGAAGGCGGGTGGGAGGTCACGCTCTATACGGTCGCATGAAGCGGCGGGGAGGACGGGCGGCGGCAGCCTTATTACCTGCTGCCGCCCGCGGCCTATCTACGGCGCGCGCGACTACCGAAGACCGAGGTGAAGCGCGCCATCACGAACAGTATCGCAGGCGCCAGCATCGTGTTCCACAAATCCTTGATGTGCGCGGGATAATCCGCGGGCCGATCGATCGCCAGCCGATCGCGGAAGTCCCAAGCCTCGCCGATGAGCGCGACCAGCAACACGGCGGCCAGCGGCTTCCAGTCGCGCGCCTTCCAGCCGAACAGCAGGCAGGTGCCGAAGAACACGATCAGCGCGACGTAGATGTGCAGGGCGTCCTTCGCGAGATGGAGGTTCTCGACGAGGACGGTCTTGGCTTGCTGGAGTGCGCTCATCGCGTGGCCATGGTCGTGAACCGTCGGCGCGGCAAGTCTCGTTTTGCCACCCAAACCGCTTGCCCAAATCGCTTCGGTCCTTAGGGTATGCCGCCAAGGGAAGAGGAGAGACGCCCCATGCTCGGCGGAATGCAGGACTACGATTTCAAGGTTACCCATCTGATCGACCACGCGGCACGCGAACACGGGGAACGTGAACACATCACCCGTTGGGCCGACGGCAGCGAGACCACCACTACCTGGGCCGACGTGCGCCGCGATGCGCTGCGGATGACGCAGGCGCTGCAGAAGATGGGTATCGGCAAGGGCGACCGGATCGCGACGCTGGCGATGAACCACTCGCGCCACCTGGTGACCTGGTACGGCGCGGTCGGCGTCGGCGGGGTGCTCCACACGATCAATCCGCGGCTGTTCGACGACCAGCTCGAATACATCGCCAACCACGCCGAGGATCGCGTCATGCTCTACGACGCGATGTTCCAGCCCATCATCGACAAGATGCGCGACAAGTGGACCACGATCGAGCGCTATATCTGTTTCGACAATGGCGAGTTCGAGGAATGGATCGGCGAGCACGACGGCGACACCGTCTGGGCCGAGGTCGACGAACGCGACCCGTGCATGCTGTGCTACACCAGCGGGACGACCGGGCATCCCAAGGGCGTGCTTTATGAACACCGCTCTACCTATCTCCACGCGCTCGCCGGATTGCAGCCGCATGCCTTCGATTTCGATGCGCAGAGCGTGATGCTGCCCGTCGTGCCGATGTTCCACGCGGCCAGCTGGGGCCTGCCCTGGGCGGGCGCGATGGCGGGGGTGAAATTCGTCTATAGCTGCTCGAACGAGCCGGACGTGCTGCTCGAGCTGATGAAGCGCGAGCATGTGACCCATTCGGCGGGCGTGCCCACGGTATGGCTGGGCATTTTCCAGTATTGCGACGCCACAGGGGCCGACCTGCCCAATTTGAAGCAGGCGATCATCGGCGGCTCGGCTGCGCCGCGTTTCATGATCGAGCGGCTGATGAAGGAGGGTATCCGCGTCGCCCATGCCTGGGGCATGACCGAGACTTCGCCGATCGGGACCGTCGGCGCGCCGACGCACGATTGGGAGGAAAAGAGCTTCGACGAGCAGGTCAGTATCGTGCAGATGCAGGGACGCCCGATCTTCGGGGTCGAGCTGCGCACGGTCGATCTCGACGACATGGCGACCCCGCTGCCGCGCGACGGCAAGACCAGCGGCGCGCTGCAGGTGCGCGGGCCGTGGGTGATCAAGCGCTACTTCAAGGCCGAGAAAGACGCGGTCGACGCCGATGGCTGGTTCGACACCGGCGATGTCGGCATCATCCATCCCGACGGCACGCTGCAGCTGACCGACCGCACCAAGGACGTGATCAAGTCCGGGGGCGAATGGATTTCCTCGGTCGAGCTCGAAAACGCTGCGGTCGGCCATCCCGCCATCGCCGAGGCCGCCGCGATCGGCATGGCGCATCCCAAGTGGGACGAGCGCCCGGTGCTGTTCTGCGTCAAGGCCGAGGGCAAGGAGGTGACCGCCGACGAGGTGATCGCCTATCTCGAACCGCAGGTCGCCAAGTGGTGGCTGCCCGATGCGGTCGAGTTCGTCGACGACATCCCGCACACCGCAACCGGCAAGATCAGCAAGAAGGACCTGCGCGAGCGGTTCTCCGACTACTCGCTGGACAGTTGAGAGTGTCCGGGAGCAAGTCCTGCCCCAAATGCGGGCGCAAGATGGAGACCGGTTTCGTGATCGACGCGGGTGATTATTCCGCCCCGACGACCCCGTTCTGGCATCCGGGCGAGCCCGACAAGCGCTGGTACGGGCTCAAGATCGACAAGCGGGCGCGCAAGCCGGTCGAGACCTGGCGCTGCACCTCGTGCCACTATCTCGAAAGCTACGCCCCATGAGCCACGTCAATCCGAGCGAAGCGAACTTCCGGGCTTTCAAGGACCTGCCGCGGGATACGCCGATCCAGATGCTCAACCTCGTGCGTTTTCGCAGCAAGGCCGAATATCCGGAGGGGCACGAGCTTCACGGCAAGGGCTGGACCGGCGACGAAGCCTACGCCGAATACGGCCGGGCCAGCGGCCCGATTTTTGCGCGCGTCGGCGGGAAAATCGTCTGGCGCGGACGCTACGAGACGGTGGTGACGGGGCCGGACGACGAGCATTGGGACGCAGCCTTCATAGCCGAATACCCCGATGCCGGGGCCTTTTTCGAGATGATCAAGGACCCCGACTACCAGGAGGCAGTGGTCAACCGCACCGCCGCGGTCGAGGACAGCCGCCTGATCCGCTTCGGCAAGATCGAGGGCGGAGAGGGATTCGCCTAGCGAAGGTCACGGAACAATTCGGTTTTTCTGCTCGTTGCCTGCGAAACGAGGGAGCGAAGAACTATCCGGGACTGGTACTGGGCATTGGGAGCATTCATCGGCGTCGCGCTATTCGGCGTCGGCGCGCGAGAGGCGATCGGTACGATCTACAGTTCGGGCGAGGCGGTGGTGCTGCTCGAGGCGCTGGCCCGCTCGGGACTCTATCTCGGCTCCGCCAGCGCGACGGCCTCGGCGACCACGCTCGCACTGATGCTGACGCTGATCAGCCTGATCCGCCAGTCCGATTCCGAATTCAACGACGAGGCCTATCGCAATATCGAGCGGATCGCGGGTCTCTCCACGACCTCACTGTTCATCAGCCTGTTGCTTTTGCTGGCGCTGGTGCTGCCGGTCGGCGAGTTCGAGGACTTGCCCGCCGATTGGTATCCGATGCTCTATGACGGGCTGTTTGCGATGACGGTGGCGGTGGTCGCGCTGCTCGCCGCCACGGTGATGATGCTCTACCGCACCGTGCGGCGGGTGATTGCCCGGATCACGCCCGGTGAGGAAGTCTGAAGCACCGGTTTTGCGTTTTTCCCACGTTCGCCTAAACCGGGTCGAGAGGGAAACAGGGGTCGCAATTCGATGAAGAAACTCGTGCTTTGCGCCATGGCCGCGTTCCCGACGCTGGCCGGAACCACCGCTCATGCGGACGATGTCGCTGCCGACATCCGAATGTCGCCAGCATCGCTCGCCTATGCCTACGGCTATGCCTCGTGCGTGTTCGACGAGCGTGGCGGACCCGCGGAGGAGCGGATCGAGAATTGTCGTGAATTCGGCGAGGCGATCAGCGAGGGCTCGCGCGACCTGCTGGCCGACTGGCATCGTCGCGAAGTGCTCAAGCGGCAGCGCGAGATGGAGCGGGCTTTCGGTCGGCTCGAAGCCGAAGCGCTGCTCGCCGAGAAGCAGAACAAGCGCATACCGCAGCAGATCATCCGCCTGCTCGGCTGCTATGCCGAGACGATCACCGCGCAGGAGAATTTCGCGCGAGGGGTATCGATCGATTTCGACCTGGCCGAGGGCACCTGCCGCAATGCGATCTTCGGGATCGACGGCTACAAGACCGAGGCTGCGGCGCTGCTGCACCGGCGGCTGCGGGTGGGGACCCGTTATATCAATGTCGTCGGTGCGATCATTCCCGAGATCGAGTTCCGCTATGGCCTGATGGATTTGAAGCGGTTGCCCGATGCGTCGAATACGGTCGAAGGATAGGGTACCCGGGTCATTCTTCGCCGTAGAAGTAACCGAAGAAGCGCTCGGCCGAAATTCTCGCGGTAATTTTAAGTGTTGATCGCCTCCAGAACCCGTACGCCGACCTCCAAGGCTCCGGGGCGGTTACAGCAGGCGCATCTGGCCGCCAACTTCGGGTGCCCGGAACTGCGAGCAGTCGAGCTCGAACCTGTCCGGACCCAGCCCGGCGCGCTTGCAGGCGAGCTTGAACCGTGCGCGGAACAGATCGGCCCATACGCCCTGAGGGCGTATGCGGCTGAAAAAGCCCGGATCGTTGTCCTTCCCGTTGCGGATCGAGCGGACGATATTCATGACCTTGCCCGCGCGGTCGGGGAAGTGGACCTCGAGCCATTCGCGGAACAGCGGGGCGACCTCGTGCGGCAGTCGCAGCGCGATCCAACCCGCCGAGCGCACGCCGAGCGCGGCGGCCTGCGCGACGATGCTTTCCATGAATTCGTCGGTGATCGCCGGGATCACCGGCGCGATCGAGACATGGCTCGGCACCCCGGCCTCGACCAGCCTGCCAAGTGCCGCGAGTCGCTTCGCCGGGGCACCGGCGCGCGGCTCGAGCAGGGTGGAAAGTCTTGGATCGAGGCTCGTCACCGACAGCGCGACCGCGACGAGGCGGTGCGTTGCCATCTCGGACAGCAGATCGAGATCGTCGAGCACCCGGTCGGACTTGGTGGTGATCGTGACCGGGTGGCGCGCTTCGAGGCATATCTCGAGCACTTGCCGCGTGATCCGGTAGTCGCGCTCGATCGGTTGGTAGGGATCGGTGTTGGTCCCCATCGCGATCGGCAGGGGCACGTAGTTCGGCTTGGCGAGAGTCGCGCGCAGAAGGTCCGGCGCATCCGGCTTGGCAAACAGTCGCGTCTCGAAATCGAGCCCTGGCGAGAGATCGTGATAGGCGTGGGTGGGCCGTGCGAAGCAGTAGACGCAGCCATGTTCGCAGCCACGATAGGCGTTGATCGAGCGATCGAACGGGATGTCGGGCGAGCGGTTGAAGCTGAGGATCGACTTGGGCCGTTCCTCGGTCACGCTGGTGCGCAGCTTTACCGGGGGACCGTCCAGCGTAGCGACGTGATCGCGCCAGTCCCCGTCCAGTTCACGCGTGGCGAGTCCGAACCGCGTCGGTACGTTTGCGCTCTGCGCGCCGCGTCCATGCACGCGTTCGGGGGGAGGCTCCGGCGAGTCCATCGCCTGAACATATCAGGAACAACTAGTCAAGTCACGCGCGATCTGCGCGTTTTCAGCCCTCGGGATCGAGCAGCTTGTGCAGCGGAACGACGACGTATTTCATCTCGGCATCGTCGACAGTGCGCTGGGCGTTGCCGCGCCAGGCGTCTTCCGCCGCATCGTAATCGCTGTAGACGCCCGCGACGTGCAGGCTCTCGGGATCGGCGAAGATCAGCTTGCGCGGATCGCTGACGCGACCACCCATGACGAGATAGAGGGTCTGCTTGGCGTTGGTTTCTTCCATCGGGCCTTCCTGGATGCTTGCGCGCCACATAGCGAAAGGGGCGCGCGAGACAAGCCCGCGCGCCCCTTCATCGCCGCGTTGCGGGCGTTCAGCGTCGCACTTTGGCGAACAGTGCGCGCGTCGTTTCGCGCGCGTTCTCGAGCGCGGCCTGGCCGATCCGTTCGGCTTCGCGGGCGAGATCGCTCGCGCCGTCGGATACCGTGCCGCCGAATTCGCCGATCCGGTCCTTCGCCTCGGCCCCGGCTTCGCCGGCACTGTCGAGCGCGCGATTGCCGTAGAGCAGCGCGCCTTCGGCGGCGAGCGCGCCCCACGAGAGCGCGCGCTTGCCGAGTGCGCGGGCGGTCTTGGGCTTGAGCAGCGCGGCGATCAGCACGCCCGCGGCGAGGCCGCCGGCGACGGTGAGCACCGGATGCTGCTTGGCAAAGCCTTTCGCATCGTTGCCGAGCTCGCGCGCCTTGGCGCCGTAATCGGTTTCGCTTTGGCGCTCGGCGAGCGCTTCCTTTTCGAGACGTTCCTGCGAGGCCGCGATCTTTTCGCGGATCCGCTTACGCTTTTCGTCACTGACGGTCATAAATCCTCCGGAGATGGGTTTGTATGGGCAACGCTTCGGGGGAGGGTCGCGTTCCGGCCTTTTGGCCTGCTAGTCGCGCTCTTCGGTCTCGTCCCATCCCAGCAACCGCCCGATCGGTCCGCGCGCGAGCCACAAGACCAGTGCGGCGACCACGCCGCCGACCACCGCCTTGTTCTCCTCGGCCATCTGGATCACCTCTTCGCCGAGCTCGGCCGCCTCTTCGGAGACCGTATCGGCGATCCGTCCGCCGACCCCGCGCGCGGCGAGGTCCGCCTTGACGCGGTGATAGTCGGCGAGCGCGATCGCCTTCGCGGCGTCGCGCGCGAGCTTGTCTTCGGCAAGTCGATCCCGCAACGCGCTCATCCCTCGTCTTTCTGCTTTTTTTCCTTCTCGCTCGCGCCCATCGCGTCCTTGATCTGGCGGAAGCCGCGCAGCATGCGGAGGAACAGGAGTCCGGCGGCGAGCGTCCAGAACAGCACCACGATGCCGATCGCGAGCCAGATCCCGACGAGCGAATCGAGCGCGAGTACCGCGCCCACCGACAGCGTGATCAGCGCAATGACGAGAAAGACCGCGCCGAGAAGTCCCTTGAGCGCGGCCTGCGAAAGGTGGTCGACCACGAATTGCGCGCGGGTCGACTGGTAGGCGAGTTCGGCTTCGACATAGGTCTTGCCGTCGTCGAACAGCTGGTGGACGTCATCCACCAGCGAACGCTCGGCAGGGCTGCCGGGCGTCTTCTCGTTGCGAACGAGGGGAGGGGGGCTCTCCGTCATGACTGGCGAAAAGCCCCCTTGGTCTGGAATGTCAACGGCGCAGCAGGCGCGCGAAGGCATAACCCACGATTGCGGCGATGCCGACCGCGGTGCCCGGGCTCTTGCGGACGAATTCGCGTGCATCTTCGCCGAGCTCCTCGAGCTCCTTGGCGCGCAGCTTGTCCGCATTGGACTGGAGCCCGCGTGCAGCCTTGCGTGCGTAGTCGCCGTATTCGACGCCGAACCGCTCGTCGATCTGCGCGGCGGTGTCGTCGATCGTCTTGCTCAGCGAGAGCAGGGCGTCCGACGCCTTGTCCTTGCCGTCGCGGGCAAGGTCCACGGCGTAGGTCTTCGCTTCGGCGCTGTAGCCCTTGGCGTCGGCGACCAGCTGATCGCCCTGCGTCCGGGCCCTGCCGCTGTATTCGCCGGCGCGGACCTTGGCTTCGTCGCGCAGCAGCGCGGCACCGGCCTTGGCCTCGTCGACCGCTGCGGAGAAGCGCGATTTCGCCTGTTCGGTGTTGCTTGCCGCGGGCGTCGCGGCGGTGGTCTTCTTGGCCGGCGCCTTCTTGCGCGCGGCGGTTTTCTTGGTGGTCGGTTTCTTCTCGTCGGCCATCATGTCGGTCCTTTCCCCTCAAGGGATTATATCCTGTTTCGGCGCAGCGCCATACGTTCCCGCGCCCTCACCGAACCAACGCGGCTTGCCTGCCAATGTTCCGCCGCATAGGAGGCGCGCAAACACGTTGGTCTCGTCATGAGATGGGACTGTCCTAGGCAAATACAACACTTCATCGACGAAAGGCCATGCCATGACCGCGATCATCGACATCCACGGACGCGAAATCCTCGATTCGCGCGGCAATCCCACGGTCGAGGTCGACGTGCTGCTGCACGATGGCAGCTTCGGCCGCGCGGCGGTGCCTTCCGGCGCCTCCACCGGGGCACACGAGGCGGTCGAACTGCGCGACGACGACAAGCAACGCTATCTCGGCAAGGGCGTGCTCAAGGCGGTCAAGATGGTGAACACCGAGATCGCCGACGCGCTGCTCGGCGTCGATGCCGAGGACCAGCGCGAGGTCGACCTGGCGATGATCGCGCTCGACGGCAGCGACAACAAGGGCCGGCTCGGCGCCAATGCGATCCTCGGCGTGTCGATGGCGGTGGCGAAGGCGGCGGCCAATGCGCGCGGCCTGCCGCTCTATTCCTATCTCGGCGGCGTCTCGGCGCACATGCTCCCGGTACCGATGATGAACATCGTCAATGGTGGCGAGCATGCCGACAACCCGATCGACATCCAGGAATTCATGGTCATGCCGGTGGGGGCGGACAGCCTCGCCGAAGGCGTGCGCTGGGGCGCGGAAATCTTCCACACGCTCAAGAAGGGCCTGCACGAGAAGGGCCTCTCGACCGCGGTCGGCGACGAGGGCGGCTTCGCCCCCGACCTCGCGAGCACGCGCGATGCGCTCGATTTCATCATGCGTTCGGTCGAACAGGCGGGCTTCACGCCGGGCGAGGACGTGGTGCTGGCGCTCGATTGCGCGGCGAGCGAGTTCTACAAGAAGGGCAAGTACGAAATCTCGGGCGAGAACCTCTCGCTCGGCTCCGACGAGATGGCGCAATATCTCGGCAAGCTGTGCGCCGATTACCCGATCCGCTCGATCGAGGACGGCATGCACGAGGACGATTTCGAAGGCTGGAAGGCGCTCACCGAGCTGATCGGCGACGAAGTCCAGCTGGTCGGCGACGATCTTTTCGTCACCAATCCCGACCGCCTCGAAATGGGCATCGGCAAGGGGCTGGCGAACTCGCTGCTGGTCAAGGTCAACCAGATCGGCACGCTGACCGAGACCTTCGAAGCCGTGAGCATCGCCCAGCGCGCCGGCTACACCGCGGTCATGTCGCACCGTTCGGGCGAGACCGAGGACGCCACCATCGCCGACCTCGCGGTCGCCACGAACTGCGGCCAGATCAAGACCGGCTCGCTCGCCCGCTCGGACCGGCTCGCCAAGTACAACCAGCTCATCCGCATCGAGGAAGAACTGGGCGACAGCGCAGATTATGCGGGGAAGGCCTGTTTCGGGCGCCTCGCCGACTGATCAGCTTCGCAGGATCTTCTCCATCGCCTTGCCCTTGGCGATCTCGTCGACCAGCTTGTCGAGCTGGCGGACGTGGCGCTCGACCGGGTCCTCGATCTCCTCGACCCGGTAGCCGCAGATCACCCCGGTGATCTTGTCTCGGTTCGGGTTGAGGCGCGGGGCCTGAGCGAAGAAGGTCTCGAAATCGACGTCGCTGTCCAGCAGGTCGTGCAACTGTTCGACGCTGTAGCCGGTCAGCCAGGTAGTGACCCGTTCGACTTCCTGCGCGCTGCGGCCCTTGCGTTCGACCTTGGCGACATACATCGGGTAGACCTTCGCCAGTTTCATCGTGTGAAACGACATTCTCGGCATGCTTCGTCTCCCCGATTGACCGTCGGCGCTCACCGATCGCGCGGCGCGCTAGCTCGCGGCCTCATGCTTGCCGGAGTCTTCGCGGTTCTTCGGGTGGAACCAGTATTGCCAAACGCCCCAGGCATTGATGCCCAATAGCACCGCGTTCATCGCGGCGAGCGGGATCGCGTTCTCCTTGAGGCCGATATAGATCCACATCGCCGCCACGACGCAGAACAGTATGAAGCCCCAGGCGGTCGCCCGGCGGCCCATGTCGAAGGCGATCATCGCTGCGGCGACGATGGTGCCGATCGAGGCGATCCATTCGAGCGGGCCGTTCATACGCGCCCGCCGCTTTTCAGGGTCAATTCGGTTCCGAACACCTGTTTCACCTTCCGCTCGATGGTGGCGAGTTCAACA
This sequence comes from Pseudoblastomonas marina, assembly GCF_014641655.1. GTDB lineage: Bacteria > Pseudomonadota > Alphaproteobacteria > Sphingomonadales > Sphingomonadaceae > Alteriqipengyuania_A > Alteriqipengyuania_A marina. The sequence continues at coordinate 1,037,466 of NZ_BMID01000001.1, forward strand.
TGCTCAAACTTGCCGGTGAGCTTCGTCTTGAGATCGCGATACTGATCGTAATGACCGAGCAGCCGATAGGTGCCTTCGCCGTAGAGCTTGCCGAGCATCTTGCCGGTCATGAAGCTGCCCACGCTGGCAAGCGGGCCGAGTGTGACGCTGAGCGTCGCGCCGACCGCGTTGAACAGCGCCGAGCCCGCTTCGCCGGTGGCGAAATCGATCGCGGTGGTCTTGATCCGCTCCATCAACGACGCGTTGTCGCGCCGCGCCTCCCTGTCGAACTTGCCCAGACGGTCGGAGAGGAAGCGCTCGATCCGCTCGTGCTCGGCATCGAGGTCCTCGTTGCCCAGCATCGCGACCCAGCCGCCCTCGGGCGGGGGCAGCTCGGTGGTGGTCTGCGAGAACTTGCGGAACAGCTGGCCGTAATCCGCGAAATCGGCTTGCGCGCGGGCGAGGATGTCCGCCGGGCTCTTCACGTCCCGCTGGAGGAAGGCGAACAGGCCGAGCGGGGGCAGGGCGAGGCGATAGCCGCTGTCGGCGGTCTGCTCCTCGATCAATTGGTGTGCGTCGGCCATCGCCGTTTCGCGGAAGTGACGCGAGACCGCTTCCTGAAATGTCAGCGCATGGAATTGCGACAGGCGCTGCCAACGATCGGGCGGCACGTAGACATCCTGCCCGGCGAAGGCGAGCTGGCGGATGTAGGAAAAGCGGAAACGATTGACGAGCGTGCCCATCGCGAGGTCGCGATCGATACCGTAGGTGTCAGGCAGGGCGAGCGCGGCGTCGATCGCCTCGACCCCGCAACCGCTGATCCCGGCTACGCATTTGCTTCCCGCGAAGCCTCCGTCGGCCCACGACTGGAATTCCTCGCTCTCCAGCCAGTGGTCGGTGCGATGGATGTGATCGCGTGCCTCGCGAAGCTTGGTGAAGAAGGTCTCCGACCTACCGGCAAACGGTTGGTCTAGCCCTTCGGCGGGCGATACCGCGCCGTTGGCGATCGCCGCGAGGGAGAGGTCGTCCAGCGCGCGGCCGGCCGAGGTGACCATGAAGCCCGTCTGCGCCGCGAGGTCGCGCGGCTGCACGGTGCCGAACAGCGTGCGATCGAAGTGGTTGTCGCGGACCAGCTCGTCGAGCTCTCCCTGGAGCTGCGCAACCTTCGCGGGCGGCAGCGTGCCGTCGAAGGAGATCTTGTTCGAGGTCAGCATCAGCTCGAGCACCCAAAGCGCCTCGAGCAGCTCGCCGAGCGAGATCGGCTCCGCGCGGCTGCCGCGTTCGAGCGTGAACAGGCCGTGCGCGGTCTTGAGCGCGCGCTGGTTGACGCAGGATCCCCCGTCGAGCCGCTGCAGCGTCCCGTCGAGATCGACCGCGCGTGTCGTGTTGCCCCCCGCCATCGGGCGAGACTAGCGCGCCGGCGCGATCATGCAAATCGCGCCGGTATTCGACTGGCTCAGGCGGCGAACTTGTCGCGCAGTTCCAGCATCGCCATCGCCGCCTTCGCCGCTTCGCCGCCCTTGTCCTTGCGGTGCCTGTCGGCGCGGGCGAAGGCCTGCTTCTCGGTCTCGACGGTGATGATGCCGTTGCCGATCGCGATCCCGTCCATCGTCAGCGCCATGATCGCGCGCGCGCTTTCGCCGGCGACGATCTCGAAATGGTAGGTCTCGCCGCGGATCACGCAGCCGATCGCGACGAAACCGTCGTAGCGCCCGCTGTCGAGCGCCAGCGCGATCGCGCCGGGGATTTCGAGCGCGCCGGGCACGGTGATGGTCTCGTGTTCGTGCCCGGCTTCTTCGAGCGCAGTGCGCGCGCCCTCGAGCAGCTGGTCGTTGATCGCGTCGTAGAAACGGGCTTCGACGATCAGGAATTTGGCCATGGTCAGGTCCCTTCCGGAATGGGTCGCGTGTCGACGATATCGATGCCGTAGCCTTCGATTCCCGGCACGTTGGGGTGCGAATTGGAGAGCAGGATCATGTCGTGCACACCGAGGTCGGCGAGAATCTGCGCGCCGATCCCGTAGGTCCGCAACTCGGCCGAGGGATCGTCGCCGCCGCCGCGCAGCGGATCGGCCTCGCGCGGGCGTATCAGCAGCACGATCACGCCGCTGCCTTCCTCGCCGATCGCGGCCATCGCGCGCTGCAATTGCCGTTTCGACGGGCCGGGCTCGCCGAGCATGTCGGCGAGCAGCGAGATCGTGTGGACGCGGGCGAGGGTAGGCTGCGCCGGGTCGATATGGCCCTTCTGGAGCACGAAACTCTCGCTGCCGTCGACCGTGTTGCGATAGGTGATGAGCTTCCACGCGCCGCCGTAATCGGAAGTGAAATCGCGCTCGCCGAGACGTTCGACGAGGTGATCGTTGCGGCGGCGATAGGCGATCAGGTCACGGATCGTGCCGATCTTGAGATCGTGCTTGCGCGCGAAGCCGATCAGATCGTCGAGCCGCGACATCGTGCCGTCGTCGTTCATGATCTCGCAGATCACGCCCGACGGATTGAGCCCGGCGAGGCGCGAGATATCGACCGCGGCCTCGGTGTGCCCGGCGCGGACCAGCACGCCGCCGTCGCGCGCGACCAGCGGGAAGACGTGGCCGGGAGTGGTGATGTCGTCGGCCCCGCGCGAGCTGTCGATCGCGACCGAAACGGTGCGCGCGCGGTCGGCGGCCGAAATCCCGGTGGTCACGCCTTCGCGCGCCTCGATCGAGACGGTAAAGGCTGTTTCGTGGCGGGTGCCGTTCTTGCGGCTCATCAGGTCGAGCCCGAGCTGGTCGACCCGCTTGCGCGACAGCGCGAGGCAGATCAGGCCACGCCCGTAGGTGGCCATGAAATTGATCGCCGCCGGGGTCGCCATCTGCGCGGGGATCACGAGGTCGCCCTCGTTCTCGCGGTCCTCGTCGTCGACCAGCACGAACATCCGGCCGTTGCGCGCTTCCTCGATGATTTCCTCGATCCCGACAAGCACCGGGGTCTCGTCCTGCGTGTCGAGGAAACGCTCGAGCTTGCCGAGAGTGTCGGCGGTCGGGTTCCAGCCTTCCTCGCCGCAATCGCGCAGCGTGTTGGCATGGAGCCCCGCGGCGCGGGCGAGGCCGGCCTTGGAGAAAGTCCCGTCATTGACGAGGGATCGGACGCGTTCGACAGTAGGATGTGACATGGGGTTGGAATAATCACACCAGCGTGTGATTGCAACCGTATCAGTCGCCCTTGAACACCGGCTTGCGCTTTTCGATGAAGGCATCGACCGCCTCTTCGTGGTCGCGCGTCGTGTGCGACACGGCCTGCATCGCGGCCGACATTTCGAGGATCGTCGCGAGGTCGCTCCGCTTGGCTTCCCACAGCAGGCGGCGGGTCATCCGGACGGCATGCGCCGGGTTCACCGCGATCCGCTTCGCCAGCGCCTTGGCCGCGTCGATCAGTTCGTCGTCGGGGACGACCTGGCTGACGAGGCCCCAGGCGAGCGCCTGCTGCGCGTCGATCATGTCGCCGGTCAGCGCCATCTCCGCAGCCTTGGCGTGGCCGATGACCTTGGGCAGCAGCCACGCACCGCCATCGCCTGGGATGATGCCGAGCTTGACGAAGCTCTCGGCGAACTTGGTGCCTTCACCCGCGATCCGCAGGTCGCACATGCACGCAAGGTCGCAGCCCGCGCCGATCGCGAAGCCGTTCACTGCGGCGATGATCGGCACCTCGCAGGCGGCGAAGGCGAGGGGGAGCCGCTGGATCCCGCGCTTGTAATTGTGACGGGTGCGCACCGGCGAGGGGTCGCGCAGGCCCGAACCGTCCTTCATCGCCTTCAAATCGCCGCCCGAACTGAACGCCTTGCCCGCGCCGGTCAGGATCGCCACGCGCGCCTGGCGATCGTCGTCGAGCCGCGCCAGCGCCGCCTCGAGCCCCTCGACCACGCTTTCGTCCGAGATCGGGTTGCGCTTCTCGGGCAGGTTGAGCGTGAGGGTGACGATGCCATCGTCGTCGCGGTCGTAGAGGATCGGGTCGGTCACGGATGGTTCTCCTTGTTCGGCAGTGCCCATAGCAAAGCGAGCAGCCCTGTCACGGCTTGGCATTGCGCGCCCGGCATGGCAGCTAGGCCGCCAAGGGAGATTTTTCATGTACGCTATCCGCCTGTTCGCCAGCGCCGCCGCCGCCGCGCTCGTCGTCGCCACCCCCGCACTCGCCGATCCGGTCGACGATTACGAGGAGGTGCGGGAGGATATCTGGCAATGGTCGCTCGACAATTCACCATGGCTTTCGGAAAGCGTCGGCGACCGGCGGAATGACGGCAAATTGGACGATCTCTCGATCGAGGACTACGATCGCCAGATCGCCAAGACGCGCGAATTCCTCGCCCGCCTGAACGTGATCGACGAAAGCGCGCTGCCCGCCGATCTCCGCGTTGATTACGGTATCATCAAGACGAGCCTCGAGGACGAGGTGGAGGGATCGGCTTACGACCACAGTCGCTACGTGCTGTTCACCAATCGCGGCGGGTGGTTCATGTCGCTGCCCTCGCTCGCGAACCGCTCGCCATTCTTCACCGCCGCCGATTACGAGAGCTACCTCCAGCGGCTCGAAGCATATCCGGCCTACAACGCGCAGGGGATCGAACGCAGCCGCGTCGCCGTCGAGAAGGGGCTGACCCAGGCCTGCGAACCGATGGAAGGTACGGTCGAACGGCTCTCGACGCTCGTCGCCGGCGCGCCAGAGGAATCGGTCTTCTACGGCCCGTTCCGCCAAAAGCCCTCGACCATTGACGATGCGCAATGGGCGGCGTTCCAGGCGCGTGCGCGCGAAACGATCGCCGATGACGTCTATCCGGCCTACGAAGACTTCTTCAAATTCTACCGCGGTGAATACGAGCCCGAATGCCGCACCGGCGCGCCGGGCGTCGCGGCGACCCCGGGCGGGGCGGAATATTACGACTACGTGGTCGGAAGCTACACGACCACCGACATGACCGCCGACGAGGTCCACCAGCTCGGCCTGAGCGAAGTCGCGCGCATCCGCGCAGAGATGGAAGAAGTCGCTGCCGAAGCCGGCTTCGCCAGCCGCGACGCCTATATCGAGCACCTGCGGACCGATCCGCAATATTACGCCAAGACGCCCGAGGAACTGATGACCTATGCCAGCGCGCTGGCGAAGGAAATCGACGGCTGGATGCCGAAGCTGTTCGGCAACCTTCCGCGCCAGCCCTACACGGTGCTGCCGATCCCCGCGGCGCAGGCGCCGGGCAATACCACCGCCTATTACGAGCGCGGCTCGCTCGAGACCGGGCAGCCGGGCATCTATCGCGTCAACACCACCGAGCTCGACCAGCGGCCGCTGTTCGAAATGCCCGCGCTCGGAGTGCACGAGGCGGTGCCGGGGCACCATCACCAGATCGCGCTCCAGCAGGAACTGGACCTCCACCCGCTGCGCCGCAACGGCACCTTCTTCACCGCCTTCGTCGAAGGCTGGGGGCTCTATTCGGAGCGGCTCGGGATCGAAATGGGGCTCTACGACACCCCGGCGAAGCAGATGGGACGCCTGAGCTACGAGATGTGGCGCGCGACCCGCCTGGTGGTCGATACCGGTCTCCACTCGAAAGGCTGGACCAAGCAGCAGGCGGTCGATTTCATGACCGACAACACCGCGCTATCGGCGGGCAATATCGACGCCGAGGTCAACCGCTACATCACCTGGCCGGGCCAGGCGCTCGCCTACAAGATCGGCGAACTCAAGATCCGCGAATTGCGCACCCGCGCCGAAGAGGCGCTAGGCAGCGAGTTCGACCTGCGCGCCTTCCACGACGCGGTGCTCGAAAACGGCGCGGTGCCGCTCGACGTGCTCGAAGCGCATATCGACCGCTGGATTGCGGGGCAGATGGGAGGCTGATCGGCCGCCGGGGCCAGGCGAATCAATGGCGGTCCGCCTCGCCAACCATTCTACGTCACGAGCCGACCTCGGACCCGCCGTCGCCCGATTACGGTGCCGACTTGTCGCGGTTAGAATAGACGATCGCGAAGATGATCAGCGAGAAGGCGAGCAGGCGGACGAGGAACAGCGGGCTGCGCTCCTCGACCGGGACCTGGGTCAGCGCGAGCCAGGCATAGTTGACCGCGAGGAGGAAGAAGCTCGCCGCGAAGATCACGAACAGCCGCTGCCGGGTCCGGCGGTAATATTTGAGGAACAGCAGGCCCGCGATGGCGAAGGCCATGACGACCGCGCCGGAGAGGAATTGCTCGATCATCGGTCCTCCTCCGCTTCCCAGATGAAGCCGAACAGCAACACCGACACCGCCAGCAGCGTCAGCACCAGACGGGCGAGCTTGAGGTCCGCCTGCGGGAAAATGATGTGGTCGACCACGACCAGCAGGTTCGCGATCGCGAGGAACGTAAAGCAGGCGCTGCTCCACAGCAGGACCGGGGACTGGACCTTGCCGTACTGGCGCAGCAGCAGGCCCGCACACAGCGCGCTGGTCAGGAAGCAGAGCAGGTAAACCAGGTCGGGAATGGTACTGCCCATGGTCAGTCCTTTCGCAAGCGGAAAGCGTCGGCGAAAGCGTTGAGGCCCGGCGACTGGCGGGCGATCATCAACCTTCGGGCGCGGCCCGGGAAACGCTGGTAGAACTCGCTGGCGCGCCTGGCGCAGGCCTCGAGGTCCGTGCTCACGGGGCGGAACTGAAGGCGTCCATCGCGATCGAGCGAGGCGATGCCGGCCGCGACCAGCGAAGAGACGCCCTGCTCGACCACCAGCTCGCTCGCCCGCATCCGTTCGACCAGTTCTGCTGCCGTGAGGCCTTCCTCGGGCATGGCGATCACGGTCGACAGCAACTCGAGGTCCCAGATCGACGAGAAACTGTCGCAGATAAATTGCTCGATGTCGTCGTCGGTCGCCATCGTCGACCACCTACTCCCGGTTAAGCGTTTGAACGGCCTTAGATGGTCAGGCCGCAGCCTGCAAACCCGCTAAAATGTCACACCGGGAG
>NZ_BMID01000001.1:1044426-2069426 GCF_014641655.1 Pseudoblastomonas marina
AAAAAATCCGCAGACCCGGAACCATTGGCGTCCTCGATAATTTCGACCCGACGGGGGGTGTTCTAAAACGACTTCTGAAGGCGCCCGGTGTCGCACAATGATGTCCGCGGAGAGTCGCCAGTGGCGGAAAAAAATAACGAAGAATGCGCCCAGCTGCGTGCCAGCCTGATCGAAGCACTGACGAGCCTTCGCGATGGTGATTTTTCCGTTCGGCTCAAGCTCAAGTCGAGACATCCCGAAGATCGCGAGATCGCCGAACTCTTCAACGAGGTCGTGGGGCTCAGCGACAGCATCACGGGTGAGTTCGAGAACCTGTCTCGGATCGTCGGCAAGGAGGGCAAGATCGCCCACCGGGCCGGGGTCAAGGGCGCGCGGGGCGGCTGGCAGGCCAAGCTCGACGCGGTCAACGGTCTGGTCGACGACATGGTCCAGCCGACTACCGAGGTCGCGCGCGTGATCGGCGCGGTCGCCAAGGGCGACCTGTCGCAGCAGATGGCGACCGAGATCGACGGGCGCGAGCTCAAGGGCGAATTCCTGCGCATCGGCAAGGTCGTGAACACCATGGTCGACCAGCTCGGCTCGTTCGCCTCCGAAGTGACGCGCGTGGCGCGCGAGGTCGGCACCGAGGGCAAGCTCGGCGGGCAGGCGCGGGTGAAGGGCGTAGCCGGTACGTGGAAGGACCTGACCGACAACGTGAACCTGATGGCCGACAACCTCACCGGCCAAGTCCGCAACATCGCCGAGGTCACCACCGCGGTGGCGCGCGGCGACCTGTCGAAGAAGATCACCGTCGACGTGAAGGGCGAGATCCTCGAGCTCAAGGACACCATCAACACGATGGTCGACCAGCTCAACGGCTTCGCCTCCGAAGTGACGCGCGTGGCGCGCGAGGTCGGCACCGAGGGCAAGCTCGGCGGCCAGGCGGAAGTGCCCGGCGTCGCCGGCACTTGGGCCGATTTGACCGACAACGTGAACCTGATGGCCGACAATCTCACCGGCCAGGTCCGCAACATCGCCGAGGTCACCACCGCGGTGGCGCGCGGCGACCTGTCGAAGAAGATCACCGTCGAGGTCCGGGGCGAAATCCTCGAGCTCAAGAATACGATCAACGTCATGGTCGACCAGCTCTCCAGCTTCGCCTCCGAAGTGTCGCGCGTGGCGCGCGAGGTCGGCACCGAGGGGCGCCTCGGCGGGCAGGCCAAGGTCGAAGGCGTCGCCGGCATCTGGAAGGACCTCACCGACAACGTGAACGAACTCGCGGCGAACCTCACCGGCCAGGTCCGCAACATCGCCGAGGTGACGACCGCGGTGGCCTCGGGCGACCTGTCGAAGAAGATCACCGTCGACGTGAAGGGCGAGATCGCCGAGCTCAAGAACACCATCAACACGATGGTCGACCAGCTCGGTTCGTTCGCCTCCGAAGTGACGCGCGTGGCGCGCGAAGTGGGCACCGAGGGCAAGCTCGGCGGTCAGGCCAAGGTCGAAGGCGTCGCCGGGACCTGGGCCGACCTCACCGACAACGTGAACGAACTCGCGGCGAACCTCACCGGCCAGGTGCGTAACATCGCCGAGGTGACGACCGCGGTGGCCTCGGGCGACCTGTCGAAGAAGATCACCGTCGACGTGAAGGGCGAGATCGCCGAGCTCAAGAACACGATCAATACGATGGTCGACCAGCTCAACGGCTTCGCCTCCGAAGTGACGCGCGTGGCGCGCGAGGTCGGCACCGAGGGCAAGCTCGGCGGCCAGGCGCGCGTCCCCGGGGTCGCCGGGACGTGGCAGGACCTGACCGAAAACGTGAACCTGATGGCCGACAACCTCACCGGCCAGGTCCGCAACATCGCCGAGGTCACCACCGCGGTGGCGCGCGGTGACCTCTCGAAGAAGATCACCGTCGACGTGAAGGGCGAGATCGCCGAGCTCAAGAACACCGTCAACACGATGGTCGACCAGCTCAACGGCTTCGCCTCCGAAGTGACGCGCGTGGCGCGCGAGGTCGGCACCGAGGGCAAGCTCGGCGGCCAGGCCATGGTGCCCGGCGTCGGCGGGACCTGGGCCGACCTCACCGACAACGTGAACCTGATGGCGACCAATCTCACCAACCAGGTGCGCGGCATCGCCGACGTTGTGACCGCCGTGGCGCAGGGCAATCTCAACCGCAAACTGACGCTCGATGCCAAGGGCGAGATCGCGACGCTGGCCGAGACCATCAACGGCATGATCGAGACGCTGTCGACCTTCGGCGACCAGGTTACCAACATGGCGCGCGAAGTGGGGGTCGAGGGCAAGCTGGGCGGACAAGCGCGCGTGCCCGGTGCTGCGGGCCTGTGGCGCGACCTCACCGACAACGTGAACCAGCTGGCGGAGAACCTCACCAATCAGGTGCGTTCGATCGCCGACGTGGCGACCGCGGTGACCAAGGGTGACCTTACCCGCTCGATTTCGGTCGAAGCCTCGGGCGAGATGGCCTCGCTGAAGGACAACATCAACGAGATGATCCGCAACCTGAAGGATCAGACGCTCAAGAATGCCGAGCAGGACTGGCTCAAGACAAACCTCGCGCGCTTCAGCCGGATGCTGCAGGGCGAACGCGACCTGACCACCATTTCCAACCTGATCATGAGCGAACTCGCCCCGCTGGTAAACGCGCAATACGGCGTGTTCTACGTTGCCCAGGAAGGCGAAGACAAGGACCCCACGCTCGATCTCGTCGCCAGCTACGGTGCAGGCAATCCGGATGAGATGAAGCCCCGTTTCGTCCTGCGCGAAGGACTGATCGGGCAGGCCGCAGCGGACAAGGCGCCGATCCGGCTCGATAAGGTTCCCGACGGCTATTTGCGCGTCAGCTCGGGGCTCGGCGATGCCAAGCCGGCGCACCTCTTCATCCTCCCGGCCCTGTTCGAAGACGAGGTCAAGGCGGTGCTCGAACTGGGCAGCTTCGAAGGCTTCAGCGATACGCATAACGGCTTCCTGATCCAGCTGATGGAAACCATCGGGATCGTGCTCAACACGATCGCCGCGACCATGCGGACCGAGGAACTGCTCAAGGAATCGCAGTCGCTGACGCAGGAATTGCAGGCGCGGCAGACCGAGCTCACGACCAAGCAGGAGGAACTCGCCCAGACCAACGAGGAACTGCAGGAAAAGGCGCAGCTGCTCGAATACGAGAAGAAACAGGTCGAGGAGAAGAACTTCGAGATCGACATGGCGCGCCGCGCGATCGAGGAAAAGGCCGAACAGCTGGCGCTGACCTCGAAGTACAAGAGCGAATTCCTCGCCAATATGAGCCACGAATTGCGCACCCCGCTCAATTCGCTGCTGATCCTCTCCAAGGTCCTCAACGACAACGAGGAAGGCAATCTCAGCCAGAAGCAGACCGAGTTCGCCAAGACGATTCATTCGGCCGGGTCGGACCTGCTCAACCTGATCAACGATATTCTCGACCTGTCGAAGATCGAATCCGGGACGGTATCGATCGAGCTCGACGACATGCGGCTGTCCTCGTTGCGCAAGCATGTCGAACGCACCTTCCGCCCGCTTGCCGCGCAAAAGGGGCTCGGGTTCGAGGTCGAGTTCGCCGAGGACCTTCCCAAGACGCTGCGGACCGACGAACAGCGGCTCCAGCAGATCCTCCTCAACCTCCTTTCCAACGCCTTCAAGTTCACCGGAGAAGGCAAAGTCGCACTGGACGTCCGGATGGCCACGTCGGGCTGGAACCGCGAGCATCCCGAGCTGGCCGGGGTGGACCAGGCGATTGCCATCGCGGTCACCGATACCGGCATTGGTATTCCCGAGGACAAGCAGAAGCTCATTTTCGAGGCTTTCCAGCAAGCGGACGGGACCACCAGCCGCAAATATGGCGGCACCGGTCTCGGACTCTCGATCAGCCGTGAAATCGCCGGGTTGCTCGGTGGCGAACTACAGGTTTCTTCCAAGCCCGGAGAGGGCTCGACCTTCACCCTCTTCCTGCCACTGACCCCGCCGCAGGTGGACGACTCCGCGGGTTCCTCGGCTCAGCGCGAGGAACCGCGCGAGCCGCGCCTCGTTCACCTCGACGAAGAAGGCGAGCGCGCTTCGCTTTCCGACAATCCCTTCGTCCTGCTGGTGACCGGCGATTCGGCGATCGGCGACCGGCTGGTAGAGGACGCCGGGAAGCACGGCCTGGCCGCCAATATGTCCACCAGCGGTGCCGCGGCGATCACGACCGTGCGGCGGACCCCACCGGCCGCGGTGATCCTCGATCTCGACCTGCCCGACATGGATGCGGTCGTCCTGCTCGACCTGCTCGTCCATAATCCGGGCACGTCCGGGTGCCCGGTCATGGTGCTCGGCAAGGGCACGGCAACGCCCGCCGTCGAGAAGCGTATCGCCGAGGGCTCGACCGTCTTCGATCGCTCGGCGAAGGACTTCTCCGAGCTCTTCTCGGCGCTCAAGGCGCAGATCGAGATTGACGCAAACGAAGAACGGCAGGACGACGAACAGCCGGCGCCCTCCGACGACACGCTCTCCAACAGACACATCCTCATCGTCGACGACGACATCCGCAACATCTTTTCGCTCGCCAGCGTGCTCGAAACGCGCGGCGCATCGGTGGTCTACGCCGAACGCGGCGCCGACGGGATCGAGATGCTGCGCGCAAAATCCAACATCGACGCGGCGCTGATCGATATCATGATGCCCGAGATGGACGGTTACGAGACGATGCAGCGGATCCGCGAGGATGACGGCCTGGCCGGGATCCCGCTGATCGCGGTGACCGCCAAGGCGATGCGCGGCGACCGGAACAAATGCCTCGAGGCGGGCGCCGACGATTACATCTCCAAGCCGGTCGACATCGACCTGCTGCTGGCGGTGCTCAGGGTCGCATTCGACCGAGTTTCCGAACCGCGTGCCGAGACGCAAGAGGTGGAAGCAGCCAAATGAGCGATCTTGCGGACAACAAGACCGATACGGGCGCAAGGATCCTGATCGTCGACGACGACGAGCGCAACCTGCTCGCGCTTTCGGAAACGTTGCGCCCGCTCGCCGAGGTCACCTGCGTCGCCTCGGGCAAGGATGCCTTGCGCGAATTGCTGCAGCACGAGTTCGCGGTCATCCTGCTCGACGTCTACATGCCCGAGATGGACGGCTACGAGACCGCCGCCCTCATCCGCGAGCGTAGCCAGACCGCGCAGGTCCCGATCATCTTCCTGTCGGCGGTCAACAAGGAAACCTCGCACCTGATGCGCGGTTACGAGATGGGCGCGGTCGATTACGTCTTCAAACCGGTCGATCCGATCATCCTCAAGACCAAGGTCGGGGTGTTCGTCGATCTTTACGAGACGCGCCAGCAGGTAGCGGAACAGGCCCAGCTCGAGAGCAGCCTGCGCGAGGCTCACCTGCGCGAACAGCTCGACCGGATCGCGGTCGAACGCAAGCTCCAGGAAAGCGAGCGGCGCCAGGCCTCGGTGCTCGGCACGCTGCCGATGGCGGTCTACGAATGCCCCTGCGATGCGACCAAGCTCACCCGCACCTTCGTCGGCGGCGACCTGCACTATTTCGTCGGCGATACGGCGAGCGAGATCTTCGATGGCGTGCGCCGGTTCGACGAATGGGTCCACCCCGACGATCTCACCGCGTACGAAGCGGGCAGCGAGGATAACGGCGATGCGGTGACGAGCGAATACCGCTTCGTGGGCCCCGACGGACGCAAGCGCCACCTGCTGGACCAGCGGATCAAGGTCGCAGGACCCGGGGGGCAACCGCAATGGGTCGGCACCATCCTAGACCTCACCGATCGCCGCGAGCTCGAGGAGAAGCTCGTCCATGCCGGCAAGCTCGACGCGCTGGGCCAGCTGACCGGCGGCGTCGCTCACGATTTCAACAACCTGCTCGCGGCGATCCTCGGCGGGATCAACATTCTCGACCGCAGGCTCGAACTGGGCGAAGCGGAAAAGCGCGTAATCGAGCAGATGCGCCACGCGGCGCATCAGGGGACCGACCTGGTCAAGCGGATGATGGCTTTCGCGCGGCGGCAGGACCTGACCCCGACGAGCGTCAAGCCGAGCGACCTGTGCGACGCTGTCGCCGGGCTGGTCGAGCACGCGCTGGGCGACAACGTCTCGGCGTCGTGGAATTGCGGCGAATCCGATCTCAGCATCTACGCCGATCGCAGCCAGCTGGAGCTGGCATTGATGAACCTTGTCATCAATGCGAGGGACGCGATGCCCGACGGTGGCACGGTCGAGGTTTCGATCGAGGAGGTCGGCGAGGCCGATGCGCCCGCACTCGCGATCCGCGTCTGCGACAGCGGTATCGGGATGAGCAAGAAGGTGCTGAAGAAGGTCACCGAACCCTTTTTCACGACCAAGGGTGCGGGGAAGGGGACCGGGCTGGGCCTGTCTATGGTCGCCGGCTTCGTCGATCAGTCGGGTGGCGAACTGGAAATCCAGAGCACCCTTGGCAAAGGCACCGAAATTGCGATCAAGCTTCCGGCGACCGAGAGCGTGTCCGGTGAGGACGCGGCCGAGCAGGCTCGGGAGCTGTCATGGTTCGAGGACCGGAGGCTGGCGCTGGTCGATGACGATGACGGAGTCCGCATCGTCCTGTCCGAGCAGCTCCGGGACGCCGGAGCCAAGGTCGAGGAATATGCCTCGGGCGCGGAGCTGATCGCGGCGATCGGCGAGCGCAAGCGCGACTACGACGTGGTGATTTCCGACTTCGCGATGCCCGGGCTCGACGGTCTCGAAACGCTGCAACGGATCCGCAATGCTGCACCGCATATCGGCCGCGTGCTGATGACGGGCAATATCGCCGACGAAAACCTCGCCAACCTCGAGGACCTTCCGCTGGTCCACAAGCCCGTCGATCTCAAATCGCTGGCATCGGCCTGCGTCAGGGCGCTGCAGGCCGAGCCGGTCTGAGGCCGCGCCCGAACCGAACTTCCGGGTGCGAGACGAAAGCCCCCGCGGTCATCGGCGAACCGTCGGATGCAGAGTGAATGCGATAGGAAAAAATGGTGGACGCACTAGGGCTCGAACCTAGGACCCGCTGATTAAGAGTCAGCTGCTCTACCAACTGAGCTATGCGTCCACACCGGCCTCGGGCCGCGTCCGATGAGTACCTGTACTCGAATCGGGAGGCGCCCATATAGCGGGTGATTCCGCGCTGCCAAGTGGCTGCGTGCGGAAAAGTCGATTTAGTAGCGCCTGCGGCTCTGGGTCTTGCCCCAGTGATCGACCGCCATCAGCGAGCCGATGCAGATCATCACCGTCATCATCGACGAACCGCCATGGCTCATGAAGGGCAGCGGGATACCCACCACGGGGGCGAAGCCCATCACCATCAGCATGTTCACCGCGGCGTAGAAGAAGATCGTGAAGCCCATCCCGACCGCCATCAGGCGACCGAAGCGGTGCGGCGCGCGCCCCGCGACGCGGAGCGCCCAGCGCAGGATCAGCGCGTAGCACATCAGCACGAACACACCGCCCATCACGCCCCATTCCTCGGCCATGGTGGCGAAGATGAAGTCGGTATGCGCCTCGGGGAGGTAGGCGAGGTGGCTTTGCGAGCCTTCGCCGAAGCCCTTGCCGGTCAATCCGCCCGATCCGATCGCGATCTTCGACTGGGTGATCTGGTAGCCCTTGCCCAGCGGGTCGCTCGCCGGGTCGAGGAAGGTCGTGACGCGGCGTTGCTGGTAGGGCGAGAGCGCGAACTGGTAGGCGAAGGGCAGGGCGGCCAGCGCCACGCCGCCGGTCACGAGAAACCATTTGAGCGGCGCGCCCGCCATGAACACGATCACCGCCCCGCTGGCGACGATCGCGAGCGTGGTGCCGAGATCGGGCTGCATCAGCACCAGCGAGCAGGGCACGCCGAGCAGGATCGCCACCGGCGCGATTCCGCGCAGCGTTCCCACCATGCCCGGCGGCAGGGTGGCGAAGAAACGCGCCAGCACGATTACGATCGCAGGCTTCATCAGTTCGGACGGCTGCAATTGCATGAAGCCGAGGTCGATCCACCGCTGGCTGCCGCCGCCGGTAAATCCGATCGCCTCGACCACCACCAGCAGGAACACCAGCACGACATAGGCCGGGTAGGCCATGAAGCGGTACACGGTGTCGTTGAAGCGCGACATCACCAGCGCCATCACGAGGAAAACCCCGAACCGCATGAGGTGCTTGGCAGCATAGGGCTCCCAACTGCCGCCGGCCGCCGAATGGAGCACGGCCGCGCCGAAGCCGGTCAACGCCAGCAGGACGAGGCTGACCTTCCACGGCCAACGCAGCAGGCCCTCGGGGACGATGGCGGTGGCGGCCATCAGTCGGTGGTCCCGGCCGTCGGCGCGGCAGTCGGAGATGACGTCGGGGACGGGGCCGGTGTCGGGGCGGGCGTCGCCGTCGACGAGGTCGCACCGCCGCGCGGGTTCGCGCCCCCGGTGGTCGATCCGTCGTCCTGGGCCGAAGCATTGAAATAGGAATCGCTGGCGCGGGTTTCGGCCGAGCCTTGGATCGGCTCGCCGCGCCTGGCGGCGGCTACCGTCCCCGGTGCGCTCCCGCCGCCCGGCGGCAGCGTCTCGCCCGCGGCGGCAGCGGCGGCGCGATATTGGGCGGAAAGGCGCTGCTGCGCGGTACCGCCCCACTGGCGCTCGAAGGCGTGGAGCATTTCGAGTGCCTTGTCGGGATCGTAGAGGAAGGTCAGCACGTCGCGCGCCACCGGGTATGCCGCGCCCGATCCGCCGCCGTGCTGGATCGTCACCGCGCAGGCATAGCGTGGGTTGTCGAACGGGGCGAAGCACATGAAGTGGCCGTGGTCGCGATATTTCCAAGTCCCGGACTTGCCGTCGGAATAGTTGAGCCCGACGACCTGCGCGGTGCCGGTCTTGCCCGCCAGCAGCACGTCATCGATCGGCAATCTCGCGCGCCCGGCGGTGCCGGGGCCATTGACCACGTCGCTCATCGCCTGGCGGACGTAATCGATGTTTTCCTGCGGGAAGCCGAGGCTCTGGAAGTCCGGGACGTCGTCCGACTGAACGATGCGCGGCATCACTTCCCGGCCCATCGCGATCCGCGCAGCCATCACGCATTGCTGCAACGGGCTGATCAGCATGTAGCCCTGACCGATGGTCGAGTTGACCGTGTCGTAGGCCTGCCATTCGCGCCCGTATTTCTCCTTCAGCCATTCGGGGCCAGGGACGGTGCCGTAGAATTGGTCGATGAAGGGCAGCGGGTATTCCTGCCCCATGCCCAGGCGCTTGAGCATGGCGGTGATCGGTTCCATCCCCGATCGCTGCGCGAAGTAATAGAAATAGGTGTCGCAGGACTGGTAGATGCCCTTGGCCATGTCGACCTGGCCGTGCCCGCCGCGCTTCCAGCAGCGGAAATAGCGATTGCCGACCTGCAGGCCGCCGCCGCAATAGACGCTCTCGTCCGGGTCGATCCCGGCCTTCATCAGCGCCATCGCGACGCCCGGCTTCACCGTTGAGCCGGGCGGGTAGAGCGAGCGCAGGGTCTTGTCGAGCAGCGGCTTGCGCTCGTTCTCGTTAAGCATCGAATACTCGACCCGGCCGATCCCGTCGGAAAAGCTGTTGGGATCGAAGGACGGCATCGATGCCATCGCGAGCAGGTCGCCGGTGACCGTGTCCATCACGACTACCGCGCCGCTCTCCGGGCCGAGCCGACGCGCGGCGTAATCCTGCAGGGCCGCATCGATCGTGAGCCGCAATGGGGCCCCCGGCGTGTCCTCGCGCGTGTCGAGTTCGCGTACGATCCGTCCGCTGGCGGTCACTTCGGTGCGCCGCGCGCCGGGCTCGCCGCGCAGGCGCTGTTCGAACTGCTGCTCGAGCCCGTCCTTCCCGATCTTGAAACCGGGCGTAACAAGTAGCGGGTCCTTGCCCTCGGCCTCGTATTCCTCGCGATCGGCGGTGCCGACATAGCCGAGCAGGTGGCCGACCGCGGGGCCGGTGGGATAGTTGCGGGTGTAGCCGCGCTGCGCGACCACGCCCGGCATGTCGGGCAGGCGCACGCTGATCGCGGCGAAGCGATCGTAATCGAGGTTGGAGGCGACCTCGACCGTCTGGAACCCGGTCGATTGCTCGATCCGGTCGCGCAGGTCGGTCATCTCGGTGTCCGAGAGCTTCAGCACCTTCGCCAGCATGTCGAGCGAGCGCTCGCGCGCATCGCCCATGCGCTCGGGGATGAGGTCGACGCGGAAATCGGCGCGATTGGCCGCGAGCGGCGTGCCGTAGCGATCGACGATCGCCCCCCGGCGCGGAGGGATCAGCGCGAGGTTGACCCGGTTGCTTTCGGACAGCACCTCCCAGCGCTCGTTCTCCGCAACGCCGAGATAGGCCATCCGGCCGACAAGCAGCAGCCCTACGCCCGCCTGCATCGAGCCGAGGATCACCGCGCGGCGATCGAAGGCGTTCTGCAGCGAGACCCCGGTGGGCGGCGGCGACGAGGCCCTGGGCTTGCGGCGGCGAAACATCAGCGGATCCGGCTCAACCTGACCAGCCGCAACCGATCGAGGATGCCGACGATGCGGTTCACGAACGGGAAGGGGAGGAGCGAGAGCAGGATCTGGGGTCCGAGAATGGTGAGGGCGCCGAAATCGCCGGGATTTGCGAACACCGCGCCGAGCACGAGGTAGACGACCACGATCAGCGAGGCGAACAGCCATTCCTGCAGGAATCCGCGCCAAGGCAGCTGCCGTTCGACGGCCTCGAGCGCGATCATGGTCAGCGAGAACAGCAATATACCAGAGCCCAATGGCTGTCCGCTGAACAGATCGTCCCAAAAACCCAGCGGGAGCCCCGCCCAGACCGGCAGCAGGCCCGGGCGCAGCTGGCGCCAGGCGATCAGCATCATCAGCGCGAGTGGCGGAACCAGCGGTGCCGAGGTGATGATCGGCAGCATCGGCGTGAGCGAAGCCAGCATGATGCTCGCCCACGGCAGGCCGTAGACCATCAGCGGGGAAGGCGCATAGCCGATCCGCCCGACGCCGCGTCGCTTCTTGACCTTGCTCCGGACCGCGATCGCCATCACTCGATCTCGCTGGCGGCGTCCGGGTCGAAGACGGGATCGACGGTCACGAATTCGGTCGCTGCGGGGTTGCTGAGCACCTGCGCGACCGCACCGTCGGACAGCAATTCGGTGACCACCGCGACGGGGATGTTGGGAAGGTAGAACCCGCCCGACCCGCTGGTCACGAAGATGTCGCCGGGCTTCAAAGGGTTGATGGTGAGGTCGACGAGGCGAATGCGGACGGTGCCGTCGCTCTCGCCCTCGGCGAAGGCGGTCAGCCCGTCTTCGGCGCGGCGCACCGGCACCGTGCTCTGGCGGTCGGTGACGAGCAGCACGCGCGAAGTGTTGCGCCCGGTTTCGAGCACGCGTCCGATCAACCCGCGTTCGGAGCGCACCGGCATGCCGCGCGCCACGCCCTGGTTGGTCCCGGCCGACATCGTTGCGAAACGACGGGTGCTGGTCGAGGTCGAGCCGATCAGCCGCGCGCTCACGATCGGTTCGCGTTCGTCTTCGAACAGGTTGAGAAGTTCCTTGAGGCGCCGGTTCTCGGTCTCGACCGCCTGCAGTTCGGCGAGGCGCACGCGCGCGGTGGCGAGGTCCTTCTCGAGCCGCCGGTTTTTCGACCCGGCGCGGAAATAGGCGCCGATTTCCTCGAACATGCTTTGCGAGGTCGAACGCCCGCCGGCCCCGGCGACCGCGACCGGGCGCGTCACGTCGCTCGCCGCGCCGCGCGCATCCTCGAACCGGTCGCTGCGGGTCCAGGAGAGCACAAGCAGGGTGATACCGATCACCGCGCCAAGGACGGCGACGACCCAGGCGGCGAAATTCGTATATTGTTCCCTGCGCGAGAAGCCGAGGCTTCTCTTCACGGACGATGCCATCGCTTTCGGCTGCTCCTGTTGCGGCCCGCACCCGGCCGAGACGGGGTGCGGGCAATCATGGTTTCGACGCTACCCGGTTACTGGGTCATCAGCACGCCGTGGAAGATCGGTTCCTCCATCGCGCGGCCGGTGCCGATCGCGACGCAGGTCAGCGGATCTTCCGCGACGGTGACGGGCAGGCCCGTCTCTTCGCGCAGGTATTCGTCGAGCCCGCGGATCAGCGCGCCGCCGCCGGTCAGGACGATGCCCTGGTCGACGATGTCGGCCGCCAGTTCGGGGGCGGTGTTCTCGAGCGCGATGCGCACGCCTTCGACGATCGCGCCGATCGGTTCGGCCAGCGCCTCGGCGATGTTGGCCTGGTTGATCGTGATTTCCTTGGGCACGCCGTTGACGAGGTCGCGGCCCTTGAGGGTGAACTGTTCGCCCACGCCGTCATCGGGCACCACCGCGCAGCCGTAATCCTGCTTGATCCGCTCGGCAGTGGCGTCGCCGATCAGGAGGTTGTGGTGGCGACGGACGTAGGAGATGATCGCTTCGTCCATCTTGTCGCCGCCGACGCGCACCGAGGTGGTGTAGGCGAGGCCGCGCAGCGAGAGCACGGCGACTTCGGTCGTGCCGCCGCCGATATCGACCACCATCGAGCCGACCGGCTCGGTCACCGGCATGTGCGCACCGATCGCGGCGGCCATCGGTTCGAGGATCAGGTAGACCTGGCTCGCGCCGGCATTCGAAGCGGCGTCGCGGATCGCGCGGCGTTCGACCGAGGTGGAGCCCGACGGCACGCAGATCGTGATCTCGGGATAGCGGAACATCGAACGCGAACCGTTCACCTTGCGGATGAAGTGCTTGATCATCTCTTCGGCGACTTCGATGTCGGCGATCACGCCGTCGCGCAGCGGGCGGATCGCCTCGATCGAATCGGGCGTCTTGCCCATCATCATCTTGGCGTCTTCGCCGACGGCCTTCACCACCGGGGTGCCGTTGCGCATTTCCATCGCCACGACCGACGGTTCGTTGAGGACGATTCCCTGGTCCTGGACGTAGACCAGCGTATTGGCGGTGCCGAGATCAATGGCGATGTTGGGGGCGCCGAATTTGAAGAGATTGCCGAACAAGCCCATGTGAGTGTCGTATCCAATTGTAATTGCGCGCCAATCCAGCGGATCAGGACAGGCGATGCAATGGGGTTCCCGTAAGAACATGCGCTCTAGCGCAAGATTGTTCCGAATTCCAAGAAATTGGCCGATTTTGCGGGTGATTAAGCGACGGAGCGGACTGACTTCGCGGCGAGGTGCGGATATGCTCGCCCGCCCATGCCAGAAATCCGCCGCCTGCCCGAAGATCTCGTCAACCGTATCGCCGCCGGCGAGGTGGTCGAGCGACCGGCC
The DNA here is from genome assembly GCF_014641655.1 of Pseudoblastomonas marina. Lineage (GTDB taxonomy): Bacteria > Pseudomonadota > Alphaproteobacteria > Sphingomonadales > Sphingomonadaceae > Alteriqipengyuania_A > Alteriqipengyuania_A marina. Next base: position 1,057,693 of record NZ_BMID01000001.1, read on the forward strand.
TCGGCGCTCAAGGAACTGGTCGAAAACGCAATCGATGCGGGTGCGAAAAATATCGCGGTTCGGCTCGAGGGCGGGGGGCGCGACGCGTTCGAAGTGACCGATGACGGCTGCGGCATGGATCCCGACGAGATGGCGCTCGCGCTCGAACGCCACGCGACCTCGAAACTGCCCGAAGAACTGCTCGGCGAGGGGACCGCGCTCGAACAGGTCCGTACGCTCGGCTTCCGCGGCGAGGCGCTGCCCTCGATCGCCAGCGTCGCGCGCTTCACGCTCGAAAGCCGGGTTCGGGGCGAAGAGGGTTGGCGCATCGTCGTCGATCACGGTGCCGAGGTCGAAAGCGGCCCTGCAGCGCTGCCGCCCGGAACGCGCGTGCGGGTGGAGAACGTGTTCGCCAAGGTACCCGCGCGGCGCAAGTTCCTCCGCACCGAGCGCAGCGAATACGGGGCCTGCATGGACGTGATGCGCCGCCTCGCGATGGCGCGGCCCGAGATCGGCTTCACGGTCGAACATGCCGGACGGCGATCGCTCGCGCTGCAGCCGGGGCAGGGGCAGGCTGAGCGGGTCGCCCAGATCGTCGCCAAGGAGCTCGCGCAGGACGGCGTGCGACTCGATTTCGAGCGCGGCGAGGCGCGGCTCACCGGCGTCGCGGGCCTGCCGACCTTCAATCGCGGCGTGGCCGATCACCAGTATCTGTTCGTCAACGGGCGCCCGGTGAAGGACCGGCTGCTGTCGGGCGCGGTGCGCGGCGCCTATGCCGACATGCTCGCGCGCGATCGCCACGCGGTGCTCGCGCTGTTCCTCGACCTCCCGCCCGTGGATGTCGACGTCAACGTCCACCCGGCCAAGACCGAGGTCCGCTTCCGCGATGCCGCCGCGATCCGCGGCTTGATCGTCTCGGGCCTGCGCCGCGCGCTCGACATGGGCGACCGCCGCAGCGCGCAGGCTCCCGCTGCCGACGCGATGGGGCGCTGGCAGGTCGAGCCGGGATACGATGCGGAAACCGGTGAAGTGCGCGAACCCGCCATGGCCGATGTCTCGCCAGCGCTCCACTCGCTCTTCACCGGGCGTGATCGCGGCGCAGGGGGCACGAGCTTCCGCGAACCGCGCGTGGAATACGCCGCCGAGCATCGCAGCGCCTTCGCGCTGCCGCAGGGCCGCGCCGAGCAAGCGCAGCCGATCAAAGAGGGCCAGGACTATCCGCTCGGCATCGCGCGCGGGCAGGTCGCCAACACCTATATCGTCGCCGAGGCGAAGGACGGGCTGGTGCTTGTCGACCAGCACGCCGCGCACGAACGCCTGACGCTCGAACGGCTCAAGGCGGCGGGGGCGGAAGCCAAGATGCAGCAGTCGCAGCCGCTGCTGATGCCGGACGTGATCGAAATGGACGAAGCCGATTGCGACCGGCTCGAAACCGCGATCGAGAAGATGGGCGAGCTCGGCCTCGTGATGGAGCGTTTCGGCCCCGAAGCCATGCTCGTCCGCGCGATGCCTGCCGCGCTGAAAAAGGCGAAGCCCGAAGCGCTGCTGCGCGACATCGCCGACGATATCGCCAAGCACGGCGAGGCGCTGCTGCTCGGCGAAAAGCTCGACCTCGTCCTCGCCACCATGGCTTGCCACGGCTCGGTCCGCGCGGGCCGCGTGCTGCGCGTCGACGAGATGAACGCGCTGCTGCGCGAAATGGAAAACACCCCGCGCTCGGGCCAGTGCAACCATGGCCGTCCGACATGGGTGAAGCTATCGATGGACGACGTCGAGAAGCTGTTCGGGCGGCATTAAAGGCGCGATTGCGAACCTTAAGCGGACATTCCGCTAACGACCCGATTGCGGACGATACGATTAATGCTCGGTGGGTTCAGACAGCCTTTCGCCAAGCCAGCTATCAACTATGACTGAAACTCCGAATGGGATCTTCAGTGCATTAAAAATTTGTAGTGCGTCTGGCTCGACAGCGAAGCCAGATGCTCCATTGTTTGACCGATACCCACAGAACACATCTACCTTCGCGTCGAGACCGGTGAGAAACTCGACAGCTGGCTCGACCCTAGTCCATAACCATCGAAGATGCTCAGTTAACTCAGCTTCTTCTGCTAGAGGGGCGGTAAGATGCCAAGCATCATCAGGGTACGGCCGGGCCGCTGGCCGCCGCCTCTTACCCGCTTGGTGTGTGTGCGTAGGCAAGACACCCAGTTTGGAAGAAATTTGATCGAACGGCAGAGATTGTCCGTGGATACGGAGCGTTGCGGTGTAGGCGAAATAGTCCTGTTCGCCCTCTGAAGCTGAAAAATTCATCCCTCTCTTTAGCGCCTACGAATGACCGCTTTCCACCCAAAATGCGACGTAGCAGCAACCTTGCTCGCCGCCCGCAACTGGACGCTTCTCAATCGTCCTTCGCCCCTGGCTCCCGCACCCCGATCATACCGTTCGAGGTCATCTCCATCACCATTACCCCGTCCTGGTTGAAGGTGCGTACGCAGGTCTTGAACAGGCCGAGTTCGGGCTTGGACCTGCTGCGGCGCTTTTCGAGCAGTTCGGTTTCGATCCGCAGCGTGTCGCCGGGATAGACCGGGTGCTTCCAGCGCAACTCGTCAATGCCGGGCGAGCCCATGCCGGCGCGGGGAACTTCGTTCATGCTGTCGACCAGCATCCGCATCGTCATCGCGCAGGTGTGCCACCCGCTCGCCGAGATGCGCCCGAAATGCGTCTTCGCCGCCGCTTCCTGCGACAGGTGGAACGGCTGCGGATCGTACTTGCTCGCGAAGTCGCGGACTTCCTCCGCGGTCACTTCGTAGGCGCCGGAACTGCTCGTCATCCCGACTTCGAGGTCTTCGTAATACATCATGGGGAGCGCTCTATTACGCCAGACCGTAGCGCGCCAGCATCCATAGCCCCATGCCCATCATCGCGAGGTTCTCGCTCAGCGAGACGAAGCCCAGCGGGACATTGCTGCCGCCGCCCACGCAGGCGCACTTGATCTCGCGCTTCTGTACATAGACCGCGTAGAACACGCTCACCGCGCCGATCGTGCCGATGATGAGAGCGATCGGGATCGACAGCCACGGCAGCAGGTGCCCCGCCATCAGCACCGCCGCCGCCGCCTCGAGGAAGGGGTAGGCATAGGCGTAGGGCACCCATCTGCGCCCGAGCAGGTCGTAACCGACGAACATCGAGGAAAACTGCTCGACATCCTGCAGCTTGAGCATGGCGAGCATCGCCATCGAGAAGGCCACGAACCATTCGGCGGTGCGCGCGACCAGCGGGGTGCCGAAGCTCCAGGTCGCGAGGCTGACCGCCAGCGCCAGCGCGACCGCGAACACCGCGATAACGGGCTGGTAGCTGGTCTTGTCGTTGTCCTTCACCTTGCGGTCGAAGTACCTGCGCAGCGCCTCGTAGCCGCCGATGCGCTCGCCCCCGATGAAGGTCTGGGGCGTGGTTTTCACATCGTGCTTCGCCTTGAACGCGTCGGTTTCCTCGCGCGTGGTGAGGTGATGGTCCTCGACCGCGTAGCCTTCGCTTTCGAGGAGCCATTTGGACTTTATGCCGTAGGGGCAGACATGCTTGTCCATCACCATCCGGTGGAGGCGGGCGGTCTTGCGTTCGGCCATATGGCGAGCCTCAGTGGCGACCGGGGACGTCCGGCTTCATCGATCCGCTCGTCAGGTGCGGGATCACCCGGTATCGCGAGGTGATGAAGCTGAACAGTCCGAACATGACGAGGCCGATCGCGACCAGCGTGTAGACTACGCCCATGTCCCTGAGACTGACGATCGCTTCGCCGAGCCCCTTGACCTGGCTCGAGGAGGAGAACCACGCACCCTGCATCAGCGACCAGCCGATGATCGCGAAGACCACCGCGCGCGCGGCGTGTCCCGCACGGCCGATGTGACAGACCCAGTGCGGCGCACGACCGCTGATCCGCTTCATGAAACCGAGATCGTACGCCTTCTTGGCCTGCATCAGCCCCCCCACGAGGAACCCGAGCCCGATCACGCCGAGCACCACGCCGCCGAGGTCATAGGAGAGCACCGTGCTGGCACGTTCCTGCGTGCCGTCGCCGCCCGAACTCTTGGTGCCGGTCGCGAACTGGTAGGCGGCGAAGGCGAGGAAGGTGTGCGCGACGCCGCTCGCCACATCGCCGATCCGCTTGAGCCCACCCTCGATATCGTCGTTGCGGTTGTAGATGTTCGCGAAGCCCGAGAGGTATTTGTAGGCCGCATAGCCCAGCATTCCGATCGCGATCACCCACAAGAGCGGCGTCCCGAGCGGCACCTCCTGCAGCATGTCGAACACGCCGGTCGAGCCTTCGGAGGCTTCCCCGCTGCCCGTCTCCAGCGCGAGGTATCCCAGCAGCATGTAGGTGAGTCCGCGCGCCATGTAGCCAAGGCGCACGAACCAGCTGAATTTTTCCGATTTGTCGACCATGCGTCTCCCCTGTCGGTCGTGGTTTCACGACCAACGGGCGAGGGGAGAAATCGTGCCCTTAAGGGATAATTGTATCGCCAAATCGGAGATTGCGGGTAATTTCTCCGCAAGGGGGAAATTTTCATGATTCGCAATCTCTTGGCGGCACTCGTGCTGCTGCTCGCCGCCGTCTCGCCTGCCACGGCACAGGATGGCGCACCCGAAAACATTCCGCCCGAGGTTCAGGCGTTCATCGACAACCTCGATCCCCAAACCGGCTCGATCTCGATACCCGGGGCGCAGGCACGGCTCGAACTGGGCGACAAATACGTGTTCTACGGCGAGCAGGACGCCAAGGCGATCCTCGTCCAGCTGTGGGGCAACCCACCGGAATCGGTGAGTCAGACCCTCGGCCTGGTCATGCCCGCCGGGACCAGCCCGATCTCGGACAGCTGGGGCGCGGTCATCTCGTTCGAATCGATCGGTTACGTGAGTGACGACGATGCCGCCGACGTCGATTACGACGAGTTGATGGAACTGATGCAGGAAGGTGCGCGCGAGGAGGCCAGCGGCAGGCGCCAGGCGGGCTATCCCGGCATCGAGGTGGTGGGTTGGGCCGAGCGTCCGAACTACGACAAGCGCACACATTCGGTGGTCTGGGCGCAAAACCTGAAATTCGACGATCAGGCCGTGAACACGCTCAATTACGACGTGCGCACGCTCGGCCGCTATGGCGTTCTCAGCCTCAACCTGGTGTCGGTCATGCCCGACCTCAACAGCGTGCGGATCGCGGCGAAAGACTTCGCCGGCCTGGCCTCGTTCGAGGACGGCGCGCGCTATGCCGATTTCAACGCATCAACCGATCGCAAGGCGGAATACGGCATCGGCGGCCTGGTCGCGGCCGGGGCCGGGGTCGCTATGGCGAAGAAGCTCGGTATCTTCGCGATCATCCTGAAGTTTCTCAAGCCGCTGTTGATCGGGCTCGTTGCGCTGTTCTTCGTTTTCAAGAAAAAGATCCTCGGCCTGTTCGGGATCGGTGACGACGAACAGGACGAGGACTGGGTCGAATACGCCTCCGATGAAGACGCCGCCGCAGGCAACGAGCCAGATGGCGAGGACGAACACGGGTGGCGACCGGGCGGCGGCTACGAAAGCCCCTGACCGATCGCCCCGCGGCGGCGTGATCAGACGTTGAACTTGAACAGCATCACGTCGCCGTCCTGGACGAGGTATTCCTTGCCTTCCTGGCGAAGCTTGCCCGCTTCGCGCGCGGCGCTTTCGCCGCCCAGCGCGACGTAATCGTCGTAAGCGATGGTCTCGGCGCGAATGAATCCGCGTTCGAAATCGGTGTGGATCTCGCCCGCCGCCTGCGGGGCCTTGGCGCCCGCAGGGAAGGTCCAGGCGCGCGATTCCTTGGGGCCGGCGGTGAAGAAGGTCTGCAGGCCGAGCAGCTTGTAACCGGCGGCGATGATGCGGTTGAGGCCGCTTTCCTCGAGGCCCAGTTCGGACAGGTATTCGGCGCGTTCCTCGCCTTCCATCGCAACCAGTTCGGCCTCGATCGCGGCCGAGACGATCACCGCCTGCGCGCCCTCGGCTTCGGCCTTGGCGAAGACCTTTTCGGTCAGATCGTTGCCGTTGGAAGCATCTTCCTCGGCGACGTTGCAGACATAGAGCACCGGCTTGGCGGTCAGGAGCTGCGCCTGCTCGAACAGGCAGGCTTCCTCGTCGTCGCCCGGCTCGACGAGGCGCGCGGGCTTGCCGTCCTTGAGCAGTTCGAGCGCCTGGCCGAGCACGCTGGCGAGCGCCTTGGCTTCCTTGTCCCCGCCGGTCGCGCGGCGCCTGGCGTTCTCGGCGCGCTTTTCGACGCTTTCGAGGTCCGACAGCAGCAATTCGGTCTCGACCACCTCGGCATCGGCGAGCGGGTCGACCCGGTTGGAGACGTGCTGGATGTCGTCATCCTCGAAACAGCGCAGCACGTGCACGATCGCGTCGACCTCGCGGATATTGGCGAGGAACTGGTTGCCGAGCCCTTCGCCCTTGCTCGCACCCTTCACCAGGCCGGCAATGTCGACGAAAGCGAGCTGGGTGGGGATGATCTTCGCGCTCTTGGCGATCGCGGCGATCTTCTCGAGCCGTTCGTCGGGCACGGCGACCTGCCCGACATTGGGCTCGATCGTGCAGAACGGATAGTTCGCGGCCTGCGCGGCCTGCGTTTCGGTTAGTGCGTTGAAGAGCGTCGACTTGCCGACATTGGGCAGGCCGACGATGCCGCATTTGAACCCCATGGGAATTTCCTACAATGTGGGCGATAAGGATTTGCGCGCCGCTTAGCCGTGGCGCGGGCAGAATGCCAGATGGGGGAAGAAATGATTGCACGGACGATGATTGTTGCGGGCGCGCTTGCGCTCGCTTCGTGCTCGGGGGACAGCGCCGACCGGTTCGAACGCGCGGAGGCCAGTTTCGAGGCGGGCGAGTACGAAGAGGCGCGGATCGATCTCATCAGCGTGCTCGACGAAGATCGCGATAATGCAGCGGCCCTCCTGCTGCTGGCGCGCACCGAGCTCGCGCAGGGCAATGGCGCAGGCGCGCGCGAACGGCTGCTGCGGTTACAGGAACTGGGCGCGGTGCCCGACGACTACGCCTTTCTCCTCGCCGAGGCGGAAAACATGCGCGGAAACCCCGAAGGCGCGCTCGAAGCGCTGTCGCAGGTCGAGACGGCCGAAGCCTATCGCCTGCGCGCGCAGGCGCTGACCGGCATGAATCGCATCGACGAGGCGCGCGAGACGCTGCGCAAGGGACTCGACATGCCGGGGGACAAGGGCGCGCTCTACGCCGAATACGCGATGTTCCGGCTCGCCGATGGGGAGATCGCCGAAGCGACGCGCTATGTGCGCCTCGCGGAGCAGTCCGCGCCAGAAGCGCTCGAGACCTATCTCGCAGCCGGCCGTCTCGCGCAGGCGCAGGAGCGGATCGACGACGCAATCGCGATTTTCGGCGAAGGCGCGGAGACCTACCCGACCGACCTGCGGCTGTTCGAGGAACTGGCGATGGCCCTGGGACAGGCCGGACGGTTCGAGGAGATCGAACAGCTGGTCGAAAAAGGGCGCGCGCGGTTCGGCGGAACCCCCGAATTCACGATCCTGCGCGCCAAGCTCGCCGCCGAACAGGGCGAGTGGGAGCAGGTCCGGACTTTGATGCAGCCGATCGAGGCGCAGCTGGACAACCGCCCGGTGGCCGAGCTGCTCTATGCGACGGCGCTCTATCGGCTCGGACAGTCGGAGCTCGCGTATCGGAGAGCGCAGCGCCTTAACCGGCGGTTCCCCGGCAATCCGGATGCGCAGTCGCTGCTCGAGGAAATAGAGGCCAGCCTCTAGCGAATAGGGGCCGGCCTCCGGATATCAGAGCTTCAAAGCCGCGCCGGCGAACCGGCGCGGCACCGAAGAAACCTTACTTGCGGTCCTTGCGACGGCGGCGCGAAGTGTGCGCTGCGCCGGCACCGATCGCCGCCATGCCGAACAGGGCCAGCATGCCCGGTTCGGGCACCGAAGTCGGCGGCGGGGGCGGCGGAGGCGGGGGCGGCGGAGGAGGCGGCGGCGGCGGCGGGTTGTGGCCGCAACCGGTGTAATGCGTGTGCGTGCCGCTTCCGCCCCATTTCTTCCACCAGGTCGCATGGGCGGGCGAGGCCGTAACCATCGAGCCCAGCACCACGACCATCGTTGCCGTCGCTGCCTTCTTCATAACCGATATCCCCCTTTGGAATGGTTACCGTCATCCAAAGCAATGCCCGTGCCAATCGCGCTTTTCCGGGGCTTTCGATGGTTAACGGCTTGCTCGCCGATATTGGTGTGTCAAAGTAACCGACAGTGGCTAACGGAATTTTTCGAATTTGCCGGCTAGAGGCGAAGGCATGAGAAGACGACCTATCGTAACGATCTCGGCTGCCGCCGCCCTATGGCTGGTCGGCTGCAGTGCCGATCCCGGTGATCAGTTCGCGCGGGCGCAGGATGCCTTTGCCGCCCATCGCTACGACGAGGCGAGGATCGACCTCGTCTCGGCGCTCCAGCAGGAGCCCGAAAACGTCGCGATGCTCGAACTGCTCGCGCGTACGCAATTGTCGCTCGGCGACGGCGAGGGCGCGCAGGCGACGCTCGACCGGCTTGCCGCCGTCGACGGCCTGCCGGGCGATGCCCCGCTGCTGCGCGGTGAGGCGGCACTGTTGCGCGGACAATTCGACGAGGCGCTGTCCGCGGTCGAGGACGCAAGCGGCGCCGAAGCCTGGCGGATCCGCGCGATCGCGCGCGTCGGGCAGGGGGATCCCGAGGCGGCGGCCGTGGCGTTCGGCGAAGGCGCGGCACTCGAGCGGCCTACGGCGCGCCTGCTCGCCGATTACGCGATCTTCGCACTGGGGAACGGGGCGCTGGCACGGGCCCGCGAACTCGCCGATCGGGCGATCGCGATCGATCGAAACCAGATCGATGCGCTGCTTGCCAATGCGCGCGTCGCTGTGGCTGAGGGCGATCTCGGCACGGCGCTCGACGCCTATGTCGCGGCGCGCGCGGCCTATCCGGAGAACCGCGCCGCGCTGCTCGGCGAGGCGGGGGTGCTCGGCGATCTCGACCGGCTCGACGAGATGGAACAGCTGATCGAGCGCGCAGCCGAGCAGGCACCAGATGATCCGGCGGTGGTCTATTTGCGCGGACGCCTGGCCGGCGAACGGGGGGAGTGGGCCGAAGTCCGTCGCCTGTTCCAGTTGAACGAGCGCCGCCTGGAAGGCCGCGACGATGCCCAGATCCTGTATGCCGAGGCTCTGCTCGAGCTCGACCAGAGCGAATTGGCCCTCGCGCGCTTGCGCCCCGTCTTGCGCCGCGATCCGCGCAATGTCTACGCTCGCCGGCTGTTGACGCGGGCAATGATCGCGACCGGCGACGGTGCCGGTGCACTCTCCGCGATCCGTCCGATTGCAGACCGTGCCGAGGCATCGCAGACCGACCTCGTGCTCGCCGCGCGCGCGGCCAGGCTGGCAGGTTCGGAGCGGGCTTCCGATTACCGCGTCCGCGCGCGCGTGCCGTCACCCGAGAACATCGCCGCCGAGATCGCCAGTGCCGATGCCGCGTTGCGCGCGCGCAACTGGCGCGAGGCGATCGCAGCCTATGAGCGCGTGATCGAGGCGACCGGCGAAAACAATGTGCTGGTGCTCAACAATTTCGCCTATGCGCTCGGTGAGGCCGGAAACCGTCGCCGCGCGCTCGAATATGCGAAGAAGGCGCTGGCGCTGGCCCCCGACAATCCGTCGGTACTCGATACCGCGGGATGGCTGATGGTCCAGACCGACGGCGATCGCGAGGCGGCGATCCGGCTGCTCGAAAAGGCCGCCCGGCTCGCCCCGAAGAACAGGACGATCGCCGAGCACCTGCGCCTGGCGAAAGCCGACTGACGCATCTGGGCCTGCCAATGAAGAAGGGCGCCCTCCCGGTGGGGAGAGCGCCCTTTCTCTTATCTGCGATGTGCGATCAGGCTGCCAGCTTGCGGCGGCGGCGCATCAGGCCGATGCCCACGAGCCCGAGGCCGAACAGGCCGAGCATGCCGGGTTCGGGAACCGGGGTGCCGCCGGTGGTCGACGTCGTGGTCGAGGTAACCTGCGAACCGGTGGCCGAACCGTCGCCGTTGACCGCCTGGTACCGGACGAAGAAATCGGACAGGGTGATCGGGTTGGTCGGGTCGGAGAAATAGAGGCTCATCGTGCCCGAACCGCTTTCGCCGTTGGTGAGTCCGTTGGTGCCCGAACCGGCGCCGCCGCACGAGCCGCTGTCCTTCGCCTTGAAGCAGACATCGACCGTGCCGATCCCGTTGGGATAGTTCTTGTCGAGCTTCGAATAGTCGAAGGTGCCGGTCGAATCGGCCCCGGTGATGTCGGGGTTCACATTGAAGGCGAAGCCGGTCAGCGAACCGGTCGAGGTCGTGCTCGTGTTCGCCGCGTCGTAGGTGAAATTGTAGGTCTTCCCGTCAGGCGAGATGCTTACCAGCGTGAAGGTGATCGAGGAGGTCAGCCCGTCGACCGTGCCGCTTCCGTCCTCGCCGTCGAAATCGATCGTGAAGGTCGAACCCTCGTCGCCCGCGCCGAGCGTGATCGGATCGGCCAGCGCAGGGCTCGCGCCGAGCATGGCGACCGTGGCGAGAACGGCGGTAAACAGTTTGCGAAGCATCGGGTGGGCCCCTCGAAAGAACAGTCTATATCGTTACCGAACCTCTATGCAGGCAACGTGCCAATGGCGGATTTTCGCGCAATAAAATGGTTAACAGGCGTTGGTTAATGCCGTGTTTGTAATGTTTTCCGACAGCTGTCCGCCAATCCCTGCCTAGTCGAGGACTGCCTTGATCCACGGGCCCGCGCTGCTTTCGCCGAGCCAGTCGAGCTGGGTTTGGCGGCTGACTGCGTTGATCGCGGTCTGGGGTATGAAACGGGGATGGACCGGGCGGCGAAGCGGGCGGGTGCCCGGCGGCATCGCGATGATCTCGGCGATCGCGCGCGGCACGTCGTCGATATCGGTATCGCGCCCGTCGCCGGTCTCGGTCCCCATCCGCGCGACGAGCGCCGGGTAGCCCGAGAGATGTTTTTCTTCGGCGCGGGCCTTGAGCGCGTTGTTGTAGCGATTGCGGTTCTGCCAGATCTCGGTCGGATAGCCGCCCGGCTCGATGATCGTGACCTCGATCCCGTGCGGCACCAGTTCGTAGGCGAGCTGTTCGCTCATCGCCTCGACCGCGAACTTGGTGGCGCAGTAATGGCCCGCAGATGGGGCGATCACGCGCCCGAGCTGCGAGGAGACGTTGAAGATCTGGCCCTTGCCCGCTTCGCGCATCGCCGGAAGCACCGCGCGAGCCATGCGGTGATAGCCGAACACATTGGTGTCGAAGGCGAGCCGGGTCGCCTCCATGTCCTGCACCTCGACCGGGCCGGTGATGCCGATCCCGGCATTGTTGACCAGCACGTCGAGCGCCCCGAACACTTCGGACTGGGCCATTTGGACGGCGTAATCGATCGACTCTTGCGAGAGCACGTCGAGTTCCATCACGACGAGGTCGAGTTTCTCGTTCCACCGGATCTCTTCGAGCTCGTCGGCCTCGGGCCGGGGCAGGTTTCGCATGGTGGCGAACACTTTCGCCCCGCGTCGCGCGTAATAGAGCGCCCCGGCGCGCCCGAAACCCGACGAGCATCCGGTGATCAGGATCGACTTGCCAGTAAGGTCGGGTTCGACTTGCGGCAGGTTGGCGATGGCGGGCCTGGCTGCGACCAGCGCGGCCCCGGCGGCGGTTCCGGCAAGCAGCGAACGGCGGGTGATATCGGGCATGGCGGGTCTCCTTCGCGCTCCAGCCTAGCGTCTAATCGGCGCGAAGCGAGTCCATCCAGCGCTCGAGCGCTCGCGGCGAGCGCAGGCGCTCGACCTTGTCCCAGTGTCCTTCGAGCTGCCGATGCAATCGCACCCGCGGCCCGGTGTTCCAGTTGGCGACGTACCACAGGAAAGACAGATCGAACCGCTCCGGGCAGTCTTCGCCCATGTCGGGCCGGGTGCGCCCGCGCCAGGTCCACACGCGCCGAACGATCCGCCACAGGCAGAGCGGGATCGGAAAATCGAGATAGACTACCGTGTCCGCCTGCGGCAGTCGAAGCTGCAGCGAACTGCCGTGCGTGCCGTCGATGATCCACCGCTCTCCGGCCACGATCTCTTCCTGGTGCCGGAGATATTCGGCGCGCTCCATCTCGTGCCAGCCGGGCAGCCAGAGGACCGCATCGAGGTGATGGACCGGAAGGTCCAGTCTCTTCCCTAGCGCAAAGGCGAGGGTCGACTTCCCCGAACCGCAGGGCCCGATGACGAGGACGCGCTGCATGGCCTCAAGCCTGCATCCTCAGCGCGACGTCGTTCATGAAGCGCGCGTCGTCGCCCGCGGCGAGCCATTCGGCCTCGGCCGCGATCGCGCCGAGCATGGCGGCAAGATCGTCCAGCTCCGACTTGGCGTAATTGCCGAGGACGTGACCGGTGACGCGGTCCTTGTGCCCCGGATGGCCGATGCCGATGCGGACGCGGCGAAAATCATTGCCGAGGTGGTTGTCGATCGAACGCAGCCCGTTGTGCCCGGCGGTGCCGCCGCCCTGCTTCACCTTGACCTTGAACGGGGCGAGATCGAGCTCGTCGTGGAACACGGTCAGCGCATCGAGTTCGAGCTTGTAGAAGCGCATCGCCTCGCCCACCGCGCGGCCGCTTTCGTTCATGAAGGTCGCGGGCTTCAGCAGCAGGATCTTCTCGCGCCCGATCCGTCCTTCCTGCGCCCAGCCGGAAAACTTCTTCTGCACCGGGCCGAAACCGTGCATCTCGGCGATCGTGTCGAGCACCATGAAGCCGACATTGTGCCGGTGCATCGCATAGCGCGGTCCGGGATTTCCGAGGCCTGTCCAGATCTGCATCGCGCCCTCCTAGCCAGCGCCCTCGGAAAAGCAAAACGCCGAGTTCCACGAGGGAACCCGGCGCCTTGGTGATTGCTTCGCAGGAAAGAGCGATCAGTCCTCGCTCTTTTCCTCCTGTTCTTCGGCGGCGTCTTCGTCGTCACCCTGTTCGGTGGCGGGGACGTCTTCCGCATCGACTTCTTCGCCGGTCTCTTCTTCGGCCTTCTTGAGCGCCGACGGGGCGACCAGCGTGGCGATGGTGAAGTCGCGATCGGTGATCGCGCTTTCGCTGCCTTCGGGCAGGGTCACTTCGCTGATGTGGATCGAATCGCCGACTTCCTTGCCCTCGACGTCGATCTCGATCTCGCTCGGGATCTTCTCGGCATCGCAGACCAGTTCGAGCTCGTGACGCACGATGTTGAGCACGCCACCCTTCTTGAGGCCCGGCGAAGCCGCTTCGTTGACGAACACGACCGGGACCTGGACTTCGACCTTCGCACCCTTGGCGAGGCGGAAGAAGTCGGCGTGGACCGGACGGTCGGTGACGGGGTGAAGCGAGACGTCCTTGGGCAGGGTCTTCATCTTCTTGCCGCCGACCTCGATCTCGACGATCGAGTTCATGAAGTGGCCGGTGTCCAGCAGACGGACCAGTTCCTTGGCCTCGACGTGGATCGGGGTGGGTTCTTCCTTGCCGCCATAGATCACGGCGGGGACACGGCCTTCGCGACGCAGTGCACGGGAGGCTCCCTTGCCAGCCCGTTCGCGCGTCTCGGCCGGCAGGGTCAGAGCGTCGCTCATATCAATGCCTTTCGAAATGCATATGTGTAAGTCCCGGTCTCGCCACGCCTCCAGGGATGACCATGGCTCCGGGTGGGCGCGCCTATACGCGTATTCGCCGCAAAAGCAAGCATGCGGTGCCACGGCGGATCGGGCGATGCGACATCTGAGCACCGATGCATCGCCCGGATTGACCCCCGGCCACCCCTGCGCCATTGCGCGCGACACGATGAACACGCCGATGCAACAGCCTGCCGGACGCGATCCGAAGAGCAGCTTCCAGGACATGATCCTCGCGCTCCACGATTTCTGGAGCGCGCAGGGCTGCGTCATCCTCCAGCCCTACGACATGCGCATGGGGGCAGGGACCTTCCACACCGCGACGACGCTGCGCGCGCTCGGGCCCGAGCCGTGGAACGCGGCCTTCGTCCAGCCCTGCCGCCGCCCGACCGACGGGCGCTATGGCGAGAACCCGAACCGGTTGCAGCATTATTACCAGTACCAGGTGATCCTGAAGCCGAGCCCGCCCGATATCCAGGAGCTCTATCTGGAATCGCTGCGCGTGATCGGGATCGATCCGCTGAAGCACGATATCCGCTTCGTCGAGGACGACTGGGAATCGCCCACGCTGGGCGCATGGGGCCTTGGCTGGGAAGTCTGGTGCGACGGGATGGAGGTGACCCAGTTCACCTATTTCCAGCAGATGGGCGGGTTCGACTGCAAGCCGGTCGCGGGCGAGCTGACCTACGGGCTCGAGCGCCTCGCGATGTACATCCAGGGCGTCGACAACGTCTACGATCTCTCGTTCAACGGCCAGGGCACGAGCTACGGCGACGTGTTTCTCGAAAACGAGAAGCAGATGTCGAAGTGGAACTTCGAGGTGGCCGAGACCGACGCGCTGTTCGACCTCTTCAACAAGGCCGAGGCCGAGTGCCGCAACGCGCTCGACGGCAGCGTGCCGATCGCGGCCTACGAGCAGGCGGTCGAGGCGAGCCACATCTTCAACCTGCTGCAGGCGCGCGGCGTGATCAGCGTGCAGGAGCGCGCCAGCTACATGGGCCGCGTCCGCGACCTCGCGCGCGGTTCGTGCGAAGCCTATGCCGAGAAGATGGCGCCCGAATGGAAAGCGAAATTCCCGGAGTGGAGCCTGTGAGCGATTTCCTCCTCGAGCTGCGGTCCGAAGAAATCCCCGCGCGGATGCAGGCCGGCGCGCGCAAGGAACTCGAAAAGCTGTTCCGCCGCAAAATGGACACCGCCGGCGTGGCGGTGGGCGAGGTCACCGTCTGGTCGACCCCGCGCCGCCTTGCGCTGATCGCGCGCGACCTGCCGGATGCCACCGAAGCGGTCAGCGAGGAAGCCAAGGGTCCGCCCGAAGGCGCGCCCGACCAGGCGGTCGAAGGCTTCTGCCGCAAGAACGGCGTCACCCGCGACGAACTCGAAGTGCGCGACGTGAAGGGCCGCCCGACCTATTTCGCGGTGAAGAACATTCCCGGCCGCCAGGCCTCGGCGCTGCTTGCCGAGGCGATCCCCGCGATCGTGCGCGATTTCAGCTGGCCCAAGTCGATGCGCTGGGGCGCGGCCTCGCTCAGCACCGAGAGCCTGCGCTGGGTGCGCCCGCTTTCTGGCATTGTCGCCCTGCTCGGCGACGACGTGATCGAGTGCGAGGTGCACGGCGTCACCTCGGGCGCGGTCACGCTCGGCCACCGCTTCCACCATGCGGGCGACATCACGATCGGCAATGCCGACGATTACGCGATGAAACTGCGCGCGGGCCACGTGATCGTCGATCACGTGGAACGGCAGGATTTGATCCGCAAAGGCGCGGCCAGGGTCGCCGAGGAAGCGGGCCTCACGCTGGTCGAGGACGAGGGGCTGGTGATCGAGAATGCCGGCCTCACCGAATGGCCGGTCCCGCTGCTCGGCAGGTTCGAGGAGGATTTCCTCGAGGTCCCGCCCGAGACGATCCAGCTCACCGCGCGCGTGAACCAGAAATATTTCGTCTGCGAGGATGCGAAGGGCGAGCTTGCCAACGCCTTCATCTGCACCGCCAATATCGAGGCCGCCGATGGCGGCACCCGCGTGGTCGAAGGCAACCGCAAGGTCCTCGCCGCGCGCCTCGCCGATGCGCGCTTCTTCTGGGACGTCGATCGCAAGAAGACGCTGGCCGAGCACGCCAAGGGTCTGGAGCGGATCACCTTCCACGAGAAGCTCGGCACCGTCGCCGACAAGGTCGAGCGGGTCACGAGGCTGGCGCTTTGGCTGGTCGACACAGGCGTTGTGAAGCCATCTGACGAAGGCTCAGGGGCAGAGACCCAGCTTTATAACTACGTTCAAGATGCAGCAGCATTATCGAAGGCCGACCTCGTCACAGAGATGGTGGGTGAATTCCCCGAATTGCAGGGCCTGATGGGTGGTTACTACGCCCGCGCCGAAGGCCTGCCTAACGAAGTCGCCGATGCGATCCGCGATCACTACAAGCCGGTCGGTCAGGGCGACGAGGTGCCGACCGCGCCGGTGACCGTGGCGGTGGCGCTGGCGGATAAGCTGGATACTCTGATGGCTTTCTTTGGCATGCGCGAAGAGCCTACGGGATCCAAGGATCCATTCGCACTTCGACGTGCTGCACTGAGTGTTCTTCGAATTCTTCAAGCAAACAATATTCGCCTGAATGTTCGCCATGCCTACCGCATCGCAGGCCTCCTGTTGACAAGACAGATATCTAACCGCGCCCTTGGAAATAAGATTGAGGATGATTTTGAATCAGCGCGAAAGCTCGGTCTATTAGATCCAGCTACAATTGACGAAGAAGGCTATAAGAAGACTCTTCTTGATGAGATCAATGCCTCAGGCGTCGCGAAAAATCTCGAAATTGGCGAAGAAAGACTTCCCAATTTCTTCGCCGACCGCCTCAAGGTCCAGCAGCGCGAGGCGGGGGTCCGCCACGACCTGATCGACGCGGTCTTCGCGCTCGGCGGCGAGGACGATCTCGTCCGGTTGCTCGCGCGCGTGAAGGCGCTCCAGTCCTTCATGGACACCGAAGACGGCGCCAACCTGCTCGCCGGCTACAAGCGTGCGGCGAACATCCTCAAGAAGGAAGAATGGGACGGCGGGAAAGACCTTTCCTACTCGACCGAAGCAGCCGAAAAGGGGCTGATCGACGCGCTCGACAGCGCCGGACCCAAGGCCGAATCCGCCGTGGCGGAGGAGGACTTCGCCGCAGCCATGTCCGCGCTGGCTTCGCTGCGCGCGCCGATCGATCGGTTCTTCGAGGAGGTGACGGTCAATGACGACGACAAGGCCAAGCGCGCCTTCCGGCTCGACCTGCTCGCGCGCTTCCGCGACGCCGTCCACCAGGTGGCGGATTTCTCCAAAATCGAGGGCTGAGTTTTTCCGCCCTGAACAGTGTAACACCCGGTCCATGCCTTCAGCGAGGAACGCGATAAGATGAACAAGACGGTCTATCCCTTCGGCGGAAACGCGGATCACTCGGACCCGCGGCAGAAGGACAAGACCGTCACCGGCGGCAAGGGACGCAACCTCGCCGAGATGGCCAGCATCGGCCTGCCGGTGCCCCCGGGCTTCACGATCACCACCGAGGAATGCCTGCGCTATCTCGAGCAGGGCGGCGATTTCGCACCGACCTTGCACGACGCGGTGGGCGAGGCGCTGGCGCATATCGAGAGCACCGTGGGCAAGAAGCTCGGCGATGCGAGCGATCCGCTGCTCGTCTCGGTCCGCTCGGGCGCGGCGATCTCGATGCCGGGGATGATGGACACCGTCCTCAATCTCGGCCTCAACGACGACACGGTGAAGGGGCTAGCATCCACTTCGGGCGACGAGCGTTTCGCGTGGGACAGCTATCGCCGCTTCATCCAGATGTACTCCGACGTGGTGCTCGGCCTCGACCATGGCCTGTTCGAGGAAGCGCTCGAAATCGCGAAGGAAGACAAGGGCTTCTTCGACGATACCGAGATGCAGTCCGAAGACTGGCAGGCGCTGGTCGACGAGTTCAAGGCGATCGTCGTGCGCGAACACGACGCGCCGTTCCCGCAGGATGCGCACGAGCAGCTCTGGGGCGCGATCCGCGCGGTGTTCGAAAGCTGGGACAGCGAGCGCGCCAAAGTCTATCGCCGCCTCAACGACATCCCGCACGACCTCGGCACGGCGGTGAACGTCCAGGCGATGGTGTTCGGAAACATGGGCGATACCTCGGCCACCGGCGTCGCCTTCACCCGCGACCCCTCGACCGGCGAGCGCGCCTATTACGGCGAGTACCTGATCAACGCGCAGGGCGAGGATGTCGTCGCAGGCATCCGCACGCCGCGCTACCTGACCAGGGCCGCGCGCGAGGCCGCCGGGGCGAAGCCTGCCTCGATGGAAGAGGCGATGCCCGAGCCCTATGCCGAGCTGGCGCGCGTGTTCGACCTGCTCGAGAACCACTATCGCGATATGCAGGACATCGAGTTCACGGTCGAGCGCGGCACGCTGTGGATGCTGCAGACGCGCACCGGCAAGCGCACCGCCAAGGCCGCGCTCAAGATCGCGGTCGAGATGGAGGGCGAGGGGCTGATCAACCGGCAGGAGGCGGTGTCGCGGATCGATCCGATGGCGCTCGACCAGTTGCTCCATCCTTCGCTCGATCCCGATGCGCCGCGCGACGTCGTGGCGAAGGGCCTGCCCGCATCTCCCGGCGCCGCCTCGGGCAGGATCGCGCTCGATGCCGATACCGCCGAGCAATGGGCAAATGGCGGCCATGACGTCATCCTCGTGCGCGTCGAGACGAGCCCCGAGGACATCCACGGGATGCACGCCGCGAAGGGGATCCTGACCGCGCGGGGCGGCATGACGTCGCACGCCGCGGTGGTCGCGCGCGGCATGGGGCGGCCCTGCGTGTCGGGTGCCGCCGAGGTGCGGATCGATATCGCCAAACGCCGGGCGACGATCGGCGGCCGCGACTTCGCCGAGGGCGACGTCGTGACGTTGGACGGAACGACCGGCGAGGTGATGGCGGGCGAGGTCGCCCGGATCGAGCCCGAGCTGGTCGGCGATTTCGCCACGATCATGGACTGGGCCGACGAAGCGCGCCGCATGCGCGTGCGCACCAATGCCGAGACCCCCGAAGACTGCCGCACCGCGCGCGGCTTCGGCGCCGAGGGTATCGGGCTGTGCCGCACCGAGCACATGTTCTTCGATGCCTCGCGGATCGCCGCGGTCCGCGAGATGATCCTCGCCGAGAACGAGGTCGGTCGCCGCGCCGCGCTCGAAAAGCTGCTGCCCGAACAGCGTGCCGACTTCGAAAGCATCTTCGAGGTGATGGCGGGCCTCCCGGTCACCATCCGCCTGCTCGATCCGCCGCTCCACGAATTCCTCCCGCAAAAAGAGGCGGATTACGAAGAGGTTGCGGCGGCAACCGGACACGATGTCGAGCGTCTCAAACGACGCGCAAACGAGCTGCACGAGTTCAACCCGATGCTCGGCCATCGCGGATGCCGGCTCGGGATCACCTTCCCGGAGATCTACGAGATGCAGACGCGCGCGATCTTCGAAGCGGCCTGCGCGGTAAAGCAGCGCAGCGGCGAGGCGCCGCTGCCCGAGGTGATGATCCCGCTCGCCGCGACTCGCCGCGAGGTCACGATCCTGCGCGCGCTGGTCGATCGCGTGGCAAAGGAGGTGTTCGAGGAGCAGGGCTGTGCGCTCGACTACCTCGTCGGCACGATGATCGAATTGCCGCGCGCCGCGCTTGCCGCCGGCGATATCGCCCACGATGCCGAGTTCTTCAGCTTCGGCACCAACGACCTGACCCAGACCGCGCTGGGGGTCTCGCGCGACGATGCGAGCAAGTTCCTCGGTGAATATGTCGAGCGCGGCATCTACGCGCGCGACCCGTTCGTCAGCATCGATATCGATGGGGTCGGCGAGCTGGTCCGGCTCGGAGTCGAACGCGGCCGCGCAACGCGTGAGGGTATCAAGCTCGGGATCTGCGGCGAGCATGGCGGCGACCCCGCAAGCATCGGCTTCTGCGAGGAGGTCGGGCTCGATTACGTCAGCGCTTCACCCTATCGCGTACCCATCGCACGGCTCGCCGCGGCGCAGGCCGCGATCAGAAGCGCGGCTTCGGACGGCGACCGCTCAGCGTGATAATCTCGAAGCTCTCCAATAGCTTGCCTTCGCTATCGGAGAGTTCATCGAACCTGTCGCGAGCGCGCTTTAGCGCTGCCTTGCCGAGCGGCGGCCCGCGATCGACGAGCACGTTCGAAAGCCCCTGCGCGCGCAGGTCGCCGACCAGGCGCGCGAGCGAGGAATACCGCACCGAGAGCGGATGGCTGTCGACCACCGGATCGGCGAAACCGGTGCGCTGGAGCAGTTCGGCGCCGGCGCGGACATCGACCTGCGGGTGGATCCGCGGTGCGGTGCGCTCGCCATCCGCCGCGGCCATGATGTCGCGCAGCTGGCGCAGGCTTCCGCCGCCGACGAAGCTCGCGATCATCAGAGCGCCCGGTTCGAGCGCGTTGCGCAAATGGACCAGCGCGCCCGGCAGGTCGTTGACCGTGTCGAGCGTGCCGAGGCAGGCGATGAAATCGTATGCTCCCTCGGCGAACGGCTGCTCGTCGGCGAAGCCATCGGTCGGGTCCGCCGCCTCCGCGCCGGGGTATGTCGCGGCGAACCGTCCGGTACGATCGCCCACGATCAGCGGCCTGGCGGGTTCGAAGCGGATGAAGCCCAGTCGCTCGACCACATCGTCGACCATGTCGTCGAGGACATACGAAACCTCGCCCGGATCGGCGCGGCGGCGGGCGAGGTGGCGGCGGTGCGGCGAGAAGATCTGCGGGACTTGCGGGGTGGCCATGCCTCTCCCTGTCGCCTCAGCGGCCGCGCCGCAAGGGGGAGGGCGGCGATCGTGATCGAGGCGCTCTCTCCGGTGATCGATGCGGTCTTCCCGCCGCGCTGCCCGCTTTGCGGCGACGCTATCGCGTCGCAGCAGGGGCTGTGCGGCGACTGCTTCGCCGAAATCGAGGTGCCGGGCGAGCCGTGCTGCGCGCTGTGCCAGTGGCCGTTCGAGATCGAGCAAGCCGAAGGCTCGCTCTGCGGTGTGTGCCTGCAGAGCCTGCCGCGGCATGACGGTATCGCCGCGGCGACGCTCTATGGCGAGGGTTCGCGCAAGCTCATCCTCGCGCTCAAGCATGGCGGGCGGATCGCGCTTGCGCCGATGATGGCGCGAATGATCGCGCGCCAGGCAGCCGTGGTTGATGCCGGTTGGCTGGTCGTGCCCGTCCCGCTCCATCGCTGGCGGATCTGGCGCCGCGGCTACAATCAGGCGGCGCTTCTCGCGAGAGCGGTGGCCGAGGTGAGCGACGCCGAATTATGCGTCGATGCGCTGGTGCGCAGGAAGGCGACCCCGATGCTCGGCGGGTTGGGGCGCGCGGCGCGACGCCGCGCCCTGAGCGGTGCGATCGAGGTGTCCCCGCAGCGGCGGGCAGGATTGAAGGGTCGCAACCTCCTGCTGGTCGACGACGTGCTGACTAGCGGGGCGACGAGCGAAGCTTGTGTCTCTGCGCTCAAGCGGGCGGGTGCGGCGCGCGTGATGGTAGGCTGCTTCGCGCGGGTGGTCGATCGCGCCTGACCCCGGAGGATGTGGCGCACAAAAAAGCGCCCGGAGCCGAAGCCCCGGGCGCTCTGTAAAAACGAATCCGGCCCGGACCGAAGTCCCCCGATCGGCGTTCCCCCACGCCTCCCGGAACCGATTTCGTCTCCGGCTCGCCCATCCCTGCGGGGGGCGTTGGCCGGAACTCCCTGAACCGGGCCGAGGCCGCGGAACAGTTTTGCGGTCCCCTCAAACCGCGGGCACGAATGTTCCCCAGTTTGACCGAATCTCAAACACTTCATTCGGGTCTGTCCCGATTTTGGAAAGCGTTGTCACTTCATTGCAACAGATTGCCGCTTTGGCGCAACGTTTCATCGCAGTGAAACTTGACGTTTACGTTAAGGGAAGGCAATGCAGGGCCATGTTTGCGGCGGCTGATACCGACGACCCCGACGAGCGATTCACGATCTCGCAGATGACGCGCGAGTTCGGCGTTACCGCCCGCGCCTTGCGATTCTACGAGGACGAAGGGCTCGTACAGCCCGAACGCGACGGTCTCCAGCGAATCTATTCGCAGCGCGACCGCGCGCGACTCGCATGGATCCTGCGGGCGAAGAATGTCGGATTCAGCCTGTCCGAAATCCGCGAGATGATCGATCTCTACGATCTCGGCGACGGGCGGGTCGAGCAGCGCCGCGTCACGGTCGAGAAATGCCGCGCGCACATCGCCAAGCTCAAACGCCAGCGCGAGGACATCGATTCGTCGATCGCCGAGCTCACCCATTTCGTCGAGGAGATCGAAGCCCTCGAACTGCCGAAGAAGAACCCCAGACAGTAGATCCCAGAAACCCGAACCGGAGTTCCCGATGCCCCGCTATACCGCCCCCGTCCGCGACACCAATTTCGTCATCAACGAGATCCTCGAGCTCGAGAAATACGGTAACCTGCCGGCCTTCGCCAATGCCACGCCCGACATCGTTTCGGCGGTGCTCGAAGAAGGCGGCAAGTTCACTGCCGAGGTGCTTTTCCCGCTCAATCGCGTCGGGGACGAGCAGGGCTGTACGCGCCACGAGGATGGTTCGGTGACCACGCCCGAAGGCTTCAAGGAAGCCTTCGACCAGTTCCGCGAAGCCGGGTGGGGGACGCTGACCGCGCCCGAGGAATTCGGCGGCCAGGCTATGCCGCACGTGATCGGTTTCGCGATGGAGGAGTTCATGTCCTCGGCGAACCAGGCCTTCGGCATGTATCCGGGCCTCACCAATGGTGCGATCGCCGCGATCCTCGCCAAGGGCTCGCAGGAGCAGAAGGAAACCTACGTGCCCAAGATGGTGTCGGGGGAGTGGACCGGCACGATGAACCTGACCGAACCGCATTGCGGCACCGATCTGGGCCTGATCCGGACCAAGGCCGTCCCTCAGAAAGACGGCAGCTACGCGATCACCGGGACGAAGATCTTCATCAGCTCGGGCGAGCACGACATGGCGGACAACATCATCCACCTCGTCCTCGCCAAGACTCCCGACGCACCCGACAGCACCAAGGGCATCTCGCTCTTCATCGTGCCCAAATTCGTGCTCGACGACGACGGCAACCCGGGCGAGCGCAACACGGTGATGTGCGGCTCGATCGAGGAGAAGATGGGAATCCACGGCAACTCGACCTGCGTCATGAACTATGATGGCGCGACCGGTTACCTCGTCGGCGAGGAGAACAAGGGTCTCGCCGCGATGTTCATCATGATGAACGCTGCGCGCCTCGGGGTCGGCATCCAGGGCCTCAGCCAGGCCGAAGTGTCGTACCAGAACGCGGTCGATTATGCCGGCGATCGGCGCCAGGGCCGCGCTCTGACTGGCCCGGCCGAACCCAGCGAGCCCGCCGACACGCTGTTCGTCCATCCCGACGTGCGTCGCATGCTGATGGACGGCAAGGCGTTTACCGAGGGCTTCCGCGCGCTGTGCTTGTGGGGTGCCCTGCAGGTCGACCTGTCGCATGCCGCCGCGAGCGAGGAAGAACGCCAGATGGCCGACGACCTCATCAGCCTACTGACCCCGGTGATCAAGGGCTACGGCACCGACAAGGGTTACGAGATCGCGACCAACATGCAGCAGGTCTATGGCGGCCACGGCTACATCGAGGAATGGGGCATGTCGCAATATGTCCGCGACGCCCGCATCGCCCAGATCTACGAAGGCACCAATGGCGTGCAGGCGATGGACCTGTGCGGCCGCAAGCTCGCCCAGAATGGTGGGCGCGCGGTGCAGGCCTTCTTCAAGGTGGTCGACGACGAATGCGCGGCGGCGAAGGAAATAGACGGCCTCGCCGATCTCGCGGGCCAGGTCGAAAAGGCCAATGGCGAGCTCAAGGCCGCGACGATGTGGTTCATGCAGAACGCGATGGCCAATCCCAACGATCTGGGCGCGGGCGCGCATCACTACATGCACATCATGGGGATCGTCGCCGTCGGCCTGATGTGGCTGAAATCGGCGCGCGTCGCCAAGGCCAAGCTCGAGGCGGGCGAAGGCAGTGCGGCGTTCTACGAAGCCAAGCTCGTCACTGCGCGCTACTTCGGCGACCGCTACACGCCCGATGCCGGCGCGCTGCGTCGCAAGATCGAGACCGGTTCGAAATCGATGATGGAGCTCTCGCCCGAGGCGTTCCAGACCGCGGCCTGATCGCCGACGTCACCATGAAAAAGGGCCGCTCCATCGGGGCGGCCCTTTTTGTTTCCGGAATTGGGGGTCGGTCAGCCTTCCTCGGGGAGGAAATCGGGCACCGAGAGATAACGCTCGCCGGTGTCGTAGTTGAAGCCGAGGATGCGCGTGCCCTTGTCGATTTCGGACGCCTTCTTGGCGATCGCGGCGAGCGTGGCACCGCTCGAAATGCCGACCAGCAGGCCTTCTTCGCGCGCCGAGCGGCGGGCCCATTCCTTGGCCTCGTCGGCCGAGACCTGGATCGCGCCGTCGATCGCGTCGGTGTGGAGGTTGGAGGGGATGAAGCCCGCGCCGATGCCCTGGATCGGATGCGGACCGGGATCGCCACCCGAAATGACGGGCGATGCCTCGGGCTCGACCGCGAAGGCTTTCAGGTCCTTCCAGGTCTTCTTCAATTCCTCGGCTGCGCCGGTGATATGGCCGCCGGTGCCGACCCCGGTGATGAGGTATGCAGGCGGGGAATCGCGGAAATCCTCGAGGATCTCCTGCGCGGTGGTGCGAACGTGGACCTCGACATTGGCCGGGTTGTCGAATTGCTGCGGCATCCAGGCGTTCTCGGTCTTCGCCATCAGCTCCTCGGCCCCGGCGATCGCACCCTTCATGCCCTTTTCCTTGGGCGTGAGGTGGAACTCGGCACCGTAGGCGAGCATCAGCCGGCGGCGTTCCACGCTCATGCTCTCGGGCATGGCGAGGATCAGGCGGTAGCCCTTGACCGCCGCGACCATCGCGAGGCCGACCCCGGTATTGCCGCTGGTCGGCTCGATGATCGTGCCGCCGGGCTTGAGCGAGCCGTCCCTTTCCGCCGCCTCGACCATGGCGAGCGCGATCCTGTCCTTGATCGAGCCGCCGGGGTTGGCGCGTTCGGACTTCACCCACACCTCGTGATCGGGGAACAGGCGCGACAGGCGGATATGCGGCGTGTTGCCGATGGTGGCGAGGACGTTGTCGGCTTTCATGGAGTGTGCTCCTGCAATCGTTCTTCGGGGGTCTCTTCGTCCAATGCTTCGGGCGGGTCGAAGGTCCTCGTCTTACGTAGGACGGGAAAGAGCCCTGTCCAGAGCGCCACCGTGGCGATCGCACCGACGCCGCCACTTACAACTGCGAGCACGGGGCCGAAGAGGAAGGCGAGGCTGCCCGAGAAAAAGTCGCCGAATTCGTTCGAAGCGGAGATCGTCAGCAGGCTGACCGCCGAAACCCGTCCGCGCTTGTCGTCGGGCGTGTGGAGCTGGATCAGCGACTGGCGGATGTAGACCGAGAACATGTCCGCCGCGCCGACGATGAACAGCATGGCGAGGCTGAGCGGCATCGAGGTCGACAGGCCGAACACGATCGTCGCGGCCCCGAACACGGCGACGGCGACCAGCATCTTGGGGCCGACATTGGTCTTGAGCGGGCGGAACGAAAACCACGCTGCGGTCACCGTCGCCCCGATCGCAGGAGCCATGGCGAGCTGCGCGAGGCCGGTCTCGCCGACCTGGAGGATATCGCGCGCATAGACCGGGAACAGCGCGGTCGCCCCGGCGAGGAACACCGCGAACAGGTCGAGGGTGATGGCGCCGAGCACCATCTTGTTGCGCACCACGTAGTGCAAACCGTCGACGATTTGTCCGATCGGATGTTTCGCCCCGGGGATCGGGCTGCGCGGGACCTCGCCGATACGGCTCAGGAAAACGATCGCACAGGCGAACAAGCCCGCCGCCACTGCGTAGGGAAGGAACGGCATGATGGCGTAGAGATAGCCGCCGATCGCCGGGCCGACGATCATCCCGCTCTGCCACGCGATAGAGGACAGCGCGATCGCGTTGGGCAGGATCGCCTTGGGCACGAGGTTGGGGGCGAGGGCCGACAGCGCCGGGCCGTTGAAGGCGCGGACCACGCCGAGCACCACGGCGATGCCGAACAGCCAGAACAGGCTGACCGAATCCTGCCAGGTCACGAAGGCGAGCGCCCCGGCACAGGCGAGCTGGAGCAGGACCGTCAGCCGCGCGAGGTTGCGGCGATCGAGCCGGTCTGCCGCCAGCCCCGAAAACGGCGTGAGGACGAAGAGCGGAAGAAACTGGAGCAGGCCGATCAGCGCCAGTTGGCCCGACGCCTCGCCCACGCTCATCCCGCCATCCCGCGCCAGCGTATAGGTCTGCCAGCCGATGATCAGCATCATCGCATACTGGCCCAGCGTCATGGTCAGGCGCGCGAGCCAATAATTGCGGAAATTGGCGATCCTCAGCGGTGACCCGCCTTCGGTCGCCGTGCTCGATCCGGCAGGGGAGGCGGGTTCGCTCATTACCGCGCCATGGCAGGCCGTTCGGGGCTTGCCAAGGGCGCGGCGTGAGCGGAGGCGCTAGAAGCGCAGCTTGGCGGTCAGACGGATGTCGCGGCCCGCGATCGGCAGGAAGTCGCGGGTGAAGCTGGTCGCGCGTCGACCGACTTCGTCGAAAAGGTTGTTTCCGACCAGCGAGAGCGTCAGCGCCTCGTTGTCGGCCAGCGGCTGCCAGGTGATCGCGGCATTGACCAGCGTGTAGGCTGCGACCGGAGCAGCGCCGGGTTCGACCCGGTCCTGTTCGAAATTGTGTTCGACATCCGCGCTCACGCGAAATGCGCCCGCTTCGGCGCGCAGTCCGCCGCTCAGCTGGAATGGCGGGATGCGCGGCACCGGGAGATTGCCTTCGCGCTCGGCATGGACGAATTCCGCCGCCGCCTCTGCGGTCAGCGAGAACGCTTCGGAACGGATGAGCGGGACCGCGCCATCGAGCTCGAAGCCGGTGAACCTGGCGGGCACCTGCCGGTATTCGAAGATCGGGAAGCCCTCGTCCTCCGCACCGCTGTCGAAGGCGGTGATGAAGCCGTCGAAATCGATGTGGAAGCCGGTCGCGCTCAATCTGAAACCGTTCGCCTCGTAGCGGGCATAGGCCTCGAACTGGTTGCTCGTCTCCTGGCCGAAGTCGAGATTGCCGACCTCGATGGCCTGGGTCGCGACATGCAAGCCGTTAGACAGGAGTTCGGAATTGGAAGGCGCACGTGCGCCCCGGATATATTGGGCCCCGACGATAAGGTCGTCGTCGAGGAACCGGTAGGCGACGCCCAGGGCACCCGAAAAGAGGTCGAACTCGCGCGAGACGCCGAGCTGGCGATTCTCGATCGAATCCTTCTGGTAGCGGGCCGCCGCATCGAGGGTCAGCGCGCCGATGTCGACGGCCTGAAGCGTAAACAGCGCGAAATTGCGATCGCGGCTGCCCGGGAAGAAGGCTTCCTCGCCGACGATCTCGAGGTCGCTCGAGGTGTAGCTCGCGCCGACATGGCCGTGCCAGCCATTGCGGTCGCGCTGGACGAGGTCGATCCGGCCCTCGAAAGCCTCGCGATCGAAAGTCGTCCCGACCTCGTCGCCCTCGAACTCGATATGATCGTATTCGGCGTAACCGAAGCGCAGCAGCGCGCTTTCGAAGAACCCGTCGAATTCGAGCGTGCCGCGGAAATCGTAGCGGGTCTGCTGGAGGTCGATCGAGACCGGGGCCTCTTCTTCTTCGCCGCCTTCCTCTTCTTCATGCGCATGTCCGCCCCCGGGGCGGCCCGGCACGCCGTAGCGCGTATCGTAATGACGCGCCGAGAATCCGAAGGTGCCACGATCGCCGATATAGGCGAAGCCGCCACCGAACGAGGTTGCCTCGGTGAAGGTGTTGGGTACGCGGTCGGTAGCGTTGGCGGCCTCTTCGAGCTCTGCGGCTTCGTCGGGATGGCCTTCCTCGCGCTCTTCTGCCGCATCGGCGAGCAGTTCGGCGCGGAACGCGTCGCTGACCAATCGGCCCCCGACCCTGAGGTCGTCGCTTTCGCTGAAGGAGCCATCGACGTGGAACACGAAGCCGCTCCCGATCGCGGCTTCGGCCGATCCCGACAGTGCGCGGAAGTCGGCGGCGCTGCCATAGGAGGCCAGCGCATCGATACGAAAACCGCCCTCGGGCAATTCTCGCGGAATGCGGCGATCGATCACGTTGACCGCGCCGCCGATGGCCTCGCCACCGAAGAGCAGCACCGCAGGACCCTGGACGACGTCGATGTGGTCGACGATCAGCGGATCGATAGTGACCCCGTGGTCGACCGAGATGTCCGCGGCGTCGATCGAGCCGATCGAATCGATCAGGAGCTTGACGCGCTCGCCGTCGAACCCGCGGATGACGGGGCGCGACGCGCCCGGCGCGAACCCGCTCGTCGACACGCCGGGAAGGGTGTCGAGTACCTCGCCGATCTGGGTATCGAGTTCCGTGACGATCGCGTTCTCGTCGAGCGTGCGGACGTTTTCGAGCAGCGTACTGTCGGGCAGGGCGCCGGTGATGACGATCTCCACCGGTTCGCTGCCGTGCTTGTGATCGTCGCTACGCTGGTCCGTTTCTCCCACATCCTGTGCGAAGGCGGCGGGGGCGAGGGCGGTCGAGGCGAGAAGGGCGATGCCCAGTCTGATCGTGGTTTCCATGCACCCCGATTAGCGTGATGATATATTATCTCAAGGGCCCGACGGGCGTTCGTCGAATGCTTATCGCCGTTCGTCGCAATTTCGCGAAATTCAGACCGCCCGCGGCGAGCGCAGGCGCGGATTCGGCTGGACCTCGTCGATCAGCCGGTTGAAATCGTCGACCCGGATGATCCGTTCGAACTGGAAGCCGGCGCGATCGTCGGTCTGCCAGATGAGATGGGCCTCGATCTGGCCGACGACCGGAAGGCGGATCGTCACGCGTTCGCCGCGCCCGAGCTCGGTCTGGCCGTCGATCATGAATCCCTGGGCCGAAAGGTTGACGATATGCATGTGCACGTCGCCCGCGGCACGGTGCTCCCCGATCACCTTGTGGCTCACCGGGTGGCGTGCCGCCCGGCGTTTATCGGTAACAGAAAGCTGTGCACCAGCACCCATCGCGACCGCTCCTTGTTCAAAATATCGCGCGACTCGTTCTGGTCTAAATTCGCCAACAAACGGTAAAGACGGCCCTATTGAGGAACGAGGATCCCGTGCCGCTTCTTGCCCACGCTTAGGCGATGGGTGCCGCCGGGAGCGACGCGCAGGAGGCGCTGGGGATCGTCGATCCGTTCGTCGTCGAGCTTGACCGCGCCTTCCTTGACCTTGCGTTTCGCCTCGCCGTTGGAAGCGGTCAGGCCGAGCGCGGTGCAGGCCATCACCACGGTGATTCCCTCGTCGGCGACCGGTAGCGTCGGGAGGTCCTCGCCCATTCCGCCCTCGTCGAAGGTCGACTGCGCTGTCTCGCGGGCCGAGCGCGCGGCGGCTTCGCCCCGCACCAGCTTGGTGACTTCGTCGGCGAGGACGATCTTGGCTTCGTTGATGTCGCGTCCCTCGAGCGCCTCGAGCCGGGCGATCTCGTCGAGCGGGAGGTCGGTGAACAGCTTGAGGAAACGCCCGACGTCGCGGTCGTCGACATTGCGCCAGTACTGCCAGAAATCGTAGGCCGGGAGCTGGTCCTCGTTGAGCCACACAGCGCCAGCCGCGGTCTTGCCCATCTTGGCGCCGTCGGCGGTGGTCAGCAGCGGGGTGGTGAGCCCGAACAGTTCGCGCCCGTCCATCCGGCGGGCGAGCTCCATTCCGTTGACGATATTGCCCCACTGGTCGCTGCCGCCCATCTGCAGGCGGCAATCGTAGCGCTGCGCCAGCTCGCGGAAATCGTAGGCCTGGAGGATCATGTAGTTGAATTCGAGGAAGGTCAGCGGCTGCTCGCGCTCCAGCCGGAGCTGGACCGAATCGAAGGTCAGCATGCGGTTGACGGTGAAGTGCGGGCCGACATCGCGCAGCAATTCGATATAGCCGAGCTGGCTCAGCCACTCGTCATTGTTGACGAGGATCGCGTCGGTCGGTCCGTCGCCGAACGTGAGCAGGCGCTCGAAGACCTTGCGGATCCCGGCGATATTGGCGTTGATTGCCGCTTCGTCGAGAAGCTTGCGGCTTTCGTCCTTGCCCGAGGGATCGCCGACCTTGGTCGTCCCGCCACCCATCACGACGATCGGCTTGTGCCCGGCCTGCTGGAGCCGGCGCAGCATCATGATCTGCACCAGGCTACCGATGTGGAGGCTGGGCGCGGTTGCGTCGAAACCGATATATCCCGGGACGACCTGAGTGGCGGCGAGGGCGTCGAGGCCTTCCGCGTCGGTCGTCTGGTGGATATAGCCGCGGGTCTGCAGCACGCGCATCAGGTCGGATTTGTAGTCGGTCATGATGCGAAGCGCGCTACCACGAGGCGGGATCGATGCAAACGCAAACGCATGAATTGGTGCCGCACCCGGCGCATCCCCCGGCGCAGGTCCGCGGCGTCAGCGCCAAGGTGATCGGCCATGACGCCAACTGGTTGCGCCTGCGCTGGCGGATCGAGGGCAGTGGTGCGCTGGTCGTGCCGGCCTTTGCGGGCAAGGGCCGCGCCGACGGGCTATGGCGTACGACCTGCTTCGAAGCATTTCTCCAGCCCGACGGCGAGAGCGGCTATGTCGAGCTCAACTTCTCGCCTTCGGAACGCTGGGCCGCCTACGATTTCAACGCCCCGCGCGAGGGCATGGCCGAGCGACCGATGCCGCGCGAGCCCGATAGCACGATGCGGCAGGGCAGCACCTTCGCGATCTTCGATGCGGCGGTCCCCGCGCAAGGCCTGCCGACGATCGCTTGCGCCATGGGATTCACCGCGGTGATCGAGGAGGAGGGCGGAATCCTGAGCTACTGGGCCCTGCAGCACGGCGGCGAGGCCCCCGATTTCCACGACCCGGCTTGCTTCACCGCGCGGCTTGCGGCACCGCCTCCTGCATGAAGAACGGTATCGACCGGCTGCTCGCCGATCCCGCCCTCCGCGCCCCGCTCGACGGGCGCCGCGTCGCGTTGCTCGCCCATCCGGCCTCGGTCACCGAAGACCTCACGCACAGCCTCGATGCGCTGATCGCTGCCGGCGTCAAGGTGACCAGCGCCTTCGGCCCGCAGCACGGGCTCAAGGGCGACAAGCAGGACAATATGGTCGAGACCGCGGACGAGACCGATCCGGTGCACGGGATTCCGGTTTTCAGCCTCTACGGCGAAGTCCGACGCCCCACTGGCCAGATGATGTCGACCGCCGACGTATTCCTGTTCGACCTGCAGGACCTCGGCTGCCGGATCTACACCTTCGTCACCACGCTGCTCTATCTGCTCGAGGAAGCTGCCAAGCACGGCAAGAGCGTGTGGGTGCTCGACCGGCCCAACCCCGCGGGCCGGCCGGTCGAAGGGACGCTGTTGCTCCCGGGGCAGGAGAGCTTCGTCGGCGCTGCGCCGATGCCGATGCGGCACGGACTGACCATGGGCGAGATGGGCAGCTGGTTCGTCGAGCATTTCAATCTCGACGTCGACTACCGAGTGATCGGGATGGAAGGCTGGGATCCGGACGGGCCTGGCCATGGCTGGCCGACGGACCGCGTCTGGATCAACCCGAGCCCCAACGCCGCCAACGTCAACATGGCGCGCGCCTATGCCGGGACGGTGATGATCGAGGGCGCGACGCTGAGCGAGGGCAGGGGCACCACCCGCCCGCTCGAAGTGCTGTTCGGCGCGCCCGATCTCGACGCCGCCGCGGTGCGCGCCGAGATGGAGCGCCTCGCCCCCGACTGGCTCGAGGGGTGCGCGCTGCGCGAAACCTGGTTCGAGCCGACCTTCCACAAGCACCAGGGCAAGCTCTGCTCGGCGCTGATGATCCATGCCGAGGGGCCGTTCTACGATCACGCCACGTTCCGGCCTTGGCGGTTGCAGGCGCTCGCCTTCAAGGCGATCCGCAACCTCCACCCCGAATACGAACTTTGGCGCGATTTTCCCTACGAGTACGAGTTCGACCGGCTCGCCATCGACGTGATCAATGGCGGACCCGCCTTGCGTGAATGGGTCGACGATCCGGGGAGTGAACCGGGTGACCTCGAAGCACTCGCGAGCGCAGACGAAGCCGCGTGGCAGGAGCTGACAGCAGCAAGGATCCTGTATCAATGAGCGCGCCGACCTTCGCCGAGTTCTTGGCGCCGATGTCCGGCAATGAGTTTGATGAAGGTTACTATGGACGCGCACCGCACCACATTGTCGGCGGCGCAGATGCACCTCGTGCGGCCATGATGCGGTGGAAGGAAGTATCCGACCTGGTCGGGTTGCTCCCGCAATGGCGTGAAACAGGGCTCAAACTCGTCCTGAATCGGCAGCGCGTGGCGCAGGAGCATTATGTGACGTCCCGCGAGACGGCAGCCGGCAGGACGAGGCAGCCCGATCCGGGGCTGGTCGAAGTGATGATGGATCTCGGCGCCAGCCTGGTGCTCGATGGCATCGAAGACATTCGTCCCGACATCCGCAGCGTGTGCGCAATGCTGTCCCGAGAATTTGCCGCCAAGGTTGGCGTAAATCTATACGCTTCCAAACGGGGCATTCAGGGCTTTGCGAGCCATTGCGACCCGCACGAAGTGTTTGTGGTGCAGTGCGAGGGCGAAAAGGACTGGACCATCTACGATCGCCGCGCCGAGGTACCTACGACCGCGACGGTGCTGCAAGACCAGGATGCTATCGAACGGAGCAAGGGAGCGCCGTTCAAGCAAGTGCGCATGCGCCCGGGTGATCTGTTATATATCCCTCGCGGTTTTTATCACGACGCGATTGCCGTGTCCGACCGATCCCTTCACCTGACGTTTGCGGTTCAACCTCTATACGGGACCGTGCTGCTCGATCTGGCGCGTGACCTCGCGCTCGACGACCCGGCCTTTCGTGAATATCTGCCGTCGGGGGAAGCCGCGCCCGAGGCATTGCAGGCGCATCTCGCGATGCTCGCCGAACGGCTTGGTTCGATATTGACCTCGAAGGGTTTTGCCGAGGACGTTGTCGTGCGGCAACGTGGGCTGCACGCTCCGGAACAGATTGCCGATAATTCCGCGCGACCCGCCCAGGCTTGGCGCCGAACGCAGGTGCCCCTCGAGATCCGTCAGCCGCTCTCCGGCTCGGTCGCGATTGCGGGGGACGCTACCTATCCGTTGGGTTATCTCGCGGAAGTGGCCCATTGGCTGGCAGGAGCATCGATGTTCCAGGATCGACAACTCCGGGCTAGGTTTTCGCATCATCCGGCTGGCGAAATCGACGCGCTCCTCGAATGGTTCGCGCAGCAAAGACTGGTCGAACCGATCTGAGTGTAGAGAGACCGGGCCGACGGCCAAATTTGAGGGATTGATCGAAAGCCCTACTGCGACTGATCCCGCTCCCTTGCCGGCTGCACCAGTTCGACCAACACGAAGCTGATCAGCATCAGCAGGAACCAGCTGCCGAGCTTGGCAAGCGAGACCATCTCCCAGCCGTCCTCCTGCCCGGGGTAGCTCCAGGCCTGGGCGAAGGTGCCGATATTCTCGGCGAACCAGATGAAGACCGCGACGAGCAGCTGGCCGAGCAGTAGCGGCATCCAGCGGTGTTCGCGCCAGTTGAGAAACCAGATCCGGGTGCGCCAGAACAGCAGCACCGCGCCGGCGAACAGCGGGTAACGAATGTCGACCGTCCAGTGATGCGCGAAGAAGTTGACGTAGACCGCGATTGCCAGCAGCCAAGGTCGCCCAGCGTGGCGGATAGTGGCTGAAGCGGAAGTCGAAGATGCGCCAGACCCGCGCGATATAGCTGCCGACCGCGGCGTACATGAACCCCGAGAACAGCGGGACGGCGCCGATATGAAGCACGCTCGCCTCGGGATAGACCCACGATCCGGCGGCGGTCTTGAACAGTTCCATCACCGTGCCGACGACATGGAAGATCAGGATCACCAGCGCCTCGCGCGGGGTCTCCAGCTTGAAGCCGAGCATCGCCAGCTGGAGCGCGATCGCGGCGAGTGTCAGGAAGTCGTAGCGATGCAGCGCGGCGTCGTCGGGATAGAGGAAATGCGTCGCCAGCAGGAGCGCGAGGAGCAGGCCCCCGAACAGGCACGCCCAGGCCTGCTTGAAGCCGAACAGGAGGAATTCGTAGAGCCAGCTCGGCCAGCCTGCCGGCGGCGTATACTCTTCCAGCCGCCGCCGGATGGCGACGAAACGGCTATGGCGCGTTGGAATGGCCCCTATCCGTCAGTCAGTCGTCGACCGGAATGCGTCGGAAGAGCGGGCCGTCGCTCGGCTCGGGAAAGGGGTGAATATCGTCGGGGTTGCCGTGCCGGACGAGAACCGGGCAGCCGTCGATCCGCCGGTCGACCGCCGACCATAGCGCGGCGTCGCCCGGTTCGGCGGGCTCGCGGCGCAGTTCGGGCAGGTCGCGATCGCGGCGGACCTGACGGATGTAATCGTTGCACCGCTCCTTATCGATCCGGCCACGATCGGGGATGGTGAACTGCTCGGGTGCGCTCTCGCGAAGGACGGGGGCGGCGGGGAGCGCATCATTCGTCCCATCCGCCTCGGCGGCGTCCTCATCGGTCGCGCCGGTCAATAACAGGGGCAGCAGGGCGAGGGCGGCTCTCATGTTTTCTCTCCTGATTGCCGTAGCTTATACACTATCCCTGCTTGCGGCTCAATTCGCGCATCGCGTCGTCGAGCCCGTCGATCGTCAGCGGGTACATCCGGTCCTTCATCAGTTCGCGGATCATCCTGGTGCTTTGCGAATAGCCCCACTGCTTCTCGGGCACCGGGTTGATCCACACCGCGGCCGGATAGGTATCGGTCACACGCTTCATCCACGCGGTGCCCGCTTCCTCGTTGAAGTGCTCGACCGAGCCGCCCGGATGGGTGATCTCGTAAGGGCTCATCGCGGCATCGCCGACGAACACGATCTTGTAGTCGTGGCCGAACTTGTGAAGGATGTCCCAGGTCTTGGTACGCTCGCTCCAGCGGCGGCGATTGTCCTTCCACACACCTTCGTAGAGGCAGTTGTGGAAGTAGAAGAATTCGAGGTTCTTGAACTCGCTCGTCGCGGCACTGAACAGCTCCTCGACCAGCTTGATGAAAGGATCCATCGACCCGCCGACATCGAGGAACAGCAGCAATTTCACCGCATTGTGCCGCTCGGGCCGCATGTGGATGTCGAGCCAGCCCTGCTTGGCCGTGCCTTCGATGGTCGCGTCGAGATCGAGTTCGTCCGCCGCGCCCTCCCGCGCGAAGCGGCGCAGCCGGCGCAGGGCCATCTTGATGTTGCGGGTGCCGAGCTCGCGGGTGTTGTCGAGGTTCTTGAA
Source organism: Pseudoblastomonas marina (assembly GCF_014641655.1). Lineage (GTDB taxonomy): Bacteria > Pseudomonadota > Alphaproteobacteria > Sphingomonadales > Sphingomonadaceae > Alteriqipengyuania_A > Alteriqipengyuania_A marina. Next base: position 1,092,757 of record NZ_BMID01000001.1, read on the forward strand.
CTCGCGCTTTTCCCACACTTTCACCGCACGCTTGTGCTTGCTCTGGCCGCCGATGCGGACGCCTTCGGGATTGTAGCCCGAATGGCCGAAAGGAGAGGTTCCGCCGGTGCCGATCCACTTGTTGCCGCCCTCGTGGCGTTCCTGCTGCTCCTCGAGCCGCTTCTTGAGCGTCTCCATGATCTCGTCCCAGTCGCCGAGCGCCTCGATCTCGGCCATTTCCTCGGGCGTGAGGAATTTTTCGGCGACCGCTTTCAGCCATTCCTCAGGGATGTCGACCGGATCCTGGCCGTAATCGGTCAGCAATCCTTTGAAGACCTTGTCGAACACCTGGTCGAACCGGTCGAGCAAGCCCTCGTCCTTCACGAAGGTCGCACGGCTCAGGTAATAGAAGGCTTCGGGGGTCTGCTCGATCACATCGCGATCGAGCGCCTCGATCAGCGTAAGGTGTTCCTTGAAGCTCGCGGGAATGCCCGCCTCGCGCAGCTCATCGACGAAATTGAAAAACATGACCGCTCCAGTGCAAGGCTTAACCCGACGATAACCAACCTGGCTTACGCATGGCGCGCGATAACAAACAGAGAGCCAGATGCCGATGGAACTTAGCAAAATCGAGAGCGCAAGCCAGAGTGCGATCAATCGTATTCCGGAGAGCTGCGGCGAAGTGACCGTCGGTTGCACCGATGTGGCGGGGATCGTCAAAGGCGTGATCCGCTCTTCCGAGCGCCTGCGCGAGGAACAGGCCGCGCTGCAGGGCACGGTTGCCGCTCTCGAAGAGGATCAGCGCCAGGTCGCGACCTCGAGCGCCGAAGCGCGGGCCCTGTCCGAACGCGCCCGCGCCCGGCTCGACGAGGGCACCGTCCTCATCAAGGGCTCGCTCAACCAGATCACCGACCTGTTGTCGCTGGTCGATTCGCTGACCCGGCACGTCACCGATTTCACCGCCGCGATGGAGCAGGTGCGCGCCTGCTCGCAGAAGATCGATACGATCGCCGAAACCACCAATATCCTCGCGCTCAATGCCACGATCGAGGCGATGCGCGCGGGCGAGGCCGGTCGGACCTTCGCGGTCGTGGCCGACGAGGTGAAGAGCCTCGCGCGCGACACCCGCGGCGCGACAGAGGAAATCAACCACACGATCGATGCGCTCGGTGGCCAGGCCGAACGCGTGATCCAGCAGATCGAGGACGGCGCGCAGGCCAGCAGCCAGACCAAGTCCTCGGTCGCCCAGATCGAACAGACGCTGCTCGGCGTCAACGAGCTGGTCGGCGAGGTCGACCGCCAGAACGAACAGATCACCGGCGCGACCGGCACGATCAGCGACCACGTCGCACGCGTGCAGGAAGTGATGAACCAGTTCGCCAGCGCGACCGTTCGCAACGAATCGCAACTCGAAGACGCCAATCGGCGCGTCGGCGAGCTCGAGATGACGGCCAATTCGATGTTCGACCACATCGTCCATGCGGGCCTCTCACCCGAAGACAGCGAGATGGTCGAGCAGGCGAAGATTGCCGCGAACGAGGCCGCTCAGCTGATGGAATCGGCCATCGCCAGTGGCGAGATCAGTGAGGCCGACGTGTTCGACGACGATTACCAGCCGATCGCGGGCAGCAACCCGCCGCGCTACCGCACCCGCCTGATGGCCTGGGCGCATGACAACATCCGCCCGCTGCTCGATCGCTACACGGCGTCGAACCCGCGGATCGTCGCCACTGCCTGTACCGACCGCAACGGCTATCTCCCGGCGCATACCAGCGAGATGTCGAAAGCACCGACCGGCGATCTCACCCACGACACCAAATATTGCCGCAACGGCCGGATGATCCTCGACCCGATCGACCAGAAGGCCAAGGAAAGCACCGCGCCCTACATGATGGCCGTCTATCGCCAGGAAGGCGACGGGCAGACCTACCACGTCGTGCGCAACGTCTATGTGCCGATCTATATCGACGGCAAGCGCTGGGGCGACTTCGAGATCGCCTACAAGTTCAGCTAAGTTTTCCGGAGGGGAGACGAGGGGGCAAGGGCGGTTCCTGCGGGAGCCGCCCTTTTGCGTCTCAGCTCTGGCGACGCGCCATGAAGGCGAGGCGTTCGAACAGCATCACGTCCTGCTCGTTCTTGAGCAGCGCGCCGTGCAGCGGCGGGACAGCGCTGTTCGGGTTGGAGTCCTGCAGCACGTCGAGCGGCATGTCCTCGTTGAGCAGCAGCTTGAGCCAGTCGAGCAGTTCCGACGTGCTCGGCTTCTTCTTGAGGCCGGGCACTTCGCGTAGCTCGTAGAAGATCTCCATCGCCTTGGTGACGAGCGCCTTCTGGATGCCGGGGAAGTGGACGTCGATGATCGCCTGCATCGTCTCGCGATCGGGGAACTTGATGTAGTGGAAGAAGCAGCGGCGCAGGAAGGCGTCGGGCAGTTCCTTCTCGTTGTTCGAGGTGATGACGACGATCGGGCGCTCCTTCGCCTCGATCCGCTCATGCGTCTCGTAGACGTCGAAGCTCATCCGATCGAGTTCCTGCAACAGGTCGTTGGGGAACTCGATGTCGGCCTTGTCGATCTCGTCGATCAGCAGCACGGGCAGTTCGGGCGAAGTGAACGCCTCCCACAATTTGCCCTTCTTGATGTAGTTCGAAATGTCGTGGACGCGCTCATCGCCGAGCTGGCCGTCGCGCAGGCGCGCGACCGCGTCGTATTCGTAGAGGCCCTGCTGCGCCTTGGTTGTCGACTTGACGTTCCACTCGATCAGCGGTGCGTCGATCGCCTTGGCGATTTCGTGCGCGAGGACGGTCTTGCCGGTGCCCGGCTCGCCCTTGACGAGCAGTGGGCGGCGGAGCGTGACGGCGGCATCGACGGCGACCTTGAGATCCTCGGTCGCGATGTAGGATTGCGTGCCTTCGAAGCGCTTGTCGGTCATGGATATCCTGTCGGTTTAATCGTTCGGTTAAGCCGATAGTGCTGTAACCGGGGCCGTGCAACAGCGCATGCTGATGCTACCGAACTTGGTCTTGGTATATCCACTTGATGATTCCGTAGTCTGCCACGAACGCGACGATGCCCGAGAACGCGAAAAGCATACTTGTTCGTCTGATTTCAAAGGGCTCCATCGTCATCAACAGGACCAAGGTGAGTAAGGTCACAACACCCAAGTATGTCAGCCAGAAACCGAGGTTATAGAACTCTCCTCGTATTTGGCCGTGAGCGAAGCCAGCCCCTGCCAGAATCCCCAGGAAGATTGTCGATCTATGATCGTTATCGACTGGCCAGAGAAATATGACGAGGCAAATGACCGGGATGAAAACACCATAAAACCCGCAGCCAGAAAACTTGACGTCAGAATTCGGGTCAGTCGAGACATCTTGATCCATTTCGGATTCTAAGCGTCGATCATCTCACGATCGAACTCCCCGGCATTGTTCTGGATGAAGTCGAAGCGGTGTTCGGGGTTTCGGCCCATCAATCGGTCGACGAGGTCTTTCACCACCGCCCGGTCTTCGAATTCGTGGGGCAGGGTGATGCGGATCAGGCTGCGCTTGTCGGGGTCCATCGTCGTTTCGCGGAGCTGCTGCGGGTTCATCTCGCCGAGACCCTTGAAGCGCCCGACCTCGACCTTCTTGCCCTTGAAGACGGTTTCCTCGAGTTCCTTGCGGTGTGCCTCGTCGCGCGCGTAGCGGCTGACCTTGCCCGCGGTCAGGCGATAGAGCGGGGGCTGGGCGAGGAACAGGTGCCCCTTGCGCACCAGTTCGGGCATCTCCTGGAAGAAATAGGTCATCAGCAGCGTCGCGATATGCGCGCCGTCGACATCGGCGTCGGTCATGATGACGATCTTGTCGTAGCGCAGCTTTTCCGGGTCGCAATCCTTGCGGATGCCGCAGCCGAGAGCGAGGGTGAGGTCGGCGATTTCGGTGTTGGCGCGGATCTTGTCGGCGCTGGCCGAGGCGACATTGAGAATCTTGCCGCGGATCGGGAGAATCGCCTGAGTCTTGCGGTTGCGCGCCTGCTTGGCGCTGCCGCCGGCGGAATCGCCTTCGACGATGAACAGTTCGGTCTCGCCATCGCCTTCGCCCGAGCAATCGGTGAGCTTCCCGGGCAGGCGGACCTTCTTGGCGTTGGTCGCGGTCTTGCGCTTGATCTCGCGTTCCTGCTTGCGCCGGAGTCGCTCGTCCATCCGCTCCATCACCTGGCCGAGCAATGCCTTGCCGCGGTCCATGTTGTCCGAGAGGAAATGGTCGAAATGATCGCGCACCGCGTTCTCGACCAGGCGCGCAGCCTCCGGCGAGGTCAGCCGGTCCTTGGTCTGCGACTGGAATTGCGGATCGCGGATGAAGACCGAGAGCATGATCTCGGCACCGTTCATCACGTCGTCGGCGGAGATGTCCTTGGCTTTCTTTACGCCGGTGAGCTCGCCGAAGGCGCGCAGTCCCTTCGTCAGGGCGGCGCGCAGCCCCTGCTCGTGCGTGCCGCCGTCGGGGGTCGGCACGGTGTTGCAGTACCAGCTGGTCGAACCTTCCGAATAGAGCGGCCAGGCGATCGCCCATTCGACGCGGCCCTGTTCCTCGGGGAAATCCTGCTTGCCGGTGAAGGGCTGCGCGGTCACGCATTCGCGCCCACCAACCTGTTCGGCGAGGTGATCGGCCAGGCCGCCGGGGAACTTGAACACCGCCTCTTCGGGCACGTCCTCGCCCGCGAGGGAGGGCGCGCATTTCCAGCGGATCTCGACGCCGGCGTAGAGATAGGCCTTCGAGCGGGCGAGCTTGAACAACCGCTTGGGCTTGAACTGGCGGTCGCCGAAGATCTCGGTGTCGGGGGTGAAGGAGACGGTCGTACCGCGGCGATTGGGCGCGGCGCCGATCTCCTCGATCTTGCCGAGTGCATGGCCCCTGGCGAATTCCTGCGCGTAGAGTTTCTTGTCGCGCGCGACCTCGACCCGGGTGTGCGAGGACAGCGCGTTGACCACGCTGACGCCGACCCCGTGCAGGCCGCCGCTGGTGGCGTAGGCTTTCCCTGAGAACTTGCCGCCCGAATGGAGCGTCGTGAGGATCACCTCGAGCGTCGACTGGCCCGGATATTTGGGATGCTCGTCGACCGGGATGCCGCGACCATTGTCCGCGATCGTGAGGCGATTGTCTTCCTCGAGCGTGACTTCGATCCGCGAGGCGTGGCCCGCGACCGCCTCGTCCATTGCGTTGTCGAGCACTTCGGCGGCGAGGTGGTGGAGCGCGCGATCGTCGGTCCCGCCGATATACATGCCGGGGCGCCGCCGGACGGGCTCGAGCCCTTCCAGCACCTCGATCGAGGAGGAATCATAGCTTTCGCGCGGGGTATCGGCCGCGCCGTCGTCGAACAGTCCGTCTGCCATGGTCCCGAACTACACCTTCGCGATGCCTGCGAACAAGCGCGGCGGTGCGGTTTTGCTCAGTCGACGAAGCGGGTGGGCGCGGGTTCGATAACTTCGGTAGTGTTGGCGCGGACTTCGCGCAGTTCGAACGCCCGCTCGCCGATCCCGTTCGAACCGAAGCGAATGATCCCGTCGGTCCCGAGGAACCCTCCGCGGCCGTAGAGCCGGGTGGTGGGAAATTCATCGCCCACGTCCCAGTCGTTGGCGATGTTCAGCGTGATCAGCACCGCATCGAAGCCGAGGGTGGCGATCCGGAAGGGCCGCGTGCCGAAGCGCTGGGCATAACTTTGCGCGAATTGCGCCCAGCGTTCGTCGGTGACCGCCGAAAACCATGCCCCGCGCAGCGCGCGCGCATCGTAGATCGCGTCATCGCCGCTCCACAATTCTGTTCCGAGGATCTGGACGTTGCTGCCGCTCGGCTTGAGTACCGGGGCGGCGATCGTCGCGAGCCGTCCACCATCGGCGATCAGTACGGCATCGTAGCCGCCCCGCTCGCGCAGCCGCATCGCGGCGCTGCGGATCGAGGTGTTGCCGCGATCATAGCGCTCCATCCCGGCGAACGTCGCGCCGTAAGCGCGGGTGGCGGAGACCAGTCCTTCGGCCGCACGGTCGCCATAGGCCCCGGTCGGCACCAGTGCGGCGATCCGGCGGAGGCCGCGCGAGGAAGCATATCGTACCGTGTTCTCGATCGACTGCGCGGGCTGCGTTCCCATCAGGAAAACGCCTCGCTGACCCTGCGTCGCATCGTTGGAGAACGAGATTACCGGGACGTCGTACTGTCCCGCGACGCCGGCGACCGCATCGATGTTCTCGCCCATCAGCGGGCCAAGGATCAGGCGGTTTCCGTCCGCCATCGCCTCGCGCGCGGCGGCGGCCGCACCCGGCGTGGTGTCGTAGGTGGTGACCCGGATATTCTGCGCGCCGGTGTCGATCACCGCGGTCGTCGCCGCATTGGCGATCGAAGATCCGGCGCGTTCGTTCTCGCCCGACAGCGGCACGAGCAGAGCGATCCGATGGTAGCCTTCCTCGTCGGGCAGGTTGCTCGTGGTCGCGGCCGGTTCGACGCGGACAGGCGGAGGCGCTTCGGCCGGTGCGCCCTTGGGGATGATCGAGCAGCCGCCGAGCAGCGCCAGCGCGAGCCCGGCGAGGAAGCCGCGGCGGCCCAATGGCTTGTGGCGCGCAAATCCGGTCATGACTCGATGCTCCCGATAGTCCATGAGCGGTTCCATGGGCGATCCGCTCCAACCCGGCCTCTATATTGTCGCGACGCCTATTGGCAATCTCGGCGACATCACGCTGCGCGCGCTCGACGTGCTGCGGCGGTGCGACGGCGTGGCGTGCGAGGACACGCGGGTCACCGGCAAGCTGCTCAAGCACCACGGTATCTCGCAGCCGCTGTGGCGCTACGACGATCACAGCGGCGAGAAGGATCGTGCGCGCCTGGTCGATTCGATGCGGAGCAAGGCGGTGGCGCTGGTCAGCGATGCCGGGACTCCGCTGGTGTCGGACCCCGGATATCGCCTGGTCTCCGATGCGCGCGAGGCAGGCGTGCCGATCACGACGCTGCCCGGGGCCTGCGCCGCCATCGCCGGGCTGACGCTGTCGGGGCTCCCCAACGATCGTTTCCTGTTCGCGGGATTCCTCCCGGCCAAGGAGAAGGCGCGGCGCGAAGCGCTTGACGAATTGGCGGGACTGGATGCGACGCTGGTCTTCTACGAAACCGGACCGCGGTTGACCAAGAGCCTCGCGGCGATCGCCGATTGGGACCCGCAGCGCTCGGTCTGCGTCGCGCGGGAGCTGACCAAGCTTTATGAAGAAGCACGGCGGGGATCGGCCGATGAACTGTTCGAACACTACACCGACCACCCGGCGAAAGGCGAAATCGTGTTGCTGATCGGTCCGCCCGAGGAGAGGACGGCCAGCGAGGCCGATATCGACGACCTCCTGCGCGAATTGCTCGCCGCGATGTCGCCCTCCAAGGCGGCGGCGGAGGCGGCGCGGCGGACCGGGCGGCGCAAGGCCGAACTCTATCCGCGCGCGATGGAATTGAAGGCCTGATGCCCGAATTCGCGCGCCAGCGGGCCGAGCGGCGCGGACGGCGCGGCGAGGGGCTTGCGAGCTGGTACCTGCGGCTCAAGGGCTGGCGCATCCTCGACACACGCGTGCGCAATCCGCGTGGCGAGGTCGACCTGGTGGCGAAACGCGGCAGAGTGGTCGCCTTCGTCGAAGTGAAATGGCGGCGGCACGTTTCGGATCTCGACCAGGCGATCGATGAATTCCGCCTGCGACGGGTCGCCGCGGCAGCAGGAGCCGCGGCGCACAATTACGCAAAAAACGGTGAGGACGTGCGGATCGACGTGATCCTGGTTGCACCCTGGCGCTGGCCGCGCCACATCGCCAATGCCTGGCAGCCCTGGAGTTAGCATGACACTGCGCGTCGCCGTCCAGATGGACCCGATCCAAAATATCAATATCGCGGGCGATTCGAGTTTCGCCCTGATGCTCGCCGCCCAGTCGCGCGGGTACGAAGTGTACCATTACGATGTCCGCAGCCTCGCCTGGGATCGTGGGGCGATCACCGCGCATGCCTCGCCGGTGACCGTTCAGCGCGTAGAGGGCGATCATTTCGAGAAGGGCGAGGCGCGGCGGATCGACCTCGCGAAGGATATCGATATCGTCCTGATGCGGCAGGATCCGCCCTTCGATCTCGGCTATATCAGCGCCGCCCTGCTGCTCGACCGGCTCAAGGGCGAGACGCTGGTCGTCAACGATCCGCGCGAGGTGATCAACGCGCCCGAAAAGATGTTCGTGCTCGATTATGCGCGCTTCATGCCTCCGACGCTGATCGCGCGTACGCTCGACGACGTGAAGGCGTTCCAGCGCGACATCGCCGACGAGTTTCCCGGGGGGCTGGTGGTCAAGCCGCTCCATGGCAATGGCGGCAAGGCGATCTTCCATATCGGTCCCGACGGCAAGAACCTGTCGGCGCTGTTCGAGGTATTCAACCAGACCTGGCCAGAACCTCACATGGTCCAGCCCTTCCTTCCCGAGGTGGCGGAAGGCGACAAGCGGATCGTGCTGGTCGATGGCGAAGTGGCGGGGGCGATCAATCGTTTCCCGGGCGAGGGCGAGTTCCGCTCCAACCTCGCGCAGGGTGGCCATGCCGAGAGCGCGACGCTGACCGCGCGCGAGGAGGAAATCTGCGCCGCGATGGGACCCGAGCTCAGGCGCCGCGGGCTCGTCTTCGTCGGCATCGACGTAATCGGCGGGAAGTGGCTGACCGAGATCAACGTCACTTCGCCTACCGGCATCGTCGCGATCGACAAGTTCAATGGAACGGATACTGCAGGCATGATCTGGGACGCGATCGAGCGTCGCCACGCGGCCATTGGATCAACCTGAAGCAGGCTTCAGCTTTGCCAAATCATCCAATTTTGAACCGCGTGGCGGCTCGCGCGTTGCCGCGGCATGGATGATTTCATCGTCAGCGTGGTCGAGGCGCTCGGCTATCTCGGCATCGCCCTGCTGATGGTGCTCGAGAACGTCTTCCCGCCGTTCCCGTCCGAAGCAATCATGGGTGCGGGTGCACTGGCGATCGAACGCGGCTCGATGGAGTTCTGGCCGCTGCTCGCTGCCGGAACGATCGGCACCGTGATCGGCAATTACGCCTGGTACATGGTCGGCGACCGCCTCGGCTATCGCCGCTTGGGGCCGTTCGTCGATCGCTGGGGCCACTGGCTGACGCTCGAATGGGAGGACGTCGAAGCGGCGACCGACTTCTTTCGCAGGCACGGCCACTGGGTGGTCTTCTTCCTTCGCGCGACGCCTTTCATGCGGACGATGATCTCGCTTCCCGCAGGCCTCGCCCATATGGGCAGGATCAAGTTCCTCGTCTTCACCGCGGCGGGGTCGGCAATGTGGAATGCGATGCTGATCTTTGGCACGCAATGGCTCGCGCGCACCTTCGGCGAAATCGAGGACATCGTCAGCTGGATAATCATCGCCACGATCGTGCTCGCGGTCGGCGGGTATGTCTGGCGCTACGTGACCTGGAAGCCGCGCGCGCGGCGTGGGGCCGGCGAGGGTTAGTCCTTTTCGCGCGGGTGCGCGTTGCGATAAGTATCGAGCAGCACCTTGGCGTCGACCTTGGTGTAGATCTGGGTCGAGGCGAGGCTCGCATGGCCGAGCAGTTCCTGCAGGCTGCGCAGGTCGGCGCCCTCGCCGAGCAGGTGGGTCGCGAAGCTGTGACGCAATGCATGCGGCGTGGCGGTCGACGGCAGCCCGAGCGCGGTGCGTGCGCGGGCAACCGCCTTCTGTACCGCGCCCTGGCCGAGCGGGCCTCCACGCGCGCCGCGGAACAGGGCTCGATCCTTCGCCTGCTCGTGCGGGCAGACGGCGACATAGGCATCGACCGCCTCTCGCAAGAGCGGCATCACCGGTACGACGCGCTGCTTGCCGCCCTTGCCGGAGATCGTGAGCACTGTTCCGAGCGGGACATCGCCGCCGGTCAGCGAGAGTGCTTCGGATATCCGCAATCCGGCCCCGTAAAGCAGCAGGAGCACCGCCTGGTCACGCAACCCCTGCCAGTCGCTGCGGGCGAGCGCGGCGACTTGCTCTGCGAGCCCTTCCGCCTCGTCGGGCGTGACGGGACGCGGGAGACCGCGTTTTACCTTCGGGCCGCGCAGCCGCGGCGCGTCCGGATCTTCTTCACCTGCGCGTTCCCTCGCGAACTTGCTGAAGGCCTTGAGCGCGGAAAGTTCGCGCGCGGCGCTGGTATTGGCCAGTCCCTCGGCCCGCCGCCGGGCGATCTGTCTGCGCAAGTCGCGGGCATCGAGCCTCGCGAGGGCGTGCCAGTCGCGTGCATCGAGGTGCGCCAGCCACCGTCGTGCGGCCGCAAGATAGGCCCGCACCGTGTGCGGCGAACGCCGCTTGCCGAGCGCGAGATGCGCTTCCCACTGGCCGAGGATGTCGGCCGAATTCATACCGTCTCGGGCGCGCCGACCAGCAATTCGGCAACCACGCGGTCGAGCAGGAGCATGCCGCTTTCGGTCAGGGCGATCCGTTCCTCCGTGGCTTCGACCAGTTTCTGTTCCACCAATTGCTCGAGCTTGCGAGCGGATACGAGCGTATCGCGCGACAGGCCGAACCGCCCGGCCAGGGCGTCGAGGTCGATACCCTCGTCGAGCCTGAGCCCCATCAACACTGCTTCCTCGGCCTGCTCGCGCAAGGGGAGAACGCGCTCCTCGGCGATGCCATGGCCGTTGCGCGCGATCGCCGAGAGGAAGTTTTCCGGCTTGCGATGGCGCACGGTTGCGCGGCCGCCACGCCGGCCATGCGCGCCCGGGCCGATCCCGGCGAAGTCGCGATAGCGCCAATAGGTGAGATTGTGCGCGCTTTCCTGACCCGGGCGAGCGTGGTTGCTGACTTCGTAGGCGGGCAGGCCCGCCGCGCGCATCCGTTCGCGCGTCGCCGCGAACAGATCGGCGGCGCTGTCTTCGTCGAGCGGGGTGAACGCGCCACGGCGGACATCGGTTGCGAAACGCGTCCCGGGTTCGATCGTCAATTGGTAGAGCGAGAGGTGGTCGGTCCCGAGCGCCAATGCTCGGTCGAGTTCGCCGAACCATGCGTCGGCGCTCTGCCCCGGGCGGGCATAGATCAGGTCGAAACTCACCCGGTCGAAATGCTCCTGCGCGATGGCAAGCGCCGCCAAGGCCTCGTCTGCCGAATGCTCGCGCCCCAGGAAATGCAGCGCTTCCTGTTCGAGCGACTGGATTCCGAGCGACACACGGTTGATCCCCGCCAGCGCAAGCGCGGCGAAATTGTCCGCCTCGATCGAGGTCGGGTTGGCTTCGAGCGTGATCTCGATTCCGGGCGCGAAGCCCCACAGGCTCTCGGCTTCGGTCAGCAGTGAATCGACCAATTCGGGCGGCATCAGCGAGGGTGTGCCACCCCCGAAAAAGATCGATGTCAGCGGTTCATCGCATGTAACGCTCGACTCATGGCGCATGTCGGAACGCAATCCGACACCCCACTGTTTGGAGTCGAAATTTTCCCGGACATGGCTGTTGAAGTCGCAGTAGGGGCACTTCGAGCGACAGAACGGCCAATGGATATACAGAGCTAGCGCCATAGAAGGATTCAGGTCTCTTTAACCTGCGGAAGTCAAGTTCGTTGCCATGAGCAAAGCTCGCATTTTTCTAATCATTTCCGTCGTGCTGGGGCTCGCTGCGCCGGCGATGGCGACCCGCGGCCACGCCGATTTCGAAGCGCGGATCGTTTCTGCCCATAACGTGGAGCGCGCGCGTCACAGCCTACACGGCCTGCGCTGGAATAGCGAACTCGCGCGCGATGCGCACGACTGGGCGCAATACCTTGCGCGACACCAGCTCCTAGAACACGCCGATCGCGGGCATACCCGTGGTGCCGGGGAAAACCTCTGGATGGGAACCGCAGGCTATTACACGATCGAAGACATGATCGGCGGTTTCATCGAGGAAAAGCGGCATTTCCGCCCGGGTCGTTTTCCCGAGGTCTCACGGACCGGGAATTGGGCCGATGTCGGTCACTACACGCAGGTGATTTGGCCCACGACCACCGAGGTCGGCTGCGCCGTCGCACGCGGTCGCGGTCAGGAAGTGCTCGTTTGCCGCTATTGGCCCGCCGGCAACTGGGTCGGCGATCACGTCGGGATCCAGCCGAAGCTGTCTATGCGAACAGGGCGCTGACCAGCTTGGCGAATGCATCGGCGCGATGGCTGATGCGGTGCTTTTCGGCCGGGTCCAGCTCGGCGAATGTCTGTTCGTAGCCCTCGGGCACGAACACCGGATCGTAACCGAACCCGAGTGTGCCCCGCGGCGGCCAGATGAGCGAACCGTTTGCGCGACCCTCGAACACGGCCTGCTGCCCGTCGGGCCAGGCGATCGCGAGGACGCAGGAAAACCACGCGCTGCGATCGACCTCGGAGCCCTGTTCCGCGAGTTTGCCTTCGACCTTGCCCATCGCCATGTACCAGTCGCGCCCGGCCGGCCCCTCGAACCATTGCCGTTCGGCCCAGTCGGCGGTGTAGACCCCCGGCTTGCCGTCGAGCGCCGCAACCGACAACCCGCTATCGTCGGCCAGTGCGGGTAGCTGCGCCGCCTGCGCCGCCGCGCGTGCCTTGATCAGCGCATTGTCGGTAAAGGTCTTGCCGGTCTCGGCAGGCTCGGGAAGGGCGAGCGCGCCCGCCGAGACGCAGTCGACGCCATACGGCGCGAGCAGCGCGGAGATCTCCTTCAGCTTGCCTGCATTGTGGGTGGCAATGACGAGCTTGGAGCCGAGGGGAGGGTGCTCGCTCACGCGACGGCCTTTTCCTGCGCCTCGAAAATCCGGTCGCAGCCCATCCGCGCGAGGCGCAGCAGCCGAAGCAGGCCTTCCTCGTCATAAGTCGCGCCTTCGGCGGTCGCCTGGACCTCACCGATCTGGCCGCCTTCGAGCAGCACGAAATTGGCATCGGCGTCGGCCGCGCTGTCCTCGATATAGTCTAGATCGAGCACCGGGGTACCCTGATGGATACCGCAGCTGATCGCCGCGACTTTCGAGGAGATCGGATCTTCCTTGATCGCGCCCGATTCGAGCAGCGTGTTCACCGCGAGCCGCAGCGCGACCCACGCGCCGGAGATCGAGGCGGTACGGGTGCCGCCATCGGCCTGAATGACGTCGCAATCGAGCGTGATCTGGTGCTCGCCGAGCTTCTTCAAGTCGACCACGGCGCGCAAGCTGCGACCGATCAGGCGCTGGATTTCCTGCGTCCGGCCCGACTGCTTGCCGCGCGCCGCCTCACGGCTGCCGCGGGTGTGCGTCGCGCGCGGAAGCATCGAATATTCGCCGGTGACCCAACCCTGGCCCTTGCCGCGCAGCCATGGCGGAAGGCGGTCCTCGACGCTGGCGGTGCACAGCACGCGAGTGTCGCCGAAACTGATCAGGCAGGAGCCTTCGGCGTGCTTGGTGAAGGCGGTTTCGATGGTGATTGCGCGCATTTCGTCGGGGGCGCGGCCGGAGGGGCGGGTGGTCATGATCGAGGAATCTCCGTGGGTGTTCGGCGCCCGCGATAGGCGCGGGGGGCTTGTGCGCACAAGTCTTGTCTCGCCCGGGCCGTTGCGTAGATTGGCGGGCATGAATTCGCCGCCGCTCATCGAATTGACCACACGCGCCCGCGATATCTTCCGGCTCGTGGTAGAAGGCTACCTGGCAAGCGGGCAACCGGTCGGCTCGAAGACGCTGGCGGGGCAGGGGGTCGAGCTGTCGCCGGCTTCGATCCGCTCGGTGCTCGCCGAACTCGAAGGACTCGGGCTGCTCGCATCGCCGCATACCTCGGCCGGGCGGATGCCGACCGATCTGGGCCTGCGCCTGTTCGTCGACGGGATGATGCAGGTGGCCGAGCCGAGTCCCGAAGAACGCGCGGCGATCCGCGAGCAGCTGGGCGCGCCGGGACCGGTCGAGGCGGCGCTCGAGCGAACCAGTGCGCTATTGTCGGACCTCTCCGGCGCGGCAGGGATGGTGATGGTGCCGCGCCGCGAGCCGAGGCTGGCGCAATTGTCGCTGATCCCGGTCGCGCAGGGCCGCGCGCTCGCTGTACTCGTGGGCGAGGACGGCCAGGTCGAGAACCGGATGCTCGAGCTCGGGCGGGCGGTCGATCCCGCCGCGCTCGAAGCGGCGGGGAACTACGCCACCGCGCGCCTATGCGGTCGGACGCTTCCCGAAGCGGTCAAGGCTATCCGCCGCGAAATCGACAGCGGCCGCTCGCAGCTCGATGCCGCCAGTCGCGACCTCGTCGAACGCGGAATCGCGGTCTGGAGCGAGGATGCCGCAGAAAGACCCGTGCTGATCGTACGCGGTCAGGCCAAGCTGCTCGACGACGACGCGCTCGACGATATCGAGCGCGTGCGATCACTGCTCGACGACCTCGAAAGCAAGCAATCGGTCGCCGCGTTGCTCGACGATGCGCGCGAGGCCGAAGCGACGCGGATATTTATCGGCTCCGAGAACCGCCTGTTCTCGCTTTCCGGCTCCTCGGTCATTGCCGCGCCCTATCGCGATCGCGAGGGCAAGGTGGTCGGCGTGCTGGGTGTGATCGGGCCGACTCGGTTGAATTATGCGCGCGTGGTCCCCATGGTTGATTTCACGGCGAATTCGCTGAGCAAACTGATCGGCTAAAAAGAACCCATGACCAACGACAACGACAAGCAGGGTGCCGACGCGCCCGACCCGGAAGTGACGGAAGAACTCCGCGGAGTTCCCGAAGACATGATCGACGAGGGCGACGAGCCCTCCGACGGCGGCACGAATGGCGAAGGCGAGGGCGACCTTGCCGATGCGATCGCACAGTTGCGCAACGATCTCGACGCGACGAAGCAGGAAGTCCTCTATGCGCGCGCAGAAACGCAGAACGTGCGTCGGCGGCTCGAAAAGGACGTGGCCGATGCTCGGAATTACGGCGCGTCGGGCTTCGCCCGCGACATTCTTTCGGTGGCCGACAATATTGCGCGCGCGCTCGAACACGTGCCCGAAGCACTGCGCGAGGACGACAAGGCGCGCCGTTTCATCGAGGGTATCGAGGCGACCCAGCGTGAGATCGACAAGGTCTTCGCACAGAACGGCATCAGTCGCATCGCGGCGGTCGGCCTTCCCCTCGACCCCAACCAGCACCAGGCGATGATGGAAATTCCTACTGCGGACGCCGAACCCGGCACGGTGGTGCAGGAAATGCAGGCGGGCTACATGCTGCGCGAGCGGCTGCTCCGCCCGGCGATGGTCGGGGTGGCCAAGAAGCCGGACTGACCTCACGCAACCCAATTACGAGAAAGGCCGCCGCTCCCTTCCGGAGCGGCGGCCTTTTTTCTCGCTTCGAACCGATCAGTTGTAACGGCGCAGGAGACCGGCCAGCTTGCCCTGCACGCGGACCTCATCGGCGTTGTAGACCTGCGGTTCGTAGGCGGCATTGGCGGGATCGAGCGTGATCCGGCCCTTGTCGCGGCGCAGGTATTTGAGCGTCGCTTCCTCGTCGCGGACCAGCGCGACGACGATTTCGCCGTCACGCGCGACGTCGGTGCGCTTCACCAGCGCGTAGTCGCCGTCGAAAATTCCCGCTTCGATCATCGAATCGCCGGAGACTTCGAGCGCGAAATGATCGCCGGCCCCCAGCAATGCCGCGGGCACGGGCAGGGTCTGTGTATCTTCGAGCGCTTCGATCGGGACACCAGCGGCGATCCGGCCATGGAGTGGGATCTCGATCACGTCATTGGCCGGTCGCGGCGTGCTCTCGGGCATCTTGAGCGACGCAGGCGCAGCGGCCTTCGACGTTGCGGAAGCCACCGCATCTTCCGGCTGCCGGATCACCTCGAGTGCACGCGCCCGGTTGGGCAAGCGGCGGATGAAGCCGCGCTCCTCGAGCGCCGAGATCAGCCGGTGGACGCCCGATTTCGACTTGAGGTCGAGCGCGTCCTTCATTTCCTCGAAACTCGGCGACACGCCGGTTTCCTCGAGCCGTTCCTGGATGAAACGGATGAGCTCGTGTTGTTTGCGAGTGAGCAATTGCTCCTCCCTTGATCGGTTCGCCTTCAGTGAACGAACAAGGAACAATTAGGCAACTTCCGCGAACCCGTCAAGTGCAACGCCGCGGAAAGCTGCGGGTTCTATCCGGTTCCGAGCAGATCGCGCGTGGCGCATTCGACATCATTCCGGCGCATCAGTGTCTCGCCGACGAGGAAGGCCCGCAGCCCATGGCCGGCAAGGCGCTCGATATCGGGATGCTCGGTGATACCGCTTTCGGCGATTCCGAGGACTGCGCGGGGCAGCATAGGCGCGAGGCGCTCGCTGGTCGCGAGGTCGGTCTCGAATGTTGCGAGGTTGCGGTTGTTGATCCCGATCATGTCGGGCGAACATCGCAGGACGCGCTCCATTTCCTGCTCGTCATGCACCTCGAACAGGACGTCGAGCCCGAACTCGCGCGCGACATCGGCAAGCTCGGCCATTTGCGCGTCGCCCAGCGCCGCCGCGATGAGGAGGATCGCGTCGGCCCCCAATGCCCGCGCCTCGACGACCTGCCAAGGATCGATCGTGAAGTCCTTGCGCAAGACGGGGAGCGAACAGGCTGCTCGCGCTTCGATGAGATAGGCATCGTTGCCCTGGAAATGGGGTTCCTCGGTCAGGACCGAAAGGCAGGCGGCGCCCCCCTTGGCGTAGGCGCGTGCGTGATCTTCCGGGTCGAAATCAGCACGGATCAGGCCCTTCGAGGGTGACGCTCGCTTGATTTCGGCGATCAGACCGAAGCCGTTCGCTGCCTTTGCGGCCAGCGCGTCCCGGAAGCCCCGCACCGGTGAAGCTGCTCGCGCTTCCTCTTCGAGCGAGGCGAGCGCGCGCGCGGCCTTGCGGCGTTCGACATCCTCGCGCTTGATCGCACAGATTTCGGCCAGCTTGCTCACGCGACGAGCTCGATCCATGCGCCGAGCAGTTTCGCCGCGGCCCCGCTGTCTAGCGCCTCTTGGGCTTCGGCCACCCGTGCGGGCCAGTCTTCCTCGCGCCCGGCAACCACCAGCGCGGCGGCGGCGTTGAACACCACCGCATCGCGATAGGCGCCGGGCATCCCGTCGAGCAGTGCGCGCAGCGCCTTGGCGTTGTGCGCGGCATCTCCGCCGCGGATGGCCTCGACCGGGGCATGCTCCAGCCCGGCCCTTGCGGCGTCGAACCGGCGCATGGCGAAATCGCTGCCGCGCACATCGGCCATCTCGTTGCCGCCCGCGAGGCTGAGTTCGTCGAGGCCCTCGTCGCCCGAGACGATCAGCGAGCGCCCCGTTCCGAGCGAGGCCATCGCGCGCGCATAGATCGGGACGTAGGCAGGCCGCGCGATACCGATCAGCTGGCTGTGCACGCGCGCCGGGTTCGACAGCGGACCCATCAGGTTGAAGATCGTGCGCTTGCCGAGCCGCTGGCGGATGGGCTGGATCCGCGCCATCGCCGGATGGTGGTTCTTGGCAAACAGGAAGCAGATGCCGATCTGGGCGAGCGTCTTCTCGGCGGTGCGACCCGCAGCGTCCATGTCGAGACCCAAGGCCTCGAGCGTGTCGGCGGCGCCGGCTTTTGAGGACGCCGCGCGGTTGCCGTGCTTGGCCACCGGGACCCCGCAGGCTGCGACGACGAGGCTCACCGCGGTCGAAACATTGAGGGTGTGGTGGCCGTCGCCCCCGGTGCCGCACACGTCGATCGCATTGTCGGGCGCATCGACCGGCAAGAGGCGGGCTCGCAGTGCACGCGCCGCACCGGTAATTTCCGAAGACCGTTCGCCGCGATCGGAAAGATCCGACAGGAAGCGCGCGATCTCTTCTTCCGACACACCGCCATCGAGGATGCGACCGAATACTTCCTCGGCTTGGGCGTCGGTGAAATGCTGCTGGACGTCGGGCAGGACCGTCATGCGGGGACTTTCGTTTCGAGGCCGCATTGCGCGACGAAATTGGCGAGCAACGCATGGCCGTGCTCGCTGGCGATGCTTTCGGGGTGGAACTGGACGCCGTGGATCGGCAGGTCGCGGTGGCGGAACCCCATCACGCAGGTCCCATCGACTCCCGGGGTCTTGCTGGTGGCGTTGACCAACAGGCAGTCGGGCACGTCCTCGACCACGAGCGAGTGGTAGCGCGTCGCCGCGAAGGGCGAAGGGAGGCCGGCAAACACGCCGCTGCCATCGTGCTCGACCGGCGACGTCTTGCCGTGCATCAGCCCGCCGCGCACCACGCGACCGCCGAGATGCTGGCCGATCGCCTGGTGCCCGAGGCACACGCCGAGCAGCGGGACGCCCGCTTTCTCGCAGGCCGCGACGAGGCCGAGGCTGATTCCCGCCTCGTCGGGCGTGCAGGGGCCGGGCGAAAGGAGGATTCCGTCCGCACCGAGCGCCATCGCCTCGTTGACCGACAGCGCGTCGTTGCGATGCACCTCGACCGGCACGCCCAGCTCCATCACGTAATGGACGAGGTTCCAGGTGAAGCTGTCGTAATTATCGACGACGAGGATCACGCCTTGGCTTTCCCCGCCAACTCGTCGGTCGCGCGCACGAGGCCGGCGATGATGCCCGGTTCGCCGGCGCTATGGCCCGCGTCGTGGACAATTCGCAAATCGACTTTGGGCCATGCTTTTTTGAGCGCCCAGGCGGCCGAGGGCGGGGTGCAGATATCGTGTCGACCCTGAACGATGATACCCGGGATGCCCTTCAGCTTGTGCGCGTTGTCGAGCAGCTGGTTTTCGTCGAGGAAGAAGTTCTCGAGGAAGAAGCGTGCACAGATCCGCGCGAACGGCACCGCCTTGGCCGGATCGGCGAAACTGTCGAGCAGGTCTTCGTTGGGCAGCAGGGTGGCGACGTTGCCCTCCCACAGCGACCATTGCTCGGCCGCGGCGAGGCGGGTGACCTCGTCGTCGCTGGTGAGACGGGCATGATAGGCTTTCACGAGGTCGTCGCGCTCGTCTTCGGGGATCAGCCCCGTAAACTTGTCCCATTGCTCGGCCATCACCTCGCTCGCGCCGTAGCGATAGAGCCAGTCCTTTTCCTGCTGGCGGGCGAGGAACACGCCGCGCAGGACGAGCTCGCTGGTACGGTCGGGATATTGCTGGGCATAGGCGAGCGCGAGCGTCGCGCCCCAGCTCCCGCCGAAGACCTGCCATTTCTCGTGCCCGCACATGATCCGCAGCCGCTCGACGTCCTCGACCACGCGCCAGGTGTCGTTGTATTCGATCTCTGCGAAGGGTGTCGATTTTCCGCAGCCGCGCTGGTCGAACAGGAGGACGTCGTAAAGCTTGGGATCCCATTGGCGGCGATGGTCGGGGCTCATCCCGCCGCCGGGGCCGCCGTGGAGGAAGACCGCGGGTTTCGCGCCCGGCGTGCCGACCCGCTCGTAATAGAGCGAATGGCCTTCGCCGACATCGAGCATGCCGGACTCGTAGGGTTCGATCTCGGGATAGAGCGTGCGTTCGTATTCCATCGTCATTCCCATCGTTAGTCTTTGTCTTCGACGACCAGCATCGGGCCGATCGACGATCCCTTGTCGAGGCGGTTCCTGGCCGGGTCCCACAGAGCCGAAACGCCACCGTCGAGATAGAGCGCGTTGGGAGTCTTGAGTTCGTCGCGGAAGAAGCGCGCGAACTTGCCGAAGCTCAGAGGCATCTCGCTGATCACGAAATGCGCACGGCCCCGCGCATCGACGCCGACGCCGTTACGGGTGCGGACCGAGGGACCATCAGCCTGGAATTCGGGGTGCAGCTTGCCGTCCACCACCAGCATCGGGCCCGACTGGGTGCCGAATTGTGGCCGGTCGCCGACCGTGGCGTAGAACTGGTCGGTCGGGAGCACCCGCCAGCTACCCCCACTGCCGAAGAACACGCCGTTCGGGGAAAGGTGGAAATTGCCGCTGCCCTCGGCGCGGTTGAGCTCCTTCAGTCGTTCGCCATTCTCGACGTAATAGCCGATCGGCTTGCCTGCGCCATCGAACATCCCTGCATTGGTCGCGAAGGCGACCTTGGCACGGCTTTCGCCGAGCGCGTCCGAGAGTGCGGAAAGGCTGCGCCACGGGCTGCCCCCTTCGGGCGCGAGCGCGGTGCGGATGCGATGCTTGGCCGGATCGGCAATGCAGTGTGTCAGCTGGACCTTCTCGAATTCGACCGTGCGGCAGGCGGATTCTCGGGAAGGTTCGGGCGTAACCTCAGGGGTAGGCGAGGTCGTCTCGAGGGCAACCGCCTCGCCCCCGATTTCGGAGCGGCCGACCGGATCGCCTGCCTGCGGTTGATCGCAAGCGGTGAGCGCCAGCGGGGCGGCGAGGGCAAGAAGTACCCTCATGCCTGATCTCCGACAACGCGATAGGCCTCGCGCGCGGCGGCGAACAGCGCACCGGCCTTCGCCTCGCATTCGCGCTGCTCGGCGGCGGGATCGCTGTCGGCGACGATTCCGGCGCCCGCGGTGACATGCATTGTTCCGTCTTTCACGATGGCGGTGCGTAGCGTGATGCAGGAGTCGAAGGAACCGTCGGGCGCAAAGTATCCGACCGCTCCGGCGTATGGACCCCTCGGTTCGTCCTCGAGTTCGGCAATCACCTGGCAGGCGCGGATTTTCGGGGCCCCGCTGACGGTGCCCGCAGGGAATCCGGCGAACAGCGCGTCGAGCGGGTCGGCTCGGCTCTCGTCCAGCCGGGCGGTGACATGGCTGACGAGATGCATGACATGGCTGTACCGCTCGCAGCCGAAGCTCTCGGTCACCGTTACGCTGCCGGCTTGGGCGACCCGGCCGATATCATTGCGTGCGAGGTCGAGCAGCATCAGGTGTTCTGCGCATTCCTTGGGGTCGGCGCGCAATTCGGCCTCGAGCGCGCGATCCTCGGCCTCGCTCTTGCCGCGCGGCCGGGTGCCGGCGATCGGGCGGATCGCCACTTCTCCATGGCGCAGCCGGACGAGGATTTCGGGGCTCGAACCGACCAATGCGAAGCCGGGCAGGTCGAGATGGAACAGGAAGGGCGAGGGGTTCACCCGTCGCAGCGCGCGATAGAGCGACAGGGGGGGCAGCGCAAAGTCGCTCGTGAACCGCTGGGCGAGTACGACCTGGAAAATGTCGCCTGCCGAAATCAGCTGCTTCGCCCTGACCACCCGCGCTTCGTAGTCCTCGGGCGCGACAATATGGCGGACCGAACCGGTCGAAAGCATTGCCTGATCGTCGGATCGCGAGGGACGGGAAAGCGCGGCGATCGTCGCCGAGATGCGCGCGGCTGCCTCCGCAATGACGGTCTCCGGGCCGGACTCATCGGGGTAAAGTGGTGCGATTACGAACAGCTCGTCGCCGATGTTGTCGAACACCAGCAGGCAGCGCGGACGCACGAAGAACAGGTCGGGGGTGCCGAGCCCTTCACCGGGCGCTCGTTCGACTGGCTCGATCCACCCATAGCTCTCATAGGCGAAATAACCGACCAGCGTCGCGATGGCAGGCGGCAGGTCGGCGGGAATGTCGGTGCGGATCTCGTCGAGCAGCGCGCGCAGCGCCTCGAGCGGGGGCTGCTGAATGGGTACAAAGGCGTCGCGATTCTCTGCCCAGCCCCGATTGATCTCAGCGCTGCGGGACTGGGCGCGCAGGACCAGATCGGGATCGAGCCCGAGCAGGCTGTAACGCCCGCGATGCGCGTTCCCTTCGACCGATTCGAGCAGGAAATCACCGCGCCCGGGCTCGATCAGGCGCGCGGCCGCGCCAACGGGCGTGGTCTCGTCGGCGACAAGGCGTTGCCAGATAAAGGCCGGCCGGCCTTGCGCTAGCGCGTCGCGCGCGTCCGCTTTCCCGAGCGGTGCCATTGCGGGTCCATCGTCGATCTGCCCCTTAGCGGCCCTGGCCGGTGAGTTCTTCGACGACCGCGCGGATCGCATTGTCGTTGCGGGTCACGCCGACTTCCTTCTGGATCGCCTTGTCGAGCTGTTCGGCGAATTCCTGGCCCGCGACGCGGCCGAGTTCGGTTCGCGCCTGCGCAATCGCAGGATCGTCGCGATCGACTTCGCCCGGGATGATCTCGTCGAGGAGGACCACGAACCAGCCGGCATTGGACGGTGCTTCGAGCTTCTTGATCGTGCCCTCGGCCATCGCGAACATCAGCGCGAGCGGCGGCGGGACACGCTGCTGCCGGGCGGTGAGTGCCTGGCGCGCGAGATTGATGTCATCGACCGGCGGGAGGGTCGTCTCGATGTCGGCGATCGCCTCGTCGAGATCCTTGCCGTTACGCACTGCGGCGAGCACTTTGTCGGCTGCCTCCTTTGCCGCCGCCGCGCCGCGATCGAGTTTCCACGCCGCGGTCACGCGGGCCTTGATCTGCGCGAGCGGGGGCGGGGCGGCCTCGTCGAACTGGGCGACGTCGAAAATCAGGAACTCCTCGCCCGGCACGATTTCGGCGAGGATCGGATCGCTGTCCTCTTCCATCGCGGCGACGGTCGTCAGCACCGGTTCGAGCAGTTCGGGCACGCGCTCCTGCGAACCATAGATGACGCCGCTCGCCAGTGCAGGCCGCGTCTGCTCGACCTCGACGCCGAGCTCGCCGGCCACGTCGGCCAGCGTCGAGCCCGACGCGAAGCCGTCCTCGACATCCTCGGCGAACTGGTTGAGCGCTTCGCGGCGCTTTTGCTCGGTGAGCGCCGCGACGATTTCGTCCCGGACCTGCGCGAGGCTCCGCCCTTCGGTGCGGGTGACGTCATCGATCGCGACGATGTGCCAACCGAGCGGACTACGCACCGGGCCGACGGTCTGCCCTTCGTTACCTTCGAAAACCGCGCGAGCGACCGCAGCGCTCGATGCCGAAGCATAGGCGTCGCGCTCGGTCGTCTGTTCGGACGGGCTTAGGCCGGTGCCCTGCGCGGCGGCGGCCAGCGTCTGCCCCGAGCGGACCTTGGCGAGGATCGCATTGGCGCCGGCCTCGGTCGGTGCGATCAGCTGAGTGATCGTGCGCTGTTCCTTCGCCCGGTATTGCTCGGCATCGGCCTCGTAGCGGGCGCGGATTTCCTCCGGCGTCGGAGCCGCGATCTCGCCGATGGAATCGGCGCCGAAGCGGGCATAGCGGATCACGCGGCGTTCGGGGATGGTGAAACGCGCCCGGTTCTTGGCGTAGAAATCGGTCAGCTGCTTGTCGCTCGGATCGGCTTCGGGAGCGAAGGCGCTCGACGGGATCGTGGCGATCTTGCCGCGACGGCTCTCGCGCAGCAGCGTGGTGTAACGAAACGCGAGTTCCTCGGGGAAGCTAGAGGCGATCTGGGCGGGGGCGAGCAATTGCCGGATCACCAGCGCCTGGCGCAAATCGTCGCGCACCATTTTCTCTGTCAGCCCCTGCTGGCGCAATGCCTGCTCGAAGGCTTCGCGGCTGAAATTGCCGTCGAGCCCGGCGAAGGCGGGGATCTGGGCGAGCTCGCTGTCGATCAGGCGTTCGCTGGCGATGATGCCGTGCTTCCGGCCGTATTCGGAGATCGCGGCACGCTGGATCAAATTGTCGAGGGCACCCTCGAGGCCGCCGCCGGCAATGAACTCCTGCATGGTGAGATTGGGGTTTTCGCGGCGGGCACTGTTATACGCGATCTCGGCCGCGGCGCGCAGTTCGGACGTGTCGATCGAGGTGCCGCCGACTTCCGCCACCGTTTCCCCGCCAGCAATGCCGCCGAAACTTCCGGTATTGGCGACGTCGCTGCTGGCGAAGGCAAGTGCGATGAGGCCGAGGAAGGCGAGGGTGATGCCGATCCCGAGCTTGGACTGGAAGAACTTGCGGAAGAGAGTGATCATGCTGGCGTGAGAACCCACTGAGTATGAATGCAGGGTGGCCGCCCGGATGCGCGGCTATGGCGGGCGATGTAAAGCTGCTGTGGCCTCGGAGCAACCATCGATCGCGCTTATCGGGCAATTGCCCCGCTGGGGTTTTGACAAGTTGCGAGTTCAGACCTAGCAGCCCGGTCTTTCGCGCCTACATCGGCGTAACGGGTCGTAGATTTTCGAGGGAACAAGATGGGCCATCGCCCCTATATTATCGGCAATTGGAAGATGAACGGTACGCGCAATTCGCTCGCCGAAGCGCGCGCGATCGACCGCGTGGCGGCCAAATGGCCCCAGGTTCGCGTCGGAATCGCCCCGCCGCACACGCTGATTCATGCCATGCGCGATGCGGTCGATTCGATCGATGTGGGTGGCCAGGATTGCCATTCGGAGGAAACCGGCGCCTATACCGGCGATATCTCCGCATCGATGCTCAAGGATGCAGGCGCCAGCTTCGCGATTCTCGGTCATAGCGAACGCCGCCAGTATCACGGCGAAACCAATCCGCAGGTCAAGGCGAAGTCCGAAGCGGCGCTCGCCGCTGGCCTCAACGTGATCCTGTGCGTCGGCGAAACCGAGGAACAGCGCGATGCCGGCACCGCGGAAGCGACCGTCACCCGCCAGCTGCTCGCCTGCCTTCCCGATGTCGGCAATGGCGACGAGGGGGAGCCCGTCTCGGCACGTCTCGCCGTCGCCTACGAGCCGATCTGGGCGATCGGCACCGGGCGCGTTCCCTCGCTCGACGATATCAACGCGATGCACGATGCGATCCGCGCCAAGCTGTGCGAAGCCTTCGGCGATAACGGGGCCGAAGTGCGCATCCTCTACGGCGGTTCGGTCAAGGCCGAAAACGCACTCGAGATCCTCGGTTGTCCCGAAGTCGGCGGCGCACTCGTTGGCGGGGCGAGCCTCACCAATGAAAGTTTCGGCGCGATCATCATTGCCGCGGCCGACGACGCGCGCGACTGAGCTTCATCAGCCCCTTCGCTTGAACCGATCCGTCGTCGCGCCTAAATGGCGCGAACACTGATCCGAACGGAAGTTTCCCATGTCGCTCTTCATTTTCCTCACCGTCATCCAGGCAATCGTCGCTGCTGCACTCGTCACCGTGGTCCTGATGCAGCGCTCCGAAGGGGGCGGGCTCGGCATCGGCGGGAGCCCGGGCGGATTGATGAGTGCGCGCGGCGCGGCGGACTTCCTGACTCGCGCGACCAGCATCCTCGCGACCCTGTTCGTGATTCTGTCGATCGCTCTCGCTGCGCTGGCGGTCGAGAACACCGGCGCCCGCACGGTCGACACCTCGCTCGACCGCTCGGTCCCGACGGGGCCTGCGGCGCCGGTCCAGCCGGGCCCGACCGAAGCCCCGGCGGACGATGATCCGCTGGCTGGCGCGGCGCAGGAATAGCGCCACCCCTTCGCAAATATTTTTCTCCAAGCGATGTGTGGATTGCGCCGATTGGTGCTTGCGTAACCGCGCGCGCTATCCCTAAGGCTCAACTCCCATGGCGCGGTACATTTTTATCACCGGCGGCGTGGTCTCCTCGCTCGGCAAAGGTCTCATGGCGGCATCGCTCGGCGCGTTGCTGCAGGCGCGCGGCTACAAAGTTCGCATTCGCAAGTTCGATCCATACCTGAACGTCGATCCGGGCACCATGAGCCCGTATCAGCACGGCGAGGTCTACGTCACCGACGACGGCGCCGAGACCGATCTCGACCTCGGACATTACGAGCGCTTCACCGGCGTGTCGGCGCGCCAGAGCGACAACATCACCTCGGGTCGGATCTACCAGCAGATCATCGCGCGCGAGCGGCGCGGCGACTATCTCGGCGCGACGGTGCAGGTGATCCCGCACGTAACCGATGCGATCAAGGAATTCGCGCTCGCCGACCAGGACGATCTCGATTTCATCCTGTGCGAGATCGGCGGCACGGTGGGCGATATCGAATCGCTCCCGTTCATGGAAGCGATCCGCCAGCTCCGGAACGAGCTAGAACCGATGCAGTCGCTGTCGGTGCACGTGACGCTAGTGCCCTTCATCGCGGCCGCGGGCGAGCTCAAGACCAAGCCGACCCAGCATTCGGTCCGCGAACTGGCGTCGCTCGGGATCAAGCCCGATGTCCTGCTGTGCCGCACCGAGCACCCGCTGCCCGAGACCGAGCGGCGCAAGATCGCGCAATTCTGCAACGTGCGCACCGAGTCGGTTATCCAGGCCCTCGACGCGCCTTCGATCTATTCGGTGCCGCTGCAATATCACCGAGAAGGGCTCGACAGCGAAGTGCTGCGTGGCTTCGGTATCACCGACGCGCCCGATCCCGATCTCGCGCGCTGGGAAGACGTCACCGACCGCTACTTCAATCCGGAAGGCGAAGTGACGATCGGCGTGGTCGGCAAGTATGTCGGGCTCCAGGACGCCTACAAATCGTTGAACGAGGCCTTGATCCATGGCGGGCTCGCGCACCGCGTGAAGACCAATATCCGCTGGATCGACGCCGAAGTGTTCGAGAACGAGGACGATTCCGAGATCGCCTCGGCACTCGAACCGCTGCACGGGATCCTCGTGCCCGGCGGGTTCGGCGAACGCGGTTCGGAGGGCAAGATCGCCTCGGTGCGTTTCGCCCGCGAACGCAAGGTCCCCTTCCTCGGGATCTGCCTCGGCATGCAGATGGCGTGCATCGAGGGCGCCCGAAACACGGCCGACGTGTCCGCCGCCAGTTCGACCGAATTCGGCGAAACCAACGAACCCGTCGTCGGGATCATCACCGAATGGATGGGCAAGGAAGGGCTCGAGAAGCGCGCCAAGGACGGCGATCTCGGCGGGACGATGCGACTCGGGGCCTATCCGGCGCAGCTCGCGAAAGGCAGTCGGGTCGCGGAAATCTACGGAGCTGAGGAAATTTCCGAACGCCACCGTCATCGTTATGAAGTCAACAGCGCCTATCGCGAAGGCCTCGAAGCGGGCGGGCTCAAGTTCGCAGGAATGTCGCCGGACGGATTGCTGCCCGAAGTTGTCGAACGCCCGGACCACCCGTTTTTCGTTGGCGTTCAGTACCATCCGGAGCTCAAGAGCAAGCCGTTCGATCCACATCCGCTGTTCGCGGGCTTCATCGGCGCGGCGGTCGAGCAATCGCGGCTTGTCTGAGGTCGCGAAGAACCTTCCTGAAATCGGACGGCTTCAAACTTTTTCGCCTAGGCCTTTGCCTAGTTTCATCATTTGATATAGGTCGCCGGACAAGAGACACGGTCGCTGGCGTTCGCCAACGCGCGTTTATCTGGCTTGTCTTGCAGGCGATCGTCTTCTGCGACCCGGACGGTCATCCGCGGACAGGACGGCGCTCAGGCGTCGTGAGGGGGCGAACTCACCCGGTTCGCCCCCTCTATCGTTTCAGCGATCTGGAAAGATCAGGCCGCGACCTGATCGTCGTTCGAAGCCTGGGCATCGGAGTGCTTGGGATCGGCCTCGATCGTCTTCGGCTGTTCGCCGCCGATCGCGATCTTCTTCGGCTTCATCGCCTCGGGCACTTCTCGCAACAGGTCGATCACCAGCAGGCCGTCTTCCAGCTTGGCATCGTAGACCCGGACGAAATCGGCCAGCTCGAAGCGGCGTTCGAAACCGCGCTGGGCGATACCGACATGGAGGAAATCGCCGTCCTGTTCGCCGTCGGGGCGAGCGCCCTTGACGGTCAGCAGGTTCTGCTGCGCGGTGATGTCGAGATCGGCCGGCTTGAACCCGGCCACCGCCAGCGTGATGCGATATTCGTCATCGCCGCGGCGCTCGATATTGAAGGGGGGGTAATTGTCGCCGCTGTTCTGGCGCGCTGCATTCTCGAGTACTTCGAAGAGCCGGTCGAAACCGACGGTGTTGCGGCGATAGGGGGTGAAATCGAAACGACTCATAATTCAAATCCTCCGTTAAAGAGCAATCTGCAAAACACGGGACCCGCATAGGCGGCGGCCCGTTGACGATATGCACCGCGCCCTTCAGGGCCGCGATACAGGAACAAGATAGTACGGGTCGGGAGCGCTGCAAGTGTCTCGTTCACCCGATTGCGCGAAAGGATATTGCATGGCGGACAATCCGCAGCCCAAGGTTGAAATGTACGTCAAATGGGGTTGCCCTTATTGCATCCGGGCAAAGTCGGTCTTCGATCGCAAGGGGGTCGAGGTGACCGAGTACGAGATCGCCGGCAACGAGGAGAGGCGCGCCGAAATGGTCGAGCGCGCGCCGGGTTCGCGCACCGTGCCGCAGATCTTCATCGATGACCGCGCGATCGGCGGTTCGGACGACCTCGCGCGGATCGATGCCGAGGGCAAGCTCGACGAACTCCTCGGGCTGTGAGCGACCCGCACAAGATCGCGGTGCTGCAAATGCGTTCGGGGCTCGACCCGCGCGCCAACGCGGCCTTCATGGCCGATGCCGCGGGCGAAGCGGCCCGGAACGGCGCGACGATGATGTTCACGCCCGAAATGAGCGGCTTAGTCGATCGCGATCGCAAGCGCGCGGCGGAGAGCATCCGGCGCGAGGAAGACGATCAGGTCCTGGCACGGATGCGCGAGGCGGCGCGCGAGAACGCGACCTGGATCTCGATTGGGTCGCTCGCGATCGACAAGGGGGAGGGGCGCTGGGCCAATCGTGCTTTCGTGATCGACGATCGCGGAGAAATCGTCGCCCGCTATGACAAGCTCCACATGTTCGACGTCGAGCTCGGCGATGGGGACGACTGGCGTGAATCCAACGCCTACGATGCAGGCGATGCGATCGCAGTGGTCGACACTCCGGTTGGTCGGCTCGGGCTGACGATCTGCTACGATATCCGCTTCCCCGCGCTGTACGATGCGCTCGGCCGGGCCCGGTGCGACATCATCGCAATCCCCGCCGCTTTCACCGTACCAACGGGCAAGGAGCACTGGCACGTGATGCAGCGCGCGCGGGCGATCGAGGCGAGCGCCTACGTCGTCGCGGCAGCGCAATGCGGCCATCACGAGGACGGGCGCCGGACCTTCGGTCACAGCCTCGTGGTCGATCCTTGGGGCGAAGTGCTGCTCGATCTCGGCGAAGACGGATCCGGCCTCGGCTACGCCACGATCGATCGTAACCGGATCGAGGAGGTGCGAGGCAGGCTCCCGAGCCTTGCAAACCGGCGCGCCATCCCCGATCTTCCGCCGCGATGATCGTCTACGACCTCTCCTGCGCGACGCATGGACACCGCTTCGAAGGCTGGTTCTCCAGCTCGGACGATTTTGCGCGTCAGAGCGAGGACGGGTTGCTTGCCTGTCCGCAATGCGGGTGCAAGCAGATCCGCAAGGCGCCGATGGCCCCGGCCGTTCCGAGCAAGGGCTCGCACGGCGAAGCCCTGCACATGGCAAGCGGACAACCGGATGCGACCAAGGCTGCACTTGATGCGCTCGCCCGGATGCAGGCCAAGGCGCTCGAGAACTCGCAATGGGTCGGCAAGGACTTTGCCGAACGCGCGCGGCAGATGCATTACGGCGAGCGGGACAGTAGCCCGATCCACGGTGAGGCAACGCTCGCCGATGCCAAGGAAATGCTCGACGAGGGCATCGGGGTTGCGCCGCTCCCGCTGCCGGTCACACCGCCCGACAAACTCAACTGATTGTCAGTTCCCCATCGGTTTCCTATGGGCCGGGACGGGCGCCCGTAGCTCAGTAGGATAGAGCACCAGATTCCTAATCTGGGGGCCACAGGTTCGAATCCTGTCGGGCGCACCACTCGCGCTCACCCGCAGGGGTGGGCGAGGGTGGTTCGGTTCCTCATGGTCGAAGCTCCTTCGGAGTCTGAGTGAAGCGAAGACGGCGCCGCAGGCGCCTATCCTGTCGCGCGCCCCACCTTGTCAGAAAATTCCGCCGTCGAAGGTGTAGGTCAACGCGATCCCGCCCGAATACTGGTCGCGCGAGCCGAAGGTCGTCACCACCGGCGAATTCGCCGCATCATCGACCAGGCGGTCGTATTCCGCATAGGTGTAGATGCCCCAGCGCTCGCTCAGTTGCTGGATGTAGCCGATCACAACGCCGACCGACTGGACACCGCCCGAAGCATCGTAGGCCGGGAGGCCCGACGCGATCGATTGCGCGGGGGTGACCGAATAATATGCGTCCTGGTAGCTGCTGTCCGCGAGCGTGACGCGCGGCCCGATCGAGAGCAGGTATTCGTCGGCGTCGCGCGTTATGAAATCGGCACCGAGCACGGCGATGAAACCTTCGTGCCCGGTCACGCCTTGCCGCGCCTCTGCACGCAGGCGGAAATTTTCCGAGACCGTGTAATTCACGAAGCCCCCGACCTCGAGCGAGAAATCGACGTCGGGCAGCACGCCGCCGACATCGGCGCTGTCGCGTTTGCTCTCGAAGCTAAGCACCGGACCCACGGCGAAATCGTCCGAGGTGGCAACCGCAAAGCCGAAACTTTCGTCGGGCGCCTCAAATTCGAACGGCGTGTCGCCGTATGCGGTGGCAAAATCGACCAGCGGACCGAAGGACACGTCCTCCGCTCCCGGCCAACTCGGCTTGACCTGCGGGCCGAGCGCGACGCGGGTGCGCTTCGCGCCGTCCGAAGGATCGTCCTGCGCCGCGGCCGGACTGGCGAGCAGGGCGCAGCCGCTCGCAATGGCAGCGGTGAGGGTACGGGAATTGATAGGCATGCGACCTCTTTCTTCCAAGACGGATTATGCGGCGGTTTCGCCGGGTTCGCTGCCCATCGGCACGCGTTCCTTGAAGGTATGGGTGATATAGGGGAACGGGATCTCGATCCCGGCATCGTCGAGCCCGCGCTTGATCGCGCGGATGACCTTGTCCTGGCTTTCCCACATGCCGCGCGGGGTCGACTTGGCGAACCAGCGGACCTTGAAATCGACCGAGCTCGAATTGAATTCGACCGCAAAGACATCGAGCCCCTTGTCGAGCTGGATCCCGTCGACCGCGCGGACCGATTTCTCGATCACCTGCGCCGCGTGGTCGAGATCGGTATCGTAGGACACGCCGCAGACCAGTTCGTGGCGACGGATATCGTGATCGGTCAGGATCTCGACCGGGTTCTTGAAGAGGATCGAATTGGGCACGATCGTCAGCTCGCCCGAGAGCTTGCGGACATGCGTTTCGCGCAGGGTGATGTGTTCGACCTTGCCGGTGATGCCCTCGCATTCGATGATGTCGCCGATGCGCATCTTCTCGCGCAGCATGATCAGCACGCCGGCGAGGAAATTCTCGAAGATGTCCTGAAAGGCAAAGCCGATCGCGACCGCACCTATGCCAAGACCGGCGATCAGGCTCGCCGGAGTCATGCCCGGGAGCACGACCATCAGCGCGATCATCAGGCCGACGATCCAGATCACCAGCTTGGCGAGCGTGTCGACCAGGTTCTTCAGGCTGGGCCGCAAGGTGGTCTTGCCGGTCAGCGCATCGACGATGCGGACCGCGAACTTCGCAACGATCCAGGTGATCAGCAGGATCACCAGCGCGATCGCGAAGGAGGGCAGGGAGGCGACCAAACCGCGCATCATGCCCTGCACCTGGTCGGTCAACGTACCGACGTAATCCATGAAAAAGCCCCCGTTCCCTGGCTGCGACCGTCAGGTGCGGTCGTTTCAGCTACAATGAGAACGGGGGCGAGATGTTCCGCAATGGCGGCGGGTTGCTACTCGGCGGGTTCGGCCTCGACCGTCTTGGCATCCTCGACCGAGAGCACGCCGCGCTTGATCTGGTCGCGCTCCATGCTTTCGAACAGGGCCTTGAAATTACCCTCGCCGAAGCCGTCGTCGCCCTTGCGCTGGATGAACTCGAAGAACACCGGGCCGACCTGAGCCTCGGCGAAGATCTGGAGCAGCAGGCGGGGTTGGCCGCCTTCGGTGGTGCCGTCGAGCAGAATCCCGCGGGCCTTCAATTCGTCGACCGGCTCGCCGTGTCCGGGCAGGCGGTCGTCGAGCATCTCGTAATAGGTTTCGGGCGGTGCGGTCATGAATGGCACACCGAAGTCCTTGAGGCGGTCCCAGCAAGCCACGAGGTCGTCGCAGATCAGCGCGATGTGCTGGATGCCTTCGCCGTTGAACTCGCGCAGGAACTCTTCGATCTGACCCTTGCCGCCATCGCCTTCCTCGTTGAGCGGGATGCGGATCTTGCCGTCCGGGGCGGTCAGCGCCTTCGAGGTGAGGCCGGTATATTCACCCTTGATGTCGAAGAAGCGGATCTCGCGGAAGTTGAACAGCTTTTCGTAGTAATCGGCCCAGTAGGCCATTCGGCCGTTATAGACGTTGTGGGTCAGGTGATCGATCACGTTGAAGCCGGCACCCACGGGGTGCGGATCGACGCCTTCGATGAAATCGAAGTCGATGTCGTAGATCGTAAGCTCGCCATTGCCGCGATCATAGCGGTCAACGAGGTAGAGGTTCGCGCCGCCGATTCCCTTGATCGCGGGGATGTTGAGTTCCATCGGTCCGGTCTCGGTTTCGACCGGCTGCGCGCCGGCTTCGACTAGGTGGTCCCAGGCTTCGGCGATGTCGCGCACGCGGAACGCCATGCCGCAGGCCGAGGGGCCGTGCTCGCGGGCGAAGTACCACGCCGCGCTGTGCGGTTCGTAATTGGTCAGCAGGTTGATACCGCCCTGGCGCCACAGCTGGACGTCCTTGCTGCGGTGATTGGCGACATGGGTGAAACCCATCGCCTCGAACACGGGTTCGAGCGTGCCTTTTTCGGGCGCGCAGAACTCGACGAATTCGAAGCCATCGAGGCCGGCGGGATTTTCGAACAGATCGGTCATGATTTCACCATCGGATGTATAAACTGGTTTCAATTGAAACCGCTTTGGGGGGTGTCGCGGGGCGAGTCAAGCACGGGAGCTTCCACTTGCGATGAATCAACCCATCGTTGCGGGCTGTCGTTCCATTAACATTCCGCTTGCCACGGAATCGGTTCTCTGATTCAAGGGAATGGATGACACGGTTAACGTCTTGGTTGCAGCGCGGTGCGAAGCGGGGAGGGGCCGGACAGGGCTTTGCTCTGCTCGCGCTCTTGCTGATGGCGGGGTTCGCCGTGCTCGGCCCGACGGGGCTGCTCGCCTGGGGCGAGCTCGACCAGGCGCTGCAGGATCGCCAGGCGCAGATCGTCGCGCTTGAGCAGGAGCAGGCGCGACTCGAGAACCGCGTCGCCTTGCTCGATCCGTCGGGGGCCGATCCCGATCTCGTCGGAGAATTGCTGCGCGAGAAGCTCAACGTCGTTCACCCCGATGAAGTGGTGCTCACGATCGACCGCGCGGACGCCGACTGATCGCGCTATCCCCATTGCGGTTTCCGTAGCGGCACTTGCGGCGTTGCCGCGCGCGGCAAGGCTGCTATAGCGCGCCCACATTCCCCGGAGGTATCCTTGGCCAAATCCCCCAAGAAGGCGCCCGCGCGCAAGACTGCGACGAAGAAGGCGCCGGCAAAGAAGCAGACCGCGACGACGAATCCCGAGAGCGAGGAATTCGCGCTGCGCAATCTGCAGAAAGCGCTCGAAGCGAAACGGCATTACGACGCCAGCGACGAAGAGCTGATGGAATTCTACGAGCAGATGCTGCTCATCCGCCGCTTCGAGGAGCGCGCGGGCCAGCTCTACGGGCTCGGCCTGATCGGCGGCTTCTGCCATCTTTATATCGGCCAAGAAGCGGTTGCGGTCGGCCTCCAGTCGGCGCTCGACGGCGACAAGGACAGCGTGATTACAGGCTATCGCGATCACGGCCACATGCTCGCCTACGGGATCGATCCCAAGGTCATCATGGCCGAGCTTACGGGGCGCCAGGCGGGCATCTCGAAGGGCAAGGGCGGGTCGATGCACATGTTCTCGACCGAGCATAAATTCTACGGCGGGCACGGCATCGTCGGGGCGCAGGTCGCACTCGGCGGCGGGCTTGCGCTGGCACACCAGTACAACGAGGATGGCGGGCTGTGCCTCGCCTATTTCGGCGACGGCGCGGCGAACCAGGGCCAGGTCTACGAGACCTTCAACATGGCCGCGCTGTGGAACCTGCCGATCGTCTTCGTGGTCGAGAACAACGGCTATGCGATGGGCACCGCGGTCAAGCGCAGCTCGGCCGAGACCGAATTCTACCGCCGCGGCACCGCCTTCCGCATCCCCGGCATGGATGTTAACGGGATGGACGTGCTCGAAGTGCGCGCCGCCGCCGAAATCGCGATGGACTATGTTCGCCAGGGCGGCGGTCCGGTGCTGATGGAACTCAACACCTATCGCTATCGCGGGCACTCGATGTCCGACCCGGCGAAATATCGCAGCCGCGAGGAAGTGCAGGACGTGCGCGAGAAGAGCGACCCGATCGAGGGCGCCAAGAAAGTGCTGCTCGAGCGCGGCGTATCGGAGGACAAGCTGAAAGAGATCGACAAGGCGATCAAGGCGCGCGTCGCCGAGGCGGCCGACTTCGCCGAGAGTTCGCCCGAGCCCGCTCCGTCCGAACTCTACACCGACGTGCTGGTGGGGGAGTATTGAGATGGCGATCGAACTGAAGATGCCCGCGCTCTCGCCGACGATGGAAGAGGGCACGCTCGCCAAGTGGCTCAAGCAGGAAGGCGACGAGGTCGTCGCTGGCGACATCATCGCCGAAATCGAAACCGACAAGGCGACGATGGAATTCGAAGCCGTCGATGAAGGCATTCTCGGCAAGATCCTCGTCGAGGAAGGCACCGAGGGCGTCGCGGTCGGCACCGTGATCGCGATGATCGGCGAAGAGGGCGAGGACATGTCCGACGCCCAGCCGAGCCAGAGCGCCGAAGTCGACGACGTTCCGGGCGAGGGCAAGGATGTCGGGCGCGACCAGAGCGAGGCCGAGATCACGAAGCCTGCGGCCAAACCGAAGGCCGACGATCCCGAGATCCCGTCGGGCACCAACGTGGTCAAGCTGACCGTGCGTGAAGCCTTGCGCGACGGCATGGCCGAGGAAATGCGGCTGGACGATCGCGTCTTCGTGATGGGCGAGGAAGTCGCCGAGTACCAGGGCGCCTACAAGGTCACGCAGGGCCTGCTTGAGGAATTCGGCCCCAAGCGCGTGATCGACACCCCGATCACCGAGTACGGCTTTGCCGGGATCGGCACCGGTGCGGCGATGGGTGGCCTGCGCCCGATCGTCGAATTCATGACCTTCAACTTCGCGATGCAGGCGATCGACCACATCGTGAACTCGGCGGCGAAAACCAATTACATGTCGGGTGGCCAGATGCGCTGCCCGGTGGTGTTCCGCGGTCCCAATGCGGCGGCGAGCCGGGTCGGCGCGCAGCACAGCCAGAACTATGGTCCGTGGTATGCCAGCGTTCCCGGCCTGATCGTGATCGCGCCCTACGACGCGCAGGACGCCAAGGGCCTGATGAAAGCGGCAATCCGCTGCGAGGACCCGGTGGTCTTTCTCGAGAACGAACTCGTCTATGGTCGTAGCTTCGAAGTTGCGCAGCTCGACGACCATGTCCTGCCGATCGGCAAGGCGCGGATCATGCGCGAAGGTTCGGACGTCACCATAGTCGCCTACTCGATCGCTGTCGGCCTCGCGCTCGAGGCGGCGGAGGAACTGGCGGGCGAGGGGATTGACGCCGAGGTGATCGACCTTCGGACCCTGCGCCCGCTCGATCGCGAAGCGGTGCTCACCTCGCTCGCCAAGACCAATCGCCTCGTCATCGCCGAAGAAGGTTGGCCGACCTGCTCTATCTCCTCGGAGATCATGGCGATCTGCATGGAAGACGGCTTCGACCATCTCGACGCTCCGGTCCTGCGGGTGACCGACGAGGACGTGCCGCTGCCCTACGCCGCGAATCTCGAGGCCGCCGCGCTGATCGACAGCGACCGGATCGTGAAGGCGGTCAAGAAGGTTTGCTACCGCGATTGAGCCGCTGGATGTCTCCGTCGCGGGATGGGGCCATTAGCGAATTGTTTACGACCGCTCACTAGTTCCATCGTGGCAATTGCTGCGAGGAACGAGGAGCCGGTGGAGAACACAAAGCACCCCTTCTGGGCACGGTTCTGGAAGTCGGAAGAAGGCAACGTCCTCCCGATCATGGCCGTGGCGACCCTAGTGCTCGCCGCGCTCATCGGGGGCGGGGTGGATCTCTCGCGCGCCTACATGACGCAGAACCGTCTGCAGAACGCGTGCGACGCCGCGGTACTTGCGGGTCGGCGATCGGTCACCACCAATGGCCTCGATACCACCGCCAAGAAGGTGGCCGGCGAATATTTCAACGTCAACTTCGCGAATGTCGGCGACGTCAGCAGCACCTCGTTCGTGCCGTCGACGCCGGACAACGGCAACACCATCGTCGGCACGGCCTCCACCGACCTCAAGATGACGCTGATGAATATCTTCGGCTTCAGCTCGATGTTGATCCGGTCGAACTGCACCGCGTCGATGTCGATGGGCAATGCCGACGTGATGATGGTGCTCGACACCACCGGGTCGATGGGCTGGGACATCTCGAGCAGCGATTCGACCGACCGTATCGTCGCCTTGCGCGCGGCGATGAAGAATTTCTATTCCTCGCTCGCCGCCACGGTCAGCGCGACCAATGCGCGCGTGCGCTACGGCTTCGTGCCCTATTCGCACACGGTCAATGTCGGCTACCTGCTCACCGCCGAGAACTCGAGCTGGATCGCCGATACGACGCGGATCCAGTCGCGCGAGGCGCAGTATATCGACGTACAGCGCAACACGGATGAGATTGAATCCTACAAGGCTCCGGTCGTCACCACCTCGGATAGCGTCGGCAACTACCAGGCGGGTGGCTGGAGCGACCACTCCGGAAGCTGGCGCTATTCCTCCTCGTGCAACGACAGCAAGCCCAGCAACACCAGCTGGGTTCGTTATGGCTCGACCTCCACTTCGACCTCGACCTACATCGATGCCGATGACAATCGCATCACCGAGACCCGCACGACCTATCCTTACAGTCGCACGGCGTATGAGTGCTACTACAAGTCGTCCGACGGACGGTATTGGATCCGCAAGCGCACCGAAACGATCGACTATTACTGGATCGAGAAATCGACCGAGGAGCCGATCTACAAGACCGAGACGGTCAAGTCTTTCGACCGCTACATCTACAAGGCGGTCGATTACGACACGAGCCAGTACAAACTCGGCGCGACCGTTAGCACCAAGACGGGATCGAACGGAGCGAGCCAGAATTCGACCTGGGCCGGCTGCATCGAGGAACGCGATACCGTCGCCTCGGGATCGATCAGCTACAGTTCGATCACAGGCTTTTCGCCGTCGAACCTTTACGATCTCGATATCGACAGCGCGCCGACCAACGATGCGACCCGGTGGAAGCCGTATTGGCCCGAAGTCACCTATATCCGGACCGATTCCTCGAACCGATACGTGACCAGCGCTTCCCAGAGCGATTATGGCAGCTACGTGGGTTCGTCCTGCCCGCGCCCTGCGCAATTGCTGAAAACGATGACGAAGTCCCAGTTCGACGCCTATGCCGATGCGCTTTCTCCCAATGGCTCGACCTATCACGACATCGGGATGATCTGGGGCGCGCGGATGATTTCGACCACCGGCCTGTTCGCTTCGAACGTCAACGCGACCCCGCCGAACGGCGGCAAGGTCGGCCGTCACATCATCTTCATGACCGATGGCCAGATGGACACCACCTATTCGGGCAAGACCGCGCGCGGGGTCGAGTGGCACGATCGGCGGGTAACCCTCGACGGCTATACCGATCAGGACAAGCGCCACAATGACCGGCTGTTGGCGATGTGTGCAGCGATCAAGGCCCGCGGCACCCGGCTGTGGGTGATCGCCTTCTCGACCTCGCTCACGAGTACGCTCAGCACCTGCGCATCGCCCGACAGTTCGTTCACCGCCGATTCCGCATCGTCGCTCAACACCGCTTTCCAGGAAATCGCCCGCGACGTCGGCGAATTGAGGATCGTGCAGTGATCGCACGACAGGCCATCCATCGCCGAGCGCTCCTGCGTTCGATGCGGGACGGGGAAGAGGGAACCGCGGCAGTCGAATTCGGGCTGATCTGCACGGTGTTCTTCTCCCTCCTGCTCGGCGTCTTCGACATGGGTCAGGCCGCATGGGCCAATGCGACCCTGCAGGGCGCGGCGCAGGAAGCGGCGCGTGCCTCCTCGCTCGAATCGGGCGATACGGCGGTTTCGGATGCAGAGCTGCAGGCGATGCTCGACGAGATTGCACCTGGCGCCACGATCACCTCGTCGCGCAGGAGCTACTACGATTTCGACGATATCGATCGCCCCGAGCAGTGGAACGACGACGATGGCAACGGGACCTGCAACAACGGCGAATCCTATATCGATGAGAACGGCAGCGGTTCGTGGGATGCCGACATCGGCAAATCCGGCAATGGCGGCGCAAACGACGTGGTGATGTACACCGTGTCGGTCGAATATGATCCGATTTTCCCCAATCCGTTCGCCGACAACGGCACCGGCAAACGTCGCATTTCGACGACCGTCGTGCGCAAGAACCAGCCGTTCGACGACCAGCAGGAATACGGGGCCGATGCCGGGACCTGCTGACAAAAACACCTTCGGCGGCGGGGCTCGGGGCGCACGCTCGCTGCTGAGTCGCATGCTGCGCGACGAGGCCGGCGTTTCGGTGGTCGAGTTCGCGATGGTCTTGCCCGTGTTCATGATGCTCGGGCTCTACGGCTTCGATATCGCGTTTCTCGCCTCGCAGAAGATGCAGGTCAGCCAGCTGACCCTCTCGGTCGCCGACAATGCCTCGCGTCTCGGGCAGACCG
The DNA here is from genome assembly GCF_014641655.1 of Pseudoblastomonas marina. GTDB lineage: Bacteria > Pseudomonadota > Alphaproteobacteria > Sphingomonadales > Sphingomonadaceae > Alteriqipengyuania_A > Alteriqipengyuania_A marina. Next base: position 1,131,229 of record NZ_BMID01000001.1, read on the forward strand.
ACAACAATGCGGTCGCGCCGACGATCACCGAAGACCAGGTCGAAGTGGTGCTGAAGGGCGCACTGAAGCAGGCCGGGCAGCTCGATATCGCGAACAACGGGCGGATCATCCTCTCGAGCCTCGAATACGATCCGGTGTCCGATCGCCAGTTCATCCATTGGCAGCGCTGCATCGGCGCGAAGTCGGTCACGAGCGCCTATGGCAATGATTCGACCAACAACGGCATGACCGGCACCAAGATGACCGGCATGGGCAGCGGCAGCAATCGCGTCGCCGCGCCGACGGACACCGCCGTCATGTTCGTCGAGATCGTCTACGACCATCCCTCGGTCTTCCCGGGCTTCATGAGCGGCCCGACCGAACTGCGCGAGGAAGCGGCCTTCATCGTGCGCGACGACCGCGACCTGCAGGATCCCGACGAAAAGGGCCTGACGGGCACCAAGAAGAACGCCTGCTCCTGACGTGACGCCCGCTCCGCTCGCCAGCGGGCCAGCCTAATCCCTTGCATTTTTGCGGTGCATGCTCTGCGAGGTGCGGCATGGCGCAACAACAAGAACTCCCCGATCTCGATCGCCTGCCGCGCGCACCACGGCTCGCTCTCGCATACGCGCCTGCCGCGATCCGCGATATGATCGCCACAGTGATGCTGCTCGATGTGCAGTTCGACGGGTTCGTGCGCAATGCGAGCGAGCCGGTGCTGGCACAGATGCGGCTCGCCTGGTGGCGCGATCGTTTTGCTCAGGACCCATCCGACTGGCCGAAGGGAAATCCGCTGCTGTCGAATTTCCGCGACCTGGGAGGGCATGCGGGAAAACTGGCGCATGTCGTCGACGGTTGGGAGCGGTTGCTGGGTGAGCGCCCGCTCGGACCGGAGGACCTCCTGGCTCATGCGGAGGGCCGTGCACAGGGCTGGGTTGCGCTGGCGGCACATGTGGGGGAAGGCGCCGCGTTGCCCGCCGTCGCTCGGGCGGGCAAGCGCTGGGCCCTGCTCGATCTTGCATGGAGCCATGCCGAAGCTACCGAAAGGTCGATGGCGTTGAAGCTTGCGGGATCTATTGCCCCGACCGCGGCGCTGCCGCGCAACCTTCGTGCCCTCGGCGTGCTCGATGGCCTGGCGCAGCGTGCCTTGCGCAATGATCGTCCGCCGCTGTCGCGCGCGTCGGACATGACGACCGCATTGCGCATCGGGCTGTTCGGGCGCTAGACTTCCCCCGGTCGAATGGGGGAGATCGCGATGAAAGGCCTCGCAAGCGGTGCGTTCGTGGGTCTGGTCCTGGCCGGTGCGGGGCTGTTCTGGTGGCAGGGGAAGGCGCAGGTCGAAGAGGCGGCGCCACCGCCCGAGATCGAGGAAACAGGCGATCCCCAAGCGCTACCGAGCGCCGACCCGGGCGATATGCGCGGACCCGACTTGCCCGAAGCGACCGAGCTGACGCGCGAGCAGCGACGCTTCTTCCGCTACGATCGCAACCGCGACCTGCAGATCACCCGCCGGGAAATGCTCTCGACGCGGACCAAGGCGTTTCGCAAGCTCGACAAGGACGGCAACAATTTGCTGACCTTCGAGGAATGGGCGGTGACTACGGTCGATCGCTTCGATGGCGCCGATGCGGACCGGGACAACGTCCTGACGCCCGAGGAATTCCGGACCACCGCGCCCAGGCGCTCTGCCAAGCCTGCCTGCCGCTGCTGAGCGCGAAGTAGGCTAGGCGGGGACCCGTTCCATCCCTTCGAGCCAGCGTCCGAAGCTTTCCTTCGCGCGATTGGTATAGGCTTCCTTGCGGGCCTTCTTGTGTACCCGCTCCTCGAAAGGAGGGAAGAGCCCGAAATTGACGTTCATGGGCTGGAAGTGCGTCGCATCGGCATCGCCGGTAATATGCGAGAGGAGGGCGCCCATCGCGGTCTCACGCGGTAGCGGCGTCCAGTCGCGACCCGCCATTTCCTCGGCCGCCATCATGCCTGCCATCAACCCGACGGCTGCACTCTCGACATAACCTTCGCAGCCGGTGACCTGTCCGGCGAAACGGATATGCGGGGCCTTGTTGAGCCGTAGCTGGCGATCGAGCACGACCGGCGAATTGAGGAAGGTGTTGCGGTGCAAACCGCCGAGCCGCGCGAATTCGGCGTTCTCGAGCCCGGGAATGGTGCGAAACAGCTCGATCTGCGCGCCGTATTTGAGCTTGGTCTGGAATCCGACCATGTTCCACAACGTGCCGAGCTTGTTGTCTTGGCGCAGCTGCACCACGGCATAGGGCCAACGGCCCTGCGGATGTTCCTCGGTGGTGTCATAGGGATTGTCGAGCCCGACGCCCTTCATCGGTCCGTAACGCAAAGTTTCGACACCGCGGGCCGCCATCACCTCGATCGGCATGCAGCCTTCGAAATATGGCGTGTCCTTTTCCCACTCGCGGAATTCTGTCTTTTCGCCGTCGATCAGCCCTTGGTGGAAGGCTTCGTACTGCTCCTTGGTCATCGGGCAGTTGATGTAGTCGCCGTCCTCGTTCGAGGCTTCGGTGCGCTTGTTCCAGCGGCTCTGAATCCAGCATTTCGACATGTCGATGCTGTCGCGGTGTACGATCGGCGCGATCGCGTCGAAGAAGGCGAGCCGGTCGCTACCGGTCGCGGTGACGATGCTTTCGGCGAGCGACTGCGCGGTCAGCGGTCCGGTGGCAACGATGGTCGGCCCGGAGTCGGGCAGGGCATCAACCCGTTCGCGTACGACGGTGATATTCGGGTGCTCGGTCAGCGCCCGCTGGACTTCGGCCGAGAAGATGTCGCGGTCGACCGCCATCGCGCTGCCGGCGGGGACGCGTGCCACTTCGCCCGCCTGCATGACGATGCTGTCGAGCCGCCGCATTTCGTGGTGGAGCAGGCCGACCGCGTTCTTTTCGTCGTCGTCGGAGCGAAAGCTGTTCGAACAGACCAGTTCGGCAAGCCCGTCGGTCTGGTGCGCGGGAGTCATGTCGCCGCCGCCGCGCATTTCGGACAGGCGGACCTTGTAGCCGCGCCGCGCCAATTGCCACGCGGCTTCGCTCCCGGCGAGGCCGCCGCCGATGATGTGGATATCATGTGCCATGGTCGCGCCCACTACAGATTGCCAGGGGGCGGCGTCCAGCGCTAAGCGCGCAGGCGAGGGGAGACAGCGATGCCACGAGCCGCCTTGATCGATCGCCGACCGTACCTGTTGCTGAGTCTGGTGCTGGCGATCGCCTATTTTTTCGCCAGCGACGGGCGCGTGCCCGGCCTGTGGCTGATCGCATGGAAGGGGAGCTGCGTCGGCGTCCTCGCGCTTTATGCGTGGGATCGCGGGCGCGGCGTCGACGGTGCGCTGATCGCGCTCGTCATGGCGCTGGGGGCCGCGGGCGATATCGGGATCGAATTATCGCTCGAGCTCGGCGCGGGCCTGTTCGCGATCGGCCACATCGTGGCGATCGCGCTCTATCGCCGCAATGCGCGGACGAAGATCGTCTCGAGCCAGAAGCTGGCGGCCTACGCGCTCCTGCTCGGAACACCCCTGCTGACGGTGATGATCGCCGCCCCGCAGGAGGGTTGGATGCTGGCGACCATTTACGCGCTTGCTCTCGGAATGATGGCTGCGAGCGCCTGGACCAGCCGCTTCTCGCGCTACCAGGTCGGGATCGGCGCGGTGCTGTTCGTCGTTTCTGACCTTGTGATATTCGCCCGCGAGGCGGAGCGGCTCGATCCGGGAATTGCCGAATGGCTTGTCTGGCCGCTCTATTATCTCGGCCAGTTCCTGATCGTGACCGGGGTCGTCCAGAGGCTCCGTGGAGAACGCCACGCGCCCGACGCGGCCTAGCGCGGGGCGCTAGCTCGCGTCGGGTTCGCCTTCGATATTGTCGTCCGAATGGGCGGTCGTGTGGGGCGTGGTCTCTTCCGCGCCCCGCCCGGCCATGTCCTCGGCGATCGCTTCCTCGGCTTCGTTTTCGGGGGCCTCGTCCTCGTCGATCCTTGCGACGCTGACGATGCGTTCGTTGTTCGAGACGCTGAACAGTTTCACCCCCGCCGAACCGCGTCCGATGATCGAGAAGCCCTTATTATCCTCGAACCCGTCCTCGAGCTCGTGGCGGAAGGTGATCGGGAGGCGGATCAGCTTGGCCTGGTCGGTCACCAGCATGACCTGGTCTCCATGGGTCACGGTGAAGCTCGCGACGACCGGCCCGTTGCGATCGGGATCGCTTTCGGGCGAGCCGATATTGACCACGCCCTTGCCGCCGCGCTTGGTGACGCGATACTCGTAAGCCGAGCTGATCTTGCCGTAGCCCTTGGCGCAGATCGTAAGTACGAATTGCTCCATCTCGGCCATTTCGGCCATCCGTTCGGCAGACAGTTCGGGTGTCGCGCCGTTGTTCTTCCACGGGGCCGCGCGGAGATATGCTTCGCGTTCCTCCATAGTGGTGCCGGTCGAGTTGAGCGTCGCGAGCGATACGACCCTGACGTCGCCCTTCGGACCCATGCCCTGAACGCCGATCCCGGTGCGGCTCTTGGTCTCGCGCGCATCGGTAGCGGCGAAGCGGATCGCCTTGCCGGCATCGTTGGCGAGGAAGACTTCCTGCGTCTCACCGACGAGGCGAACGCCGATCAGGCGGTCGTCGCTGCCCTCGACGAAGCCCATCGCGTATTTGCCGTTAGACGGTACGTTGGTGAAGGCATCCATCGAGTTGCGGCGCACCATGCCCTGCTCGGTCGCGAAGACGATCCCGAGCGAGGCCCATTCGTCCTCGTTTTCGGGCAGCGGCAGAACGTTGGTGACCAGTTCGTCGTCGCCGAGCGGCAGGAGGTTGACCATCGGGCGGCCGCGGGTCTGCGGTCCGCCTTCGGGCAGCTTCCACACCTTCATGCGATAGACGCGGCCGGTATTGGTGAAGAACAACACGGGGTTGTGCGTCGAAGTTACGAACATTTCGACCACGGCGTCTTCGTCCTTGGTCGCCATGCCCGAGCGGCCCTTGCCGCCGCGCGCCTGTGCGCGGAAGGTCGAGAGCGGGGTACGCTTGATATAGCCGCCATGGGTCACCGTGATGACCATGTCGTCGCGCTCGATCAGGTCCTCGTCCTCGAGCCCGTCCCAGGCCGGCGCGATCTCGGTAATGCGCGGCGTGGCATAGGTTTCGCGGATTTCCTCGAGCTCGTCGCGCATCACGCCGTAGAGCTTCACGCGATCGGCAAGGATCGAGAGGTATTCCTCGATCGCGATCGACAGTTCCTTGAGCTCGTCGCCGATCTCGTCGCGACCGAGCGCGGTGAGACTGGAGAGCCGCAGCGCCAGGATTGCCTTCACCTGGCGTTCGGACAGCTTGTAGGTACCGCCTTCCTCGTCGGCGGAAGGGTCGATCGCTTCGACCAGCTGGATATATTGCGCGATCTCGCCGATCGGCCATTCGCGGGCGAGCAGCTTTTCGCGCGCGGCCTGCGGGTTGGGCGCGCCGCGGATGATGGCGACGACCTCGTCGAGGTTCGACACCGCCACCACGAGACCGAGCAGGATGTGTGCCCGGTCGCGGGCCTTGTTGAGCTCGAACTTGGTGCGCCGTGTGATGACCTGTTCGCGGAAGCCAATGAACGACGAAATGATGTCGCGCAGCGAGAGCACTTCGGGCCGACCGCCGCGGATCGCGAGCATGTTGGCAGGGAAGCTCGACTGTGCAGGGGTGTGGCGCCAGATCTGGTTGAGCACCACGTCGGGCGTGGCATCGCGCTTGAGATCGACCACGATGCGCACGCCCTCGCGGCTCGATTCGTCGCGGATGTCGGAAATGCCCTCGATCCGCTTTTCCTTGGCGGCATCGGCGATCTTCTCGACGAGGTTCGACTTGCCCACCTGGAACGGGATCGAGGTCAGCACGATCGATTGGCGACCTTCGCTCTTGGCGCCGCGCGTCGCCTCGATCTCGTGACGACAGCGCATCAAGATCGAACCGCGCCCGGTGGTGTAGGCCGCACGTGCGCCCGACTTGCCGAGGATAAGCGGCGCCGTGGGGAAGTCGGGCCCTGGAATCAGCTCGAAGAGTTCCTCCGAACTGATTGAAGGGTTGTCGATATAGGCGAGACAGCCGTCGATCACCTCGCCGAGATTGTGCGGCGGAATATTGGTCGCCATGCCGACCGCGATCCCGCCCGCGCCGTTAACCAGCAGGTTCGGGAAACGCGCCGGAAGGACGGTCGGTTCTCGCCGCGAACCGTCGTAATTGTCAGCGAAATCGACGGTGTCCTTGTCGAGATCGTCGAGCAGCGAATTGGCGACCCTGGCGAGGCGCGCCTCGGTGTAACGCATCGAGGCCGGCGGATCGGGGTCCATCGAGCCGAAATTGCCTTGGCCGTCGACCAGCGGGACGCGCAGCGACCAGTCCTGCGTCATACGCGCGAGCGCATCGTAGATCGCAGCATCGCCATGCGGATGATAGTTGCCCATCACGTCGCCGACGATCTTGGCGCTCTTGCGATAGGGCCGACCGGCGACGAAGCCGCCTTCCTGGCTGGCAAACAGGATCCGCCGGTGAACCGGCTTCAGGCCGTCGCGCACGTCGGGCAGCGCGCGGCTCACGATCACGCTCATCGCGTAATCGAGATAGCTGGTCTTCATCTCATCGACGATGTCGATGCGCGGATAGGCGCCTTCGGGGGAAGAGGGGGTGTCGATCAGGTCGGTATCGTCTGCCAAGGGGCGTCCGTTCGGTAGTTGTCGGAAACGACGGCACGCGGGGCCGTCTCAATAGGGAAAACCCTACCGGAAGCGGCCCGAAATCGCCAGCGAACAACCCTCCCGGCACGCTGAAACGAGCGATTTATCCACACCGGTCGCCGGAACCTGAGAAACGGGCTCGACGTTTCCCATTCAATCCCCATTCAGCGCCGTTTTGCTAGTAAGGGGAGGTTGCCAGCGGGCTTGCGAGCCGCCAGAGGCAAATTCCGATTTCAGCGGCCGGGCCTCCCTCAGCCATGCCGCCTTCTGATAATATCAAAGGGACTCTTTCACATGATTTCGTCCATTTCGCGCAAGTCGCGCGCATTTCTCGGCAAACCCATGATCGCACTTGCACTGGCCACCGGCGGCGTCGCCGGCATGGCCGCTTCTCCGGCCGTGCACGCGCAGGAAGAACAGCCCGAACTCAAGCCTTCGCGTGATTTCCAGAAGGCGATTAGGCCGGTGATCGATGCGTTCAACAAGCGGACCGAAAACACCGAACTTCAGGCGCGTGCGCAGCAGGTGCGCAGCTCCGAAGGGGCCGCCCGCGAACAGGGTCGTGCCGAGCTGCGCCAGACCGTCGCCGAAGACCTGAAGATGCTCCGCGACGCAAAGGCGGAAATCGAAAATCCCTCCGACCGCTTCTATTGGGGCCAGTTCGCGATCAATTACGGCTTGCTGACCGACGATCCCGGGCTCCAGCTCGAAGGCATCGTCGAGGAAACCGCCAGCGGCCTGCAGACCGCAACGCGCAAATCGCAGCTCAGCAATGCGCGGGCGATGATCCACTTCGATCGCGAGGAATACGCGAAGGCGCGCGAAGCCTTCCAGATGGCGATCGATTCAGGCGCGACCGATCCGAACCTGCGCAACAACATCGTCGTGACTTATATTCGCGAAGGCGACCGGGCCGGGGCGCTGGCCTATATCGACGACATGATTGAGGACCAGGCCGTTGCCGGGACCGCGCCGAGCGAGGACCTGTTGCTTCGTGCCTATTCGATCGCGCGCGAACTCGAAGCCCCGAATGCGAACGATTACGCCTTCAGGCTGGTCGAGTATTACCCGACGGAAAAGAATTGGGCCAATGCCATCATCCTCGTGCGCGACGGTTACAGCGCCGATGAAGCGGTGCTCGACCTCCAGCGGCTGATGGTGCTGACCGACAGCGTCCAGAATCGTCCGGACGTCACCGCGATCGTCCAGTATGCCGATCATCGCAGGCGGCCGCAGGAAGTCCTTGATGCGATCGAACTGGGCATCGCCAAGGGCTATCTCGAGGCCGACGAAGCGCTCGTGTCGCAGACCCAGGCCGAGGCCCGCAAGCAGGTCGCCGTCGACCAGGGTGGCGAACTTGCGTCGCTGGGCGCCGACGCCCGCAAGGCCGGTGCTACGCTGCTCACGGTGACTGCGGCGGGTGATGCGTACCTCGACTATGACCAGCCTGCCGTCGCCGAGGAATTTTTCCGCATGGCAATGGAAATGCCGGGTGCCGACAAGGGCATGTTCATGACCCGTATCGGCATCGCCCAGCTCGAACAGGGCAAGCATGCCGAGGCGCAGGAAACCTTTGCCTCGATCAACGGCGAGTGGGCTGCGATTGCCAATCTGTGGCGGATCTACGCCGCCCAGCAGGCGGGCTGATCGACCACAATAAATCGATTTAGAGAGCGGCGCGGGGCTTCGGTTCCGCGCCGTTTTCGTATCAGCGCAGTCGGCGAACGTAATACTGGTTGTCGTCGCGGCGTTCCATTTGGAACTGGTCGATCGCGTCGAACAGGTCTGACAACCGCTTAAACCCGTAATTGCGCACGTCGAAGCTCGAACGGTTGCCCGCGATCAGCCCGACCTCGCCAAGCGAGGCGAACCCGTCCTCATCGCGATTGGCGGCCTTCCATGCCGTGCCAAGCAGGGCAACCAACTCCTCGTCGATCGTCTGCTTCTCGTCCTTTTTCTTCGATTTGCCGGGGGAGGGCTCGTCCGACGCACCGGCGATCAGCGCGTCGATATCGATGAAGCGGGTGCAGGCGCTCTTGAATGCGGCCGGGGTCTTCTTGGTGCTCCCGAAACCGTAGACGATCAGACCGTCCTGGCGCAGCCGCGTGACCAGCGGGGTGAAATCGCTGTCCGAACTCATGATCCCGAAGCCGTCGACCTTGCCCTGGTAGAGCAGGTCGATCGCGTCGATCGTCATCGCCATGTCGGTCGCATTCTTGCCCGCGGTCAGGTCGAACTGCTGCTGCGGACGGATTCCGTATTTGTGCGTTATCTTGTCCCAGTTCTGCAGGTTGTTCTTCGCGAAATTCCCGTAGGCGCGCTTGATGTTCACCTGGCCGAGTTCGGCCATCACGGTGAGCACGGGGTCGATCCCGCGCGGGCTGGTATTGTCCGCGTCGATCAGGAGGGCGATGTTCTGGAGGTCAGCTTCGGGCATGCGAACCCACTTAGGGCCTTCTCCGAACGAAGCAAATCAATCAGCGGGAGAGAATTCCCCGCTATCCTCGTCGAGCAGGCGCAAGATACCGTCCGAAATCGCGAAGTGCGCGCCCCGCAGGACCAGTTCGCCTTTGTCCTCGCGGTCCTTTACAAACGGGAAGCTGCGCAGGTTCGCAAGGCTCGCCTTCACCGCGGCCAGCTCCATCGCGAGCTCCGCTTCGCGCCCGGTGGTGCCCAGCTCGCGGGCGACGGGTTCGCGCGCTTCGTCGAGCATCCCGACCCAGTCGGCGACGAAACCGCCCGCACCTGGGTCGTTGCCATGCAAATCCTGCGTCAGCGCCGCCTGGCAGCCACCGCACATGCCGTGGCCCATGATCACGACCTCGCTCACCTTGAGGAACTGGACCGCGAATTCCACCGCGGCCGATACGCCGTGGTGCCCGGGGGTGGTCTCGTAGGGCGGAACCATCGCCGCGACATTGCGCACGACGAAGATCTCGCCCGGATCGACGTCGAAGATCTGCGCCGGATCGACACGGCTGTCCGAACAGGCGATCACCATGACCTTGGGCGACTGTCCTTCGGCCAGCGTCGCCCAGCGATCGCGCTGCTGCTGCCAGTCGGTGGAGCGAAAACGGCCGTAGCCTTCGACGAGTTCGGAAAAGTTCTTCATGGTCCCGCCCCATGCCGCGCCTTCACAGGACTGGCAAGATGGAGCGAACGCCCCTAAGTGGGCGGGCATGAACGACCTGTCCTCCGCCCCGCAGCCCGAAGAGCGTCCCGAGCGTCAGCGCAAGCCCGACTGGATTCGGGTGAAAGCGCCGGTATCCAAGGGATATGGCGAGACGCGCAAGCTGATGCGCGAACTCAACCTCAATACCGTCTGCGAAGAGGCTGCCTGCCCGAATATCGGCGAGTGCTGGACCAAGAAGCACGCCACGGTGATGATCCTCGGCGACGTCTGTACCCGCGCCTGCGCGTTCTGCAACGTCAAGACGGGCATGCCGCGCATCGTCGACGAGCAGGAGCCCGAACACGTCGCAACCGCGGCAGCGAAGCTCGGACTCGAGCACATCGTGATCACCAGCGTCGATCGCGACGACCTGCCCGATGGCGGTGCGAGCCAGTTCGTCAAGGTGATCGAGGCGCTCCGGCGTAACACGCCGGATACCACGATCGAGATCCTCACGCCCGATTTTCGCGGCAAGATGCGGCCCGCGATCGAGGCGATCGTCGCGGCGGGTCCCGACGTGTTCAACCACAATCTCGAGACGGTCCCGCGGCTGTATCCGACGATCCGGCCGGGAGCGCGCTATTACGCCTCGCTGCGCCTGCTCGAAGAGGTCAAGCGCCACGACCCGATGATCTTCACCAAGTCGGGCATCATGCTCGGGCTCGGCGAACAGCGGCTCGAAGTGCATCAGGTGATGGACGACATGCGCTGCGCCGACATCGATTTCATGACCATGGGTCAGTACCTCCAACCGACGCCTAAGCATGCCAAAGTCGCGGATTTCGTAACCCCGAAGGCGTTCTCGGCCTTCGGCGCGATCGCACGGGCGAAGGGTTTCCTGCAGGTCGCTTCGAGCCCGCTGACGCGCTCGAGCTATCACGCCGGCGACGATTTCGCCGAAATGCGCGCCGCACGGGAGGCAAAGCTGGCAAAGGCGAAGGGCTGATGCCGCACATCCGCGATTCGAAGCGGCTGCCCTATAGCTGCGAGCAGATGTTCGACCTCGTCGCGGACGTCGACAAGTATCCGGAATTCCTGCCGTGGGTCGTCGCGACGCGGGTGCGCTCGGACAGCGCCACCGAGATGACGGCGGACATGCTGGTCGGCTTCAAAGCGATCCGCGAGAAATTCACCTCTCGGGTGACGAAGGATCGGCCACGCTCGATCCTCGTCCATTACGTCGACGGGCCGCTGCGCGATCTCGACAATAGCTGGACTTTCGAACCCGACGGCGATGGCCGATGCCGGATCGATTTCTGCGTCGATTTCACGTTCAAGAACAAGGTGTTCGAAGCGCTCGCCGGTCAATATGCCGATCGCGCCTTCCGCAAGATGGTCGCAGCGTTCGAAGCCCGCGCGGGTGACCTTTACGGCAGCAACAGCTCGAGCGCGACCAACGTCGCCTGATGCCGGATCGCGGCCCGCGTGCCGCCGGCAAAGACGCGTTCCTCGGCCTCGCATTCCTCCTGCCCGCTGACGGCTCGGGCAAACACCACCGTGCCGACCGGCTTGAGCTCGCTGCCGCCGCCCGGTCCCGCGATCCCGCTAACCGCGACCGCGACATCCGCTCCGCTGCGGGCGAGGGCGCCTTTCGCCATTTCCCAGGCGCAGGCGGCCGAGACCGCGCCGAAGGTGTCGATAATGTCCGACGACACGCCGAGCATGTCGATCTTGGCCGCATTCGAATAGGTCACGAAGCTGCGGTCGAGCACGCTCGAGCTGCCCGGCACCTCGGTGATCGCGCTGGCGACGAGGCCGCCGGTGCAACTTTCGGCGAGCGCCACCATCCGACCTGCATTGCGATTCTGCGCGACGACCTTCTCGGCGAGGGTGACCATGTCGGACGGGAGGAGAGTGGAAGAGCTCATAGCCAGTCGATTCCTTGCAGAGCCGCGCTGCTAGCCTATCGCCGCCAATGTCGCCACGGCCTGAGCGGCGATCCCTTCGCGGCGCCCGGTAAGGCCGAGGCCTTCGGTGGTGGTTGCCTTGACGCTGATGGCGCTCGTTTCGACTCCCAGGATTTGGGCGATCCGATCGCGCATCGCGGCGCGGTGCGGGCCGATCTTGGGCGCCTCGCAGATGATCGTGAGGTCGATATTGCAGATCGCATAGCCCGCTTCGTTCGCCCGCGTGACCGCATGGGCGAGAAACTGGTCCGACGAGGCTCCCTTCCATTGCGGATCGCTGGGCGGGAAGTGATCGCCGATATCGCCCGCGCCGATCGCGCCGAGCACGGCATCGGTGATCGCGTGCAATGCAACGTCGGCATCGCTGTGCCCGGCCAATCCATGGGTATGCTCGATCTGCAATCCCCCTAGCCATAGGCTCTCGCCTTCGGCCAGACGGTGCACGTCGAATCCCATGCCGGTGCGGATCGCGGGTCGGTCCAATTCGAAATCCTCCGCAAATGTCAGTTTCTTGAGCGCTTCGTCGCCTTCGACCAGTGCGATCTTACCGCCATGCGCGCGCAACACCTGCGCGTCGTCCCCGGCGTCGGGGGTGCCGCCCCAATCGCGGTGCGCGGCGAGGATTTCGGGAAAGCGGAACGCCTGCGGCGTCTGAACCCGGCGCAGGGTGTCCCGATCGGCCTTGTCGCCCATCAGCCCGTCGCGCGCGACGGCGAGCGAATCAACCACCGGCAGGGTCGGGATGGCGCCTGGAGAACCTGACAAGGCGTCGACCAGGCGCTCAACCACGGCATTCGGCACGATCGGGCGCGCGGCATCGTGGATCAGGATGATCGACGGTACGGCCCCGGCCAACCGTTCGAGCGCGTTCGCGACCGATTGTTGGCGGGTGTCCCCCCCGGTGCAGAACGCAACGCCCTCGAGATCGCCGACGGCCTCAGCGGCGAGTTCATCCGCCCCGGGCGCGATCGCCACCATCACCGGCGCGCACCCGGCGTCGAGCAGGCGCTCGACCGAATGGCGCAGCACCGGCTTGCCTCTCCATCGCACATATTGCTTGGGCAGGTCCTTGCCGGCCCGCGTGCCGGTGCCGGCGGCGACCACGATCGCAGCGACCGAACGGTCGGCGAGGGGGGAGGGGACTTCGCTCATCTGCCGCGCCGCCTATCGTCTTGCCGCGAAACTGGCAATCGACTAGGGGGCCTCCTACCTTACCGGACATCGTCATGAGCCATTTGCCGCAGCCTCCCAGCCCGCAGCCTCCCAAACTGGCGCCGATCGATATCGGCCCGGTGCGCATTGCGCAGCCGGTCGTGCTCGCGCCGATGACCGGCGTGACCGACCTGCCCTTCCGGCGGCTCGTGCGCCGTTTCGGCTCGGGGCTCAACGTCACCGAGATGATCGCGAGCCAGGCGGCGATCCGCGAAACGCGCCAGAGCGTCCAGAAGGCCGCGTGGGACGCGATCGAGGAACCGGTCTCGATGCAGCTGGTCGGCTGCGATCCGGAATCGATGGCCGAGGCTGCCAAGCTCCAGGAAGACAACGGCGCGGCGATCATCGACATCAATTTCGGCTGTCCGGTGCGCAAGGTAGTCAATGGCTATGCCGGCAGCGCGTTGATGCGCGAAGTTCCGTTGGCGATCAAGCTGATGGAAGCGACTGTTAAGGCAGTTTCGGTACCGGTTACGGTCAAGATGCGCATGGGCTGGGACCACCAGAGCCTCAACGCCCCCGAACTGTCGCGGATCGCCGAGGATATTGGGGTGAAAATGGTCACCGTGCACGGCCGGACCCGCAACCAGATGTACAAGGGAAGTGCCGACTGGGCCTTCGTGCGCAAGGTGAAGGACGCGGTCTCGATCCCGGTGATCGTCAATGGCGACATCAATACGATCGACGATGTCGCGCAGGCAGCCGAGCAGAGTGGGGCCGACGGCGTGATGATCGGCCGCGGCGCCTACGGCAAGCCGTGGCTGCTCGGCCAGGTTATGCGTTGGCTCGATAGCGGAGAGCGGCAACCCGATCCGTCGGTAGAAGTGCAGTTTGCCACGCTGATGGAGCACTACCGCGCGATGCTCGACCTTTACGGCGAGAGCATCGGAGTGAAGGTCGCACGCAAGCATCTCGGGTGGTACACCAAGGGGCTGCCGGGCTCGGCCGAATTCCGCAACACCGTGAATTTCGTCGACGACTCGAACGAAGTCATGGCGTCACTCGAGCGGTTTTACGAGCCGCTGCTCCGGCGCGAGGCGGCCTGACGCCCGATGGTCTCAGTCGACGGTTCGTCGCGAAAAGACTTGCAAAATTGCAACAGTGTCGCCCACAAGCCTCATATGGCGAGCGACGCTCTCAAGGCCAATCGACGATTGCCGCTCTGGCTGCGGCGGTTGATGGTATCCGCGCGCCGCGCGAACATCTTCGCCTTCATCGAGATCGCCGCGGTGATCACCTTCGTCGTCATGACGGCGGTGACCTGGACCACGCTGGCGGGCTCGCCCGAAGAGAACGAACTGCTTCCCACCCGGATGACGACCACGCTGTTGGTCGGTACGCTCGTTCCGGCGCTGGCGATCTTGGTGCTGCTCGGGCGGCGGATGGCGCTCAAACGCGCGCAGGAAAACGAGGCGGGCACCGGGCGCATGCATGTGCGGCTCGTCTTCATCTTCTCGCTGATCGCGGCGGTGCCGACGCTGTTCGTGGTCGCCTTCGCCTCGGCGCTGTTCCAGTTCGGGGTGGAATTCTGGTTTTCGGACCAGTCGCGCGGTCTGCTCGAAAACGCGAACAAGCTCGCGCGCGGTTATTACGAGCAAAACCTGCTCGACGTCGGCAACGAAACCGAAGCGATGTCGGTTCAGCTGCGCGAATTCCTCAGCGAGAACTCGACCACGAGCGAAAGCTTTTCCGAAGGGTTCATGATCCAGACCGTTAACCGGCGGCTCAACAAGGCGTCGATCATCCAGGTCCAGGGCGAGGAGCAGGCGCTGATCGCGGCGTTCCCCGCCAACGACCCGATCCGCAAGCAGATCGCGCCCGACGCTATCCGGCAACTGGCAGACAGCGAGGACCCGGTGGTCACCCGTAATGCCGCCGGTATCGAGGCGGTCGCTCCGATCGACCGCGAATTGGGAGTCTATCTCTACACCGTTCGCTCGTCGGACCTGCTCGAATTCAGCCAGAGCGAACGCGCGCAGAACATCGTGCAGGACTACGAGGTCCTGACCCGCCGCGCGCGGATTCTGCAGCTTCGCACCAATGTCGCGCTGTTCGCGCTGGCGCTGCTGTTGGTCGCGCTCTCGATCTGGTTTGCGCTGCGTTATGCCGATCGTCAGGTGAAGCCGCTTTACGAACTCGTCGGCGCCGCCCGCCGGGTGGGGGCCGGCAATTATTCGCTGCGGGTCGAGGGACGCACCGGCGCCGACGAGGTCGGGCTCCTCAATCGTGCCTTCAACCGCATGACCGACCAGATCGAGCGCCAGACGACCGCGCTGGTCGGGGCGAACGAGGAACTGCACGAACGCGGCGTGTTCATCGAGACCGTGCTCGGCTCGGTCACCGCCGGGGTCATCTCGCTCGACGAGGAGGGGCGGGTCCAGCTGATGAATTCCTCCGCGCTCGACCTGCTCGGTTTCGACGAGATGCCGGTGGGGGAGAAGATGGCCGACATCGCGCCTGCTTTCGCCAATCTCGATCACACGCGTTCGGGTCAGATCGTCCAGCACGAGAAGGGCGGGGATCTCCTCACCCTCGCGGTCAAATCGACTCGGACCGACGATTACGAGGTCATCACCTTCGAGGACATCACCCGCCAGATCCTCGACCAGCGGCAGGCGGCATGGTCCGACGTCGCGCGACGCATCGCGCACGAGATCAAGAACCCGCTTACCCCGATCCAGCTCGCCACCGAGCGCCTGAAGCGGCGCTATCGCAAGCAGATCGAGCAGGATGGCGAGCTGTTCGACGAGCTGACCCGCACGATCGTGCGGCAGGTCGGCGAGCTGCGCACGATGGTCGATGCCTTCAGCAGCTTCGCGCGCCTGCCGAAGCCCGCCTTCCGGCGCGAGGACCCGGTCGATCTCGCCAAGCAGGCGCTTTTCCTGCAGGAAGTCGGCCATCCCGAAATCGACTACCGCCTGACCGTCGAGGGCGAGATCGACGCGATCCAGTGCGATCGCCACCAGTTCGGACAGGCGATGACCAACGTGCTCAAGAACGCGGCCGAAGCGATCGATGCGCTGGCGGGGCCGGCAGAACCCGATTTCCGCGGGCGGATCGATGTGAGCATTTCAGGGGAAGGCGAACTGGTCCGCATCCTGATCGAGGACAACGGCATCGGCCTGCCCAAGGAACGCGAGAAGATCGTCGAACCCTATGTCACCACGCGCGAACGCGGGACCGGGCTGGGTCTCGCGATCGTCAACAAGATCGTCGAGGAACATGGCGGCGCCATGACCTTCGGCCCGCGCGAGCAGGGCGGAACCCGCGTCACCCTGACCTTCGCCCGCGACCCCCGCGTCGAAACGCACGATCCCAATACGAGAGAGGCCGCCGAATGAGCGAAAGCAAGCAACTCGAAGTCCTGATCGTCGACGATGAGCAGGATATCCGCGACCTCGTCGCCGGGGTATTGAGCGACGAAGGCTACGAATGTCGCACCGCGGCCGATGGCGAGGGCGCGCTGGCGGCGATCGACGAACGGCGACCGAGCCTCGTCCTGCTCGACGTGTGGTTGCACGGCAGTTCGATGGACGGGCTCGAGGTGCTCGACGCGATCAAGGCGCGCGAGCCCGAACTTCCGGTGATCATATTCTCGGGCCACGGCAATATCGACACCGCGGTCGCCGCGATCGGGCGCGGGGCGATGGACTTCATCGAGAAGCCGTTCGAGGCCGAGCGTCTGCTCCACCTCGTCGAACGCGCGACCGAGACCGAACGCTTGCGGCGCGAGAACGCACAATTGCGCCAGGGCTTTGCCACCGCGCACGAATTCACCGGCAATTCGGCCGCGATCAACCAGGTCCGCGCGACGCTCAAGCGGGTCGCCAATACCGGCAGCCGGCTGCTGATCACCGGGCCGGCCGGGGCGGGCAAGGAAGTGGCCGCGCGGCTGCTCCATTCGTGGAGCCCGCGTGCCAACAGCGCCTTCGTGATCGTCAGCTCGGCGCGCATCACGCCCGAACTGTTCGAACAGGAACTGTTCGGCGAGGAGATTGACGGCCAGCTGGTGCGCCCGGGCCTGCTCGAGACCGCCGATGGCGGCACCCTGTTCCTCGACGAGGTCGCCGACATGCCGCTTTCGACCCAGGCGCGCATCCTACGGGTTCTGACCGACCAGTCGTTCATGCGGGTCGGTGGCACGCGGCAGATCAGGGTCGATGTGCGCGTCGTGTCGTCCTCGTCGCGCAATCTCGAGGAGGAAATCGAGGAGCGGCGCTTCCGCGAAGACCTGTTCTACCGCCTGAACGTCGTGCCGGTCGAGGTCCCGTCGCTGACCGAGCGGCGCGAGGATATCCCCGCGCTGGTCGATCATTTCTTCGCCCGCTACGCCGCCGATCAGGGCATCCAGCCGCCCGAGATCAGCGTCGAGGCGATGGCGGCGCTGCAGGCCTATGACTGGCCGGGCAACGTCCGCCAGCTGCGAAACGTCATCGAACGCACGATCATCCTCGCGCCGCGCGACCGATTGACCAAGATCGACGTCGACCTGCTTCCATCCGAAGTCACCGAAGGCAAGATCAGCGGCCAGACCGGCATCGGTGCCTTGATGGGGGCGCCATTGCGCGAGGCGCGCGAAAGCTTCGAACGCGAATATCTTCGCGTCCAGATCAGCCGGTTTTCTGGCAATATTTCGCGCACCGCGACCTTCATCGGGATGGAACGCTCGGCGTTGCATCGCAAGATGAAGCTGCTCGGGATGGCCGAACGAAAGGCTTCCGAACGCAAATAGGGAACATCCCGTCGCTGTCGGCATTTCCTTTCCAAGCCGTAAGTTTCGCGGTGAAACCTGACCAGCCATCCGCAAATCAGCGAGAGGTGGCGGTAAGGGGGCAAGAGAAATGGCGGGAAAAACACTCTCCGCACGACCGACGAAAACCGAGACCCAGGGCGGCGCGGCCAGCACGCCGAGCCTTCAGGACCAGTTCCTGAACCTGATGCGCAAGGAAAAGGCGCCCGTGACGGTGTTCCTCGTCAAGGGCGTCAAGCTCCAGGGCATCGTCACCTGGTTCGACAATTTCTCGCTGCTGCTCCGCCGCGACGGGCAATCGCAGCTCGTCTACAAGCACGCGATTTCGACGATCATGCCCGCACAGCCGCAGGAATCGGAGCAGTTCGGTTCGCGCAACACCGCCAAGAAGCAGCGGCTGTTGCAGGAAGTCTTCCTCGGTCGCTGCCTCGACAGCGAAGCCCAGGTGACCATGTTCCTGATCAACGGAGTGATGCTGCAGGGCCGCATCGCGGCCTACGATCCCTATTGCACGCTGCTCGAACGCGAAGGATACGTGCAACTCGCCTACAAGCACGCTATCTCGACCATCCAGCCGGTCGAACATCTCGACCTGAGCGAAGAAGGCGATAGCGACTGAGTTTCCTCGAAGACAGTGCGGAAGAGGTGACACGCGGTGCCCGCGCGCTGATCGTGCACCCCGACCTGCCCGACAAGCGTCACCTCGATCTCGAGGCGCGGTTGGAGGAGGCGAGGGGGCTTGCGCTCGCGATCGGCCTCGTGATTGCCGAGAGTTACGCGCTTCCGATCCGCGAACCCAAGCCGGCCACGCTGTTCGGTTCGGGTCAGGTCGAACGAATAGCCACCGATTGCGAGTTGCACGAGGCCGAGCTCGTCGTCGTCGACGGCCAATTGTCGGCGATCCAGCAGCGCAATCTCGAAGACAAGATCGGGCGAAAGGTGATCGATCGCACCGGGCTCATCCTCGAAATCTTCGGTGAGCGCGCGGCCACTGCCGAAGGTCGGCTGCAGGTCGAACTTGCGCATCTCGATTACCAGCAGGGGCGGCTCGTGCGCAGCTGGACTCACCTCGAGCGGCAGCGCGGTGGTTTCGGCTTCCTCGGCGGTCCCGGCGAGACGCAGATCGAGGCCGACAGGCGGATGATCCGGCAGCGGATGGGCCGGCTGCGCAAGGAACTCGAACAGGTGCGCAAGACCCGCGGGCTCCATCGCGAGCGTCGCGAACGTGCGCCGTGGCCGGTGGTCGCGCTGGTCGGCTACACCAATGCCGGCAAGTCGACGCTGTTCAACCGGCTCACTGGTGCCGACGTCATGGCAGAGGACCTGCTGTTCGCCACGCTCGATCCGACGATGAGGGCGATCGCGCTGCCGGGGGTCGACAAGGCAATCCTGTCGGACACGGTGGGGTTCATCTCGGATCTGCCTACGCAGCTCGTCGCCGCTTTTCGAGCGACGCTCGAAGAAGTGACCGCGGCCGACGTCATCGTGCATGTCCGCGATATCGCCAATCCGGACACCGAAGAGCAGCGTGAACGCGTGATAGACGTCCTCCGAGGCATGGACCTGGTCGACGAGGAGGGCGCACCGGCCGGAGCCCCGATCGTCGAGGCCTGGAACAAGGTCGACCTTCTCGACGAAGAGGCCCAGGCGGCTCTGCGCAACCGGATCGCGGCGCGCGACGAGCCGATCGTGTTGTTATCCGCTCAGACGGGCGAGGGCATCGAGACCCTGCTCGATACGATCGACGCGCTGCTGACTGCCGATGCGCGGGTCCACGAGATCACGCTCGCCGCAGGGGAAGGGCAGAAGCTCGCCTGGCTCCATGCCCATGGCGAGGTGCTGTCTCAGGAAGAAGTCGCGGGCGACCAACCTGGCTACCGGTTGTCGGTGCGGCTGACCGAGCGTGAATTCGGGCGTTTTTCAACGCTCTGAGCGCTTGACCTCCTGCCATAACGTTTCCTGTGCTTGCAGATCGAGCGATGAAAAGTCGGCATCTTGGTCGGCGGCGAGGGATTCCATTGCCCTGAAGCGACGCTCGAACTTTTGGTTGGCGCTGCGGAGCGCGGCTTCGGCGTCGACGCCGTAGGCACGGACCAGATTGACTGCAGCGAACAGCAGGTCGCCCGCTTCCTCGGTGATGTGATCGGGGCCATCGGCATCGGCCAGCTCGCCGATTTCCTCGACCAGTTTCTCCGCCGGGCCGTCCTTGTCTGGCCAGTCGAATCCGCTGCGCGCCGCGCGTTTTTGCAGTTTCTCGGCGCGCATCAGTGCCGGCAAGGCGTGTGCAACGCCATCGAGCGCGCTGGCAGCACCTTGCGCGTCGCGTTCGGCGGCCTTGATATCTTCCCATCGCCGGGGCTGTGGCGTCTCGCTTTCGTCATCGCCGAAGATATGCGGGTGGCGTGCTTCCATCTTGTCGGAAATCGACTTCGCCACGGCATCGAAGTCGAACGCCCCCTGTTCTTCAGCCATGCGGGCATGGAAAACCACCTGGAGCAGCAAATCGCCGAGCTCGCCGCGCAGGTCGGCGAGATCCTCGCGCGCGATCGCGTCGGCGACCTCGTAGGCTTCCTCGATCGTGTACGGCGCGATCGACTGGAATGTCTGCGCGACGTCCCATTCGCACCCGGTTGCGGGGTCGCGAAGGCGGGCCATGATCGAGAGGAGGCGGTCGATTTGCTGTGATGCCATTTGGATGATAATATATATTATGTAAAACTATAAGGGAGGCTCAGCCAAGGATCAGGCCCCCAGATACGTAAACAAGAGATAGGCAGCGGCGAAAATAGCCACCCACGTCACCGCCAGTCCGATGGTCTTCGGAACGGTCAGTCCGCGTCCGGCGAGCCCTGGCACGACAAGGATCAACCAACCGAGGATCGATACGATGCTCAGGGTCGTCCACGCCGTTGTACTCATGCTGCCAGCTCCATGCCGTCAAACCCGACGAGGACATTGTCGGGCGTTTCCTCGGTCAGCGTCGCATAATCCATGCTCTTGTCCAGATGCGACAACACGACTTGGCCGGCACCGGTCTTGCGCCCGAGTTCGAGCGCCATTTCGAGATGCGCGTGCGTGGGATGTGGATCGCGGCGCAGGCAGTCGGTAACCAGCAAATCCACCCCGTCGAACAGCCGCAGCATTGCGTCGGTTATCTCAGAGAAATCAGTTGCGTAGACGATCGACTTGCCATCGCACTCGAACCGATAGCCGGTGGTCTGGGTCGGCCCGTGGGGCATTTCGACCCCGCGGAATGCGATCCCACCATGCATGCGAGCAATGTCGAGGGTCTTGAGTTCGACGATGGTCGGATAGCCGAACTGTCCGGCGAAGACGTATCCGAAACGTTGTCTCAAGCGCAATGCACAAGTGTTTGATGCAAAACCGGGAATAGCGTGGCTGCGACCAAAACGCAGTGCACGCAGATCGTCGATCCCGTGGCAGTGATCGGCATGGTCGTGGGTCCAGAACACCGCATCGATCCGGTCGATCTCGTTCGCCAGGAGTTGCGCGCGAAGATCGGTCGAGGTGTCGACGAGCAATCGCGTGCCTTCGGCGCTTTCGACCATGATCGAAACCCGAGAGCGCCGATTGCGCGGCTCTTCGGGATCGCATTGCCCCCAGTCATTGCCGATGCGCGGCACGCCGGTCGATGTGCCCGAACCGAGCATCACCATCTTCATGCCGCGGCTTTCGCGAACAATTCAAAGAAGTTGCGGGTCGTCGTTGCAGCGAGGCTTTCGACGTCTGTATCGCGCAATTCCGCCACGAATTTGGCGGTATCGGCGACATAGGCCGGTTCGCAGGTTTTCCCGCGATGCGGGACCGGCGCGAGGAACGGGGAATCGGTTTCGACGAGCAGGCGATCCTCCGGCACGCGCGCGGCGGTTTCCTGAAGGTCTTTCGCGTTCTTGAAAGTCACGATCCCCGAGATCGAGATCGACAGGCCGAGTTCGAGCACCGCGTCGCCGAATGCGCCCGAAGCCGTGAAGCAGTGGATCAGCGCGGGGAAGGCGCCCTTCTCCATCTCGTCGCGCAGGATGGCGAGCGTGTCGTCCTCGGCGTCGCGCGTGTGGATGATCAACGGCAGCCGCGTCTCGCGACATACGGTGATGTGGCGGCGGAACAGGCGCTGCTGTGCTTCGCGATCGGAATGCTCGTAATAATAGTCGAGACCGGTCTCACCGATCCCGATCACCTTGGGATGGTCGACGGCGGCGCGCAGCCGGCCCTCGTCCACATGCTGGTGTTCGTCGGCATTGTGCGGGTGGATCCCGATGCTGGCGAACACGTCGTCGTTGCGCTCAGCGGTGGCGACGATGTCGTCCCATTCGCTCTCGCGCGTCGAGATGTTGAGAAAGCGTCCGACACCGGCCTGCCGCGCGCGATCGAGGACTGCGTCCTGCTCCTCGACGAGGCCCTCGTAATTGAGGTGGCAATGTGAATCGACGAGCATCAGCCCTCCCCCACAGCGGTGGCGAGTTCGAGCCGCGGGAATACGCCTTCGGGCTTGTCGAGCGCGAACCCCGAACCGGCGAGATATTCGAACCATGTCGCATCGTCGAGAGCGGCGAAATCCCGCGCCTCGCCCATGCCCAGCTGATCGAGCAGCTTGTCGGCCGCCACGGGCGTGACCGGGCGCAGTGCCAGCGCCAGCGGGCGAAGCTGGCGGAAGCAGGTCATCAACACGGCCTGCATGCGCTCGGGATCGGTCTTCTTGAGGATCCAGGGTGCCTGTTCGTCGATATATTGGTTACAGGCGAACACCGCGCGCATCCATGCCTCGAGCCCGTCGCTGAACGCGAGGTCGTCGAAGTTCCTGCGCAGCTCGGCGACACCGTTCGCGACCGCGGCGGTCAGCGCCCGGTCGTCATCGGTCTGCTGATAGTCTACCAGAAGTTTCCCATCCATGTTCTTGAAGATCATGGAGAGAACGCGTTGCGCGAAATTCCCGAAGCTGTTCGCCAGCTCGGCATTGGCGCGGGTGACGATCGCCTCGTCGGAATAGGAGCCGTCCTGCCCGAAGGCGATCTCGCGCATCAGGAAGTAGCGGAACGGATCGACGCCGTAGGTGTCGGCCAATGCGAGCGGATCGGTGACGTTGCCTTCGGACTTCGATTCCTTGCGTCCGCGATTGAGCACGAAGCCGTGCGCGAACACCTGCCTTGGCAGCTCGATCCCGGCGCTCATCAGGAATGCGGGCCAATAGACCGCGTGGAATCGGGTGATGTCCTTGCCGATCAAATGGAGGTCGCACGGCCAGTATTTGCGCCATTCCTCGCTGTCGTCGGGAAAGCCAAGCCCCGAGATGTAGTTGGTGAGGGCGTCGACCCACACATACATCACATGTCCGTCGCTCTCGGGCACTTTTACCCCCCAGTCGAAGCTGGTGCGCGAAACCGACAAATCCTTGAGCCCGCCCTCGACGAAGCGGACGATCTCGTTGCGGCTGCGCTCGGGAGCAATGAAATCGGGGTTGTCGCGATAAAGGGCGAGCAGCTTGTCGGCATAGTTCGACAAGCGGAAGAACCAGCTTTCCTCGGCGGTCCATTCGACCGGCGTGCCCTGCGGCGAGAGCTTCTCGGTGCGTCCGTCGGCACCTTCACCCTCGATCAGCTCGCTCTCGTCGTAATAGGCTTCGTCGCGGACCGAATACCACCCTTCGTAACGATCGAGATAGAGATCGCCATTGGCTTGCATCCGGCGCCAGATTTCCTGGCTCGCGCGATGATGATCGGGGTCGACCGTCCGCTGGAACCGGTCGTGCGAGATGTTCAGCCTCTCGCCCATCGCGACGAAATGCGCGGTCATCTCGTCGGCGAGGTCGCGCGGTTCGCGTCCGAGGTCGCGTGCCTTCTGGTAGACCTTGAGCCCGTGTTCGTCGGTCCCGGTCTGGAAGCGTACGTCACGCCCCGACATGCGCTGGAAACGGGCGATGACGTCGGCGGCGATGGCTTCGTAGGCATGGCCGATATGCGGCTTGCCGTTAGGGTAGCTGATTGCGGTGGTGATGTAATAGGGTTCGGACACCCGGCAGGCCTGACTTTTTGAGTTTTCGACTATGCGGCCTCTCTAGGGAGCGCCGCCGACGCCAGCAAGCCGCCAATCTGCATCGCCAGCAGGCCGGGATCGAAATTGGCGGTCGGCGCGCGCGCCGCGAGATCGACCAGTGCGGCATGCGCCTCGATGATGCGCGGACGAGCCTCAGCGGGTGCCGATCGAACCTCACCCGCCAGCAGGCGCCGCGCCAGCGTGAACACAGCCGCGAGCCTTTCGGGAGTGGGCCTCGCCCCGATTGCCGCGGCCAGCGCGCCACGATGTTCGGCCGACCGGACGCTGTCTCGCAACAACGCGCGCATCGCCGCATCGACGCGGGCGAGATCCTCGTCGATCCAGGTCATCGCCGCGCCGGGCGAGCCATTGGCACCGGCAATCGCCGTATCGAGGTGCTCGCCGCCCACTTCCGGGCGTTCATGGGCAAGCACCTGGCGTACCTGCTCTTCCGGCAGGCGATCGAACCGCAGCACCCGGCAGCGCGAGCGGATCGTCGGGAGCAAGCGACCGGGCCGATGGGTCACGAGAAAGAAGACGTTGCCTGCCGGCGGTTCCTCGAGGCTTTTGAGCAGCGCGTTGGCGGCCCCCGATTCGAGGTCGTCGGCCGGATCGATGATGATCGCGCGGCGGGCACCGAGCGTCGGGCGCGTGTTCAAGCGGCGTTGTAGCGTGCGGACCTGTTCGACGCTGATATTGCGCTTGCGCTTGAACGGCTTGCCCTCGTCGCGATTGCGAGCCTCCTTGTCGTCGGCCGGCGCGCGGCTCAGCGCCAGAATATCGGGATGGTTGTCGGGCGAGGGGCTGCCAGCCCCCTCCCCTGCCCCGACCAGTTCGGCGGCGCAGAGCCGGGCGAAGGTGGCCTTGCCCACCCCGCTCGGCCCGGCGAGCAGCCAGGCGTGGTGAAGGCGGTCGCCCTGGCACGCCTGCATCCAGGCCCGGCGCGGCTTTTCGTGGCCGATCAAGGTCACGCCAGCGTCTCGATCAGCGGTTCGATGGCGCGCAATACCTCGGTATGCACCTCTTGCGGCGAACCACCGGCTGCGATGGTGACGAAGCGCTCGGGCTCCCGCTCGGCGAGCCTTGCAAAACTGCGCGCGACGTCGTCGTGATAGGCGTCGCCGCGCGAACCGATGGCATCGCTCACGCCACGATCGCGCGCGTCGAGCCGCGCTTTGGCTTCCGCCGGCGGAAGGGTGAACAGCAATGTGCGATCGGGCAGCAGGCCGTTGCTGCCGAGCGCGTGCAATTGCATGATGCCGTCATCCCCGATCGCCCCGGCGCCGCCTTGATAGGCGCGGCTCGAATCGAGGAACCTGTCGCATACGACCCAGGAGCCGCGCTCGAGCGCGGGGCGGATCAACCGTTCGACATGATCCGATCGCGCCGCGGCGAACAGCAAGGCCTCGGCACGCGGCGCAAACCCATCGCCATCGAGTAGCAACGATCGGATCGCCTCGGCGCCCGGTGTCCCGCCAGGTTCGCGTGTCGCGATGCAGTCGATGCCACGCGCGTTCAGGGCGTCGACCAGCAGGCGCGACTGGGTCGACTTGCCGACCCCTTCGCCGCCTTCGAGGGTGATGAAACGCCCGGTCATTGCAACCAACCGAACATCCCGTTGCCGAGGCGGTCGACGGCATCGGCCTCTCCGACATCATCGGCCGCGACCAGCGGCGCGCTCTGCACCAATTCGCCATCGATCCTGATCTGCAGCCGCGCGACGGTATCGCCCGCGGCGATCGGCGCGACGAGCGGACCGCGATAGGTCAGCCTCAAGTCGATCTCGCCATCGCTCGCGGTCGGAATGTTGAGATGGAACTGGCGCGGTGCCACGAGCCCGACCGAAGACGCGGCGCCCTGCTGGACCTTGGCCCGACCGACTTCCTGGCCTTGCGCGAACAGGCGCCGCGGTTGCCACGCCGAAAACCCCCATTCGATCATCGCGCGCGCCGCGGCGTTGCGATCGCGCCCGCGTTCGGCTCCTGCGACGACCACGGCGAGCCGCCGGCCGTTGCGTTCGGCCGAACCAAGATAGGTGTATCCGGCCTCGTTGGTAAAGCCGGTTTTCATCCCGTCCGCACCCTCGACATTGCCGATCAGCGGATCGTGGTTCTCCTGGGTGATTTCGTCCCAGGTCAGGCTCTTGTGACCGAAGAACGCCGCGTATTTGTCGGGATGGCGGGTCACGATCGCCTGCGCCAGCGTGATCAGGTCGCGCGCGGTGGTAAAAGTCCGACCTTCGTCGGGAAAACCGTTGGGAGAGCCGAAACTGCTGTCGCGCATCCCGATCGCGCGCGCTTCGCCATTCATCCGGGCGGTCCAGGCCTCGACACTGCCGGCGGCGCCCTTGGCCAGCAGCGCCGAGCCGTCATTGGCCGACACGGTCAGGATGCCCTGCAACAAGGCCGCGACCGAAACCTGCTCGCCGAGACCGAGGAACATGGTCGAGCCCCGACGTCGCCAGTTGCGATAACTGTCCTCGTCGAAAGTGTAGCGCTGGCGCAGGTCGATCTCGCCGCGCTCGATCATCTCGAACGCGGTATAGGCGGTCATCACCTTGGTCACCGAGGCTGGCATGAAGCGGCGCTCGGCGTTCTTCTCGTACAGCGTCTGTCCGGTGCCGAGGTCGACCAGCAGCACCACAGGTGCAAGCGCAGCCTCGGGCGGCGGGGCGACCCGCGCATCGCCGATCGCGATCGAGGGCAGGTCCTGCGAAGCGCCCGAGAGCGGCACCGCGATGGTTGCGATTGCTGCGGCTGTTACCGCGATCGCCTTTGTCATCTCCCGCATCGTTTCCGGCTCAGTCTTCGCTCACCACGCGGGCATCGCCGAAGCCGTCGGCGCGGATCCTGGCGAGGTCGCGATCCGCCTCCGCAGCCGTGGCGAAGGGGCCGCTCCGGACGCGCCACAGGCGGCCGGCCGGGTAGACCTGCCCGCCGATCCGGGCTGCCACCCGATCGGCGCGGGCGCGATCCGAATAGGCGCCGGCCTGCACGTAATAGCCTGTGGAGGCGACCGGCGTTGCCGGAGTGGGACGCTCGGGCGCAGGTGTCGTGGCGGGGGTGGGGCTTTCGACCGGCGCGGGGCGGATCGATGCCTCCGTCCTCGCCTCGGGCAATTTGCGGCGCAGCACCGTCAACAGTCCCTCGGGCGTTTCGATCCGCAGCGGCGCGGGCTCGCCGGAGCGCAGCTTGGCCCGCTCGACCTCGGGCGGGTTGACCCGTCGCACCCGCACCGGAGCCGAGGACGCGATTCCGAGCTGGGCCATCGCGTCGGCGCTCAGCGCGAGCAACTGGTTACCTTTCATCGGTCCGCGCCGCTCGACCCGCACCAGCGCGGTGCGTCCTTCGTCGAGCTCGGTTACCTCGACATAGCTCGGCAGCGGCAGCGTGTGGTGCGCTGCGGTCACGCCGGGCCCCGCGTCCACATCGCGGACGGCGTAGCCCACTTCGTCGTAATTGAGCGCGTCTTCGGGCGTGTAGGTCACCCCGTTGACGGTGTAGGCCGGACCGATGACGACCGGATAGTCGCCTGCCGGTCCTTCCGGATCGAGCGGTCCCGCGGACTGGTCCGAAGCGGGTGGCGCCCCCCCGATATAATCCTCTTCCAGCCCGAGCGTGCTGCACCCGGTCAGGAGCGTGGCGCCCGCGGACGCGACGAGAATCCTAGCGTGCGATTTCATTGGCAAGCAGTCCCACCCCCAAGGCGTAATAATTCGAACAATTGTATTCGAGGATCGTGTGATAATTCCGGGTCAGAAGATAGGCCGTATTGCCGGGCCCGTCGGGCTCGATCAGGCTGACCAGCGTATCGTCGGCGATCGCCTGTTGCGGCCGGATGCCAAGCGCGCGCCATTCGGCCACGGTCCGCCACGGCGCGTGCCGTTCGTGTACCCGCGGGCAATAGGGCGCGGTCATCGGGTTGGCGAAGACGCTGCGGTCGAAGCCGGACGGCACCGTCGCGGGAACGCCCCAGGGCGATCCCCGCTCCCACCCGGCATCGACGAAGTAGCGCGCAATCGAGGCGAGCGTGTCGTGGGCCGAATTCCAGATATCGGCCACGCCGTTGCCATCGCCGTCCTGCGCGAGCCGGAGATAGACGGTCGGCAGGAATTGCGGGTTGCCGAAAGCGCCCGCCCAGCTGCCGACCAGTTGCGAGCGCGGGACCCCCCGATCGACCATCTTCATCAGCGCGATCAGTTCGGGCTCGAACAATTCGCGGCGGCGGCCTTCATATGCCAGCGTCGCGAGCGAGCGGGCGAGATCGAAATCGCCTTTCACCGCGCCATAGGCGCTTTCCTTGCCCCAGATCGCGACGAGGATCTCCGCCGGCACGCCGGATTCGCGTTCGACCTGCTGCGCGATCGAGCGGTAACGCGCCAGCGTGCGTCGCCCGCCATCGATCCGATCCTGCGTGACGGTGCGGCGGTAATAGGGTTGGAAGGCGGGGAAACTGCTCGAATTGGAGCTGGTCGTCGAACCGGGCTGCGACTGGTCGAACCGGACCACGCGTTCGTTGTAGGTCAGCCCGTCGATCACCTGCCGGATCGCACCTTCGCTGACCCCCTCGCCCCGCGCCTTGGCGGCGACGAGTTCGAGGTAGCCGTCGAAGCTCAGCGAACTTTGCGCGCAGGCGGCGACCGGGATGGTCATGGCGGTGGCGGCGAGCGCGGCGAGGATGGTCTTGACGGTCTGCATAGGGCTCCATTGGGGTATAGCGATGAGGATCGGATGAACCAAACGCACGAGCTCGGTAGATGGTGACATTTTAATGCCGCGCGACTAGCGACTCCAGCGACGGACAGGTGGCAGAGCGGTTGAATGCAGCGGTCTTGAAAACCGCCAAGGGTGCAAGCCCTTCGTGGGTTCGAATCCCACCCTGTCCGCCATTCCTACCCGGCACGAGAAAAGGGCCGTCCTCGCGGGCGGCCCTTTCCGGTGCTTCGGCGCCGTTGCGTGATCTACGCGCTCTCTTCCTCGGGAATTACGAGAGCGGCGAATTCCTTGCGTTTCTTCGCAGGATACTGGTCCGCTCCGACCGAGGACTGGTTCTTCAGCGCCGAATGGCGTTCGATGACCTCACCCTGCTGGTCGTAATCGACCTCGGGGTTGTCCCTGATTTCATATTCCACGCGACTCTCCTTTGCGACCCTAACGCGCAAAGTCCAGCGGCGGTTTCCGTTACGGCATGTTGGTAGCGCCGAACGGTGCGGGGTTTGCGCCAAAGGGTCAGACGTGGATCACGCGGCCATAGCTGGCGAGCACGCTTTCGTGCATCGACTCGGAAATCGTCGGGTGCGGGAAGACCGTCTGCATCAGCTCGGCCTCGGTGGTCTCGAGCGTCTTGCCGACGACGAAGCCCTGGATCATCTCGGTCACCTCGGCACCGACCATGTGCGCGCCCAGGAGCTCGCCGGTCTTGGCGTCGAACACGGTCTTGCAGAAGCCTTCGGCCTCGCCCAGCGCGATCGCCTTGCCATTGCCGATGAAGGGGAAGGTGCCAGCCTTGACTTCGTAACCGGCTTCCTTCGCCTTTTCCTCGGTCAGCCCGACGCTGGCGATCTGCGGGTGGCAATAGGTGCAACCCGGGATGTTGTTGCGGTCGAGCGGGTGCGGATGGACGTCCTTGTTGCCGAGCTCCTTGGCGATCGCCTCGGCGGTGGTGACGCCTTCATGGCTCGCCTTGTGCGCCAGCCACGGGCCCGGGGTGCAGTCGCCGATCGCCCAGAGCCCCTTCGACTTGGTGCGCCCGTAATCGTCGATCTGGATGAAGCCGCGTTCCATTTCGACGAGCTTCTCGAGCCCGACATTCTCGGTGTTGGGGACGATCCCGATCGCCACGATGCAGTGGGTGAACTCGGTCTCGGCGACCTTGCCCTTGGCGTCCTTGATCTTCGCCTTGACGCCCTTGTCGGTGACCTTGAGGTCTTCGACCCCCGCGCCGGTCATGATCGTCATGCCCTGCTTGGTGAGCGACTTGTTGAGGAAGGCCGAGACGTCCTTGTCCTCGACCGGCACGATGCGGTCGAGCATTTCGACCACGGTGACGTCGCAGCCCATGTCGTTGTAGAAGCTCGCGAACTCGATCCCGATCGCACCCGATCCGATCACCAGCAGCTTCTTGGGCATTTCGGGTGGCGTCATGGCGTGGCGATAGGTCCAGACGCGCTTGCCGTCGGCCTTGGCGAAAGGCAGGTCGCGCGCGCGGGCCCCGGTGGCGACGATGACGTGCCTGGCTTCGAGCTTTTCCTCGCCCTTGTCAGATTTCACCGTCAGCGAGGTCGGACCGGTCAGCGTCCCCTCGCCCATGTGAACGGCGATCTTGTTCTTCTTCATCAGGTGCGTGACGCCCTGGTTCAGCTGTTTGGCGACGCCGCGGCTGCGCTTCACCACGGCTTCGAGATCGGCCTCGATCTCGCCCGCGATCTTGAGGCCGTAATCCTTCGCATGCTGCGCGTAATGGAGGATCTCCGCGCTCCGCAGCAGCGCCTTGGTGGGGATGCAACCCCAGTTGAGGCAGATGCCGCCCAGCAGTTCGCGTTCGACGATCGCGGTCTTGAGCCCGAGCTGCGCGCAGCGGATCGCCGCGACATAGCCACCGGGGCCCGAACCCAATACGATTACGTCATACTTGTCAGCCATTTGTCGTCCTGTCTTCAAGTCATGCCCGAGGGAGGCATGGACCGGGTGTTACACTGTCCAGGGAAAGGAATCTTCCCGGGCGGAAATGCGGTGCGCGCACAGGCGGTATGCCATGCGCGCCGCACGGTAGGAAAGCGACGTCATGCCGCCGCATCCACGGGCCGCGGGCGGCCGTTGTCGTCGATCGCGACGAAGGTGAACTTGGCCTCGGTCACCTTGCCGCCATGTTCGGAATGACGTTCGCGCCGCCAGGCCTCGGTCGCGATCACCATGCTGGTGCGCCCGACCTTCTCGATCGTACAATAGACCGAGACCTCGTCGCCAACCTTGACGGGCTGGTGGAACTCCATCCCGTCCATCGCAATCGTGACCGCGCGCCCCTTGGCGTGCCGCGCGGCGATCAGGCCGGCGCCATGGTCCATCAGGCTCAGCAACCAGCCGCCGAAGATATCGCCATAGGCATTGGCATCGGCAGGCATCGCGGTGACGCGGATGGCGGGATCGCGCTTCAAAGGAGGGCTCCCTGTCCGGTTGGCGTCAAACCACCAGCCCCATCGGGTTCTCGCACAGCTGCTGGAAGGCTTCCATCAGCTGCGCGCCGTCGGCGCCGTCGATCGCGCGGTGGTCGAAGCTGCCGGTGGCGCTCATCACGGTGGCGACCTGGAGCGCACCGTCGACCACGTGGGGGCGCTGTTCGCCCGCGCCGACGGCGAGGATCATCGCCTGCGGCGGGTTGATCACCGCGTCGAACTGCTTGGTGCCGAACATGCCGAGATTGGAGAGGCTGGCGGTGCCGCCCTGGAATTCGTGCGGCTGCAGCTTGCCGTCCTTGGCCTTGCCGGCGAGTTCTTTCATCTCGGTGCTGATCTGCGCGAGGCCCTTGCGGCCCGCATCGCGGATGATCGGGGTGATCAGGCCCGAGGGCGCGGCGACGGCGACCGAAATGTCCTCGCGGGCATACTGGAACAGCTCGTCGCCCTGGAAGCTGACATTGCACGAGGGCACGCGCTGAAGCGCGCGCGCGAGCGCCTTGATCAGCAGATCGTTGACCGAGAGCTTGACCCCGTCGGCCTCGAGCGAGGCGTTCAATTGCTTGCGCAGGTCGAGCAGCGCGTCGAGCCGCACGTCGACCGTGAGGTAGATGTGCGGGATCGTCTGCTTGGCCTCGGTGAGGCGCTTGGCGATGACCTTGCGGACATTGTTGAGCTTGTGCGCTTCGTAGGGCGCATCGAGCTCCCCGCCCTGCTGGACGGGAGCCGAAGGCGCGGGTGCGGGTGCGGCGCTGTCCTTTGCCGGGGCGGCACCGGGCTTGGCCCCCTCGACGTCGGCCTTCACGATCCGGCCGTTGGGCCCCGAGCCCTTGATCGAGGCGAGATCGACGCCGTTCTGCTCGGCGATCCGACGCGCGAGCGGGCTGGCGATGATGCGCTCGCCGTCGACGGTCGGCGCGGCAGGAGCCTTGGCGACGTCCTGCGACGGAGCGGGCGCCGGTTTCGGCGAGGGTGCTGGCGGAGCGGTTTCGTCCGCCGAGGCAGCCTCTTCCTTCTTCTCGGGAGCAGGTGCGGGCGCGCTATTTCCCGCCGCGGCCTTGGCCTCGTCGAGATCTTCGCCTTCCTCGGCCAGCGTCATGATGACGGTGCCGACCGCGACGCCCTCGGTGCCCTCGTCGACACTGATCGCCGCGACCGTGCCTTCGTCGACCGCCTCGAATTCCATCGTCGCCTTGTCGGTCTCGATCTCGGCCATGATATCGCCGGCGGCGACGGTATCGCCCACTTTCACCAGCCATTTGGCAAGCGTGCCTTCTTCCATGGTCGGCGAGAGCGCGGGCATCTTGATCGCGATGGGCATCGAAAATCCTTGTATGTCGTAGCGGCGGAGCGCGTTCAGCCGCTCTCTGCCCAAACCGCGCGCGCGGGGCAAGCGCGCTGTCCACGCTTGCTTATCGCCGGCTTTGCATCCTACACCCCCGCGCAGGGAGAGGAACTGGATGCGCGTATACCTTGTCATCATCGACGAGAGCCCGGAGGCGAAGGTCGCGATGACCTATGCCTCGCGCCTCGCGCTGCAGGCGGGGGGGCAGGTGCACATGCTCGCGCTGGTCCCGCCGCAACAATTCAGTGCCTTCGGCGGGGTGCAGGCGACGATGGAGGAAGAGGCGCGCAGCCGCGCCGAGGTGATGGTGACCTCGGCCGCCGGGCGCTATTTCTCCGAAAGCGGGCGGATGCCGGTGATCTCGGTCGAGCTGGGCGAACCCGAGCGCGTGGTGCGCGAATACCTCGCCACCCACCCGGAAATATCGGCGCTGGTGCTAGGCGCTTCGCGCGACGGGGCGGATCCGCTGGTCAGCCATTTCAGCACGCATTCGGGTACCCTGCCCTGCCCGCTCTACATCGTGCCGGGCGACTGGGTCCCCGAGACGGTCGAGGACCAGTTCTGAGCGACCGAGGCCCGCTCGTGCCGAACGGGTCCTAGCGCTTTTTCTTGCCGCGCCCCTGGTGGCGGATATTGGCCGGGCGACCGCGCTTGCCCTGGGCATGCTTGGGCTTGTCCTTGGGCGTACCCTTGTGCTTGCCATGGCCCTTGCCGTTATCCTTGCCGCCGTCGCGCTTCTTCTTGCCGTGCGGACGATTGCCGCGCTTTTCGACGCGGCCTTCCTGCCCCGGCACTTCGAATTTGAGCGCGCCGGTGATCGGGTTGGCTTCGGCGAGCTTCAATTCGAGCCGGTCGCCGACGGTGTAGCTTTCGCC
The DNA here is from genome assembly GCF_014641655.1 of Pseudoblastomonas marina. Classification (GTDB taxonomy): domain Bacteria; phylum Pseudomonadota; class Alphaproteobacteria; order Sphingomonadales; family Sphingomonadaceae; genus Alteriqipengyuania_A; species Alteriqipengyuania_A marina. The sequence goes on from NZ_BMID01000001.1 coordinate 1,164,409, forward strand.
CGAACGCTCGCCGACCAGCGACTGCGCCTTCTCGTCATACTGGAAATAGTCGTTGCCGAGCGTCGAGACCGGCACCAGCCCGTCGCCGCCGAACTCCAGGATGGTGGCGAAGAAACCGAAGCTCTGCACCCCTGTGATCCTGGTCTCGAAGGTCTGCCCGACGCGGCCCGAGAGCCAGGCGGCGATATAGCGGTCGGTGGTGTCGCGCTCGGCCTCCATCGCGCGGCGCTCGGTCTTGCTGATCGCATCGGAAATCTTGCCGAGATCGCTGCGATCCTGGTCCGACAGGCCCGAAGTGTCGGGCAGCTTTCCCTTGGGGGCAGGCTGTTCGAGCTTGTAGGCGTCGACCAGCGCGCGATGGACCAAGAGGTCGGCATAACGGCGGATCGGCGAGGTGAAGTGCGCGTAGCTGCCCAGCGCGAGGCCGAAATGGCCGGCATTGGCGGGCCCGTAATAGGCCTGCGTCTGGCTGCGCAGCACCGCTTCCATCAGCAGCGCCTTTTCCTGCTCGTCGGCGACGTCCTTGAGCATGCGGTTGAACAGCGAGGGGGTGATCACCTGCCCCAGCGCGAGCTTGCCGCCGATGCTCTCGATATAGTCCTTGAGCGCGACGATCTTTTCGCGGCTCGGCTGCTCGTGGACGCGGTAGACAACGGGCGCTGACTTGGCTTCAAGAGCCTTCGCTGCGGCGACGTTGGCGGCGATCATGAAGTCCTCGACCACGCGGTGGGCATCGAGCCGTTCGCGCACGGCGATCTCGGTGATGCGGCCCTGGTCGTCGAGCTGGACCTTGCGCTCGGGCAGCTCGAGGTTGAGCGGGTCGCGCGCTTCGCGCGCGGCGTGGAGAGCCTTCCAGCAGGCCCACAGGTTGTTGAGGTTTTCGCCCGCCGCGCCCTCGTCGATCCGGCGCTGCGCGTCCTCGTAGGGGATGACCTCGTCGATCCGCACGATCGCGCGGGTGAAGCGCCAGTCCTTGATCCGCCCTTCGGCGTCGATCTTCATGTGGCAGGCCATCGCCGCGCGGTCCTCGCCCTGGCGGAGCGAGCAGACGTCTGCGCTCAACACTTCGGGCAGCATCGGCACGACGCGGTCGGGGAAATAGACCGAATTGCCGCGCTTGCGCGCCTCGCGATCGAGCTTGCCGCCGGGGCGCACGTAATAGGATACGTCGGCGATCGCGACGAGCGCGTCGAACCCGCCCTCGTCGTTGGGCGCGGCCCAGATCGCATCGTCGTGGTCGCGCGCGTCGGCGGGATCGATCGCGACGATCGGCAGGTGGCGCAGGTCTTCGCGGTGGTCCTCGCTGAGCGGCAGTTTGGCCGCGCTTTCCGCTTCGGCGATCACCTCGTCGGGGAAGATATGCGGGATGCCGTGCTTGGCGATCGCGATCAGGCTGAAGCTCTTGGGCGCGAGCGGATCGCCGATCACCTCGGTGACCTTGACCGACGCACGCTGTCCGCGCCCGACCGTCTCGGCATAGACGAGCTGGCCGTCTTCCGCGCCGCCCAGGTCGGCGATCTTGGAGGAATTGCGCACGCTCTTGTCGACCGGGGCGAGCCAGCCCTGGCCGCTCTTGTCGATCTCGACCACGCCCATCATCTGGTCGAGCCGCTGCGGCAGCTTCTTCATCACGAAGCCGCGATGGCCCTTCCCGGCCTCCTCGGTCCGCGCGAGCACGCGGTCCCCGGTGCGCAAGGCGGCGTGTTTGCCCTTCTTCTCGATCAGGCGGATTTTCGGCGCGGGGGTGCCGGTGTCTGGCGCCCAGTTCTCCGGCACGGCGATCGGTTCGCCGTCCTCGATCTCGACCACCTTGAGCACGGTGACCTTGGGCACGCCGCCCATGCGGTGGAACGCGCTCTTGTTGCCGTCGATCATGCCTTCATCGGCCATGTCGCGCAGCAGCGCCTTCAATTGCACGCGCTCCTGCCCCTTGAGGCTGAACGCCTTCGCGATTTCGCGCTTGCCGGCGGGATTATCGCTGGTCTTGATGAATTTGAGGATCTCGTCCTTTGAAGGCAGCCCCGGATTGCGGTGGCGCGCCCTGTTCTTTTTCGGTTTCGTCATATGCCCGGCGATATGGGGAGCCGGTCAGTCATTGTCACCCCGTGGCGCGATCGGCGCGAACGCCCCGCCCGGGACCGCGCTTGCGATCGGGCTGCACACGCCCTCTGCCGAGCAGGCGCTGACGCCGAAAATCCAGTCGTCGCCGCGTACGCCTGCAAGCTCGATGGCGAAATCGGGTGCATCGGCGTCGCTGCCATGGGCGGAAGCGGATATCGTGCGCAGGGGACCGTCCCGCCAATGGCCCTCGTCGGTCCGCCGCTGCCAGATCCGGTATTCGGTCGCGCCCGGCACTTCATCCCAGCTCAGCTCGGTAAAGGTCCGCACCGCCGCGCGGGCGCGGGGCGCAGGGGGCATCGGCGCACGCGCCAGCCGTTCCAGCGCCTGGACGTTCAGCTTGGTGACTTTCGCGAGATAATCGAAGTCCATCGCGTCGACCGTGTCGCCGTAGGTCACGCCGTCCTCGGTGCGCAGGTCCTGGTGCTGGTGTTCGTAATCCTCGACCGCGACCGAGAAGCGGACCGCGGGATACCCCGCCTCGAGGAACGGGATCTGGTCGCCGCCGCGGCCCATGCGGTCGGTGCGCCAGATCTGGCGCACGTCGAGCCCGGTCGCGTCGCCATCGGCGATCCCGTCGAGCCAGCGTGAGAGGTTGCGAGAGGGACTGTCGTTCTCGCCGCCCTCGCGGCGCTGCGCAGCGCGGTAACGATCGTCGAGATCGGCGCGCGGCCCTTCGGAGAAGACGCGGACATGCGCGGCGTCGCAATAGCCGTCCGACCCGCAGCTATTGCCGACGACGTCGTTGTTGAGCACGGCCTTGACCGTATAACCCTTGCTCTCGACCCAATCGACCAGCAGCCGTGCGCCGAACAGGCCCTGCTCCTCGCCCGAAAGCAGCGCGTAGACGATGGTGGTGGGGTATTGCTGCCCCGACAGCACGCGCGCCGCCTCGATCACCAGCGCGGTGCCCGATCCATCGTCGTTCGCGCCCGGGGCTTCGACCGTGCCGTCCATCACGTCGCTCGCCCGGCTGTCGATATGACCCTGGACGATCACGACCTCGTTGGGGCGCTCGGTGCCGGGCTGGATCGCGACCACGTTGCGCAGGCGCACCGGCTCGGGGATGCGATCGCCGGAGACCATCGTCTCCGGCAGTTCGACCTCGAGGCAACTGCCGCATTCGGCGGAAATGTCGCGAAACACCTCGGCACCCCAATCGACCGCCGCGCCGATCCCGCGTTCGGGGTCGTCCTGCGAGGACAGCGTGTGCCGGGTCCCGAAGGCGACCAGCCGCTCGACATCGGCGCGCAATCGTTCGGCCGAGACCTCGTCGGCGGGGCGATCGTGGGCGATGGCAGGCGTGGCGGCGGTGGCGGCCAGCAGGGCGGCAATGGGGGCAAATGCTTTCATGCGCCGCTTCTCGCGCGCCCGCGACCGCGACGCAAGGGGCTCAGTAGGCGCGCCCGATATAGATCCGCTCGACCGCGGGTTCGCCGGTGAAGGGGCAGGTGCCCGATACGCCTTCGTCGCCCAGCGGCACGTTGCGCATGGTGAGCTTCAGGGACTTGAGCTGTTCGACCACCTTGTCGAGCGCCGCACCGGTGGGGCGTGCCCAGGCCATTTCGACCCATCCGGGATATTTGTCCTTCGATGAGTAAAAAGCGCGCAGCTCGTCGAACGTGGTCAGTCCTCGCGTGATGTTGTCGTCGCGGCGCGCACGCGCCTCCTCGAACAGCGCGGTCTGGATCGCTTCGAGCTCGGCACCGGCGCTCGCGGCGAACTCGTCGGGCGAGGGATCGCGGAAGGCGGGCTTGCCGTTCTCCGTGTTCCACAGCGCATCGCGGCGCAGCAGGCTGATCTTGGCGTTCTCGACGTCGCGCCCGCCGATCTCGACGATCAACGGTGCACCCTTGCGGACCCAGTCCCAACGCTTCTGCGCGGCCTTGCCCGGGCGGGTATCGAGATTGACCCGCAGCGGTTCACCGAACGCGCTTTGCGAACCGAGCTTGGCGGCAAGGTCGCGGCAATAGGCGAGCACCGCCTCGTCCCCGTCATTGTCACGCAGCATCGGCAGGATCACGACCTGCCACGGCGCGACCTGCGGCGGCACGCGAAGCCCGTCATCGTCGCCATGGGTCATGATCACCCCGCCGACCATGCGGGTCGAAACGCCCCAGCTGGTAGTGTGGCAGAACTGCTCGCCGCCTTCGCGATCCTGGTACTTGATTCCCGCGGCTTGCGCGAAGCTGGTGCCGAGATAGTGCGAGGTGCCGGCCTGGAGCGCCTTGCCGTCCTGCATCATCGCCTCGATCGAATAGGTCGCATCGGCGCCCGGGAAGCGTTCGTGCTCGGGCTTCTCGCCCGCGATCACCGGCAGGCCGAGATCTTCCTCGGCGAAGGCGCGGTAGACCTCGAGCATGCGCATCGTGTGCTCGCGCGCCTCTGCCTCGTTCTCATGCGCGGTATGGCCTTCCTGCCACAGGAATTCGCTGGTGCGGAGGAACATGCGGGTGCGCATCTCCCAGCGCACGACATTGGCCCACTGGTTCAATTTCAGCGGCAGGTCACGCCAGCTCCGGATCCAGCGCGCCATCGCATCGCCGAAGATCGTTTCCGAGGTCGGACGGACGATAAGCGGTTCCTCGAGCTTCGCCTCGGGGTCGGGCTTGAGGCCCCCTGCCCCGTCGGCGATCAGCCGATGGTGGGTGACCACCGCCATTTCCTTGGCGAAGCCGTCGACATGCGCGGCCTCGCGCTCGAAATTGCCGAGCGGGATGAACAGCGGGAAATAGACGTTGTCGTGCCCGGTCGCCTTGATCCGGTCGTCGAGCAGGCGCTGCATCCGCTCCCAGATGCCGTAGCCCCACGGCTTGATCACCATGCAGCCGCGCACGCCCGATTCCTCGGCCATGTCGGCGGCGGTGATGACTTCCTGGTACCAGGCGGCGAAATCGTCTGCGCGCCGCGTATTCAGCGCATGGCGGATGTTGGCCACAAATCTTCCTTCGGAGCGCCCGCCCTGGCGGACGGGTCTGGGTCTGTTACTTGTCGAGCTTGTCGAGCTTGTCCTGCATCGCCGCCATCTGGGCGCGCAGTTCTGCAAGGTCGTCGCTATCTTTGCCCTTCGGCGAGGCCTGCTGTCCCGGTGCGAGCACCGCGCGCCAGCCATCGGCGAACATCTTCATGTTGTGCTGCGCCATCTTGGCGAAGGGGTTTTCCGACAGGCCCTTGCCGAAGGAATCGCGCAGTTTTTCCTGGTTGTCGCAGAAGCTCTTCATCGAGGCGTCGAGATAGGACGGGACCAGCGCCTGCATCGAATTGCCGTATAGCGAGATCAGCTGGCGCAGGAACGACACCGGCAGCAGCTGTTCGCCGCTCGATTCGGAATCCATGATGATCTGGGTCAGCACCTGGTGGGTGATGTCGTCGCCCGACTTGGCGTCGACGACCTGGAATTCCTGGTTGTCGCGGGTCATCTGGGCCAGCGTTTCGAGCGTGATGTAGCTCGAGCTGTCGGTGTTGTAGAGCCGCCGGTTCGCGTATTTCTTGATGATGATCGGTTCGTCGGGATCTCTGGGGCGCGCGGCCATCTGGCTCTCCGGAATAGGAATGAGATTTCGCACTAGCAGCACTGCTTAGTGCAGCGCAATATTAGTGCCCTTACGCGCGGAGAAAGCGCGAACCGAGCGCGGTCAGCAACTCGTATTGCGACAGGCCGCTGACCCGTGCAGCCTCGGGCAGGTCGTATTCGGCGCGGACCCAGTCGCCCTCGGCGAGGTCGGGGGCGTGGGTCAGGTCGATCGCGGTCATGTCCATCGAGACACGCCCCAGCACCGGCAATCGGGCGTCGCCGTTGCGCATCGCGCCCTTGCCCGACCAGCAGCGCAGGTAACCGTCGGCATATCCGAGCGCGACCGTACCGATCCGCATCGCGTGCGGCGCGGTGAAGGTCGCGTTGTAACCCACCGTCTCGCCCGCCTGCAGCTCGCGCGTCTGCATGATCGCGGCGTCGATCCGGGCGACCTGGCGGATTACGTCGGCGAGCTCGGGTCGAGGGACACCGCCATAGAGCGACAGGCCGGGACGGGTCAGGTCGTAGTGATAGCCATCACCGAGTGCGATCCCGGCACTGTTCGAAAGGCTCGCTTCGCGGTGGGCGATCCTGGTGCGCGCCGCGTCGAAGGCGGTCCGCTGGCGCTCGTTGGCCTCGCCGTCCTCGTCGGCCGAATGGAGATGCGACATCAACACGTGGATATCGAGCGCGGCGACCTCCGGAGCGTCGAGTTCGGCGAGCGGCAGACCGAGCCGGTTCATCCCGGTGTCGAGCATCAGGTGGCATGGCCCTCCCCCCGCCGCGTTCCACAACCTCGCCTGGTGGATCGAGTTGAGGATCGGTCGAGCCCCCACCGCACGCGCGTAGGCCGCTTCCTCGGCATTGATCGGTCCGTGCAGCACCGCGATAGCCTCGGGTGGCACAACCTCCAGAAGATCGGGCACTTCGGACCAGTGCGCGACGAAAAAATCGCGGCAGCCCGCCTCCCACAGCGTTTCCGCGACGAGCCGTGCACCCAGCCCGTATCCGTCAGCCTTGACCGCCGCCCCTGCCCGCGCCGCACCGCTCATCCGGTCGAGCGCGCGCCAGTTCGTGGCCAGCGCCGCCCGATCGACGGTCAGCCGCAGCGTCGGCGGGGGCAGGTCAGCCATGCGTGTCTTCGAAGTCCTTCGGTGGGCCGCCGTCGACGCCCCACAGGACGATGCCGAGGCCTGCGGCGACCACGACGATCGTGTACCACAGTCCGGCATAGACGTCGCCCGTGCGCGCGACGATGATGCCCGCGATCAACGGGAGGAATCCTCCGAGATAACCGGCCCCGAAATGGTAGGGGATCGACATCGAGCTGTAACGGATCTTGGTCGGGAACATCTCGGTCAGCAGTGCGGCAACCGAGCCGTAGGTCAATGCCGAGAGCACGCCGAGCACGAGCAGCAGGCCGAGGATGCCGAGGATATTGGCGAGCGGCGGGTTCTGGCGGTCGAAATCGAAGCCGCGCTCGGTCAATGCCGCCTGCAACCCGTCGCGTCGCGCGCCAGCGTCGTCGAACCAACCAGCCTCGAGCGGGATCGCAGTCCCGCCCGCGGTTACCGCGAGGTCTTCGGATTGCGTCACCGAATAGGCGACGCCGCTGGCGGTCAGCGTTTCAAGCACCTTGCCGCAATCGCTCTGTTCGCGGTCGAACAGTTCGGCAAAGGGATCGGTGTCGCATTGCCGGCCCGAGACGACGATCGGGGTCTCTTGCGCCGCCTGCGCAAGCCCGGGATTGGCGAGACTGCCCATGCTCCAGAAGATCGGGAACAGCAGGGCAAGCGACGCGAGCGCGCCAATCACGATCGGCTTCTTGCGGCCGACCCGGTCCGACCACCGGCCCACGATCACATAGAAGCTCATCGCGATCAGTCCGGCGATCAGCAGCAGCCACTCGACCAGGCTTTCGTCGAGCCGCATCGGGCCGCGCAGGAAGCTAAGCCCCGAGAAGAACGCCGTGTACCAGATCGTGGTCAGCACGCCGGTGACCCCGAAGGCGACGAGGATGCGCTTCTTGTTGCCGGGATAGGTGAAACTCTCGACGAAGGGATTCCCAGCGGTCTCGCCGGCCTCGCGCATCGCCTGGAACACCGGGCTCTCGGACAATTTCAGCCGCATCCATAGCGAAATGCCGAGCAGGATGATCGACAGCAGGAAGGGTACGCGCCAGCCCCATTCGGCGAAGGCCTCCTCGCTGAACAGGGCACGGCAGGCAATCACCACGATGATCGAGAGGACGAAGCCGCCGACCACGCTCGCCTGGATGAACCCGGTATAGAACCCGCGCTTTTCGGGCGGGGCATGCTCGGCGACGTAGATTGCCGCGCCGCCATATTCGCCGCCCAGTGCGAGGCCTTGCAGGATGCGCAAGCCGATCACGATGATCGGTGCCGCGATCCCGATACTCGCTGCGCTCGGGATCAGGCCGACCCCGGCGGTGGCGATGCCCATCAGCGTGACGGTGACGAGGAAAGTGTATTTGCGCCCTAGTTTGTCGCCGAGAAAACCGAACAGGATCGCGCCCAGCGGGCGGAAACCGAACCCGACCGCGAAACCGGCCCAGACCAGCAGGATCTGGAGCGTCTCGTTGCCGCTCGGGAAGAATGCCGCCCCGATCAGGCCCGCAAGCGTGCCGTAGATGAAGAAATCGTACCATTCGAAGATCGTGCCGGCCGAACTGGCGGCGATCACCAGCCGCAGCTCCTTCTTGGTCGGCTCGCGCCCGTGCAGCGCATCGCTCATCGGTTTTCCCCTCCCGAAAGTTGAGCGATGCTCCTAGCCCGCTACATCGTCGGGGGAAAGCGCCCGGATCGCGGCCTTCCACGGCAGGATGATCGCGCCGTGGCGAGCGGGATAGCCGCGCGCCGGCTCGAGCAAGTCGAAGCCGGGCCAGTCTGGCAAGGGGCCCTCGCCTGCGAGCCAATCGGAGATAGCCGCATGGGCCGTGACGATCGCGGCAAGGCCCGTGCCGCGCGCATCCTGCGCGAAGATCGCCGCCGCTGCCTGGCCGATCGCGCAGGCCTGGACCTGGAGGCCGAGTTGTTCGATGGCGCCGTTCGCATCGACCGCGAGGCCAAGCGCGACCGTGCTGCCGCAGAGCGGCGCGCGCGCTTCTCCGCAGCGATCCCACGTGTTTCCCGCGAACGGATAGTCAGCCAGCGCGACCGCCAGCCCGAGAATTTCGGTGGTGTAGAGTTGCGCGGCGCTGGCCATGTCAGTCCGCGTCGGCGTCGACCGCAGCTTCCTCGGCGGCGTTCTCGCGGCGCTCCTGCAGCGCCTGTCGCCGCTCGGCGATCATCTCGACAAGCGACTGGCTGGCCGAATTGATGAAGGTGTAGCTGCGCGCCTGCGTCACCCAGTCCGGACGCCCGCCAATTCCCCAGACCGTGTCGTAGCCGAGCACCAGCACCGAGAAGGCGAAGACCGTGATCACCACCCCCTTGACCGTGCCGAAGCCGAAGCCGAGCAACCGGTCGAACGGGCCCAGTGCCGAGGCGCGCGAGGCCTTGCCGAACTGGTTGGCGATCAGCTTGACCACCGCGTAGGGCACCAGCAGCAGCAGCGCGAAGGCGAGCACCGGGGCGCCGTTGTTGAAATCGAGATAGGGGGCGATCGCGGTCGTCAGCGGTGTGTGGAGGTAGCGGATCGCGAAGATCGCGCAGATCCAGGCGCACAGCGCGAGCGTTTCTTCCACGAAACCGCGCATGAACCCTGTGATCGCGCCAAGGCCCACGATCAGCAACACAACGATATCCAAACCCGTCATCGCGGCGAGAATTACGCGCCGCCCATGATCCGGTCAACGAGTTTGGGCAGCAAATCGAGCGCGTCGTAGCTTACGCCCTTGATCGTGGCGGCTTCATCGGCCGGAGGACCGTGTGCGCGGTCGAAACCAAGCTTGGCCGCTTCGCGCAACCGCATGCTGGTATGCGCCACCGGGCGTATTTCCCCCGCAAGCGACACTTCGCCGAACCAGGTCGCGCGCGCGGCAAGCGGGCGATCGGCGAGCGCCGAGACGAGCGCGGCGACCACCGCGAGATCGGCCGCCGGATCGGCGAGGCGATAGCCGCCCGCGACGTTGAGATAAACCTCGGCGGAGGAGAAATTGAGCCCGCAGCGAGATTCGAGCACGGCGAGCAGCATCGCGAGCCGCCCTCCGTCCCAGCCGACCACCGCGCGTCGCGGCGTGGCCCCGCTTTGCAGACGGACCACAAGGGCCTGGATCTCGACCAGCACCGGGCGCGTGCCCTCGATCGCGGGGAACACCGCGCTTCCCGCCACCGGTTCCTCGCGCCCCGACAGGAACAGCGAGGACGGATTGGCGATTTCGGCAAGGCCTTCGGCGCCCATCGCGAACACCCCGATCTCGTCCACGGGTCCGAAGCGGTTCTTGAGCCCGCGCAGGATGCGGTACTGGTGCGACCGCTCGCCCTCGAAGGCGAGCACCACGTCGACCATGTGTTCGAGCACACGCGGGCCGGCAATGTTGCCGTCCTTGGTGACATGCCCGACCAGCACCAGCGCGCTGCCGCATTCCTTGGCGAAGCGGATCAACTCGAAAGCGCAGCCACGCACCTGGCTGACGGTGCCGGGCGCGCCCTCGATCTGGTCGGAGAACATCGTCTGGATGGAATCGATCACGATCAGCGCGGGCGGCTCGCCCTGCCCGAGCGTGGTCAGGATATCGCGCGCATTGGTCGCGCTCGCGAGCCGCACCGGCGCATCGGCCACACCGAGCCTGCGGGCGCGCATGCGGACTTGCGCAGGGGCTTCCTCGCCCGAGATATAGACCGCGCCGCGGCCTGATTTCGCGATATTGGCCGCCGCCTGCAGCAGCAGGGTCGACTTGCCGATCCCCGGATCGCCGCCCATCAGGATCGCGCTGCCGACCACCAGCCCGCCGCCGAGCGCGCGATCGAATTCGGCAAGTCCCGTACCGATGCGTTCGGGCGCCTCGCCGGTTTCCTCCATCCCTTCGAGCGCGATCAGCCGCCCACCGGAAGACAGGTCGTGTTTCTGCGAGAACACCGTCGCTGGCGCGTCCTCGACGAGAGAATTCCATTCCTGGCATTCGCCGCACTGGCCCTGCCAGCGCGTCGCGACGCTGCCGCAGGCCTGGCACACATAGCGTTTCTTGGGCTTTGCCATGGCCGTGCGATAGTTGGAACATTTGTGGAACGCAAGCCCGCTATTGCCCCACTCCCCCGCCCCTGCCATCAAGGGGCGGATGCGGCAGAAGGAACTCAGGATCGCGCTCGTCTGCTATGGCGGCATCAGCCTCGCGGTCTACATGCACGGGGTCACCAAGGAAGTGTGGCACCTCGTGCGGGCGAGCTGCCAGTTCCATCGCGAGGGCGGGCAAAAATCGCTCGGTTTGTCCCCCACAGCAAAGATTTACCTCGAACTCCTCGAACGAATCGAGGCCGAGAAGGGGCTTCGCCTGCGGGTGCTTAGCGATATCCTCGCCGGGGCCAGCGCGGGCGGGATCAACGCGTTGTTCCTCGCCGAAGCGGTGCATTCCGGCGGCTCGCTCGAACCGCTTACCGATATGTGGCTGGCCGAGGCGGATACCGATCGCCTGCTCGATCCCGATGCCCACAAATGGACCCGGTTCGCGAAATCGGCCGCCTCGCCGGTAATCCTCGCATTGCTCAACCGCCCGGGCAACGTGGTCAGCGAAAGCGTCGCGCCCGAAACCCGCAACGAGGTGCGGCGCAAGCTTTCGCGGCTGATCCGCTCGCGCTGGTTCGCCCCACCCTTCAGCGGGATCCATTTCAGCCGGTTGATCGACGACGCGCTGGTCAGCATGGCCCAGCAGGCCTGCGGTCCGCGTCTGCTGCCGCCCAAGCACCCGCTCGACGCGCTCGTCACCGCGACCGATTTCAAGGGTCATCTCGAGACGCTCAACCTCAACAGCCCGAAACAAGTGGTCGAAAGCGAGCACCGGCTCGCGATCGAGTTTCGCGCGTTCGGCGGCGAGCACCTCGCGGCGCGTCCCGAACTGGTGCTTGCCGCACGCGCGACCGCCAGCTTTCCGGGGGCCTTCCCCGCGCTCCAGCTGGCCGAGATCGACAAGCTCGTCGCCGAGCGGTCGATCGCCTGGCCGCGGCGCGAGTCCTATCTCAAGAGCCTGCTGCCCGCGCATGCCGAGGCCGGAAACCTCGGCCGCGTCGCGCTGATCGACGGCTCGGTGCTCAACAATGCGCCGTTCGAACATGTCATTTCGCTGTTGTCGGAACGACCTGCGCAGCGCGAAGTCGATCGCCGCATCGTCTATATCGACCCGCGCCCGGACCGGGTCGGCCGGGCGCTGCGCGAGGACGACAGCGCGCCGGGTTTCTTCTCGGTGATCTTCGGTTCGCTCTCGACGATTCCGCGCGAACAGCCGGTGCGAGACAGCCTCGACGAGCTGGCGGGACACTCGCGCGACGTCGAGCGCCTGCGCGACACGGTCGAGGCCTTGCGCCCCGATGTCAGCGCGACGGTCGAGAAACTGTTCGGTCGCACGCTGTTCCTCGACAAACCGACGGTCCCGCGGCTGACCGCGTGGCGACAAAAGGCGCAGGACGCCGCGGCGAAGCAGGCGGGCTACGCATTCCAGGGGTACGGCGAGGCCAAGTTCAACGGAATTGTGGCGGGACTGGCCGCGACAATTCACGAAGCCGCGCCCGAACTGCGGCTCGAAGTGTCCGCGATCGACGTGCGACTCCACAATTACCTCCGGCGCGAAAAGGGACTGCAGATCTCCGGAGCCAAGGGCGCGGCCAGCGCGGAGGCGATCGAATTCTTCCGCACCCACGACCTCGCATTCCGCATCCGTCGCCTGCGCCTGCTCGCGCGCCGCCTCACCCGCGACTGGGAAGGCGACGAGGCGATCCCCGAAACCGAGCGTGAACGCGCCCGAAGCGCGGTGTTCGAGGCGCTGTCGCTCTATCTCGAGCACGAACCGGCCTCTTCGTTGGGGCCCGATTTCGCGGAGATCGCCAAGGATTTCACCCGCCACCCGGGCACCGTGCTCAAGGCGATCGGGCAGCGTCGCGACCTCAAGCGGACCGATCTCGCCGTCGACCGCCTGCTGGCCGATGCCATGATGCAGGTCGGGACCGATCTCAGGCGGCGGATGCTGCTGTCCTATCTCGGGTTCCCGTTCTTCGACACGGTCACGCTGCCGATCCTCCGCGGCGAAGGCCTGACGGAATTCGATCCCGTAAAGGTCGACCGGATCAGTCCCGACGACGCGCTATCGATCCGCGAGGGCGGGACGCTGGCGACCCTGCGCGGGATCGAGTTCTACAATTTCGGGGCGTTCTTCAGCCGCAATTATCGCGAGAACGATTACCTGTGGGGACGGCTGCACGGGGGCGAGCGGCTGCTCGATATCGTCGTGTCGACGCTCGACGAGCCGCTCGACGCGAAGACCATGCGCGCCTTCAAGCGCAGGCTGTTCCACGCCGTGCTCGACGAGGAAGAAGACCGCCTCAAGGCCGATCCGGACCTGATCGCGCGGGTCCGCGCCGAAGTCGACGCGCGGATGGGCTAGGCCCCGAGCACGTCCTTGATGCGATCGAAGAAGCCCTTCGATTTCGGGCATTCGTCGCCGGTCTCGGTTTCGCGGAAGCGGGCGAGGATTTCCTTCTGTTCCTTCGACAGCCTGGTCGGCGTCTCGACCACGATTTCGGCGATCAGGTCGCCGCGACCGCGCGCCTGCAGCACCGGCATGCCGGCGCCGCGCTTGCGCAGCTGCTTGCCCGACTGGATCCCGGCGGGGATCTCCACCGTGATCGTTTCGCCGTCGAGGTTGGGAATGTCGATCGACCCGCCGAGCGCGGCGGTGGTGAAGCTGATCGGGACCTCCGTGACGAGGTTCGAACCGTCGCGTTCGAACACCTTGTGCGGCTTGATCCGCAGGAAGATGTAGAGATCGCCCGGCGGCGATCCGAACGGCCCCGCCTCACCCTTGCCCGACAGGCGAATTCGCGTGCCGGTATCTACGCCCGGGGGAATCGTGACGTCGAGCGTCTGCGGCGCGTCGATCCGTCCCTCCCCGCGACAGTCGCTGCACGGCTTTTCGATCACCTGGCCGCGGCCATGGCAATTGGGGCAGGTGCGCTCGACCATGAAGAAGCCCTGCTGGGCGCGGACCTGGCCGACGCCCTTGCAGAGGTTGCAGGTGCGCATCCCGGTGCCCGGCTCGGCGCCGTCGCCATCGCAGGTCTCGCAGACCTGGCTGGTTTCGATCGTGATCTGCCGCTCGGCGCCGTCGAAGGCCTCGTCGAGCGTGATTTCCATGTTGTAGCGCAAATCGGCACCGCGGCGCGCCTGCTGGCGCCCGCCACCGCCTCCGGCAAAACCGCCGAAAATGGTCTCGAAGATATCGCCGAGATCGGCGAAATCGCCGCCGGGATGGCCGCGTCCGCCCCCGCCGCCCGAGGCGGCCTGGGTGTAGCGTTCGTGTCCGTACTGGTCGTAGGCCGCCCGCTTCTGCGGGTCCTTGAGGCAGTCATAGGCCTCGCTGATCGCCTTGAATTTGCCCTCGCTCTCGGTGCAGCCCGGATTGCGATCCGGGTGGTGCTGCATGGCGAGCTTGCGATAGGCGCTCTTGATCGTCGCGCCGTCGGCATTGCGCGCGACGCCGAGCATCTCGTAATAATCGGTGCTGGTGGCTGGCATTTATCCCGTCCCCGAAACCGTGACGCCACCGATGCGCCGGGCATCGGTGGCGTGACAGGTTTCCATGGTGCGACTTACGACTTTTCGTCTTCGTCGACTTCGGAGAATTCCGCTTCGACGACGTCTTCGTCTTCGGAAGAGGAATCGCCCGAACCGGCTTCGCCACCCTCGGCAGCATCGGCGGCACCCGCTTCCTGCTGCTGCTGGTAGATTGCCTGGCCCATCTTCATGGACAGCTCGGTAAGCTTCTCGGTCTTCTGCTTGATCGCATCGCTGTCCTCACCCTCGAGCGCCGTCTTGGTCTCGGCGATCGCGGTCTCGATCTCGCCCTTGAGGCCGGCGTCGATCTTGTCGCCGTTCTCTTCGAGCTGCTTCTCGGCCTGGTGGACGAGGCTGTCGGCCTGGTTGCGGATCTCGGCCTGCTCGCGACGCTTCTTGTCGTCGTCGGCGAACTTCTCGGCGTCCTGGACCATCTGTTCGATGTCGTCGTCCGAAAGGCCGCCCGAGGCCTGGATCTTGATCTGCTGTTCCTTGCCCGTGCCCTTGTCCTTGGCGGACACGTTGACGATGCCGTTGGCGTCGATGTCGAAAGTGACCTCGATCTGCGGCACGCCGCGCGGTGCGGGCGGGATGCCGACCAAGTCGAACTGGCCCAGCAGCTTGTTGTCCTGCGCCATTTCGCGCTCGCCCTGGAAGACCCGGATCGTCACCGCGTTCTGGTTGTCCTCGGCGGTCGAGTAGGTCTGGGTCTTCTTGGTCGGGATCGTCGTGTTGCGGTCGATCATCTTGGTCATGATGCCGCCCAGCGTCTCGATCCCGAGCGAAAGCGGGGTCACGTCGAGCAGCAGCACGTCCTTGACGTCGCCCTGCAGCACGCCGGCCTGGATCGCCGCGCCCATGGCGACGACTTCATCGGGGTTCACGCCGGTATGCGGCTTCTTGCCGAAGAATTCCTCGACCACTTCGCGGACCTTGGGCATGCGGGTCATGCCGCCGACGAGCACGACTTCGTCGACGCCGGACTTGTCGATCCCGGCATCCTTCAATGCCTTCTTGCACGGCTCGAGCGTGCGCTTGATCAGGTCGCCGACCATCTTCTCGAGGTCCGAGCGGCTGATCGTCTCGACGAGGTGCAGCGGGGTGGACGAGCCACCTTCCATGCGCGCGGTGATGAAGGGCAGGTTGACCTCGGTGGTCTGCGCCGAACTCAGCTCGATCTTGGCCTTTTCCGCAGCTTCCTTGAGGCGCTGGAGAGCGAGCTTGTCGCTCTTCAGGTCCATGTTTTCCTTCTTCTTGAACTGCTCGGCGAGATATTCGACGATCGCGGCGTCGAAATCCTCACCGCCGAGGAAGGTGTCGCCATTGGTCGACTTCACTTCGAACACGCCGTCGCCGATCTCGAGGATCGAAATGTCGAAGGTACCGCCGCCAAGGTCGTAGACCGCGATGGTCTTGCCGTCTTCCTTGTCGAGGCCATAGGCGAGCGCGGCCGCGGTCGGCTCGTTGATGATGCGGAGCACTTCGAGGCCCGCGATCTGGCCGGCATCCTTGGTCGCCTGGCGCTGGGCATCGTTGAAATAGGCCGGGACGGTGATGACCGCCTGCGTGACGGTCTCGCCGAGATAGCTCTCGGCGGTTTCCTTCATCTTCTGGAGGATGAAGGCCGAAACCTGGCTGGGGGAGTAGTCTTCGCCGCCCGCTTCGACCCAGGCATCGCCATTCTTGCCCTTGACGATGTCGTAGGGAACGAGGTCCATGTCCTTCTTGGTCAGAGGATCGTCGAACCGGCGACCGATCAGGCGCTTGATCGCGAACAGCGTGTTGTCCGGATTGGTGACCGCCTGGCGCTTCGCCGGCTGGCCGATCAGGCGCTCATTGTCCTTGGTGAACGCGACGATCGAGGGCGTGGTGCGCGCACCTTCGGAATTCTCGATCACCTTGGGCTTGCCGCCGTCCATCACGGCGACGCAGCTATTGGTGGTGCCGAGGTCGATACCGATAACCTTGCTCATTGATTTCCCTACCTGTTTCGTTGTTGGACGCCGCTCTTCGAAGCTCCCGGCAAACCGGCAAGCCCGCATGGGCGGCTCGTGTAATGACCGGCGCGATATAGGAGGGGTTTTTCTTGTCGCAAGGGATGCGCCACGCTAGTTCGCGTCTCGGTTTCGACGAAGGACGAATGCGATGCGACAAACGCTGTTGGGCACCTCCCTGGTGATCGGGCTGGCCATGCTGGCCGCGTGCGACCGCGCGCCCGAGCAGCCCCCGCAGGAACAGTCCGCGATCGAAGGCCCCGACGGCCGCGAAGGCATCTCGGTCGGCGATGCGCGGCTCGTGCTGCCGCTGGTCGAGGGTCGCCCCGGCGCGCTCTATCTGACGGTTGCCAACGACGGCGCGAGCGCGGCCGAACTGGCGGCGATCTATGTCGAGGGTGCCGAGCGCGTCGAACTGCATGAAAGTCGCATGGAAGGCGGCGCGATGGCGATGGCCGCGGTGGACGCGATCCCGCTCCCGGCCGCGGGATCGGTCGTGCTCGAACAGGGCGGCCTGCACGCAATGGTGTTCGGCCTTGCGCCCGATTTCGATGCCGATAGCACCGAAATCACGCTGATCTTCGCCGATGGCGACAAGACCAGCATCGAAGCGCGCGTGACAACGGTCGCAGAGGCGAGCAACTGAACGAGGCAGCCCCTCTCCCTGCCTGCCCTATCGGCGGCGAACGCTCGCTGACTCCGGGCGAGGTCGAACTGGCGCGAGGCGTGTTCGGCAGCGCGGTCGATTACGGCAAGGTTCGGATAAGGCGGCGCAAGTTCATGCCGTTCCAGCCGAAGAAAGTTACCATGGCCCCGCGCGGCCACCTGCATTTCCATCCCCTCGGCGAAGCTTATTGCGACGATTTTTCGTCCGTGCCGCTGCTCCGCCAAGGCCTCTTCATCCACGAGATGACCCATGTCTGGCAGACCCAGGCGCGCGGCGACTGGTACCTGATCCTCCACCGCCACCCGTTCTGCCGCTACGATTACGCCCTCAAGCCCGGCCAGCCGCTGCACAGATACGGCATCGAACAGCAGGCCGAGATCGTCAAACACGCGTTCTGGCTGCGCAACGGCGCGAAGGTCGCCGGTGTCGCCTCGCGCGAGGCCTACGACTTGCTGGTGAGCTTTCCCGATGCAGGCTGATCCTGCCGCGCAGATGGCTTCGCGGGCCGCCGCCGAGCGGATCGTCAAGCGATACAACAATGCGATGTTTGCGGTCGTCGGCGCGTGGGTCGGCGTCGTCGTGCTGTTCTGGTCCCGCGCCCTGGGGCCCCTGCGACCCTATGATGTTGCCGCACCCGACACGACCGTGTGGCTATGGCTTGCGCTCGGCACGATCCTGGGGGCGGCGGCGACGTGGCTTCCGGGTGCCTATTACCGGCCACGGGCGTTCGAAATGCGGGGCCGTTTCTACGAAGGTCTCGGGATGAAGGCCCTGCGATCGGTCATCACCGACGGCGACATGATCACCCGGGCAGCACGGAGGAAAGACCCGAGCTACCGCAAATACGATTTTTCCGACCGGCTCGAGGGCATCCTCCAGGCGGGGGTGGCGTCCGAGAAATCCCACCATGTGTTATGGTGGTTCGGCGTCGCGACGGGTGCCTGTGCGCTGGCTGCCGACTGGACCGGCTGGGCGATCACGCTTCTCGCCTGGAACGTTCTGGCCAACCTTCTTCCGATGCTCCTGCAGCGCTATACCCGCGCGCGGCTGGCCCGGCTGAAACCGGAACTTGTGGCCGGATTCCTCGCATCGAAAGTCAGCGCAGGATCATGACTCGACCTGATCAACGGCGCCAGTACTGCCGGTAGCCGTCGGTATAGCGGCAGTCATCGTCGAGATAGCCGTTGCGATTGCCGTCGTAGAAGCCGTCGCAATCGTCGTCCTTGTCGGTGAAATAACCCGCGATCGCGCCGGCTGCGGCACCCACCGCGGCATAGGTCGCGATATCCTCGTCCGTGATCGCAGCGACCGCGGCGCCGGCCGCGGCGCCGACGGCGGCGCCTTCGATCGTGTAATTCTGGGCGCAGGCCCCGAGCGTGAGGGTGGAAAGAGCGAGCGCCGGGGCGGCAAGCATCCGAGTTTTCATCTTTTTTCTCCGTTGTCTCCCTGTTGCAAGTTCTACGGCGGGCATGCCCGAGAGTTCCGGAACTGTCCTTTCCGTAGGGGAATCCACAGACCCCGCGCTTGAGCGCCGCATCATCATTTGATAGCGATTGTGGGGTCCGGGCGGCCCAACCCGCGCCCGGCGGACATCTGACATCATGGAGCTTGAAGACTACGGTTTGAGCCGCGAGCGCGGCTATCTTTCGCATTACGAGATCGACGAAATCTCGCTTCCCGAGCAATTCGCCCCGATCGTCGAGGCGGCGGGCAATCTGTCCGCACTGCTGACCACCGGTCGGGTGCGCCATTTTCTCGATGCGCTGCCCGATCCCGAGATCGGCGAATGGGCCGAAAACGCACCTGAAGAAGAGGTCCGCACCGCGATGGTGCACTACTCCTTCCTCGTGCAGGCCTATGTCTGGGGCGAGGACGATCCCCCGGCCCACCTGCCCGCCAACCTGTCGTGCCCGATGTGCGCGCTCGCCGACCGGCTCGGCCAGGCGCCGCTGCTGCCCTATTCGGCCTATGTGCTCGACAACTGGTACCGGCTCGACAAGGACGGCCCAATCACGCTCGACAATATCGCCATGCACCAGAACTTCCTCGGTGGCGTCGACGAGAACTGGTTCGTGCTGGTCCACGTCGCGATCGAGGCCGAAGCGGGCGTGCTGCTCGACAATGCGGCCAAGCTGGTCAGCGTGGCGCGCGAAGGCGACACCACCGAGGCGACCCGCCTGCTGCGCGAAATGGACGCCGCGTGGGAGCGGATCTACGGTCACTTCGGACGCATGACCGAGCGCTGCGATCCCTACGTCTACTTCCATCGCGTGCGGCCTTACATCCATGGCTGGGCCAACAATCCGGCGCTCGAGGGCGGCGGCCTCGTCTACGAAGGCATGGAGCGCTACGAAGGGAAGCCGCAGGCGTTCCGCGGGCAGACCGGGAGCCAGTCCTCGATCGTCCCGGCTATGGATGCGCTGTTCCAGGTCGGCCATTCGGACGACCCGCTCAAGAGCTTCCTCGACGAGCTCCACCATTATCGCCCGGTCGAACACCGGCGCTTCGTCGAAGATCTTGCCAAGAAGTCGACCCTGCGCGAATTCGTCGCGGGTTCGGACGACAAGGCGCTCAAAGAGGCGTTCAACGCCTGTCTCGAACAGTCGGCGCGGTTCCGCACGCGGCATCTCGAATATGCGGCGAGCTACATCAACAAGCAGGCGGGCAGCATCGCGGGCAACGATCCCGATGTCGGCACCGGCGGCACGCCCTTCATGAAATATCTGAAGAAGCACCGCGACGAGAACCGCGCGCAGACCGTCTGATCAATCGCGTCCGGCGCGCCACCAGCCATGTTCGCCTTCGCGCGAACCGACGCTGGTGATCCGCCGGCGCGACAGGTCGATCGCGAGACCGCCGCTGTCCTCGAGATAGCGGCGGTCCGCCTTGAGCCAGCGCGGACGGCAGGAACGCGGCAGCCAGCGGTCCGAAATCACGATATCGGCAGCGCCGCAGGCGGCGGCCAGATCGCGTTCGGGCACATTGTCGCGACCCAGCGAAAGCAAGAGGTGCCAATCCCGGCCACCGCGCTCCATCACCGCCGTGCAGAAGTCGCGGTTGCACGAAGCCTCGGGGCTGTCGGCCAAGACCCGTAGATTGCTGTCGAGCCCGGCCTGTTCGGCGAGATTGTCGCGGACATAGTCGGATTGCGTGTCGCGCAACAGCGCCGCGCCGCTGCCATCGGCATCGACCAGTGCGATATGGCGACCATCGTCCGTTATGAGCAGGTCGGGCGGCCTCAGCGTGGCGAGCGCGAGCACGCCGAAGGCGACTGGTACCAGGCCGAGCAGTCGCGCGCGTCCGTGCCACAGTGCCAGCCAGAGACCGCCAGCGATGAACAGCGCGAAATGCCAGCGCTCCATCGTCGGCAAAAGCTTGACCGCGCCAGGTCGTTCGGCGGTGAAATGGGCGATGGCGAGCAGCAGGTCGAGCGACTTGCCGGTCAGCCACCACAGCGGCGCGCCGAGGCCGACCAGGTCGGCGAGCAGGGCGAGCGCGATCAACGGCATGGTGACGAAGGTCGTGAGCGGGATTGCGATCACGTTCGCGAGCGCGCCGTAGAGCCCCGAGCGATTGAAGTGGTAGAGCGCGATCGGCATCAGCGCGACCTCGATCACAATGCCCGTCAGCAGCAGCATGGCGAGCCAGCGTCCGATCCGGTGCGGGGCGCCCTCCTCACGCGGGCCCATGAAACGGCGGACGAATTGCGTTTCCGACAGCGCGATAATCGACATCACCGCGGCGAAACTCATCTGGAAGCTCGGGCCGATTACCGCCTCGGGCCATAGCAGCATCACCCCACCCGCCGCCACGGCGAGCATCCGCATCGAGAGCGGTTCGCGGCCCAGTGCCAAGGCGATCAGCACCAGCAAGGCCGCCGCGCAGCTGCGTACGGTCGGGACTTCCGCCCCGGTCAGCAGCGTGTAAGCGATCCCCGCGCCCGCGGCGATTCCCGCCGCCACCACCGGCAGGCGCACCCGCAAAGCGAGCCAGGGCGACAGCGCGAGCAGCTTGATAGCGATGAACCACGCCGCGGCCACCACCGCGCTGACGTGCACCCCGCTGATCGAGAGCAAGTGGGTGAGGCCCGCATCGCGCATCGCGTCGTCGTCGGCTTCGGCGATCGCACCGCGGTCCCCGCTGGCAAAGGCCGCGGCGATTGCGCCGGGCGACCCGCCCAGGTTTGCGCGGACATGTGCGGCGAGACGGCGTTGGGCGGAAGCGATCGGCCCCTCGCCCCTGGTCGCTTCGACGAGCTCGGGTTCGCCGATCACCGATCCGGTGGCGGACAAGCCGTCGAACCAAGCGGCGCGCGCGAAATTGTAGCTCCCGGGCAGCATCGGCGGGGCGGGCGGCATCAACCGCGCGCGCAGCCGGATTTGGGCACCCTCGACGAATTCCCGCCGGTCGAGATCGAGCGGGAGGTTGACCCGCACCGCCATCGCCCGACCTTCGTCACCGAGGCGCGTGGCCAAGGTGAGCCGCACCCGGTCGCGCGCGGGCTGTTCTTCCCGCGCGATGATCTCCCCCGTCACCCGCTCGACCATCGGGCGCTCGATCGGTTCGGCCCCCACCAGCTCGGACTTCGCCCACACCAGCGCACAGCCCAGCATCAGCGCGAGCGGGAGCGCCAGCAAAGTCATCCGCAGGTAGGGAAAGCGCTCGGCGAGCAGGGTGTTCGACCAAGCCGCGACGACGACCAGCGCGCAGGCCCCCAACCAGCCGACCCACCAGGCCGCAGCGGGTAGCACGAACCACGCCGCGATCCCTGCCCCGAGACCCACGGCGAGCCACGGCGCACGATCGAATCCCGCCCCCTCGATCCTGCGGTCCAGCCACGCGGCCCCGCTGGACAAGCGCGCACGCTTTCGCCATTGGCTTTGCTGCATCGCAGCGTCGGCCTCGTCGTCGGCGTCGAACGGCCCTGCTGGCGCTTCCCCTTGCCCCACGGCCGCATAGGACAGGAAGGTTTTTCGAATGGCAAGCGAGACGAATGCGTCCGCGCCCGTGGTGACCCGCTTCGCGCCCTCGCCCACCGGGTTTCTTCACATTGGCGGGGCACGCACCGCACTGTTTAACTGGCTCTTCGCGCGCCACCACGGCGGCAAGGTGCTGCTGCGGATCGAGGATACCGACAAGAAGCGTTCGACGCAGGAAGCGATCGACGCGATCCTCGACGGGCTCGACTGGCTCGGGCTCGACTTCGATGACGAACCGGTGTTCCAGTCGCAACGCGCCGAGCGCCATGCCGAGGTCGCGCACCAGCTGCTCGAAAGCGGCCATGCCTACAAGTGCTTCGCCACCTCCGAAGAACTCGAGGCGATGCGCGCCGAGCAGCGCGCCAACAAGCAGCCGATGCGCTATGACGGGCGCTGGCGCGATCGCGAGCCCGGCCCCGAACAGGAAGGCCAGCCCTATACGATCCGGCTCAAGACCCCGACCGAGGGCGAGACGGTGATCGAGGACGAGGTCCAGGGCACGGTCAAGGTCCGGAACGCCGAGATCGACGATTACATCATCCTGCGCGCCGACGGTACGCCGACGTACATGCTCGCGGTGGTGGTCGACGATCACGACATGGGCGTGACCCACGTCATCCGCGGCGACGACCACCTCAACAACGCCTTCCGCCAGTTGCCGATCTACGACGCGATGGGCTGGCCGAAACCGACCTATGCCCACGTCCCGCTGATCCACGGCTCGGACGGTGCCAAGCTGTCCAAGCGCCACGGCGCGCTCGGTGCTGAAGCCTATCGCGACGAACACGGAATCCTGCCCGAAGCGCTGTTCAACTACCTGCTGCGGCTCGGCTGGGGCCATGGCGACCAGGAGGAGTTCACGAAGCAGGAGGCGATCGAATTGTTCGATCTCGACCATGTGGGCAAGAGCCCCTCGCGCTTCGACCTCAAGAAGCTTCTCAACCTGAACGGGCATCATATTCGCGAGGCCGACGATGCGCGGCTGGCCAAGCTCGTGGCGGCGCGGATGGAACAGCCTCCGGCGCACGAATTGCTCGAACTGGCGATGCCGGTGCTCAAGCTCCGCGCGCGCAATCTGGACGAGCTGGCGACCGGCGCGGCGTTCCTCACCCGAAAGCGCCCGCTCGATGTCGACGAGAAGGCCGCGATCCTGCTCGACGAGGAAGGTCGCCAGCGCCTCGCGCTCGTGCATGAGCGGCTTTCTTCCGAAAAGGACTGGACTTTGGAGGCGTTGGAGGCCAGCACGAAGGCGCTCGCCGAAGAGCTCGAAGTCGGGCTCGGCAAGCTGGCGCAGCCGCTCAGGGCCGCGTTGACAGGGACGACCCAGTCTCCCGGAATTTTTGACGTGCTGGTGCTTCTCGGCAGAGAGGAAAGTCTGGCACGGATCGCCGACCAGGCGGTTTGAACATTATACCATCAAAGACGGAGGATCGCGCGTGAGCGACCAGGCCAAACTCGAAACCGGCGGCAACACCTACGAATTTCCCAAACTTTCCGGGACCTGCGGACCCGACGTGGTCGATATCCGCAAGCTCTATGCCCAGACCGGGCAGTTTACCTACGATCCCGGTTTCACCTCGACCGCGAGCTGTGAGAGCGGGCTCACCTTCATCGACGGCGAGGAAGGCGTGCTGCTGCACCGCGGCTACCCGATCGGGCAGCTGGCCGAGCATTCCTCGTTCATGGAAGTGGCCTATCTCCTGCTCAACAAGGAACTGCCCGACCAGTCCGAGCTCGACGAGTTCATCTACACGATCACGCGCCACACCATGGTCCACGACCAGCTGCGCCAGTTCTACCAGGGCTTCCGCCGCGACGCGCACCCGATGGCGATCATGTGCGGCGTGGTCGGCGCGCTGTCGGCGTTCTACCACGACAGCACCGATATTTCCGATCCCGAACAGCGCAAGATCGCCAGCCATCGGCTGATCGCGAAGATGCCAACGATCGCGGCGATGGCGTACAAGTACGCGGTCGGGCAGCCGTTCCTGCAGCCGCAGAACGACCTCAGCTACACTGGCAACTTCCTGCGCATGACATTCGGCGTCCCGGCCGAGGAATACGAAGTGATCCCGGCGGTAGAAAAGGCGATGGACCGGATTTTCATCCTCCATGCCGACCACGAACAGAACGCATCGACCTCGACCGTGCGCCTCGCCGGTTCGTCGGGCGCGAACCCGTTCGCCTGCACCGCGGCGGGTATCGCCTGCCTGTGGGGCCCGGCGCATGGCGGCGCGAACGAAGCCGCCCTCAACATGCTCCACGAGATCGGCACCCCCGACAAGATCCCACACTATATCGAGCGCGCCAAGGACAAGAACGATCCGTTCCGCCTGATGGGCTTCGGCCACCGCGTCTACAAGAACTACGACCCGCGCGCGACGGTGATGCAGAAGACCGTCCGCGAGGTTTTCGATGCGCTCGACGTCAAGGACCCGGTGTTCGAGACCGCGCTCCAGCTCGAGGAAATCGCGCTCAACGACGATTACTTCAAGGAAAAGAAGCTGTTCCCGAACGTCGACTTCTATTCGGGAATCATCCTGTCGGCGATCGGTTTCCCGACGACGATGTTCACCGCGCTGTTTGCGCTCGCCCGCACTGTCGGCTGGGTCGCGCAATGGAACGAGATGATCTCGGATCCCGGCCAGAAGATCGGCCGTCCGCGCCAGCTCTATACCGGTCCGACCCAGCGCGACTACGTCTCGATCGACAAGCGCTGATCGGAGGCCGACCTGGGCGCCGTTGGTGGCGCCCCGGCGCTACTCCTAACCGGCGGCGGAGGGCAGGGTCAGCGTGAAGCGCCCGCCCTCCCCGTCGCTGCTGGTCACGGCGAGTTCGCCGCCCATCGCCCGCGCGAGCTTGCGCGAGATATAGAGCCCGAGCCCCGAACCGCCGTCGCCCGAACGGCCGAGCCGTTCGAACTTGTCGAAAATCTTCTCGCGCTTGTTGGCGGGAATGCCCTGGCCCTCGTCGACGACGTGGACTCGCGCCTTGCCGTCACCCTGGTCGAGCTCGATCCGCACCTGCGAGCCCTGGGGGGCGTAGCGGATCGCGTTGCCGATCAAATTGAGCAGGATCTGGAGCACGCGGCGGAACTCGGCGGTCGCGGGCACGCGTTCGGTGGTGTCGGGCCCCACGAGCGCGATGTCCTTCTCGCGCGCGCGCACGCCGACGATACCCGCGGCGCGCTGCGCGACGTCGGCGAGATCGATCCGGTCGGGCGCGGTGCGGAAATCCGCCGCTTCGACGATTTCGAGGTCCGACAGGTCGTCGAGCAGCGCCATCAGGTGCTGGCCGGCAGACGCGATATCGCCCGCGTAATCGCTGTACTGGTCGGGTAGCGGACCTGCGAGCCGCGCGCGGATGGTCTCGGCGTTGGCGATGATCCGCGCGAGCGGCTGACGCAGCGCCGGCGCGACGTCGCGCGCGATCATGTGATCGACCGCCTCGTCGGGGTCATCGCCCGCGCGCACGCTCCGGTCGAGCGGGCGATCGGCGGTGAGCGTCAGCTCGAATCCGGCGAGATCGCCGACCGGGGTACGCCGGGGGTAGAGTCCGATCGTCCACTTCCGCTCCGACCCTTCGACCATGCATTGCGCGCCGTCCAGCAGGCGCCAATGCAATTTGGCGCGATCGTCGAGCCCTTCGATCCGCACGAACTTGCTCCAACGCTCGCCTTGCGCGCGGGCCATACTCTTGAGCAGCGGTGTGAGGTCGCGCGCCTCGCTCTCGGCGGCGACGATGTTCTGCTCGGCATCGAGGATCGCGGTGAAATCGGCGAGCGCGCGGTCGGCGGCGTGGGGCGCGCCTTCTCCCGAAGCGTCTCCATCGGCTTCGAATGGCATCGCCTGCCAGTTGCGGACACAGATCTCGCAGCCATCCTCGAGCGGGGTCAGCTCGATCCAGGCGGTGATCGCCTCGTGGTCGTCCTGCGCCTGCATCGTGCGCGCGATCTTGAGCCCGTATTCGCGCGCCTTGCGGACCGATTCGAGCAGCGAGGGGATCGCGATCGTGCCGGGGATAGTGCCCCCGCAATTGAATTGCAGGCTCGCCAGCGGCTCCTCGGCCGAAACGAGCCGGTCCCGGCGATCGCTGAAAGCCTTGGCGGCGGTCTTGCCCGGTGCGTTCATTTGCCGGCGACTCCCCGCGCATTGCCGCCGAGCAGCTTGAGCGCGCTGTGCTGGTCGATTTCGCCGAGGCCTTCCGGAAGGCGGGCGTCGGGATGGATCAGCAGGACCGTGCGTTCGACCTGCTGGCGATCGCGTCCGGCTGCGCGCAACATAAGGCCCAGGCGCGGCGCCTGCCCCTCGGCCACGCCGAGCGTTGCATTGTCGCGCGATACCCCGCTCGCCCGCGCCAGCGCGGTGACGAACAGCGCGATGCCCGCCTGTTCGGGATCGAGCGCGGCATCGCGGGTGGCGTCGTCATAGACGAGCAAATTTCCGACCCCGTGGCGGGTATGGCCTTCGTCGTATGAATCCTGGACCGAACGGATCGCCAGCT
This sequence comes from Pseudoblastomonas marina, assembly GCF_014641655.1. Lineage (GTDB taxonomy): Bacteria > Pseudomonadota > Alphaproteobacteria > Sphingomonadales > Sphingomonadaceae > Alteriqipengyuania_A > Alteriqipengyuania_A marina. The sequence goes on from NZ_BMID01000001.1 coordinate 1,190,905, forward strand.
GCACGTGGCGGCGCGAATCGGCCTGACGATCGACCGCCTTGCGCAGGCTGGTGAGACAGAAATTGAGCAATTCTCCGGGCAGCTCGCCGAGTTCGACCTGCATGCGCCGTGCATGCTGGGCGAAGCGCGCCTGCGCGGTCAGGAAGGCCATCGCGAGCCGCGCGGTCTCGGGCTTGTCGGACCCGACCAGCTCCTTGACCAGCGGGGTCAGCACAAGCTCTGTCGAGCGCCGCTCGGCGAACCGTTGGGCGAGCCGCCATTCGATCGAGAGTGCGTGGAGGTGCGAGAGCAGGTCCTGGTCTTCCGCCAGCGCGGTGACGAGCGCATCGAGCCGGTCGAGCGGGATCGGTTCGTCATTCGCATGGCCCGCGGTGTCGAGATACCGCCGGAGCATCTGGGTCCCGAGGTGGTCGAGCATGCCGCGCACGCGGGCGAGCACTTCCTCGTGGAAAAGCGAACTCTCGCTATTGGCCACCAAGTGCCGCAGCACCGGAGCCGAGGAACTGAGCGCCTGGTCGCAGCGCTGCAGCGCGCCGCGCAGCTCGTCGGACACGGTCCCGTTTGCGCCAGTGGTGAGAGTCTCCTCGCTCATTGTCGCGCGATAGCACTCCGCTGGTTAAGCGCCCGTTAGTTGTCGCCGCGCGTCCCATAATGAAGCGCCAGCGCCAGGCATGCGAGCATCAGGACCTGGGTGACGGGCAGCAAGGCACTGAAAATAGTCGATATACCGAGAATGGCGGCAACCACCGGACGGTCGACCAGCGTCGCCCCCCAATCGCGATCGGCGAGCCGCAGCGACAGCACCAGCGCCACCCCGAGGAACACACGGTCGAGCGGCGCCTCACGCCAACCGTCGAGCGCCATGACGAGGATCCCCGCGAGCAGGATGTCGATGAACAGTCCCGGCCAAGCAGCGAAGCGCCGTCGCGGCTTCCTCGAGCGCGCTCGCGACAGCGCGCGCAGCCGCCGATAGGTGTCGCCCGCAAGCGCCGTGACCCCGAGCGCGGCGAGCGAGCCGCCGGCATAACCGCCGATCGCGAGCGCGCAGGTCGTCAGCGTCCCGAGCGCCACCGCGCCGAGCGCGAGCCCGGGCCCGCGCTCGTCATGCGCAGCCCGCTTTCCGATCAGGTCGGTGACGAAGCGCGAAAGCCGGTTGCGCGGGCCGCTGGTGCGCTTCCAGTCGCGCTCGAACCAGCCGGCCTCAATTGCCTTGGCGTCGATCTCGCTGCGCACGATCGTGTAGGCGTTCGCTTCTTCGCCGCTTTCGGGCACCGCCCGCGTCGGAATGCCCGATTGGAGCGCGATCCGCAGCAGGCTGCCACCCGGCTCGCAATCCTCGGGCAGGTCGGCGAGCCGCGCGACGAGGTTTCCGGGGAGGAACATCAGCCCGGCGGCGAGCCGGGTCAGGTCGATCCGGTCGAAGCCGTCCTCGCCCCCTTCTCGCGCCGGGATCGTCGCAATGCCGTGCCCGTCCTCGACGAAACCGGCGAGACGATCCTCCTCGATCATCAGACCCGGGGAAAAGACCAGCAATTCGTCGCCCGGTCCGACGATCCGGGCGAGCCGGTGGAGATCGCCCACCGGCTGGAACCGCGAGCCCCTGCCCTCGACTTCCTTCTGTAGCGCGAGCGGAGCGGCGATTTCCTGCGGGGCCCAGCACAACACCCGCTCGCAGCCGCAGGCCAGCGCCATCTCGGCCTGCCAGCGATAGATCGCGCGCCCCGCCACGCGGAGCGAGCCGTCAGCGCCGTTGGCCGGCTCTTCGAGCGATATCAGCGCGAACCGCACAGGCGATCGATCCTCCGTCAGGTCAGGGCGGGCGTGCCCGAGCGTGGCATAGAATACACGCACCCGATCCTTTTGGTTAACAGGCTATTTATCCACAGCTGCTTGGTGATACATTGTGGAAATCATGAAACGCACCCGTCTCGTCTCGATCGAAAACGACGCCTCCGAACAGCAGGACGCCGAAACCGTAACTCCCGATAGCGAAAGCGAAAACGGGGCCGAGAACGAAGAGGACGATCCGCTCTTCGAAGGCGAATATTACGCCGAGTACGAGGAGGAGGCTGTTCCAGCCCTGCGCGGTGGATGGATTGCGCCCACGCTCGCGACCCTCGCCATTCTCGGCTGGACGGCATTCTTCGGCTGGGCTCACCGCAGTGCGATCGCCGGTGTGACCCCGCTCGAAGCGATCGAACTGGTCGGAAGCTGGGCGCCGCCGGTCATCGTGATCGCGCTCGCCTGGCTGCTGGCCTTGCGGACGAGCCGCCGCGAGGCGAAACGCTTCGCCGAGGCAGCGCAGGTCCTCCGGGTCGAGAGCGAACAGCTCGAGGCGCGGCTCCACCACGTCAACGGCGAGCTCAGCGTCGCGCGCGAATTCCTCGCCCAGCAATCGCGCGAGCTCGAAACGCTCGGACGGCTCGCGGTTGATCGGATCGGCGAGCATTCGGGCCGCCTCGAGGAACTGATCTCGGACAATGGGCGCGAGGTCGAAAGACTCTCGGATGTCAGCGCGAATGCCTTGGAAAACATGGAGAGCCTGCGCGGCAACCTGCCCGTCATTGCGAGCTCGACCAAGGACGTCACCAACAATATCGCGCAGGCCGGGCGAACCGCGCGCGCACAGCTCGACGAGATGGTCGAGGGGCTCAAGCGGGTCAACGAATTCGGCGAAGCCAGCGAAACGCAGGTCGAACGCCTGCGCGAACGCGTCGGCGAGGCGATGGAAGAGTTCGCCGCCGCCACGCACGAGACCGGCGAAGCGCTGGCCGAACGCTACAACAAGCTCAGCGACAATGTCGGCGCGGCCCGGATCAAGTTCGAACAGGAAGAAATCGAGGCGCTCGCCTCGCTGCGCCAGCGCTGGTCCGCCGTGGGCGAGCAGATCAAGGATGCGCTCGACGAATTGGCGGGCCTCGACGAAGGCGTGATCCAGCCCGCGGCGGGCCGGATCGCCACCATGCGCGAGGAACACGGCGCGCTGCTCGGCGACGCAGCGCGCGCGAACGAGGAATTCGACAGCGAGCTCGCGCGGCGCCGCGAAGCTGCGGAAGCCGACAATCTCGCGTCGATAGACACGCTCCAGGCCCGCCTGGCCGCGCTCGACGGCGAGCTCGAGGAACGGCGCGCCGCCCACGAGGCGAGAGTCCGCGAAACAGGCGACCTGTCCGAAGCGCTCGCGGCCCGGATCGACGAGCTCACCGAAGCTGCCGGTCGGGCGAGGGAAACCGGCAGCGAAGCAGGCGAAACACTCGATCACGCGCTCGCCCGCGCCGGCGAGCGACTTGCCGCGACCGATGCGAGCCTGCGCGAGACCGACGGGCTTCTCGGCACCCTCACCGATACCACGGTGCGGCTGCTCGAACTCGTTCGCGCTACGGCCGATCACGGGAGCCAAGACCTGCCCAAGGCGCTCGTCGAGAGCGAACAGGCGCTCCTGCTGCTCGAGGAGCGCGCCAGCCAGATCAACCAGCGCGTTTCGCAGGCCGGGCGCGACGGTGCGTCCCTCGTCGAGGACCTCGAGAAATCGCAGGCGCGCCTTGCCGGCCTGCTCGCCGAATTCGAAAAGACCAGCGGCGCGCTCGACAAAGGGACCAGCGACCAGGCCGAGCGGCTCGCGAACATCGCGCTCGAATTCGATCGGTTGCAGGAAAAGAGCGAGACGCTCGCCGCGCACGCCCGCGAAGAGCTGTCGGTTTCGCTCGAAGCACTCCGCGAAGCCAATTCGGCGGCGCTGGCCCAGATCGAAAACGATGGCGGCGAAGGTCTCCAGCGCTGGGCCGAGAAGATCGGTGCCGCGAGCGGCGACGCGATCGAGCGCGAATTGCGCACCAAGATCGACGCCACCGCCGGCGCGCTCGACGAAGCCACGACCAAGGCGGCTGAACGCAGCCGTGAAGCCACGCTTCAGCTACGAGACCAGCTCGCCAAGATCGACGAGCTCACCGGCAACCTCGAACGCCGCATAGCGCGCGCCCACCAGCGCGCCGAGGAACAGGTCGACAATGACTTCTCGCGCCGCGCCGCGCTCATAACCGAGAGTCTCAATTCCTCGAGCATCGATATCGCCAAGGCACTGTCGGCCGATGTCGCCGACACCGCCTGGTCCTCCTACCTAAAGGGCGATCGCGGAATCTTCACCCGCCGCGCAGTACGCCTGCTCGACAGCGGCGATGCACGCGAGGTGGCCGATCTCTACGAGGAAGATGCCGGTTTCCGCGAAGACGTCGCGCGCTACATCCACGATTTCGAGAACATGCTGCGCCAGTTGCTTTCGACCCGCGACGGCCACGCACTCGGCGTGACCCTGCTCAGTTCGGACATGGGCAAGCTATACGTCGCGCTGGCGCAGGCAATCGAGCGCCTGCGCAGCTGACCGGCTATTCGGGCGGAGTCACGAGGCGGCTGATGTCGACATCCTCGATCCCGATCCAGCCCATCTCGTAATTGAGAAAAAACAGCGCGAACAGCGCGGTGGCGACGATCGTCGTGCGCAGGATCACGCGGCGCGGGCGGAAGTGTCGTGGTGCGCTTTCGGCCTGCCCGGGGACATAATCGGGATCGTCGCGCGGAACGGGTTCGAAGCCGAACGGCAGCATCGCGAGCCCGGTCAGCACCCAGAACAGGAAATAGATCGCGAGGGCGGAGGTAAACTGCATTTCTAGACCAGTACCTCGACCTGCGGTTTCTTGCCCGACCAGCGTTTGGCGGCGCGGCGCGCGGCAAGGCGTGCAGCTTCGCGGCGCTGTTCGGGATCGCGCGCCTTCCCGCCCTTGAGCTTGCGCAGCGCGGCCAGCACATCGTTGCGAGCTTCGTCGAGGAAGTCCTCCATGTCTTCCTCCAGCGGCAGGCCGATCGCGCTGACCCGCGCGTCCTTGCCGTCGAGCGCGACGATGACGATACCCGATTCGGCGAGGCGACGACGCATCACGATGCTCTCGCCGTCCGCTGGAGCGATAATGTCGCCATCGAGGATCAGCCGCCCGCTGCGCTCCACCCCGATCTTGCCGGGTTTGCCGGGAGCAAGGCGTACGACGTCGCCGTTCGATTGCACCACCTGGTGGCGGATGCCGCGGTCCTTGCCCAGGCGCGCGTGCTCGACGATATGGCGCATCTCGCCATGCACCGGAACGATGATCTCGGGATCGATCCACTCATAAAGTGCTTCCAGATCGGGCCGCCCCGGGTGTCCTGACACGTGGATTGCGGCCTGGTTCGCGGTGACCATTTCGATGCCGTCGCCGGCGAGCTTGTTCATCACCGCGCCGATCGCGATCTCGTTGCCCGGGATCTGGCGGCTCGAGAACAGGATCACGTCGCCCGCCTCGAGCGAGATCGGGTGACTGCCATCGGCGATGCGCGAGAGCGCGGCGCGCGGTTCGCCCTGCCCTCCGGTGGCGATGATCATCACTTCGCCGCGCGGGAGGCCCATCGCGGTATCCCAGTCGACCGTCTCGGGGAAATTCTTCAGGTAGCCGCTCGCCTGTGCGATGCGGATGATGCGGTCGAGCGAGCGCCCCGCGACGCACAACTGGCGCCCGGTGTCACGCGCGACCTCGCCCAAGGTCTCCATCCGCGCGACGTTGGAGGCGAAGGTCGTGATCAGTACGCGCTTGCCCTTGTGACGAAGGATTTCCTCGTCGAGGGCCCTGCGCACCCCGCCTTCCGAACCGGACGCCTTGGTATCGAACACATTGGTCGAATCGCACACCAGCGCGAGCACGCCATCCGCGCCGATAGCGCGCAGTTCTTCTTCGCTCGTCGGAACCCCGACGACGGGCTCCTCGTCGAGCTTCCAGTCTCCGGTGTGGAAAATGCGGCCATGCGGCGTGTCGATCAGCAGCGCATTGCCCTCGGCGATCGAATGCGCGAGCGGGACGTACTGGACCCCGAACGGGCCGAGCTCGAACCGCTCGAGATCGTCGACCACGTTCAACTCGACCTCGTCGACGATCCCGGCCTCTTCGAGCTTTTCCTGGATCAACCGCGCGGTGAACGGGGTTGCGTAGAGCGGCACGCCGAGCTCGTCGGCGAAATAGGGGATCGCCCCGATATGATCCTCGTGTCCGTGCGTGAGCACGATTCCGACGAGGTCCTCACGGCGTTCCTCGATGAATTCGAGATCGGCGAAGACGAGGTCGACGCCCGGATATTGCTGGCCCGAGAAGGTCATGCCGAGATCGACCATCAGCCACTTGCCGTCGGTGCCGTAGAGATTGACGTTCATGCCGATCTCGCCCGACCCGCCGAGCGCGAGGAACAGGAGTTCGTCCTTCTTCGGTTTCATGCCGCCAGCGCCCTTTCCGCGAGGATCGCGAGCCCGTCGAGCGTGAGCCCGGCATCGACCGCGTCGAACAGGTCGGTCGCCTCGTCGAACAGGATAGCGAGGCCGCCGGTGGCGACGACCTTGGCGGGGCGGCCGATTTCTTCCTTCATGCGGGCAACAAGTCCTTCCATCATCGCGACATAACCCCAGAACACTCCGATCAGCATCTGGTCCTCGGTGTTGCGGCCGATCACGCTGGCGTCGCGCGGTTTCTCGATCGCGATCCGCGGCAGCTTGGCGGTATTCCCCACCAGCGCGTCGAGCGAGAGATTGATGCCCGGCGCGATGATCCCGCCCTTGTAGGCGCCGTTGAAGTCGACTGCGTCGAAGGTTGTCGCGGTGCCGAAATCGATCACCACCAAATCGCCGTCATATTTGTCGTGCGCGGCGATCGTGTTGAGCGCGCGATCGGCGCCGAGGCTTCGCGGTTCGTCCACATCAACATCGAAGCCGTATGCGGCCGCCCCCTCGCCCGCGACCATCGGTTCGACCCCGAAATATTTCTGCGACAGCACGGTAAGGTTGTGGATCGCGCGCGGCACCACGGTGCCGATGATGATCGCGTGGATCGCCGACTTGTCGAACCCTTCGAGCGCGAGCAGCTGCATCAGCCACACCGCATATTCATCGCCCGTGCGGCGCGGGTCTGTGGCGATGCGCCAGCGCGTGCGCTGTTCGCGGCCTTCGTAAAGCGCGAAGACCGCATTGGTGTTTCCGACATCGATGGCGAGTAACATTGGTGGATTCCGTCTGTTGGCCGGATCAGGCGTAGCTGAGTTCGCCGGCGTGGATGGCACGGACCTCGCCATTATCCAAGCGCAGCCGTGCCGCGCCCTCTTCGGTCAAACCATCGAAAGTGCCGGCGATGCGCCCTTCCCCGGCTATTTCGGCAGCAAGGCGGGTGCCTTTGGGGTGCGCGGCAGCCTCCCACCGATTGACCAGCGGGGCGAGGCCGTAAGTGCGCCAGCGTTCGAGATCGGCCTTCCATTGCGCGGCGAGGCGCTCGGCGAAGGTGTCGCGATCGGGCGCGGGACCGAATTGTGCCATGGCGATGGTTTCGCGGTCGGGCAGTTCGGGCGCCTGAGCGAGGTTCACACCGATCCCGAGCACCACCGCATCGCCCGTCCCTTCGAGCAGGATACCCGCCATCTTGGCACCGCCGACCATCAGGTCGTTGGGCCATTTGAGTTGCACCTTGGCGGGCGGCGGGACGAGTTCGCCGACCACTTCGTGGAGCGCCACTCCGGCGAGCAGCGCGAGCGTGTTGCGGGGCGGATCGTGCGGTGTGGGATGGATCACCGTCGAGCCCATGAAATTGCCCGCGCCGTCGTTCCACGCCCTTCCCTGCCGTCCGCGCCCGGCTGACTGGCGGTCCACAACCAGCCAGTCGCCCTCGGGCACGCGCTCGCCCGCAGCGAGGCGCGCGGCCAAGTCGGAATTGGTCGAGCCGGTCTCTGCGACGTAGTGGATCAAGAGATCAGACGAAGGCGGTCAGAGCGGCGGCCGCGCGGTCCGCCCAATCGCCGAGCGGGATCGTCAGCAAATATCCAAGCGGGGAGATCACCAGCGCGCAGATCGCGAGGACCACGCCGTAGCTGGTCTCGCTCTTGCCGGTGATCACGTCCGCCGGCTCGTCGAAATACATCAGCTTGACGATCTTGATGTAGTAGTACGCGCCGATCACGCTCGCGGCGATACCGATCGCGGCGAGGATGATGAGGTCGGCCTGGACCGCGGCCTGGAACACCACGAACTTGCCCCAGAAACCGAACAGCGGCGGGATCCCCGCGAGGCTAAACATCAACATCATGAGCGCCAGCGCGATCATCGGACGGGTCTTCGACAGGCCCTTGATCGCGTCGATATCCTCGACCGGCATGCCGTCCGCGTCCTTGAGCATCATGACCGCGACGAACGAGCCAGCGACCATCGCGACGTAGATCGCGAGGTAGACGAGCATGGCGGAAACACCCGCTAGCGTCCCGGTGGCGAGGCCGATCAGAAGGAAGCCGATATTGTTGATCGAGGAATAGGCCAGCAGGCGCTTGATGTTGGTCTGCCCGATCGCGCCCAGGGCGCCCCACAGGATCGAGAGCAGCGCGGCGGTGATGACGATCGGCTGCCACGCGGTCAGCTGGCTACCGAAGGCTTCAACCGTGATCCGAGCGAGCACCGCGACCGCGGCGACCTTGGGCGCGGTGGCGAAGAAGCCGGTCGTCGGGGTGGGTGCACCCTCATAGACGTCGGGGGTCCACATGTGGAACGGGACGGCAGAGATCTTGAAGGCCAGGCCGACGAGCACGAAGGTCAGCCCGAAAACGTAACCGATGCTTCCTCCGTCCATGCCCGCGAGACGCACGGCTTCGTAGGATGTACCGCCCGAGAAGCCATAGAGCAGGCTCATGCCGAACAGCAGGATGCCCGAGGCCAGCCCGCCGAGGACGAAATACTTCACGCCCGCTTCGGTCGAACGGTCGTCGTCGCGCAGGAACGAAGCCATCACATAGGCCGCGAGGCTGTTGAGCTCGAGGCCGACATAGAAGGAGATCAGATCGCGCGCAGAGACCATGATCGACATGCCGAGCACCGCGAACACGATCAGGATCGGGAATTCGGCGCGCATCTTGGCCACGCGCTCGAAGAAGGCGGGACTGACCACCAGCGTCACGATCGCAGCGACGATCGCGAGGATCTTGGCAAAGCCGGCAAAGGCATCTGCGCGGATTTGGCCGCCGAAGGCTTCGCGACCGAGCGTGTCGCCGGTCATCTGGAACGCGGTGATGATCGCTACTGCGGTAAGCACCGACACGCCGACGATCGAAACGAGGCGGCTCGCCTTGTCGCCCACGAAAGCCGCGATCATCAGCATGGCGACGCCGGCGACCGCGAGGATGATCTCTGGGAGGACGACCTGGAGGGAAGACTGGAGGTCCATCAGTGCGCCTCCCCTGCTTCGACATGCGGCATCGCATTGGCAGCCGGGCGGCCCTCCCCTGCGGTGGCGTTACTGTCGTAATCGGGCGTCACGCGTTCGAGGCGCGCATCGAGCGCGGCGATGTCCTGGCGCATCGGGGCAAGGAAACTTTCGGGATAGACGCCCATCCACAGCACCGCGGCGGCGATGGGAGCGAGCATGATCCACTCGCGGGCGTTGAGATCGGGCATGGCGGCGGCGTCTTCATTGCGCTGCGTGCCGAAGGCGACGCGGCGATAGAGATAGAGCATGTAACCGGCGCCGAGGATGATGCCGGTGGTCGCGGCGGCGGTGACCCATGCGGAAACCTGCCAGATGCCCGCAAGGCTGAGGAATTCGCCGACGAAGCCGCTGGTCCCCGGCAAGCCGATGCTCGCCATGGTGAACAGCAGGAAGAACACCGCGTAGTACGGCATGTTGATCGATAGCCCGCCATAGCGGTCGATCTCGCGCGTATGCAGCCGGTCGTAGATCACGCCTACGCACAGGAACAGCGCCCCCGAAACGAGACCGTGGCTGAGCATCAGGATCATCGCGCCTTCGAGGCCCTGCGGATTGAATGCGAAAAGGCCGACCGTGACGATCGCCATATGCGCGACCGAGGAATAGGCGATCAGCTTCTTCATGTCCTGCTGCACCAGCGCGATCAACGAGGTCGCGATCACCGCGATCACCGAGAGGACGTAGATCAGCATCGCGAACTGCGCACTCGCATCGGGGAACATCGGCAGGCTGAAGCGGATGAAGCCGTAGCCGCCCATCTTGAGGAGAACGCCCGCGAGGATGACCGAGCCCGCGGTCGGCGCCTGGACGTGCGCATCGGGCAACCAGGTGTGGACCGGCCACATCGGCATCTTCACCGCGAAGCTGGCGAAGAAAGCGAGCCACAGCCAGGTTTGGGCGTCGGCCGCGAAATCGTACTGCATCAACGTCGGGATGTCGGTGGTGCCGGCGACGTTCACCATCCACAACATCGCGATCAGCATCAGGACCGAACCGAGCAGCGTGTAGAGGAAGAACTTGTAGCTGGCGTAGATCCGGTTCGCCCCGCCCCACACGCCGATGATCAGGTACATCGGGATCAGGCCGGCCTCGAAGAAGATGTAGAACAGGAACAGGTCCTGCGCGCAGAACACGCCGATCATCAGCAGTTCCATGATCAGGAACGCCGCCATGTATTCGCCCACGCGGGTGGTGATCGATTCCCAGCTGGCGAGGATGCAGATCGGCATCAGGAAGACCGACAACGCGATCAGCACCAGTGCGATCCCGTCGATCCCGAGCGCGTAGGAGAAGCCCGCGAACAGCTCCTGCCGCTCGGTGAACTGCCACTGCGCTCCGCCGATATCGAAATTGAGCCACAGCACCACGCCCAGCGCGAGATCGATCAGCGTGGCGACCAGCGCGATCATGCGCGCGAGTTTCGCGTCGACCAGCAAACAGGCGATCGCCGCGACCAGCGGCACGAGAAGCATCAGCGAAAGGATGGGAAAACCGTCCATGTCAGTTCGCCCCCTGGGAGATGATCCAGCTGATCGCGGCGACGAGGCCGGCCAGCATCACGAGGGCGTAGAGGTTGAGAGAACCGGACTGCACGCGTCGGGCGACGCCCGAGCCACGCATCACCGCCGAGGCGGCACCGTTCGGGCCGAAGCGGTCGATGATGCCTTCATCGCCGATCTTCCAGAACTTGCGGCCCAGCCAGAAAGCCGGCTTCACGAAGATCTTGTCGTAAACCTCGTCGAAGTACCACTTGTTGAACAGGAAGGCGTGCAACAGGCGGAACTGCTTGACGAAGGTCGCCGGGATCGTGGTGTCCTTGAGATAGGCGAGCCAGGCGAAGAACAGGCCGACCAGCATCACCACCAGCGGGGTGTACTTGACCCAGTACGGCACTGCGTGGAGCGCGTGGACGAGGTTCTCGTTGTAGAAGATGCTCTCGCCCCAGAACGCGGCGTCGTCGATGAACGGCCCGGCGAAGAACTGGCCGGCGAAGATCGCACCGAGGCTGAGGATACCGAGCGGGATCAGCATGGTCAGCCCGCTTTCGTGCGGGTGATAGCCGCCCGTGCCCGCGCCATAGGCCGGCGATGGCACCGAATGGGTCACGTCCTCGCCCGCGTCTTCCTGCTTGGGCGGGTTGTGGTCCTCGCTGTCGTCGTGACCGTCATGCACCGCGTGCGAAATGTGCTCGGACGCGGCCCAGCGCGGCTTGCCCCAGAAGGTCAGGAACATCAGGCGCCAGCTGTAGAAGCTGGTCAGCAGCGCGGCGAGCGCGCCGAGGAAGAACGCGACCTGGCCGAGCTCGGTCCCGCGACCGAAAGCGGCCTCGAGCACCGCGTCCTTCGACCAGAAGCCCGCAAAACCGACATGGAGGTGATAGACACCGACGCCGGTGATCGCGAGCGTGCCGAACATCATCGCCCAGAAGGTGAACGGGATTTCCTTACGCAGGCCGCCGTAATAGCGCATGTCCTGTTCGTGATGCATCGCGTGGATCACCGACCCCGCGCCGAGGAACAGCAGCGCCTTGAAGAAGGCGTGGGTGAACAGGTGGAACATCGCCACGCCGTATGCGCCAACGCCCGCGGCGAAGAACATGTAGCCCAGCTGCGAGCAGGTCGAATAGGCAATGACGCGCTTGATGTCCCACTGCGTCGTGCCGACGGTGGCGGCAAAGATGCAGGTCGCGGCACCGACGAAGGTGACGAGCGCGAGCGCGGTCGGCGCGGCCTCGAACATCGGCGACAGGCGGCAGACCATGAACACGCCCGCGGTGACCATCGTCGCGGCGTGGATCAGCGCGGAGACCGGGGTCGGACCTTCCATCGCGTCGGGCAGCCAGGTGTGGAGGCCGAGCTGCGCCGATTTCCCCATCGCGCCGATGAACAGGAGGATACAGAGCAGGTCCATCGTGTCGACGGTCGCGCCGAAGAAGCCGACCGTGCTGCCCGCCATGCCCGGTGCCGCTTCGAGGATTTCGGGGATCGACAGCGTGCCGAAGACGAGGAACGTCCCGAAGATGCCGAGCATGAAGCCGAGGTCGCCCACGCGGTTGACCACGAAGGCCTTGATCGCGGCGGCGTTGGCCGAGGGTTTCTTGAACCAGAAACCGATCAGCAGGTAGCTCGCGAGGCCCACCCCTTCCCAGCCGAAGAACATCTGGACGAGATTGTCGGCAGTCACCAGCATCAGCATGGCGAAGGTGAAGAGCGAGAGATAGGCGAAGAACCGCGGCTGGTCCGGATCTTCGTCCATGTAGCCCCAGCTATAGAGGTGGACGAGCGCCGAGACGGTGGTGATCACCACCAGCATCACCGCGGTCAGCGTGTCGACGCGCAGCGCCCAGTCGAACGACATGGTGCCGGACTGGACCCATTGCAGCACCGGCACGACTTCGGACGTGGCGGTCCCGCCGACGAAGCCGAGGAAGATCGGCCAGCTCAGCGCGCAGGCGACGAACAGCGCGCCGGTGGTGACCAGCTTGGACACGAAATTGCCCAGCATGCGGTTGCCCAGCCCGGCGACGATCGCCGCGAGCAGGGGCAGGAATACGATGATCAGGATCGAGGAGGACAAGTGCCTATCCCTGCAACTGGCTGACGCTGTCGACCGCGATGGTGCGGCGGCGGCGGAAGAAGACGACGAGGATCGCAAGCCCGATCGCGGCCTCTGCGGCGGCGACGGTGAGCACGAACATCGCGAAAACCTGCCCCGTCAGGTCGCCGAGGAAGGCACTGAAGGCGACGAGGTTGATGTTCACGGCGAGCAGCATGAGCTCGATCGACATCAGGATGACGATCACGTTCTTGCGGTTGATGAAGATGCCCAGCACGCCGAGCACGAACAGGATCGTGGCAACGACGACATAGTGTTCGACACCGATCATAGCTCGATCCCCTTGCCGATCTCGGGTGTGACGTTGCGCGTCGCCTCTTCGGGACGGCGGCGATTCTGGCGGCTGACGTTCTGCTGTCCGCGCGCCGGGCCCGAGCCCAGGTGGGTCAGCACGATCGCGCCGATCATGGCGACGAGCAGGATGATGCCGGCAGCCTCGAACAGGAACACGTAGCGGGTGAACATCAGCGATCCGATCGCCTCGATATTGCTCGCGCCGAGCGGCGCCGCGCCGGTGCCGTCAGGCGTGCCGAGCTCGATCGCGCCGGTACGATAGGCGCCGATGCCGAGCACGATCTCGGCCAGCAGGATCAGCGCGATCAGCAGGCCCAGCGGCATGTTGCGCATGAAGCCGGCGCGCATTTCGGCATAGTCGATGTCGAGCATCATTACGACGAACAGGAACAGCACCGCGACCGCGCCGACATAGACGATGACGAGCAGCATCGCGATGAACTCGGCACCCACGAGCACCATCAGGCCCGCCGCATTGAAGAACGACAGGATCAGCCACATCACGGAGTGCACCGGGTTGCGCGCGAAGATCACCATCATCGCGGAAGCGATGACCATGGCGGCAAACAGGTAGAAGGCGATTGTATGGATCATCTGGGTCCCGATCAGTCCTGCGCGCGCCTAGCGATAGGGCGCATCGGCTTCAAGGTTCGCGGCGATCGCCCGCTCCCACTTGTCCCCGTTCGCCAGCAGTTTCGCCTTGTCGTAGAGCAGCTCCTCGCGCGTTTCGGTCGCGTATTCGAAGTTCGGCCCTTCGACCACGGCATCCACCGGGCAGGCTTCCTGGCAGAAGCCGCAGTAGATGCACTTGGTCATGTCGATGTCGTAGCGCGTGGTGCGGCGGCTGCCATCTTCGCGCGGTTCGCTCTCGATCGTGATCGCCTGCGCGGGGCAGACGGCCTCGCACAGCTTGCACGCGATGCAGCGCTCCTCGCCATTGGGATAGCGGCGCAGCGCGTGCTCGCCGCGGAAACGCGGGGAGATCGGGTTCTTCTCGTAGGGGTAGTTGATCGTCACCTTCGGCTTGAAGAAGTACTTCAGCGTCAGCCAGTGGGCCTTGACGAACTCCCACAGGGTGAAGGATTTGATCAGGTGCGCGACGGTGCTCATGCGACACCTCCGTAACGGGTAAACATCAGCCAGCCCGAGATCACGGCGACGAACAGCAGCGACAGGGGCAGGAAGACTTTCCAGCCCAGGCGCATGAGCTGGTCGTAGCGATAGCGCGGCACGGTCGCCATCACCCAGCTGAAGCAGAAGAAGAAGAAGAAAATCTTGAGGAAGAACCAGACGAAGCCCGGCACGAGGTAGAGCGGCTCCCAATCGAACGGGGGCAGCCAGCCACCGAAGAACAGGATTGCGGTGAGCGCGCACATCAGCAGGATGTTGGCGTATTCACCGAGCCAGAACAGCGCAAAGCTCATCGAGGAATATTCGGTCTGGTAGCCGGCGACGAGCTCGCTTTCGGCCTCGGTCAGGTCGAACGGCACGCGCTGCGTCTCGGCCAGCGCCGAGATGAAGAACATGAAGAACAGCGGGAACAGCAGCGGGTTCGCGATGAAGCCGTTGATGAAGCCCAGGCCATGGCCGCGCTGCGCCTCGATGATGGTGTTGAGGTGGAAACTGTCCGCCCACAGCACGACGCAGACGATGATGAAGCCGATCGAGACCTCGTAGGAAATCATCTGCGCGGCGGCGCGCATCGAGGAGAAGAACGGGTATTTCGAGTTCGACGCCCAGCCCGAGATCACGACGCCGTAGACGCCCAGCGAGCTGACCGCGAAAATGTAGAGCAGGCCCACATTGATGTCCGCCAGCACCGCGCCCGAATTGAACGGGATCACCGCCCAGGCGATCAGCGCCACGGTGAAGGTGATGATGGGCGCGATCAGGAACAGGCCCTTGTTCGCCGCGCTCGGGATGATGGTTTCCTGCAGGAACACCTTCAGCCCGTCGGCGAAGCTCTGCAGCAGTCCGAACGGCCCGACCACGTTGGGCCCGCGCCGCAAATTGATCGCGGCCCAGACCTTGCGGTCGACATAGATGATCATCGCGACCGCGAGCATCAGCGGCAGTGCGATCAGCAGGATCCCGGCGATGGTCGCGACGAACCACGCCCATTCGTAGGTCATGCCGAGGGATTGGAAGAATTCGGTCATTCCGCGGCCTCCCGCACGTCTTCGCCGTGGATCAGTTCGGCCGAGCAGCGCTGCATCGTGGTCGAGGCGCGCGCAATCGGGTTGGTGAGGTAGAAATCGGCGATCGGGTAGGCAATTTTGCCTTCCGCCTTCGCCGCCTTGCCCGTCTTGGGAAGCGAACCGTAATCGGCGAGGCCTTCGACCGCGAGCGCGGGGACTTCCTCGGTCATCGCGGCGCGAAGCTGGGCGAAATTGTCGAACCCGACCTTCACTTTCAGCGCATCGGCCAGCGCCCGCAGGATCGTCCAGTCCTCGCGTGCATCACCCGGGGCGAACACCGCCTTGTCGGCGAATTGCACACGACCTTCGGTGTTCACGTAGCTTCCCGGCTTTTCCGCGTAACTCGCTGCAGGCAGGATGATATCCGCCGCATGCGCGCCCTTGTCGCCGTGGTGGCCGATATAGACCTTGAGGCTGTCGGCGAACGGCTCCCAATCGACTTCGTCGGCACCCAGCGCGAGCACGAGTTTGGGCTTGGCCTTGGCGATATCGGCTATTCCGCCGTCCTGCGCGAAGCCGAGCATCAGCGCGCCCATCCGCGCGGCGGCGGTGTGGACGACGTTGAAACCGTTCCATCCGTCTTTCACGAGACCGAGGGTCTCGACCAGGCCGAGCGCGCTGTCGTATGCACCGGCGGCAAGGCCCCCTGCCCCGAGGATCAGCGCCGGACGCTCGGCATCCTTGAACGCGTCGGTGACGGCCTTCGGCAGCTTGCCGAGAACCGAGACGTCGTCGCCGAGGAATTCGGCCGGATAGGTCGTTTCCCATTCGGGCCCGACCACGAACACCTTGGCGCCGCGCTTCACCGCCTTGCGGATCCGCACGTTGAGCAGCGCGGCTTCGGTGCGCAGATTGCTGCCGACGATCAGGACCGCATCGGCATTCTCGATCTCGGCAAAGCTGGTGTTGAAATTGACCGCGGCGAGGTTGCCGGTCGGGTAATCCATCCCGGTCTGGCGGCTTTCCACGAGATCGGAGCCCGACGCCTTGACCAGCGCCTTGGCCGCGAACATCGTCTCGCAATCGACCATGTCGCCCGCGATCGCGGCGATGCTCTTGCCCGGCTTGGCCTTGGCGATCGCCTTGAACGCCTCGTCCCAGCTACCCTCGACCAGCTTGCCCCGCTTGCGCAGGAACACCTTGTCGAGGCGGCGGCGCTGGAGGCCGTCGACCTGGTAGCGCGCCTTGTCGGTGATCCACTCCTCGTTGACCTCGTCGTTGATCCGCGGGAGCACGCGGAGCACTTCGCGACCGCGCGAGCACAGCGTGATGTTCGATCCCATCGCGTCCGAAACGTCGATCGAGAGCGTCTTCTTGAGCTCCCACGGTCGGGCTTCGTAGGCATAGGGGCGCGAAGTCAGCGCGCCGACCGGGCACAGGTCGATCACGTTGGCCGACAGTTCGTGCTCGGCCGCCTGCTCGAGATAGGTGGTGATCTGCATGTTCTCGCCGCGATAGAGCGCGCCGATTTCGTCGACCCCGGCCACTTCCTCGGAGAAGCGCACGCAGCGGGTGCAGTGGATGCAGCGGGTCATGATCGTCTTGATCAGCGGGCCCATGTATTTCTCGGTCACCGCGCGCTTGTTCTCGTCATAGCGCGTGTAACCGCGGCCATAGGCCATCGCCTGGTCCTGCAGGTCGCATTCGCCGCCCTGGTCGCAGATCGGGCAATCGAGCGGGTGGTTGATGAGCAGGAACTCCATCACCCCTTCGCGCGCCTTCTTGACCATTTCGCTGTCGGTGCGGATTTCCTGCCCTTCGGTCGCGGGCAGCGCGCAGCTCGCCTGCGGCTTGGGCGGTCCGGGCTTCACCTCGACCAGGCACATGCGGCAATTGCCGGCGATGCTCAGCCGCTCGTGATAGCAGAAACGCGGGATTTCCTTGCCCGCAAGCTCGCACGCCTGGAGGACGGTGGCGCCCTCCGGGACTTCGATTTCGGTTCCGTCGACGGTGACGTTGGGCATTATTCCGTCGCTCCTTCCACACCGCCGCTTCGGCCGCTTTCAGCCCGGAGCGGCGCATAGTGCATGCGCGCCCACATGGCGTCGGCAACCAGTTGCCGGACGATGGAAATCTGCAATTTCACTTCGGTCTCACTGGATTTCATGCACTTCTCGAAGACGGGCATGAGGTCGGCGAATGCTTCGCTCTCTTCATCCGAGGTCGGACGACTGTCGAGCAGCGCGTGTGCGGTTTCGGGCGCAGTGCTGCTGATGCAGTCTCCGGTCTCGAAAATCGCTTGGGTCGGCGGATAGAAGCGCGCCATCCGATAGCGATTGCCGAGCTGTTCCGGCTCGAGCAGGTCGCCCGCAATCGGATCGCGCTGATAATGGAGATAGGCTTCTTCGGCCAACAGGTTGCGCATCGTGCGGTGCGGGAACTGCATGTACATCTTGAATTCGCTCTGGCGCATGGCACGACCGATGCAATCATCGATATTGAAGTCCTCGAACACCTCTTCGGCGTCGGTATCGAGCGCGTCGTAATCGATCTGGAAGAAATCGCTCTTGGCGAGCAGTTCGGTCGTCTCTTCCTTGTTGCGACTGAACGAACACCGCGCGACGACTTTCTGCATCTGGCGGGCGCGGCCGGCCTCGACGCTTTCCGGTTCTTGCAGGAACCGCGTACCGACCTGCTGCTCGCCCTCGATCTCGGCGGCGTCCTGGGCCGAAACGGCTGCGGGCTGGGCCGCCAACGCGGCAAGCGCCAGCGCAAGGCTCGTGCGAAGGATCACGATGCGCCCTCCCCGTCATGCGCCGCCAGCAGCCGGAACGCGGCCGTGGCGAGGATCGAGCGCAACCCCAGCGGCGAGCCTTCGAGGCCTTGGCCTTTGGGCAGGCAGGCATCGGCGATCGGCATCAACGCCGCGATCGCCTGCAATTCCTCGGGCGCGTTGATCTTCGTGTCGAACAGCACGGCGACGAGGTGCGGCGCACCGCGCACCATGCACATCGCCATCGCGTCGCTGCGTCCATAGGTAGCGGCTTCGGTGCCCGCAGCGGCATAGTTGAGTCGGGTCAGCAGCGGGGTCTCGCCCTGCTCGATCAGGCGCTCGGCGAGGCCCCCGGCGAACGGCAACCCGCCGAGTTCGATCCGGCGATAGGCGCGCGGCATCGCGCTGAAGCACTTCTCCGAAACGCGCGTCTTGGCGAGTTCGGTCAGTCCGTCGCGGTATTCGTCGGTGCGGAAATCCATCGCCAGCAGACGCCGGGCGGTCTCTTCCTGCTCGTCCGCGATGCAGGTCGTCCACGCCTCGACCGCGGCGCGCTGGCGCTCGACATTGCGGTCCATCCGCGCACGCTGCTGCGCCTGCGCGGGAAGCGCGAGCGAAAGCGCGACAAGCAGGGAAAGGAGCAGCCGGATCATTCCGCGGCTTCCTTCGTGAATTCGGCGTGTTCGTCGATGCGACGTTCGAGCTCGGGCCGGAAGTGCTTGAGCAGGCCCTGGATCGGCCACGCTGCGGCATCGCCAAGCGCACAGATCGTGTGACCTTCGACCTGCTTGGTCACTTCGTAGAGCATGTCGATTTCTTCGCGACTGCTCTGGCCGACGCGCAAGCGCTCCATCACGCGCCACATCCAGCCCGTGCCTTCGCGGCAAGGCGTGCACTGGCCGCAGCTCTCGTGCTTGTAGAAATAGCTGATGCGCGAAATCGCACGGACGATGTCGGTCGACTTGTCCATCACGATCACCGCCGCGGTGCCGAGGCCGGACCCGACTTCCTTGAGCCCGTCGAAATCCATCGGGCAGTCCATGATCTGCTCGGCGGGGACCAGCGGGACCGAGGAACCACCTGGAATCACTGCGAGGAGATTGTCCCAACCGCCGGTAATTCCGCCGCAATGTTTTTCGATGAGGTCCTTGAACGGAATGCTCATCTCTTCCTCGACCACGCAGGGCTTTTCGACGTGCCCGCTGATCTGGAACAGCTTGGTACCGGCATTTCCCTCGCGGCCAAAGCCGGCGAACCACTCGCCGCCGCGCCGCAGGATGGTCGGGACCACCGCGATGCTCTCGACATTGTTGACCGTGGTCGGGCAGCCATAGAGGCCCGCGCCCGCCGGGAACGGCGGCTTGAGGCGCGGCTGGCCCTTCTTGCCTTCGAGGCTTTCGATCATCGCGGTTTCTTCACCGCAGATGTAGGCGCCCGCGCCGCGATGCAGGAACACGTCGAAATCGTAGCCCGACTTGGCCGCGTTCTTGCCGATCAGGCCCGCGTCATAGGCCTCGTCGATCGCCTTCTGCAGCACCTCCGCCTCGCGAATGTACTCGCCGCGAATGTAGATGTAGGCGGCCCTCGCGCGCATTGCGTAGCCCGCGACCAAGGCGCCTTCGATCAGCTTGTGCGGATCGTGGCGGATGATTTCGCGGTCCTTGCACGAACCGGGCTCGGATTCGTCGGCATTGATGACGAGGAAGCTCGGACGACCGTCCTTCGATTCCTTCGGCATGAACGACCATTTGAGGCCCGTGGGGAAGCCTGCGCCACCACGGCCGCGCAGGCCCGAAGTCTTGATTTCCTCGATGATGGCATCGTGGCCGCGCGCGATCAGCGACTTGGTATCGTCCCAGTCGCCGCGCGCCTGCGCCGCCTTCAGCCCCCAGTCCTGGAAGCCGTACAGGTTGGTGAAGATGCGATCCTTATCGGCGAGCATCAGAAAGCGCCCCCTTGCGAGAGGAAATAGATCGCCGCGACGACGATCAGCGCGATTGCGCCGAACTTGACGATGCCCATCAGGACCTTCCACGCGATCCAGATCAGGATCAGCGCGACGATGATCGTGCCGATTTCCATTACCATTCGCTCCGGTAATCGTGGTTCGCGTCGACCATTTCCTTGAGCGTGGTCGGCCCGCCAGAAGGCTCAGAGGTATGACGCCCCGGCTCCTGCGTGCCTTCCTTCGGCTGCTTGCCGGCGGCCAGCGCATCGAGCACGGCGTCGAGCCGCTCGGGGGTCAGGTCCTCGTAATTGCCGTCGTTGATCTGGACCATCGGCGCGGTGGCGCAATTGCCCATGCATTCGACTTCGGTGAGCGTCCACAGCCCGTCTTCCGACGTGCTGCCCTTCACCATGCCGCGCTTGTAGCAGGCCTCGAGGATATCGTCCGAGCCGCGCAGCATGCACGGCGTGGTGCCGCAAACCTGGACGTGGAAGCGGCCGACCGGCGCAAGGTTGTACATGGTGTAGAAGGTCGCGACCTCGAGCACGCGGATCACCGGCATGTCGAGGTATTCGGCGATGTATTCGATCACCGGCAGCGGTAGCCACCCTTGCGTATTGGTCTCCGCGCCGACCTGGCGCTGGGCGAGGTCGAGCAGGGGCATCACCGCCGATTTCTGCCGCCCTTCGGGATAACGCGACACGAAGGTGCGCGCCTTCTCGGCGTTTTCATCGGTCCAGACGAAGCCACCCCACCGCTCGCGCAGTTCGGGGGTGTCGGGTGCGGGAGCGCGGTCAGCCATGACGGACCTCCGCTGCCTTACGGCCAGATCTAATGGCGACTAGCGAGGGAATTAAAAATGAAGCAACCACGACCATCCCGACCGTCAGCAAAATTTCAAACTCGATAAACTTCAACAGGTGCAGCGCTACAAGACCCGCAAGCACGCTGATTTCTGCGAGTGTGAGAAGTCCCAGTCTACTCACCGATCACACTCCCCGAACACCACGTCGATCGCGCCCAAAATGGCGGTCGCGTCGGGCAACATGTGGCCGCGGCTCATGAAGTCCATCGCCTGGAGGTGGCTGAACGCGGTCGGGCGGATCTTGCAGCGATACGGCTTGTTGGTGCCGTCGCTGACGAGATAGACGCCGAATTCGCCCTTGGGGCTTTCGGTCGCGACATAGACTTCGCCGGCGGGCACATGGAAACCCTCGGTATAGAGCTTGAAGTGGTGGATCAGTGCTTCCATCGACTGCTTCATCTCGGCGCGCTTGGGCGGCGCGACCTTGCGGTCGTCGCTCGCGATCGGCCCTTCGGGCATCTCGGCGAGGCACTGCTTGATGATCTTCGCGCTCTGGTAGACTTCCTGCACGCGGACCATGAAGCGGTCGTAGCAATCCGAATTGGTACCGACGGGGATTTCGAAATCCATCCGGTCGTAGACGTCGTAGGGCTGCGACTTGCGCAAATCCCACGGCAGGCCGGCGGCGCGGATCATCGGGCCCGAGAAGCCCCACTTGATCGCGTCGTCCTTCGAAACCACCGCGATGTCGACGTTGCGCTGCTTGAAGATGCGGTTGTCGGTGACGAGGCTCATCGCGTCGCCGAACAGTTCGGGCAGTCGGTTGTCGACCCACTCGCCGATATCGACCAGCAGTTTCTCGGGCGCATCCTGGTGAACGCCGCCGGGGCGGAACCACGCCGCGTGCATGCGCGCGCCGCTGACCCGCTCGAAGAAGTTCATGCAGTCTTCGCGCAGCTCGAACACCCACAGGTTCGGCGTCATCGCGCCGACATCCATCACGTGTGCGCCGATATTGAGCATGTGATTGCAGATGCGGGTGAGTTCGGCGAACAGCACGCGCAGGTACTGCGCCCGCTCGGGCACCTCGACGTTCATCAGCTTCTCGATCGCGAGGACGTAGGAATATTCCTGCGCCAGCGGCGAGCAATAGTCGAGCCGATCGAAATACGGCAGCGCCTGGAGATAGGTCTTGTGCTCGATCAACTTCTCGGTGCCGCGATGCAGCAGGCCGACATGCGGGTCGATCCGTTCGATGATTTCGCCGTCGAGTTCCATCACCATGCGCAGCACGCCGTGCGCCGCCGGGTGCTGCGGCCCGAAATTGATCGTGTAATTGGTGATGACGTCGTCGTTGGTGGTCGGCGACTCTTCGATTACCATCGCGGTCATTGGTCGCCTCCCTTCTTGGGTTCGGTCGCCTTCGCGGTGTCGGCTGACTTGCCCTTGCGCGCGGGCTCGTCCGGGCGATCCTCGGTCGGAGCGGGCGCGCCCGAATCTTCCACGTTCGTATCCTCTTCGGCAGGCGCGCCTGCGCTTTCGCGCTCGGCAGCCTTCTTGTCGGTCGCCTCGCCGGCCCCGGTGTCCTCGGGCTTTGCCGTGGTCTTGGGGTCGTCGATCGGTGGCGCACCGGGAGCCCCGGCATCACCGGTCGCCTTCTCGTCGCCCGGCAGGATGTAATCGGCGCCTTCCCACGGCGAGAGGAAATCGAATTGCCGGAAATCCTGTGCCAGTTCGACGGGCTCGTACACGACGCGCTTTTCCTCTTCGGAATAGCGCAGCTCGACATAGCCGGTCAGCGGGAAGTCCTTGCGGAAGGGATGCCCCTCGAAGCCGTAATCGGTGAGGATGC
The DNA here is from genome assembly GCF_014641655.1 of Pseudoblastomonas marina. Lineage (GTDB taxonomy): Bacteria > Pseudomonadota > Alphaproteobacteria > Sphingomonadales > Sphingomonadaceae > Alteriqipengyuania_A > Alteriqipengyuania_A marina. The sequence goes on from NZ_BMID01000001.1 coordinate 1,213,635, forward strand.
GGCGCAGGTCGGGATTGCCGGAGAAGACGACCCCGTACATGTCGAACACCTCGCGCTCGAGCCAGCCTGCGACCGGCCAGAGCGTGGTGACGGTCGGCACCGGCGCATCCTCGTCGGTCGAGACCTTGACCATCACGCGGTGGTTCCTGGTCAGGCTGAGCAGCATGTAGACGACTTCGAAACGCTCGTCGCGCGACGGATAGTCGGCGCCCGCGATTTCCATCAGCTGCTGGTATTCGTGCTCGTCGCGCAGCAGGCGCAGGGCATCCTCGATGCTCTCGCGCTTGACGGTGAACAGCAGTTCGCCGTGCTCTTCGCGCGATTCCACGAGCATGTCGCCGAGCGCCTTGCCGAGCGTATCGAGCAAGCCGTCGTTCGAAGCGTATTTCGGGGCGGAGTGGAGGACGGCCATATCAGCGCTCGATCGTCCCTTCGCGGCGGATCTTCCGCTGCAGCTGCATCACGCCGTAAAGCAGCGCTTCAGCCGTCGGCGGGCAGCCCGGGATATAGATGTCCACCGGCACGATCCGGTCGCAGCCGCGCACCACCGAATAGCTATAATGGTAATAGCCGCCGCCATTGGCGCAGCTGCCCATCGAGATGACGTATTTGGGCTCCGACATCTGGTCGTAGACCTTGCGCAGCGCGGGGGCCATCTTGTTGCACAGCGTGCCGGCGACGATCATCACGTCGCTCTGGCGAGGAGAAGCGCGCGGGGCGACCCCGAAGCGCTCCATGTCGTAGCGCGGCATGTTGACGTGGATCATCTCGACCGCGCAGCAGGCGAGGCCGAAGGTCATCCACCACAGGCTGCCCGTGCGCGCCCACTGGAACAGTTCCTCGGTCGAGGTGACGAGGAAGCCCTTGTCGTTGATCTCGGAATTGACCGCGTCGAAATAGGACTGGTCCGGCATGCGGACCTCGCCCGGCTGTGCGGTCGGCTGGATGCGCGGATCGCGCCCGGCGGGAGTTTCGGTAAGAGTGCTCATTCCCAGTCCAGAGCCCCTTTCTTCCATTCGTAAGCGAGGCCGAGACCCAGGATGGCGAGGAATACCATCATCGCGCCCCACCCGGTCCAACCGGTATATTCGAGGCTGACGGCCCACGGAAACAGGAACGAGGCTTCGAGATCGAAGATGATGAAGCTGATCGCGACGAGGTAGAACCGCACGTCGAACCGGCCGCGCGAGTCCTCGAAGGCGGGGAAGCCGCATTCGTATTCGCTCAGTTTTTCGGCGTCGGGCTTGTGCGATCCCGTCAGGCGCGAAACGCCCATCGGCAGGAACACGAAAGCCGTCGACAGAACCACGGCGATGCCGAGGAACAGGAGGATGGGCAGGTATTGCGAGAGGTCGACCAAGGGTACGATTCCGTGAGGGTTTCGGATGTGGCCCCGCCTCTAGAGGTCCGCATGCCGTGGTGCAAGGGGCCGGAGCCCGGGATTTAGCCCGATTTCCTCAGTCGGTTGGGGACGGCAGCGGCAACCGTCGAATGTGCGTCGGCAAGGGTGGTGCGTCGGTCCTTGCCATTCCGCCCTCCCCGAACCGCGACCATTGCCCATTGCCGATATAATAGAAGGCGCGCCCGAGAATCGTTCCGCCCAGCGGTTCGATCCAATCGGGATGCGCCTGTTCGAGGATCGCGACGTCAGTCACCTGAGTGTAATTCCGATCGAAAGTCAGCGAGACGATGCGTTGCGGCGAGAAGCCGTTCTGGATTCCTACGATCTTGCCGTCGATCAGCCATAAACCGTCGAATCCGTCGAGCGCGACCGGCACCGTGGCGGCGATCCTCCGTACCGATCCGCTTCGGACATCGATGCGCGCCAACCCATAGCGATAGTCGCTCACGATCACTTGGCGGCCACCGGGCAGAGGCACGAGCCCCTGCGGCGAGCGCAAGGTTCCCGGTTCGACCAGCATGCGCAGTTCCGCATCATCCGTCCCCGCCGTGTAGACCGCGCCCGAGAGCGGGTCCGAAGCATAGAGCGGGCCTTTACCCGACAGGGCGATGTCGCTCGGCGTTGCTCCTTCCGGCGCGGCAATACGGTGGACGACGGTGCCATCGGCGACCGAATAGGCGATCAGTCCGCGAAATGCGGTGTCGGGTGCAGGCGTGACGTCGTAGGCGCCCGACGCGAACCACAATGTCGGCGCGATGTTGGCGCGGACGCTGCCGGCGAGACTGCCGGCCCCGGCAATGTCGTGACGCCGCCAGTTCCATTGCCCTGACGTCTCGGTACCATGATAGATCGCGCGATCGACGATGCTCGACACCACCCAGCCACCCAAGACCGGATCCTGGACGACATCCTCGATCAGGCGCGCTCCTGCGGGGACGGTTGCGACCACGCTGCTGTCGGCGATCGTTTCCGGTTGTCGACCAATCCGCCCATTCAGCTGCGGATCGAAATCTTCAAAAAAAGCGATCAGCGTCGCCTGACCTGCCTCGGTGAAGGCGTAACCGCGGTCGAGCAGCCATCCGACCTGTTCGGCCGCCTTCGCTTTGTCGCCTTCGCGGATATAGGCGGTGCCGAGGCGCAGGCGCACCGAAGAGCTGTCGGGAAAATCGCGCGCCAGCTGCTCGAGCCCGCCGATGTCCTGAATCTGGCCGGTCGACATATCGACCTTGCGCCATGTTGCAGGCTGGACCTGTCCGGGCCCTACGGCCGCGGCGCCGACCGCCGATCCCAGAGCCGCCAGCGCGCAGCCACCCAAGAGCAGTGGCGCGACCAGCAGCGCAATCAGTTTCAACCAATCAGAGCTGGCGCTTGATCGCCTTGTCGGTCTTTTCGCCATAGGGCGGTTTGAGCCCTGCCAGGCCCGCCACGTCAACCTTCGTCTGATGGTAGACCGCGCGTGCGTGGCTGAATTCCTTGAACCCCTCGGGTCCATGATACGAGCCGATCCCCGAGGGTCCGACGCCACCGAAGGGCAGGTCGTCCATCGAGACGTGGAAGACAACGTCGTTGACGGTCACGCCGCCCGAGATCGTGCGACCCAAGACATGCTCGCGCTCGCCTTCGTCGCTGCCGAAATAATACAGGCCGAGCGGACGGTCGTTGGCATTGATGTAATCGACCGCCTCGTCGACCTCGCGATAGGTCTTCACCGGCAGGACGGGGCCGAAGATTTCCTCCTGCATCGCCTGCATCTCGTCGGTCACGCCGGTGAGCATGGTCAGCGGCATCTTGCGCGCATTGGTGTTCGAGAAGTCCTCCCCGGCGGGATTGACCTCGATCACCTCGGCACCCTTTTCTCGGGCATCGGCGACCATGCCCTGCAACCGGTCGAAATGCCGGTCGGTCACGACCGAGGCGTAATCGTCATTGTCGAGCAGGGTCGGGTACATCGCGCTCGCGGCCTTTCGGACCCCGTCGATCGCCTCGTCCTGGCGGTCCTCGGGGACGTACATGTAGTCGGGCGCGAGGCATATCTGCCCGGCATTCATCATCTTGCCCATCGCGATCCGCTCGCCCGCCTTTGCGAAATCGGCACTGCGGCCGAGCACGACCGGAGACTTGCCGCCGAGTTCGAGCGTGACGGGGACGAGGTTTTCGGCCGCCGCCTGCATCACCTTGCGCCCGGTCTCGGTGGACCCGGTGAAGACGAGGTGATCGAATGGGAGCGAGGAGAAGGCGAGCGCCGTCTCGGGCCCGCCGGTCACCACGACCAATTCCTCGGGCGCGAAATACTCCTCGACCAGCTGGCGCATCGCCTCGCTCGTCGTCTCGGTGAATTCGCTCGGCTTGATCATCGACCGATTGCCCGCGGCGAACACCTGGACGAGCGGCCCGAAGCTGAGATTGACCGGGAAATTCCACGGGCTGAGGATGCCGACGACGCCTTTCGGCTCGTAGCGAACCTCCCCCTTCGATCCCATGAGGTTGAGTGGAAACTGGATGTGACGCTTGTCCGCCTTGGCCCACTTGTCGAGGTTCTTGAGGCAGTATTTGGCGAAGTTCACGGTGCCGACGATATCGGTGATCATCGATTGCTGCGGCGAGCGGTTGCCGAAATCCTCGCTCATCGCGTCGCACAGGACTTGCGAATGATCGGTCAGCAGCGCGATGACGCGCTTGATCCGGTCGCGCCGCAGCGCCAGCGGCTCGGGTCGGGAGGCGGTGAAGGCCGCACGCTGGGTGTCGAGGATCGCCTGCAGTTCGGCCTTGTCCGCCATCGTTGTTCTCCCGGAAATTTACGTTTCGTCTTGCTACGTATGTCGGGCAATCGTTGTTCCGAGGCAAGCGCGTCATATATCGGACCCGAACGGCGCGCCGATTTGCCAATGCCGCAATGCAGCATTAGACCGCGCGCCAAACACAGTTCCACCAATCGAGAGGCACCCTCCCCATGGCCCAGTTTTCCGAGCAAGATCCCGTCGTCATCCTGTCCTACGCCCGTACGCCGATGGGCGGCATGCAGGGCGCGCTGGCCGACGTTTCGGCGACCGAGCTCGGCGCCACGGCAGTCAAGGCCGCGGTCGAGCGCGCCGGGGTCGACGGCGAGAATGTCGACCGCATCTACATGGGCTGCGTGCTGCCTGCCGGCCTCGGCCAGGCGCCCGCGCGCCAGGCCGCGATCAAGGCGGGTCTGCCCAAGTCGGTCCAGGCGACCACGGTCAACAAGGTCTGCGGTTCGGGCATGCAGACGGTCATCATGGCCGCCGAAGCGCTCGCCGGCGGGACGATGGATTATGCCATCGCAGGCGGCATGGAGAGCATGACCAATGCGCCCTATTTGCTCAAGAAGCATCGCTCGGGCGCGCGGCTCGGCCACGATACCGCCTACGACCACATGTTCCTCGACGGGCTCGAAGATGCCTACGAGGAAGGCCGTGCGATGGGAACTTTCGCGCAGGACACCGCCGACGAATACCAGATGACCCGCGAGGAAATGGACGACTACTCGATCGAATCGCTGCGCCGGGCCAATGCCGCAATCGAAAGCGGCGCGTTCGACGGAGAAGTCGTCCCCGTCACCTTCTCCACCCGCAAGGGCGACGTGACGGTGGACAAGGACGAGCAGCCCGGCCGTGGCCGCCCGGACAAGATCCCGAGCCTGCGCCCCGCCTTCGCCAAGGACGGTACGATCACCGCCGCGACTTCGAGCTCGATCTCGGACGGTGCCGCGGCGCTGGTGCTGACCCGCGACTCGCTTGCGAAGGAAAGCGGTGCGAAACCGGTCGCCAAGATCGTCGGCATGGCCGCGCATGCACAGGAACCGTCGAAGTTCACCACCGCCCCGATCGGTGCGATCGAGAAGGTCCTCGCCAATGCCGGGTGGGACAAGGACGATGTCGACCTGTGGGAAGTGAACGAAGCGTTCGCCTGCGTCGCGATGTTCGCGATGCGCGACATCGGCATCCCGCACGACAAGATCAACGTGAACGGCGGTGGCACCGCGCTGGGCCACCCGATCGGCGCCAGCGGCGCGCGGATCATCGTCACCCTGCTCCACGCCTTGAAGGAACAGGGCAAGAAGCGCGGCGTCGCCTCGCTCTGCATCGGGGGCGGCGAAGCCACCGCGGTCGCGGTCGAGATGCTCTGAGGTTTCCGAGAACAATCGGAAATCACGTGAAAGGGCGGCCCGCGGGTCGCCCTTTTTCGTCCGTCAGGGGGGGCCTTCGCCCCAGATGCTCTCGCCGGCGATCCAACCCCGCCTGTCGCCGATCGCGAATTCGCACCAGCCATTCGCGCATTCGCCGAGCCTGCCGATCACACCCGGCTGCGCGCGCCACAGTAGTTTGGCACTCGGCGATCCCTCTGCGCGAATCTCGGCAAGCCCCTCGACCGTGACGGTGGCAGTGCGATCGCGGCTGAGAAAGCGCGCGAGCATCCACCCCCGCGCCCCGTCCTGGTCCTCGACCAGGCGCCAACCGCCCGATTTGCGCACCACCCTCAGCGGCAGGTCGCGCCGGACATAGACCCAGTCGATCGGATAGGACCGATCGGGCCCGACCCGCATGTTCGCGCGGTCGACCTTGAGCGAGACCCAATAGGGGGGCTCGGCATCCTGCGCCGCGCTCGGCCACGCCAGCAGCAATCCGGCCAAGGCCATAAAAATCATGGGGAAACGTACGATCGACATCGGCATTGCGAATAAATTGTTCGTCGCTGCGAAACAAGCGGTGCTTGATTAGCGCGACCACGCGGGCCAAGCCTTTCGTGTATGAGCGAAGAGCAAGTCGACCGCCGTATCGAAGGAACCCCGCGCGTCCGGGTCACCCGCAGGCTCATGCCGCATGTCGAACAGCGGATGGGCGAATTGTTCGACGTCGCACTCAATCGCGACGATTCGCCGCTCGATCGCGACGCCCTGGGGGCGGCGATGCGCGAATGCGACGTGCTGGTCCCGACCGTGACCGACCGGATCGACGCCGACCTTATCGAGAGCGCGGGCGAGGATTTGCGGCTGATTGCCAATTTCGGTGCCGGGGTCGAACATATCGACCTCGCCGCGGCGCGGAAACGCGGGATCATGGTGACCAACACGCCCGGCGTTTTCACCGACGACACGGCCGACCTTACGATGGGGCTGATTATCGGCGTGCCGCGCCGCATGCGCGAAGGCGTCGAACTCGTGCGGAGTGGGGAATGGACCGGCTGGGCACCGTGCTCGATGCTGGGTTTCGGCCTGCGCGGCAAATGCCTTGCGATCGTCGGGATGGGAAGGATCGGACAGGCGGTCGCGCACCGCGCACGCGCCTTCGGGCTCGAAATCGCCTATCACAACCGCAAGCGCCTCCCCGAAGCGCTCGAGAACATGCTCGGTGCGACCTATGTCGACAATCTCGACGACCTGATGCGCTGCGCCGACATCCTCTCGCTCCACGCGCCAGGCGGGGAGGAAACGCATCACTTGATCGATGCACGGCGGATCGGATTGATGAAACCGGGCTCCTGCCTGATCAACACCGCACGCGGCGACCTTGTCGACCAGGATGCACTGATCGAAGCGCTCGAAGATGGACGCCTCGGCGGCGCCGGGCTCGACGTCTATCCCGAGGAGCCGAAGATCGACCCCCGGCTGCTCAAGGTCCCCAACGTCCTCACCCTGCCCCATCTTGCCAGTGCCACCGTCGAGGGCCGCGAGGCCTCGGGCGAGAAGGTTATCGCCAATATCCGAATTTGGGCCGACGGACATCGTCCGCCCGACCAGGTGCTCGAAGGTTGGGTATAAGCAAGATTATTGCGCGGCTTTGCCCTTGCCGCAGTGCAGCATTGCGCGTTAGCTAGTCGAAACATTTCGGATCGACGGGGGAAATATGCGTTACCTGACGGCTGCACTGGCAATGGGGGCCGCTCTCCTGCCGCAGGTGGCAATCGCGCAACCCGTTACCGCGATCACCGTCGATGTGGCCGATAGCGGTGATACCGCCTGGATCCTGACCGCATCCGCGCTCGTGCTGATGATGGCGATCCCCGGTCTCGCGCTGTTCTATGGCGGACTCGTGCGCGTGAAGAACGCGATGTCGGTCTACCTGCAGGTCGGCGCGATCGTCGCGATCTGCTCGCTGCTGTGGGTCGTGGTCGGATACACGTTGGCCTTCGGCGAGGTCGGCAGCGGCTGGATCGGCGACGGCAGTCGCTGGATGATGATCCGCCTCGATGCCTGGCGCGCCGACACGACGATCCCCGAGAGCTCGTTCGCCCTGTTCCAGATGACCTTCTTCGCGATCACCCCCGCGCTGATGGCCGGGGCCTGGGTGGAACGCGCCCGCTTCGGCTGGGTGGTTGCGTTCTGCGCCCTTTGGAGCCTGATCGTCTATGCCCCGGTCGCGCACTGGATCTGGGGCGGAGGCTGGTTGTCCGACCTCGGCGTCTACGATTTTGCAGGCGGTCTGGTCGTCCATACGACCGCGGGGATTTCGGCGCTGGTCGTCGCGCTGCTGCTCGGGCGCCGCAACGGTTTCCCGGCCAAGCCGATGCTGCCGCACAGCCCGACGCTGGTCATGATCGGCGCGGCATTGCTGTGGGTCGGCTGGTTCGGCTTCAACGGCGGCTCCGCCCTCACCGCGACCGACGATGCCTCGACCGCGATCATCAACACCCACGCCGCCGCAGCAACCGCCGCGCTGATGTGGATCGCGATCGAGAAGGTATCGTTCGGCAAATCGACCGGGATCGGCTTCGCCACCGGTGCGATTGCCGGGCTCGCGACGATCACGCCCGCCGCAGGCGCGGTCGCGCCGGGCGCGGCGATCATCTTCGGCTTGCTCGCCGCCCCGGTCTGCTACTTCGCCATCCGCCTCATCAAGCACCGTTTCCACATCGACGATTCGCTCGACGTCTTCGCGGTCCATGGCGTCGGCGGGATGCTCGGCACGCTGTTGTTCGCCGTGTTCGGCCTCGCCGCGTTCGGCGGCACCACCGAAGGTGTCACCTTCGGCGACCAGTTCATCGCGCAACTGGCCGGCATTGCGGTCGTCGGCGGCTATTCGGCGGTGGCGACCGCATTGATCGCGCTGGCCGTCTCGCTGTTCCTGCCGATGCGCGTCGGCGAAGAGAGCGAGCGCCACGGGCTCGACAGTGCCTCCCATGGCGAACACGCCTTCAAGCTCGACTGATCCGGCGCTCCACGCTTGCACCGCGCGCCCCATCCGCTAGGTGGCTGAGCCCATGGACCAGTTCGCCGCCAAGATCGAAACGCTCGAGCACCAGCTGATGCGCGCCTGGATGGTGCGCGACCGCAAGGCGATGCGCGGCATGATGTCGCGCGACTTCATCTTTCACCTCGGCGGTAGCCGCGGCGCGATCCTCGATCGCCCGAGTTGGCTCGACGCCTCGTCCGGACGGTTCAAGCTTGAAGCCTATCGTTTCGGCGAGATTTACGCGCGCAAACTCGGCAAAACGGCGGTGTTCGTGACCCCCGTCCAATTCGAGATGAAGATGGGCGCGCGCGAATGGACGGGCGCGTTCGGGCTGACCGATATCTGGCAGAAATCGCGCCTTCGCAGGAACTGGCAGCTCGTCGAACGGGTGATCGCACGGCCCGAGAGCGACGAGGACATGGCCGCCGCGATCCGCGATTTGCAGCTCTGGCGCTAGAGCCTCTTCTCGTAGAAAATATTGAAATGGCTCGCGCGATAGGCACCGAACGGTCCGCGTCGTTCGAAGCCATTGCGGGCATAGAGCCTGTTGGCGGGCGCGAATGTTTCGCCGGTTCCGGTCTCCAGGAACAGCGCATGATATCCGCGTTCGCGGGCGACACCCTCGATATGGTCGAGCATCGCCTGCCCGATCCCGCGCCCCATCGCCGATTTGGTCGTCCGCATCGACTTGACCTCACCGGTCCCGGCATCGAGCGCCATCAAGGCACCGACGGCCAAGAGCTCACCCCCGTCCCGCGCGGCAAAGACGGTCACTTCGGGGCGGTCAAGCCCGGCGAGGTCGAGCGCAAAGGACGTTCCCGCCGGGGAACTTTCGGACATCTGCCGCTGGTGGTCCGAAATCAGGGCGCGGACGTCGTCGTCGACAAGGTCCGCGACGCCGATTTCCACGTCAGTCCCCGGTGAGGATACGCTCGACCAGTTCCTTCACCGTCGGGGTGAAATTGTTCGAATAGAACGGGTCCTGCTTGAAACGGTAGGCCGCGTGGCCGGCGAAGGCGAGGTTCTCGTCCGGATCGCCGCCATGCGCGATATCCTGCAAGGTCTTCTGGATACAGAAGCTGCGCGGATCGGCGAGGCGGCCGGTGGTGTGGTCGTCATGATCCTTCCAGCTCGAGAACTGGCAGTGCGAGAGGCAGCCCATGCAACCCTGCTGGTCGGCGCGGATCTGTTCGGCGCTTTCGGGGGTCACGAACACGACGGTGTTGTCGGGCGTCTTGAGCGCCTCGGTGAAGCCCTCGTGCATCCACGCCTGCGCCTTGCGCTGGTCGCCGGGATGGACGAAGAAATATTTCGCCTTGCCGTGATCGGCGAGCGGGATCGTCCCCTCTTCCTCGTCGCGCTTGAAGATCGGGATCTGGCGCTCCGAGCGATGCATCAGGTCGTAGAGGAACGGCGTCTTGACCGCGGAGGAATAGAAGCCGGTGGGCGAGAACTTGTGGAGCAGCACGTCGCCCGGCTCGACCGTGCGCAGCATGTCCTTCCACACGTTCGGGATCGGGCTTTCCTTGGTCAGTAGCGGCCGCGTGCCGAACTGGAAGGCGATCTTGCCGAGCTCGGGATTGTCGATCCACTCTTCCCATTCGCGCAGGAACCACACGCCGCCCGCCATCACGATCGCCGTGTCCTCGGAAACGCCTTCGGCGCGCATCGTCTCGCGCAGCGCCTTGACCCGCGGATAGGGATCTTCGGGCTTGGTCGGGTCCTCCGCGTTCGACAGGCCGTTATGCCCGCCGGCCAGCCACGGATCCTCGTAGACCACAGCCGCCATCAGGTCGGGGACCTTGGAATAGCTGCGCTTCCACAGCGCGCGGAAAGCGCGCGCCGAGCTGATGATCGGGAGGTAGTGGACGTTGAACCGCTGGGCGATCTCGGCGAGCTTGTAGGGCATGCCCGCGCCGCAGGTGACCCCGGTGATCATGCCCTTGCAGTTTTCGAGCACGCCTTCGAGCACGCGCTGCGCGCCGCCCATTTCCCAAAGCACGTTGATATTGATCGCGCCGCGACCGTCGGCGATCTCGTGCGCGCGCTTCACCTGTTCGGTCGCGCCGTCGATCGCGTAGCGGATCAGTTGCTCGAACCGTTCCTTGCGGGTGGCCTGTGGGTACACCTGCGGAATCGGATTGCCGTCCTCGTCATAGCTGTCGGCATTGACGGCGCTCACCGTCCCGATTCCGCCCGCGGCGGCCCAGGCGCCCGAGCTCATGTGATTGGTAGCGGAGACGCCCTTGCCGCCTTCGATCAGCGGCCAGACTTCGCGCCCGCCGTAATTGATGGGTTGGAGACCCTTGAATGCCATGTATCAGTTATCCTCTATCGTCACGCTTCCAAGCTTCGTCTTGGGCGGCGTGCACGGCTCGATCCCGGATGGCGCAGGCCGATCCCCCTCGAGCTCGAATTGTGCGTAGTAGCCCCTGATCTCGGGCTTTCTTATGAACTCGACAAGCCGATAGCCGACGCTGCGCATTTCGCAAAACAACAATGCGGGCGGCATGCCGTGGTTTTGGGGCGGACGGTCGCGATCGACCACGATCACCTGCCCGCCTTCCCGGAGCGCCGGGCGAAGTCGCCACAAGAACGCATAGGGCTCGCGGATCTCATGATACATGTGGACCATGAAGATCCGGTCGAAACTGTCCTTGGGCAGGCGCGGATCGTCTCCGCGGCCCAGGGTGAGCGAGACATTGTCGAGCCGTTCGCGCTCTACCCGCGTGCCGAGCCGGCGGAGAACGTCGCGATCGATGTCCTGCGCCAGCACCCGGCCGCGGCCGCCGACACGTTCGGCCAGGCGCACGGTGTAATAGCCCTCGCCCGCGCCGATATCGGCCACCGTCGTTCCGTCGCCGATATCGGCGAGGTCCATCACCAATTGCGCCTCGCCCAGCTCGTCGCGGCGAATTTCGGTGCCGGCCGAATTGCCCGTGACATCCGCAACCGGACGGTGCGCCCGCGGAAACTCGCGTGAACTCGCGGGCCGGTCGAGGTCTTCCTCGACACGTTCGCAACCCGCCAGCGCGAGGCCGGCGAGCAACCAAACGGCGAGATGTCTTGGGGGGCTCATAGCGTGCGTCTAGCTTGCAAACCCGACCGGGCGCAATGCAGCCCTACTCGACGTCCTCCACATCGACCTGTTCGCCGGTCACCTTCTGCGCCAGTGCCGCCGAGATGAACTGGTCGAGCGCGCCGTCGAGCACGTCGTCCGGCGAAGTCGAGGTAACGCCGGTGCGCAGGTCCTTGACCATCTGGTAGGGCTGAAGGACGTAGGAGCGGATCTGGTGGCCCCACCCGATATCGGTCTTGCTCTCGTACTCGGTCCCGGCGGCGGCCTCGCGTTCGGCCATTTCGCGTTCGAACAGGCGCGCCTTGAGCATGTTCATTGCGGTCGCGCGGTTCTTGTGCTGCGAACGGTCGTTCTGGCTGGCGACGACGATTCCGGTCGGCTGGTGGGTGATCCGGACCGCGGAATCGGTCGTGTTGACGTGCTGCCCGCCGGCACCGCTCGCGCGGTAGGTGTCGATCTTGAGGTCGCTCTCGTTGATCTCGACTTCGAAATCGTCGTCGATCACCGGGTAGACCCAGACCGAGCTGAACGAGGTGTGCCGCCGCGCCGAGCTGTCATAGGGGCTGATGCGGACGAGGCGGTGCACGCCACTCTCGGTCTTGGCGTAGCCATAGGCATTCTCGCCCTTGAGCAGCAGCGTCGCGCTCTTGATCCCGGCCTGGTCGCCGGCCTGGTATTCGACCGTCTCGACCTTGAACCCGCGGCGTTCGGCCCAGCGCGCATACATCCGCAGCAGCATCTCGGCCCAGTCCTGGCTTTCGGTACCGCCCGCGCCGGCGTGGATCTCGAGATAGGTGTCGTTGCCGTCGGCCTCGCCCGAAAGCAGCGCCTGGACCTTGTCGGCATCGGCGCGGTCGGCGAGCCTCTCGAGCGTGGCGAGACCTTCGCTGGCGACATCGTCGTCGCCCTCGGCCTCACCCATTTCGACGAATTCGATCGCGTCGTTTTTCTCGCTCTCGATCTCGCGCACGGTATTGACCGCGGTTTCTAGCCGCTTTTGCTCCTGCGTGATCGCCTGCGCCGCCTTGGGATCGTCCCACAGGGTCGGGTCCTGCACGCGCGCGTCGAGCTCGTCGAGACGGCGCAGCGCCTTCTCCCAGTCGAGCGATTTGCGCACCAGCGCCAGCGCGGCGTCGATCCGGTCGATATGGGCCTGCCCTTCGGCACGCATGTCAGGTCCTCCAAAGCTACCGCCCGCGCGCTTAGGACAGGCTCGCCGCTTTAGCTAGGGGTACACCGCCCTTTCCCGCGCAAAGGCGCTCGACACCGGAGCCGCGTCTCGCCTATGCGACGCGTTAACCGACCGATTAATTCCGGAGACCCCGACCCATGCCCATCCCCGCCCCGTTCGACCGCTTGCGCCTGCCGATCATCGGATCGCCGATGTTCATCGTTTCGGGGCCCGAGCTGGTGATCGCGCAATGCAAGGCGGGGATCGTAGGCAGCTTCCCCGCGCTCAACGCGCGCCCCTCGGGCATGCTCGACGAATGGATGCACCAGATCACCGAGGAACTCGCGGCGCATAATCGTGACAACCCGGATCGCCCCGCCGCTCCGTTCGCGGTCAACCAGATCGTCCACCGCACGAACGGCCGGCTAGAGGAGGATATGCAGGTCTGCGAGAAATGGCAGGTTCCGATGATCATTACTTCATTGGGCGCGCGCGAGGAATTGAACCAGGCGGTGCACAATTGGGGCGGGATCACGATGCACGACGTGATCAACAACCGCTTCGCCAACAAGGCGATCGAAAAGGGCGCCGACGGGCTGATCCCGGTCGCCGCGGGCGCCGGGGGCCATGCCGGCACGCAATCGCCCTTCGCCTTGATGCAGGAAATCCGCGAATGGTTCGATGGGCCGGTGGCGCTGTCGGGTTCGATCGCCAATGGCGCGGCGGTGCTCGGCGCACAGGCGCTGGGTGCCGATTTTGCCTATATCGGCTCGCCCTGGATCGCGACGGTCGAAGCCAATGCCGAGCAAGGCTACAAGGACGAGATCGTGAAGAGTGGCGCTGACGACATCGTTTACACCAACCTCTTCACCGGGGTGCACGGCAATTACCTCAAGGGCTCGATCGAGCAGGCCGGGCTCGATCCGAACGATCTTCCCCAAAGCGATCCGAGCAAGATGAATTTCGGCTCGGGCGGGAATTCGAAGGCCAAGGCATGGAAGGATATCTGGGGCTCGGGTCAGGGAGTCGGCGCGGTCAAGGCGGTCGATACCGTGGCCGAACGCGTCGACCGGCTCGAAGCAGAGTACCGCGCCGCCCATCAGCGCCTGCAGGCCGCGACCGCCCCCTTCGTCGACTGAGGATTAGTGCCGGGTCGCCGCCCACAGCAGCGCGGCCATCCGGTCGAGCTCGGTGAGATCGCGGCCCTCGCCCAGCGGGTCGCGCATATTGAGCCGCATCCGCCGCCCGGGAGCAACCAACTGGCGCCGCAGGCCGCGCTGGAGCAGGAGCAGTCGCATGCGGGAATGCTCGGCCTTGCTGCGCGAAGACTCGTCCGTCGCTCTGGCCCAGTCCCGCTCGATCTGCCCGACACGCTGCCAGACGACCTCCGAATAGCGCGGATGCGGGCCGCGATTGAGCGGCAGGCCGAGTTTCAGGACCTGCGGTTCGCGACAGGGCAGGAGCAAGCCGTTGGCGCGATAATCCTCGAACAGCAGGCGGCCGGGATCGACCGCCGCGAAGAATCGATCGAAAGTCCCTCGCGTCACGAGCGCCAGCGGGAGGAGGTGATGTTTCTGCATCGCCGGATCGTAGGCGGGCGAGCCGCGTCGATTGATCCGCGAGAACGGCAGGCATGGGCGTATTTCCCGATCCTTTGCACCGCTGGCCGATCGATCATTCACTCCATTCGACGACGACGAACCGGCCATTGGCGGAGGGCGCGAGCCGAATCGTGCGTCCGCCTTCTCCGGATAGTTCCAGCGGTGATTGGACCGCATCGCTTTCGACGAGTCGGTCGATCAACCGGGCCGCGAGCGCCCAGCCTTCTGATCCCGCCTCGGCGATCGCGGGATCGAGGCGCAATTCCTGCCCTGTGAAGAGCGCCAGGCCGTGACTGTGCAAGCCGCCATCGGGCGCGGAACGCAATCCGACCATCCCCAGTGCGGGAAACGGCCCGCCCGCCAGCCAGGCGTCGACCACGCGCCTGAAGTAGCCCGGTTCCATCGCGCTGCCGATCGGGCGCCACACGATCGCGAGCGGCGACTTGAAATCGACGATCCGGCGGACCAGCATCGCCCCTGCCCGGACCACCGGCATCGCATGCGCCATGTTCGCGATATCGGGGCCGGGGACGATTGTGAGCCCGGCGCGGTTGAAGATGGTGTCCGGTTCGACGTCGAAGCAGTGTTCGATCGCGGCGTGTTCTTCGCGATTCCAGACGCCGATTGCGGCGATATCGAACCCCAGTCCGCCGACCATGCATTCGATCGTGGGGTATCCCGATGCCGGATTGACGAGCCGTTGGCAGGAAAGTGCGGGCATTCGGCTCTCATCGTCGCCGACCGCATTGAATGCGGCTTGCAGGCGTTCGAGCCTCGGCACCGAGCCGGAGGGATACAGCACTTCCCATGCCATGCCGGTACGCACTTTCCCCCTTGCAAGCCGTCTTCCGCGATCAGAACAGGTTTCTGGCGTCGTGGCGCCCGCGCGTCGAGTCCTAGATCGCTGACCGGTCCGAAATGGATGTGAAACTCAGAAAATACCGAGTTCGAGTCCCTCCGCGAGCGCTTCGCCCAACTCGTTCGCTTCGGCCAGTCGATCGGGCGGAACGGTCTTCTGCGCGAGGATCTCCTCGGGGGTCTGCGCATCCATGTTGACGATCACCGGCGAGGCGGCACGCTTGAGCCGCCAGCCCTTCGCGATCCGGTCGATCTGTGCCTGCGCGCCGCTGCCGTCGGACCCTGCCGCGATGAGCGTGGCGTAGGGACGCCCCTCGATCTTCCCGAGCACCGGGTAATAGCAGCGGTCGAACATTTCCTTCATCATGCCGCTCATCGTCGCGAGATTTTCCGGACAGGCGAAGAGATAGCCCTGCGCTTCGAGCAGGTCATCGGGCGAAACGTCCTCTGCGCACAGCAGCACCGCGCCGTCGCCCGCTCCATCCTTGGCGGCGCGGGCGAGCGCCTCGGCGGTTCCGGTGCGGCTGTGCCATATGATCGCGAGCATGCTGCCGGTCCTATCGCACAGGGGACAGCGGGGCCAAGGGTCTTTCGCCCGCACCCTGGGCGGGATAGCCTCGAACCATGACACTCGCGGCGCGCTCGATCACCGATCTCGGAACTTCGCTCACCGGCCAGCGCTGGACCTGGCGCGGGGGCGCGATGCAGGACATCGCCAGCGGCACCGACCTCGTCGCGCAGCTGCTGCTGGCGCGCGGGGTCACTCCCGAACACCTCGATCGCGAACGGAACCCGAGCCTGCGGTCGTTCCTGCCCGACCCGTCGATCTTCAAGGACATGGATGCCGCCGCCGAACGGCTCGCCCAAGCGGTCATCGCGCGCGAGGCGGTGACGATCTACGGCGATTACGACGTCGACGGCGCGACCAGCGCGGCACTGCTGATCCGGCTGATCCGCATGCTGGGGCACGATGCCGGTCACTACATTCCCGATCGCCTGCTCGAGGGCTACGGCCCTTCGGGCGATGCGCTGCTCAAGATCGCCGAGGGCGGTTCGAGCCTGATCGTGACCGTCGATTGCGGTGCGATGGCGCACGAGGCGCTCGGTGCGGCGCACGACGCCGGCGTCGACGTCATGGTGGTCGACCATCACAAATGCGCGCCCGATCTGCCGAAGACATTGGCGCTGGTGAACCCCAACCGCCTCGACGAGATCGAGGAAGCGGCCGCACACGGCCATCTCGCGGCGGTCGGCGTCGCCTTCCTGCTGGCGATCGCCACCGTGCGCACGCTGCGCGGGCGCGGCTATTTCGAGGATCGCAAGGAGCCCGACCTGCTCTCGCTGCTCGATCTGGTTGCGCTGGGCACGGTAGCCGACGTCGCCGCACTGCGCGGGCTCAACCGGGCGTTCGTCGCGCAGGGGCTCAAGGTCATGCGCCACCGCGCCAATACCGGCATGTCGGCGCTGCTCGATGCGAGCCGCCTGCAGCGCGCTCCCGTGTGCAGCGACCTCGGCTTCGCGCTCGGTCCGCGAATCAATGCCGGCGGCCGGGTCGGCGAATCGACGCTTGGCGTGCGGCTGCTGACGACCGAGGATCCCGACGAGGCCGCCGAGATCGCCAAACGCCTTTCCGAACTCAACGAGGATCGCCGCCAGATCGAGAGCGAGGTGCAGGAAGAGGCCGAGGCGCAGCTCGCCGGACAGGGCAATCGCGCGGTCCAGCTCCTCCACGGCGCCGGCTGGCATCCGGGCGTGATCGGGATCGTCGCCGGCCGGATCAAGGAAAAGACCGGTCGGCCCGCGATCGTGATCGCGCACGGCGCCGACGGCGAACCCGGGAAGGGTTCGGGACGATCGATCGCGGGCGTCGATTTGGGAGCGGCGATCATCGCCGCGCGCGAAGCCGGACTGCTGATCGCAGGCGGCGGACACGCAATGGCGGCGGGTCTCACGGTCGATGCCGACAAGATCGATGCCCTCGCCGACTTCCTTGATGATCGACTCGCGCGCGACGTCGGCGAGGCACAGGGCAATCGCGAGATGAAGCTCGACCTCGCGGTCGCACCGGGCGGGCTCACCCCCGAATTGGTCGATTCGATGGAAGAGGCGGGGCCCTACGGCATGGGCTGGCCGGGACCGCGCATCGCTGTCGGTCCGGTGCACGCGATCAAGTGCGACGTCGTCGGCAAGGACCACGTCCGTATGATCGTGCGCGGCGAGGACGGTGCCCGTTTCAAGGCGATCGCCTTCCGCGCGGCGGAGGGCGAAATGGGCCAGGCGCTGCTCAACAATCGTGGTTCGCGGCGGTTCTGGCTGGCCGGTCGACCCAAGGTCGACGACTGGTCGGGCCGCCGCGAAGCCGAGTTAATCGTCGAAGATGCGATTTGGGCCGATTGAAGGGTTGACCGCCGCTCCAACGAACCGTAATGGGCCGCCTCCACCGCATGCATGGCCCCTTCGTCTAGCGGTTAGGACGCGGCCCTTTCACGGCTGAAACACGGGTTCGATTCCCGTAGGGGTCACCATGCGGTGGCATTTTCTCCCCCACATCGATGGCACTAGCGACACACGCTCCAGCCCACCCGGCCTCCGGCCTGGTCGAGGTGGAAATGGTCGGCATGCGCCGGATTGTAATCGGGCGACAGCGTCGTGCCGAAAATGTCGCAGGCCCCGTCGCGCGCTGTACGCAGGAAGGTGGCGGCAGCCGAATCGTCCGGATCGTTTTCCCAGTCGCGCAGCACGCTGATCGTCCGTCCATCCTCCGTCCGGAAGGCCGCGATATCGATCGCATTGCCGGTCGCGTGCTCGCTCCAGCGGCCGCTGTCGCCACCACCGATTCGCCGACAATTGTTGGTCCCCAGGTGATCGAGCGCGACGATCCGGCTCCCGAGGTGCTCCTGCGCCGCGGGCTGGACGACCTTGTCCATCCACAGCACCAGTCCCGCGGCGACCGCGCAGGTCGCCTGTGGCGCACCGGGACGCAGGCTGAGGCCGCGATTGGGCTCAGGAGCGAGGACCGTCCTGTCCTCGCGGCGACACGCCCCCTCGCCCGCCGGTTCGAAGGCGGTGAAGTCGATCCCGCTGCGTTCCAGCACCGCACGGCATTCCTGTGGGCGGTCGCGCAGCGCCACGAGCTTGCGATCGGTCGCCCAGCCTACGGGATCGTTGAGGTCTAGCGGCGCCCAGGGATCGTGTTGGGGATGCGCGGCGAGCCAGCTGCGCGCACCGACGACGACCGCCCCGATCAGCAGCAGCGCCAGCGCCCACCTGTCGTAAGGCGAGAACCGTCCTGTCGGTGGCCAGTGCGCAGGTTTCCTCAATGGAAATCGCGCGACTTGGGAATGATGCGCACATCGCGCGGATGCCCGCGCGAGGACGGATCGTGCCACCCGCATTCGCGATTGCCCGGAGGCGAGTCCTCGCCGTCTTCGCGCTGGTGGAGTTTTGCGGGCAGCGGATGGTTCACGTGGTCGGCGCGCGCGAGCTGTGGGGTCAGCATGTCGTCGGACAGGCGATGGAGCTGGTCGGTCGCGTCGGTCATGTGGCTGGCGATGACATGGATCACCTCGTCGTCATACTCCACCCTGCCGCGGACCTCCATCAGCCGTGCACCCATCACCACCTTGCGCTGGCGCTCCTTGAGGTCGGGCCAGACGACGAGGTTGATGACGCCGGTCTCGTCCTCGAGCGTGATGAAGCACACCCCCTTGGCCGAGCCGGGGCGCTGGCGGATCAGCACCACGCCCGCGACATTGACCATCGAGCGGAACTTGCGTTCCCTCAGGTCGCAGGCGCGTACGAAGCCACGCTCGGCGAGATCGGCGCGCAGGAAGGCCATCGGATGCGCCTTCAGGCTCAATCGCGTGGTCTGGTAATCGGCCACCACTTCCTCGCTGAGCGGCATCTGCGGCAATTGCGTCGGCTCTCGCTCGCGCCCTTCCTCGCGCGCTTCGGCCGCACGGAACAGCGGCAGGTCGACCCCGCCGACGAGGCTGCGCGCCTCCCACAGCGCCGCGCGACGCGAAATCCCGAGCGAACCGAACGCATCGGCGCTGGCGAGCCGCTCGATATGCGCCGGGCCGATGCGGGCCCTCTCCTGCAGCGCTGCGACATCGGCATAGGGCCCGTTCGCCTCGCGCTCGGCCACGAGCCGCGCGGCGACGTGTTCGGGCAGGCCATCGACCTGTCGCAGCCCGAGCCGCAGCGCGATATGCCGGTCGAGCCGCCCTTCTTGCGCTTCCTGCGCCTCACCGACGGTCTCGAGCGTACAATCCCAGGCCGACAGGTTCACGTCCGCCGGCAGCACTTCGACCCCGTGCTCCACCGCATCGCGAACGATCTGCGCAGGCGCGTAGAAGCCCATCGGCTGCGAATTGAGCAACGCGCAGCCGAATGCCGCGGGGAAATGGCATTTGAGCCAGCTCGATACGTAGACGAGATGCGCGAAGCTCGCCGCGTGGCTTTCGGGGAAACCGTATTCGCCGAAGCCGCGGATCTGGTTGAAACAGCGCTGCGCGAAGTCGCGATCGTAGCCGCGATCGACCATCCGCTCGACCATCATGTCCTGCAACTCGTCGACCATGCCGCGACTGCGGAAGGTCGCCATCGCCTTGCGCAGCCGGTTGGCCTCCTTCGAGGAAAACTTCGCGGCATCGAGCGCGATCTTCATCGCCTGTTCCTGGAAGATCGGCACCCCCAGCGTGCGCTCGAGGATGCTGGAGAGTTCATCGGGCGGGCCATGGGCGGCGTCCGGTGCGGGGATCACCACCTGCTCCGCGCCGCGGCGGCGCTTGAGGTAGGGATGCACCATGTCGCCCTGGATCGGACCCGGACGCACAATCGCGACCTGGATCACGAGATCGTAGAATTCGCGCGGGCGCAGCCGGGGCAGCATGTTCATCTGCGCACGGCTCTCGACCTGGAACACGCCCAGCGAATCGCCCTTGCGCAGCATGGCGTAGGTCTCGGGATCCTCGCGCGGGACGCTGGCGAGGCTCAACCGGCGTTCGTGATGATCTTCGAGCAGGTCGAGGCATTTCCTGATGCAGGTCAGCATGCCCAGCGCCAGCACGTCGACCTTGAGGATGCCCAGCGCCTCGATATCGTCCTTGTCCCACTCGATGAAGCTGCGCTCGGGCATCGCGCCATTGCCGATCGGCACGGTCTCCGTGAGCGCGCCCTCGGTGAGGATGAAGCCGCCGACATGCTGGCTGAGATGGCGCGGCATCCCGATCATCTGCCGCGTCAGCGCGAGCACACGGCGCAAATGCGGATCGGTGATGTCCATCCCCGTTTCCCCGACATGGGCCTCGCCGATCTCGGTTCCCCACCCGCCCCACACGGTGCCCGCGAGCTTGGCGGTGACATCTTCGGTCAGCCCCATCGCCTTGCCGACCTCGCGGATTGCCATGCGGGGACGGTAATGGATCACGGTGGCGCACAGTCCGGCGCGGTGGCGTCCGTATTTTTGATAGATGTGCTGAATCACCTCCTCGCGCCGTTCGTGCTCGAAATCGACGTCGATATCGGGCGGCTCCTTGCGGTCCTCCGAGATGAAGCGGTCGAACAGCAGCTGGTGCTTCGACGGATCGACATTGGTGATGCCGAGGCAATAGCAGACCGCCGAATTGGCCGCGCTGCCGCGCCCCTGGCACAAGATCGGCGGTTCGACCCCGTAACGCGCGAAATCGACGATATCCTTGATCGTGAGGAAATAGCGCGCGAGATCCATCTTCGCGATCAACGCAAGCTCTTTCTCAAGCGTGGCGAAGACCGTTTCTGGGACACCGCGCGGATAGCGCTCGACCGCGCCCCACCAGGTCTCGACCTCGAGGAATTCCTGCGGTCCCATCCCGTCGGGATAGATCTCCTCCGGATATTCGTAGCGCAGTTCGGACAGGCTGAAATCGCAGGCATCGGCGACCGCGCGCGCCGCCGCGATCGCATGCGGCCAGCGCGCGAACAGCGCGACCATCTCCTGTGGGGACTTGAGGTGGCGTTCGGCATTGGCATGGAGCAGGTGCCCGGCGGCGGCGACGGTAGTCCTGTGCCGGATCGCGGTCATCACGTCCTGCAGCGGGCGGCGTTCGGGCGCATGGTAATGGACGTCATTGGTGGCGAGGAGCGCAAGGTTGTTCGCCTTCGCCAGCGCATCGAGGCGGTCGATCCGCGCGATGTCGTCGCCAGTGTAGAGATGACTGGCGGCGACGTGCTTCAGCGTGGGAAGCTGGCCTGCGAGGTGGGGAAGGATCTCACCGAAGGACAGGGCGATGTCGCGCGAAGACACTGCGAGCGAATCCATACCCGGAAACGGCACCACATTGTTCGGCACCGCGATGGTGAACTTCGCTTCGAGATCATCCGGCGGCACCAGGATCAGCTGCACGTCCTCAGCATGTTTCGCCAGCATGGCGAGCGAGATGTCGCACGCGCCCTTCTCCTGCCATTCGCCGTCGAGCGTCGCCATCCGGCCGGCGCTGATCAGGCGGCACAGGCGACCATAGGCGGCGCGATCCTTCGGATAGGCGAGGAAGGCGAGGCCCTCGACCGTCTCGATCCGGCAGCCGATACATGGCCGCAGCTTGAGCGTGTGCGCCTCGGTATGGACGCGCACCACGCCGGCCATGCTGTTCGCGTCGGCGATCCCGATCGCATCGTAGCCGAGCGAGCGGGCCTTCATCACGAGGTCGACCGCGTCGGAAGCCCCGCGCAGGAAGCTGAAGCAGGAGACGAGGCCGAGTTCGACGAAGGGTGCGCGCGGCGGCGCGGCGATCAGGTCCGGATCGAGCTCGATCCGGCGCTTGTCGGGCGTGAGCGGAGCCTCGGGCATGTCACGCCTCCAGTTCCGCCAGGCGTTCGGCGACCGCGACGAGATCGGCATCGAACAACCGCGCCTGTTCCTCGCGCGCTGTGCCCTCGAGGCGGAGCAGGTAGGACGGATGCGCGGTGATCCACAGCTCGCTCCCGTCCTCGAGCAGGATCGGTTCGCCGCGCGCCCGCGAAATGCTCACCGTCTTGCCGAGCATGCCCCGCGCCGCGCTCGCGCCCATGGCGAGTACCAGCTTGGGCTTCACGATCGCGCGCTCGGCCTCGATCCACCAGCGACAGGTGTCGATCTCCTTCGCCCCCGGGTTCTGGTGCAGGCGCCGCTTGCCGCGCTGGACATATTTGAAGTGCTTGACCGTGTTGGTGACATAGGCGCGGCGACGATCGATCCCGGCCTGTTCGAGATGGACGTCGAGCAATTGCCCCGCCGGCCCCACGAAGGGACGGCCCGCCCGGTCTTCCTGGTCGCCCGGTTGTTCGCCGACGATCATCAGAGACGCGTCCCGCGACCCCTCGCCCATCACCGCCTCGTTCTCGAGCGCGCCGATCGGGCATTTGCGACAGGCATGGATGGCGGTGTCGATCGCCGCGAGCGTATCGGGGCGTTGCTCGAACTCGAGCGCGCCCGCTGCGACCATCTGCGATTCGCGGTTCTGCGCACCCGCGACCAGTTCGGGAATGAGCGCGGCCTCGGGCATGTTCTTCCAGTATTTGCGCGGCATCTCCTTGAGCATCGCGCCCACTTTGAGCCGCGCGGGGTTGAAGATCGAGGCATAGTACTTGCGCCACAGATCCTCGGTCGGATCGCCGCTGGGCGCATCGCCGCGCTGCGCGGGCGGACCCTCGGCCAGCGCCTCGCCATCCCAGTGCAGTGAGCCCTGCGGGGTCAGGATCGACCATTTCATGTTGGCCAAGCGACGCACGAAGAAGCCCGCATTGGCGCGCAGGATATGATGCTCGGGCTCGAACCACGCGACGTAGTGCTCTTCGTCATCCTCCTCGTTTTCGACGAGGCGGAAACGCACGAAGGCGTGCATCTTGTGGCTGTCGCGGCGGACGTTCTTGTCGAGCTCCTCGATCCGCCGCACGTCCGGATCGGCCTTGTCCTCCATCGCGCGGGGATTGGCCTGCAACCGCCACAGCAGGCGATAGAGCAGCGCGAAGCGTTCGGGATCGGAATGGAGGATCGCGTTCTTCGCCAGCTTCACGAAGCGCTTGCTCGCGCGCACCGGCGGCGCGTCGTCGTCCGGGATCGGCATCCGGCGCTCACCATGGGCAAAGAGATCCCCGCTGCCACCCGGTTCGACCCAGGCGATCCGGTCGGGTGGCACATCGCACCGGACCAGCGCCCGCGCGCGTTCACGCCAGAAATCGAAATCGTCGGGCTCGATCAGATGCACCACGTAATAGGCGCCCAGCTTGACGTGCTGCATCGCGGTCATGCCGCGAACAGCTCCAACTGCTCCCGCTTCGGCGCCAGCAGCGCGCGCAAATCGGCGCGGTCGGTCAGCATGACGGGGCGCCAGTCGAGCGCGCAGATGAAGGGGCGGACCTTGGTGATCGACACGGTCAGCCGTGCGACGTCATCCAATCGCAGCGTGCGATGGCGGCGCGAGGCGATAATCTGGCCCACAGCCTTCACCCCGAGACCAGGCACACGGAGCAGCTCCTCGCGGGTCGCACGATTGACGTCGACCGGGAACCGCTCGCGGAATTTCAGCGCCCAGGCGAGCTTGGGATCGATATCGAGCGGCAGGTTCCCGTCCGCCTCGGTCGCCTGCATCACCTCGCCGGGCGCGTAGCCGTAGAACCGCATCAGCCAGTCGGACTGGTAGAGCCGGTGCTCGCGTATCAGCGGCGGACGTTTCAACGGCAGCACCGCGCTCGCATCGGGGATCGGCGAGAAGGCGCTGTAATAGACCCGACGCAGGCGGAAAGTGTCGTAGAGGCGGCTCGCCTTGCCCACGATATCGGCATCACTCGCGGCATCCGCGCCGACGATCATCTGGGTCGACTGGCCCGCCGGGGCGAAACGCGGCGCATGGCGGAAACGCTTCGTCTCGTCCTTGGCCTGGCGGATCGCCATCTTCATCCCGCCCATCGCGCCCTCGATCTGGCGCGCATCCTTGTCGGGCGCGAGCCGGGTAAGCCCGCTATCGGTCGGCAGCTCAACATTGATCGAGACGCGATCGGCGTGGAGGCCCGCCTGGTGGACCAGCTCGGGATCGGCCTCGGGGATCGTCTTCAGATGGATGTAGCCGCGGAAATCGTATTCCTGGCGCAGGATCCGCGCACACTCGACCAGCTGCTCCATCGTGTGGTTCGAGCTCTTCACGATGCCCGAGGACAGGAACAGTCCCTCGATATAATTGCGCCGGTAGAAGCTCAGCGTGAGGTCGGCGATTTCCTGCGGGGTGAAGCGCGCGCGCTCGACATTCGAGCTCTTACGGTTGATGCAGTAATGGCAGTCGAAGATGCAGTGATTGGTCAGCAGCACCTTCAATAGCGAGATGCAGCGGCCGTCGGGCGCATAGGCGTGGCAGATGCCCATCCCCTCGGTCGAGCCGATGCCTTTGCCGCCCAAACTGTTCTTCTTCGCCGTGCCCGACGACGCGCAGGAGGCATCGTATTTCGCCGCATCGGCGAGAATCGCGAGCCGGTCGATAAGAGATTTCTGCGCCACATGTTCTCTATATGTTCCATTGTCGGGTTTGCCTAGTCCCAGCGATCGGAATCCCGCTCGTTTCGTCGCAATGATGTTTTCAGCGGCGACCGACCCAACCGACAGCAGCCACAATACCAGCGACGAACAGACATCCCTCCATCGCCCCGAAACCGACCGCCAAGGCACCACCGCCGGACTGGCCACCCCACGGCAACGCGAGCGCCGAACCGGGAAAGCTCTGCGCCAGCGAGGCGAGGCTCCCGCCGAAAAGCGTTCCATCAAGCAGGATGAGCAACGCCCCCGTCGCCGCGCCCAGTACCGCCGCCATGCCAAGCGCCATCCGATGACCACGCAGATCGAGCAGCGCAACGCTCACGCCGCAGGCCAAGCCCAGCACGAGACCTTCGACCGCGCCGGTCATCGCGACCGGGCTGGAGCCGAACAAAAGACCGAAGGCATCCCGACCCAGCAGGTTTGCGAGCGCACCTGTCAGCAACCCGCCCAGCGCTCCGCCGAACATGGTGCGCCACGGCTCATGCTCGCGTCCGCCGATCAGCACGATCCCCAGTGCGATTCCGAGCGCAGAGACACCCGCCGCCAGCGCGGCGACGCAGATCATCACCAGCAACAGCGACAGTGACGAACCCGCGCTTTGCGCCGCCGCGAACCCGTAGACCAGCCCGACGCACGCTCCTGCGGCCGCCCCGCCCAGCACCATGGCCCCGGCCCGCGCCGTCGCGCTATTCCCTTGGGCCGGAGTAGCTGGAGGCGGCGTGTCTGCCGCCGTTCCCGGCGCTGCGATGAAACGATAGCCGTGCTTGGGCACGGTCTCGATGAAACTGGGCGAGGTCGCATCGTCGCCGAGCGCCTTGCGCAGCGCCCGGATGCACTGGGTGATCGCCTCGTCGGTCACCGGGACGCCGCGCCAGACCTCCTCGTGCAACCGCTCCTTGGTGATCACCGCCTGCGGTTCGCTGGCGAGCAGGACGAGCGCATCGAGGTAGCGCCCGCTCAGCGCGACCGGTTCGCCATCATCGAGCAATCGCCGCTGCGCCGGAATCAGTGTGAAACGGTCGAATTGCAGCGGTCCGGCGGTCGATTTCACGGTTTCCTCAGCGATCGCTCATGCCTTTCATCGCGGGTTTCCCGATCAGTTGCTCCGGTTACACAAGGAAAGGCAAGACCATGAACGATACCGTCAACCGCGATCCGCTGGCCGGCCGGCTGTGGCGCATCATCTACTGGGGCGGTGCGGCGCTGCTGCTCGCCCTGCCCGCGCTCGCCATGCAACTGACCGACGAAGTGAACTGGGGCAGCGAGGACTTCATATTCGCCGGCATCCTGTTCGTCGCGGTCGGCGTCGCGCTCGAGTTCACCGTCCGCAAGAGCCGGGACTGGTCCTATCGCGCGGCGATGCTCGGCTTCATCGGCGGCACCTTCCTGACCTTCTGGGTCAATGGCGCGGTCGGCATCATCGACAACGAGTCGCTCGATATCAACACGACGTTCAACGTCATGGCGCTGGCGGGGGTCCTCGCGGCGTTCGTCGTTCGCGCGCAGGCAGGCAAAATGATGGCGATCGCCGGTTTCCAAGCACTCGTCGTGCTGGCC
The DNA here is from genome assembly GCF_014641655.1 of Pseudoblastomonas marina. GTDB lineage: Bacteria > Pseudomonadota > Alphaproteobacteria > Sphingomonadales > Sphingomonadaceae > Alteriqipengyuania_A > Alteriqipengyuania_A marina. The sequence continues at coordinate 1,240,037 of NZ_BMID01000001.1, forward strand.
ACGGGCTTCGCGGCCGAATTCACCTCGCAGCCCGATTGGGGGCCGGTACTGGTGTTCGCGGCGGGCTGGCTGGTTGTGACGCTGATGTTCCGCGCGGCCCGCCAGGGCTAGGCGCACAGGCCCTGCAGGTACCAGTCGGGGGCGCCGCCGCGCCCGTCGCCCGCAATGCCGTGGCGATAGATCCAGTAGCGGCGCCCCTCGCCATCCTCGATCCGGTAGTAATCGCGCAATCGCACCGTCGAACGCTCGCGCCACCATTCGGGCGCGATCCGCTCGGGCCCCTCGACCCGCACGACATCGTGGCGCTGCCCGCGCCACCGGAACGTCTTGGGATAGCCATCGGGCGTGGCGTAGAGCACGGAAATCCGCTCGGCCTGCTCGAGCATCTTGAGCGGGCGCTGGTGGAAGGCCAACTCGCCCTGCGCGGGCGGCACCGGTTCGAGCGGCGGTTGCCAGCGCTGCGCACGTTCGGGCAGGTGGCTGGCATGCGGCACCGGGCGGCGCACCGCCTGCGCGCCGAGCCGCACGCTGAGCCGGTCGATACAGGCCGCGAGCGAGGTGCCGTGTTCCTCCGCCGCCGCCTCGAAATCGCCCTGCGACAGGCCGAGCGGTTGCGACCAGCTCGCACGCAGCCGCACCAGTTCGATCCCGAACCCGGCGTCGACATCGTCGAGCTTTTCGGAAAACAGCCGCGTGATGTGCCCCGCCTCGCGGGTGGCGGCGGCGAGTTCGAGCGTGCGCACCAGCACCTCGCCATCGAGTTTCCACATGCCCAGCTCGAGCCGCCGCGCGCCTTCCCCCTTGCCCTCGAGCGCGCGCGCCATGTCGAGCGCGAGGTCAGCCAGCACCCGGTCGAGCAACGCACGGTGGCGGATCGGTTCGGCGAGGCGGCGCTGGACCAGCGGCATCTCCTGCGGGACCACCGGCAATAGCGGCTCTGGCACCTTGCCGAGCAGTTGGTCGAGCCGGACCAGCGGGTTGGCGGCGGGCGACCTGCGGTTGCGGAAGCGCCGGTGGAGCGCATCGCGCCCGTCGCGACTGCCGAAGCGGGTGGTGAGATCGCCGAGCCGCTTGAGCCCGAGCCGTCGCAAAATCGCCAGCACGTCGCCATCGAGCCGCAGCGCGGCCGCGGGCAGGTTGGCGAGGCGGGCTTCGGCATCGACATCGGGGGCGAGGATGCTGCCGTCCGCGCCATGATGCGCCAGCGCCCAGGCCGCGCCCGCCGTGGGCGCGATCGCGCTGCGCGACAGCAACCCGCGCGCCGAGACCTTGCGCGCGACATCGGCCAGCAGCTGTGCTTCGCCGCCGAACAGGTGCGCGACGCCCGAGACATCGACCAACGCGCCGTCGGGCGCATCCATCGCGCTCCACGGTCCCCAGCGGCGCGCCCACAGTGCGAAATGTTCGAGGAAATCGAGGTCTCCCGCCGGATCGGCCGGGGCGACCGCGATGGAGGGACACAGGGCGCGGGCATCGGCAAGCATGGTGCCGGGCCGCGCCCCTGCCTCGAACGCCGCCGCGTTGAGCGCCTCGATGCGGGGACCGTGCGCGGTTTCGCCGACCAGTGCGAGCGGCGCGCCGTCCGCGCCCTCGCCGCGTTCACATCCCCGGGCGAGCCGCCAGCGATCGATCGCCAGCGCCGGCAGCCAGATCGCGAGGATCCGGCGTGGCATTGGCTTCATCGGCGCGCGCGAGGGGAGCCAGGGCGGCGAGCCCGCCGCGCTCATCGTGCAGGGCCCAGCGCCCGGGCCGGTGGCGGCGCGAGCGGAACAGCTCCGCCTGCCAGGCGGGCACCCCGGGCGCAGCGGCGTTCCAGCGCGGGGCCGGCGACGAGGCGCTCGCCACCTCCCACCGCATGCGCGCGGCGGACAGGTCGCGCCGGGCATCGAGCCGCACGAGGTAGAGCGGCACGCCATGCCGCTCGGCCGCCAGCGTCAGCCGCCGCGAGGCGGTGAAATCGAGCTCGCGCGGATTGCCCGCCAGCTCGCCGATCACGAACGCGAGCTCGCGGCAGCGCACCCCCTCCTCGAGCGCGAACAGTGCATCGACCGGCCGGGGGGCGAGGACGTGGATCAACCGCCGCCGCCAATCCTCGGGCAGTCCGGCGCGATAGGGCAGCCCGCCGAGCTTCGCGGCCTTGGCATCCTGCACCCACAATATGCCGCGCTCGTCCGAAACGTCGGCCAGTTCGCCGCCATTCAGGTCGCGCCAGCCATCGCGCGCCAGGGCGAGCGCCAGCCCCGCGCCGCTCGCCTCGCGCGCGGGGGCGAAAACTTCGGCATGACACGCTGCCTCCCCCAGACCGGGGCGCCATTGCGCCGACGGCACCGCCCCGCGCGCGAGCAGTTCGGCGGCGTTGGTCAGTTTGGGCGATGTGGCGGAAGAAGGCATGCATTGCTCTGTTTTGCGGCTCTGTTTCGGGCGGAAGCGAATCGAACAACCATTCTGTTCTATCTTTGTTCCGTTAGCAAGCCGGGGCGGAGGAAATCGTCCACGCCTCGGATAGCATCGCCGCCTCGCGCGTTGGAAAACCAAACACATACAGGAGACCCGCATGAAAACGGCCGAAGGCAATCCCGACGAGTTGAAGAAAGAATTCTGGAAGGCGCTTGCCGATTCGCCCTTCCTGTTCCTCCAGCGCCAAGACGATTCGTCGAGTGCGGTGCCGATGAGCCCGCAGCTCGACAAGCACGCCAACAGTGCGATCTGGTTCTTCACCCACACGAAAAGCGATTTCGCCCGGCTCGGCGCGGTCACCGCGACCTTTCAGGGCAAGGGCCACGAAATGTACGCGCGCTTCAACGGCACGCTAGCCAAGGAAACCAGCCAGGAACGCTTCGACCAGTTCTGGAACAACTTCGTCGAGGCCTGGTACGATGGCGGCAAGGACGATCCCGATCTGCTGTTCCTCCGCATGGACCTCGGCGAAGCGGAAATCTGGAACGGCGATCTCGGCCTCCTGAACACCGCCAAGATGGCGCTCGGCATGGACGTCCACGAAGAAGCCGAGGAAGAGCACGTCAAGCACGTCGATATCTGATCGCCCCACCTCCCAACGACAAACAAAAAGGGCCGCGAGACGATCGCGGCCCTTCTTCTATCTAGTGGATGGCCGGCGCATCCGGCTCGATCGAGTCCAGTTCCGCCTCGGGTACTTCGACCACGCCATGTCCGAGGTGACTGCGCGACCGGCTGTAACCGAAGTAGATTACCAGGCCGATCACTGACCACACCGGAAGAACGATCATCGCTTCGCGCGGCAGGTTGAAGAAAAGGAACAGGCAGCCGAGTATCGTCGCCGGCCCGATCAACCACAATGCGGGGACGCGGAACGCCCGCTTGCGCGCCGGATCGGTCCGCCGCAGCACCATCACCGCGACAGCTACCATCATGAAGGCATAAAGCGTGCCGGCATTGGCGATATCGGCCAGTTGCCCGACCGGGAAGAATGCCGCGCCCAGCGCCACCACCGCGCCGGTCAGCGCGGTGACCACGTGGGGCGTCTTCCACTTGGGATGCACGCGGCTGAGTCGCTCGGGAAGCAACCCGTCGCGGCTCATCACGAAGAAGATACGGGTCTGGGCGAACAGCAGCACGAGGATGACCGAGGGTAACGCGAGGAAGGCGGCATAGCCCAGTGCATTGCCAATGCCCGAATAACCGATCTGGCGCAGCACGTGTGCAAGTGCTTCGTCCGAACACACCAGCGCACCGGCATGGACCGGCAGCGCGCACTGCCGCGCCAGTTCCTCGGAACCGGCAGGGAACGGGATCCCGCCCGGACCCATGATCGGCTGCCCCCCGATCGTCCCGATGGCTCCCGCCGCGACGAGGATGTAGAATACCGTGCAGAACAGCAGCGAGCCGACCAGGCCGATCGGGACGTTGCGCTGCGGGTCGCGGGTTTCCTCGGCCGCGGTCGAGACCGCATCGAATCCGACATAGGCGAAGAAGATCGTCGCCGCGGCGCCGACCGCGCCCACACCGGTACCGAAGCCCCCGAAGACGCCGGCAGGCAGGAAAGGATTGAACTGTTCGACATCGACCTGCGGCAGGGTGAGTGCGATGAAGATCGTCAGCGCCGTCACCTTGATCGCGACGAGCACCGCATTGACCTTCGCGCTTTCGCTCGTTCCGATCATCAGGAGCCAGGTGACCAGCAAGGCGATCAGTGCCGCAGGCAGGTTGATCAACCCACCCTCCACGCCACCCAGCGCGAGCGGCCCCGCCGATAGCCATGGCGGAAGATGGATGCCCAGCGTCTCGCCCAGAATCGACCCGGCGAAGTAGCCGGACCACCCCACCGAAACGGCGCTGGCCGCAATTGCGTATTCGAGCACCAGCGCCCAGCCCACGGTCCAGGCGAGCAATTCGCCCATCGTGGCATAGGTGTAAGTGTAGGCGGAGCCCGATACCGGGACCGCCGCGGCGATCTCGGCATAGCAGAGCGCCGCGACCACGCAGATCACCCCTGCGATAGCGAAGGCGAGCATGAGGCCAGGGCCGGCCTTTTGCGCACCCGCAGCGGTGAGCACGAAAATTCCTGTCCCGATTATGCAGCCGATGCCGAACAGCATCAACTGTATGGGACCGAGCGAACGATGGAGCGACTTCTTTTCGGCCGTCTCGAGGATTGCCTCGAGCGGCTTGACCCTTCCCAGCAGCATCGGCGGAAGACCCAGGCGGACCGCGCCGCCGGGACCTACCCGACTCATCGTCCGCAATCGCCGGAATTAGCGTCGTTTGTGTGGCGCGCAATCGCTATTGCGCGCCACCCGCAAATTAGCCTTGGCCGAGGATAGAGGGGAACAGCCCCGTCACCAGGATGATCGCCACCGCGATCGGGCACAGCCAGGCGATCAGGAAGCGCCACACGCCGAGCCAAAACCGCGAAAGCCCCGTCGTCTCCGCAACCAGCCTGCGATCGGCCTTCCAGCCCACGAAGATCGCGGTGAAGAACGCGCCCAACGGCAGCATGATCTTGCCGGTGAAGCCGTCGACCGTGTCGAGGATGTCGGTTTCCGCGAAGATGTCCCAGAATCCCAGCGGGCGAACATCGGCCCAGACGTTGTAGCCGAGCAGGCAGAAGATCCCGATCACGAACGAGCCGAGGCCGAAGATCGTGGCCGACTTCATCCGGCTCCACTTCATTTCGCCGATCCCCCAGGCGGTCGGCACTTCGAGGAGCGAGATCGAGCTCGTTACCGCGGCGACGAGGATGAGGAGGAAGAACAGCAGACCGATCAACGATCCGGCGGGCATTTCCTGGAACGCGAAGGGCAGCGTCTGGAATACCAGGGTCGGCCCCGCGGCGGGATCGAGCCCGACCGACAGCACGATCGGGAAGATCATCAGGCCCGCGAGCAGCGCGACCGAGGTATCGGCGACGGCAATGATCCCAGCGGTCGGACCAAGCCTGTCCGAGCCCCCGATATACGAACCATAGGTAATCAGGCCGGCCACACCGAGCGAAAGGGAGAACAGCGCCTGACCCAGCGCGGAGTTCATGACGCCGGGCGTCAGCTTCGACCAGTCGGGGGTGAACAGAAATGCTACCGCTTCGCCGAAATCGCCGACGAAGGCGCCGTAGATCACGATCCCAACCAGCAGCGCGAAGAACATCGGCATCAGGATCGTCGCGGCCTTCTCGATACCGCTGCCGACACCGCGCGCGATGATGTAGAAGGTCAGTCCCATGAAGGCGGCATGCATGCCGAGGAGCAGGGGAACGTTGGCAAACATGTCACCGAGCCGCTGCTGGATCGCGCCGTGGTCCTCGCCCGCCAGCGCGCCGCGGAACGGTTCGCCCGCGAGCAGCGCACCGCCGAAATCGGCGGCGAACACACCAACATAATACAGCACCCACCCGGCGACGACCGAATAGAAACTGAGGATCAGGAACGCGGCGAGCGCACCGAGACCGCCAAACAGGCCCCAGCTCTTGCTCGCCCGCGAGTGCGCGGCGACGTGGCGGATCGAGCCGACCGCGTCGGTCTGGCCCGCCTTGCCGATGAAGATTTCGGACAGCACCAGTGGCAGGCCGAGCAGGAACACACAACCGATGTAAAACAAGACGAAGGCCCCGCCACCGCTTTCGCCCGCCAGCGTCGGGAAACGCCAGATGTTGCCGAGCCCGACGGCCGCGCCGATCGCGGCGAGGATGAAGGCCGAACGCGAGGACCAGCCTTCGCGCTTTTCGATGCCGTGCATATCGGTGGCTGCTACCATTCCAGAATCCTCCCGCGACCCCAGCGGCCGCCTTCGCCGACCTGCTAGCAAGCACTTCCCCCTCGCGTCGAGTGCACAATTTGCTAGAGGGGGGCCATGTCCACCACTTTCCAGCTCGACACCTCGACCTCACGCGCCAATCCGACGCCTGCGCCGATGAAGCGCCTGACCGTGCCGAAGATCCGTGCGCACAAGCAGGACGGCAAGGTCGAAGAGCCACTCGTCATGCTCACCGCCTACACCGCGCGGCAGGCACAATTGCTCGACGAGCATTGCGACATGTTGCTGGTCGGGGATTCGCTCGGCCAGGTGATTTACGGCCTGCCGTCGACGATCCCGGTCACGCTCGAGATGATGGCCAACCACGCCGCCGCCGTCGTGCGCGGCAGCTATCACGCGGTCGTGATCGTCGACATGCCCTTCGGCAGCTACGAACAGTCTCCGCAGCAGGCGTTCGAGAATGCGAGCCGCCTGCTCAAGGAAAGCGGCGCCGCCGCGGTCAAGCTCGAAGGCGGCGAAGCGATGGCCGAAACGGTCGCCTTTCTCAACCAGCGCGGGATTCCGGTGATGGGGCATGTCGGCCTCACCCCGCAGGCGGTCAACGTGCTCGGCGGCTATGCAGCACGCGGGCGCAGCGATGCAGAAGCCGAAAAGATCGTCGGCGATGCGAAGGCGCTCGACGAGGCCGGTGCCTTCGCGATCGTGATCGAGGGCGTGGTCGAACCCATCGCGATCGCCATCACCGAACAGGTCTCCGCCCCCACGATCGGCATCGGCGCCTCGGCAAAGTGCGACGGCCAGGTCCTCGTGGTCGACGACATGCTCGGCATGTTCGAACGCGTTCCGCGCTTCGTGAAGAAATACGGCGACATCGCCACCACGATCGCCGACACCGCGGCGCAATACGCTTCGGACGTGCGCGATCGCAGTTTCCCCGGTCCCGAACAGACCTACCAACCCAAGAAGTAACCCCCCATGCAGACCCTACTTCGTTTCTACGGCTTCTCGCTGATCTTCACGCTCGCCTGTCTCGGGCTCGGTACATGGTACGGCTGGGAAAGCAGCGGCACCTTCCTCGGCACGCTCGAACTGCTGTGGATCATCGTGGTGCTCTCGGTGCTCGAGATTTCGCTCAGCTTCGACAATGCCGTGGTCAATGCCTCGGTACTCAAGGACATGGACGAGGTCTGGCAACGCCGCTTCCTAACCTGGGGGATCGCCTTTGCGGTATTCGGGATGCGGATCGTCTTCCCGCTCGCGATCGTCGCGATCGCGGCCGGGCTCGGGCCGATGGAAACCATCCGCCTCTCGCTCAACGATCCGGTCGAATACGAACGCATCGTCAGCGGCGCGCATATCGGGATCGCCGGCTTCGGCGGAGCCTTCCTCGCCATGGTCGGCCTCAAGTTCTTCTTCGACGCGGACAAGGAAGTGCACTGGATCTCGGTACTGGAGCGCAACCTCACCAAATTCGCCGCGCTTCCGGCGATCGAGATCGCGATCCTGCTGCTGGTGATCTGGGGTATCTCGACCCAGCTTCCCACCGAAGACGCGCTGACCTTCACCGTCGCGGGCATTCTCGGTCTCGTCACCTTCATCGCGGTCGAGGGGATCAATGCCGTACTCGAAATGAAGGAGGAGGCCGCACGCCTGCAGGGCGCAGTGGTGCGCTCGGGACTTGGTGGCTTCCTCTACCTCAACGTGCTCGACGCCTCGTTCAGCTTCGACGGCGTGATCGGGGCCTTCGCCCTGTCGAACAACATGGTCGTGATCGCGCTCGGCCTCTCGATCGGCGCGATGTTCGTGCGTTCGATGACGATCCACCTCGTGCGCAAGGGCACGCTCGCGCAGTACAAGTTCCTCGAACACGGTGCGTTCTGGGCCATCATCACGCTGGGCGGAATCATGCTGTTCAGCGCGCTGGTGCACATCCCCGAAACGATCACCGGCCTGATCGGGGCGGCGCTGATCGGCCTCTCCTTCTGGTGGTCGGTCCGCGTCAACCGCCGCGCGCCGCTTCCCCCAGGCGATTGAGCGCGCGCGGATATCGCGAGCCATCCGGATTGAGGCCTGCGCGACGACGTGCCACTTCGCGTGAAGCACCGTTGCGCTCGTGCGCGAAAGCAAGGCTCGCAGCAGCCAGCCCGTTATTGGGCTGCAATTCCATCGCCTGCTCGGCGAGCCGCAGCGCGTTTTCGCCGTCGCCCAGATTGGCAGCCGCCTGCGAGGCAAGCGAGAGCAACACGACATCGCGCGAGCCGGAGCTACGCAGCAGGTAGTCGAGCACACTGCGGGCGAGTTCCCAGTCGCCGGCATTCGCCGCCTGCGCCGCGACGATGCGCGAAGCCGTCGCATTGCCCGGCCGTTTTGCAAGGTAGGACTGCGCGACCCTGCGCGCTTCGACGGACCTGCCAGAGGCTTCCAGCGCGCCGACGATGCGCACCAACAGGCGGTCGGTGAAGCGGATCGCCGCGGCGCGCTCGTACTGCTCGAGCGCAGCGCGCATGTCTCGATCGGCGAGCGCGGCATCGCCCGCCAGGACCCGCGCATCGCGCGTATCGGGAAAGCGCGCAACCAGCTCCTCGCTGACCGACCGGGCAAGCGCGCTCCGGTCGGTACCGATCAGAGCACGGACGTAATCGCGCACCGCCACGAATCGCGTCGGATCCTCGCGATAGGCGACGGCCCCGACCTCGGGTCCGAACGCGTCGATCCCCGAGAACCCGCGTGCAGTCGTCTGCGGCGCAGCATCCAGGAAGGAGGCTGCCTCGCTGCGCCGGCCAAGCCGTTCATAGGCGCGCGCCACGATCGTCTTTAGATAGGGATCGGCATTGGCGCTCGCCGCCCTCCCCCCGAAGATCGTGACGATCGCGCTGTTGCGATCGCCGCGGACCAGCGCGCGCGCATACAGCCGTGCGATCACCCGGTCTTCCGGGTCGCGGTTGTAGAGCCGTTCGAACTGCTGCTGCGCGTTCCTGACCCGGTCGGTTTCGAGCGCGACGATCGCCCGAAATGCCGCCGCGCCGTCGCTTTCGCCCTGCGACGGCACCCGCTCGATCAAGGTCTGCGCGGTCTCGAAATCGCCCGCCCGGGCTGCCAGCACGGCCTGTTGGTACAGTGCTCGGTTCGCACCCCCGCGCTCGGCGGCGGACCGCGAGGCGGCGAGGAACGTCGTGGCCTGCCCCGTTTCGCCCAGAGTCGCCGCATAATCGAGCAGCAGGGCGAGATCGCCCGGCACGGCATCGATCGCCTCGACGAAGAATGGGAGCGCGGGCAGTAGGCCGTCCCGCTGGCGGACCAGACGGGCCTGGAGGGCAAGCGCACGTGGATGGCGCGGGTCGAGCCTCAGCGCGAAGGCCAGCGCATCAAAGGCCAGTGCCTCCTCGCTCCCGGTATAGCGGAACTCCGCAATATCGACCCACAGATCGGGATTCCGATTGTCGATCGCGAGCGCCCGGTCATAGGCCTGCGCCGCGGCCGCCGGGTTGCCCGCGCGTCGTTCGAGCCGCCCGAGCAGCTGGAAACCGCGCAGCGCTTCTCCCTCGGCGAATTCTCCGGGTTCCAGCCATTGCCGGGCACACGACAAATTGCCTTCGAGCAGGCAGTTCTCACCGCGCAATACCGCGATCGTCCCGGGCTGCACGCCGCGGGCCTCGATCCGGTCGAGCGCGACATCCGCGGCGACGGTGTCGCCGCGGGCCACGGCATCGCGCGCCGTATCGAGCTGCGCCGGAGCCGCGACGGCCGCTCCGCCGGCACACAAGGCCAGCGCGAGGCCGAGCGAGAGGCGGCGGCGGCTCGACCGGTCAGGTCTGCAGGTCATACTGCTTGAGCAGGTCGTACAGCGTAGGCCGGCTGATCCCGAGCAGCTTGGCGGTGCTCGAGATGTTCCCGTCGGTCCGCGACAGCGCGCGGCGGATCACCTTGCGGTCGGTCTTCTCGCGCGCGGCCTTGAGGTTGAGGACGTCGGCCTCGTCGTCCTCGTCTCCGAGATCGAGATCCTCCGCGCCGACCAGCTTGCCGTCGGTCATGATCACCGCGCGTTTCACGCGATTCTCGAGCTCGCGGACATTGCCGGGCCAGTTCCACTCGTCGATCGCCTGCAAGGCATCGGGCGCGAAACCCTTCACCGACGGGTTCATCTCGGACGCGTAATTGGCGAGGAATGCCTTGGCGAGCAGCGCGGCATCGCCCGGACGTTCGGCGAGCGACGGGATCTTCACCACGATCTCGGCGAGACGATAATAGAGATCCTCGCGGAAACGCCCGTCGGTGATCATCGCCTCGAGATTCTGGTGGGTGGCGCAGACGATTCGCGTATCGACCGGGATCGACTTGCGGCTACCGACGCGCTCGATCACGCGCTCCTGCAGGAACCGCAGCAGCTTGACCTGCAGCGGCAGCGGGATGTCGCCGACCTCGTCGAGGAACAGCGTCCCGCCATCGGCCTGCTCGATCTTGCCCTCGGTGGTCTTAATCGCACCGGTGAACGCGCCCTTCTCGTGCCCGAACAACTCGCTTTCGAGCAGGTTCTCCGGAATCGCCGCGCAGTTGATCGCGACGAACTCGCCATCGGCCCGGTCGCTGGCATCGTGCAGGCCACGCGCAAGCAGTTCCTTGCCCGTCCCGCTCGCACCGAGCAGCATCACCGAGACGGCGGTGTTGGCGACTCGCTCGATCGTCCGGGCAACGCGCACCATTTCGGGCGCCGCGGTGATCATCCGCCCGAGCACCTTGTTGTCGTCGCCTGCCCGCGCGGCGAGCTTGCGGTTCTCTTCCTCGATCCGGTGCAATTGCAGTGCGCGGCGCACGATCAGGCCGAGCTGCTCGATATCGACCGGCTTGCGGTAGAAGTCGTAGGCACCCTTGGCGATCGCTTCGAGCGCGCTTTCGCGGGCTCCGTGCCCACTCGCGACGACGACCTTCGTGTCGGGCTTGAGCGCCATGATTTCGTCGAGCACGGCGAAGCCTTCGCTGGTACCGTCTGGATCGGGCGGCAGGCCGAGATCGAGCGTTACCACAGCCGGGCTTTCGGACCGTAGCGCGGCGATTGCCGAAGCGCGATCGGTGGCGGCGACCACCTCGAAGTCCTCGTAGGCCCATTTGAGCTGTGCCTGCAGGCCCTCGTCGTCCTCGACGATCAGCAGTTTGGGTTTGGGTTCGCTCATTCGGCGGCCTCCGCGCTATTGCGCTCTTGATTGTGGTAGAGTCTGGAAAGTTCGGCGAGCGGGAGCAGGACAACAAAGCGCGAGCCAAGCCCTTCGCGCGATTCGACTTCGAGCCGTCCGCGCATCGCCTTGACCAGTTCGCGTGCTTCGAAGGCACCGATACCGAACCCGCCCGGCTTGGATGACACGAACGGCTTGAACAGCCCTCCGCGCACGAAGTCGGGGCTCATTCCCGTGCCCGAGTCGATGATTTCGATCACACCGTGTGCACTGTCGCGCTTCAGGTTGACGAGCACCGCGGTGTCGTCGCTCGTCGCATCGATCGCGTTCTGGATCAGGTGCGCGAGGACCTGTTCGAGCGCATGCCGGTCGGCATGGACGGCGATCTTGTCCTTCATCGTCAATTCGATGGGGTGGATCGGCGCGAACCGCGACCGCATCTGTTCGAGCAGTTCGCCGATCTCGACCGCGCCGGGCGCGACGGCTTCGCCCGCATTGTAGCGCCCGAGCCGCGCGAGCAAGCCGTTGAGCTTTTCGGCCGAATTGCGCAGCGTCACCAGCATGTCCTGCCGGAATTCGGCATTTTCGGCATGTTTCTCCGCATTGCGCGCGAGCAGGGTCAGCTGGCTGGCGAGGTTCTTGATGTCGTGCATGACGAAGGCGATGCGGCGATTGAACTCGTCGAACTGGCGCGATTCGACCAGCGCCTCCTGACCTTCGCGTTCGGCGAGGTAGCTGCCGAGTTGTCGGCCCGCGACCTTGAGCAAATCGAAGTCCTCCCAGTCGAGCTGGCGCGAATATTGCGGCCGCATCAGCACGACCATCCCGGTCAGGCGCTTGTAATGGATCAGCGGAACCATCGCCCATGCCCGTTCGGCCGCGGTCAGCCATTCTGGCACGAACTCGCTTTCGCGCGCCTGCGATTCGCCGCTGCGCATCGCATCGAGATCGACGATGAAATCCTCGCGGGTGAAGAAATCGGCCTGCTCGGCGCTCATGGCCGATGCCGGCACGTCGAGCGACGCCCAGTTCCAGCGCGCGGCGAGCTGGAGGTCGCCGTTTTCCCCCGGGACGAGCAGGATCCCGCCGGGGCTGTCTGTAATATCGGCGATCGCGTGCACCGCGCGTTCGAACAGCGGCGTGGTCGCCTCTCCCGCACGCCCGATCGTGCGGGTGAACCGCAGCCACTCCTCGCGATAGTCGTAGCGGTGCTGGAACAGGTGCTTGGTGAGCGTGACCTTGAGCCAGCTGCGCAGCTTGGCGGAGGGCAGGAACAAGACCGCGATCACCGATGCGGTGACCACGAAGGCGAGCTGGATGGTCCGCGCGAAATCGCCGCCGAGATAGGCGAGCCATTGCGCGATCCCGACCATCGCGACGAGATAGCCGCCGATCACCATCAGCGAGAAACTCTGGAACGCCACCGATCGCGAGGGGGCGAGCTTGAGTGCACGTCCCGTTACCGCAGCGCCCGGCGCGATCAGCGCCGCCATCGCCAGCGGCAACAGCCCGCGCAGCGCCGCGAAGGTCTCCGGGATGCCGCCGGTCAGGTAGGCGATGGTGAAGAAGTTGAGGTCGTAGACCCACATCAGCGCCAGCGCGCTCGCCGGCCAGCGCAGCAGCTTGCGCGCCGAAGCGCCCCCGCCGACATAAAGGTTGTGCACCAGTACCAGCGCACCGACCGCGACCATCAAGCGGAACAGCACCAGCAGGCTGAAAACCACGCGCGCCGACTCGCCTTCGAGTGGCAGGCTCGGCATCGCGACCGCCAGCGCCAGCTGGAGCGCCTCGACGAAGCAGAGCACCAGCGCGACCGAACGGATCGGCTTGAGGCTTTGATCGCGACCATCGATCGAGAACAGGCGATAGGTCGCGAACAGCCATGCGAGATAGGTCGCGCTGAAGGCGATCGCCCCGGCGATGTTCACGCCGCCGCCCGAGAGCGCCACCACGCACCAGATCGCGGAAATGAGAAGCGCTGCGGCAATTGCCCCCCCGGCCCTGCCGAAGCGCTCACGGCGAGGATATATCCACGCCGCAACCCCCGCGGCGGACGCAGCCCCGGCAATGTAGGTCAAGTTGGCGAAGGCGGCGGGCACGTCGATCATCGCGAGCCCTCGTTCCACAGGACCACCCGCAGTGTCTGAAGCGCGATCAGCAGGTCGAGAAACAGCGAATAGTTCTTCGCATAATAGAGGTCGTATTCGAGCTTGTGCCGCGAATCCTCGATCGAGGCACCGTAGGGATAATTGACCTGAGCCCAGCCCGTGATGCCCGGCTTCACGATATGGCGCTCGGCATAATAGGGCAGCACTTCGTCAAGCTCGCGAACGAATTGCGGGCGTTCGGGACGCGGGCCGACGAAGCTCATATCGCCCTTCAGCACGTTCCAGCATTGCGGCAGCTCGTCGATCCGGGTGGCGCGGATGAAGCGCCCGACCCGGGTGATGCGCGGATCGTTTTCCTGCGCGTATTGCGCGCCGCCGCGTTCGGCATCGGTTCCCATCGAGCGTAGCTTGATGAGATCGAATTGCTGGCCGTAATGCCCGACCCTCGTCTGGCGATAGAAGGCCGGGCCCCGACTATCGAGTTTGACCAGCAGTGCGAACAGCAGGACGATCGGCGCAGTCAGGACAAGCACGAGCCCCGACGCGACAATATCGAAGCCGCGCTTGACCGCACTCGAAATCGCGCGACCGGAGGAGAACCCGTCCGAGAATATCAACCAGCTCGGATTGAGCGTGTCGAGATCGACCCGTCCGGTCTCGCGTTCGAGAAAGCTCGAGAACTCGTTGACCGAGACACCCGCCGTCTTGACCTTGAGCAGGTCCTTCAACGGCAGCGAATTGCGTCGCTCCTCGAGCGCGAGGACAACCTCGGTCCCGTCGAGCCGGTCGATGTGGCGCGAGAGATCGTCGATATCGGCCCGCGGAATCGCCTCCGCAACCGCCGACTGCTCGGTCATCGCGACAAAACCGACGATCCGGAACCCGCTTTCCGGGCGCAGTGACAGCGCCTTGAGTCGCGCCGCGCGCTGGCCCGCACCGAGCACGACGACGCGCCGTTTGAAACCTTCGACGTCGATCGACTTGTCGAGCACGATCCGCAAGGCGAGCAAGGCCGCGCCGGACAGCATCAGTGCCGACAGCAGGGTCGAACGCCAGAAGGTCGCTCCGGGGAAGAAGAATCCCACGAAACCGATAACGAATACCGTCAGCGACAGGCCGACCAGCAACCGCGCGAGCGCATAGCGCGGCGAGCGCAGTTCCTCGGCGCGATAGAGGCCCACCGCCGCCAGCGTGGTCAGTGCCAGCAAGGCGTAGATCACCAGGCTCCCCGCACGATCGGCAAAGAAGCCGGGATGGATCCCCGCCTGATAGGCGCGCAAACGCCATGCCGCTTCGCCGCACAGCACCAGCAGCAGCGCGTCGATCGCGCCGAGCACCAGCACTGCGTGCGAAACGTAGTGTTTGAATACGCGGATCATGGTCCCAAGCCGCCCCTTTTCGAGGGACTATATAGCCCGGGATTATGAAATGTCGGTAAATTTTACAGTGTCGGCGAGCTTTACGCTGTAAGGCGTGCCGACAGGTCGGCGTTATTCGCCGTCGAGTTGCTCGCGCGCGCTGTCTGCCGCCTGGTCGACGCTCTCCGCGGCCCCTTCGACCGCTTCCGCCGCCCCGGCGACCGCGTTGTCCTTGGCGATTTCGGCCCCCGATTGCTGGGTGAAGAACCAGATGGCCGCGATCACCGCAATGATCAGCACGAGCGCGATCAGCCATCCCGAACCGCCGCTTCGCGCCGGTTCGTCGTGAACGACGGTCGTCGTCGTATGCGTCGAGCCATCGGGATCCTGCACTCTCGTGGTACGCTCTTCGGTCATTGTCCTTCTCCCAATGTTGTCAGTCGGAAACCGATGGCATGCGTCCCGGTTCCCTCCCGCGTTTGCAGGTCAAACCGGCGAATCGGCGAGCGGAAACGGGGTTGTGGGCGCGGTGTGGCGTTCGAAGCGGAGCGTTCGTCCGTGCGGCGGGAGCGAACGCTGGAGACAATCCTCGCGCGGGCAGCGAACGCAGGCTGGGCCGATCCGCTCCGCGCCCTCGTCGGCGAGCGCCAGGCCGCGCGCGCCGGCGAGGCTTTCGGCCAATCGTGCCGCAATTCCGAGACCGACGACGAACTCGCCCGGGCGATCGCCCCCCGCACTGCCGCGCTCGACCCGCTTGGAGAAAGTCAGCCATCGGGTTTCGCGTCCATCGACCTGTTGGACCGCTACATGCTGGGTCGCCAGCCTGCCGCCGTTTTCGAAGGCATGATGCAACCGCCAGAGCGGACAGCTTCCCTCGCCCTCGAGGAAATCAGCCTCGCTCGCGCCGACATATCGCTTGGAAAACTGGCCCGCCCGATCGACCCGGAGCATGAAGAACGGCAAGCCGCGCTGGCCGACGCGCTGCAGCGTGGTGAGGCGGTGCGCGAGCTGCTCGAAGCCCACCCCGAAGCGCCGTTCGAGGATCGCGAAATCGTAACGGGTCGCCTCGCACGCCCGCAGGAAACGCCCATAGGGCATCATCACGGCGGCGGCATAGTAACCAGCAAGGTGGCGACGATAGAGCGCCCGCGCCTGGTCGGACGAGAACTCTCCAGCCTCGGAGAGCGAGGCGAGCAATTCGCGCGCCTCGAGCTGGGCCATTTCGAGCGCGAGCTGGAAGGTGCGCGAATGCGGGGGCAGCATCTCTGACAACTGCAATTGCCGGGCGTGGAAATCGAGCCGCCGGACGAGGCCCGGGATCACTTCGCCGGGTACGATCCGGACCGAAAGCTGGTGCTTTTCGCGCAGCCGGGTCGAAAGTGCGGCGAACAGGTCGCTGGTCGACAGCCGCAGCTCGTCGGCGAGGGCTTCGGCCGCATGGTCGAGATCGGCAAAATGATTGCGCCAGCGCTCGATTTCGCGGCGGACCTCGATCGCCGGCGATTGATCCGCGCTGCCCCCGCCCGCAGCGCCCGCGTCGAACAAGCGGGCGAATGCAACGGCAGCCTGCGGTGCCGCCGACAACCACTCGACCACGTCCTCGCGATCGATTTGCAGGTCGGCGAAACGCTCGTCGGCGAGCCGCCGTCGCAACCCGTCGATCCCGCCGACCTGTTCTTCCTGCCGCAGGTCGCGCGGATCGAAATCGAACGCCTCGGCGAGCGAGACCATCAGGCGTGCCGAGATGGGGCGCCGGTTGCGCTCGAGCAGGTTGAGATAGCTCGGCGAGATGTCGAGCCGGTCGGCCATCGCGGCCTGGGTCAGCCCCTCGCGGCGGCGGATCCTGCGAAGTGCAGCCCCGCCGAGAACCGATGATTGTTCGACCATCCTGTCACTTTCTTTACATCCTTACAGCGTTTTCTGCGCTGAAACGGCAAGTGCGACAAGTTATTTTGTCAATTTTTCTGGCGGGCCCGGGAGGATCGCGGCACCCAATGATCAGCACTTCACCGCCGAAGGAATCCTCCATGCCGCAATTCGACGACCTCATTCCTGCCCCCGCCGATCGCTTCGACGGGATTGAGCGCCCCTACGACGCCGCCGAGGTCGCCCGCCTGCGCGGTTCGGTGCCGATCGAGCACACGCTCGCACGCCGCGGCGCGCTCAAGCTGTGGGAGCTTCTCAAGCACGAGGACTACATCAACGCGCTCGGCGCGCTGTCAGGCAACCAGGCGATGCAAATGGTCCGCGCCGGACTCAAGGCAATCTACCTGTCGGGATGGCAGGTTGCGGCCGACGCCAACACCGCCGGCGCAATGTATCCCGACCAGTCGCTCTATCCCGCCAACGCCGGGCCCGAGCTGGCGCGCAAGATCAACAACACGCTGCTCCGCGCCGACCAGATCGAACACGCAGAGGGCGAGGTCAGCCGCGACTGGCTGGTCCCGATCGTCGCCGATGCCGAGGCCGGGTTCGGCGGTCCGCTCAACTGCTTCGAGATCATGAAGGCCTATATTGCCGCAGGCGCGGCAGGCGTGCATTTCGAGGACCAGCTCGCCGCGGAGAAGAAGTGCGGCCATTTGGGTGGCAAGGTGCTGATCCCGACACAGGCGCATATCCGCAACCTCGATGCCGCGCGTCTCGCCGCCGATATTGCTGGAGTACCCACCGTTCTGATCGCGCGTACCGATGCCGAGAGCGCGCGGCTCATCACTTCCGACGTCGACGAGCGGGACCATGAATTCCTCACCGGTGAGCGCACTCCCGAGGGCTTCTTCCGCCTCAGGGAAGGGACCGGGGTCGACCATTGCATCAAGCGGGGCATCGCCTTCGCACCGCATGCCGACCTGCTCTGGTGGGAGACCAGCAAGCCCAATCTCGACGAGGCGAAGCGTTTCGCGGAGGCGGTGCAGAAGGCGCATCCGGGCAAGATGATGGCCTACAACTGCTCGCCCAGCTTCAACTGGGAAGCCAATCTCGACAAGGCCACGATCGCGAAGTTCCAGCGCGAGCTCGGGGCGATGGGCTACAAGTTCCAGTTCGTCACCCTCGCCGGGTTCCACCAATTGAACCACGGCATGTTCGAGCTCGCCCGGGGCTACAAGGATCGCGGCATGGCGGCTTATTCCGAACTCCAGCAGGCCGAGTTTGCGAGCGAAGCCGACGGCTACACCGCCACGCGCCACCAGCGCGAGGTCGGGACCGGCTATTTCGACGCCGTCGCCACCGCACTGTCGGGCGGAGCCAGCTCGACCACCGCGCTCGCCGAATCGACCGAAGCCGACCAGTTCAACAAGGAGGCCGCATGATGACCACCGCCACGCTGACCCAACCGAACAGCGAGCCCACCCGTGCAAGGGCACTGCTCTCCACCGCCGATTTCCGGCTCATCCGCGAGGCCCTCTCGAGCCACGCCAGGACCACCGACGACGCCAAGGAGCTCGGCAAGATCGCGGCGCTGCACCACCGGCTCGGGAGCTACACCTGATCGCGTAATCTCCTGGGGAGGAGTAGGCGGCCGCCGATCACGTTAGCGCGCGATCCGGCGGTCGCCGTTTCCCCTATTTCGCCATCAGCCGCAGCGTTTCGGCGGCGAGCGCCTCGGATGCAGTAGCGATCACCTTCTCTGCGTCGGGCGCCCAGAACGGGCTGTGCAGCGAGGGCAGTCCCTCGCCGCTCTCCTGCGCCGCGTCGTACTGGTCCTGCGGGACCCCGCCGACCCAGAAGATCAGCGACTTCATGTCGTCGTCGCCATTGCGCAGGAACTGGCTGAAATCCTCGCCCCCCATCACGCTGGGCACCTGCATCACGCGGTCCTCGCCGAACCGATCGCGAAAGCCCGCCATCACGGTCTCGGTGTAATCGGGCGAGTTGTAGGTGCTCGGCGTATAAGGATCCTCGACCGTCACCGTGGGCATCCTGTCTTCGGGCATCCCGGCCGCGATCGCCTCGCCGCGCGCAATCCGGGCGATCCCGTCGAGCAGCAGCTTGCGCGATTCGTCGGAGTAGCTGCGCACCGTCAGCTGCAGCTTGGCCTCGTCCGAGATGATGTTGTGCTTCGCGCCGGCATGGAAGCTGCCGACGGTGATCACCGCCGGATCGAGCGGCGAGCTCTCGCGGCTGACCAGCGTCTGCAGCTTCATCACGATCGCCGAGGCGAGCACGATCGGGTCCTTGGTGGTGTGCGGATAGGCACCGTGCCCGCCGATGCCCGGCACGGTGATGTCGACGCTGTCGACATTGGCGAGCGCATAGCCGGGCGAATAGCCGATCATGCCGGCCGGGAACTGCGCCGCATCGTGAAAGGCGATCGCATAGTCGGGCTCGGGGAAGCGGGTGTAGAGCCCGTCCTCGAGCATGGCGAGCGCGCCGAGGCCGAGCTCCTCGGCGGGCTGGAGGATCATCACCAGCGTGCCCGACCACTCGTCCTTCCGCTCGGCGAGCAGTCGTGCCGCACCGATGAAGGCGGCCATGTGCGTGTCGTGGCCACAGGCATGCATCACCCCGGTGGTGACGCCGCTCGCGGGGGTCGCCGTCTGCGTCGAGGCGAACGGCAGCCCGGTCTGCTCGACAACCGGCAATCCATCCATGTCTGCGCGCAGCATCACGACCGGCCCGTCACCGTTGCGCATCACCGAAACGACGCCGGTGCGGCCGACCTGCTCGGTCACCTCGAAGCCTTCGTCGCGCATCAGCTCAGCCAGTTTGGCGGCGGTGCGCACCTCCTCGAAGCTGAGCTCGGGATTGGCGTGGAGGTCCTTGTAGAGCTCCATCAGCGCGGGCATCTTTTCGCCCAGGCTGTCGCGCAATTCGTCGGCCGCGGCCGGCGTGGCGAGCAGTGCGGCCCCGGCGGCGAGCGTAGTCATCAGGCGTTTCATCGGCGTTCCCCCAAATCGAGACATGGACCAGGTGTTACACTGTCCAGGGGAAGGAATCTTCGGCCCCGGCCAGCCACCCATTGCCGGCCAAGCTGACACAGCGCGCGCGAATAGGAAAGCGGCTAGATGCCGTAGCTGACCACCAGTGCGATCGAGAGCGTCACGACCATGATCAGCACCAGCGGCACCCCGGTGCGGACATAGTCGCCGAACTGGTAATTGCCTTCCGACATGATCAGCATGTTCGTCTGGTAGGCGATCGGGGTGGCGTAGCAGAGATTGCAGCCGAACAGCACGGCGAGGACCAGCGGTTCGGCGGGCAGGCCGAGCTGGTTGGCGATGCTGAAGGCGATCGGCGTGCCGACCGTGGCGGCAGTCGCGTTGGAGGCGAAGTTGGTCAGGAAGGTGACGAAGATCATCACCGCCGCGAGCACGGCGGCGGGGGCCAGATGGACCAGTCCGAGGGAAAGGGTCTGGCCGAGCCAGTCCGCTGCCCCGCTATCATCGATCACGCGACCGAGCGCGATGCTGGCGGCGACCAGCACTATCACCTGCGCAGAGAGGGCGCGTCCGACGCGGTCGAATTTCACGCAACCCGTCACGAACATCAGGATCGCCCCTGCCAGCGAAGCGATCGCGATCGGGAATAGACCGATCGCAGCGGTGATCACCGCACCGCCCATGATCGCGCCTGCGAGCACCGCCTTCGAACGGCGCGGGACTTCGCGCATGCCTTCGAGCACGAGGAGGCTGTCGCTGCTGGAGAATTTGCGCAGATCGTCTTCGAGACCCATGACGAGCAGCACATCGCCTTCGGTGATGCGATGGTCGCCGCCGGGACCTTCGCCCTCGTACTGCCCGAGCACGCGCGGCGGATGGTGGATCCCGAGCACCGCGACCTGGTAGTGATCGGCAATCCCGCTACCCGGCAGCGTGCGATTGATGAGCCGCGAATCCGCCGTCACCGTCATCTCGACGACGAGGATGTCTTCGCGCGTCTCGTCGGCCGTGCGACGGATGCGATCGAGCACCCAGATCGGCGCGGCTTCGCCCTTGAGGATCCGCATCGCGTCCTCGAGCCCGTCATGCGTGCCGGTAACGAGCAGGCGCTGCTGCGCCTTGAGCTTGCCTTCCTTGGTTCCGTGGAAGCGGACGTCCTTGGGCAATTTCGCGATCAGCTCCTCGAGGTCCATGCCGACGAGTTCACTTTCCTCGCGAATGCGCAGACGTGCCTCGAAACGACGGGCTTCCTTGAGGTCTTTAGTCCGGTTGTCGCCGAGCAGGCGCGGCATCACCAGCCAGACATAGGGCAGCGCCACCAGCGCCGCGAGCAGGACGATCGGGGTAAAGTCGAACACCCCGATTTCGCGCATGCCGAGATCGGCGGCGATCGAGACGACGAGGATATTGGTCGAGGTCCCGATCGTGGTCGACACCCCGCCCAGCAGCGACGCGGCGTTGAGCGGGATCAGCGTCTTCGAACTGGGCAGCGCCCCGCGCGAGGCGAGCGCGGCGAAGATCGGCAGCATCAGCACCAATACCGGCGTATTGTTGACGAACATCGACAACACGAAGGTGATCACCAACGAGACCAGCAGGCCGAGTTGCAGGTTCATCCGGAACACGCGTTCGAGAAAGCGCGCTGCGGGATCGAGCGCGCCGGTCACCACCAGGCCGCGACCGAGGATCATCAGCGCGCAGATCGTGATCAGCGCGTAATGGCCGAACCCCGAAAACGCGAGCTGGAGCCCGTCCGTCGGCTGGTGGCCCGGAAGCGGGAAGAAATACAAGCCGACCGCGATCACCGCGATGGTCAGCAGCGAGATGATCTCGATCGGCATCTTGCCGCGCGCAAAGCCGATGAACATCGCGATCGTCACCACCAGCGCGGCGAGCGCGTGGAAACTGGGCATGGTAAGGACGGTGGTCAACCCGATGACGCTCGCAGCTTGGCCGTATGGTGCCCCTGGCCAGACTCGAACTGGCACTTCACATGGAAACTCGATTTTGAGTCGAGCGCGTCTACCAATTCCGCCACAGGGGCCCCTCCAGCGTGGAACGCTGCATTATCGGGGGGATTGCGAGGCTTCAAGCAATCCATTCAAAAATCGTCATTCCCGCGGATGCGGGAATCCAGAGCGGTGCAGCGAGGTGCTTCGCTGGATCCCCGCCTTCGCGGGGATGACGGTCAACCTGCCGAACTCGCCAGCTTCCTGCGTGCATCGACGACGAGCTTGTGCACCTTGGAATGAAGCGTGTCGTTGCCCGCGAGCACTTCCTGGTCGCAGATCGGCAGCGAGCGACCGCGATAGTCGGACACGAACCCGCCCGCTTCACGCACCAGCAGGCAGCCCGCC
Organism: Pseudoblastomonas marina; assembly: GCF_014641655.1. GTDB lineage: Bacteria > Pseudomonadota > Alphaproteobacteria > Sphingomonadales > Sphingomonadaceae > Alteriqipengyuania_A > Alteriqipengyuania_A marina. The sequence goes on from NZ_BMID01000001.1 coordinate 1,262,133, forward strand.
GCGGTGTCCCACGGCTTGAGCCCGGTTTCCCAGAACGCGTCGAAGCGTCCCGCGGCGAGCCAGGCGAGATCGAGCGAGGCGGCGCCGAACCGGCGGATCCCGGCGATTTCGGGGGCGAGGCGATTGTAGATCGCGCTCCATTCGGCCGGATCGCCGGCGCCCGCAAAGGGAATACCGGTGGCGATCAGCGCCTCGTCGAGCCGCTTGCGGTTCGAGACCCGCAGGCGTCCGTCATGCAGCCACGCGCCGTTCGATTTCTCGGCCCAGAAGGTTTCGTCGGTGATCGGGTTGTAGACGATGCCGCTGGTGACTTCGCCCCAACCGCCGCCGCCCAGCTTGGGCTCCTGCACCGCGATCGAGATCGCGAAATGCGGGATCGCGTGGAGGAAATTGCTGGTGCCGTCGAGCGGGTCGATGATGAAACGCGGCTTGTCGGGATCGCCTTCGATCTCGCCCGATTCCTCGAGCACGAAGCCCCAGTCGGGGCGCGCATGCTTCAATTCGTCCCACAACGCGCGTTCGGCGCGCGTGTCGGCTTTGGAGACGAAGTCCGCGGGGCCCTTGCGGCTGACCTGGAGGTGCTCGACCTCGCCGAAGTCGCGGCGCAACCGGCCGCCCGCCTTGCGCGCGGCCTTTTCCATGACGCGGATGATACCGGGGAGTACGGGCATGGCGGCTTACCCGGCCTTCCCGACGTAGCTCTGCTCGTAGACGTCGACCACGATCCGGGTGCCGCTTTCGATATGCGGCGGAACCATGATGCGCACGCCGTTGTCGAGCACGGCGGGCTTGTAGCTGGAAGAGGCAGTCTGCCCCTTCACCACCGCGTCGGCCTCTACGATTTCGGCCTCGATCTGGCTCGGAAGCTGGACCGAGATCGGCTTTTCTTCCCACAGTTCGAGCTGCACGGTCATCCCGTCCTGGAGGAACGGGCGCGCATCGCCGAGCAGGTCCGACGGCAGGTTGATCTGCTCGTATGTGTCGGTGTCCATGAAGACGAGCATGTCGCCCTCTTCATAGAGGAACTGGTAGTCCTTGGTGTCGAGGCGCACCTTTTCGACCGTGTCGGCGCTGCGGAAGCGCACGTTGGTCTTGCGGCCGTCCTGCAGGTTCTTCATCTCGACCTGCATGTAGGCCCCGCCCTTACCCGGCTGGGTGTGCTGGATCTTGGCGACCTTCCAGATGCCGCCTTCGTATTCGATGATGTTGCCGGGGCGGATATCGACGCCGCTGATCTTCATGGGGGTTCGCCTTCGTATGGAATGGGGTTCGCGCGCTGCGCTGTGTGGCGCGCCTCTAGCCGCTGGGCGCTGTGGCGGCAAGCGGGGGAAGCTGCTACGAGCCGATCCGATGTATCAACGCCTCATCCTCTCGATCGCGGCCCTGTCCGCCATGCTGCTCGCACCGGTCGCCCCGGCGCAGGAACGCGCCGCCGGGCAATTGTCGGTCCTGCTGCGCGGATACTGGTCCTGCGCGGTACCCGGCATTGCCAGCGGCGACGCGCGCGAGGTCCGCCCGGCGCTCGATTTCGAGACGATCCGCGGCTCGCGCTACCGCGTCGGCGACGACATCGGCATCTACCTGCGTCTCGGCGACCGGGTGACGATGACCAGCGGGCCGTTCAGGGGCCGCAATTTCCGCGTGACCGGGGACGACAGCATCCGCGAGATCGAAGAAGGCTCGCTGACCCCGGTGCGCTGCCTGCGCCGACCGGCGAACTAGTTTCCGGTCAGCAGCGGGTAGGGATTGATCGGCGTCCCCTCCCACCAGTCGTCGTCGGGCGAGAGTTCCATGATCGCATAGTGGAGGTGCGGGGCGTCGGGCCGGGCATTGCCGCTCGATCCGACGGCGCCGATCGGATCGCCCGCACGCACCTGCTGGCCCTCGCGCAGGTCGTCGGCATAGGCATCGAGATGCGCGTAATAGTGCATTCGTTCGCCGCCTGGCGCGCGGATGTAGACGGTGAGCCCGCCCTTGCGACTGTCGAACAGTTTCTCGACCGTCCCGGCGCTGGCGGAGAGCACGGGTGTCCCCCGCGGAGCCATGATGTCGATCGCGTCGTGCCGCCGAATGCCGCCTTCGCGGGCCTGCGCGAACGTATCTATGAGCTCGTCTGCCGCGATCCCTTGCACCGGCACCACCAGCTCGCCCGGGGCGAGCGGCGCGGGACGTCGATCGGCGATATCGGGGACGTCTTCGGGTGCGGGCATGGCGTCTCCCGCAGGTGGCGCATCGCCGCCTGTCGGCCCCTTCGAATCGCTTGCGGTGCTGCGAACATCGAGAATGCTCTCGCCCTCGCCGAAGACCGAGGGCCAGGCGACGATCCAGCCCGCCGAAACGAGCGTCGCGGTGACGAGGATGGTGACGATGCGATCGAGGGTGCTCATGGCGCGGACCCTAGCGGCGGTTCGCGGCCCGCGCCAGAGAGCGCGGGCCTAGCGCAGCTTCGCCGCGAAGGCCTCCACCGCCGCGACCTCGTCGCCGCTCCAGACCGCATGGCTGACGGCGAGGAAATCGGCCCCTGCCTCGATCAGCGGCGCGCAATTGTCGGGCGTGATCCCGCCGATCGCGACGCTCGGGATCTCGACCATTTCGGACCACCATTCGAGCAAGGAGAGTTCGGGCCGGTGCTCGCTCTCCTTCGTCTGGCTCGGGAAAAACGCACCGAAGGCGACGTAATCCGCCCCCGCCTCTCCGGCTTCGAGCGCGAGGTGGCGACTGGCATGGCAGGTCACCCCGATCTGGACCTCGCGGCCCAGTCGTTCGCGCGCCTCGCGCACGTCGCCGTCGCCCTGCCCCAGGTGAACCCCGTCGGCGCCGAGCCGCTTGGCGAGCGAGACGTCGTCGTTGACCACGAAGGCGACTTCGTGCGCGGCGCAGATCGCCTGCAACGGCTCGGCGAGCCGCGCGGCCTCGTGCTGGTCGATATCCTTGACCCGGAACTGGAACGCGGCGACCGGCCCGGCCTGGACTGCGCGTTCGAGCCGCTGGGGGAAGTCGCCGCCGACGTCGAGCGGCGAGATGAGATAGAGTTGGCAATCGGACATGCGAGCGCTGCTAACGCACGCGATGCCGTTCGTCGATATTCATGCATGCGTCATTTGTAGCGGTGTTATCTCGGCGCGATGAAGACACTCGCCCTGTTCGCCGCGCCATCCGCCGCCCTGAGCCTCGCGGCCTGCGCGGTCGTCCCGCCCTCGCCCATCGTCAGCTCGGACCGCGAGATCGCGGCCAAGGGCGCGCTGGTCCCGTTCAACCAGCCCGTCTGGGTGTCGAACGGGCTCGTGGTGACGCCGATGCGCCTGATCGAAGACAGCCGCTGCCCCGAAAACGCACGCTGCATCCAGGCCGGGCGCGCGGTCCTCGAAACCCGGCTCGACGGGATCGGCTGGCGCCAGACGGTCGAGCTCGAACCGGGCGAGCCCTACACCATCCGCGGCGAAACCGTCCGCCTGACCTCGGTCCTTCCCGAGCGCCAGGCGGAACGGCAGATCCCGGTCGCGAACTACCGGTTCGCTTTCGACGACAATTAGTCGCCGGTGCTGGCGCAGGCGATCTCGTCGATCGCGTTGCCAAGCGCCTGGTCGAACTGCTGGTCGTCCATCTTGGCATTGAGCACTTCGAGCAGCGCGCGGCTGAAGCTGGCGATCATGCCGTCGTTCTTGGCCAGTTCGCGGCACGCCTCTTCGCGGCTGTAGCCGCCCGACAGCGCGACCACGCGCAGCACCTTGGGGTGGTCGATCAGCGGCTGGTAAAGGTTCGGTTCGGCCGGGATGGTGAGCTTCCACATCACCTGCTGGCCTTCCGGCACACGGTTCAACTGGTCGAGGGCGTTGGACAGCACCAGCGCCTCGGCCTGCGCGCGGCTGCCGCTCTTGAGGCTGACTTCGGGCTCGAGGATCGGGACAAGGCCGTTCGAGAGAATCTGGAGGCCGAAATCCATCTGCTGCGCGATGTTGGCGGCGACGCCGTCCTCGTTCGCCTCGTGGATGACCGAGCGCATCTTGGTGCCGAACACGCCGAGTTCCTTCGCACGCGCGCAATCCTCGTCGAGGGTTGGCATCGGCTTCATCAGCTGCGCGCCGTTTTCCTCGTCATGCATGCCCTTGTCGACCTTGAGGAACGGCACGACACCGCGACGTGCGAGCAGTTCGGGGATCGGCGAGCCGTCGCCCGAACACCCGTTCATGGTCTTCTCGAACAGGATCGCGCCGAGCACCTTGCCGTTCGAGAAGCTCGGGGAGTCGACGATCCGGCAGCGCATCTTGTGGATCTGCGCGAACATTTCTTCCTCGCCGTCCCACTCGTCCTCGGCCACGCCGTAGGCAGCCAGCGCCTTGGGCGTCGAACCGCCCGACTGGTCGAGCGCGGCAATGAAGCCCTTACCCGTCGCCATGCGCTGTTTCATCTCGTCGAAATTCATGGATGTCCCTTTCCCATGCGCCTCGCGCACGCGTCGTCCTCGGTGAAAAGCTGCCCGCGCTCTACCCAGCACGCCCCGTGGCGGCAATGTGCCGAGAACGTTCACATGTAACTTTTCCGCGGCTCGCGCGTACCAATTGGGAACACCCAGGACGCGAGGCTTCGAATGCTCGACGACATCCAGGAACGGCTCTGCGCCGAAAACCGGACCGACTTCTCCGATCTCCGCGCGCTGACGATCAACTGCACGCTCAAGCCGTCACCCGAGGGGTCGCATACAGACAAGCTGCTCGGCATCCCCGAGACGATCCTCGTCAGGAACGGGGTCGACCTCGAACAGGTGCGGCTGGTCGACCACGACATCGCCCCGGGCGTCTATCCCGACATGACCGATCACGGCGCCGAGCGAGACGACTGGCCCGAGATATGGAAGAAGGTGAAAGCGGCCGACATCCTGATCGTCGGCACGCCAATCTGGCTGGGCGAGAAGTCGTCGGTCTGTCAGCGCCTGATCGAACGGCTCTACGCCCAGTCCGGGGAGACCAACGACAAGGGGCAATACGCGTTCTATGGCAAGGTTGCCGGGTGCATCGTCACCGGCAACGAGGACGGCATCAAGCATGTCGGCATGGGCCTGCTCTATTCGCTCCAGCATGTCGGCTACACGATCCCGCCACAGGCCGATGCCGGCTGGATCGGCGAAGCCGGCCCCGGACCCAGCTATGGCGACGCGAAGGAAGACGGAGACGGCTATGTCGGTTTCGACAACGATTTCACCCGCCGCAATGCCACCTTCGCGACCTGGAACCTGCTCCACATGGCGCGCATGCTCAAGGATGCAGGCGGGATTCCCTGCCACGGCAATTCGGTCGACCTGTGGAACGAGGGCCGCCGCTTCGACGCACCCAATCCGGACTATCGCTAACGCCTAATGCGGTTTCTTGAGCGCGGCGATCAGGTTGATCGCAATCGAGATCCTGGTGCCCTTGCCGTGGAACGGGCGCACCGCGTGCTGGAGCCAGCTGGGGAAAATCACGATCTGGCCCGAGCTCGGACGCAGCGAGACCTCGTTCGCCATCTGAGCGCCTTCGCTGTCGGCGAGACGCAGGTCGGGCGCGGTCATCCGGACCATCGGCATGCGCGGGTCGAGCAATTGCAGCTCCCCGCCGAGCGCCGGGTCGTCGTCGCCCTCATACCCGTCGTCGATATAGGCGACCGCCGACCAGAAACTGCCGGGGTGGTAGTGATACTGGTTGGCGTTGCCCGCGACGCTAACATTGGCCCACATCTCGGGCACCCAGCCATAGCGCGTGGCATGGGGTGACTTGCTGTCGATGGTGAGTTCGTCGGCCATCGTCATCGCCTTGTAGGCGAGCGCGCGCGCCGCCTCGCCGCCCCAGTCGATCATGTTGGTGTTCGAATGCCACCCGCCGACATTCGAAATCTGGACCCCGTTCGCGTCGCGCGCCCGCTCCGCCTCGATCGAACGGCGCAGCTCGGCGATGCCTTCGGGGCTCTTGAGCGTGTCCGCAGCGAACGGGGTGGGAAAGAGATCGCGGCGGTTCATCGGGTCAGCCTTTCAGCGCGGCCACCCCGGGCAGGGTCTTGCCTTCCATCCATTCGAGGAACGCGCCACCGGCAGTCGAAACGTAGGTGAACTCGCTCTCGACCCCTGCATGCGCGAGCGCGGCGATGGTGTCGCCACCGCCTGCGACCGAGATCAGCGATCCGTCCTGCGTTAGCGCCGCGGCGGTCTTGGCCAGCGCGACGGTGGCCTCGTCGAAGGGCTCGGTCTCGAACGCGCCGAGCGGACCGTTCCAGACCAGCGTGCGGCAGGTCTTGAGCACGTCGGCGAGCGCCTCGACCGCGAGCGGGCCGATATCGAGAATCATCTCGTCGGCGCCGACTTCGTGGACGTTGCAGACCCGCTTGCTGGGCGGATTGGCCGCGAATTCCTTCGCCACCACGACATCGTAAGGCAGGTGCACGGTGCAGCCCGCCTGGTCGGCCGCGTCCATGATCGCGTTGGCGGTATCGGTGAGGTCGTGCTCGCACAGCGACTTGCCGACATTCACCCCGCGGGCGGCGAGGAATGTGTTCGCCATGCCCCCACCGATGATCAGGTGCTGGACCTTGTGGACGAGGTTTTCGAGCACGGCGAGCTTGGTCGAGACCTTGGCCCCGCCAACCACCGCCGCGACCGGCGTTTCCGGCGAACCGAGCGCAGCGTCGAGCGCCTTGAGTTCGGCCTCCATCGCGCGGCCTGCATAGGCGGGCAGCAGGTGCGCGAGCCCCTCGGTCGAGGCGTGCGCGCGATGCGCCGCCGAGAACGCATCGTTGACGTAAAGGTCCGCATGTTCGGCCATCGCCCCGGCGAATTCGGAATCGTTCGCCTCTTCGCCCGGCCAGAACCGGACATTGTCGAGCAGGCCGATATCGCCGTTGCGCAGGATGCCGATCGATTGTTCGACCACCGGTCCGCCGACCTCGGAGATGAACATCACCTCCTTGCCCAGCACGTCCTCGACATCGTCCTGCACGAAGCTGGTCGAGAGCGTCGAGTGGCGCATGCCCTTCGGTCGTCCGAAATGCGCGAGCAGCAGGACCTTCGCCCCCTTGTCCGAAAGTTCGAGGATCGTGGGCGCGACCGCCTTCACCCGGGTGAGGTCGGTCGCGCGCCCGTCCTTCATCGGCAGGTTGAGATCGACGCGCACGAGCGCGACCTTGCCGGCGATGTCACCGAGATCGTCGAGGGTTTTGAACTGCGCCATCATTTACTCCGTCATTCCGGCAAATGCCGGAATCCAGTCTGGACCGTGCGACACCTGCCGTCTGGACCCCGGCCTGCGCCGCGGTGACGATAGGGCCTAGATCAGCCCCGCCATCACGCCGGCGGTGTCGATCATGCGGTTCGAGAAGCCCCACTCGTTGTCGTACCAGCTGACGACGCGGGCGAGCTTGCCTTCCATCACGCTGGTTTCGAGGCTGTCGACCGTCGAGCTGGCCGGATAGTGGTTGAAGTCGCTGCTGACGAGCGGCTGGTCGGTGTAGTCGAGCACGCCCTTCATCGCGCCTTCGGACGCGGCCTTGAGCGCGGCGTTCAGTTCCTCGGCGCTGGTGTCGCGGCCGGGGGTGAAGACGAGGTCGACGAGGCTGACATTCGGCGTCGGGACGCGCACCGAGGAGCCGTCAAGCTTGCCGGCGAGTTCGGGCAGGACGAGGCCGACCGCGCGGGCGGCGCCGGTGGTGGTCGGGATCATGTTCTGGGCCCCGCCGCGCGCCCGGCGCATGTCGCCATGCATCTGGTCGAGCATGCGCTGGTCGTTGGTGTAGGAATGGATCGTGGTCATGAAGCCGCGCTCGATCCCGACAGTGTCGTGCAGCACCTTGGCGACCGGCGACAGGCAGTTGGTGGTGCAGCTGGCGTTCGACACGATCACGTCTTCGCTGGTCAGCGTGTCGTGGTTCACGCCGTAGACGATCGTGGCCGAGACGTTCTTCGCCGGGGCCGAGATCAGCACACGCTTCGCGCCCGCCTTGAGGTGCGGTTCGGCAGCTTCGTGGCTCTGGAAGAAGCCGGTGCATTCGAGCACGATGTCGATGCCCTGCTCGCCATGCGGGAGGTTGCCCGGATCGCGCTCGCTGGTGACGGCGATCTTCTTGCCGTTCACGACGAGGTGATCGCCATCGACGTCGACGCTGCCGGGGAAGCGGCCATGGGTGCTGTCGTACTGGAACAGCAGCGCGTTCGACTTGGTGTCGGCGAGATCGTTGATGCTGACCAGTTCGAGATCGTGATCGTCACGCTCGAGGATCGCGCGCGCGACAAGGCGACCGATGCGCCCGAAACCGTTGATTGCAACCTTGGTCGCCATGTGAATAACTCCTGATTAGGCTTTGAGTTTGTTCATGATTTGCGGGACGATCGCGTCCACGGTGAAACCGAATTTCTCGAACAGGTCGCCCGCGGGCGCGGAGGCGCCGAAACGGTCGAGACCGATCTGGAGGCCGTTCGCCATCGTGTAGCGTTCCCAGCCCAAAGTCGCGCCGGCCTCGATCGAAACGCGCAGGATTTCGCTTGGTGCTGCATCGGGCAGGAGGTCGGCCTTGTAAGCCTCGTCCTGCTGCTCGAACAGTTCCATCGAGGGCATCGAGATCACGTCCGCGCCGACGCCCTTCTCCTCGAGCGCCTTGGCGGTGTCGAGCGCGAGCGCCACTTCCGAACCGGTCGCGATCAGGATCACCTTGCGATCGGCATCGGCAGCCTTGAGGCGATAGGCGCCCTTCGCCGATAGCATATCGCCATCATGACGGACCTGCGGCAGGCCCTGGCGCGACAGGCACAGCACCGAGGGCGTGTACTTGTCTTGCAGCGCGAGCTGCCAGCACTCGGCGGTTTCGATCACGTCGGCCGGGCGGAAGACGTTGAGATTGGGGATCAGGCGCAGGCTCATCACCTGCTCGATCGGCTGATGCGTGGGCCCGTCTTCGCCGAGCCCGATGCTGTCATGCGTCATCACGTAGATCACGCGCGTCTGCTGGAGCGCGGAGAGACGGATCGCGTTGCGGCAATAATCGCTGAAGATCAGGAAGGTGCCGCCATAGGGGATCACCCCGCCATGCAGCGCCATGCCGTTCATCGCCGCCGACATACCGAATTCGCGGATGCCCCAATAGAGGTAGCGGCCAGAGTAATCGTCGGCGGTGAACGGACCGATTTCGCCCGCCTTGGTGTTGTTCGAACCGGTCAAATCGGCGCTGCCGCCAATCGTCTCGGGCACCAGCGGGTTGATCACCTCGAGCGCCATCTGCGAGGCCTTGCGAGTGGCGACCTTCTGGTCGTCGTCGAGCCAAGCGGCGAACGCCTTTTCGATTTCGCCCATGTCGGGCAATTCACCTGCCATCCGGCGCTCGAATTCGTTCGCCATGGCGTGGCCCGAGAGGCGTTGTTTCCACTCGCCATGCGCGGACTTGCCCGCCTCTCCGGTGGCGCGCCAGTCGTCGCGGATATCCTGCGGGATCTCGAACGGAGGGTGGTTCCAGCCCAGTTCCTCGCGCGCGGCGGCGATCTCGTCGTCGCCCAGCGGCGCGCCGTGGGTCGCGGCAGTGCCCTGCTTGTTGGGCGCGCCCTTCCCGATAACGGTCTTGCACACGACCAGCGACGGCTTGGTGGTCTCGTCGCGCGCCGCAGCCAGCGCCTGTTCGATCTCGGCAAAATCGTGGCCATCGCACTCGACCACGTGCCATCCGGTGGCGCGGTAGCGCGCGGGGATGTCCTCGCAGGTCGACAGGTCGGTCGAGCCGTCGATGGTGATCGCATTGCTGTCGAACAGGACGTTGAGGCGTCCGAGGCCGTGATGTCCGGCAAGCCCGATCGCCTCGTGGTTGATGCCTTCCATCAGGCAGCCGTCGCCCGCGATCACCCAGGTACGGTGATCGACCAGCTCGTCGCCGAACACGGCATTGAGGTGGCGTTCGGCCATCGCCATGCCCACCGCCATCGCGAGGCCCTGCCCCAGCGGGCCGGTGGTGCATTCGACGCCATCGAGCAGGAAGTTTTCCGGGTGCCCGGCGCAGGGGCTGCCGAGTTGCCGGAAATTGCGGATGTCGTCCATCGTCGGACGTTCGTAGCCCGACAGGTGGAGCAGGCTGTAGATCAGCATCGAGCCGTGGCCCGCGCTCAGCACGAAGCGATCGCGATCAGCCCAGTCGGGGGCCGAGGGATCGAATTTGAGGAATTTCGACCACAGCACCGTCGCCACGTCGGCCATGCCCATCGGCATACCCGGATGGCCGGAATTCGCCGCCTGTACTGCATCCATGGACAGGGCGCGGATCGCATCGGCCATCGGCGCGAGGCGGGAAGGATCGAGGCTCATATGTTGGTCGGCTCCGGGAGGTCGGCGTGAGTCGCGTGCGCGGTCTCCCCTTGCAACGGTGCCGGGGCACGTCAAGCGCGCTGGCGACGCGTTTCTTGGGATAAGTCCTCACCAAAAGCCGCCAAGCCCTTGCTTTGCCCGACAAAGGGACTAGCCGGGAAGGATGGACAGCTCTTCGCATGCGCTATCCCGGATCGACGCCGCGCTGGCGCGGATCGAATCCGCCCTGCCCAAGCGGCTCGCCGAGCGCGATCTCCTCGCCACCCAGCACGACGCCCTGCGCGAGGAAGTGAGCCAGGCCCTGGGCGATATCGATGCGCTGATCGCCGATGCCTCGGAAGGGAACGGCAAGTGAGCAACGTCACCCTTTCGATCGGCGGTCGCGATTTCCGCGTCGGCTGCCGCGACGGGCAGGAAGACCAGATCCGCAAGCTCGGCGCAATGATCGACGACAAGGTGCGCGAGGCCAATGTCGACAACCGTTCGCCGTCCGAAATGCTGCTGTTCGCCTCGCTCCTGCTCGCCGACGAGGTGAAGAGCGCAGCGCCGAAGGGCGGCGGCACGCCCGCGGCAAGCGACGAAACGCTGGATTCGATCGCCAACCGGCTCGAAAGCCTCGCATCGCGGCTTGAGCAGGCGGCGCCGAATACCTAAATACCGCACCAGGCGGGGCTGCCCGGAACGAGCCGACCGAATATCCCTGAGGCTATAAGCAATCCTAGGGAGCTGTCCCTGCCCTGATCCACCGGTTCGGCCGTGGGATCGGGGTAAACGGCGCCCACCTGACGTTTTGGCGTCAGTGGATTTCACGGCAAACGACCCATGGTGGCTCCGCCGCTACCGATTTCAGGGGGGACGAAGCAGTTGGACACGAAAGACGCGACCCGCAACCGCATGCGCCAGATCCGCCGCGCGGAATTCGAGAGCCATGACGAGGGCACTGCCGCGCTGCGCTTCCTGCGCCCGCCCGAAGTGCTGGTGAAGAAACTACCCAAGGACGCGTCGATCGGTTTCTATCGCTCGCGCACCACAGAGGCGCCGACGATCCGCTATGCCGAGTTCTTCCACGAGCGCGGGCACAAGCTCGCGCTGCCGTGGGCCGCGCATGCACGCGACGGGATCACCTTTCGCGAATGGAAGGACCCGTTCGACGAGGACGAGCTCGAGAAGGATCCGTTCGGCGGCGTGCAGCCGACTTCCGACGCGGCCGAGATGATCCCCGACGTGATCTTCGTGCCCGGACTGGGCTTCACCGCGAATTGCGACCGGATCGGGCGCGGCGGCGGGCATTACGACCGCTGGCTGGCGAAGAACCGCGATACGATCGCGATCGGCATGGCGTGGGATGCGCAGGTGGTCGAAAGCCTCCCGCTGGACGAGCACGACCAGCATCTCGATTTCGTCGTCACCCCCACCAAGATTTACGAGCGCGGCTGATGCGGACCGAGCCGACCTGGCGCATCCCGATCGGGATCCTCGGCCTGCTGCTCGCGCTGGCACTGTACGGGATCGCGATCGCGACCTGGATCGCCCCCGCGATCGAAGGCTGGAACGCGCTTTTGCAGACCTTGGTGTACCTGGTGCTCGGCGTGCTGTGGCTCGTGCCCCTGCGCCGTTTCCTGATCTGGATGGAAACGGGCAGCATCCACCCGCCTAGAAGCTGAAGACCATCGTTTCGCGGCCATCCTTTTCGGTTGCGCGCTGGAACGAGGGCAGATCGCGGACCTGCTGGAGCCAGCGGCGGATGTTCGGTCGGTCGGCCCCGATGCGCCCCTGCGCTTCCGCCGAAAAGATCGAATAGCTCAGCGTGATGTCGGCTGCGGTGAGCTTGTCGCCGGCAAGCCACTCATTGGGGCCAAGATCGGCTTCCATCTGATCGAAGATCGCCTTGAGGCGCGGCTGGACGAGCATCTCGCGCACCTTACCCGTTACCTTCTTCACCACCGGGCGCAGCAGCGCCGGCGTGCGCGCGGTCATAACCGTCAGGATGCCGTTCATGAACTGCATCGGCATCAGGCTCCCGTTCCCGGCGTGGAACCAGAACAGGTAGTCGGGTCGCGTCGGATCGCCCGCACCGGGGCGCAGCGTGCTGTCGGGATGCGAATCGAGGATATGGTCGATCACCGCATTGCTCTCGGCGAGCACCAGCCCCTCGTCATCGGTGATGACGGGTGCGGTGCCGAGCGGCGACAATTCCTTGAGCTCGGTCGGGGCGAGCCGCGTTTCCGGATCGCGGTCGTACTTGCGGAGATTGTAATCCGCCTCGAGCTCCTCGAGCAGCCAGAGGATACGGAAGCTCTGCGAATATTCGAGATGGTGCAGGGTCAGCAAGGAACGGTCTCCGATAGCATGTTCGACGCGCCTCATCGCAGGCCCCGAGGGGCTGGCGCAAGGACAATCATGCGATGGAGAAAATCCCCAAGTGGCGCGAGTGACGGGACTTGAACCCGCGACCTTCGGCGTGACAGGCCGACACTCTAACCAACTGAGCTACACCCGCGTAGCCACTTGGGAGCCGCGCCACTACGGCGCAGGCGGACCCTTGTCAACGAACGAAATCGGGAAAAATCACCTATCCCCGTATCGGGGCGTCGGAGCGTGCTGGAATCAGCAGTTTTCGTACTTCCAGTTGCGCTTCTTGCCCTCGCCGATCCATTCGCAGGCGGTCGCGATTCGCTTCGCTCGAGTCGCCTCGCGCTTGGCCCCGATGATCCAGGCGAGATAGTCGCGCCGCTGCGCGTCGGTGAATCCGTCCCACGCCTGGCGCGCGCCTTCGGCCCGATCGAGTGCGGTGGCGAAATCGTCGGGCATGGGAATCGCGGGCTTGGGCTTTGCTGCGGGCTTGCGCCCGGCTTTCACAGCGCCGGCTGCCTGCTGCAGCCGGACAACGAGCTCTCGATCGGCCGGCAGGTCTTCCAGCGCGCGAATCTTGCCCAGCTGGCCCATCCCTTCCGCGGTCGACGATTCGGGATGGATGATCATCGCGCAATGCGCCTTGAACGCCGCCATCCCGGCGACATTCCTGCCGCCCATCATGACATGCGGCATGCCCCATTTCACGCCCTCCTCGCCCTCGGGCAGCGCTTGCTGCCAGAGCATGCGAAGGTGGCGCAGGATGGGCTGCGCGAAACTGCCCGCTTTCTCGATATAGTCGTCGATCCGCGGGTCGGTTTTCATGCGCGTCAGCTCGCGAGGATGTTGGCCGGGGCCTCGATCAACCGCTTGAGTTGCTGGATGAAGCTTGCCGCGTCCCAGCCATCGACGACGCGGTGGTCGCAGCTGATCGAGATGTTCATCAGCTTGCGCTTCTCGATCCGTTCTGTGCCGTCGGGGCCCTTCACGAACATCGGGCGCTCGACGATCCGGTTCGGGCCGATGATCGCGACTTCGGGCCGGTTGATGACCGGCGTCGTCGCGACCCCGCCCAGCGGGCCGAGCGAGGTGATGGTGAGCGTCGAGCCCGACAGTTCGTCGGACTTCGCCTTCCCGTCGCGCGCGGCCTCCGCGAGGCGCAGGATTTCGTTGGCGAGCTGCCACAGGTTCTTCGACTGCGCGTCCTTGATCACCGGCACCATCAGCCCGGCATCGGTCTGCGTCGCCATGCCGAGGTGGACCGAACCGTGGCGCGTCACCACGCCGCCCTCGTCGTCGTAACGCGCATTGATCATCGGGAAATCGGGAATCGTCTGGCAGATCGCACTGATCAGCAGCGGCAGCATGGTGAGCTTGGGCTTGTCGCCCTTGTTCGCGTTGAGCTGCGCGCGCAGCTCCTCCATCGCGGTGACATCGACTTCCTCGACATAGGTGAAATGCGGGATGTTGCGCTTCGAGGCGGACATGTTCTCGGCGATGCGGCGGCGCATGCCGATGACCTTCTTTTCCTCGTCGGCGCGCGCCTTCCCGGCCGAATAGCCACCATTGTAGGACAGGAACGCGTCGAGATCGCCGTGGCGGATGCGGCCGTCTTCGGCGGGCTTCACCTGCCCGAGATCGACGCCGAGATCCTTGGCGCGAGCGCGAACCGCCGGAGACGCGAGGACTTTGGTTTGGTTGGTCGGCTCGGGGGCCGGTTGGGGGGCGGGCGTCGGTGCCGGCGCGGGCGCGGGCTCCGGATCGGCCGCGATCGCATCGTCGGCATCGGACGCGTCCGAGGTCTCGACCTCGATCCGCTCCTCGACCTCGTCCGCCTTGGGCGCGGGCGCGGGCTCGACGTCGGCCACTTCCTCGACCTCGACTTCACCTTCGGTCTCGATCACCACCAGCATCGAGCCGATCGCGATCGTATCGCCGATCTCGCCGGCAATCTCGACCACCTTGCCCGCGACCGGGCTTTCCATCTCGACGGTGGCCTTGTCGGTCATCATGTCGGCGAGGCGATCGTCCTCGTCGACCGTGTCGCCGACCTTGACGTGCCAATCGACGATCTCGGCCTCGGCAATGCCTTCGCCGATGTCGGGGAGGTTGAATGTGTAGCGGCCCATGCGGCTCACTCCTGCAAAAGTCGGTCGATGGCCTGTCCGATGCGGACGGGGCCGGGGAAATATGCCCATTCGAGGCTGTGCGGATAGGGCGTGTCGAAACCCGTCACGCGCTCGATCGGCGCTTCGAGGTGGTAGAAGCAGCGCTCCTGCACCAGCGCGGAAAGCTCGGCGCCGAAGCCCGATGTACGGCTCGCCTCATGCACGATGAGGCACTTGCCGGTCTTCTCGACCGAAGCCTCGATCGTGTCGATATCGAGCGGGACGAGGCTTCTGAGGTCGATCACTTCCGCGTCGACGCCCTTCTCCTCGCACACCTTCTTCGCGACGTGGACCATGGTGCCGTAGGCGAGCACGGTCAGCGCCTCGCCTTCTCGGACCACGTTCGCCTTGCCGAGCTCGATCCTGTAATAGCCCTCGGGCGTCGCGCTGTCGGGATGCGACCGCCAGGCCGCGGCGGGCTTGTCGTAATAGCCTTCGAACGGGCCGTTATAGATCCGCTTGGGCTCGAAGAAGAGCACCGGGTCGTTGTCCTCGATCGCAGCGATCAGCAGGCCCTTGGCATCGTGCGGCGTCGACGGGATCACCGTTTTCACGCCCGAGATGTGGGTGAACAGCGCCTCGGGGCTCTGGCTGTGGGTCTGCCCGCCGAAGATCCCGCCGCCATAGGGCGAGCGGATCGTGATCGGCGAGGTGAACTCGCCCGCCGAGCGATAGCGCAGTCGCGCCGCCTCGGAGACTATCTGGTCGTAGCCGGGATAGATGTAGTCGGCGAACTGGATTTCGGGCACCGGACGCAGGCCGTAGGCCCCCATCCCAACCGCGACGCCCATGATCCCGCATTCGCTGATCGGGGCGTCGAAGGCGCGGCTCTTGCCGTATTTTTCCTGCAGGCCCGCAGTGCAGCGGAACACGCCGCCGAAATAGCCCGCATCCTCGCCGAACACGACGACGTTCTCGTCGCGCTCCATCATCACGTCGAGCGCGTCGTTGATCGCCTCGATCATGTTCAGGCGGCGTTCGCCGTCGGCGCCCTGCTGCGGCTTCTTCTTCGTCTGGGAACCGCTCATTTCGGATCCCCTTTTCCGAACTTGATTTCCTTTTCGCGCAGCGATTGCTCGCATTGCTCGCGCAGGTGCCAGGGCATCTCTTCGTAGACATCCTCGAACATGGTCTCAAACGGCTGGTGCATGCCGTGGCCGAGCGTGCCGAGCTTCTCGGCTTCCTTGGTCGCGGCCTTGACCGCCTCGGCGGCCTTGCGATCCATTTCTTCCTGCCGATCTTCGTCCCACTCGCCGAGCGCGATGAGGTGCTTCTTGAGACGCATGACGGGATCGCCGAGCGGCCATTCCTCGCGCTCCTGCGCACTGCGATAGCCGCTGGGATCGTCGGAGGTGGAGTGCCCTTCGGCACGATAGGAGAAGAACTCGATCAGCGTCGGGCCGGCATTGGCGCGGGCGCGATTGGCGGCCCACCGCTCGGCGGCATAGCAGGCAAGCGCGTCGTTGCCGTCGACCCTCAGCCCGGCGATGCCGTAACCGATCGCGCGCGCGGCGAATGTGGCATTCTCGGCCCCGGCGAAGCCCGAGAAGCTCGAGATCGCCCACTGGTTGTTGACGACGTTGAGGATCACCGGCGCGCGATAGACGCTGGCGAAGGTGCAGGCGGCGTGGAAATCGCCCTCGGCGGTCGAACCGTCGCCGACCCAGGTCGCGGCAATCCTGGTATCGCCCTTTATCGCCGAGGCCATCGAGTACCCGACCGCCTGCGGCAGCTGGGTCGCGAGGTTACCGCTGATCGTGTAGAAACCGTGCTCGCGGCTGCAATACATGATCGGCAGCTGGCGGCCTTTCAGCTTGTCGCCCGCGTTCGAGTAGATCTGGTTGATCATCTCGACGAGCGGGTAGCCCCGCTGGATCAGGATGCCCTGCTGGCGATAGGACGGGAACACCATGTCGTCGTCCGCCAGCGCCATCGAGGCGGAAATGCTGGTCGCCTCCTCACCCGTGCACTTCATGTAGAAGCTGGTCTTGCCCTGGCGCTGCCCGCGGAACATGCGTTCGTCGAAGGCGCGCGTGGTCGCCATCGCTTGAAGCATCCGGCGCAGCGTGTCGGGATCGAGCTTGGGATCCCACGGACCGTGCGCCTTGTCGTCGTCGCCGAGCACCCGAATCAGGTCGTTGCAAAGCGGGTGTGTTTCCGCCGCCTCGCAGGCCTCGTCCGGACGCGGCTGCGCGCCCGGCTCGGTCACGCCGATATGCGAGAAATCGACCGCGTCTCCGGGACGGAAATTGGGTTCTGGAACGTGGAGCGACAGCGGGGGCAGGTTGCCGCGCCTGTCGTTGGTGCCGTTACCGGCCATGAAGGTCTCCCGTGGAGCCGCCCCGGTCCTCCGGAGTCGGCAAGCGAATGTCGGGCGCGCGTTATTTTATTGCGCGCTATTTGTGAAGCCCCGGCTGCGCGGCGCGGTTGACGCGCCTAGACTGCGACCGGTGCGGCAATCGGCGCCTGCGGCGCATAGCCGCTGACGACGAAATCCTCGATCCTGTAGTCGAAAATACTATCGGGAGTGCGCGCGAGTTCCAGCACCGGTGCACCTTCTGGCACCCGCGAGAGCTGTTCCTCCACCAGGTGCGCGTGGTTGAGGTAGAGATGGGTGTCGCCGCCCATCCAGACGAGTTCGCCCGGTTCGTAGCCGGTCTGCTGCGCCATCATCCGCAGCAATGCCGCCGCGCTCCACAGGTTGAACGGCAGTCCCAGCGCGACATCGCAGCTGCGCTGGTAGAGCACGAGGTTGAGCCGCCCTTCCCCGATCTGGAACTGGTAGGTCTTGTGGCACGGAGGCAGCGCCATCGAATCGAGCTCGGCGACGTTCCAGCCCTCGATGATGTGCCGCCGGCTGCCCGGATTTTCCTTCAACGAACGAACCACCTCGGCGACCTGGTTCACCCCTTGGCCTTGGCGATAAGTGCCATCGCCGACCGGCTCGTAGGTCGGCCAGTCGACCCACTGCTTGCCATAGACCGGGCCGAGATCGCCCCAGCGCGCGGCGAATTCCTGGTCTTCAGCGATTCGCGCGACGAAATCGTCGAGTGCGATCTCTTCGCCGGTCTCGCGAACATAATTGGCGTGCGGCCACTCGTTCCAGATCTTCACGCCCTGCAGCACGAGCGGCCGGATATTGGTTTTGCCAGTGAGGAACCACAGCAATTCGCGCGTAGCGGTCTTCCAGTAGACCCGCTTGGTGGTGACCAGCGGCATTGCGCCGCCGGCGAGGTCGAATCGCAGCATCGTTCCCATGATCGAGCGCGTGCCGACCCCGGTGCGATCCTGGCGCTCGCTCCCTTGCTCCCAGATTCGGCGCATAAGGTCGAGATACTGCCACTCCCAGTGATCGGGGTCGGTGCGAGAATCGGTCTGTACGGGGACGCTTGCCATGCGAATGTCCTAGAGCGCCAAATGCCCGCTTGCCACCCCGCCAAGTGCCTCCTATAGGGCGCGCCTGCCTCGACGCACCGCTCCGGCGGCGCGCTCGGTCGGGGAGTAGCTCAGCCTGGTAGAGCACTGTCTTCGGGAGGCAGGGGCCGGAGGTTCGAATCCTCTCTCCCCGACCATTTCACTTGCGTTAGCGCGGGAGGCCGACGTTTCCCAACCGTCCATCCTCTTCGTCTGCCTCGGCAATATCTGCCGCTCGCCGATGGCCGAGGGTGCGATGCGGGCCGAACTGCTCCGACGCGGGCTCGACTGGGAGGTCGATTCGGCCGGGACCGCCGCCTACCATGTCGGCAACCCGCCCGATCCGCGCGCGATCGCCTGCGCGGCGGAGAACGGCGCTGACATTTCCGGCCTGCGTGCGCGGCAGGCTGTGCCTAACGATTTCCACCGTTTCACCCACATCTTCGCGCTCGACGACAAGAACCTCGCCAATCTGCGCGCGATCCGTCCCGGCGATGGCTCGGCGGAGTTGGGGTTGGTCCTCGACATGATCGAGGGACGCAAAGGCGAGACCGTCGCCGATCCCTACTATGCGGGCGATGATGCGTTCGATTTTACCTGGCGCGTGGTCACCGAGGCCGCCAGCGCCATCGCCGACAAGCTCTCGCGCTAGTTCGCCTCGCGGCTGACCACCACGCCGTCGATCACCACGCCGGTTACACGCGTCGTGTATTCGAACGGATCGCCATCGAACATTGCGATATCTCCATCCTTACCCGGTTCGAGCGAGCCGACACGATCGCCCACTCCGATGATCCGTGCGGCATCGATCGTGACGGTGCGCAGAGCGTCCTCGAAGGCGAGCCCGTGTCCGACCGCGAAGCCCGCTTCCCACAGAACCACGCGGGTCTTCGGGACATAGGCCTCGTAACCCGATTGCAGCGCAAAGGGGATGCCCGCCTCGCGCAACGCCGCGGCGGTGGTGAAGCTCGCATTGGCATAATCGCCGAACTGGCGCGTCATGGTCGGGTGAAGGATCACAGAGACACCGGCATCGCGCAATTCGTCGAGCAGGAGATACGCCTCTGCCGCGCCGTCGATCACCAGGTCGAGGTCGAACTCTTGCTTGAGGCGGAGCGCGCCCATGATGTCCTGCGCCCGATTGGCGGTGATCATCAGCGGGAGCTTCTTCGCCAGCACGTCGCGCGTGACTTCGGCCTGGAGGTCGCGCTTGGGCTTTTCGTCCTTCTTCTCAGGTGCGGCTTGCGCCTTGAGCAGCGCCTCGCGCAGCATTGCGATCTGCTTGGGTCGCGTGCCGGGCGCCTTGCCGCCATTGCCGAGCGCGCCGGGGCCGAGATTGCCGGCGACCATCGCGCGGCGTTCGACCATCGCATCGTCGACGGTCAGACCGACGGTCTTGACCACCATCGTCTGCCCGGAAATCAGCGTGCCGGTGCCGTGCCCGGTGTGGAGCGTAGTGACGCCAAATCCGCGCACCCAGTCGACGAGGCGCTCGTCGGGGTTGTAGGCGTCGATCGCGCGGAGTTCGGGCTGGATCGGGCTCGAGGTTTCGAGGAAATCCTGCTCGTCGGGCTGGTTCGAATAGCCGGTCAGGCCGACGACGGTGTGCGCATCGACCAGACCGGGCGTAACCACCCGAGCGCTCAATTGCTCGTAGCCCTCGGGGACTTCGGTGCTCGCCTCGGGCCCGACTGCGACGATCTTGCCGTCCTCGATCACGACCACGCCGTTCTCTATCGCGGCGCCCGCCATGGTGTAGACCCGCTCGCCCCTGATCACGAGATCCTGCGCGAGCGCGGTCGAGGACAGCGCCGAGGCGACGATCGCCGCGGCAATGGTGAATTTACGCGCGCTCATTGGCCGCCTCCCAGAACGTCGCCGCCGTGGTCGAGCACCTCGCCGGGCATGGTATCCTCTCCTGCGCCGTATCCGCCGGTGGCGTAGATCGCCTGCTCGGGATCGGAGAGATCGAACAGCTTTTCGCCCTCGACCCAGGTTTCGCGGATATCGGTGTAGACCGACAGCGGATCGCCATCGAGCACCAGGAAATCGGCATCCTTGCCCGGCTCGAGCGAACCCACCCGGTCGTCGAGGCCGAGCATGCGCGCGCCGTTTACCGTCAGCGCCCGCAGCGCGCCCTCGCGGGTCATCCCGGCGCGAACGGCAAGCCCCGCCTGGCGGAACATCAACCGCGAATCGATGATCCCGTCGTCCGAATGAAGCGCGGTCAGCACGCCGGCGCGCTCGAGGATACCCCCGGCAGCCAGCGAGGCGCCCATCGCCTCAAGCTTGCCGCCGGGCGAATCGACGAGGATCGCCGAGACCGGCGTGTTCGCCGCCGCGATCCGGTCGGCCACCTTGTAGGCTTCGAGCCCGTGCTGGATCACCATGCGGAAGCCGAATTCGTCGCGCAGCCGCATCGCGGTCATCACGTCGTCCGCGCGGTGGGTGTGGAAATGGACGATCCGCTTGCCATCGAGCACCTCGCACAGCGCCTCGTTGGCGAGATCGCGCTTTTCCTTCTTCCCTTCGCAATAGGCTTGCGCCGCGACGAAACGGGTGCGGACAAGCGCGGCGGATTTTGCGCGGGTGCCCGGGAAGCCGGACGTGCTGCGGATCGGGTTGGTGCCGTTGGCCATTTTCATGCCGCCCATCACCGTGCCGTCGTCCCACAGATAGGCGATATCCTCGATCGTCTCTCCGTCGCGCAGCTTCATGTAGAAGGTCTGCCCGCTCATCAGATAACCCGAGCCGGGCATGACGTTCGCGGTCGTCACGCCCCCTGCCCGCGCCTTGGCGATGCGGGCATCGCGCGGATTGATCGAATCCATCGCACGGACTTCGGGCTGGATCGGCGAGGAACTGTCGGCCCCCGACACGCCGCCGATATGCGAATGGGTGTCGACGATACCCGGCATGATGACCATGCCGCTCACATCGCGCCGCTCGGCACCGGAAGGAATATCGACCGAAGTACCGACCGCGACAATCTTGCCGTCCTCGATCACCAGCGCGCCGTTCTCGATCGTCTCGCCCGCCATCGTCATGATGGTTGCGCCTTCGAATACGATCGGCGTTTCCTGCGCGGCGAGCGGCGTCGCGACGGCGGCAAGCGCGCAGGCGCTGGCCAGCAAATTGCGGATTTTCGGCATGGATCCCCCTTCCCTAAGCTCGGGGTTGATGCGCGATTGTCAGCCGCAACGCAACCTTGCTCAAGATCAGATTACGAAGGCCGCTGGCACGCGGTACTTCCGCGAAAAATACCAGATCAGCCCGAAGCCCAGGATGATCGGCCCCACTACCAGCAAGGGTTGCGGGAAAGGCAGCCCCGCGGCGACGACTTCCACCAAGGGTGCGCGGATCGTTACGACCACAGCCCAGATCATGCGCGAGAGATGGCGCCCCAGGCGCAATTTCTCGCGCTCCTTATAGCGAAGGAAGTACCGGATATCCCCCAATAGGAGGAGCGCTGGAATGACGCAGAGAACCGCGATCGCGGGAGCCGGCACCGCCCCTCCACGAATCGCGGGAATTGCGAATGACAGGAAGACGACCAACGCCGCGACTTGTGCGATCGCGAGCCCCGCTTCCGCGACCACTACCCATTGCCGCGATTTCTGAAGCGCGAGCCAAGAAGAAATTGCCGCATACAGGCCGGCGACTGCGGCCAGCATCAGGGGTGGGACGAAGGCTACGGCCAGCATCGCCGCCGAACTGAACCCCACCACGATCAGCGACAGGAGATAGACCTTTCCTGCGCCGATATGGAGACTGCTTCCCTTCCTCGCCCAAAGTGCGACGCCGATCGCCACGAAGGCCAACAGGCCGATCACGATGTGCGCGTAATAGGGCAATGCGGTGTAAGGCGACGGATCCGCCAGATCGATCGGATCGGGCGCAAAAAGTCGTGGACTTGCCATGGACTAACTCCCCCTTTGCCGATGCTGCGCGATTCCTACCCGCCGCGCAAGAGTTGCACCCCCCAGTCGCGCTCGAACAGGTAGAGCAGGATCCGCGCCGCCTCGCCGCGCTTGCCGGTGAGGCCGCCATCGCGCTCCATCAGCAGGCGCGCATCGTCGTGCGCGGCGGGCAGCAGCCGCGTGATCTGTTCGAGATCGGCGATGCGGAAGGCTTCCTCGCCCGATTGCCGTGTCCCCAGCAATTCGCCGCCGCCGCGCAGTCGCAGGTCTTCCTCTGCGAGGCGGAACCCGTCCTGCGTCTCGCGCATCAACGCGAGCCGTTCGCGGCCCGTCTCGGACAGCGCCTCGCCGCGCAACAGCAGGCAGACCGATTTCTCCGATCCGCGCCCGACACGTCCGCGCAATTGGTGCAACTGGGCAAGCCCGAAGCGCTCGGCCTGTTCGATCACCATCAGCGTGGCATTGGGCACGTCCACCCCGACCTCGATCACGGTGGTCGCGACGAGGACTTTCGCCTCGCCGGACGCGAAGCGCTCCATCGCCGCGTCTTTTTCCTCAGGGCGAAGCTGGCCGTGGACGAGCACGATATCATCGTCGAAACGCGCCTTGAGGCTCGCATAGCGCTGCTCGGCGGCGGCGATGTCCTCGGTCTCGCTTTCGCGGACCATCGGGCAGACCCAATAGGCCTGCCGGCCGCTGGCGATATGCCGCGCGACCCCATCGGCGACTTCGGACAACCGCTCGGCGGAAATGACCCGCGTGTCGATCGCCTGGCGGCCCGGCGGAAGCTCGTCGAGCCGCGAGACGTCCATCTCGCCATACTGCGCGAGGGTGAGCGTGCGCGGGATCGGGGTCGCGGTCATCGCCAGCGTGTGCGGGGTGCGCTTTCCCTTGCGCGCGAGCATCAGCCGCTGGCCCACCCCGAAGCGATGTTGCTCGTCGATCACCACGAAGGCCAAGTTCTTGTACAAAACGCTGTCCTGGAAGATCGCGTGGGTGCCGACGACGATGTCGATGCTGCCATCGAGCAGGCCCATCAAAATGCTCTCGCGCGCCTTGCCCTTGTCGCGCCCGGTGAGCAGCGCGATCTCGACCCCGGTCGGCCGCGCCATATCGCGGAGCGTCTCGAAATGCTGGCGTGCGAGAATCTCGGTGGGCGCGAGCAAGGCCGCCTGCGCCCCCGCCTCGACCGCGACCAGCATCGCTTCCAAGGCGACCACCGTCTTGCCCGAGCCGACATCGCCCTGGAGCAATCGCAGCATCGGCGATTCCTGCTGGAGGTCGCCCTCGATCTCGGCGATCGAGCGGGTCTGCGCGCCGGTCAGCGGGAACGGCAACTGCAACTTGTCGCGCAAGCTCCCATCGCCCTTCAATGGCGCGCCCTTGCGCTTGCGGTTGTCGGCGCGCACCAACATCAGCGCGAGCGCATTGGCGAGCAGTTCGTCATAGGCGAGCCGGTCGCGCGCCTTCTCGTGCGGGCCGCGATGCGCGAGATGGAGCGCGTCGCGCCAGGCGGGCCAACCCTCGCCGTCGGCCTTGCCCGGTTCGATCCATTCGGGAAGCTCGGGCACCAGCGCGAGCGACTGTTCGACGAGGCTCGCCACGCGCGGCTGGGTCAGACCCTCGGCGAGGCGATAGACCGGCTCGACCTGCTTGCCCGACAGCGCATCGGCCTTCTCCGCGACATGATCGGGGTGGACGATCTGCAGCATGTCGCCGTAGCGATCGAGCCGTCCGGCGATCCAGCGCTGCTCGCCTACCGGCAGCAATTTCTTCGCGGTGTACGAAGCACGCCCGAAATAGGTCAGCGCGCAGATATTGCCCTTCGCATCCTGCGCCAGCACCCGGTACGGTCCGCGCCCGTTGCGCGAGGCGCGGTGCTCGGTCGGGGTGAGCGCGATGACGATCTGCTCGCCCTCGCTCGCCTCGTCGAGATCGGCGACCGCACGGCGTTCCACGAAGCGTTCGGGCAGGTGGTAGGCCACGTCCTTGACCTTCGCCAGGCCGAGCCGGTCGAGCGGCTTGGCAAGCTTGGGCCCGACGCCCTCGAGCGTGCTGACTTCCGCAAAGATCGGATTGAGGATTTCGGGCCGCATTTCTCCTCCCCTATCCAAGTCGCGAAGGCTTAGCTAGGAGCCCTCTCCATGTCCGAACCGACCGACCTTACCCAGCGCTTCGCCAAGGCGAAATTCCGCGCGTGGCATCGCGGCACGCGCGAGGCCGATTACACCTTCGGCGGGTTCTTCGATCGCTATGCCGATGGCTGGGGCGAAGCCGAGCTCGCCTGGTTCGAAGCCCTGCTAGAGGAAGACGATGTCGACGTCATGGCCTGGATGCTCAGAACCGCCGCAGTTCCCGAGCGTTTCGCCGGCCCGCAAATGGACGCGATGCAGCGCCTCGATTTCGTCGATATCCCGCGGTGACCACGCCACGGACGGGAACCTGCGTCCGCGCGCGCCTTTGAGCTAAGCACATGCCCGATCTTTCCCGCATCCTGAGTGCAACCGAACCGCTGACGCTCGCCGGGATCGCCCGCGGCGCGCAGCCGCTGGTGATGAGCGACCTCGCCCGCGCCGCCTCGCGCCGCGCGGTGTTCATCGCGCCCGATGCGCAGGCGATGCGCGCGGTCGCCGAGGCCGCGGCCTATTTCGCGCCCGAACTGGAAGTACTGCAGTTCCCGGCCTGGGATTGCCTGCCCTACGACCGCGCGAGCCCTGCACTCTCGGTCAGCGCGCAGCGATTGGCGACGCTCCACCGGTTGCAGGCCAAGGGCGCTAACCAGCTGCTGGTGACCAGTGCCAACGCGGTGACCCAGCGCGTGCTTTCGCCCTTCCGCATTCGCGAATCGGTCCGCGAGCTCAAAGCCGGGGTCGAGATCGGCCACGACAGCCTGACAAAACTGCTCCAGCGGCAGGGCTACAACCGCACCGACACTGTAGTCGACGCGGGCGAATTCGCGGTGCGCGGCTCGATCTTCGATGTCTATCCGAGCGGACTGGAAGGCGGCTTACGGCTCGATTTCTTCGGCGACGAGCTCGAATCATTGCGCGTTTTCGACACCGACACGCAGCTGACCGTGCGCAATGTCGAGGAACACCTTTTGCTCCCGGCGAGCGAAGCGCTGCTCGACGAGGACAGCATCAAGCGATTCCGCACGCGCTATCGCGAAATGTTCGGCGCGAATGCCACGCAGGACCCGCTCTACCAGGCGGTGAGCGAAGGGCGCCGGCTCGCGGGAATGGAGCACTGGCTCCCGCTGTTCGAAGACAGACTGACCACGCTTTTCGACCACCTCGGCGACGACGTGACGGTGATCGATGCCGGTGCGATCGGGGCGGCCGACGAGCGGCTGTCGGACATCGCCGACTATTACCGCCAGCGCAGCGAAACCTCGGGACAGGCTTCGGGCAGTTATCGCCCGCTCGATACCGACGCGCTCTATCTGACCGGGGATGAGCTCGGGAAAATCCTCGCCGAGCGCCCGGTCCACCGCGCCAGCCACTTCGCCGAGCCCGAGGGGCACAAGTCGGTCGATTTCGGATTCAAGGCGGCGCGCGATTTCGCCCCCGAACGGGCCCGCGGCGAAAACGCCTACGACACCGCAGCCAGGCATCTCGGCCAGCGCGCGAAGGACGGCAAGGCGATCTTCGCCGCCTATTCGAAGGGCAGCCGTTCGCGCATCGCCTCGATCCTCGAGGAAGCGGGCACCAAGACACGCCTCGCCGACAATTGGCAGGAGGCGCTCGGTCTCGCGGCGAAGAAGCAGCCTGTCGCGCTGGTGCTGCCGCTCGAAACCGGCTTCGCGAACGACGAACTCGAACTCGTCACCGAACAGGACCTGCTCGGCGACCGGCTCGTGCGGCGCAAGAAGAAGCGCAAGAGCGCCGACGCCTTCATGGCGGAAATCTCGGCGCTCAGCCCGGGCGACCTGATCGTCCACATGGATCACGGCATCGGCCGCTATGAAGGGCTGCAATCGATCCCCGTCGGCAAGAGCCCGCACGATTGCGTCCAGCTCTCCTATGCAGGCGGCGACAAGCTCTACATACCCGTGGAGAACCTCGACGTCCTCTCGCGCTACGGCAGCGAGAGCGACACCGTGCCGCTCGATAAATTGGGCGGCGAGGCGTGGCAGCGGCGCAAGGCGGGGCTCAAGGAGCGCATCCGCGAGATTGCTCACGAACTGCTCAAGACCGCCGCCGCGAGGAGCCTGCGCAAGGCACCGGTGATCGAGCCCGAGAAGAGCTCCTATGACCAGTTCGTCGAGAAGTTTCCCTGGGAGGAGACCGACGACCAGGACGCCGCGATCGACGACGTGCTGCGCGATCTTGCCACCGGTCGCCCGATGGACCGGCTCGTCTGCGGCGATGTCGGCTTCGGCAAGACCGAGGTCGCGCTGCGCGCCGCCTTCATCGCGGCGATGAACGGCCAGCAGGTCGCGGTCGTCGCCCCCACCACGCTGCTCGCGCGCCAGCACTACACCAATTTCGTCGAGCGTTTTTCCGGCTTCCCGCTCGAGATCGGTCGCCTGTCGCGCCTCGTCCCCGCCAGGGAGGCGAAGGAAACCCGCGAGGGGATCGAGAGCGGCAAGGTCGATATCGTGATCGGCACCCACGCGATCCTCTCGAAGCACGTCAATTTCAAGGATCTCGGCCTCGTGATCGTCGACGAGGAACAGCGTTTCGGGGTGACCCACAAGGAGCGCCTCAAGCAGCTGCGCGCCGACGTTCACGTGCTCACCCTCACTGCAACGCCGATCCCGCGCACGCTCCAGATGGCGATGTCTGGACTGCGCGAGCTATCCACGATCCAGACCCCGCCGGTAGATCGCCTCGCCACGCGCACCTACGTGACCGAATGGGACGACATGGTGATGCGCGAGGCGCTGCTGCGCGAACACCATCGCGGCGGGCAGAGCTTCATCGTCGTGCCCCGCATCGCCGACATGGCCGATGTGGAGGACTGGCTGAGAGAGCACGTCCCCGAGATCAAGGCGATCACCGCGCACGGCCAGATGACGCCCGCAGAGGTGGAGGACCGCATGGGCGCGTTCTACGAGGGTAAGTACGAAGTGCTGCTTTCGACCACCATCGTCGAGAGCGGGATCGACATCCCCAGCGCCAACACGATCATCATCCACCGCGCTGATCGCTTTGGCCTCGCGCAGCTCTACCAGCTGCGCGGGCGGGTCGGCCGGGCCAAGCTGCGCGCCTATGCGTACCTGACCTATCCGGCCGATACGCAGCTGTCCGAAGTCGCGGAAAAGCGTCTCAAGGTGCTCGGCGATCTCGACAGCCTCGGCGCGGGCTTCCAGCTTGCGAGCCACGATCTCGACCTGCGCGGCGCCGGGAACCTGCTCGGCGACGAACAGTCGGGCCATATTCGCGAAGTCGGGTTCGAACTCTACCAGTCGATGCTCGAGGACGCGATCGTCGCCGCCAAGGCGGGCGATGCAGGGCTCGAGAAGGACACGTCGGGCCTCTCGCCGCAGATCACCGTCGATGCGCCGATCATGATCCCCGAGGATTACGTGCCCGATCTCGCGGTACGGATGGCGCTCTATCGGCGCCTCAACCAGGTCGAGGGCAAGGCCGAGCTCGAGGCGCTCGCGGCGGAGATGATCGACCGCTTCGGCCCGTTGCCCGATCCGACCGCCAACCTCGTCAAGCTGATCGAGATCAAGCAGCAGGCGATCGATGCCCATATCGCCAAGATCGACCTCGGTCCGAAGGGCGCGTTGGTCACCTTCCACAATGACGACTTCCCCGACGGCCCGGGGCTGATCGCCTATGTCGACCGGCTGAAGGGTACCGCCAAGCTGCGTCCCGACATGAAGCTGGTGGTGACGCGCAGCTGGGGCGATCCGCAATCGCGTTTGAACGGGCTGTTCCAGCTCACCAAGGGGCTCTCGGGGATCGTCCGCCGCAAGCGCAAGCAGGAAGCGCGCGCCGCCTGATCCTTCAGGGCCGTATCAGTTCGAGGAATTCGCGCGACGACATCGGCTGCCCGCCGAGGAACCCCTGGTAGGTGTCGCAGCCCTCGTCGGCGAGCAGGACGCGCAAGGCTTCGTCCTCGACACCCTCGGCGATGAGCTTCAGGCGCAGCGCCTTCCCCAGCGCGATGATCGCGCGCAGCACTTCGAGATCGCGGCTGTCGTCGAGCACGCCCTCGACCATCGAACGGTCGAGCTTGATCGCGCCGATCGGCAGCACCTTGAGATAGCGGAAATTGCAGAACCCCGCGCCGAAATCGTCGCACGCGACCTCGATTTTCTGCTCGGCCAATTGCTGGAGGCTGCGCTGCGCGGTACTCAGGTCGCCGAGCAAGGCGTGTTCGGTCACCTCGATCGTGAGCCGCTGCGGCGGAAAGGCGGTCTGACGCAAAACGTTGAGCAATTGCGCCGCGAAGCGATTGTCCGCGAGATCGGCGGGCGTGACGTTGAGCGACAGCCGCAAATGCGCCGGCCACTCGCTCGCCAGTTCGAGCGCGCGCATCGCGATGTGGCGCGACAGCGGCATCAGGTGGTCGGCGCGCTCCGCGATCGTGAACAGCGCCGATGCGCCGATGAGGCCAAGCTCGCCATGCTGCCAACGCGCCAGCGCCTCGGCCCCGACCAGCGCGTTGTCACTGAGCGAATATTGCGGCTGGAACAGGATTTCGATTTCGTCGCGATCGATCGCGCGGAGCAGGTCGGCCTCGAGCTGTGCGCCGCTGCGCCCAATCAGCGCTTCCTCGCCATCGGCCCACTGGACGCGGCGGTTCTGGTCGCGCTGGAGCGAGGTGAGCGCGATGCCCAAGCGGTCGAGCGCGGTGTCGGCACGCTCGTTGGCGAGGACCCGCAGCAAGGCGATCCGCGGCGAGAGGCGCAGCACGCCTTCGTTGGCATTGATTGGCAGGGCGATCGAATCGGCGAGTTCCTCGGCCAGCCATTCCCAGCGTTCGCGGCTGCACGGCCCACGCGCGATGATCACGAAGTGCCCACCGCGCCCACGCGCGAGCATCCATTCGCCCTCGATATCATCCTCGAGAAAGCGGTTGAGCCTGCGCGCGACCTCGGCCAGCGCCACGTCGCCGGCGCTTTCGCCATAGGCAAGGTTGATCGTCTCGAACCGGCGGAGTCCCAGCAGCGCCGCATGGACCAGCGGTGCCTCGTCGTCGCCATTCGCGTCTTCGAGCCAGTCGCGCAGGCGGGCGCGGGCTTCGCCGACGACCGGCAGGCCGGTCAGGGTATCGCGCTCGAGCTCGGAGGTTGGATCTGGGCCGCCCATCGTTTTCGGTCCATGCCGCCGCGGTGGAGCGCTGGCAAGCGGGCCGGGCAAAGATTACATCCCATTGCCATCGGCGCTGCCGGTCCATAACGAGGCGCGGACGCGCAAGGGAGAGCTGGATGACGGTCGAAATCGGGAAACTGGCGCTGCTGGCAGCCGAAACCGAGGCGGCACAGCAAACCGCCGACCTGTTGCGCGAGGAAGGCGATTTTGTGCCGCTCGAGAATGCCGACGCCGCGGTCGTGCTTGGCGGCGACGGTTTCATGCTCCAGCAATTGCATGCCATGCTCGACGAACGGCGCGTAATCCCGGCCTTCGGGCTCAATCTCGGCACGGTGGGGTTCCTGATGAACCGCATCAAGCGCACCCGCCCGCTGATCGAACGCGTCGCCCGTGCGCAGCCGGTCGCGGTCAAGCCGCTCTGCATGCGCGCGCATACCCAATCGGGCGAAACGCGCGAATACCACGCGATCAACGAGGTCTCGTTGCTGCGCGAAACGCGCCAGACCGCCAAGCTCGAAGTGCACGTCAACGGCCGCAAGCGGATCACCGAACTGTCGGCCGACGGCG
Source organism: Pseudoblastomonas marina (assembly GCF_014641655.1). GTDB lineage: Bacteria > Pseudomonadota > Alphaproteobacteria > Sphingomonadales > Sphingomonadaceae > Alteriqipengyuania_A > Alteriqipengyuania_A marina. The sequence continues at coordinate 1,292,126 of NZ_BMID01000001.1, forward strand.
TCCTCGTCGCGACCCCGGCCGGGTCGACCGCCTACAATTTCTCCGCCAACGGGCCGATCCTGCCGCTGACTTCGAACCTGCTCGCGCTGACCCCGATCAGCCCGTTCCGCCCGCGTCGCTGGCGCGGGGCAATCCTGCCCGATCACTACGAGATCGGCTTCCGCGTGATCGATCCCGACAAGCGCCCGGTCGCTGCTGTCGCCGACCAGAAGGAGCTGCGCGATATCGACGAGGTCACCGTCTCGATCGACACCTCGCGTACGCTCACCCTGCTGTTCGACAAGGGCCAGACGCTCGAGGAACGCATCGTGGCCGAGCAGTTCGTCACCTGAATTAACGGTCGCGGAAATTTCCGTGGCGGTTTGGCGAAAAGCGGTCTTGCAATCGGGAATCGCGCCGCATATAGGCGCGCTTCCGCACGAGGGCGGGTATTCCCCGATAGCTCAGCGGTAGAGTAGGTGACTGTTAATCACTTGGTCGTTGGTTCGAATCCAACTCGGGGAGCCATCCCCCTCTCGCGGAAATGAAAAAGGCGCCCGAAGCTTCGAGCTTCGGGCGCCTTTTTCGTTATCCCGCCTTGCCGTGGCAATGCTTGTATTTCGCACCCGATCCGCACGGGCACGGCGCGTTGCGGTTGAGGTTCATGCCGGCATAGGGATCGTCCCCCTCGCCCTCGGCACCCTGCGGCTGCGCACCGAGCTGGGCCATCATCGCGGCCGCGCCGGCGGTTTCGCCCGCGGCATCGTTGCGGCCCGTCAGCGGGTCGATATGCCCGGTCAGGAAATCGGGCAGGTCGGGCAGGTCCTCGGTCGCCGGGGGCGGCACGCGGATATCGTTGGTGGCGAGGATTTTCGTCACGTCTTCGCGCAGATCGTCGAGCATGTTCTCGAACAGGCCGAAGGCCTCGCGCTTGTATTCGTTGATCGGCTGTTTTTGCGCATGCGCGCGCAGGAAAACGACCGTGCGGAGCGCATCGAGCGTCGCGAGGTGTTCCTTCCAGTGGTGATCGAGCCGCTGGAGGAGGACCGATTTCTCGACGGAGCGCCAGATCGAGGCATCGGTGGCCGCGATCTTCTTTTCCATCTTCTCGTCTACCGCCTTGGCGAGACGCTCCTCGATATCAGACTGGTCGATACCATCCTCTTCGATCCAGCTCTCGATCGGGGCGGGAATGTTGAGGACCTCGTCGATCCGCTCCTTGAGCCCTTCGAGGTCCCATTGTTCGGGGTAGGAACCCGGCGGGCAGTGATCGGTCACCATCGCGTTGATCGTGTCGTTCCGCATATCGAGCATGACGTCGTCGACGGTTTCGGAATCCATGATTTCGGCGCGCTGTTCGTAGATGACCTTGCGCTGGTCGTTCATCACGTCGTCGAACTGGACGACCTGCTTGCGCGCCTCGTAATTGCGCGCCTCGACCTTCTTCTGCGCGGTCTCGATCGCCTTGGAGAGCCATTTCGAGCCGATTGCCTCGCCGTCGGCGAGGTTCGAATTCATCATCTTGGCGAACAGCGTGTCCGGTCCGAAGATGCGCAGCAGATCGTCTTCGAGGCAGAGGTAGAAGCGCGACAGGCCGGGGTCGCCTTGGCGCCCCGAGCGGCCGCGCAGCTGGTTGTCGATGCGGCGTGATTCGTGGCGTTCGGTGCCGAGCACGAACAGGCCCCCGGCTTCCTTGACGCGTTGTTTCTCTTCCTCGACTTCGGCCTTGATCCGCTCGATCGCGGCGTCGCGTTCGGGGCCTTCTTCCATTTCGCCGAGCTCATCGTCGATGCGGAAATCGACATTGCCGCCGAGCTGGATGTCGGTGCCGCGGCCGGCCATGTTGGTGGCGATGGTGACCGCACCGATGCGTCCCGCCTGCGCGACGATATGCGCCTCGCTTTCATGGAAGCGGGCGTTGAGCACTGCGTGCTTCACGCCTTCCTCGTCGAGGAATTTGGACAGCAGCTCTGATTTTTCGATCGATACGGTGCCGACAAGCACCGGCTGGCCCTGCGCGCTCTTCTCTGCGATCGCCTTTGCGATCGCTTTGAACTTGTCGAGCGTGTTCTTGTAGAACTCGTCTTCCTCGTCGATCCGCTGGACCGGGACGTTGGTCGGGATCTCGACCACGTTCATCTTGTAGATGTCCCAGAATTCGGCCGCTTCGGTCGCGGCGGTGCCGGTCATGCCCGAAAGCTTGGGATACATGCGGAAATAGTTCTGGAAGGTGATCGAGGCGAGCGTCTGGTTCTCGGGCTCGATCTTCACCCCTTCCTTGGCCTCGACCGCCTGGTGGAGGCCGTTCGACCAGCGGCGGCCATCCATCATGCGACCGGTGAATTCGTCGATGATGACGACCTTGTCGTCCTTCACGATGTAATCGGTGTCGCGCTTGAACATGACGTTGGCCTTCAACGCCTGGTCGAGGTGGTGGACCACCTGCGTGTTCTCGATATCGTAGAGGTTGTCGCCTTCGAGCAGGCCTTCCTTCTCGAGCTCGCGCTCGGCCCATTCGATGCCGTCTTCGGTCAGCTGGACATTCTTGGTCTTCTCGTCGGCTTCGTAGAGGTCCTCTTCGATCCGCTTCACCACCGCATCGACCGCGATGTAGAGATCGGACTTGTCCTCGGTCGGGCCCGAGATGATCAGCGGGGTACGTGCCTCGTCGATCAGGATCGAGTCGACTTCGTCGATGATCGCGAAGTTGAAGGGGCGCTGGACCATCTGGCTGCGCTCGTGCTTCATGTTGTCGCGCAGGTAATCGAAGCCGAGCTCGTTGTTCGTCGCGTAGGTGATATCCGCCGCGTAAGCCTCGCGCCGGGCGGGCTCGGGCAGGTTGGGCACGATCACGCCGACGCTCAGGCCGAGCCAGCGATAGACCTGGCCCATCCATTCGGCGTCGCGGCGGGCGAGGTAGTCGTTGACGGTGACGACGTGCACACCCTTGCCCTCGAGCGCATTGAGGTAACAGGCCAGCGTGGCGACCAGCGTCTTGCCCTCGCCGGTGCGCATTTCGGCGATTTCGCCGCGATGGAGCACCACGCCGCCGACCATCTGCACATCGAAATGGCGCATGCCGAGCACGCGCTTCGAGGCTTCGCGCACGGTGGCGAAGGCTTCGGGCATGATGTCGTCCAGCGTCTTGCCCTCTTCGAGCTGGCGGCGGAACTTCTCGGTCTGGCCCTGCAATTCCTCGTCGGTCAGTGCGACGATCTGGTCTTCATAGGCGTTGATGGTGGCGACGATCTTCTGGATCGAGGCGACGTAACGGTCGTTGGACGAGCCGAAGAGAGTCTTGGCGAGATTGCCGAACATGGGCGTCAAACTTTCGTATCAATGTAAGGGGATGCGCCCGCGGCAAGAGGCCCGGGCGCGCAGCAGCTAGATCGGAAATGTTCCGGGGTGCGCTATTCGAGCGCGAGGTCGGCGCTGATATAGATCGGCGGAATGTAGATCGTGCGCCGCTTTTCGCGCGGGCACGCCTTGTCTTCGGCCTTCCTGCCATCCCTCGCCTTTTCGCGGCATTCGCAGGTCCGTTCGTCGGACTTGCACTCGGCCGGGTCGCCGGTGGCGGCCTCGACCTGCGAAACCAGCGAGCGGACATTCTCTGCCTGCGCAGGCGCCGCAACGGCGGCAAGGCCGGTCAGGAGCGCAAGGCAGGTAAGAAGACGGCGTAGCATCGTGCAATGAGATGTAGTGGCTTTGTTCACGGACGTAAACCGCCAAGGGACAATTGCTTGCGGGCGGGAGGGCGAGGTCATATTCGCGTGCCTGACATGGACCTCGATCGCTCACCGCTCGCCCGCCCCTTTCCCGACCTGCCGCCGATCGACGGGGCGACGCCGCGCGTGGCGCGGGCGCGCTACAAGGAATGGGATCGCTGCGACCTGACGCTGGTCGAGTTCGCCGAGGGCACCGCGGTCGCCGGCCTGTTCACGAAAAGCGCCTGCGCCTCGCCCGAGGTCGAAGCCGGCCGCGCGCAAATCGGAGGCGGTCGGGCGCGCGCGCTCGTGGTCAATGCCGGGAACTCGAACGCCTTCACTGGCGCAGCGGGGCGCGAGGCGGTCGAACAGATCCAGGCGCAAGTGGCCGAGGGACTCGGCTGCGAAGCGCACGAAGTCTTCGTTTCCTCGACCGGCGTGATCGGCGTGCCACTCCCCAAGGACAAGGCGCGCGCCGGCGTCGATGCTGCCCTCGCCGCCGAGCCATGTGACTGGTTGGAGGTCGCGCGCGCGATCGGCACCACCGACACATTCGAAAAGGGCGCGCACGCCAGCGCCTTCATCGACGACACGGAGGTGAGGCTGATCGGCGTGATCAAGGGCAGTGGCATGATCGCGCCCGACATGGCGACGATGCTTGGCTATGTCGTGACCGATGCGGCGATCGAGCCTGCACTGCTCCAGGAATTGCTGTCCGAAGCCAACGGGCCGAGCTTCGGTAGTATCACCGTCGATAGCGACACGTCGACCAGCGACACCGTGCTCGCCTTCGGCACCGGCACGGCGGGCAATGCCCCGCTCGTCGACCACGACAGCCCAGGTGCCGACGCCTTCGCCAGTGCGCTCGCCGATCTCTGCGACCAATTGGCCAAGCTCGTGGTGCGGGACGGCGAAGGCGCGACCAAGTTCATCGAGATCCGGGTCTCGGGCGCGCAATCGGACGACAGCGCGCATCGCGTTGCGATGAGCATCGCCAATTCGCCACTGGTGAAGACCGCAATCGCGGGGCAGGACGCCAATTGGGGTCGCGTGGTGATGGCGGTCGGCAAGGCGGGCGAACCGGCCGACCGCGACCGTCTCTCGATCCGCTTCGGCGGGGTCGAAGTCGCGCGCGAGGGCCGTGCGGTCGAAGATTTCGACGAAGCGCCGGTCGCCCAGCATCTCAAGGGTGAGGAGATCGTCGTCGAAGCCGACCTGGGCATCGGGTCCGGCCGCGCCCGGGTCTACACCTGCGATCTCACCCACGGCTATATCTCGATCAACGCGGATTATCGTTCGTGAGCGATCGCCTGACCGAGCAGGTTCGCGCGGTGATGGAAGATGCCTCGCGGCGCGCGATCGTGCCGCGCTACCGGTCGCTGTCCGCGGGCGAGATCGAAAACAAGGCCACCGACGATGTCGTGACCGTCGCCGACCATGAGAGCGAGGCGATTCTCACCGAAGGTCTGGCAAAGATCCTGCCCGAGGCAAACGTGGTCGGTGAGGAAGCCGCCGAGGACGATCCGGCGATCATGGACCGGCTCGGCCTAGGGCTGTGCTGGATCGTCGATCCGCTCGACGGGACCAACAATTTCGCGGCCGGGAAGCCGCCCTTTGGCGTGCTGGTCGCGCTGGCCGATGGCGGGGAGACCATCGCCGGCTGGATCTACGATTGCCAATCGGACCGGTTCTGCCACGCAGGCCGAGGCAAAGGCGCCTTTGTCGATGGAGACCGTGTAACGGCGAGGACCAGCGAGCAATCCCCGCCGGTCGCCGCGATTTCGACGATCTTCCTCGATGCGGCCGAGCGCGAGGCAGTGCGCGAGCATATCGCGCCGCATTACCGGCTGGTCGAGATCCCGCGCTGCGCCGCCGAACAGTATCCGCGGCTCGCACTGGGCGAGAACGACGTGTCGCTGTTCAACCGGACGCTGCCGTGGGATCACGCTGCGGGCGCGTTGTGGCTCGAAGAGGCAGGCGGAAAGGTCGCGCGGCTCGACGGCAGCGAATATCGCCCCGACGACTGGCAGCGCGCCGGTCTGATCGGCGCGGCTTCGCACGAATTGTGGAATGAACTGGCGGAGCGGGTCGCCGCGATGGGCTGAGCCCGCTCAGCCGGAAACAATCAGAGTTCGCTTTCGAGCCAGCTCTGGAGCTGCGACTTGGGCGCCGCGCCGAGCTTCTGCGCGACCGGTTCGCCGTTCTTGAACAGTACCATCAGCGGGATCGACTGGACGCCGAATTTCTGCGGCACCTCGGTGCTTTCCATGATGTCCATCTTGGCGATCGTCACCTTGTCGGCCAGCTCTTCGGAAATTTCCTCGAGCGCGGGGGCGATCATCTTGCAGGGGCCGCACCATTCGGCCCAGAAATCGACCAGCACGGGCTTGTCGCTCTCGAGGACCTTGGACTGGAAATCGGCATCGGTGACGGCGGTGGTGGACATGGGAGCTCCTTATCAGTTGCAACGCTATCTAGGGCGTGGACGATGTTTCGCAACCACGCGCGCGGCGGTTACCCCTCGCTACGATCCGACCGAGCCCGCGGTCCTTCGGATTCGAGCAACTCGGGCGGGAGCGCGAGCAGGCGCGGCGCGTGGGTGTAGAGGACCGCCGCCTCCACGCTCCGCCCCGGATAGATCGCGCGCAGGCTGGCGGCGTAGGCGGCCATCTGGCGCATGGTTGCGGGCGGCATTTCGGCGAGGTTTTCCGGCGGTCGCCTCGTCGTCTTGAAATCGACCACGAGAACGCGATCGTCCTCGATCAACAGCCGGTCGATAGTCCCCGCGATCACCGCTTCGCCCACGGTCGCCGCGATAGGAACCTCCGCCAGCGCGTGCGGACCGAAAAGCTTGGACCAATTCGGATCGTCTAGGACTTTCAAGCTACTGGAGACGATTTCTTGGTGTATTTCGAGATCGAGGTCGGACGCCTGGGTCGCGAGCCAGGTCAGCGCCCGGTGCTCGCGTTCGGCCGGGTCGACATCGGGCAGGCGTTCGAGCAGGCGGTGGATCAGCGTCCCCCGACGCGCGGCCGGTCCGGCCTCGCCGGGCGGGAGCGGCGGGTCCGGGGCCTCTTCCTCGCCGAGCGAGGATGGCGCGAGCGGCCGCGGCGGTCGCGGCTCGGGTCCGACCGGGCGCGCGAGCCAGTCGGGTAGGGCGATTGATTCGCTGGCCGAGGCATGCGTGGCGGCATGCGGCTCTCCGGGTCCGCCGATCACGTTGACCGGAATTCCTCGTCGCCCCTCGACCCACCCATCGGGGTCGAACAGCGGTTCGAGCCGTGCGTACCAACTGTCCTCGTGCGGCGCCTTTTCGCGCGCGCCGAGCGAGCCGGTGACGAACAGCGCTTCCTCGGCGCGGGTCATGCCAACATAGAGCAGCCGCCAGTGTTCGCGCAGCATTTCCGCATCGGCCTCGGCTTTTGCCTCGGCGAGAGGACCGGCCCGCTGGTCGGCGGGAATCGCGGGCATGGGCAGCTCGGGCGCATCCTCCCGACCCGGCCCGGTCTCGGCCAGCGCCAGTGCATTCCCGCGCGAGTTTTTCGGATTGTCGGCGGCATCGGCAAGGATCACGATCGGCGCCTGCAGGCCCTTCGAGCCGTGCACGGTCATCACGCGGACCTGTTCCCCCGCCTTGCCCGCCTCGCGCTTCAATTCCCCCTCGCCCGCGTCGAGCCAGTGGAGGAACCCGGTGAGGCTCGGCACCTGCGACACCGCATAGGCGTGCGCGGCATTGAGCAATTCGTCGATCGGGTCGTTGGCCTCCCGTCCCAATCGCGCGACGAGACGCCGCCGTGCTTGCCACGGCCCGGTGAGGAGCCAGTGGAGGAGGCGTTGGGGCGGTTCGAAATCGGCGCGTTCGAGCAGGCCGCGCATGTGGTCGCGCAGTGCGAGCACGTCGGGATGCGAGGAGGCGCGCAAATGCTCCCACAACCGGACACTGCCCTCGCGATAGCCGTGTTGGAGCAATTGCTCCTGCGACCAGCCCACCAGCGGCGAAACCAGTAGCGCGGCGAGGTTTAGGTCGTCCAATGGCTGCGCGGCGAAGCGCAGCGCCGCGAGCAGGTCCTGCACCGCGAGCGGATCACCAAGCCGCAGTCGGTCGACCCCCGCCACCGGAACGCCCTCCTCGTGCAGCCGCGCGACGATCAGCCCGGCGAGGTCCTTGCGCCGGCGCACCAGCACCATGACGTCGCCCGGCCCGGCATTGCGCGATTCGCCCTTGTGGAGTGGGAAGCCCTTGTCGAGCATGTCCTTGACCTGCTGCGCGATCCGCGTGGCGAGCCGGCGGTCGGTCGGCTGGATCCAGTCGCCGCCTTCGGCATCGGGACCCTCGCTTGCACCTTCGCCCTCTTCGAAACCGACCGGGCGCCACAGGCCGATCGTGCCGGGGCGCTCCTCGCCCTCGTGCGGCTCGACATCCTGCGGCCGCAGCCCGATCTGCTCGGGCCCGATCGCGGCGATCGCGCGATCGACGAATTCGAGGATCGGCCTGGCGGTGCGGAAGGAGCGTCCGAGCCCGAGTTCCTGCAGTCCGCGCGGCCCAGCGCTCTCGTTCGCGCGGGCATTGGCCTGCTGCCACGCATCGCGATAGCGCGCCATGCGTTCGCGGACGAGATCCCGCGCCCTGCGGAAATTCTCCGGGCTGGTGCCCTGGAAGCCGAAGATCGCCTGCTTGTAGTCTCCGACGACGAACAGCGTGCGGGTTTCGAGCCCGTGCAAGCCCTCGCCGGTCCAGAATTCCTGCGCCAGCCCCTCGAGGATGATCTTCCACTGCGCGGCATTGGTGTCCTGCGCCTCGTCGACGAGGATGTGGTCGAACCGGCGGTCGAGCTTGAAGCGGATCCAGTCGGCGACGTCTGCGCGGGTGAGCAATTTCGCGGCGAGGCGGATCTGGTCGTCGAAATCGATCAGTCCTTCGCGCAGTTTCGCTTCTTCCCATGCCAGCGCATATTCGCGCCCAAGTTCGAGCGCCGGAGCGAGCCAGTCGGCAAGTTCAAGGAGCCGCAACGCGCCTTCGGCCCGTTCGAGCGCCTCGACCACGTCGTCGATTGCCGGGCCATAGGTGTCGTCGACCTTGAGAATGTTGGCGAGCCGTGCCGGTTTTCCCTCCTTGGTCAGTACCGTACCGCGGAAAGATTCGAGTGTTTCGAGCCGGGCGGCCGGCTCTGCCGCGAGCCACGCGGCGATGGCGTCCGCCCCGGCAAGTCCGGTCTTGCTGTTCCATTCGCGCAGGATCGTTTCGCAGTGACGCAGCTGCCCGACGGGAAAGCGGTCGTCGGCGCAAAGTGCGGCGAGGGTCGCGCGCGATGCATCGGACGGTAGCCCGAGCAACGCGAGCAGCCGGGGGCGCAGCGGCGGGACGAAGCCCCGCGTTCCGTGCCAGGCATCGTGCGCCTTGGCGCAGCGCCGCAGGAACCATTCCGCCCCGTCCGGCCCGAACCTCAGCGACAGCGCGGCGAGCGCGTCGAGCACCTTGCTATCGTTCCGTTTCTCGGCATCGAGCAGCATGTCGGCGAGCACTTCGCGCGCGAGCAGGTCCGCCTCGCGCTCTTCCATCGCGCGAAGTCCCGGCTGGAGCCCGGCCTCGTGCGGGAACGCCGACAGCAGCCAGGTCGAGAAGGCGTGGATCGTATCGATCCGCAGGCCCCCGCCGGGGCAGTCGAGCACCGCGGCGAAGCGCGTGCGCGCGCGGGCGATCGTTTCCCGTCCGACATCGGCGCCGATATCGGCCAGCTCCTTCGCCAATTTCGTCTCTTCGAGCCGGACCCAGCGTGCGAGCACGCCGTTGACGCGCTCGGCCATTTCGGCAGCGCCCGCCTTGGTGAAGGTCAGGCACAGGATTTCGGACGGCGAAACATCGGGTTCGAGCAACAGTCGCAGCACGCGTGCGGAGAGGACTTGCGTCTTCCCCGTGCCCGCCGATGCGCCGAGCCACACGGTGTCGCGCGGATCGACCGCTTCGGCCTGCGCATCGGCCAGCCTGAATATCTTCGCGCTCACGCCCCGTCCTCCGGCGCGGCGATCCATTCCTCGAGCCGCATCAGCTGGTCGTAATCGTTATACCCCTCGTAATCGGGGTTCTCGCGCGCGGTGAAGGGCGCGTCGCCGGTGATGAATTTCGCGATACCTTCGCGCAGGAAGTCTTCGGTCCGATCGAGGAATTCATCGCGCGGAATCCCGCGTTTCCCACGAGGCCCCGGATGCGGGGTTTCGACATAGCCGAAATTTCCGTCACGTGCGCGGGCGAGGGACCAATATTCGAACTTTTCGGGCGTTCCGCGCACGCCCTTGAACGCGCCCTCGCGCGCCATCAGCCCGATCAGCCCGAGCTGGAGCGCAAAGCCGTGCTCGACCTGCGCCTTCGAGGGCGGGCTACCGGTCTTGTAATCGAGGATCGCGAGACTGCCGTCTTCGAGCCGATCGATCCGGTCGGCGCGCCCCTTGAGCACCGCACCGGCGATCGGGATCTCGCCATCGACCTCCCATGCGATCGGCAAGCGCCCCTCCTCAGCGAGCTCCTCGGTATGCTTCACCACCCAGTCGAGAGCCTGTTGGAGCCGAGGCCACCACAGGTGCCGCACCAGCGGGTGGCCCGACATCCTCGCGAGTTCGTCGGCTGCAAGAACGTGGAGCTCGCCCTCGCCCTTGTGCCAGCGTTCGAGGATGTCGTGCACCGCGGTGCCCTTCCACGCGGCGGAAGGTTCGGCGTCGAGCGGATCGAGCGCCTTGAGGCGAAGGATTTCGGAAGCATAGAACTGGTAGGGATCGCCCAGCAGCCGGTCGAGCGCGGTGACGCGAACCTTGACCTGCCGCTGCTCGGCCGACGGCCTTGGCGCAGGTCGCGCGGCCGCGTCTGCGCGTTCGGCATCGTCGACCGCCCGCGCCAGCGTCACGGTGTCGTGATCGCGGTGCTTGTCGGCCAGCGTTTCGCCCATCAGTGCCTCGACCCGCAGCACGAAGCGCGAGGGGATCACCGGCCCGCTCGCGTCGCGGCGGGCGTGGCTAAGAATCATCTCGGGCGCCCCGAGCGCGGCGGAAAGGTCGTGTGCGGAAAGCCCGATCCGGAACTCGCCATCGGGCACGCCGAGCACGCGCATGATCGCAGGTGGTAGCAGCGCATCGGGCGCCGGTGCGGCGGGCCAGGAGCCTTCGTGCATCGCGCCGCAGATAACGAGCTCCGCACGGCTCATCCGGCTTTCGAGCAGCCCGTAGATGGAGACGCGCGGATGGCCGCCCCAGGGCGGGCGCACCGCGACGCGCTCCATCGCCTCGCGCAGGATCGACGGGAGTTCGCGGGGCTCGAGCGCGGTCGGGACGGCACGAGCCTGCTCGCGCAATTCCTCGAGGAAGGCGGACAGCGCGCGGCCTTCCGCCCCGCCCCACAACCCGACCGAGCCGAGTGCTTCGCTGGTTTCGGCAAGCAGGTCGAGCGCCGCATCGAGCGCGATCTCCTCGCGCGGTTCGAACAACGGGGCGAGCAGCGCTTCGACCTCGCCCCACCAATCGCCGAGCCTATTCTTCTCCGCCACCGCGCGCAGGGGTGCGAGACCCGGTGCCGGGCGCGGCCCGCGCAATTCTCGATCGAACCGGCGCGCATTCTCGAGCCAGCGGGCGCGTTCACCTTCGCGCATGACCAGCGGGTGCTGCAACAGCGCGGAAAGCGCGATCGGCCCGCCCTCGCCGCCCATCAGCTCGGCCGCGAGCAGGAACAGACGCCCGGGCGCAGTCTGCGGCAGCGGTGTACCCGCGGTGTCGTCGGCCTCGATATGCCAGCGGCGCAGGTGCGCGACCACGCGCGACGCCAATCCGCGATCGGGGGTTACCAGCGCGACGCGTTTCTCCGGCGTTTCGAGCGCCTCGCGAATCCGGATCGCAATTGCCTGCGCCTCTTCCTCGGGATTGGCGCACTCCATCAGCGTCACACCGGCAAGCCGGCGCTGTTCGATATCGAGCCCGGCCCAGCGCGCCGAGGGCCCCGGCGGAAGGAACAGGTTCGAGATCGCGGTGCTGCGATCGGGGCGCGCGGCCGCGATCCCCGCGCGGTGCCAAGGCTGGACCTCGGCGCGGTTCACGCCCATCCGGTTGAGCAGCAGCTTCAGGTGGTATTGCGGATGGGTCAGCGCATCGGCGCGCCCGATCGGCGGTCCGCCCGCCTCTCCGGACTGGCCGGCGAGCCCGAGATCGTTCCACACCTCGTCATCGAGCGAGAGGTCGAGATCGGGCAGGATCACCGCGCCGTTTTCGAGCTCGCTGACCGTCCGCAGCAGCTTCGCCAGCGAGGGCGAGGCGCTGGTGACCCCCGCAGCAACAATGGCCTCGGTTGGCGGGTTTTCCCTCCAGCGCCTGGCGGCATGCTCGAACAGGCGATTGCGCCGGGTGGGCGCATCGACCTCGCCGCGCTCGTCGAGCAGGGCGAGCCAGTGCGCCTGGATCGTCGCGAACAGACGGGTCGAATCCTGCCAGTGGTTGGCGAGCTCGGGAAAAAGGGAGAGCACGCGCTCCTCGAACAGCTCTCCGGGCGCGATTCCCTCGACCAGCAGGCGATCCATCGTGCCTGCGATTTCGCGCGCCTGCCGCAGCCGCGATGCGGCGAGCAACCGGTCGTCCTTGGCGTAATACGGGTCATGATCCTTGAGCAGCCGCGCCAGTTCGAGCCAGCGGCGCGTCGGATCGACCGCGGGCGGGATCGCGGCGCTATCCTCGCCGATCGGATCGAGCAGCGGGCCGAGCGTCTCGTCGAGATCGAGGTCGCCGACCACCGCCATGCGCGGCAATAGCAGCCCGCCGTCGGAAGCGCGCACGAAGGCCTCGGTCACCGTCCGAGCTGCGCGGCGGCTGGGCAGGAGCAAGGTCAGCTTGGCGAGGCCAAAGCGGTCGTCGCGATAGCGCGGGATCAATCCGGCGGCGAGCGCATCGGCGAAACCGCGATGCGCGGCGATCGAGTAGACTTGCGGGCGTCCGCTCCCCACCCGCGCCTCAGCGTTCCGCGAGCGCGGCTTCGGTGGGCGCGATCGCCTCGGGCGTGCCGACCTCGAACCACTCGCCGGTGTGGACGAGCCCGTGCAAACGGCCTTCCGCGATCGCGCGTTCCCACAGCAGATTGGTCGAAAACTTGCCCGCGGGCGCATCGCGCAGCAGGCGGTGCGAGACGAGCTGGATCCCGGTGAAGATATAGGGCGCGACCCGCCCCGGCTCGCGCCGCGTGATGCGGCCCAGCGGGTCGAGGTAGAAATCGCCCTCGCCGCGGTAATTGCGCGCATTGTGATGGCGCACCAGCAGCAGCAGCGCGTCCATCGCGCCCGGGTCCCAGCCCCGGCTCAGTTCGGTGAACACGTCGCGCGGGCCGTCTAGCCAGATATTGTCGCTGTTGAGGCAGAAGAACGGATCGGAGAGGCTGTCGCGTGCGCGGATCATGCCGCCGCCGGTTTCGAGCAGCTCCTCGCGCTCGTCCGAAATCTCCACCGCGGGATGCTTCCGGGTCTTCACATGCGCTTCGAGCGCGTCGGCGAGGTAGTGGACGTTGACCACCGCCCTCGCGACCCCGGCATTGGCGAGTTCGTCGAGCGTGTGGTCGATCAGGTGGCGTCCCGCGACCTTTACCAGCGGCTTGGGCTGGGTCGCGGTGAGCGGCCGCATGCGCTTGCCGTAGCCCGCCGCCATTACCATTGCGCAATCGCTCGCGAGCTTGCTCATGCAGCGAAGCTCCCGCCGCCGTTTTCGCGCAATTCGTGCGGGACATTCGCATCGAACCAGCGCGCGACCGGGGCGAGCGCGGGATGGGCGAGGTCGCGTTCGAGTAGGTCCCAGACGCGCGGGATCAGGTCGAGGTAGCGGGCCTTGCCGTCGCGCTTCCACAGGCGGGTGAAAATCCCGACGATCTTGGCATTCCGCTGCGCCCCGAGCCTGGCGTAATCGGCCTCGAATTCGGCGCCGGGGTCGGCCTTCGACAGGTAGTAGTCGAGCATTTCGCGCTCGAGTTCGGGCGCGACGTCGCGGCGCGCATCCTGCAGCAGCGAGACGAGATCGTAGGCCTTGTGGCCGACCAGCGCGTCCTGGAAATCGAGCAATCCCTGCTTGGTCAGCGCACCGAGCAGCATGATGTTTTCGGCATGGTAGTCGCGAAGCACGGTAACCCCGTCTCGCTGATTGCGCAGAACGGGAAGCATCGCCTCCTGCCAGGCGTCGACATAACCGCCATCATCGACATCGAGGCCCTGCGCGGGACAATACCATTCGGTGAAGAGCCGGACCTCGCGGGCATATTCGGCCCACGAATAATCGGGAAACGGCCCCGCGGGCTTCGTGTGCAGTTCGACCAGCGCGTCGATCGCGCCGCGATAGGTATCGGCTTCGTCCTGCGGCCATTCGTCGAGATAGTCGCGCATCCGCGCTGACCCGAAATCCTCGAGTAGGACGAAGCCGCTGGCGTCGTTCTCGGCATGAATCTCGGGCGCCCGCAGCCCCTGGTCGCGCAACCAGCGATCGGCGCGGACGAAGGGGCGGATATCCTCGGTGGGCGGCGGCGCGTGCATCAGCAGCGCGCTGTCCTCGCCGCGGCTCAGCCGCCAGTACCGGCGGAACGAGGCATCGCCGGTCAGCGCCTCGGCGCGGGCGCTGCCCCATCCGGCATCGGCAAGGAAAGTGTCGGCGCCCTCTGGCAGGTCGTTCATGGCAAGCGTCCCTGCCAGCCCGCACCGCCTTCGACAATGGCGAAACGGGCGCCCTCGCCTTTTTCGAGACGGATCGAGAGACAGCCCGCCTCGTGATCGAAGCCGCCCGCCCGATCGGGCCATTCGGCCAGCAATGCAGCGCCCTCGCGATACTCGTCGAGACCGATCTCCTCGAGCTCGGCGGGGTCTTCGAGCCGATAGAAATCGGCGTGGACGATCCGCGGATCGAGCGTGTCGTAGGCCTCGATGATGGTGAAACTCGGCGACGGGACCTCGCCGCGATGGCCTGCCGCTTCGATCACCGCCCGCGCGAGCGTCGTCTTGCCCGCCCCGAGATCGCCCGACAGCGCGACGACGTCCCCGGCCCGCAACCGGGCTGCGATGTCGCGTCCCAAAACGGCGACTGCTGCGAGATCGGGCAGTTCGCGGCGCATTTCAGGCAATATCGATCAGCGCCGCGGTGCCCTGCCCTTCTTCGGACATGACCTCGAGCCGGCCTCCATGCGCCTCGACGATCCGCTTCGCGAGGGGAAGGCCGTAATTGACGCGCCTCTCGACCGTCTTTCCGTCGGCGCTGACCATCAGCCCGTCGAGCGCACGGGCGAGCTGGAGTGCGTCCATGCCCATCCCGTCATCCGAGATCACGATCCGCACACCGTCCCCGCGGGCGAGCAGCTTGACGAGGATCCGCCCGCCATCGGGCAGCGCGTTGATCGCATTGTCGAGGATATGCCCGATCGCCCGAGCAAGGCGGCGCTCGTCGCCGCGGATGCGGGTTTCTTCTTCGCCGGTCCGCAGTTCGAGCCTGATCCCCCTGGCGTCGATCTTCTCGCGCCGCGAATCGATGATCGCCTGGAGGAACGGCTCGAGCACGATCGATTCCTTGACCAGCGGGAGCATGCCGGCCTCGCTCTGCGACAGGTCGAGCACGTTCTCGACCTGCTCGACCGAATCGAGGATCGCCCGCAGATAGGCCATGCCGTCTTCGGTCAGCTCGCCACCGAGCCCGGTCTCGAGCAGTTCGGCAAAGCCGCGCATCGAGGTCAGCGGGGTCCGGAATTCGTAGCTCATATTGGCGAGGAAGCGCGTTTTCATCGCGTCGGCCTCGACCAGCGCGGCATTGCGCGCGCGCAGCGCCTCCTCGGCCTTCTGCGCATCGGTGATATCGAGCACGGTCAGAAGCCCGTTCCCGTCGGGCAACGGGACCCCGGCGAATTCGAGAATGCGGCCATCGGACAGGCTCACTCGCCCGACACCCTGTGAGCGGTCGAGCGTTGCGGCGCGCACGACGTCGCCGATCTGCCCGGCTTCCTCGCCCTCGCGCAGGCTCTTCTGGATATGGGTCAGCAGGTCGTCGATCCGGGGATGCTGGTCGAGGAACTCTTCTTCGAGATCCCAATCCGCCATGAAGCGGCGGTTCCAGAGCTGGAGGCGACCGTCGGGCCGGAACACCGCGATCGATTCGAACAGGCTGTCGAAGGTCGCGGTCCGGGTGCGGAGCAGCGTGTCCTGCGACGCCGAGAGCTTGAGCTGCTCGGTCCGGTCTTCGGCCAGCAGCAGCAAGCCGCCATCGGGATCCGGCTGGGCGAAGATTCGCAGATGGGTACCGTTGGGCAGCGTCCAGCTTTCCTCGTTGGTTTCGTTCGAGGTGAACCATTCCTCGCGCTCGGTCCGCCAGGCCGGAAAATCTCGCACCTGCGGAACCCGGTTCTGGTCGCGGGCGATGTCGAGCCAGCGATTGAAGCTTGGCCGCTCGCGCATCTGCTCGAAACTGATGCCGAAACTGCGCTGGAACGGCCGGTTGGCGAAGATCAACTGGCGGTTCGAATCGAACTGGGCGACGCCGGCGGATAGCTTGTCGAGCATGTTGCGCTGCGCCGTCCGGAACGCCTTGAAGCTACGCGCGAGCTCTTCCATGTCCTCGACATCGATCGCGTATCCCGCAATCCCTTCCTCGCCCAGCGGGAGGTCGGATACGCGCAGCGCGCGGCGCTGGCCGTTGATCGTCGAGGTCACCATCCGCTCGATCGGCTGGCGCTGCTGGCCCGCCTCGCGCGCGACCTGGGCCGCACCCAGCCCGTTGACCGGTTCGATAAGCTCGATCTGCTCGGCCACCACCTCTTCGGCATCACGTGCGCCGACGGCGGCAACGTAGGCACTGTTGACCAGCCGGATCTTGCCCTGCTCGGTGCGGAACCACATCGGCATGGGTGCCGCTTCGAGCAGGCCGACGAGCGCAGCGAAATCGCCCTGCGCGCGCTTGGCCTCGGCCCGCAGGCGCGCCAGCTCGCTCTCGCTGTCGGAGAAATCGAACACCCAGACCAGCGCGGCGCCGCCGGGCGAGACCTGCGGATCGGCCAGATGGCCGCGCAGCGAAAGGCTGCGCGACGAGCCGCGCGGAGTGATCATCATGCGGAACGGGGCAGCCGTCTTCTGCGTGCGACGGACGTTCTTCTGCAGCGTTTCGACCTGCTGGTGCGTGAGGCCGCTTTCTCCCTCGGCCAGCTCGCTGAGATAGGTCGGCATCCGGTCGAGCCCGAACCAGCCGGCGAGCCGGGCCGAAGCCTCGATCCTGCCATCCGAACGGACCAGCAGCGGAAGCGCCGGCGATTCGTCGAGCATCCGCTGCATGCGCTTCAATCCGGTGCGCATGTCGCGCGCCTGGCCGGTCGCCCGGCTCGCCAGGTAGATCGCTGCGAGCGCGGCCAGCGTCCACCCGCCGAGCACGACCCCGATCAGCGCCAGTGTGGTAGGCGAAAATTCCATTCCCCGTGAGCTATGACGGCTCGCGCGCGGACGCAACTTCGATGAACAAAGAAACGGGGCGCTCCGTCGCCGGAACGCCCCGTTCTTGTCGGATCCCGTCGCTTAGTAGCGGTAGTGTTCGGGCTTGAACGGCCCGTCGACCGGCACGCCGATATAGTCGGCCTGCTTCTGGCTCAGCTTGGTCAACTGCACGCCGAGCTTGTCGAGGTGGAGCGCGGCGACTTTTTCGTCGAGATGCTTGGGCAGCACGTAGACGTCGTTCTCGTACTGATCGTCGTTCTTCCACAGCTCGATCTGCGCCAGCACCTGGTTGGTGAACGAGCAGCTCATCACGAAGCTGGGGTGACCGGTGGCGCAGGCGAGGTTCACGAGGCGGCCCTTGGCCAGGACGATGATCTCCTTGCCGTCGGGGAACTTGACCAGGTCGGTGCCCGGCTTGAGTTCGGTCCACTCGTAATTGTCGAGCGCGCCGATCTGGATCTCGCTGTCGAAGTGGCCGATGTTGCAGACGATGCTCATCGGCTTCATCGCCTTCATGTGCTCGGCAGTGATGACGTCTTCATTGCCCGTGGTCGTCACGAAGATATCGGCGCGCTTGACGCCTTCTTCCATGGTCACGACCTCGAACCCGTCCATCGCCGCCTGAAGCGCGCAGATCGGATCGATTTCGGTGACGAGAACGCGCGCGCCGCCATTGCGGAGCGACTGCGCCGAGCCCTTGCCGACATCGCCGAAGCCGGCGACCAGCGCGACCTTGCCCGAGAGCATGACGTCGGTCGCGCGACGGATCGCGTCGACCAGCGATTCTCGGCAACCGTAGAGGTTGTCGAACTTCGACTTGGTCACGCTATCGTTGACATTGATCGCCGGGAACGGGAGCTTGCCCTTCTTCGCCAGCGAATAGAGGCGGTGGACGCCGGTGGTGGTCTCTTCGGAGACGCCCTTGATGTTCTTTACCGACTGGGTGAGATAGCCCGGCTTCTTCTTGAGGAATTCCTTGAGAGCGCGCTGCATCTCGATTTCTTCGGCGTTCTGCGGCGCAGGCATTTCCTCGCCCGCCTCGATGCGCGCGCCCCACAGCGCGAACATCGTCGCATCGCCGCCATCGTCGAGGATGATGTTCGCCGTCTGGTCGGCATCGTCCTCGGTCGACCAGTCGAAGATCTTGCCGACGTAATCCCAATATTCCGCCAGCGTCTCGCCCTTCACGGCGAAGACCGGGATGTCCTGGTCGGCCATCGCTGCGGCGGCGTGATCCTGCGTCGAATAGATGTTGCAGGTCGCCCAGCGAACTTCCGCGCCCAACGCGCGCAGAGTCTCGATCAGCACCGCGGTCTGGATCGTCATGTGAAGCGATCCGGTGATGCGCGCGCCCTTCAATGGCTGCGCGTCGCCATATTCCTCGCGGATGGCCATGAGGCCGGGCATTTCGGTTTCGGCGATGCGGATTTCCTGGTGGCCGTATCCGGCCAGCCCGATATCCTTGATGACGTAATCCTTGGCAGCAGCCACGGTATTCTCCTGAAACTTGCGTGATACGCGCCGTTCCAGGCCGTCGAATGCAGACAAACCAAGGGCGGCGCAGGGACCGGCGCCGCCCTTAGCCTCTCCCCCGGCGCGAAGCAAATATAAAGATGTCTTTATATGAGCCCCGACCGAAGTATCGCCTAGCGCCTCGCGTAGGTGGCGGACCCGCCCCGGCCGTCGGCCAGGAGGTCCCGCGAGGCGGCGATGAGAGCCGCGTTGTCGCCCTGCGCCAGATCGGACGCGAGACGCTTCAATTGCTCGCAATCGAGGAACGGGTGCCCCTGCCCGTAGGTATTGGCCATCTGCACGCTCAGCCGATCGAGCTGGCGCTTGGCTCCGCGCTTGCCGTGGCGGCTCTCGAGCTCGCGTTGCATCGAGCGGCTCGCGGCGTTCAGCCGGTCGATATGGCGCGCGCTGAAATCGCGGTAGTCCTGCTGGAAATCGTCCACCGTCGTGCGACAGCGCAGTGACGTGACCATCAGCATGATGCCGAGTTCGCGCACCCGTTCGTGCGACGCATCCTGCGCCGTTGCAGGCATTGCCGACAGCAGTCCCGCTGCCGCCAGGCCCAAGCCCAGCCCTTTGATATATTTCATGTCATTCCCTCCAAGCAGCCCCAAACTGCTGAACGGAGAGTCGACGTTCAAACTTTCGAAAACCATCCCAAGGGCGGTAAAGAGAAATTAACCATGGCGGGCCCGGGTCAGGACCCTATATCGCCTCCATACGTTCCCGGGTTCGCACCTCAATTTCAGGACATGACGATATGACGATTTCCGTTGGCGACAAGCTTCCCGACATCCAGCTGGTCAAGGCGACCCCCGATGGCCCGCAACCGGTCCAGAGCGGCGACTACTTCGCCGGCAAGACCGTCGCGCTGTTCTCGGTCCCCGGGGCCTTCACCCCGACCTGCTCGGCGCGTCACCTGCCAGGCTATGTCGAGAAAGCCGAGGAACTGAAGGCAAAGGGCATCGACGAAATTGCCTGTACCGCGGTGAACGATGCGTTCGTCATGGGCGCATGGCAGCAGGCCGGCGACGCGTCGGCGGTGACGATGCTGGCGGACGGCAATGGCGATTTCGCGCAGGCAACCGGGCTCAGTCAGGACAGTTCGGCCTTCGGCATGGGCAAGCGGGGCCAGCGCTATTCGATGATCGTCGAGGACGGCGTGGTAAAGGAACTCAACGTCGAGGAGCCGGGCGATTTCAGCGTGTCGAGCGCCGATCACATGCTCGGCCAACTCCAGGGCTGATCCCTACCGGAATGGATTGGGGCTATCTCGCGATCAAGGCGCTCGTATCGGGCGTCCTGATCGCGCTGGCCTCCGAAATCGCGCGTCGCAACCCGGGCGTCGGCGGGCTGATCGCCTCGCTGCCGCTGGTCAGCACGCTCGCGCTCGTCTGGCTGTGGCGCGATACCGGCGACAAGGGACAGGTCGCCGACCTCGCGATTGCCAGTACGCTATACGTAATCGGGTCGCTGCCGGCCTTCCTCGCGATTGCGCTGATGTTGCGCAACGGGGTAGCCTTCATCCCGACGCTGCTGGCCGGAATTGCGGTCGGCTTCGCCGGCTACTGGTCGATCGGGCGTATCGGCGGCGCGTTGGGTTGGCCGGTCTAGCCGTACCCCATCAATCGCAGCACTTCCTCGCGGCTGCGCGGATCGTCGAGGAAGGTGCCCATCATCCGGCTGGTGACCATGCCCACGC
Organism: Pseudoblastomonas marina; assembly: GCF_014641655.1. Classification (GTDB taxonomy): domain Bacteria; phylum Pseudomonadota; class Alphaproteobacteria; order Sphingomonadales; family Sphingomonadaceae; genus Alteriqipengyuania_A; species Alteriqipengyuania_A marina. The sequence continues at coordinate 1,312,483 of NZ_BMID01000001.1, forward strand.
CCGGGGTGCGAACGCCGCGCGCGGTCATGCAGCTGTGCTGCGCGTCGATCACCACCGCCACCCCCTGCGGCTGGAGGTTCTCCCAGATACAATCGGCGACTTCCGCCGTAAGCCTTTCCTGCACCTGCAGGCGCCGCGCGAAGCCGTGGAGCACGCGGGCAAGCTTGGAAATGCCGACGACCCGATCATTGGGCAGGTAGGCAATCGCCGCCTTGCCGATGATCGGTGCCATGTGGTGCTCGCAATGCGACTGGAACGGAATGTCCTTCAGTAGGACGATCTCGTTGTAACCGCCGACTTCCTCGAACACCCGGCTCAGGTGGACGGCCGGGTCCTCGGTATAGCCGATGCAGTATTCCTTCCACGCGCGAGCGACGCGCGCGGGCGTATCGAGCAGGCCCTCGCGGGTCGGATCGTCGCCGGTCCATTCGATCAGCGTACGGATGGCGTCCTGCACGTGATCCGGCACCGGCGGCTTGCCGCGGGGGTCGTCCTCATCGGGGCCGACGATACTGCTCATGCGAATTATCCTCTGATCTTGAACCATGCACGCGCGAGCGGGGACGCATCGCGGAAAAGCCCGCCTTTGGCAAACGGTTCGAACATGTCGTCCGGCCGTTCGGGATCGAGCAGTTCTGAACCGGCCAGCGTCTCCTCGATCTCGCCCTTTTCGGGCGGCTCGTAGGACCGCAGCTGGCGCGACGCACGCGTGCCGTAATCGGCGATGAAGGCCTTCATCGATCCGGTGCGCGCGAGTTGCTCGAGCGCCGCGGCTTCGGTCATACCGGTATGCTCGGCCAGCAGCGAGACCCGCACGTCGCGAATTTCATCGCCGAGATGCGCATTGGCAGGACGGGTCTTGTCGATGAAAAGGTCGGTCTCGCTGTCGAGGCCCATCGAGCGATTGTTGAGGTTGGCCGAACCGATCCGCAGGATCTCGTCGTCGAAAATCGCAATCTTGGCATGGACGTAGATCGGCGTTTCGCCGGTATAAGGGACGTAGATCCCGAACCGGTCCTTGTCATCGATCTCTCGCAGCGAATGGACGAGGCAATCACGCGCGTGGTCCATCGCCTGCGCTTCAAGCCAGCCTTCGGCGGTGGTTGGGTGGACGATGACGATTTCGGGCGGATCGTCCTCCTTCAGGCGCTCGGCGATCGCATCGGTGATCTTGCGTGAAGTCAGGTATTGGTTCTCGAAATAGATCAACTTCTTTGCCCCCGCGATCTGGCGGAGCATGAGTGTTTCGATCTCGCAGATCTGGCTCAATTCCTCGTATTCGGCACGCGTCCGCGCGATGCCGATCTCGACGTCCTCGAACTGCGCGTCGAGATCGTCGGGCCAGGGCGATTCTTCGCTCTCGACCGGTTCGAGTTCATCGCCACCCGCGTTCCGCCACCGCTGGCGGCCAAGCTCTCCGAGGCACCTGGCGATATCGCCCTCGAGCATCATCGTCGCATCGTGCCACGGGCAGTAGGAGGTCCCGCGCGGCGTGGTGCGATCTTCGTCGTCCTCGCGATGGTCGCGCGTGTCCCAGCGCTCACTAGTCATGTCGATCCCGCCGCACACGGCGACGCGATCGTCGAGGATCGCGATCTTCTGATGATGCGAGCACCCGATCGGGTGGCGGGTATCGAACTTGAAGTCGATCGCGCGCTTGGGCCACATTCGCATCACGTCCCACAGCATGCCGGGTCGCGCGAGAAACTGGACCCACCCGACACTCCATTTGAGGATCAGCAATTCGAGCCCGTCGCGATGGCGCGCGAGCCACAGCAGGAAACTACCGAGGCGCCGGGGGAAGCCCGCATCCTTGAAGCGCTCGTACCAACGGCGACCGGCGGCGAGGTGGATCCTCGTGTCGAAATCCCATCCCACCAGCAGGATTCGCTTCTGCGCCTTCAGCATCGCCTGCTGCATCCGCGCGAAATAATCCTCCGCATCCACGATCATGGTCGCGCGCGAGGCCTTGGCATAGCGCCAGACCCCGGGCTCGACCGACCGGTCGAAAGCCTCCTCGCCATCGGGTTTCGAGCCCTCCCCGGTCATCAGCCTATTCCTTGGCGTCTTCCTTCTTCTCTGGAGTAACCTCGGCCTCGGACTTCTCTTCGCGCTTGCGCCGTTCGAACACCTTTTCCATGTGCTCGACGTCCTCTTCGGTCAGGTGCTCCGCGAAGTCGGGAAAGTGGTCCTCTTCTTCCTCGTCGATGTGGTGGCGGTAGTCGTGGTCGAGCTGCTTGAACTTGGTCAGCCACGCGCTCGAACTCATGTCGGTCGCGGCAAGGTCGTTGAGCGCTTCCTCGATCTCGTGATGCTCGGCGACCGAATGACGCGTTTCGTCGGTGGTCGGGGGCTTGCGCAGCATGGTCGAATAGAGCGCCTGCTCCTCTGCTGCGGCATGGCCCTTCACCTCCTTGGTGAACTCTTCGAGCAGGCTCTTGCGTTCGTCACTGTCGCCGTGGGTTTCGCCCAGCTTGTCGAGCAACTCCCGATGGCGCTCGTGGTCTTGCTTGAGGCGGGCGAAAATATCTTGCGTGGCCATATCGGCTCCCTTTGCAAACAATCTTGCCAACAGAACAGGGAATCAGGCCAAGCGGTTCCGCAACAATTGGATTCGGTGGGAGCGTGGATCGGTGCGACCGATCACCGGCGATGAATCACAAGATATCCGCGGGGCATCAATTTGCCTTCCAGGGGCCCAGAACCACAGAAGGCCACCCTCCCGTCGGAGGATGGCCTTTTGTGGCGCGCCCGGAAGGATTCGAACCTCCGGCCACCTGATTCGTAGTCAGGTACTCTATCCAGCTGAGCTACGGGCGCGCATTGGAGGGGGCCTAATAGGGGCGGGTTCCCGGCATTGCAAGCGGCTTATCCGCCCTTTTTGAGCCACGCCGCCAAAGGCACGTCGAGCGGCGGCATCGAGAGGGAATCGAGTGCGTCGCGAGCGATCCAGCGCACCGCCTGTCCATCGCAAGGCACGATTTCGCCGCGCCAGCGGCGGCAAGTGTAAAGAAGTACGACATAGGGCGAACGGTGTTCGATTCGCTGGTCCGGATCGCTGGCAAAGGCGCCCACCATGCAGTCGACCGGGTCGACCTCGATCGACAACTCCTCTGCCAGTTCGCGAACCAGTGCCCCCTCGGGCGTTTCGCCCATTTCCACCTTTCCGCCGGGAAATTCCCACAAGCCGGCATGCCGATGTCCGGGCGGGCATTGCTGGACGAGAATTTCGCTGTTTCGGGAAATAAGAGCGGCAGCCGATACTATCGTTAATGTCGGATTACTTTGCAAAAATGGTCCCGCCATAAAGAATTCGTTAGCCCTTATCGGTCAATACACCAGAAGCCGTGACCAACAGGGATGACATGATGACCGGAAAGCAATTTCTCCAGGCCATGCTGCGCGACCAGCGCGGCGCGACCTCGGTCGAATACGGACTCATCATCGCCATGATCTTCCTCGGCCTGGTGGGCGTCGCAACCGGCCTCGCGGACGAGAATTCGCAGATGTGGAACACCGTGTCGAACGATATCTCGACCGCCACCGCGCAGGCGAACTCGGTTTAGGAAATTATCAACTAATCGGGGCTACCCCCGAAATTACTCAACACGCGGCATTTTGGGTGAGCCGGGTAGAGTGACTGCAAACCAGGAGACTTAGGATGAAATTCTTCAACAAGCTGATCAAAGACGAAGCCGGCGCCACCGCCATCGAATACGGCCTGATCGCCGCGCTGATCGCGGTTGCCGCCGTGACCGCGATGCAGGGCCTCGGCACTCAGCTGCAGACGACCTTCAACACCGCCTCGACCAAGATGGCGAGCTCGGTCTAAGCCAAGCGCTTAGCGAAATCGAAGAGGGCGGCGAGGCAACTCGCCGCCCTTTTTCGTATGCGCGATCGGCGCCAGGCGTCAGTAGGTGACGAGCTTGACCTTGTCCCCGGCGCGCAGGTTCGCGTTCGCCTCGAGGTCGTTGAGCACGAGGAAGCGTTCGAGCTGGTAGTTCGAATAGCTCATGCGGCTCGCGATCGAGCGTACGGTATCCCCCGAACGCACGGTGTAGATATCGACCTTGCGCGGGCGGACATTGGCCGCTTCCGAATCGCTGATCCGCCGCATCGATTCGTACATCGAGTTGAACACGCCGGCATTGCCCGCCTGGGTCACCGTGAGGAAGTGGAACGCCTGTCCGTTCGAGAATTCGTAAGCGAATACCGTTGCGTCGACCTGGCCGTTGCCGGTGTTGACCCGCGCGACGCCATAGGCGGCGGGAATACCGTTGACCGTCGTGCGCTGGACGCTCGAGGGCTGGATCTGCTGCTGGTCCGAGAGACCGGCAAAGACGCTGCGGACATAGCGGTCGAGATCGCCGTTATAGGGAGCCATCGTGAACTGCCCCTGCCCCGACTGTCCGCCGATCGACACCGCACGGGTGCCGTTGACGAGATAGAAACCCTGCGGCGCGCGGAAGGCGAGCTTGAGGTCGGGATGGATGAAGGTCCCGTTCTCGACGATCCCCTGCCTAGGGTCGTCGCCGTAGAGCATGCCGTCGATATTGGTCAGGAACTGGTCTCGCGCGGTGATTCCGCCGACATCGTATTTCTGCGCTTCGGCGAGCGCTTCCTGCACGCGCGAGGCGGGATCGGGGTGGGTCGACGCCCATTCGGGCACGCGCGTCTCGCCGCGGCCCATCATCCGCGCATCGAGCGCGTTCTGCGCCGCGAGGCTCGACAGAACCGTCGCCATCGCGCGTTCGTCGTAGCCCGCGCGGTTGAGATAGAGCGCGCCGAGCTTGTCGGCCTCGAGTTCCTGCCCGCGCGAATAGCTGAGCGTCAGCAGCTGCGAGCCCTGGAGCAAGCCGCGGGCGAGCGTGTCGCCGAGGCCCGAACCGCCGAGGAATACGCTCGACAGGATCGCGCCGACGGTGCCGAGAATGCTGTTGCGCTGGGCTTCGGCCTGGCGGCGTTCGGCATGGCGTGCGGCGACGTGGCCGACTTCGTGCCCGAGCACGCCGGCGAGTTCGGCTTCGTTATCCATCAGCGCGACCAGCTGACGAGTGGTGTAGACGTAACCGCCGGGGATCGCGAAAGCGTTGTTGATCGAGGAATTGAGCAGCGTGACCGTATAGGCGTCGCGGCCGTTGGCGAGACCGGACTGCGCGGCGATGTTCTTGCCCACGCGTTCGACATAGGCACCGCCCGGGCCGGTATATTCGCCACCGAATTCGGCCAGCAGCTTGGGATGGTATTCGGCACCCTGCGCGCGATCTTCGGCGCTGATCGGTTCGGGCACCTGGTTGATGTCGTAATCACCCCCGCCGCCGAGCAGGCCGGCGCCGGCGGCGCAGCCGCTCAGCAGGAGGCAGGTGATGGCGGCGGTGGTGGTCTTCAAAGCGGTTTTCGGCATCTTCGCATCTCCTCTGACGCGCCCCGCCTTCTGGTGGACGGTGCACTCAAGGCCCGCGGTCGATGTGCGGGCGATTATGTCAGGGGAAATCCGTTGTCCGTGCCTAAAGTTCCCGAGCGAACCGCTTTTCTGGCCGCAAGGGCGGTCAGCCCTCGCCCATCCGCAGAAAGCGTTCCTCGCGCATCGCGCGAAGGCGGGTCGAGTCCAACTCACCCAGCGTTTCGAGTTCTTCCTCGAGCGCCTTGCCGAGCGAAGCGCAGGCTTTTTCCGGTGCCCGATGCGCGCCGCCGACGGGTTCGGCGACGATCCGGTCGATGACGCCGATCTTGAGCAGGTCCTGCGCAGTCATCTTCATCGCTTCGGCGGCATCGGGGGCATTTTCCGCGGTGCGCCAGAGGATCGACGCGCAACCTTCGGGGCTGATAACCGAATAGACCGCGTGTTCGAACATCAGCACGCGTTCGGCGCTCGCCAGCGCGACGGCGCCGCCCGATCCGCCCTCGCCGACGATCGCCGAAACCATCGGCACCGGCAGCGCGAGGCAGGCCTCGGTCGACCGGGCGATCGCCTCGGCCTGGCCACGCTCTTCCGCTTCGATTCCCGGGAACGCGCCCGAGGTATCGACCAGCGTGACGACCGGCAGGCCGAACCGCCCGGCGAGGTCCATCAGGCGGATCGCCTTGCGGTAGCCTTCGGGTTTGCCCATGCCGAAATTGTGCCGGAGCCGGGATTCGGTGTCGTGCCCCTTCTCGTGGCCGATCAGCACGACCCGGCGCTCGCCGAGCTTCGCCAGCCCGCCGATGATCGCCTCGTCCTCGGCGAAGTAGCGATCGCCGCCGAGCGGGACGAAATCGTCGAAGATGTTGGCGACGTAATCGCGGAAGTGCGGGCGGCCCGGATGACGGGCGACCTGGGTCTTCTGCCACGGGCTGAGCCGCGCATAGGTCCCGCCGAGCAAGGTCGCGCGCTTCTCGCGCAGTTTTTCGATCTCGCCCGAAAGGTCGACGTCCTCGCCGGACGCGCTTTCAAGTTCGGTGATGCGCGAATCGATCTCCGCGATCGGTTTCTCGAATTCGAGATAGGATGCCATGCGGACCCGCTACCGCCCCCGCCCGCGCGCGGCAAGGGCCAGCTATGTTCCGCGCTTGCTCGCGGCGAGCGGATGCCGCGTGTTCACCAGCTCGACGAGCCGGGCCGCATCGACATGGGTGTATATCTGCGTGGTCGCGATATCGGCATGGCCGAGCAGCGTCTGAAGCACGCGTAAATCCGCGCCGCCCTCCAGCAGGTGTGTGGCGAAGGCATGGCGCAGCACGTGCGGGCTGACCTTTTCGGGCGGCAATCCTGCGCGCGCGGCCAGTTCGCGCAACAGCTGGTAGAGCCGAATCCGGGTCAGGTGGCCCGATTTCCCGCGGGAGGGGAAAAGGAAGCGCGAACCATCACCTTTCGCTTCGGTCCCGCGACAGGCGACCCAGCGTGCGAGGGCATCGCGCGCGCGGGTCGATACCGGGACCATGCGCTGCTGTCCGCCCTTGCCCGTCACCGTCACGAAGGGCGCATCGCGAGGAACCGCGCTCAGTGGCAGCGAGACCAGCTCGGTCGCGCGGAGGCCCGAGCCGTAAAGCATCTCGAGCAGGGCCAGCATCCGCAGCTTGGCCGGCGTTTCCCCCTCGGCCTCGGTCTCGGCGCGTTCGAGCAAGGCCTCGACCTGCGCCCGCGAGAGGATCCTTGGCAACGGCCGGCGAAGGCGGGGGGTGGGCAGCGCGGAGGAGGGATCGTCCGCGCGCAGCCTTTCGTCCACCGCGAAACCGTAGAACTGCCGTAGCGCCGAGACCTTGCGCGCCACGGTCGAGGGCGCGAGCTTGGCCCAGTGCCCCGGCAGTTGGCGCAGATCGTCCCGCTCGGCCTCGAGCAGGTCGCCTATCACCGCCTCGGCCTGGTCGAGATCGCGCGCATAGGCCGCCAAGGTGTTCGCTGCAGCGCCGCGCTCTGCCGCCATCATCTCGAGGAAATCCGCGATTGCCGCGGAATGCCCTGCGGTGTCGCTCACCCGCGCGCGACCGCCTCGGCCGCGATCATCCGGGCCTCGGCGGAAAGCCCCACCCGGTCGAGAGCGCGGACGATATGATAGAGGTGCAACGGGGTCATCTTGGCCCAGCTGTCGCCCTGCATGCCGAGCCCCGCAAGCAACGCGACCAACGGCGCGCTGCCGCTGTCCGCCGCACCGGAGATCGCACGGGTCCAGCGGGTTTGCCGTGCGAGGTCGATATCGTAATCGCGCGCCACGCCGTCGCTGGCCCTACCCAACCCGGCCAGTCCGGCGACAAACAGGCGGGTTGCGTGGTCGCTGTCACCGACCTCGCCGACCGACACCGCATCGCGCTGGGGATTGACGAGCGCGAGCATCGCCCAGGCCTTCGATCCGTTTTCGACCACCCCGGTCCAGCGCAGCGCGTTGCGATCGAGCCCGGCGGCGAGCATCGCGGCGACCAGTTCGTCGCCATCGTCGGCGAAAGCCTCGTCGACCGGCATGCGGGCGGCCGCATAGGCGGTCGCGACGCGCGTCCCGTAGGGCGCATTGACATCGGCGCTCCACAGCGTGCGAAGCGCGCTCATCCGCTCTTCCGGATCGGCGGCAACATAGGCGCGGCGCAGTACCTCGGCACGATCGGCGAGAACGGTGCCGGTGTCGCCCGTCCCGTAAGCGATGCTGAGCAGGTCAACCATCGCCTGTGAGGACAATACCCCGTTCGCGGCTGCGAACCACGATGAAGACGCACGGTCGTCGAGCGCGAGCGCCGGCGAGGTCGCATCGACCATGGCGTAATAGCGGCCCGCGCCCGCCCGCAGGCTGTCGGGCACGTCGAGCCCGGTCGCTACCGCGAGCGAATAGGCGAACGGGGTTAGTTCGTCGGTCCCGTCCCATTCGATATTGACCGCACGGCGAGTGGAACCACCGGCACCGGCATAGCGCTGGGCGAGCAGCATCTCCGTGCGCGAGAGCACACCCTGCTGGCGCTTGCGCTCGAGCTGCCGCAGCGCCGCCGCGCTGCGGCCCGAATAAGCGCCGCAGATGTCGCGGGTGACCTTGATGCGCGGATCCTCGGCATCGTAAGGGCTCACGATCTCGAGCATCGGGCAGGCCCCGACGACGTCACCGGTAGCGACGAAGGCATCGAAGGCCGCGGCGGTCATCGCCGTGTCATAGGCGATATTGTCAACCTGCTGGGCGAAGCCGCGCGCGACCTGGCCCTCGCCCATCCGTACCAGTAGCGCGGTTCGCATCGCGGCAAAATCGACCGGGTCCATTCCTTCTGGCGCGGCGAGGCGGGAGGCCAGCGCGCGGCGCAACACGATATGCCCCCAGCGCGAGACGAGACGGCCGCGATTGCCGCGCAGCGCGGCTTCGACGAGGGCCGCCGGTTGCGGCCCGAGTGCGGCCGCCTCCAACCCGCCCTCGCCTTCGGCCAGCAGGCCCACCGCGCGCAACGAACGCCGCGCCGCTGCCGGAATATCGGCCTTGGGCTTGAGATCGAACAATTCCTCGAACTCGTCGTCCGACATCCGTTCGAGCTCTTCGAGCGAAGGGAGGTTGCGCGGCAGGCTGACCGCGGGCGCGGCATCGCGACCGATGTCCTGCACCACGGGCTCGGATACCGTCGCCTCCGGGCTCGGAGCCGGAGCGGCGGGGGTCTCTTCCTGCATCGCCGCAACCGCAATTGCCGAGCTGAGTACCAGCGCGCCACCGAGGGCGAGATAGGCCTTACGCATCAGCGCGCTCCTTCGGGCACGGGAATATCCTCGACGATCAGCTCGATCTCGCGTTCGCCGCCGTCGATCCAGGCAAGCACGAGGATCGCGAGCAGCAATACCGCGCCGATAGCGACCCACATACCCTTACCGATCCTGCCAGCCATTTCCGACCCTGCTCCAAACGCGCTTGCGCCTCGCCTAGCCGATCTATAGCCGCCGCTTCAATGCCCGACATGTCGCAACCCGAACTTGCCACGCTGGCACAACGGCTCGACCGGCCGGTGGTGCTTGTCGGCCTGATGGGCGCGGGCAAGAGCACGGTAGGTCGTCGGCTGGCCGAATTGCTCGGGGTCGATTTCGTCGATGTCGACGAGGAGATCGAGCGCGCGGCGAACCTCACGGTCGCGGAGATCTTCGAGCGCTTTGGCGAAGAGCATTTTCGCGACGGGGAGCGCCGGGTGTTCACCCGCCTGCTCGACGATTCGGCCGGCAAGGGCATGGTTATTGCGGCGGGAGGCGGCGCGTTCTCCGAACCGACGACCCGACAGTTGATCCTTTCGCGCGCAATCTCGGTGTGGCTCGACAGCGACGATGCCACGCTGGCCGAACGCGCGACACGGCGCGACACTCGACCCTTGCTGCGCGAAGGCGATCCACGGGAAAAGCTGGCCGAATTGCGCAGGCGCAGGCTGGCCGATTACGGCGCGGCACCGATCTGGGTGAAAAGCGGGCGCGGCGCGCACCGCAAGGTCGCGCTCGACATCGCGAAAGGGATCGAGCGATGGATCGGATAGGAGTCTCCACTCCTTCGGCTTCGTACGAGGTGATCGTCGGCCGCGGACTGGTGGATGCGATCGGACTGCTCGCCGGCGACTTCCTCCCCGAGGCGCGCGTATGCGTCGTGACCGACGGAAACGTGAAGGCGCTGCACGGCGCCGCGCTCGAAGCCGCCCTCACCGGAGCGGGACGGGCGATCGCCTGGCACGTCGTCGATCCGGGCGAAGGCGCCAAGAGCTGGCAAGGGCTCGAAGCGCTCAGCGACTGGCTGCTCGAACAGGGCGTGGCGCGCGGCGATCATATCGTCGCCTTCGGCGGCGGTGTGGTCGGCGACCTGGCCGGATTCGCTGCCGCGATCCACAAGCGCGGCTGCGGCTTCATCCAGGTGCCCACCACGCTGCTCGCGCAGGTCGACAGTTCGGTCGGTGGCAAGACCGCGATCAATTCGGCAGCGGGAAAGAACATGGTCGGTGCGTTCCACCAGCCCGGGTTGGTGCTCGCCGATATCGACCTGCTCGACACGCTGCCCGAGCGCGAACTGCGCGCCGGGTTTGCCGAGGTTATTAAATACGGCCTGATCGGCGACCGCGGATTTTTCGAATGGTGCGCCGCCAACGCACCGGCGCTGCTCGCCGACGATCATGACCTTCGCGGAGAGGCGGTCACGCATTGTATCCGCGCCAAAGCGGCGATCGTGGCGAAGGACGAGACCGAGCGCACTGGCGCGCGCGCGCTGCTCAATCTCGGCCACACCTTCGGCCATGCGCTCGAAGCGGCGACGGGGTTCTCGGACCGATTGCTCCACGGCGAAGCCGTCGCGCTGGGCATGGCGCTGGCAGCGAAATATTCGGTACGGCTCGGGTGCCTCTCGATCAATGCTGCGCAGCAAATCGATGAGACCATTGGACTTTCCGGCTTGCCGTCTTCACTCGCTGCGCTCGGCATAAAAGCGAACGGCGAGGCGATTGCTGCACTCATGCTGCACGACAAGAAAGCCAGTGGCGGCAAGGTTCCGTTGATCCTGCTGCGCGAAATCGGCGAGGCGTTCGTGCACCCCGATGCCGATCTCGAGGACGTCGCGGCGTTCCTCGATACGGAGCTGCAGGCGCACTAGCGAGCGCTCAGCCGAACAGGGCGAAAGACTGCATCTGCGCCGCCAGCGGGCGACCGTCGCGATCCCATACCGACATGTCTTGGTTCGAATTGCCGTCGCGCGCGTGATCGGCGCGGCTATCGAGCAGGAACCAGCCATCCCGCGTCGCCGGATCGTCGGTCAGCAGGTTCACCTGCCACATCATAGAGCTCATCGGAGCCCGCACGGGACCGAGCCCGAGCACGCCGGGCGGCAACGCATCGGCCAGCAGCAGAAGCTCGGTCGTCGGGTCGAGCCCGTCCCGATCCTCGAGCCGCGCATACCATGTGAGCGAGGGCTCCGCTTCGTCGAGCCTGGGCCGCGCGAATTTCAGTTCGAGATTGCTCGTGAAGGTCGGCCGCTCATCGTGGCTGGGGAGATGCGAGGCTTGGTCGAGACTGACCAGGTCTCGGGGCGCCGGGCGGCTGCTGAACGCATAGGCGCTTTCGAGCGCGCGCATGAACACGAAGGTCGCGGTCAGGCCGATACCCTTCTCGCCCTCGATCTCGGCTGCGATCCAGGTCGCGTTGCGCCCCTGTCGCAGCACGTTCGCGCGCAGCGTCACGTCGCCCGCGAGCGGACCGACGAAGGCGATTTGCGCCGAGCGCAGCGGCGGCAGGTCATCGCTCACCCGTCGCGCGGCCTCGTAGGCGAGCGCCGTCGAATATCCGCCATAGGCCGTGCGCCCCTGCGCCCATTCGGGCGGCACCTGCGCGGCGAAGCCATCGCCCTCCTCGCGGATCGCAGCGAACAGCTGTCCGGCGGACTGCGTCACTGGCTATTCAAGCTCGAGAATCACGGCGTCGACCGCGAGGCTGTCGCCTTCCGCGGCGTTGATCTTCGCGATCGTGCCTTCCTTCTCGGCGCGGAGGATGTTCTCCATCTTCATCGCCTCGACCGTCGCGAGCGGCTGGCCCGGCTGGACTTCCTCGCCCTCTTCGACATGGAGGCTGACGAGCAGGCCCGGCATCGGGCAGATCAGCATCTTCGAAAGGTCCGGCGGTTCCTTTTCGATCATGTGCTGAGCGAGCGGCGCAACATGTGCGGGCAGGATGCGCAATTCGTGCGTCGCCCCGCGCGTGGTGAGCGCGAGTCCGGTATTGGTGCGGCGCACCTGCACGGTGAGCGGATCTCCGCCCTCGCCGTCCTCGTCGGCGTCGAACAGCGCGTGCACGATCCGGTCGCCCGGCGTGTATTCCATCGACAGGTCGATCGCCTCGCCGTCGACGACGATTTCGTTTTCGGTGATCGAGACGTCGCGCGAAGTCTCGCCGATCCGGATCGCCCAGTCGTATTGCGGATCGGGCGCGCCGTTCAATTGCTGGTCGACCCGCTTGGCGCGGTCGCTGTTGGCCGTAGCCATGAAGCCCGCCATCGCCGACAGGCGGCGCAGCAATTGCTCGTCGGCCGGAGCACCTTCGAAGCCTTCGGGGTATTCCTCGGCGATGAAGCCGGTGGTGAGCTCGCCCGAGCGGAAGCGCTCGTGCTGCATGATCGCGCTCAAGAAATCGACATTGTGGCCGAGCCCCTCGATCTCGAACGCGTCGAGCGCGAGCACCTGGAGGTCGGCGGCCTCGTCGCGCGTCTTGCCCCAGGTCACCAGCTTGGCGATCATCGGGTCGTAGAACATCGAGACCTCGCCGCCTTCGAACACGCCGTCGTCGACGCGCACGCCGTCGACCCCGCGGCGGCCGTTGGCCTCGCCGTCATTGGTCCAGCCCGGCAGCGGGGGATCGTAGCGCACGAGGCGCCCGGTCGAAGGCAGGAAGCCCCGATAGGGATCCTCGGCATAGACGCGGTTCTCGATCGCCCAGCCGTCGATCGTGACGTCGTCCTGCGTCATTTCGAGCTTCTCGCCCGCGGCGACGCGGATCATCTGTTCGACGAGGTCGACGCCGGTGATCGCCTCCGTAACGGGATGCTCCACCTGCAGGCGGGTGTTCATTTCGAGGAAGTAGAAGCTCTCGCCGGTCTTGTCCGCGCCCGACACGATCAGCTCGACCGTGCCGGCGCTGTGGTAATCGACCGCCTTGGACAGCGCGACGCATTGCTCGCCCATCGCCTTGCGCATCTTCTCGGTGACGAAGGGCGACGGCGCTTCCTCGACGACCTTCTGGTGGCGGCGCTGGATCGAGCATTCGCGCTCGTTCAAATAGATCACGTTGCCGTGCTTGTCGCCGAGGATCTGGATCTCGATGTGGCGCGGGTCCTCGATGAATTTCTCGATGAAGACGCGGTCGTCGCCGAAGCTGTTCTTGCCCTCGCGCTGGGTGGCTTCGAAGCCTTCCTTCACGTCGGTGTCGTTCCACGCGAGCCGCATGCCCTTGCCGCCGCCGCCCGCGCTGGCCTTCATCATCACCGGATAGCCGATGTCGTTGGCCCATTTGAGGGCTTCCTCGGTGGTGTCGATCGCGTCGGGCGAGCCGGGCACGGTGTTGACCCCGGCCTCCTTGGCGATGCGCTTAGATTCGATCTTGTCGCCCATCGCCGCGATCGCCGATGCGGGCGGGCCGATGAAGGCGATCCCTTCCGCGTCGAGCGCCTCGACGAAGCTCGCACGCTCGGACAGGAAACCGTAGCCCGGATGCACGGCGTCGGCGCCGGTCTGCTTGCAGGCAGCGATGATCTTGTCGGCGACGAGATAGCTCTCCGCCGCCTGCGCCGGGCCGATATGCACCGCCTCGTCCGCCATCTTCACGAACGGCGCGCGGGTATCGGCATCGGAATAGACCGCGACGGTGGCGATCCCCATCCGCTTGGCGGTCTGGATCACGCGGCAGGCGATTTCACCGCGATTGGCGATCAGGATTTTCTTGAACACTAAGTCGACCTCTCCATGTCTCGTGCAGCCGCATAGCCGATTAGCGCGTCGGCGTAAGCCCCTGCACCGCGGCGATCCCCCTCGCCCTCGACCAGCGTGCCGACCGCGCGGGCGAGCATGGCGACATCGGAGTCGGACAAGGCCCCCAGCGGCGCAACGTAGACGCCGATCGTGAACAGGATCGCGCCGGTTTCGGGCAGGCGGCGCAGCGCCTGGCGTTCGGAGCGGACGAACAGGGTCTCGCCCGCATTCTCGCGCGTGACGTGCGCGAAGGCGACCTCCGGTGGTTCGGCGACCCAGCGCTTCGCGTCAGTGGCGGCGATGAACCAGTTGCAGCGCCCGTAGATCGCCCCTGGCTTGAGCTTGGCCATGAAATTGTCGACGCCGGTGGCGAGCTGTTCCTCGTACCCCTGGATCGGCGCATGTAGCGCGCGCAGCGGCAGGCCCAGTTTTTCGGCGGGTGTCCAGTCGGAGGGCCACGCCACCGCCGCACCGACGAGGCGGTATTGCTCCTCGCCCTCGCGCAGCGTCAGCAAGCACATATCCTCGTGATGCCTGGCAGCGGCTTCGGGAAGGCCGCCGGATAGGCCGAGCATCGTGGCCAGCTCCGCTCCCGGCGCCTCGCCTTCGGGTAAAAGCTGGATACCTTCGGGGTAGTCTGCAAAGCCTTCGGCGCGCGCCTGCAAGTTAGGATCGGGCTGGAGCCATTCGCTCTCGTCGAGCTTGGCGAGCCCCATCTTGAGCACGCCCCCGCCGCGTGCCCTGGGTAGGAGGTCAGGGACGGAGAAGCCTAGGTTCATGCGACCGGATTAGCGCCATTCTTCAACAAATATGCTGGAATCATACGGCCCTTCGGTCATGCCTCCGATATCCAACTTGTACCGGCTCCCGTTTGGGCCTTCGAACTCCCAGTATATGCCGCTTTCATCAGGCCTGCCATATCGGATGAGCAGCGCTTGGCGCAGTTCATCCTCGCTGGGCGAATATTCCGATCCTACGGCCAACAAGCAGGTGTAAGCGTGTCCTTTCACAAGTTCGCCACGCACGACCTGGGCTGTCTCGGTCTCCCAAACGTCGAGCGACAGGGCATTGGCAGGATCTGCGCTTTGAGTTCGCTCGAAGCCCCAACCGCTGATTTCTAACGCTTGCCCGAAATCCGCTGCATCGGACGCGCGCCCCACACATGTCTGGTCGGCAAGCTGAACGATGGCTTCGGCATTGCCAGAGGCCCCCGCCTCGAGAACTGGTAATGCAATGGCTTTGTTAGGCGGGCTCCCGTCGCACCCCGCTATCGCGAATACGCTAATGAGCAAAAGTAATTGGGTTCGAACCTTCACTCCGCCGGTTCCATCACCTTGCACGCGCGCAGCGGCTCATCGCCTTGCAGCGCGGTCAGCCCGAGCTTGTCGAAAAGCGCGGCGTCGCTGTCGTCGCCCGCATTGGGCGCGGTGAGCAGCTTGTCGCCGGTGAAGATCGAGTTCGCACCCGCCAGGAAGCACAGTGCCTGCGTCGCCTCACTCATGCTCTCGCGGCCCGCGGACAACCGCACCATGCTCATCGGCATGGTGATCCGCGCCACCGCAACAGTACGGACGAATTCGATATCGTCGATCTTGGCCAGCGGCGTGTCGGCGAGCATGTCGCCCAGCACCGTGCCCTTGACCGGGACCAGCGCGTTGACCGGCACGCTTTCGGGATGCTGTTCGAGCGTGGCGAGCGTGTGGACGAAGCCCACCCGGTCCCCGCGCGTCTCGCCCATGCCCACGATCCCGCCGCTGCACACGTTGATGCCCGCATCGCGGACGTATTGCAGCGTATCGAGCCGGTCCTGGAAATTGCGGGTCGAGATCACCCGCTCGTAATATTCGGGGCTGCTGTCGACATTGTGGTTGTAATAGTCGAGTCCCGCTTCCTTGAGCATCTCGGCCTGCTCGGGCGTCAGCATGCCCAGCGTCATGCAGGTTTCGAGCCCCATTTCGCGCACGCCCTTCACGATCTCGACGATCTTGGGCATGTCGCGGTCCTTGGGATTGCGCCAGGCGGCGCCCATGCAGAACCGCTGCGAGCCTGCATCCTTCGCCTGCGCCGCCGATTGCAGCACGCGCTGCACGTCCATCAGCTTGGTCGCCTCGACGCCGCTATCGGCCTTCACCGACTGCGAGCAGTAGCCGCAATCCTCCGGACACCCGCCGGTCTTGATCGAGAGCAGCGTGCAGAGCTGCACCTGCTCGGGCGGATGGAACTCCCGGTGGACCGTGGCCGCGCGAAACAACAGCTCGGTGAAAGGGAGGTCGAAAAGGTCCGCGATTTCCTCGCGGGTCCAGTCGGTGCGGATGTCAGCGGGCATTATCGCCTCATTTTCTTGAAGTAATGGTGGACCATGAGTGACCACGTCCCCAGCGAAACGCAAATCAGGACGATTCTTGGCCATATCGGTGGCTCCGCCGTGGCAGATGGATTGGAAAAACTAATCAGTGCATATACCAGCACGGTAACCACGAACCACACCAGCGTCCCGCCAACGATATTTGCCCAAGCAACGAAAGGCTTCATTTCTCATTCCAATTGTCATTGCGAGCATAGCGACGCAATCCAGGGCGACTAAGCGCCGATCCTGGATGCCGCAGCGACTTCGTCACTTCCCAATGATGAAACCTGAAAGAGTCACTCCGCCGCCTCGTCCAGATCCTCACCCGCTGGCGGCATATTGTGGCCGAGCAGGCGCAGCACGTCCGCCGCGCATTCGACCACGTTGCTGCCCGGGCCGTAGATGCCCTGCACGCCTGCATCGCGGAGGAAGTCGTAATCCTTCTGCGGGATCACGCCGCCGGCGATCACCTTGATGTCGGCGCGGCCCGCATCCTTCAGCAGGCCGATCAGTTCGGGGATCAGCGTCTTGTGACCCGCCGCGAGGCTGCTCGCGCCGATCGCGTCGACCTCGTTTGCGATCGCCATGTCGCGGGTTTCCTCGGGCGTCTGGAACAGCGGGCCGGAGACGACCTCGAAGCCCATGTCGGCGAAGGCGGATGCAATCACGTTGGCGCCGCGATCGTGGCCGTCCTGGCCCATCTTGGCGACCATCAGCTTGGGCGCGCGGCCCAGGCGGCGCTCGACCGCCTTCACGCCCGCGACCACCTGCGCATAGCGATCGTCGTCGGCATAAGCCTCGGAATAGACTCCGCGCACCGGGGTCGGGCTGGTGTCGTAGCGCCCGAAAGCGTCTTCCATCGCCTCGCTGATCTCGCCCAGGGTTGCGTCGTGCCGCGCGGCCTCGACCGCGAGCGCGAGGAGGTTGCCCTCGCGCTGGGCGGCGCCGCGCGCCAGCGCATCGAGCGCGGCCTTGCAGGCGAAATCGTCGCGCGCTGCACGCACCTTCTCGAGCCGCGCGATCTGGCTCTGGCGGACCTTGTGGTTGTCGATATCGAGCGTGTCGATCTCGTCTTCCTTGTCGCGGCGGTACTTGTTCACGCCCACGATGACGGTCTCGCCCCGATCGACGCTCGCCTGCTTGGCGGCGGCGGCTTCCTCGATCGCCGCCTTGGGCTTCCCGCTGGCGACGTATTCGGTCATGCCGCCCGCAGCCTCGACCTCGTCGAGCATTGTCTTCGCCTCGGTCACCAGCGCATCGGTGAGGCTCTCGATGTAGTACGAACCACCCAGCGGATCGGCGACATTGGTGATGCCGGTCTCTTCCTGGATCACCAGCTGCGTGTTGCGCGCGATGCGGGCGGAGAAATCGGTCGGCAGCGCGATCGCCTCGTCGAGCGCGTTGGTGTGGAGCGACTGCGTACCGCCGAGCACCGCCGCCATCGCCTCGATCGTGGTGCGGATGACGTTGTTGTAGGGATCCTGCTCCTGCAGCGAGACGCCGCTGGTCTGGCAGTGCGTGCGGAGCATCTTCGACTTGGGGTCCTGCGCCCCCAGCCCTTCCATGACATCGTGCCACAGGTGCCGCGCGGCGCGCATCTTGGCGATCTCCATGAAGAAATTCATGCCGATGCCCCAGAAGAAGCTGAGGCGCGGCGCGAAGGCATCGATGTCGAGCCCCGCATCCATCGCGCGCTGGGCGTATTCCTTGCCGTCGGCGATGGTGAAGGCGAGCTCCTGCACCGCGGTCGCCCCGGCCTCGTGCATGTGATAGCCACTGATCGAGATCGAGTTGAAACGGGGCATGTGCTTAGAGGTGTAGGCGATGATGTCGCGCACGATCCGCATGCTCGGCTCGGGCGGGTAGATGTAGGTGTTGCGGACCATGAACTCCTTGAGAATGTCGTTCTGGATGGTCCCCGAAAGTTTCTCCTGGCTGACCCCGCTGCGCTCGGCCGCGACGATATAGAACGCCATCACCGGGATCACCGCGCCGTTCATCGTCATGCTGACCGACATCTCGTCGAGCGGGATCTGGTCGAACAGGATCTCCATGTCGCGCACGGTGTCGATCGCCACCCCAGCCTTGCCGACATCGCCGACCACGCGCGGGTGGTCGCTGTCGTAGCCGCGATGGGTCGCAAGGTCGAAGGCGACCGACAGGCCCTTCTGACCCGCGGCGAGGTTGCGACGATAGAAGGCGTTCGATTCCTCGGCGGTCGAGAAGCCCGCATATTGCCGGATCGTCCACGGCCGACCGGTATACATCGAGGCGTAGGGCCCGCGGGTGAATGGCGCCATGCCGGGCACGCCGGGATCGAGTCCCTCGGTATCTTCGGAGGTGTAGAGCGGCTTGACGTCGATCCCCTCGGGCGTGTGCCAGGTGAGATCGCGGCCCTTCACTTCCTTGTCGGCCTTGGCTTTCCAGTCGTCGTAGGTCGGTGTCTTGTCGGTCATGCCACGCCCTTAAGCACAAAGGTCGCGCGCGGGAAAGCTACTCCCCCTTGAACTCGGGCTTGCGCTTCTGGAGGAAGGCCATGCCGCCCTCGATCGCGTCCTTGCTGTCGCCCGCGCGGTGCTGGCCGAGCGCTTCCTGGTGGAGCGCGCTGGGCAAATCGTGCTGCAAGGCGTGCATGATGTTGGCGCGCATCTGGCCGAGCGCGAGCGTCGGGCCGTTGGCGAGCCGCGCGGCGAGCGCGCTCGCCTCGTCGATCAGCGCATCGTCGGCGACCGCCTTGTAGATCAGGCCCCAGTTTTCGGCCTTTTCGGCGCCGATCTTCTCGCCGAGCATCATCATCTCGGTCGCCCGCGCCTTGCCGACGAGGCGCGGGAGCATCCAGCTCGCCCCGCCATCGGGCACGAGGCCGATATTGACGAAGGCCTGGAGGAAATACGCGCTCGCACCCGCGATCACGAAATCCGCCGCCAGCGCGACCGAACAGCCGATCCCAGCCGCAGGCCCGTTGACCGCCGCGACGATCGGCACGCGGCACTGCGCCATCTGCACCATCAGCGGGTTGTAGCTCATCGCGAGGCTGTCATAGGCGCCGCGCCCGCCCGAGACCGGCCGGTCGCGCTTGGCCGCGAGATCGGCGCCCGAACAGAAGGCCCTCCCCTCGCCCGTGATCAGCACGCAGCGCGCCGCGCCCGGATCGGCCAGCACGTCGCGCAATTCGACCGCCATTTCGGGCGGCATCGCATTGAGCCGCTCGGGCCGGTTGAGCGTGATCGTGGTGACGGGTCCGTCTGCTTCGACGCGGATATGTTCGTAATCGGGCATGTTCTCTCCTGAGTCCCTCTCCCCGGGCGGGGTGAGGAGCGCTTCGATCAGTTCGACCAGTGCGCGTCGCCCTTGGGCGTTTCCATGATCTCGGTCAGCTGGCCCATCATGTCCTTCGGGTGGAGGAAGAAGATCGGCGTGCCGTGCGCGCCGATGCGCGTGGGGCCGAGGATGCGCTTGCCCATCTCCTCGAACCACTTGCGCGCGTCCTCGATATCCTCGACCTCGTAGCAGACGTGGTGCTGCGCCCCGGCGGGGTTCTTCTCGAGGAACTTGGCGATCGGCGAGTCCTCGCCCAGCGGCTCGATCAGCTCGATCTGCGTGCCCTTGCCGAGTTCGCCCGCGGCATCGGGCGTATCGACGAAGCAGACCTTCACCCCCTGCGCCTCGAGATCGAACGGCTCGTGGAACTTCGTCGCGCCCATCACCTCACGGTAATAGCGGATCGATTCCGCGATCGAGGGCGTCGCGACGCCGATATGGTTGAGACGGCCGAGTTTCATAAGATATTATCCCAAGCATTAAGCGCCAGAAACAAAGTTAAGCCACTGATAAGAATGTTCCAAATCATCGAGGCCACAAAACGTCGAGGCTGCTTTTTATAGACGTACGGCCCAAAGGCCATGCTCATCAAAGGCAATACTTTCCCTGTTATCGCCCCTCGAACCGTGATCAAAAGCGCGAGTGGAAAAAACGCTGCAATCAGAAATGGGACAAACTTTGGGGAACGTGCAATTCTCTCAGCCCACGGTGTCCACAAGAATGCGGCCATTAAAAACGCAGCAACCCCAAGCAGTACCGCAGCAGAGTTCTGCCATCTTTTTCCTAGATCCTCACAGTCTGC
The DNA here is from genome assembly GCF_014641655.1 of Pseudoblastomonas marina. Taxonomy (GTDB): domain Bacteria; phylum Pseudomonadota; class Alphaproteobacteria; order Sphingomonadales; family Sphingomonadaceae; genus Alteriqipengyuania_A; species Alteriqipengyuania_A marina. The sequence continues at coordinate 1,332,861 of NZ_BMID01000001.1, forward strand.
AACCGAAGGTTCACCATCTGCCACTCTTGCATCGTGTCCGGAAGTTCGTTGAATCAAAATGTAACCGATAAACAGCAACGCAATCGTTATCGCGACCTTCGCGACTGGGAATTCGATCGTATCAATCACAACGGAATATTATCGTGCTTTTTCCACGGGTTCTCGAGCTGCTTCCCGCGTAGCTTCCTCAGCCCCAGCGCAATCCGTTTGCGGGTCGAGTGCGGGTAGATCACCTCGTCGATATAGCCGCGGCTCGCCGCGACGAAGGGGTTGGCGAAGCGGTCTTCGTACTCCTTGGTCTTTTCGGCGATCTTTTCGGGATCGTCGCGGTCCTGGCGGAAGATGATCTCGACCGCGCCCTTCGCGCCCATCACCGCGATCTCGGCGGTGGGCCAGGCGTAGTTGAGATCGCCGCGCAAATGCTTCGACGCCATCACGTCGTAGGCGCCGCCATAGGCCTTGCGGGTGATCACGGTGATCTTGGGCACGGTCGCCTCGGCATAGGCGAACAGCAGCTTGGCGCCGTGCTTGATGATGCCGTTGTGCTCCTGGCTCGTGCCGGGGAGGAAGCCGGGCACGTCGACGAAGGTCAGGATCGGGATGTCGAAGGCGTCGCAGAAGCGCACGAAGCGCGCGGCCTTCTTCGACGAATTGATGTCGAGCACGCCGGCGAGCACCATCGGCTGGTTCGCGACCACGCCCACGGTGCGCCCTTCCATGCGGCCAAAGCCGCACAGGATGTTCGCTGCGTGCGCGGGCTGGATCTCGAAGAAGTCGCCCTCGTCGAGCACCTTCCGGATCACCTCGTGCATGTCGTAGGGCTGGTTGGCGTTGTCGGGGATCAGCGTGTCGAGGCTGGGTTCCTCGCGCTCGATCGGATCGGCGGTGGGGCGCTCGGGCACCTCTTGGCGGTTCGACAGCGGCAGGTAATCGATGAAATCGCGCGCCGCGAGCAGTGCCTCGATATCGTTTTCATAGGCGATATCGGCCACGCTGGTCTTGGTCGTGTGGGTCACCGCGCCGCCCAGTTCTTCCTGCGTCACCTCCTCGTTGGTGACGGTCTTCACCACCTCGGGCCCGGTGACGAACATGTAGGAGCTGTCCTTCACCATGAAGATGAAGTCGGTCATCGCCGGGGAATAGACCGCCCCGCCCGCACACGGGCCCATGATGAGGCTGAGCTGCGGCACCACGCCCGAGGCGAGCACGTTGCGCTGGAACACCTCGGCATAACCGCCGAGCGAGGCGACGCCTTCTTGGATGCGCGCGCCGCCCGAGTCATTCAGGCCGATGACGGGCGCGCCGACCTTCATCGCCATGTCCATCACCTTGCAGATCTTTTCCGCGTGGCGTTTCGACAGCGAGCCACCGAAGACGGTGAAATCCTGCGAATAGACGAAGACCAGCCGCCCGTTGATCGTGCCGCTGCCGGTGACCACGGCGTCACCGGGGATCTTGCTGTCCTGCATCCCGAAATCGACGCAGTCGTGTTCGTCATAGGTGTCGAGTTCCTCGAACGAGCCCTCGTCGAGCAGCACGTCGAGCCGCTCGCGCGCGGTCAGCTTGCCCTTGGCGTGCTGCGCGTCGATCCGCTTCTGTCCCCCGCCCATCCGGGCGGCTTCACGGCGGCGTTCCATTTCGGCGATATTGGCGGACATGCGCTCTCCCTTGTTCGCTGCGGAGCGGTTAGAGCGAGGACCCGCCGCAGGTCAACTCGTCAGAGCTTCACCACCCCGTGCGAAATCAGGCTTTGCGCGCAATCGACGATGGTCTCCTCGACCGGGCGGGTTTCCCAGCCGAGCTCGTCCCTGGCGTGGCTCGTATCGAGGTCGCGGGTCTTGCCCAGCTCGTTCATGATCGAGCGCAGCCCCGGGTTCACGAGCGCGATCGCCTTCACCATCCAGTTGGGCATCACGCGCTTGGGGACCTTTTTCGTGTGCTCGGCAGGCAGCCTGGCGCGGAGCACATCGGCGATCTCGATCAGTTTCATGAACCTGCCCGAGGCGATGAAGCGCTCGTTGGCGAGACCCGGCTCCATCAGGCAGCGCACGTGCAGGTCGGCACAATCGCGCAAATCGACCACCCCGAAACCGAGATCGGGCGCCATCGGCATCGATCCGTCGAGCACCTGCTTCATCGCCACCACCGAGGGCGAGAAATCGGGCGTCTCGATCGGTCCCAGCACCAGCGCGGGATTGACCGAGACGAATTCCATCGTCCCGCCATTGGCGAACATCCAGTCGCGCGCGGCGCGCTCGGCGATCGTCTTCGACTTGGCATAGGGCGTGACGTCGGGGTGGGTGATGTCGGTCCAGGCGCTCTCGTCGACGCGATAGGACTTTTCGTCGCGGCCATAGGCGATCGCGGCGACCGAGCTGGTCTGGACGAACCGTCTGACTCCCGCCTGCTTGGCAAAGCGCAAGGCGCGGATCGTGCCTTCGCGCGCGGGGACGATCATCTCGTCCTCGTGCCTGGGCGTGCGGGTCGAGATCGGCGAAGCGACATGGGCGACCGCGTCGCAATCCGCATTCGCCTCGGCCCAGCCGGCATCGTCCATCAAATCGGCCTGGAAGATCTTGAACTTGGCCGCACCGACATCGAAGCGATCGCGCAATCCGTCCTCGCTCTTCCTGCGATCGCGCACCGTGGTATGGACCACGTGCCCGGCCTCGAGCAGCTGGTCGATGATCTCGCCGGCGATATAGCCTGTGCCGCCGGTGACGAGGATGGTCTTGGGCATGTCGGGTCCTCCGTGTGCGCCCCCGTCTAGCACCGATCCGCCCTCACCGCATCAGCACGAGTTCCTCGGCCATCGTCGGGTGGATCGCGGTGGTCGCGTCGAAATCGGCCTTGGTCAGCTTGGCCTTCACCGCGATCGCCGCCGCCTGCATCATCTCGGGCGCTTCGGGCGCGATCATGTGGATCCCGACGATCCGGTCGTCCTCCGCGTCGCATATCATCTTGAACAGAGAGCGTTCGTTGCGACCCGCGAGCACGTTTTTCATAGGGCGGAAATCGGACTGGTAGACCTTGACCCCTCCGAGCTTGTTGCGCGCTTCGCCCTCGGTCATCCCGACCGCGGCGATCGGCGGGTGGCTGAACACCGCGCTGGCGACGCAATCGTGATCGACCGCGCTGGGCTTGTCGCCGAACACCGTGTCGGCGAAGGCCTGGCCCTCGCGGATCGCCACCGGGGTCAACTGGATTCGGTCGGTGCAGTCGCCGACCGCATAGACATGATCGAGATTGGTCTTCGAGAAGCGATCGACCAGCACTTCGCCGTGATCGCCCAGTTCGACGCCAATCTCCTGCAGCCCGAGATCCTTGGTGTGCGGCACGCGCCCGGTGGCGAAAAGGACGCAATCGACCTCGAGATCGTCGTGGTTTGTCATCGAGACGCACAGCGCACCGTCATCGGTCTTCTCGATCCCGCGGAACTCGGCGTTGAAGCGGAAATCGATGCCCTTCATCATGCTGATCTGCAGCAGCCGGTCGCGCACCGCCTCGTCGTATCCGCGCAGGATCACGTCGGTGCGGTTGATGATCGTGACCTTGCTTCCGAACTCGTTGAAGATCCCGGCGAACTCGTTGGCGATGTATCCCCCGCCCGCGATCAGCACGCGCCTGGGCATCTCGTCGAGATGGAATGCCTCGTTGCTGGTGATGCCGAGTTCGTGCCCGGGGCAATCGGGAATGCGCGGGGTGGCACCGGTGGCGATCAGGATATGCTTCGCGGTGACGACCTTGCCGCTCGCGAGCGTGATCTCGTGCTCGCCGGTCAGCCTCGCCTTCTCGTGGAACAGTTCGACATCGTGGTTCTCGAGCGTTTCCGTGTAGAGGCCGTTCAACCGGTCGACATCGGCGAGCACCGCGTCGCGCAGCTTGACCCAGTCGAAGCTCTTGCCCTCGATGCTCCAGCCGAACTTTTCGCAATCCTCGAGGTCCTCGGCGAAATGCGCGCCGTAGACGAGCATCTTCTTGGGCACGCAGCCGCGGATCACGCAGGTCCCGCCAATCCGGTATTCCTCCGCCAGCGCGACCTTCGCGCCATGTGCCGCCGCGACGCGGCTCGCACGCACGCCGCCCGAGCCGCCGCCGATGGTAAAAAGATCGTAGTCGTAGTCGGTGTCGGACATGTGAGCCTTCCTAGAACCGGAGCAAGCCGGCAGTGAAGAGGATGAAAAGCACGTAGGAGGCGAGCAGCACGCCGCCTTCGCGCCTGCCGAGCCTGCCGCCGGTATAGGCGAAGACGATCGCGGCGACGGCAGCGGCCAGCAGGATCCACAGATCGGTCTGCAGGATGCCGCCGGGGATCGGCCCCGGCGCGACGAGGCCGGTAATCCCGCCGATGAAGAAGATGTTGAAGATGTTCGAACCCAGCACGTTGCCCAGCGCGATATCCCCCTGCTTGCGGATCGCGGCGATGATCGTGGTGGCGAGTTCGGGCAGCGAAGTCCCGGCGGCGACGATGGTCAGCCCGATCACCGTGTCCGACACACCGAGCCGTCCGGCGATATCGACCGCTGCGTCGACCAGCACCACCCCGCCCGCGACGATCAGCGCCATCCCCACGAGGAAGAATCCGCCCGCGCTCCACAGCGAACCGCTCGGCTCGTCATGCGGCAGCAGCGCGGGGTCGGCGCCCTCGACGGCCAGCGCGCGGTCGCCCGCGGCGCCGTGGACCCCGGTCGCCTCCTGCTTGAAGGCAAGCCAGAGATAGGCCGCGAGGACCACCAAGAATCCCGCACCGGCCCAGCGATCGAGCCCGATCGTCTGCCCCGCGAGCATCAGCAGCAGCACCCCGCCGACCCCGACCATCCCGTCGCGCCACAGCACGCTGTGCGACATCACGGCCGGCGCGATCAGCGCGGCCGCGCCGAGGATCATGAGCGTGTTGGCGATGTTCGAGCCGACGATATTGCCGAGCGCGATCCCCGGCGAACCGGCGAGTGCGGCCTGCACGCTGGCGGCGAGTTCGGGCGTCGAGGTACCGAGACCGACGATGGTCAGCCCGATCAGCATCGGCGACAGGCCGAGCCGTTCGGCGATCCGCACCGCGCCGCGCACCAGCAATTCGCCACCTCCCACCAGCAGGACGAAGCCGAGCAGCAGGAACAGGATGGTGGCGGTCATTGCTTATCGCTCTCCGGGCTTGTTGGCGCGGGTCAGCGCCTGACAAGCCGGCTAGGGCGGGTCAAGTATTGTTGCGACCGCCGCGACGGTTGCGGCGACGGTTTCCGCCTCCGCCCTGTCCACCCGAGCGCTGGCCACCCGAGCGCTGTCCGCTGCTCTGGCCCTGCGGCTTGCCGCCACGACCGCCGCCGGGCTTGCGCTGTCCGCCGCCCTGGCGCGGCTTGACGTTCGCACGCGGGGCGCGCTGGCCCGGAGGGGCGCGCTTGGTCGGGCCGACGCCTTCGACCACCGCGCGGAAATTCTCCGGCAGGTCGAGCCGTTCGAATTCGGCATCGGTCGTCTTGCGGATGTCCTTCAGATAGGCGCGTTCGTCTTCGGCGCACATCGCGATCGCGATCCCGTCCGCCCCGGCGCGCGCGGTGCGGCCGATGCGGTGGACATATTGTTCGGGCACGTTGGGCAGCTCGTAATTGATCACGTGGCTGACGCCCGGGATGTCGATCCCGCGTGCGGCGACATCGGTCGCGATCAGGATCGGCGTCTTGGCACTCTTGAACTCACCCAGCGCACGCTCGCGCTGCGGCTGGCTCTTGTTGCCGTGGATCGCATTGGACGGGATGCCGCACTGAGAGAGCTTCTTCACCATCCGGTCGCAGCCATGCTTGGTCCGCGCAAAGATCAGCACGCGCTCGAACTTGCCGGGCACCGGATGTCGCTCGGACAGGATCATCTCGAGCAGCGTCTGCTTCTCGTCCTGCTGGACCATGAAGAGGTACTGGTCGATGCGTTCCGCGGTGGTGGCCGCAGGCGTAACCGACACGGTGACGGGGTTGTTGCAATATTTGCCGACCAATTCCTTGATCGCGGTCGGCATGGTGGCGCTGAAGAACAGGGTCTGGCGGTCCTGCGGAACCAGCTGGCTGATCTTGCGAAGCGCGTGGATGAAGCCGAGGTCGAGCATCTGGTCGGCTTCGTCGAGGACGAGGATTTCCACGCCGGAAAGGTTGAAGGCCTTCTGGTCGATCAGGTCGAGCAGGCGGCCCGGCGTGGCGACGAGGATATCGGTGCCGCGATGCAGCTTGTTGCGATCCTTGTTGACCGAGGTGCCGCCGACGATGCTGTGCACCTTGAGCCCGGCGAGCGCGCCGTAATCCTTGGCGGATTCGGCGATCTGCCCGGCAAGTTCACGCGTCGGCGCGAGCACCAGCATGCGGCAGGACTTGAACGGCGTCTGGTTGTCCGCCTCGCGCAGCCGGTCGATGCTCGGGAGCATGAACGCGGCGGTCTTGCCGGTGCCGGTCTGGGCGATGCCCAGCAGGTCGCGCCCTTCGAGCACGGGCGGGATCGCCTGCGCCTGGATCGGGGTGGGTTCGGAATAGCCCTTGAGATCGAGCGCCTGGAGGACGGGCTGCGAGAGCCCGAGTTGGTCGAATGTAGTGGTCATGTAGAGTTTTTAACTCGCAATATATGCGACGCGCAGAGACACAGCTCGCGCGGCGCGGGGGTAAAAAACCGCCCGCGTGAAAAGGGAAGTCTGGGAGATAGGACCGAAGCGCGCCGGGGCTCGCCATAAAGGCCGCCGCTTCACGCTGGCTGGCGCTTCGATGGGAGCCATGTGGTGCAGTGCAGCACGAAAGTCAATCTCTATTGCCTTTGTGCAATGCACAACAGGCTTGGCGAAAGGGCGCCGATGCACTAGCGTCAGCAATATTCCGGCCACCGAAACGCGCTGCCGGAACTGAGAGACGATACCGCGCTCCCGCATGAAGGAGCCGCCATGTCGCCGCAATTTGTCCGCCATTCTGCAAGAACGCGATCGTCATGACGGTCCGGCTCATGATCGCCTATGCGCTGATCGCATTGCTGGTAGCCTTTGCAGGCGTGGTGATCTGGAATATCCGGCAACATTCGCCGCGCCAGACCCGCCTGCGAATGCGCGAGCGCCAGAAGGAACAGACGCGCAAGGCACGCGAGCGGCGGGAGGCGGGCGAAGGTGGCGATGCCTGATCCCGAAACCCGCGGCGCCGCCATCGAATGCGCCCGCACCGCCAAGGCGCTTGCGCTCTACGCGAAGCTCCCGGGCACGCTCGCTCGACCGATCCGGCCGCAACCGATTTCCCGGGTAACGAACGAGGCTCGCTCCTTCTCTTCGTAGGCGATAAGCTCGACGAAGATCTTCTTTCAAAATCGAACCGTGGCTTACCCCAATCCCGCCGCATCGAGCAGCGCGCTCGTACTCGCATCGAAATCCCCCTCGTCCTCTTCCATCGCGCGGGCGATCTGCTTGCCGAGTTCGACGCCGAACTGGTCGAAGGGGTTGATGCCGAGCAGCACGGCACTGGCGAAGGTGCGGTGTTCGTGGAAGGCGATCAGCGCGCCGAGCGTGGCGGGGTTCAATGCATCGCACAGGATCGTCGCGCTGGGGCGGTCGCCGGGATAGGCGCGCGCGCCCCCCAAATCTTCATCGTCGCTTTCCTTGCCCGCCATCAGCGCCGCGCCCTGCGCGAAGCAGTTCATCAGCAGGATCTCGTGATGCGCGGGGTCGAGATCGTGGCCGGGCGCGATGCTGGCGATGAAATCGACCGGCACGAGGTGCGTGCCCTGGTGCAATAGCTGGAACACCGCGTGCTGCGCGTCGGTGCCCGTCCCGCCCCATGTGATCGGCGCCGTGGGACCGTGGACCGGCTTGCCCTCGGCGGTGACGCGCTTGCCGTTGCTCTCCATCTCGAGCTGCTGGAGATAGTCGGGCAACAGCCGCAGCCGCTCGTCATAGGCGAAGACGGCGCGGGTCTGGCTGCCGCGCAGATGGGTGTAGTAAAGATCGGCGAAGGCGGCGCGCAGCGGCAAATTCTCCAGCCCATCGACCTCGCGGAAATGCGCATCCATCGCGCCTGCGCCTTCGAGCATCGCGGCGAAGCCCTCCCAGCCCAGCGCGAGCGCGACCGGGAAGCCGATCGAGCTCCACACCGAATAGCGCCCGCCGACCGTGTCGCTGAAGGGCAGGATCCGCGTCTCGTCGACGCCCCAATCGAGTGCGGCCTCGGGATTGGCGGTGAGCGCGACGACGCGGCCCTGCGGGTCGGACACGCCGCCCTCGCCCATCCAGTCGAGCACCGACTGCGCATTGGTCATCGTCTCGATCGTGGTGAAGGTCTTCGAGGCGATCGCGAGCATCGTGGTTCCCGGGTCGCAGGCCTTGAACGCCGCCTTCAGCGCATTGCCGTCGACGTTCGAGACGACATGCACGTCGACCTTCGCATCGTCTCTTGCCAGCGCATCGAGCGCCAGAGCCGGACCGAGCGCCGAGCCGCCGATCCCGACATGGATCAGGTGCTTCACCTCGCCGAACGCGCCGGCATGGATCGCCTCGACCAGCCCGCGCATCCGCATGTGCAGCGCATCGGCCAGCGCCACGGCCTCGTCCGCCCCGTGCCCGCGCTCGGCCGTGTGTTCGGCGGCGCGTTCCTCGGTCGGGTTGACCACTTCGCCCGCAAACAGCGCGCGGCGCTTGTCGGCAAAGCCCATCGCCTTGGCGAGCTTGGCGAAAGCTTCGCCATGCGCGTCGTCGAGATGGGTCTTCGACCAGTCGAACCGGATCCTCCCGCCCGGCAGGTCGAGCGCCTGCGACCAGTCCTCGACGCGTCCCTTCTCCTCGAACAGCGAAGCCAGCTTGGGCTTGTCGAGAAGGGTCAGTTCTTTCCAGATGGCTTGGGGATCGCTCACGCACAGGGCTCCGTTCGAGTGGACACGCCCCAACGCCTAGTGGCGTGCGCCGGTCGAATAAAGGCCTCATTCACGGCGCGCATGCTTGATTTTCGCGCGCAATGGCGACACGGCAGCGCGCGATGAACGAGACCGCCAAAACCCCCGTCGAAACGGAAGCCGATACGCCCGAAAAGCCCGAGAAGAAGGAAGACAGCCTCTTCGTCTTCGTGCTCAAGCTCGCGCTCGTCGTGTTCATATTCCGCAGCTTCTTCTTCGCCTCGCATTCGATCCCGAGCGAATCCATGCTGCCCAAGCTGTGGAACGGCGATTACCTCGCGGCGAGCAAGTGGTCCTACGGCTACACGCGCTATTCGCTGCTGTTCGAACCGCCGGTGGGCGACTGGCGCATCTTCGGCAGCGAGCCCGAGCGCGGCGATATCGCGGTGTTCAAGCACCCGGTCAGCTACGAGGACTACATCAAGCGCGTGATCGGCCTGCCGGGCGACCAGATCCAGATGCAGGGCGGCGCGCTCTACATCAATGGCGAGGCGGTAAAGCGCGAGAAGGTCGGCGAATTCATCCAGCCGATGTCGGGGAACACGACCTGCGCGGGCGCGCAATTCCGCAGCACCGGCGACGATGGATCGCGCATCTGCCGCTACGAGCAATACCGCGAGACGCTGCCCAACGGCGTCACCTACATGACGCTCGATTTCGGTCGCTCGCGCTATGACGACACGCAGGTCTTTGTCGTGCCCGAAGGCCACGTCTTCATGATGGGCGACAACCGCGACAATTCACTGGACAGCCGCGCACCGGCGGTCCCGGGCGGCGGGGTCGGCTTCGTGCCGGTCGAGCTGCTGCTGGGCAAGGCGCAGGCGCGGATCTGGTCGACCGACGGCAGCGCCGAATACGTCCTGCCGTGGACCTGGTTCACCGCTGCAAGGTGGGACCGCATCGGAGACGGGCTCTGACCCGCCCCGCCCTGTCCGACGAGACGCGCGATTACCTGCGCGCGCTGGCGGGTGGCGAGCTGGGTGACGAGGACGTCTGGATCGACGCGCTGACCCATGGATCGACCGGGCAGAAGCGCGATTACGAACGGCTCGAATTCCTCGGCGATCGCGTGCTCGGCCTCGCCGTCGCGCACTGGCTCTACGTCCACGACCACCAGGCCGAGGGCAAGCTCGCCCAGCGTCTCGCCGCACTGGTCAGCCGCGGGACCTGCGCCGATATCGCCCGCGCCTGCGGCCTTGCCGACCATATCCGCCTCGGCAAGCAGGCGCGCGACGATGGCGGGGCGGACAGCGACAACATCCTCGGCGACGTAATGGAATCGGTCATCGGCGCGGCGTTCGTGACCGGCGATTTCACCCGCGCCAGCGCGATGGTCGAACGGCTGTGGGCCGATACGCTGTCGGGCAAGACCGGGCGTTCGAAACACCCCAAGAGCGCGCTACAGGAATGGGCCGCGGGCAACCAGAAGCGCCCGCCGCGTTATTCGGTGGTGGACACGTCGGGTCCCGACCATTCGCGCAGCTTCACGGTGCGCGTCGAAATCCACGGAGTCGGCTCGATCGAGGCGACCTCCAACAGCAAGCAGGACGCCGAAACCCAGGCGGCGAGAAAGTTCATCGAGACCCATGGCTGACGACAAGAACCAGAGCGGGCAGAGCAAGTGCGGCGTCGTCGCCGTGATCGGTGCGCCCAATGCGGGCAAATCCACGCTGGTCAACCAGCTGGTCGGTCAGAAGGTCGCGATCGTCTCGCCCAAGGCGCAGACCACCCGCACGCGGCTGATGGGCATCGCGCTGCACGGACCGACCCAGATCATGCTGGTCGACACGCCCGGCATCTTCGCCCCGCGCCGCCGGCTCGACCGGGCGATGGTCTCCGCAGCATGGGAAGGCGCCGAGGAGGCCGATGCCGTCCTGCTGCTGGTCGACCCGATCAAGCAGCGCCGACACGAGCTGATGCCGCTGCTCGAACAGCTGAAGGACCGCAAGGAGCGGAAAATCCTGGTGCTCAACAAGGTCGACAAGGCGGTCAAGGAACCGCTGCTGGCGCTGGCGCAGGAACTGACCGGCATGGTCGATTTCGACGAGGTGTTCTTCGTTTCCGCGCTTTCCGGCGACGGCGTGCCCGAGCTGAAGGAAGAACTCGCCAAGGCGATGCCCGAGGGCCCGTGGCATTATCCCGAGGACCAGGTCTCCGACGCGAGCGAGCGCCTGCTCGCCACCGAAGTCACCCGCGAACAGCTCTACAAGCAGCTGCGCGAGGAACTGCCCTATGACAGCATGGTCCGCCCCGAAAGCTACACCCATCGCGAAGACGGCAGCGTCGAAATCCGCCAGCAGATCCTCGTCCAGCGCGACAACCAACGTTCGATCGTGCTCGGCAAGGGCGGCAGCATGATCAAGTCGATCGGCGAAGCCGCGCGCAAGGAGCTGTCCGAGATCCTCGGCCAGAAGGTCCACCTCTTCCTCCATGTGAAAACACAGGAAGGCTGGGACGAGGATCGCGAATTCTACGAGGAAATGGGGCTGGACTGGTCGAAGTGACCGCCGCACCCGCCGATCGCGCGCACCATGCCGCGCCGAACCTGCCGCGGCCTTGGTATGCCGACGGGCGGGTGTTCCTGATCCTGCTGCTCATCACCGCGCTGACCCGTGCGGCCAGCTTCGGGAACCCGGTGCTCTACAATGACGAGCAGTTTTACCTGCTCGTCGGTAGCCGGATGCTCGAGGGCGCGCTCCCCTATGTCGAGCTGTGGGATCGCAAGCCGATCGGACTGTTCTTCATCTATGCGGCCACCAGCGCGCTCGGTCCTTGGGACGTGCTGCAATACCAGGTGGTCGCCGGCCTGTTCGCGGGCACGACCGCGTGGGTGATCTATCGGATCGCACGGATGATCGCGCCGCCCGACGGCGCCTTCATCGCCGCCGCCTGTTACCCGATCTACCTCGCCGGGTTCAGCCTCGTCGGCGGACAGGCACCGGTGTTCTACAACCTCTTCGTCGCGCTCACCGCATGGTGGCTCGCGCGGCGCTATCGCGACGGCAACGTGCACAAGCTGTTCTTCGGCGGTTGCCTCGCCATGCTCGCGCTCGGCAGCGCGATGCAGGTAAAGTACACGGTGGTGTTCGAGGGCATCTATTTCGGCCTCGCGCTGCTGTGGCTGGCTCACCGCGTCGGCCTCCACCGCTGGAGCATCCTGCCGATGGCGCTCGGCTGGGTCGGCTGCGCGCTGGTGCCGACCGCGATCGCGCTCGGCTGGTACGCCCATCACGGCGACATGGAAGCCTATTTCTACGCCAATTTCGTCTCGATCTTCGAGCGCGAGAGCGGCATTTCAGGCCCGCTGATCCGGCTGCCGGTGCTATTGTTCTTCCTCAGCCCGCTATGGCTGCTGATGCTGTGGGCGCCACAGAAGCTCGGGCTCAAATACCACGGCACGCCGGTGCTCGATTTCGTCACCGGCTGGGCGATCGCCGCGTTTGCCGGGTTCATGATCATCGGGACCTATTACGACCATTATGTCGGCCCGTTGCTGGTCCCGTTCTTCGTGCTCGGCGCGCGCGCGCTCGGTCTGCATGGCCTGCGCCGCAAGCTCGCGATCGGGGTAGTGGTGTTCGGGGTGGCCTGCACCATCCTCCACACCGTGATCCGCGTCCAGATCGACGGCTCGCGGGAGGAATTCGCGGCGGTCCGCGACACGGTGGCCGAGGCGATCGCGCCGGACGACTGCATCTACGTCTACGAAGGCGACGTCGCGCTCTATCACGCCACCGGCGCCTGCACGGTGACGCCCTACGTCTTCCCGACGCACCTCAACAGCTTCAAGGAAGAACACGCGCTCGGCATCGACACCATCGCCGAGATGGAACGCATCGTAGCCGCGCGCCCCAAGGTGATCGTCAAGATGGCCGAGCCGTACAACGATCCCGACAATGCTCGCACCCGCGCGGTGCTCGAGGAGGCGCTGGCGGCGAGATACGAGCGCACCGCCGCCCTGCCCCGCGGCACCCGCGAAGTGGAGATCTGGGTCCGCCGCTAGCGCTTCTTCGCGATCGCGACCTTGTTCTTCTTGGCGAAATCGCGGGTCGATTCCTCGCTCCGGCCCAGCGCCTTGGCAATCTGCTTGAGCCCCTGCCCCTTCCCGGCCAGCACTCGCAGCTGGCCGGCCTCGTCGGGGCGCCAGGGCTGTTTGTGGCGCTCGAACCGCTCCTTGCTCATTTCTCGGCCGCCTTCTTTTTTGCCGGAGCCTTTTTCTTGGCTGCAGCCTTTTTCTTGGCCGGTGCCTTCTTCTTCGCCGGGGCCTTCTTGCGGCCCTTCTTCTTGGCCGGCCCCTTGGCGACGCGCTCGTCGATCAGGCGGATGGCGTCTGCCTCGGTCACGTCCTCGGGCTTCATGTCGCGCGGGATCGTGGCGTTGGTGGTGCCGTCGGTGACATAGGGACCGTAGCGACCCGGCAGGACCTTCATCTCGGCCTCGGACACCGGGTGCTTGCCGAAGGTCTTGATCGGCTCGGCCTTGGCGCGCCCGCCGCCCTTGCGATTGGCGGCTTCGGCCAGCAGCGTGACCGCGGCGTTCATGCCGGTGTCGAAGACATCGCGGGTCGATTGCAGCTTCGCATACTTGCCATCGTGCCTGAGGTAAGGCCCGTAACGGCCTATGCTTGCTTCGATATCATTGCCTGTCTCGGGATGCTGGCCGATCACGCGCGGCAGCGAGAGCAGCTTCAGCGCCCATTCGAGATCGAAGTCGTCGAGGTCCTTGGGAATCGAGGCGCGCTTGGCGTCCTTGCCCTCACCCAGCTGGATGTAGGGTCCGAATCGCCCGGTCTTGCGCTCGACCTCGAGACCGGTCTCGGGATCCTTGCCCATGATGGTATCTTCGGCCGGATCTTCGCCATCGGCGCCCGGCTGGGCGAAACGGCGGGTGAACTTGCATTCGGGATAGTTCGAGCAGGCGACGAATGCACCGTACTTGCCACCGCGCAGCGCGAGCCGCCCGTCCTGGCAGCGCGGGCACAGGCGCGGATCGGTCCCGTCCTCGCGCGGGGGGAACAGGTAATCCTCGAGGAAGCCATCGAGCACCTCGGTGACTTCGGAGGGCTTGCGCTCCATCACCTCGTCGCTCTTGGGCTTGAAGTCGCGCCAGAAGGCTTCGAGCACCTTCTTCCACTCGGCGCGCCCGCCCGAGACCTCGTCGAGTTCGTCCTCCATCCCGGCGGTGAAATCGAACGCCACGTAACGCGTGAAGAAGCGTTCGAGAAAGGCGGTCAACAGGCGCCCGCTTTCCTCAGCGTGGAAGCGGTTCTTCTCCATCCGCACGTAATCGCGATCGCGCAGCGTCTGGATCGTCGAGGCGTAGGTCGAGGGACGCCCGATGCCGAGCTCCTCGAGCCGCTTGACCAGCGAGGCCTCGGAAAAGCGCGGCGGTGGCTGGGTGAAGTGCTGGGTCGCGATCACCTCGCGCTTCGCGGGCGCATCGCCCTCGCGCAGGAAGGGCAGCAACCCGTCCTCGTCCTCTTCGTCGCCCCGCTTGTCGATGCCTTCCTCGTAAAGCGCGAGGAAGCCGGGGAACTTCACCACCTGGCCGTTGGCGCGCAGGCCGTGCTGGCCGGTCGCATCTTCGAAATGGACGGTCGTGCGTTCCAATCGCGCCGAGGCCATCTGGCTTGCCAGAGCGCGCGTCCAGATCAGCTTGTAGAGCTTTTCCTCGTCGCCGCGCCCGGCCTTTTCCTTGATGAAATCGGTCGGCCGGATCGCTTCGTGCGCTTCCTGAGCATTCTTGGCCTTGGTCTTGTACTGGCGCGGTTTTTCGGGGAGGTAATGTCCGTCGTAACGGCGCGTGATGGCCTTGCGCGCACTGGCGATCGCGCTGCCTTCCATCGAGACGCCGTCGGTACGCATGTAGGTGATCGCGCCCGCCTCGTAGAGCGACTGCGCGAGCCGCATCGTGTGGCTGGCCGAAAAGCCGAGTTTTCGCGCGGCCTCCTGCTGCAGCGTGGAGGTCGTGAAGGGCGGAGCGGGGCTGCGCTGCAACGGCTTGGTATCCACGCCGACGACGCGGAATTCGCTCTCTTCGACCGCCGTCTTGGCCTTGCCCGCAATGCCCTCATTGCCGAGCGAGAGCTTTTCGAGCTTCTCGCCCTCGAACTTGACCAGCCGCGCGTCGAAGCCGGTGCCGTCCTGCTCCATCTTGGCGACGACCGACCAGTATTCGTCGGACTTGAACGCCTCGATCTCGCGCTCGCGATCGACGATCAGCCGCAATGCGACCGATTGCACGCGGCCCGCCGATTTCGCGCCGGGCAGCTTGCGCCACAGCACGGGCGAAAGCGTGAAGCCGAACAGGTAATCGAGCGCGCGGCGGCCGAAATACGCGTCGATCAGGTCCTGGTCGAGCTGGCGCGGATGCTCCATCGCATTGGTCACCGCCTGCTTGGTGATCGCGTTGAAGGTCACCCGCTCTACCTCGGCGGGCAGCGCCTTACGCTTCTTCAGCAGGTCGAGCACGTGCCAGCTGATCGCCTCCCCCTCGCGATCGGGGTCGGTAGCGAGGATCAGGCGGTCGGCCTTCTTGGCCGCATCGGCGATCGCCTTGACCTGCGAGCGGTTGCGCTGGTCGGCATAGACCTCCCAGTCCATTGCGAAATCCTCGTCCGGGCGCACGCTGCCATCCTTGGGCGGCAGGTCGCGGACATGGCCGTAGCTGGCGAGGACCTTGTAGTCCTTGCCGAGGTATTTCTCGATGGTCTTCGCCTTGGCCGGCGATTCGACGATAACAAGCTGCATTGGAGTTCGGGCAGTCCCTTACGTGTGTACGTGTACGTACGCGCGATGGTCAGGTGGCGGGATGATTCGTCAAGCGCGGAAATTGATACTATGCCGCGTTCTGCATGGTTCGGGATCAAAAAAAGGCGACGAGTCAGAGGGCTCGCTCCGTACTCAGTCGGGCCCTTCCACTGCTCGCGTCCATCCCATTTGGGGCGGCGCTGATCATTCAGACATGGTTTCTAACTGCTGAGAAATTCAGAGAGTGTAGCCAGACGCGGACGATCATCGTCCAGCTTCGCGGTGCCACTGCCTGCCTTTCCGAATTCGAGCACTCGATCTATCAATCGACACAAGCGGGAATCGCGGTGATCGCAGTCCTAGCGGCATTCTACATCATCAAAATTCGCAGGAGATTTCGTACTAACTCCAGCGATTAATTCCGAAGACTAATTTTACCCCCCGCATGCCTCTCCAGTCTGCCCGCAAGCTCCAGCTCCAGCAGCGCCAGTTGCACCGCCGCAGCCCCCTCGCCCGACTGACGAATCAACTCGTCGACCGCCACAGGGGCGGTGGTGAGCCAGTCGGCGAGTTCGGCGGGTTCGGCTTCGGATAGGTCCTCGGCCGGCTCCCACATCGCTCCGCTGGCCTCGCGGAAGGTGCTGCGCGGGTTGCCGTCGAAGCCGGAGAGCAGTTCGATCACGTCCTCGGGCGTCTGAACCAGCACGCCGCCTTCGCGGATGAGCTGGTTGCAACCGTGGCTGCGCGCGTCGAGCGGGCTACCGGGGATCGCCATCACCTCACGCCCCGCCTCGCCCGCCAACCGCGCGGTGATCAGCGAACCCGATTTGGGAGCGGCCTCGACCACCAGCGTGCCCGCGGCCAGCCCGGCGATGATGCGGTTGCGCGAGGGGAAGTGCCGCCCGCGCGGCTCGGTACCGGGGGGCTGTTCGGCAATCAGCAGGCCCTCGTTGGCGATCCGTTCCTGCAGTTCTGCGTGCTGCGGCGGATAGGCGATATCGATTCCGCTCGCGATGACCCCGATAGTAGAGGGCATGGCGCCTTCGTGGCTCGCCCCGTCGATCCCGCGCGCGAGGCCCGAAACGACGGTCCAACCCTCGGCCGCCAACTTCGCCGCGAAATCGCGTGCCAGCTTGACCGCCGCCGCACTGGCATTGCGTGCGCCGACCATCGCCACGCAGGGCTTCGCCGCCAGTGCCGGATCGCCGCGATAGGTCAGGATCGGCGGCGCGCTGTCGAGCTCGGCCAATAGCGGCGGGTAATCGGGCTGGTCGTGGAACAGGTATCGCGCGCCGGCCTTCTTAACCGCCGCGATCTCTCCCTCGACCTTGCCGACCGGCGTGGGGGTAATTCTTCGCCCGCCGCGCTGCGCCAGATCGGGCAGTCCCTCGATCGCCCTGGCAGCGGTGCCGAAGCGCTGGAGCAATTGCCGGTAGCCCACCGGACCGACATTGGGCGAGCGCAGCAGGCGGATGCGTGCGAAAGCCTCGTCACGGGTGAGCGCGCTCACGTCTTCGAACCGACCTTAGGTTCCTCACCCTTGAGCAGCCGCCCGATATTCGCGCGGTGGAGCCACAGAACGAGCACCGCGATCACCGCCAGCGCGATGAACGCTTCGGTCTCGCCCGCGAACCACGCGGCCACCGCCGTGACCACCACCGCCGTCATTCCCGCCAGCGAGCTGATCCGCGTCACCGCGAGGACGCCGAGCCAGGCGATCGCGTATACCGCACCCAGCATCCACGCGAGACCGAAGGCGACGCCGGCATTGGTCGCCACGCCCTTCCCGCCCCTGAAGCCGAGCCAGACCGGGAAACAATGGCCCAAAACGGCGGCGACGGCGGCATAGGGCACCGTATCCTCTCCGAACGCGAAGCGCGCGATCAGCACGCCCGCCAGCCCCTTGAGCAGGTCGAGCAGCAAGGTCGCCGCGCCGAGCTTCTTGCCCCCGGCGCGCAACACGTTGGTCGCGCCGATATTGCCCGAGCCCTGCGCGCGGACGTCGCCCAACCCCGCCGCCTTGGTCAGCAGCAGGCCGAACGGGATCGAACCGACGAGGTAGGCGGCGAGCATCGCTAGCCCGGTTTCGGTGTTGAATTCGAACATCTTGGCCTCCCCGTGCGCCCCGAGCTTGTCGAAGCGCGGCTGTCCTGCTTATGCGCAACGCTAGTAGAAACAACTGTCCTTCGACAAGCTCAGGACGAACGGAATTGGACATTTCACAAGCGACCGCGCCCATCCTGCTGTTCGATTCCGGCGTCGGCGGATTGTCGGTGCTCGAGGCCGTGCGCCGCGAACTGCCCGATGCACCGGTGGTCTATGCCGCGGACAATGCGGGCTATCCCTACGGCACCAAGAGCGAGGCGCAGATCGCGACGCGGATCCCGGCGCTGCTCGGGCGGCTGGTCGAACGCTACCGCCCCCGCCTCGTCGTGATCGCCTGCAACACAGCCTCGACCATCGCGCTGGAAGACGTCCGCGCCGCGCTCGACCTGCCGGTGGTCGGCACAGTGCCCGCGATCAAACCCGCCGCCAAGCTGACCGAGAGCGGCGTGATCGGCCTGCTCGGCACCGAGGCGACCGTGCGCCAGGCTTATGTCGATGCCCTGGCGCAGGATTTCGCCAATGGCTGCATCCTGCTGCGCCACGGCTCGGCCGAGCTGGTGGCGGCGGCGGAGGAAAAACTCCACGGCGGCACCCCCGACCCGGCGGTGTTCGAACGCATCGCCAGCGCCTTCCGCCAGCAGCCCGGAGGCGAGCGGATGGACACGGTGGTGCTCGCATGCACCCATTTCCCGCTGGTCGAGGACGAATTGCGCGCCGCGCTGGGCCCTGATCCTCGGCGCATGCGCTTCGTCCACGGGGCCGAAGGGATCGCCCGGCGGGTCGCCCACCTGCTCGAAGGCCAATCATTCACCCGCGACCGCCCCGACCGGCTTGTCCTGACCGCGCCCGACGAACGTTTCTCCGCGCTCGAACCCGCGCTCGCCCGCTACGGCCTCGAGGCGTGCGAAACCCTCTGAATTCTTGCGAGTCGTTCGCAAAGACAATCCTTCTAATCGGCGGGTTACGGCGCTAGTGCACCGCGCACGGAATCGATGCACCGATGAACTACCAGCATATCTTCGACCAGGCGATCGAACGCCTCCACGAGGAAGGGCGCTACCGCGTCTTCATCGACATCCTGCGCAACAAGGGCGCCTTCCCCAACGCACGCTGCTTCGCCGGGCATAACGGCCCGAAACCGATCACCGTGTGGTGTTCGAACGACTACCTCGCGATGGGCCAGCACCCCAAGGTGATCGAGGCGATGGAAGAGGCGCTGCACGATGTCGGCGCGGGTTCGGGCGGCACGCGCAATATCGGCGGCAACACCCACTACCATGTCGAGCTCGAGCACGAGCTGGCCGACCTCCACGGCAAGGAAGGCGCGCTGCTCTTCACCAGCGGCTACGTCTCCAACGACGCGACCCTGTCGACGCTTGCCAAGCTCCTGCCGGGCTGCGTGATCTTTTCCGACGAATTGAACCATGCGAGCATGATCGCCGGGATCCGCAATTCGGGCTGCGACAAGCGGGTGTTCCGTCACAACGATCTCGACCATCTCGAGCAATTGCTCGCCGCCGAGGATCGTGACGCGCCCAAGCTGATTGCGTTCGAAAGCGTTTATTCGATGGATGGCGACGTCGCCCCGGTCCACGCAATCTGCGACCTCGCCGAGAAATACAACGCGCTGACCTATGTCGACGAGGTCCACGCGGTCGGCATGTACGGCAAGCGCGGCGGCGGGATCACCGAGCGCGACGAGGCCGCGCACCGGATCGACATCATCGAGGGCACGCTGGGCAAGGCGTTCGGCGTGATGGGCGGCTACATCGCGGCCGACAAGAAGATCATCGACTGCATCCGCAGCTACGCCCCGGGCTTCATCTTCACCACCTCGCTCTCCCCGGTGCTGGTCGCGGGCGTGCTGGCCTCGGTCAAACACCTCAAGGCTTCCAGCGAGGAGCGCGACGCGCAGCAACTCGCCGCCGCCCGGCTCAAGGCGCTGATGGCCGAAGCCAACCTGCCGGTGATGGACAGCACCACGCATATCGTCCCGCTTATGGTCGGCGATCCGGTGCGCGCGAAGAAGATCTCGGACATCCTGCTCGCCGAATACGGCGTCTACGTGCAGCCGATCAATTTCCCGACCGTGCCGCGCGGCACCGAGCGCCTGCGCTTCACCCCCGGCCCCGCGCACAGCGAGGAAATGATGCGCGAACTCGTCGCCGCGCTGGTCGAGATCTGGGACCGGCTCGACCTGGAACTGCGCCAGGCCGCCTGATCCGTGCTTGCGGTTGCCGACTCCGACTTTCGCCACCGTACACCTCCCGAACTCAAGGTCATGCTCGACGCCAGCCCCGAACTGGCCGAAAAATGGCACGCGCTGACCGCGCTGGCGCGCAACGAATGGATCTGCTGGACGATCTCGGCAAAGCAGGAGGCGACGCGCGAAAAGCGCCGTGCGCGGCTGCGCGAGGAGATACTCGAGGGCAAGAAGCGCCCCTGCTGCTGGCCGGGATGCCCGCACCGCCGCGAATCCGCGAGAAAATTCGTCGATGCCTGACACGATCTCGGCGCGACAAAGCGAAAATCGTTAGGCGAATGGAAACCTTACCGTGACATTGCCTTGGGGCGGTGCGCGTAAAAGGACGCCCCCGCACAGGGACGACGATGGCATTTTTCCGAAATCGAGGCAGCGCTGCCGAGGTTCCGACGCATGCGGATGCGGGCGGTCCCGAGTTTGCGGATGCGGCTGGTTTCACCGATGCGAAGGCGCGGCTCGAAGTGCTCGACGATTTCGAGCGCACTGGAATTGCGTGGATCTGGGCGACCGACGGCGACGGCAAGCTGATCTACCTGTCGCCCGGCGCGGCAGAGCATCTCGGCGTCGATCCGTCGCAATTGTTGGCGCAGCCCTTCGCCTCCCTGTTCGAAACCGATCCCGACGATCCCGACGGCCGCTCCTCGCGCCCGCTCAAATTCCAGATCAAGGCGCGGGGCAAGCTGACCGACGCCGTGGTGCGTTGTATGCTTCCGGAAACCAAAACCGGAACGCAGAAATGGTGGCAGGTCTCGGCCCACCCCAAACTCGACCCCGAGGGCAACTTCCTCGGCTATCGCGGCGCGGCGAAGGACGTGACGGTCGAATACAACCGCAAGCTCGAGGACAGCCGCCTCGCCGAATACGATTCGCTCACCGGCCTGTTCAACCGCCACCGGATGAGCCGCCGGATCGACAGCGTGCTCGCCGCGTTCAAGACGGCCAAGCGCAATTGCGCGCTGATGATGCTCGACCTCGACAAGTTCAAGCAGGTCAACGACACGATGGGCCACCAGGCCGGCGACGAGCTGCTCAAGACCGTCGCCGAGCGCCTGACCTCAATCGTCGGCGATCGCGGCGAGATCGGGCGGCTGGGCGGCGACGAATTCCAGATCATCCTGCCCGATATCGACGATCGCGGGAAACTTGGCGAGCTGGCCGACAAGATCATCCAGATCGTCTCGCAACCCTATCCGATCGACGGCAAGCGCGCTGTCATCGGGACCTCGGTCGGGATCGCGATCGCGCCCTATGACGCGCTTGAGAGCGAGGACTTGATCCATGCCTCCGACCTCGCGCTCTATGCCGCCAAGCACGGTGGGCGCGGCCAGTTCCGCTTCTACTCGGCCGATCTCAAGGACGAGGAGGAGGAACGCCAGGAGCTGCTCGACGATTTGCGGATCGCGCTCAACGAAGACCAGCTCGAGCTGCATTACCAGCCGGTCGTCCAGTGCGACAATTCGATGGTCGTCGGTTTCGAGGCACTGATGCGGTGGGAGCATCCCGAGCGCGGTCCGGTGCCGCCATCCGCTTTCATTCCGGTCGCCGAAAGCAGTGCACTGATCAACCAGCTCGGCGAATGGGCGCTGCGGCGCGCCTGCGAGGATGCCAAGGCCTGGCCGAAATCGGTCCGCGTCGCGGTCAACGTCTCGGCCAAGCAGTTCGCGCAGAAGGGTTTCGTCAGCCTCGTCACCAACGCGCTCGCGGCGAGCGAGCTCGATCCCGATCGGCTCGAACTCGAACTGACCGAGAGCGTGTTCATGGGCGATAGCGAGACGGTCGAGGAAACCTTCGACCAGCTGAAGAAACTCGGCGTGCGCATCGCGCTCGACGATTTCGGCACCGGCTATTCCTCGCTCAGCTATCTGCGCGCCGCGCCGTTCGACAAGCTCAAGGTCGACAAGAGCTTCGTCGACTCCTGCACCCTGCAAGACCAGAACAGCGCCAAGATCATCGCCGCGATCATCGGCCTGTCCGACGCGCTGGGCATGGATGTGACGGTCGAGGGCGTCGAGGCGTTCGACCAGCTCGAACTGGTCAAGTCGAAGGGTGCAAAATATATCCAGGGCTGGCTCTACTCCAAGGCGATGCCCGCCGCCGAGATCGCCGAGCTGATCGAGGCCGACGAGTTGCGGATCGAACCCGACGGCCCGGAGACCCACCGGCCCGATCGTCGCTCGGTCTATCGCCGCATAGGCGTGATCCACGAGGATCATCGCTACACGGCGGTGATGCGCGACCTCTCGACCACCGGCGCGCTGGTCGAAGGACTGGTCGGGGTGCCGGAGGGCGAGCCGATCGTGCTCGATCTGGGCGGCGGCCAGCTCGCCGTCGGTGTGGTCAAGCATTCCAAGGAAGAAAAATTCGGGGTCGAGTTCGAGGCACCGCTGGTGTCGGACGGTGCGGGGGGCCTGTGCACCCGCCACCGGATCAGCCCCTATGCCCTCGCCGCCGCCGGCATGCCGCTCGAAGCGTTGCCGCAGGGTGCGGAGACCAAGGGTATCGTGCCCGAACAGCCGAAAACCCCGCGCCGCTTCATGGAAGTGGTCGTCGGCGGGGCCGGATAGGTCAGGTCCACTCCGTGCAGGTGATGCTCGGGCTGTAACCTTCCCACAGCTTGCAATATCGGACCGCCCCGTTCGAGGCGTGCAGGAAATAGGTGTAGGTCTCGTCCTTCCGCAGCACGGTGATCGTGTCTCCGCCGGCCGCATCCTGGCGCTGCGCCTGCGCCGCCCCCATAGCGGTGCCCGACACAACGAGGACAGCGATCGCCGCGACGGTATTGCGGCCCAGCCTCTTCAAATCCACGGCAGACTCCTTCGCAGATGCCCACCGCTCGAATAGGACGGGCGAGAAGCGATGAAAACGGTCCGATTCTGACGCGCTCGCGGCGCGGCCGCCGCGCTAGGCGTCCTTCGCGGGCGGAAAGACCAACACGTCGGCATCGAGTTCACGCAGGAGGTCGCTGGTGGTGCTGCCGAGCAGCGCCTGGCGGAAGCCGCTGTGACCGTGCGAACCGATCGCGATCAGCTGGCAATCGTGCCGCTCGAGCGCGCGTGCGATCACCCGCCCGGTCTCGCCCTCGACCGTCTCTCCCTCGAGGTGGTCGTGGTCGCGGGTGAATTTCGCCATCTCGGAGTCGACGTGCTCGCGCAGTTCGTCGCGGATATATTCGGCCTTCTGCCAGCCGTCGAAGGGGACGTGATAGGCGTGCACGGCATGGAAATCTGCCTCGGGCAGCAGCGCCTGCGCCTGGTCGAGCACCTGCCGCGAGGCCTCGGAAAAATCGGTGCCGACGAGGACGCGCCGATACGGCCCGGATGCACGCCGCTTGACCACCAGCGTCGGGATTTCGCTGTACCGCAGCACGTGATCGACCGCGGTGCCGAGGAAGTAGTCGCCGACCGAATTGTAGCGCGCGACGCCCATCACCAGCAGCGATGCGCCCGAATCGCGCACCGCGCCGATGATCGCCTCGGGCACGGTCCCGCTCGGACACAGCAGCTCGACCTCGCAATCGGCGTCGCGGACGAGCTCGCGCAATTGCCGTTCGAGTCGCTTGCGATCGGCCTGCGAATTCTCCGACAATTCGGTCGCGTGAATTACCTTGAGCGGGCGCGAGAGCTGCTCGGCGAGCAGGATCGCACGATCGACCGCGCGGTCCGAACGGGCGCTGAAATCGGTGGCGACGACGATGGGGCCTGCGGTCATCTGCTGTCCTCCTGGAATCGAAGATCGGACATCAGGCTAGAAAACCGCGCTGTCGCGCACAAGGGGACTATCAGCGCAGGCTCACCACGTTGTCGCGACGCACGATCTCGCGATCGTCGCGATAGAGGCTGGCCATCGGTTCGTCGGTCGCGGTCACCACGGTCGCGCCGCCGAAGCCGTTGAAGCCCGTCTTCATCGTCGCACCATAGGCGCCGATCATGCCGATCTCGATATAGTCGCCGGCACCGATATCCTCGGGCAGCAGGAACGGGCCGGCCATGTAGTCGGCATCGTCGCAGGTCGGGCCGTAGAACGCGAATTCGCGATAGGTCTCGGCATCCGTCGGAGTGCCGTCGTCGCCCAGTCGGCGGACGGGGAAGCGCCAACCGACATGCGCGGCGTCGAACAGCGCGCCATAGGCGCCGTCATTGATGTAGAGCTCGTCGCCGCGGCGACGGTCGACCCGCACGATCAGCGAATTGTACTCGGCCGACAGCGCGCGGCCGGGCTCGCACCACAATTCGGACGAATAGGAGATCGGGAGCGATTCGTTGGCATTGTGGATCGCGCCGAAGAAGTCTTCGAGCGGCGGCGGCTCCATGCCGGGGTAGACGCTCGGGAACCCCCCGCCGACATCGATCACGTCGACCGTGACCGAGGCCGCGACGATCGCCGCGCGCACGCGCTCCATCGCCTGCACGTAGGCGAAGGGCGTCATCGCCTGGCTGCCGACGTGGAAGCAGATGCCGAAGGTGTCGGCGACCTGCCGGGTCGCCTGCAGTAGCCCGGTGGCGTCCGCGAGGTCGATCCCGAACTTGCTCGCGAGCGAGAGCTGCGCGTGCTCGGACGAGACCCGCAGCCGCACCAGCAGCGCGAGATCGGCGGCGTCGTTGCCGGCCTCGTCGCGGGTCGCTGCGACGATCTTGTCGAGCTCCTCGCGGCAATCGAGACTGAACACCTTCACGCCGTGCTCGTGATAGGCCTCGGCCACTGCGCGCGCGGTCTTGACGGGGTGCATGAAGCACAGCGTTGCCTGCGGCAGGATCGAGCGCACGAGGCGCACCTCGGCGATCGAGGCGACGTCGTAATGCGTCACCCCGGCATCCCACAGGACGCGCAGCAGGTCGGGCGAAGGATTGGCCTTCACCGCGTAAAGCGACTTGCCGGGGAACTTCTCGACGAAGAAACGCGCCGCGCGCCGGGCCGCGTGCGGCCGGTCGAGGATCACGGGCTCGTCGGGCTCGAGGGCGTCGACTACAGCCTTGGCGTCAGGGAAATGGTGCAATTCAAGGGACCCCCAAAACGGTTTGTTAAACCATGAAACGACAAGCTGCCTTGCGGTTAGGAAGTCCCCTTGGGGCAGCGGAAGCGCGCATATAGAGCCGTTGCGCGCAGATGCAAGCGCGAAACATGCAGGTTCGTACGGTCAATGGCGTCGCGCGGCCATGCGTTCCGAGATCGTCAGCTCAGCCGATCGCGGAAATCGCGATAACCGAACTTGCGGATCTGCTCGAGCTGGTCGGTCTGGCTGTCCCACAGCCAGATCGAGGGCAGCGGCACGCCGTTGAAGGTCGTGGTCTTGACCATCGAGTAATGCGCCTGGTCGAGAAAGGCGAAGCGCGCACCCGGCTCGCATTTGCCGGGCATGACGTAATCCCCGATCACGTCGCCCGCGAGGCAGGACGGACCGCCGAAGCGGACCGGGCTCCCCTCCCCCTGCTCGCCCAGCATGGCGGGGCGATAGGGTGCCTCGATGACGTCGGGCATGTGGCAGGTGGCGGAGACGTCGGTGATCGCCAGCGGGATTTCGTTGACGTGGGTGTCGAGCACGGTGCCGACGAGGATACCCGCATCGAGCGCCACCGCCTCGCCCGGTTCGAGATAGATCTCGCAGCCAGTGTCTTCCTTGGCGTCCTTGAGGAATTCGATCAGTTCCTCGCGCTGGTAATCGGCGCGGGTGATGTGGTGCCCGCCGCCCATGTTGATCCAGTCGAGCTGGTCGAAATAGGGTTCGATGGCGTCGAACACCTTGTCCCAGGTGCGGTGGAGCGGCTCGAAATCCTGCTCGCAGAGCGTGTGGAAGTGGATCCCGTTGACCCCCTCCATGTGCTCATCGGTCAGCTGGTCGAGCGGGAAGCCGAGCCGAGAATGCGGCGCGCACGGATCGTAGCGCGGCACTTCGCCCTCGGGCGATTGCGGGTTGATCCGCAGGCCCACGTCGAAATCGTTGCCCTGCGAGCGCGCCTGCTCGAGGATCAGCGCCGCGCGCGCGATCTGCTGCGGCGAGTTGAAGATCACGTGGTCGGACAGGCGGCAGACCTCGGGAATGTCTTCGGGCTTGTAGGCCGCGCTGTAGGTCGCGATCTCGCCGTCATAGTGTTCGGAGGCGAGCAGCGCTTCCCACAGGCCCGAGGTGCACACGCCGTCGAGATATTCCCCGAGCAGAGGCGCAACGCTCCACATGCTGAACGCCTTCAAGGCCGCCAGCACCTTGATGTCGGCCTCGTCGCGGATTTCGGCGAGGATCCGGCAATTGTCGCGCAGCTTGGCCGCGTCGATCACGAAGGAGGGGCTGTCGACCCGCGACAGGTCGAATTGGCGGAAGGCGCCCGGATCGCCTGCTCTGGTTTCCATCAGTATTCCTCCAATGCCGTGTCGAAGGCCGACTTGGCGTCATCGTCGAAGCAGACCAGCGCGATACGCTCGAAGCAGTCGGTCCGTTCTTCCAAAAAACCTGCAATCGATTCCACCGCGACTTCAGCCGCGCGGTCCAGCGGATAGCCGAATATACCGGTCGAAATCGCCGGGATTCCGACTGTCCGCGCCCCCACTTCGACAGCACGCTCGAGCGATTGGCGGTAGCAGCTGGCGAGCAGTTCGGGCTCGCCATTGCCGCCGCCGCGCCAGACGGGGCCGACGGTGTGGATGATATGCTCCGCCGGGAGTCGGTAGCCCTTGGTGGTCTTGGCCTGCCCAGTCTTGCAACCGCCAAGCAGTCGGCATTCGTGGACGAGATCCGGCCCGGCGGCACGATGGATCGCGCCATCGACGCCGCCGCCACCGAGCAATGAGGAATTGGCCGCGTTGACGATAGCGTCGAACTCCATCGTCACGATGTTACCGCGGACGGCCTCGATCAGCGTCGAACCGATCTTCACGCGATCAGAAATCGACCGGGCGGTCGAGTTCCTTCACCTGATAGGGCAGGCCCTGTTCACCGAGCATGTCGAGGAACGGGTCGGGATCCATCTGCTCCATGTTGAACACGCCGTCGCCCTTCCACTTGCCGGTCAGCATCATCGCGCTGCCGACCATGGCGGGGACGCCGGTGGTGTAGGAGACCGCCTGGTTGCCGGTTTCCTCGTACGCCTTTTCGTGGCTGCAGATATTGTTGATGTAGAAGGTCTTCTCGCCCGATCCGTCGAGCGCCTCGCCGGTCGCGATCACCCCGATATTGGTGTTGCCCTTGGTCGTCTCGCCGAGGCTTTCGGGCTTGGGCAGGACTGCGGCGAGGAATTGCAGCGGGATGATTTCCTGGCCCTTGTACTTGATCGGGTCGATGCTCGTCATGCCGACATTCTGCAGCACGGTAAGGTGCTTGATGTACTCGTCGCCAAAGGTCATCCAGAAGCGACCGCGCTCGAGTTCGGGGATGAACTTCGACAGGCTTTCGAGCTCCTCGTGATACATCATGTAGGCCGCGCGCGCGCCCACGCCTTCGAAGTCGAACACCATCCGCTTGCCCATCGCAGGGGTCTCGACGAACTCGCCGTTTTCCCAGTGGCGCGCGGGCGCGGTGACTTCGCGGATATTGATTTCCGGATTGAAATTGGTGGCGAAAGCCTGGCCGTGATCACCGCCATTGCAATCGAGGATGTCGAGCTGGCGGATGGTCTTGAGCTTGTGCTTCTTCAGCCACATCGCGAACACGCTGGTGACGCCCGGATCGAAGCCCGAGCCGAGCAGCGCCATGATGCCCGCCTCCTTGAAGCGGTCGTGATATGCCCACTGCCAGTGATATTCGAACTTGGCCTCGTCCTTGGGCTCGTAATTGGCGGTGTCGAGGTAATCCACGCCGGTTTCGAGGCAGGCGTCCATGATCGGCAGGTCCTGGTACGGCAGCGCGAGATTGACCACGAGCGAAGGCTCGATCTTGCGGATCAAATTGACCATCGCGGGCACTTCCTCGGCGTCGATCTCGTAGGTCGCAACCTCCTGCCCGGTGCGTTCCTTCACGCTCTCGGCGATCGCATCGCACTTGCTCTTGGTGCGGCTGGCAAGGTGGATCTCGCCGAAAATGTCCGCATTCATCGCCATCTTGTGCACGCAGACCGAGCTCACGCCGCCCGCGCCGATCACCAATACCTTGCTCATGTTCGCTCCGTAGATTTCGTATGTGGCGCCCACATAAGGGAATGCGCCGACACCGCAACATGATCCGACGCTTTCCTACCGCGCCGCGAACGGGCAAAAGGTGCGGATGGAAACACTTGCCCTTTCATCGCGAATTCCGAACGCTGGCGCGCTTTCGATCCGGGAAATTTTCTTGCCTGGACAGTGTAACACGCGGTCCATCCGTGGCGCAGGAGCGACGAGCCGATGAGCGGGCAGCGCCAACCCACCCGCGCGGGCGTGCAGGCCGCGGCCGACAAGATCGCCGCCAGGCTGCCACCCACGCCGTTGCTCCCGGTCGAGCACGACGATCTGCGCTTCCACGTCAAGGCAGAGTGCCTGCAGCCGATCGGCGCGTTCAAGATCCGCGGCGGCTGGCACCGGCTGACCGACCTGTCGGCAGAAGAGCGTGCGGCGGGCGTCGTCGGCGTGTCGAGCGGCAACCACGCGCAGGGCGTCGCCTGGGCCGCCCGCGAACTCGGTATCGCGGCGACGATCGTGATGCCGGAGGATGCGCCGCAGGTGAAACTCGACCGCACCCGGGCGCTGGGCGCGGAGGTCGTCACCTACGACCGCATGACCGAGGACCGCGAGGCGATCGCGCGAGGCATCGCCGGCGAGCGCGGCGCGACCTACGTCCACGCCTATGCCGATCCCTGGGTGATCGAGGGCCAAGGCAGCGCCGGCATCGAGATCACCCGCCAGCTCGGCCGCCAACCGTCGAAGCTGGTCGCCTGTTGCGGCGGTGGCGGCCTGTCCGCCGGTCTCGCCCTCGCCTGCCCCGACAGCGCGATCGCGCTGGTCGAACCAGAGGGCTGGGACGATGTCTGCCGCAGCCTCGAGACGGGTGAAATCCAGTCGATCGACGACCCGCCGCCGACCGCCTGCGACGCGCTCCAGACCTTCGCCACGCGCCCCATCAACTTCGACATCCTGCGTGAGCGCGCAAGCGAATGGGCGCGCGCCACCGAGGTCGAGATCCGGACAGCCCAGCGCTTCGCCTTCGCGCACCTCCGGCTGGTGCTCGAACCGGGCGGCGCGGCCGCGCTCGCGGCGGTGCTCGCGGGCAAGATCGCGGTCGACGGGGACGCAGTCGTCCTGCTCACCGGCGGCAACACGGATGCGGCGAGCTTCGCCGCTGTACTGGGGTCGACGGACTAGGTTGCTTTTCGCCACCGCAGACCTAGTCTGCCGGGCAAAACAGGGAAGGGATTTCAAATGCAGGCGCAAATGCTCGCACCGGCCGCGGTGCTCGTCTTCTGGTCGATCATCATGCTGGTCTGGATGGCGGGCACCCGCTTTCCGGCGATGGCGAAGAGCAACGTCGATTTGAAGAATGGCCCTCCGGGTGGGCGCGGACAGGATCTCGAGGCGGTGCTGCCGCGCGAAGTGCAGTGGAAATCGCACAATTACGCGCACCTGATGGAACAGCCGACGATCTTCTACCCGACCGTCATCATCCTCGCGATGATGGGCGCAAACGGCCTCGATGTGGCGCTCGCCTGGGCCTATGTCGCGATCCGCATCCTGCATTCGATCTGGCAGGCGACGGTTAACCGCATCCCGGTGCGCTTCCTGATGTTCCTGCTCTCGACGCTGGCGCTCGCCGTGCTCGCGCTGCGGGCGCTGTCGGTGACGGTGTTCGCCGGCACGGACCTGATCCAGTGACGGGAATGGGAATCCTCCAGCCGGTCGTCGCGCTCGCCGGCTGGACGCTGGTGATGTGGCTGTGGATGTACGCCACCCGCCTGCCCGCGATGAGCAAGGCGGGGATCGCGCCCGACGATGCGCGCGATACCGGCGGGCTCGGAGGTCGTCTGCCCCCGCAGGTCCAGTGGAAGGCGCAGAACTACAACCACCTGCACGAGGCGCCGACCGTGTTCTACGCGGTGGCGATCGTGCTTGTGATCGTCGGTCAGGGCGACGGGTTCAACCTCTGGCTCGGCTGGGCCTACGTGGTGCTGCGCGTGCTGCACTCGCTGGTACAGGCGACGATCAACAAGGTGGCGGTACGCTTTGGCCTGTTCACGCTGTCGACGCTGGTGCTGATCGCGCTCACCTTCCACGCGGCGATCACGGTGTTCGACATCCACTTGTAAAGCCCGCGCTAATCGCGGACGAACAGGCTCGCGAGCTCGATATGGGTCGACCACAGGAACTGCCCCACCGGGCGTAGCTCGGCGCAGCGCCAACCCGCCTCGACCAGCGCCTTGCAATCGCGCGCCCAGCTCGCCGGGTTGCAGCTGACATAGGCGATCCGCGCGAGCTTCGCTGTCGGCGGCACCTGGGCGAGCTGCTCGACCTGTGCCCGCGCCCCGGCGCGCGGCGGATCGAGCACCACCATGTCGCAGCCGGCCACCTCTTCGGGTCGCAGCGGGTTGCGATAGAGATCGCGGTGCAGCGCGTGGACCGCGCGCTTCGACGCGCTTGCCGACGCCTTGCAGGCCAGATGCGCATCGCGCGCCGCCTCGACCGCGAGGACCTTGGCCGAAGCAGCGAGCGGGAAGGTGAAGGTCCCGAGGCCCGCGAACAGGTCGGCGATCACCATGCTGCCCTGCGCCCACTCGACGACCGTGCCGACCAGCGCCGCCTCGCCCTGCGGCGTCGCCTGCAGGAACGCGCCGTGCGGCAGCGCGACAGGTACCCCGCCGAGCGTGATCGTGACCGGCTCGGGCTCCCAGCGGTTCTCGGGCCCCAGCCCGTCATCGATCGCGAGCCGCGCGACACCGTGCTCGCCGGCGAAATCGAGCAGCGCCTCCTCCTGCTTGAGACCCTCGACGCGCAATCCCTTGATCAGGCAGTCGACGCCCTGGTCCGCCAGCGTCAGCGTGATGTCGACCGCGAGCTTGCCCGGGAAGCCTGCCAGCAGGCCGCGCAACGGCTCGACCATCGCGAACAGTGCCGGGTCGAGCACGTGGCACTCGGCGAGATCGATCAGGCGATGCGACTTCTCCTCGCGGAAGCCGATCAGGATACCGCCGCCCGCACGCATCGCGTGCAGCGTCGCGCGGCGCCTTGTGCGCGGCGGTGAGAGCTCGGCGGAACACACTTCGCCGACCGCGATCCCCTGCCCCCCGGCCGCCATCGCCGCGCGTTCGCGCACGAACTGTTCGAGCGCGGCACTGTCGGCCTGCTGCAACTGGCATCCGCCACATTGGGGAAAGTGGCGACATGGAGGCGCAACATGGTGCGGTCCAGGCACGATCGCGCCGTCGCCGGACACGTGATCGCCGGTGACGGCTCCGCGGACATGACGGCCCTCGGCAGTGACGCCTTCGCCCCGCGCGGCGATGCGGACGATCGCCTCGCTCATCGGGCAACCGCCAGCGCCGATCCGAGCGCCGCCGAGACGCGGTCGGCCAGCTCGCCGGCGGCAAACGACGGGCCCGCCAATCGCGCGGCTTCGGCATGCAGCCACACCGCATCGCACGCGGCGTCGAACGCGTCGGGGTCCTCGGACACCGCGCGCCGCGCCAGCGCGATCCCGGCGAGGACGTCGCCCGAACCCGCGACCGACAGCCAGCTGGGCGCGCGTGGTGCGCAGACGCAGTGCCCGTCGGGCGAGGCAATCACGGTGTCGGGGCCCTTGGCGATCACGATCGCGCCGTATGTGTCGGCGACCCGCCGCGCGCGGTCGAGCCTGCTGCCGCGCGCTTCGATCCCGCCATGCTCCTCGAGCGCCTGCAACTCGCCCTCATGGGGGGTGAGGATATTGTCGTCCCATTCGCGCTCGAAGCGGGTCGCGGACGGGGTGATCAGCCGCAACGCGTCCCCGTCGATCACCAGCGGTATCCCGGCCGCCAGCGCGCGCTGCAGCCTCCGCGAGGCGTCCTGGTCGCGACCCAGCCCGGGGCCGACCAAGGCTGCGTCGATCCGCTCGTCCGATAACGCGTGTTCGAGATCGCCGTCGACCTGCACGATATCATGCGGCACCGCTGCCGTCTCGTCGCTCGCCAACTGCACGAAGCCCGCACCCGCACCCTGAGCCGCCCGCGCGGCGAGCAGCGAAGCCCCGGGCATCGCACCCCCGACCACCAGCGCCAACCCGCGCGAATATTTGTGCGCGTCGGCCCGCGGTGCCTCGATCTGCGGTCGATCGAGTGTTTCGGCGCGATGGCGGATATCGCCGAGCCCGATATCGACCGTCCGCAGCGAGCCGATATGCGCCGCCGCCGGCAGGAGGAAATGCGCCGGCTTGAGCGCGCCGAGAGCCAGCGCGAGGTCGTAGGAGGGAATGTCGTCGAACAATGCGCCATCGTCGCTCGACACCCCGCTCGGCAGGTCCACCGCGACCGACTGCCCGTGCCTGTTGGCGAGCCTGTGGACAAGCTGTTGAAGCTCTGCGGACAAACCGCGAGAAAGACCGGTCCCGAACAGCGCGTCGACGAACACGTCGCCGCCGTCCTCGCTCCACTCCTCGGACACCGGATCGCCCCATTCGGCGCGCGCCGAGCGGGCCGCATCGGTCTTCGGCGCGAGCGGGGCGACTACCGAGACCTTCGCGCCAAGCTCGCGCAACCGGCGCGCGATGACATAACCATCGCCGCCATTATTCCCCGGGCCGCACAGCACGGTCGCACTGCGCCCTGCCGACATGCGCCAGATCCAGTCTGCCGCGCCCTCGCCCGCGCGCCGCATCAGCGTGTCGACCGAGGTACCACCCCCGATCGCCGCCCGCTCGGCGTCGCGCATCTCTTCGCCGGTGACGATCGGCTCAGCCATCGTCGTCGGGCACGGCAATGAAGGGTATCCGGTAGCGATCGCCGCCGACGGTCAGGAGCAGCCAGTCGCCTTCGATCCGCTGGCTCGAACTATCGGCGCCATCGGCAGCGACCAGGCCGCCCCCACCCGGGTCGAGCACGAACCTGCGGAAGCCCCCGTCGGGGTGATGCAGGACGACATCGTTACCCTTGCGCTCGACGACGCACTTGCTGTCGAAGCTTTCGCTCCCGCCGAGCGCGCAGGCGATTGTTTCGCCGGTGGGAGCGGCCGCGGGTTCGCCGCTCTCCGCCCCTTCGTTGGGCTGCGAACAGGCGACAACGAGGAGCAACGGAAGAAGGGTCAGGCGTTTCACATCAACTCCATCGCTATGCGGTTGCAGACGCGGTGCAGGCGCTCGGCCCATTCGGCCTGGCCGTCGGCACGGTCGATCAGGTCCTGTCGCACCTCGAGGTAGAGGTAGGGGCGGCCCGGTTCCTCGGCATGGCGCAGGATCGTGGCATTGTACACCGCCCCCGAATAGGGCTGCTGGTCGCCGACGAGAAAGCCTTCCTCTTCCAGCAAGCGCTTCGCGATCATCGCCCCGCGATCGTCATGGTCGTAGAGCACCCCGCATTGCCAAGGCCGCTCGCTGTCGTCGGTAGCCATCCGGGGCGTGAAACTGTGCAGGAACACGGTGAGCGCTGGCGGAGTCGCTTCGAGCTGGCGTTCGAGTTCGCCATGGAACGGGTGGTGATATTCCATCAGCCGCGCCGCGCGGTCGATATCGACATTGCCGGGAATGGCGCGCCCGTCGCTCCTTTCGGGAATCGCAGCGGGATCGTCGGCGCGTCGATTGAGGTCCACCACCAACCGGCTGTATTCGGCGATGAAAGCTGCCGTACCGGGCTTCTCCGCCATCAGTTCGGCGATCTCGGCAACCCCGATATCGTAAGCGATGTGCTGGTTCATGTCGGCCTCTTCGATCCCGAGATCGAGACCTTCGGGCACGCGGCGTCCGCCATGATCGCAGACAACCATTACCCCGCCGAACCTGGGCTCTCCGACAATCCGCGCGAGCTTGCTCATCGCAGGCTTCCCGCCAGCTGCCACCAATCGGGATTCGAGGCAGCGATGGCCGCCGAAGCGGCGTCGCGCGTAGCCGCGTCGTCGAACAGCGCGAAACAGGTCGCGCCCGAGCCCGACATGCGCACGAGCCATGCAGGCGTGTCGCGCAGCACGCCGAGCACATCATCTATCACCGGGCAGAGCGACAGCGCCGGGGCTTCGAGATCGTTTCGCCCCGCAAGCGTAATTTCGCGCGCCGTGCCGCCGGGCAGCGCACCGCGATCCTCGCCGTCCCACGCCGCGAAGACCGGCCCGGTGGCGAGCGGTGTGCGCGGGTTTACGAGCAGTACCGGCGTGCCCTCCAGGTCCTGCGGCCCGGGGTCGAAATCGGCGCCGGTGCCGCGACCGAACGACGTCTCGCTCTTCACGCAAACCGGGACGTCGGCACCGAGCGTGGCGGCGCGCGCCTGCCAGTCGTCGGGCCAGCCATGCATTCGCTCGACCAGTCGGAACACCGCTCCGGCATCGGCCGACCCCCCACCGAGCCCCGCCGCTACGGGCAAGTTCTTCTCGAGCGTCAGCGCCATACCCTCGGCGCGCGGCAGCTTGCCCAGCGCGCGCATCACGAGGTTGTCGAACGGATCGTCGAGCGCCCCGGCGAATTCGCCCATGACTTCGAGACGATCCTCCACCGCGTCGCGGGCGGTCAGCTCGTCGCCCGCATCGACGAAGGCGAACAGCGTCTCGAGTTCATGATAGCCATCCTCGCGCCGCCTGCGGACATGCAGCGCGAGGTTGATCTTGGCATAGGCGGTTTCAGTCAGCGCCACCGGCGCATCACATGTTCGGATAGTTAGGCCCGCCGCCGCCTTCGGGCACGGTCCATTCGATGTTCTGCAGCGGGTCCTTGATGTCGCAGGTCTTGCAGTGGACGCAGTTCTGCGCGTTGATGACGAACTCTGGATTGTTTTCCTCGACCCCGGTGAATTCGTACACCCCTGCGGGGCAATAACGCTGAGACGGCCCGGCATAGACGGGCAGGTTGTAGTTCACGGGGATGTCCGGGTCCTTGAGCACGAGGTGGCTCGGCTGGTCTTCCTCATGATTGGTGTTCGAGAGGAACACCGAGGACAGGCGATCGAAGCTGATCACGCCGTCGGGCTTGGGATAGTCGATCGGCTTGAAGAGGTCGGCGCGCTGCAGAGCCTCGTTGTCCGGATGATGCTTCATCGTGATCGGCAGGCCGATTTTTAGCGTGCGCATCCACAGGTCCGCACCCGCCAGCACCGTGCCCAGCGCGCCGCCGAACTTTGCGACGAGCGGTTCGGCGTTCTGCACCAGCTTCAACTCGGTCGCGATCCAGCTGTCGCGGACCGCTTGGTCGTATTCGGACAGGCTGTCCTGCGCACGCCCGGCCTTGATCGCGGCGGCGGCGGCTTCGGCGGCGAGCATCCCGCTCTTCATCGCGGTGTGGGTGCCCTTGATCCGTGGCACGTTCACGAAGCCAGCCGAACAGCCGATCAGCGCGCCGCCCGGCATGTCGAGTTTGGGCACCGACTGCCAGCCGCCCTCGTTGATCGCGCGCGCGCCGTAGGACACGCGCTTGCCGCCCTCGAGCACCTCGCGGATAGCCGGATGCTGTTTCCAGCGCTGGAATTCCTCGAACGGGTAGAGATAGGGATTCGCATAATCGAGCGCGGTAACGAAGCCCAAGGCGACCTGCCCGTTGGCCTGGTGGTAGAGGAAGCCCCCGCCCCACGCCTCGTTTTCGGACAGTGGCCAGCCCTGCGTGTGGATCACGCGGCCCGGCACGTGCTTGCCCGGCTCGATGTCCCACAATTCCTTGATGCCGAGGCCGTAGGTCTGCGGCTGCGCGTCGGCCCGCAGGTCGAATTTTTCGATCAGGTGCTTGGACAGGTGCCCGCGCACGCCCTCGGCGAAGAAAGTGTACTTGCCGTGCAGTTCCATGCCCTGCTGGTAATCGGGCTTGTGGCTGCCGTCCTTGGCGATGCCCATGTCGCGGGTGGCGACGCCCTTCACATTGCCCTTGTCGTCGAACACGACCTCGGCGGCGGGGAAGCCGGGGAAAATCTCGACCTCGAGCGCCTCGGCCTTTTCGGCGAGCCAGCGGCACAAATTGCCGAGCGAGCCGGTGTAATTGCCGTCGTTGGAGAACAGCGGCGGCATCAAGAGGTGCGGCAGCTCGGTCTTGCCGCCCTTGGTCAGGATCCAGTGCTGGTTGTCGGTGACCGGCACCTCCGCCAGTGGACAGCCGTCGTCCCGCCAGTCGGGCAATAGCTCGTCGAGCGCCTTGGGATCGATCGTCGCGCCCGAGAGGATATGCGCGCCGATCTCCGAGCCTTTCTCGAGGATACAGACCGAAAGGTCCGCATCGACCTGCTTCAGCCGAATCGCCGCCGCCAACCCGGCGGGGCCGCCGCCGACGATGACGACGTCGTATTCCATCGATTCGCGTTCGCTCATGCTTCGCCTCTTGCACGTGTTAAGGTGTGCGGCATGCCTTGACCCGCGAGCCCCCGCGGGGTCAAGGGTGTCGCACGGGAACCCTATGGCCGAACCACGCGAAAATAGCGCCGAAAAGGCGATGGAAGCCGTTATCGGCTGGTGGCGCGAAGCCGGGGTGGACTACGCCTATTCGGACGATGCGAGCGGTTTCCTGGCCGAACCCGAACCCGACGCGGCGGAAGAAGGCGAGCCAGCGCCGGTGCCGGTCCCGCCCAAACGCAAGCCAGAGCCGGAGAAACCCGCCGGGCCTTCGCTGGGCGCGCCCGAGGACTGGCCGACAACGCTGCACGCCTTCCGCGAATGGTGGATCAGGGCTCCCGAGCTCGATGCCGGCGCGACCGGTGGTCGGATAGCGCCCATCGGTGCGGCAAGGCCGGAGCTGATGGTGCTGGTCGGCCAGCCCGAGCGCGAGGACCGCGACAGGCTGTTGTCGGGCCCCGACGGCAAGCTGCTCTCGGCCTTCCTGCGCGCAGCCGGGCTTGACGAGGAAAAGGTCTATCGCGCCGCGATCCTCCCGCGCCACGATCCGGCGCCCGACTGGCAGGCGCGCCACGCCGCCGGTTTTGCAGCCTTGGCATGGCGCCATATCGCGCTGGTGCGGCCCGAGCGCCTGCTGGTCCTCGGACAGAACGTCCGGTCGATTTTGCAGCACGATCCGGCGCAACGCGATGTCGGCTTACGCGGTCTTAACCAAGATGGGCTAGAGGTCCCAATCCTCGCCGGAATGGGCTTGGCTGCGATGCGCAAGGCACCGCGCACCAAGGCGAAGCTCTGGCGGGATTGGTTGGAGTGGACAGGACACTAGGCGTATATGCCCAATCTTCGGCTCGGCACGATCGGCATGGCAGCGGCGGCGGCGATCACGACGATCCCCACCGCGGTTTCGGCCAATACCAGCACCGTCAGTTACTACCAGGCGCTGGCGGAGAGCCCCCGCGTGCCGGCGCTGCTGTCGGCCGAGGACCGCGCCTATTACACCGAGCTGTTCGCCGCGATCCGGCGTGAGGACTGGCCAAGGGTCGAGGAACTGCTCGCCCAAGGCGATCGCGGCCCGATGCACCAGCTCGCAATGGCCGAATACTATCTCCACGCCAATTCGCCTGAAATCCCGCTCGACCGGCTGAACGACTGGCTCGCCCGCGGGACCGATCTCCCCCAGGCCGCACAGATCGGCCGGCTCGCGATCCGGCGCGGGGCCGCGCAATTACCCGACCTGCCGGGAACCCGGCGCTTTTCTTCGACCGGCTACAGCCCGAAGCGGATCAAGCCGCGCTCGGTCGCAGACGGTTCGTTGCCTTCCGACGTCGAAGTGCGCATCCGCGACGCGATCACCAATGACGATCCGGCCGGCGCGCACGCACTGCTCGACGAGGTCGACCCGCAACTGGGGTCCGATGCGCGCGCCGAATGGCGCCAGCGCGTTGCGTGGAGCTATTATATCGAGAATCGCGACACCGAAGCGCTCGCGCTTGCTCGCACGATCGAACAGGATGGCGGCGGCGCATGGGTCGCCGAAGGCTGGTGGGTCGCCGGTCTTGCCGCATGGCGTCTGGGCGATTGCGCCACCGCCGCCGACGCGTTCCAGCGCAGCGCCTATTGGTCGCAGAACGAGGAATTGAGTTCGGCCGCGCTCTACTGGCAGGCGCGCAGCCACATCCGCTGCCGCCAACCCGACCAGGCGCAGGGCCTGCTCCGCGATGCGGCCAATCGCGACGAGACGCTCTACGGCATGATCGCCGCCGCTGCGCTCGGCACCCAGCTGCCCGATCCGCATTACGGCCCCGATTTCTCCGCCGAGGACTGGCGCGAGCTTTCCAGGCTGCCGAACGTCCAGCTGGCGGTGAAGCTGGTCGAGCTCGATCGCGAAGGCCTGGCCGACGAGGTACTGCGCCACCAGGCCAAGATCGGCGACCCAAAGCAGCACCGCGCCCTCACCCGCCTCGCCCGCGAACTTGGCCTGCCGCAGACCCAGATCTGGATGGCCCACAACGCGCCGTCGGGCGGCGGTTACGAACCCGCGGCGCGCTATCCGGTTGTCCGGTGGCAGCCTGTCGGCGGCTGGCGGGTCGACCCTGCCCTCGCTTTCGCCCACGCATTGCAGGAATCGAATTTCCGCACCGCTGTGGTCAGCCCGGCAGACGCCAAGGGCCTGATGCAGATCACCCCGATCACGGTGCGCCAGCACGCCCCCTCACTCGGCATGAACGCCGGTGCCGTCGACCTGACCGATCCGCGGGTCAACCTTGCCTTCGGCCAGCGCAACCTCGAAATGCTGCGCGATACCTCCGCCACACGCGACAACCTGCTCAAGATCATGGCCGCCTATAATGCCGGTCTGACCCCGATCACCCGCTGGAACACCGAGATCGTCGACCAGGGCGATCCGCTGCTGTGGATGGAATCGATCCCCTATTGGGAAACCCGCGCCTACGTCTCGATCGTGCTCAAGAACTACTGGATGTACGAACGCCAGGCGGGCGCATCCTCGGCCAGCCGGATGGCGCTCGCCAATGGCGAATGGCCGCGCTTCCCCGATGCACGCGGATCGGGTGGAGCCAGCGCCGCAAGCCGCTGATGTGAAAAAGGGCGCCCCCTCGCGGGAACGCCCTCCATCGAATTGCGTGATTCAGCGACTCAGACGAAGGCGACTTCGTCGACGAGATAGAACTTGTCGCCCGAAGGCACGGTGACCTCGATCTCGTCGCCCTTGGTCTTGCCGATCAGCGCGCGCGCAAGCGGGCTCGAATAGGTGATCCGGCCCTTCTTGGCGTCTGCCTCGGCCGGGCCGACGATCTGGTATTTGACCGGCTTGTCCTCATCGTCGAGCAGCGTGACGGTCGCGCCGAACACGATCTTGTCGCCCGACAAGGTGGTCGGATCGATGATCTGCGCACGGCTGATCTGGTCCTCGAGCTCGCCGATCTGCGCCTCGACCTGGCCCTGGCGTTCCTTGGCGGCGTGGTATTCGGCATTTTCCGACAAGTCGCCATGCGCGCGGGCTTCCTCGATCGCCTCGACGATCTTGGGGCGTTCGGCACGCAGCGCCTTGAGGTCCGCGGTCAGCTTTTCGTAGCCTTCCGCCAGCATCGGGACTTTATCCATGGTCTTCCGTCCTTCCGGGCGAATTCCGTCAAAAGCCCGCTCTCCGCCCGGTACCGAAGCACTAAGACGGCCGATTGTTGCAGTTTTCGGGAAGTTCGCTCTTTATTCGTCCGGGCTATAATAGTGTTGCAGCGCGCGCACTTCAAGCTCCCGCGAACCAAGCGCCTCGATCGCCTCCACCGCGGCCAGCCCGGCCGAGGCGGTGGTGTAGTAAGGCAACTTCAGTTCGAGCCCCGCTTGGCGGATCGATTGCGAGTCCTTGAGCGATTGCCAGCCCTCGGTGGTGTTGAGGATGAGGGCGATCTCGCGGTCGACGATCGCATCGACGATGTGCGGCCGCCCTTGCGCGACCTTGTTCACGCGTTCGACCGAAAGGCCCGCTTCGGTGAGAAAATCGTGCGTGCCGCCGGTGGCGACCACCTCGAAGCCCAAGGCGAGCAATTTCTTCACCCCGGGCAGGATGATCGGCTTGTCGGTGTCCTTGACCGAGACGAACACCTTGCCGTCCTTCGGCAGCTTCACGCCTGCGCCCATCTGCGACTTGGCGAAGGCCATCGCGAAATCGCGGTCGAGCCCCATCACCTCGCCGGTCGATTTCATCTCGGGCGAAAGCACCGGGTCGGTCCCGGGGAAGCGCGCGAAGGGGAACACCGCTTCCTTGACCGCGATGTAATCCATCTTGCGCCGGATCTTCGGCAGGTCAGCGAGCTTTTCGCCGGCCATCACCCGCGCGGCGAACTTTGCGATCGGCTGTCCGATCGCCTTGGCGACGAAGGGGACGGTGCGGCTTGCGCGCGGGTTGACCTCGATCAGGTAGACCTCGCCGTCCTTGACCGCGAACTGCACGTTCATCAGGCCGACCACGCCGAGCGACATCGCCAAGGCCTCGGCCTGGCGTTCCATCTCCTCGATGATCTCGGCCGGGAGCGAGTGCGGCGGCAGGGTGCACGCGCTGTCGCCCGAATGCACGCCGGCCTCCTCGACGTGCTGCATCACGCCCGCGATCACGACCTGCTCACCGTCGCACAGCGCATCGACATCGCATTCGACCGCATCGCGTAGATACTGGTCGACCAGCACCGGGCTGTCGCCCGAGACGCTGACCGCGGTGCGAATGTAGTCGTCGAGCTGGGCTTCGCTGTCGACCACTTCCATCGCGCGCCCGCCGAGCACGTAGGAGGGGCGCAGCAACACCGGGTAGCCGATCCGCGAGGCCCA
This sequence comes from Pseudoblastomonas marina, assembly GCF_014641655.1. Taxonomy (GTDB): domain Bacteria; phylum Pseudomonadota; class Alphaproteobacteria; order Sphingomonadales; family Sphingomonadaceae; genus Alteriqipengyuania_A; species Alteriqipengyuania_A marina. Next base: position 1,373,583 of record NZ_BMID01000001.1, read on the forward strand.
GGCGGCGGCCTCGTCGCGGTTGCGCGCGATGCCGTTCATCGGCTGCTTCAATTTCAGCTTGTTGACGAGCTTGGCGAAGCGTTCGCGATCCTCGGCAAGATCGATCGCGTCGGGACTAGTGCCGAGGATCGGGATGCCCGCCTTTTCCAGCGCTCCCGCGAGCTTGAGCGGGGTCTGTCCGCCGAACTGCACGATCACGCCGACGAGTTCGCCGTTCTCCTGCTCCTTGCGCAGGATCTCGAGCACGTCCTCGGCGGTCAGCGGCTCGAAATAGAGCCGGTCGGAGGTATCGTAATCGGTGCTGACCGTCTCCGGGTTGCAATTGACCATGATCGTCTCCAACCCGGCCTCGCTGAGCGCGAAGCAGGCGTGGACGCAGCAATAGTCGAACTCGATCCCCTGCCCGATCCGGTTCGGACCGCCGCCGAGGATCACGATCTTGCGGCGGTCGGATGGTGCGGCCTCGTCCTCGGGCTCGCCGAAGCTCGGAGCCTCGTAGGTCGAATACATGTAGGGCGTGATCGCCTCGAACTCGGCGGCGCAGCTGTCGATCCGCTTGAACACCGGGCGCACGCCGAATTTCTCGCGCAGCTTGCGGACTTCCTCTTCGGAGGTCGCCCCGGCCATCGCGCGCAGGGCGTCGTGAAGCAGGCCAGAGGAACGCGCCTGCGTCTCGGCCATGCCGCCCGCCACGCCGACGCTGCGCACCGCGAGCGTCGCCAGCCGCCGGTCCGAAAAGCCCATCGACTTTATCCGCCGCAATTCTTCGGCGCTGCGCGGCAGGCCCTCATGCGCGATCATGCTCTCTTCGTAGACGATCGCTTCGATCTGGCGGAGGAACCACGGGTCGTAATGCGTGACCTCGTGGACTTCCTCGACGCTCAGCCCCTCGCGGAAGGCCTGCGCAACCTTGAGCAACCTGTCCGGCGTGCGCTGCGAAAGCTCGGCGACGATCCGGTCCTTCGCCATGCCTTCCAAAGGCAGATAGCGGTTGAAGCCGTCGAGATCGGTTTCGAGCCCGCGCAGCGCCTTCTGCATCGATTCCTGGAAGTTGCGGCCGATCGCCATCACCTCGCCGACCGACTTCATCGCGGTCGACAGCGAATTGTCGGCGCCCTTGAACTTCTCGAACGCGAAGCGCGGGATCTTGGTGACGACGTAGTCGATCGTCGGCTCGAAGCTGGCAGGGGTCGCGCCGGTGATCTCGTTGGTCAACTCGTCGAGCGTGTAGCCGACGGCAAGCTTCGCCGCGACGCGCGCGATCGGGAAGCCGGTCGCCTTCGAGGCGAGCGCCGAGGAGCGCGAAACGCGCGGGTTCATCTCGATCACAATCAGGCGGCCATCCTTGGGATTGACCGCGAACTGGACGTTCGAACCGCCGGTCTCCACGCCGATCTCGCGCAGCACCTCGATCGAGGCGGTGCGCATGATCTGGTATTCTTTGTCGGTCAGCGTCAGCGCGGGGGCGACGGTGATGCTGTCCCCGGTATGCACGCCCATCGGATCGACGTTCTCGATCGAGCAGATGATGATGCAATTGTCCGCCCGGTCGCGGACCACCTCCATCTCGAATTCCTTCCAGCCGAGCAGCGATTCCTCGATCAGCACCTCGGTCGTGGGGCTGGCGTCTAGGCCCGAGCGCACGATCCGCTCGAACTCGGCCTTGTTGTAGGCGATGCCACCGCCGGTGCCGCCGAGCGTGAAGCTCGGGCGGATGATGGCCGGAAGCCCGGTGCGTTCGAGCACCTTGAACGCCTCGTCGACCGAATTGGCGATGCCCGAACGGGCGCTTTCGAGACCGATCTTGTCCATCGCCTCGCGGAACAGCTGGCGGTCCTCGGCCTTGTCGATCGCCTTCGCATCGGCACCGATCATCTGGACGCCGAATTTCTCGAGCGTGCCGTCCTTGTTGAGTGAGAGCGCGCAATTGAGCGCTGTCTGCCCGCCCATCGTCGGCAGCACCGCGTCGGGGCGTTCCTTCTCGATGATCTTGGCGACGACCTCGGGGGTGATCGGCTCGATATAGGTCGCATCGGCGAACTCGGGATCGGTCATGATCGTCGCCGGGTTCGAATTGACGAGGACGACGCGATAGCCCTCCTCCTTCAACGCCTTGATCGCCTGCGTGCCCGAATAATCGAACTCGCACGCCTGCCCGATCACGATGGGGCCCGCGCCGATGACGAGGATGGAGGAAATGTCAGTGCGTTTGGGCATTATCCGAGCATCCCAACGAATTTCTCAAAGAGATAAAAACTGTCCTGCGGGCCGGGGCTGGCTTCGGGGTGGTACTGGACGCCGAAGGCGCGCTTGCCCTTGATGGCGATGCCGCAGTTCGAGCCGTCGAACAGCGAGATATGGGTTTCCAGCACGTCGTCGGGCAGCGTGTCGTTATCGACCGCGAAGCCGTGGTTCATGCTGGTTATCTCGACCACGCCTGAATCGAGCCGCTTGACCGGGTGGTTCGCGCCGCGGTGGCCCTGGTGCATCTTGGTCGTCTTCGCCCCCGCCGCGATGGCGAGCATCTGGTGGCCGAGACAGATGCCGAAGATCGGCATGTCCTTGTCGAGCAATTCGCGGATAACCGGCACCGCATATTCGCCCGTTGCCGCCGGATCGCCGGGGCCGTTGGAAAGGAACACGCCGTCGGGCTTCTCCGCCATAACCTGTTCGACGGTTGCGGTTGCGGGTAGCACCGTCACCCTCGCCCCGGCGCGTACGAGGTTGCGGTAGATATTGTCCTTCGAGCCGTAATCGATCGCGACGACGTGGGGCTTGGCATCGCGGGGCGCGCGGCCATAGCCCTTGCCCAGCGTCCAGGCGCCGCCTTCCCAGTTTTCCTGCTTCTCGCGGCTGACGCGCTTGGCGAGGTCCATGCCCTCGAGGCCGGGCCATTCGGCGGCGCGCTTTTCCAGCGCCTTCAGGTCGAACTTGCCGTTGGGCGCATGCGCGATCACCGCGTTGGGCGCGCCCGACTGGCGGATGCGCCGGGTCAGTGCGCGGGTATCGACACCGGCGAGTCCGATCTTGCCGTGGCGCGCCATCCAGGCGGTGAAATCCTCGGCGCTGCGGAAATTGCTGGGCGCGGTGATATCCTCGCGCACAACGCAGCCCAGTGCGGCCTCGACCTTGCTCTCGATATCCTCCTCGTTCGCGCCGACATTGCCGATATGCGGGAAGGTGAAGGTGACGATCTGCTTGGCGTAGGAGGGATCGGTCATCACCTCCTGATAGCCAGTCATCGCGGTGTTGAAGCACACCTCGCCGACCGCCTCGCCGGTGGCGCCGAATCCCTTGCCCCAGATATGGGTGCCATCCGCCAATACGAGGACGCCGGTGGCCCCGGCTGGCGGGCGCGCGTGGCGAAAGGCGGATAGGGCCATGTTTGGGGCGCTCCGTTAAGCAGTTGTCCGGCGATGTCGCTAAGTCGTGACCGCTAGGGAAGCGCCTCCCGCCGGTCAAGCTGTCAAAACGCGTTTCATCGCCTATATCGCCTCCATCCGGCGATCCGCCGCAATATTTCCACAGGAACGAGAGACCCATGATCCGCGAGAACCTCAAAGCCGCCCAGATCGAAGCGATGAAGAACAAGGACAAGGCGCGCCTCGGCGCGATCCGCATGATCCTGGCGAAGGTAAAGGACCGCGATATCGAGCTGCGCACCGCCAGCGAACAGCCCGACGACGACGTGCTCGTCACCGAAGTGCTGATGAAGATGGCCAAGCAGCGCCGCGAATCGATCCAGATGTTCGAAGACGGCGGCCGAGCCGAAAAAGCAGCCGAGGAACAGGCCGAACTCGACGTGATCGAGGACTTTCTGCCCAAGCAGATGGACGAGGGCGAGATGAAGGCCGCGATCGCGCAGGTGAAGACCGATGTCGGTGCCGAGAGCATCAAGGACATGGGCAAGGTCATGGCCGAGCTGAAGACGCGCCATGCCGGGCAGATGGATTTCGGCAAGGCCAGCGGGCTCGTCAAAGCGAGTTTTGGTTAACCGGAACCGCCTTGCTCTCCCGTGAGTCGTAACGGCAAACAGGGGAGAAATCGCATGATCCGCACCGCAATCCCGCTCGCAGCCTGCGCAGCGCTGGCGCTGGCCGCCTGCGCCGAGGACCCGAGTACGGTCGCAGGTACCGACGAGACCGATCTCGACAACGTCGACACCGAGTCCGAGCGCGAGGCCGCAGCGGCTGCGCTCGAAGCGGGCGATTTCGCCAATCTCGAACTCGGCGCGAAGATCGTCGGGCCACAGGGGCCAGAGGTGAAGACCACGCTGTCGAACGACGCCGGTATCTTTGCCGACATCACCTCCTACGTCGCCTGCCCCGCCGAGATGTCGACCTGCGACCCCGCCACCGCACCGCGCGGCACGGTCTACACCTATGTCCACATCGTCTATCCGGGCGAAGACAACGATCCGACCACCGGTGCGGGCGACGGCGCGGATTCGTCCGATGTAGAACGCGCCACGCTGTTCCGCATGAACCGCCCGGCCACCGGATTCACGGGCACCGCCGGGTATGCCAAGGCAGAGGCGCTCGCGGCGATCGGCGAGAAGGCCGATATCGTGATCACCTGCGACGACGGTGCGCTCGCATGGACGATCTCGGCCGGTGACGGCGGCAACCAGTGGGAAGCGAGCGAGCCGCTGACCTTCTATTGGCAATCGACCGTCCCGCCCGCCGGCCCCGCTAGCGCCTACGCGATCGACGCCGACGGTATCCGTGCGACCGGCGACGGCCCCTATCCGGGCGACGGACAAGGCTCGGCCAACGCCTGCCTTGGGTGATCGGACACACTCGACTTTAGCGGGCTGCGGCGGCTAAACGTGGAGGGCAATGCTCTCCCCCCAATGGCTCGATCAACTGCGCAACGCGATCACGCTGTCCACCCTGATCGGGCGGACGGTGAAGCTCCAGCGCGCGGGCCACGAGTTCAAGGCGTGCTGCCCGTTTCATGACGAGAAGACGCCGAGCTTTTACGTCAACGACCAGAAGGGCTTCTACCATTGTTTCGGCTGCGAGGCGCATGGTGATGCGATCCGCTGGATGACCGAGCAACAGGGCCTCCAGTTCATGGACGCGGTGAAGGAGCTGGCGCTGATCGCCGGGATGGACGTGCCCGCGCCCGACCCGCGCACCGCCAAGCGGCAGGAAGAGGCCAAAGGCCTGCGGGATCTGATGGACGCCGCGCAGACCTGGTTCCGCGCCAATCTCGACGGATCGCAGGGGGCCGAGGCGCGCGCCTATCTCGAACGACGCGGCATTTCGGCCAGGACGATCGAAATCTTCGGCTTCGGTTACGCGCCCGAGGATCGCACCTCGCTGGGCAAGGCGCTGAGCGATTATCCCAAGGAGATGCTGGTCGAAGGGGGCCTGCGAATAGAGGTCGAAGGCAAGGAGCCCTACGATCGGTTCCGCGGGAGGCTGATGCTGCCGATCCGCGACCCGCGCGGGCGGGTGATCGCGTTCGGCGGGCGCATCCTGAAGGATGTCGAGGGCGCGCCCAAATACCTCAACTCGCCCGACACGCCGCTGTTCGACAAGGGGCGCAACCTCTACAATTTCGACCGCGCCGGTCCGCTCGCGCGCAAGAGCGGGCGGTTGCTCGTGGTCGAAGGCTACATGGACGCGATCGCCTGCGCGGCGGCGGGGATCGAGGAAGTCGTCGCGCCGCTCGGCACCGCGCTGACCGAGCACCAGCTCGGACTGCTGTGGCGCGTGGTCGACGTGCCGATCCTGTGCCTCGATGGTGACAGTGCTGGCCAGCGCGCGGCGATGCGCGCGGTGAGCCGTGCCCTTCCCCTGCTCGCTCCAGGCAAGAGCCTGCGGATCGCGGTGCTGCCCAAGGGCCAGGACCCCGACGATCTGCTCAGGGCGCGCGGCAAGGGCGCCCTCCTCGAGGTGATCGAACAGGCGCGCCCGATCACCCAAGTGCTGTGGGATCACGAAAGCGCCGCGGGGCCGCTCGACACACCCGAGCAGAAAGCCGGCCTCAAGGCGCGGCTGATGGAGCATGTCGACGCGATCGCGCATCCCGACATCCGTTCGCTCTACAAACGCGAACTGATGGATCGGTTCTCGGCCTATGCCTTCCCGCGCCGCGAGTTCAAGCCGCGCCAGTTTCAGCCGCGCGGCAAGTGGTCCGGCAAGCCCGCACCCGCGAGCCGCCCCTCCGCTTCGAGCGCTTCGCGCCTGTCGGCCGCATCGGGCGGAGGATTGCGCGACCGGCTGGCCAATGCGGTGCTCGCCGGGCTCGAACGTTTCCCCGATGAAATCGACCGCCATGCCGAGGCGATCGCAGGTGTCGAATTCGCTCTGCCCGAACAGCGCGCTACGGCGACTCGCCTTTTGGAGCGCGCCGCGCTTGACACGGAAGGGCAAACGCCCACATTGGGCGAACCGGACCAAGAACCGCCCGCGCAACGAACACAAGCGGGGCTACCCTTGTCCTTCCTGGCCGACGATGCAGACCCCGCACAAGCGGTGAGCGATCTGGCCGAGGCTGTGGCGCTGCTGGTCGAACGACCGGCGCTCGACGCAGCACTCGCCGATGCCGCCGCCCGGTTCGACACCGATCCCGAGGGAGCATTTGCCGATCAGCAGCGTTTGCTGACCAGGAAGCAGGAATTCGAGGAGCGTTTGCGGCAGATATCGGCCGCACGCGCGACGGAGCCGGCTAACGGCTCCGCTGGCGATGAAATTTTATTGCAGGGCGAGCATGGCGACCAAAACCAAGGACAAGAGCGCGAATGAAGACGCGCCCCTGATCGATCTCAACGAGGCGTCGATCAAGAAGCTCATCAGCAAGGCCAAGAAGAAGAGCTACATCACGTATGATGAGCTCAACGAGGCCCTGCCGCAGGACCAGATGACGTCCGAGCAGATCGAGGACGTGATGTCTTCGCTCAGCGAGATGGGCGTGAATATCGTCGAGAGCGACGAGGAGGCCGAGGCCGAGAAGGAGCGCCAGCAGGAGCAGGTCGCGGAGATCTCGGGCGGCGACGACAAGAACAAGCAGAACGTACCCGCGCCCAAGAAGAAGGCCAGCAACGAACGCACCGACGACCCGGTGCGCATGTACCTGCGCGAAATGGGCGCGGTCGAATTGCTCAGCCGCGAGGGCGAGATCGCTATCGCCAAGCGGATCGAATCGGGCCGCGACATGATGATCCTCGGCCTGTGCGAGAGCCCGATCACCTTCCACGCCATCATCCAGTGGTCACAAGCGCTCAACGACGAGGAAATGCAGCTGCGCGAGATCCTCGATCTCGATGCGATGCTTTCGAAAGAACCGCCCGCCGACAAGATGAACGACGATGACGACGGCGACGACGACGGCGAGATCACCGAGGATTCCGCCGGTCCGACCATCGTCGACGACGACGATGACGACGATTCGGACGAGGACGGCGACGACGAGGACGGCGACGGCGAAAACGGCAAGAAGAAGGACGAGGAAGAGGAGGACAACACCCTCTCGCTCGCCCAGATGGAAGCCGCGCTGAAGCCCGAGGCGCTCGAGCGCTTCGGCCGCATCACGGACCTGTTCAAGAAATTCGAGAAGATCCAGGCCGAGCGCGTAGACACCCTCGCCCGCGGCGACGAGTTCTCCGCCGCGAAGGAGAAAAAATACGAAGACCTGCGCGAGCAGCTGACCGCCGAGGTCGAAGCGGTGCAGTTCCACGCCACGAAGATCGAATTCCTGGTCGACAATCTCTATGCCTTCAACCGCCGCCTGATGGCGCTGGGCGGCCAGATCCTGCGCCTCGCCGAGCGGCACAAGATCAAGCGCATCGACTTCATCAAGGCCTATGAGGGCAACGAGCTCGACGAGGGCTGGCTCGCCCAGATGGCGAAGACCGACAAGAAGTGGAAAGCCTTCGCCGAGAAGGAAGAAGCCAATGTCGAGCGCATCCGGTCGGAAATCGCCGATATCGCGGCGAATACTGGCATGGCGCTCCCCGAATTCCGCCGCATCGTCAACATGGTGCAGAAGGGCGAGCGCGAGGCGCGCATCGCCAAGAAGGAAATGGTCGAGGCGAATCTGCGCCTGGTGATTTCCATCGCCAAGAAATACACCAATCGCGGGCTGCAATTCCTCGACCTGATCCAGGAAGGCAACATCGGCCTGATGAAGGCGGTCGACAAGTTCGAATACCGCCGCGGCTACAAGTTCAGCACCTACGCGACGTGGTGGATCCGGCAGGCGATCACCCGTTCGATCGCCGACCAGGCGCGCACGATCCGCATCCCGGTCCACATGATCGAGACGATCAACAAGCTCGTCCGCACCAGCCGCCAGTTCCTGCACGAGGAAGGCCGCGAGCCGACCCCTGAGGAAATGGCCGCGCGCCTTTCGATGCCGCTCGAAAAGGTCCGCAAGGTGATGAAGATCGCCAAGGAACCGATCAGCCTCGAAACGCCGATCGGCGACGAGGAGGATTCGCATCTCGGCGATTTCATCGAGGACAAGAACGCGATCATCCCGGTAGATGCCGCGATCCAGTCCAACCTCAAGGAAACGGTGACGCGCGTTTTGGCGAGCCTCACCCCGCGCGAGGAACGCGTGCTGCGCATGCGCTTCGGCATCGGCATGAACACCGATCACACGCTCGAGGAAGTCGGCCAGCAGTTCAGCGTTACCCGCGAACGTATCCGCCAGATCGAGGCCAAGGCTCTGCGCAAGCTCAAGCACCCGAGCCGCAGCCGCAAGATGCGCAGCTTCCTGGACCAGTAAGCGCTTCGCCAACCAGGCAGGCCTGGCAAATTACCCGCTAGTCGGAACCGCCACTCACCTCGCGGATTGCGAAGGTGCGCCCGAACGAACGTGTCGCACCTGCGCAGCCATGTTGCGCAGATTGGAGGGATCGTCATAGCCATGGTGTTGCTTACGTGACCATCGATTTCGAGAGCCTACTTGCGCACTCGCCGAACCCCTATGTCGTGCTCGCGCCCGATCTCAAGATCGTCTGGGCGAACCACGCCTATCTGCGCGTAACCATGCGTGAACTGGACGATATCGCCGGTCTCTCGATGTTCGAAGCTTTCCCGAGTGAGGGCGAGAGCTACCGCCAGCTAAAGGATTCGTTTGATCGGGTGCTTGCGACCGGTGAACCGGACGAGATCGCCCATATCCGCTATGATATCCCCAACCGCGACGGTTCGACCGAAACCCATTTCTGGAGCGCAACGCACACGCCGATCCTCGATGCCGGAGGCGCGGTCGAACTGATCCTCCAACACACAGTCAACGTTACCGAGCTCAAGGAGCTCCGTCGCCTGCGCGATTCGACCGGTGTGCTCGAACGCGCGCGCACGGTCGAGGAACGGTATCAGGGTGCAGCCGCCGAGCGCGAACGGCTGCGCAACCTGCTCGAACAGGCACCCGGCTTCGTCGCCATCCTGACTGGACCCGAGCATCGCTTTGCCATGGCTAACGCGGCCTACCGCGATCTCGTCGGCAATCGTGAATTGATCGGACTGACGGTAGCCGAAGCGCTGCCAGAGGTCATCGAGCAAGGCTTCGTCGAAACACTGGACCGGGTGCATTCGGAGCAGGAACCCTATTTCGGCAGGCGCGAACCGGTTTCGTTTATCGATCAGCTCGACGGCAAGTCGCACGACGCTTTTCTTGAGTTCATTTTCCAGCCGATCTTCGAGCCCTCGGGCCAGGTCGCTGGCGTGTTCGTGCAAGGGCACAACGTGACCGAGGAGGTCGAAGCCGAAGAACGCCAACGCATCCTGATCAATGAGCTGAACCATCGCGTGAAGAACACGCTCGCCGTGGTCCAGGGGCTCGCCCGCCAGTCGTTCCGCAGCGATGATCGCAACCCCGGGCTGCAAGCGTTCTTCGCGCGGCTCGCTACCTTGGCGGGTGCGCACAACATGCTGACCGAGTCGAACTGGGCGTCGGCCGACATTTCCGACATCGTGGTCAAGTCGCTTGCGGCGAGCGTCGGCAGCGAGACCGAGCGTGTGTCGCTCGACGGGCCGCAGATCACGCTCGATCCTCAAGCCGCGGTCGCGCTCGCCATGGTGGTCCACGAACTCGCCACCAATGCACTCAAATACGGCGCGCTTTCGAGCAGCACGGGCCGTATTTCGATCTCCTGGGACGAAGTCGAGCAAGACGAAAATCGCATGCTGCAATTCGACTGGCATGAAAGCGGCGGACCGTCGGTTGAAAAGCCCGAGCAAACCGGTTTCGGGACGCGGCTCATCGGGCGGGGCCTGGGTGGCCGGCGCGATCACGGATCGATCGACTACAATAGCGAGGGACTGCATTGCAGCATCGAGGCCGAAATATGAAACTCGAGGATCGCCTCATGCTCATCCTCGAAGACGAGCCGATCATTGCTTTCGATCTAGAAGACGCGCTGCTTGCTGAAGGCGCCGAGGTCGCCGTGGCCGCCACCAACGATCAGGCACTTGCAAGCATTGTGGAAAAGGATTTCGGGGGCGCCATCCTCGACGTCAATCTTCACGGCGAGACGAGCTACATCGTCGCCCATGCCTTGCGCGACAAGGGCATCCCCTTCGTCTTCGCCACGGGGTATGGCGACGCAGCACACCCCGCCGAACTGGCGCATGTTCCCACGGTGACGAAGCCCTATTCGATCGATGAGATCAGGCGGGCGTTTGCGGCAATGGCTTGACTTCCTTGGGCTTTAGACCCGGAAGGCGATTAGCTTGCAGCGACAGCGTTGTGCCCGTGAACCGCGAAGTAGGCGGGAATGTCCCCAGCCGGGATCGGCTTGGAAAAATAGTATCCCTGTCCGTAGCTAACGCCGATTTCCTTGAGCATTTCGAGTTCCTGGGCGTTTTCGATCCCTTCGGCGATCACGTCGGCACCGATCGCCTTGGCGAAATGGACGATCGCCTTGGCCATCGCCTGCCGCGCGAGATCGGTGTGAATCTCGCGAGTTAGGCTCATGTCCAGTTTGAGCAGGTCGGGGGCGAGGTCGACGAGGTAGCGCAATCCGGCGTAACCTGCACCGACATCGTCAACCGCGATCCGCGCGTGCTGGCGGATTTCCGCGAGCGCGTCGCGCAGGGCCGCGAAATCGCTGACCTGCTCGTGCTCGGTCAGCTCGATCACGACCTTACGCCCCGAATAATGGCGCAACAGCCGCGCGATCTCGCCGCTCATCACGGTTTCGGGCGACGCGTTGACCGAGATGTAGGCCTCGCTCCCCGCCAGGCTATCGGCATCGAGCGCGCTCTTGATCGCTGCTAGTTCGAGCTCGAGCCCGCGACCGACCGATTTCGCCTCCTCGAACCATTTTTCGGGACTGCGCCGGTCTGCATCTTCGAAGCGTGAAAGACTTTCGACCCCGACGACGCGCAGGCTGGACAAATCGTGGATCGGTTGCTGGTAGGTCGAGATCCCGCCTTCCGCGATGACATCGCAGATCTTGCGGTCGAGCCGGTTCGCTTCCTCGTCCCGTACGAGCGACGTCTCGATCATCTCACCGGCGAGTTTGCCGAAAGCACGCAACACATCCATGTCGCGTTCCGATACGCTCCGGTCGGCGGTCCGGCTGAGACAGCAGAAGCTGCCGAACACTTCGCCATTTGACAGACGAAGCGGAACGTTGAGGTGGCAGCCGACCGGCAGCATTTCGGTGATCGGCAGTGCCTTGGCGAACTCGTGATCGGCGGCATCGCGGATCAGCTCGGGCAATCGACCTTCGAGGATGTGCCAGCAGAAACTCTCTTCGCGCGGCTCGCTGAATCCGGGGCCCATCGGAAGGTCGAGCTCAGTGTCGACATACATCAACTCGCGCCGGTCGCCGTCGATATAGCGGCCGACGAAGGCGATTTCGGCACCCAGGTGGGTCCGGGTTGCCTTGAGGATACGCTGGATCGAGTCGTTCTCGATCGCCTCGAATCGAAGCGGCTGGGCGCCATCCGGCAGGGCTACGTGGAGGTCGCCGTTCATGCGCGTCTCCTAAGCCCAACTGGTAAAGAAAGGATATAGAATGGTTCGTTCAGCCTCGCGGGATTTTCCGATCATTCGTGTCGGTAAACGGGCGATCTGGGGCGGATGTCGCGCGATCTATCATCCCGGCTTCAGCGGGGAATAGGCCGCGACGCTCGGGGGAACGGGATCGAAGCGGACCCACAGCGCCACTGCCGTCGCCCCCAGCAACAGGACAATCGCGACGATATGCGGTTGCGGGATTCGGGGCCAAAGTGGGAGCCAGCAAAGTATGCCGATCGCTGCCGGCAGCATCGCGCCATAGGGCATGGTCGGGCCTACGCCCTGCATCACCTGGAAGCCGAGTGAAAGCATGTATCCGGTCACCAAGGCAGCGACGATGGCGGCAGCCAGCCTGCCCCACCGATCGTCCGCCAGGCTTCGCACGGCTGCGGCGATGCCGATCAGCATCACCGGCACGACGATGACATAGGCTGCCGTCGGGGCCATCGCCTGACCGGCGATCGCCAGCAACGCGATAAGCGTCGCGGCACCCGATCGCTGGGCGAAACCGGTCGTCCCCCTGCCCCACAAGGCGACTGCGAGGCCGAGCACCACGAGCAAGGCCATCGTGGTCAGCTTCGGAATCGCGGCGAGCCGGTCGTAATAGCCCGCGCCCGTCCCGGCCCCCGAAACGAGGTTGAGACCGTACAGCAGCACGCCACCGACGAGGATCAGCGCCGCCATCCGCCCCACTCCGCTGACGAACCCTCTTTCTGTTCGATCGCGCCGCCACCAGGCGAGAGCGTATCCGCCGATCCCAAGCACCAGCATGACCCAGCCGATCCACGGCGAATAGACGATCGTCGCCAGTCCGAACGCATCGAAGAACACCGCATCGCCCGTTTCCCGAGGAAGCGTTGCGGCATTCGCCAATGCGAGCGCGAGGGCGTGGGTCTGGCCGAGCATCTGGTTGAGTGAACCGCGATCGAGGTTCTCGGGCGTCGAGAGCGGCGAGTGGTAAAGCCCAGAGCGACCGATGAAGGCGATATTGAAGGCCGCGTAGCCACCACGGTCGAGCGCCGCGCTCAGGTCCGTATCGTTGGGCAGGACCGAGTAGATATAGGTCGCCAGCGACGAAGTGGACGGATGATCGACCGTTCGGGCGTAGACCCGCGCCACCTCGGCATTTCCGGGCGAGGTTTGGAACATGCTGGCGACACCGCCGCCACCGCGCGCCTCTAGATTGACGATCGCGCCGATCCGCTCCGCCAGCGGGTTCTCGCCGAAGAATTGCCGTGCCCCGACGAGACCGAGTTCTTCGGCGTCGGTCAGCACGACCACGATATCGCGCTCCACCGGGCCCGCCGCAGCGATCGCGCGCACCGTTTCGAGGATCGAGGCAACCCCTGCGGCATCGTCCGACGCGCCGGGCGAACCCCAGACGCTATCGTAATGCGCCATCAGCGCTACCGCCGGCAGCGTGGGATCAGCCCCCGGCAGGACCCCGATCACGTTGACGAATTCGGTCGGCGTTTCGCTGCTTTTGTCGCGCCAGTAATCGAGCTTGGCCTGTCCCGCCTCGTCGAGCGTGCCGCTCACCGTCTCGACCGAGAGTCCCATCGCCTCGAGTTCGCCGACCAGATAGTCGCGGACCACGGCATTGGTCGTGCTGCCGGTCGGATGCGGCTGCGCCGCGATCCGTTCGACATGCGCAAAAGCGCGCTCGGTCGACGGCTCGACGGGATTGCTGGTTGCGGTGTCCGGCGCGGGCGGCGTGGTCGCCATTATCGCCAGCACCACTGCGACGACCATCGCCGCCACGAACCACACGACACGCTGCTTCATCGTCCTCTCCCTGTCGGGCGCACAGGAGACCGAAAAGCACGCCCGCGTCAATGCGTGGTCGAAAAAGGCAGCATCCGGGGTGGAGGGAATCGCCGCGTGCGACTATGTCGGCCCCATGCGTATCGCCATTGCTTCCGACCATGCCGCCATCGAGATGAAAACCCAGCTACGCGAGTGGCTGATCGAGGAAGGGCACGAAGTCGCCGATCTCGGCCCCGACAGCCACGACAGCGTCGATTACCCCGATTTCGGCTACAAGCTCGCCGGTGTCGTCGCCGATGGAACCGCCGAGCGCGGGATCGCGCTGTGCGGCTCGGGCATCGGCATCTCGATGTCGGTCAATCGCAACCCCAAGTGCCGCTGCGCGCTGGTGTCCGAACCGCTCTCGGCCACGCTCGCCCGCGAACACAACGATGCCAATTGCCTCGCCCTCGGCGCGCGGCTGACGGGCCTCGACATGGCAAAAGCCTGCGTCACCGCCTTTCTCACCACCGAATTCGAAGGCGGGCGCCACCAGCGCCGCGTCGATAAGCTGTCGGAGCCCAAATGAACGTCGAACGGACCGCAACGAAGCCCGCTGGCTTCTTCACCGAGAATCTCGAAACCGCCGATCCGGCGGTCCATGCCGCGATCCGCAAGGAATTGGCGCGCCAGCAGGACAAGATCGAGCTGATCGCGAGCGAGAACATCGCCAGCCTCGCCACGCTGCAGGCGACCGGCAGCGTGTTCACCAACAAGTATGCCGAGGGCTATCCGGGCAAACGCTATTACGGCGGCTGTGACTATGCCGACGAGGTCGAGTCGCTCGCGATCGAGCGCGCCAAGGAACTGTTCGGCTGCAAGTTCGCCAACGTCCAGCCCAATAGCGGCAGCCAGATGAACCAGGCGGTGTTTCTCGCGCTGCTCCAGCCCGGCGACACCTTCATGGGGCTCGACCTCAATTCGGGTGGGCATCTGACCCACGGCTCGCCGGTGAACATGAGCGGCAAGTGGTTCAATCCGGTAGCGTACGGCGTGCGCGAGGAAGACGAGCTGATCGACATGGATCAGGTCGCCGCCACGGCCCGCGAGCACAAGCCCAAGCTGATCATCGCCGGCGGCACCGCCTATTCGCGCGTGTGGGACTGGGCACGATTCCGCGAGATCGCCGACGAAGTCGGCGCCTACCTGCTGGTCGACATGAGTCATATCTCGGGCCTGGTCGCGGGCGGCGCGCACCCCTCGCCGATCCCGCATGCGCATGTCGTCACCACCACCACACACAAGTCGCTGCGCGGACCGCGCTCGGGCGTGATCCTGTGGAACGACGAGGAGCTGACCAAGCCGATCAACATGGCGGTCTTCCCCGGCATGCAGGGCGGCCCGCTGATGCATGTCGTCGCGGCCAAGGCGGTGGCGTTCGGCGAAGCGCTGCAGCCCAGCTTCCGCGCCTATGCCGATGCCGTGGTCGCCAATGCCCGCGCGCTCGCCGCGAGCCTCGAAAAGCATGGCCTGCGCGTCGTCTCGGGCGGGACCGACAACCACTCGCTGCTGGTCGATCTCTCGGCAAAGGACGTCACCGGCAAGGACGCGGAGAAGGGCCTCGATCGCGCCTGGCTGACCTGCAACAAGAACGGCATCCCGTTCGACACCCGCAGCCCTTTCGTCACCAGCGGCATCCGCCTCGGCACTCCGGCCGGGACGACGCGCGGTTTCGGTGAACGGGAATTCGAGACCATCGGTCGATTGATCGCTGACGTGGTCGAAGGAATGGCGCATAACGGGGCCGAGGGCGATGCCCAAGTGGAAGAGCGCGTGCGCGGCGAAGTAGCCGCGCTTTGCGCCGCCCACCCGATCTATCCGGAGATGTGACCATGACCGACCGCGACCCCAAGGACCCCCGCCACCAGGATCACGACCTGCTGCCCGATGCCAAGGCCGAGATTTCGGGCATGGCGAAGCAGGGCATGCAGCACCCTTCGACCAAGCCGGTATTGCTCGGCGCGGCCGCCGGAGCCGTCGCGGGCGCGATCCTGCCCGTGATTGGCCCCGTCGTCGGCGGCTTAGCGGGCGCGGGGATAATGCTGTACAAACGGTTGCGTCCATAGATGCGCTGCCCCTTCTGCGCGCATGAAGACAGCCAGGTAAAGGATTCGCGCCCCACAGAGGACAACACCGCGATCCGCCGCCGCCGCCAGTGCAGCCAGTGCGGTGCGCGCTTCACCACCTTCGAGCGCGTGCAGCTGCGTGACATCACCGTGGTCAAGACCGGAGCCGATGGCGAGGAAGGCCGCCGCCAACCCTTCGACCGTTCGAAAATCGAGCATTCGGTGCTGCTTGCCTGCCGCAAGCGCGACGTCTCGCGCGAAAAGATCGACCAGCTCGTCTCGGGCATCCAGCGTCAGGTCGAAACCGCCGGCGACAGCGAGATTTCCTCGCAGCGCATCGGCGAAATGGTGATGGACGGGCTGCGCCAGCTCGACAGCGTCGCCTATATCCGCTTCGCCAGCGTCTATCGGGATTTCAGCGAAGCGCGCGATTTCGAGGAATTCGCCAGTACGGTCCGCGATGTCGGCGGCGAATAATCAGCCCGTAATCGTGCTCGTCCGGCCACAACTGGGCGAGAATATCGGCAAGGCCGCGCGCGCCATGCGCAATTTCGGCCTCACCGAGATGCGGCTCGTCGCCCCGCGCGACGGTTGGCCCAATCCGGCCGCTGGCCCCGCCGCTTCGGGCGCCGACGACGTGCTCGAAGGAGCGAGGGTGTTCGACAGCCTTGGCGAGGCTGTGAGCGATTGTGCGCATGTCTATGCCACCACGGTGCGCAAGCGCGGGGTGACCAAGCCGGTCGTCACGCCAGAAGAGGCTGCGCACGCGATCCATGCCGACAGCGGGCGCAGCGCGCTGGTGTTCGGACCCGAGCGTTCGGGGCTCGAGACCGACGACGTTGCGCTCGCCCGGACGATCCTGACCGTGCCGATCGACCCCGAGTTCGGTTCGCTCAACCTCGCGCAGGCCGTGATCCTGTGCGCCTACGAATGGTCCAAGAACGCCGAAGGCCTGGTGCAGCCGACACATGAAGACGCCCTGCCCCCGGCCTCGCAGGAAGAGTTCGACGGTATGTTCGAGCAACTGGCCGCGATGCTCGAGCCGCGCGGCTATTTCCTCCCGCCCTCGCGCGCCGATGCGACCCGGCGGACCTTGCGCACGATGCTGACCAAGCCGGGCTGGAACCATCTCGAGGTGCGGACCATGCGTGGTGTTTTGTCCTCACTTTCCAAAGATAAACGCCCAACCGACGGGTGAAGGTTTGACGCTCGATCGCCGAGCCTCCACACCATCACCCTGAGTTCAAGGAGTCGCAAATGTCCAAGCTTTCCCTCGCCGTAGCCGCATTCGTTTTCGCTGCGAGCCCCGCTGCGTTCGCCGCGCAGGCCAACCCCGAACAGGAAAGCGAGCAGGAAGTCGCCGCTACCAAGGAAAAGCAGGACTCCGAGAAGCGCGAGGCCGACGAGGCGGACCAGAAGAAGATCTGCAAGCGGATCAAGAACATGGGGAGCCGGTTCAGCCAGAAGGTCTGCATGACGCGGGCCGAATGGGACGCCGAACGTCGCGGCACGCAGGATTCGATTCGCGATAGCAAGCGCGACTGATCGCGGGACTTTGCGGGATCAAGCGCTCCATGCGCGAATTCGTCATCAATTGACGGGACGATGCTATAAGCGCATCATTAAAGGGAATTAACCGGAGATTTTGTCACTGGAGATTCCCATGCGCCAATTCCGCCTCCCCGTTCCCGCCCTTCTCTTCGCCACCCTGCCTGCGCTGGTGGCGGCGCCAGTCGCCGCATTTCAGAGCGCACCGCAGGATGCTCCCGCCGCAGAAGAAAGCCAGCCGTCGACGACGGTAGCCGGAGAGGAGCCGACGGAGACCGAGGCTGTCGCGCAGGCCGACGGTGACACGGCGACCAAGCCGGATCAGAAGCTTGTCGTGTCGGGCGAGAAGGAAAAGACGGTCTGCCGCAACGTGACCGCGGTCGGATCGCGCGTCCCGCAGCGCGTCTGCCGGACCATGTCGACGGCCCGTGAGGACCGGTTGGCAACGCGCGAGGTCATGCAGGAACTGCAGCAGGACGGCGCACCGCTAAGCGAGAACGAAGATCTCTACAACGAGGCGGCGGCACAGGTCGGGGACGAGAGCCAGTCCCGCCCGCGCTGACCGGCCGTGCATTGCCGGACCCGCATCCGGCCCGTGTCAGGCGTTGCGGATAGTGTCGAATTCGTTGAATTCGTAGGCGATCGACGCCTCGACCAGGCGATCCCAGATATCCTCCAACGGGGCCTCGGGGAGCCCGGCATTGCGGGCATCGGCCACGGCATTTTCAATCACTTCGCGCTTGCGCGCCTCGTCGCGCACCGCGCTGCGATCGGGCTTGATCCGGGCGGCTGCGCGCATGTAGCCGAAGCGCCGTTCGAGCAGCGCCATGATCTGGCGGTCGGTCGCATCGACCCCGGCGCGCACTTCGGGCATCGAGGAACAGTCCTCGGGGAGTTTGATTGCGTCGTTCATGGCGCCCCCCTGCCCCGCGCGGCCTCGCCTGTCGAGACTTGACCGGTCGCGCTTTCTTGCTAAATGGGCGCCTCGCTTCGCGCGACTTCCATTAAGTCGAACGAATTTGGCCCCGCACCCCGGTGAAGCGGTGGCCGCGTCAGGGATTGAGCCCTGGCGGTGCGATGCCGGGTTGAATGGCCAGCAGGGGAATCGTCCTTGGGCTGGTCCGCAACTTTTGGAGAAGACTCATGTCGAAGCGCAAGAGCGCCAAGTACAAACTCGACCGCCGGATGGGCGAAAACATCTGGGGTCGCCCGAATTCCCCGGTCAACAAGCGTTCCTACGGTCCCGGCCAGCACGGCCAGCGCCGCAAGGGCAAGATGTCCGACTTCGGCCTGCAGCTCCGCGCCAAGCAGAAGCTCAAGGGCTATTACGGCGACGTCACCGAGAAGCAGTTCAAGGCGACCTACAAGAAAGCCGCCGCGATGAAGGGCGACACCGGCCAGAACCTGATCGGCCTGCTCGAGCAGCGCCTCGACATGGTCGTCTACCGCGCCAAGTTCGCCCCGACGATCTTCGCCGCGCGCCAGATCGTCAATCACGGCCACATCAAGCTGAACGGCGTGAAGACCAACATCCCCTCGGCCCGCGTCAAGGTCGGCGACGTGATCAGCCTCGGCGACAAGGCCAAGGATATGGCGCTGGTCATCGAAGCGCAGAGCCTGCCCGAGCGTGAAGTGCCCGATTACGTCGTCGCCGAAGGCAACGACGCGGTGACCTTCACCCGCGTGCCGAAGCTCGACGAAGTGCCCTACCCGGTCACGATGGAACCGAACCTGGTCGTCGAATTCTATTCGCGCTGATCGGTTTCCCAGCCAGATGTTCGAAAGGGCGGTCCCGCGGGGCCGCCCTTTTCGTTTGCGAGGTCGCACCGGCTATTCGTCAGAAAGTGTGGGTTTACCCGGCTTGCGCCAACTGCAAGGTTTTCCCTGCTCGAATTACGAGGGGAGAGCACATTGACCGCAATCCATTCTTTCATCACGCGAATTGCGCTGGCTATCGCTGCACTGGGTTTTTGGGCTCCGGCGCACGCACAGACGCTGCCGACCGACATAGAAGCGGTATTCACCGATCCCGATATCCAGCGCTACCCGGTCTATTACGCCCGGACGCCGGCCGATTCGGCCGAAGCCGTGCTCGCGGCGCGCGATATCGTCGGCGACAATAGCGAGGCGGCGAAGAAATACGGCGGCTTTCCGTTCACCAGCCGCACGCTCTCGGACGAGGGGATCGAGGGCACGCCGAGCTACTGGCTTGCCAATTTGCCGACCGAGGTCGACGGGGTCGAGCTCGTCCTCAAGTTTCGCGGCATCGACATCGCCGACCGGCGGCACAACCCGCTCCAGTTCATGCTCGGCAACAGCCCCGATGGCTATCTCTGGCTGGGAATCGACCAGGAAGGAGAGCTGTTGATTTCCAAGCGCACCCGCGAAGGCTGGGACGACTACGTCGAGACGGGCGAGTTTCCCGCAACGATCGACTGGGCCGCCGACAACGAACTCCATGTCATCTGGCTCGAATCGGGGCGCTATTTCGTCAAGCTCAATGGCAAATCGCTTTTCAGTGGCGATGCGCGCGGGGCGATCCCCGCCGATGTACCGTTGATCGGGCGCAGCAACCGGATGGTCGTCCGCGGCGAAATCGCGTTCGAGGAAATCCTGCTCAACCAGTTGATCGTCGCCGATGGCGAAGATTCCGACCCGATGCCGCCGGGGCTCACCTTTGCCGAAGTGCTCCAGCTGGCCGATGCCGCCTTCGCCGGCGAGGAAACCGCTGCGACCCGCGCATTCTATATATCGCAGGAACTCGACCTGCGCGAACGCGCAGCGCTCGCACTCGGCGCGGAATCAGGTGCCCCTGGCCTTCCCGGTGGCCTTGTCATGACGCTCAAGGTCGGCCCGGACGGTCGGGTCTACCGGGTCGAAGGGGCGAATGCGGGCGCGCTGTCGCCGGTCAATCCCGGTCTCGCCGCGATCGCAGCCCGCCTGCCCGAAGGCTGGCGCTACGATCGCGAACGCGAATGGCTGGTGCCGCCCCGCTGAGTTCAGTCGCCCAGCGCCTCGGACAGGAAACCGTCGATCGCGAGCAGCATCTTCTTGCGCGCCTGGCTGTCGCGGATGCCGTGCTCGAGCCCTTCGAACTCGATATAGGTGACCGGCTTGCCGGCGTCCTCGAGCCTGTCTTCCATCTTGCGCGACTGGTTATGCGACACGTTCCTGTCGAGCGTCCCGTGCACCAGCATAACCGGTGCGGCAAAGCGATCGGCATGTCGCGCCGGGCTCCCCGCCTCGATATGCGGGCCGTCACCGACGAAACGATCGACCAGGATCGAATGGGTGTAGGGCTGCGCTTCGCGGCGCAGGTCCTGCAGGTCGGTGACCGGCGCGATTGCCACCACCGCATTGTAAAGCTCGGGATCTAGCACCTGCGATTGCAGCGCCGCGTAGCCGCCATAGGACCATCCGGCGATCGCGAGCTTGTCCGCGGATGCGATTCCCTCGGACACCAGCCAGCGGCCCGCGTCGTTGACATCGCCCACCGCGGTTTCCCAAGCCTTGAAGCCATTGCGGCCGAACCACGCCTGACCATAGCCCGCCGAGCCGCGGTAATTGGGTTGGAGCACGGCATAACCGCGCGCCACGAAGAATTGCACCAGCCAGTCGAAGCCCCATTCGTCGCGGGCGCTGGGCCCGCCATGCGGCAGCACGATCGCGGGCAGGCCCTTTCCATCGGAGCCCGGCGGCAAGGTGAGGTATGCGGGAATCTGGGTGCCGTCCCGAGCGGGAAAGGTGACTGGCCGCATCTCGCCCATCGGCTTGTTCACGAGATAGTCGCGCATCGGCAGCAGCGGTTCGAGCTGCATCGTGTCCTTGTGGAACATGTAGAGCATGCCCGGATCGGTGTCGCTCGAGGCGATCAGCAGCAGCTTGCTCTCGTCCGCATTCGCCCCGACGATGTCGACCAGCGGATTGCCCGGTAGCGCCTTCTCGAGTTCGCTCGCGAGCCCGCCGAGTTCGCTGTCGAAATATTCGACCGCGCGTTTCTCGGTCGCATAGCTCGCGCCGACGACGCGGCGCTTGCGACCGATGCGGATCAGGCGGTCGACGTCGACGTCGTCGCGCATCATCACGACGCGTCCTTCACCGCTACCGTCGAGCTTGACCTCGACGATCGCGTCGTAGCCGCCGATGGTATCCCATCCGTAGACCACGTTGCGTTTCGAATCGACGGCGGCCGGCACGAAGTCGGTTCGCTCCTTACCGTCGATCGTCACCTGTTCGAATTCGCGCCAGCCATCGTCTCCGGCGGGGCGGTAATAGTACATCCGACGGCCGAGGAGCGTCCCGTCGCCCCGCCGTGCGCTGAGGACCTTGAGCCGCACGCGCCCCGTCTCGTCGGCGACAAAGGCGCTGGCCTTGTCGTCGGGACGTTCGACGACCTTGCGACGGCGGTTGGTGATGTCGACGGCATCGACCCCGAGGCCGGACTCCTCGTTTGCGAGACGCGTGCCGACGGTCATCTCGGGCACGTAGTCGCGGGTCATGAGAATGTTGTTTTCTTCGCCGGGGACGTCGAGCGCGACGATCGAGCCGCCATCCTGCCGGAACCCGAGCGCGCGAAAGCTGCGGCTCTGGGTAAGTACCTCGATATCGCTGCCGTCTTCATTGAAGGAGAAGATGCGCGAGAACCATAGGAGGACCCCGTCGTCGCGCTCGACCGCTCCGTCGAGCTCGCACACGAGCCGTGCTTCGGTAGCCCAGTCGCAGGACGTGATATCTCCGTTCTGCTCGGTGTTGCGCATGATGCTCTGCATCTCCGCGCCGCCGGCGAGGTCGATGACCTTCACCACCTCGCCATGGGTGGAATCGGGCGCGACGATCGCCAGCTTGTTCCCCGAAGGCGAGAGGCTGATGTCGAGGATCGACGGTCGCGCACCGTAACGCGCGGCAAGTTCTTCGGCATCCTGCGC
The DNA here is from genome assembly GCF_014641655.1 of Pseudoblastomonas marina. GTDB lineage: Bacteria > Pseudomonadota > Alphaproteobacteria > Sphingomonadales > Sphingomonadaceae > Alteriqipengyuania_A > Alteriqipengyuania_A marina. The sequence continues at coordinate 1,395,913 of NZ_BMID01000001.1, forward strand.
AGCAACAGGCGTGACGATGGCAGCCGCAGTCGCGGCCAGAATGGCTTTGCAGATTTTCATGAGTTTCCCCGACCCAATTCCCGTTTTACCGGGCGAGCTTAGCAAAACACGGATCGATTGGAAGGGCCTGATATCGACGGCCTATACCGGCGGTTAACACTACTTTCGCAACAAGGCGCGAAGCCTCACCGGAGCGCGCGCCGCAGGCTCCACCACAGCAGCAGCGCTATGCCGAGGCTGATCGCGCCGCCCCAGAACCAGTAGGGCAGGACCAGCGCATCCGCGATCACCTGCGTGTCCGAGCGCTGCGAGATTCCGCCGACCACGCCACCGGCGGTGAAGAGATAGCCAAGATGCTGCCAGGTGCTGATCGCGGCCTCGACGCCGAGCACCTGGACGCCGAAGCGCGACCAGTCGCGCGAACCCTTCCACGCGAGTGCGAGAAGGGCCGCCCCGAACGGCGCGAGCACGGCGAGGCCGACGAGGCTACGCACCCAGATCAGGCAGGAAGCGAGCAGCGCCGCGCCGAGGATCGACAGTGCGATGCGGCTGGACTTCGCCGTGCGCGAGGCAAGGATCAGCCCGGCGCCCGCAAGCGGCGGCCCGAGCGGCCCGCCCGCAGCCACCAGCGCATCGGCAAAGCGCGATTGGTCCACCGGCGTGCGCGACAGCGACTGGCCCGACCCGTCGGCATAGATCACCAGCCGTTCGAATTCCGACCCGGTGAGCATGCTCGTCAGGCCATGGCCCATTTCATGGAACCAGGTCGCGAGGATGGTGAAGGGATAGAGCACAATGCTGCCGATCGCGGTCTGCCACAATAGCAGCGAGAGCAACCCAATCACCACCAGCAGGCCCGCACGCTGTTCGCGTGTCTGCCGACCGATATCGAACCGCGTCACGTGCAATAATCCCGCCGGAAGTCGGAGGCGAAGGTCGCGAAACGCCCCTCGCCGATCGCATCGCGCATCGCCTGCATAAGCTGCTGGTAGAAGGCGATATTGTGCTCGGTCATCAGCATCGCGCCGAGGATTTCGCCCGATTTGACGAGGTGGTGGAGGTAGGCGCGGCTATAGGTGCCGCAGGTGTCGCACGAACAGCGATCGTCGAGCGGATCGGTATCCTCGGCAAAGCGGGCATTGCGCAGATTGATCGGACCGTTCCAGGTGAACGCCTGGCCATTGCGGCCCGAACGGCTCGGCAGTACGCAATCGAACATGTCGACCCCGCGCTCGACCGCACCGACGAGATCGTCGGGCTTGCCGACACCCATCAGGTAACGCGGACGGTCCTGCGGAAGCTGGCCGGGCGCGAAATCGAGCGTCGCGAACATTGCCTCCTGCCCCTCGCCCACCGCAAGCCCGCCGATCGCATAGCCATCGAAGCCGATCTCTGTGAGCGCCTCGGCGGAACGCTGGCGGAGCTTCTCGTCGAGCGCGCCCTGCTGGATCCCGAACAGCGCCGCACCCTCGGCATGCTCGCCCCCGGCATCGAAGGCATCGCGGCTGCGCTTGGCCCAGCGCATCGACATCTCCATGCTCGCCGCGATCTCGTCGAGCGGCCGATCGGCACGCGGGCATTCGTCGAACGCCATCACGATGTCGGAGCCCAGCAGGCGCTGGATCTCCATCGACCGCTCGGGCGTGAGCATGTGCTTCGAACCGTCGAGATGGCTGCGGAACTCGACCCCCTGCTCGGTCAGCTTCCTCAGGTCGGACAGGCTCATCACCTGGTAGCCGCCGCTATCGGTCAGGATCGGGCGGTCCCAGCTCATGAACTTGTGCAGGCCACCCAGCCTGGCGACACGCTCCGCCCCGGGGCGGAGCATCAGGTGGTAGGTGTTGCCGAGGATGATGTCGGCGCCGGTCTTGCGCACGGTCTCGGGCTTCATCGCCTTGACCGTCGCGGCGGTGCCGACCGGCATGAAGGCGGGCGTGCGGATCGAGCCGCGGCGCATCGCGATTTCGCCCGTGCGCGCGGCGCCGTCGGTGGCGTGGATGGTGAACTGGAAGCGGGTCATTGCGAGCTCGCGCCTAGCCCGTCACGCGCGCAGTCGCCAGCCCGTGCGGAAGATATAGGCCACGATCGCCACGCACAGCGCGAGGAAGCCGAGCGTGATCGCGAAGCTGATCCAGATATCGACATCCGCGCTGCCGTAGAAGGTCCAGCGAAGCCCGCTGACGAGGTAGACGATCGGATTTGCAAGCGCGATCGTGTCCCAGGGCTGGGGCAACATGTCGATCGAGTAGAACGTTCCGCCCAGGAAGGTCAGCGGGGTGAGGAACAGCATCGGGATGATCCCGAGCTTCTCGAAATTGTCCGCCCAGATGCCGAGGATGAAGCCAAACAGGCTGAAGGCCGCGGCGACCAGCATGATGTAGACCACCGCGAGCAGCGGATGCGCGATCGAATAGTCGACGAACAGGCGCGCGGTGACGAGGATGATCGCCGCAAGGATCAGGCTCTTGGTCATCGCCGCGCCGACGAAGCCGATCAGCGTTTCCGCCACACCCACGGGGGCGCTGAGCAGCTCGTAGATCGTGCCGGTGAAGCGCGGCATGTAGATGCCGAAGCTCGAATTGCTGGTGGTCTCCCCCAACAGCGTCAGCATCAGCAGGCCGGGAATGATGAAGGCGCCGTAATCGACCCCGCCGAGATCGGGCATCCGTCCGCCGATCGCGGCGCCAAAAACGATGAAATAGAGCGAGGTCGTAAGCACCGGGGCGAGCACCGACTGGAAGGCCGTGCGCAGGAAGCGCATCAGCTCGCGGGTGTAGATCGACCAGGTCGAGCGCCAGTTGATCATGCGACCGCCTCCTCACCAAGCAGCGAGACGAAGATGTCCTCGAGGCTGCTGTCGCGGATATCGATCCCGATGTAGTCGATTCCCTCGGCAAGCAGCGCCTTGGTCAGTTCGGCGACCTCTTCCTTGCCCTTCCCCGTACCGTCGCCGCCGCGGTAGCAGAGCGAGGTGCCGTCCTTTTCGAGCTCGACCGGGAAACGCGCGATCGCGGGCGGGATTTCCGTCAATGGCCGGCCGAGCGCGATATGCGCTTCGGTACGCCCGAGCCGCGCCATCATCGCTGCCTTCTCGTCGACCATCACGATTTCCCCGCGATTGATCACCCCTACCCGGTCGGCCATTTCCTCGGCCTCCTCGATATAGTGCGTGGTCAGGATGATGGTGACGCCGCGCGCGCGCATCTCGTCGATGATCGCCCACATGCCCTTGCGCAGTTCGACGTCGACCCCCGCGGTGGGCTCGTCGAGGAACAGCAGGTCGGGTTCGTGCGCCAGCGCCTTCGCGATCAGCACGCGGCGTTTCATCCCGCCCGACAGCGCCATGATCCGCTCGTCGCGCTTGTCCCACAGGCTGAGGCTCTTGAGGATCTGCTCGATCCGCGCGGGGTCGGGCGCGAGGCCAAACAGGCCGCGCGAATAGGCGACCGCACGCCGCACCGGCTCGAACATGTCGGTCGAAAGCTCCTGCGGCACGAGGCCGATCCGCCGGCGTGCTTCGCGCCAGTCGGTCGCAAGGTCGTGACCGAAGGCGCGGATCGAGCCCGAGGTCGGGCGGACGAGCCCGCACACCGCACCGATCAGAGTGGTCTTGCCCGCGCCATTGGGCCCGAGCAGCGCGAAAATCTCGCCCTTGCGGATCGTCAGGTCGACATCGTCGAGTGCCTTGAGGCCGCCGGCATAGACCTTGGTCAGCCCTTCGATCTCGAGAATTGCGTCCATCGCATGGAGGCTAGCTGCCGGGCACCCTCTGGGGAAGTGGAATCGCGTCAGAAACCGTAGACCAGCGTGAAGCGCGTGATCGTGTCGGTATCGACCTTGCCCACCGGCGGATCGCTTTCATAGTCGACCTGGTACGAGACCCGCGTGCTCAAGCGATCGGTCACGCCGAACTCGAGCCCGGTGAGCGAGGACAGCGTGGTGTTGTTGCTCGCGACGACCGCGCTCGCATCCTGCGTCGCGGTGATGCGGTCCGCGACCTTCCAGTCGGAATCGACCGCGGCAAGCCCGGCGAGCCGCTCGCGGTCGGGCTCGGCGATGAAATCGGTGTAGCGCCATGCGGGGCCCGCGCGCAGCGCGAGCGAGATGCCGTCGCCGTCGATCGACGACCAGCCGAGACCGCCCGAAACGATGTAGCGCGCCGAAAAACCCGAAATCCGGTCGCGCTCGAACTGGGTGAGGCCATAGGCGAACAGGTTGTCACCCAGTTGCAGGCGCGGCTCGTAAGCGGCGAGGAAGCGCTCGCGGGTCACCACGCCCCGGCTCTCCTGGTAATCGGCATTGCCGCGCAGCAGGTGGGTCCAGTCGGCACCCTCGCGTTCGAGCCGCAGTGCCGCAGTCAGCCCGATATTTTCGCTGTTCCCGGTCGAGCGGAAGGCCCCGACCTGGCCTTTCCCGCCCCAACGCTCGAAGATTCCGGCGTTCTCGATCGCTTCGCGCTCGGCCGCCGCCTGCTGCTGCGCGGCAGCCTCCTGACCGGTGCGGAAGGCAGTTTCGAGCGCATCGATCTCGGCCGCATCCTCGGGATGGGTCTGGCGCGCGAGCTCGATCACGGTCGCGACCTTGGCCGGGTCGCCGCTGTCGATCGCGGCCTCGATTATCGCACGCACGCCTTCGGGCAGATCGAACGCGGCGGTAGGTGTGGCGGTGAGCGCCAGAACGGCGGAAAAGAGGGTCAGGGTCTTACGCATGACGCACCCCCTAGCCGCGCCCCGCGCAGCTAGTCCACCCGCCTATTTGGCGGCGCGATGGGCTTCCAGCGCCCGTTCCCGCGCTTCCTTGTGACCGATCATCTTGGCCGGGTAGTCGCCGCGCTCTTCGTCGGGCGGATCGTGGATCTCCTGGTCACCCAGCTCGGCGAGTTCGGGGACGTATTCGCGGATATAGCCCGCCGCGTCGAACTTCTCGCTCTGGGTCAGCGGGGCCATGATCCGCACGAACATGTTGCTGTCGACCCCGGTGCCGCTGATCCACTGCCAGTTGACGCCATTGTTGCCGTAATCGGCATCGACGAGGCAGTCCCAGTACCACTGCTCGCCATACCGCCAGTCGATCAGCAGGTGTTTGACGAGGAAGCTGGCGCAGATCATCCGCACCCGGTTGTGCATCCAGCCGGTCTGCCACAGCTGGCGCATCCCGGCATCGACGATCGGATAGCCGGTCATGCCCTTCTGCCAACATGCGAGGTCCTCGCGGATCAGGTGCCCGGAATCGGGGTTCCGCCACAGCTTGCGCTCGTCATATTCGCGATAGCTCTCGCGCGCATAATCGGGGAATTGGCAGATCACGTTCTGCGCGTAATCTCGCCAGACGATCTCCTTGAGGAAGGTCTGCCAGCCGTCCGAGCGCAGGTCCTTGAGCCGGTGATAGATTTGTACGGGTGAAATCTCGCCCCAGTGGAGATGCGGTGAGAGGCGCGAGGTGATGTCCTGCGAAGGCAGGTTGCGGCCCTCGTCGTAATCGGCGACCTCGTCGACCCACCATTCGAGCCGCGCGTGGGCGGCATCCTCGCCCACCTCCCAGAAATCGCGCAGGCCGCCCGCCCAGTCGGGCTCGGTCGGGAGCAGGTCGAAATCGTCGAGGTCGTCGCTCTCGGGCCAGCTCTCGGGCGAATGCAGCGTCGCGGGCGCGTCGAGTGCATCGCGCGGCGGCAGACATTCGAGCAGCGAACGGGCGAAGGGCGAATAGATCTTGTAGGGATCGCCCGAACCCGTCGTCACGCTGCCCGGCGGCATCAGGTAATTGCCGTCGTGGAGCACCAACTCGCATTGGTCACCGAGCGCGTCGGCGAGTTCGTCCTCGGCCTCCTTCCACCAGGGTTCGTAATGACGATTGGCGTGGATCGCGCCTGCTCCCATTTCGTCGGCAATCGCGGCGAGCACCTGCGGGGCATCGCCCTGCCGCAAGACGATCCGAGAGCGGCGGCTTCCCAACGACTTGCCGAGGCTTTCGAGCGAATGGTGCAGCCACCAGCGCGAGGCGCCGCCATAGGCATGGTCGCCCGCGCGGTCGTCGTCGAGCACGTAGACCGGGATCACCGGGCCGATTTCGGCGGCGGCATGGAGGGCGGGTTGGTCGACGAGGCGCAGGTCGCGCCGCAGCCAGACGATCTGGGGAGAACTCATGGCGTCGGAACGGGATCACCCCGTTGGCGGTTCCAACGGGCATGGATGAACACAAGAAGGGCGAGGTCACGCCCCACGACCCCACCGTCCCTGCCGATACCATCCGGCTGCCCGAACGCGGCTTCGGGATCGACCGGAAGAAGGCGATCATCGCCGCCGCGATCTGCTGGGCCGGCTGGGCGGTGGTGGTCTACCTCGTCACCAATGGGCTCACCGGCGGCTTCGACCAGTGGGGCCTGATGTCCTACCGCACCGGCGAGGAACTGGGCCCGCGCGGTCCCGAGCTGGTGTTCGAAAGCGTACGCGACGTCACGGCGCTCGGCGGCGTGTTCCTGCGCAATTTGTTCGCCATCGCGGCGGTGGTCGCGCTGCTGTTCCTCAAGCTGCGCCGTGAGGCGGTGATCTATGCGCTGACGGTCGCAAGCGGCTGGCTCGCCAATACCGGCATGAAGCTTCTGGTGGGCCGCGAGCGCCCGCAGATCGTGCCGCATCTGACCGAGGCGGGCGGCGAGAGCTTCCCCAGCGGCCACAGCTTCAGCGCGGCGGTGGTCTATATCGGCATGGCGATCGCCTTTGCCGCGCTCAGCCGCCGCCACTCGGTGCGCTACACGGTGATCGGCTTCGCCATGGTCCTGAGCGCGATGGTTGCGTGGAGCCGCGTGATGCTCGGCGTCCACTTCCCCAGCGACGTCACCGCGGGCTGGCTCGGCGGCGCAGGCTGGGCGTTCCTCGCCGCGGCGCTGTTCTACGCCCCAGCCAAGGCGGCGGCGGACAGCGAGACTGTCAGGAAGATGGATCCGTCGGAATAAGCCTTTCCGACTGAGATTTCGCTAGCAAAACGGAAAAACGACCTCGTGCACTTGGGTGATAGTACCGGGCATCGCGAACAACAATTCGGCCCGACTCATCGCATTCCAGAAACGGAACTCGAGACCAGAAGAGGAAGGCGCTCACTTCGCTGTCGGATGCGGGAACGCTGGCTGTGCCACATTGTGAAGCATCGAACGCAGGTGGTTGCTCCGTAGAACCAAGGACACCGTCGATGATGGTTTGAGAAAGGATGAGCGGCGGTCGCTCGTCTAAGACACCGCTATTGGGAATGATCAACTCGCGCTCCCAGAATGCGAGCGGAACAGGCGAGGCAATCGCCTGATCGAAATTCGCTCCCCTAACATTCTCAGCATGCCAAGTGATTATCGCATTTGTACCGATATAGGCCACTGCAGCGGCCATCGCGACTTGGCCAGCCTTCCGCCAATCCCCACCATGCTTCTCGCGCCGGAGCGACAGCCACAGGCCGATGCCGAGGATCGCCCAGAGCCACACGTCGATGATGAACAGCACGTCGCCGTAGAACCAGCGGCTCGAGAACGGCTCGAGCAGGCGGATACCGTAGACGTTGAGCCAGTCGAGCACCGGGTGGGTAAGGCAGCCGATGAAGGACAGCGCGTAGAGCCAGCCGAAATGCACCGGCAGCCGCCCCTCGGGCCGCTTGCCGCGCCGCGCCTGCCAGCGATCCCAGCCATAGAGCAGCCCCGCCAGCACCAGCGGCAGCAGCACCCAGGCGATGGGCCCATGCGTGATCCCGCGCCGAAAGCCGAGATGCTCGGCGCCCTCGAGCCACAGGAAGCAGGCCGCATCGACATCGGGCAGGTTCGCCCCGATGATGAGCGCGGGCATGGCGAGCCCGGTCTTGCGCTTGAGCCCCGCCTGTCCGATCACCGCGCCGACGAGGCTATGGGTTAGGTTATCCATGCCCCCGCCGGAAACTGCCTACTGCGGATCCTGCGCGGTGCCGTCGACGGTCCAGGTCTGGCCCGAGCCGAGGAGCTTGGCGAGATCGGCCTGCTTGCCTTCGCTGGCGCGCGCGCGGTCTTCGATCACGGCGGTCTCGAAGGTCGGGTGCGGATCGTCGTAGAGCACGCCGAGAGCCATCGGGAACGGGCCGAACGGCATCTCGACCAGCATGTGCGCGATCGAGCGGTTCTTGACGTCGTGGACGATCACGCCCGCCGCTTCCCAGTCACCGTCGGTCACGTCAACCACTTCGAGGCTCAATGTCTCGCGGTTGAGCGTGATGCCCTTCGTGTCGCCCGCGAACAGCATCGGCTTGCCGTCCTCGAGCCAGAGCTGGCGATCCTCGGCGCCCTTGGGGGCGGCGAAATCGTCGAACACGTCCTTGTTGTAGACGATGCAGTTCTGGAAGATCTCGATGAAGGCCGCGCCCTGGTGTGCGTGGGCGGCCTTTAGGACGTCGGGAAGGTGCTTCGATACGTCGAACCCGCGGCCGACGAAGCGCGCGCCCGATCCGAGCGCGAAGGCGGCGGGGCGCGCCGGGTGGTCGTAGCTGCCCAGCGGAGTCGAAGGGCTACGCGTGCCCTCGCGGCTGGTGGGCGAATACTGGCCCTTGGTGAGCCCGTAGATCTCGTTGTTGAACAGCATGATCTGCATGTTCACGTTGCGCCGCAGCACGTGCATCAGGTGGTTGCCGCCGATCGACAGCCCGTCGCCGTCGCCGGTCACCAGCCAGATGTCGAGTTCAGGATTGGCGAGCTTGGCTCCGGTCGCCACCGCCGGCGCGCGGCCGTGGATCGTGTGGAAGCCGTAGGTCTCCATGTAATAGGGAAAGCGGCTCGAACAGCCGATGCCGGAGATGAACACGGTCTTCGCCGGATCGCAGCCGAGCTCGGGCAGCGTGCGCTGCACGGCCTTGAGGATCGCGTAATCCCCGCAGCCCGGACACCAGCGGACCTCCTGGTCGGTGACCCAGTCCTTAAGCGTGGTTTCGATATTAGCTGGGGCGTTCATTTTGCTTTGACTTTCCCATTAGATAGGCATGCAGGAGGACGTGCAGCCCCACACCTGCGTAAACTCCGGAAAAAAACTTCCAGATGTAATCGTCCGATCCACCTAGGAGTGGGGCAACCCAAGGCATCAACCCCAATCCGACAAGGGCGATAATCGTCGAGCGTATTCGTTTTTCTGATTGTTCTTTACCATAGCCGTCGGCGAACATCCGACGAACGATAGGTAGGAGCAGGATCCCCATTATCATGGCAACGACTAGCCCTATCGACATCGCGAGAACCGAACTGTTTTGAGCTTCACCTAGCGAAGCAGCCCACTGCCCGGTCATGTAGAACGGAGCAGCGAGAACCAAGAGCGCGAATAGCAACAACGCGGGAGGAGAAATCCGCGACATCAGTCAGCCTCCGTGCTGGGAAGTTGCTGATCGTTGGCCGGGACCTCGCCGCCTTCGTTCCCCTCGATATCATCGAAGAACTTGCCGATCGCCGCTTCGAGCTCGGCGATCTGGAAGGGCTGGCCGCTGGTCTTGGTGAGCGGAATCGCGTCGATAAGGTACTGGTCGCGCAGCACGGTCTTGAACTGGCCGGTGTTCATCTCGGGCACCAGCACGTGGTCGTAGCCGCGCAGCAGCTCGCCGAGATTGGCGGGGAGCGGCCAGATATGGCGGACGTGAATCTGCGAAACGTCGCAACCCTTGGCGCGCGCGCGGCCCACCGCCTGGTGGATCGGGCCGAAGGTGCTGCCCCAGCCCACCACCGCGAGCTTGCCGCCGGGTTCGCCGAGGCAGACGTCCTGGTCGGGTACGTCGACGCCGAGCACCTTGTCGCGGCGGGCATCGGTCATCCGCTGGTGGTTGTCGGGTGCGTAGTCGATATGACCGGTGCCCTCGGCCTTCTCGATCCCGCCGATGCGGTGCATCAGGCCGGGCGTGCCGGGCTTGATCCACGGCCGCGCGCCGTGCTCGTCGCGAGCGTAGGGGAGCAGTTCCCCCTCCTCTTTTGGGCCCTGCTTCTCGGTGGTGAACTTGGCCGGGAACGGCGTGTAGTCGGCCGGGTTCGGCACTTTCCACGGCTCGGCGGCATTGGCGATATAGCCGTCGGTCAGCAGCATCACCGGGGTCATGTACTTGACCGCGATGCGCACCGCCTCGATCGCGCAATCGAACGCGTCGGACGGGCTGCGCGCGGCCACCACCGGCATCGGCGCATCGCCGTTGCGGCCATAGACCGCCTGGTAGAGATCGCTCTGCTCGGTCTTGGTCGGCAGGCCGGTCGACGGCCCGCCGCGCTGCGAATTGACCACCACCAGCGGCAGCTCGGTCATGATCGCGAGGCCCATCGCCTCGGTCTTGAGCGCGATGCCCGGGCCCGAGGACGAGGTGACGCCGAGGCTCCCCGCCCAGCTCGCGCCGATGGCGGCGCAGATCGCGGCGATCTCGTCTTCGGCCTGAAAGGTCGTGACGCCGAATTCCTTCAGCCGCGCGAGGTGATGGAGGATCGCGGAGGCGGGCGTGATCGGATAGCCGCCGAAGAACATCGGCAGTTCGGCCAGCTGCACGCCTGCGACGAGACCGAGGCTGATCGCCTCCGCGCCCGTCACCGTGCGATAGAGGCCCGGTTCGCTCGGCACCGGCGGCAGTTCGACCTGCTTGAGCGGACCGGCGATCTCGGCGGTCTCGCCATAGGCGTGGCCCGCATCGAGCGCCGCGATATTGGCGTCGGCGATCTCGGGCTTCCTGGCGAACTTCTGCTTGAGCCAGTCGTGGATCGGCTTGCGGTCGCGGTCGAACATCCACAGCGCGAGGCCGAGGGTCCACATGTTCTTCGAGCGCAGCGCATCCTTGTTGCCGAGGCCGAACGGCGCGACCGCCTCGATCGTGCGCGCCGAGATGTCGAAGGCCAGCAGGTCGTATTTGGCCAGGCTGCCGTCTTCGAGCGGATTGGTCTCGTATTCGGCCTTCTGGAGGTTGCGCTTGGTGAAGGCGCCGGTGTCGGCGATAATCAGACCGCCGGGCTTCAATGACTTCAGGTTCACCTTCAGCGCGGCCGGGTTCATCGCCACCAGCACGTCGGGCGCGTCCCCCGCGGTATTGATCTCGCGGCTGCCGAAATTGATCTGGAACGCCGAGACGCCGAACAGCGTGCCCTGCGGCGCGCGGATTTCCGCCGGGAAATCGGGGAAGGTCGCGAGGTCGTTGCCCGCCAGCGCGGTCGAGAGCGTGAACTGCCCGCCGGTCAATTGCATCCCGTCGCCGGAGTCGCCGGCAAAGCGGACGACGATGGCGTCGGGAGCTGCGGGAGCGTCGGAATTGTGTACTGCGGTGGCCATGAATGTCCCGTTGGTTGGCCAGCCCCTATGCTCCCGACTGGCGGCGCGGACAACCCTGCTTTCCTCCTCCGGAACACCGCGTTAAGCGAGCGGTTGAAAGCCTCGACAGGAGAATTTGCGTGACCGATACCGAACACTACGTACGCGACGACGTCGCCGGCTTCCTCGCCATGCTCGAACAGATGGGCCGACCGGGGGTCGAGGAACTGCCGGTCGAGCAAGGGCGCGCGGGGATGCGCGCGCTGGGCGCGATCGCCGAGGCCGAGCCGCGCGCGCTCGCGGTGATCCGCGACCTCACCTGCCCCGGCCCCGAAGGCGAGATCCCGCTGCGCTTCTACGATACGCAGGAAGAGCGCGCGCCCGGCCCGGTGGTGGTGTTCCTCCACGGCGGCGGCCACGTGATCGGCGATCTCGAAGTCTATCACTCGCTCTGCACCGAGATCTGCGCCACGCTCGACCTGCCGGTGATGTCGGTCGACTATCGCCTCGCGCCCGAGCATCCCTTCCCCGCCGCGCCCGACGATTGCGAGGCGGCGGCGCGCTGGATCGCGACTTCTCCGGAGGAACTGGGCCGGGAATTCACCGGGCTGGTCATCACCGGCGACAGCGCGGGCGGCAACCTCACCATCGTCACCACCCATGCACTCGGCGTCGAGCCGGCCGAGGTGCCGGTGGTGCTGCAGGCGCCGATCTACCCGATCGCGGGCGATATCTCGCAGACGGCGAGCTTCCGCGATTTCGCCGAAGGATTCCTCCTCACCGGCGCGGCAATGAAATGGTTCAGCGACCAGTATCGCGGCGATCCGCTCAGCCACCGCATGTTCCCGCTGCTCGAGGAGGCGGAAAACGTGCCGCCCACCGTTGTGATCACCGCCGGGCTCGATCCGCTGCGCGATTCGGGGCGCGAATACGCCCAGCACCTGATCGAACGCGGGGTCGATACGACCTATCTTGAGGCGCAAGGCAACATCCACGGCTTCGCCACGCTTCGAAAGGCGATGCCCAGCGCGCAGAACGACGTCGGCGCGCTGCTCGACGCGATGCACCTGCTGCTGCGCCGCCACGGACACGTCGCATGAGCACCGCCAACAAGGACGCGACGCAGTATCGCCCCTGCGTGGGCGTGATGCTCATCAACGGCCACGGCCAGGCCTTCGTCGGCAAGCGGATCGACACCAAGGAGGGCGACTGGTGGCAGATGCCGCAGGGCGGCGTCGACGAGGGCGAGGACCTGCGCGAGGCCGCCTATCGCGAACTGCACGAGGAAACCGGCGTCCGGCGCGAGCATGTCGAGTTCGTCGCCGAGACCGAAAACGAGCTGTTCTACGACCTCCCGCCCGAACTTCACGGCAAGCTATGGGGTGGCAAGTATCGGGGCCAGCGCCAGACATGGTACTGCGCGCGCTTCCTCGGCACCGACGAGGACATCGACCTCGAGGCGCATTCGCATCCCGAATTTTCCGAATGGCGCTGGGTCGAGCGGGCCTCGCTGCCCGAGCTGATCATCCCGTTCAAGAAGCCCGTCTATCGCACCGTGGTCGAGGAATTTCGCGACATCTGAGAAAGACCTATACTGCGTTCGGCATCACTATCATTTGCGGCTGGTCTCAGGTGACGTGCATGACCTCGTTGTAAACGTTCCCTTCCTTCCCGCCGAGATACTCGATTTCCAGCGGGTTCCCGACCGCGCTCCCCTGCGGCCTGAGAAAACGGACGAGAAACAGGTGGCGCGTGCGGACTAGGCCGCAGCTTGATATTACGCCCGGTTGGCTTTCCTCGTTGATCGCAACGAAAATATCGTTGTCGACCAGAGTGATAGAAACGAATTCTCGCCTGATCTCCGGATCTAAAAACAATTGACCGAATAGCGCCTTTCCGTGTGAGACATCTCGTGAAAAACGGATTTCCTTACCCTGGGAAGGATCGAAACTCCGGAATTCAGCGGGCGGTCCGTAGTCCGAGAGAAAAGCGGCTTCGTCACGCCGCCACCAGGCTTGAAACATGCGGCGAACGAGGCCGATCCGCCCACCACTGATTCCAGGTTGCGGACCATTGGTCATGCACGCTGCTGCGGGGTTCGCGGACAACGCAAATGGCGCCACCGCAAGCGAAACAATTGCAGAGCGGCGCTTCAACTCAATTCTCGCTGGTGCGCTCGTCGACCGGGACCGAAGCCATCTGCGGCGCGCTCTCGCGTTCGACGATCAGCGCCGACAGCTGCACCGCCGCGGCGCAATTGCCGCAGATCGCCTCGGCGCGGGCAAGGCTGTCGCGGGCGCGGTCGAAGGCCCCCTTCTCGGCCAGCGCCATGCCTTCGCCCGCCAGCGCGGTGACATTGCGCGGCTCGGCGTCGAGCACCACGCGGTAATATCGGATCGCCTTGCCCGGCAGGCCCTTGGCGCGCATCGCCTCGGCTAGCGAGAGATAGGCTTCGAGATTGCCCGGCTGGATCGCCAGCGCCGCCTCGAACGCATCGACCGCCGGTACGATCTCGCCTGCGGCCAGCGCCGCGCGGCCATCCTCGACGAAGGCCTGCGCGCGCGGATCGGGCTCGGCACGTTGCGCGGCGATCAGCGAGCTGGCGGTCAGCGCGAAGGCGGTCGAAAGCGCGAGGGCGGCGGGGGTAAAGCGCATGATCTGCTCCCAAAGGGTGTGCGTGAGGCGAGACGGCTCGTCCATTTGCCCGCTTGCTATCACGGCGAAACAAAACCTGCGATGAAAAAGCCGTCGGTTCCATCGTGATAGGGCGTCAGCCGCCGCCCGACGCCGCGCGCGCGCCCGGAAGGCAGGTCGATCGGCTGGGCGCTCCAGTCCTGATGGCGCGCAAGGAAGGCCGCAGCACGATCGGCGCCCTCCTCGTCGAGCAGCGAGCATGTCACGAAATGCAGCTTCCCGCCCGGGCGCACCAGCCTTGCCGCGAGGTCGAGCAGCATGTCCTGCGTGGCGGAAAAGGCGGCGAGCCGTTCGGGGGTCAGGCGCCAGCGCGCCTCGGGCTTGCGCCGCCAGGTGCCGGTGCCGCTGCACGGCGCGTCGACGAAGACGTGGTCGACCTGGCCGGCGATGTCGGACAGCGCTTCGAGCTCCTTCTTCGGATCGAGCAGCCGGGTCTCGATCATGGTCGCCCCCGCCCGCTCGGCGCGAGGCGCGAGCCGTGACAGGCGCGTGCGATCGATATCGCTGGCGACGATGCGGCCGGCATTCTTCATGATCGCGGCAAGGTGCAGGCTCTTGCCGCCAGCCCCGGCGCACAGGTCGAGCACCGTCTCGCCCTGCTCGACGCCGGCGGCGATACAGGCAAGCTGCGAGCCGGTATCCTGGACCTCGACCAACCCGTCGCGCCAGGCCGCATCCTGCTCGATCGGCGAACCCGGAGGGAGCCGCAGGCCCTGGGGCGCGTCGGTTTCGACCGCTTCGAAGGGAAGCTGGATCGATGCGCGCGAGGCCTTGAGAGCATTGACGCGCAGGTCGAGCGGAGCGCGTTCGAGCAGGGCATCGGCTTCGGGTCCGGCGATTTCGGATGCTGCGAGCCGCGCGACCAGCCAGTCGGGCGCGACCCCGCATTTCGCCGCGCCCTCGCCCTTGGCGATCGGCGCGGGGCCGTAATCCGAACCGTCGAACAGGTCCTCCGGGAGCAAACCGCTTTCGACCAGTCGCAGCATCGCCGCGCGTCCGCTTTCGGGCACCGGTCCGCAGGCGCGGATCGCGTCGTAGACGAGATCTCGGATCGCGCGGCGGTCCTTCGATCCGGCGAAACGGTGGCCCCGAAACCACTCGGCCAGGATGCGATCGGCGGGCGGGCCGCCAGTGGCAGCCGCCTCGATCACATTGTCGAGGATTTCGATCGCCGACTGGACCCGGGCGGCGGGCCTCATGGCTCAGCGCGTCGGGTAATTGGGGGCTTCGCGGGTGATCGCGACGTCGTGGACGTGGCTTTCGGCGAGTCCGGCATTGGTGATGCGGACGAACTGCGCCTTGTCGTGCAGTTCGGGGATCGTGCCGCAGCCGGTATAGCCCATCGCCGCCTTCACCCCGCCGACCAGCTGGTGGACGACTTCGCCCGCCGGGCCCTTGTAGGGGACCTGGCCCTCGATCCCCTCGGGGACGAGCTTGAGCGCGTCGGAGACGTCCTGCTGGAAATAGCGGTCGGCGCTGCCGCGCGCCATCGCACCGACGCTGCCCATGCCGCGATAGGCCTTGTAGCGACGCCCCTGGTAGAGGAACGTCTCGCCCGGTGCCTCGGCGGTCCCGGCGAGAAGCGAGCCGACCATCACGGTCGATGCGCCCGCCGCCAGCGCCTTGGCCGCGTCGCCGCTGGTCCTGAGGCCGCCATCGGCGATCACCGGCACATTGGCCTCGGCCGCCGCTTCGGCGCTGTCCATCACCGCGGTCAGCTGCGGCACGCCGACACCCGCGACCACGCGGGTGGTGCAGATCGAGCCCGGGCCGATGCCAACCTTGACCGCGTCCGCCCCGGCATCGATCAACGCCTTGGTAGCCTCGGCGGTGGCGACGTTGCCGGCGATGATCTGGACCGAATTGGAGAGCTTCTTGACCCGCTCGACCGCGCGCGAGACCTCCTTGTTGTGGCCGTGCGCGGTGTCGATCACGATCACGTCGACTTCGGCGTCGATCAGCATTTCGCTGCGCTCGAAGCCCTTGTCGCCGACGGTGGTCGCGGCGGCGACCCGCAGGCGGCCGTTCGAATCCTTCGTTGCGTCGGGATAGGTGACCGCCTTCTCAATGTCCTTGACCGTGATCAGCCCGACGCAGTGCTCGGCCTCGTCGACCACGAGCAGCTTCTCGATCCTGCGCTGGTGGAGCTGGCGGCGCGCCTCTTCCTGGCTGACCCCGACCTTGACCGTGGCGAGGTTCTCGCTGGTCATCAGTTCGCGGACCGGCTGGCGCGGATTGTCGGCAAAGCGGACGTCGCGATTGGTCAGGATGCCGACGAGCTTGCCGCGCTTGTCGACCACCGGGATACCGCTGATCTTGTGCTGCGTCATCAGCGCCTGTGCCTCGCCCAGCGGGGCGTCGGGCAGGATCGTGATCGGGTTCACCACCATGCCGCTTTCATAGCGCTTGACCGCGCGCACCGCGGCGGCCTGTTCCTCGTTGGTGAGGTTGCGGTGGAGCACGCCGATACCGCCCAATTGCGCCATGACGATCGCCATGTCGGCCTCGGTCACGGTGTCCATCGCGGAGGATACGACCGGGATGTTGAGCGAGATTTCTCGGGTCAGGCGGGTGCGCGTATCGGCCTGGCTCGGCAACACCGAGCTTTCCGCCGGGCGCAGCAGCACGTCGTCGAAAGTCAGTCCGAGCGGTATTTCAATGGCCACGCGTAATTCCTCTAGCGGCAGATTCGTGGCGGCCCATGTAACCGCACCGGGAACCTGCCGCTAGGGGCGAAGCCGGAAAACTTCGAGAGATTATTCGCCCGCGCCGTCCTCGAACGCCCAACCCTCGGGCTTCGAATAGAGCGCTTCGGTGGCCCAGTGGCGCATCAGCGCGACATAGACCGGCACGTCCTCCGCCGCGCCGCCGAGTTCGAAACCTTCCCAGATTTCGTCGTTGGCGCGGTGATAGCGGGTCGACATGAAGGCATCGAGGATGTCCTTGTCGCCGAACGAACTGCTGACCAGCACCGAGGGCACGCCCCGGTTCATGAGTGCCCAGCCATCCTGGCGGCGGACGTAGAGGTCCGATTCCTCGCCGACTTCGACCGTGCGGCCGAGCGATGCTGCGACACCCTCGATCGAAGCGTCGAGCGGGGTCCGCTTCCAGCCGATCACCGTGAGCGGCTTGCCCTCGGGCGCGATCGAAATCATGTCGATATTGAGCGCGGCATGGATCTGCGCGAGCGGGACCGGCGGGTTCTCAGCGAAATAGCGCGCGCCCAGCAGGCCCATCTCCTCGGCGGTGGTGCCGAGGATATAGACGTCGCGTTCGAGCTGCGGGCCCTGCGCGAGCCGGCGCGCGGTCTCGAGCATCGCGGCGATGCCCGAGGCATTGTCCGCCGCGCCGTTGCAGATCCGGTCCTCGTCGTCGGGCGCGCCGCATTCGCCGGTGTGGTCCCAATGCGCCAGCATCACGATCGCGCCAGCCTCGGGCCGCGAGCCCGGCAGCTTGCCGATCACGTTGGAGGAGGTGAAGTCACGACCGGTGGCGGTGTAGGTACCCGATACCTTGCCGCTGAGCTCGCCGCCCAGCGCCGTCTTCAGCTTCTCGGCGGCTTCCGGACCGACGACGATGAAGTTGGGACCGCCGGCATCGTCACCGGCCTGCTTAAGGCTGACACGCTCGCGCGTCGCGCCGGGACGAAACTGCTCGACCATCGCCGCGGGCGCGAGAATGATCGCACCGCGCGCGCCTTCGGCCACGGCGGTCTGCGCCAGCGAACGCGCCAGCGAGAAATCGTTGAAGACGAGCAGCTTGCCGTCGACGCCTTCGTCGACATCGTCGGCGCTGGCGACGGTCACCAGTTCGACATCCGCGAAATCGGTATTGCCCTGAAGCGCGAGCAGGTCGTTGCTCGTGATCTCGGTCCCCGCCGCGGTCACGGTGAGCTTGGGCGCCATCGCCGCGGTGAACGGTACTTCCTGTTCGAAGCTGCCGTTCCAGCCCGGCTCGAAGCCGTATTCCTTGAGCTTCTCGACCTGGTAGGCGACTGTCATACGACCGCCTTCGGTGCCGGGCTTGCGGCCCAGGTAGTCGTCGCTGGCGAGGATGCGGATGTGATCGAGCAGGATCGTCTCGGTGTCGGCCTGCGAGGGGACGTCCACCGCGCCGGCGTCGATCGGCATGGTGGTTTCCTGCGCGGGTTCGGCCTGGAACGCGACGGCGGGTTGCGCGAGCGCCAGCAGCGGCAGGGCAAGGATTGCAAGCTTCTTCATCGTGGTCAGTCCCTTCACTGGGCGGTCCAGCCGCCATCGATACTCCAGTTCGCGCCGGTGACGTTGCCCGCTTCCTCGCGGCACAGGAACGCGGCGAGCGCCCCCACTTCCTCCGGCTGCACGAAACGCTTGGTCGGCTGCTTGGCGAGCAGCACGTCGTTGATCACTTCGTCGCGCGAGAGGTTACGGGCCTTCATCGTGTCGGGGATCTGGTTTTCGACGAGCGGCGTCCAGACATAGCCGGGCGAAATGCAATTGGCGGTCACGCCGCTCTGCGCGAGCTCGAGCGCGACCGTCTTGGTCAGCCCGTCGAGCCCGTGCTTGGCGGCGTTGTAGGCGGTCTTGAACGGCGATGCGGTCTTCGAATGCGCGCTCGCGGTGTTGATGATGCGTCCCCACCCCTGCTGCTTCATGTGCGGTACGGCGAGCCGGATGGTGTGGAAACAGGCGGTCAGGTTGAGCGCGATCACCTTGTCCCATTTCTCGACCGGGAATTCCTCGACCGGAGAGACGTGCTGCATTCCGGCATTGTTGACGAGGATATCGACCGGGCCGTGCTCCTCCATCATCGCCGCGATCGCGTCGGGATCGGTCAGGTCGGCGCCCGAATGGACGGCATCGAGCTCGTCGACGAGTCTTGCGATCTCGCCTTCATCGCCAAAGCCATTGAGCACGATCTGCGCCCCCTCGGCCCGCAGGGCGCGGGCCACGGCGAGGCCGATGCCGGATGTCGATCCGGTGATGAGTGCGCGTCGTCCTTCGAGAAACATTATCGTCCCTTGGCTGTTGTGAGTCGAAACGGTCCATCGCGCTTGGCGCGCGCGCTGTCCACAACAAGGGCCGGATGCAGGGGAGAAAATCATGCGGCTCAACCCGTTCGACACCAGCAAGATCGACGTGCGCG
This sequence comes from Pseudoblastomonas marina, assembly GCF_014641655.1. Classification (GTDB taxonomy): domain Bacteria; phylum Pseudomonadota; class Alphaproteobacteria; order Sphingomonadales; family Sphingomonadaceae; genus Alteriqipengyuania_A; species Alteriqipengyuania_A marina. Next base: position 1,414,989 of record NZ_BMID01000001.1, read on the forward strand.
GAGGCGGCGGCGGCGCGGGCGGCAAGCTCGGCTGCGGCGCGATCGTGATCGCGATTCTGGGCGCGGTCTTCTTCGGGCTCGACCCGATGACGACGCTCTCGACGATCGGCTCGGTGCAGGAATCCACCGGGAGCAGCCAATCGGATGTAAGCGAAGAGGAATTGTGCAGCCAGAATACCTATTCGCGCGAGGCGTGCAGCGCGCTGCAATCGCTCAATGAGACCTGGGCTCCCGAGTTCCGCGAGGCCGGTATCGAATTCCGGCAACCCTCGCTGACCTTCTATTCGGGCGGCGTACGTTCCGGCTGCGGCGCGGCGAGCAGCGCGGTTGGTCCGTTCTACTGCCCGGCGGACCTCGGCATCTACATCGACACCAGTTTCTACGACCAGCTCGCGCAGATGTCGGGCGAACAGGGCGATTTCGCGCGGCTCTACGTGATGGCGCACGAATACGGCCACCACATCCAGAACCTCACCGGCCTCGCGAGCCAGATTCGCAGCGCCCAGCAGCAGGATCCGCGGCGGGCGAACGATTTGCAGGTGCGGATGGAATTGCAGGCCGATTGCTATGCCGGCGTGTGGGCAGCGAAGAACCGCGGCGCGATCGAGGAAGGCGACCTTGAGGAAGGCATGAACGCCGCCGCCTCGATCGGCGACGATGCGATCATGGAGCGGTCGGGCCGCGGGGTGAACCCCGAAGCCTTCACCCACGGGACCAGCGCCCAGCGCATGCAATGGTTGCGTCGCGGTTTCAGCACCGAGGACGAAGACCAGTGCGATACCATCGCGGATCTGCGGGTGTGAGTTGAGGTTGCGGGCGCGCTGAAGTCTCGTGCCCACCTATCAATAAATCCCGCCCTGCTCCTCGGCGAAATCTTCCTCGATCACCTGCTCCTCGGCAGGCGCAGTGCGGCGCGGGCTGGGATTGCGGATCGCGCGGACCGCGGCGATGATCGCCTGGCGGCGGCTGTCGAACAGGTCGGCATCGGCGCGGCGCGGCGGCTCGGTATCGGCCTTGAAGGCTTCCCAGATCACCTGCGCGCGGCGGTCCTCGCCCGGCGTGCCGGCAAAGACGCGCTTGCCCGACAGGCGATCGATCCGGATCATGCGGATGTCGGACGGCGCGACGAACGGCTCGGTGCCCCAGCGATCCTTGGTTTCCTCGATCAGCTGCCGCACGATCGGCGCGGCATAGGTCCCGCCCTGGACGTATCCGCCCAGATCGCGCGGATTGTCGTAACCGATATAGACCCCGGCCACGAGTTGCTGCGATCCGCCTACGAACCACACGTCGGTCGGCCCGTTGGTGGTCCCGGTCTTGCCGAACAGCGGGATATCGAGGCTCGCGAGCGTCAGCGCGGTGCCGCGCTGGACCACGCCGCGCAGCATGTGGGTGGTCTGGAACGCGGTGCCCGGGTCCATCACCTGCTTCCCGCGCGGGGCGAAGCGCGGCATCGGCTTGCCGTCCCATTCGGCCATGTTGCAACCGTCACAGCGGCGCTTGTCCGCGCGCCAGATGACCTTGCCGGTACGATCCTGAACGTAGTCGATCGGGCTCGCTTCGTACTGGACGCCGTTATTGGCGAGCGCCGAATAGGCGTTGACCATGCGGGCCACGGTGGTCTCGCCCGCGCCGAGCGCGAAGGAATAATAGGGGTCGTAATCGCCGATCCCCATTCGCTTGAACGTGCCGGTGACGTTTTCCATGCCGACCGCGTCGGCGATGTGGATGGTCATCAGGTTGCGCGACTGTTCGAGCCCCCAGCGCATCGTGTGCGTGCCGCCACCCGAACGGCTGAAGTTGCGGAAGCATTTCTCGCCCAGCTGCGCGCCCTGCCAGACGCAGAAGGCCTTGTCGTCGACCATGCTGGCGGGCGTCATCCCGCGATCGAGCGCGGTGGCGTAGACGAACGGCTTGATCGTGGAACCCGGCTGGCGTTCGGCCTGGGTCGCGCGGTTGAACGAGCCGAGCCGCGCGTCGAACCCGCCCTGCATCGCGATGATGCGCCCCGTCTGCGGCTGCTGGACCAACAAGCCGCCCGAGATCGCGGGGACGTATTCGAGGCGGAAACTGGTTTCGCCCTGCTTCGTCGCGGCGACGACATCGCCCGGCTTGAGGCTGGAGGGCGCGCGCGACAGTGAACCTTCGTCGCCATTGGTGAAGGCGATGCGCGGCGCGCTGCCGCCCTCGGTGATGACGCCGACGCGCCAGTCCTGGTAATTGATCCCGAGATTCGACGAAGCGAGCTGGCTGGCGAGATCGCCATTGTCGGGATTGAGCGTCGCGATCGGCCCGGCGAAGCCCCGCCCGCCGTGATAACGCAACAGCCCACGGCGCAGCGCATCGCGGGCGGCGTCCTGGACCTCGCGATCGAGCGCGGTGCGAACCCACAGCCCGCCGGCATAGACGCTGTTGGGCCCGTCCTCGGCCTGTTCGCCGTATTCCTCGATCAGGATGCGGCGGACTTCCTCGAGATAGTAACCGGCATCGGCGCGCTGGATGTTGGTGCTCCCGCGCACCAGGCCGAGCGGCTGGGCCTTGGCGGCGGCGATTTCTTCGCGCGTCGCCCAGCCATTGCGCTCCATCCGGTTGAGGACGGTCGCGCGCCGCTGCAGCGCGAGGTCTTCATAGCGCGCGCGACCATAGCGTTCGGGCGCCTTGGGAAGAATCGCGAGGAATGCCGCCTCGTGTAGCTCGAGTTCGTCGAGGTCCTTGCCGAAATAGGCGCGGCTCGCCGCCTGCACCCCGAAGCTGCGGCGGCCGAGCGGAATCTCGTTGAGATAAAGTTCGAGGATTTCCTGCTTGGTCAGAACTTCCTCGATCCGCTGCGCGAGCACCATCTCGCGCAATTTGCGCGTCACCGAATATTCGTCGCCGAGGAGGATGTTCTTGGCGACCTGCTGGGTGATCGTCGACCCCCCGACCGCGCGCTGGCCCGAGCCCGCCTTGGTCGCGTAGTCGAGCACGGCGTTGAGCGTACCGGTAATGTCGACCCCGCCATGGCTCCAGAACGTCTCGTCCTCGGCCGCGAGGAAAGCGTTTATCACCGGCTCGGGAAAATCGCCGAACTGCAACTGTACGCGCCGGTCGCGAGCGTAGGAGTGGACGACCTCGCCATCGATCCCGCGGACCATGGTGGGCAGCTGCGGCTGATAGGTCACCAGCGTCTTCGCATCGGGCAGGTTGCGCATGAGCGCGACCCACAGGGCGAGCGCGAGGATCAGCAGGCCGAGCCCGATTCGGGTCAACCAGCGAAACCGGCGGCTCGTCGCCCATTGTTCGCGAAAGCCCTGCCACAGCACGCCCGGGTCGCGGGTCGCGCGGTATCTGAGATAGGCGAGGAAAGGCTGCGTCTCTTCCATTGCGATCTCGCTTTAGCGCCGCGGCGCTGCAGCGCAAATGAATGTCGCCGAACCGTGAGCGGTCAAAGCGCGGCCTGGCGCGCGAAGTAGATCCGGATCGTGCGCGCGAGCAAATCGGCGATCGCGCGCTGTCCCTCTCCCGTCGCCAGACGCGCGGCGTCCGCTTCGTTGGAGATGTACCCGGCTTCAAACAGGAGCGAGGGCAGGTCGGGCGAGCGCAATACGGTAAAATTGGCCGACTGGACCGGCCTCCCGCGCAACGGCACGTCACCCGCTTCGCGCACGATCAGCTCGGCGAGTTCGCGACTACGGGCCTCGGTTTCGCGCTGCGACAGGTCGACGAGGATCGCGTTGATCGAATCCTCCTGCTCGGACAATTGCACGCCATTGACCGTCACGCTGCGGTTCTCGCGCTCGGCGAACGCCTCGGCCTGCGCCGAAGATCCTTCCTCGGACAACAGATAGGCGGTCGCCCCGGTGGCAGCGTCGTTTTCGGCGGCGTCGGCATGGATCGAGACGAACAGGTCGGCGCCAAGTCGCCGCGCGATATTGGCGCGCTCCTCGAGCACGAGGAAACTGTCGTCGTCGCGGGTCATGGCAACGCGGATCCCGCCTTCGGCCAGCAACCGGTCGCGGACCGCGAGCGCGATCGCCAGCGTTACGTCCTTCTCGCGCAGGTCGTTGCCCACCGCTCCTGGATCGCCTGCCCCGTGACCGGCGTCGATCACCACCAGCGGGCGCGAGGAATCCTGCGGCCCCTGCACCGGCGGGAGCCCGATTTCGCCGCCCGCATCTGGCAATTGCAGGCGCACGACGTATTCGCCCGCGGGCTCGGCCGTGCGCACGCCCGCACTGCCGCGCATTACGAGCGCCGCCACGCCCGCCAGCAGGCCGAGCGGGATCGCGATGATGAGAGCGAGGAGGACCCGGCGCGTCATGGTGCGCCCAGCCTTAGCGGCTTGGCGGAGCCGCGCAAATTCCGCGCGCGCCGCTATGAACAATGCTTGTGGCACGGACAACGCGCTGCTAGTCCTGCTGACACCGGGGGAAATCCCCGCCGACACAGAATACTCGGCACCGGTCGCGCATTTCCCGCACGGGAGATCGTACCGTCCGCCGCAACAGGTTGATGCAGGTGACTTCAGGAACGATGACCGGAAACAGCGCGCAGGGCCTTGCAGCCCTTGCGGCGTTCGGCACGTCCCGCCTCGCAGACACGCACACCGCCGCCGGATCCTTCCGCGGCTTTTATCCGAACGTCCGGCACCACGCGGCGGCACATGCCCGCCATGCGATGCCGGCCCTCATGACATTGCACCCGCCCGCCCTGCCCCTTGCCCAGCAAGGTGCGCCGCCGTCGGGTGCACGGAGAATATTCAATGCCCACGCGTATGCTAATCGATGCGCGCCACCCGGAAGAAACGCGGGTCGCGGTACTTAAAGGCAACCGGATCGAGGAGTTCGATTTCGAATCCTCCGATCACAAGCAGATCAAGGGAAATATCTACCTCGCGAAGGTGACGCGGGTCGAACCGAGCCTTCAGGCCGCGTTCGTCGATTTCGGCGGCAATCGCCACGGCTTCCTCGCCTTCAGCGAAATCCACCCCGATTATTATCAGATCCCGGCCGAGGATCGTGCCGCGCTGATCGCCGAGGAACAGGAGGCGGCCGAAGAAGAAGCCCGCCTGCGCGCCGAAGAGGAAGAGCGCGGCGAAATGCCGGGCGACGAATACGACGCCGACGACGAGACCGGCGAAAGCCTGGTCGAGGAAATCGCCGAAGATGGCCTCGAGGAAATCGACGGCAGCGAAAAGGACAAGGTCGCCACCCTCGAGGAAGGCGAAGCAGTCGAAGACCACGACGACGATGAAGACGAGGACGACGATTCCGACGAGGATGACGATTCCTCGAACGGTCGCAGGTCCCGCGGTCGCAAGGGCGGTCGCGGCAAGGGTGGCAAGACCGGCAAGGGTCGCCGCCAGGGCCGTGCCCGCGCCAAGGAAGTCGACGAAGTCCGCGAACGTCGCCGCGCGCTGCGTCGCCGCTACAAGATCCAGGACGTCATCCAGCGCCGCCAGGTCCTGCTCGTCCAGGTCGTGAAGGAAGAACGCGGCAACAAGGGTGCCGCGCTGACCACCTATCTCAGCCTCGCGGGCCGTTACACCGTGCTGATGCCCAACAGCAGCAGCGGCGGCGGCATTTCGCGCAAGATCAACAATGCGGGCGACCGCAAGCGGCTGAAAAAGGTCGTCGGCGACCTCAGCCTGCCCAAGACGATGGGCCTGATCGTCCGCACTGCCGGGCTGTCGCGCACCAAGACCGAGATCAAGCGCGACTTCGATTATCTCGCCCGGTTGTGGGACGAGATCCGCGAGAAGACGTTGGGCTCGGCCGCGCCCGCGCTGATCCATTCGGACAGCGATTTGATCAAGCGCGCGATCCGCGACGTCTACAATCGCGAGATCGAGGAAGTGCTGGTCGAGGGCGAGGAAGGCTACAAATCGGCCAAGGCCTTCATGAAGCTGCTGATGCCGAGCCATGCGCGCCGGGTGAAAGCCTATTCGGACCCGGTCCCGCTGTTCCAGCGCTACGGCGCCGAAGACCAGCTGCGCGCGATGTACGACCCGCAGGTCCAGCTCAAGTCGGGCGGCTATCTGATCATCAATCCGACCGAGGCGCTGGTCTCGATCGACATCAACTCGGGCCGTTCGACCAAGGAGCACGGGATCGAGGCGACCGCACTCCACACCAACCTCGAGGCGGCCAAGGAAATCGCCCGCCAGCTGCGCCTGCGCGACATGGCCGGGCTGGTCGTGATCGACTTCATCGACATGGATTACAATTCCAATGTCCGGAAGGTCGAACGTGCGATGAAGGACGCGCTCAAGAACGATCGCGCGCGGATCCAGGTCGGCCGCATTTCCGGCTTCGGCCTGATGGAGATGAGCCGCCAGCGCCTGCGCACCGGCGTGCTCGAGGCGACCACCCGCGAATGCCCGCATTGCGACGGCACCGGCCTCGTCCGCACCGCCTCAAGCTCGGCACTCAGCGCGCTGCGCCTGATCGAGGACGAGGCGGCCAAGGGCAAGGGCACGGTGATCAAGCTCTATGCGAGCCAGGAAGCCACGATCTACCTGCTCAACGACAAGCGCGGCGACCTGGCCGAAATCGAAGAACGCTATGGCGTCACCGTCCATGTCGTGCCCGAGGGCGAGGACGAAGGCGCCAAGATGCGGGTCGAAAGCGCGGGCCCCAAGCCAGCCTCACGACCGAAATTCGAGCCGATCGTCGAAGATGACGAGCCCGAAGACGACATCATCGAAGACGATTTCGAAGACGAGGACGAGGAAGACGATCGTCCGAAGAAGAAGTCGCGCAGCCGTGGCGGTCGCGGCCGCAACAAGCAGCGCGGCGGCAAGCCAGACAAGACACAGGATGACGGCGACGACGTCGAAGACGACAATTCCGGCGAACGCGGGAGCGACGACGATGAAGACGGCGAAGGTCGTCCGAAGAAGCGCCGTCGGCGTGGGCGTCGGGGCGGTCGCGGACGTGGTCGCAAGAAGGATACGCCGACGGGTGAAGACGCCGAGAACCTCGAGCAGGTGAGCGAGCAGCTCGACGACGATATCGCGGTCGTGGCCGGTCCCGAGGACGAACCCGTCGCCGCAGAAGCCGCGGCCAAGGAAGACAAGCGGAAGCGCACGCGTCGCAAGCCCGCGGCCAAGAAGTCCGACAAGGGCGGCGAGGAAGCGGCCGAAGACGCCAAGCCCGAGGAGAAGCCCAAGCGCACCCGTCGCAAGAAGGCCGACGACGCCGAGGTCGCTCCCGCGCCCGAGGAGAAGCCGAAGGCGAAGCGCGCTCCGCGCAAGACGAAGGCCGATACCGAAGATGCCCCGGCCGAGGACGCCAAGGCCGAGGAAAAGCCCAAGCGCGCGCGCAGGAAGCCTGCGGCCAAGAAGGCCGATGCCGAGCCGACCGCGAAGAAACCCGCCGCCCCGGTGGCCGAAGCGCGCGAAACCGAAAGCGCCGCAGCGACGGTGGAAGACAAGCCCGCCAAGCCGCGCCGCGGCTGGTGGCAGCGCACTTTCGGGGAGTGATCCGGCTGGGAGGGCGCGTCGCGAGGCGCGCCCTCCCCGCTAGTAAGGCAAACGCTCGCCGTCGAAGGCGATCAGCGATCCACTGTCCTGCGGCGTCACCGCGTCGATTACCGCCAGCAGGTCGCGCGCCGCCTCTTGCGGAGGCCGCACCTGGCCCTCGGGCAGGCCCTGCTGGAACGGTTCGCTGAGCGCGGTGTCGACCGTGCCCGGATGCAGCGCGACGACCGCCGCCTGCTTGTGCGTGCGGGCGAGCTCGATCCCGAAATTCTTGACCAGCATGTTGAGCGCGGCCTTGCTCGCGCGGTAGGAATGCCATCCGCCGAGACCGTTGTCGGCGATCGACCCGACCTTGGCGGAAATCGCCGCGAACACGCCGCGCGCCTTGCGCGGTAGCAACGGAAGCGCGTGCTTGGCGATCAGCGCGGGCAGCACGGTGTTGATCCGCAGCACCTCGCCCATCGCCGCCGCGTCGAGCGCGCGATAGCTCTTTTCGGGACCGGTGCCGCCGGGCAGGGTCAGAACCCCGCTCGCCACGATGACCAGCGTTGCCTCGCCGACCCGCGCGAGTTCGCCTGCCAGCCAGTCCTCGTCGAACGGATCGCCGACATGCGGGACCACGGTTTCGAGTCCGGGCATTGGGGTGCGCGAAAAGGCATGGACCGCCTCGCCGCGCGCTGCCAGCGCCTCGACCAGCGCCGCGCCGATCCCGCCATTTCCACCGAAAACCATTGCCGTCATCTATCGCTGTCCTCCAACCGTCCGGTGTCGTATCTCTGACGCATGGGCCCCGGTTTCTATCCGCTTGGCTTCGGGAAAATCGATGGCGTTGATCGGTGAGATAAATTGTCCCCCCGAGTGTGGTCCAAGCGGTCCGTATCTCCCCTGCGCGTATCTCTCCGCCCTCCCCCTTGCCGCGCTGGCCACAGGCGCTAGATAGGGCCGCACCCGCAAGGATTCCGGATAGATCATGGCTACTTTCACGCTCCCGAAGAACTCGAAGATCCGCAAGGACGGCAAGACCTACAAGGCCGAGGGCGCAAAGCGTGTGCAATCGTTCAAGATATATCGCTACGATCCCGACAGCGGCGAGAACCCGCGTTACGACACGTTCGAGATCGATCTCGACGATTGCGGGCCGATGGTCCTCGACGCGCTGTTCAAGATCAAGAACGACATCGATCCGACGCTGACCTTCCGCCGCTCGTGCCGCGAGGGCATTTGCGGGTCGTGCTCGATGAACTTGAACGGCAAGAACGGCCTCGCCTGCACCACCGCGATCGAGGATCTGAAGGGCGAGATTCGCATCACCCCGCTGCCGCACATGGAAGTGGTCAAGGACCTGGTCCCCGATTTCACGTATTTCTACGCGCAATACGCCTCGATCCGCCCGTGGCTGCAGACCGTCAGCCCAACGCCCAATGGCAAGGAGCGGCTGCAATCGCCCGAACAGCGTGAACAGCTCGATGGCCTCTACGAATGCATCCTGTGCGCCTGCTGCTCGACCGCGTGCCCGTCCTACTGGTGGAATTCGGACAAGTTCCTCGGTCCCGCGATCCTGCTTCAGGCCTATCGCTGGATCGCCGACAGCCGCGACGAGATGACCGGCGAGCGGCTGGCCGAGCTCGAAGACCCGTTCAAGCTCTATCGCTGCCACACGATCATGAATTGCGCGAATGTCTGTCCCAAGGGCCTCAGCCCGGCCAAGGCGATCGCCGAGATCAAGAAGCTCGAGGTGGAGCGCACCGCGTAAGTGAGCGATTCACCGCCGTCGTTCATCGATTACCGCGCTCTCCCGGAAAGCGAGACCGGCGAGCCCGGCTGGCATAGCTGGAACCTCGAGGACACTACCCGCTACAATACCGCCGTGCTCGGCCCGATGTGGGTCCGGCGCGAGGACGAGCAGTGCCGGTTGCGGATGTTCCCACAGCGCCACCACACGAACCTGGGCGACAACATCCACGGCGCGACCACGCTCGGCCTGATCGACATTGCGCTGTTCGCGACGATGCACGTCCTCGGAAGCGGGCATGACGGGTTCGCAGTGACGGTCGAACTCTCGACCCAATTCGTCGGGGCCGGCGATCCCCAACGCCCGCTCGATGCGGTCAGCGAGATCGTGCGCGAGACCGGCAGCATGCTGTTCGTGCGCGGGACCGCGCTGCAGGACGACGACGTCGTCGCGAGCTACTCGGGGATCGTCCGCAAGCTGAAATCGCAGGCATGAGCGGAATGCTCGCCGAGTACGAGGCGCTCGTCGCGCGCGGCGAATTGCAGCCCGATGCGGACCAGCGTGCCGCCGCCGAACGGCTCGAAGCGCTCCAGCGCGCACTCGAAAGGGGCGGCGAAGGCGGCTTCTTCGGCAGGCTGCTCGGTCGCGCGCCGCAGGCCCCGCGCGGCGTGTATATGTGGGGCGGGGTCGGTCGCGGGAAGTCTATGCTGATGGACCTGTTCGTAGCCACGCTCGGGATCGAGCAGAAGCGGCGAGTCCACTTCCATGCCTTCATGCTGGAAGTCGACGCGATGATCCGCGAGGAGCGCGAACAGCAGGCCCAAGGCCCTGTGGGGCGCGTCGCGAAGCGGATCGCGGCCGATGTCCGCTGCCTCGCATTCGACGAAATGGTGGTCAACAACACCGCCGACGCTGCGATCATGGCGCGCCTGTTCACCGCTCTGATGGTCGATGAAGGCGTAACGGTGGTCACGACCAGCAACCGCCCACCGCGCGATCTCTACAAGGACGGCCTCAATCGCTCGCTGTTCCTGCCCTTCATCGACCTCGTGCTGGAACGGCTCGACGTGTTGCCGCTGAACGGTCCGACCGACTACCGGCTCGACCGGCTGGGCAGCATCGCAGCCTGGCACACCCCGCTGGGCGATGCGGCGACCGCGCAGGTCCGCGAAGCCTTCTTCCGCCTCACCGACTACAAACCCGAAGATGCCGCGCATGTCCCGTCCTGCGAGCTCGAGCTGGGTGGCGGTCGCACCCTGCACGTCCCCAAGGCGCTGAAGGGTGTCGCCGTGTTCAGCTTCAAGCGGCTGTGTGGCGAAAATCGCGGCGCGTCGGACTATCTGGCGATCGCGCGCGAATTCCACAGCGTGATCGTTGTCGGGATCCCGCAAATGGGCCCCGAGATGCGCAACGAGGCGATCCGCTTCACCAAGCTGGTCGACGCGCTCTACGAGCTTCGAGTCAAGCTGTTCGTCACCGCCGATGCCGAGCCAGAAGCCCTTTACGTCTCCGGCGACGGCGCGTTCGAATTCGACCGCACCGTGAGCCGCCTGAAGGAGATGCAGAGCGCCGACTACATGGCTCTCGGCCACGGCGAAGACTGAAACCCTCTTGCGGTCCGAAGCCGGGCCACTACATTATCGATAATTCCGGCGTAAACACCTCGCCGATGCAGGAAAAACCGATGATCGATATCCGTCCGTTCGATAGTCTGGGCCACGCCGACCATGGCTGGCTCGATGCCCGCCATCACTTCTCCTTCGCCAATTACCACGACCCCGAGCGCATGGGCTGGGGCGCGATTCGCGTGTGGAACGACGATACGATCGCGGCGCGTTCGGGCTTCCCCCCGCACCCGCATCGCGACATGGAAATCGTCACTTTCGTGCGGACCGGGGCGATCTCGCACAAGGATTCGCTCGGCAACCAGGGCCGCACCGCCGCGGGAGACGTGCAGGTGATGAGCGCCGGCACCGGCATCACCCATGCCGAGTACAATCTCGAGGACGAGGCGACGACGTTGTTCCAGATCTGGATCATGCCGACCCGCACCGGCGAAGCGCCCGGCTGGGGCCAGCGCGAATTCCCGAAGGCAGGCCGCGAGGGCGGTTTCGAAATCCTCGCCAGCGGCACGCCCGATGAAGACGGCGCGCTACCGATCCGCACCGATGCCAAGGTTGTCGCGGCAACGCTCAAAGCGGGACAGTCGGCCGAATGGCGCACCGACGGTTCGCGCCATCAATACCTCGTCGCGCCGACTGGCCGGATCCGGGTCAACGGCGTCGAGGCGCAACCGCGCGATGGTGTTGCCGTGACGGGTGAAGACACGATCACGGTCGAGGCGCTCGGCGACGCCGAAGTGGTGATGGTCGACGCCCGCTGAGGGCTTGCCGGTCAGGCGGCGCGCGACCTGTCGGCCAGCCGCGACTGGGCCGAGGCGAGCCGCTGCATCAGCTTGAGATCGCTCGGCGAGAGATCGAGCGCGGCATCGGCCCACAGGTCGACGATCTGGCAGAGCTCCGCCAGTGGGGTCGGGGCCGAAATGCGCGTCGCTTTCTTGGCCGCGACCAGGCCGGGATGGCGGCGCTCGGACTTGACCATGAACTCGCGGGCCGCCTCGACGCCCTGCCCGTCCTCGACCAGCACGTCGACGATGCCGAGATCGTACATCTGCTCGGCGTTCCACGTCTCGTTCGAGAGGATCAGGCGGTCGGCCATCGCCGAGCCCAGTTTGCGCGTGAGGATGGCGTGCGCGCCCATGCCGGGGAACAGGCCGAACATAATCTCCGGCAGGCCGAAGGTCGCGCTGCGTTCGGCGATGATGAAATCGAAGCTGAGCAGCGCCTCGAACCCGCCGCCGAGCGCCTGCCCCTGGACTAGTCCGATCGTGATCAGCGGCAGGTCGAGCGCGCGGATATTGCGTTCGAGGATGCGCACGCAGCGATAACCGTAATGGCGCAGGCCGTCCCGATCGCCGCGCCGGATCAGCTGGGCGAAAAGCTCGAGGTCGCCGCCGAAGCAGAACACGCCGGGCGCACGACTGCCGAGCAGCAAATAGCGCAGTGGCAGCTTCTCCGGCCCGAAATTCCGGCCGATCAGGTCCTGCCAGCGCTCGAAATCGCCGAGCATCGGCGGGGTGAAGCTGGGCCGCCCGGTGGGACGCATGAAGGTCCACAGCGCAGCGATCTTGTCATCGTAGAGAACGTCGAGCTCGTCGAGCGACGTCAGCGCTTCGGGCACGGCAAGACGCCGGTTCGCCCGTTCGATCAGCGCATCGGCACCATTCGGCTTGGCGTTCGCAAAGACCGGCTTGGTTTCGCGCATGTCGTTCCCCATTCCATCCATGGCGATCTCCGATCTGCCTGGCCCGCTGGACAAGACCGCCGATACACGCTGCGATCCCGACTTAGATGCCCCAAGGCTATTCTTTACGGAGTCGTCATGGCAAGGAAAAATTAACCAAGACTTTGGAAGTGTGCCAAAATCAGGCAATTACTTTCGGAAAATTAGCGCGGATCGATCCGCGACAGGGCTTTTTCGAGCATCAACATCTGCCACAGAACGCGCGAATTATCGGCGCGACCCGCAATATGTTGTTCGACGAGGCGTGAAAGCGGTTTCTCCTGAAACCAAGCGGTGCGCGAAAGCCACGACCCGCGCGCAATCTTGCGCGCCTCCTGCGCCAGGGGGCCCCGCAGCCAGTGCGCGATCGGTGTCACGAAGCCCTGCTTGCGTCGGTAGAGGATGTCGTCGGGCAGGTAGCGCTGCATCGTTTTCTTGACCAGCCACTTGCCCTCGCCTCGACGCAAACGGTGCCGTTGCGGCAGGCGCGCGCCGAATTCCACAAGGCGATGGTCTAGCAAGGGTTCGCGCGCCTCGAGCCCGGCCGCCATGCTCGCGCGATCGACCTTGGTCAGGATGTCGCCCGGCAGGAAGAACTTGAGATCGGCATATTGCGCGGCATCGAGCCCGGTTCGAGCGGGCGCATTGCGCATCATCTCCTCGACTACGGTTTCGGCGCGGTAATCGCCGCGCGCGCGGTCGAAGTCCTCGGTAAAGAGCGAGGCGCGCACCGCCGGCGGCGTGACCCCGACCGCCCGGGCATAGGCCGCCGCGCCATCGCCGGCGAGCGACTGCAGGGTCGATTTGGCGCGCAGCTTCTGGGGCAGCCAGTCGGCCCTGGGATAGAGATTCCCGAGGGTGCCGAAGAGCGGCTCGCGCAGGCTCCCCGGCAATATTGCTCGGACCCGTTCCTCGGCCGCGTGGAACTTGTGCCGTCGATAGCCCGCAAATGCTTCGTCCGCGCCGTCACCCGAGAGCGCCACCTTCACGTGCTCCCGCGCAAGCGTCGAGACCGCGAGCGTCGGCAATGCCGAAGCATCGGCGAACGGCTCGTCGTAAATCCCCGCGAGGCGATCGACCGCCGACCAGTCGTCTGGCGAGACCGTCCGCGCGTGGTGATCGGTTCCGAACAGTTCGGCGACCTTGCGGGCATGTGCGCTCTCGTCGAGCGCGGCGACATCGAAGCCGATCGAACAGGTCGTCGCCGGCGCAGCGCTCGCTTCTGACATCAGCGCGACGACAGAGGAGCTGTCCACCCCGCCCGAGAGGAACGCGCCTAGCGGCACGTCCGCCACCATCCGGCTCCCTACCGCCTCGCGCATCAGGTGGAGCAGCTCGGCCTCGAGGTCGTCGCTCTTCCCGCGCGCCTTCTCCGCGAAACTGACGTCCCACCATTTGCGCTGCGCGGGCAGCGCTGCGTCGTGACCGGCCAGCAGGAAGTGTCCCGGCAGCAGCTTGCGGACGTGCTTCAGGATCGAGCGGTGCTCGGGCACGAAGCCCCAGGCGAGATAGTCCTCGACCGCCAGCGGATCGACTTCGCGCGGGAGCAAGGGATGCGCGAGCAGCGCCTTCATCTCGGATGCGAAGGCGATGCTACCGTCGGGCAGGTCGGCGATGTAGAGCGGTTTCACCCCCAACCGGTCGCGCGCGAGGAAGATTTGCCGCTGGTCGAGGTCGTAGATCGCGAAGGCGAACATGCCGTGCAACCGCTGCAGGCAATCGGGGCCCCAGCGCTGCCAGGCGGCGAGGATGACCTCGCTGTCGCCATCGGTGCGGAAGCGCGCGCCCTGTTGCTGCAATTCGCGCCGCAGCGCCCGGTAGTTGTAGATTTCGCCGTTGAAGGTGAGCATCGCGCGACCGTCGGCCGAGGGCATCGGCTGCGGCGATCCTTCGAGGTCGATGATCGACAGCCGGCGATGGCCGAGCCCGACCCCGGGCGCGGTCCACACCCCCGAGCCATCGGGACCGCGATGCTCCAGGGCATCGCACATCCGCTCGACCCGCGCGGGATCGACCGGCTTGGGCGTGCCATGATGAAAAATCCCCGCGATCCCGCACATGGGCGTTCGCCTAGCCGCCCGCCGTCAAGCGGTCCAGCCATGTCCCGAGCGGACCGGTCGCTTCGCGGAAATCGGCGATAATGGCCGCCGCCTCGTCAGGGGCGCGGGTCTCGGGCGACAGCACCAGCATCGTTACCGGGCGCGGATCGAGCAGCAGGCGATCGCGCATCGCGGCGAGCTTGAGCGCGGCGCGGCTGCCGGTCAGCCGGTCGCCGACCCGGTAGAAGGTCGCGGCAGCGCGGCCCTGTCTTCCCGCGCCGAGCAACATCTCGCTCTTGGCGTCGGCGATCGGGGCGCCCGCACCGTTGAACGCCCAGTCGGACGCAGGATCGAGCGCGCCCTGCCCGAAGGCGCCGGGCTCGGCACCTTCGCGCTGCGCGGCATAGAGCGCGACGAACACGTCGAGCGTCCGGCCTTGCCCGTCGCGATAGCGGCCGAGCAGGCGATGCTGCGCCCCCGCGGCCTTCGGCTCCCACGCCAGCGCGGGCGCGTAGTCGATCTGCTCCCACCCCTCGACCGCGGGGAGATCGATCCGTTCGGGTACCGACGCTTCCATCGCATTGGCGGCACCGGCCCAGAGCTGCACCGCAAGGACGATTGCACCCGTCGCCAGCAGCAGGCGCAGAGGTCGCGCCTGCCCGCGCGAGAGTGGTCCGAGATCGCGTGCTGCGATCGCCTCGGCATCGATCATCGGGTCGTCGGCCTCGCGATCGAAGAACTTCCACGACAGCGCGAGCACCAGCACCAGCACCAGCGCGAAGAACACCCAGCCATAGACGATGTGATCGAACCCGGCGGCGAACTCGACGCCTTGCGACTGCGCGATATAGATCGTGCCCCAGGCGCGGATCCCGTTTGCGACGATCGGCACCACCACGGCAAAGGCCATGAAGCCCGCGCGGCGCCACCAGCTCCGGAAGAACAGGTTCGCGACGAAGGTGGCGAAGGCGACCATCGCGACGAGGAACTTGACCCCCGAGCACGCCTCGGCGACCTCGAACACCCCGACCGGGGTTTCGATGAATACCCCGTCGATGATCGCGGGCACGCCGCTCGCATGGACGAGGCCGATCGAGATTTCGGCGGTGATCATCTGCAGCGCGGGCACCAGTTCGTCGCCGAACGGAACGAGGAACATGAGGTAGGCCAGCGGGAACAGCAGGCCGAGCGTCACGCGCGGCCCGAGCAGCGCGACGGCGCTCGCCGGCAGCAAGGCCACGGCGCCGAAATGGCGGAAGAGGTTGAAGCCCGAAAACGCGCCCAGAAGCCAGACGAGCGCCGCGCCGCCGACGAGGACCAGGCCAGGCCACCAAGCATGCGGTTCCAGCTGACGCAATTGCGGCCAACGCAGGCTCACCAGCCAGGCCGAGATGAGCGGCACGAACAGGATGTGGTTGTAGGTCGAGGCGTTCCACCACTGGTCGGCCATGTCGGCCCAATCGGGCATGAACAGGACGATCAGCGCGAGCCAGCTCGCCACGAGCCGCGCGGCGGGGCCACGCCATGTAGCGGGCAGGCTATCCCAGATGGCGCGGCGGCGGGCGGCGAGCTCGCTCATGCCGGTGCCTCCCTGCCCATCAATCCGGGAAGCGCCGCCAGCGCCGATTCCCAGCTCGCGTGCTCGACCACCCAGCGACGCGCGTTACTGCCCATCTCCCGGCCGCGCGGCAGGTCGACCGCCAAACGATCGATCGTCGCGGCGAATTCCTCGTCGCTGCGGGCGATCGCGAAATCGCGCCCGTCTTGCGCGGGTATTCCCGTAGCTGCACCCTCGCTTAGGACACAGGGCAGTCCCATCGCCATCGCCTCGAGCACCTTGTTCTGTACCCCGCGCGCAACTTCGAGCGGGATGACGGCAATATCCGCCCCCCACAGATAATCCCGGATATCGGCAACCGCACCCCATACGCAGACATGCTCGCTTTTGAGAGCGCGGACTTCCGGTGTTGGATCGCGGCCGACGATGTGGACCGATACCTCTTCGCGCAGTAGCGGATGGATGCGCTTCGCCAGGCGTTCCGCGGCGGCGACGTTGGGCGGATAATCCATCTGGCCGGTAAAGATCAGCCGCGGAATCTCCTTCCCGACCAGCGGGTTCACCTTCACCCGCGCCGGATCGAACAGCACCGTGTCGATCCCGTTGCGAAGCACGCGGATATCGGCGTCGCACCCCTCGGGCAGGCGCTCGCGGAACAGTGCGGCCTCTTCCTCGGTCACGAGCAATGCGTGATCGGCGCGGGCGGCGAATTCCGCTTCGAGCGCCCGCAGCTTTTCTGCCTCTCGCCGCCAGATCGGTGCCATCGCGCCGCCATCCTGGGCATAGGCTTCGAACTTGGCACTATCGACGTCGACGAAATCGACCACCAGCCGCCCTTCGAAGCGATCGGGCAGGTATTGGGTCATCTGGCCCGAGAATACGTAGATCGCGTCGACCTGCCGCGTGGCGAGCGTGCGTTGGACCCAGCGCCGGAGCTTGCGTGACCCGAAGGTCGCCTCGCTCACCGGGCGTCCGGTCGCAAGCGCCCTGAACCCGTCGAGGGGCAGCGCCCCCTTCCGGTCGGCGAGGCAATGACTTTCGGCGACCGCTGCCAGCTCCTGCTCCTGCGCCCGGTCGGCGGCGTTCTCGGCGAGGCAACCGACATGGACCGGCGCGAGCTTGGCCAGCGCCTTCAGGACATGGTGCGAGCGAATCTTGTCACCGCGGTTCGGCGGAAACGGGATCCGATGCGCGAGGAAGAGGATGTCACCCATCGCGTCAGGCCAGCCCGGTGGCGATCCACGGACCGATCCGGTTCGCCACGGGGAGCGGTAGCTTCCGCCACAACCGGATCGCGAGCCCGTGCTTCTCGCTCGTCGGATCGGCATCGCGGCGTTCGGCACCCGGCGCGGTCCAGCTGGCGTAGGACAGCGGTTCGGGCTCAAACCCCCAGTTCTTCTTGAACGCGAAGGGCCCGCTGCCGGTCTTCGAGCGACCGAAATCGAAGCGTGTACAGCCGCGGCTCCGGGCATGCCGCATCAGCTCGAAATACATTCGTTCGTTGGCACGCAGGTTCCGGGCTGCCCAGGTCCCGCCCCCCCAATAGGGCATGACCGTGCCGCGATGGTAGAAGCTCAGCACGCTGGCGACCGGCTCGTCCTGGTGCCGGACGGTGAGGATATCGGCATCGTCGCCGAAGCGGTCGAGCATCTCTTCGAAGAGCGCGCGCGGGAAGACCGGCGTACCGAGATTGCGGACGCTGGTCG
This sequence comes from Pseudoblastomonas marina, assembly GCF_014641655.1. Taxonomy (GTDB): domain Bacteria; phylum Pseudomonadota; class Alphaproteobacteria; order Sphingomonadales; family Sphingomonadaceae; genus Alteriqipengyuania_A; species Alteriqipengyuania_A marina. The sequence goes on from NZ_BMID01000001.1 coordinate 1,432,825, forward strand.
CATAGACCGCGTAATGCGCATCGCGCTCGCGCCGTCCGCTGCCGATCTCGATCGCGAAGTCCTGCTTCAATCCCTTGCGGATTTCGGCGCGCTGCTTGCGCGGGATGGCGAGCAGTTCGGCCTCTTCGTCGGCGGCGAGGTCGCGTGCGAAATTGGCATGGCTGTCGGTGCGGATCGACCAGCCGGCGCGCGTTTGCGGCATGGCACCGCCGCGCAATTCGACCGTCGGGCAGTTTTCGCGAAGCGCCAGCTCCTCGAGCGCGGCGAAGAACGGCGCCGGGCGCGCGTCCGCGCGCAGCAGCACACCGCCCCCGACCCCGAAGCCAGAGGCGGCGATCATGCGTCCGAAGACCGGCGAGTGGATAATGTTGAACGGCACGACCCCCGCGACGCCCTGTGCATCTTCGGCCACCAGCACCTCGGCGCGGTGTCCGGTCGCGGCCTCGACCGCCCGCGACCAGGCAGGGCGGTGGAACAGCTGTGCGGCAGGATGATCGGCCACGAAACGCGCGGCGGCCGCATCGTCCGGATCGGCGATCCGGAGCGCGCAGCTATCGGCGGCGAACGGCATGGTCACGCCGCCAGGTCGGTCGCGCGCCCGGCCTCGCGCGCGGCGAGCACGTCCATCCGTCCCCAGTGAAATTCGCGCACCAGCTGGCGCAGCTTGTCGCCCATCTTGTCGAGATTGGTGTAGTGGCGCAGCTTCGATTTGAGCGGTGCGCCCTCGAGCCGCGGCTGGCCCGGATCGATTTCCCACGGGTGGAAGTAGAAGACCGCGGGGCGGTTCTCGCGCCGGTTGACCTGGCGGATCGCCCAGCGCGAAAAGGCATAGGGCAGCACTCGAAAGAAGCCGCCGCCACCCGCGGCGAGGCGTCGCCCGGCGAATTCGGCGGTCGTGACGGGGATCTCGACGAGGTTCGAATAGGCCAGCGGGCGGAAGGCGAAGCGCGGGGCCTCGCGCCAGCCATAGTGATCGTGCACCACCGGCGCGACCGAGGAACTGTAGGCGTAGCCCTGTTCGGCCAGCACCATGTAGGCCCACGGGGTGCGCGCATCGATCGAGAAGCTTGGCGCGCGGTAGCCGGTCACCGCAAACCCGGTCGCGTCCTCGAGCACGGCCTTGGTCCGTTTCAGGTCCTCGGCGAATTCTTCCTTGGTCAGCGTGAAAACGCGCGCATGATCCCAGCCGTGGCTGGCGATCTCGTGGCCGTGTTCGGCGATCCGGCGCATGACGGCCGGATGCCGCTTAGCGACCCAGCCCAGCGTGAAGAAGGTCGCCTTGACCTCGGCCTCGTCGAACATTTCGAGGATCGCGTCGACATTGCGTTCGACCCGGTCGCCGATTTCGCCCCAGTCGCCGCGATCGATCACGTTCTCGAACGCGCCGACCTGAAACCACTCCTCGACGTCGACGGAAAGTCCGTTGGTCGGCCCGGTCGGAGAGTGGCGCGGCGTGTCCATGGCTCAGCCTATATCGCGATCAGGCGATCTTGCGCGAATCTTCACCGCCTTCGATCCATTCGATCAGCATGGTGAGCGTATGGCGGAGCGTCTGCTCCTGCTCGGTCAGGCGCTCGGACAGGCGGTCATTCGCTTCCTCGAGTGCCGCACAGCGCGCTTCGAGCGTGGCGATGGCGCGCGCGGCGTCGGGATCGGCTTCCGCGCCGAGCTGCTCCAGTTTTGCCTCGATCCGCGCGATCGCCTCGCGCGCCTCGTGGTCGCGACCCGCCCCGTTTTCCGCCGGTGCCGCGGTCAGCGAGGCGAGCCGTTCGGCCAGCTGGTGCAGCACGTCCTGCGTGTTCGCCCCTCGCACAGAAGAGGCTTCGGCCGCAGCGGCCTTTTCGACCTTGGTCGGGGCATGGACGGGCTTTTCCTGGCGTTCGGCGTGATCCTCGACCGCCGAATGGCCTTCGCTCTCCATCTCGTCGAGCACGCGATCGAACATGTCGAGGTCGATCGTGTCGGTTTCCTCGACCGACGCGGCGAGCAGCAGGCGCTGGCAGATCTGGTTGATCCGGCGCGGAACGCCCTCGCTCGCCTGGTAGAGCGCGGGGAAGACATCGTCGGTGATTTCGGGCCGCCCTTCCCAGCCGACCACCCGCAGGCGGTGGAGCACGTATTCCTCGACCTCGTCCTCGCCCATCGGCGTCAGGTGGTGCGAGGCGATCACGCGCTGGCGCAATTGCTCGAGGCTCTGGGCCTCGATCTTCTGCCGAAACTCGGGCTGGCCGAGCAGCAGCGTCTGCAGCAGCGGATGCGCGCCGAGCTGGAAGTTCGACAGCATGCGCAATTCCTCGAGCGCGCCGATCGAAAGGTTCTGCGCCTCGTCAACGATCAGCAGGCAGCGGCGGCCTTCACGCGCCTCGTCATGCAGGAACGCCTCGATCGCGCCCAGCGCACGCGGCTTGTCCCCGCTCGGCAGGTCGATCCCGAAGGCATTGGCGACCACTGACAGCAGGTCCTTGTCCTCGAGCGAGGTGGTGACGATCTGCGCCGCGGTCAGCCGCGCCGGGTCGATCTTCTTCATCAAGTGCGCGACCAGCGTCGACTTGCCCGACCCGATTTCGCCGGTGACGACAACGAAGCCCTCGCCCTGCGACAGCCCGTAGCCGAGATAGGACAGCGCCTTCTTGTGCGTCACGCTCTCGAAGTAGAAATCGGGATCGGGCGCGAGCGCGAAGGGGCGCGCTTTGAGGCCGTAATATTCTTCGTACATGCTTCAATGCCCCTGGATCAGAACGAATAACGCAGGCCGAGCCGTGCCGAGGCGGTCCAGACATCGACCGCGTCTTCCAGCTCGACGCCGTCGATCCCGACCGCCGCCGTGGCGGAAAGGTTGTCGATCAGCTCGCGATAATAGGCTGCCTGTGCGCCGATTGCACCATTCAGGCCACCACCGGCCTGATCTGCCGCATCGAACAGCGAGAGATAGGCGTTGGTGGAATAGCCCGACCGGCGATCGATCTTGCCGCCGAGATAGGCAGTGGTGAAATAGGTCTCGTCGATCAGGCCATCGAGGTCGGCGAACACCGTTCCCTGCGATCCGATCAGCTCGCGCCGCTCGTAGCCCGCGGCGATCCCGGCCTGAGCGGTGCCGAGATCGACATTGTAACCGGCCGATACGCCCCGCGCGCGATAGGCCGCGGCGCGCAAATTGCCGAAGGCCCCGCTCACGCAATTGCCGCCCTCGGTACCGATCACGCAGCCCGACAGTTCGCCGGTGACCGGGTTGCGGATCACCCCGAAATCGGTCGGCAGCGAGGCGAGCGAATTGACGAGGCTGCCGCCGAAGCCGGTGACCGTGTCGTAGACCCCGACATTGAGCGAGGTGCGCGAGGTCGGCTGCCAGCTGAAGCTGCCGGTCAAGCTGAGCGTGCCGTATTTCTTGCCGATCGTCGCCTGCAGCGCGGTCCGTCGGCTCGGGCGCCAGAGGACCCCTGCATCGTAGATCACGCCCTCGACATCGTAGGCGAGGATGCGCGGCGAAGCGGGATCGGTGACGAAACGCCCGTCGGGCCCGATCACGGGATCGCCGGCAGCATCGCGCAAGGCGTCGCGTCCGGAGACCTCGACATCCTCGTATCCGACCCCAGCGACGAAGGCGAGCGTGGGCGAAACCGGGAGCGTTACGTCGGCGCGCAGCCGGATGTCCTCGACCCGCTGGTCGAGATTGGAGACGTCCTCGCGGTAATAGGAGCCGCCGACGCCGACGCCCACGGGGAGGACCCCGCCGGGAGCCGACGCGACCCGCGCGGTCGCCTGGTGGGTGGTGCTCTCGTCGAACAGGTCGACGCGGTCGCCGGTGGTCGCCGAAACGATCGCGTTCGGCGCTTCGACCTTGCTGTGGCCCGCGCGATAGGAAGCCTGCGCGGTCACGTCGCCGACCCGGGTCTGGACGCTGGGACCGGCATAGACCGAATAGACCTGGCTGACGCTGTCGCCGATATCGAGCTGTCCGGGAAAGGCGGCACCGTCCGTCCGCGTGCGGGTGGCGAGGCCGCCGGCCTCGATCTGGAGCGTATCGGGCACGACCGCGACGGCCACGCGACCGATCCCGCTCACCGTGTCGCTATCGCCGATGTCGTCGTCCCACTGGATGCGGCGCTCGTAGCGCAGCGACAGCCCGCCCTGCACGCGGCGGGCCGCGGCGGTCATGTCGACTCCGGCGGCGAGCACCGAATAGGTCGCGACGTCGTCGCCGGGACGGATCTGGAACAGCGCGACCTGCTGGGCCTCGATATAGGGCGTGATCGAATAACGCGGTCCGCGCCGCGTGGAGGCGGAGATATCATCGTCGGTGCCGGTGTCCTCGTCGACCACACTTTCCGCGCCGATCGCTTGCGCCTGAAGCGGCGTCGCGGTGATCGCGGCCAGTGCTACGGCGCCCGAAAGCAGGGGTACGATACGCATGGTCACACCTCGTATCCGTAGTAGGAACCGAAACGACGGCCCGAAGGGCTGAACTGGACGGCGTTCAGCAACAATTCGATATCCTTGCAGCCCGACAGCAGCGAAACGGTGTCTTCAAGGGCGCTGCGACCGGTCGTATCGGCCCGGCACACCACCAGCGTCTGTCCGACCAGCTTGGCGAGCTCGGCCGCAGGCGAAGCCGCCAAAGCGGGTGGGCTGTCGAAAATCACGATCCTTTGCGCCGCACCACGGCCCAGGCTTTCGATCGTTTCGCGCGCGTGGCGCGTGGTCAGGTATTCGGTGTCCGATCCAGTGCTGCGCCCGGCGGGAAGCACGTTGAGCCCCGGCAGGTCGGTCGGAATGACGCAGTCGGCGATATTCATGTCGCGATCGACCAGCGCGTCCATCAAGCCGGGCCCACCCTCGAGGCCGAGGGTCGAAAGCACCGAGGGCTTGGCGAAATCGGCATCGACGAGAAGCACTTCGCTTTCCTTCTCGGCCGCAATGGCGAGCGCGAGATTGGTCGCGCAATAGGTCTTGCCCTCACCCGGCAGCGGGGAGGAAATGAGCACCCGGTTGGCCTTGTTGCGAAGCCTGGGATCGTCGCTGCCGCGCAACATCGTCGATTTCGCGAACAGCTCGCGCTTCACGATCCGGAATTCCTCGAGCAGCGCGCTGACCGAACCGTCAGGCACGATCATCCCGGTTTCGTGGAGCAGGTCGCGATCGAGCGCTTGCGGCTTGCCCGAGAAGACCAGCGGCGGTCCGATCGGCGCGCGCTCGTTGCGCGGCGCATCGTCCTTGGTTGCAGGCGCTTCGTCGGAAGCAGAGGCGGCCGGTGCGGCGGCCGGTGCGGCGGCCGGTCGTGCGGGGTGCCGCCGCTTGTCGGGCACCGGGATATCGGGCAATTTGGGCGAGGCGAAGCCGTCGAAACCGAACCGCGCCGAAGCGCGCTCGAGCAGCGAGGGCTGTGCCTTGTCGCGCGGCTTCTCGTCGCGCGCCTCGCCCTGGCGAATGGGGGTCTGGTCGTTCATGTCGTCCTTCTCCCTCACGCCACCATGCCACGCTGGATGAACTCGGCCGCAAGCAGCAGCACGCAGACCCCGGCGAGCGCACCGCTGCCGGCGTAGAAGAGCTTGAGCCGCTTGGCGCGCAACGCGCGGCCCGACTGCGTCCAGGTATGGGTGATCGCCCCGAGCACCGGCAGGCCGAGCGATTTCTCGAGCTGCGCGGTGGTGGCGAAAGTCGAGCGAAGCTGGCCGATCACGAAGGCTGCTGCGATCCCGGCACCGATCCCGGCAATCAAGACGCCGATCAACAGCAGCGGACGATTGGGCGCGGCGGGCGAAACGGGCGTCGTCGGCGGGTCGATGACCTGGAATTTCACCGCGCTGCGCTCGGTCTCGACCTGCCCGCGCAGGCGCAGTTCCTCGCGGTCGCGCAGGAGCTTGTCGTACTGGTCCTTGAGCACATCGTAATCGCGCCCGATGCGTTGCGCCTCCGCGGCGAGCTGCGGGTTGCTGAACTGCTTGGACGAGAGGTCAGCGACTTCGGCCTGCAGCCCGGCCTTGCGCGTCTGCAATGCGAGCACGCTGGCCTGCCGGTCGGCGCGAAGCGATTCGAGCGTCGAATAGGCCGGGTTGAGCTGGCCCTGGGCGCCCCCACCGCCGGCGGCCCGCGCCTGCGCTTCCATGCTCGCGATCTGGTTCTTCTGGGCGATCACGTCGGGATGATTGTCGGTCAGACCCCGGGCCCGCATCGCGGCGAGATCGGCCTTGGCCCGGGCGACCGAACCGGCGATCGAATTGTCCGCCCCGCCGCCAACGATCCGGCGCGGCGTCGAGGCGAGCTGTGCGTTAATCGCGCTGAGCGCGCTCTGCGCCGCAGCGAGATCGGCTTCGACCGCACGCAATTGCGACCGCGCCGCTTCGAGCCGCTGGACGAGGGCACCGCCGCCGAGCGCGAACTCGGGGTTGGAGGATTCGAACGCGAGACGGCGCTGTTCTGCCGCTTCGAGCTCTTTCGAGCGCTCTTCCAGCTGCTGGTCCATGAAGGCCAGCGTCTCGGTCAGTTCGCCGCGGCCACCGGCGAGGTTTTCCTCGCGGAAGATATCGATCATCTTCTGGACGATATCCTGCGCCAGCAATGCGTTTTCGGAATCGGAGAGGCTGCTGTCGCCACTTTGCCCCGTGATGACGAACAAATTGTCCTGCTCGCTCGATACCTCGATGTTGTTCGACAGGGCGAGGACGGCGCTTTCCATCTCGCGCGCACTGTTCACGTCGTCCCCGAGCCGGGTTGAACGCACCACCTTCTCGAGATTGAGCGCACCGGTCAGCGTCTGGCGCACGCGATCGATTTCGCGGCGGCGGTCCTGGACCCCGATCCCGACCTGCTGCGCGAGCGGGTCTTCGAGCTGGACGAGGATGCGGCTGCGCGATTCGTAACTGTTGGGGACCAGCGCGACGAGGATCCAGCCGAGCGTGCACGTGCCCCACGCCACCGCGAGCGCGAGCCACTTGCGGCGCCAGACGGTGAACGCAGCCGCGCGCAACTCGTCGTAGATGGAGGACATGCCGTTCATGGTTCCTGGCCGTTCACCCGGGGCGCCCTCAGAACGCGCTTTCGGGGATGATGATGACGTCGCCCGGCATCAGCAGCACGTTGGCGCTGCTGTCGCCGTCCTTGAGCAGGTCCGACAGGCGCAGCGAATATTCGCGCTGGGTGCCGGCGGTCTTGTCGAAGCGGATAAGCTTGGCCTTGTTGCCGCTGGCATATTCGGACAGGCCGCCGACCGCGATCATCGCGTCGAGCACGGTCATGTTCGCGCGATAGGGGATCGAGGCGGGTTTCTCGGTCGCGCCGACGATGCGGATCTGCTGGCTGAAGGTGCCGGCGAACTTGTTGACGATAACCGAAACCAGCGGCTCGTCGATATATTGGGACAGCGCCAGCTTGATGTCCTCGGCCAGCATGGTCGGGGTCTTGCCGACCGCAGGCATGTCCTGGATGAGCGGGGTCGTGATGCGCCCGTCCGGACGGACCTGGACCTTCGCGCCGAGCTCCTCGTTGCGCCAGACGAAAATCGTCAGCTCGTCGAGCGGGCCGATGACATATTCCTCGCCCGGCCCCTCCTGCAAGGCGACGAAACGCGCTGGCGGCAGCTCGGGAGCGCCCGAAGTCCCGCTGCACGCGCCGAGCGCGAGCGGGGCAAGCAAGAGTGCGAACAGCGCGGCTACTCGGGTTCGGATCGTCATCGCTTACACCTTGTTTTCCGATACCTTGCCGCACGCACGCCGAGAGCGAACGGGCCGCAGGCCGGGTTTTCTGTATGTGGGCTATCGCGGAAAATGGTGAACATAGCGTTAGCCTTGGGTGGCCTAACGCTTGGATTCCCTGTGATTCTGCGATCCAGTCCCGTTTCGGGACGCTTATACGAGCATTTCGCGCGCGGGGCCATGCCCGAGAAAGTGCATCGGGCTGGCGGTGGCTCCGTAAGCCCCTGCGCAGAAGATCGCGATCGGATCGCCGACCTCGGCCCGCGGGAGATGCGCCTGCGTCGCCAGCCGGTCGAGCGGTGTGCAGAGGCAGCCGCAGATATTGACCACTTCCTCAGGCTCGGCGTCGACCCGGTGCGCCACGGCGATCGGATAGTTGCGCTTGACCACCGCGCCGAAATTGCCGCTCGCGGCGAGCTGGTGATGGAGCCCGCCATCGATGATGAGGAAGGTCTCGCCCTGGCTTTCCTTCCGGTCGACGACCCGCGTCAGGTACACCCCGGCCTGCCCGACGAGGTAACGTCCGAGCTCGAGTACCAACCGCGTGCCCGGAAGCACGTCCGCCGCGGCGATCTCGTGCAGCTTCTCGCCCACCGCGTACAGATCGAGCGGCTCGTCCCCCGCGAAATACGGGATGCCGAATCCGCCGCCGAGATTGAGCTTGGGCAGCGTGATCCCGGCCTCGTTCGCCAGCCGACGCGCGAGATCGATCGTATTGCGCTGTGCTTCGGAAATCGCGTCGGCGTCGAGCGACTGGCTCCCGGCGAAGATGTGAAACCCCTGCCAGTCGACCCCGGCATCGACAACGCGCCGCGCCAGCCCCGCCGCCTTGTCCGCATCGACCCCGAAGACCTTCGCCCCGCCCGACATCTTCATCCCCGAGCCGCGCAGCTCGAAATCGGGATTGACGCGGATCGCCAAGCGCGGCGCGCGCCCGAGGCGTTCTCCGATCGCCAGCGCGCGGTCGGCCTCGCCCGCGCTTTCGCAATTGAGCGTGACCCCGGCCTCGATTGCCGTACGCAATTCCTCGTCGCGCTTTCCCGGTCCGGCAAAACTGGTGCGGCGCGCGGCAATCCCGGCCTCGTCGAGCAGCAGCCATTCGCCTGCCGAAGCGATATCGAACCCATCGACCAGCGGTTCGATGAATTCGAGAAGAGGCGGCCAAGGGTTTGCCTTTACGGCATAATTTAGCTCGATCCTGTCAGGCAGAGCGGTTCGCAAAGCTTCGATCCGCTTGGCGATCATATCGCCCGAATAGAGGAAAATCGGCGTGTCACCGGCCTCGGCCAGCCACTCCGATATCTTGACGCCGCCAAGCGCCAATTCGCCGTCGACAGCCGCAAATCCGGCGGGGACCGGCCCGAGCGGCTTCATGACGCCAACTCCGCCAGGACCCGCTTGCGGTCGAGCTTCCCATTGGGCGTATGTGGCAGGCTATCGCGCCATTTTATGACATGGGGCTGCATGAAAGTCGGCAATTCTTTCCGCAGGATATCGGATAGTTCTTCGGCTCGTTCGACATCGGCGGAAACGACCAGCGCGATGCGGTGGCCGAGTGCCTTGTCGGGCAGTCCGAAAGCGATCGCCTGACGTACCAATCCGCTTCCCATCGCCGCCTCCTCGATTTCCTGCGGGCTGATCCTGTTGCCCGAGGATTTGATCATCGCGTCGTCGCGTGCGACGAAATGCAGGTCGCCGTCGGCATCGCGGCGCATCCGGTCCCCTGACCATACCGCGGTCCCGCCATATTGCGATGCGCGCGGCGCCGGTCGAAAGCGCTCGGCGGTCTTCTCCGGCGCCTGCCAATAGCCTTGTGCAACCAGCGGTCCGCATTGCACCAACTCGCCCTCCACGTCCGCTGCAACCGGCTCGCCCGCAGGATCGACCACGAACAGTTCGGCATGCGGGACTGCCCGGCCCACCGAAGTGGGTTTCGCATCGACCAGCGCCGGATCGAGATAGGCCGCGCGAAAGGCCTCGGTCAGGCCGTACATCGAAAACAGTGCGGCGTCCGGGAATTGGTCACACAGCCGCCGCACCAGCGCTTCGCCCATCGCGCCCCCGGTATTGGTGAGCCGGCGCAACGATGCCTTGGCGTCGTCCGGCCAATCGAGGGTCAGCAACTGGTGCCATAGCGGCGGCATTCCGCCGAGCGTGGTGATGCGGTGCTCCTCCACGGCCTTCATCAGGTCGCGCGGGAACAGGTAATCGAGCGGCACAACGCTGGCCCCCGCATACCAGGCCGACAGCAACTGGTTCTGGCCGTAATCGAAGCTCAGCGGCATCACGCCCAGCACCCGGTCCGACCCTTCGAGCGCGAGGTATTGCGCCACGCTTTCGGCCCCCAGCCACAAATTGGCATGGCTGAGCATCACGCCCTTGGGCCGCCCGGTCGATCCGCTGGTGTAAAGCAACGCGGCCAGGTCGTGCGGCGCGCCTTCGCCCGGTTCCAATCCATCCGACAGCGCGTCGGCCTCCTCGAGCGCGACCCGTTCGTCGACGATCTCCCCCGCGAAATCGCCCGGTTCGAGGGTCACCAGCCGACCGTGATTGCCGACCAGCAATTCGGCCCCGCTATCGGCCAGGATGTGCGCGACCTGGCTGCGCTTGAGCAGCGGGTTGATGGGCACATGGACGAGCCCGGCCCGCGCCGCCGCAAGCGGCATCACGCAGGTCAGCCGGCCTTTCGCCGCCCAGCTCGCCACCCGCGCTCCCTTCTCGACACGCCGCGCCAGCCACGCCGCGAGCCGCGCGACGTTGCCCTCGAGCTCGGCATAGCTCAGCACGCGATCGCGCAGCCGCAGGGCCGGCGCGTCGGGCTGGCCCATCAATGCGAGGTGGTCGAGCGGACGCGATGGCGGTAAGGGTCGCAGTTGAGGGGGCCTTTCGAACCGGCGATGACTGTCGCAATCGAGTATTTCGACGATATCGGCAAACTGCAAGCCGATCCGCGCGCCACCCTCGCTCTGGCGCAGGCGCACGCGCCGTTCGATCGGCCCGAATGGTGGGCGCTGTTGCAGCGCGAATGCGGCATCGATCCGATCGTCGCGCTCGCCGTAGACGGCGAGCGGGCCCTGGTCTGGCCGCTTGCTCGCACCGGCAGGTCCTCGCGATCGCTGGCGAATTTCTACAGCTTCACGGCCCGGCCGCTGGCCAGCGGACCGGATGCGCTCGCCGAGCTCATCGCGCCACTGGCCCGAGATCTAAGGCGCCGATTCTCTCGCCTGACGCTCGATCGCCTCCCGGTCGAAAGCGGCGTCGTCGAACCGCTGTGCGAAGCACTGTGTGTCGCGGGATGGTCGGTCTCGTGCGAGCAGGACGACACCAATCACTGGCTCGATGTCGACGGGCGCACTTTCGAGGATTACTTCGCGGCACGGCCGGGGCGACTGCGCACCACGATCGCGCGCAAGGGCAGGAAGGTCGTGACCGAAACCACCCGCTTCGTCGACGACGCTCGTTGGCGCAGCTACCAGGACATCTACCGTGCCAGCTGGAAGCCCGAAGAGGCATCCTTCTCCTTCTGGCGCGCCTTTGCCGAAGCCGAGGCAGCGGAGGGACGATTGCGGTTCGGTTTCGCCTACGACTCCGATGAGCGCCCGATCGCGGCGCAGCTATGGACCGTCGAGCACGCCACCGCCTACATCCACAAGCTCGCCCACCTTCCCGATGCCGAGCGCCTCTCGCCGGGTTCGGTGCTGACCGCGACGATGATGCGCGACGCGATCGACGAGGACCACGTGAAGACGGTCGATTTCGGCACCGGGGACGATGGCTACAAGCGCGACTGGATGGAAGGTGCGCGACCGCGCTACCGGATCGAGGCACATGATCCGCGCCATTGGCGCAACTGGCCTGTGCTGGTGCGGAACGCTTTGAAAGCCCGGCTTGCCGGAGGGGAAAAGGGCGGTTACAGGCCCGCCAACGCCGCCGAGGGAGCTCCGATGGCCACCAGCCATGCCACCGAAAATGCGATAGAAAGCGCGATCGACGATCCCGTCGGCGCCAAGCTGCGCCAGGTCCTCGCCGATATCCTCGCGCTCGACGCCGAGCGCGTCGCCGCATTCGATGCCGAGACTGGCCTCTTCGGGCACCTGCCCGAGCTCGACAGCCAGGCCGTCGCCACGCTGCTCACCGAGATCGAGGATCGTTTCGGGATCGTGATCGACGACGAGGATGTCGATGGCGAGATGCTCGAGACGTTCGGCGGGCTGCGCGATTTCGTGCGCGCCAAATGCGCGGCGGCGGCTTGATCGCGCGCTATGCCGCAACCGGGGCCCCCCCCCCGGAATACACCTTTGCCATCGACCGCGCCCGCACCAGCCGGCTGCTCATCGTCCCGCCGCTGTTCGACGAGATGAACAAGATGCGCCGTCTCCTCGTCGAGACGATGCGTCGGCTCGATCGCGCCGACATCGACAGCTTCCTGATCGACCTGCCCGGGACGAACGAGAGCACTGCAGAACTCGACCGGCAGGATGCGGAGGGCTGGCAGGGCGCCGCGAGCGCCGCCGCGGAGCACTTCCGCGCCACCCATGTCCTCGGCGTGCGCGGGGGCGCGATGTTCGTTCCCGTCGACCTCCCCGGCTTGCTCTATGCGCCGGTCGCCGGTGCGCAGACGCTCAACCGGATGCTGCGCAGCCGCACCATCGCCGCGCGCGAAGCGGGGCGCGAGGAAAACGCCACGGTGCTGCTCGAGCGTGGGCTGCGGGATGGAATCGATCTCGCCGGATACCGGTTGGGGGCATCGATGATCGCGGCTCTCACCCAGCGCCACGTACCCGTCCGACCGGGTCTTGCGACGATCGACCGCGACGCGGTCGGCGGCGGCGGGATGTGGCTGCGCGCCGAACCCGGCGACGCGCCCGAACAGGCCGATGCGCTCGCGGCCATCGTTGCGAGGGAGCTGACCGCATGACCCGGCGGCACCTCTCCTTCACGGTCGGCGATGACGCGTGTCTCGCCACACTCGACGAAGGTCCACGCCCTGTCGGCCTGCTCATCGTCGGTGGCGGGAACGAGATCCGCTCGGGCCCGGCAGGAATCCAGGCCGCGCTCGCAACGCGGATCGCGGCGCGCGGGTTTCCGGTGTTTCGCTACGACCGGCGCGGTATCGGCGACAGCGAGGGCGAGAATCGCGGCTATCGCGGCGCGGGGGACGATCTCGCCACCGCCCTCGCCGCGTTCCGCACCGAGGCCCCATCGGTCGAGCGGATCGTCGCGTACGGGAATTGTGACGCCGCGAGCCTGCTGATGCTCGAAGGCGGTGGAGGTGCCGATGCGCTCGCGCTGGCGAATCCGTGGACGTTCGAGGACGATGAAGCGCCCGAGACCAACCCGCAAACGCTACGCGCGCATTATCGCCGGCGCCTCAAGAGCGGTTCGGCGATCAAGCGCGTTCTGCGCGGCGAGGTGAAGTTCGGCGCGGTGGTGAAATCGCTTCTCGCCATGCTCCGCCCCGCCCCGAAGCCCTCCGGTCTGGTCGACGATCTGCGCACGGGGTTGGCTCGGTTCGAGGGCCCGGTGTCGATCCTGATCGCCGGGCGCGACCGGACCGGTCAGCAATTCCGCGGCAGCTGGCCCAAATTCGATCGACGGATTGCCGTTTGCGACGACGCATCGCACGCCTTTATCGAGCCAAAGAGTCTCGAATGGCTCGAAGAAAGGCTCGCCAAGCTTCTGGAAGAATAACGGATTATTCCGCCGCTTCCTTCGCGCTGAATTCCGCGGTTGCGAGGAAACGCTCGGCATCGAGCGCCGCCATGCAGCCGGTCCCCGCCGCGGTCACCGCCTGGCGATAGGTATGGTCCATCACGTCGCCGCAGGCGAAGATGCCGGGGATCGCGGTCTTGGGCGTGCCGGGCTCGACCAGCAAATAGCCGCTCTCGTCCATCGGCAGCTTGTCCTTGAACAGCTCGGTCGCGGGCGCATGGCCGATCGCGACGAAGGCACCGTCGACCTCGAGTGTCGATTCCTCGCCCGTCTGCGTGTCGCGCAGGACGAGGTGCGTGAGCTTGTCGCCGCCCTCGAACCGCTCGACCGTCTTGTTCCACAGCGGGGTGATCTTGTCGTTGGCGAACAGGCGATCCTGCAGGATTTTCTCGCTCCGCAGCTCGTCGCGGCGGTGGATCAGCGTGACGTCGTCCGAATGGTTGGTGAGGTAGAGCGCTTCCTCGACCGCGGTGTTGCCGCCGCCGATCACCGCGACCTTCTTGCCGCGATAGAAGAACCCGTCGCAGGTCGCGCAGGCCGAGACGCCCTTGCCGCCCAGTTCGGCCTCGCCCGGCACCGACAGCCATTTCGCCTGCGCGCCGGTGGCGATCACCAGCGTGTCGCCGACATATTCGTCGCCGCCATCGCCGATCGCGCGGAACGGGCTGCCCTGGTCGGTGACGACCTCGGTGATCGTGTCCCACATCATCCGCGTGCCGACATGTTCGGCCTGCGCCTGCATTTCCTGCATCAGCCACGGGCCCTGGATCACGTCGCGAAAGCCGGGGTAGTTCTCGACATCGGTGGTGATGGTCAGCTGGCCACCGGGCTGGATGCCCTGGACGACGATCGGCTCCATCCCTGCGCGCGCGCCGTAGATCGCGGCCGAAAGCCCCGCCGGGCCCGAGCCGATAATAAGCATTTTGGTCTTGTGAACTGCCATGACTACCCGTCGATTTCGTGTGAAGGGCCGAGATAGTTGCGCGCGGCCTCATGCGCAAATCCGCATCCGACTTATTCGCAGAGGTGTCCCCGCATTTTCGCCTTCATTTCCTCGTCGACGCCCCAGCGGCGTTCGAGATAGGCGTCGATCGAGCCTTCGGCTTCGACCAGCGAGGCGCGCGCGGCCTCGAGGAAGGCGGGTTCGACGCCCATGATCACGCGCCCCGCTTCCGCATCGCGCATGCCGTATTTCTCCCCCACCATCGACAGGCCGTGCGCGATCCGTTCCTCGTTGTCGGGCGCCGAATTGGTCAGCAGGTAATCCTGCATCCGGTCGTCGGGATGGACGCCGAGCGCATGGAGCACGAGGTCGCAGGCGATCCCGGTGCGGTCCTTGCCCGCCGCGCAATGGACGAGGCTCGCGCCCTTCCCTTCGGCGAGCGCGGCGAAATAGCGCGGGATGACCGCGTTCAAACCTTCGCGCTCGGGCAGTGCGGCGTAGAGGTCGATCATCGCCTGCCGCGCGCTGTCGACGTCGAGCGCGCCCTTTACCGCTTCCATGTGCGGCGCAAGCCCGGCGGTTTCGCCTTCGAAGGCGATCACTTGGGCATCGAAGCGCTCGGACCGGCGGCTCGGCCACTTGGCGCGCTCCCTGGTTCCCCGCAGGTCGACGACATGCGCCAGCGCGAGTGCATCCAAGGCTTCGAGATCGGCATCGCTGGCATCGGCCTGGTGCCCTGCCCGCCATAGCAGGTCGCGCTTCACCCTGCCGCCCCCGGCGCTTTCGAACCCGCCGAAATCGCGGACATTGTGGATCTTGTCGAACCGGCGAAACGGCGAGGCGGGCATGGCGGACTTTCGGGGCAAATGGAGGGGGAATGCGACGATTGCGGGCGCCGTAACACCTGCAAGAGCGCATTTCGATCCATCTTTCGCCCGGATGTGTTGCCTCGCCGTCAGCAAGTGCACGAACCCGGCAACGCCTCACGCGGCGGCGTCGGTCACCGTATTGGCCTCGCCGCCGATGACGAGCATCCAGATCAGCAGGCAGCCGATCCACCCCGCATTGAAGGCGATAAGTGCCAGCCACACGCTCCCTTTCGATGCGCGGCGTTTGCCGGGACCACGAACCATCTCGCCATCGGCACGCCCGGAAAAGGTCGCAGCCAGATCCTGCAGATGCAGTAGCAGCCAGATGCCTGCCACCAGGCTGATCACGGCGAGGACGCCCATCAGGGCGGGAAAGAACCAGAGCGGCATGTGTCAGTCTCCCTGTTTGCTAGACCGCCGAACTGAAGCGGCGCTGGGACATCTTGCGATGCGGGTCGAACAATGCGGCGACGGTGCGCGCATAGGGCAGCCCGTCGGGTTCGATGGTCAGGCGGTCGTCGTGCAACGACACGAGGCCGCGATCGATGAAAGGCTCAAGCCCACCCCGCACCTCGTTCAGCAGGCATGGCGGCAATCGGGCTTCGCCGCGACACAGCAGCGCCTCGATCGTATCGCCGCGAAGGCGCTCCTCGGGCGAACGGTGGATGCCCCTGTCGGCGCATAACCTCCCTGCGCCCGCGCGCATCCGGTAGCGACCGCTGTTCTTTTCGTTCTGCGCCAGCAAATGCGGAAATAGACTGATAGCCGACGCGCCGAGCCCCACGAGGTTGGGGGCGTCGTCTTCGGTGAAGCCCTGGAAATTGCGGCGGAGCTGCCCAGAAAGGGCCGCATGCGCGAGCGGGTCGCCGCCGGGCAAGGCGAAGTGATCGAAGCCGACGGGCGTGTAACCGTGGGTGACGAGATAGCCGTAGCCGAACGCCGCCATTTCGAAGCGCTCGGCCTGGTCGGGCATGTCGCTCGCATCGATCGCCCGCTGGCGCGGCACGATATGCGGGACGTGCGCATAACCGAACAGGGCGATCCGGTCGGCCCCGAGCACGCGCGTCCGATGAAGGCTGTCGAGCAGGTCTTCGCGCGACTGGCCCGGCAGGCCGTACATCAGATCGAAATTGAGCGAGCTCACGCCCGCTTCGCGCAGCCAGTCGGTGGTCCGGACGATCAGGTCCTCCGACTGGACCCGCCCGATCCGCTGCTGGCAATGCGCGGCGAAGGTCTGCACGCCGAGGCTGGCGCGTTCGACGCCCACGGTCTCGAGGGTCGACGCCCATTCGCGGGTCATCGTGCGCGGATCGAGCTCGATCGAATAGACCGGATCGGTGAGGTCGAACCGGGTCGCCAGCGCCTCGACCAGGTGCATGAAGTCGCTTGGCGCGATGGCATTCGGGCTGCCACCGCCGAACGCGACCCGCCCTACCCTCGTACCGGCGGGAAGCAGCGCAGCGACGGTCTCGATCTCGCGGTGCAGCGCGGCGAGATAGGATTCGAGCCGGTGCCGTCGTCCCGCCGCCCCGGTGTTGCAGCCGCAATAGAAGCAGATCTTCTCGCAGAAGGGGATGTGGAGGTAGAGCGATACGTCGCCCGAGACGGTTTCGAGCGCCTGGCGGTAGTCGTGGGTGCCGAGCGCGCCGAATTCGGCGGCGGTGGGATAGCTGGTGTAGCGCGGCACCGGCGTAGCGAGCAGGTCGGGATGATAGGTCCACATGCCCCTCGCTTTGGGCGAGGCGTGGACCTCAGTCATTGCGCTGGATCAAATTGCTTGCGGTTGCAGGCCGCGTGACATGCCTTGGCGTGGCACGGAGCGTCCTTCACCGGCCTGGGGGCCTCGCGGGGAATTTCGATCGTCACCACCTCGTCGCTGCCGCAAGGCGCGAAGGAAATCCGGTCTTTCTCGGCCGGCAGGGGGCCGAGCAAAGCAGGCAGGAGCACCACGAGCGCCGGATAGAACGCATTCACGAGGTTTCCTCCTCGCCGACGTTCTCGCCCTCGTCCTCGTCGATGAGGATGCGATTGGCCGCGCCGTCGAGATCCTCGAACTGACCGTCGCGCATCGCCCAGAAGAAGAAGGCGAGGCCGAGCGCCCCCATCCCGAGCGCGATCGGGATGAGATAGGCGAGCACGCTCATGCCACGTCGTCCTTAGCCGCGCGCGCCAGTCGCAGCGAATTTCCGACGACCACCAGCGAGCTCAGCGACATGGCGATCGCGGCGATCAGCGGCGTGACCAGGCCCGCCAGCGCCAGCGGGACGGCGAGGACGTTGTAGCCGATCGCAAACCCGAAATTCTGCCGCACCACCGCCATCGTGCGCCGCGCTACCTGAACGGCCAGCGCCACGGGCATCAGCCGCTCGCCGATGAAGACCGCGTCGGCCGCCTGCTGGCTGACGTCGCTGGCAGTGCCCGGAGCGATCGAGGCATGCGCCGCGGAGAGCGCCGGTCCGTCATTGAGCCCGTCGCCCACCATCAGGGGGCGTCGCCCTTCGGCTTTCATTGCCTCGAGTGTGGCGAGCTTGCCGGCCGGGTCGATCGCGCCGCTCCCGGCGATTCCCAGCCCCGATGCGATCTCGGCCACGGCCCGGTCACCGTCGCCGGAGATGATGGAGGGGTCGAGCCCCAGCACTCGCAGGCGGGCCACCGCATCGCCGGCATCGCTGCGCAGGCGATCGGCGAAGGCGATGGAGGCGACCCGATCGCCGATCCGAAGGTCGACCGCGGGGACGGCGCCCGCGCCTTCGGGCTTCTGCAATGCCACCGCTTGATCGCCGTGGCGGCCCGACATGCCTTGGCCCCCACGCTCGACGATGGCGGTGACCTCGGCGGGCCGGACATCGCGCTCGGCCAATGTCCTTGCCAGTCCCACGCTGAGCGGGTGGCGACTGGCCTGGGCCAGCGCGAGCGCAACCGATTGCTGCTCGGCGTCGAGCGCATCCACCTCGGCCCGCAGTTCCCCCAGCGTCAGCGTGCCGGTCTTGTCGAAGACGACCGTATCGACTTCGGCAAGCCGTTCGAGCGCACTGCCGTCCTTGACCAGCAGGCCCCTGCGGATGAGCGCGCCCGAGGCGACGACCTGCGCCGCCGGGACCGCGAGCCCCATCGCACAGGGACAGGTGATGATCAGCACCGCGATCGCGATCACGAGCGACTGGTGCCATCCCGCGCCCGCGATCATCCATCCCACGAAGGCCAGCGCCGCGAGCGAATGGACCGCGGGGGCGTAGAGGCGCGAGGCGCGATCGGCGATCCGGACATAGCGGCTGCGCGACTGGCCCGCCTCGTCCATCAGCCGGGCGATCTCGGCAATCGCGGTATCGCTGCCGGTGGCGGTGATGCGGACGCGGATCGGATCGAGCAGGTTGGTCGCCCCGGCATGGACGTCGGCTCCCTCGCCGACCGGAACGGGCACGCTTTCCCCGGTGAGCAGCGAATTATCGATCGCCCCCCTGCCCTGCTCGACGACACCGTCGGCGGCGAGCGCCTCGCCCGCCGCCACGAGCATCACCATACCCGATTCGAGCCTATCCGCGTCGAGCCGGGCGATCGATCCGTCCGCCTGCACCACGCCCGCGCTGCGCCCCATCCGCCCCAGCAGCGCCTTGATGCCGGCGCGGGTTCGGTTGCGCATCGTCGCGTCGAGCGCGCGGCCTGCGAGGAGGAAGAACAGCAACATCACCGCGCTGTCGAAATAGGCATGCTCGCCCCCGGAGAGCGTCTCGTGGATACTGAGGCCCGTCGCGAGCAACACGCCAATCGAAATCGGCACGTCCATGTTGGTCCGGCGGTAGCGCAGCGCCATCGCCGCCGAGGCGAAGAACGGGCGCCCCGAATAGGCGATCACCGGGATCGCGATCAGCGCCGAGAGCCAGTGGAACAGCTCGCGCGTCACCCCGCCCGCCCCCGACCAGACGCTCACCGAGAGTAGCATGATGTTCATCATGCCGAAGCCGGCGACCGCGAGCGCTCGGAGCAGCGCCTTCGCTTCGCTATCGTCCTGCGCCAGTGGGTTTTCCGCGAGCGCCTGCGCCTCGAAGCCCAGGCGGCGCAGCTCCTCGACCAGGCTCTCCTCGTCGAGGCGCGGATCGTGTTGCACCGCGACCCGCTTGGCGGAGAAATTGACGCGGGCGTTCGCGACCCCCTCGAGTTCGTTCAATCCGCGCTCGATCTTGGCGATACAGCCGGCACAGCGCATCCCCGGCACGGTGAAGCGCGTGTCGAGCAGATCGTCTGTTCGAGGCGCATCGATGGCGACGGGCGCGTTCATTCGAGACGCAGTTCGCGGGTCCAGCGATCGGCGCCCGAACTGATCGTCACGCGCACGATCCAGCGACCGGCGGGTATCGCCTCGGCCGATCCATAGGCCCCGCCGCCCTCACCGAGCAGGACGACCTCACGTGTCCCAGGCTGGCCCAGCGGGCGGCGCAGTCGGGCGGCTATCTCGGCCCCGACCGGAACCCCCGCGACGGTCGCGCGCAGGCGTCCTTCGGCATCGCGCGAAACATCCGCCGACCAGCCGAGTTCGTCCTGCGCGCGGGCCTCTTCGAGCCAGCCGTTGAACTTCTGGCTGGCGACATAGGAATTCTCGACCACCACCCCGCCGAAGCCCTGGGTGGCGAGCGACGCCATGTAGAAATTGACCGCCATCACGATCCCGAAACCGCCGACGAGGATCGCCGCCATGTGCCTGCCGGTGAATTGCTGCCTCATTGGTCGTCTCCCGGGGCCGAGAAGCGAGTCTCGACGGCATCTGTCTCGCGTTGTTCGTCCTGCGACGTGACCCGGAACGTGAAGTCCCGCGCCGGCGTGCCTGCCGGCACCATGACATAAGCGCGCACCGTTTGCGTCTGGTCGGCCGGCACGGTGACGGTCTGCGCGGACGCTGCATCGGCACGGCGGATAGTGTCGGACCACATGAGCGCGCCGGGCAGATCCTCGATCGAGAGTTCCATATCGCGCGGGCGGCTCTCCATGTTGCGCAGCTTAAGGGTGTAGGAATTGCGCACCGAGCCGTCGCTCATCAGCATGAAGGGCGGGTTGCGATCGGGAGAGACCGTCAACTCGGTATGGCTGCGCACCCCGAGCAGGAAGAGGAGCGCCAGCCCGATGCTGCCCCAGATCAGCGAGTAGGCCACCGTGCGCGGTCGCAGCAGCGTGCGCCAGGGCGAACGCGGGGTCTCGCCCTTGGCCTCGCGCTCACAATCCTCGAGCGTGGCGTAATCGATCAGCCCGCGCGGACGGCCGATCTCGGCCATCACCTTGTCGCAGGCGTCGATGCACAGCGCGCAGGTGATGCAGCCGATCTGCGGACCTTCGCGGATGTCGATCCCGGTCGGGCAGACCTGCACGCATTGCATGCAATCGATGCAATCGCCGAATGCCTCGGGCTGCTTCTTCGCCTTCTTGAGGCTGCCGCGCGGTTCGCCGCGCCAGTCCTTGTAGGTGACGATCAGCGACTTCTCGTCGAGCATCGCGCTCTGGATGCGCGGCCAAGGGCACATGTAGATGCACACCTGCTCGCGCATGAACCCGCCGAGCGTCACCGTGGTCAGCGTCAGGATAGCGACCGTGACGTAGGCGATCGGTGCCGCCTCGCCGGCGAAAAAATCGCGGAACAGCGTCGGCGCGTCGGCGAAATAGAGGATCCAGGCGCCGCCGGTGATCAGGCCGATCAGCGCATAGATCGTCCACTTGAAGCCACGGCGGAAGACCTTGCCCCAGGTCCATGGGGCGCGGTCGAGCCGGATGCGCGCATTGCGGTCGCCGTCGATCAGCCGGTCGACATGCTGGTAAAGGTCGGTCCAGACCGTCTGCGGGCAGGCATAGCCGCACCACGCGCGACCCACCGCACTGGTGACGAGGAACAGGCCGATCCCGGCCATGATCAGCAAGCCTGCGACGAAGTAGAATTCGTGCGGCCAGATCTCGATCCCGAACATGTAGAAGCGGCGATTGGCCATATCGACCAGCACCGCCTGGTCGGGCGCATAGGGCCCGCGGTCCCAGCGCAGCCACGGCGTGACGTAATAGATGCCGAGCGTCACCAGCATCACGAACCACTTGAACCGGCGGAAGGGGCCGTCGATCCGCTTGTTGTGGACCGGTTCGCGCGGCTTGTAGAGCTTTTCCTGCAGGTGCTGGCGCGGCGGCTCGTGCGGCTCGTGGCGACGCGCGGCCGCACCCGGTTCGGCTACCGCGCTGCTGACGGGCTCGTTGGTCTTGGCGAGACCGTCCTCCACGACGACCGAACGGTCGCGCTCGGCCTTGCCGCCGGGATGGTCAGGGTTGTTCATCTACCTCGACCTCGGGATCCTCGGCGACTTCGACGAAGTCCTCCCCCCCACCGAGCGAGTGGACGTATGCTGCCAGCATCTTGATGGTGACCGGGTCGAGCCGCCCTTCCCACTTCGGCATCATGCCCATGCGCGGGTTGAGGATCTGGCGCATGATCGCTTCCCGGCTGCTGCCGCGAAGCCAGATGGCATCGTTCAGGCGCGGCGCACCGACCGCACGATCGCCTTCGCCCGACGCGCCGTGGCAGGCCACGCAGGTATCGGCATAGAGCTGGGCACCGGCAGGGCTCGTTTGGCCCTTCCCGCTGAGCGACAGGACATGCGAAACCAGCGCGTCTAGCTGGGCCGGGTCGAAAGCTCCCGCGAACGGGGGCATCTGGCTCGTGCGGGTCTCGTCGTGGCCGGCCTGCCGGATGCCGTGGGTCAGCGTGTATTCGATCGCCTTGAGATCGCCGCCCCACAACCAGTCGTCGTCGTTGAGGTTGGGATAGCCGAGTTCCTGGCTGCCCGCCGCGCCCGAGCCGTGGCACTGGCTGCAATTGACCTTGAAGGCCGCCCGGCCGCCCGCGACCGCCTGCGCCATCAGGGCGCTGTCTTCGGGCAGGCGCTCGATCGGGACGCGCGCCAGCGCTTCGCGGACGCTTTCCCGCGCCAAGTCGGCCGCATCGATTTCCTTGGCCAACTCGCCGCGGCTCGACCAACCGAGCACGCCCGCAGTCGCCTTGTCGACCAGCGGCCAGGCCGGATAGGCTATCACATAGCCGACCGAGAACAGGATCGTGAGATAGAACGTCCACAGCCACCAGCGGGGCATCGGCGTGTCGAGTTCCTCGATCCCGTCCCATTCGTGGCCGACCGTTTCTGTGCCGGTCGGTTCATCGATGCGCTTATTCTCCATCGATACCATCCTTGAAAATGGAGCGCGCCGCGGCGCGATTGCGGTTCTTCGAACCGGGCCGGAAGGGCCAGGCGCACAATGCCAAGAAGATGAGCAGCATTACGACTAGGCCGTAGCTGTCGGCGAAGTGGCGCAGGGTGTCGTAGAAGCTCATCGACCCTTCTCCTGCGCGAGCTCTTCCTGCGCGGCGGCGCTATCGACATCGATCAGCGTGCCCAACATCTGGAGGTAGGCGACCAGCGCATCCATCTCGGTGATGCGGTCGGGGTCACCATCGAAATCGCGCACCTGGGCCTTCGGATAGCGCGCAAGGAAATCGTCCACATCGCCGGCGACATCGGGATCGGCCTGCAACATCAGGTCGGCCATCGCCCGCCCGATATCTTCGTCCGAATAAGGCACCCCGACGCGGCGCAGCGCGGTCAGCTTGGCCGCCGGATCGCCGATCTCGAGCGGGTTTTCGGCGAGGAAGCCGTATTGCGGCATGATGCTTTCGGGCACCACGCTTTGCGGATCCTCGAGGTGCTGGACATGCCATTCGTCGGAATACCTTCCGCCGACGCGGGCCAGGTCCGGGCCGGTCCGCTTGGACCCCCACTGGAACGGGTGGTCGTACATGCTTTCGGCGGCGAGGCTGTAATGGCCGTAGCGTTCGACCTCGTCGCGGAACGGACGGACCATCTGGCTGTGGCAGGTGTAGCAACCCTCGCGAACATAGATGTCGCGGCCCGCCTGCTCGAGCGGGGTATAGGGCCGCATGCCGTCGACCTTCTCGATCGTGTTCTCGAGGTAGAAAAGCGGGGTGATCTGCACGATCCCGCCGATCGCCACAGCGATGAAGGTGCACACCGCCAGCAGGGTGATGTTGCGTTCGAGTTTCTTGTGCTTGTCGGCCATGCTCATCGGTCGGCTCCTATTCGGCAGGCACTGCGGCGGGACGATCGACGATCGGACGGTCGGCTTCGGGATCGTAGGACGCGTCGGTGAGCGGCTTTTCTTCGCGCAGCTTGCCCGCCAGCGTCATCCAGACGTTGTAGCTCATGACCAGGGCACCGCCGAGGTAGAGGAGGCCACCGAAGGCGCGCATGATGAACATCGGGTGGAGTGCGGCGACGGTGTCGGCGAAGCTGTTCACGAGGTAGCCGTCGGCCCCGTATTCGCGCCACATCAGCCCCTGGGTGATGCCGGCCACCCACATGCTCGCGGCGTAGAAGACGATGCCCAGAGTCGCGAGCCAGAAGTGCCAGTTGATCATTCGCAGCGAATACATCCGCTCGCGCTTCCACAGCCTCGGGACGAGGTAGTAGACGCAGGCGAAGGTGATCAGGCCGTTCCAGCCGAGCGCGCCCGAATGGACGTGGCCGATGGTCCAGTCGGTGTAGTGCGAAAGGCTGTTGACGCTCTTGATCGACAGCATCGGCCCTTCGAAGGTGCTCATGCCGTAGAAGGCCAGCGCCATCACCATCATGCGGATGATCGGATCGGTGCGGACCTTGTCCCACGCGCCGTTCAAGGTCATCAGCCCGTTGATCATCCCGCCCCAGCTGGGCATCCACAGCATCACCGAGAACACCATGCCGAGCGTCTGCGCCCAGTCGGGCAGCGCGGTGTAATGGAGGTGGTGCGGCCCGGCCCAGATGTAGAGGAAGATCAGCGACCAGAAGTGGATGATCGAAAGGCGGTAGGAATAGACCGGTCGCTCGGCCTGCTTCGGCACGTAATAGTACATCATCGCGAGGAAGCCGGCGGTCAGGAAGAAACCGACCGCGTTATGGCCGTACCACCATTGGACCAGCGCATCCTGCACGCCCGAGAAGAGGACGTAGCTCTGCGAGCCGACAAGGCTCACCGGGACGGCCAGGTTGTTGACGATATGGAGCATCGCGATCGTCACGATGAAGGCGAGATAGAACCAGTTCGCGACGTAGATATGCGGCTCATGCCGGCGGATGATGGTGCCGATGAACACGATCGCGTAGGCAACCCAGACGATCGTCAGCCACAGATCGACATACCATTCGGGCTCGGCATATTCCTTCGACTGGGTGATCCCGAGCAGGTAACCGCTGGCCGCGAGGACGATAAACAGCTGGTAGCCCCAGAACACGAACCGCGCGAGCGAGGGAAAGGCCAGCTGGGTGCGGCAGGTGCGCTGGACGACATGGAAACTGGTGGCCAGCAGGGCGTTGCCGCCGAAGGCGAAGATCACTGCGCTGGTGTGCAGCGGCCGGACCCGCCCGAAATTGAGGTAGGGTTCGAAATTGAGCTGCGGAAAGGCCAGCTGCATGGCAATGAACAGGCCGGCAAGAAGCCCGACGACGCCCCAGAACATGGTCGCGACGACGCCCCAGCGGACGACGTCGTCATCGTAGCGCGAGGGTCCTTCGGGCATCTTGAAGAAGCTTCGACCACTGGTTACCGGATCGAACCGGACCGCACTCATCCACATCAGCGCGAAGGCGATCACGGCGACGATCGTGGCTTGCGCCGCGAAGGCGCGGTCGGCCGCGGTCGCAACCGCCATGACAGCCAGGATCGTGATAATGAACCAAAGGCCCGTGCGGGCTAATGCCGATTCTGCTTGCACCAGATTCTCCGTCCGTTTTGCCAGCGGGTAGGACCGGGCGCCCCGCGCTTCATTGATCCATGTCAAATTGAATAAATATTCATGCCGCGACCGGCAGATGCCCCGCTCTCGCATCGAGCCCGGCGAGATCGTGCAGCTTGACGATCGACCGACCGGAGGTTTCGAGCAGCCCGAGATCGCGCAGCTCGCCGAACTGGCGGCTGACGGTTTCGATCGTCAGGCCAAGGCTGTCGGCGATGTCGCGGCGCGACATGGGAAGGTCCAGCACGCATCCGCCGTCCTGCGGCGCGCCGATCCGTTCGGCCATGGTCGCGAGAAAGCTCGCGACCCGTTCCTGCGCGGATTTGCGCCCCAGGATGATCGATTTCTCGCGACTTCGGTCGAGCGCCCGCAACGCCCGCTGCAACACCTCGTTGAGCAGGCCCGCCTCCGCGCGCGCTGCCAGCATGAAGGCCGCGGCCGGAAAAGTGACGAGCGCGCATGGCTGCAAGGCGACGAGAGTATAGGCATGCGCGGCGCGCGCCGGCACCGAAACGAGATCTCCGGCAAAGTGAAACGCCACGATCTGTTCGCGCCCGTGCGTGGCATGGGCGACCAGCTTGGTTGCTCCGCTGGCTACGAAGACGATCTGGTCCTCTCCCGTCTTGGCCAAGGGCGCCTTTCCGGTCGCGGCGCCATCGAACCGCGCCAGCGAGCGGAATCGCGCAAATGCCCGGTCGCAAATTCCGCACGGCAGGATCGCCGAAGCGAAGCGATCGAACTGTTCGCTCGTTGTCGACAAGCCGGGGCTGTGGTCGCTGCTCATGGCCTGCGGATAGGACCAGCGCAGCACCACGTCCTTGATTTGCGTCAAACGCCCGCCGCTCCGCGCGAATCCGCCCGCGCCAATTGCAGCGCGCACACCGCTTGCGACCAACTCGCGGCGTGGATTCCCGGCTAGCTTGCGTTCGAGAGGCGCCGCAACTTGAACGGAGACGGCTCTCCACCGAGGCCGAGCGTCTCCAACATGGCTTCGCTCGTGCTCGGCTTTCCGAGACAATAGCCCTGGACGAAATCGCAGCCCATCGCCTGCGCGATTTGGAGCTGCTCGTTGGTCTCGACATGTTCGGCGACGCATTTCGCGCCCGCCGCATGGCACAAATTCACGAGTCCGAGCAGGATCTGCCGCGATCGTTCGCTCTCGAGGACGTTCTCGAGAAGCGAACCGTCGAGCTTGATCGTGTCGAACGACAGCTCGCGCAGATAGGCCACCGACGCATAGCCCGATCCGAAATCGTCGAGCGCAATGATGAAGCCGTGATCCGACAGCTTCTTCAACTCCCTCTCGGCGAATCCGAGATCGGCCAGGATCGCCGTCTCCGTCACTTCGAACTGGATCCGCTGCGGCGCCATCCCGTGTTTCTCGACGATGCGGATGATCCGTTCGGAGGCAGCCGAGCGCCCCAGCTGGACGGCACTGAGATTGAACGACAGCGAAAGGTCTTCGGGCCAGTGCGTCGCGATCGAAACGGCTTTCTCGAACAGGCTTTCGTTCAGGCGATCGATCTCGCCGAGGTCTTCGGCCACGCGAATGAACTCGTCGGGGGTCACGAGGCCCAGGTCCAGGCTGTTCCAGCGCGCGAGGGCCTCCGCGAACACGGGGGCCTCGGTCTCGATCTCGAAGATCGGCTGGAAATGAATCTCCATCTCGTCGATGGCGGCTCCGGAAAGGATCAGCGTCTCGATTTTCGTGCGTCTCTGATCGGCCTCGAACTGGGGTAGATCATAGAGATGCCAGGTACCTCTTTTCGATGCCTTCGCCTTGTAGAGCGCCGAGTCCGCCTGGCGGAAGAACTCGCTCTCCGACCAGCTGAACGGTCCTGCCTCGGTAACCCCGCAGGAAGCGCCCACGATCAGTTCCTTGTTTTCCCATTCGACGGGCTCACTGGCCAGGCTGCAGATTTTCTCGGCCGCCGCTGCGAGTCCTTCTTTCGGCAAGCCGTTCGGCCAGAATACCGCGAATTCGTCACCCCCCAGGCGAGCCACGAGCGCCTGATCGCCGAATGACTGCGTCAGCCGCCCGGCATATTCCCTGAGGATCGCGTCACCTGCGGCATGCCCGAAAGTATCGTTCGCGGACTTGAAACCGTCGAGATCGCAGATGGCGAGCACGCTTCCGCCGCCCGAAATCGGGCCGCGAACGATGGATTTCTCGATTTCCTTCACCAGCCGCCCGCGATTGGCGAGGCCGCTCAAGGCGTCTTCGTCCGCGCGCTTGATCGCGTCGAGCTCCGCCACGACGGCCCGGTTGCGCTCGCGGACGATCGCGATCTGGCCATGAACGAGGCGCGACAGCGCAAGTCCGTGTTCGTGCAACAGCCAGGTCACGAGCAGGAGGACTAGCACCAGGCTCACCGCAACCCCTCGCATCGAGGCATTGCCCATCGCGAACAGGCGCACGGCGACCGGGATCCCCAGGATCAGCAACGGGATCACCGCCGCCCGCGGGAAACTGGCCAGGCCATAGGCCGCCCCGAGCGCCGCAAGCACGCTGTAGAGCAGGATCGTCATCGTCTCGTCGGGATATCCGGTGATCAGCGACTGCGCCCAGATCGAGAAACCGAAACTCAGGATGACGGTGAACACCACCATCTTGATGAGTTCCCGGCGGATCTTGGCGAAATCCTCGATCGGCTTCTGGAACACGATCCAGTAGATCATTCGACCGAGGAGAATGCCCGACAGCAACGTGATCGGCGAGAGCCACCGGAGTTCGTCGCCGTTGGTCGCAACATGCATGCCGACCAGATTGACGAGAGCCACCGCGTAGAGCAGCGGGATCTGCCGCCGCAGGTTCTCGAACGTCCCCACAATCTGTTCGCGCTGCTCGCGCAAGCTCTTCGCCGGAAAGAGAAATTGCAGGACCCAATGCATCTGGTCCGCCATATACGCGAGAAATAGTTTTTTGGTTAAAATTCGGGTCGATAGTTATCTATTTGAATGAGTTTGTTGCGTGGCAGCGAGGCCTTGAAGTGCTCTCCTGGCGAAATGTCGAAATCGACCGAGCGCAGGCATTCAAGGCACTCGAGCGGCACGCGGCTCAGCCCTCGCCGGCTTCGAACGCTGCGAACACGTCCGCTATTCCAGGTACGTCCGACACTTCCCGGAGCGATGCGAGGGCCGGCTCGATCTCGATATCGAAGATGGTGACGCCGCTTTCCCGATGCACGTGGTCCGCGCCCAGCGACTTGGCGAGCAGGATGGCCGCCCTGTTCTCGGGCAGGATGTGCACGGTCAGCTTTTCGAGGTCTTCGCGGCGGCAATCGAGCAGCAGCACCGTCGACAGCAACCTGGCGATGCCGCGCCCCTGATATTCGTCGATCACCGTGACGGAGAATTCGGCCTGCCCGGGATCGTCCGCGTCGCGAAACGCATGGACCACTCCGAGCGCAGGTTGCCCCGGTTCATCGCTGGCAATCGCACCCCACGCGATATGATCGTGTCCGTCGACATCGAGCAGTGCGTCGATCACGTGCTGGGGCGGCTGACGCATGCCCGAGAAGAAACGCAGGTAGCGCGACTCCGTCGACAGCTTGGCGATGCCTTGGGTTAGACGCTGCTCGTCGTCCTTCCGAACCGTCCGGATGCACACCGCAGTGCTGTCATTCAGCCGCGTATGAATGATCATGCCGCCACTCGTGTCCCGATCTGCGCGCCCCTCGATGATGATGCGCGAGATCGTCCGGCCGATCAACTCACCCGAGCGCTGCCTTGGTCGTCGCGCGGGTCGTCGCAGCCGCGCACCGTCTGCCCGCAGGCGCTGCAACCTCGCGCCGTCCCATCGATTGATGGAATGTACCCGCGCCCGCAATGGGCCGCGACCCATTCAAACAGGGAACGACACCATGAATATCCTGATCGCCGGCGCGACCGGCAACACCGGCGCCCGCCTCGTCCGCAAGCTGAAAGACGGTGGTCACACGCCGATTGCGATGCATCGCGCGTCTTCGGACACCAGCGTCCTGCCCGATGATGTGAGCCTGCGCGAAGCCGACCTCACCGACCTGCCCGACGATGTCTGCGCGGATGCCGACGTCGTGGTGTTCGCCGCCGGATCGGGGGGTGATACCGACGAGGAGATGACCCGCAAGGTCGATCGCGACGGGGCCATGCGTTTGATCGACATCGCGGCCGAACAAGGGGTACGACGCTTCGTGATGCTGAGTTCGGTCGGGGCCGGCGATCCCGACCCCGAGTCCGATCTCGCCCCTTATCTCGAAGCCAAGCATGCAGCCGACGAGCACCTCAAGCGCTCGGGCCTCGACTTCACGATCGTGCGCCCGGTCGCGCTCACCGACGACGGCGAAACCGGCAATCTCCGGTTGGGCGACGATGTCGACCCGCAAGGCAAGGCCGCGCGCGGCGATGTGGCGGCGATCATGGCGCGTGCCGTGGGCGACAATTTTTTGGCGGGAAAAACTTTCCTGCTGGAGACCGTCTACGACTGACGCGGAGCCGGACCGAATGCCGGTTGCGGATGGCAGTGTACGAAGTCTCTTCCTCCCTCGCAGGGGAAAGACTTCATCGCCAATATTGCAGATGTCGCTCGCTTGGATCGATTAGTCCTGGCCAGCCATGACGTCGATGATCGGACATCCGGGTCGATCGTCGCCATGGCAGTTCTCGGCAAGGTGCAGCAGGCTCGATCGCATGGTTGAGAGCGCTTTGGCTTTCCGCCCCAGTTCTTCGGCCTTGGCCAAGGCAAGCGACTTCACTTGGGCGCTCGCACGGTGCTCGTCTCCCCACAGGTCGAGCAATTCGCCGATTTCCTGCATCGTGAAGCCAAGGTCGCGCGCGTTGGCGATGAAATTGAGGCGCTGCACGTCGGCATCGGAATAGTCGCGATAGCCGCTGTCCCGGCGCAGGGGCGCCGGGATCAGGCCGATCTTCTCATAATGTCGGATCATTCGTTCGGAGATCCCCGACTTCTTCGCTGCGCTTCCGATGTTCAAATCCTGGCCCTCCTCAAGCGGAGCGAATTGGCGATCACGCTCACCGACGACAGGGACATGGCCGCCGCCGCGATTACGGGTGAAAGCAGGATCCCGAAATGCGGGTAGAGAATTCCCGCCGCTATCGGAACTCCGAGCGCATTGTAGCCGAAGGCGAAGACGAGGTTCTGGCGGATATTCGCCATCGTCTTCGCACTGAGCGTGCGAGCGCGCGTGATGCTCGTCAGGTCGCTGTTGAGCAAGGTCACCCCTGCACTCTCGATCGCCACATCCGTCCCGCCGCCCATGGCGATGCCGACATCGGCCGCGGCGAGCGCGGGGGCGTCGTTCACTCCGTCGCCGGCCATGGCGACGATGCGGCCCTCATCTCGCAGCTTCTCGACGACGTCCTTTTTCTGGTCGGGCAGCACGTCGGCTTCGACCATTTCGATCCCCAGCCTGCGGGCGACCGCCATGGCGGTGCGGCGATTGTCGCCGGTCAACATGACCACCGTCACCCCATCGGCCCGAAGCGACGCGAGCGCCTCCGGCGTGGTCGGCCTCACCCGATCCGCAACGGCGACCACCCCGGCCGGCGCGCCATCGATGGCCACGAGCACAGCTGTCGCACCATCATCGCGAAAGGCATCGGCACGATCCGAAAGCTCCGCAACCTCGATTCCGCGTTCGGCCAGCATGAGGGCATTGCCGATGACGACTTCGCGACCTTCGACGGTGGCCTGCACACCCTTGCCGGTGGGCGAGGTGAAATCGCTCGCCTGGGGAATGTCGATTGACCGGCGGTCGGCTTCCCTCAGGATCGCCTCTGCCAACGGGTGTTCGGAGGCCTGCTCGACCGCTGCGACGAGGCGGAGCAGGCCATCCTCCCCGATCTTGCCGATCGCTTCGACCGCCACCACGGAGGGTCTCCCTTCGGTCAGCGTTCCGGTCTTGTCGACGACCAGCGTGTCGACCTTCTCGAGACGTTCGAGGGCTTCGGCGTTCTTCACCAGCACGCCGAGTTCAGCGCCGCGTCCGACGCCGACCATGATCGACATCGGCGTGGCCAGGCCGAGGGCACAGGGACAGGCGATGATCAGGACCGCGACGGCCGCAACCAGGCCGTGGGCCAGCCGCGGCTCGGGCCCGAACACCGCCCAGGCGGCAAAGGCCGCCACGGCGATCACGAGGATGAGCGGCACGAACCATCCCGCCACCTGGTCGGCGAGCCGCTGGATCGGCGCACGCGAACGCTGTGCCTCGGCCACCATCTGGACGATCCGCGACAGCAGCGTGTCCCGGCCGACTTTCTCGGTGACCATGACCAGGGTGCCCGTGCCATTGATCGTTCCCCCGATGACGGTATCGCCAACCGCCTTGGCAACGGGAATGGGCTCCCCGGTGACCATGGCTTCGTCGACCGCCGATGATCCTTCGGTCACCGAACCGTCGACCGGGATCTTCTCTCCCGGACGGATACGGAGCACGTCGCCGATCACGAGCTCCTCTATCGCGACTTCCCGATCTCCTTCGGGGGTCACCATCCGCGCCGTCTGCGGAGCGAGTCCGAGGAGGGCCTTGAGCGCGTCGGAGGTGCGTTCGCGCGCGCGCAGCTCGAGCACCTGACCCAGGAGGACCAGCACGGTGATCACCGCCGCCGCCTCGAAATAGACCGCTACCGACCCATCATGGGCCCTGAACGCCGCCGGGAAGACCTGCGGCGCGAATATGGCGACGACGCTGTAAATCCAGGCCACGCCCGTCCCCAACGCGATGAGCGTGAACATGTTGAGGTTGCGGGTGCGGATCGAGTCGGCAGCTCGCACGAAGAACGGCCACCCGGCCCACAGGACGACCGGTGTCGCCAAGGCAAACTGTATCCACCCCGAGAGTCCCATCGGAACGAGCTGGTGAATCTGGGAGAACATGTGCCCGCCCATCTCCAGCACGAAGACGGGCAGCGCCATCGCCAGGCCAATCCAGAACCGGCGGGTCATGTCGACCAGTTCCTCGCTCGGCCCGGCATTCGGATCGACCAGTTCCGGTTCCAGCGCCATGCCGCAGATCGGGCACGATCCCGGATGATCCTGCCTTATCTCCGGATGCATCGGGCAGGTCCACATGGTTCCCTCCGGCGTATCTTTCTCCTCGACCGCTGGGCGATCGCTCAGCCAGCGCTCCGGATCGGAGATGAATTTCTCGCGGCAATGGCCGCTGCAGAAATGGAATTCCTGCCCGGCGTGTTCGGCGTGATGCGGGGTTGCCGCCGGATCGACGGTCATCCCGCAGACAGGGTCGATAGCTTGGGCGACGCCGTGTTCGGCGTGCGAGTTTGCACCGTGGCGATGGTGGCAATGATCGTGATCTTGCATCGGCGTTTCTCCTTGGCCGATGACACATATGAACCCTGACATCATGTCAGGGTCAAGCGTAATCAGCGGGCGAAGGACATCTTCGTCGCAGGATCGTCCAAGTTCAGCGACGGATCCTCCTCATCGCGAGTGAAAAAGGGAAATGTCGAGCTCGCCTCCATGCTCGCCATCCCGGCCCAGCAGGGCTTCGCTCAAGGTTTGCCCGATGCGCATACTCCAGTTGTTGATTCCCGTAGCGTTGCTCGGCGCCTGTTCGATCGTCGAACCGGCGCGGATGCGACTGCCGAGCGATCTTGCCGAGACCTCGGTCCGACAGCCCTTTGCCGGTATCGGCGGCGGCACCCGTGGCCGCTTCGAAGTCGGCGCATATCACGGTTCGTTCACACGGTCCGAACGGCGGCTCGCGGTCTTCGATGTCTTCTTGAAGAATCATGGGCACACGTCATTCGTGGTGTCCGGGCCCGCCATCGGCAGCACGATCGAAGCCGCCTGCAAGGTGAGCGAGAAGCGTATAGACCTCGGCATCGCCGAGTTCGAGACGCGGCCGATGGCCTATCGCTGCGATTTCACCGCTGATGGACGCCCCTTCCCGGCCCGCTTCGAACTCCAGGAAGTCCGGCGCGGTCTCGGCGGAGCGCTGTCGCGCCGCGAGCGGCACGGCGAGATTGCGCTGGGCGGTGAAACGGTGCAAATTCGCTCGATCCACAGACTTGACGGGTCGCCGATCGAAATGGCCAATCCCATCGGATACGTTTTCGAGCAGGAGGGCGAGCCGGTCGGAGCGGTCGAGCTCAACGGTGCGCCCGTACTGTTCCTCGCAGATGGCCGCGACAGCGGGCTCGCGCGAACGATTACCGTGGCGGCCACGAGCCTGGCGGTCTTCTGGGACCCGGCCAACAGCGCGCTGGACGACTAGATGGCCAGCATCCCCTCCGTTCCTGTCTTGCCACCCGAGCCCAGCCGGAATGGCGCCGTAGCGCCTCAGCTTCTTGGATTGTCCCTCACGCGGCAACGGCGGCGCACGCTGGGATTGATCGCATTGATCTGGTTCGCCTGCGGGACGTTGTATCTCCTGCCCTACATCCTGCGCGGCAATGACGGCTTCGACCTGCCTGCCGTGCTGTCCCATTACAGCGTCTCGGCGGTCGGGCTTGGATTTTCGTTTCTTCTGCTGGGGCTGACGACACGGTTCCGGACGATGGGCAAGTCGGTCGGTTTCGCGAGTTCGGCGCTGGCTGTCCTGCTGCTCGCCGGTACGCTCGCTGCTGTAGATATTGCCCTGTTCGACGGGATCCATGCTTTCTTCGGACGCGAACATGGCGCCAGTGTTGCCTATGCCGTCAAATGGTCCGGGAATTTCGCGATATTCGTCTCGCAATACTCGTTGATCGCGGTCGCGTTCTGGACGCTCGAAACGCTCGAGGCACACCGCTTGCAGCAATGGGAATTGCAGGAGGCACGCACGCAGGCTGCCCAGGCCCAGTCGCTCGCGAACCGCGCGAAGCTGTCCGCGCTGCGTTACCAGCTCAACCCGCACTTCCTGTTCAACACTCTCAATTCGATCTCGTCGCTCGTGGTCACGAAGCGCAATGCGGATGCGGAGTTGATGCTCACCAGTCTTTCGGAGTTCCTCCGCACGACGCTGGCAGGCGATCCCAATGCCCCGCAAACGCTCGAGGGAGAACTCGAGACGATCGATGCCTATCTGGGGCTCGAGCGGATCCGGTTCGGCGACCGGCTCGATCTCAGCATCGATTGCCCGCCATCGCTGCGCGACGCGCAGCTGCCGCATTTCCTGCTGCAACCCTTGGTCGAGAACGCGGTCAAGCATGGGCTTGCGCCGAGCGAGACGAAGGTATCCATCGCGATTTCGGCACGCGCGCATGGGACCGAGCTCGTCGTCGCCGTGGAGAACGATTGTTCGGTTTGCAACGCCTCCGAAGGCGGCACCGGGGTCGGATTGCGCAATGTCCGCGACCGCCTCGAAGCCGTCTATGGGCAGGACGGCAGGCTGGAGACGATCCAGCGCGAAGCCGGCTTCATCGCCATCGTCCGCTTGCCGCTGGAATTTCCTTCGGAATGACCCTGCGCCTGCTCATCGTCGACGACGAAGCACTCGCCGTCGATCGGTTGCGCGAGCTTCTCGGCGCCATCGAAGATGTCGAAATCGTGGGCACGGCCAGCAATGCGCGCGACGCAGGTGCCGCCATCGCCAGCCTGAGGCCGGACCTCGTGCTCTTGGACATCCAGATGCCCGGCGGCAGCGGGATGAGCCTCGCCTCCGATCTGCCGCAGGACGAACGACCCGAAATCGTGTTCGTTACGGCCTTCGAGAACTTTGCCCCCGATGCTTTCGCAGTGGATGCGGCGGACTACCTGCTCAAGCCGGTGCGGTTCGATCGCCTGCGGCAGGCCATAATCCGCGCCCGACGCCGGATCGATCTGGTAGCCGCCGCGGCGCGTGGCGAAGCACTGACCGGCGAACCCGACACGTTCGTTCGCGAGATATGGGTGGCAGTGCGCGAAGGACAGGCGCGGCTCGATGTCGACCAGATCGAATGGATCGAAGCCGCAAAGGACTACGTGCTACTTCACACCGCGACCCGCAGCTACCTGCACCGCATCTCGATGAACGCGCTCGAAACGGCGCTCGATCCCAAGGCACTGATGCGGGTTCATCGCTCGGCCTTCGTGAGACCGAGCCTCGTCGAACGCATCGAACGACCCGGCAAGGGCAGCGTGAACCTGGTCCTGCGCGACGGCGTCGTCGTCCAGGTCGGGCCGAGTTATGTCAAGGAAGTGCTGAAAGTCTTCGGCCGCGCGGCTTGATCGCCGAGCCGGATCCTTTGTCGCAAGAAAAAGCCCGCCCGGCTTTCACCGGGCGGGCGTGCTCCCGAGGTCCAGGGGGGATGGACGGGGTTTGCCTCAGAAGCGGAGGCCGGCGGTCAGCATGACCTGGTGACGGCTGGTTTCCAGTTCGGTGTCCGAAAACGACCCGTAATCGGAGTAACGGTATTCGAGGCGCGCGAAGGGCTGCCCCAGGTCGAGTTCGACACCCGCGCCGAGGCGGAAACCATTGACGGTATCGCTTTCCGAGACGGTTTCGTCGTCGAGGGTGTAGGTCGCCGAAATGCGCTGGTTCGAATAGCCGCCCTTGGCAAACAGCATCACCTTGTCCGACACCGGGAAGCCGACACGCAGGCCGGCATAGAGATCGCGGCCGACGGACAGGGTCAGTTCGTCACCCTCTTCGAGGATGTCGGTTCCGGTGGCGCTGACCGAACTTTCGGTCACTTCGCCTTCGACGCCGACGACCAGACCGCCGAGGTTGAAATCGTAGCCGAACGCGAGGCCATAGACGGCGCCGTCTTCCGCTTCGCTGTCTTCTTCGGTGTCAGCATCGAAACTGTCGTAACCGGCGGTGGCCGCCACCCACGGACCGGTGAACGCTCCTGCGTCCTGGCAGAGTGCGGGTGCGGCAAAACCGAGCGAACCGACGAACATCGCGGTCGCAAGCAGAGTAGTCTTCATTTCATCAATCCCTCACTTGGTGACGCATTCGTCACGGATTCTCGAAACGCCGAGGAATTCGGTGCTCCGGGAATCGCAATGGGATTTCGGCGCAGTTTTGGCGCGCCTGCATAGCCCAGCTCGGTCCAATCATCGCCCAAAGGCCAAATCTGCGACGAAACCCGATTTTCCGGCGACGAAACCGATCTTCCGATCGCGCGAGGCGAGACTTGCTGCCGAACCTTAGGGAACCGGCACGAGGCGTATGTCGTCGCCAAACCGGCGTCGAAGCACTTCGACAAGCGGCCCGCGATGGTCGGCCCCGACCGCGAAGAGAATTCTCCCGCCAACGTCCGGTCTCGCCCGCTGGAAAAAGGACACAGCCGCAATTGCATTCTCGGCGATCCGTCGGTCTCGTTCGGCATAGAAATTGGTCAGGCGCGCGAACTGCGTTGCTTCGAGCAACTCGGCGAGCGCACGGTAATATGCCGACGTCGCGAGATCATACCGCCCATCGTTCAACGACGCTGCGGTCGCGCTCTCCAGAATGCGCCGCTGGCGCGCCTGCGCTTCGTCGACCTTGGGCGAACGCCACGCATCATCCTTCTCGAGCAAACGTTGAAGGCGGATGATTTCGCTCTGCTCGCCCCAATAATTCAACGGCACGGGGCGACCCTCGAGATCTGCACCCAGCCAGTCGATACCCACGATGCGATCGCGATAGCGGAGCGCAAGCTCGCGCATTTCGAGCGGATAGTTGCGCGCGAGATAGTCGTCGCCGCGGGCGAGATCTTCTTGCCTGATCTCCGTGCCCACCAGGTCGGGGTCGAACTCTGCCACGAGCGAATAGAGGTCCTCGTAGGAATAGCGCGGATTGTCGACATGCCCCCCATGCATGGTCGCAACCACCATGATTTCGACGGGATGCCCTTCGGCCTTCTCCCTTTGATCCAGCCACACCTTCCGGTTCGGAAAATCGGTGACGATCAGGAAATTGCGAAGGAGGCCTACCCCGACATTCGCCGCGACCTGCAAACTCTCGGAAACGTGAGCCTTCACATTATGGAAGGTCACGCCGGCAATCGTGAGTTCCGGCACGCGAACTACGAGTCGGCCCACCTCACCGCCGATCCCTCCCCCGGGTTCGACTCCCACCGGCTCCAGGCCGAGTTCGCGGGCAAGCGCCGCCGAAACGAGCAGCCCGGTTCCGTTGCCGAGGTCGAAATCGGCCCGAACGACGGTGCTCTCGCCAAACGTCACGGGGATCGTCTCGATACCATGCGTGCTCTCGAGCTGCAGCGCCTCACCGGCACGCGCGCCCTCGGCTGCGAGCCATTCGATCGTGCCGCCCTCGATGTCGATCGAAAGCGGCCCCTGGTCGAAGAACTCGCGGCCCAGGATCACAGGCACGGCCGAGCCCACCAGGCGACGTTCGATGTCCGACAGATCCATCACCGCCACCACCGGGGGATCGATCCTGCGGCCGAGCGCGCCGAGCCGAACACCTTCAATGAGTCTGGCGGTCGTGGTGGCTGCGCCGGTTCCTCGGGCGGTGACTTCCTCACCCCCACCAAGCCCCAGATCATCGACAAGGGGTCGGTTGATGACCGTCAGCTCGGCTCCGCTGTCGAGCAGGGCGACCGTATCGGTTCCCTCGACCTCGATCGCGAGGAAAAGCCGATCGCCTCGGACGACGAGATCCTGGGCCTGGGCGCCAATCGATGTGCACAACGCTATTAAAGCGAGCAGAATCCGGGTCATCTGCCGGACCTAACCCCGGTCATTCACCGGGCAAGGGGCAATCGACCAACGCCGTTTGCCCGGGCCCCAGCCACCCGAATTTGTGTCGGAATTGGGTGGAAAGCGGCCAAAACAGCGTGCTCATCAGATCTTGCATTTGAACCGAAAGCACTGCTCATGAGTGAGCGATATGCTGCCTTCCTTCGGTCAAAAGCTTCCGCTGCGATTGCGCTCGGCAAGCGCCCACGCCACTGCGACTTCGCCGGTGAAGGTTGGGCGAAACTTGCGTATTTCGGCTTGAGCTGCCGCGCCGAATTCGCCGAACGAGCCTACCCTTGCAAGGATGCCGCGCTCGGCCTCACGATAGAGACTACGCGCTTCGCCAAAAAGCGACGCATTTCGGGCCAAGAATTCGGCAAAGCGGGTGTCGCTTTCAATGCGTGCCAAATGCCCGGGCGGGAACATCTCGTTCCGCAGCAACCGCGCCTTTCGGAACAACTGTTCCGCCTCGGCGTCACGCCCAATTCGGCTGAGCGAAACCGCCATGAACAGACTGATGGAAGTGACATTGAGCTTGCCGGCGGAGCCCGCTTTTGCCGCATAATCCATCGCTTTGCGAAATGGTGCAATGGCGTCTTCGTGACGCCCCTGTTCAGCCATGGACAGGGCAAGGTTCTGGTAAATCGCCGACCCTAGCGACGGGTCTTCCTCATCAGGGTCTAACAATTCTGCTGCCTCCCGCAGAAGTGCTTCCGCCCTCGCATATCGCCCGGCCTGCGCCATTACACCTGCGATATTGACGAGCAGCCTAGGCCTCGAGACTACCGGATTGCCCGCGGCTTCGGCCAATAAGCGATTGAGGATCACCTCGGCCTGATCTGTGCTGTCTTGCAGGGTCAGCATGATGGCGAGCTGGTTATAACTGTTCAGTATGGCGGGGTGGCTCCGCGGCAGTGCGCGCTGACGCTTCTCCAGAGCGGCGCGGGCTAGTTCCTCGCCTTCTTCATAACGGCCTTGTATGCTTAAGACATTCGCCAGATCGGCTTCGATATTCGCCATTTCGAGCAAATCGGCCGGTCGCTCGGCGCTTCGCAATTCCAGCACCTTGCGATACGACTGCTCGGCCTTGTCGAACCGTTCGGTAGCTTCGAAAATTTGCCCGAGTTGATGGTGTAGGTCGGCAACCACGGTGGGGTCCGCTGAGGGTTCGGCTGTAGTCAACGACAGTGCTCGTCGCGTCGCCGCTTCCGCCTCGATCATTTTGTCTTGCCAGCCATAGGCACGACCCAATTCACGATATGACAGGGCAATTTTTTCATTCGCATCGGGCGTTGCACATTCGTGAAACGCAATCGCCCGACGCAGCATCACCTCTGCATCGGCATATCGTCGATCGTTTAGATGGGAGAGACCGACAACGTCATAAGTGTCGCCTAGGGTCGGAGCGTCCAGGTCGAAATTGGCGGCTGCGATAGAGTCAGCTTGCTTGTTGTAGTCGCGGGACTCGGTTGCCCTGCCTGTCTCGAAAAGCACCTTCGCGACAAAGCGGAGACGATTGGCGACCGTGTCCTTCACCTGGTCGCGCTTCGGAAAATTTATCGCCACAGCAGCGCAGAATTCTTCTTCGGCCTCCCGGAGATCCCCTGTTTCGAGATAGTAAATTCCGAGGCGATAATGCCCCCGCTCGCGATCGGGATGGTCGGCAGGCAGCCACCGTTTGGCCATCTCGATCGTGCGAGAGGCAGATTCGCGGAGCGCCGGCATATCCCCGGTTTCCGCTGCAATCGCGCCCCTTGCCTGAATAAGGTCGAGACACTCATCCGCTTCCGGCTTGGATGCCTCGCACCGAGCCAGCGCTTCTTCGATCAATGCGCGAGAGGTAGCGAAATCGTTCGCTTGAAAAGCCTCTACCGCGCCCTCCGGGAAGGCCCAGCGGTCGCTCTGCTGCGCTGAAGTAGGTGTCGCGAACACCAGAACAAAAATGAGCAAAGCCAACCGCATATCTTTTCTGTAGGGCCTGCTTGCCTACCGAACAACACGGTCAAAGACTGATGAATTCATTTTGGTGCTGCGAGCGTCAGAAATCGGGTCGTTAGCGGAATGCCCGGTTTCGAGGTCGTATACCTACATGGCAGGCACAGCCGCGCGTTGCACCTGACGGTCTACAGCGATTTTGGAACCTATTCAAAAGTAACGGGCCGTTTTCGGTCGAGTCTACAGCAGGAATGGCGGAACTCTGCGATTGCCTTCAGCTTGGGAAGCTTACGATCTACCCAGTTGATGGCGGAGGGACTCGAACCACAGCACCCGGGTTGTAATCGGTGCAATCGGACTGCTCGATTAGGAACATAACTCCATCATCGCGAGCGTTCATCAATCGCGAAATTCGAGCACCGTCCCGCGATAAGGAACGAAGTTCCCCGTTGGATCCAAGAACCCTGCCCCGATCTTGTTGGCATGGAATTGGGCGGCGCTGAGCGTCGGATACCATTTCCCACGCCTACCATTGGCGATGTAGCGATATTGAGTCATAGATAGCCGAGACGCGCCGCAAGCCATTCAGTTTCCGACGGAAAAACAAATGTTGAGGTTCGGCCCGCACTTCGTGGTTCTTGGTTCTATCAGCTCCATTCTGAAGACCGAGCACCCACATATCGACGCGGCAGCGCGTGAAATTTCTCTGTTGCACCGTGCGTGGAACAGTCGCGAAGCTCGCCGGTTGATCGAACATGAGGGGCGATAGCAGCATTCAACCCAGAAAACTTTCCGAGAAAGACCTGGAAATCTTGCGGCGCTTTGAGACTGCCGTCCGCAGCCTACGGGGCTATCGTCAACCGAAGAAGCCTTGATCGCTCGTCGCCAAATTTGTCGGGTGAGATCCACCGTCAACGGGGAGACGTCGCCGCCATCCAGGCGCGTGCGGTCGGTCACGACTTGCTGGCAGGAGACAGTTTCCCGCTCGAAGCGATCTACAATTAATGAAGGCGATGCCCAGACTGCTGCCCGACCGAAAATTGGTAGCGGAGGAGGGACTCGAACCCCCGACACGCGGATTATGATTCCGCTGCTCTAACCACCTGAGCTACTCCGCCCCATGGGCGCGCCGGGCGACCCCGATCGTCTCGGAACCGGCGGGCGAGGCGCGCACTTACGGCGCGTTTGCCCCGCGGTCAAGCGCGCGAAAGGCCGCGGAACGGATAGCCCCTTACAAGCTCCCACGGACCGCCGCGATAGCGGTGCAGTTCGAGCGCCGGGAACTGGAAATCGCGCGGCTTGAAGACCGCCTCGAGTTCCTCCTGCAATGCTTTCGCCCGATTGTCCGAAACCTTGTTCTGGATCGTGATATGGAGCTTCTTGCCGCCCTGGTCCTGCTGAGTCAGCAGGCCGTGGAAGCGGTTCTGCAACTCGTCGCGAATCCGGTCCATCCCCTCGCTCTCGACCTTGATCGCGGTCCCCCCGCCGAGGTTCATGACCCCGGTCACACGGGCATCGACCGGGCCGTATTGGCCGGCGAGCACCGCGCAGCAGCCCTTCACTTCCTCGAGCGCGAAGGCCGGCAGCGCGTGGAACAGCGTCACATGCGCATCGAGAAAGTTCTGCTTGCGCGGAAAATGCGCCCGCCGCAGGCCCGTGGCCCAGGCACCGACATCGCGCGACAATTGCGCGGTCATGATCAACGGTGCGTCGTCAGAGTTCTCCACGTGCCCTCCTGATGGCAAACCATTTTTCCACATTGGCCCGGTGCTCTTCGTATGTCGAAGCGAACACGTGACCGCCGGTGCCGTCGGCGACCATGTAGACCGCATCGGTTTGCGCCGGATTGAGCACCGCGGCGATCGATTCGCGACCGGGATTGGTGATCGGCCCCTTGGGCAGCCCGACCATCGAATAGGTGTTGTAATCGTTGACCGCGTCGATCTCCGACTGGAGGATCCGGCGCCCCAATGGCTTGCCCCGCGTGATCGGGTAGATGATCGTCGGATCGGCCTGGAGGCGGATCCCCTGCTTGAGGCGGTTCGAATAAAGCCCCGCGACCATCCGCCGCTCGGAGGGCACGCCGGTTTCCTTCTCGACGATCGAGGCGAGGACCAGCGCTTCCTCGGGGGTCGCGACCGCCAGGTCGGTGCCGCGTTTCTCCCATTCCTCGGCCAGCACCC
Organism: Pseudoblastomonas marina; assembly: GCF_014641655.1. Lineage (GTDB taxonomy): Bacteria > Pseudomonadota > Alphaproteobacteria > Sphingomonadales > Sphingomonadaceae > Alteriqipengyuania_A > Alteriqipengyuania_A marina. The sequence continues at coordinate 1,474,573 of NZ_BMID01000001.1, forward strand.
GGCGCATCGCGGCCTGCATCCGCCGGACGACGTCGGCGCGCGGCTCGCCGCGTTCGAAACTGTAGGTCTGCGGCAGGATCGTGCCGTCTTCGGGCACGTCGATCTCGCCCACCAGCAGCGGGTTCGCCATCAGCCGCTCGTACACGAGGATCGAGGGCAGCCCCTCGGGGATCGTGATCATGCGATTGATCACGTCGCCGTCCTGCATCAGCTGAAGCAGGCGCGCCGGGCTGGCCCCGGCGGGAAAGGAGAACTCGCCCGCCTTGATCGGGGCGTTGCCGCCGAGGATCTTGGCCCGCAGCAGGAAGCCGTCGGCGGAGGAGAGCAAGCCCTCCTCCTCCATTTTTTGGGCGACACTGGCGAGGCTCGAGCCATGGGGCACGACGAAGTTGCGATCCTCGTCGAGCGGGCCGTCCGCGTACCAGGGCAGCAGGATGAAGCCCAGCAGGGCCAGGCCCGCGGCCAGCAATGCGAAGCCGAACAGGACGCCGCGGCGCTTCATGGTGTCAGTCCCCGACCGCTTTCATCACCAGCGAGGCATTGGTCCCGCCGAAACCGAAGCTGTTGTTGAGCACCGCCTTCACCTCACGCTTCTTCGCGGTGTGCGGCACCAGGTCGACGCCTTCGGTCCCCTCGTCCGGATTGTCGAGGTTGAGAGTCGGCGGAACGATCTGGTCGCGCATGGCGAGGATGCAGAAGATCGCCTCGACCGCGCCCGCGCCGCCGAGCAGGTGTCCGATCGCCGACTTGGTCGAGCTCATCGAAGCCCCGCCCAGATCGTCGCCCAGCACGCGCTTGACCGCGGCGAGTTCGATCGTGTCGGCCATGGTCGAGGTGCCGTGGGCGTTGACGTAGTCGATATCGCCCGGCTCCATCCCTGCCTTCTTCAGCGCCATCCGCATGGCGAGTTCGGCGCCCTTGCCCTCGGGATGCGGCGCGGTGACGTGGTAGGCATCGCCCGACAGGCCGTAACCGACCACTTCGGCGTAGATCTTCGCGCCGCGCGCCTTGGCGTGTTCGTATTCCTCGAGCACGAGCACCCCCGCGCCCTCGCCCATGACGAAGCCTTCGCGGTCCTTGTCGTAGGGGCGGCTCGCCTCGGTCGGCCGGTCGTTGTAGCTGGTGTTGAGCGCGCGCGCTTGCGCGAAACCGGCCACGCCGAGCGGATTGACCGTCGATTCGGCCCCGCCCGCCAGCATCACGTCGGCATCGCCGTCCTTGATCATGCGTGCGGCGTCGCCGATCGAATGCGCGCCGGTCGAACAGGCGGTCACCACCGCGTGGTTGGGGCCCATCAGCCCGTACTTGATCGAGACCTGGCCCGAGATGAGGTTGATCAGGCGGCCATGGACGAAGTGCGGGGACACACGGCCCGGACCGCGCTCGTGCAACACGATCGACTCGCTCTCGATCCCCGGCAGGCCGCCGATACCCGAACCGATCGAGCAACCGGTGCGCTCCTTCAGCGCGTCGTCCATGTCTTCGAGGCCGGCATCCTCGAGCGCCTGCCCGGCCGCGTCGATCCCGTAGACGATGAACGGATCGACCTGGCGCTGGACCTTGTGATCGACCCGCTTGTCGGGATCGAACCCGAATTCGTGGTCCTTGTCCTTCACCTCGCAGGCGATGGTGCACTTGTGACCTTCGGTGTCGAAGCGCGTGATCGACGCCGCCCCGCTCTTGCCCGCGATCAGGTTCTTCCACGAGGTTTCGACATCGCCTCCCAGCGGGGTAACGAGTCCCAGCCCTGTAACGACCACTCGACGCATTCACATTCTCCGAAATACAACAGGCCCGGCCCGCGATGGGGTCGGGCCTGTCAGGCCGCGTCGCCGGTCAGCGCGCGGTAAGTGGCAGAAAAGGCGCTTAGCCCTTGTGCTCTTCGATATACTTGGTGGCATCGCCGACGGTGGTGATCTTTTCGGCCGCATCGTCGGGGATTTCGACACCGAATTCCTCTTCGAAGGCCATCACCAGTTCGACGATGTCGAGGCTGTCGGCACCAAGATCATCGATGAAGCTGGCTTCCTGGGTCACCTTGTCGGCTTCGACGCCGAGATGTTCGACGACAATCTTCTGCACGCGGTCGGCGGTATCGCTCATGTACGGCCCTTCTCTTGAATAGGGGTTTTTGAATTGCCTTGCGCCCTAATGAACGAGGGCGCGCAAGGCAAGGGGCAGGGATGCCCCGCCGTCAAATTGACCTGCCACGGATTCACTGTAACCTCGCGACAAACGACAGGGAGATCAACCGCATGAAACGCCTCGCCTTTGCCAGTTCGGTTCTGCTGGCCGCCGCTTCGCCCCTTCCGCTCGTCGCGCAGGAAGCCGCTCCGCAGGAACAGGTCGAGGCGATCGACACCGGAACGGGCGCGCAGATGGCACCGATTCCCGGCTGGATGCGCGACGCGCGCGACGGAATCCTGGTGTTCACCGCCCCCGAAGGCGATGCGACCGCCGCGGTGCTGGGCGTGGACGAGGCGGAAAATGGCGAAGCCGCCGTCGCCGCGGCCTGGGCGCGCCTCGATCCCGGCTTCGACCGCGAGGTGCTGATCGCGCAGGAACCGCCCGCACGCGACGGCTGGGACCAGATCACGGTGGTGAACTACAAGACCTCGCCCGAAGAGAAGCTCGCCGTCCAGGGCGTCGCCCTGCGCAAGGGCGATACGTGGACCGTCGTGCTCATCAACGGTGCGCTGGCCACGATCGCCAAGCGCGGTGCGCAGATCAACCAGGCATTCGGTTCGCTCCGGCCGACCGACTACGAGCGGGAAAGCTTCGCCGGGCGCGATGCGCACCAACTCACCCCCGAACGGATCGCGGAACTGACCGACTACGTCACCCGCGCGATGGAGGGGCTCGAGATTCCCGGAGTCGGCTTGGCGCTGGTGCAGGACAACCGGATCGTGTGGGAGGGCGGACTCGGGACCACCGGGAGCGCCGGAGCCCAGCCCGTCGACGAAAATACGAGCTTCATGGTCGCGTCGAACACCAAGGGCATGGCGACACTGCTGCTCGCCACGCTGGTCGATGACGGCAAGCTCGGCTGGGACCAGAAGGTCACAGACGTCTATCCCGAATTCCGGCTCGGCAGCGCCGAAACGACCGACAGCGTGCGCGTCGAACACTTGATCTGCGCCTGCACCGGCCTGCCGCGCAAGGACATGCAGTGGGTGATGAACACCAGCCGCGAGACGCCCGCGAGCGATACCTTCGTCCAACTCGCGGCGACCGAGCCGACCAGCGGGTTCGGCGAGGTGTTCCAGTACAACAACCTGATGGCGAGTGCGGCAGGCTATATCGGCGGCCACCTCCTCTATCCCGACATGGAAATCGGCGCCGCTTTCGACCGCGCAATGGACGAGCGCATCTTCGAACCACTCGGAATGGAGCGCACGACGTTCGATTATGCGGCGGCGATGGATGACAACTGGGCGCGGCCGCATGCTCGTGGCTTTTCCGGCGAGGTCCAGGCCGCGCCGATGGATTGGAACTACATGGTCTATCCCTATCGCCCCGCCGGCGGGGCCTGGTCGACCGCGCACGACATGGCGCTCTACGCGCTCAACGAATTGCGCGAAGGCACGCTGGAGGACGGAACCGATCTGGTCTCGGCCGGAAACCTGCTCAAGCGGCGCGAGCGCTACGTCGCGACCGGCGAGGACAGCTGGTACGGTATGGGGCTGATGGAATCGGCCAATCTCGGCAAGTCGATCTACATGCACGGTGGCAGCCTGATCGGCTTCAAGAGCAACTTCTGGTTCATTCCCGAAGATGGCGTCGCAGCGGTCCTGCTGACCAATTCGGACACCGGACAGGGCCTTCTGGGCCTGTTCCAGCGCAAGCTGCTCGAAGTGCTTTATGACGGGAACAAGGAGGCCGAGGAAAGCCTCGCCGCTGCGGTCAGCCTGGGTGCCGAAGCACGCGAAAAGGCTCGCGAGGGCATCGTCGAGAAGGGCGATCCCGAAACCCTTGCCGCGCTTGCCTCGCGCTATGTCAGCCCCGAGCTCGGCCCGCTCTCGATCAGCCGCGAGGACGATACCTACTACGCCACGCTGACGTCGGGCAAATCCGCGATCGGTACGAAGGCGAATGACGACGGGACCGACTCGATCATCATGATGACCCCGGGCTTCTTCGGCTTTCCGTTCGTCATCGGCGAACAGGACGGCAGGCGCACGCTGAAGCTGCTCGACGCGCAGCACGAATACGTGTTCGTCGAGGAGACCGGTTGAAGCGAGCCATGCTTGCGTCCCGACGCCGCGAAGCACGGACCCACCGCGCGTCTGAGCGGTTGGTTAGGTGTATTCCAAACTGAAGGGACGCACACCATGACCAGTACCGTTTTCAAGAGCCTCACCGACACCACCTTCGATTCGGTCGAGGGCTATCGCAAGGCAGCCGAAAAAGCCGACAATCCTCAGCTCGAGCAGGCGCTGAACCAGCGTTGCCAGCAGCGCGAACAGACGCTTCGCCAGATGAACGCCCAGCTCGAACAGCAGGGCGAGGAGCTAGTTACCAAGGGCACCGTGGCGGGCGAAGCCCACCAGATGTGGGCAAGCATTACCAGCGCCTTCGAAGAAAACGACGAAGCCGCCGCCCAGCGCGTCGAGGAAGGCGAGGACTACATCGCCAAGAAGTTCAGCGAGGCGCTCGAAAGCGACCAACTCGAAGCCCAGGAGCGGCAGGTCGTCCAGCAGGTCTACGACGAGATCCGCCAGGGCGAGCGCTTCGGAGACGTGATCGCGCACCAGCAGAGCTGAGCGCACCGCCTGTTCCGACGAAAAGGGCGCGGGAGGAATCCCGCGCCCTTTTCACGTCGAAGGAAGCACCCTCTCGGGCAGATCAATCGCCGATATTGTCGACCCGCGCCTTTTCCGCATCGTCCGCCTTGGGCGGGTCGATCGTGCGGATATGCACGTCGCGAAGCTGGCGGGGGCTGACCACGCTGGGCGCGCCCATCATCAGGTCCTGCGCCTTCTGGTTCAACGGGAAGGCGATCACTTCGCGGATATTGGGTTCGTCGGCGAGCAGCATCACGATGCGGTCGATCCCCGGGGCCGAACCGCCATGCGGCGGCGCGCCGAGCTTGAAGGCCTCGATCATTCCCGAGAAGTTCGCGTCGACCTCTTCCTGCGAATAGCCGGCGATCTCGAACGCCTTGTACATGATCTCGGGCTTGTGGTTCCGGATCGCGCCCGAGGACAGCTCGTAGCCGTTGCAGACGATGTCGTATTGCCAGGCGAGAATTTCGAGCGGGTCCTTGTTCTCCAGCGCTTCCATCTCGCCCTGCGGCATCGAGAACGGGTTGTGGCTGAAATCGATGCGCTTCAGTTCCTCGTCGTATTCGAACATCGGGAAATCGACGATCCAGCAGAACTTGAAGCAGCCCTGCTCGATCAGCTCGAGTTCCTCGCCCACGCGGGTGCGCGCGGCACCGGCGAGCTTGGCGGCGTCCTTTTCCTTGCCCGCGGCAAAGAACAACCCGTCGTTCTCGCCGAGGCCGAGCTCGGCATAGAGTTTCTCCATGCCCTCGGTGCCGTGGTTCTTGGCGATCGGGCCGCCGAACTCGCCGCCCTTGCGGGTGACGTAGCCGAGCCCGGCGAAACCTTCGCGCCGCGCCCAGTCGTTCATCTCGTCGAAGAACTTGCGGCTCTTTTCATGGGTGTTCGGTGCCGGGATCACGCGGACGCGCCCGCCGCCGCCCACGATCTTCTCGAACAGGCCGAAGCCCGATTTCTCGAAGTGGCTCGTGACGTCCGAAATCTGCAGCGGGTTGCGAAGGTCGGGCTTGTCGGTGCCGTATTTGAGCATCGCCTCGGCATAGGGGATGCGCGGGAATTCGCCCGCGGGGGTCACGCTCTTGCCGCCGGAGAACTCCTCGAAAACGCCCGCGAGCACCGGCTCCAATGCCTGGAAAACGTCTTCCTGCGTGACGAAGCTCATCTCGAAGTCGAGCTGGTAGAATTCGGGACTGCGATCGGCGCGCAGGTCCTCGTCGCGGAAGCACGGCGCGATCTGGAAATAGCGGTCGAACCCGGCGACCATCAGCAGCTGCTTGAACATCTGCGGCGCCTGGGGGAGCGCGTAGAAACGGCCCGGGTGGAGGCGGCTCGGCACGAGGTAGTCGCGCGCGCCCTCGGGACTCGAAGCGCCGAGGATCGGGGTCTGGAATTCGGAGAAGCCCTGATCGATCATGCGCCGGCGCAGGCTGGTGATGACCTGGTTGCGCAGCATGATGTTCGCGTGAACCCGCTCGCGCCGCAGGTCGACGAAGCGGTATTTGAGCCGCGTTTCCTCGGGATAGTCCTCCGCCGAATTGACGATCAGCGGGAGGTCGTCGGCGCGGCTCTGCACGGTCACGTCGCGCGCGAACACCTCGATCTCGCCGGTCGGAAGGTTGGGGTTCACCGCCGCATCGGCGCGCGCCTTCACCACGCCGTCGATCGTGACGACCGATTCCAGCTTGATCCTGTCGAGCACGGGCAGCGCGGGGCTGTCCTCGTCGGCGACGATCTGGGTGATCCCGTAATGGTCGCGCAGGTCGACGAACAGCACGCCGCCATGGTCGCGCTTGTTGTGCACCCAGCCCGACAGGCGAACGGTGGCATCGACGTCGGCCTTGGTCAGCGCGGCGCAATTGTGGGTACGATAGGCGTGCATGAGGACTCTTTCCATTTCGGACGATATGGCGCTAGAGGCGCGCGAATTTCTTGGAATGGCGCATAGGCGCTTTGCGCGCGCGTCAACAGGGGAAGCGACGGCTTTTGTCAAGCTGCGTGACCCCGCCGGGCGGTGAACCGTCCACACGAGTGAAGGACAAAATGAAGATACACCCCCTCATCACCACCACCGAAGAACTCGCGAAGCTCTGCAAGCGGCTCGCCGAGCACGATTTCGTCGCGGTCGACACCGAATTCATGCGCGAGAACACCTATTACCCGCTCCTGTGCCTCGTGCAGCTCGGCAACGAGGAAGAGGCCGCGGCGGTCGATCCGCTCGCCGACGGGATCGACCTCACCCCGATGCTCGACCTGCTGTGCGAGAACGACGAGGTGCTCAAGGTCTTCCATGCCGGCGGGCAGGACGTGGAAATCTTCTACAACCTCACCGGCGGCACCCCGCAGCCGATCTTCGACACCCAGATCGCGATGATGGCGATCAGCCAGTCCGAACAGATCGGCTATGCCAACCTCGTCGAAAGCTGGCTCGGCAAGACGGTCGACAAGGGCGCGCGCTTCACCGACTGGAGCCGCCGTCCGCTGACCGACCGCCAGCTCGAATACGCGATAGGCGACGTCACCTATCTCGCCAAGATCTTCCCGATGATGCTCGAGAAGCTGGTCAAGACCGGACGTGGCGCGTGGCTCAACCAGGAGATGGAAAAGCTCGCCGATCCGGACAATTACGCGGTCGACCCCGAGCAGAGCTGGAAGCGGGTGCGCGCCAGCGGGCGCAACCCCTCCGTGCTGGGCCGGCTGAAGGCGCTGGCCGCATGGCGCGAGCGCGAGGCGCAGGACAAGGACATCCCGCGCGGACGCATCGCGCGCGACGAGACCATTGCCGACCTCGCCAGCCACCCGCCCAAGACCCAGAAGGATCTCGCCAAGGTGCGCGGCCTGTCCAAGACCTGGGCCGAGAACGAGATCGGCAAGCGGTTGATGAAGACGCTGGCCGGCGCCCAGCCGCTGCCCGAGGACGAACGCCCCAAGCGCAAGGTCGGGGCCCCGCTGGGCAAGGAAGGCGCGCTGGTCGCCGACCTGCTCAAGCTGCTGCTCAAGATCCGCTCGCGCGAAATCGACGTCGCCTCGCGCCTGCTGACCAAGTCGGACGAGCTCGAGGCGCTCGCCGCCGGGCAGCGCAAGGACCTGCCGATCCTCGAGGGCTGGCGGTTCGAGGTGTTCGGCCGCGACGCGCTCGAACTGGTCGAGGGCCGGACCGGCTTCGCGGTCGAGAACGGTCGGCTCAAGATGAGCAAGATCAGCGATGCACCGCCGGAGGGCCCGCAGGGCTGACCCCTTCGTCGACGCGGCAAGTGCCGGGGAAGGAAGGTGCAACACTTGCCGTCCGCCTGCGGGTCGAATAGCGCCGTCGCATGACGATTCACCTGCCGACCCTGCGCCAGCTGCAATATCTCGTCGCCCTGCACGAGCACGGCCATTTCGGCCGCGCGGCCGATGCCTGCTCGGTCTCGCAGTCGACGCTGTCGGCGGGCCTGCGCGATCTCGAGACCGCGCTCGAGGTGACGCTGGTCGAACGCACGCGGCGCTCGACCCGCTTCACCCCGCTCGGCGAGCAGATCGTCGCCAAGGCACATCGCGTGCTGCGCGAGGCGGAGGAACTGTCCGATCTCGTCCAGGCCAGCGGCAAGCCGCTGTCGGGGCAGATCCACATGAGCGTGATTCCCACGATCGCGCCGTTCCTGTTGCCACGCATGCTCCCGCGCCTACGCCGCGAACGCCCCGAGCTCAGCCTGTTCCTGCGCGAGGAAACCAGCGCCGACGCGATCGAATCGCTCCATCACGGGCGGGCCGATTGCGTGCTGCTCGCGCTCCCCTACCCCACCGGCGAGACCGAGCAGGAGATCATCGAGCTCGACGCGCTCTACGTCGCCTTCCCCGGCGACGATCCGCGCGAGCCGCCCGAGATCATCAAGCCCGAATTCATCGACGAGGGCCGGTTGCTGCTGCTCGAGGACGGCCACTGTCTCAAGGACCACGCGCTGGCCGCCTGCAACCGCCCAGAACTGCGCGCCTCGGCGACGATGATCGGCACCAGCCTGCACACGCTGGTGCAGATGGTCGACAACGGTCTCGGCGTCACGATGCTGCCCGAAATGGCGCTCGATGCGGGGATCCTCGAAGGCACCAGCGTGATCGCGCGCCCGCTCAAGTCGGACACTCCCAACCGCGAAATCGCACTGGTCTGGCGCAAGGGTTCGCCGCGGGGCGACGAATTCAGGCTGCTGGCCGAGGAATTGCGCGCGGGCTGAACGACTGCAGCTTTCGCCGCTATGCCCTCGAGAAGCGAACCGACCGCTAACGACCCGATTTCGGACGTGTTCTTTCGGGCTTAAATCAGGCTAAATGAATAGAAAACGCGCCCATTCTGAAAGGGTTGGCATTGCTTGCATGCCGAGCACCATCTCCGGATGGGGGTCGCCCTATGGGCTGCGTTTTCATGGTCCAAGCCCTATGGGCGAAAGCCAACTGGCCTGGAGAGGGACTGGGAACCTTCGTCACACTGACGATTTGGGTGATAGCTATCAGTCGCTTTGCCCATCATCGAAGCGCCTGACTTCGGCTTCCCACCTATGTTTGACCGATTTTCCGGCGGAGCGACGTGCCAAGAACGGATTGGAAACCGATGATTGGGTGGGATCCCGAAAGATTGCCGATCGCGACTAATTTCATCCCGCCATGATGTCAGTTCATCTATAAGCGAGACCGAACGGATGGCGGTTCGGCTCCCAATTTAGCATGTGCCCCGCTAGCACCCTCCCAACGAACTCTTCTGGCACCATGATGACCAACATTCTGATAGTCGAAGATGAATTCCTGATCGCATTGGAAATGGAAGAGGTCGTTCGCGATCTCGGGCATGTCTGCGTAGGCGTCGCCGATAATCGGGAGGCGGCATTGGCATTGGCGAGCGATGCGGTGGACGTTGCCCTTATAGACGTAAATCTCGCCGATGGCGCCACAGGCCCAATGATCGGGGCGACCCTAGCCAATGACTACGGCATCCACGTTGTCTTCATCACTGCCAATCCCAGCCAGCTTGGGGAAGGAGTGGAAGGGACTCTCGGTGCGGTGGAGAAGCCGGTCGACTTAGAAGCCCTCTCGGAAGTTCTGGATTTTGTGATCGCCTTGGATCGCGGGCACTCCAAGCCTAGTCTGCCGGAGAGGCTCCGATTGTTCCGAATGGTTTAGGCGTTCTCAATCAAACGATTGCGATTAAAAACCATTGAAATTTCCAGACCGTGTTCGGTCCAACGCCTCTCATAACTACCGCCCAGTTGCTGGCTTATCGCAAGATCGATCAGTCGCGTGCCGAACCCAGAGAGCGGCTCTTCTAACGTGCCCCCCTTTCCGCTGGTTTCTTTCCACTCCAGACGAATTTCATCCTCGACCTCCACAAGTTCGAGGCGAACCTTTCCGGCGGATGTCGATAGAGCCCCGTACTTCATCGCGTTGGTTGCAAGTTCGTGGAAAATTAGCGCGACGGGAGTCGCTGACTTGCTGCCGATCACGGTGTCGCCCCCGAGGACGGAGATGCGTCCTTCGGAGAAGGCCGGATAAGCCTCGAAGATCGTTTCTAGCAAATCCGACAACGTCACTACGCCGAGACTGGGCCGAGATTTTTCGGAATGCGGACGCACGATTTCGTGAGCACGTCCGAGGGCCTTGATGCGTCCGAGAAGTTCGCTGGCGTGCTCACCGAATGCATCTCTCGCTCGCGCCGTCAGACTGATCAGGCTCGATATGATCGCGAAGATGTTCTTGATCCGGTGGCTGAGCTCCTGACTAAGGATCTCATTCTCCAGTGCCGCGCGCTTCTGGTCTTCGATATCGGTACATGTACCGATCCAGCGCTGAATGATGCCGTCGGTACCGATGATCGGATAGGCACGTCCGAGCATCCAGCGATATTCACCGGTATGATGCCGCAAACGATATTCGACTTCGTAGGGCTCGCCAGTTTCCAGACTGTGATTCCATTTTGCCCAAGCTTTGGGTTGGTCCTCTTCGTGGAACATTCCTGCCCAACCCTCGCCGTCGGTCGAGCCGACCGACACGCCAGTGAATTCATACCAGCGTGCATTGTAATAGTCGTGGGAGCCGTCGGGCAGAGTTGACCAGACCAACTGTGGCATGGTGTCTGCAAGGGCATGGAAGGCATCGCTAGCAGATTGAAGCGCATGCTCTTCACCAAGAGGAAGTTCAGCAGTGAGATCGGCGGGGTCGCGCTTCGCGAGCCGAAATGCGCTGATGGTTTCGGCATTCATCTGCAATAATCTTTCTAAACCCTAATTTCCCCTATTATTGCAACCGCCGTTCCTTCCGTCGAGGGAAGATTTCGATTCAGGAGCGGATTTTGCCCGACAGGTTTCGCGTAAGTTGAGACCAGCAAACCTCGCACTTGCCCCATATATCTCGAAGAAAACCCAGCTCGAGAACGACACGATTTCCTGAAGTCTCAAGACCGGAGGGTTTGTCTTAGTGAATGTCCGCCTTCCACCCATTTTGCGACGCGGACACCGAGCTAGCGATGTGCCAGGAGCGGACCGACCGAAAACGACCCGATTGCGGACTGTCCGGCTTGGGCTGAATTTCCCTAGAAATTGCCATGCTGCCAATGGCTCGACATCGCGCTTGCCGGTTCCGAATCCGATAAGCGCCATCGCTATTTCTGAGGTCAACGCGTGGGGGAAGCGTTTAAAGGACCCAGATCTTCTGATGCGCCGACGTTGAGTTCCATTCCCCAAAGGATAGCCCATGCCGGATTTGGCCCTGTTTTACGACCATGCCGAATGGCTCATACCTTTGCAGCGAGTGCTCGATGCGAGGGGTGTCGATTATGTCGGTATCGATGTCGCGGGTCATTGCTTTGATCCTGCCCACATAGCTCCGCCGGCGCCGATCATTTTCAATCGCATCTCTATGTCGAGTTTCAAGCGAACGGCGGACCATCCCATTTTCTATGCCGACGCATTGCTTGGAGCGTGGGAGCGAGCGGGAGCGAGGATCATCAATGGTGGCGAAGCTTTCGCGATCGACCATAACAAAGCGCGGCAGCTCGAAATTATCGCAAGCCTAGGCCTGAAGGCCCCGGATACCCGCGTCGTCCGCCGCCGCGAGGACATGGCCGCCGCTGCGCAGACAATCGGCTTCCCGCTACTCGTCAAGGGTAATATCGGCGGCGCAGGGGCGGGCATAGTTCGCTTCGACAGCGCTTCGGAACTCAAGGCAGCTGCCCTGCCCGACAGCATCGACAAGGTCTGGCTCGTCCAAGGCTACCATACGCCGCAAGATGGCCACATCATTCGCTTCGAATTCATTGGCGAGACGTTTGTCTATGCCATCGCAGTGGACGGCGGCGGACAATTCGACCTTTGTCCTGCCGATGCCTGTGTCAGCACGCCTGGGAAGCCGGTCGTGACGATGACAAAGTTCGAGCCTTCGGAAGAGCAGATCGAAGCCGCCCGGTCGCTAGTGCGCGCCGCTGGCATCGATGTAGGGGGCTGCGAGGCTCTGATTGACCAGGCAACTGGCGAGCTCATTTTCTATGACATCAACGCGTTTTCGAACTTCGCGGCCAACGCGGTAGAACTCCTTGGGTTCGATCCTCATGAGCAGTTGGCGGATATGCTCGAGGCCGAGATCACCGTGCTGAAGGAGACCGCGTAGTGCGCTATGGATATTGGATGCCGGTTTTCGGAGGCTGGCTGCGCAACGTCGAAGACGAAGGGATGGAAGCGAGCTTCGATTATGTGAAGCGCCTCGCCATCAATGCAGAACGCATCGGCTTCGATCTGACACTGATTGCCGAGCTTTACCTTAACGACATCAAGGGGGTGGATGCGCCTGCACTTGATGCCTGGTCGACTGCTGCAGCTCTCGCCGCGCTCACCGAACGACAGGAGCTGATGGTGGCAGTGCGGCCCAATTTTCATCAGCCGGGCCCCTTCGCCAAGACCTCTGCCAATATCGACCGCATTGCCAATGGGCGACTGTCGCTCAACGTTGTGTCCAGCTGGTGGGCGCGCGAGGCAGAAATGTTCGGACTGGACTTCGACCAGCACGACGACCGCTATGCGCGCACGTCGGAATGGATCGATGTCGTGGAGGGGCTATGGAGCGGGGAACCCTTTTCCTACGACGGTGACATCTATTCGACGAACGAAGCCCGGGTCGTTCCTTCCCCCGTGCGCAAGCCGCCGCTCTATGCGGGCGGAGAGAGCGAGGCAGCCAAGTCGCTCATCGCCGAAAAGTGCGACGCTTACGTCATGCATGGGGATGACCCGGACGTGGTCGCATCAAAGATCGCCGACATGGCGGAGCGGCGCGTAACGGCTGAGCGCGAGCCGCTATCATTCGGAATGGCGGGTTTCGTCATCGTTCGAGACAGCGAAGCGGAAGCGCAGGCTGAGCTCGATCGGATACTCGAAATGAAAGATGTCCCGCCCGGCTACGACAATTTCGATCAATGGCTGGCTGGGACCGAGCTCGAGCGCGAGTTGAAAATCCGGGAATACGCGGTGTCCAATCGCGGCCTGCGTCCAAACCTTATCGGCACTCCCGAGCAGGTGCGCCAACGCATCGCGGATTTCGAAGGTGCCGGCGTAGATCTTCTATTGCTGCAATTTAGTCCGCAATTTGAGGAGATGGAGCGCTTCTCTGTCCAGGTGATGCGGCACACTGAATGATGGCCAGCTGATCACACAGACTGGCCTGCAGCGATTCTGGATAGTGGCATTCTATGCCCTCCCATGTTGGGACTAATTCAGCCGGGCCCTAAGGCGACATTTCTTTTCGCATTCGCAGGTCAGCTTTCGACCTGCTTGGCGACGCTTTCGCCGAGCTAGCGATGTGCCAGGAGCGGACCGACCGCTAACGAACCGGTTGCGGACGTCCACTGTCGCAACCACATAGCCAGCATGTCGGCCGATTGCTGTTCCGCCAAGTCCACCGAACTTGAAAAGCTTGCCCTCCAGCGCGAGCAGCGGCGCGTGCTCGTGGTCGTGCTCGCCATCAACGCCGTGATGTTCGTGCTCGAATTCGGCGCCGGCGTGATCGCCGGGTCCACCGCGCTTATGGCCGATGCCTCCGACATGCTCGGCGATGCGGTGGTTTACGCGGTTAGCATCTATGCCCTCGCGCGCTCGGAGCGTTGGAAGGCGGGGGCAGCGATGCTCAAGGGGGTGGTGATTCTATGCCTCGGGCTCGGGATCGCGGTCAACGTGGCACTCAAGATCGAGAGCGGCGTGCCGCCGTCCTCGACGCTGATGGTGGCGTTCGGCACCTTGGCGCTCGCCGCCAACCTCGTGTGTTTCCGCCTCCTCACCCGATTCCGGCACCAGGACGTCAACATGGCGAGCACTTGGGAATGCTCGAGGAACGACCTGATCAATAACTGCGGCGTGCTGCTCGCCGCCGCGCTTGTCTGGTGGTTCGCCTCGCCTTGGCCCGACATCGCGATCGGTGGTGTGATGGCGTTGATATTCCTTCGCTCCGCCGTTCGCGTGATCGCCGACGCTGCACCGCAATTGCGCGCGACCTGAAGTCCGCTTCTCTCCCACCAGCCGCGATCAAGCGCATTTTCCTACATCGTCGCAAGCTGCCATCATGGCGGGATGGCATCGATCCACTTTCGCTGTCGGCCCTCAGCCTCGCCTCGCCTTCGCCACGCGGGCGCGGAGACGGTCGCGGCTAAGGTTACACCCGGGCCCGCAAGAACGCGCGCAAGTGACTGCAATCGCTTGGGTTTTTCGAACGGCGAAGTTTTGCTAACACCCCCGGTCGGCGGTCCATCAATCCATGTGCTTGAGGCCGACGCGGAGGTAGTCCCAGCCGGTGACGACCGTGAGCAGCGCCGCCGCCCACAGCGTGGCGAGGCCGACCGTGTGCGGCACGTTGGCTTCGAGTTCGCCCAGCATCACCGTCCATTCGGGCAGGCCGCGCCCGAGGATCAGCGAGCCGAGCGCCAGCAGCTGGAAGGTCGTCTTCCACTTGGCGAGGCGGCTGACGGGCATCGAGATCTTCAGCGGGCCGAGGAATTCGCGCAGGCCCGAGACTGCGATCTCGCGGATCAGGATGATCAGCCCGGCGACCACATGCGCGTCGCCGACATAGGGCCCGCGCAGCACGCCCTGCGCCGCCAGCGTGAGGATGACCGCGGCGACCATGATCTTGTCGGCGATCGGATCGAGGAACTGGCCGAGCTTCGACACCGTCCCGCTCGAGCGGGCGAGATAGCCGTCGAAATAATCGGTCAGCGCCATCAGCGAATAAAGCGCGAAGGCGAACAGGTACCCCGTGGTCCAGTTGGGCCACCACATCAGCGCCACCAGCAGCGGCACCATCACGATCCGCGTCAGCGTCAGGATATTGGGCAGGTTGAGCATGGCGCGCGGACGATCCCCTGGTCTTTCCGCGTCCGCCTTAACAGGGGGATGGACGCTGCAAAAGCCTTGTGCTGCAGGCTTGAACCGTTACGGACGGCGGCACCAAGGGGCTATCGGGAAGCGACATGACGACATCCACGCACCTCGTGCGGACACGGCGGTTCGCCCCGCTTTTCGTCACCCAATTGCTCGGCGCCTTCAACGACAATCTCTACAAGAACGCGATGGTGCTGTTCGTCGTCTACAGCATCTACAATTCCGAAAGTGCCGAGGCGAGCTTCTCCGCCCTCGCCTCGGGTATCTTCATCATCCCGTTCTTCCTCTTCTCCGCGCTCTCCGGCCAGCTTGCCGACATGCGCGACAAGGCGAAGATCATCCGCATCGTGAAGCTGTGCGAGATCGGCATCATGCTGATCGGCGGCGCCGGGCTGCTGATGGCGTGGCAGGGCATCGCGATCGACCTTTTCGCGATCCCGCTGATGCTCGCCGCGCTGTTCGCGCTCGGCATGCATTCCACCTTCTTCGGGCCGATCAAATACGCGATCCTGCCCCAGCACCTGCACAAGGAAGAAGTGCTCGCGGGTACCGGGCTGGTCGAGGCGGGGACCTATATCGCGATCCTGTTCGGCACGATCCTCGCTGGCTGGATCCCGGTCGAGGTAGCGGCAATCGCGACGATCGCGACCGCGGTGATCGGCTACGTCGCCGGGCGGCAAGTGCCCGAAGCGCCGCCGCTGATGGAACCGGAAAAGCTCGACTGGAACGTGTGGCGCGCCTCGAAAAGGCTGATCGGCGACACGCTGGTCGACAAGCGCGTGTTTCTCGCCATCGTGGCGATCAGCTTCTTCTGGACGATCGGCACGGTGCTGTTCATCCAGTTCCCGCCGCTGGCCAAGAACGTGCTCACCGCGAGCAAGGAAGTGGCGAGCCTGTTCCTCGTGATCTTCTCGATCGGGGTCGCGATCGGATCGGTCTCGATCAACGCGCTGCTCAGGGGCAAGGTCTCGGCACGCTATTCGCCGATGTCGGTGATCGCGATGGGCGGTTTCGTGGTGATCTTCTATTTCGTCTGCCAGCTGTGGCAGCCGCTCGAAGGCGGCGCGCTGCTCGATGCCGAAGGCTTCGTCCATCAGCGCATGGCGATCCCGCTGATGCTCGCGCTGCTCGGCATCGCGGTGGCGGGCGGGATGTTCGTGGTCCCGCTCTACGCCTTCCTCACGACCTTCGTGGAAACCTCGCAGGCCGCGCGCACGATCGCCGCCAACAATATCGTCAACGCGCTGGCGATGGCGGTGGGCTCGCTGGTCGCGATCGGCCTCAGTGCGGCCGGGGTCCCGATCGTCGAGCAGGTCCTGCTGAGCGCGGCGATGTGCCTGGTCTCGGCGTGGCTCGGCGCGATCCTCTACAAGGCCGAAATCGCCGCCGAGGCGCCGCCCGCTCAGGAAATGTAGAGGAGCGTCGCGACGAAGCAGGCGACGTAGAAGTGGACGAAGGTCCGCGCATCCTGCCGCGTGATCCACGGTCGTGTGGCCGTCGTCTGCGGCGGTACCGGAATGCGAGTGACATGGCGGGGCAGCGACATCCGGAACGGGTGCCGTGCACCCTCGTCGGTAAGGACCAGTGCTCTTCTCATGTCGGGGCTGTTAACGCTTCGGTAACCATGTGGCTCCCGCGTTAACCATGTTTTTTCGAACTGCACAGGCTTGGGACAGTCTGCTTCGCAATTGCACCGTTCCGCCGGATCGCTAGAGCATGCGTCCCATGACAGAACATTCCAAACTCGCTGGCCGCCTGTTGGTCGATTGCCTCCTCGAACAGGGCTGCGACCGGATCTTCACCGTCCCCGGCGAAAGCTTTCTCGCCGTGCTCGACGGGCTCCACGATGTGCCCGCGATCGACACCGTGGTGTGCCGCCAGGAAGGCGGCGCAGCGTTCATGGCCTGCGCCGACGGTGCAATGACCGGGCGACCGGGCGTGTGCTTCGTGACCCGCGGCCCGGGCGCGACCAATGCCAGCATCGGGGTCCATGTCGCACACCAGGATTCACAGCCGATGATCCTGTTCGTCGGCGACGTCGATCGCGGGATGAAGGACCGCGAGGGCTTTCAGGAGCTCGATTTCCAGGCCGTGTTCGGACCGATGTGCAAATGGGCGGCGCGGATCGACGATGCGGCGCGCATTCCCGAATATGTCGCGCGTGCATGGTCGGTCGCGATCGCCGGACGCCCCGGCCCCGTCGTGCTCGCCCTCCCCGAAGACATGCTGCGCGAGGAAATCGAAGGCATCGCCCCCCGTCCGGCCGTGGTTCGCCCCGCGCAGGCCGCCTGCCCCGACGCGATGGGTGCGCTGATGGCTATGCTCGGCGACGCGGTCGCGCCGATCGCGATCGTCGGCGGCGCCGGCTGGAATGCCAAGGCGCGCGATCACTTCACCGCTTTCGCCGAAGCGGTCGGGCTGCCCGTTGCGGGGGCCTTCCGCCGGCAGGACGCAGTGCCCAATTCGAGCAGCGTGTGGGCGGGCAATCTCGGCTACGGCCCCAATCCCAAGCTGATCGAGCGGGTCCGCGCAGCAGATCTCGTGATCGCGGTCGGGGCGCGACTCGGCGAGGCGACGACCGACGGCTACGAACTTCTCACCCCCGACCATCCCGACCAGACGCTGGTCCATGTCCACCCCGATCCGGAAGAACTCGGCCGGGTCTACCGGGCCGACCTCGCGATCTGTGCCGACATGGCGGAGTTTTCCGAAAGCGCCGCGCTGTTGGCCGACGAGGTGATCGATTTCGACGCCGGGGCCGAGGCGCATCGCGAGTGGATCGACTGGTCCACTCCGCAGGACAGCGGGACGAGCGGGCTCGACCTCGCGCTCGCCGTCAAAACGATGCGCGAGCTGCTGCCTGCCGATGCGATCATCTGCAACGGGGCCGGCAATTTCTCGGGCTGGTGGCACCGCTACTGGCCGTATGAAGGCTACCCCTCACAGCTTGCTCCGACCGCGGGTGCGATGGGGTACGGCGTCCCCGCCGCCGTCGCCGCCGCGCGGCGTTTCCCCGATCGCAGCGTGGTCGCGGTGGCGGGCGATGGCGATTTCCTGATGAACGGACAGGAACTCGCGACCGCCGCCGCGCTCGATCTCGACCTGCTCGTGCTCGTGATCGACAACGGGGTCTACGGCACCATCCGCATGCACCAGGAACGCGACTACCCCGCGCGGGTCTCGGGTACCACGCTCGCCAACCCCGACTTCGCCAGGTTCGGCGAGGCCTTCGGCGCATGGACCGCGACCGCGGACGACAATGCCGGATTCGATGCGGCGATCAAGGAAGCGGCTGGGCGCTCTGGCCTACGACTGATCCATTGTCGCACCGAAATCGAGAACCTCGCCGCCTCGGGTTTGAAGCTCAGCACGCTGCGCAGCCGGGCATAGAAAAGGCCGCCCCGGTTTCCGGAGCGGCCTTTTCCTGTCGATCGCAGTGCGATCAGATGTCGTTGCCGAGCTTGCCTTCGACTTCGCCCTTGAACTGCTGGGCCTTGCCCTTGGCTTCCTGCTCGCGCCCTTCGGAGCGGGTCTCGGGATCGTTCGACTGCTGCTTGATTTCGCCAGCCGCTTCGTTGGCGTTGCCCTTGATCTTCTCTTTCAGTTCACCCATTAGAATTTCCTTTCAGCTTCAACGGCTTGATTGCCGCATTGTGAAAAGAAAACGGGCGACCGGAGAACGCGTTTCCGCTCCGGCGACGAACCGAGACTCGCATGCGACCGTGCGATCAGATGCCGGCCATTCCGCAGATGATCGACCATTCCTCTGGGGTGATTTCCGCGACCGAGAGCCGCGAAAGCGTCACCAGTTCGCAATCGGCTAGACTGGGTTCGGCCTTGATCTGCTTTAGCGTTACCGGCTTGGGCAGCTTGGTCTTGGGCACGACCTTCACCGCCGCCCATTTCCCGGTCTCGTCGGTCGGGTCGAGGATGTCGGCAACGCTGATCTCGCAGATGCCAACGATTTCCAGCCCCTCGCGCGAGTGGTAGAAGAACGCCTGCTCGCCGACGCGCATGGCGGCGAGGTTGTTGCGGGCGCGATAGTTGCGCACCCCGTCCCAGGTGCCCTCCTTTTCCGCGACCAGGTCGTCCCAGCCGTATTTGAACGGCTCGGACTTCATCAGCCAGTAGCGGGGATTTTCGGGCAGATTGCTCATGAAATTTCTCTCCGGGGTGCTATGGGGCGCGCCATAACCAGTTGAATCGGACTTTGCCAATGCCGCTCGAAACCCTTCCCGTCCTCTCGCTCGAGGCCCCCGCCGGCCAGTTCTCGCAGGATATCGGCGACAGCTTCCGCACCTTCGGCTTCGCGATGGTCAAGGATCACGGGATCGATTCCGACCTGATCGATCGCGCCTGGAAGCTGACCGCCGAGTTCTTCGCCCTCCCGCGCGAGGAGAAGCACCGCTATCACCTCGAAGGCATGGCCGGTGCGCGCGGCTACACCCCGTTCGGGACCGAGATCGCCAAGGATGCGAAGGCACACGACCTCAAGGAATTCTGGCATGTCGGCCGCGACCTGCCCGAAGGCCACCCGCTGGCCGACAGCCAGCCCAACAATATCTGGCCCGACGCGCCCACCGGCTTTCGCGAGACGATGGAAGAACTCTTCGCCGCGTTCGACGAGACCGGGGCGAATATCCTGTCGCGGATCGCGGTCTATCTCGGCCTCGAGGAAAACTGGTTCGACGGCCCGATCGAGGACGGCAATTCGGTGATGCGCCTGCTGCATTATCCGCCACTCGGCGACGATGCCGAGGAAGGCGCGATCCGCGCCGGTGCGCATGAGGACATCAACCTGATCACCCTGCTGCTCGGTGCCGAAGAAGCCGGGCTCCAGCTCAAAACCCGCGCCGGCGAATGGCTCGACGTGTCACCGCCCGACGGTGCGCTCGCGATCAATGTCGGCGACATGCTCCAGCGGTTGACCAACCATTACCTGCCTTCGACCACCCATCGGGTGCTCAACCCCTCGGGCGAGCGCGCCAAGCACAGCCGCTATTCGATGCCGTTCTTCCTCCACCTGCGCAGCGACTACCGCTTCGCAACGCTGCCGCAGTGCATTTCGGCTGAAAATCCCGATCGCTACCCGGAAAGCATCACCGCCGACGACTATCTGAAGCAGCGCTTGCGCGAGATCGGCCTGCTCAAATAACCGCGGATTCCCGCCGCGTTTAACAAAAAATAAAGCTTAAGCGGCTAGCCCCTCGGTCGTGTTTCAAGGGGGTAAGGCGTTGTCTGCTAGAAAAGCAAAGCCCGTCGACAGCAAATCCCAGGCCGATCGCGATCTCATCGCGCTCGGCATCGCCGCGGCCGCCATCATCATGTTCCTTGGCACCGGCAGCGCCGTCCTGCCCCAGATCGTGCGCGCCCAGCTCGAAGGGATCGCGGGCCCCGATACGGTGCTGACCAACGCCCTGCTGCTCAACATCGCGCTGATCATTTTCGGCTGGCGCCGCTATCGCGAGCTGCGGGTCGAAGTCCAGGAACGCCGTGCCGCCGAAGAACAGGCGCGCATACTGGCCGAAACCGATCCGCTGACCGGCTGCCTCAACCGCCGCAGCCTCAACAAGCAGACCGACCGCCTGATCGCCACCTGCGAGGATGGTGACGATGCGATCGCGTTCCTGATGATCGATCTCGACAACTTCAAGACGATCAACGATGTCAACGGACACCGCGCCGGAGACACGGTGCTGAGCGAGATTACCGAGCGAATCAGCTCGATCCTGCCCGAAGAAAGCCTGCTGGCCCGACTTGGCGGGGACGAGTTCGGCTGCGTGGTAAGGTTCGAGAGCGATCATCCGCAGGTGGTCGACGACCTTGCCAAGCGGATCATCGAACGGATCTGCAAGCCGATCGCGCACGAGGACATCGCGCTCGATATCACCGCCTCGATCGGGCTCGCGCGGAGTGATTCCGGCCGTCCCGGCAGCGACGGCTCGACCGATGCGGCGAGCCTCATGCATTTCGCCGACATCGCGATGTACCACGCGAAGAAGCACGGCCGGAACCGCTACTACTGGTTCGAACACCAGATGGAGCACGAGCTGCGGTTCCGCAGCCAGCTCGAGGCCGGGATCCGCCGCGGGCTGCACGAGGACGAGTTCGAACCCTATTACGAACAGCAGATCGACGTCGCGACGGGCGAACTCGTCGGTTTCGAGATGCTGGCACGGTGGAACTCGCCCCAACTCGGGATCGTCAACCCGGACGTCTTCATTCCGATTGCCGAGGAACTCGGCGTGATCGGCGAATTGTCCGAACAGCTTATCCGCAAGGCACTCGACCACGCGAAGGAATGGGACGAGGATTTGACGCTGTCGGTGAACATATCGCCGGTCCAGCTGCGCGATCCTTGGTTCGCACAGCGCCTGCTCAAGCTGATGGTCGAAGCGAATTTCCCCGCCAACCGCCTCGACGTGGAAATCACCGAGACCTGCCTGCACGAGAATATCGGCCTGGTCCGCTCGCTGGTTTCGAGCCTCAAGAACCAGGGCGTCACCGTGAGCCTTGACGATTTCGGGACCGGCTACAGTTCGCTGGCGCAGCTGCGCTCGCTCCCCTTCGACCGAATCAAGATCGATCGCAGCTTCGTTTCGAACCTGCCCGAGGACCAGGAAGGCATGAAGATCGTCGAGGCGATCACGTCGCTGGGCGACGGGTTCGGCTTGCCGATCACCGCCGAAGGGATCGAAAACGAGCAAGTGCTCGCCAAGCTGCGCGGCCTCGGCAATTTCAAGGGCCAGGGCTACCTCTACGGTCGCCCCGAGCCAGCCGACCTCATTCGCACCCGGTTGCGCAAGCTCGACCGGCTGCGGAAGGAAAACCCCACCTTCAAGACCAATGTCGTCGACGGTGCGGTCGCGTTTCGCAAGGATGCCGGCTCGGTCGTCAAGGGCTGAACGCTCCCGTCGTCCGGATGCTGGACCTGCCGGGTCCAGCCGCCTACTAGACCGCGCATCATGCGTGTCGATTTCACCAAGATGCACGGGCTCGGTAACGACTTCGTCGTGATCGACCAGCGTGCGCGCGAAAACGTGCACATGGACCGCGCATTGGCGGCCGCCCTCGCCGATCGCAACACCGGCATCGGCTGCGACCAAGTGATCCTGCTCGAACCGTCCGAAGTCGCCGATTTCCGCATGCGGATCTTCAACGCCGATGGCGGCGAGGTCGAGGCCTGCGGCAACGCCTCGCGCGCGATCGCGCTATTCCACGGCAGCGCCGCCCGGATCGAAACCGGCGGCGGGCTGCTAGAGGTCACCCCCGGAAATGGCGGCGCGGCGGTGGCGATGGGCCGACCGCGCTTCGGCTGGGAGGATATCCCGCTCGACTACGCGATGGACACGAGCGAAATGCCGCTCTCCTGGGACGGGCTCGAACGCCCCTTCGCGGTCAATGTAGGCAATCCG
Source organism: Pseudoblastomonas marina (assembly GCF_014641655.1). Lineage (GTDB taxonomy): Bacteria > Pseudomonadota > Alphaproteobacteria > Sphingomonadales > Sphingomonadaceae > Alteriqipengyuania_A > Alteriqipengyuania_A marina. The sequence goes on from NZ_BMID01000001.1 coordinate 1,497,151, forward strand.
CACGCGGTCTTCTTCGTACCCGCGATCGAGGACGTCGAGCTCGGCTCGCTCGGCCCGACGATCGAACGCGATCCCGTCTTTCCCGAAGGCGTCAATGTCGGCGTCGCGAGCGTGGCTTCGCGCGACCGCATCTCGCTGCGCGTGTGGGAGCGCGGCGCCGGGCTGACCCGCGCCTGCGGCACCGGCGCCTGCGCCGCGGTGGTCGCCGCGGTCGAACGCGGTCTCACCGATCGTATTGTCACCGTCGCCTTGCCGGGCGGCGAGCTCGTCATCTCCTACGATGAAGACGGGCAGATCACCATGCGCGGGCCCGCGAGCGAAAGCTTCCGCGGCAGTTTCGATCCCGCCGATTACGGTGCCGCCTGATGGGCGCGCACGTCGTCACGCTGGGCTGCCGCCTGAACCTTGCCGAAAGCGAGGAAATCCGCAGCATTCTGTCGCGCGAGGACGACCTCGTGGTGATCAACAGCTGCGCGGTGACGAGCGAGGCGGTGAGGCACACCCGCCAAGCGATCCGCCGCGCGCGGCGCGAACACCCGGGAGCGCGCCTGCTGGTGACCGGCTGCGCGGCCGAGACCGAACGCGACCAGCTCGCCGCGATGCCCGAGGTCGACGGCCTCGTGCCCAATGCCGAAAAGCGCGATCCGCGGCGCTGGAACGTCGCGCCCGAAGGCGTCCTCGCCCCGGAGCACACCCGCGCCTTCATCGAGATCCAGAACGGCTGCGATCACAGCTGCACCTTCTGCATCATCCCGCAGGGCCGCGGGCGCAGCCGCTCTCGCCCGATCCCGGAGGTTGTCGCCGATATCGAGCGCCATCTAGACCGCGGCGCGGCCGAAATCGTGCTCACCGGGGTCGATGTCACCAGCTGGGGGCACGACCTGCCCGGTGAACCGCCGCTCGGTACACTGGTAGAGGCGATCCTCGCCCGCCTCCCGGAGGTCCGCCGCTTGCGGATGTCCTCGGTCGACGGGATCGAGCTGGACGATACCCTGCTCGACCTGCTTGCGCACGAGCCGCGCATGATGCCGCATGTGCACCTCTCGCTGCAGCATGGTCACGATTTGATTCTCAAGCGGATGAAGCGGCGCCATAGCCGCGCCGACGCGGTCTCGCTGGTCGCGTGGCTCAAGGCGCGCCGGCCCGAGATCGCGATCGGTGCCGACCTGATGGCCGGCTTCCCGACCGAGAGCGAAGAAGCACACAAAGCCAACCTTTCGATCATCGGCGAGCTCGACATCGTTCACGGCCATATCTTCCCGTTCTCGCCACGCCACGGCACGCCGGCTGCGCGGATGCCGCAGGTCGACGGCCTGACGATCAAGGCGCGCGCCAAGGCGCTTCGCGGAGAGGTCGCGCGGGTTCGTCGGGAATGGCTCGAAAGCCGCGTCGGGATCGCGCAGGACGTGCTGGTCGAAAAGGGCGGAGTCGGCCATGCCCCCGATTTTGCGCCTTTCAGGGTCGGAGACGGACCCCATAGTGCATCGGAGCCCGGCGAAATCGTGCGCATCGCACCGAGCAAAGTTGAAGAAGGAATGCTGGTTTGAGCCTGAGTTGGTCCGAACGCCTGACGGGCGGCTTCAAGAAAACGTCGGAGCGCCTCTCGGGCAATCTCGCCGGGCTCGGCGGGACGACGAAGCTCACCCCTGCGCAGCTCGACGAGATCGAGGACGCGCTGATCGTTTCCGACCTCGGCCCGCGCGCCGCCGCGCGGATCCGCGACAAGCTGGAGGAGCATCGCTTCGAAGGCGGTGCCGACGAACGCGCGATCCGCGAACAGGTCGCGGTCGAGATCGCCGAAATCCTGCGACCGGTGGCCAAGCCGCTCGAAGTCACGGCTTTTCCCCGCCCGCAGGTGATCCTCGTGATCGGGGTCAACGGCAGCGGCAAGACCACCACCATCGCCAAGCTCGGCCACCTGTTCCAGGAGGACGATTACGAAGTCATGCTGGCGGCGGGCGACACCTTCCGCGCAGCCGCGATCGGCCAGCTGAAAGTCTGGGGCGAGCGGCTCGGCGTACCGGTGGTCGCGGGCGCTGAAGGCGGCGATCCCGCCTCGATCGTGTTCGACGCGGTTAAGCAGGCAACCGATATCGGCACCGACGCACTGATCGTCGACACCGCCGGCCGCCTCCAGAACAAGCGCGAGCTGATGGACGAGCTAGCGAAGATCCGGAAGGTGCTCGGCAAGCTCAATCCCGAGGCGCCGCACGACGTCGTGCTGGTGCTCGACGCGACAAATGGCCAGAACGCACTCTCGCAGATCGAAGTTTTCAAGGAGATGGCGGGCGTGACCGGGATCGTGATGACCAAACTCGACGGCACCGCGCGTGGCGGCGTGCTGGTCGCCGCGGCCGAGCAATACGGCCTCCCTGTCCACGCGATCGGCGTCGGCGAGAAGATGGATGACCTGCGCCCCTTCGACCCCGACCTCGTCGCGCGCGTCATTGCGGGAGTGGCTTGATGACCGATACCCCTGCCCCCAAGCCCAAGTCTGGCCTCGCCAACCTGCTGGTCGATTACGGCCCGATCATCGTCTTCTTCGGCGTCTACAAATATTTTGCCCCCGAGGGCGATAACCCGATCCAGAACGTGATCGCGGTAGTGTGGGGCACCGGCGCCTTCATGATCGCAGCGGTCGCCGCGCTGCTCTATTCCAAGTTCAGGCTCGGCAAGGTGTCGCCGATGCTCAAGCTGTCGACCGCGCTGATCGTGTTTTTCGGCGGGCTGACCGTTATCCTGCGCGATCCTGTCTTCGTCCAGCTCAAGCCCACGCTGATCTATGCCGGATTCGGCATCGCGCTGCTGGTAGGCGTGTGGCGCGGCCACGCGCTGCTTAAATACCTGCTCGAAGCGGCGTTCGAAGGGCTCGACGCGGAAGGCTGGCGCAAGCTGTCCCTGCGCTGGGGCGTGTTCTTCCTCTTGCTAGCCGTCACCAACGAGGTGCTGCGGCTGCAGTTCGATTTCGAAACCTGGCTCGCAGCGAAGCTGTGGCTGTTCCTGCCCGCGACCTTCCTCTTTACCTTTGCGCAGGTCCCGATGCTGCTAAAGCACGGTCTCGCGGTCGAAGAAGACGCGTTGAAGGACAAGCCGCATACGGGGGAATAATTCCCCAGGACTAGATCTTCAGCTGGCTGCCCAGTTCGACCACGCGATTGGTCGGCAGGCGGAAGAAGTCCATCGGCGTCGCAGCATTGCGCAACATCCACGCGAACAGCTTTTCACGCCACAGCGCCATGCCCGGATTGTCCGAGGCCAGCAGCGTCTGGCGCGAAAGGAAGAAGCTGGTCTTCATCAGGTCGAACGGCCCGCCGCACAGATCCTGCGCGGTCAGCGCCTTGGGCAGGTCGGTTTCCTCGACGAAGCCGTAATGCAGGACCAAGCGATAGAATCCGTCGCCTAGGTCGATCATCTCGCAGCGGTCGGCAGGATCGACCACCGGCACGTCTTCCACCTGCACCGTCAACACCACCACGCGCTCGTGCAGCACCTTGTTGTGCTTGATGTTGTGAAGCAGCGCCGATGGCACGCCCTTGCTCGCAGACGCCATGAAGATCGCTGTGCCCGGCACGCGCTTGGCCGACGAGCGCGCGCTCTTGGCGAAGACTTCGAGCGGCAGGCCGCTTTCGGCCATGCGTGCGCGCATCAGCTTACGTCCCCTCGCCCAGGTGGTGAGCATGGTGAAGACCACCCCACCCACGACCAGCGGGAACCACCCGCCATCGGGGATCTTGGTCAGGTTCGCGGCGAAATAGGCCCCGTCAACCACCAGGAACAGCAGAACCACCGGCGCGGCATACCACCACTTCCATTTCCACACGCCGACCAGCAGCACCGCCATCAGCAGCGTATCGATCGTCACCGCACCGGTCACCGCGATGCCGTAGGCGCTCGCGAGGTTGGACGAGTCCTGGAAGGTCAGCACAAGCAGGATCACCGCCACCATCAGCGCCCAGTTGACGACCGGGATGTAAATCTGCCCGGCCTCGGTCTCGCTGGTGTGGCGGATCGACATACGCGGGATAAAGCCGAGCTGCATCGCCTGGTGGGTGATCGAGAACGCGCCCGAGATCACCGCCTGGCTGGCGATGAAAGTCGCCATGGTGGCAAGAATCACCAGCGGCAGACGCAGTTGTTCAGGCGCCATCAGGAAAAACGGGTTGCGGACTGCTTCTTGCGCCTCGGCCAGCGGCAGCGAGGCGATCATCGCCGCCTGGCCGAAATAGTTGAGCAGCAGGCACGGCATGACGAAGCCGAACCACGAGAGCCGCATCGGCCCGCGTCCGAAATGCCCCATGTCCGAATACAGGGCTTCAGAACCGGTCACCGCGAGGACCACGGCACCCAGCGCGAGGAATGCAACGAAGCGATCGGTGATGAAGAACTGGATCGCATAATAGGGGTTGAGCGCGGCGAGGATTTCGGGGTGGCCGACGATCTGGATCGTGCCGAGCGTTGCGATCACGCAGAAATACACCACCATCACCGGGGCGAAGAGCTTGCCCACCGTTGCCGTCCCGCGCTTTTGCAGCAGGAACAGGAACACGAGGAGAAACAGCGCGATCGGAATGACAAGCGGATCGAGAGATTCATTCACCACCGTGAGCCCCTCAACCGCGGAGAGGACGGAAATCGCCGGTGTGATCATGCTGTCGCCGTAGAACAGCGAAGTTGCAAAGACGCCGAGAAGCACGACGAGCCATGCCCATCGGCCCCCTTTCATACGGCGCGAGAGCAGCGCAACCAAGGCGAGGCTGCCACCCTGCCCGTTATTGTCCGCGCGCATCAGGATGGTGACGTACTGGATCGCGACGACCAGCAGCATCGACCAGAAAATCAGGCTGACGACGCCGTAGATGTGCAGCGCGTCGACCGGGATCGAATAGTCGCGCTGCGCCGAAAAAGTCTCGCGGAAGGCGTAGAGCGGGCTTGTGCCGATATCGCCGAACACGACGCCGATCGCGCCGAGCGCGAGTGCACCCTTGGTCGCACCCTTGCGATGGCCGCCATTGGCGGTCCGGTCCTTGGCGGCCCCGGAATCGCCGGGTTCGGGAATGTTGTCGCTGGTGCTAGCGCTCATCGCAGTGCCTGTTGCTGGCCGACTCGAAGTGCGGATGCGGTCGATCCCGCAGGCGCGAAGGCGCGCGCTCTATCACCACGCGGCAGCCAGGGCAAACGTGCGTTCATTCCGTCTCGCTTCGGGGCGATTCCGGCATCCGGCGAGCGCGCTCGAGCATCATGCCGAGTTGCGCCACCCGCGCCTCCATCACAGCGCGTGCGGGTGTGCCCTCTTCGGTACGCTCGAGCGCGAGCGCCCACAATTCAAGCACTCGATCGAATTCGCCCGCGGTGAGCCAGCCGACGCCGAGGAAGAAATAGGGTGCCGGATTGGCCTCGTCGGCGATCGCGGCGCGGCGATAGGCCTCGGTCGCAGCCTCAGTGAGATTGCCTTCGGCCTCCGCGAACAGGGCGTTGCCTAGCGCGGTCCAGGCCTCGGAATCCTGGGGGTTTTCGCGCAGGTAGCCATTGAGGAGACCGGCCGCGTACTCGAACCGTCCATTGCGGGCGAGTGCATCGGCGGTGACGATCTCGCGGGTCGGCGAGATCGCTTCGTCCTCGAACTGGCGGCGCGCCTCGACCAGTGCGGCTCCATCGTAGCCGGCCTCGCTCGTAAGTTGCTTGGGCGCACCCGCCTGACCGGGTTCCGATTGCAAGGCATAGCCGGCAGCCCCGAGCACCAGCGCCGCGGCGACAGCTTCCCACGCGCCGCGCTCGAGCTTGAGCACGACCACCAGCGCCGCCATCACCAGCACCACGAACAGGATGATCGGGATCCACGCCATCAGCCGCGTCCCTTGCGCCGGATCCGGCTCCAGGCAAGCCCGCCGACCGCGAGCAGGATCAGCAGAGGCCCGGCGAAGAGCGGCCAGGTCGTGGTGTCGAGTTCGGGTTCGAAGGTAACGTAGGCGCCATAGCGTTCGACCAGCCAGTCGCGGATTTCGTCCGGGCTTTGGCCTTCCGCAATGCGCTCGCGCACGAGGCTGCGCATGTCGGCCGCCATCGGCGCGTCACTGTCGGCGATCGACTGGCTCTGGCAGGTGATACAGCGCAGCGAGTGCATGAGGTCGCGCGCCGCAGCTTCCTGCGCCGGATCTTCCAGCTGGCGATCGGCATAGGGACTCGTCACCGCAGCTTCCTGCGCCGCTAGCGGTTGCGCGACAAACGCCAGCAGCAGGGGTGCCAGCCACTTCATCGCGACGCCTCCCGCCACTTCTCGATGATTTCCGGCACCTGTTCGGGGCGGATCTCGCCGATATGCTGGTAGCGGATCACCCCCGCACCATCGACGATGAAGCTTTCGGGCACGCCCGCGCTGCCTAGCATCACCTGGAAGCGGCCATTCGGATCGGCCCCGATGCGCTGGAACGGGTCGCCATATTGCGCGAGGAAGGCCTGCACCTGGGCCGGCGTATCGCGCACTGCGACCGCATCGATCGGCACGCCGGCTCGCGCGAGTTCGACCAGCTGCGGGTTCTCGACCCGGCAGGGGATGCACCAGCTCCCGAACACGTTGATCATCCGCGCCTCGCCCGCTCGGAAATCGGCGCGCGAGAGGCCCGGACGACCGGCAATCTGTGGGTCGAGCGCGAATTCGGGGAGCTGCTGGCCGACCAGCCGACTGGGGATGTCGCGCGAAGGAGGCGCGACCAGCGCCCAGATCGCCAGGCCTGCGAAAGCCACAAAGATCACCAGCGGGACCCAGATGAAGAGCTTGCGCATCAGGCGACCTCCCGCCGTTGGGTGGCGCGCCCTACGGCGATCGACCGGCGCAAGGCCGAGCGTGCGCGGCCCGACAAGGCCAGCAAGCCGCCCAGCGCGACCAGCAGCGCACCATACCAGATCAGCGTAACGAAGGGTTTCCACCACAGGCGGACCTTGCGCTTGCCGCTTTCGGCGGGCTCGCCGAGCACCGCGTAGAGCTGCCCGTTCCAGCGCGTCCACAGCGCGGCTTCGGTGGTCGTCTGCGGAGGCGACCAGAAGCTGCGACGCTGCGGGGAGAGGATCGTTGCGATCGCGCCGTCGCGCGAAACGGCAAGCTCACCCTCGATTGCGGTCCAGTTGGGCCCGGCTACGGGTATGGTGCCGCGCAGCGTCACGTCCCATCCGCTGATCCGCGTGCTTTCGCCGGGGGTCAGCGACACAAGGCGTTCCTCGATGAACGCGCTTTCCGCCGAGGCGCCGGCGAGCGTTACCGCGAGCCCGAAATGCGCGACCACCATGCCCCATAGCGTCAGCGGGGCGCGCCATGGCTTGCGGCGAGCCAGCGGCAACAGGCTGGCGAGCGCGAGGCCGGCGGCAAGCACGAGGCCGGTGCCCGACAACAGCCCCGCCCTGCCGTCGATCACCACCAGCAGCGCCACGAAAGCCATCGCCGCGAATGCGGGGGCGAGGCGCTGGACCACCGGGGTCCATTTCGTGTCGCGCCAGCGCAGCAGCGGGCCGACCATCATCGCCAGCACCAGCGGGAAGAAGAAGATCGCGCCGACCGGGTTGAAATAGGGCGGTCCAACCGACACGCGCGTCCCCATCGACTCGGTCAGCAACGGGTAAAGCGTGCCGAGCAGCACGATCCCGAGCAGCGCGGTCAGCAGCACGTTGTTGACCACTAGCGAGGCCTCGCGGCTCTTCCAACTGAAGCGCGATCCCTCGGCGATCTTGCCCGCCCGCAGCGCGAACAGCGCAAGCGCACCGCCGATGAAGATTCCGAGCAGGACGAGGATGAAGGTCCCGCGCTCGGGGTCGACGGCGAAGGCGTGCACGCTCGTCAGCACACCCGAACGGACGAGGAAGGTCCCGACCATCGCCATCGAGAAGGCGACCACGGCGAGCATCACCGTCCACACGCGCAAGGCATCGCGCGAGGCGAGCACGCTGGTCGAATGGAACAGCGCCGTCGCCGCCAGCCACGGCATCAGCGAGGCGTTCTCGACCGGGTCCCAGAACCACCATCCGCCCCAACCGAGCTCGTAATAGGCCCACCACGAACCGGCGGCGATCCCGAGTGTCAGGAACACCCAGGCGGCGAGCACCCAGCTGCGCATCGTGCGCGCGAAATCGCGCCCGACCTCGCCGGTCACCAGTGCGCCGACCGCAAAGCTGAATGCCACCGAGAGCCCGACATAGCCGAAGTAGAGAGTCGGCGGATGGAAGGCGAGACCCGGGTCCTGCAGCAGCGGGTTGAGCCCGTTGCCCTCGACCGCGGGGGTCGCGAGCCGCTCGAACGGGTTCGAACTGATCAGCAGGAACGCGTAGAAACCCAGGGTCACGATCGCCTGCGCGCCGAGCGTGGCGCGCATCGTTGCGACCGACAGCCGCCGTTCGAACAGCGCCACCAGTGCGCCCGAGAACGCCATCACCATCACCCACAGCAGCATCGAGCCTTCGTGGTTCGCCCATGCGCCCGACAGCTTGTAGACGAACGGCTTGGCCGAGTGCGAATGCTGCGCGACCAGCGCTACCGACAGGTCGGTGCGTGCGAACAGCCATACCAACATCGCGAAGGCAAAGGCAGCGAGCAGCCCCTGCATCACCGCGACCGGCCGGATCGCCTCCCCGAGCACCGCCGCGCCGCGCCCGGCAAGGATCGCCGCGAACAGCTGGAATCCGGACAGGCCCGCAGCGAGCCACAGCGCCAGCAGCCCCAGTTCTGCGATCACTTTGTGGTCTCCGCGACCGCAGCCTTGGCCTGCGCGGCAGTCATTTCTTCGAGTTCGCGTGGCACGTAGTTCTCGTCATGCTTGGCGAGCAGCGTATCGGCGACGAAGGTCCCTTCCGGTGTGAACCGTCCCTCGGCCACGACGCCCGATCCCTCGACGAACAGGTCGGGCAGGATGCCGCGATAGCGCACCGGGACCTGCGCCTCGCCGTCGTGCACGGTGAACAGGATCGAGACTCCGTCGTCTGCCTGTCCGAGCGATCCCTCGAGCACCATGCCGCCGAGGCGGATGTTCTGGCCGACCGCGGGCGGATCGCTCTCGACCTGCGCGGGCACGTAGAAATAGCTCGCCTGGCTGCGCAGCCCCCACATGGCGAGCAGCACCGCGCCGACGAGCGCGACGAGCGCGACGCCGAGCAACGCCATCCGCTGGTGCTTCGGTTTCCAGCTCACTTGCGCCTGGCCTCCTCACGCCGCTTCTCGGCGCGACGCATCGCGACCCAGCTCCAGCCGACCAGCGCCAGCGTCGCCAGCGCCGCAACGGCGTAGGCGGCGAGCACATAGGGCCACTGGTCGATCGATTCGCGGATCATGGCTGCATCGCCTTGCGGCGCAGCCGCGCCTCTGCCTGGCTGTGGGCGAGGATCGCGCGCATCCGCGCCAGCAGCACCCCGCCGAAGATGCAGGTGAATCCGAGCACTGCGATGCCGAGCGGCCACAGGAACGCCGCGTCGATCGACGAGGTGCCCGCGGTGATGCTCGCGCGCTGGTGCTGGGTTTCCCACCATTCGACCGAGCGGTTGATGATCGGGATGTTGATCGCGCCGACCAGTCCGAAGATCGCCGGGATCCGACGCGAAGCCTCCGATTGCGCGGCGCCGTTCGACAGCGCGATATAGCCAAAATAGAGGAACAGCAGGATCAGGAAGCTGGTCAGCCGCCCGTCCCATACCCACCACACGCCCCAGGTCGGTCGCGCCCAGATCGAGCCGGTGGCGAGGCAGATCGCGGTGAAGCAGGCGCCGGGCCAGGCAGCGGCCCGCGCGGCGATGTCTGCGAGCGGGTGACGCCACACGAGATAGGCGAAGCTCGCCCCCGCGATCGTGGTCCAGCCGGCCATGCCGAGCCACGCTGTCGGCACGTGCACGAACAGGATGCGCACGGTTTCGCCCTGCAGTCGTTCGGGCGGGACTTGCGTCAGGCCCCAGGCCAGCGCTCCGCCCGCCAGCACGAGGCCGACGACCAGCAACACCGGCGTGAGCCAGCGCGCAATCTTCAGGAAACGGGCAGGATTGGCATATCCGTGCATGGTGCGGCCTTAGCGGCTTTCGCGCCCTCGCCCAATGTCTATCCGCGCCCGATCAGTTCTTGCGCGCGGGCGTCGGCGATCTCGGCCGAAGTCCGGCCCGAGCTGGCGGCCTCTTCCCAGATCGACACCAGCCGCCCCGGGATCTCGGCGATCCGCTCGCGCACTTCGGCGACATCGACTTCGCGGTTTTCGGTCTTGGCGAAATATTCGCTCGCGACCGAAATGATCCCGCCGGCATTGATGACGTAATCGGGGGCATAAAGGATCTCGCGCTGGGCGAGCAGCTTCCCGTGTTCTGGGCGCGCGAGCTGGTTGTTCGCGCCGCCCGCCACGATCGGGGAGCGCAGCGCGGCGATGCTGGCATCGTCGAGCACGCCGCCCAGCGCGTTGGGGCTGAACACGTCGCATTCGACCTGCATGATTTCGTCGGTCGAGACGATTTCGGCACCGAGCTCGCTGGCGAGGTCGTTCGCGCCGTCGGCATCGATATCGGCGAGCGTCAGTTTCGCTCCGTCCTTGGCAAGAAGGCGCGCCAGCCGTCCGCCGACGCTCCCGGTGCCCTGGATCGCGACATGGACGCCGTCCATGCTGTCGCGGCCGAGCTTGAACTTCGCCGCGGCCTGGATGCCGAGGAATATCCCGAAGGCGGTGAACGGGCCGGGATCGCCGCCCGCATTGTCGCCTTCGGCCGGGAGGCCCGAAACGAAGGAGGTGCGTTCGGCCACGGCCTGCATGTCGGCGACCGAAATCCCGACATCCTCGGCGGTGACGTAACGACCGCCGAGGCGTTCGACCGCATCGCCGAAGGCGGCGAGCATTGCGGGCGTCTTGGTGCGGTCTTCGTCGGCGAGGATCACCGCCTTGCCGCCGCCCATCGGCAGGCCGGCCATGGCATTCTTGTAGCTCATCCCGCGCGACAGGCGCAGGACGTCCTTCACCGCGTTGGTCTTGTCGGCATAGTGCCAGAAGCGCGTGCCGCCCGCGGCGGGGCCGAGATGGGTCGAATGCAGCGCGATGATCGCGCTAAGCCCGCTGGCGTGATCGCGAACGAAATGGACGACCTCGTGATCGTCGTAATCGGGCAGGTCCCAAAGTGCGCTCATCACGCCTCTCCCTATCGGGGCACGCTGCGATTGAAGGGGGCGGATGGGGCGATCGAGGGGTCTCGAACCCCCGACCTCCGGTACCACAAACCGGCGCTCTAACCAACTGAGCTACGATCGCCATACCGCCGCAAAAGCGTGCCGAAAGGCCCGCTTAGGCACGTCGCGTTCCCCGTTTCAAGCAAGGAATTGCGAGGCGCGCGCCTGTTGCACAGCGGGCCCGATTTGGGAAGTAAAAAGTGCCTCGCAACCCGATTATCGCAATATTGTGTCGTGCCCGGAATCGACCGGTTGGCGAGCGGCCTGCGAGTCGGTATCCACCGGGCATGCATTCGGCCGGCGAGACGACTCCGGAAATCCTGCGCGCCCATCCCGGCGTCAGGCATGCTCCCACGCCCAAGCTCGACCTGTTCATGGTCGACGATTTCCTGCCCGACGAGCTGTGCGATGCACTGATTGCGCTGATCGAGGCCGATCGCCGTCCCTCTACCGTGGCGGATTACAATGGCGACGTGCATTTCCGTACCAGCGAGACCTGCGATCTCGACGTGACCAATCCGCATGTCGCCAAGCTCGAGCGCCGGCTCGACGCTTTTCACGGCATCGACCCCGCGCATGGCGAGACCCCGCAGGGCCAGCGTTACGCGGTGGGGCAGGAATTCAAGCAGCACACCGACTGGTTCAATCCCGACGGGGAAGACTGGGAGAGATATTGCAGCGTCGCGGGCCAGCGCACCTGGACCTTCATGATCTACCTCAACGATGTCGAGGCCGGTGGCGGCACGCGGTTCAAGGCAATCAGGAAGACGGTGCAGCCCAAGAAGGGCAAGCTGCTATGCTGGAACAACCGCAAGCCCGACGGCAGCGGCAACGTCAACACGCTCCATCACGGCATGAAGGTGCGCAGCGGCGTGAAATACGTGATCACCAAATGGTATCGGGAAAGGCCATGGCAATGAGCGACTACAGCGAACTCGAACAACAATTGCGCACCCGGCTCGACGAGCTGATCGAACGCGCCGACGTGATCGAGGACGATCTGCGTCATCCGCTCGAATCGGACCTCGACGACCAGGCGATCGATCTAGCCGACGACGAGGCACTGGCGGGAGTCGACGATGTCCTCAAACAGGAGATCGCGCAGGTCCGGATGGCGCTCTACCGGATCGAGAAGGGCACTTACGGCCGGTGCGCGGTGTGCGGCGAGGAGATCGCGATCGAGCGGCTCCGCGCGAGGCCGATCGCCACGCGCTGCGTCCGCCACGCTAGTTGACCGAAAAGAGAGCGGCCAAAAAATAGAAAGGGCGGCCCCGTCGGACCGCCCTCCCCGGCCGATCTTGCGATCGGCAAGCTGTTGAAGCGCTTACTTCTTCTTGAGCGAGAGCCCACCGAAACGCTTGTTGAACTTGTCCACGCGACCGCCCTTGTCGAGCAGACGCTGGCCGCCGCCGGTCCAGGCCGGGTGGCTCGTCGGGTCGATGTCGAGCGTCAGGGTGTCGCCTTCGCTGCCCCAGGTGGAGCGCGTTTCGAACTCGGTGCCGTCGGTCATCTTGACCTTGATCGTGTGGTATTCGGGATGCGTATCGGTCTTCATGTCATATCTCCGCTAACGGACCGGTTCCGACCGGCCCTCGGATGATGGAATTTCGGTGAAGCGCGCCGTTAATCGCGGGCGCGCGAAAACGCAAGCACTATGCGGGAGGATCCGCGATCATCGCGGTGAACTCGACATTGCAGGTTGTCTTGCCCTCGACGCTGGCCTCGCCCTTGAACTTGTATACGCGGCTGCGCTTCTGGACGAATTCGACCTTGAGGTCGAGCAGGCAACCCGGCTCCACGGGGGCACGGAACTTGGCGTTCTCGATCCCCATGAAATAGACCAGCTTGCCCGTACCCGCGAGTTCGAGCGTCTCGATTCCGAGGATCGCGGCGGCCTGCGCCAGCGCTTCGACCTGCAGCACGCCGGGCATGATCGGACGGCCCGGGAAGTGCCCCTGGAAGAATTCCTCGTTGAAAGTCACGCCCTTCACGGCGTGAATGCGCTCACCCTTCTCGAGCTCGCGCACCCGGTCGACCAGAAGCAGCGGATAGCGGTGCGGAAGCGCCTTCAGCACCTTGGTAATGTCGAAAGACGTATCGTCCGCCATGGTTGCCCCTTGTCGGATGGATTCAACGATCGGCCCGCCCCCGCGCGGGGGGCGGGAACCGATTACATGCGCGAGTCGCCGGTGGTCTGCGGCTGCTGCTGCTGCTGTGCAGCCTGCTGGGCGGCGGCCATCAGCAGCTGCTGGACCTGCTGGAACACCGCAACCGCCTGACGGCTCGGCTGCCAGTCGGCAGGAATAGCGGTCTGCACGCTGGGCAGAGCGGTGTTGATCGCGGTCACGACCTTGGGCGTGATGTCCGCACCCTGCTGGGCGTAAAGGACGCTGTCGGGCGACAGGAGCACGGCCACGCCGTCCTGCGTCACGATCTGCTGCACGGTCGTGCTGTACTGGCGCAGGATCTGCTCCACGGCATAGACGCGCGCGCGGTCGATCTGGTTCTGCAGGCCGGCGATCTCCTGGTCGAGCTGAGCGTACTGCTGCGCCTGCGGCGTGCCCTGCGCGGCGCGCTGCTCGTTCTCGTCGAGATTGCCGTCGCTGTTGGTGTCGAGCTGCTGGAGCAACGTGTTCTGCTGCTGCTGGCGCTCCTGGATCGTGGTGCGCTGCGTCTGGTAGGTCGCGGCAATCTGCTGATAGGCGGACTGGAAGGCCTGCGTCTGCGCGACCGCGGCGGGGGCGTTCACGATGGCGATGGAGCCCTGCACCTGCGCGGCGGCGGGAGTCGCGGCGGCGGCCCCGGCGGTCAGCGCGAGTGCGGCGGTAAGTGCTTTGAATTTCATTAGAATTGCGTTCCTACATTGAATGTGAAGGCCTTCGTGTCGTCGCCTTCCTGCTTGACCAGGACGTGGGCGAAGTCGATCCGGAAGGGACCGAAAGGCGAGTTCCAGTTCACGCCGACGCCGATCGCCACGCGCGGTGCAGCGGTGTCGCCGACATATTCCTCGACAAAGGGCGGGATCGTACTGCCGATCGCCGTATTGGCGGAGCCGTCCGGCGCCAGCGGATTGGTCGTGATGGAGGTTTCGGGCGTTCCGTCGCCGTTAGTATCGAACACCTGGCTGAACAGGGGATTACCATCGGTGTCCCGGCGCGGCAGGAAGATGCCGTCCGGGAACGGACTTTGCTGGAGGATCGGATCGCGCAGCCCGAAGACCGCGCCGACATCGGCGAAGATCGACGGCCGGAGCCCCAGTTCGCGCGCACCCGATCCCAGCGGGATCTCGAGTTCGGCCCGGCCGAGGTAGTAGGCCTTGCCGCCGAGGGCATCGTCGACCACGCGCTCGCGGTCCTGCAAGGGCACGCCGACACCGTTCTCGTCGGCGATGATCGGACGGCGGATCACGCGCGGACCGATGCCGCGGATGTCGAAACCGCGGATCTGTCCTTCGCCGAGGAAGAAGCGGTCGGTCAGGCGAACGTCGTCGGTGCCGGGGATCCCGCGATCGTCGAACGAGCGGATCGCACCGCCTTCGCCCCTGAGGGAGAAGATGAAGCCGTTGCCGAGCGGGAAGTATTGCGACGCGTTGAGGCGCAGGCGCAGGTAGTTCACATCGCCGCCGAGGCCAGCGAAATCGGCATTGAAGGTGACCAGCTGGCCCTTCGACGGACGGACGCGGTTGTCGAGACGGTCATAGACCACCGACGCACCGAGGATCGAGCTGACCCGATTGCCGAGCGAATCGCACAGGTAGCGACCGGCCAGCAGCGGTTCGCACGACGGCACGCCGTCGCCATCGAGGTCGGAGAAGAACTGGCTCTCGTCGACCGTCACGTCCTCGAAATTGAGCGTGTAGCGACCGAGCGCCGAGATATATTCGGTGATCGGGATGCCGAGCCGCGCCTGCAAGCCCGCGGTCTGCTGCTCGTAAGTGGTGTTTCGCAGGTTGCGGAAACCGTTGTCGAGATCGCGATAGTAGATATCGATCCCGGCCGAGATGTTGCGATCGAACACGTAGGGTTCGGAGAAGCTCAGCTGCGCACTGCGCGAATAGCCAGAATAGCTCGCGCTGACGCCGACCGTCTGGCCGCGCCCACGGAAGTTCTTCTGACGGATCGAGCCCTGGAAGATGAACTGCTCGATCGACGAGAAGCCTGCCGAAAGCTGGAGTTCGCCGGTCGGCTTTTCCTCGATATTGGCTTCGAGCACGATC
Organism: Pseudoblastomonas marina; assembly: GCF_014641655.1. Classification (GTDB taxonomy): domain Bacteria; phylum Pseudomonadota; class Alphaproteobacteria; order Sphingomonadales; family Sphingomonadaceae; genus Alteriqipengyuania_A; species Alteriqipengyuania_A marina. Next base: position 1,512,534 of record NZ_BMID01000001.1, read on the forward strand.
CGGTCGGGCGCGCTGCCCGGCTTCTGTTCGACTTCGAAGCCTTCCTGGAAATAGCCCAGCGAATTGATCCGCGCATTGGTGCGCGCGATCGCGAAGGAATTGAACGCATCGCCCTCGACCACACGGAATTCGCGGCGGATGACCTTGTCCTGCGTCAGCGTGTTGCCGTTGATGTCGATGCGTTCGACATAGACCCGCGGCGCCTCGTTGATCAGGAAGGTCACGTCCATCGTGCCGGCTTCCTTGTTCCGCTCGAACTGCGGACGGACGTCGGCGAAGGCATAGCCGAAGGCACCGGCGGTTTCGGTCAGCTGTTCGACCGTGTCCTCGACCGCCTGCGCGTCGTACCAGTCGCCGGTGCTCATCGGCAGCTGGCTCGTCAGGACGCTCGAGTCGAAATCGCGGATCTGGCTGTCGACCTTGACGTCGCCGAACTTGTAGCGCTCGCCCTCTTCCACGACGTAGGTGATGATGAAGTCGCGCCGGTCGGGCGTGAGCTCGGCCACCGCCGAGACGACGCGGAAGTCGACATACCCGTTGGTGAGGTAGAACTTGCGCAGGTTCTGCTGGTCGAAGGCGAGGCGATCGGGATCGTAGCTCGTCCCGCTCGAGAAGATGCGCAGGAAGCTCGCTTCCTTGGTCACCATCTCGCCGCGGAGGTCACCGTCGGAGAACACCTCGTTGCCGATGATGTTGATCTTGCGGACCTTGGACTTGGGACCTTCGTCGATCTCGAAAATCACGTCGACGCGGTTCTGGTCGAGCATCACCATCTTGGGCTCGACCGTGGCGGCGAAGCGGCCCTGGCGCTTGTACAGCTCGATGATGCGGTTGACGTCCGCACGCACCTTGGCGCGGGTGAAGATCTGGCGCGGCGACAGCCGGATTTCGGGCAGGATCTTGTCGGGCTTGAGCCGGTCGTTGCCCTCGAAGATGATGCGGTTGATCACCGGGTTCTCGACCACGGTGATGACGATGTTGCCCTGGTTATTGCGGATCGTGAAATCCGCGAACAGCCCGGTCGCCGCGAGGTCCTTGAGCGCCTGGTCCGCCGCTTCGGGCGTATAGGGCTGGCCGTTGCGCAGGCGGATGTAGGATATGATCGTGTCGGGCTCGAGCCGCTGCGCACCGATCACCGCGATCGAGCGGATGATGTCGGGCTGCGCCTGAGCGGGCTGCGGCGCGGCAGTCGGCGTCGGTGCGGGGGTCGGCGCGGTCTGGGCGCCGGTGTCCTGCGCCAGCGCGATGCCAGGCATGCCGGCCAGTGCGGTTGCGGCGAGAAGCGAGGCGACGGAGCGCGTCTTCAACGTGAAACGATCCCGTCCGGAAACTTGAGCGGTCATAAGGGTCCCGATTGCAGATTTTGCGCCGACGCCCCGGGCCGGCCAGTAAAGTCGCGCGTTGTTGCCGACGGGCCCAACGCACCCGTCGCCCCTTGCCCGAAGCGTGTGAGAGTATCAAGTTCGCGTCGCATCTGCGGCGCAGGCCCTCCCCGAATTTCCGCCCCGATCAACCGCCGAAGATCGGCAGCGAGGCGATATCGTTCACCGTGACGAACAGCATCAGCGCGAGCACGAAGGCTAGACCGGTGCGGAACGCCCACTCCTGACCGCGGGGACCGATGGGTTTCCGACGGACCGCTTCGGCCGCGTAGAAAGCCAGGTGCCCGCCATCGAGGGTCGGGATTGGCAGGAGGTTGATGAATGCCAAGTTAAGCGAGATCAGGGCGATGAAATTGACGAAGGCGAGCGCTCCGAGGGTCATTTGCTCGCCCGAATACTTGGCGATCTTGATCGGCCCGCCGAGTTCCTTGACCGAGCGCGTCCCGCTCACGATCTGGCCGATCCCGGTGATCATCATGTCGACGATCAGCACGCTCTGGCGCCCTGCCATGCCGATCGCCTCGATCGGACCGACGGGAACGAATTCGGGCGGGCTCGGCTCGGCCATGATCCCGATCAGGCCGATATCGCTCTTGTTGCCGAACTCGTCGGTGATGCTTTCGCGCCGCGTGGTGACGGGGATGCCGACCCGCTCGCCATCGCGCATGACATGGACCGTGATCTCGGTCCCGGGGCGATAGAAGATTTCGCGCTGCACCTCGCGATAGGTCTCGGTCTCGACATCGTCGACCGCGACCACCCGGTCCCCGATCCGGATCCCGGCATCGCGCGCGGGCGATTGCTCGGCATAGCCGGTGACGACGCTCTCGTTCTCGACGTCGCCGGGCACCGGCTTGCCGTAAATCATGAAGAACGCCGCGAAGATCAGCACTGCGACCAGCAGGTTTGTGACCGGGCCCGCGAGCACGATCAGGCTGCGCTGCCACAGCGGCTTCAAATGAAACTGCTCGCTGCGCGCTTCGGGAGCGACAGCATCGAGCGCATCCTTGTCCGGAATGCTCGCCGGGTTCATGTCGCCTGCGAACTGGACGTAGCCGCCCAGCGGGAGCGCGGAGAGCTTCCAGCGCGTGCCGCGGCGGTCGGTCCAGCCGGTCAATTCCCTGCCGAAACCGATCGAGAAGGCCTCGGCCTTCACCCCGAACCAGCGACCGACGAGGTAATGACCCAGTTCGTGCACCAGCACGAGCGGGCCGAGCACCAGCGCGAAGGCGAGGATGTAGATCAGGAGGTTGGGGCTATCGAACACGGATCAAAGGCTTTCCAGTACGGCACGGGCGGTGGCACGCGCGCTTTCGTCCAGCATCGTAACGTCGTCGAGCGAGTTCGGTGCCGGATCGTCCTGGTGCCGTTCTAGCACGACCTCATTAACACAAACGATATCGGTGAACTTGCAGCTCCCGTCGAGGAACCGCGCCACCGCGACCTCGTTGGCGGCATTGAGCACGCAGGGTGCGCCCCCACCTGCCTGCGCCGCCTCGCGCGCGACCCGGGTGGCGGGGAAGCGCTCCTCGTCGGGAGCCTCGAAGGTGAGCGTGCCGAGCGCGGGCAGATCGAGCGGCTCCATCGGCGTGTCCATCCGGTCGGGCCATGCGAGCGCGCTGGCGATCGGGACGCGCATGTCCGAAGGGCCGAGCTGAGCCAGCGTCGAGCCGTCGCGATATTCGACCATCGAATGGATCACGCTTTGCGGATGGACCACGATATCGAGCCGGTCGAGACCAACCGGGAACAGGTGGTGCGCCTCGATCAGTTCGAGGCCCTTGTTCATCATCGTCGCCGAATCGACGCTGATCTTGGCGCCCATATCCCAATTGGGATGCGCGACCGCCTGCGCCGGAGTCGCGGCCTCGAGCTCGGCCTGGCTCCAGCCGCGCAACGGGCCGCCGCTGGCGGTCAGGGTAATGCGACGGACGTCCTCGATGCGGTTGCCCTGGAGGCACTGGAAGATCGCATTATGTTCCGAATCGACCGGCAGCAGCGTCGCGCCGTGGCTCCGGACGGCGGCGGTCATGACGCCGCCCGCCGAGACCAGCGCTTCCTTGTTCGCCAGCGCGACCGCCCCGCCCCGTTCGATCGCCGCCATGGTCGGCCTGAGGCCCGCGCAGCCGACGATCGCCGCGACCGTGACGTCCGCTGGGCGCGCCGCGGCCTCGACCAGCGCGGAGGTGCCGCCGGCCGCCTGGATGCCGCTATCGCCGAGCGCGTCGCGCAGGTCCGAAAGGCAGCTCTCGTCTCCGACCACGGCGATCTCGGCGCCGAACTCCCGCGCCAGCTTGGCCAGTTCGGCCGCGCTGCAATTGGCAGTCAGCGCGACGACCCGCCAGCCGGCGCGGTTGCGCCGCACGAGGTCGAGCGTCGAGGATCCGACCGAGCCGGTCGCGCCGAGAATGGAAATCGAACGGGTCATGGGTGGGCGGCCCACAGAAAATACGAGGCGATGGCAACCGGCAGCATGCCGTCGATACGGTCGAACACACCGCCATGGCCCGGGATGAGGCGCGAGGAATCCTTCACTCCTGCGCGCCGCTTGAGCCAACTTTCGAAGAAGTCGCCCGCCTGCGCGAGCACTGCGAGCGCGGCGCCGATCGCGAAGGCGATGAACAACATCGACCGCAGCTCGAATTCGCCGGTATTGTAGACGAATGCGCAGGCCGCAACGAGCCCCGCCGCGATAGCTCCGCCGACAAGGCCCGCCCAGGTCTTGGACGGGCTGATCCGGGGCGCGATCTTGGGGCCGCCGATCGTCCGCCCGCTGAAATAGGCCCCGGTATCGGTCGCGATCACCACCGCGATCACGCCGATCACCACCGCGACGGGCAGTATCGCGAGCGCGTAGCCGGCGAGCGCGATATAGGCCGCCCCCGCGAACACCGCTAGCGTGGCGGCAGGGCCCCGCCCCCATCCGCGCCGGACGAGGCGGCTGAATTCGAAGAAACACGCTCCCGCGACGAGCGCGACGAACACGTGCCACACGCTCCCTCCGGCCCACAGCGCGCCCGCCGCCAGCACGATCATCACCACTGCCGATGCGGCGCGCACCGGCAGGTCGCTGGTCTTCACCGCGCCGGGGACGGGTTCGCTCTCACCGGCCACCGAAACGGCGCTCCCGGTTGGCGAAGTCGTCGAGCGCGGCGCGAAGGTGATCGGGGGTGAAATCGGGCCACAGCGTGTCGACGAACATCATCTCGGCATAGGCCGCCTGCCACAGCAGGAAATTCGACAGGCGGACTTCGCCGCTGGTGCGGATCAGCAAGTCGAGATCGGGCAGCGCCGCGGTGTCGAGGTTTTTCGCGATACTCTCGGCGGTAATCTCCCCCGCGTCCGCAGCCGTGGCCGCGGCGCGCGCGATTTCCTGCTGCGAGCCGTAATTGAGTGCCACGGCAAGCGTGCGGGTGCCGTGCTTCGTGCGCTCGAGCGCATCCTCGAGCAATTCGACGATATCGGGCGCAAGTCCTTGCCAGTCGCCGATAATATGGAGCTTCACGTCGTTCTCGATGAACTCGGGCAAGTCCGATTTGATGAACTTCCGCATGAGGTTCATCAGGTCGTCGACCTCGTCCTCGGGGCGCTTCCAGTTCTCCGAGCTGAAGGCGTAGAGGGTCAGGCACTCGAGATCGATGTCCTTCACCGCGCGCACGATCGCGCGCACCGCCTCGACCCCGCGCTTGTGCCCCATCGCGCGCGGCAGGTGCTTGCGCTTGGCCCAGCGACCATTGCCGTCCATGATGATCGCGACGTGTCTGGCGCGGTTTGCGGTCAGGGAACGATACTCCACATCCGTTCGTGCCGAGCCGGTGGCGCCGTACGCCCTCTGCGACTGCGTAGCACGTTTGCGCGAACGCCCCGAGCCAAGCTCGGGACGAACCCGGAAAAGCTCACTGAGTGAGGATTTCCTTTTCCTTCTCCTCGGCGGCCTTGTCGGCCTCGGCGACATATTTGTCGGTCATTTCCTGGACCTCGGTCTCGAGACGCTTCTTGTCGTCCTCGCCGATTTCCTTCTTCTTCTCGTCGTCCTTGATGTTTTCCATCCCGTCGCGGCGGACGTTGCGGATCGCGATCCGCGCCTTCTCGGCATATTGCCCGGCGAGCTTGGCGAGCTCCTTGCGGCGCTCCTCGGTCAGGTCGGGGATCGGCAGACGCACGGTCTGGCCGTCGGTCTGCGGGTTGAGACCGAGCCCGGCCTTGGTGATGCCCTTTTCGACCGCCGAGACATTGGCCTTGTCCCACACCTGCACCGCGAGCATGCGCGGTTCGGGCGCATTGACCGTGGCAACCTGCTGGAGCGGCATCAGCGAACCGTAGACCTCGACCTGCACCGGATCGAGCAGCGAGATATTGGCGCGGCCCGTGCGCAGGCCCGAAAGGTCGCTCTTGAGCGCCTCGACCGCGCCTTTCATCCGGCGTTCGAGATCGGATTTGTCGTATTTGGCCATCGCTCAGCCTTCCTTTGTCTTGACTATGGTCTGCACGCCTTCGCCCGACAGGACCCGCGCCAGATTGCCCTTCTCGCGGATCGAGAAGACGACGATCGGGATGTCGTTGTCGCGGCAGAGCGCCACGGCCGAGGCATCCATCACCTTGAGATTGTCCGAGAGCACACGGTCGTAACTCACGGTTTCGAAACGTTTTGCGTCCGCGTTCTTCTTGGGATCGCTATCGTATACGCCGTCGACGCTGGTGCCCTTGAGCAGCGCGTCGCAGCGCATTTCGGCCGCGCGCAAGGCAGCCCCGCTGTCGGTGGTGAAATAGGGCGCGCCGACGCCGGCGGCGAAGATCACCACGCGGCCCTTTTCGAGATGCCGTTCGGCGCGACGGCGGATCACCGGTTCGCACACCTGGTCCATCTGCACCGCGCTCTGTACCCGGGTTTCGACGCCCAGCTGCTCGAGCGCATTCTGCATCGCGAGCGCGTTCATCACCGTCGCCAGCATGCCCATGTAATCGGCCTGCGCCCGGTCCATGCCCTGCGCCGCGCCCGCCATCCCGCGGAAGATATTGCCGCCGCCGATCACGAGGCAGATTTCGAGCCCGGTTTCCTTGGCGGTCTTCACCTCGCGCGCGAGCTCCTGCACGAAGCCGGGATCGATCCCGAACTCCTGCTCGCCCATCAGCACCTCGCCCGAGAGCTTCAGGAGGATGCGTTTGGCGGAGGTGAGCGGCATGGATGGTTTTTCCGTTTTCTGGCGGGCTTGCGGCTCCTTAGCCATGATTGACGGACACGCAAAGGGAAAGGGGGCGCTGTGAGCGCGAGAGGCCGAGGAGGCGCACTGCGCTGGCGAATGGCAGCGCTCGAGCCTATAGCGCGCGGCCATGATTGCCGCGTTCAACCAGGTCCGTACCTTCCTCCTTGCGATCTTCATGATCATGGCGGGCAGCGGTTTCCTGTCGACGCTGCTCGCAGTGAGGCTCGAGAACGACGGCACGGCGGCGCCGCTGATCGGCCTCGTCGGCACGGCCTATTTCGCGGGTCTGACGGTCGGATCGCTTCGGGTCGGCGGATTGATCGCACAGATCGGTCATATCCGCTCGATCGCGGCGTTCGTTTCGGTCTTCTCGGCGAGCAGCCTGTCCTATGCGCTGTGGCAGGACGTCGCTTTCTGGGCGGTGTTGCGCTTTATCGACGGCTTCGCGATCGCGGGGGTGTTCGTCTGCCTCGAAAGCTGGCTGAGCGAGCGCACCGACACACGCACCCGCAGCTCGGCGCTCGCAGCCTACATGGTGGCGCTCTATCTCGGCCAGGCGATGGGGCAGTTCCTGCTCAATATCGGCGAGGACGCCCCCGCCCTGCCCTTCATGTTTTCGGCCATCCTGCTGTCGTTGGCGCTGCTACCGGTGGTGCTGACGCGGGTCCCCCAGCCCGACATCGGCGAATTGCAGCCGCTCTCGGTCAAGCGCCTCTATGCCATTTCGCCGCTGGGGATGATCGGGACTGCGGCGACCGGACTGATGCTCGGCGCTTTTTATGCCCTTGCCGCGGTGTTCGTGCGGCGGATGGGGCTGAGCCTTGCCGACGTCGCCTTCTTCACCTCCTGTGCGATCGGCGGCGGGGTGCTGTTCCAGTGGCCGCTCGGCTTGCTGTCCGACCGGTTCGACAGGCGCAAGGTGATCGTGGCGATCTTTCTAGCCGCGGCGCTGGTCGCCAGCGCGATCGCGCTGGTCGGCGACCATCGCGGCCTGCTGTTCGTGCTCGGCAGCCTGTTCGGCGGTGTCGCTTTCGCGCTCTATCCGCTGTGCGTCGCGCATACCAACGACCATATCGAGGCGCATGAGCGCGTCGGGGCGAGCGGCGGCCTCGTCCTGCTCTATTCACTCGGCGCGGTGGCGGGACCTCTGGTCGGCTCGCTGGCGATGGCAGTGGCCGGACCGGCGGGCCTGTTCGGTGCGATCGGCGCGACCGCGCTGCTGGCGACCGGCTTCGGCCTGTGGCGCGTATATGCGGCCGATCCGGTTCCGAGCGAGGACCAGTCCGCCTTCCAGAGCATCCCGCGCACCAGCGCCGTGGCGCTGGGGGCGGAAGAAGAGAGCAGCGAGGGCCGGTAGGTTTACGCCGCCCGCTACGGCGCGAACGAAAACGGCCGCCGGATCGAAACCCGGCGGCCGCTCGATTCGGTTTCGGAAAGGATCAGCCCTTCATCGCGGCGGCGACTTCGGCGGCAAAATCCTCTTCCTTCTTCTCGATGCCTTCGCCCAGCTGGAAGCGGACATAGTCCTTGAGGACGATGTCCTTTCCGGCGTCCTTGCCGGCCTGCTTCACGACTTCGGCGACGGGCGTCTTGTTGTCCATCACGTAGATCTGGCTGAGCAGCGCGTTTTCCTTGGCGAATTTAGCGATCGCGCCGTCGACCATCTTTTCCTGCACCGCTTCGGGCTTGCCGCTTTCGGCAGCCTTTTCCTGCGCGATGGCGCGTTCACGCTCGATCACGTCCTGGTCGAGCCCTTCGGCGTTGAGCGCCTGGGGGAACGCCGCGGCAATGTGCATGGCGAGCGACTTGCCGAGCGGTTCGAGCACGTCGGCGCCGGCTTCGCTTTCCAGCGCCACGAGCACGCCGATCTTGCCGAGGTTCGGCGCGATCGCATTGTGCATGTAGGGCACGACGACGCCGTTCTCGACCGAGATCGTGCGCATGCGGCGGATCTGCTGGTTCTCGCCGATCGTCGCGACGTTGTTGGTCAGCGCATCGCCGACCGTGCCGCCACCGGGGTAATCGGCCTTGCGCAGCGCTTCGATGTCGTCGCTGTCGGACTGCAGCGCGACCTGCGTGGTCTTGTTGACGAAGTCCTGGAACTGGTCGTTCTTGGCGACGAAGTCGGTTTCCGAGTTGACCTCGACGGCCACGCCCTTGGTGCCTTCGACGGCGACGCCGACAAGGCCCTCGGCCGCGGTACGGCTCGACTTCTTCTGCGCGGCGGCAAGGCCCTTGGCGCGCAGCATGTCGACCGCGGCTTCCATGTCGCCATCGGTTTCGGTGAGCGCCTTCTTGCAATCCATCATGCCCGCGCCGGTCCGTTCGCGCAGGGCTTTCACGTCAGCGGCGGTATAGGCCATGAGGTGAATCCTTTATTAGCTGTGGTGTGAGGCGCCGGGGTCCTCTCGAAAGATCATCGAGTGATCGCCCGGCGCACTGGAATGTGTTTGTGACGCCGGCGTCACCCGGCGCCCGAAACGTTCGCTCAGGCGGTCGCTTCTTCGGCCGGCGGGTTCGCCATGTCGCCGGCGTCGGCGCCCTGCGAACCGCCCTTGCCCGCGCGCGCCGCTTCGGCGATCGCATCGCAATAGAGGCGGATGGCACGCGCCGCGTCGTCGTTGCCCGGGACGGGGAAGGCGATACCGGTCGGATCGGTGTTGGTGTCGAGCACCGCGACCACCGGGATGCCGAGCACGGCGGCTTCCTTGATCGCCAGGTCTTCCTTGTTCGCGTCGATCACGAACATGACGTCGGGCAGGCCGCCCATGTCGCGGATCCCGCCGAGCGAAAGCTCGAGCTTGTCGCGCTCGCGCGTCAGCTGGAGGATTTCCTTCTTGGTCAGGCCGCTCATCTCGCCGCCGAGCTGCTCGTCGAGCGCCTTGAGGCGCTTGATCGACTGGCTGATCGTCTTCCAGTTGGTCAGCATGCCGCCGAGCCAGCGGTGGTTGACGAAGTGCTGGCCCGAGGAGAGCGCCGCTTCGCGGATCGCGTCCTGCGCCTGGCGCTTGGTGCCGACGAACAGCACCTTGCCGCCCGCGCGGGCGGTCTGCTCGACGAAATCGAGCGCGCGCGCGAACAGCGGAACGGTCTGCGACAGGTCGATGATGTGGATGCCGTTGCGCGCGCCGAAGATGTACGGCTTCATGCGCGGGTTCCAGCGGTGGGTCTGGTGGCCGAAGTGCGAGCCGGCCTCGATCAATTGCTGCATCGTGACGGTGGGAGCCGCCATAGGGAATTCCTTTCCGGTTGTGCCTCTGGGAAGCTGGAACCCGAGCGGTTGGCCCGCGGCGAGCACCGGTATGTCAGCGCTTCCCATGTGGATTTTCCGCCGATCGCCGGATGCGGAATGCACCCGATTCATCTGCGGATGCGCGCCCTTAGCGGGGATGGGACACGATTTCCAGCCCGAATTTCGTCGCAAACCCGATTCGCCTGGCCGCGATTTCGGTTGACAGAACAGGAACAGTTATGGAACAAAAAGGAAACTGATGGAACAGATTGCGGAACTGCCGACCATCCGGCGCCGTTTTCGATCCGTAACATGCCGGGAATAACCCCGCTTCAAGCGTAGGAAATCCAGAGATGACCTCCATTCTGATCACCGCCGTGATTGCCGCCGCCGCTTCCTTCGCGCTCTACATGTTGGTTCGCGATACCGGCTACCTGGTGGCGAAACATGGCGAATGGCAGGGGAAGCTCGCCCGGATCGACCGCGATTCGCTGCGTGATCCCGCCGCCTTCACCTTGCGCGCGCCGTGCGATGCTAAGCGGGGTGTTCCGGCGCGTCCTTCGTCGCCGCGGCCTCTGCGCGCTGCCGCCTGATCCGGCGATAGCGCAGGATGCTGTACGGCACCGTCGCGAGATAACCGATACTGATCACCGACAGTGCGATCCACGGCTCGAGGATCAGCGCGGCAACCACCAGCCCCGTCAGCAGCAATAGTTCGAGCCGGATGCTCCGGCGCGGCCGCAGCGAGGTCCAGCTGAGCGTGGCGGTATTCGAGATCATCAGGAACGCGATCACCACCAGCCAGATCGCGACGAACACCGGCTCGCGCAGGACCGGATTGTCGGTCTCGAGCCACAGATACATCGGCAGGAAGGCGACCCCTGCCCCTACCGGCGCAGGCACCCCGGTCAGGAAGCCGGCGGATTTGTGGGGTTGTTCGTCGGTATCGATCTGCGCGTTGAAACGCGCCAGCCGCAAGGCGCAGGCGACCGCCACCGCGAGCGCGGCGAACCAGCCGATCCGCGGCAGGAACTGCAGCGACCACAGGTAGATGATCAGCGCCGGGGCGACTCCGAAGCTGAGCGAATCGGCCAGGCTGTCGAGTTCGGCCCCGAATTTGGACTGGGCATTGAGGAAACGCGCGGTGCGGCCGTCGAGCCCATCGAGGATCCCTGCAGCGAACACCAGCAGCACCGCCGCATCCCAATCCTGCATGATCGCGGCGCGGATCGCGGTCAGACCGAGACACATTGCCGCCGCGGTGATCGCATTGGGAATGAGCGTGCGCAGCGTCAGCCCGCGAACTTCGCGTCGACGCCCCATTCCCTGCGGCTTGCTCACGTCGACATCCTCACTGGGAGACACCCTCGATCAGCGGCTGCTGGCTCATCTCGGCGATCACGGTTTCGCCCGCGACCATCTTCTGCCCGAGCACCACGCGCGGTTGCGTATCGCGCGGGAGGTAGACGTCGACCCGGCTGCCGAAGCGGATCAGCCCGACGCGCTGGCCCGCTGCGACGGTGTCGCCCGGCTTCACGAACGGCACGATCCGGCGTGCCACGAGGCCGGCAATCTGGGTGAAGCCCACGCGCCGGCCGTCGGCGCGTTCGACGAGGATGTGCTGGCGTTCGTTCTCTTCGCTCGCCTTGTCGAGATCGGCGTTGAGGAACTTGCCGGGGACATAGATCACCCGCTTGATCGTCCCCGCCATCGGCGAGCGATTGATGTGGACGTCGAACACGCTCATGAAAATCGAGACGCGGGTCACCGGCTCTTCGCCGAGCCCTTCGCCGCCCTGCCCGTCATCGCTCACCAGCTCGGCGGGCGGCGGGACCTGTTCGATCAGCGTGACGAGGCCGTCGGCCGGTGCGACGATGTTGTCCTCGCCCTGCGGGGTGACGCGAACCGGATCGCGGAAGAAGGCGAGCACGCCCAGCGACAGGAAGGCGAGCGGCCAGGCCAGGGTTTCCCAAGCGAGGAAGGCGAATACGAGGCTCAGCCCAAACACGGCGAGGCCGTATTTGCGGCCTTCGGGATGGATCGCGGGCCAGCTCCAGCCGGCTTCGCCATTCCCGCGGTTATCGACGATCTGTGATGACATGGTCATGGCCTTTAAGAGCGCATGGGCCGCACCACAAGTTCCCGCGCGATGCAGTCCCGAAGCGACACCGTCCCGCTGTGCGACAATCGCTCGCCTATCGCTAGACGCCGAGCGCGGAGGCGCTCTGCCATAGCATATAGGCCGCCACGACGAAGATCAGCCCGGCAAACACCGTCTTGAGGTGCCCGCCACCCGAAAGCCGACGCGCGGCGAGCGTGCCGAGGAAGCTTCCGAGCACGCCGCCGACGATGAAGACCAGCGCCAGCTCCCAGTTCACGAGCCCCGAAAAAGCGTAGTTGGCCGCCGTCGTCAGCCCGAACGCGGTCACCGCGACGAGGCTGGTGCCGACCGCTGCGATCATCGGCATCCGCGTCGCGGCGATCAGTCCAGGGACGATAAGGAATCCGCCGCCGATCCCGAAGAACCCGCTGACGACCCCGGCGCCGAGCCCGTAGCCGATCACCTTCGGCGCATTTGCGCGGGTCAGGTCCGCGCCCGTCTCGCCCGCGTCCTTGCGCGAGCGCAGCATCAACGCACCGACCACGATCATCAGGATCGCGAACAGGAACAGGAGGCCCTGCCCGTCGAAGTTCTTGCCCGCGGTCGAACCGCCGAATGCACCGAGGATCCCGGCCCCCGCGAACAGCAGTCCTGCCTTCCAGCGGACATTGGCGACGCGGGCGTGCTGGAGCAGGCCGGTCGCCGCATTGGCGGCGACCGCCAGCGCACTCGTCCCGATCGCGACATGCGGCTGCGAGACCCCGACGAGGTAGACCATCAACGGCACGGCGAGGATCGATCCGCCCCCGCCGACCAGGCCGAGCGAAAAGCCGACCAGCCCGCCCGACAGCGCGCCGAGCACCCATTGCATCGTATCGAGCATCGGCGCCTAGGCCCGCTTGCGATCGAGGAGCGCGAACACGGCCATCCCGGCAAGCATCGCCGCAACGAAGATCAGCGCTGGCCGGAAGGCGGTGCCGAGCGATGCGATCGCCGGCCCTGGACACAGGCCGGCGAGGCCCCAGCCAATCCCGAACAGCGCGGCTCCGCCGAGCAGGCGGCGATCGATCGCCCGGGTTCCGGGCAGGTGGAATTCGGCCTCCGCGATCGGCGCCGCCATTCGCGCCTGGACGAACCATGCGAGCGCCATCACCAGCATCGCCCCGCCCATCACGAAGGCGAGCGTCGGGTCCCATTCGCCGAACAGGTCGAGGAAGCCCCGCACGCGCGAGGGGTTCATCATGCCCGAGAGCGCGAGACCGAAGCCGAAAATCGCTCCGGACAGGAGAGCAAGAAATGCACGCATCACCATGCTCCTCCCGCAGCGTTGACGATCGCGACGGTCGCGAATCCGGTCGCCATGAAAGTCAGCGTCGCGACGATCGAGCGCTTGGACAGGCGCGACATGCCGCACACGCCGTGGCCGCTGGTGCAGCCGCTGCCGAGCCGCGTACCGAATCCGACCACGAGCCCGCCCGCGACCAGCCAGCCCCAGCCGGGCGGGAAATCCGCCTCGACCGGGCCGACCGTTTGGGCGAACACCACTGAGCCGACGACAAGTCCGACGACGAACAGCGCTGCCACCAGCCAGGGCGTACCCGAGCGGTTGAGGAGGACGGCGCGCGAAAGCATGCCGGACACGCCGGCGATGCGGCCGGTGCCCAGCAGCATGACGAGCGCCGCGAGGCCGATCAGCAGCCCACCCACGAACCCTTCGAGCGGGGCGGCTTCGGGAAAACCGGGCAGCATCATACCGCGTTCACCGGAATCTTGATGTAGCTCACGCCGTTCTCCTCCGGATCGGGCAGGCGACCGCCCCTGATATTGACCTGCACGCTGGGCAGGATCAGCTTGGGCATCGCCAGCGTGCTGTCGCGCTCGGTGCGCATGGCGACGAATTCCTCTTCGGTGGTGCCGTCCTTCACATGCACGTTCTCGTCGCGCTGCTGGCCGACGGTGGTCTCCCACGCATAGTCGTCACGCCCCGGTGCCTTGTAGTCGTGGCACAGGAATATCCGCGTTTCGCGGGGGAGCTCGAGCAGGCGCCGGATCGAGCGGAACAGCTGCGCCGCATCGCCCCCGGGAAAATCGGTTCGCGCGGTGCCGAAATCGGGCATGAAGATCGTGTCGCCGACGAACGCCGCATCGCCGACGATGAAGGCCATGTCGGCCGGGGTGTGGCCGGGCACATGCAAGGCGATCCCCTCGAGCTCGCCGATCGCGAAGGTGTCGCCATCGTCGAACAGGCGATCGAACTGCGATCCGTCGCGTTCGAAATCGGATCCGGCGTTGAATATCTTGCCGAACACGTCCTGCACCCGGATGATCTCACGCCCAATCGCAAGCTTCCCGCCGAGCTTGTCCTGCAGGTAGGGCGCAGCGGAAAGGTGATCGGCATGGGCGTGGGTTTCGATCAGCCAGGTGACCGACAGCCCGTTCTGTTCGATATATTCGACGATCCGGTCGGCCGAGCCGTTCGAGGTCCGGCCGGAGGCCGCCTCGTAATCGAGCACCGAATCTATCACCGCCGCCTCGCGCGTGGCGGGATCGTGCACGACGTAGCTGATCGTGTTGGTCGCCTCGTCGAAAAACCCCGCAATCGTGGGGCGTTTGCTCTTTTCGGCCCGCGCGCGCTCGATCTGTTCGGCGGCGGCGGCCAGCGCTGTGTCTGCCATGGTCATTGCTCCTCTGCCGATGATATAATGTATCATTAGAAGAAGTCCAATCGGTGGTGCCGATCAGTGAGATTTTCATGGACACAGCGCCAAATCGATGCGTCGGTCAAGGCCCGTCACGCCCGCTTCGCGTGCATGTCGCGCAGGTGCCGCGCTCTTGGCGGTCGTCTTTCGATGTCAGTCTGGTGTACCGGTGGTGGACAGGGCTGGATTCGAACCAGCGTACGCTTGCGCGGGCAGATTTACAGTCTGCTGCCTTTAACCACTCGGCCACCTGTCCATACCGGTGTCGGAAGCGGGCGGACCCGCTGGTTCGGCAAGCTCCGGAGAGCCTCGCGCGACCGAGAGGCGCCCCATTGGCGAAGCCGCGCTTGCCTGTCAATGGGCTCGCTGGCAGGGACCGCCGCATAACGACAGGCAAGGAACGATATCGTGGGCAAGAAGGGCAAGGAACGAGTGCTGCGCGGACGCGCCGGGCGGATGAAGGGCGGTCGCGGCAGCGGGCGCGCGGGCAAGGGTGCGGTGCGGCTTTGGGGGCGGCACGCGGTCGAGGCCGCGCTGAAGAACCCGGCGCGCCAGCATCGCAAGCTGTGGGCGACGCACGAGGCGATCGAGGCGCTCGACGGCGAACTCCCGCACGACTTCCCGATCGAATATGCCGACAATCCCGATCTCGACCGGTTGGTGTCGCGCGATGCGCCGCACCAGGGGATCGTGCTCGATTGCGAACCGCTCGAGACGGTGTTCCTCGAAGATGTGCTACACGGAGATCCCTCTCGCCCGCTGGTGGTGCTCGACCAGGTCACCGACCCGCACAACGTCGGCGCGATCCTGCGTTCGGCGGCCGCGTTCGACGCTTGCGCGATCCTCACCCAGGACCGCCACTCCCCGCCCGAGGGCGGCGCGCTGGCGAAGGCCGCCTCGGGCGCGCTCGAAACGGTGCCGTGGGTCCGCGCGGTCAACCTCGCGCGCGCGCTCGACCAGGTCGCGGACGCCGGGTACTGGCGACTCGGCCTCGCGGGCGAAGCCGAGGCGACGCTCGGCGAAGCGCTCCCCGCAGGCCCCGTGGCGATCGTGCTTGGCGCCGAAGGCCCGGGCATGCGGCACAACATTGCCGAACATTGCGACGCGCTCGCTCGCCTGCCGATCAGCGAGACGATGGAAAGCCTCAACGTGTCGAACGCCGCCGCGGTCTCGCTTTACGCCATCGCTGCGCGCTGAAATCACGCGCCCATGAAAAAGGCCCCGCCGGATCGCTCCGGCGGGGCCTCTCAGTTCGCTGGAACGCGTCTTAGTTGACGGCGTCCTTGAGGCCCTTGCCGGCCTTGAACTTCGGCTGGTTGGACGCCTTGATCTGCATCGTTTCGCCGGTGCGCGGGTTGCGCCCGGTCGAAGCCTTGCGATGCGCGACCGAGAAGGTCCCGAAACCGACGAGGCGAACTTCCTCGCCCTTGCCGAGCGAATCCTGGATCGCATCGAACACGCCCTCGACGGCTTTCCCCGCATCGCTGCGAGACAGGCCGGAATTGTCGGCGACGGTGCTGATCAGGTCATTCTTGTTCATGAAGCTCCCCCTAGAAGTTGGTTTGAATACGTACCCCGGTGGAATCACCGTGGGGCGAAGCCGCGAATTGAGACTTTTTTCGAAGCGCTGTCAAAGGTCAATTCGCCCGAAAACCGCCGAAATACAGCGAATAGTGCGATAAAGCGTTGCGCCGGGGTCTCAATGGGCGGTCGGAGGGGGCGTCACAGCGCCCGCGGGATAGAGCGGCTGGCTCGCGAGATCGTCGGCCTCGGTCCACTCGATCGCCTCGAGCGAATCGGTCAGCGCGCGGGCCAGCACCTCGTCGACATGCTTGACCGGCACGATTTCGATCCCGTCCTTGATGCGGTCGGGAATCTCGGCGAGATCCTTCTCGTTCTCCTCGGGGATCAACACGGTCTCGATCCCGCCGCGCAGCGCCGCGAGCAGCTTTTCCTTCAATCCGCCGATCGGCAGCACGCGGCCGCGCAGCGTGACCTCGCCGGTCATCGCGACCTCGGGACGCACCGGAATTCCAGTGAGCGTCGAGACGATCGAGGTGACCATCCCGATCCCCGCGCTCGGCCCGTCCTTGGGTACCGCGCCTTCGGGCAGGTGGATATGGATGTTCTTGCGCTGGAAGATCGACGGCTTGATGCCGTATGCCGGCGCGCGGGCCTTCACGAAGCTGAACGCCGCGGCGACGCTCTCGTTCATCACCTCGCCGAGCTTGCCGGTGGTCTTGATGTCGCCCTTGCCCGGCGTCGTGACGCTTTCGATCGTCAGCAATTCGCCGCCGACCTCGGTCCAGGCGAGACCCGTGACGGCGCCGACCTGCGCCTCGTCCTCGCTGCGCCCGTAGCGGAATTTGCGCACCCCGGCGAAGTCGCCGAGATTGTCCGCGGTGATGGTGACGCTGTCGGTTTCCTTTTCCAAGATCTTGCGCAGGCTCTTGCGTGCCAGCCGAGCGATCTCGCGTTCGAGCGTGCGGACGCCCGCCTCGCGCGTGTAGTGGCGGATCAGCGCGCGCAGGCCCTCTTCGGTGAGCTCGAATTCGCCCTCGGTCAGCCCGTGGTCCTCGATCTGCTTGGGCAGCAGGTGGCGCTGCGCGATCTCGACCTTCTCGTCCTCGGTATAGCCCTCGAGCCGGATGATCTCCATCCGGTCGAGCAGCGGCTGCGGCAGATTGAGGCTGTTCGCAGTGGTCACGAACATGACGTCCGAGAGGTCGATATCGAGCTCGAGATAGTGGTCCTGGAACTTCGCGTTCTGTTCGGGATCGAGCACTTCGAGCAGCGCCGAGGCCGGATCGCCGCGGAAATCCTGGCCGAGCTTGTCGATCTCGTCGAGCAGGAAGAGCGGGTTAGAGGTACCCGCCTTCTTCAGATTGGTGACGATCTTGCCCGGAAGCGAGCCGATATAGGTCCGGCGGTGACCGCGGATTTCGGCCTCGTCGCGCACGCCGCCCAGTGACTGGCGCACGAATTCGCGCCCCGTGGCCTTGGCGATCGACTTGCCGAGCGAGGTCTTGCCGACGCCGGGCGGGCCGACGAGGCACAGGATCGGACCCTTGAGCTTGTTGGTACGCGCCTGCACGGCGAGATACTCGATGATGCGGTCCTTGACCTTGGCAAGGCCGTAATGATCGGCATCGAGCACTTGCTGCGCTTCGCCGATATCCTGCTTGAGCTCGGACTTCGCGCCCCAGGGCAGGCCCAGCAGCACGTCGAGATAGTTGCGGATGACGGTCGCCTCGGCGCTCATCGGCTGCATGCTCTTGAGCTTCTTGAGCTCGGATTGCGCCTTGTCCTTGGCTTCCTTGGTCAGCTCGAGCGAGTCGATCTTTTCCTGCAGCTCGGCCAGCTCGTCGCCGTCCTCGCCCTCGCCGCCGAGCTCGTTCTGGATCGCCTTCAACTGCTCGTTGAGGTAATATTCGCGCTGGGTCTTCTCCATCTGCCGCTTCACGCGGCCGCGGATCTTCTTTTCGACCTGGAGCACGCCGAGTTCGGCCTCCATGAAGGAGAACACCATCTCGAGCCGCTTCATCGGGTCGATCTCGCTCAGGAGCGCCTGCTTGTCCGAGACTTTGATGTTGAGGTTCGCGCCGACCGCATCGGCGAGCAGCGAGGCATCGTCGATCTCGGCCAGGTCCTGCCCGGCATCGTCGGTCAGCTTCTTGTCGAGCTTGGCGTATTCGCCGAACTGCTCGATCACCTGCCGCATCATCGCGGCGACTTCGGTGCCGCCGGCCGACACGGTCTCGAGTTCCTCGACCGAGGCGACGATCCTGTCGCCATCGAGCCGGAGCGATTCGAGCCTGGCGCGCTCGCGTCCCTCGACCAGCACGCGCACGGTGCCGTCTGGCAGCTTGAGCATCTGCACCACCTCGGCGATCACGCCGACGGTGTAGAGATCGTCTTCGTCCGGATCGTCGCAGGCCGGATCGAGCTGCGCGAGGAGGTAGATTTCCTTGTCGTTCTCCATTGCCGCCTCGAGCGCGGCGACCGACTTGTCGCGGCCCACGAACAGCGGCACCACCATGCCGGGCAGGACGACGATGTCGCGCAGGGGGAGAAGAGGGAAGAGTTTCATGCTAGCCGTCCAGTATATCTAGGCGCGCTCTGGTTAGCGCGCCGTTTCACCGGAGATATGGGAAGCCCGCCGCCCGCCCGCAATGCCGAGTGCGCGCCTAGCTGTGGACCCGCGCCGACGGCGGGGCATGGACCGGGTGCTACACTGTCCAGGCGAAGGAATCCGCAAAGGCAATCGACGCGCGTTATGCAGCCAATCTGCACGAGCGCGCGCCGGTAGGAAAGCGACTAGCCGAAATCCCTGTTTTCGGCGGCCGCGCCGGGCCGATAGGCCTCGAAATAGGCGACGTATACGCTCCGGACGGCATTGCCAGCGGCATCGCGCGCCGGCGCAAAGCGGGCGTGTTCGACGATGCTGGGGCACAATTCCTTGCCATAGGCGGGGCCGCCCTGTTCGAGCGCCAGCGGCAGGCATTCGCCGACCGTGCCGTCGGCTTCGATCATCAGCCCGATCTTCATCGCCGGGCGCGCCTCGAAGCGGGAAAAGCCCGCGGTTTCACGCACGAACACGCGCTGGACTTCGGCGGGATTCTGCCATTCCGCCTCGATGGCAGGCGTCATCGGCTCCACGCGCACGTCGCTCTCGTCCTGCGCCACCACAGGCGCCGCGAGCAGTGCGATCGAAAGTGCAATCAGTCCGGATTCAAGGCGCATCGGCTTTCTCCCTCTTCGGTTTCCCGTCTCGACCCTGCGGCAAACCCTTGCGATCGCCCGATTAACCGGACGTGAGTCGCTACATCCCCGGCATTTTGAAGCCCGGAGGCAGGCCCATCCCGCCCTGGATCTTCTCCATCTCGGCGGCGCTGGCGGCGTCGGCCTTCTGGCGGGCGTCGTTGAACGCAGCGGCGACGAGGTCTTCGACCATCTGCTTTTCTTGCGGAGTCATCAGGCTCTCGTCGATCGTCACGCCGATCACGCGGCCCTTGGCCGAGCACTTGACCTTGACCATCCCGCCGCCGGCGACGCCCTCGACCTCGATCTCCTCGAGCTTGGCCTGCGCATCGCTCATCTGCTGCTGGATCTTCTGCGCCGCTTCCTGCGCGGCCTTCATCATCTCTTCCATCGACTGCATGGTATCAGGCTCTCTTGCTGAATGTGGTTTCGGTGCCAGAACCGTCGTCGACGATCTCGGCATCGGGGAATGCCGCCAAGGTGGCCTTTACCAGCGGCTGTTCAAGCGTTTCTCGACGATCCGCCTCCTGCGCGGCATCGGCGCGTTCCTTGAGGCTCGGCGCGGCCTCGCCCCAACTATCTTCGGCGCCCAGCTCGACCTGCCAGCGCTTGCCGGTGACGGTGAGCAGAGCGTCGCGCAGTTCGGGGCCGAGATCGCCCGAGAAACCCGGGGCGAGCGCATAGGTCAGCTTGCCGTCCTCGAGCGCGATCACCCGCACCCAGCCGCGCATGTTCTGCGCCGCGAGCAATTCGCCCGAGGCCTCGACCTGCGCGACCAGGTTTTCCCAGTCGGGTGCCGCGGGAGCCTGGGCGGTTGCGGCAGGGGCATCGGAGGAGGCCGGCGCGGCCTGCGGAGCCCCGCCGCCAATATTCGCACCGCCCTCGGCGATCATCTTCGCGAGCTCGCCCGGATCGGGCAGGTCGGCGGCGTGGAGCACGCGCAGCAAGGCCATCTGCGCGCTGGCGAGCGGATCGGGTGCGGCGCGCACTTCCTCGTAGCCCTTGAGCAGCAATTGCCACAGGCGATGGAGCTGGCCCGCGGGCACGCGCTCGGCATAGCCCGCAATCGCCGTGCGCTCTTCCTCGCTCGCGGCATTGGGCACGCGCCCGCCGACCTGCGCCACGGTGGCGCGGTGGGCGAAATTCATCACCGCGCGCAGCATGGCGAGCGGTTCGACCCCGAGCGCGAACTGGCGGTCGATCTCGTCGAGCAGCTTCTCGGCATCGGCCTCGAGCAGCGCGTCGAACAATGTCCGCGCCGCGCCGCGATCGGCCAAGCCGAGCATTTCACGCACCTGCGCCGCGGCGATCGTCCCCTCGCCCGCGAGGTCGGCATGCGCGATCGCTTGGTCGAGGATCGAGAGGCCGTCGCGCACCGATCCTTCGGCGGCGGCCGCGACCATGGCGAGCGCCTCGTCCTCGGCCCCGACCTGCTCGGCTTCGCACACCCGTGCGAAATGCTCCTTGAGCAATCCGGTCGGAATGCGCCGAAGGTCGAAGCGCTGGCAGCGCGACAGCACCGTGATCGGCACCTTGTCGACCTCGGTGGTCGCGAAGAGGAATTTGACGTGCGGCGGCGGCTCCTCGAGCGTCTTCAGCAACGCATTGAAAGCATTGCGTGAAAGCATGTGAACTTCGTCGATGATGTAGATCTTGTAGCGCGCCGAAACCGCAGCATAGCGCACCGCCTCGATAATCTCGCGCACGTCGTCGACGCCGGTATGCGAGGCGGCGTCCATCTCGATCACGTCGATATGCCGGCCTTCGGAAATCGCCACGCAGGGCTCGCACACGCCGCACGGATCGATCGTCGGCCCGCCCTCGCCATCGGGCCCGATGCAATTGAGCGCCTTGGCGATCAGCCGCGCGGTCGAAGTCTTCCCGACCCCGCGCACCCCGGTCATCAAAAAGGCGTGTGCCAGCCGGTCGCGCGCGATCGCATTGCCAAGGGTCTGGACCATCGCATCCTGCCCGATCAGCTCGGAAAAGGTCTGGGGCCGGTATTTGCGCGCGAGCACGCGATAGGGCTGCGCGTTGGCAGGTGGCGCCTTGGCGGGCGACGTTTCGGACTTGGTTTCGGTCGGGGCCGGCGCGGCAGGCGGCTCCTTCGCCACCGGCGGCGCCGGTTCGGGCCCGCCGAACATCGAGTTTTGCCCCGCCGCCTCGAGCTCGGCAGCGGTCGGCTTCGGCTCCTCTTCGGTGGGGAGCGCGGGTTCGTTCGGATCGGAATCGGTCACGCGCCAACGCTAGCGACTGGCGCGGGGCTTGTCGAAGCAGAGAATCGTCGATGTCGTGAAAAAATCAAAAGGAGCCGGGCGACCCGTCGCAATTCACCTGGGCTGCTTCCTTCCGGACCTGACCCGGTGAGCGAACGCAAACGTCCACCCGACTCCCAGCGCCCATATGGCGAGGGTCGGCGTAACTTTCAAGCGTTGCGCTTAGCGAAAATTGTCGGCGTAGGCCTGGATCTTGAGCGTCTTTTTGGGCGTCTGGTGGACGCGCGCAGCGATCCCGTGCTTGGCGGCGTATTCCTGCGCCGCTTCACAGGTGGGGAATTTGAGCACGACCTGCACCTGCGTGTCGCCGCTGCCGGTCCAGCCCATCAGCGGATCGGCACGGCGCGCCTCGGCGGGCCCGAATTCGAGCACCCACTGATCGGTCTGCGCCTTGCCCGATTGCATCGCGCTCTTGGGACGTTGGTAGATTCTCGCGGCCATGCGGCTCCCCTAATTCAGCCACCCGATTTTGCAAAGGCGTTCTTGGTCTTCAAACTCGGCTGTTCGGCCCACGGTTCCTCGGGCCAGCGGTGCTTGGGATAGCGGCCCTTCATGTCCTTGCGCACGTCGCTCCAGCTACCGCGCCAGAAGGCCGGCAGGTCGGCGGTCGATTGCAGCCGGCGCCCGGCCGGGCTGGTGAGCTTGATAAGCAGCGGCACCGCCGCCTCCCCACGCCCGATCACCGGGTGCGAATCGAGCCCGAATAGCGCCTGCACCCGCACCTCTGCACTCGGTCCTGCCGGATCGGCATAGTCGATCGCATGGGTGGTCCCCGCCGGGCTGGTGAATTGGCGCGGCGCGACCGAATCGAGCCGCTGGCGGTCGTCCCAATCGACGAGGCCGAGCGCGGCGTCGGCGAGACGCCCGGGCGCGATGGCGAGGTCGCGACGATTTTCGAGTAGCGGCGCGAGCCACTGGTCGCCGCTTTCGGCCAGTGCCTCGGGCGACAGCGCCTCGATCCCGGCATAGCGGGCGCGGGCCAGCAGGGTCGGCGGCAGGAGCTCGGCGATCGTCTCGCGCGCCTTTTCGAGCAGGAAGGCGGCGACCGCCTCTGCGTCGGGATTCGGATCGGGTTCGCTCGCCAGCGTGATCGCGCCGAGCCGGCGTTCGAGCTTCGCGCGGACCTTGCCTTCCTGCCAGGCTAGCGTCGAACGGCGATCGAATCGCTCGGGAAGCCATTGTTCGAGCGCTTCGAGCGTCAGCGTGGCCGCCGCCATGATCCGCGCTTCCTTGGCCCTCCCCTGCGCATCGCCGATCGCGAGCCAATCGGAGCGCGCGAGCGGGCTGGCGGGATCGAGCCGGTAGCCGCGCCCGCCTGCGCTGATCCAGTATTCGCCCGATTGATCGCGCCGCCGCGCGATGTTCTGCGGCAACCCGGCTGCGAGGATAATCCCGAGCGGGGGAGACGATGCCTGGGCCGGTTTGGCGAGTTTCCCGACGCGCTTCGCCCAGCCCTGCGCCAGCCGCCGATGCGCATCGGCCTTGCCGCCGCGCTGTCCGTTCCAGCGCGACAGGCGCTGCTCCAAATCCTCGCCCCGTCCGCCGAGCGTGCGATCCTGCAGCAGGGCGACCAGCTTCGCCGCGTCCTCGCCCACGCCGTGTTCCGCCCCGAACAGCAGCATCGCGCCGTGCTGCGGGCCCATCGGAAGCTGGGCGAGCGACCTGCCGCGCGGTGTTATGCCGCCCTCCGCTTCGAGCGCATCGAGCGCCATGAGCCGTTCGCGCGCGCTCGCCATCGCCGCTACCGGCGGCCGATCGAGCCAGGCGAGCTGGTCGGCGCTCGCGCCCCATTCGGCCAGACCCAGTGCGAGCGGGGCGAGATCGGCGGTCTCGACCTCGGGCGGATCGTAGGCCGGGCGACCGGCGTGCGCGGCAGCATTCCACAGGCGATAGGCAACGCCGGGGCCCTGCCGCGCGGCACGGCCCGCGCGCTGATCGGCGCTGGCGCGGCTTGCCTGCACGGTCACCAGCCGCGTGGTGCCCGCGGCCGGATCGAACTCAGCACGGCGCGAGAGCCCTGCATCGACCACGACCGAAACCCCGTCGAGCGTGACCGAGCTTTCGGCGATCGCGCTCGCCAGCACGATCCTGCGCCGGCCGTCGGGATCGCGCCGGATCGCCCCGCGCTGCCCCGCCGGATCGACCTGTCCGTGCAACGGCAGCACCGGCACGTCCGGAAGGCGCCTTTCGAGCCGTTCGCGGGTGCGTTCGATCTCGCCGAATCCTGGCAGGAAGGCGAGCAGGTCGCCCTCCTCGGCCTTCCACGCGGTCGCCACCGCATCGGCCATCGCGTCCTCGATCCGCAGCTCGGGCTTCGCGCCGAGCCATTCGATCCGCAGCGGATGCGCGCGGCCCTCGCTCTCGACCACCGGGGCATCGCCCATCAGCGCCGCGAAGCGGGCCCCGTCGATCGTCGCCGACATCACGACGATCCGCAGGTCCTCGCGCAGCGCGCCCTGGCTCTCGAGCGCGAGCGCCAGGCCGAAATCGCTGTCGAGATGGCGTTCGTGCGCCTCGTCGAACAGCACCGCAGAAACGCCCGCAAGCTCGGGATCATCGCGGATCGTGGCGACGAAGATCGCCTCGGTCATCACCAGCACGCGGGTGTTCGCCGAGCGCCTCGTGTCGAGCCGGGTGAGATAGCCGATCGTTTCGCCCGGTTTCTCGCCGCGCAATTCGGCCATCCGCTCGGCCGCTGCGCGCGCGGCCACCCGCCGCGGGCTCAAGAGAATCACCGTGCCCTCGCACCAGTCCTCATCGAGCAGCGCGGGGGCGACACTGGTGGTCTTGCCCGCCCCAGGTGGCGCGACGAGCACCGCCGACGACCGCGCGCGCAAATGCGCGAGCAGATCGGGCAGGACGTCGTGGATGGGGAGGTCTGCGCTCATTTCCAGCGGGTTCTTACATAGTCCTCGCAGGGATTCACAAACCCCGTGCATGTCCCTAGGGTCGCTGCATGCGCGAATTGCTCGAGATCGTGGTGGGGCTGACCACCGGGATCCTGATCAGCGGAATGCTGGTCGGGGTGGTGATCCTCGGCGCCTGTGCGCTCGCCGGGGGCGGTTGCTGGTATCTGTGGAAGCGCCGCGCAAGGGAGCGAGTCTCGAAGGACTAGAACCGGCGCGAGACCGCGAACAGCGCGGCTTCCTCCATCGCGTCGCGCGCTGCGTTCTGGCGGAAGCAGCCGATCGCGTCGATCGCGCGTTGGACGAAATGGCGCGCCCGTTCGCGGGTCGCCTCGACGCAATCGTGCTTGGCAATCAGCCGCACCGCTTCGGCGAGATCCTCGTCCGTCGAACGCCGCCCGGCGATCGCGTCCTTCCAGAACGCGCGCTCGGCCTCGTCGCCGCGGGCATAGGCGAGGATCACCGGGAGCGTCATCTTGCCTTCGCGGAAATCGTCGCCGCGGCCCTTGCCCATCTCGTCGGCACTCGAATCGTAATCGATCGCATCGTCGACCAGCTGGAACGCGATACCGAGATTGCGGCCATAGGCGTCGAGCGCCTGTTCCTCGGCCTCGCCGCGCTCGGCGACGACGGCGGAGATGCGGCAGGCGGCGGCGAACAGCGCGGCGGTCTTCGCGCCGATGATGTTGAGATAGCGTTCTTCGCTGGTTTCGATCTGGCGCTGCGCGGTGAGCTGGTCGACCTCGCCCGCGGCGATCACCGCGCTGGCATTCGAGAGGATCTTGAGCACCTTGAGGCTGCCGTCCTCTACCATCAGTTCGAAGCTGCGGCTGAACAGGAAATCGCCGACCAGCACGCTCGCCGGATTGCCGAAGACGAGGTTGGCGGTCTTCTTGCCGCGGCGCAGGTCCGACCCGTCCACCACGTCGTCGTGCAGGAGCGTCGCGGTGTGGATGAACTCGACGCTGGCGGCGAGCTTGTGGTGCCGGTCGCCTTCATATTCGAGCAGCGCCGCACTCGCGAGCGTGAGCATCGGGCGCATTCGCTTGCCGCCGCCGGAGATCAGGTGGCCGGCGAGCGTGGGGATCAGCGGAATGTCGCTCTGCATCCGGTCGAGGATGATGTGATTGACCGAATTCATGCCGCTCGCGGTCAGCGAGAGGAGCGGATCGAGCGAGGGATTTTCCCTCCGCGGAAGGGGAATAACGTCTGCAGACATGACAAAGCCGCCGTGCACACAGCCCGGCGGCTTTGCAAGAATATTGCGCGCAACGGCGCTTGCTACGAGATCAATCGGGTTCCTTGCGCGGAGCCCCGTTATTGCGGCTGGGTGCCTGGCGGCGTTCGGTGCGGGGTGCGGGCGCCGGTGCCGGCGTCGCCGCGCGGCGGGTGGGTGCCTGGGCCTGGGGACGGGCGGGTGCCTGCGCACTGGGCTGCGGCGCAGGTGCGGGCGCGGCGCGACGCTGGGACACCGGCGGGGTTACCGCCTGCCGCTGGCGGCGCTGCTGGACCTGCCGATCGACGGGCGCCGGACGGCTTTCGCTGACGCGGTCGCGGCCGCGTACGCCGCGTTCGATACCGCGCGCTTCGCGGCGATCGACCTCCTGCTGCACGCGCGGCGTGACCCGGCGCTGGACACTGCCCTGCTCGGCACCGCGCTGATCGGCGCGACGCTCTTCCCGGCGCTCCTCGCGGCGCTCGGCCCTGCGTTCGCTGCGCCGTTCCCCGCGGCGCTCGGCCCGGCGATCGCGGCGCTGGTCGCGATAGCGACCGTCGTCGCCGCGGGTGTAGCCCGCCCAGTTCTCGCGGATGTCGCGCGCGACGCTGCGCTCACGGTAATAGGCGCGGCGGCGTTCCCAGTGGCGGCGATGGCGGTCGGACCAGCGATGGCGCTTGCCCCAGCTGTCGTAGACGTAATAGCCGGTACCCGGGTAATAATAGCTGTCGTACCAGCCGTAATAGTAGTCGTCGTAATACGGGTCGTAATAGCCGTTGTCGTAATACGGGTCATACGGGTCGCCATACACGCCATAGAGACCCAGCGTGCTGCATCCGCCGAGCGTGGCAGCGGCCATAGCGACTATTGCGGGCTTGATGATGGATGTTCTCACGATAATTCCCCTGCCTGTTCGACGGTGCCTTCGTTCATAAAGAACGGGGGTTGAATGAACGATGAACTGAAGTCTCCCTGCGATCAGTCGTTCGCCGCGGTGTTCGAGGCTTGCTGCGCCAATTGCCAGTCGGTGGCCACGAGATTGCGGTAAATCCGGCTGAAGCGCCGGGCAAGGCGACTGGCCTCGAGATCGGTGGCCTGGCGCTCGGTCAGCGTCGCGATCCGGCGACCCGCATCGCGAAACCAGTGCCGCGCCGTGCGCGCCGAAGATGCGCGCAGGCTGTAGATTTCACCCAGCGCGCCCAACCGGTCGATCATCACCGGGCTACGATCGCTGAACTCGCGCCGCATCAGCGGCAGCATCGGCAGGAAACGCGCGATCGCCGCATCGACCTTGCCAGTCCCCGCCAGCGCTTCCGCCCCGCCGGTCTCGCACATCACGATATCGCCGCGATAGCCGGGGGCATGTTGCCGGAACAGGGCGGCGCAATTTTCGAACCGCGCCAACGCCTCGGCATGGCGCTGCTGGAGCAGGTAGATGCGGCCGAGCAGTCCTTGCGACACCGCTTCATTCGCCTTCAGCCAGCCTTCCAGCCCGGAGAATTCCCTGATTGCGGCCAACAACGCGATCTCGGCCTGCGGGGGATCGGCGAGCGTCAGGCTGCGCCCGCGGACATATTGGACCACGCCGCGCTGGAGAGCGAGGTCCGCTTTCGAACCAGTCAGGATCGCATCGGCCCGGGCGATCAACGGCGCGGCCTCGTCGGGACGGCCCAGGTCGAGGAACAGGTTGGCGAGCGCGGTCAGCGCGTCTGCGCGCTGCGCAAGGTCGCCGCTTCGATCGGCCAGCTCGAGCCGCGCCCGCGCGATATCGTCGGCCAGCGCGGGAAGGCCCGCATCGTAGGCCCATTTCACCAGTTCGCCGAGACGCTGGAGGCGCAGCGGAGGTGCGACCGCCTCGTATTGCGCCAGCGCCTGGCGCAGCAACGCCTCGGCCCGGTCCGCCCGCCCGATCCGGCTATTGAGGTCGGCCACGCGCATCATGTCCATCGCAATCTCGGCCGGATCGTCGCCCAGCTGCAGGCGATAATCGACGCGCTGCTGCATGGTGACGATCGCCGCTTCGAAGCGACCGGCATTGTCGTGCAGGTTGGTCTGGTTGAGCAGGCTGGCGACCAACAGTCCGTCGCCGAGATCGCCCCGTGCGCGATAGGTGTCGATGATCCGTCCATAAAGCGCCGTCGCCCGCTCGGCCTCGCCCGTCCCGGCCAGCGCATAGGCAAGGTCGAACAGCGGCACCGCCAGGCGATATCCATCCTCCTCGCTGCCCGTATCGACGCGCGCGAGATAGGCCTCCAGCAACGGGATCGCCTCCGCATGGCGGCCCTGCCAGCGCAGGATCGTACCGAGCCGAAGCGACCATTCGACGGCCAGCTCCTCGCGTTCCGCTTCGGTGAAATCGGAGAAGGCCAGTGCCTGGAGCGATTCGCGGCGCAGGCGTTCCGCCTCCTCGTAACGGCTGGCGGATTCCAGCGCGTGGGCATAATCGTCGAGCGACGTCGCCAGCAATTCGGGCCTCGAGGCGCGATAGGCCGCGATCGCGGCCTCGAAAGCGGCGAACCCCTCTTCCGTGCGCTCGCTGCGATCGAGCACCAGCGCCAGTTGCAGGCTGGCGTTGCCGGTCGCCCAGTGGAGCGGACCGAGCGCGGCGGTCCGCAGCGCAAGCGCCTCCCGGAAGCGGCGCTCGGCGAGTTCCTCATCCCCCGCTTCGCCTGCCGCCTGGCCTTCGCGCATCGCCGCGAGCGAACGTTCGATACGTGGCTCGGTTTCGTCGAGTTCGTAGGACTGAGCGTGGGCAGGCGCGACGCATAACGCGGCGACAGCGGCCAGCAGGAGGAAAATCTCGCGCATGCGCCGCCTTATTCCGTCCCCGGCGCGGAAAAAAGCGACCAGATCAGTCGTCGCGCGCATTCTTCGAGCGGGGCAGGCGAAGGACCACGTGCAGGCCGCCGAGGTCCTCGCTCTCGAGCAGCTCGGCGCCGCCGCCGTAGATCTCCGCCACGTCGCGCACGATCGCGAGGCCGAGGCCGGTGCCGGGCTTGCCGGTGTCTAGCCTCGCGCCGCGATCGAAGATCCGGATGCGGTCCTTTTCGGGGATGCCGAGCCCGTCATCCTCGATCCAGATGTCGCAGAAATCGGGATCGTCGGGCTGCGCGTCGACCGTGACGAAGACCGAACCGCCGCCATACTTGGCGGCGTTCTCGATCAGATTGCCGAGGATTTCGTCGAGATCCTGCCGCTCGATCGCGACCAGCGCCTGCTTGTTGCCGTCGAGGTCGAAGCGGGTGTCCTCGTAAAGCCGGGTCACCGCGCGCAACACGCTTTCGGCACTCGGCCAGACCGCGGCGCGCGACAGGCCGGTGGCGCGCCGCCCGACCGCGCGGGCGCGGGCCAGGTGGTGCTCGACCTGCCGTTGCATCACGCGGGTCTCTCGGTGGACCAGCTTGGAGAGGTCGGGATCGCGCGCGGTCGCCGCGTTTACCAGCACGGTCAGCGGGGTCTTGAGCGCATGCGCGAGATTGCCCGCATGCATGCGCGCTTCCTCGGCCTGCTTTTCCGAATGCGCGAGCAACCCGTTCAATTCGGTCACCATCGGCTGGACTTCGAGCGGGAGCGGCTCGGTGACGCGGTGCTCGTCGCCCCCGCGCATGCGCTGGATCGCACGCCGCACGCGCCGCAGTGGGGACAGGCCGTAATAGACCTGCAGCCAGGCTAGCAGGACCAGCCCGAAACCAAGGATGATGAACGACCAGAACAGGATCGAGCGGATCTCGGCGATCTCGGCCTCGAGCTCGGCGCGGTCGGCGGCGACCGCGAAGGTCCAGTCGCTGGCGCTGCCGGGCAGCGTGGTCGACCGCTCGACGATGCGGAGCCTCTCGCCCTCGAACTGATCGCTGTTGTAATAGACCGGCTCGGCCTGGGTATGATCGCTGCGCAGGGTCAGCGTGCGGTCCCACAGCGAGCGCGAGGGCCAGGGTTCCTTGTCGGTCCCGTCGATCTGCCAGTAGAGCCCGCTATTGGGTTCGAGGAATCGCTGGTCGCCGAGCACGCGGTTGAACCAGACGTCGCCCTCGGCATCGATTTCGGCCGAGCCGACCATCGAGGTGAGGATGTAGTTCAATCGTTCGTCGAGATTGCGCTCGAGCAGATTGGTGATGGTGCGGTCGAGCGCGAGACCGCCGACCAGCAGCAGGATCGTGATCCACCCCGCCGCGATCAGCATCATCCGCCGGCCGAGCGAGCCGGTGTGTTCGACGGGCTTGTCGCGATCGGGTGCCCCCGACGCCGCCGCCTCGGCCTCGATCCGCGCCTCCTCGCCCGTCGGCGTTACCGCCGCGGCAGGATCGCTCGGATCACGAGGCCCGGGGCGCGTCGGCGGGATCGTCGAGGCTGTATCCGAGGCCACGGATGGTCGTGATGACGTCCGCACCCAGCTTCTTGCGGATGCGGGTTACGAAGACCTCGATCGTGTTCGAATCGCGGTCGAAATCCTGGTCGTAGATATGCTCGATCAGCTCGGTGCGGCTGACCACCTTGCCCTTGTGGTGCATCAGGTAGGCGAGCAGCTTGTATTCCTGCGCGGTCAGCTTGACCGGTTCGCCGTCGAGCGTGACGCGCCCCGAGCGGGTGTCGAGCCGCACGTCGCCGGCGACCAGTTCGGGCGAGGTATTGCCCGAGGCGCGGCGGATGAGCGCGCGCAGGCGGGCGATGAGTTCTTCGGTCTGGAACGGCTTGGCGAGGTAATCGTCGGCCCCGGCATCGAGGCCGGCGACCTTGTCCGACCAGCTGTCCCGCGCGGTGAGCACGAGGACCGGGAACTTGCGCCCTTCCTTGCGCCACATGCCGAGCACGGTGAGCCCGTCGATCTCGGGCAGGCCGAGATCGAGGATCACGGCATCGTAATCCTCGGTGCTGCCGAGGAAATGGCCGTCCTCGCCATCGGTCGACAGGTCGACGGCATAGCCATTGCCTTCGAGCGTGGATTTCAACTGCTGGCCGAGCGTGGGCTCGTCCTCGACGATCAGGATCCGCATGGGTCTTGCAATTCCCCGGTTGGGCTTGTGTTCAGAGGCGCAGATGGAGGTTTGCGGATCAATGGTCAATGCGAGCGACATCGGCGTCCTCAGCCGCAAACTACCTGCGGATGCGCAGCACGCGCCCCGTGCGGGCGTCGACATCGACCCACACCACCTGCCGGTCGTCGAAGAATTTCAGGCGGTATACCTTGGCCGAATTGTCCCATTCGAAGGTGATGTATTCCATCCCCTTGCGCTCGAACTGGGGGACCACGCGGCGATGGATTTCATCGAGCGTGAGCTGGCGGCCGGCTCGCATTTCCTTGCGCGCCTCGACCTGCTCGTCGCGCGACTGCGCCTGCGCCGCCGAAGGCAGCGCGAGCGTCAGCGCGAGGGAAAGACCGAGAATGCGAAACATGATGCAAGCGTCCTATCGGGCGAGGCTTGAATGACCAGTGAATACCACTGCCACCGTCCCGTTCAGGTACAGTCGCGCTAGCGAGTCATCTCGTATTTGAGCCCCAGCGTTACCCCGGTCGCGACTTCGCCCGGTTCGACCGGGACCTTGGCATCGGCCGAAGCTTCGGCGGTGCGCACCGCCATCTGCGGCTGCGGTCCCGGGCCGTAGCCCTGGAAGCTTTCGGACACTTCGAGCAGGCGCACGCCGGAATAGCCCGCCATCCGCGCGAATTCCTCGGCCTGACGCAGGCCGCGCTCGAACGCCCGGCGGCGCGCGGTCGCCTTGGCCTCCACATCGTCCTCGAGCATGAAATTCGGCCCGTAGATGTTGTTCGCGCCCGCACTCACCAGCGCGTCGAGCACCTCGCCCGCACGGTCGAGATCGCGCAGCATCACCTGCACGTTGTTGTTGACCATGTAGCCGGTGAAGACCTGCTGTTCGTTCTCGCGGTCGTAACGGTATTGCGGGTTGAGGTTGAAATTGGCGGTCTGGATATCCTTGCGCTCGATCCCGAGCGCGCGCAGCCGTGCGACGATCCGCTCCATCGCGGCCGAGTTCTGCTCCAGGGCTTCGCGCGCGGTCGGTGCCTGCGTCTGCACGCCAGCGCCGATCTGCGCCACGTCGGGAGCAGAGCGGACGATCTCGTTGACCGAGAGCTCGACCACCGGGTTGGATACCTGGATCTGGATTTCGCCGGCCTGCGCCGGTGCCGCAATGGTGGCGGTGAAGGCGGTGGCGGCGAGAAACGGAATGGCAAAGCGCAACATGGGCGTGTCTCCTTGATATTGCAGCGATCCTGCACGAGGCCGAATTACGCGCGAGTGAATGCGCGCGTTCCGCTTTCCATCGGCTCGACGCTTGGTTAGGCAGGCGGGCATGACGACCTTTCGCACGATCCGCCGCCTGCTCCTGACCTTCGCCGCGCTCGCCTGGAGCGGGGCCGCCCTTGCCCAGATGCAGCCGATCCCCGATCGCCAGGCGGGCGAAGGCGAAGGCCCGTTCGAAAAGCTGATCGTGAAGGGTGCGATGATGATCGAGGGCTCGGGCGCGCCGCCCGAAGGCCCGGTCGATATCGTGATCGAAGGCAATCGCATCACCGCGATCGCGGGCAGCGACCGAGCCGACGAGGCCTATGCAGGCGCGCGGGTGATCGATGCCAAGGGCATGTACGTCCTCCCCGGTTTCGTCGACGTCCACGGCCATAACGGCGATCCGGACAAGGCGCCGCAGCCCTCCTACGGGTTCAAGCTGTGGCTCGCGCACGGCGTAACCAGCGTGCGCGGAGTGTCTTTCGCCGGCGACCTGACCGATCTCGACATGACCCGCCGCAGCGCCGCGAACACGATCACCGCGCCGCGGCTCTATCCCTATGCCGTTTTCGGATCGAAATGGGATCGTGGCACGCCCGACACCCCCGAAAAGGCGCGCGAATGGGTCCGCTGGATCAAGGAGCGCGGATATTGGGGCATCAAGTTCTTCAACAACGAGACCCCGCTCGTGCTCGAAGCCGCGCTCGACGAAGCCGAAGCGCAAGGCCTCGGCTCGGTCGCCCATCTGGGCCAGCGCGGTCTCGGCGAAGTCACCGCCAAACGCGCGGTCGAATTGGGCATGGACGGGATCACCCATTTCTACGGCCATTTCGAGAGCATCCCGCGCGAGGGCCAGCTCGCGCCCTACCCGGCGGACTACAATTACCGCGACGAGCAGTCGCGCTTCGGCGAAGTCGCATTGCGCGGCTACAACGCGGTCGAGCCAGGCAGCGAGACATGGGACGACTATGTCGACTTGCTCGTCGAAAGCGGCGTGACGCTGAGCCCGACCTTCAACATCTACGTCGCCAGCCGCGACGTGATGCGTGCGCGCAATCTCGACTGGCACACCCGCTACACGCTGCCCTCGCTGATGGATTTCTACCAGCCGAGCCTGACCAATCACGGCAGCTATTACCACGATTGGGGCACCGAGCAGGAGGTCGCGTGGCGGCACTTCTTCGTCAAGTGGATGGAGCTGACGAAGGATTTCCACGATCGCGGCGGACGCGTCACCGCGGGATCAGACCCGGGCTATATCTACCAGACCTGGGGCTTCGCCTATATCGGCGAGCTCGAAATGCTGCGCGAGGCAGGGCTCACTCCGCTCGAAGTGATCAAGGCCGCGACATTGAACGGCGCGCGCGAGATCTACGATGCGCGCGGCGAGGAGCCGCCGATGGGCCGGATCGCGGTCGGCAAGCTGGCCGACCTCGTGATCGTGCCCGAGAACCCGCTGGCGAACCTGAAAGTGCTCTACGGCACCGGCCACGACCGCCTGAACCGCGAAACCAACGAAATCGAGACCATCGGCGGCGTGCGCTGGACGATCAAGGACGGCGTGGTGTTCGATGCGCCCGCCCTGCTCGAGGATGTGGCGCGGATGGTCGAGGAGCAGAAGGCGGAGCGAGCGGTCGCGACCGACTGAGCGCGCTTGCTCCCTCCCCGCGCCTCGCCTAAGCGGCGCGGCCTATGGCCGAACCACCGATCTTGTCCTGGGAAGGACTGTCGCTCCAGCAGGGCGGCAGCTGGCTGTTCCGCGATATCGACCTCCATGTCGGGCCGCGCGATCGGCTCGCGCTGATCGGCCGCAACGGCGCGGGCAAGACCACGCTGATGAAGCTGGTCGCCGACCAGATCGAGGCCGATCACGGCAAGCGGACGATCCAGCCGCACACCCGCGTGGTGATGCTCGAGCAGGAGCCCGACTTCGGCCCGCACGACACGTTGATGGACTTCGCGCTGCACGGCGATGACGCGCCGCAGCCGTTCGAGGTCGAGGCGATCGCCGGACAGCTCGGCATCGACATGAGCCGCGATGCAAAGACGGCCTCGGGTGGCGAGAAGCGCCGCGCGGCGATCGCCCGCGCGCTGGCACAAGACCCCGACGTACTGCTGCTCGACGAGCCGACCAACCATCTCGATCTCGGTGCGATCGACTGGCTCGAAAGCTGGCTCCAGCGCTACAAGGGCGCGTTCCTCGTGATCAGCCACGACCGCACCTTCCTCGAGCGCCTGACCCGCGCCACGTTGTGGCTCGACCGCGGCTCGCTGCGGCGCAAGGAAATCGGCTTCGGCGGCTACGATGCCTGGATCGAGCAGGTCTATGCCGAGGAGGCGCGCGCGGCCGACAAGCTCGACGCCAAGTTGAAGATCGAGGCGCACTGGCTCGAACGCGGGGTCACCGCGCGGCGCAAGCGCAACCAGGGGCGGCTCGAGAAACTGTGGCAGATGCGCGCGCAGCGCGCCGCCATGCTCGCGCCCAAGGGCACCGCCAAGCTCGCGATCGAGGCCGACGACAGCAAGACCAAGGCGGTGATCGTCGCCGAGGGAGTCGCCAAGCGCTTCGAGACGCCCGATGGCGAACAGCGCACGATCATTCGCAATTTCGACCTGCGCGTGCAGCGCGGCGACCGGATCGGCATCGTCGGCGCCAACGGCGCGGGCAAGACGACACTCCTGAAGCTGCTGACCGGCGAGATGGAGCCCGACGAGGGCACGGTCACGCTGTCGAAGACCCTGAACGGCGTGATGATCGACCAGCAGCGCGCCCTTCTCTCGCCCGACAAGACGGTAAGGCAGGTGCTCGCCGAGGGCGGCGACTGGATCGACGTGCGCGGCAACCGCAAGCACGTGCAGGGCTACTTGAAGGAATTCCTGTTCGATCCCGGCCTCGTCGATGCCAAGGTCGGTACGCTGTCGGGCGGCGAACAGTCGCGCCTGTTGCTGGCGCGCGAATTCGCCCGCATCTCCAACCTGCTGGTGCTCGACGAGCCGACCAACGACCTCGATCTCGAAACGCTCGACCTGCTGCAGGAAGTGATCGCCGATTACGAGGGCACCGTGCTGATCGTCAGCCACGATCGCGATTTCCTCGACCGCACCGTCACGCTCACGCTCGGCCTCGACGGGAGCGGTGATGTCGACGTGGTCGCGGGCGGCTATGCCGACTGGGAGAAGAAGCGGAAGGTTCGCACCGACAACACCGCGCGGTCGAAGAAGAAGACCGCGCCACCGCCGCCACCGCCGCCGCCTCCCCCGCCGGGCAAGCTCAGCTACAAGGACCAGCGCGATTACGAGCTGCTGCCCGATCGCATCGCCGAGCTGGAAAAGGCGATCGCGCGCGGCGAGGAGATCCTTTCCGATCCCGACCTCTTTTCGAGCGATCCGGCCAGGTTCGAGCGCGTGAGCAAGGGCATCGGCACCGCCCGCGCCGAGAAGGAAGCCGCCGAGGAACGCTGGCTCGACCTCGCCGAACGGGTCGAGGGCTAGAATCTATTCCTCGTTGATCTTCTTTCCGACGATGCTTCCTACGAATGGTTTCGATTTTTCAGACTTCCATCCGAGAAATCTTCTTTCGCCTCTCACATCGACAGGATCAAAGAAGAACTGCCAAATCACCAAGGCTAAGATGATCGCAACCGCTGCTCCGAGCGGCATTCCGAAGAACACCGAGAGGAAGACCAGCCATCCAAAGCCGAGGTACAGACGACCTCGTGTCTTGCCTGCAAGGCCAATTCGGTCGGGAGCCTTCATCCATTCTGCCTAAACCATTGCCGCGAACGGGCCAATAGCTTGCACCCGCAGCACCACTCCGCGATAGGCGCTGTCATGAACGTGTCACGGGACGAACCCGACGAGATCGAACGGATCCAGCATACGCTGGTTACCCGCGCCGAACGCGCGGCGCTCGACTGGCTGTGCACGCGGCTGCCCCGATGGGTCACACCCGACAAGCTGACCCTGCTCGCGATCCTCGCCGCGGTGGGGATCGGGCTGTGCTACGTTTTCGCCGAGAGCGAACCGGCGCTGCTGTGGGTCGCGATCGGCCTGTTCGTAGTCCACTGGTTCGGCGATTCGCTCGACGGCAGCATTGCGCGCCATCGCAGCATCGAACGACCCAATTACGGCTTCTTCATCGACCACAGCTCGGACATGCTCGCCGGGCTGCTGATTCTCGGCGGATTGGGGCTCAGCCCGTTCGTGAAGCTCGAGATCGCGCTGCTGACGCTCGCCGGCTACTACCTCGTTTCAATCCACACCTTCCTGCTCGCCAAGGTCACCGGCGAGTTCCATCTCTCGCATGGCGGCCTCGGTCCGACCGAGATCCGCATCGCCTTCATCCTCGTCACGATCTGCATGATCGTGTTCGGCACCGACGTGCCGCAATGGCGCGGCTTCAGCCTGTGGGACGGCATCGTCGCCGCCTGCGGAGCGCTAATGATCGCGATCTACGTCACGCTCACGATCGCGATCGGCACCCGCCTGTCGGGCGAGGACAAGGCGCGCCTGGCGAAGAAGCGCGCCGATCAGGAAACGCGATAAAACCCGGCGACCCGGTCGAGCGCGAATTTGAGCACCAGCTTGCCGCTGCGCGCGGGCCAGGCGAGCGCCTTTTCGGCCGCCGGTAGCCCTTCGCCCGCGCAGGCCACGCTCCACAGCACGTCCGACAACCCGCTGCCCGCCGCCGCCATGGCGCCGTCGAAGCGCGCCTTCGCCGCCAGCTGGCGTTCGGTCGGATGGAGTTCGCGATCCGAAGCCGTCCCCCTTATGCGGACCGGATCCCACCGCATCGTCACTCCCGGCGCCAGCTGCGCGCGCTCGTAATCGGCGCGCAACCGCTCACCCGCCTCGAATTGCCGGTCGCTCAGGTGGCCGCGCGCATGAAGCCAGGTCAGCGGCGATTCGGCGAGGTTGACGGTCGCGCTGCGGCGTCCGCGGCGCGGTCTGTTGCGGGTCGCACCTTCATTCGTCAGTTCGCGTTCGGCCAGCACTCTCTTCATGCGAATCTCCTTCGCAATCGACTTGCCAAATCGGTTACATTGTAGGAAAGAAGAAGGCGTTATTATACGAGGCATACCCAAGCCTCGCGGGGGGTGCTAGATGACCGCTAGTCACCCACAATCCGCGAGGGAAGTTATGCGCTTTCATCTCATCTACCACGGGCAGCTCCCGTCGTCTGGCAATAAGGCAAAGCCAGAAGATGTAATGAGAATTAGGCGTGAGATTTCACCGCAGTTGAAATATCTATGGGAAACGCACCATGCTCTCTCCGTTCTCCGTGAGACTGCGGTTGTAAAGCGTGAAGGTGTCGGCACTCAGCGCATAGGACATGGCCTATCGCCTCGGCAGCTGGCTGAACAATATCCTAGTGAGTATGAACATTTGGCGGGGCCCTTGGCGGTCCGAGGCAAGTCCTACTTGCCTCTTGTCCGAGAGTCTTTGTCGCTATCCTGCGAGCTCTCGGTGCTTTTTCTCCGACAAGACGAGCCGGGGAAGCTCCTTACCCAAGGCGGGGATATAGACGGTAGGATGAAGTGCCTATTGGACGCGCTGCGTATGCCGAGCGGTGATGAGCAGGAGCGCGCGCCACCGCCTGAAGATCATCTTTGGTGCCTTATGGAGGGCGACGAATTGGTCACTCGGCTCGACATTGAAACTGACCGATTGTTGATCCCTCGCAGCGAACACCAGCATGAGGTCCACCTAGATATAGAAGTGACCATCAACGTCCTAAAAGTGGGGCATCATAACATGGCCCTACTTTGAAGATTGACGCACCAACGAATCAAGCGCCTCTTCGGCGTCGGTGGGGCTTAGTTCGCCAGCGGCGATCATTTTTTCGACCTCGGCCTTGAACCTGGCGCTTTGCTCGGCTTGCGTCTCTTTGTGCTTTTTCTTCGGCATCACGCCCTCGCAGAAGCTGTTTCGTAAGTGAGACGCTTGCCGACCACACCGCGCAACAGATTGTCGGCGCGTTCGGTGTCCTCGATACCGAGAGCAGAGCGGTTGCTGTAGCGGAAGTCAAACTCCGCGAGATAGCGGTGCAGATGCTTCTCGGAGCAGAACTGATACACGCCCCGCATCCCGCGCTTGAAGATGCTGAAAAAGCCCTCGATGTCGTTGGTGGTGCTACCACGGTTCACATAGTTGCCGATGCCGTGGAACACGGTCTTGTGGCCCTGATATTCGCGGCCCACGGCGCGGTAAAACACCGCTTCGTCGGTAACGAGGGTGGCTTCGCGCGAGACGTTCTCGCGGACAATATTGGCAACCTCGTCCTTCGCCATGCTGTTGGCGTCGATCGAGCGGACCTTGCCGGTGCGCTTGTCGAGCAGCGACACGACGCGCATCTTGTGACCGATACCGCGAGCGCGTACTTTGCCCTTCTTCTGGCCGATGTAGGTTTCGTCGGCTTGCACATCGCCGCCCTCGTCGCCGAAAATATCCATATCGGCATCGCGCATTGCCTCGCGGATGCGGTGCGACATGAACCAAGCGGTCTTGAGAGTAACGCCAAGGATGCGGTGAAGCTGGTTGCTGGAAATGCCCTTCTTGCTGCCAGCGACCAGATACATGGCCTGAAGCCACTTGTGCATCGGAACCTTGCTGTCTTCGAAAATGGTGCCGATCTTGACGGTGAACGGCTTACGGCACTGGTAGCACTTCCACAGACCGGTGCGGGTGGTCTTGCCTTTCAGCTTGCCGACGCGATCAACGCCGCCACAGTGCGGGCACACCGCGCCGTTCGGCCAAAGCCGTTCCTCGACATACTCATATGCCTTTTCCTCGTCATGGAAATGAGGGGCGGAAATGTTCGACATTGGTTAGCTCCTTGGTATGAAACTAACCTACCAGACATGCTGGGTATGTCAAGTATAATAACGCCAAAAAGAAACCGTATCTGATCGGAAGGCCGCCATATGATCAACCGCATCCGCGCCATTCGCAAGGACAAGGGCCTGACGCTCGCCGAAGTCGCGGAAGCCTGCGATCCGCCGACCACGGCACAGACGATCGGCCGGCTCGAAACCGGCATGCGCAACCTCTCGATCAAGTGGATGGACCGGATCGCTGCCGCGCTGGGAGTCGAGCCCGAAACGCTCGTCCGGTCCGAACAGGCCGCGCATCCGCAGATCGTCGCCCGGCTTACCGACGGCGGGGCCGAAGCAATCGCCAGCCAGCGCGACGCGATCCTGCCAACCGACCTCGGAGGAGGCGGCGCGCTGATGGTGCTCGCAATCGAGACCAGCCAGGGTGAATATCGCGCGGGCGACCAGCTCTGGATGCGGCAGATCGACCCCGACGAGGCGCAGCGCGCGGTCAATCGCGACGTGCTCGTTCCGCGCAAGGGCGGGCGTTACGCTTTCGGCCGGCTGATCGACCGCCAGGGCAGCCGCATCGGCCTGCTCCCGCCCGGCGCGGGCGAGCGCCAGATCGTGATCGACAGTCCGCCCTGGCTCGCGCTCGCCGAAATGGTGGTCCGCAAGCTGTGAAGCGCGTCCTCACCGTCTCCACCCTCTATCCCAACACCCACCGTCCGCGCTTCGGCGCGTTCGTCGCGCGCTCGATGGAAGCGCTGGCGAAGTACACCGAATGGGAAGTCACGGTCATCAACCCGATCGGTGTCCCGCCGGTGGCGCTGGGTGAATATGCCGAACTGAAGGAAGCTGCGGTCGACAGCGTGGACGGCGGTGTGCGGGTGCTGCGCCCGACCTTCCCGCTGATTCCCAAGGTCGGCGCGCGGATCAATCCGTGGGCGATCCGGCGGTCGGTTCTGCCGATCGCCGAGCGGCTCCATGCCGAACGCCCGTTCGACCTGCTCGACGCGCAATTCCTGTTTCCCGACGGACCGGCAGTGGCCGGCCTCGCCGAGCGGCTCGGCCTGCCCTTCTCGGTCAAGGCGCGCGGCACGGACGTGCATTACTGGGGGCTCGGCGGGCACAGCAAGAAGGCGATCCGCACCACGCTCGATCGCGCCGCAGGGGTGCTCGCGGTGAGCCTGGCGCTGGCGCGCGACATGCAGGGCCTCGCTCTAACAAGGCGTGAGATCGGGGTGCATTATACCGGTCTCGATCGCGACCTGTTCCGCCCGCTCGACCACGATTCGATGCGGCGGATGATCGCCGAGGAGTTCGGCTTGGCTATGCCCGACGACGAGCCGCTATTGCTCGGGGTGGGCGCGCTGCTGCCGGTCAAGGGTCACGATCTATCGATCCGCGCGCTCGGGCTGCTCGAACGGGGCCATCTCGCCCTGCTCGGCACCGGCGATCGGCGCGACGCGCTGGCAAGGCTCGCGCAGGATGAGGGGGTAGCCGATCGGGTCCATTTCCTCGGAGGGGTATCGCACGACCAGCTACCGGTGCTGCTGTCGGCCGCCGAAGTCTTGGTGCTGCCCTCGCAGCGCGAAGGGCTCGCCAATGCCTGGATCGAGGCGCTCGCCTGCGGCACGCCGATCGTCATCCCCAATGTCGGCGGCGCGCGCGAGGTCGTGCGCAGCAGATCTGCCGGACGCATCGTCGAGCGCACGCCCGAGGCGATCGCACAGGGTATCCGCGCGGTGCTGCTGGACCGGTACACGCGCCGCGAGGTAGCGGAAACCGTCGAGCAATTCGACTGGCGGGCCCATGCCGAAGCACTGGCCCGCCATTACGATGAGCTGATCGCGCGACGCGCCTAGCCGAGGTGGCGCGCAGCCTTTTCCTGCCGGTCGAGCTCGGTTTCCTCCGGCACGAAGCTGTGCGAATCGACCCCCAGCCAGATCAGGATCGGCGCGGCCATGTAGACCGAGCTGTAGGTACCCACGAAGATGCCGAGGAAGATCGCGGCGGTGAGGCCGAACAACGCCTCGGGTCCGAACAGCAGGAGCGGCAGCAGCGCAACCAGCAGCGTCAGCGAGGTCATCACCGTCCGCGCCAGCGTCTCGTTGACCGAGAGGTCGAGCAGTTCGGGGATCGGCATCTTGCGATACTTCTTCAGGTTTTCGCGAATGCGGTCGTAGACGACGATCGTGTCGTTGAGCGAATAGCCGATGATCGCGAGGATCGCGGCGATGGTCGTCAGATTGAACTCCATCTGGAAGATCGCGAACATCCCCAGCGTCAGCGAGACGTCGTGGAACAGTGCGAACAACGCGCCCACGCCGAACTGCCATTCGAAACGGATCCAGATGTAGAGCGCGATCGCCAGCATCGCGACCAGCAACGCGAGCTGCGCCTGGGTGAAGAACTCGCCCGAGACTTTGCCCGAAACGTTGTCGTTGCCGTCGAGCCTGAAATCGGAGAACTCGCTCTCGAGCGAGCCGACCACTTCGTTGGCGATGCGCTGCGCCGCCTCCTTGTCCTCCGCGACTTCGTCGGGCAGCCGGACGCGGATCGAGACCTGGTTGGGCTCGCCGAAGCGCTGGACGACGGGCGAGCCGTAGCCGAGCGATCCCACCGTTTCGCGCACCTCGGCCACCGGGGCCTCGGCGCTTTCGGTGAAGGTCGCGCGCACTTCCTGGCCGCCGGCGAAATCGACCCCGTAATTGAGGCCATTCGTAGCGACCAGCGCCCAGCTCGCGACGATCAGCAGCACGCTGACCACGTAGAACGGGATGCGGTATTTCAGGAATTTGATGTTCGTGTCGTCGGGGACGAGCTTGAGCAGTTTCATGGGGCCGTCCTCCTTAAATATGCAGGTCGCTGGGGCGCTTCTTGCGCAGCCACATCGCCACCCACATGCGGGTGAGGACGAC
The DNA here is from genome assembly GCF_014641655.1 of Pseudoblastomonas marina. Lineage (GTDB taxonomy): Bacteria > Pseudomonadota > Alphaproteobacteria > Sphingomonadales > Sphingomonadaceae > Alteriqipengyuania_A > Alteriqipengyuania_A marina. Next base: position 1,554,289 of record NZ_BMID01000001.1, read on the forward strand.
GGCCGTGAAGACGCTGGTGAAGAGGCCGATCACGAGCACGACGGCGAAGCCGCGCACCGGGCCAGAGCCGAACAGGAACAACAGCACGCCGGCGATGAAGTTCGTGACGTTGGCATCGTAGATCGCACGGCTCGCTTCCTTGTAGCCGTTCTCGACCGCAGCGACGACGCGCCTCCCTCGCTTGCGCTCCTCCCGGATACGCTCGTTGATAAGCACGTTGGCGTCCACCGCGGCACCGATTGTCAGGACGAAGCCGGCGATGCCGGGCAGCGTGAGCGTGGTGTTGAGGATCGCCATGATGCCGAGGATCATCACCACGTTGATCGCGAGAGCGACAGTCGAATACATCCCGAAGCGGCCATAGGTGACGACCATCAGCAAGATCACGAGCAGCGACCCGATTCCCATCGCGAGGATACCCGATTCGATCGAATCCTGGCCGAGGTCGGGACCAACGGTGCGTTCCTCGACGATCGCGAGATCGACCGGCAGCGCGCCGGAGCGGAGCGAGATCGCGAGGTTGTTGGCGCTTTCGACGGTAAACCCGCCCGAGATCTGCGCCGTCCCGCCGAGGATCGGTTCGTTGATGTTCGGAGCCGACAGCACCTGGTCGTCGAGGATGATCGCGAATGGCCGGTTGACGTTTTCGCGCGTCAGCTTGGCGAAGCGCTGGCCGCCCGAGCTGTCGAAGGTGATGTTGACCACCGGTTCGTTGGTCTGCGGATCGAAGCTCTGGCGCGCATCGGTGAGCGTGTCGCCCTTGATCCCGCCGAGACGGCGCACGGCGAGCGTCGCGCCTTCGTAATCGCTGCCCGGTGCGCCGGGGAGGATCTGGCTGCCCGGACGGGCGATGCCGGCCTGCGTGTCTGCGGCCGAGGCCTCGACGTCGACGAGCTTGAATTCGAGGCTCGCGGTCTGCCCGAGCAGTGCCTTCAATTCGCCCGGGTCCTGCAGGCCGGGGACCTGCACGACGATGCGGTTGTCGCCCTGGCGGATGATCGTCGGCTCGCGCGTGCCGAGCGCGTCGATACGCTTGCGCACGACCTCCACCGCGGTTTCCATCGCGTTATTGACCGCCATGTCCATCCCCGCCTCGGTCGGCGTCAGGATCATGCGCTGGCCGTCGACCACGCGGATCGTCCAGTCGCGCTGGCCGGTGAGGCCCGCGCCGGTAGTGAGTGGCTCGATCAGGTCTCGCGCCCGGTCGACGTCGACCGGGTTTTCGATCATGAAGCTGAGCCGCCCGTCACGACGCGAGACGTCGCCGATGCGGATGCGCGGATCGGCGCGCCGCATCTCGGCGGTCACGCTTTCCTCCATTGTCTCGAGACGCTGCGCGGCGACCTGGCTGCGCTCCGCCTCGAGCAGGATGTGGCTACCGCCGGCAAGGTCGAGGCCGAGATTGACCGACTGGTCGTAGGTGGCCTTGAGCGGATCGGGATAATCCTGCCCGGTAAGCGCGAAGAAACTGGGCACCGCGGCGAGGCATGCGACGAGCGTCAGCCCCCATAGCCAGATGCGCCTCCACTGGGGAAAATCGAGCATTCTTCGGTCCGTCCCTTAGTCGTTCGCAGCTTTGGCGCCGCCCGGGGGCACGATGTCGGCGATGGTGTTGCGCACCGCCTTCACCTTCGTGCCGCCGCCGAGATCGATATCGACGTAGTCGTCGTCGACCTTGATAACCTTGCCGACGAGCCCGCCGGCGGTGACGACCTTGTCGCCCTTCTTGATCGAGCTGACCTTGTCGTAATGCGCCTTCTGCTTCTTCATCTGCGGGCGCAGGATGAAGAACCACAGGATGCCGAACATCAGGATCCACGGCACCGCCGCGACGTACCAGGGCGGATCGCCCGCAGCACCGGCGGTGGCCACGAGCAGCGACAATTGATCGGAAAGCATGAAGGCTGGGCTCCCTGGCTCAGTTCTAGTCGGGTTGGACGCCGAAGCGGTCGAGCAGGGATGTGGGTGGCACGCCATCCCCTGCCAAGCCCCGTCCCGGCGAAATTTCGTGGGCCGCGACTAGCAGCATTGCCAATCGCCTGCAACGCGCTGACACACGCGTCGAGAAGCGGCGCTTGAAAAGGCGAACGACCCGGTCTAGAGGCGCGCTCGTTCCAGGTCGGGACGTAGCGCAGTCTGGTAGCGCACCACACTGGGGGTGTGGGGGTCGCTGGTTCGAATCCAGTCGTCCCGACCATCGGAACCCTCCCCCTCCCTTATTCCTGTCTCGTCATTATCCCAGCCGAAGGCGCGTGCGCGCGACCTTGCACGCTTTCCGGACCCGCCATCCACCTGACGCGTTGTGTGGGCAAAAAAGCGAACGAGGAACCGGGAATGAGCAAGACCGCGCCGAAGCTGGAAACCTTCATGGAGGGGCTGCGCGAGCGTAATCCGGGACAGGACGAATTCGTCCAGGCGGTGCACGAAGTCGCGCACGACATCTGGGGCTGGATCGCGGACAAGCCCGAATATCACGAGGCCGAGATCCTGCGCCGGATCGCCGAGCCCGACCGGATCGTATCGTTCCGCGTGTGCTGGGAGGACGACGAGCACAATATCCGGGTCGAGCGCGGGTGGCGGGTGCAGAACAACAACGCGATCGGCCCCTACAAGGGCGGCTTGCGGTTCGACGAATCGGTCAACGAAAGCGTGCTGAAGTTCCTCGCCTTCGAGCAGACCTTCAAGAACTCGCTCACCGGGCTGCCGCTGGGCGGCGGCAAGGGCGGCGCGAACTTCAACCCCAAGGGCAAGTCCGACGCCGAGGTGATGCGGTTCTGCCAGAGCTACATGACCGAGCTGTTCCGCCATATCGGGCCGCATACCGACGTGCCGGCGGGCGATATCGGCGTCGGCTCGCGCGAGATCGGCTACCTGTTCGGTCAGTACAAGCGGCTCACCAATCGCTGGGAAGGCGCGCTCACCGGCAAGGCGCTCGACTATGGCGGCTCCGAATTGCGGCCCGAGGCGACCGGCTACGGCGCGATCTATTTCCTGCGCGCCGCGCTCGAACAGGCGAAGGACGGGCTCGACGGCAAGACCGCGGTGATCTCCGGCTCGGGCAACGTCGCGCTCCACGCCGCGCGCAAGCTGGTGAGCGAGGGTGCGAAGGTGGTCACGCTGTCCGATTCGGACGGCTACATCCACGATCCCGACGGGTTCGACGACGCCAAGCTCGACTTCGTGTTCGACCTCAAGCTCGAACGGCGCGGGCGGATGTCCGAATATGTCGACCAATTCAAGGGCGCGAGCTTCCACGAGGGGGAGAACCCGTGGAACGTAGCATGCGACCTGGCGCTACCCTGCGCGACGCAGAACGAGCTCGACGAAAACGACGCCAAGACGCTGATCGAGAACGGCGCGGTCGCGATCTGCGAGGGCGCCAACATGCCGAGCACCACAGCGGCCACCGACCGCTTTCGCGATGCCGGGCTGATTTTCGCACCGGCCAAGGCCGCCAATGCCGGCGGGGTCGCGGTGTCGGGCCTCGAGATGAGCCAGAACGCCGAGCGCGTCAGCTGGGAGAGCGAGAAGCTCGACCGGATGCTCACCTCGCTCATGTGCGACATCCACGACAAATGCGCCGCCTACGGCGAACGGGACGACGGCAGCGTGGATTACGCCAGGGGCGCGAACATCGCCGGGTTCAAGAAGGTCGCCGACGCGATGCTCGCCTATGGCGTGGTCTGACGGTTAAATAGTTTTCCTACATGAACCGTTTTGGTTATCTGGTGCGCTTTTGCATTTCAGGAGCAGCACCATGGGTATCATCGAATCGCTGATCGGTCCGATCGCCGCCATCATCGACAAGGTCATCCCCGACAAGGAAGCGCGCGAACGCGCCAAGCTCGAACTTATCAAGCTCGAGGGGACGCAGGAGATGGACCTAGTGCGCGCGCGGCTGGAGGCGATCGTCGCCGAGGCCAGTTCGCGCGATCCCTGGACCAGCCGCGCGCGCCCGTCCTTCCTCTACGTGATGTACACGCTGATCCTGTTCGCGCTGCCGATGGGGATCCTCAGCGCCTTCGATGCGCGCATCGCGCTCGATATCGGCAACGGCATCGCCGCCTACCTGCGCGGCCTTCCCGACGAGCTCTACGCGCTCTTCGGCACCGGCTATCTCGGTTACACGGCCGCCCGCCAGTGGGGGAAGGTCAAGGGCGTCGAGCGCTAGCGCCCCCGCCTCGGTCCGCGCTCAATCGCAGGTCGGGGCATCGGCTTCGGGCATAATCGACACCCGCTTGCTGCGCCAGTCGACGCGGACGGTCTGCCCGGCCAGCCCCTGCGACCCGAGCTGCCCCGAATCGTAGGCCCCCGGCCACCGCACGGCGGTGATCGGCAAGGTCGTATCGCCGTATCGGACGGCGCCGGCGAGGCGGCCTTCGATCACTTCGAACGCGCCAGATACGGTCATCGCGCGGCCCTTCACCTCGGGCTCGCCCACGATCGCGAGCTTGCCGGCGGTTTCGGCGGTGACGAACAGCCGGCTCGCCAAATTGCCGGTATCGAGATGCACCTCGGCGGGCACGCCGCCGATATCGAGCGTCAGGACGGGGATGCCGTATTTGTCGAAGGGAACCGTGCTCCCCTTGTCGAGCTTTAGATCGGTCGCCTGCAGGACTCCGCGCTCGTAGTCGAACGCCGCCTGCATCTCGGCGAAGAGTCCGTTGCCGATGATCCCGTCGAACATCTGCCCCTTCGGGCCGATCTCGGGCATTTCACCCAGTCGCCGATCGCTGAAGGTGATCGCGCCGAGCGTGAACGACGCCGCGCCGTAGAACGGCACACCGCCGGTCGGGTCGTCCTCGCCTTCCGAAGGGACCGAACCGACGACCGGCAGGCCCAGTTCCTGCGCGATTTCCGGCTTGATCCAGCCATCATATTCGGCACCCGTATCGACCAGGAAGGTCAGTTCGCGTCCGTTCACGCTGGCGCGCACCAGCGGCTTGCCGGCTTCGAGCCAGGGCACTGTGGTGCAGCGGTAGGCGGTCGGCTCGACCGGGACGGTTTGCGCGGAAATCGAGGTGCAGGCGGCGAGCGCGACGAGCGCGGCGGAACTGGCAATCGGCTTCATCGACCGAACTCCGTGGTTGTCCGGAGCCGATTATGCGTGGGTCGATCGACAGGCACCTGCAATCCGCCGAACCGTCGCCGCGGGGCGACCAACCGCCCGTCCGGCGCGCGGCGGGTTTTTTGCCGACGGCCGGACGTTACCGGGGTTGTTCGACCTCGACGACGAGGTCGGTCTCGAACATCATCCCTTCGGTCGATGTCGCAACCCCGGGCTCGATCGTCGCAAGCCGATAGGTGCGGGTCTGTCCGTCCGGCAGGACGATCTCCCCATCCTTCGCGAACAGCAGGTTCAATTCGCCCTGCGCGATCTCCCGCGCCAGTTTCTCGAAGGGGATCGTGAACCCGACGGTGAACCATTGGAAATGCCCGCGCATTTCCAGCCCGATCCGATCGGGCGAGACCAACGCGATGCGATAGCGGGGAAGGCCGTCGGGTCCCTCGATGAAGGTCACCCGGGTCAGGATCGAAGGGCGCGCAGTGGCCGTGATCCCGATATTCCCGCCCACGCTTGGTCCGCAGGCGACCCGGTAATTGCCGGCGACCTGGGTTCGCCCGTCGATTTTCAGGTCGGTGCGCAAATCGAGGCCCTGTTTGGTCGGATCGATCGCAAAGCGGCCGATCTCGAGATCGACCTTGGTCGAATTGGCCTCATGGACCCATGCGCGCTTGCCGTCGCGTCGACGCCAGCCGCCGGGAATGGTGAACCGGCATTCGTGCTCGACCTCGTACACGTCGCCGTCGCGTGAGGTCTGGCGAAATTCTATCGTCCGCTGATCGCCCGGGCGTGCCGAAAAGCTCTCCGCCCAACTGACGAGCGGCCGGTAGCGCATTCGGGCCCTGATATCCTTGCCAGCGCCCCCGATATCCGCCGTCGCCTCCGTGATCTCCCGTTCGACCGACTGGACCCGGGTTTCGATACTCGCGATTTCGCGCTCGAGGCCGCCGGTGGAAGCACAGCCGCCCAGCACCGGCGCGAGCGACAAGGTGAGGACCATCAACCGTCCAGACATCTCAAATCCCCTCCACATTGGCGAATAAATGGATCCCGTTTTCGAGGAACAGGACGTTGTGAACCACGAACCGCCCCCGGATTTCCGTTGAGGGAAACGACAGGTTGCCGCGTATCCAGCTGTCACGGGTCGTCTTGATCTGCCCCGAATCCACCGAATTCGCAGGCTTGCCGAAGGCGAATTCGCGGGCCAGCGGGAGCCGGGCGGCAGGCAGCCTCTCGGTAAAGCGCGCGGCCTCCAGCGACAGCAGCGATCGCACGAACTTGCGCTTGGTGAATTCGAACGGACCCCAGCGGACCCGCGGCACGATACGGGTCGCGACAATCCGGGCCAGCAATTCGTCGGGCCGGGCAGGATCGCCTTCGATCACGAGTCGGCTGTCCATTTCCAGCTCCGCAATCAATCCGCTGCCGACATCGCGTGCCTTCGCCGCCAATTCGATTTCCGGGCTGCCCGGGCGGAAGGTCATTTCGACCTTGTCGACGGTCAGCTCGATCGGGCGGTTCGACGCGACCACCTCGACGGTATTGCCCTCAACCCCTTCCAGCAGGCGGGTGAAGACATCGGCATCCAGCGTAAGATAGAGGTCGTAGCGCGTCGGGTCGAAACTGCCCTGTTCGACACCGCCCCTGATCGACAATGCCTGTTGCTCGATCTGCAGCAGCCGATCGCGCTGCAATTCCAGCAATGCTCGATCGGTCGAACAGCCGGCCAGCGCCAATGCCATTAGGCAAATGCCAAATCTCATGCCCCATCCCCCGTGCCTGCAGGCATCGTCGCCACCTGCCCGGCCACCCTATTTCGTCTCGCATCGCCCGCCAGACGAGATCGAACCATTTCGGATCGGGAAGGCACCGCCAGATCCGCTTCATTCGGCAGAAAGCGACCGGATCACCGATGTTTCGTCTGGCAAGCTCGGGATCAGGGTAGCGCCGATCCGATATGGAACGACCGGAGATCGAGCTTTCGGCGCTGCCCCTGTTGCTTTCGCGGCGATCGGGATAAGGGACCGCATGACCAACCTCGTCTACGTCCTCAACGGACCCAATCTGAACCTGCTCGGCCTGCGCGAACCGGAAATCTACGGCTCGGACACGCTCGACGATATTGCCGGGATGCTCGAGGACCGGGCGCGCGAGCTGGGGCTCGAAATCGAGGTCCGCCAGACCAATCACGAGGGCCACCTGATCGACTGGCTGCACGAGGCGCAGGCCGAGGGGGCTAAGGCGGTGCTGCTCAATGCGGGCGGCTACACCCACACCTCGATCGCGCTGCACGACGCGATCCGCGCTATCGAAACCCCGGTGATCGAGGTCCACCTGTCCGACCCGGCAAAGCGCGAGGAATTCCGCCATCGCTCCTATGTCGGCATGGCGGCGCGCGCCTCCTTCGCCGGGAAAGGCGCGCGCTCCTATCTCGAAGCGCTGGATTCCGTAGCGGAATTCTAACCCTCCATCGGGCACGATCCGGCTCGCCCCTCTTGCCAGCACGGCGCGCACGGCGCATAGCGCCCCGCCTATCGCAGCATCCTATCGCAGCAAACAGGGACATACATGGCGAACTCCAAGCAGAGCGGCATGAATATCGACAGCAAACTCGTCCGCGAACTCGCGGAATTGCTGGGTGAAACCGGCCTGACCGAAATCGAGGTCGAGGACGGCGAACGCAAGATCAAGGTATCGCGCGGCGGCATGGTCGCCGCGGCCCCGCAGCACTTCGCCGCGCCAGCCCCGGCACCTGCACTCGCGCCCTCTTCCGCCCCGGCGGCGAGCGACGCGCCCGCGCCGGCCACCGATGGGGCCCCCGCGCACGCGATCAAGTCGCCGATGGTCGGCACAGTCTACCTCGCGCCCGAGCCCGGGGCGGACAATTTCGTCAAGGTCGGCGACAAGGTCGAAGCCGGCGACACGCTGCTGATCGTAGAGGCGATGAAGGTCATGAACCCGATCACCGCGCCCGCATCGGGTACCGTCAAGCAGCTGCTGGTCGACAATGCCCAGCCGGTCGAGTTCGACCAGCCGCTCGCCGTCGTCGAGTAAGCGATTATGTCCGTTACCCGCATCCTGATCGCCAATCGCGGCGAAATCGCGCTGCGCATCCACCGCGCCGCGCACGAGATGGGCATCGAGACGGTAGCAGTGCACTCCACCGCCGACGCCGACGCGATGCATGTGCGCCTGGCCGACCACGCGGTGTGTATCGGCCCGCCGCCCGCGACCGACAGCTATCTCAACGTCGCCAACATCATTTCCGCAGCCGAGATCGCCGGGGCGGATGCGATCCATCCGGGCTATGGTTTCCTGTCCGAGAACGCCAAGTTCGCCGAGATCGTCGAGGCGCACGACATCACCTGGATCGGGCCCAAGCCCGAACATATCCGCACGATGGGTGACAAGGTGCAGGCGAAGAAGACCGCGGGCGAGCTGGGCCTGCCATTGGTCCCGGGCTCCGACGGCGCCGTCTCCGACTACGACGAGGCGAAGAAGATCGCCGCCGAGATCGGCTATCCCGTCATCATCAAGGCCGCATCGGGCGGCGGCGGACGCGGGATGAAAGTCTGCGAGGAAGAGAGCAAGCTCGAGACGCTGATGAAGCAGGCCGGGAGCGAGGCCAAGGCCGCCTTCGGCGACGCCACCGTCTATATCGAAAAGTATCTCGGCAATCCGCGCCACATCGAATTCCAGGTGTTCGGCGACGGCAACGGCAATGCGATCCATCTGGGCGAACGCGACTGCTCGCTCCAACGCCGCCACCAGAAAGTGCTGGAAGAGGCGCCTTCGCCCGTCATCACCGATGCCGAGCGCGCGCGCATGGGCGAAGTCTGCTCGAAGGCGATGCGCGACATGGCCTATCGAGGCGCCGGCACGATCGAATTCCTGTGGGAAGACGGCGAGTTCTACTTCATCGAGATGAACACCCGGCTGCAGGTCGAACACCCGGTGACAGAGGCGATCACGGGGGTCGACCTGGTGCGCGAACAGATCCGCATCGCCGCGGGCAAGGAGCTGTCGCACACGCAGGACGAGATCGAGTTCCGCGGCCACGCGATCGAGTGTCGGATCAATGCCGAGGACCCGTTCACCTTCGCCCCTTCGCCGGGCAAGGTCACGCATTACCACCCGGCCGGCGGCATGCATGTGCGCGTCGATAGCGGTCTCTATGCCGGCTATTCGATCCCGCCCTATTACGACAGCATGATCGCCAAGCTGATCGTCTACGGTCGCTCCAGAGACAAGTGCATCATGCGCCTGAAGCGCGCGCTCGAGGAAATGGTGATCGAAGGCGTCAAGCACTCGGTCCCGCTGCACCAGGAACTGCTCAACCAGCCCGACGTGCTGACCGGCGACTATTCGATCAAGTGGCTCGAGGAGTGGCTCAAGGAGCGCGAGGGCTAGCCGAGAGAGTCCCCCTCCAGGGGGAGAGCCGCCTCAATCCAGCGGCACGCCCGGTTCGTGCTTGGTGGTCCGGATCGTCAGGCTGGTCTTCACGCTCGCCACGTTGGGGGCGTTGACGAGGTAGCCGGTGAGAAAGCTCTGGAAGGTCTGGAGGTCTTCGCTCACCACCTTGAGGATATAGTCGATCTCGCCATTGAGCATGTGGCACTCGCGCACTTCGGGCAGTGCGCCGACATGGCTCTCGAACGCTTGCAACGCTTCTTCGGACTGGCTCTTCAGGCTGACCATCGCGAACACGGTGATGCCGTAGCCCAGCGTGCCCGGATCGAGATCGGCATGGTAACCGCGAATCACGCCCGCATTCTCGAGTGCGCGCACGCGGCGCAGGCACGGCGGCGCCGTCAGCCCGACCTTTTCGGCCAGCGCGACATTCGTGATCCGTCCGTTGTCCTGCAATTCGGACAATAACTGGCGATCGATTGGATCGAGATTGGTGACCGGCTTGGTCATGCACGATTCCCCCTATTACACGGCGGCGACACATAAACGCGCTTTCGAACAATTTCCAGCAATAATATTAGCGCTCGTCAAGGTTAACGTCCCGCATTGCTACGTCGGCAAGTGAACGATCCGTCCGATGGAAACCTCATGATAACCCGCGGCGTTGCATAATCGACGCGAAGGCGTGGATATGCGCCAGATTTGATCGCAAGGACCACGCTGAAACCGCGAATGCATTTCGACGACCGCCTCGACACGGTGATGCGCACGCCCCTGCGCAGCGATGCCGCGCGGCTGACCCAATTTCGCCAGCTGATCGACATCCTCGCGCAGAAGCATGCCGAGCGGATCGATTCGGCACGGCTCGACGAGGCCTACGTCCTGCTGGCCGAGCTGAGCCAGAAGCTGCCGGTCGAGCAGCGGGCGCAGGTCATTACCGAAACCGGCTACCGCATCGAGACGCCGCGCCTGCTGTCGATGCTCGCGCTGCACGAGCCCGAGATCGCGCGCCCCGCGATGCGTGGAGCGCGGCTCGACGATGCCCAATGGCTCGCGCTGATTCCGACGATCCCGCCAGAGGTTCGCGACCATTTGCGCGGGCGCTCGGGCCTGTCGCGGCAAGTCAGCGAACGGCTCGCCCGGATCGGGGTCGAGGCCGAGGCTCCGGCGCTGCCGCCACCACCTGCCGCGCCAGAAGGAGAGAACGAGCCCGGGCCAGGCACGACCGCGGCGGAAACGCGCGGATTGCAGCTCGCCGACATCCCGCCGCCGCCGTTCATAACCCCCGCCGCGCTGGGCCTCGACGAGGAACCCGAGGACGAGCCGCTCGAACTCGACGACCCGATCGACGAGGAAGCCGCGCCCGAGCCGCAAGCCGAGGCCCCGCGTCCCGCTCCTGCCGAACCCGCGCCCGCCCAACCCGCGCCCCGGGAGGAGCCCATCCCGCTCGCACCGGTGAGGCCGGACCCGGCGCAGAATATCGGCGAGCTGGTCAAGCGGATCGAGAGCTTCCGCAAGAACCGCGAGGATGCGGGAGATGGCGCGGACCGTTCGGCCCCCGCTGCGCCGCGCCTGCCGCTCGACGAGATGCAGGGCGAAGAGACCCGCATCACCGCGATCGATTTCACCACCGATCGGGTCGGCCGGATCGTCGACGCGCCGCGTTCGGTCGCCCCGATGCTGGTCGGCTATTCGCTGTCGGGCGCGAGCGAGCGGATCGGGCGCAGCGTGCGCCGCCGCCTGCCGATCGTGGACGAGATGCTCGACATCTCGGGCGCCCCGGCGGTCGCGGGCCGGTGGCGGCTCGACGCGATGCCGGTGTTCGATCCCGATGGCGGTCGCTTCATGCATTTCCGCGGGCGCCTGCGCCGCCCGGGCAAGGTCGTCACCCGCGCGACCAAGCGCGCCGAAAAGCTGCGCCAGCTGCTCCACGAGCTGCGCACGCCGGTCAACGCGATCCAGGGGTTCGCCGAATCGATCCAGCAGCAGATCTTCGGCGACGTCCCGCACACCTATCGCGCCTTCGCCGCGACCATCGCCTCGGACAGTGCGGCGATGATGGCCGGGTTCGAGGAGCTCGAATTGTTCGCCCGGCTGACCGGGGGCGAGATCGATCTCGCGGGCGAGGGATGCGACCTGTCGACCACGATCTCGCAGACGCTCGACCAGCTCGCGACCTACACCCAGCCGCGGGTCAGCGGCTTCAAGAGCCGGATCGCCCGGCCACCGGTCCCGATCGCGATGTCGCGATGCGACGGGGAACGGCTGGCGTGGCGCCTGCTCGGCACGCTTGCGGGGGAGACCGCCCCGGGCGAATTCCTCGCCTTGCGCCTCACCGTCCAGGGCGACACCGCCCAGTTTTCGGCCGGGATTCCGCGTCGCCTGGCCGAACGCGAAGGCGAAAAGCTGTTCGAGGGCGGGATCGCCAACGGCCAGAATGCGATCAGCGCGGGCATGTTCGGGAGCGGCTTCGCGCTGCGCCTCGCCCGCGCCGAAGCACGCGCCGCGGGTGGCGATCTCCAGCGCGACAGCGACGAACTTGTCCTCAGCCTGCCGTTGACCGCCACCACATCGCCCAATAGCGACGACGAGGTGGAAGGAACGGAAGGAGCTGCCGGCAACGACGGCGGCGCCTGACGCAGCGGGAATTCAAGGGGGGAATCTTGCCGACCGACGAACATCCTGCGGTGCGTTTTCGCGACGGGTTCGGCCCGGCCTTCCTCGTCACGGTCGACGTCGAGGAGGACTTCGACTGGACCCAGCCGCTCGCACGCGAGAATACCGCGGTCGATTCGGTCGTGCGCCTGCGCAAGTTCCAGACCTTCTGCGAAGGTGCCGGGGTAATTCCCTGTTACCTCGTCGATTATCCGGTCGCCAATTCGTCGATCGCGCAGGATATCCTCGGTGGCGCGTTCCGCCGCCGCAAGGCCGATGTCGGGCTCCAGCTCCATCCCTGGGTCACCCCGCCGCACGACGAGGAGGTCAACTGCCGCAACAGCTTCGCCGGCAACCTCCCGCCCGCGCTCGAACGCGCCAAGATCGCGACGCTCGCCAAGACGGTGCGCGCGCGCTTCGGCGTCGATGCGAAGATCTATCGCGCCGGGCGCTATGGCATCGGGCCCAACACGATCGCGCTGCTCGGCGAAGAAGGTATCGCGATCGACAGCTCGGTGCGCGCCTATCACGATTACCACGCCGAGGACGGTCCCGATTTCAGCACGCGTGATTCCAGTCCGGCCTGGGTCGGGCGCGACGTGCGAATCCTCGAATTGCCGCTGACCACCGTGTTCACCGGACTCCTGCGCCGCCATGGCCCGAAGCTCTATCGCCGGTCCGGCCGGGTCGCCGCGCTGCGCGGCGCGGCGGCGCGGCTCGGCCTCCTCAACCGCGTACCGCTCACCCCGGAGGGCGTCAGCATCGACGAGGCCAAGGCCGCGATCGACCACGCGCTCGGCGACGGGCTGCCGATCCTCAACTTCGCCTTCCACAGCCCCTCGCTGGTGCCCGGCAACACCCCCTATGTGCGCGACAACGACGATCTCGACGCATTCTACGACTGGTGGCGCGAGATCCTCGCCCATCTCGACCAGCGCGGCGTGCGCGCGACCGATATCGGCGACATCATGGGTGCCGTCGAGCTCGATTAGCCTCGCGCGTACAACCGCGCTTGAATACTCAATCGGGGCGCGGTAACCGCCAGTCCAGGCGGGGGCCTGTAGCTCAGTTGGTTAGAGCTGGCCGCTCATAACGGCTTGGTCGCGGGTTCGAGTCCTGCCGGGCCCACCACCGCCGCGGTCCGCAGGCCTCAGGCAGCGAAGCGGTGGGCCGGGATTGGCCGCACGCAGCGAAGCGGTAGGCCGAGTAAAGTGTCGGGGAGTAGCGCAGCCTGGTAGCGCATCTGCTTTGGGAGCAGAGGGTCGCAGGTTCGAATCCTGTCTCCCCGACCACTTGCACCGGTCAGGAACCGGTTTCTTTCCGCACTCCCTCGAGCAAGGCTTCGTCGAGCGTCTCACCATGGAGCACGGAGACGTCTCCCGTGGTCTCGAGTACCGCCGCCCGCACCTGCGAATAGTCGGTCACATTGGCCTCGCGCAGCTTGGCGATCAGGTCGCTGCGGGCGACCCGCGTCTTTTCGAGGGCCTCGTCGAGAATTTCGCCGTCGCGCATCAGCAGGACGGGTTCATTCTGCATGATCCTTTCCATCCAGGCCGAGTTCTTGCGGATCCTCGCGCTCCCCCATTGTGCGACGAACAGCCCCACCATCCCCGCAAGCGGCTGGAGGAACTTGAGCCAACTCTCGGCCTGCGATGCCCCCGCCACGAGGCTGCCCAACGCGACCGTCATGACGAAATCGAAGCTCGTCATCTTCGACAGCGAGCGAAGCCCGTTGATGCGGATGAGCACGACGATCCAGAGCAAGGCGATGGTCGCGAGGATCACGCCGCGCAGAATCGTATCGAGAATTTCACCGGGAATGATCATCGCGCCGAATGGACCATCGCGCGACCGAGATTGCAAGTCGGGGCCGAGCCGGCCCGGCGTCAGGCGGTGGCGATCCCGCGGACGCCCGAGCGCCGATCGCCCGGCTGGTCGTCCTCCTGGCGCGCGGCAAATTCGGCCACATCGACCGTGGCGTCGACGGGATTGTCCCAGCCCTCGCCGACCACGCGATTGCGGCCGTTCTCCTTGGCCGCGTAAAGCGCCGCATCGGCGCGAGCGAACAATTTGCCGTAGCCTTCATGCGAATCCCACGCGGCCACGCCGAAACTCGCGGTCAAGCGGACGTCGCCCGAAATTCCCTCGATCGGGAGCCGTTCGAAGCGGCTGCGGATGCGTTCGGCGAGCCCCGTGGTCGGATCGGATTCGCAATCCCAGACAAGGACGCAGAATTCCTCTCCGCCGATGCGACCGGCAAGGTCGGTGGTGCGGATCGTCGAGCCGAGCAGGTCTCCGAAGGCGGCGATCGCATTGTCCCCGACCTGGTGGCCCCAGATGTCGTTGACCTGCTTGAAGTGGTCGATGTCGGCGACGATCGCCCCGACCTGTACGTTCTGTTCCTTGGCGCGGCTGAGCATGGCGATCGCCGCCTCCTCGAACGGTCCGCGCATCTTGAGCCCGGTCAACGAATCTCGCTGCGATTCCTCGCGCATGGCGTTCATCTGGTCGGTCAGCGCGGCGGCGAGCAGCGCCATCGCCATCAGCAGCGACGCGAGTGCCAGCCACACGACCATCAGCGCGTAGAACGGCGTTTCGCGATATTGCTCGGCGGTCATCGAGCCTTCGACGATGATCGCCAGCATCGGCCGGACGAAGAACTGGAACGCGCCCATGGCGAGCAGGAACAGGATCACCTTGTCGAGGAAATCCTTTTCCACCTTGCGCGCCGCGGTCTGCGTGCCGAGCGCGAGGATCAGGCCGTAACTGGCATTGGCCGCGTAGAGCCTGGCGTTGTAATCGCTCCCGTAGGTCGCGCCGACGATCAGCGCGAGGCCGAGCACGGAAATCAGGAGATAGGTCTTGAGGTCTGCCGATTGGCGGTTGCGCGCGCAGATGGCCCAGACGATCGTGATCGCACTGACCGAGTAGAACACGTGCATGGTGACGATCGCCGCCACCCCGTTCGGATTATCGGTAAAATGGAAGACGAAGAAACCGACCGCGCGCGAAGCATAGGTCGCCGCGAGGATGACGATCCAGGTCGCGCTGGTCTCGCGCCGCCAAAGCACGAAGAACGCGACAGCGAACACTGCGCACAGCATTGGATTCGCCATGGCCAGGATTTTTTCGCTCATCGACTACCCCACTCCTCCAGCGATGCCGTATAGTTAAGCGGGGTTAAAATCCCCTTTAGTAAACTCCACTGGGTCGGGGAAAACCGACCGATCGTGTCAGGGTTTGATCGGCCCTTGCTCGTTGGCGAGGATTCCGACCACCTGGGTCCACACCGCGACGTTCTGGCGCAGCTGTGCGCGGTCGATCCGGTCGAGCGTATCGTTGGGCGTGTGGTGGATGTCGAAATAGCGTGTCCCGTCCTGCTGCAGGTCGATGATCGCGGTTTCCTGGTCGCGCGCGATGTTGATGTCGGCCCCGCCGCTGGCGACTGCGGTGCTGTCCGAAACGCCGAAGCGGGCGACCGCGCGCGCGAGCCTGGCATGAAGGTCGGGATTGGCCTCGCGGAAATTGCTCTGGAATTGCCAGATGCGATCGGCGCCGAAATCGCTCTCGAGCCCGACCGCGATCGGCTCGTCGATATGCGCGTCGGAATAGGCGCGGCTGCCCCACAGCCCGGTTTCCTCGGCGCCCGCCATCAGCACGCGGATCGTGCGCAGCGGCTGCCCGGTGGCGGCGACGTGCTTGGCCGCGGCGGCGACGATGCCGCAGCCCGCCCCGTCGTCGAACGCGCCGGTGCCGTTCCACCAGCTGTCGATGTGGCAGGCGACGAGCACCGGCGGCAGCGAGGGATTGCGACCGACGATCTCGCCGACGACATTGCCGCTCTGCGTCTGGCCGAGGCGGCGCGGGGTCAGCGTGAGCTTCATCGTGATCGGCTTGCCATCAGCGCGTTCGAACATGCGTTCGAGGTTGATTGCATCGGGCACCGACAGCGCGCCCGCCGGGGTCGGCGCGACCCCTTCGGGGAAGGAGGTCCCGCCGACATGCGGCAGGCGGTTGCGATCGGTGCCGACCGACTTGATCACGGTCGCGACTGCGCCCTTGCTCGCGGCGATCCCCGCGCCGACCCAGCGCGCCGGCCCGGCGAAGCCGTATTGCGACCCATCCTGCGTCGGGGTCATCGCATGGCTGACGAAGGCGATCTTGCCCTTCAGGCTGCCGTCGGGCGCCTCGCGCAGTTCGGCGACGGTCGGGAAATAGACCACCTCGGCGGTGATCCCGTCGGGCCCGGTCGAAGCCGAATTGCCGAGCGGCTGGACCACCAGCGGCTGCGCGAAGGGGGCGAGGATCTCGGCCTCGTGCGTGTCGCCCGGCACCCAGGTGTCCATCATGAAGGGTTCGTCGGCGACCTTGGTGAAGCCCTGCGCGCGCAGCCAGGCCATCGCCCATTCGCGGCCGCGTTTCTCGGCCTCGGTCCCGGCCTGGCGCGGTCCGACCTCGGTGGTGATCCCTTCGACGAAGTCCCACGCCAACTGGTCGCCTTCGAGCGCGGCATCGGCGCGCTGCTCGAGCGTGCAGCTGTCCTCGCACGGTCCAGGCCCCGACTGGGCGGCGGCGGGTGTGGAGAGCGCGAAATGCGGGAGCGAAAGCGCGGCGAGCGCGAAGAGCGTCTTGTTCATGGCGCGAGGGGCTACCGCGCTCCCCGCGCTTTGTGAAGTCCGGTTAGACGAACTCCACCGGCGTGCCTGTTTTCAGCGCCTTGGCGAAGGCCGCCGCATCCCAGTTGGTCAGCCGCACGCAGCCGTGGCTCGCTTCCTTGGCGACCATCTGCGGGTTGGGCGAGCCGTGAATGCCGTAGCCATCCTTGCCGAGATCGATCCACGTCCCGCCGACCGGGTTGTTCGGCCCCGGCGGGAGGATGAAGGTCTCGTCCGGGCCCCAGTCCTGGTCGTCGGGATCGAAGGTGTAATTGGGCTCGGGCGCGATCGCGGCGACCTTCATCCGGCCGCTCGGGCTGGGAAAGTCGGAACTGCCGATCGTCGCCGGGAAGCTCACCAGCACCTTGCCCGCCTGGTCGAGCCCGACCACGGTGGCTTCGCCCTTGCGGACCTCGACCTTGGCGATATCGGCATCGATCCGGTCGTCGCCATGGCTGACGATCACCAGCTTGGTGCCCGCCTTGGCAAAATCGGCATCGGGGTTGAGCGCGGCGAGGAAATCCTCGTCCATGTGGAACCGCTCGGCGAGCATTTCGCGCGCGCTTTCGTAGCCCAGCGCGTCCTTCTTCGCCATGTCGGGGAATTCCTCGGGCACGTCCGAAAACTCGGTCGCGGCGTCCTTCTCGGTGACCGTGTAGGTGCGGAAGACGTCGCCACCGTGATTGTCGAGCAGCGCGGAAATCAGCTCGCCGTCGATTCCCTCGCCCGCAGGGAGCCCGTTGGCCTCGCGGTAGTAGCGGATCGCGCGATTGGTGTTGGCGCCCTCTCGCCCATCGATCACGCCGGGCGAATGGTTGCTCTTGTCGAGCAGCACCTGCACCGCGATCATCCGCTTGGTCCGCTCGCCCAGCATCGCCTGGGTCACGCCGTCGGGCAGCGTCAGCGAGAGCGTGCCGCCCTGCTCGCTCGCTTCCTCGCGGCTCGCCTCGGCATCGCTGTCGTAGCCCTCACGGCTTGCCCAGTTGGCGCCGATCTCGTCATCGGCGGAGGTATCGACCGCGGCGGTGCCGGTCTCCGTCGCGGCGTCGGTTTCGGCATCGTCCGAGCCCGAGCAGGCGGTGAGGGTCAGCGCCGAGACGGCGAGCGAGGCAAAAAGCAAATGTTTCATGGTCTTTCGAACGCAAGCCGCGTGCGACATGTTCCCCGTTGTCACGCCCGCTTGCCCGCGCGCGCCGCAACGCCTATCTCGCGCCCGAACTTTTCTTCCACATCGCCCGATTCAAAGGACACGCTCGATGTCAGCGCAATACGCCTTCGTCATGAAGGACATGACCAAGACCTTCCCCGGCGCCAGCAAGCCGGTGCTCAGCAATATCAACCTGCAGTTCTACCAGGGTGCCAAGATCGGCATCGTCGGTCCCAACGGCGCGGGCAAGTCGACGCTGATCAAGATCATGGCCGGGATCGACACCGACATCACCGGCGAGGCCTGGCCGGGCGAGAACATCACGGTCGGCTATCTCGAGCAGGAGCCCGAGCTCGACGAGAGCAAGACCGTGCTCGAAAACGTCAAGGACGGCGCGCGCCACATCGCCGACAAGGTCGAGCGGTTCAACGCGATCAGTGCCGAAATGGCCGAGCCCGACGCCGACTTCGACAAGCTCGGCGAGGAAATGGCCGAGCTCCAGACCGAGATCGACGCGGTCGACGGGTGGACGCTCGACAACCAGCTCGAGATCGCGATGGAGGCGCTGCGCTGCCCGCCCGGCGAGGCGAGCGTCGAAAACCTCTCGGGCGGCGAGAAGCGCCGCGTCGCGCTCACCCGCCTGCTGATCCAGAAGCCCGACATCCTGCTGCTCGACGAACCGACCAACCACCTCGACGCCGAAAGCGTCCAGTGGCTCGAAAACCACCTCAAGGAATATGCCGGCGCGGTGCTGATGATCACCCATGACCGCTATTTCCTCGACAATGTCGTCGAATGGATCCTCGAATTGGATCGCGGCTCCTACTATCCCTACGAGGGCAATTACTCGACCTACCTGGAAAAGAAGGCCAAGCGCCTCGAACAGGAATCGCGCGAGGAAAGCGGCAAGCAGAAGGCGCTGCAGCGCGAACTCGAATGGATCCGGCAGACGCCGGCCGCGCGCCAGACCAAGTCGAAGGCGCGTATCCGCAAGTTCGACCAGCTCCAGGAAGACATGGGCAACCGCAAGCCGGGCAAGGCACAGATCGTCATCCAGGTGCCCGAGCGCCTCGGCGGCAAGGTGATCGAAGCCAAGAACATCACCAAGGCCTATGGCGACAAGCTGTTGTTCGAAGACCTCTCCTTCATGCTGCCCCCGGGCGGCATCGTCGGCGTGATCGGCCCCAACGGCGCGGGCAAGTCCACGCTATTCAAGATCCTCACCGGGCAGGAAGAGCCGGACTCGGGCAAGGTCGAGATCGGCGAGACCGTGCGCCTCGGCTATGTCGACCAGAGCCGCGCGCATCTCGATCCGAAGAACAACGTGTGGGAGGAAATCTCCGACGGGCTCGACTACATGAAGGTCAACGGCCACGACGTCTCGACCCGCGCCTATGTCGGCGCGTTCAACTTCAAGGGCCCCGACCAGCAGAAGAACGTCGGCAAGCTCTCGGGCGGCGAACGCAACCGCGTCCACATGGCCAAGATGCTCAAGCAGGGGGGCAACGTGCTGCTGCTCGACGAACCGACCAACGACCTCGACGTCGAAACCCTCGGCGCGCTCGAAGAAGCGATCGAGAACTTCGCCGGCTGCGCCGTGGTCATCTCGCATGACCGCTTCTTCCTCGACCGGTTGGCGACGCACATCCTCGCCTTCGAGGGCAACAGCCACGTCGAATGGTTCGAGGGCAACTTCGAGGCGTATGAAGAGGACAAGCGGCGCCGTCTGGGCGATGCCGCGGATCGGCCGAGCCGCGTGAGTTACAAGAAGCTGACTAGGTAGGACGAGGTGTCGGGTCGTAAGCGGAATGTCCGCTTACGCCCCGGTTGCTGACATTAAGGGCCTGTGCGAAACATGGGCCATGCGCTTCCTGCTGATACTGTGTGCGGCTTCGCTCACTGGTTGCTCTTCCGGATTTATTCCAAGTCGACCAACAGAGCAGACTATTGACCGACTGGAGCAACGGCTGAGCAAGGTATCATGCATTGGCTCTCTAGATAGCTGGGAGCGTCATTATACCTTTATGTCCGAGCCTTTCTTGGGCTGGGACTACGATTGGTATGATTATGGAAAGATCGATGTGGATCTGCGGGAAGCAGGTTTCGAAGAGTTCAAAGGCGGGCGACATATCCATGCTCGCGTGCCGGAACATCAACGGATGTTGGACGACAGGCCCTACAAGGTAGCGTTTGGCGAATACGACGTCTCAGAAGATCGACTATCCCTCACCCACTGCGGCGCAAACATCTGACTAACTGTCCGCTTCCCACCCCATTGTCGTCATTCCCGCGCAGGCGGGAATCCAGTCTGGCTTGGTGCCTGTTCGCCCTGGATCCCCGCCTTCGCGGGGATGACGATGAGGCTTGGGGAAGACCAAAAGGGGGATGACGGGTCGCGGGCAGTGCCTTAGGCCTCGGTCATGCCGTTCGAACGCACGCCTTGCGTCTATATCCTCGCTTCGAAGCGCAACGGTACGCTGTATATCGGCGTGACGTCCGATCTCCCGGGTCGCATCCATCGGCATCGCGACGGGACCTTCGAGGGATTTTCGAAGCGCTACGACGTGAAAATGCTCGTCTGGTTCGAAGTCCATGCGGAGTTGGAAGCGGCGATCCGGCGCGAGAAGCAGTTGAAGAAATGGGAGCGCGGCTGGAAGATCAGGCTGATCGAGGACGCCAATCCCGGGTGGCGCGACCTGGCGGAAAATTTCGGGTTCGAGGCTATGGACCGACCGGGTGAGTCCGGAACCGCGGCATGTTAGAGACCTCCGCATGACCGCCCGTCACCTCAACATCCATGGCCGCGTGCAGGGCGTGTTCTACCGCGACTGGACGGTCGAGACCGCGCGTTCGCTGGGCCTTGCCGGCTGGGTCCGCAACCTGCCCGACGGGACGGTCGAGGCGCAGGTCGAGGGCGAGCGGCAGGCGGTCGAGCGGATGGTCGCGGCGATGGAAGGCGGCCCTCCCCGCGCGCGGGTCGAACGGATCGATGCCCGTGCCATCGACGGCGAAGGGCTGGACAGTTTCGAGCGGCGGTGATCGATCGGGGGTGTCATCTCCCGTTCATTCCGTGGTCCTAGCGTGCCGGGCGTACAACGTTGAGGGGGACCATCATGCACCGATCGATCGCCGCGGGCCTTGCCGGGCTCGGCCTCGCGCTCGCCGCTCCGGCAGCGGCGCAGGAGGACGCGACACCTGAAGTAGCCACGACGATCGGCGAGCGGATCTCGGCCGCGTTCGCGGCGGAGCTCGAAACGCTCGGGGCGA
The DNA here is from genome assembly GCF_014641655.1 of Pseudoblastomonas marina. Classification (GTDB taxonomy): domain Bacteria; phylum Pseudomonadota; class Alphaproteobacteria; order Sphingomonadales; family Sphingomonadaceae; genus Alteriqipengyuania_A; species Alteriqipengyuania_A marina. The sequence goes on from NZ_BMID01000001.1 coordinate 1,575,488, forward strand.
TGGACTGCGCCGACGACGACATCGCCTGTCTCTCCGCCGAACTGCTCGAGCGCTACCGGGTCGACCAGTGGGCGCGCGGGGAAGTGATGGGAGGCGCTTTCTGCGCGGACTATTCCGGCGAGCTCGCGCAGAGCTGTTTCGGGCAGGCGATGGGAGCGACCGCGTTCAAGGTCGACATGCCCAACACCGCGCGTCTCAAGCAGGTCATCGCGCTGCACGGCTGGCCCAAGCCGCCGCTCTTCAGCGAAGAGGCGCAGAACGCCGCCTGGTACCTCGCCCAGCACGCCATGGCGCTCGACGGCGACGGCAACCTCGCCTGGGATGTCGCATTGGCCGAGAGCGTCCTCCCGCAGGTCAAGGAGGCCGCCGAGGCCGGGCAACTGACGCCGTGGCACTATGCCGCGATGTTCGATCGCATCGCCCGCGCCCGCGGCAAGCCCCAGCGCTATGCGACCCAGATCGGCTGCGCGGAGGGCAAGGCGGATTTCGGCGAGGTCGAGGATATCGACCGGGTCACCGAGTTTCGCGCCGAGATCGGGATGAAGGCATTCGACCCCGATGCCTACGACGCCTATTGCGTCAGGGCGTCCGGCTCCGAGCAGGGCTGACACGCAGCCCCGCGGCGCACGGAAATGCGGCCGGACGCCTAGACGGACTTGCCCGCAGACAGGCCAATTCACGGTTAATTCGACCCGACGACCCGTGGCCTATCATCGACGAGATGATTTGCTTATTGCGTGAACAACCCCTAACACGATGCATTCAATCACAGAAAGGGCGGACTATGAAATTTTCCAAAGCCTTGGTCGCGGGTACAGCGGCTGCCACCCTCGTCGCCGCCCCGGTCGCGGCGCAGCAAGCGGCTCCTGTCGCACCGCAGGAGGAAGAAGCCGCGTTCGGCGGCAATGCCGGTGCGCTCGCAGCTGCCTTCGCGCTGTTCGTGCTCGTAGTGTTCATCGTCGCCGATAGCGAGGACGATCCGGTCAGCCCGTAACCGTTTCGCAAATTCCGGCACCAGCCGGACAGAGGCCAGCGCACCCAGTGTGTCGCTGGCCTTTTCTTTTCCGGAACTGGGACCGGGCGGTGCGCGCTGTCCTACATCGAGTGCGCGCGGTATGATCGCGCCATGCCCGCCCCATCTCCATCGCCGCGCGTCCGCCCGCGTGAAAGGTTACACCGCGGGACGCGAATCCGAGCGCAAGCGGTTGGAATTGCAGACTTCTAAAGTGCCCGAGAGTTTTTCAAAACCCCGCGATCGGTGGTCCACGCCGCGCCGCGATCAGGCCGCTTCGGCCTCGTCCTGCGCGCGATCGAACGTCTCGCGGTGGGCGTGGATCGTCGGCAAATTGGCGAAGGTCCAGCCGACCAGCGCCATCACCGGCTCCGCGAGCGAGCGGCCGAGATCGGTCAGCGCGTATTCGACCCGCGGCGGGATCGTGGGGTGGACGGTGCGCGCGACCATCCCGTCGCGTTCGAGCGCGCGCAGCGTGCGGGTGAGCATCTGCTGCGAGATCCCGCCGACGTGGCGCTTGAGCTCGTTGAAGCGCAGCGTCTCCTCGGCGAGCGCCTCGACCACGAGCACGGTCCACTTGTCGCCCACCCGGCTCAGCAATTCGCTGACCGCGCGGCAATCGGGATTGGCGTGCGGATGGTCTGAAGGGGGGTGATCGGAAGGAGCAGTCATAGAGGTGTGACCTGGTCAGGAAGTTTTGCGTTCTTGCCGGTTCTAGATGGTCGCATAGATGGGCCTGGTCAACATTTCTGACCGGAGACCCTAACCATGACCATCCTGCACATCGATTCCTCCATCAGCGGCGAAGCATCGGTCAGCCGCGAACTCAGCGCGGCGATCGTCGAGGCGCTCGGCAACGCGGACGTGACCTATCGCGATCTTGCCGCCGAGCCGCTCGACCACCTCACCCTGCCCGCCTTCGGCGAGGCGGATTCGCTCGATGCGCTCGCGCAGTTCAAGGCCGCCGACACGGTGGTGATCGGCGCGCCGATGTACAATTTCACCATTCCCACCCAGCTCAAGGCGTGGATCGACCGCGTGCTCGTCGCCGGGGAGACCTTCCGCTACCGCGAGGACGGCAGCGTCGAGGGGCTGATGGGCGGCAAGCGCGTGATCGTCGCGATCGCCCGCGGCGGGCTCTATGGCGAGGACAGCGCCCAGCGCAGCGTCGAACATGCCGAGCGCTACCTTACGAGCGTGCTTGGCTTCATCGGGATCGACGACCCGGTCTTCGTGATCGCCGAGGGCCTCAAGGTCAGCGAGGAGACCAAGGCCGAGGCTGTGGCCGCCGCGCATGCCCGTATCGCCGAGCTCGCGGGCTGAAGCGTGCAGGCCGCGCTACCGCTTCGTTTGACTCGCCCGGGCAGCCTTGCGACAATGGAACCTCGGCGCCTGCAACACGGCGACTTCCCCCGGCGGCCCATTTCGCGCCGCACACACGAGATTCCAAGAGGACAATATGGCTACTGCAAAGCAGGGTGACACCGTCACCATCGATTACGTCGTGAAAACCGAAGACGGCACCGTCGTCGGCAACACCCAGGAAAGCGGCCCGCAGCAGGTCGTGCTCGGCCAGGGGCAGATCATGCCCAAGATCGAGGAAGCGCTGACCGGCATGGAAGTCGGCGCGGAGAAGACCGTCGAGGTCGACAGCGACAACGCCTTCGGGCCGCGCCGCGATGAAATGGTGATCGACATCCCGCGCGCCAACCTGCCGCCCGAGCCGGCCCCGCAGCCGGGCATGCAGCTTCAGGCGCAGGGCCAGGACGGCCAGCCGCTGATGCTGCACATCGTCGAAGTGGGCGAGGAATCGGTCAAGGCCGACGGCAACCACCCGCTGGCGGGCAAGGACATCACCTTCGATGTCACCCTGCGCGAGATCAAGCAGGCGGCCTGATCCCCGCTACGCGGCGGATCGGGCGCTGACAGCGGCCGGTGGCGGAACGGGTGTTCCGCCCCGGTCGTTGCGCAGCGTGGTACCCCGAAAGGGCTCCGCCACCCCGATACACGCGTTGGTCCCACAAAGTATTGTCACGGAAGCACGTGACTGTCCCTCCGGTAGCTGAACGTTATCGGGTCCGGGCATCGCTGGTTGTCGTCCGGAAGGCGACAGCCGCCGCAAACGGGGGAATTCGAAAGCTGGGACTATGACGAATTCCGTAAATCCGTGGGTCGACATCTCGATCCAGTCGCTGGTCAAGGCGCTTTCCACCGCCCCGCGGAAAGCCACGAGTTTCGAACTGGCACGAGGGATCCTGAAGGCGTCGCGGCGGCTCGGCGCCATTTCACTGAGCTATCACCTGGTGCCGCAGTTCTCCTCGGTGATCGGGTGCCGCAGCTTCACCTATTTCGCCTCCGAGCGTGCGCTATCACATTCGCAACCGAGCGAGGAAATCGCAGCGGCGGTATCGACCTGCCACCGCTACGTCATTTCGTGCGGGCGACCGGTTTCGCTCGCCGTCGCGACCGAGCATTTCCGTTCCGACGAACCCGAGTTGATCGCGAAGATCACGGACAAGGTCTCGGACAAGGGCGTGATCGACGAATTCATGGTCCCGGTGTTCGGCCCTTACGGCCTGAACGCGGTGATCTCGTTCGGTTTCGACTGCAGCGTCGCCGAGGTCGACCCGACCACGCTGGTGCTGCTCGAATCCTTCTCGAGCGCGGTGCATAACGGGCTGGTCGCCTATTACAGCGATGCCACGGTCGAGAAGGCCGGCCTGTCCGACCGCGAGAACGAGGTCCTCAAATGGATCGCGCGGGGCAAGTCGAGTTCTGATATCGCGACCATCCTCGATCTCAGCGCGAGCTCGATCGACACCTACACACGGCGCGTGTTCAAGAAGCTCGGTGTACACGACCGCGTCTCGGCCGCGATCAGCGGGATCTCCCAGGGCGTGATCGCCGCCTGAGCGGACTTCGTGTTGCGCCGCTAGGGCGCGATCCAGCGAGCACTGTCGGCGGTGACGAGCGCGCGCCGATGCCCGTCCTTGGACAGGCTGAACCAGTCGATCTCCTCGAGCGCGACGAGCAGGATGGCAAAGTTCGCACGCGCCGGCGCGAGCTCGCTCTCGCTCGGCTCGACGCCTTCGAACTGCGTCGGCAAACCAGATGTCGGTCCTTCCGAGGGCGCGCCCGGTGCCGCTCCGAGATAGCAGCGCCGAGCGAAATTCTCGCTTTCAGCCCATGCCCGGTCGGCTGTCGGGCCTTCACTTTCGATCCGGCCAATCCCGCGACCGCGGATCTGGACCTTGGCCTCTTTGTCGTAGAACAGCACGCCGACCCGCGCGCCCTCGCCGACCGCAGCGGACTTCGGCGCGCGCGCATCGGTATGAAAGCGCAAGGTGCGGTTCGCCGGATCCCAGCCCCGCAGCACCATCACCCGCGCATCCGCATCCTCGGTCGCCACCACCGGCGTGTGCATCGGCGCACGGCGATCGCGCACCGCTTCGACCAGCCGCCGATCGATATCCTCGCGGATCGCTTCGAAGGTCTCCAGCATCGCTACCGTCCTGCCCCAGCTGCGCCTTTCCCGCAAGCAAAGCGCCATTCACGAAAGGTTATCCGAAACTGAACAGCACGCAACAGGCCAGTTCAGTCTGGTGTCACGCTCGACCGGTTACAAACAGATAGATAATCCGCCACAAGGGGTGACGGAGGAATGGAGGGAAGCAGAACATGGAAAGCAACAAGCTCCTCAACCAGACCGCGCTCGCCGCGCTCGCTGCGGCGCTCGCTTTGATGGCGATGCCTACCGCCGCCATGGAAGCGACCGCCGAAGCGGGGCTGAGCAATGCCGCGTTTGAACAGGATCGCCAGCAGGCGCGGCAGGAGCGTCGCGAACGACGTGCCGAGCGACGCGGCTCCCGGAGCGAACGCCGCAGCGGCGGGCCGCGCGGCGCCCAGCGCGCACCGCGCGAAGAGACGGCCCCGATCCAGCGACGTGTCGAGCGCCGCCAGGAACGACGAGCCGAGCAACGGCAGGAGCGCCGCGCCGAACAGCGCCGCGATCGCCGAAGCGAGCAACGTCGCGACCGCCGGGTCGAACGGCGCCAGGAGCGCCGCGCCGAGCAACGTCGAGACCGCCGCGTGGAACGCCGGCAGGAACGTCGTGCCGAGCAACGCCGCGACCGTCGCGTAGAACGGCGTCAGGAACGCCGCGCTGACCAGCGTCGCAGTCAGCGCGAGGCTTATCGCGAGGGGCGCAGCGCCGGCACCCGCGACGCCTATCGCGACCAGCGCCGATATCGCGATCAGCGCCGGGCGCGCGACTATCGCGGGGGCGACTATCGCCGCTGGAACCGTCGCTGGCGCGACCAGCGCCGTTACGACTGGCGCCGCTATCGCGCGCAGAACCGCCGCTACTTCCGCGCGGGCCGCTATTACGCGCCCTACCGCAATTACAGCTATCGCCGGTTGAGCATCGGATTCTTCCTCGAATCGATTTTCTTCGGCAATCGCTACCGGATCGTCGACCCGTGGCGCTATCGACTGCCCGCCGTCTACGGCCCCTATCGCTGGGTCCGCTATTACGACGACGTGCTGCTGGTGAACATCTACACCGGCGAGGTGCACGACGTGATCTACGACTTTTTCTACTGATCGTCCCCGAAACGGGTCCTCGGGGACCAGACTGGCCCCTGCCTCCATCGCGAGGCGGGGGCTTTTTTCATGCCCGTCCGACGCTGCCAGAGCAGTCTGGAAATGACGTTTCGCGTTGGGTAGGTGTGGCGCGATGAACGACACCGTCCAATCGCACGCCGCCAAGGCTCCCGCCGCCGACAAGTCCGCGCTCAAGAAGCTCGGTGCCAAGGTCCGCAAACGGCTCGCCGCCAACCCGCGGGTGCAAACCGTGATGGAGGACCGAGCGGAAATCTTCGCGGTCGGCGAGTTCCTCAGCGCGGCCGAATGCGATCGCATGATCGCAATGGTCGACGGGGTCGCCAAGCCCTCGACCGTGTTCGACATGAACTACCAGGACCAGTACCGCACCAGCTATTCGGGCGACGTCAATTTCGCCGATCCCTTCGTCCGCTCGATCAATCGCCGGATCGACGACCTGCTCGGGATCGACACGAGTTTCGGCGAGAACATCCAGGGCCAGCGCTACCTGCCGGGCCAGCAGTTCAAGGAACATTGCGACTGGTTCTATACCGCGGCCGATTACTGGGCCGAGGAGAAGGCGCATGGCGGTCAGCGCAGTTGGACCGCGATGGCCTATCTCAACGAGGTCGAGGAAGGCGGCTCGACCGATTTCACGCGGATCGGCGTCTCGGTCCCGCCGCAGCGCGGCGCACTGCTGATCTGGAACAACGCCACGCCCGACGGCCTGGTCAATTACGACACGATGCACGCCGGGACGCCGGTGACCCAAGGGGTCAAATACGTCATCACCAAGTGGTATCGCACCCGCCGCTGGGGCTGAGAGCCCCCCGGCGCGAACGTCTTCAGCCCAGCGCCCGCGCGATCAGCCTGCGGGTGTTGTCGATCCCGTAGAGCGCGATGAAACTGCCCATGCGCGGCCCCTGCGAGGAACCGAGCAGGATTTCGTACAGCGCCTTGAACCAGTCGCGCAGGTTCTCGAAGCCGTAGCTTTCGTCCTTGCCGATCTCGTAGACCATCGTCTGCAGCTCCTCGGCGCTGGCCTCGGGCGCGACATCGGCCAGCCGCGCATCGAGTTCGCGCAGCGCCGCCGCCTCGCTGTCGGTCGGCGCGCGCTTTTCGAGCGTCGGGGCGATGAAGTCGCGGTTGTAGGCGACCGCATTGGTCACCAGCGCATCGAGCGCGGGATGCTTGGCCGGATCGGCATCGTCGACATAGTTGCCGAGATAGGACCACACCTGGTCGCGATCGGCCTCCGCGCCGAGCACGCCGACGAGGTTGAGCAGCAGCGAATAGGTCACCGGCAGGCTGTCGCCCGCGCCCGGTGCCTCGCTGCCCTCGAACCCGCCATTGGCGCGCGCGAGGTGCCACACCGGGTTGCCCAATTGCTTGTCGAGTTCCTGTTCGGCCAGCCGCTCGCGGAAGGCCCAGTAATCGTCGACCGCGCGCGGGATCACCCCGGCATGCAATTGCTTGGCGCTCTTGGGATTGGGAAAAATGTAGAAACCGAGGCTCTCTTCCGAACCGTAATCGAGCCATTCCTCGATCGTCAGCCCGTTGCCCTTCGACTTCGAGATCTTCTCGCCCTTCTCGTCGAGGAACATCTCGTAGATCAGCCCGTCGGGCTTGCGTCCGCCCAGCACCTTGACGATCCGGCCCGACTGGACGCCGCTGTCGGTCAAATCCTTGCCGTACATCTCGTAATCGACGCCGAGCGCGTACCAGCGCATCGCCCAGTCGACCTTCCATTGCAGCTTGGACTGGCCGCCGAGCGCGCTCTGTTCGACCACCTTGCCGTCCTCGTCGGTGAAGCGGATCGTGCCGGCCTCTGCATCGACCACCTCGACCGGCACCTGCAGCACCTTGCCGGTGGCGGGCGAGACCGGGAGGATCGGCGAATAGGTCTGTCGCCGCTCCTCGCGCAGCGTCGGCAGCATGATGTCGAGAATGTCCTGGTTCTTGCGCAGGACCTGCCTGAGCGCCTCGTCGAAGCGGCCCGAGTTGTAGCGATCGTTGGCGGCGATGAATTCGTAATCGAAGCCGAAGCGGTCGAGGAACGCGCGCAGCATCGCGTTGTTGTGCGCGGCGAAACTCTCGTGGCTCGTCCCGAACGGGTTGGGAACGCGCGACAGCGGCTTGTGGAGGTTGGCCTCGAGCAGTTCGCGGTTGGGCACGTTGTCGGGCACCTTGCGCAGCCCGTCCATGTCGTCGCTGAAGGCGACCAGCCGGGTCTTGCCGTCTTCGGGCTTGGCGCCGATCATCGCTTCGAACGCGCGGCGCACCAGCGTGGTGCGCAGCACTTCCTGGAAGGTGCCGATATGCGGCAGGCCCGAGGGACCGTAGCCGGTCTCGAACAGCACCGGCGAGCCGTCCGGCTTGGTCCCTTCGGGATAGCGTTTGAGCAGGCGCTGCGCCTCCTGGAACGGCCAGGCTTTCGAAGTGCGGGCGGCGGCGATCAGGTCTTCCATGCTCATGGGCATTGCCTTTGCCGACTCGCTGCGATGTTGCAAGTGCGAACAGGGCGCGATGGACCGCCGAAGCCGCCCCTTTGCAAAACTGTCCGCTCACCCGCCAGCCGCCCGAAACCGCGGGCTCGACGTCCATTGAACAGCGTCGAAGTGTAACCTTCGGGTCGGCGAGGACAGCGGGCGACTGGCATCCGGGCAAGATACGCCCGGCGCAGGATGTAGGACAGCGCTTCGATCGGGCTCGACAGGATTGGGGGGCGCCCCTCGCGGGACGCCCCCCGGCTTCGTCTTCTGCGACCAAGCCTAACCGTTGGCGGGTTTCCAGCCGCGGAGTTCGGGCCAGACATTGGTGTACTGGCTCAGGTCGATCCGCGGCTTGCGATCGCGGAAGCTCTGCCCGATCGACTGGAGGATCAGGCGTGCGCGCTTGGCCCGGGCCTTGGGCGAACGGAACGGATTGGCCCGGTCCGGCTTGGCCTGCACCATCCGCCTCAGCAGGCTGTCGCGCTGCTCGAAATCGGCGGGCAGTTCGCGCGGGAGTTCGACCGCCGCGCCATCGCTGCGGGCGAAGGCACTGGGCGCGAAACCGGCAGCGTTGGTTCCGCCGGCAAGTGCGCGGTCCTGGCGTTCGCGGAGCGGCGCGGCGGTACGCGGCGCGGGGCTGGCCGCGACTGCGGCGGCAGGTGCGGCGATCGGACGCTCGATTTCAGGCACCGACTGGGCACGCTTGCGGCGACGCATCAGCAGGAACACGATCAGGCCGAAGCCCCCGAGCCCGAGCAACAGGGCGAGCAGGGCGAGCAGGGCGAAGTTGGTCGCCCCCTCATCCGAAGCTGGACTGGTATCGAAGTCAGACACTACCGGCTGGGACGCATCGACCGTCGGCATCGCGGCGGCAGCGGCGACCGGCTCGTCGGCGCTTTCCGTGAATGGAGCCGTCTCGGCCTCGGCGACCGACTCACTCGCCGGGGCGGTCGTGGCGACATCCATACGCGGCTGGGTGCGCGCCGCAGGAGTGGCGGCGCGCGGCTCGGCGGGGCGCTGTGCGCTGGTACGAGCCGCGGGTTCGCTGGTCGGCTGCGCAGCGCTCTGGCCCTGCACTTCGGGTTCGAAGTCGGGGATAACGAGCGGTGCCGGGCTGGCGGTCGGCTGCGGCTCGGGCAGCACGATCGGGGGCGGCGACTGCGGGACGGTATCTTGCACCGGCGGCGCGGCCGCCGGATCGGCCGACTGCGCCGCGAGCGGGGTGGTGGAAAGCGCGGCCATGGCGGCAATCGCGATGGGGGCGCTGGCGAGCATATGGCGTGTCTTGGTCATGCCCTAAAAACGGGCACATTTTCGTCACAGTTCCCGTAATCCACGGTTCAGATTTCTACAACACGTTGAATTAGTTTCTCATTCAAGAATCGTTTCGCGGCTAGCCGCCGAGTCCTTGCGACGAACGGAACGGCCCTCGGCACATTCTCGCTTACCTTTGTTTACTTTTCGTTCCGAGCCCATCATGGTCCGTTCGGTGACCGCGCCGCTCGACCTGCCAGCCCTTCACGCCTCGCATGCCGGCACCTGGATGTGCGGCCCCGACGGGGCCGTGCGCGAGGTGGCCAAGGGCGAGGCGGTGATGGCGGTGGCCGACACCCCGCTGCTGATCCTCAACGCACCGCTGGTCGCGACCCGCCTGGGCTATCCCGACCTCTCGGGGCTCGACCTGCTCGAACTGTTCGCCTTCGTTCATCCGGCCCAATTCTGCGTACCGACGCCCAAGGGGCTGGCCGAAGTGCTCGGCCTTCCCGTCCCCGCGAGCGATGCCGAGGTCCCCGCCCTGCTGCGGCAGGCCGCCGCCGAACTGCTCGATCGCTGCGAGGTCGAGGAATGGGGTGAGCGCGAGGGCGCGTGGTCCTCGCTGCAATCGCTCGCACGTTTGCGCTGGCCGTGGGCGCAACTCCTGATGCCGAAAATCCGCCAGCCCGAGCGGGCGGAGAAATGGCTCTTCTCGCGCCTGCCGCAATGGGAGGAAAACGAGGACCGCCCGCAGCCGAAACAGGTCGACCTGTCGCGCGCCGAAATCGAGGCGCAGCTCGATGCGCTTACCGGCGATGCGGCCGAGCGGCGCGACGGCCAGCGCCGATATGCTGGCGAAGCCGCGCATGTCTTCGCCCCGCGTGCGCGCCGCGACGCGCCGCACATGCTGCTCGCGCAGGCGGGCACGGGAATCGGCAAGACGCTGGGCTATCTCGCCCCCGCCTCGCTGTGGGCGAAGGAGAGCGGCGGTACGGTGTGGGTCTCGACCTACACCAAGAACCTGCAGCGACAGCTCCGCAGCGAGAGCGCGCGCGCGTGGCCCGCCGCGCGCGAGGACGGCACCCCGCCCGTGGTCGTGCGCAAGGGGCGCGAGAACTATCTCTGCCTGCTCAACCTCGAAGACGCGTTACAGGGCGGCTTCGGCGGACGCCCCGCCGTGCTCGCGCAACTGGTGGCGCGCTGGGCCGCCTATACGCGCGACGGCGACATGATCGGGGGCGATCTGCCCGGCTGGCTCGGCACGCTGTTCCGCCGCCGCGCGATCCGCTCGCTCACCGACCAGCGCGGCGAGTGCGTCTATGCCGGTTGCCCGCATTACCGGAAGTGCTTCATCGAGCGCGCAGCGCGGCAATCGGCGCAGGCCGACCTCGTGATCGCCAACCACGCGCTGGTGATGGTCAACGCCGCGCGCGGGCGCGATGCGGCGAACAAGCCGAGCCGCGTGATCTTCGACGAGGGCCATCACGTCTTCGATGCGGCGGACAGCACCTTCGCCGCCGCCCTGTCGGGCAGCGAGGCGATCGAATTGAAGCGCTGGATCCTCGGTCCCGAGCGCGGTTCCAAAGGCCGCCGCCGCGGACTCGCCGCGCGGCTCGCCGATATCGCCAGCTACGATGAAGGCGGCGGCCAGGCGATCGACGCCGCGACCGAGGCAGCGCAGGCCCTGCCCGCGAGCGGCTGGCTCGGGAGGCTCGCCGAAGGCGCGCCGCTCGGTCCGATCGAGCAATTGCTCGCCGCGGTTCGCGCGGCGACCTATGCCCGCGACGAGAGCGGCGGGATCGAGGCGGGCTACGGGATCGAAACCGAGGCCGCGGGGCTCGACGGCGCGATCGTCGAGCAGGCGGCCAACGCGGCAGACGCCCTCGCCGCGATCCGCAAGCCGCTGCTGAAACTCGCCGGGCGGCTTGAGGCGGTGATCGAGGACGCGCCCGACTGGCTCGACGCGCAGGGGCGCGCACGGGTCGAGGGCGCGCGCTACTCGCTCGGCTGGCGGATCGACCTGCTCGCGGCGTGGGAAGCGATGCTCGACCGGCTCGGCGGCCCCGGCGACCCCGAATTCGTGGACTGGCTGGCGGTCGAACGCTCGGACGCGCGCGAATTCGATGTCGCGATCCACCGCCACTGGCTCGACCCGATGAAGCCGTTTGCACGCACCGTGCTCGACGGCGCGCACGGCGTGATGCTGACCAGCGCGACGCTGGCCGAGCGCGATGAGGAAGGCGCGCCCGAATGGCCCAGCGCGGTCGCGCGCAGCGGAGCGCCGCACCTCGAGGTCAAGCCCGCGCTGTTCGCGGCGCAGAGCCCGTTCGACTATGCCACCCAGGCCGAAATCCTGGTCGTCACCGATATCCGCAAGGGCGACATCCCCGCCCTCGCCGGCGCTTATGCGCGGCTGATCGAGGCGGCGGGCGGCGGGGTGCTCGGCCTGTTCACCGCGATCCGCCGGTTGCGCGCGGTGCATGGCCGAATCGCAGACCGGCTCGCACGCACAGGCCTGCCGCTTTACGCCCAGCATGTCGATCCGATCGACACCGGCACGCTGACCGACATTTTCCGCGACGATCCGCGCGCCAGCCTGCTCGGCACCGACGCGCTGCGCGACGGAGTCGACGTGCCCGGCGATTCGCTGCGTTGCGTGGTGATGGAACAGGTGCCGTGGCCACGGCCGACGATCCTCCACCGCGCGCGGCGGCTGGCCGCGGCCGAGACGGAAGGCGGGGCCAAGGCCTATGACGACCACCTGATTCGTGCGCGGCTCGCGCAGGCGTTCGGGCGGTTGGTGCGCCGAGCCGACGATCGCGGCCAGTTCGTGATGCTTTCGCCCGCCTTCCCGAGCCGTTTTCTCACCGCATTTCCGCAAGGTACGCCGGTAATCCGCTGCCCGCTCGACGAGGCGATCGCGCGGGTCGCGGCCGCCGAGGTTAACAAAAAGCAATCAAAAGCTGGAACGTCCCACTATTCGCGTGCGTAGCAGGGGGCATGAAGACCCTCGCCCTACTGCGCCATGCCAAGTCCGATTGGGATGCCGGTGCCCCGAGCGATTTCGATCGCCCGCTGAGCAGGCGCGGGATCGTGGCAGCCGCGAAAATGGGTGAATACATGCGCCGCGAACGCGGCGAGTTCGAGCGCGCGCTCGTCTCCCCGGCGCGGCGCTGTCGCGAAACCTTCGACCAGGTCAATGCTGGCTATGGCGGCAGCCTGTCGCCCCAGTTCGAGGAGCGGATCTATCTCGCCAGCGCCGGCGACCTGCTCGACCTCGTGCAGGCGCAGGACGATGCCTTCAGTCGGTTGCTGCTTATCGGGCACAATCCGGGTCTGACCTATCTCGCGCTCGAGCTGATCCGCGAGGACGCCGCGGCGGTCGAGCGCGAGCGCATCGCCGAAAAATTTCCCACCGGAGCCTATGTCCAGCTCTCCTGCGAGGTCGATCGCTGGGCCGACCTCGGAAAGGCGGCGTGCAACCTCGAGGTGCGCCGCTATCCGGTCGAAGAGTTGGCTTGAAAGTTGGCCTGAACGAAAATCAGTGCTGGAGCGCCGCGGCGAGCCGATCGCGGATCGCGCGCAATTGCGGGACCAGCGCGGGGGCCGGCGTTCCGGGACGCTCATCCTGCTGCTGCGGATGCGGCGCGGCGATTGCCTCGCCCACCGGCTCGACCTTCTTTGCCAACGCCTTCTTCGCGCCCTTGAGCGTATAGCCCTGCGCGTTCACCAGGTCGTCGATCCGGCGCACCAGCGCGATATCCTCGGCGCGGTAATAACGCCGACCGCCGGCGCGGGTGGTCGGCTTGAGCATCGGGAACTGCTCTTCCCAATAGCGCAGGACGTGGGGCTTGATCCCGAGCGCATTCGACACTTCGCCGATCGTGCGCAGCGCCTGCGGATCCTTGCCGTCGTCGAAGAGAGAGGCGCTTTCGCTCATGCTTTGGAGACTTTGTCCCGCAAGGCCTGGCTGGCGCGGAAGATCAGAACCCGGCGCGGGGTGATCGGAACTTCGACGCCCGTCTTGGGATTGCGGCCGACGCGTTCCGCCTTGTCGCGCAGGAGGAAGGTGCCGAACCCGGATATCTTCACGTTCTCGCCCGAAATCAGAGCTTCGGTCATCAGGTCGAGGACATCCTCGACGAGTTGTTGGGATTCGCTTTTCGGATAGCCGGTCTTCTTGTGGACGGCCTCGCATATATCGGCTCTGGTCAGCGTATTCGTCGAACGCATTCGGTTCTACCTATCTTTCGCGACCCTGTTATTTTCGTAGTCGAATTTCTCAAAAATGCAACGGAACCGGACCTTTTGAAGCCCGGATATTTCGCCGATACCATATTTCGATCATAATTTCAGCAGGCTGGCACCCCACGTAAATCCACCGCCCATCGCTTCGAGCATCACCAGGTCGCCCTGCTTGATGCGGCCATCGCGGATCGCGGTGTCGAGCGCGAGCGGCACCGAGGCCGCCGACGTGTTGGCGTGGCGGTCGACCGTCACCACCACCTTTTCGGCCGGCAGTCCCAGCTTGCGCGCGGTCGCGTCGAGGATCCGCGCATTGGCCTGGTGCGGCACGACCCAGTCGATCTGCTCGACCGCGACGCCCGCTTCCTCGAGCACTTCGCCGAGCACCTCGGCGAGATTGACCACGGCGTGACGGAAGACCTCGCGCCCCTTCATCCGCAGCTTGCCGACCGTGCCGGTGCTCGACGGCCCGCCGTCGACGTAAAGCAGTTCCTTGTGCTCGCCATCGGCGTGGAGCTTGCTTGCGATCACGCCGCGTTCCTGTTCACCCTCGCGCGCTTCGAGCACCACCGCACCCGCGCCGTCGCCGAACAGCACGCAGGTCGTGCGGTCTTCCCAGTCGAGGATGCGGCTGAAGGTTTCGGCGCCGATCACCAGCGCGCGCGATCCGAGCCCGTTCTTGAGCATCGAATCGGCCACGCCCATCGCGTAGAGGAAGCCGGTGCAGACGGCGTGCACATCGAACGCGATCCCGCCGCGGCAGCCGAGGCGCTTCTGCACCTGGGTGGCGGTGGCGGGGAAGGTATGATCGGGAGTCGCGGTGGCGAGCACGATCAGGTCGATATCGCACGGTTCGACACCCGCCGCCTCGCACGCCTTGCGCGCGGCTTCGGTGGCGAGGCTGGCGGTGGTTTCTCCCTCGCCCGCGATATAGCGCTGGCGGATGCCGGTGCGTTCGACAATCCATTCGTCGGTCGTGTCGACCCGCTCCGCCAATTCGGCGTTGGTGACGCATTTCGCCGGGAGGGCCGAGCCCGTTCCGAGGAGTACCGAGCGACGCATCAGCGCTGCCCGCCCTTACGCCAGTCGCCTTCGCCGAGCCGCTCGAGGTCGGCCTCGATCCGGGCCGTGAGATCGTTTTCGAGCAGGCGCGCGGTCAGCGCGACGGCATTCGCGACGCCCTTGGCATTGGCACTGCCATGGCTCTTCACCACCACCCCGTTGAGGCCGAGGAAGACCGCGCCGTTGTGATTGTTGGGATCGAGCGAATGCTTGAGCAGCTCGGTCGCGGGCTTCGAGACGAGGAAGCCGAACTTCGAACGCAGCGAGCTGGTAAAGGCGCGCCGCAGCAGATCGGTGACGAAGCGCGCCGCGCCCTCGACCGCTTTCAGCGCGATATTGCCGGAAAACCCGTCGGAAACGATCACGTCGACTTCGCCGCGATTGATCTTGTCGGCCTCGACATAGCCGTCGAACGAGATCGACAGGTCGGCCGCCGCTTCCTTCAGCCGGGTCGCGGCATCCTGCAAATCGTCGGTACCCTTGGTTTCCTCGGTCCCGATATTGAGCAGGCGGACGCGCGGTTCGTCGACCCCGGTCGCGATGCGGAAATAGGCCGCGCCCATCACCGCGAACTGGACGAGGTTGCGCGCATCGCATTCGGTGTTGGCACCGAGATCGAGCATCACGACGTCATGCTCGCCGAGCGTGGGCAGGAGCGCGGACAGCGCGGGGCGATCGATCCCCGGCATCGTGCGCAGGGCGAGCTTGCTCATCGCCATCAGCGCGCCCGTATTGCCGGCGGACACCGCGGCCCCGGCCTTGCCTTCCTTCACCGCATTGATCGCCAAGCCCATCGAGGTGGTCTTGGCGCGGCGGATCGCGCGGCTCGGCTTCTCGTCGCCGGCGATCGTATCGGGGGCGTGGAGGATTTCGGACGCGGCGGCGAGGTTCGGGTGAGCCTCGAGCGCTTTCCTGATCCGCGTCTCGTCG
The DNA here is from genome assembly GCF_014641655.1 of Pseudoblastomonas marina. Lineage (GTDB taxonomy): Bacteria > Pseudomonadota > Alphaproteobacteria > Sphingomonadales > Sphingomonadaceae > Alteriqipengyuania_A > Alteriqipengyuania_A marina. The sequence continues at coordinate 1,591,085 of NZ_BMID01000001.1, forward strand.
CCCACCAGCAGGAACTGGAATCGATCATGGCGGTGCCGCGCGAGCGCAGCTCCGTCGATCATCACACGCACGCCTTCATCACCGCCCATCGCATCGATGGCGATCCGCGGCAGGCTCATGCGTTATTCTCCCGCTGGCGGGTAAGAGGGATCAGATGCCCTTGGGCTCGGCCACGAGGCGGCCGTTATAATGGCCGCAGGCCGCGCACATGTTGTGCGGGCGCTTGAGTTCGCCGCAGTTCGAGCATTCGTGGAACGCTTCGACCTTCAGCGAATCGTGGGCGCGGCGATTGCCACGGCGATGCGGCGATACTTTTCTTTTGGGGACTGCCATCTCGGCACCTTACTTTCGCATAATCAGTAATTTCGGATGCCGACCTAGGCCATGCCTCCCGCGCGCGCAAGGGCGCGGAACGACTGGGCCTCGGATGCGGCGAAGGCGCGCCCTATAGCGGATTCTCGTTGCGTTGCAAGCGTTGCGAGGGCGCGCTAGCAACGCCGCCGCCACGGGTCGCGCCGGAGGGAAGACCCGATATGCCGATTATCCTGCCCATCACCTTGTGCGCCTGCGCTGCTGCCGCGATTCTCAATTTCTGGCTCGCCTGGCGGGTCGGCCAACTGCGCGGGAAACACAAGGTACTGCACGGCGACGATGGCGGCGGCCCGCTCACCCGGCGGATGCGCGCGCAACTCAATTTCGTCGAGAACACACCCTTCGTGTTGCTGCTGGTGGCCGGAATCGAACTTGCCGGTCACGGATCCACCTGGCTTGCCGCGGTGGTCGGCGCCTACATGCTCGCCCGCATCGCGCACGGAATCGGGATGGATGCCGACACCCCGCACAAGGCGCGGATGATCGGAGTCCTGGTCACCATGCTGACCCTGATCGGCCTCGCCGTGTACGCCGCGCTGATCGCGGCGCGGATCGTCTAGGCCAGCGCGGCGTCGCCCACGAAAGGATTGCTCTGCCGCTCGCGCCCGAAGGTGCTCACCGGCCCATGTCCCGGCACGAAAGTGGTGTCGTTGCCGAGCGGCCAGAGCTTCTGCACGATCGCGTCAAGCAGGTCCTGGTGGTTGCCCATCGGGAAGTCGGTGCGCCCGATCGATCCCTGGAACAGCACGTCGCCGACGATCGCGAACTTGCTCGGCGCGTGGTGAAACACGACGTGGCCGGGCGTGTGGCCGGGGCAGTGATAGACGTCGAGCGTAAGATTGCCGACCGTCACCTGGTCGCCATCGTCGAGCCAGCGATCGGGCTCGAACACCTGTCCGCGAATGCCGTATTTCCTGCCGTCCTCGTCGAGCCGCGATATCCAGAAGCGATCGGCTTCGTGCGGACCCTCGATCGGGAGCGACAATTCCTGCGCCAGCACACCCGCCTCGCCGCAATGGTCGATATGGCCGTGGGTGATGAGGATCTTCTCGAGCTCGACGCCGGCCTTGGCGACCCCTGCCTTCAGTTTGTCGAGATCGCCGCCGGGATCGACCAGCGCGCCCTTCATCGTCTCGGTGCACCAGACGAGCGAGCAATTCTGCTGCAGCGGCGTGACCGGCAGCAGCGCGACCTTCATCTTGGGTTCGTTCGGTATATTGGCTTGTTCGGACATGAGGGCGATGTGGCGGTTGATCGCGATCAATGCAACGCGCGTCTGCTTGCCTAGGGAGAGAGATGCCGCGATAATAAGAGAAGGCAAGAGGGAGGCCGGAGATGACGGGACCAAAGGCAGCGATCGCAACAGGAATCGCCCTGGCGCTTGCCTCCTGCGCCACGACCCAGGAGGCCCAGCGCGAGGAGCCCCGCGAACTGGCCGAGCCGCCGGTGCTCGTGCAGGCCACCTGCATGAGTTGCCACGCGGTGACACCGGGCAGCTTCTCGCCGATCCCGCAGGCGCCGACCTTCGAGCATATCGCCAACCTCGACGGGCTGACGCGCGAAACGCTGATCGCCTTCCTCGCCGACTCGCACAATTATCCCGACATCATGGATGTCGATTTGAGCCGCGCAGATGTCGAAGTGGTGGCCGATTACATGCTCACGCTGCGCCGCGACGACTACAAGCGCTTCCCCTCCTAGCGCAGCCGCCCGGCCTTCCACACCACGCGCCCGATCACCTCAACCTCTTCGGGCTCACATTCGAGCGGCGGGTAGACCGCATTGTCGCTGATCAGCCTGCCCGGGCGTTCGGCCTGGAGGCGCTTGACCAGCAACTGGTCGTCGACGCGCACGACATGGACCCCGCTGCGCAGGGAGGCGGGACGGGTATCGACGAGGATCTCGTCGCCTTCGGCCAGGGTCGGCTCCATCGAATCGCCGCGAACCGCGATCGTCGAAAGGTGCGCCGGGTCGAGCCCCTGCGCGCGCAGCCATCCCGGGGCGAAGCCGAGCTGGCCGATCGCCTCGTCGCCCCCTTCGGCACCCGCACCAGCGGCGGCCTCGGCGTCAAGGCGCGGGATAGCGAGATAGCGATCGGCATGGATCGAGGAAATATCCGCCGGCGCACCCAGCCGTGTCTCGTCGACACCGAAGAACTTGGCCAGCGTCCGCCGGTCCTGCTCCTCGAGCTTCTTGGGACTGCCCTTTCGGATATATTGCTGGAGATACGAGGCATTGCGCCCGATCAGCGTGGACAGGCCGGCAAGGCTCGCCCCGCGTTCGTTGGCGAGATCGAGAAGGTTGGCGCGCGCGTCGGAATTTCCCATGAAAATCCTATAGACGAAAGATTTTTCCTAGACAAGTAGGATTTCACGCGGGACATATCCTTCATCGATTCGCTGCCTGCCGATGGAGAGACCGCCCGATGCTGATCCGAAAGATCGAGATTTTCCTGCGCGAGACGGGAATGCCGTGGACCAAGTTCGGTCGCCTCGCGGCGCATGATCCGCGCTTCGTCGAAGATTTGCGCAATGGCCGCATCCCGCGTTCCGCGACCGAAGCACGCATAGAACATTTCATGAACAAGTACCGCGACGGAGCCGCCCATGTACGTTGATCCGATCCGTCCCGAGCCGATTCCGCGCGCCGCCGAACGCGCGGGGAAGCGCGTGGCCTGTGCCCTGCAGGAGATGGTCGGCGGCATCGCCGAACTGCTCGCGATGGAGGAACGCGCCTGGGCCAGCGCGACCTTCTCGGGCGCGCGGCACACCGTCACGTTGCGTTTCCACGGTACGGATGATTGCGAGACGGCCGATCGGTTTATCGAGGCGCTGCCCGAGCACGAATTCGCCCTTCCCGGATTGCTCGTGGCCGATGCGCAGGTGCGCGCCGTGACCTATGACAGCCTGCCCGGGCCGGTGATGACGGTCGAGGCCGAGCTGCTGGTGCTGAACGAGGACTAGTAGCCGAGCGTGAGGTCGAATTGCGGCTGCAGCGGCTCGCCGCGTTCGTAGCGGTCGAGATTCTCGATGAAACGGTCGGCCGAGCGCTGGAACATCTGCGATTGCGCGCGGCCCGATAGGTGCATGGTGATATGCGCGTTGTCGAGCTCCCACAGGGGATGGTCTGCGGGCAGCGGTTCGGGCGTGGTGACGTCGAGGAAGGCCGCGCCGATCGTCTTGTCCCCGAGCGCGGCGACCAGCGCGTCCTGGTCGACCACGCTGCCGCGCGCGATGTTCACCAGCACCGCGTCTTCCTTCATCGCCGCCAGCTCGTCCGCGCCGATCATGCCTTCGGTCTCGGGCGTGGCGGGCACGGCGAGGATGACCCAGTCGAAGGTGCCGAGACGCGCGCGCCACTGGTCCGGCCCGAGCGCGTTCTCGCCGCCCGAGCGCCGCACCACGGTTACTTCGACGTCGAACGCCGCAAGCCGCTGTTCGACCAGCTTGCCGATCGCGCCATAGCCGAGCAGCAGCGCCTTGCTCTCCGCCAGCTCGCGCTTGCCGGGGCTGTCGAGCAGCCATTCCTTGCGGTCCTGTGCGCGGACAACCTCGCGATAGCCCTTGGCGATGTCGAGCATCCCCATCAGCACGTATTCGGCGATGGTGATGGCGTTGATCCCCGCGCCGTGGGTCACCGTGACCCCACGCTCGCGCAGGATATCGTGCGGCAGGAAATCGAGCCCGGCATAGATCGAATTGAGCCATTTCAGCTTCCCGGCGCGCTTCACGCCCTCGATCATCGGCTCCTTGTCGTTGAGATCGAACCAGCCGATCTCGGCCTCTGGCGCGAGTTCGTACAGTTCGTCGATCGAGGCGAACCACAGCGGCTCGACCCAGTCGGGCAGGCGCGGCTCGACCAGCGGTCGGATCAGCGCGGACAGGACGGCCTTGGTCATAGCTTCCACTCCCAGCCGAGCGGGTCGCCGTCCATCACCTCGACCCCGGCGGCGGCAAGTTCGTCGCGGATCGCGTCGGAGGTGGCGAAATCCTTGGCCTTTCGCGCGTCGACCCGCGCGGCGAGGCGCGCTTCGATGGTCGCCTCGTCGATCTCGGCATCCTTCGGACGCACGCGCAATTGCTCGCGGGTCAGTTCCATCAGGCCGAGTCCGAGCACCTCGTCCATCCGCTCGATCACCGCGCGCTTCACCCCGGCATCGACCTTCTTGACCGCCAATGCTTCCTCGAACGCGGTGAGCGCGATCGCGGTGTTGAGATCGTCGGCGATCGCGGCCTCGAACTTGTCGAGCAGTGGGGCGAACTTGGGATGCGAGGGATCGCCCGCTTCGGCGTCCTTGAGCCGCTCGGCTTGCATCACCATCCGCTTCAACCGCGTGAGCGCCGCGCCGAGTCCGTCCCACGAGAATTCGAGCTCGCTGCGGTAATGCGCCTGCAGGCACATCATCCGGTAGGCGAGCGGATGATAGCCCTTGTCGAGCAGCAGCTGGAGGCGGAGGAATTCACCCGCCGACTTGCTCATCTTGCCGCTGCGCTCGACGAGGAAATTGTTGTGCATCCAGATCCGCGCGCCCGAATTGGTCGCATCGGACAGCCCCGCGCAGCCGCAGAACGCCTGGTTCTGCGCGATCTCGTTGGGGTGGTGGATTTCGCGGTGGTCGATCCCGCCGGTATGGATGTCGAACGGGAAGCCGAGCAGTTTCTCGCCCATCACCGAGCATTCGAGGTGCCAGCCCGGCGCGCCCTTCCCCCACGGCGAATCCCATTCCATCTGCCGCTTCTCGCCCGGCGGGGTCTTGCGCCAGATCGCGAAGTCCTGCGCGTTGCGCTTGCCCTCGACGCTCTCGATCCGGCCCTCGCCCTCTTCGGTGACGGCACGCGCGAGCCGGCCGTAATCCTCGACCGTCGAAACGTCGAAATAGAGCCCGCTCTCGATCTCGTAGCAGTGCTCGTCGGCGATCCTCTTCGCGAAATCGAGCATCTCGTCGATGTAATCGGTCGCGACCGACCAGTGCGCCGGCTGGCGGATGTTGAGCGCCTTCACGTCGTCCCAAAAGGCCTCGGTATAGTGCTTCGCGATGTCCCAGATCGAGCGCTCGGATTTCGCCGCGGCCTTTTCGAGCTTGTCCTCGCCCGCATCGGCATCGTCGGTCAAATGGCCGACATCGGTGATGTTGATCACGTGGGTCAGGTCGTAGCCGTGATGGCTCAGCGCGCGGCCCAGCACGTCGGCGAAGACATAGGCCCGCATGTTCCCGATATGCGGGTAATTGTAGACCGTCGGCCCGCAGGTATAGACGCGCGCCTCGCCCTCGTGGACGGGGGTGAACGTCTCGATCGTTCGGGTGAGCGAGTTGAACAGCTTGAGCGGGTGGTCGGTCATCGTGAGAGCCCTTGCCAAGCGCGGGGGCGCGAGGCAAGCGGAAGGCATGACCGGTCGCTCACTCACGATACTCCTCTGCGCACTCCTGCTCACCGCCTGCGGCAGCCGCGAGGCCGAGGCGCCCAAGTCCGAGCAGCAAACCGCGCAGGAATACGAGGCCAAGGTGCGCGGCGGCCTGCTCGACAAGTCGATCCCGACCGCGCGCGCCACGCCGGTGCCCGCGCCGCCGCCGAAACCCGAGGTCCAGCCCGGCACGCAGGTAAATCCCGAGGTGGCCGCGCGACAGGGCAAGGCGCCGCCGCGCCCGAGCTGGTCGGCGAACTGCGGGATCAGGACCGGCAAGCAGGAATACCAGGGCCCGTGCGCCTTCTATCCCGAAGCCAATGGCGATTTCTCGCTCGCGCGCAGCGACGGCGCGCCGATGATGCCCGGCATCGCCTCGATCAGCGTCGGACTGGTGGGCGATGGCCGCGCCGAAGTGGTCAGCCGCACGCCATCGGGCCAGACGCGCCGCTGGGGCTATGCGACCCAGCCGGAAGGTTATCCCGATTGCTGGCAGGGACCCAATTTCAGCGTGTGTGCGAGCTAGGGGCTATTCCCAGCCTTCCCAGCGGACGCTTTCCTCGAGCGGGGCGCGCTTGACGTCGAAATTGTTCACCGGCGCGTCTGCGTCGCGATAGCCGATCGCGAGCCCGCAGAAGAAGATATGGTCGTCGGGAATATCGACCACTTCGCGGATCTGCGGGGCATAGACCGCCCAGGCCTCCTGCGGGCAGGAATCGAGCCCCTCCTCGCGCAGCAGCAGCATGATCGACTGCAGCCACATGCCGATATCGGACCATTGCGGCGGGCCCATATATCTGGGCGTGTGGACCAGCATAAGAACCGGCGCCCCGAAGGCGCGGAAATTCTCCGCGAACCACATGAGCCGCTTGCCCTTTTCCTCGCGCGAGATGTCGAGCGCGCCGTACAGATCCTCGCCCACGCCGAAGCGGCGCTCCTCATAGGCCCCGTCCAGTTCGGGCGGATAGATATGATACTCGGGCGCATGCGCCGCGCGGCCCTTGGGAAATTCCTGCTGGATGCGGCCGATGAGCTTTTGCAGCGGATCGCCGGTCAGCACGATCCCGTGCCACGGCTGCGTGTTCCCGCCCGACGGCGCGCGCTGTGAGCGCTTGAGCACGCTTTCGAGCAGCTCGCGATCGACCGGCTGGTCGGTGAACTTGCGGATCGAGCGGCGGGTCTGGAGGGCTTCGGAGACTGTCATTTCATCCGTTCAGTAAGGTCGTTTGCGATTAGCGCTCAACGCCGCAACTCCGGCACAGGGTGCACTCAACAGCATGAGCAGAAGTATCCCGACGACAATCAATGGACCATTCCCCGAAACGGCAAGCATGACCGGCAACATCGCCATCACTACTAAGGCACCAGCCAGCCAAGCAGACCCTTTCGCGATTGCGCCAAGCCCTATCGAAATTAACAGAGCGGAAACGTACGCTAGGATGAAATAGGGATGGTCCCACGGCTCGGGTGTATGGGTGACCTTTATGAACAGGCCCCAGAACATGAGGCCAACAACGAACCCGAGCACAGCTAGCTGGAGGGTGCCGAGTTTCGCCATCACCCCTCCTCCTCGAACAGCCCCGCGAGCTGCTCGATCATCGTGCCGCCGAGCTGTTCGACGTCCATGATCGTCACCGCGCGCTTGTAATAGCGGGTCACGTCGTGGCCGATGCCGATCGCGACCAGCTGGACGGGCGACTGGTTCTCGATCCAGTCGATTACGCCGCGCAGGTGCGCTTCGAGATAGCCGGCGTGGTTCACGCTGAGCGTGGAATCGTCCACCGGCGCGCCGTCGGAGATCACCATCAGGATGCGGCGTTCCTCTGGCCGCGCGATCAGGCGGCGGTGGGCCCAGACGAGCGCCTCGCCGTCGATGTTTTCCTTGAGGATGCCCTCGCGCATCATCAGGCCGAGATTGGTCTTGGCGTGGCGCCACGGCTCGTCGGCCTGCTTGTAGACGATGTGGCGCAAATCGTTGAGGCGCCCGGGATGGGGCGGCTTGCCGTCGGCGAGCCACGCCTCGCGCGACTGGCCGCCCTTCCACGCGCGGGTGGTGAAGCCGAGAATCTCGGTCTTCACCCCGCAGCGTTCGAGCGTGCGCGCGAGCACATCGGCGCTGATCGCGGCGATGCTGATCGGCCGCCCGCGCATCGAACCCGAATTGTCGATCAGCAGCGTGACGACGGTGTCCTTGAACTCCTGCTCGCGCTCGATCTTGTAGGAGAGCGAATGGCCGGGACTGATGACCACGCGGGCGAGCCGCGCGGCGTCCAACAGGCCTTCCTCCTGGTCGAAATCCCAGCTGCGGTTCTGCTGCGCCATCAACCGGCGCTGGAGCCGGTTGGCGAGCTTGGTGACGACGCCCTGGAGGCCCTGCAGCTGCGAATCGAGATAGGCGCGCAAGCGGCCCAGTTCCTCGTTGTCGCACAGTTCCTCGGCGTGGACGATCTCGTCGAAGCGGGTGGTGAAGACGCGGTAGTCGAGCCCACCGGGCGGCTCGTCGGCAGGCCGGTTCGGGCGGACGGGCATCATGCCCTCCTCGCCGTCGTCGGCGGGCTCGCCCTCGGCTTCGGAATCGGACATCTCGCCCTCGGATTCGCCGTCCTGCTCCTCGCCGCGCGCATCCTGCTTCTGGTCGGGCGACGGCTGGGCATCGCCCTCGTCGGGAGCGTCGGTGTCTTCCTCGGGCGTGTCTTCCTCGCCGTCCTCGTCCTCGCCCTCGTCGCCCTCGGGATCGGCGTCGTCGTCGGGCATCTCGAGCTGGAGGTGGCGCAGCATGTCGAGCGACAGTTTCTGGAACGCTTCCTGGTCGTCGAGGCTCAGCGCCAGCGCCTCGAAATCGCCGCCCGCCTGCGCCTCGATCCGCTCGCGCATCATATTGACGCCGTGCTGCGCGGCCTCGGGGATCGGGCGCCCGGTCAGCTTCTCGCGCAGCATCAGCGACAGCGCGGTCGACAGCGGCACCTCGTCGGGCGAACCGGCGCGGGTGATCGGGTCGCGCGCGAGGCGATCGTCGAGCGCGGCGTCGAGATTTTCGCCGATCCCGGCATAATTGTTCGCGCCGAGCGCCTCGTAGCGGACCTGCTCGACCGCCTCGTACGCCATCCGCGCGAGAGGATCGCGGGGCATGCGGCTGGCGTGGAGCGATTCGTCGTGGTGCCGCAGCCGCAATGCGAAGCCATCGGCCGCGCCGCGCGCTTTCCTCGCCGCACGCGGTTCGAGATCGCGCCCCGGCATCGGCACCCGCATCGACTTGCCGCTGGCCGACGCCTGGTCGGAGGTCCAGGCGAGCTCGACCTCGTGCTCGCGCGCCACCGCCCGCGCGGCACCGGCGAGCGCGCTGCGAAAATCGTCGAGCGGGGAACGGTCTTTCATGATGCGGTCGTTACAGGATCGGGCGTTACAGGATCGACTGGCCGGTCGCCTTCCAGTCCTTGAGGAAGCCCTCGATGCCCTTGTCTGTGAGCACGTGGTTGAACAGGCCGAGGATCACCTTGGGCGGCGCGGTCATCACGTCGGCGCCGATCAGCGCGCTTTCGAGCACGTGGGTGGCATGGCGCACGCTGGCGACGAGGATCTCGGTGTCGAAGGCGTAATTGTCGTAGATCGTGCGGATGTCGCGGATCAGCTCCATGCCATTGGAGCCATTGTCGTCGTGGCGGCCGACGAAGGGCGAAACGAAGGTCGCACCGGCCTTGGCCGCGAGCAGCGCCTGGTTGGCCGAGAAGCACAGCGTCACGTTGACCATCGTGCCGTCGTCGGTGAGCGCCTTGCAGGTCTTGAGACCGTCCACGGTCAGCGGCACCTTGATGCAGACATTCTCGGCGATCTTCCGGAGCTTGTCGGCTTCCTTCATCATCGTGGCATGGTCGAGCGCGACGACCTCGGCACTGACCGGGCCATCGACGAGGCCGCAGATTTCCTTCGTGACCTCGATGAAGTCCTTGCCTTCTTTCGCGATCAGCGAGGGGTTGGTGGTGACGCCGTCGAGCAGGCCGGTGTCGGCAAGCTCGCGAATGGCGGCAGTATCGGCGGTATCGACGAAGAATTTCATGGCGGCGCTCCGCAAGAGGGTTGAGTCGGGACGGCTATAGGGAGGCCGCCCGCTCATTCCCACCCCGCAGGGCATGCTTTCGTCAGCGGCGGCCCGCTCCGAACACGCCGATGATCAGCGGATCGTTGGTGGCGTAGGGATCGCGGCGGATCTCGGTCTCCTCGAAGCCGATCTGGCGCCAGATCGCGTCGTCGACATCGCGCGAGAAATCGCTCGCAATGCGCGACACGTCGACGCCCACCAGCGCATCGAGCGCGCGGCCGACCAGCGGATCGCTAGCCACGCGCATCGCGCCCCCGAGCTCGGGGATCATCGCCTCGACCAGCGTCGCGCCCATCGAACTGCGCAGGTAGCTCGTCGCCGCGGTCGGGCCGCCATTGACGAGGTCGACCGCGTTGCGGATGCCGATCGTGCGGACCGCGTCGGTCACCAGCGGGGCGGCGCGTTCGGCGCCTTCATAGGCGATATCGTTGAAGGCGCGCTGGAGCCGGTCCTTGAACACCACCGAGGTGAGGATGCCGGACAGCACGTCGCCGCGCGAGCCGATCACGCCGGGCAGGTCGAGCCGCGCGACCTGGCTGTTCCAGAACCCGTCGTCCGACAAGAGCTGCGCGAAGGCGCGCTCGCTCGAGAGGAACAGGATGCGCTGGATCGCATCGACCAGCCCGAAGCCGCCGAATGCCGAACAGCCCGGCAGCGTCGCCAGGGCGCCGAGGCCGGCACCGCCGACCAGCGTGTTGCGGATGAAGCCGCGGCGCCCGAGCGGTTTGGCGAGCGGCGCGTCCAAAGTCTTTTCCATCGAATCTACTCCCCGAATTCCGGAACGCGCGACTGGCGTTCCGTCGTTTGCGACCGATATACCAGAGCGAACATGAACCGCGTCCGTGTCCTCGTCTTCAATGCCGCGCTCGGCGCGCTGGATTATGCCGTGCCCGAAGGCATGCGGGCGGAACCGGGGGCGGTGGTCGAAGTGCCGCTCGGCCCGCGCCGCATCATCGGCGTGGTATGGGAAGAAGAACGTCTCCCGGCGAAGGGCGTTCCGGCCGAGCGGCTGCGGCCGATCCTCGGCGTGCTGCCGGTCCCCCCGCTGGCGGCACCGCTGCGCCGGCTGGTCGAGTGGACAGCGGATTATTACGTCGCGCCAATGAGTTCGGTCGCGCGGATGGTGCTGTCGAGCGGCAATGCGCTGAAGGGCGCGCGCACGATGACCGAGTACCGGCTGGTCGACGGTGCCGAACCGCCGCGCCTGACCCCGCAGCGCAGGAAGGCGCTCGAACGGCTCGACGGCGAACAGGCTACGATCCGCGAGCTAGCCGAAATCGCCGAAGTCTCCGAGGGCGTGCTGCGCGGCATGGTCGGCGCGGGGCTGATCGAGCCGGTCGAGGTCGATATCGACCGCCCCTACCGCCCCGCCGATCCCGATTTCGACCAGCCCACGCTCACCGACGACCAGCAGGCCGCTGCGGCGCGCATGATAGAGCTGGTGCGCGCGGGCGAGTTCGCCCCGCTGCTGCTCGACGGGGTGACCGGGTCGGGCAAGACCGAGACCTATTTCGAGGCCGTCGCCGAGGCGATCAGGCTCGAGAAGCAGGTGCTCGTTCTGCTCCCCGAAATCGCGCTGACCGAGAATTTCCTGCGCCGGTTCGAGGATCGCTTCGGTGCCAAGCCGGTGCTGTGGCACTCCTCGCGCAGATCGACCGAGCGGCGGCGGGCGTGGCGTGCGGTCGCCGATGGTGGCGCGCAGGTGGTGATCGGCGCGCGCAGCTCGCTGTTCCTGCCGTTCCGCAATCTCGGCCTGATCGTGGTCGACGAGGCGCACGAAACCTCGTTCAAGCAGGAAGACGGGGTGCGCTACAATGCGCGGGACGTGGCGGTGATCCGCGCGCAGTTGGAAGGCGCGCCGGTGGTGCTGGCGAGCGCGACACCGGCACTCGAATCGATGCACCTTGCGGCCAACGGCACGTACGAAAAGCTCGAACTGCCAAGCCGCTTCGGCGGGGCCACCCTGCCCGACATCGCGGTACTCGACCTGCGCGAAAAACCGCCCGAGCGCGGTCGCTGGATCGCGCCGCCGCTGGTCGAAAAGCTCGAGGAACGGCTCGAGCGCGGCGAGCAGTCGCTGCTGTTCCTCAATCGCCGCGGCTATGCCCCGCTGACGCTGTGCCGCACCTGCGGCTATCGCTTCCAGTGCCCCAATTGCAGCGCCTGGCTGGTCGAGCATCGGCTCTCGCAGCGGCTCGCCTGCCATCATTGCGGCCACGAAGTCCCGCCGCCCGCCGCCTGCCCCGAATGCGGCGAGCCCGACTGCCTCGTCGCCTGCGGCCCCGGGGTCGAGCGGATCGCCGACGAGGTCTCCGAACTGTTCCCCGAGGCGCGCATCGCGCTGGTCACCTCGGACACCCTGACCAGCCCCGAGAAGATCGCCGAATTCGTCGAGAGCGCGGAGGGCGGCGCGATCGACATCATCGTCGGAACGCAATTGGTGACCAAGGGCTACCACTTTCCCGAACTGACGCTGGTGGGCGTGATCGACGCCGACCTCGGGCTCGAGGGCGGGGACCTGCGCGCGGCCGAACGCACCTTCCAGCAGGTCGCGCAGGTCGCGGGCCGCGCCGGACGCGCGAGCAAGCCGGGCGAGGTGCTGATCCAGACCCGCCACCCCGATGCCCCGGTGATCGAAGCGCTCGCCGCCAACGATCGCGATGCCTTTTACGAGGCCGAAACCGAGGCGCGCCGCGATGCGGGCGCCCCGCCCTTCGGCCGCTGGGCCGCGATCATCGTGTCGAGCGAGGACGAGGCCGAGGCGCGCGATGCCGCCCGCGCGCTGGGCTCGCAGCGCCCCGACCATCCCGACATCGCGGTGTTCGGCCCCGCTCCCGCCCCGCTCTCGCTGCTGCGCGGGCGCTACCGCTATCGCTTCCTGATCAACGCCCGGCGCAGTGCGAAGCTGCAACACGCGATCCGCGACTGGGTGGGCGGCTTCCAGTTCGGTCCGGGCGTGCGCGTGGGAATCGATATCGATCCCTACAGCTTCGTCTAGCGAGCGATTGCATCCGCTCCGCCGGGTGGATAGCCTTCCGGCAGGTCGCAGGGGGGAGCAGGATGTCTCGCAGGTTTCTGACAGCAATGGCTGCGCTGCTGGGCGCGCTATTTTCCGCGCAACCCGCATCCGCCCAATGGCTTCAAGCCGAAACGCAGAATTTCGTCATCCATGCCGAGCTGGACGAAGAGGAGCTTCGCGACGTCGCGCTGCACATGGAGGAGTTCAACCGGCTGCTCCAGCGCCAGATGCCCGCCCAACTGCGCCCAGGCCGCAAGTTCCATATCTGGCTGGACGGCGGGATGAACCGCATCTCCGGCCTGTTCGGCCACCGCATCTTCAGCGCGGCGCGCGACTGGCACGACCTGCCGGGAGCCTTCGCGCAATACGATCCGGGAGAGAACCCGCGATATCGCTACTACCCGCTATATTCCGCCGTGGGCCGGTTTTACCTGTCCAACGGGTTCGTGCGCACCCTTCCCTACTGGTTGGCGGACGGCCTGCCGATCTATTTCGCGACCGCCTATGTCGATGAAGGACAGTTCCTGCTGGGAGCGCCTGACAACCCGCGCATGATGAACGAGCCCATGAGCGTCAGCCGGATCGAGGAATTGCTGACCACGCGCCAGAAGCCGGAAAGCTTCGGCAGGTTCAGAACGCTTCAAAGTGCAAACGCCGTGTTCACGAACCTGCTCTTGTCGGATCCTGCCAACGATGCGCTCATCGGCCGGTACCTTGCGCTCTTCAATGCCGGCAAATCGTACGAAGAAGCGATGGCGGTCTTCGGCGACCTTCGACCGCTTACCGTGGACATGCGCAACAAGATGGGCCGCAAGGTCAAGCTGCGGGCGGTTCCGATCGACCCCGAGGCGCCGAAACAGATCTTCATCCGGCCGATGGGGCAGGACGAGGTGGCGCTGATCGTTCCGCGTTTCCGCCGCCTGATCGACGAAGATCGCGAAGACGTGGCGAAGGACCTGCGCAAGCTGACCGAACGGTTTCCCGACAGCGCCGAAACCTGGTATCAATATGCGGCCGCCGAGTTCGCGCTGACCAAGGGCCGCGAACGCGATGGCGAGCCCGCATTCGGCGGGCTGGGCTTTGCCGACAACGTACTTGTGATCAAGGCGTGGCACTACTCGGACAGGGAGGCATGGGCGGCGGTGAACCGCGCGCTGGCGCTCGATTCCGGTCATCCCCATGCGAACCGCCTGAAGGCCGAGATCATGCTCGCGCGCATGCTGAATGCCGGCGACGGGGACGATGCGGAACAATTCGCCGAAATTCGCGCGCTGCTCGGTACGCTGGTCGAACGGCCGGAGGAGTTCCCTTTCGCCGCCGTGTTCAATTACCAGACCTATATCGAACAGGGCCTACGCGCCCCGCAGGAAGCCTTCGATGCTTTCGGTCGCGCTTTTCTCGGTAGCGCAGGCGTGCGTTCGTTTCGTTATGCCTATGCGGCAGAACTGGTCCGCCGAGGCGAACACGCAATCGCCCGTCGCTTGCTCGAATCCATGCTCAACGATCCGCGCTACAGCGAGGCGGCGCAACGCGCGCTCGACCAGATCCCGGACCCACCGGTCTGAGCGGTGCTGGCCATCGGGATGAACGCCGCCCCGCCTTGCCGCTAGCTGCACCTGCATTGTCGAGCAGGCCGGTTTCGATCCAGTGCCGATTCCTTCGTTTGACCCCTCGGCAGACTTGTCATACGCTTTGCGACAGGGAATCACGGATGGATCGCAGGGGCGATCCGCTTTCCGGATATTTATGGGGACTGGGTCATGCGCATCATCGCATCGTTATTCGCCGCGTTCGCGGTTCTGTTTTCCGCGCCGGCAATGGCGGCGGAATGGTACGTCGTCGATACGAAGCACTTCACGGTGTACACCAAAGACACCAAGAAGAACGCCGAAGAATACGGCAAGGAACTCGAGCGGCTGGACGAAGCGCTGAGGATCATCAGCGGAGTCGGCCCGTCCGACGATGATTTTCCCGCTTCGTCCAAGGTGACCGTCTTCCGTTTCGGTGAGACCAGCGACATGGGCAAGTTGCTCGGGCGCCGTGGCGTCGGCGGATTCTTCCGCGGTGACGCGGTCGGCTCGGTCGCCTTCGCCCCCCGCCGTGACGATGTCCGCCGCGAACGTGGTTTCGAGCGCACTGCCGGGGATATCCCGATCAACCCGAAATACATCGTGTTCCACGAATACACGCACTATTTCATGTTCCACCACCGCGATGCGCCCTACCCGCTGTGGTACAGCGAAGGCTTCGCCGAACTGTTCGGCACGATGACCTTCGAAAAGGATCGTTTCGTTATCGGCGACGTACCGCCCGAGCGCAGTATCGCGCTCAAGGTCGTGGATCTCGATCTCGAAGAAATGTTCGCGCCCGGCGAAGAACCGAGCCGCGAATACACCTCGCGGGTCTATGCCCATGGCTGGCTGCTCGCCAGCCTCCTCAACCTGACGCCCGAACGCCGGAGCCAGATCGGCCCCTACCTTATGGCGATCAACGAGGGCGTCGATCCGCTCGAAGCGGCCAAGAACGCATTCGGCGATCTAGACGTGCTGGAAAAGGAACTCGACGACTATCGTGGCGGCGCCGCGAAGGTGCTCAAGGTCCCGTTCCTGACCAAGCAGGATCCCGAAGTCTCGGTACGCCGGATGACCGAGGCCGAGGAAGCGCGGATGGACGTGCTGATCCGTGCCAAGGCCGGTGTCGACGAAGACCAGGCGAAAAAGCAGGTCGATCCCGCGCGCGATCTGGTCTCGCGTTATCCCGAGAGCGTTCCGGTCCTCCTCACCGCGGTCGAAGCGGAATTCGACGCCAAGAACTGGAACGAGGCCGAATCGCTCGCCGAGCGCATCCTCGCCATCGATCCGGACAATGTCGACGCGGCGATCTACTACGCCCGCGTGGCCCTGATGCGCGGGTATGAAGACAAGTCGCAGATCGCGGTTGCGCGCGAGCGTTTCGCGAAAGCCAACAACCTTCAGCCCGATCACGCCTATCCGCTCTACGGCTACTACCTGAGCTTTCTCTATTCGGACGAAACGCCCCCGGACGATGCGATCGCTTCGCTCGAGCGCGCCTTCGTGCTGGCCCGGTACGACAATTCGATCCGCAACACGCTCGCCTACCGGCTTGCCAAGGAGGAACGCTATTCGGTGTCGCAGGGCCTCCTGCGACGCACGCTGATCGGTGCCGGCAAGTATCCGCGCGAGCTTTCGGCCTGCTACACGCTGGCCGAAGCCGGCGACAACGAGCTGCTGCTCGACATGTTGCGCCCGGATCACCCGATGGACGAAAGCGAGAAGGAATGGGACGACAAGTCGGACGAGGAGAAATGGCCTTGCCTGACCAAGGTCGAAGCCACCGCCTGATCAGATAGTCTGAACCAATCGAGCGGGGCCGCGTTGCGCTTGCATGGCAAGCATCAGCGACGGCCCCGTTCTCGTTCCCATCCTCGGCGACCAGCTGACGCGCAACCTGGCGAGCCTTCGTGGGCGGACCAAGGATGACACGGTCGTCCTGATGATGGAGGTGTGGGACGAGGCAACCTACGTCAGGCATCACAAGCAGAAGATCGTGCTGGTCTTCTCCGCCATGCGCCACTTCGCCGAGGAACTGCGCGATGCCGGGTGGACGGTCGACTATGTGAAGCTCGACGACGATGGCAATTCCGGCAGCTTCACCGGCGAACTCGCACGCGCGATCGAGGAGCATGATCCACGCCTCGTCAGCGTGGTCGAGGCCGGCGAATGGCGCGTGCGGCAGGACATGGAGCAATGGGCCGACAAGTTCGCCTGCGCGGTCGAGATCCTGCGCGACGACCGCTTCGTCTGTTCGCAGGCCGAGTTCGACGAATGGGCCGACGATCGCAAGGAGCTCCGGATGGAGTTCTTCTATCGCGAGATGCGGCGGAAGACCGGGTTGCTGTTGGATGGCGACAAGCCGGTCGGCGGCGAATGGAACTACGACAGCGAGAACCGCAAGCCGCCGAAAGAGGGCCTCGCCGCGCCCGAGCGACCCAAGTTCGAGCCCAACGCGATCACGCAGGAAGTTATCGCCCTGGCCGAAGACCGTTTCGGCGATCACTTTGGATCATTGGAAAAGTTCGAGTGGCCCGTCACCCGCGACGAAGCGGAAGAGGCCGCCGACGCCTTCTTCGCCGAGCGGATCGAGTGCTTCGGTCCCTACCAGGACGCGATGGTCGCGGGGGAGGACGACCTCTTCCACTCGATGCTCTCGACCAGCATCAACCTGGGCCTGCTCGACCCGCTCGACCTCTGCCGCCGCGCCGAACAGGCGTACAGGGACGGCAAGGCGCCGCTCAATTCGGTCGAGGGATTCATCCGCCAGATCATCGGCTGGCGTGAATATGTGCGCGGCTTCTATTTCCACCAGATGCCGCACCTGCAGAAGGCAAACGCCCTGAACGCACAGCGCGGCTTGCCCGAATTCTACTGGACCGGCGAGACCGACATGGCCTGCATGGCCGACTGTATCCGCTCGACCCGCGACAACGCGCATGCGCACCACATCCAGCGGCTGATGGTGCTCGGCAATTTCGCGCTGCTCGCCGGGATTTCCCCGCGCGAAGTGCAGGACTGGTTCCTGGTGGTCTACGCCGACGCATACGAATGGGTCGAGCTGCCCAATGTCGCGGCCATGATCCTCTACGCCGATGGCGGCAAGCTCGCCTCCAAGCCGTATGCGGCCTCCGGCAATTACATCAACAAGATGAGCAATTACTGCTCGGGCTGCGCCTACTCGCCGAACAAGAAGACCGGCGACGGTGCCTGCCCGTTCAACCCGCTCTACTGGCACTTCATGGACCGCCACCGCGACCGCCTCGAAAAGAACCACCGCATCGGCCGGATCTACGCGACCTGGGACCGGATGGGCGAGGACCGCCAGCGCGAATATCTCGCCAGCGCCGAGGCGTTCCTCGACACGCTCGAGCCGGCGCGCGAGGGCTGGGCGCGCGCGGACTGACAAGCACGGCCTTCGTGGCGGCCCGCGCCCCGCCCCGTCCGCACGCCTGCAAAGGTTAACCGGAACAAGGCGATAGCCTTAACGTAGTCTAGGCATCCGGCACATAGGTGCCATCCCCTCCCCCAGGAGAGCCCCGATGAAAAAGACGTTTGTACCCGCCACCCTCGCCGCCACCCTTCTGCTCGGCGGTTGCGCCGGGCTCGGCGGGCTGCTCGACCCCGTGCTCGGCAACGACCGCTACGACGACCGCAATCTGAGCCAGTTCGAACGCGCCGCGGTCGAGGCCTGCGGGCGCGAGGCGTCGCGCTATGGCCGGGTCCAGGTCACCGATGCACGCCAGTCCGATCGCGAATACGTGCAGGTCCGCGGCCGCATCGACACGCGCGATCGCCGCAACGACGAATTCTACTGCGTCTTCCGCAATGACGGCCGGATCGTCGAATTCCGCGTCAGCTAGGCTTTTCTGCGGGCCTCGCGCCGCAATAGCTCGGCCTTGATCTCGGTGCCGTAGGCATAGCCCCCGAGCCCGCCATCGGCGGCGATCACGCGGTGGCAGGGGATCAGCACGGCGATGTTGTTCGCCCCGTTGGCACCGCCCACCGCGCGGCTGGCCTTCGGGTTGCCGAGCGCTGCGGCGAGTTCGCCGTAGCTGCGGGTCTCGCCCGGCGGGATATCGCACAGCGCCTGCCACACGCGCTGCTGGAAGGCGGTGCCCTTCACGTCGATCGGAATGTCCGTGCCGGTCCCGGGGCGTTCGACCGCCTCGGTGACGCGCGCGAACAGGTCGCGGAATTCCGTGCCGCCCTCGACCAGCTCGGCCTTGGGGAAGCGGGCGCGCAATTCGTCCTCGCCTTCATCGAAACTGAGGCAGCACACGCCGGTTTCGGTCGCGGCGACCAGCATCGCGCCTAGGCTCGTGTCGACCACGGTCCAGTGGATCGTGCGCCCCTTGCCGCCATCGCGCCATTCGCTCGCGCTCATGCCCAGTTTCCCTTTCGTATCGTCGTAGAAGCGGCTCGGCGCTTCGTAGCCGGCATCGTAGATCGCATCGGAAACCCGCGCCGAGCCGCCCAGCGCATCCTTCGCCCGCTCCTCGCGCAGCGCGCGGGCATAGGCCGAGGGCGAAAGCCCTGTCGCGCGCTTGAACACGCGCTGGAAATGGCTCGCCGAATAGCCGGTCAGCACCGCGAGTTCGCCCAGTGTCGGCTTGCCCTCGGAGGCCTTGATCTCGTCGATCGCCGCCGCGACCGCCGCCTCGTCGCGCGTGACGTCGTCGGGCAGGCAGCGCTTGCAGGCGCGCAGCCCCGCACCGCGCGCTTCCGCCCCGCTGGCGAAAAAGCGCACATTGGCGCGCGCCGGGTGCCGCGCCGCGCAGCTCGGGCGGCAGTAGATGCCGGTGGTCAGCACGCCGGTCACGAAGCGTCCGTCGAAGGCGCGGTCGCGGCGGAGCACGGCGTTCCAGCGAATGTCGTCGTCGATCCTCATGCTTCCTTCCTAGCGCGGTGGCGGATAGCGCGCATCCCGAAGCTTGCGGTCAAAAGACGCTCCCCATAGACAGGCGACAACATGACCCGGCTCATCCTCGCAATCGCGGTCCTGCTGACCGCCCTTCATCCCACCGCTGCGCAGGCCGACCAGGCCGATATCAACGCCGCCGCGCGATCGGTGGTGCGCGTGGTCGTGGTTGCCGACGATGGCGACACGGTCGAGATCGTCGGCCACGGTTCGGGCATCGTCGTGTCGCGCGACCTCGTGCTGACCAATGCCCATGTGATCGCGCCGCTGGCCGAGGACAGCGACCTCCGGCTCGGCGTGATCCCGAGCCAGGGCAAGACCGGCTACTTCGCCCGCGTCCAGCGTTTCGCCCCGCGGGTCGACCTCGCGCTGATCAAGCTGACCGAGGAAGGCCGACTGGTGCCGATGACCTTCACTCCCGGCGCGGTACCCGACGGGGCCGAAGTGTTCGCGATCGGATACCCAGCCAATGTCGATATCGCGCAGGGGCTGGATTTCGGCGACCTCATTTCGCCGATCTCGCCGGTCAAGACGCGCGGCAACGTCTCGGGCGGGCGATCGTCCAAACGTTTCGAGACGATCCTCCACACCGCCGCGATCGGTGGCGGCAACAGTGGCGGCCCGCTGGTCGACGGCTGCGGCCGTGTGATCGGGGTGAACAGCTTCGGTACCTTGTCGGACGGCTCGGACAGCGAATTCTTCTTCGCCGTCTCGGTGCGCGAAGTCCTCGAATTCCTGCGCGAGGCCGACGTCCAGCCGCGCCTCTCCTCGGCACCCTGCCGCAGCCTCGAGGATTTCGACGAGGACGAGGCCGAGCGCGCCGCTGCCGCCGAGCGCCGCCGCGATGCCGCGCGCCGCGCCGCCGAGAGCGAGCGTACCCGCGCGATGATCCGCGCCGAGCGCCGCGCGCAGCTCGAAGTCATGGCCGAACGCGAGAACGGCATGGCGCTCGCCGCGGTCCTGCTGCTGCTCGCCTTCGCCGCCGGCGGCGGTTCGGCCTGGCTCGTCGCTTCGGGGGCGAAGCGCGAATACGCGATTGGAGCCGGTGCCGCGTCGGCCTTCCTGGTGCTCGGCAGCCTGCTCGCGTGGTTCTCGCGCCCCGAGATCACCGACATCGAGGCGCGTGCCGAAGCGATGCTGCCCGAATCGGCCGGAGCCTCGGCCGAAGAGCCCGAGGACGGGACGATCGTCGCGGGCGATCTCATCTGCACGCTCGATCCCGCGCGCAGCCGGGTGACCGTCTCGGGTGGCGGCGACCTCGCCTTCGCCTGGGCCGAGGACGGCTGCGTCTCCGAACGCACCCAGTATGCCCGTGCCGACGACGGCCAGTGGAGCCGCGTGCTGGTGCCCAACGAGGACGATACCGTCGCCGTTAACCGCTACGATCCCGACACCGGCATCTTCCTCACCGAACGCTATCTTCTCCCGCTGTCGACGATGCAGCAGGCGCGCGAGGCGCGCGGCGAGTATTCGGCCCCCAAATGCGACGCGGGCGAGGACAAGGTGCTCGAACTCGGCTCGAACCAGCAGACGATCCTCGACCTGCTCCCTGCGCGCCCGAACGAGCGGCTGGTCTATCGCTGCGAAGTGAGCGCCGCCGCCGACTGACCGGACGCACGACAGGAATCGCAAAGCCGGCATCCATCCTGGCGCATTTATCGTGCGAATTGGCGTGCGATCTTCCCGGATACGGGCCAGCGTCTTGCAAAGAATCGGGAGTGTTGCTAGGCGCGCGCCAGCCTTGCCGGGGTGCACCCTCCGCACGATAGATTCGGCCTGGCGTCGCACTTATTTTCCGGCCCCGAGAGGACCATACCGCGTGGAGATTTCCGCCGCACTCAAGGCCAGCCTGGCAGGGCGCTATGCGTCCGCGCTGTTCGACCTGGCATCCGAAGCGGGCACCGTGACCGCGGTCGAAACCGACCTCGAGAAAATCGAGGCCGCGCTCGACCAGTCGCCCGAATTCGCTTCGCTGACGACAAGCCCCAAGGTTTCGCGCCGCGAAGCCGAAGTAGCGCTGCGCAATATCGCGCCGCTGCTCGGCATTTCGGAGCTGACGCAGAGCTTCCTCGGCACGCTGGCGGAAAACCGCCGCCTGTCGAAGCTGCCCGAGATGATCCGCGCCTTTCGCGCGATTGCCGCCGGCCAGCGCGGTGAAGTCTCGGCCGAAGTCACCAGCGCCCATGCGTTGACCGACGCGCAGATCGCCGAACTGCAGAAGAAGCTGACCGCGCGCGAAGGCCGCACGGTCAAGCTCGACACCCGAATCGACCCCGACCTCCTCGGCGGGCTCGTCGTCACCATCGGATCGAAGCGCATTGACGGCTCGATCCGCACCCGCCTCAACTCTCTTGCTCAAGCCATGAAGGGCTAAACAGTCATGGACATTCGCGCCGCAGAAATTTCCAAGGTCATCAAGGACCAGATCGCCAATTTCGGCACCGAAGCCGAAGTCAGCGAAACCGGCACCGTTCTGAACGTCGGTGACGGCATCGCCCGCATCCACGGCCTCGACAAGGTCCAGGCCGGCGAGATGGTCGAATTCGCCAACGGCGTTCAGGGCATGGCGCTGAACCTCGAAGCCGACAATGTCGGCGTGGTGATCTTCGGCTCTGACGCCGAGATCAAGGAAGGCGACACCGTCAAGCGCACCCAGACCATCGTCGACGTCCCCGTCGGCAAGGGCCTCCTGGGCCGCGTGGTCGACGCGCTGGGCAACCCGATCGACGGCAAGGGCCCGATCGAATCGACCGAGCGTCGCCGCGTCGAAGTGAAGGCGCCTGGCATCATCCCGCGCGAATCGGTTTCCGAACCGGTGCAGTCGGGCCTCAAGGCGATCGACGCGCTCGTTCCCGTCGGCCGCGGCCAGCGCGAACTGATCATCGGCGACCGCCAGACCGGCAAGTCCGCCGTCGCGATCGACACCTTCATCAACCAGAAGGACGCGCACCAGGGCGACGACGAGAAGAAGAAGCTCTACTGCATCTACGTCGCCGTCGGCCAGAAGCGCTCGACCGTCGCGCAGATCGTCAAGTCGCTCGAAGAAAACGGCGCGATGGAATACTCGATCGTCGTCGCCGCGACGGCTTCGGAGCCCGCTCCGCTGCAGTACCTCGCACCCTATACCGGCTGCGCGATGGGCGAATTCTTCCGCGACAACGGCATGCACGCCTGCATCGTCTACGACGACCTTTCGAAGCAGGCCGTCGCCTACCGCCAGATGTCGCTGCTGCTGCGCCGCCCGCCGGGCCGCGAAGCCTATCCGGGCGACGTGTTCTACCTCCACAGCCGCCTGCTCGAGCGCGCGGCCAAGATGAACAAGGCCGAAGGCGGCGGTTCGCTGACCGCGCTGCCGATCATCGAAACGCAGGCGGGCGACGTGTCGGCCTACATCCCGACCAACGTGATCTCGATCACCGACGGCCAGATCTTCCTCGAAACCGACCTGTTCTACCAGGGCATCCGTCCGGCGATTAACGTCGGCCTGTCGGTGTCGCGTGTGGGCGGTGCCGCCCAGACCAAGGCGATGAAGAAGGTCTCGGGCTCGATGAAGCTCGACCTCGCGCAGTATCGCGAAATGGCCGCCTTCGCGCAGTTCGGTTCGGACCTCGACGCTTCGACGCAGAAGCTGCTCAACCGCGGTGCGCGCCTGACCGAGCTGCTCAAGCAGCCGCAGTTCTCGCCGATGCCGTTCGAAGAGCAGACCGTGTCGATCTTCGCAGGCACCAACGGTTACCTCGACAGCGTCGATACGAACCGCGTGACCGAATACGAAAGCGCGATGCTCAGCTTCATGCGCAACGAACACGCCGATGTGCTGGAAGAGATCCGCACCACCGGCAAGTTCGAAGACGACACCAAGAACAAGGTCGTCGCCGCGCTGGACAAGTTCGCCAAGCAGTTCGCCTGAGACCCGCGAGAACACGAGATAGGGAGCCGAAATGGCTAGCCTGAAAGAACTCAAGGGCCGGATCAACTCGGTCAAGTCGACCCAGAAGATCACCAAGGCCAAGCAGATGGTCGCGGCAGCCAAGCTGCGCCGTGCGCAGGAGCGTGCCGAAGCCGCGCGCCCGTATGCCCAGCGCCTGTCGGGCGTGATGGCATCGCTCGCTTCGAAGGTGAGCGGCGACGGTGCGCCCAAGCTGCTCGCCGGTAGCGGCAGCAACCAGCGTCACCTGTTGGTCGTGGTCAACACCGACAAGGGCCTGTGCGGGGGCTTGAACGCGAACATCGTCAAGGCCGCCAAGGTCAAGGCGCGCGCGCTGCTGGCCGAAGGCAAGGACGTCCAGTTCTATCTCGTCGGCAAGAAGGGCCGCGCTCCGATCAAGCGCGACTACGCCGACCGGATCGAGAAGCACTTCGACACCGCCGACGTGAAGACCCCCGGCTTCGACGAAGCCGAAGCGATCGCCGACGACCTTCTCGAACGCTTCGAGAACGGCGAATTCGACGTCGCGCACCTCGTCTATCCGATCTTCCAGTCGGCGTTGACGCAGGACCCGACGGTCGACCAACTGATCCCGGTCCCGGCTCCCGAAGTCGACGCCGATCCCAAAGACGTGGCGAGCACCGGCGAGGCGATCGTCGAATACGAGCCCGACGAGGAAGCGATCCTCGAAGAGCTCCTGCCGCGCTACATCAAGACGCAGCTGTTCGGCTCGCTGCTCGAACGCGAAGCTTCCGAACAGGGCGCGTCGATGACCGCGATGGACAACGCCACGCGCAATGCCGGCGAGCTGATCGACAAGCTTACCATCCAGTACAACCGCAGCCGCCAGGCCGCGATCACCACCGAACTCATCGAAATTATCGCGGGCGCTGAAGCGCTCTAAGCAAGGCTCAAGGAAACGAACATGGCCACCGCTCCCGTTATGAACCAGACCACCAACGGCACGATCAGCCAGGTTATCGGCGCCGTCGTCGACGTGTCGTTCCCCGGCGAACTGCCGGCGATCCTGTCGGCACTCGAAACCAAGAACGGCGACCAGACGCTGGTCCTCGAAGTCGCGCAGCACCTCGGCGAAAACCAGGTCCGCACGATCGCGATGGACTCGACCGAAGGCCTCACCCGCGGCCAGGAAGTCGTCGCCACCGGTTCGCAGATCTCGGTCCCCGTCGGTCCGAAGACGCTCGGCCGCATCATGAACGTCGTCGGCGAACCGATCGACGAGCTCGGCCCGATCGGTGCCGAACAGACCGCCCCGATCCACGCCGAGGCCCCGGCCTTCGTCGACCAGTCGACCGACGCCGCGATCCTCGTCACGGGCATCAAGGTGATCGACCTCCTCGCCCCCTACGCCAAGGGCGGCAAGATCGGCCTGTTCGGCGGCGCCGGCGTCGGCAAGACCGTGCTGATCCAGGAGCTCATCAACAACATCGCCAAGGGCCACGGCGGCGTGTCCGTCTTTGCCGGCGTCGGTGAGCGTACCCGCGAGGGCAACGACCTCTACCACGAATTCCTCGACGCGGGCGTCATCGCCAAGAACGATGAAGGCCAGGCGATCTCCGAGGGTTCGAAGGTGGCGCTGGTGTTCGGCCAGATGAACGAGCCGCCGGGCGCGCGTGCCCGCGTCGCGCTGTCGGGCCTGACCATGGCCGAATATTTCCGCGACCAGGAAGGCCAGGACGTCCTGTTCTTCGTCGACAACATCTTCCGCTTCACGCAGGCGGGTTCGGAAGTTTCAGCGCTGCTCGGCCGCATTCCGTCGGCGGTGGGCTACCAGCCGACCCTGTCGACCGACATGGGCAACCTGCAGGAACGCATCACCTCGACCACCAAGGGCTCGATCACCTCGGTGCAGGCGATCTACGTCCCTGCGGACGACCTTACCGACCCCGCGCCCGCGACCTCGTTCGCGCACTTGGACGCGACCACCAACCTCAACCGTGCGATTTCGGAGCTGGGCATCTACCCGGCGGTCGACCCGCTCGACTCGACCTCGCGCGTACTCGAACCGCGTATCGTCGGCGAAGAGCACTACAACACCGCGCGCCGGGTCCAGGAAACGCTGCAGAAGTACAAGAGCCTGCAGGACATCATCGCCATTCTCGGCATGGACGAGCTTTCCGAAGAAGATAAGCTGACCGTGGCCCGCGCCCGCAAGATCCAGCGCTTCCTCTCGCAGCCGTTCCACGTCGCCGAGGTGTTCACCAACATCCCGGGCCAGTTCGTCCAGCTCGAAGACACGGTGAAATCGTTCAAGGCCGTCGTCGACGGCGAATACGACCACCTGCCCGAAGCCGCCTTCTACATGGTCGGCGGGATCGACCAGGCGGTCGAAAAGGCCAAGAAGCTGGCCGAGGACGCCTAAGACATGGCCCTGCATTTCGAACTCGTCACGCCGGCCAAGCTGGTCCGCTCCGAAGATGTCCACATGGTGGTCGTTCCCGGTGCGGAAGGCGAGTTCGGCGTGCTCGAAGGCCACGCGCCCTTCATGTCGACGATCCGCGACGGCAAGGTCCAAGTCTACAAGACCGAGGGCGCTGCGCCTGAAGAGATCGAAGTCCGCGGCGGTTTCGCCGAGGTCGGCGACAAGGGCCTGACGGTGCTCGCGGAGCACGTCGAGGGCTGATCGTTCTCACATCGAATTCTTGAAAGGGCGGCCTTGTGGTCGCCCTTTTTCGTTCAGGCTGGCACGACCGGCACGCGCGGTTCGAGCTTGCGGGTCATCCAGCGCCGGATATCGCGGCTGCGATGTTCGGTGACGGTGGCGATCAGCGCGCAAGTGCCGACCACCCCGCCCGCCAGCGCCGCAAAACCCATCACGCTGTCGCCGACGCCGATCCCATGGGCCGAGAGTGCCGAGATGATCGGCCAGTGGAAGATGTAGAGCGAGAAGGAAAAGCCCGCGAGCCAGTCGATCGGGCGCTTGATCCGCTCGAGCCCCGCCTGCCCTGCATCGGCGAAGGGACCTGCGGCGACGAACAGGAGCGCGATCCCGATCGCGAACAGATAGTCGGTCACGAAATAGTGCGAGTATTTCAGATCGTAGCCGAACGATTTGTGGAACAGTCCGACCGGGGTCGTGATTGCCCGCGCGAATTCACTGGCAAGCAGCATCGCAACCACCCCGACTATCGCGAGCCGGACGGCACGCTCCTTGGTCAGGTCGGGCTTGGGCCGGTAGCGCGCGAGAGCTGCGCCGAGCAGCCAGATCGGCAGCATCAGCAGGATCCGCCAACCCGCAATGAAGCCAAGCAGCACGACGAACGCGATCCGGGTCCTTCCCTTCAGGAAAAACCCCGCAGCGAAGATCGCGTAGAACCAGACTTCGTAGACCAGCGACCAGTAGGGCGGGTTCCAGACCGGCCCGGCCGCTGCCGCCCCGCTCTCGCTGAGAAAGATGGCCGGCAAGAGGAGCGACGAGGCGGTCAAGTCGTCATACGGCGCCGGTGCCTCGCTGGGCACGAGCCCCTGTACGCTTACTGCGAGATAGACGACCGCGCCGAATGCCAGCGCGGTCAGCGAGACCGGGAGGATCCGCGCCGCACGCGCGATCGCGTAGTCCTTCAGCGTTCCCGGACGGGCATGAACCGAATGCGCGATCACGAGCCCCGACAGCACGAAGAACACGATCACCGCATTGTGCTGCATCAGGTCCGAGAACGGGAACGGGCCGGTGTATATGTCCATCTGCACCATGTGACCGACCAGCACGACCAGCGCCGCGCCGCCGCGGACGGCGTCGAGCACGATCGACATGGCGGGCGTGATGAACGGTGCGCGTTCCATCGCCCCCGATTGCACGAACGCGGTTGAATTCGGGTTAATCGGCCAGCGTCGCGGAACCGAAGGCGAGCATCCGGGCATAGTCGCGCGAAACCCCGGGCACGAAATGGACGCCGTCGTGGGTGAAGCCGCTTGGTAGGTCGGGAGCAGCGATGAGCTGCACCCTCCCCTGCGCGGCCAGCTCGCGGAGATGGGCGGTGATCTCCGCTACCGCCTCGATGTCGTAATTCGCGCCCGCAGGCTCGACGTCCGGTTCGGCGGGCCAGACCTCGGCGAAGCGCAGATCGGGCCGCGCACATTGATCGGCGATGCGATCAAATGCGCCGCGCGTCGCCGCGAGATCGAGTTCGTCGGGTTTGGTGTCGTTGATCCCGAGCGCGATTGTGACCCGCGCGGAAGAAATCGCGCACACCACACCGCTGAGCCGTTCGAGATCGCGGCTGGTGGCGCTGGGATAGCCCGCGAACAGCGCGCCCTGAGGTTCGTCGGCCAGTTCGATCCGGCTGTCGCCGATCACGGTGGTCGCGGCGAAGGGGGCGCGCAGCAGCGTTTCGGCCGTCGTCAGCACCTCGGCCAGTCCCGGCCGAAAAGGAAGGATGATCCACGCGGAGAATGCCAGCACGAGCGCCGCAAGGCTCACGACAAGCCAGCCAACCAGGTTGAGGAATTTGCGAAGCGGCACGTTCATGGCGACAGGGCTCATAGCAGTCGGGTTTCACCAATTCGTGAACCGGCGCGCCTGCGGAGAATCGGGCGGCGAGACTTTCAACGCCGGGCAATTGCGCTATCCCGGGGCGACGGGGCGGGAAACGCATGAACGACGGCGCGACAGCAGCGAGATGGCAGGGCAGGTGGCAGGAGGCGCTGATCCTCCTGCTCGCCGCGCTCGTGTTTCGTTTCCCGAGCCTCGGTGACCCCAACCTCCATGTCGACGAATCGTTCTACTTCATGGTCGGCCAGGCCATGCATGACGGCGCCGTCCCCTATATCGATATCTGGGACCGCAAGCCCTTCGGCCTGTTCGCGCTGTACTGGCTGTTCGCGGCCTTCTCCGATCATGTCCTCGCCTACCAGATCCCCGCGCTGCTCTGCGCCGCGGGCACGGCGTACATCCTGACACGGATAGCCCGACTGTGGATGTCCGGCTGGGGCCCGACCATGGCGGGGATCGCCTATCTTGCCATGCTCCACCCGCTCGACGGCTATGGCGGGCAGGGGCCGGTGTTCTACAATCTGCTGATCGCGGGCGCGGCATGGCTGGTGATCGGCGGGTGGTTCGATTTCGACCGCGCGCGGTTCATGCGGCGCTACCTTGCGGCGATGCTGCTGTGTGCGCTGGCGCTGACGATCAAGCAGACGACGATGTTCGAGGCGATCTTCTTCGGCCTCGCCGGACTGTGGCGGCTGCATCGCGACGGTGTGGGAGCGGCCGGTATCGTCAATACCGGTGCCGCCGCCATCGCCATCGGGCTCGCCCCGACCGCGGCCCTGGCCGCATGGTTCGCCGCGCATGGCTGGATCGGAGAATGGTGGCAGGCGATGTTCCTCTCGAACCTTGCGCGCCAGTCGCTCGGGCTCGCGGTGCAGACCCACAATCTCTACGCGATCTTCCGCCTGATCCTCGTCTTCCTGGGCTGCGCGGCGCTGGGGCTGGTATTCCAGCGCAGTGCGCCCGGCTTCGCGCGCTATCGGGGGCTGATGCTCGGGTGGCTGGTGGCGGCCTTCCTCGGTTTCGCGGTGATTGCCAATGCCTTCACCCACTACCTGCTTCCGCTGCTGGTCCCCCTCACCCCGCTTGTGGCGATTGCCTTCGGCAAGCGCCTGGTCGGCCCGGTGCTGTTCGGTGCCACCGTGGTGGTCGCCTCGATCCTCGGTTCGACCTTCGACTTGGGCTATTATCGCGATAGCCGGGCCTCGTACGAGGCGGCGAACGAGGCGATAAAGGCAAACTTGGAGGATGGCCGACTATTGGTCTTCTTCGGCCCGACACTGTTCTACGAGACCGCCGACGCGATGCCGATGAGCCCGCTGGTCTTCCCCAACCACCTCTACGACCCCCTCGAGCGCAATGTCAGCCATCTCGATACCTATGACGAGTTGGACAGGATGATCAGGGCGCGTCCGGAAGTGATCGTCACACGCAAGATTTATGGATCCGAGCTCGATCAGGATATCCGCGAGTTGGTGGAAAATTACACGGCAGAGAATTGTCGTGTCGTGTGGGATGGGTACCTGCACGAGCCGCGACGTATCCGCCGCCCACACTTGGTCTACGCCTGCGACTGACCGCAATCGACGAACGTCGCGCTGGCTTCGGTCGAATCACTTGTGTTCGCCACCCCCGATGGCACTGTGCCCGCCTGTCTTACGGGAAAGGGGACGCTTACTCATGAAACTCGTATCAACCCGCGCGCTGGCCGCCTCGCTCGCGCTCGCCACCATCACCGCCACTCCGCTGGCTGCGCAGGATTCCAACACCGTGGTCGAACCCGAATTCGAAGCAGAAAACGATCCCTTCATCTGGCTCGAGGAAACCCGTAGTGAGCGCGCGCTCGACTGGGTTCGCGCCGAGAACGAGAAGACCGTCGCCGCACTGCAGACCGATCCCCGGTTCGAAGAGCTGAAGGCCGAGGCGCTGGCGATCTACAACGCCGAGGACCGCATCCCGGGGGTCAGCTTCACCCATTACGGGATGGTCAATTTCTGGCAGGATGCCGACAATCCCAAGGGCGTGCTCCGCCGCACGACGCTCGAGAGCTGGCGCACCGACGATCCCGAGTGGGAAACCATCCTCGACGTCGACGCGCTCGCCGCCGAAGAAGGCAAGGAATGGGTCTATGGCGGGATGAGCTGCCTGCCGCCCGACGGCACCCGCTGCATGGTCTACCTGTCCGACGGCGGCAAGGATGCCCGCGTGGCGCGCGAATTCGACCTCGAGACGCTGGACTTTGTCGAGGGCGGGTTCGAACTGCCCGAAAGCCAGGGCGGTGCCAGCTGGGTCGACCGGGACACGCTGCTGATCAGCCGCGATTTCGGCGATGATACCGTCACCGACAGCTTCTACCCCTTCACCACCCGTGAGTGGAAGCGCGGCACGAGCATCGACGAGGCCCAGGAAATCTTCCGCGGCGAAAAGAGCGACGTCTCGGCCGGCGCCTACCTGCTGCGCGACGGCGAAGGCACGGTGCACGGCCGCATGGCCTATCGCGGCATTTCCTTCCACGAACGCGAATATTATGTCGAGCACGATGGCGAATGGCTGAAGCTCGACCTGCCGAAGAAGGCCGGCCCCTACGGCATCATCGACGGGCACATGCTGTTCACCACCGATGTCGATTGGGAATCGGACGGCGTCACCTTCCCCGCGGATTCGATCGTCGCGGTCGACCTCGAGGAATGGAAAGCCGATCCCAACGGTGCGCAGAAGGTCCTCGTCTGGGCACCCGGCGAGCGCCAGACCAAGCGCGGCGGGGCCAACACCAAGAGCTCGATGTACGTCTCGATCCTCGACAACGTGAAGGGCAAGGTCCTCAAGTTCGATTACGAGGACGGCGGCTGGGGCTGGACCGAGATCGACCTGCCTGCGAATTCGACCGTCGGCGTCGCGACCGCGTCGGACGAGACCGACCAGATCATGTTCACCTCGACCGACTTCCTCTCGCCCGGCACCTATTACTATGCCGAAGACGGGGTGAACCTCGAAGTCGTCAAGGAAAGCCCGACGCGGTTCGACGCGACCGGCATGACGATCCAGCAGTTCGAAGCGACCAGCAAGGACGGGACCAAGATCCCCTATTTCGTGGTCCATGCGGAAGACATGCCGCTGGACGGCAGCACGCCGGTTCTGATGGGCGGCTATGGCGGCTTCCAGGTCCCGCGCCTGCCCTCCTATCTCGACTCGACCGGCAAGATGTGGCTCGAACGCGGCAATGCCTATGTCCTCGCCAATATCCGCGGCGGCGGCGAGTTCGGCCCGGACTGGCACCAGAGTGCGATCCGCGAGAACAAGCAGCGCACCTGGGACGATTTCATCGCCGTGGGCCGCGATCTCGTCGCGCGCGGGATCACCAGCCCCGAACATCTCGGCGTCGAGGGTGGCTCCCAAGGCGGCCTGCTGGTCGGCACCGCCTTCACCCAGGCACCCGACCTGTTCAATGCCGCGATCGTCCAGATCCCGCTCTTCGATATGCTGCGCTATCAGTATATCGGCCGCGGTGCCTCGTGGATCGGCGAATATGGCGACCCGCGCATCCCCGAACAGCGCGAATGGATCGAAGGCTATTCGCCCTACCAGAAGCTGCTCGAGGAAAAGGATTATCCGCGCGTATTCTACGTGACCTCGACCGCCGACGACCGCACCCATCCCAGCCACGGTCGCAAGGCCGCGGCGCGCATGGCCGCCCAGGGCGACGATTACCTGTATTACGAGGACATGCAGGGTGGTCATTCGGGCGGCGTCGACAACGAACAGCGCGCCAAGCTGCGCGCGATGCAGATCGTCTACCTGCTCCAGCAGCTGGCCGACGATCGCGACGGCGGCTGAGCGGCGCTCGCGAACGCGAACGAAAGGGCGGTCCTGCGGGGCCGCCCTTTTGCTATGGTTTCGGACGCCGCGTCACCGCGTGGAAATCGGGCGGCTTGTCGGCGATCCAGCGGAGGAATTTCGCCACCGCCTCGTTTTCGAGCAGCGGCGCGCGATCGCCGTCGAAACGTGCCAATTCGGCATTGCTGAAATGGGCGTGGATCGTGCGGTGGCAGATCGGATGGACCGGCACCGTGTCGCGGCCCTTTTTCGATTTGGGCACGGTGTGGTGCCATTGCAGGCGCTTCCCGATCGGCCGTTCGCACAACCAGCAGGACAGCGCCTCGCTCATTCGCGGACCTGCGGCGGCGCGCGACCGGTTTCGCGCCAGAGGTAGAGCCCCGCTCCGATGATGATCACCGCGCCCAGCAAAGTGAGTGCATCGGGCACGTCGCCGAACAGGACCATGCCGAGCAGCACCGCGACGATCATCTGGACATAGGTCGTCGGCGCGATGGTCGCGGCGCCTGCCCGCGTGGTGCCAAGGAACACCAGCCAGTGCGCGGTGGTGGCCGTGAGCGCCACGATCGCGCAACGCGCCACCACCGTCCAGTCCGGCGACCCGACCGCCAGCGCCTCGACCCCGCTATAGGCACCGATCGCCGCGGCGAGTACGAGGAACACCGCAGCGATGCTCGCGATCGAGAACTGCATTGCCAGCGGGCTCGCGAGATTGGCCGACATGCGATTGCCGAGCATCATCAGGCTGACCCCGAAGGCCGAGACCAGCGGCAAAGCGGCGGCCCAGCCGAGATCGGAGAAGCCCGGGCGCAGGAGTACCAGCACGCCGATGAAGCCTGCGATCGCCGCGACCCAGGTCGCTCGCCGCGACGGTTCGCCGAGAAACATGATCGCGAGAATGGCGGTGATGATCGGGCTGAGGAAGACGATCGCGGTCGCGGTCGCCAGTGGCATCACGAACACCGCACTGAAGAAGCCAAGCGTCGCCCCGCCCACGCCCAGCCCGCGCATCAGTTGCACGCCCGGCCGCGGATAGGCGAAGCCCTTGCGTCCCTCGCGCCACCACAGCAGCACGCCGAGCCCGACGGTGCCGATCGTGTAACGCAGGGCCGCGACCGCCGCAGGAGACCAGTCGCCCGCCATCGTCTTAACCACCGCGTCGCCGGCGGACAGGACCGAAAAGCCCAACAGGGCGAGGAGCAGGCCGGTGCGTTCGTCGTGTTGCATCGCATGCGCCCTAATGCGCTGCGCTCGAAAGGCCAGCACAGGTTTCGCCCGATGGGAGGTTTCCGGAAAATTTACCATTTCCCTGCAGAAGGGCACGCACATGAGGCGGGGCGCCCGCCGCAATGAACGGGATTGGCAGCGAATGAGTGCTTTCGGACGCAGGAGCGGAGGGAATGGCAGCCCGGGTGGCGGACGCCCGAGCTTCGGTGTCGCCCGCCCGATGAAGGGGAGCGGCTCTCCCCCGCCCAAGCGCGACGAAGACGCGCCCGCACCGGGCGGCGGCGAACAGTTTCCCCCGCTTCCGAGCGACAATGCCGACGGTGATGCGCCCGCGTCGGCGAACCCGCGCGGCGGAGATGCGATGGAGCGGCTCGCCCAGCGTTCGAACAGCGTCCACCAGCCCGCGACGCAGGACGGTTTCGAGGCCAGCGTCCACAAGATCAAGGAACAGGTGCTCCCGCGCCTGCTCGAACGTGTCGACCCCGAGGCGGCGGCCACGCTGACCAAGGATGAACTGTCGGAAGAATTCCGGCCGATCATCCTCGAGGTGCTCGCCGAGCTCAAGGTCACGCTCAACCGCCGCGAGCAGTTCGCGCTCGAAAAGGTCCTCGTCGACGAATTGCTCGGCTTCGGCCCGCTCGAGGAATTGCTCAACGATCCCGACGTCTCGGACATCATGGTCAACGGACCCGACCAGACCTACGTCGAAAAGAACGGCAAGCTGCAGCTCGCGCAGATCCGCTTCCGCGACGAGCAGCACCTGTTCCAGATCGCCCAGCGGATCGTGAACCAGGTCGGTCGCCGCGTCGACCAGACCACGCCGCTCGCCGACGCCCGTCTCAAGGACGGCAGCCGTGTCAACGTGATCGTTCCGCCGCTTTCGCTGCGCGGCACCGCGCTCTCGATTCGTAAGTTCTCCGAGAAGCCGATCACGCTCGACATGCTCAAGGGTTTCGGCTCGATGAGCGAGAAGATGTGCACCGCGTTGAAGATCGCGGGCGCGTGCCGGATGAACGTCGTGATCTCGGGCGGTACCGGCTCGGGCAAGACGACGATGCTCAACGCGCTGTCAAAGATGATCGACCCGGGCGAGCGCGTGCTGACGATCGAGGATGCCGCCGAACTTCGCCTGCAGCAGCCGCACTGGCTGCCGCTCGAAACGCGCCCCCCGAACCTCGAAGGCCAGGGCGCGATCACGATCGGCGACCTCGTCAAGAACGATCCTGGGCGAAATTCGTGGCGCGGAGTGTTTCGACCTCCTCGCCGCGATGAACACAGGCCATGACGGCTCGATGTGCACGCTTCACGCCAACAGCCCGCGCGAATGCCTCGGCCGCATGGAAAACATGATCCTGATGGGCGACATCAAGATCCCGAAAGAAGCCATCAGCCGCCAGATCGCCGAATCGGTCGATTTGATCGTGCAGGTGAAGCGCCTGCGCGACGGTTCGCGCCGCACCACCAACATCACCGAGGTGATCGGGATGGAAGGCGACGTGATCGTGACGCAGGAACTGTTCAAGTTCGAATATCTCGACGAGAGCGAGGACGGCAAGATCATGGGCGAATACCGATCGTCCGGTCTGCGCCCCTACACGCTGGAGAAGGCCCGCCAGTTCGGGTTCGACCAGGCGTTCCTCGAAGCCTGTCTCTAAGCCGCTTTCCAACCCTTGACCGCGGCAATCGCGAGGCCCGCGGCAACGAACAGCGACGCCAGCGCGATAAACGTCCACGGCATGAAGCCGACCGCATCGGGCGAACTACGCTTCACCCGGCGGTTGTCCGACCAGATCGAGAATATCGCGAGCAGCACCAGCCCGAGCGCCCACAGCGCCGCATGCGTGGCGGGGCTGGCAAAGCGAATGTGGCTCCAGAGCTCGTTCAAGTCCATCGCGCGCATATGGGCGCTGCATAGCCGATAGCAACGGCCCGGCTTGCACCGAATTGCGTGGTCGCTAAGGCCAGCGACGTGGATTCCACCGTCGCCGCCCCTCGCCCGCTCATGGCGGTCATTCTCCGCATCTGCGCCGCGCTGGTGCTCGCGACGATGTCGGCGCTGGTCAAGCTGGCCGGCGAAGCGGGCGTCCACCTCACCGAAATCGTGTTCTGGCGACAGGCGATCACGTTGCCGATCGTGTTCGGCTGGACGCTGATCGTCGCCGACCTCGCGAGCCTGAAGCCCAACCGCTTCTCCGCCCATTTCGTGCGCGCGCTATTCGGGATCACCGGGATGGCACTGGTCTACGGTGCGGTCACGCTGCTGCCGCTGGCCGAGGCGACGACACTCAATTTCACCGCACCGATCTTCGCGGTGATCCTCGCAATGGTGCTCCTCAAGGAGGAAATCGGCCGCTATCGCTGGACGGCCGTCGCGATCGGTTTCGCCGGCATCCTGATCGTGACCCAGCCCGGCAATGCGACGATCGATCCATTCGGGGTCGCCATCGGGCTCGGCGGCGCGTTCATGATCGCGCTGGTCTCGATCCAGATCCAGGATTTGAACCGCACCGAGACCGCGCAGGGCATCGTGTTCTG
Organism: Pseudoblastomonas marina; assembly: GCF_014641655.1. GTDB lineage: Bacteria > Pseudomonadota > Alphaproteobacteria > Sphingomonadales > Sphingomonadaceae > Alteriqipengyuania_A > Alteriqipengyuania_A marina. The sequence continues at coordinate 1,626,501 of NZ_BMID01000001.1, forward strand.
GTTCTGCATGCTGACCCTGCCGCTGCTGGCGCTGTTCCTGCCCTTCTTCGGTAGCGCGCACGACGCGAGTGGGTGGCTCCTGCTCGGCGGCGTCGGCCTGACCGGCGCGGCGGGGCAATTGCTGCTGACCACGAGCCTGCGGTTCGGCTCGGCTGCGACGGTGATCGTGATGGATTATACCGCGCTGGTCTGGGCGACGACCTATGGCTGGCTGTTCTGGGATCGCCTGCCGGGGCCCGCATTGTGGCTGGGCGCGCCGCTGATCATCGCGGCGGGCACGATCATCGTCCTGCGTGAACGCCACCTCGCTCGGCGCAAGACCGTCGGCGGAACCTAAATCGGCGCTTTCCGTTTGACTCGCATCGCGACCCGCTCGCTCCAAAGGAAGGAAATACCATGATCCGCAAGCTCCTTATCGCCACGGGCGCCATTGCACTCACGTTGGGCGCCACCGCCTGCAACACCGTCAAGGGGTTGGGACAGGACATCGAATCGGTCGGCGAAGCCGGTGAAGACGCGATCGATTGATCGCCACGCTTCGATAACAGTCGAGAAGGCCGGCCATTGCGCCGGCCTTTTTCATGCGCGCTTGCGATAGACCAGCAGCAGGTTGTTCGCGGGCATTTCGACGCGCCGCGACAGATCGAAGCCCGAGCGATCCGCCAGCCTGTCGAGATCCTCGCGCGGGCGCAGGCCCCAGCGCGGATCGCGGCTGCGCAGGCTGCGGTCGAATTCGACGTTCGACATAGCTGTCTCGGTCCGCCCCTCGAAGAACGGTCCGTAGACGATCAGCGGCGCTTCGACGGCGAGCACCCTCGCCGCGCCCTCGAACAGTCCGACCGTGGCGGGCCAAGGGCTGATATGGACCATGTTGATGCAGAGCAAAGCGGAGGCGCTTTCGACCGGCCATTGTCCCAGCGCTGCATCGAGCCCGAGCGGACCGCGAAGGTTGTCGCGCGCTTCTTCTGCGAAGCGCGCGAGCATTGCCAGCCGCGCTTGCTCGTCGCGATCGGTCGGCTGCCATTCGAGCGCGGGGAATCGCTCGGCGAAATAGGTTGCGTGCTCACCGCTTCCGCTGGCGATTTCGAGCACCAGGCCGGTGTCGGGGAGTTCGTCGGCGAGGATGTCGGCAATCGGTTCGCGATTGCGGAGGGCGGCGGGAGAACTGGGCGGCACCATGCGGCTCAGATCCAGCGCCGCACGCGCTTGCGATATGCCGCGTAATCCTCGCCGAAGACATGCGCGAGATGGCGTTCCTCGCGCGTGATCACGAAACGGTCGACCAGCAGCACCGCCACGACCGTGCCGATCATCGCGCCGAAGCTCCCGAACACCAGCGCGACGCCGAAGGAGGCGAATGCCATGCCCAGATACATCGGGTTGCGCGTGATCCGGTAGAACCCCTTGGTCACCAGCGCGTTGTCGCGCTTCCACGGTTCGGGGTTCGTCCCGGCCGAAAAGAACCAGCCGAGTGCCGCGCCGATCAGCACGCTGCCGAGCCCTACCAGCACCCAGCCGAGCGTTTGGGGCCATGCTCCCACGAGCACCGGCCATTCGAGCGTGCGGCCCGCCCACAGCCCGAGCAACAGGCAGCCGAAGTAAATCAGCGGCGGAGGGAAGCGGACCTGCGGGCTGTCGTCGTCAACCAGCGGCATCGTCGGTCTCCATACCGGGCCTGGTCGCGCGGTAGAACAGGTAGATCGCGAGGCCGAGTGGGCCCGCCATGAGGGTCGCGAGCAGTATCCCCGCCTGCGACCAGCGCGGGATGGCGCGCGCATCGGCGTCACCCGCGATCCACCAGCCGACCATCAGGTCGAAGGCGAGGTAATGCGTCCAGCCGACCACGACCCCACCGCGCGACTGGAACAGTTGCATGATCCCGTCGACCGAATAGTTCGCCAACAGCTCGGACATGCCGCCCGCGGTGCCCTCGGGGTCGAACGAGCCCGACGACAGGCCGAGCAGCAACACCGCATAGGTCGCGCAGAGCAGTGCGATCGGCACCGTCAGCACGAAGCGCCGCAAGGCTTCGGTGCGCGGCGCAAGGATCAGGACGCCCCATCCCGCCACAGCGACCAGGTTGGTCGCCGAGAAGAGCGCGTCCCACATGCCCTAGCGGTCCCCGACTTCGCTGGGAGTGGGGATGCGCGGCACGCCCGGCTCGCCCTGCCATGCCAGCACCGGCTTGCGCGCGGCCTGCGTCTCGTCGAGGCGGCGGCGCGGCGCGTAATACGGCGCGCCGTGGAGCGCCTCGTCGCCGTCCTTGGCGCGCTGCGCGACGTGACGGATGCTCTCGATCAACCGGTCGAGGCCGTCCTTGCTCTCGGTCTCGGTCGGCTCGACCAGCATCGCACCGTGCACCACCAGCGGGAAATAGACCGTCATCGGGTGGAAGCCCTCGTCGATCAGACCCTTGGCGATGTCGAGCGTCGAGAACCCTTCGGCGAGCCCGTCATCGCTGAACAGCGCCTCGTGCATGCACGGGCCGCTGGCGCCGTAGGGCGCGTCGAGCGTGTCCTCGAGCCGGCGCAGCACGTAGTTCGCGTTGAGCACGCAATCCTCGGCCACCTGGCGCAATCCGTCCGCGCCGTGGCTGAGGATATAAGTCAGCGCGCGGGTGAACATGCCCATCTGGCCGTGGAACGCCGCCATCCGGCCGAAGCTCTTGGCGTGGTCGAATTCCTTGAGGCTCTCTTCCTCGACCAGGTGAACCGTGCCGTCCTCCATCCGCGCAGTAAACGGCAGCGGGCCGTAGGGGGACAGCGCCTCGGACAACACAACCGGCCCGGAGCCCGGTCCGCCGCCGCCATGCGGGGTCGAGAAGGTCTTGTGCAAATTGATGTGCATCGCGTCGACGCCGAGGTCGCCCGGGCGGACCTTGCCCACGATCGCGTTGAAGTTCGCGCCGTCGCAATAGACGTAACCGCCGGCGGCATGCACCGCGTCGGAGATCGCCTTCATGTCGCGCTCGAACAGCCCGCAAGTGTTCGGATTGGTGATCATCACGCCCGCGACGTCGGGACCGAGCCGTTCCTTCAACTTGGCGAGGTCGACGCGCCCCTCCTTGGTCGCGGGGATTGCCTCGACCTTGTAGCCGGCGAAGGCCGCAGTCGCAGGATTGGTCCCATGCGCGCTTTCGGGGACGAGGATCACCTCGCGTGCATCGCCCTGCGCCTCGAGCGCGGCCCGGATGCAGAGGATTCCGCACAATTCGCCGTGCGCACCGGCCTTGGGGCTCATCGCGACGCCGTGCATCCCGGTCAGCTCGATCAGCCAGTGCGCGAGCTCGTTCATCACTTCAAACGCGCCGCGCACGGTGTCGACCGGCTGGAGCGGGTGAACATCGGCGAAGCCGGGCATCCGCGCGACCTTCTCGTTGAGGCGCGGATTGTGCTTCATCGTGCACGAGCCGAGCGGGAAAGGACCGAGGTCGATCGCATAGTTCTGGCGGCTGAGGCGGGTGTAGTGGCGCACCGTTTCGGGCTCGCTGAGGCCGGGCAGCTGAGCCCTTTGCTTGCGCGCGAACCGGCCCAGCGCGGGATCGATCTCGCCCGGCTGCTCGTCGAAATCGACGCCGGTCGTGTCGCAGCCCGCGAGTTCGAAGATCAGCTTCTCCTCGAGCATCAGCGCGGCGTCGCCGCTGCTGGTCGGGGCGGCTTCTCCACTGCCATCGCCCATGGCGGGCTTCCAGCCGGATGCGTTGGGCGCGTTCATGCCGCTTCTCCTTCGAGTACCGCGCTCAGGGTGGTGGCGAATGTCTCGATGTCCTCGGGGGTGCAGGTTTCGGTAACCGCGACGACGAGGCCGTTCGCGAGCGCCTCCTCGTCGGGATAGAGGCGGCCCAGCGATACCCCGCCCAGCACGCCGCGTTCGGCCAGTTCGCGCACCACTTCGCGCGCATCGGACGGCAGCACGATGGTGAACTCGTTGAAGTAGACGTCGTTGAGCACGCGCACCCCCTTCACGTCGCCCAGCCGCTGCGCCGCGAGCCGCGCACGCGAGTGGTTGATGCGCGCCAGCGTCTCGAGCCCTGCCCCGCCCAGCAGCGTCATGTGAATGCTGAAGGCGAGCGCACAAAGACCTGAATTGGTGCAGATATTCGAAGTCGCCTTCTCGCGCCGGATATGCTGCTCGCGGGTCGAAAGCGTCAGCACGAAACCGCGCTTGCCGTCGGCGTCGACGGTCTCGCCACAAAGCCGCCCAGGCATCTGGCGGACGAATTTCTCGCGGCAGCCGAACAGGCCGAGATAGGGTCCGCCGAAGTTGAGGCCGACGCCAAGCGACTGGCCTTCGCCGACAACAATATCCGCGCCCAGCGCGCCGGGCGCTTCGATCAGACCGAGCGCGACCGGCTCGGTCACCACCGCGACCAGCAGCGCGCCCCTGTCGTGCGCGGCGTCGGCGATCTTTGCGAGGTCGGGAATGCGGCCGAGGATGTCGGGATACTGCACCACGACGCACGAGGTCCTGTCGTCGATCTGGGCGATGATCGCGTCCTCGTCACAATCGGCATCGAGATCGGGCGCGCCCGAGAACAACTCGTCCTTGGTGAACTTCGCCATGGTCTGCGCGGTCGAGACGTAATGCGGGTGAAGGCCATGTGCGAGCACGGCGCGCGATTTGCGCGTGATCCGCCCGGCCATCACGATCGCTTCCCAGCAGGCGGTCGACCCGTCGTAGAGCGAGGCGTTGGCGATGTCGGTGCCGAACATCCGCGCGACCTGCGTCTGGAATTCGAACAATACCTGCAGCGTGCCCTGCGCGATCTCGGGCTGGTAGGGCGTGTAGGCGGTCAGGAACTCGCCGCGCTGGATAAGGTGGTCGACGCTCGCCGGGACATGGTGGCGGTAGGCTCCCGCGCCGAGGAAGAACGGCGCGTCGTTCGCGGCGAGGTTCTTCTTGCTCAATCGCCGCATGTGCTTTTCGACCGCCATCTCGCTGGCCTGCTTGGGCAGGCCCTCGATATCGCCCTTAAGCCGCGCTTCGGCGGGCACGTCGACGAACAGGTCGTCGATTTCCCTCGCGCCGATCGCTTCGAGCATCTCGCGGCGGTTGTCGTCGGTCAGTGGCAGGTAACGCATTTTCTTCCCCAGTCTGCCCTCCCGCCTTCGGGAGGGGAGCGAGACGCGAGCCGCGAAACGGTTTCAGTCGCAGCGGGGTGGGACTTGCGGCCCATGCCCACCCCCTGCCCCTCCCGCCAGCGGGAGGGGAATTTCGTCACAGATTGTCGACGAAGCTCGAATACTTGTCCTCGTCCATGAGGCCCGACAACTCGTCGGCGTTGGAGAGGCGGATCTTGAAGAACCAGCCGTCGCCCTCGGCGTCGTTGTTGACCAGTTCGGGTTCGCCGTCGAGGTCGCCATTGACCTCGACCACCTCGCCCGAGACCGGCGCATAGACATCGCTGGCGGCCTTCACCGAATCGACCACGCACGGAGCGTCGCCCTTTTTCAGCGTATCGCCCTTCTCCGGCAATTCGACGAAGGTGATGTCGCCCAGCTGGCTCTGCGCATAGTCGGTGATACCGACGGTGCCGACATCGCCGTCAACGTCGATCCACTCATGATCCTCGGTAAAGTAACGGGGCATTTGACTGTCTCCTCAGCGGAAATAGCGGTTGGGTACGAAAGGCATTGGGACGACCGTGGCGGCAAGCCGCTTGCCGCGCACGTCGACCTCGAGTTCGGTGCCGGTCCCGGCGCGGTCGGCGGCGACATAGCCCATCGCGATCGGATGGCCGAGGCTGGGCGCGAACCCGCCGCTGGTGACGGTGCCGACCTGCGTGTCGCCGGCCATGATCGCATCGCCCTCGCGCGCGGCGCGGCGGCCGTCGAGCGCGAGCCCGACGCGCTTGGCTTCGGTCCCGTTTTCGAGCAGTTTCAGGATGCGATCGGCGCCGTGGAAGCCCCCTTCGGCGCGGCGACGCTTGCTGATCGCGAAGGTCAGCCCGGCGCTCACCGGTTCGCTGTCGGTGGTGAGGTCGTGGCCGTAAAGCGGGAGCCCGGCTTCGAGGCGCAGGCTGTCGCGCGCGCCGAGCCCGATCGGCTTGACCTCGTCCATCGCGACCAGCGCTTCGGCCAGCGCCCATGCCTTGTCTGCGGGGACAGATATCTCGAACCCGTCTTCGCCGGTATAGCCCGAGCGGCTGATCCACAGCGGCGTGCCGTTCCAGTCGGCGAGGCCGGCCTGCATGAATTTCAGATCGTCGATCATCGGGGCGATCCGCGCCAGCGCGACCGCCGCCTCGGGCCCCTGCAACGCGAGCAGCGCCTGATCCTCGTGATGGGTGAGCGTGATCTCGTCGGGTAGGTGTTCGCGCAGGAAACCGATATCGTCCCACTTGCACGCGCCGTTGACGACCAGCGCGTAGTGATCGCCGGCGTTGGTGACCATCAGGTCGTCGAGCACGCCGCCGTCCTCGTCGAGCAGCATCGAATAGCGCATCCGGCCCGGCTTCAGGATCGCGAAGTCGCCCGGCATGATCGCTTCGAGCGCCTCGACCGCGCCTTCGCCGCTGACGCTGAGCTGGCCCATATGCGAGACGTCGAACAGGCCGGCATGCTCGCGCGTCCAGAGGTGTTCGGCGATGATTCCCTCATACTGGATCGGCATGTGATAGCCGGCGAATTCGACCATCCGTGCGTCCCGTTCGCGATGCCAGGCATCGAGTGGCAGGCTCTGGGTCTCGATCACGTCTTCGGGGGAATTGTCGGCTTCGGCGGTCACGCAAGGCTCCTTCGCGGGTGCACCCGCACTTTCCAGAGCCCCCTCTGTCGTTTGACCTGAGAGATTACGCGGGAAATCCCGCGCTTACCCCTTCGGTGGCCACCCGTGAGCGGCGCTTTCCAGAGTTCGCATGCGCCCCGCGCGGTCCCTTGCGCCTGAGAGATTCCGGGGCGGTTGCTCCTTCGGCGTCTCTCGGTCCGGAATCCGAATCGAGAGCACTCTCCCGCGCGGTTCAGCGATGCGCGATCACTGGCCGTGACCGCGATGGCTGTCAATCGCGAGGAACTACGATTTCCGGCGAAAGCGCAGGGCCTGACGGCGGATTGCGTCATTGTCGTGGACCTGCCGCCCGCGCGCGGTCTCGCCGGCCAGTTGCAGCATGGCCTCGGCTACCATGCGCGCGGGGATCGAGCGGTACTGGCGATACTTGCCGTGGAGCAGCAGGTCGGTGAGTGGGCTGGCGAGGATTCCGAGCCGTTCCATTGTCCGCCGGTCGCCGCCGCGCGCGCCCCTGAGCAGCCCGGGACGCAGGATGTCGAGCCGCTCGAACCCGATTTCGCCCAGCGCCTTCTCGACCTCGCCCTTCACCCGGAGGTAGAAATTCTTCGCATGCCGGTCCGCCCCGGTGGAGGAGACGACGATGGCGCGCGTCGCCCCGGCGGCGCGCGCGGCGCGGGCGCTGTCGAGCACCAGCCGCTCGTCGACCGCGCGGAACGCCTCTTCAGATTTGCCCGCCTGCCGCCAGGTCGTGCCGAGCGCGCAGGCGAAGACCTGCGGCGCGGTCGCGGCGATCGCGCTCGGCCAGTCGGCGGGATCGGCGAGCACCGCCTCCATCCGCGCACCGCGCGGAAAGGCGACCTCGCGCCGGATCACCGCGCTGAACCGATAGTCGCAGCGGCCGACGGCGGCGGCGATCATTTCCGATCCGACGAGGCCGGTCGCACCGACCAGAGTCAGCCGCACGGGATCAGACATTCTGCAATCCTTCGGGCGAAATGCCGGTGATTCGGCGATAGGCGTCGATGGCATAACGATCGGTCATCCCGGCGATGAAATCGGCGATGTGGCGCGCGCGTGCGGCGGCCTCCGCGGGCACGTCGCGCCAGCCCTCGGCCATCAGCGAGGGGTCGGCGGCATAAGCTTCGTATAGCACCTCGATCACGCCCTTCGCGGTGCGCGCCGCCGCCTGCTGCTCGGGGTGGTAGTAGACGGTCTCGTACATGAAGGATTTGAGCGCGCGTTCCTGCGCCGCGACCTCGTCCGAAAACCCGACAAGCTGGCGACCGGCGGCGCGCACGTCGGCGACGCAGTCGATCCCCGCGCAGCGCCTGCGGGTTTCCTCGAGCACGTCGTTGACCATCCAGCCGATCTGGCTGCGGACGAGCTCTCGCTGGCGCAATTCGACCGAGGCATGCGGGAAGCGCCGCTCGATCGCCCGCCAGCGATCGGCGACGAAATCGAGCGCGAGCAGCTGGTCCATTTCTAGGAAGCCCGCGCGCAACCCGTCGTCGATGTCGTGGTTGTCGTAGGCGATATCGTCCGAGATCGCCGCAATCTGTGCCTCGAGCGAGGGCCAGTCGCCGAGCGCGAGCGGATAGGCCTCGTCGAGCGCGGCGAGCGCCGGATCGGGATCGGCCACCGGCCCGTTATGCTTGGCCAGCCCCTCGAGCGACTCCCAGGTCAGGTTGAGGCCCGGATGCTCGATATAGGGGCTTTCGAGCCGCATCAGCGTGCGCAGTGTCTGCGCGTTGTGATCCCATCCGCCGCGGGTGAACAGCGCATCGTCCAAGGCCTTCTCGCCGGCATGGCCGAACGGGGGATGGCCGATATCGTGCGCCAGGCTCTGCGCCTCGGTCAGATCCTCGTCGAGCCCGAGCGTGCGTGCGATCGTGCGCGCGACCTGCGCAACCTCGAGGCTGTGGGTCAGCCGCACGCGGTAGTGATCGCCGTCGGGCGCGACGAAGACCTGCGTCTTGTGCCGCAGCCGCCGGAACGCGATCGAATGCACGATCCGGTCGCGGTCGCGCTGGAACACGCTGCGGGGGCCGCGCTGGAGGTTCTCGTCGGCAAGGAATTCGCGCCCGCGAGTGGCTGCCGGGTCGCTCGCGAGATGGGACAGGTGTTTCACCGCAGCCTCAGCCGCCCAGGATCCACTCCGCCCCGGCCTCGCAATGGATCGCCGTGCTGTCGTAGATCGGCATGATGTTGGCATCGACGTCGACAATCATCTCGAGCTCGGTCGAGCCGAGGATGATCGCCTCCGCCCCGCGCCGCTCGAGATTGGTGATGATCGTCTTCATGTCGCGCATCGAATCCTTGGTCGCCTTGCCGAGCATGAGCTCGGTATCGATGATCTCGTCGATCTCGGCGACGACCTCTTCCTCTGGCTCGATCAGCTGGAGGCCATGCTCGGTCAGGCGATCGCGATAGAAATTGCCGGTCATCACGTGGCGCGCGCCGAGCAGCGCGGCGACCCCGGAATCGTCGGCATTGACGCGATCGGCGATCTCGTCGGCGACGTGGATCACGGGAATGTCGACCGCGGCCTGGATGTCGTCGTAGACCCGGTGCACCGAATTGGCGGCGATCAGGATCGCGGTCGCGCCCGCCTGTTCGAGACGCTTCGCGGATGGGGCGACGAAATCGGCCAATTCCTGCCAGCTGGTTTCGCGCACGAAACGACGCGGCTGCGCGAAATCGAGGCTTTCGATCAGCAGCGGCGCGCTGTGTTCGGTGCCGCGAGCCTTCTGGATCCGGCGATTGAGCTGCTCATAGTACATGCGGGTCGAGATCCAGCTCATCCCGCCGATCAATCCGAGTTTGCGCAATCTTTCCTCCAGCGATTTTGCGCTGCCCTAGACAGGAAAGGGGCGGCGCGTCCAGCGACGCGCCGCCCCTAATCCTCATTCACGTGATGCGATCAGCGCACGCCAATCGTATCGGGGTTGCCGTCCGGGTCCCCCGAGACGGTGCCGTCAGCGCGAATTCCGCCGAGCAGCAGGATGCCGGCAGCGTGCGGAGACGCCATCGACGTGCCCGAAAGCGTGGCGTAACCGCCGTCCTTGTAGGTCGACAGGATCGCCGAACCCGGTTCCGCGAAGTCGACCGGCGGGTTGCCGTAGTTCGAGAAGCTCGACCAGTTGTCGCCCTGGGCGAAGGACGAGATCGTGTAGACGTTCGGACCGTTGGCCGAGGCCGGCGACTTGGTCGCCGCATCGGTGCTCTCGTTGCCGGCCGCGAGCACGAACTTGACCCCGGTCGCCGCCGCAGCTTCGACCGCCGCATTGAGCTCTGCGCTGTAACCGCCGCCGAGGCTCATATTGGCAACGTCGCCATTCGAGCCGTTGGCCGCGACGTAGTCGATCCCCGCGATGACGCCCGAATAGGAGCCCGAACCGCGGCGATCGAGTACCTTGACCGCGACGACGGTGGTGCCCGGAGCGACGCCGACGACGCCGATGCCGTTGTCGATCGCGGCGACCGTACCCGCAACGTGCGTGCCGTGGCCGTTGAGGTCGTCCGCGCTCTTGTCGCGCGTGTAATTGACCGAGCGCGACACATCGACATTGAGGTCGGGGTGGTCGAGATCGATCCCGCTATCGATGATCCAGGCGGTGGCCGAGCTGGTCCCGCCCGGTCCCCCGACGCGGGCGATGCCCCACGGCGTGGTCTGGGCCGGATCGCTCCCGCCACCACCGCCGCCGGGCTTGCCCCTGCCCTGCAGGACGATCTTGGCGACCTGGTCCTGTTCGCAATTCTTGATCTTGCCCATCGCCTGGAGGCGCGCCGCGCCCTGGGCGGAAATGTTCACGGCGAACCCACGGATCGAGTGTTCGTAAACGAACTTGACCTGCCCGCCCTGGGCGTTGGCCGAGCGCACCGCTTCGGCGCGCACCTGCCCCTTGTTCACCTGCGCCTTGTCGAACGAACAGATATAGCTGTTGGGGATCGCCTGTGCGGCGGCCGGGGTTGCGGCGCACAGGGCACCGGTTGCGGCCGCGAGGCCGAGTAAAATCTTGGTATTCATGTAGACCCTCCAATTGCCCCCGCAGAACGCAGGGTTTCAGTCCCGTCGATCGAAATCAACACCGGCCAATCTCACAATTTGATTGCGCCGAGTCCACCTCGAATTTGCCGTTTGGGTATAAAAAACGGAATACCGATGAAACTTTCTTTCATCACTTTGGTGCGGGAGAAGGGTAAACGGTTTTTAGCCATGTTCTGAGATCGGCAAGCGAGCGTTTCGGCGTCTCCTCCATCGGCAGATGGCCGATGCCCGGATAGATCGCGAGCGTGCTCTGCGGCAGGCGCTCGTCGTACCAGCGCGCCGCCGCGACCGGGATCAGCGCATCCTCCTCGCCCCAGATGACCAGGGTCGGGATCTCGAGCGCGGCAACAGCCTTCGCATCGAAAGCCATGCGCGCATTCGAGAAACGCGCGCGGGTGGCGGCTCGGTTGCCGGGGTAGCGCGCGAGTTCCCAATAGCGGTCGACCGCTTCGGGCGTGACCACCGCCTGGTTGGAGACGCTTTGCGACAGGCTTCGCTCGACGAGCGAGCGCGGCAGGAGCTGGCTCATGGCGGCGCCGATGACGGGCATGCGCGCGATCGTGAAGGCGAGATTGCCCCCGCCCTCGCGCTCGACCGGGGCGCCCGCGGCGTCGACGAGGACCAGCCCGTCGAGCCGGCCGGGATGTTCCATCGCATAGCCCGCCGCGATCCAGCCGCCCATTGAATTGCCGCCGAGGACGAAGCGCTCAAGACCCAGCTCGTCGACGACCAAGTCGAGGTCGGCGACGAAATCCTCGAGCGCATAGCTATCGCGCGCGCCCGGGCCGGTCAGGCCGTGGCCGCGCTGGTCGAAGCGGATCACGCGATAATCCTCGCGCAGCCCGTCGACCCATGCCTGCCAGGTGTGCAGGTCCGCATTCGAGCCGTGGAGCAGCACGATCGCGGGCGCATCGCGCGGGCCTTCGTCGCGCAGGTGGACGGTCATGTCGTTCTCGAGGGTCACGAATTGCGAGGGCGCACCGCCATATTTGGCGCGCATTTCGGTCGCATCGGTGTCGGGCGTGCGGAGCACGAGGAAGGCGACCACGAGCACCGCCGCCAAGGCGCCGAGGACACGCCAGAACCACTTCATTGGTCCATTCCCTCAATCCACGCGCGCACGGCGGCAACGCCTTCCTCGTCGACGGTCGACCTGCCGAGTTCGGGCATCGCAACCCCCGGCTCGAGGCTTTTCATCCGGTGGAGGATGATCGAAGCGGCGGGATCGCCCGGCGCGATCGAAAAGGCCAGTCCGCCCGAACCGCGCCCCGCGGCGACGGGGCGCTTCCGGATGCCGATCTTCACTGGATCGTCCTGCTCCCAGCGCAGGTCGAGCCCCGAATTCGAGGCCGATCCGCCGGGGCGGTGGCAATGGGCGCAATTGACGTCGAGATAGGCGCGCGCGGCCGCTTCGGGCGTGGCCTCCTTCCGCGCTTCCCACAGCGGCAGGCGGACTGCGACCTTCGGCAGGGCATCGAGCGTATCGGCTTCGTAGCGGCCGGCCAGCCATTGATCCGACAGGTTGCGCGCCTTTGGTCCGATCGGCACCACCGCGCCGTCGACCGAGTGGCATTCCTTGCATTGGTTCTTGTTCGGCACGCGGTAGCTGATCGCCTCGCCCTGCGGCGTCACGACCTCGACCCGCGCCCCGGCCAGCGCCAGCTTCGCGTCGGTCTGCTCCTCGTTCCACAGATAGGGCAGCGCCAGCCAGCCATCCGCGCGGTGAAGCAGCACCCGCGTTTCGATCAGGCGCCGTTCGTCGCCCTCGCCGAAGGCGAAGGTCTTGATCAACGCGCTGCCGACGGGGAAGCCGAGCAGGCCCTCTCCGTCCGCCGACAACTGCGTGCCCTCCGGAATGTAGGCGAAGCGCAGTTTGTCCGCCCCGTCCGACCACAACGGCGTGTTCAAGCGATAGGGCACCACCTGCCAGGTCGGGTTCTGCTCGCGCAGGTCGGTGAAGAAGGCATATTCGGACAGCAGGCGCGGCATGCCCTCCATCACCGCGACGTCGCTGACGGGCGCCATTGCCGTCTGGGGTGTGCGCGGCGCGGCGACCGCCGCGGTCGCCAGCGCCAGCGAGGCCAGCAGGGCGGCGCGCGCGATCACTTCAGCCGCGCCTCGAGTTCTTCCGGGGCGCCCCAGCCCTCGATGCTCCAGCCCTGACCGTATGCGGGCGCATCGAGCGGCCCGGGCTGCGCTTCCTCGATCCGCTGGCCCTGGCGCTGAAGGTTGAGCGTCCAGCCCGTGAGGTCGGGATGGACCAGCAGCGCGAAGCGTTCCTCGTTCTCCTCGAGGCCGTCCCACAGGATCGGCGGAAGTTTGCCGCCGAACGCGGCGACAAGCATCTCGCCGCCTTCGATATCGGGATCGGTGCCGCCTTCGCCCAGCACGTTGTCGGCGACCACCACGTCGCGCGGATAGGGATTGTAGTCCGGATCGTCGAACGAGAGCGGGTAGGCGATCACCATGACCTCGGCGGTCTCGTTGCCGCGGATGAGATTATCCTGCAGCCAGACGTTCTCGTTCGCCATCACCATCACCCCGGTGCCGCGTCGTACGCTGGCGACGATATTGCCCGCGGGCGCGAAATTTTCGGTGTCGTTGGCGATCACCAGGTTGTTGCGGATCAGCACGTTGCCGCCGCCCATCACCGGCAGGTTCGGCAGGTCGAAGACGAGGATGCCGCCGGTGTTGCGGGACACGAAATTGCCCTCGACGATCGCGTCGCGGCTGTTCTCGATCTCGATCCCGGCGACGTTGTCGGTCGCGACCGAATTGCGCACGGTGATCTTCGACGACTGGCCGACATAGATGCCGGCATCCGACGCGCCCGAGACCTCGCTCGCATCGACCAGCACGCCGGTGCTCTCGACCGGGTAGATGCCGTAAGCGCCATTGTTCTCGTCGGGCCCGCGGGTCCAGGTGACGCGGATCGCGTGATAGACGATATTGTCCGCACCCTTCGACTTGATCCCGTCGCCCTTGGGGTTCTCGACCGCGAAATCGCGCAGGGTGACGTTGTCCGAGGTGACCAGCAGCCCCTCGCCCGCGCCCTGCTGGCCGCTGAAATCGAGCACCGAGGCCTGCATTCCCGCGCCGCGCAGCGTCACCCCGTCAACATCGAGGCTGAGCCCGTCGGAGAGCGCGTAGCGCCCCGGCTCGAGCACGATCTCGTCGCCGGGCTCGGCTAGGATCAGCGCTTCCTGCAGGCGTTCCTGCGCGCCCTCGCCCGGCGCGATCATGTGCGTATCGGCGAGCGCCGGCGTGGCGACGAGGAGCGCGGGCAGTGCGATGGCGGCAAACAGCGATCTGGTCACGAACCTCTCCCCAAGGTTTTCAATTGCAATGCATCTTATTGCTCCTGCCATCCGTATAGGCAAGCGAAGGAGATTCTAATGACGCTTGCCCGTTTCGCCGCATTCGCCGCCCCCGCCCCCGCCCTCGCCCTTGCCGTCCTTGGCGCTGGCCCCTCCACTGCCGAAGCCCCGCAAGCCTCGATCGCGGGCGACTGGAAGACCGAGGATGGCAAGAGCGTAATCCGGCTCTACCCGTGCGGCGATGCCTTCTGCGGTCGGATCCAGCGCTTCCTCGTGGCCGAACCGGCGGGCGGCGCGCGCGACACGAAGAATCCCGATGCGGACAAGCGCGACCGCAAGCTGAAAGGCCTGCGGATCTTCTGGGACCTCGCCCCCGATGGCGACGATTTCGAAGGGCGCGGCTATTCGCCCGAGGACGGGCGGTATTTCAGGGCGCAGGTCAAGCGCGAGGGCGCGAAACTGCGCGTGCGCGGCTGCGTCGCGGTGTTCTGCAAGACGCAGGTGTGGACCAAGGCCTGAGGCGCAAGATCGTCATCCCCGCGAAGGCGGGAATCCAGGGCGATGGTGCGCCAAGCTATTCTGGATTCCCGCCTGCGCGGCAATAACGACGTGGGAGGCCTGGGCCTCAATCCAGCGCCTTGACGATTTCCTCGACCATCTTCTTCGCGTCGGACAGCAGCATCATCGTCTGGTCCATGTAGAACACGTCGTTGTCGACGCCGGCATAGCCGACGCCGCCCATGCTGCGCTTGATGAAGAAGACCTGCTTGGCAGCACCCACGTCGAATACCGGCATGCCGTAGATCGGCGAGGACTTGTCGGTCTTCGCCGCCGGATTGACCACGTCGTTCGCGCCGATGATGAAGGCGACGTCGGCCTGCGAGAATTCGCTGTTGATGTCCTCGAGCTCGAACACCTTGTCGTAAGGCACGTTGGCCTCGGCCAGCAGCACGTTCATGTGGCCGGGCATGCGGCCCGCGACCGGGTGGATCGCGAACTTCACCTCGACGCCCTTTTCCTCGAGGATATCGGTCATCTCGCGCAAGGCATGCTGCGCCTGAGCCACCGCCATGCCGTAGCCGGGGATGACGATGACCTTCTCGGCCTGTTCGAGCATGAAGGCCGCGTCGTCGGCGCTGCCCTGCTTGTAGGGCCGCTGCTCGCGCGCCTCGCCGCCGCCCGCCGCGCTGTCGTCGGCGCCGAAGCCGCCCGCGATCACCGACAGGAAGCTGCGGTTCATCGCGCGGCACATGATGTAGCTGAGGATCGCGCCAGACGAGCCGACCAGCGCCCCGGTGATGATCATCGCGGTGTTGCCCAGCGTGAAGCCCATCGCCGCCGCGGCCCAGCCCGAATAGCTGTTGAGCATCGAGACCACGACCGGCATGTCCGCCCCGCCGATCGGAATGATCAGCAGGAACCCGATCGCGAAGGCGAGTACGGTCAGCCCCACGATCAGCGGCAGCGTTTCTTCAGGGCCGGTCGTCATCGCGAACATCGCGGTCAGGCCGATGATAGCGGCGAGCGTGCCGAGATTGATGACATGGCGCGCGGGCAGGAGGATCGGGGCACCGCTCATCCGTCCGGATAGCTTGGCGAAGGCGATCACCGACCCGGAGAAGGTGATCGCGCCGATCGCGATACCGAGCCCCATCTCGACCTTGCTGACCGCTCCGATCGCGTCGCCTTCGAGCAGGCCGAACGCGCCCGGATTGAGATAGGCGGCCCAGCCCACGAGCACCGCGGCGAGGCCGACGAGGCTGTGGAACGCCGCGACCAGTTCGGGCATCGCGGTCATCGCGATGCGGCGCGCGATCAGGAAGCCGATCAGGCCGCCAATGGCGATCGCGATGCCAATCTCGGCGAGGCTGGCGACCGAATGGGTGACAAGCGTCGTGACGATGGCGATCAGCATCCCCGCCATGCCGAAGCGGTTACCCGTGCGGCTGGTCGCCGGGCTCGACAGCCCGCGCAGCGCGAGGATGAAGAACACGCCCGCGACGAGATAGGCGAGCGCGACCCAGGGCGAGGTGGTGGAAGCGCTGTCGCTCGCGGCAAGGGCCGGAGAGGCCCACAGCGCGGCTGGGGAAGCAAGCGAAGCAGGAAGGATTTTCGTGAGCATGCTCACTTCTCCTTCTTCTTGTACATCGCGAGCATTCGTTCGGTGACCGCGAAGCCGCCGAAGATGTTGATGCTCGCCAGCACCACGCCCGCCAGCCCCAGCCACTTGGCCGCGGGGCTGCCCGCTTCGGCCGCCGCGATCAGCGCGCCGACGATGATCACGCTGGAAATTGCATTGGTCACCGCCATCAGCGGCGTGTGCAGCGCGGGCGTAACCGACCACACCACGTAGTAGCCGACGAAACACGCCAGCACGAAGATCGACAGGATGCTGATGAAGTCCATTATTCGGCCCCCCTCAGCCGTTCGTTGACGATCGCGCCGCCCTGCGTCAGCCGCACCGCGTCGCCGATTTCCTCGTCGAGCACGGGCTTGCCCGCCTCCTCGTCCCAGAAGGCCGAGAGGAAATTGTAGAGATTGCGCGAATAGAGCGCACTGGCATCGGCGGCGAGGTGCCCGGCGGTGTTCGAGTAGCCGATGATGGTAACGCCGTGCTTCTCGACCGGTTCGTCGGGCTTGCTGCCCTCGACGTTGCCGCCCTGAACAACCGCGAGATCGTAGATCACGCTGCCGGGCTTCATGCTCGCGATCTGTTCATCGCTGATCAGCTTGGGCGCGGGACGCCCAGGGATCAGCGCGGTGGTGATGACGATGTCCTGTTTGGCTATGTGCTCAGACACGAGCTCGGCCTGCGCGGCCTTGTACTCGTCGCTCATCTCGGTGGCGTAGCCCCCCGAGCCCTCGCCCTCGATCCCCTCGACCGTTTCGACGAAGATCGGCTTGGCGCCGAGCGAGGCGATCTGTTCCTTGGTCGCGGAGCGAACATCGGTGGCGGAAACCTGCGCGCCCAGCCGCTTGGCGGTGGCGATCGCCTGCAGCCCTGCGACGCCGACGCCCATCACGAAGACCTTGGCCGGGCTCACCGTGCCCGCCGCGGTCATCATCATCGGGAAGGCGCGCCCGAACGTGTCGGCCGAATGGATCACTGCCTTGTAACCCGACAGGTTCGACTGGCTCGAGAGCACGTCCATCGATTGCGCGCGGGTGATCCGCGGCATGAATTCCATCGCCAGCGCCTCGAACCCGGCCTTGGCATAGGCCGCGACCCGCTCGCCGCGCTGGTAGGGATCGTGCATCGCGACGATCCACGCCCCCGGCTTCGCCCCGGCCAGCACGACCGGATCGGGCGCGCGCACGGCGAGCACGATATCGGCGCCGTCGAGCGCCTGCGGGCCGGTGAGCACCTTGGCCCCCGCCTCGGCATAGGCCGCATCGGACATTCGCGCGCCATCGCCCGCGCCCTGCTCGACCGCGACCTCGGCACCCAGCTTGATGAATTTCCCGACCGTTTCGGGCGTGG
Organism: Pseudoblastomonas marina; assembly: GCF_014641655.1. Classification (GTDB taxonomy): domain Bacteria; phylum Pseudomonadota; class Alphaproteobacteria; order Sphingomonadales; family Sphingomonadaceae; genus Alteriqipengyuania_A; species Alteriqipengyuania_A marina. Next base: position 1,644,073 of record NZ_BMID01000001.1, read on the forward strand.
CAGCGACCCGCCGCTCGCCCTCCTCGGTCTCTTTGAGGATGGCGATGCGAATCGGTTCGGCCATACTGATCGGTTTATTCCGCGATCAGGAAGACGACGAGCATCGTGATGATCGCGATCACAGGGACCGACCATTTGAGCAGGTTGATGAACCCGCCATAGGTCTTGGTCGCGCTGTCCATATCCACTTTCGCCATGTCGGCGGTTCCCCTTGAAGTTGTCTTGCCCCGCTCCCTATCGCGGGAGGCGCAATGGCTCAAGGGGATCGCCCTTGGTTTCAGTTAATGACCCCTTTACACCTATTCGCTATCAATTCGTGCCAGATAGGGACGGAATGAGGGGTGAATCCCGATATGGAACAGGACGAAGCACGGCTCCTGCTGATCATAGATCGTGATCCAGCGCAGGCGCGCGCGGTGGCGAACCACGCCTCCCGCGACGGCTGGCGCACGGTCTGCGTCGACGAATGCGAGGCGGCGATCGCCACGCTGGGGACGCAGGAAGGCATGCAGCTGACCGCGATCGTGCTCGACCAGTCGGTCCCGGGCGAAGAGGCCTGCGACCTCATCGCCGAAATGAAGAGCCGCCGCCCGGCGCTCCCGATCCTGATGCTGACCGCCAGCACCTCGCCGCAGCTCGCGGTCGAGGCGATGCGTGCCGGTGCGACCGATTACCTCGTTAAGCCGGTCGGTCCCGAAAAGGTGATGCAGGCCGTCGCCGGGGCGACCCGCCGCGGCAGCCCCCAGAACGAGCTCGCTCCCCTCGCCGAGAAGATCAAGTCGGGTCGCGATTTCGACGCGATGGTCGGCGCCGCGCCCGCCTTTCGCAGCGCACTCGCAGTCGCCGCCAAGGCGGCGCGCGGCCACGGCCACTTGCTGATCGAGGGCGAAAGCGGGTCTGGCAAGGAAACGCTGGTCCGCGCGATGCAGGGCGCGAGCCCGCGCGCGAAAGCGCCGTTCAAGCTGCTCAACGTCGCCGACCTATCCGCCAGCGCGGTCGATTCGGCGCTGTTCGGCCATGAGCAGGGCGCCTTCCCCGGTGCCTTCGACAACCAGTCCGGCGCGCTCCAGAATTGCGACGGCGGCACGTTGGTGATCGACGAGATCGACCGCCTCCCGCTGGCCTCGCAGGTCCGGCTCGCCGAAGTGCTCGAGACCGGCTGCGTCCGCCCGCTCGGCGCGACCTACGGCTTCCGCATCGATACACGTGTTCTGGCCTGTTCGAATACCAAGCTCGCAGGACTCGTCGAGGCCGGCCTGTTCGACAAGGACCTGTTCGAGCGGATTTCCTCGACCCGGATCGAATTGCCGCCGCTGCGCGAACGGGCGACCGACATTCCCGCGCTCGCGCGCCACTTCCTCGCGCAGATCGCCGAACAGCCGGGCTTGCGACAGCTCGGTATCACCGACAGCGCGCTGGCGCTGCTCGCCGCGTTCGACTGGCCCGGCAACGCTCGCCAGCTGCAGGCCGTGCTGTTCCGCGCCGCGGTCTTCACCGAAGGCGACGCGCTGACCAGCGAGGACTTCCCGCAACTCTCGAGCATGGTCCTGCCCGAGCCGCAGAAAAGCGCGACCAATTATTCCGAACACGCCGGGGTCATGCTCTACACGGCCGACGGCAACCTGCGCCCGCTCGAGGACATCGAATCGGACGTGATCCGGCTCGCCATCGGCCATTATCGCGGCCGCATGACCGAAGTTGCCCGCCGCCTCGGGATCGGGCGCTCGACGCTCTACCGTAAGCTCTCCGACCTCGGGATCGACAACGCCGCCTGACGCGACGAAGCGCCGCACAGCGCGACCAGGCCGTGCAACGCTCCTGACACACGCTTTCGATCAGACCTTGATCGAGAAGCTGCCCTTCTTGCAGCCGACGATCGGCGCGCAGACCTCGCCCGTGCCCGACAGTTCGAGATTGCTGAAGTCGAAGGTGATCGTCGCCTCCGCCTTGAAGCTGTCGATGCTTCCGCCCAGCGTGATGCTCGGCTTGCTGGCGTTGAGCGTGGTGTCGATGATCGTCACGCTGCCGACCGGCGTCTCGAGCACGACCTGGACATGCACGCCGTCGGCGCCGAACGACCAGTTGAGCACCAGCGAACAGCCGAACGCCGAGACGATCACGATCCGCCCGTCGGTCGCCGAGACCTGGTTGCGGAGCAGCTTCGGATCGTCGGCGTCGATCTTCTCGCCGTAGTCGATGTGCGACAGCGTGTCTTTCTCTGCCATTTGCGGTTTCATCTTGCCTCTCCTCTTCCGTGCCTCCCCGGGATGGGAAAGCGCCGGACCATCGCTCGGCCAAGCCGGGTGGGCGAGGAGAGGCTAGTCCGGGGTGGACCGAAAGGGCTCTTCCGGCGACCGCCGGTTTACGGAAGGGAACGGTTCGCCCGCGCCCCGGGACGAGGTCCAAAATGGAGCGGCTAGTCGGCGGAGATGGACAAGCCTGCGGGCGAGCCCTAGCCCAAGCGGCATGACATTCGATTTCTCGGGCAAGCACGCCCTCGTCACCGGCGCCGCCTCGGGCATCGGCGCCGCCACCGCCCGCCGCCTCGCTGCCGACGGCGTGGATACGCTGCACCTCGTCGATCCGGACGGCGACGGGCTCGACGCGCTCGACCTCGCCTGCACGGTCCACCGTCACGTCGCCGACGTTTCCGACGAAGCGTTCTGGAACGAGTTCGACGCCGCAGAGCACCGGCTCGACCTCGCGCTGGCCAATGCCGGGATCGGCAGCGGCGGACAGATCGCGGATCTCGAGCTCGCCGAGTGGCGCAAGGTGATGGCGGTCAACCTCGACGGTGCGTTCCTCACCCTGCGCTCGGCGCTGCGCGCGATGAAGCTCAGGGGCGGCGGCAGCGCCGTCATCACCGCTTCGATCACCGGGGTGAAGCCGGTCCCGGGCATCGGGCCCTACGGCGTCTCGAAGGCCGGCGCGGCGCACCTTGCGCGGATCGCGGCGGCGGAGAACGCCGCGCACGGCATCCGCGTCAACGCGATCGCGCCGGGCGGGGTCGATACCGCGATCTGGGAATCCTCGCCGGACTTCCGCAAGTCGGCCGCCGAACAGGGCCGAGAGGCCACCATCGCCGCGATGGGCGCGATGAGCCCGCGCGGCCGCTTCGCGACGGCGGACGAGATCGCGGGCGAGATCGCCTTCCTCCTCTCCGACCTCGCAGGCAACGTCACCGGCACGGTGCATGTGACCGACGGCGGTTACTCGCTCTAGGTCCCGCCTTCAGGTCGGCAGCTCTCCGAAGTCCGTCAGCGCGGCATCCCTCAGCCCGCGCCAGACATTGCGCGCCTGCACCGTCTCGGCGACGTCGTGGACGCGCAGCAGCTGGTAGCCTGCCTCCATCCCCTTCACCGCCAGCGCGATGCTGCCGCCGAGCCGCTCGTGCACGGGCGCCTCGTTCGAAAGCGCGCCGATCATCCGCTTGCGGCTGGCGCCGAGCATCAGCGGGTGGCCGAGCGCGTGGAACAGCGGCAGCGCGTTGATCAGCGCGAGGTTCTCCGCCAGCGTCTTGCCGAAGCCGATGCCCGGATCGAGCAGGATGTTGCGCGCCGCGATCCCCGCCTCGAGCGCGACGTCGCGCCGTTCCTTGAGCGCGTCGAACACGTCGAGCACGACATTGGCATAGTCGCCGCCCTCGTGCGGGTTGGGCCCGTCGCCCGGCGCGTGCATCAGGATCACCGGCACGCCGCGATCCGCGACGAAGGCGAGGCTGCGGGGATCGTGGCGCAGCGCCGAGACGTCGTTGACGACATGCGCGCCCGCCTGCAGCGCCGCCTCCATCACGCCGACCTTGCGCGTGTCGATCGAGATCGCGGCGCCCATCGCGGACACCGCCTCGATAGCGGGGACGACGCGCGCGATCTCGTCGCCCTCCCACACTTCCTTGGCGCTCGGCCGCGTGCTTTCGCCGCCGATGTCGATCATCGCCGCGCCGCCCTCGCACATCGCCGCGGCCTGTTCGCGCATGGCTTCCGGATCGTCCATGAACGCGCCGCCGTCGGAGAAGCTGTCGGGCGTGACGTTGAGGATGCCAACTACCTGCGGCTGGTCCATGCGGACGGTCCGCGCGCCCAGTTCGAGCGGCGGATGCGCAAGCGTGAGATTCGCCCACTGCGCCTCGCCCTCAACCCCGAGTTCGTCGGGCAGCGCACCGAGCACCTCGGGCATCTCCGCGACCCCGCACCGCACGCGCGACACGACCTTACCACCTTCGCGCACGATCACCGCAAAGCGGCTGGCATAGACCATCCCCCCGGCGAGCCGGATCGCCTCCCCCTCCTCGCTCTGCGGCGAACCTGCGAGCGCGATCGGGCGGATGTAGACGCTATTGCTCATGCCGCACCCAAGTGGTTGAATTCGGGCGACGTGTTACAGGTGTTACACTGTCCAGGGGAAGGAATCTTCGGGGCGTAATTCGGGGCACACATGCGCGGTTGGTAGCGTCACCAGCGGCAGTAGGACAGTGCCCTTTTCCCTCCGTCATTCCCGCGCAGGCGGGAATCCGGAGCAATCCGGCACCACCCCTCGCTGGATCCCCGCCTACGCGGGGATGACGAAACAATTAGTCCCACCGTTATCCCGGGCCCCGGATCAAGTCCGGTGTGTCGAAAGGGGGCAATCCTCCGTCGCGAGCCTGTACAACTCCCGCGCCGCGTCGAGCGGCTTGACCGCTTCGCCCTCCTCGAAGCGCCAAAAAGTCCAGCCGCTGCAGCCGAGGCGCTAGCTCAGCTCCTGCGCTTTCCCGAGCGCCCGTCGTGTCCTCGATACCGGCAAGACCGTGGCGGTTAGCAACACCCCGACCAGCAGCAGGACGGCGACGAAGGTCATGACGAGATCGAGCGAACCTACGGTGGCGGTGAGTCCATCGATCAGACCGAAACGTTCCAGCAACAAGCGGATCCCTTCATTGGCGAAGAACGAGGCACCCACGAGCAGGAACGGCCAGCGGTCGCGCGATTTGAGCAGAAAGAGCGCCAATCCGCCCGAAAGGCACACCAACTGGCCCGTCATCGCGGCCAGCCCGAACCGGTAAAAGGTTTCCGGCCCCTCGATCCGGAATTGCGGCACAAAGCCGATCAGCGCGAAAAACAGCGCGATGCCGCCAAACAGGATGAGCGTGCTCAGCAGCAGGTGGCCGTGAAGGATCCGGCGTTTCTTGAACAGGAAGGCCAGGACGATGAGCAACGCCAGTTCCAGCGTGACCATCACGTTCTGCACGATCAGGAAATCGCCCTCGCCGGAAGCCGCGCCCTTCTTGGCGGAATAGACGCTGAGTGTTGCGACCGTCGCCACGATGACTGGGCCGACCAGCAGCACCGCCAGCCCCACCCTGCGGTGCAGCGCATAATCGCCCTTCGCGATCACGATCAGTTGCGCAAGCACCAGCAATATCCATCCCAAGGATGTTATGAGGTGAGCATAGTGATGCGGCTGTGGATCGGCCTGCGCTCCGAGGAAGAGATCCCAAAACCCCAACGCGCTGACGACCAGAACGACCGCGACCAGCGTGAAATCCGGTAGATATCGCCCGGTACGTTTCATGTGCAGCCCCCCGCGGGGGCAAGCTTATCGCGCGCGCAATGGCGGCGCAACGGCGGACGCGCAGGAAGACGTTCGCCTCAATCCTCCGTCGCGAGCCTGTACAACTCCCGCCCCGCGTCGAGCGGCTTGATTTCGCCCGCATCCTCAAAGTGCCAGAAGGTCCAGCCGTCGCAACTGGGGGCGCCTTGCAGCTTCGCGCCCAGCGCGTGGATCGAGCCGTCGGTCTTAGCTCGCTTCGCTTAACGTAATCTCGATCCGCAAGGGACGCACCCCGGGGGCTTGGTTGCCGTATTCGATCCGGACGGGTTCACCGATCCGGAGCTTCAGCCTGGGTGCGAAGCTGACATCGCCCAAAGTAGGCGAGGTGGCGTCGATCTGCGAACGCATATCGATCATGCCCGCATCGTCGCGAGTGAAAGTCACGTCGGCGCGATAGCTGCGCCCGTCGGGCTTTGTGATATGGACGGTTGCCGTCTCGCCATCGCGGACCTGCAGTTCGGGCTGGGCGATGGTCTCGCCATTGTCGGTGAGGTCCATGCTCATCGTGTAGAGCGCGGGATCGGCCGGCGCGACATAGCCCGAGAGCGCGAGCGCCATCGGGATGGCGGACGACGCGGCGAATTTCGTGGCCAGCTTCATCGCAAACCTCCCCTCAGTCTTCGGTCGCGAGCCGGTACAGTTCGCGCGCGGCGTCGAGCGGCTTGATTTGGTCGCCGTCCTCGAAGTGCCAGAAGGTCCAGCCGTTGCAGCTGGGGGCGTCCTGCAGTTTCGCGCCGAGCGCATGGATCGAACCGTCCTGCTTGCCGTGGGCCAACGAGCCGTCGGCGCGGACCGTGGCTTCCCACCGGCGCTTCTTGTCGAACACGACCGTGCCCGGCTTGACGAATCCCGCCTCGACCAGCGCGCCGAAGGCGACGCGGGGCGCATTGCGCTTGGCCTGCATGGTGGTGATCGCGCTTTCGTCGAGCGGGAGTTCCTTCTCGATCCGGGCGGTCGCGACGCGGCGGTATTTCGCCTCGCGCTCGCAGCCGATCCATTCGCGGCCCAGGCGCTTGGCGACCGCGCCGGTGGTGCCGGTGCCGAAGAACGGGTCGAGCACGACGTCGCCCTTGTTGGTGGTGGCGAGCATGACGCGGTAAAGGAGGCTTTCGGGCTTTTGCGTCGGGTGAGCCTTGTGCCCGTTCTCCTTCAGGCGTTCCTGCCCGCCGCAGATCGGCAGGACCCAGTCGCTGCGCATCTGCAATTCGTCGTTCAATGTCTTCATCGCGCGATAGTTGAACGTGTAGCGCGATTTCTCGCCCATCCCCGCCCAGATCAGCGTCTCGTGCGCGTTGGTGAAGCGGGTGCCGCGGAAGTTCGGCATCGGGTTCGACTTGCGCCAAATGATGTCGTTGAGGATCCAGAAGCCGAGGTCCTGCAGTGTCGCGCCGACGCGGAAGATGTTGTGGTAGCTGCCGATGACCCAGAGCGAGCCATTGGGCTTCAATACGCGGCGCGCCTCGGCCAGCCAGGCGCGGGTGAATTCGTCGTAGGCGCGGAAGCTGTCGAAGCGGTCCCAATCGTCGGTCACCGCATCGACATGGCTGCCGTCGGGGCGATTGAGATCGCCGCCGAGCTGGAGATTGTAGGGCGGATCGGCGAACACCATGTCGACGCTGTCGTCGGGCAGCGAACGCATCGCCTCGATGCAGTCGCTGTCCAAAATCTTGCCCAACGGCAATAGTTTGCGACGATCTTCTTCGGAAAGCTTGAGCTTCCGCTTCGGCTGCTTCGCGCCTGCGAGCGCCTTCGTTTCCATGACCTGGCCCATCGTCGTCCTTCCCCCTGCTGCCGGGGCAATTGGAGGCTCCGAAGGGGCCCCGTCAAGCAGCGATAAGCTCGGCCAATTTGGTTAACAAAAGGTTACCGGCGACGTCATAACAGCAGCGCACAAGATGTTGAGTCGCGGGCGAATCCGACGACTCCAGATATGGGGGTGTGGCGCGTTTGACTCACCTGCGGAGCCGAACTTCAGACCGTTTCTAGCTTGGCGTCGGGGCGTTCAGAGCAGGCTCAATTGCGCCACCGGGGCGAAGCTGCGGCGGTGGTGCGGGGTCGGCCCGTGGGTGCGCAGGGCCTCGAGATGCTGGGCAGTGCCGTAGCCGGCATTGCGCTCCCAGCCGTAATGAGGATGGCACGCGGCGAGATCGCGCATCGCGGCATCGCGGTGCTCCTTGGCGAGGATCGAGGCGGCCGAGATGCACGGCTCCTTGGCATCGCCCTTCACGATCGCGCGCGCGGGCCAGCTCCAGTCCGCGGTGCGCCCGGCAGGGGTGAGGTTGCCGTCGACCAGCACTTCGGTCGGCTCGCACCCCAGCGCCTCGACCAGCCGCGCGACCGCGAGCGTCATCGCCAGCATGGTCGCACCGAAGATGTTGAGCCGGTCGATCTCCTCGACCTCGACCACGCCGAGTGCCCAGCCGCAGCGCGCGCGGATCGGTTCGGCGAGCGCGGCGCGCTTCGCGGGCGACAGCACCTTGCTGTCGGCGAGCCCGGCGGGTCGCGGCTTGCAAAGCACGCAAGCGGCGGCAACAACGGGTCCCGCCAGCGGCCCGCGGCCTGCCTCGTCGACCCCGATCACGAGGCGGCCGTCATTCTGCCCGGCACATTCGGACCCGAAACCGGGATGAGGAGTTGAAACCAGCATGACCTATCTCTCGCACGCGCTCGCACTTTCGCTATCCACCGCCATGCTGGCAAGCTGTGGCGGCTCCGCCGCCGGGGATGGCGGGACGGAATCGACCCCTGCGGCCTCGGCCCCGGCGCAGGGCGAGCCGTTCGCGATCGCCGAGATCGGCACGTTCAACGAACCGTGGGCGGCAGCCTTCGCGCCCGGCACGCCGGTGCTGTTCATCACCGAGAAGGCCGGCGCGATCGAGGCGGTCGATACGCGGACCGGGCGCATGATCACGGTCAGCGGCGCGCCGCAGGTCGACTATGGCGGCCAGGGCGGGCTCGGCGACATCGCCTTCCTGCCGTCCGAGAGCAGCGCCGCGCTCGACCGGCGCACGATCTACCTGACCTGGGCCGAGGCCGGCGCCGGCGACACGCGCGGCGCGGTGCTCGGGCGCGGCCAGCTGGTGTGCGAACAGGCCGATGCCTGCGCGATTCAAGGTCTGAACGTGATCTGGCGGCAGGACAAGGTGACCGGTCGCGGCCACTATTCGCACCGCATCGCCTTTTCGCCCGACGGCCGATACCTGTTCCTCGCCTCGGGCGAGCGGCAGAAGATGCAGCCGGCGCAGGACACCTCGAACAATCTCGGCTCGGTGCTGCGGCTGACGCTCGACGGCAAGGCCGCACCGGGCAATCCGATGTATGACGAGGGCGGCAGCGCGGCGCAGATCTGGAGCTGGGGCCATCGCAACATCCTCGGCTTCGAGTTCGCGCCCGACGGACAGCTGTGGGAAGTCGAGCACGGACCGCGCGGCGGCGACGAACTGAACCTCGTCAAGCGTGGCCTCAACTACGGCTGGCCGGTGGTCTCGGACGGCATCCATTACGATGGCGGCGCGATTCCCGACCATGCGACCCGGCCCGAATTCGAGGCGCCGAAGGTCGGCTGGACGCCGGTGATCGCGCCGGGCAGCATGACCTTCGTCGATGGCGACATGTTCTCCGGCTGGAACGGCGACCTGCTGATCGCGGGCCTCAAGTCGAAGGCGCTCGTGCACGTGACCTTCGACGGCGATGAAGCCAGCGAGGTCGCGCGCTACGACATGGGCACGCGGCTGCGCGAGATCGTCGAAGGTCCCGATGGCGCGCTATGGGTGCTCGAGGACGGCGAGAACGGCAGGCTGCTCAAGCTGACGCGCTGATCCTGCTCGACTTGGCCGGTGCGCGGGCGTAACGGGCCCGGCCATGCCGTCGATCATCCCGCTCGATAGTGTCGATCCCGAACTGGTCGAGCAATTGCTCGACCGGGTGTTCGGCGACGAGCGCCATGCGCGCACCGCCTATCGCATCCGCGAGGGGCTCTCCCCCCTCCCCGGCCTCAGCTTCGCCGCGCTCGACGAGGAGGACCTGCTGGTCGCGACGCTGCAGAGCTGGCCGGTCGCGCTGACCGATCCGCAGGGGCGCGCCTGCCCGATGGTAATGGTGGGCCCGGTCGCGGTGGTGCCCGAGCGCCAGGGCGCAGGCTATGGCCGCGCGCTGTTCGCGGCGCTGGCGCAGGCGCTGGGCGGCCACGCCCCGCCGCAAGTGCTGATCGGCGACGAGCCCTATTACCGCCAGTTCGGCTATTCGGCGCGGCACACCCTCAATTGGGACACGCCCGGCCCGGTCGAGCGAGACCGGCTGCTCGTGCGCACCGACAACCCCGCCGTGCTTCCCAGCCACGGTATGCTCGGCCCGTGGCAGGCGGATTTGAATTAGCCCGATCGCGTCAGCGGGGATGACGGACCCGCGCCAATCTGCCAATCGGGCAGCGATGCCCTACACCCCTCCCCCCGATCTTGCCGGAATGTCGCTGATGGAGGTCGCGCAGGCGATGCACGATCGCGGCCTGCCGCCGCTCGACCAGTGGCAGCCCGAACATGTCGGCGACAGCGAGATGCGGATTGCGGCGGACGGACGCTGGTACCACCAGGGCGGCGAGGTGAAGCGGACCGCGATGGTGCGCGCCTTCGCCTCGCTGCTGCTGCGCGACGAGGACGGGCAGCACTGGCTCGTCACCCCGCACCAGAAACTGTCCATCGAGGTAGAGGACGCGGGTTTCATCGCGACCGACGTCAAGTGCGAGGACGGCGCGCTCGCCTTCCGGCTCAACACCGACGACCTCGTGATCGCCGGGCCCGACAACCCGCTTTCGGTCGAGGGAACGGCGGAGGAGCCCGCCGCCTATGTCGCGGTGCGCCACGGCACGCGCGCGCGGCTCGACCGTTCGACCTGGCTCCAGCTCGCCGAGATCGCCCTGGCAAATGGCGACGACCCGAGCGTCTCGAGCAACGGCGCGCGCTTTTCGCTGCTCCCCGCATGAGCCAGCTCTTCGCCCGCCTCCAGCGCCTGTTCGACGAGGGGCACGGAGTCGAACTCCCCGACCTGCTCAACGACCAGCGTTTCGCCGATCCCGATCCGCGCCCCGCCGCGGTGCTGATCCCGGTAGTCGAGCGCCCCGACAGCGAGGGCGGGCCGACCGCGATCCTGACCAAGCGGCTCGACGACATGCGCAAGCACCCCGGACAGGTCGCGTTTCCCGGCGGGCGGATCGATCCGGGCGAAGACGCGGTCGAGGCGGCGCTGCGCGAAGCGCACGAGGAGCTCGCGCTCGAACCCGCGCATGTCCGCGTGGTCGGCGCGACCGATCGCTACGTCACCGGAACCGGGTTCGAGATCACCCCGGTGCTCGGCGTCGTGCCGCCGGGCCTGCCACTCAAGCCCAATCCGGGCGAGGTCGAAGCGTGGTTCGAAACCCCGCTCTCGGTCCTACTCGACCGCGCAAACTGGTCGCGCAACACGGTGTTCTGGAAAGGCGCGGACCGGACCTATTACGAGATGGAGTGGGACGGCTTCCATATCTGGGGGGTGACCGCGGCGATCATTGTCAACCTGTCGCGGCGACTGGCATGGGTCGAATCATGACCACCCTGCCCGACACCGAATGGACCACCCGCGCGGACCTGCGCGAACTCGTCGCCGCGCTGGGCGAAGGCAATGCGCGCTGGGTCGGCGGAGCGGTGCGCGACACCCTGCTTGGGCAGCCGGTCAAGGATATCGATTGCGCCACGCCATTGGAGCCGCGCGAAGTGATTGCGCGCTGCAAGGCGGCGGGGATCCGCACCGTGCCGACCGGGATCGATCACGGCACGGTCACCGCGCTGCGCGACGAGGGCAATGTCGAGATCACCACGCTGCGGCGCGACGTCTCGACCGATGGACGCCGCGCCACCGTCGCCTTCAGCGAGAACTGGAAGGAAGACGCCGCGCGGCGCGATTTCACGATCAACGCGCTTTACGCCGATCCCGCGAGCGGCGAAGTCTACGACTATTTCGGCGGGCTCGACGACATCGCCACGCGCACCGTCCGCTTCATCGGCGATGCGCGCGAACGCATCCGCGAGGATCACCTGCGGATCCTGCGCTATTTCCGCTTCCAGGCGCGGTTCGGAAGCGAACCGCCCGACGCCGAAGCGATCGCCGCCTGCGAGGAACTCGCACCGACGCTGAAGGGCATCAGCCGCGAGCGGATCGCGATGGAACTGCTGCAGATCCTCGTCGCACCCGACGAGATGGATACGCTCGCGCGGATGGACGCACTCGGGGTGCTCGACGTGATCCTGCCCGAGGCCGACCTCGCACAGGCGGATGTGGTGAAGTGGGAGCGCCAGAACGAGCTCCGGCCCGAGCCGATCCGGCGTCTGGCCGGATTGCTTCCGCCCGATCCCGAGATCGCAAGCAAGGTCGCGGGACGGCTGCGCCTGTCGAACGCGCAGAAGAAACGCCTCCGGCTCGCCGCCGCACGCGAACCCGAAGATGCCGAAGACCCGCGCGGCCTCGCCTTCCGTTACGGCCTCGAGACGGCCAACGACCGGCTCGCGATCCTCGGTGCAAGCAATGTCGAGCTGCGCGGCTGGGAACCGCCGCAATTCCCCCTGAAGGGCGGCGAAATCGTCAAGCGCGGGGTCAAGGCCGGGCCCGACGTCGCGCGGCTGATGCAGACGGTCGAGAAGCGCTGGATCGCGGAAGGGTTCCCCGATCGGGAGCGAGTGGATGCGCTGCTGGACGAGGAACTGGAAAAATAGTCGTCATGCCCGCGCAGGCGGGGACCGAGTGAGGGGCCGTGCGAGTTTGGTCAGCATTCCCGCCTGCGCGGGAATGCCGAACTAAGCTGCCTTCGCCCGCTTCCGCCACGTGTGCAGCAGGGGCTCGGTATAGCCGTTGGGCTGCGTCGCGCCTTCGAAGATCAGCTCGCACGCGGCCTGGAACGCCGGGCCAGCCTCGTTTCCGACCAGCGGCACGTAAGCCGGATCGCCCGCATTCTGCGCGTCGACCTTGGCCGCCATGCGCCGGAGCGCGGCATCGACCTGGTCTTTGCTGACCACGCCGTGAGCGAGCCAGTTGGCGATATGCTGCGACGAGATGCGCAGCGTCGCACGGTCCTCCATCAAGCCGATATCGTGGATGTCGGGCACTTTGGAGCATCCGACCCCCGCATCGATCCAGCGCACGACATAGCCGAGGATACCCTGGGCATTGTTGTCGAGTTCGGCCTGGACTTCCGCGTCCGACCAGTTCGCCCCGTTCGCGAGCGGGATCGTCAGCAGGTCCGCCAGCGGCGGCACCGGCTCGCCCGCCAGTTCGTCCTGCCGCCGCGCGACGTCGAAGCCGTGGTAATGGATGGCATGCAGCGTCGCCGCGGTGGGCGACGGCACCCAGGCGCAATTGGCCCCGGCCTCGAGATGACCGCTCTTCTCCAGCATCATCGCCTTCATCCGGTCGGGCGCGGCCCACATGCCCTTGCCGATCTGTGCCTTCCCCTTGAACCCGCAGGCGAGCCCGATCGCGACGTTGCGCCGCTCATAGGCCTGCAGCCAGGTACTGTCCTTGATCTCGGCCTTGCGCAGCATCGCACCGGCCCGCATCGAGGTGTGGATTTCGTCCCCGGTGCGATCGAGAAAGCCGGTGTTGATGAACACCACCCGATCCTTCACCGCGTGGATGCACGCGGCAAGGTTGGCCGAGGTGCGGCGCTCCTCGTCCATCACGCCGACCTTGATCGTGTGCCGTTCCAGCTCGAGCAGGTCCTCGACCGCATCGAACAGGTCGTTGGTGAAAGCGCATTCCTCGGGCCCGTGCATCTTGGGCTTCACGATGTAGATCGAGCCCTTGATCGAGTTGCGCCAGCGGACGTGGCCTTCGACGTCGAGCGCACCGATCGCAGACGTTACGACCGCATCGAGCACGCCTTCGGGCACTTCCGCGCCGTCGCTTGTGAGGACCGCATCACTCGTCATCAGGTGGCCGACATTGCGCACGAACATCAGGCTTCGGCCCTGGATCGTCACCAGCCGGCCGTTGGTCGCGCGATATTCGACATCGTCGCCGAGCTCGCGCAGCACGGTTTCGCCGCCCTTCTCGAACTCGGCGGTCAGATTTCCGCAGATCACGCCTTGCCAGTTGCGATAGGCTGCGAGCTTGTCCTCGGCATCGACCGCCGCGACCGAATCCTCGAGGTCGACGATCGTGGTCAACGCGCTTTCGAGCCGCACGTCGGCTATCCCCGCCGGATCGTTGCGTCCGACCGGGTGGTTGCGGTCAATCACCACAACGATGTGCAAGCCGTTGTGCTGGAAGACCCAGCTTCCGTCTTCCTTCCGTCCGCACAAACACGAACCGTCCTTGAGCACCGGGTCGCCGGTCAACTCGGCCCAGCTCCCGCTTTCGAGCGGCAGCGTCACGTCGAGGAATTCCTTGGCTGCGGCGATCACGGCCGCGCCGCGATCGGGATCGTAACGCTTGCTCTTGGCGGGCGGCGCATCGAGCGCATCGGTGCCGTAGAGCGCGTCGTAGAGGCTGCCCCAGCGCGCATTGGCGGCATTGAGCAGGAACCGCGCATTGAGCGCGGGTACGACCAGCTGCGGGCCCGCGCGGGTGGCGATCTCGGCATCGACTTTTTCGGTCCCGATGGTGAACGGGCCGGGCTCGCGAACGAGATAGCCGATATCCTCGAGAAACGCGCGATAGACGTGCGGATCGTGGGGCTTTCCGGCGCGTTCATTGTGCCACCGATCGATGCTGGCCTGCAGCGTCTCGCGGGTTTGCAGCAGCTGCGCGTTGCGCGGCATGAATTCCGCCAGCAGCGCGGCAAAACCCTCCCAGAACCGCTCCGTATCGCGGCCCAGCACCATCAGCACATCGTCTTCGAGAAACTTCGCCAGTGCCGCATCAACCTGCAGACCGGCACGCACAACCCTGTTGGACATCCGTCACCTTGTTTTCGTGTATTAACCAGCGACCACGAAATGCCTGGGGAGGGCAGCCGCGCTATGGAGGTCGGCAGTTACGTTGGCAAGTACAGTAAAGATGCATGGCGCGGCTTGGCGTTCCGGGCGCAGCCGACTAACAGGGCGCCCATGTCGCTGACCGATGCCGAAAAAGCCCTGCTCGACGCGCTCGACGCCTCCCCCATGCTGGACCAGGTGGAGGCCTGGAGCGCGATCAATTCGGGCACCCGCAACCTTGCCGGACTGGCCGAGCAGGCCGATGCGCTGGCCGCCGCCTTCGGCGCGCTGCCGGGCGAGATCGAACTGGTCGAACCCGCGCCCGTCACCGCGATTTCGAGCGACGGGCAGGAGGTCGCACTCGACCACGGCAAGCACCTCGTGCTGCGCGTACGCCCCGGCGCCAACCGCCGCGTGATCCTGACCGGGCACATGGATACGGTGTTTCCCGAGGATCATCCGTTCCAGGACCAGAAATGGCTCGACGACGAGACGCTCAACGGACCCGGCGTCGCGGACATGAAGGGCGGCCTCTCGATCATCCTCGCTGCGGCGAAAGCGCTCGAAACGACGCCCGAGGCAAGCGCCTTGGGCTACGATGTCCTGATCAATTCGGACGAGGAGACCGGTTCGCTGTCTTCCAGCGCGCTGATCGCCGAGCTGGCGCAGGGCAAACTCGCCGCGCTGACCTTCGAACCCGCCGCGCTGCCCGACGGAACGCTGGCGCACGAACGCGGCGGGACCGGCAATTATTCGATCACCATCACCGGCAAGTCGGCCCATGCCGGGCGCAACCCGCACGAGGGCCGAAACGCCCTGCTCGCCGCTGCCGACCTCGCGTTGCGGCTCGAGGCCATGGCGCATGACGAGATGACCGTGAACCCGGCCAAGATCGAAGGCGGCGCGGCCAACAATGTCGTCCCTGACCATGCCGTGCTGCGCTTCAACATCCGTCCCAAGAGCACGCAAGCGATGGAAAGCTTCGATGCCGATCTCGACGGCGTATTGCGGGAGGTCGAAGCGGCGCGCGAAGTATCGATCCACCGCCATGGCGGCGTCACCCGCCCGCCCAAGCCGGTCGACGAACCGGCGCAGAAGCTGTTCGACCTGGTCAAGGAGTGCGGCGCGCTGCTCGGCCAGGAGATTGGCTGGAAATCGACCGGCGGGGTGTGCGACGGCAACAATATCGCCGCCTGCGGCGTCCCCGTGGTCGACACGATGGGCGTGCGCGGCGGCGCGATCCATTCGCCGGACGAATTCCTGATCGTCCCCAGTCTCGAAGAGCGCGCGAAGCTCGCCGCGCTCGTCCTTCACCGTATTGCCACCGGAGCAAAGTTTTGAGTTACGTAATACGCGCGGCCACCGCGCAGGATGTCGAAGCCATGTACGAGATGGCGAAACTGACCGGCGGCGGGTTCACCAACCTCCCGCCCGATCGCGACACGCTGCGCAAGAAGCTAGAGCGTTCTGAAGCGTGCTTTGCCAAGGAGGCCGACCGGCCCGACGACGACCTGTTCGTGCTGGTGCTCGAGGATACCGAGACCGGCGAGGTGCGCGGCACCAGCCAGCTGTTCACCGAAGTGGGCCAGCAATGGCCGTTCTATTCCTACCGGATCCAGACGCACACCCAGCATTCGCAGGAGCTCGACCGGACGTTCCGCGCCGAGATGCTGAGCCTGGTCACCGACCTCGAGGGCGCGAGCGAAGTGGGCGGCCTGTTCCTCCACCCCAGCAGCCGTGCGGGCGGGCTCGGCATGTTGCTCGCGCGCAGCCGCTATCTCTTCATCGCGATGCATCGCGACCGCTTCGGCGACAAGATCCTCGCCGAACTGCGCGGGATCATCGACGATCGCGGCGGGTCGCCGTTCTGGGACGGCCTCGCGGGCAAGTTCTTCGGCATGAGCTTCCAGGAAGCCGACGAGTTCAACGCCTTGAACGGCAACCAGTTCATCGCCGACCTCATGCCCAAGAGCCCGATCTACACCGCGATGCTGCCCGAAAGCGCGCGCGCCGTCATCGGGCTGCCGCACCCGACGGGTCGTGCAGCGATGCGCATGCTTGAGAACGAGGGCTTCGCCTACGAGGGCTATGTCGACATCTTCGACGGCGGTCCGACGGTCACCGCCCGCACCGACCAGTTGAAGACGCTGCGCGAGACGCGCCCGATGGAAATTTCGCGCTGCGATCTCGACATCGGCGACCGCGTGCTGATCGCGACCGGGCACAATGCGAACTTCCGCTGCTGCTACGGCATGATCGAACACGAGGGCGACAAGGTCGCGATCGATCACACCACCTGCCGCACCCTCGCGGTCGAGCCGGGCGACACCGCCTGGTGCGTGGCGCGGTGACGGAGAGGATCGAATGAGCCTCAGGGAAATCAATTTCGACGGGATCGTCGGTCCTTCGCACAATTATGCCGGGCTGAGCCTCGGCAATATCGCGAGTGCGAGCCACAAGGGCGATCCGTCCTATCCGCGCGCCGCGGCGCTGCAGGGCGTCGCCAAGATGCGGCACAATCTCGGCCTCGGGCTGGCGCAGGGTTTCCTGCTTCCGCTGCCCCGGCCCAACCGCGCCTTTCTCGAGGCGATCGCGCCCGACGAAGACACCCCGCCGGCGCTGGTCGCCGCGGCATGGTCCGCCTCCTCGATGTGGACCGCCAATGCGGCGACGGTCTCGCCCGCGCCCGATACGCGCGACGGCAAGTGCCACCTGACCCCCGCCAACCTCGTCACCATGCCGCACCGCGCGCAGGAATGGCAGGACACCAAGGCCCAGCTCGACCTGGCCTTCGGCGGCGAGGGCTTCGTCGTCCACGACGCGGTGATGCCGAGCTTCGGCGACGAGGGCGCGGCCAACCACATGCGGTTCTGCGAAGGCCACGACGCCCCCGGCGTCGAAGTGTTCGTCTGGGGCCGACAGGGCGGGCGCTATCCCGCACGCCAGCACGAACAGGCGAGCCGCATCGTCGCGCGCAGCCACGGGCTCGCCCCGGCGCGCGCGGTATTCATCGAGCAGAATCCCGAGGCGATCGCCGCGGGCGCGTTTCACAACGACGTCGTCTCGGTCGCCAACGAACGCGTGCTGTTCACGCACGAGCGCGCCTATGCCGACCAGGCGGGCGCCTATGACGCGATCCGCGCCGCCTTCCCCGCGCTGCAGGTGGTCGAAGTGCCCGAAACCTCGGTGAGCCTCGAGGAGGCTATCCGCACCTATCTGTTCAACGCCCAGCTCGTCTCGCTGCCCGAGGGCGGGATGGCCCTGGTGGTGCCGAGCGAATGCCGCGAGAGCGAAAGCGTGTGGTCGTGGGTCGAGACCATGCTCGGCTCGAACGGGCCGATCCGGCAGGTGCTGCCGGTCGATGTCCGCCAATCGATGGCCAATGGCGGCGGCCCCGCCTGCCTGCGCCTGCGCGTGGTGGCCGACCCGGATGCGGTCGATCCGCGCTTCATGGTCGACGAGGCCAAGGCCGGACGGATCGAACAGGTAGTCGCAGAGCACTGGCCCGAGCAGATCGATCCCGCCGATATCGGCAGCGATAGCCTCGCCCGCAGCGTGATCGACGCCCGGCGCGCGTTGCTCGATGCGCTGGAGCTCTCCGAACTGGCCTGACCGCCTGTGGTGCGGCTGCTCGATTTCGGGACGGATTCGACAAAGCCGCTTCTGTCGGGCAACTTTACGGTTATCGGATCGTTAAGCACGCAAGCCACGCGATTCCGCACGTGGCACGCTGCTTGCTCATCCGGCAGGCAAAGGAGTTCGGCCACCCATGTTCCGAAAAATCGGACGCCTGTTCACGATCAAGACCAAGTTCGAGGCATACGTCATCATCTATGCCCTCGCGCTCGGCGCGATCGAACGCGGCACGGCCTATCTCGACCAGTATCCGGGCATCGGCGGCTGGCTCCTGCTGCTTGCCTGCACCGGTGCGGTGTTCCTCGGCGGCGCGAAGATCCTCGATTGCGTGACGAAAGAGCAGGCGGAGCGAAAGACGCTCGAGGCGGAGACCGCTGCGGGCGGTGGGGCGTAGAGGATAAGAGTCTTTGTGGTTACGGACCCGCATCCGCGGGTCCATCCTCGGTGCTATTCTCTCCGCTTCGCTCCAAGGCACCTGCGGGCGGGCGGTCGCCCTTGCCTCCGCGCTAGTCGCGCCTCGGACGACCGTCTTGGTCGTATCCGCTTGGCGCTATCTCGCAATGTCCGTCCAGAATTTGCGCGC
Source organism: Pseudoblastomonas marina (assembly GCF_014641655.1). Classification (GTDB taxonomy): domain Bacteria; phylum Pseudomonadota; class Alphaproteobacteria; order Sphingomonadales; family Sphingomonadaceae; genus Alteriqipengyuania_A; species Alteriqipengyuania_A marina. The sequence continues at coordinate 1,662,820 of NZ_BMID01000001.1, forward strand.
GATAGCGCGCACGCGTGCGACCGCACGCCGGCCGTTAGGCCGAAGCCAAGCGAGCCGGATGGCTCGCGCCCGGCGTTTGAGGGACCAAAGAAAATAGAAGTGGAGCGTTTCTGTTGCCAGGTACGCTCCGGACCCCTGTATCCGTTCTGTTGACCGGTCGGACCGACCGCGCTTTTGGCTTTGTAAATTCAGGCCGTTAGGCCGTCACATTACGCAGCGAGAGCAAGTGCTTCGTTATCGTTGGCACTTATTGGTTTTGAGCCTTTAACGGGTTACTCAGCCCGGACGAAAACAGCGCCTTTCAACACGCGTCGATCCTGGTTCGGCCCCGTCAATGCGCCCGCCCACTTGCTCGGTGGAGGCAGACGCAATGGTGGAGCCGCCGGGTACTGCCCCCGGGTCCGCCGTGCCTATTGCACGCCGCAGTTTATCGTCATAGCCCGCCGAAACGAGCAGGCCCTATATAGGCGCGCGGAGATTAATGTGAAGTGGACGGAGGCGCGCTCGCCTCGTCTTTCTTCAATTCAGCCAGAATCTTCTTCAGCACGTCGAGCTGCGGGTCGGTCGGCACGTCGGGGCTCTTCGCGCTGTCCTCGGTCTGTCGGGCGAGCTCCTGCATCTCGTCCATCGCCCGGTTCACGCCCCTAACCAACATGAATACGGCGAATGCGATCAGCAGGAAATTGATCACCTGCGTGATCAGGTCGCCATACCCAATCATCTGCACGCCGGCCTCCCTAAGCTCGGCGTAATTGGTCAGCGAGCCATCATAGCCCTCGGGAATCGGACCTAGCCGGACGAACTTGTTCGAGAAATCGATATCGCCGAACAGCCAGCCGATCAGCGGCATGATGATCCCCTCGGCGAGCGAGGTCGTGATCTTGCCGAACGCCGCCCCGATGACCACGCCCACCGCGAGGTCGATCACGTTGCCGCGCGCGATGAATTTCTTGAATTCCTTCCCCAAGCCCATGCTCTATCCTTTCTTGTCTAAGGGACATCGTTTGACACGCGCCGCACGAGGCCACAAGCGAGGTGCAAAGCTTGAAAGCGCGCCTAGCCGTGCTATCTAGGTAAGACAGTCGTTCTTAGGGGAGTTTGCCGCATGTCCTGGAAGTCCTTCCGCTTTGCCCTCATCGCTGCAGGTGCCGCCATGCTGGCGTCCTGCGGCATCAACTCGGTGCCGACCAAGGAAGAGGCCGCCAAGGCCGCCTGGGCCAATGTCGAAAGCGCCTACCAGCGCCGTGCCGACCTGATCCCCAACCTCGTCTCGACCGTGCGCGGCGCCGCCGCGGCAGAGGAAGACACGCTGACCGGCGTGATCGAGGCCCGTTCGCGCGCCACATCGATCCAGCTCAGCGCCGACGATCTCGACGACCCGGCCAAGTTCCAGCAGTTCGAAGCCGCGCAGGGCGAGCTCGGCAGTGCATTGAGCCGCCTGATGGTTACCGTCGAGCGCTATCCCGAGTTGCAGAGCCAGCAGCGTTTCGGCGACCTGATGGTCGCGCTCGAGGGCAGCGAAAACCGCATCGAGACCGCGCGCGTCCGCTACAACGAGGCGGTGCAGGACTATAACACCACGATCCGCACCTTCCCCGACATCGTCGGCGCGAAGGTGATCCACGGTGCCGAGCCGATGCAGACCTTCAGCGCCAAGCCGGGTGCCGACGAAGCGCCCACGGTCGACTTCGGTAACGAGGGCTGATCCTGCTTCAGCTAAACGTCATGTCGCGTGTCCTCGCCGCCTTCGCGCTGGTGTTCGCGCTTATCGCGAGCCCGGCGCTGGCGCAGGACTATCCGGCCCCGCCGGACGGTCCGATCCTCGACGCCGCCGACCTTATCCCCGCGGACCAGGAGGCGGCGCTCGATCGGCGCCTGCGCGACTACAACGAACAGACCGGCCGTGCGGTGATCGTCGCGACGGTACCCTCGATGGACGGTGCCGACATCGACAATTACTCGCGCGGGCTGGCGGAGTTCTGGAATATCGGCGGGGCCACGACCGAGGAAGGCGTGCTCGTTTTCGTCGCGCGCGACGACCGCAAGATGGCGATCAAGACCGCACGCGGGCTCGACGACCGGCTGACCGACATCAGCGCCGGACGGATCATCCGCAACACCATGCGCCCCGCCTTCCGCGCGGGCGATTTCGGCGGCGGGATCACGCAAGCGGTGGACGAGATCATCGAGCGGCTCGACCTGTCGCCCGCCGATGCCCGCGCGATCGCCGAAGCCGAAGCCGCCGCCGAGACGCAACGCGCCGAGGAAGGCGGATTCCCGATCGGCACGATCATCTGGTTCGTCTTCATCTTTTTGTTCTTCATCCTGCCGATGTTCTCGCGCGGGCGCGGCCGCCGCTATCGCCGCGGCGGCGTCGGCAGCGTGGTCGGCGACATCATTCTGTGGGAAGCCGGCAAGGCGGTCGCGCGCGGCCTGTCCGACAGCGGCTCGTCCGGTTGGGGCGGTAGCGGGGGCGGTGGCTTCGGCGGGTTCGGCGGCGGTGGCGGCGGCTTCGGCGGCGGCGGCGCCTCAGGTGGCTGGTAAGCGGGGCTGTAGATGAAATATCTGAACGCAGAAGATCATGCGAAGGTGAGCGAGGCGGTCGCCGCGGCCGAGCTGACCACCAGCGGCGAAATCGTCACCGTGCTGGCCGATCGCTCGGACGGTTATACCGACGTGATCCTCGTCTGGGCGGCGGTGATCGCCTTTACCGCGATGAGCATCTTTGCCGTCGTGCCCGACGCACTGCTCGACACGATCGACTGGTTCCGCGGCGGCTGGACGCACGACTGGACCTTCGGCGAGGTGATCGCCTGGCTGACAGGCCTCGGCGTGGTCCTCTTCCTCGCGATCTGGGGATTGTTCAGCTGGGAACGCCTGACCTACGCGCTGATCCCCGGCCCGGTGAAGACCAAGCGCGTGCACCACCGCGCGATCGAACATTTCAAGGTCGGCGCCGAACGCCGCACCCATGGCCGCACCGGCGTTCTGCTCTATCTCTCGATGAAGGAACACCGCGCCGAGATCGTCGCCGACCAGCCGATTGCCGAGATCGTATCGGCCGAGGTCTGGGGCGAGGCGATGGAGGACATGTTGGTGCATATCCGCGAAGGCCACATCGCCGACGGCCTCGCTGCCGGTGTGCGCGATGTCGGCAAGGTGCTGTCCGAAAACTTCCCCCGCGCGGAAGACGACCAGAACGAGCTGCCCGACCGGTTGATCGAGGTGTGAGCGGTACCGACGCCGACTGTCCCGAGGAAACCGTCTGGGCCGGCGATTACATCACCGCGAAGAAACGCGGGCGGTGGGAATATGTCGGTCGCGCGCGCGGCATCCGCGCGGCGGTGATCGTCGCGGTGGAGGACGGGCACGTCCTGCTGGTCGAGCAGTACCGCGTGCCGCTCGGCAAACGCTGCATCGAATATCCCGCGGGGCTGATCGGCGACGACGACGGCGAGGAGGACGAGGACCCGCTCAAGGCCGCCGGGCGTGAGCTCGAGGAAGAGACCGGCTATCGCGCCGAACGCCTAGAGGATTGCGGCGAATTCTATTCCTCGCCTGGCATGGTCAGCGAAAGCTTCACGCTGGTGAAGGCGTCCGGCCTGACGAAGGTGGGCGAAGGCGGCGGCACCGACAGCGAGGACATCACCGTCCACCGCGTCCCGCTCGAGCGAATCGAGGATTTCATCGCCGCGAAGCGCGCCGAAGGAATGGGTATCGACTCGCGCATCACACTCCTGTTAAGCGAGCGATTAACAAGGGGCTGAAGCCCCGGGCCAAAACGGGAGAGCGCATGGCCGGTCGTGTCGAAGGAAAACTCGCCCTCGTAACCGGCGGCGCGCAGGGCCTCGGCGCCGCGACCGGCCGCCGCCTGGTCGAAGAAGGCGCGCGGATCGTGCTGTCCGATCTCAACGAGCAAGGCGCGCAGGATACTGCCGCCGCGATCTGCGCGGAACATGGCGAGGACAAGGCCTACGCGATCGGCCACGACGTCGCCGATCCCGAAGACTGGGACCGCGTGATCGACTTCGTGAAGGACAAGCTCGGCGGGCTGTCGGTGCTCGTCAACAATGCCGGGATCGGCATTCGCGGCGATATCGAAACCTGCACGCTGGAAGACTGGCGGCGCGGCTTCGCGGTCAATGTCGACAGCATATTCCTCGGCTGCCAGCGCGCCCTCCCCCTGATGGCCGACCACCAGCCCGGTTCGATCGTCAACATCTCCTCGATCGCGGGCCTGATCGCGAGCGAGACGATGCCTGCCTACAATGCCAGCAAGGCGGCGGTGTGGATGCTGTCCAAGTCGATCGCGCTGCACTGCGCCAAGAAGGGCTGGAACATCCGCTGCAACTCGGTCCACCCGACCTTCGTCGACACCCCGATCCTCGACGGCATCGTGCGCAATACCGGGCGCGAGAAGGCCGTGATCATGGACAAGCTCGCGCGGCAGATCCCGCTCGGCCGGGTGGGCGAGCCCGACGACATCGCCAACGGCGTGCTCTACCTCGCGAGCGACGAGAGCAAATTCATGACCGGGGCGGAACTGAAGCTCGACGGGGGGATATCGGCGCAATGAATGATTGGCGGATGCCCGACCCGGCCTCCTTCCGCACCCTCGCGGACCTCGCCATTTTCAACCAGCGCGATTTTCCCGATCGCATCGCCTTCCATTGCGACGGCACCGACCTGACCTTCGACCAATTCGCGCGCCACACCGCGCAGGTCGCCAATGGCTTGCGCGATATCGGCATTGGCGCGGACGAGCGCGTAGCCTTTCTCGGTCGCAACACGATCGAATTCTACGAGACGGTGATCGGCGCCGCGCGCGCCGGGGCGGTGGTCACTCCGATCAACTGGCGGCTGGCCCCGCCAGAGATCGAGTGGATCCTGCGCGATTGCGCCGCGCGCGTGCTGTTCGTCGACGCCGCCTACGTCCAGGTCGCCGCCGAATTGCGCGGCAGCCTTCCGGGTCTCGAATACATCATCTGCCTGCAGGAGTGCGGCGAGGCCTTCGTCTGCTACGACGACTGGCGCGACGAGCAATCGGACAGCGAACCGGGCGTCACCCGCGCGCCCGACGATGCCGCGCTGCAGCTCTACACCTCGGGCACGACCGGCTTTCCCAAGGGCGTCGTGCTCTCGAGCAAGGCGCTGCTGCGCGCCGATTTCGACTATTCGCCCGAGAAAAGGGACCTGTGGGACATCTGGGACGAGGACGACGTCCTGCTGCTCGCCATGCCCAATTTCCATATTGGCGGGATCGCCTCGGGCATCCGCGGATTGAAGGGCGCGATCAAGAGCGCGATGATCCGCGAATTCGAACCCGGAGCCGCGCTCGATGCGATCGAGCGGCACCGCGTCACCAAGACCTTCCTCGTCCCCGCCGCGATTCACGTGATGCTCGCGCACCCCAAGGCGCAGGAGACCGATTTCTCGAGCCTGAGGCTGGTCGGCTACGGTGCCTCGCCGATCCCGCTCGACCTGCTGCGCGCGGCGCTCAAGGTGTTCGGCTGCGATTTCGCGCAGGTCTACGGCCTGACCGAGACCACCGGCACGATCTGCGCGCTGATGCCCGAGGACCACTCGGTCGAGGGCAACGAGCGGATGCGCGGCATCGGCCAGCCGATCAACGGGGTCGAGATGAAGGTGATCGACGCGGACGGCGAGGAGGTCGAAACGCGCGGGATCGGCGAGATCGCGATCCGCTCCTCCGCCAACCTCACCGAGTACTGGAACCGCCCCGATGCCACCGCCGAGGCGGTCGATGCCGAGGGCTGGTTCCGCACCGGCGACGCCGGTTATGTCGACGAGGACGGCTATTATTACCTGTTCGACCGGATCAAGGACATGATCGTGACCGGGGGCGAGAACGTCTACCCGGCCGAGGTCGAGAACGCCGTGTTCGGCTGCGAGGGCGTGGCCGACGTGGCGGTGTTCGGCGTACCGGATGAAAAATGGGGCGAGGCGGTGAAGGCCTGCGTGGTGCGCAAGCCCGGATCGGATGTGAGCGAGGCCGATGTCATCGCCCATGCCCGCGAACGGATCGCGGGCTTCAAATGCCCCAAATCGGTCGATTTCGTCGACGCACTACCCCGCAACCCTTCCGGCAAGGTGCTGCGCCGCGAACTCCGCGCGCCCTATTGGGAAGGCCAGGACCGCCAGATCAGCTAGCGGCCCCTTCCCCCCCCTAGAGCGAGCGACCGATTGCCGAGAAATCGAGCGAACCGTGCTCGTCGGCGAATTTCTCGTACAGTTCCTTGGCGTGCTGGCCGAGCGGCGTGCCCGCATCGGCGGTCTGCGCCGCTTCCATCGCGAGCTTCAGATCCTTGAGCATCAGCGCAGTCGCGAAGCCGCCCTTGTACTCGTTGTCGGCGGGGCTCTTGGGGCCGACGCCGGGAACCGGGCAATAGGAGGTCATCGACCAGCACTGGCCCGAGCTGACCGAGGAAATGTCGTAGAAGGTCTGCGGGTCGAGGCCGAGCTTCTCGGCCATCCCGAACGCTTCGCAGGTGCCGATCATCTGAATCGCGAGCAGCATGTTGTTGCAGATCTTGGCCGCCTGGCCGTTGCCCGCATCGCCGGCATGGATCACCGCCTTGCCCATCGCCTCGAGGATGGGCTTGGCGCGATCGAATGCCTTGTCGGTGCCGCCGACCATGAAGGTCAGCGTGCCGCCCGCTGCAGCCGCAATCCCGCCCGAGACCGGCGCATCGACCATGTCGTAGCCCGCCTCTTCGGCAGCCGAGATGACCTCGCGCGCGGTGGCGACGTCGATCGTCGAGCAATCGAGCAGCACCGCGCCGTCGGGCGCGTGGCCGATCACGTCGTTCTCATAGACCGATTTCACGATTTGCCCGTTGGGCAGCATCGAGACCACCGCCTCGACACCTCCGACCGCATCCTTGGCGGCGGTGAAGGTGTCGCAGCCGCTATCCTTGGCGGATTTGAGCGCGTCCTCGGACAGGTCGAAGGCGCGCACCTCGTGCCCCGCCTTGACCAGGTTCGCGGCCATGCCGCCGCCCATGTTGCCGAGGCCGATGAATGCGATTTTCATGTCTCTCTCCAGTCACACCAATAGAATTGCAAAGCCCAGGACGATCATTGCCGGGCCGAATAGAAGCATGAGGACCGGTTGGGCATATGCCATCATCCGGTCCCAGCGATTGAGCGGCAGCGGCTCATCCTCTCCGCCGATTTTCAGGGTCGCAGCTTCGATCAGGGTGATGCGCTCTTCGCGGCGATGACGCCAGCCGTCGATGCCGCGCCAGACGAACAGGGCACCGAATACAAGAAGGCCGAAGCCTTTCGTAATTACTTCCCCTTCCATTCGCCTTCGCGCTTCTCGATGAAGGCCTTCATGCCCTCGACCTTGTCTTCGGTCGCGGTGAGGATCTGGAACAGGCGGCGCTCGTGGAGAACGCCCTGGTCGAGGAAAGTCTCGTAGGCGGCGTTGACCATTTCCTTGTTCACCTTGGCCGCCATCGGCGGCATGCCGGCGATAGCCTTGGCGGTCTTGACCGCGTCCTCGACGAGGTCGTCATGCGGCACCACGCGCGCGACGAGCCCACTGCGTTCGGCTTCCTCGGCGTCCATCATCCGGCCGGTGAGGCACATTTCCATCGCCTTGGCCTTGCCGACCGCGCGGGTCAGGCGCTGCGAACCGCCCATGCCCGGCGCGACGCCGAGCTTGATCTCGGGCTGGCCGAACTTGGCCTTGTCGCTGGCAAGGATGAAGTCCGCCATCATCGCGAGCTCGCACCCGCCGCCCAACGCGAAGCCGTTGACCGCGGCGATCCACGGCTTGCGCGTCGCCTTGACGAGATGGCTGGTCCAGCGGGCGAAGAAATCCTCGTTGTAGAAATCCGCCGCGGGCTTGTCGGCCATCTCCTTGATGTCCGCGCCTGCGGCAAAGGCCTTTTCGCCCGCGCCGGTGAGCACGAGGCAGCCCTGGCTGTCGTCGGCCTCGAACGCGGCGAAGGCCTCGACGAGGTCCTCGAGGACCTGCGAATTGAGCGCGTTGAGCGCCTGCGGGCGGTTGAGCGTCACGAGCGTGACATTGTCGCGCTGTTCGACGGTGATGGTTTCGTAGGACATGGTCTCTCCAAACTCGTCATTCCCGCGCAGGCGGGAATCCAGGGAAAATTCGTGCGTCGCCGCTCTCGATCCCCGCCTGCGCGGGGATGACGAAGATCAGAGCGGCTGCCACTCCTCGCCTTCGGGGAGCGGCGCGAAGATGCTGTCGAGCAATTCGTCGGTCACGCCTTCGGGCGTCGCCGGATCCCACTTGGGATCGTTCGACTTGTCGACGATCACTGCCCGCACCCCTTCGGCAAAGTCGGGGCGCGTGATCACGCGGCTCGCTATGCGGTATTCGTTGCGCATGTTGTCGGCGAAATCCTCGAACTCGGCCGCCTCGGCGAGCTGGCGCAACGCGACCTTGCAGGTCTGCGGGCTCTTGGTCCTCAGCGTGGCGAGTTCCTTCGCCGCCCATTCGCTGTCGTCGGTTTCCAGGCTCGCCATGATCTCTTCGAGCGAGTCGGACTTGAAATGCCAGGCGACGCGCTCGGCCTGCTCCTCGATCTTCGCCTTGGGCGGGGTTTCGGAGAGGTCCGAGAGGATTCCGCCGATGCGGTCGGGATGCTCGATGATGCGCGCCTTCGCCTCGGCGAGTTTCTCGCTCGGCAGGTAGTGCGTCGCAATCCCGACCCACAGGCAGTCCGCGCCATCGAGCTTTGCGCCGGTGAGCGCGAGGAACTGGCCCATCCGGCCGCCGAGGCGCGAGAGGTACCAGCCGCCGCCGACATCGGGGAACAGGCCGATCCCGCTTTCGGGCATCGCGAAGCGGGTGTGTTCGGTCGCGACGCGATACTTGGCGGGCTGCGAGATGCCGACGCCGCCGCCCATCGTGATCCCGTCCATGAAGGCGACCACCGGCTTGTCGTAGGTGAAGAGCTGGTGGTTGAGCTGGTACTCGTCGTGGAAGAACTTGCGCCCGCTCTCGCCGCCGTCGTGCAGCGCCGAATTGCGCAGGAAGGCGATGTCGCCGCCGGCGCAAAAGCCGCGCCCTTCGGCATGGTCGACAATCACCGCCTCGACCGCATCCTGCGCCGCCCATTCGCTCAGCGCCGCGCTCATCGCGTGGCACATGTCGAGTGTCAGCGCATGCAGTGCCTTGGGGCGGTTCAGGGATAGATGGCCCACGCGATCGTGCGTGTGGGTGAGGACGTCTTCAGTCCGTTCGGTATTCGCTTCTTCGGTCACTGGCGGAGCATGTCCCTTCCGACGATCATTCGCATGACCTGGTTTGTTCCTTCGAGGATCGAATGCACGCGCAGGTCGCGCCAGAAGCGTTCGATCGGGTAATCCTTGAGGTAGCCGTATCCGCCGAACAGCTGGAGCGCGTTGTTCACTACGTTGCTGCCGCTATCGGTCGCGAGCCGCTTGGCCATAGCGGAGAAGCGCGTCTTGTCGGGCGCGTTCTCGGTCACCTTGGCGGCGGCGAGATAGAGCAGCGCGCGCGCCGCCTCGAGCTCGGTCGCCATGTCGGCGAGCATGAACTGCGTGTTCTGGAAATCGGCGATCGGCTGGCCGAATTGCTGGCGGTCCTTGGTGTAGGCGACCGCCTCGTCGAGGCAGCGCTGCGCCCCGCCGAGCGAACAGGCACCGATATTGAGCCGCCCGCCGTCGAGACCCGCCATCGCGAACCGGAACCCGTCGCCTTCTGCGCCGACGAGGTTTTCGGCCGGCACGCGGCAATCCTCGAAGATCAGCTGCGCGGTCGGGCTGGCGTTCCAGCCGAGCTTCTTCTCGGGCGCGCCGTGCGAAAGACCCTCGGTGCCCTTCTCGACCACGAAGCACGAAATGCCCTTCGACTTGTGGTCGCCGGTGCGCGCCATCACGACATAGACGTCGTTGTAGCCGCTACCCGAGATGAACTGCTTGGTACCGTTGAGGACGTAGTGATCGCCGTCCTTGACCGCGCTGGTCTTGAGCGCGGCGGCGTCCGAACCGCTGCCCGGCTCGGTCAGCGCGTAGCTGGCGATCTTCTCCATCGTCACCAGTTCGGGCAGGAATTTCGCCTTGACCGCGTCGCCGCCGAAGCGGTCGATCATCCACGCCGCCATGTTGTGGATCGAGATATAGGCGCTGGTCGCGGGGCAGCCATAGGCCATCGCTTCCATGATCAGCGCCGCCTCGAGCCGACCGAGCGCGATCCCGCCGCTTTCTTCCGAGACGTAGATCGCGCCGAAGCCAAGCTCGCCGGCCTGCTGGATCACCTCCTTGGGGAAGTGATGGGTCTCGTCCCATTCGCCCGCATGCGGGGTGATGTTGTCGGCGGTGAACTTGCGCGCCATCTCCTGGATGGCGAGCTGGTCGTCGGTGAGTGCGAATTGTCCAGTCATGGGGTCCCAATAACGGCTTCGACCTCGATTTCCACCTTCCAATCATCGCGCACAAGCGCGGGCGTGCCCACCATCGTGGCGGCCGGAGGGTGATCGCCGAAGGCGCGCGCATGAGCCGCGCCGACGAGGTCCTGGTCGGCAAGATCGGTGACGTACATGCGCGTGCGGACGACATCGGCGGCCGTCCCGCCCAAATCCTCGATCGCGGCGACGGCGATGGCGAAGCAGCGCGTCGCCTGTGCGCCCGCATCGCCCGGCGTGGTGCTGCCGTCGGGCTCGATCGGCCCGGTGCCCGAGACGAGGATGCGATCATCGACCCTGAGCGCGCGGCAGAATCCGAATTGCGCCTCGTAGGGCGATGCGGACTGCGCGCGGCGGCGTTCCTGTCCTCCTCCCCCGATCACCCGCAATAAATCCGTTCGATGACGTAATCGTCGTCATAGACCACGTTGACGCGGTCGGGCCGGTAATCCTGCGTCACCGCGCTGCGCGGCGGGATCCAGCGGAAGGCATCGGCGCCGCTTTCCGCCCGGATCCGCGCACCGAGTTCGACGCTGGTGCGCTGGCCGACCAGCGACTGGATGGGCGCGGCGTCGCATTCGCCCTGCGGCGCGACTTCGATCGGCTCGTCGCCGGCCTGCGTCGTCGCGCAGGCCGCGAGGGCGAACAGCGGCAAGGCTAGCAGCGCCTTCATGCCGCACACCTCTTGCGCGGCATCGGTTCGTAGCCGCCATCGTCACCGGCTTCAGAGGGAACCAGGCGGTCACCGCCATCCTCGAGCGTGAGCTTTGTCGACTGGGTCCAGGTCTCGCCCTCGCCCGACATGTTCATGTCGACAACGATCGCATCTTCACCCTCTGCGCGGATACCGGTGACGTCGCCGACCGATTCGTAGAACACGATCCGACGCTGGCCGATCTCCATCCGCAGGTCCGAGGTCGGGTCGCAGTTGCCTTCGACATAATCCCACGCGCCGAGGAAGCGTGCGGGGATCGCGCGGAGCGCGTCGGCGCTGTCGGCATTCCCTGCTTCGTCTGCGGGCGGGGCCGAGTCGGCGGCGTTGTCGGCCGCAGGGATATCGCCGTCGACCGGCGTGTCAGGTGCGGCGTCGCATCCCGAAATTGCGAGCACGAGCGCGGCGGCGAACAGGGCTGGTGTTTTCATCATGGCATCTCCGGACAGGGGCGAAATCTTTTCATCGACGGGATTCCGGCATCGTCGCCGCGATCGACGGTCAAGGATCCGTCGGGCTGAAGCGCGAATTCCATCCGCTCACTGGCGATCTCGTCTGCATAGCTGGTGTCGAAGGTCGCCACGATCTTCGACTCGCTGCGATCGTGCAGCTCGACGATCGTGCCGCCCTGCTCGAACAGACTGAAGCCATTCGCCGAGACGGTCATCACCTTGCCGAAATTGCGGTTGGTGTCGGAGGTCTGGTCGCAATCCTCGATCGTCGGCGCGCGGCCGAGATCGTCCTCGCGCCACTCGCCGCGCAGCGCCGGGGGCATGCCCGATCGCCCCTGCGCTTGCACCTCGTCGAGCGGCGGCGCGCCGTCGCCGATCCCGCCATCGGGTTCGACCGGGATCGGCGTTTCGTCTTCAGAAGTGTCGGACGCTTCGCTGCATCCTGCGAGCAGCAGGGCCGCGAGGGCGGCGCAGGCGGCGGGCTTGAAGGCGATCATGGATATATCTCCCATTGATGCTCCAACGCGCCGCCTGCCGATCCTATCCCCGTATCAACCCATCGTCGGTATGACGAAGGCGTTCGAACCGTCGCCGCCGCCATCGGGCCAGCGCTGGGTCACGGTCTTGACCTTGGTCCAGAACTTGAAACCTTCGGTGCCGTACTGGTTGGTGTCGCCGAAGGCCGAGCGCTTCCAGCCGCCGAAGGTGTGGTAGCTCACCGGCACCGGGATCGGAACGTTGATCCCGACCATGCCGACATTGACCCGCTGCGCGAATTCGCGCGCGGCGTGGCCGTTGCGGGTGAAGATCGCGACGCCGTTGCCGTACTGGTGGTCGCTCGGCAGCTTGACCGCGTGCTCGAAATCCTTCGCGCGCACGATCTGCAGGACCGGGCCGAAGATCTCTTCCTTGTAGCTTTCCATGTCGGTGGTGACGCGGTCGAGCAGCGTCGGGCCGACGAAGAAGCCCTCCTCGTGGCCCTGGAGCGAGAAACCGCGCCCGTCGACCACGACTTCCGCGCCTTCCTTTTCGGCGGTGTCGATCCACTGCTCGATGCGCGCCTTGTGCTCGGGCGTGACCACCGGGCCGTAATGCGCGTCGGGATCGTTCGATACGCCGACGCGCAGCGCGTTGATCGCGGGGATCAGCTTTTCCCGGAGGCGCTCGGCGGTGTCCTCGCCCACCGGGACGACGACCGGCAGCGCCATACAGCGTTCGCCCGCCGAGCCGAAGGCCGCACCGGCAAGATCGTTCACCACCTGGTCGAGATCGGCGTCGGGCATGACGATGCCGTGGTTCTTCGCGCCGCCCATCGCCTGCACGCGTTTCCCGGCAGCAACGCCGCGCTTGTAGACGTAGTGCGCGATGTCGGAAGAACCGACGAAGCTGACGCCCGCAATGTCCTCGTGGTCGAGGATCGCGTCGACCATTTCCTTGTCGCCATGGACCACCTGCAGCAGCCCTTCGGGCGCGCCGGCTTCGACGAACAGCTCTGCAAGGCGCACCGGGACGCTCGGATCGCGCTCGGACGGCTTCAAGATGAAGGCATTGCCCGCCGCGATCGCCATCCCGAACATCCACATCGGGATCATCGCGGGAAAGTTGAACGGGGTGATGCCCGCGCCGATGCCGAGCGGCTGGCGCATCGAATAGACGTCGATCCCGGTGCCCGCCCCTTGGGTGTATTCGCCCTTCGAGAATTGCGGCAGGCCCGCGCAATATTCGATCACCTCGAGCCCGCGCTGGACGTCGCCCTTGGCGTCGTCGACCACCTTGCCGTGCTCGGACGACAGCAGCTCGGCGAGCTCCTGCATGTTGGCCTCGATCAGCTCCTTGTACTTGAAAAACACGCGCGCGCGCTTCTGCGGGTTGGTCACGGCCCAGCCGGGCTGCACTTCCTTGGCCTTGGCGACCGCGCGATCGAGCAGCGCGGCGTCGCCGAGCGGGACTTCGGCCTGGACCTCGCCGGTCGACGGGTTCCAGACCTTGTGAGTGCGGCCCGTGGGGCTAGCGGGGCCGCCGACGATGAAATGATCGATGTTGCGCATGTGATATCCTCTCGAGAATCTGTTGGCCGCGCGATGCGCGCGAGAACTCGTTTAATCAAGGGTGGAGACGGCCAAGGGTTCCGAACGCGCCGGTTCCCGCCCCGCAAGCCTTGCAGCGCGGCGCACCTTCGTGGATGGATCGACCCGATGACCGACCACGCCGCCACCGATGCCGCCCTGGCAGCAGAGATCGCCACCCATGCGGGAGAACTATTGCTCGAGCTGCAGCGCTCGGGCCGATTCGAGGGCCGCGAACTGGGCGATGTCGGCGACGCCCGCGCCGATGCGCTGATCCTCGAACGGTTGCGCGCGGCGCGCCCCGCGGACTGCATCCTGTCCGAAGAATCGGCCGATATCGGAGACCGCCACTGCGCGCAGCGTGTGTGGGTGATCGACCCGCTCGACGGCACCCGCAGCTACAGCGAAGGCCGCCGCGAATGGTCGGTCCACGTCGCGCTTGTCGAGGACGGCTTGCCGACGCACGGCGCGGTGGCGCTGCCCACGCGGCAGGAGACCTGGCGGTCGGACAGGCCAAGCGAACTCGCTACCGCGCAGCGCACGCCGCGCATCCTCGTCAGCGGATCGCGCACTCCGGTAGAGGCCGATGCGCTGGCCGCGGCGCTGGGCGGCGAGCTGATCAGGATGGGCTCGGCCGGCTACAAGGCGATGGCGGTGCTGCGCGGCGACGCGGATATCTACTACCATTCGGGCGGGCAGCACGAATGGGACAATTGCGCCCCCGCCGCGGTCGCGCTGGCGAGCGGGCTGCACTGTTCGCGGATCGACGGGACCCAGTTCCGCTACAACCGCGCCGACACGCTGGTGCCCGACCTGCTGTTCGCTCATCCCGACTGGGCGGAGCGTGCCCTCGCCGCAATTGCCGCACTCTGACGGAACGACCGTTCCCGCTCTCCGTTCGTAGGGCAACCCACGAAAAAGAGAGGATAATCCATGTCGCTACAAGAAATGATCTCGCGCCACCCGCAGGTGACCGACGCGACGCTCAACGAGGCGCTGGTCGAAGCCAGCCGCCACGCGAACCTGTGCGCGCAGTTCTGCACCTCGTGTGCCGAGGCCTGCGTCGTCGAGGACATGGACATGGCGCAGTGCATCCGGAACTGTCTCGATTGCGCCGATGTCTGCACCGCCACCGCGCGTCTGGGGATCCGTCGCACGGCGCAGAATGTCGACGTGCTGCGCGCGCAGATCCGGGCCTGCATCGCGGCCTGCGAAGCCTGCGCCGCCGAATGCGTCCGGCACGACAATCCGCACTGCAGCAAATGCGCCGAGATGTGCCGCGAGGTCGCGCGCGACTTCAAGGCATGCCTCGACAGCGTGGACTAGGCCTCAGCCCCCGCTGACCGCGCGCATCATCTCCGCGCACAGGATCGCGCCGTAGGTGCCGAGCGCATAGCCGAGCACCGCCAGCAGCACGCCGACCGGGGCGAGCGCGGGATGGAACGCGCCGGCGACCACCGGGGCGCTGGCCGCGCCGCCGACATTCGCCTTGCTTCCTACCGCGACGAAGAAGAATGGCGCCTTCACGATCTTGGCGACGGTCAGCAGCAGGGCCGAATGGAAGGTCATCCAGATCAGGCCGACCGCCATGAACAGCGGCGCGTCGCCGAGCTGGAAGATGTCCATCTTGGTCCCAATCACCGCGACCAGCAGGAAGATGAATACGGTGCCGATCTTCGATGCGCCGACGCCTTCGAGCTGGCGCGCGGGAGTGAACGAACAGGCGAGGCCGATCGTGGTCGCCATCACGACGACCCAGAAGAAGCGGTCCGCCAGCACTGCTTCGGGGCCAAGCATGCCGGTGAACCAATACGACATCCAGCCCGCGCTCCAGTGGCAAAAGCCGACCGCGGCGAAGGTGAAGCCCGCCAGCATGATCATGTCGTTGGCGCTGGGCACGCGCGCCACCTTCTCGGTGAAGGCGGCCATCGTGTCGCGCAGGCGCGAGACCGAGGAGCTGTCTGCGCCGAGCCAGCGATCGACCCGCTCGTGCATTCCCGCGCCATAAAGCAGGAACGCCATCCAGATATTTGCGACCACGATATCGACCGCGACCATCGCGCCGTATTGCTCGATATCGTAGCCGTAGACTTCGAGCATCGCGGTCTGGTTCGCACCGCCGCCGATCCAGCTTCCCGCGAGCGTCGCGAAGCCGCGCCACGGCGCGTCCGATCCGCCGGTACCGAGGATTTCGGGCGCGAACTGCGCGACGATCCACAGCGCGATCGGCCCACCGATCACAATCCCGATGGTGGCGGTGAAGAACATGATCAGTGCCTTGGGGCCCAATCCGATGATCCCCTTGATGTCGATGCTGAGCGTCAGGAGGATCAGCGCCGCGGTGAGGAAATAATCTTTCGCGATCGGCCAGAGATTGCTTTCCGACACGTCCATGAAGCCGAAGCTGACCAGCAGCGAGGGGATCAAATAGGCGAGCAGGATGATCGGGACGAAGGTGAAGACCCGGCTCCACACCCCTCCGCGCTCGCGCAGCAGAAACAGCACCCCGAGGATGCCGGCGAGGATGCCGAAAATGATGACGTCGCTTTGGATCACTGTTTGCTCTCCCTCGGCGCCGCTCTCCGGTTCGGCGGCGCTTGCCCGGGGAGGCTTCTAGCCGTCGCTGAGCAGGGTGCAAGAGAAGCGGCCGGGCCGGGCCCGGCAGGTGGCCGATCCGCGGTCGGGGACAGGCACGCAAAAAGGATGGCCCGACATCGCTGTCGAGCCATCCTGTGCCCTCCGGCACCGGTGTTGCCGCCGTCACGCCAGTCGCGCGTCGTACGTCCCGTCGGTCACGGCGTAGTTCATGATCCCGACGGTGCCGCTGAAAACGGCCATCGTCATCAGCACGGCGGTGAGCAGGGTGATCGTATTTTTCATTGCAGGTCTCCTGGACGGGTTCGGCACGATTGCCGATGTCCCCTGTCTAGGAGCGGTCGCGCCGGACATCCTGAGGAGGCGCTGGAAAGAATCTGGCCCATAATCTTTCCAGATTCGGGCGACGCTTGGCGGGGTTGACGATTTCGTGATAATTCAATGGGACACCTCTGCAATATCTTCCTCCGGGAAGGTCGACGGAGTCGCGCGGCAAATGCAGGAGGCCCACTTCCTTGGATGCTAAAGCAGGCCCTGCATCGCATTTCCGACTGGGCGAGTTCACGCTCGACCCGCAGGACGAACGGGTGTGGGGTCCCGCCGGGCATGTGAAGCTCGGGAATAAGGCGTTCCAGGTGCTCCTGAGGCTGGTCGAGCAGGATGGCGGTCTCGTGACAAAGGACGAGCTGTTCAGCTCGGTCTGGGACGGGATGGCGGTATCGGAGTCGGCGCTGACCTCGGCGGTCAAGGAACTGCGCCGTGCGCTCGGCGACGATCCGAAGAATCCGCGCTATATCGAAAGCGTCTACGGCCGCGGATACCGGCTGGTCGCGCAGGCCGTGGTCGAGAGCGAGCCGGCCCGCCCGAAGGTGTCCGCAGCCCACCCGGGATCGTCCGATCGCTCCGAACCGCAATCCTATCCGCCGCTGCTGCACGTTCCCGCGCTGCGACACGACTCCGCGCAGGGGGGCTCATGGCTCGACGAGGTGATCCGCGAGGAAATCCTCCACGCGCTATCCCGCTTCAGCGATTTCCGGCTGGTCTCGGGCTCGGTCGCCGAGAATACCGACGACGCTGCGCAACCGACGGGGAAACGGGACTACCGCCTCGAGATCCGGCTGTTCCGCGGCGTCGGCCCGCTCGGGGTATTCGCCAGGCTGGTGAGAATGGAAAACGGCGAGATCATCTGGTCGGATCGCGCCCAGGTCGATCCCGAGCAACCCGAGGCCGATATCGAGAAGCTGGTTCGCGTCATCGTCTCCGCGGTGCTCCCGCGCCTGACCGACGACCTGACACGCCACCTGCCTGCGATACCCACCGATGCCTATGGTCGCTATCTCCAGAACACCAAGGCAATGCGTACGGCAAGCGGCCTCGAGGCGATGCAGGAGGTTGCGCGGAGGTGGGAAGAACTGATCGAGAGCCATCCCGGTTTCGCGCGCGCCTATGCCCCGCTCATCCTCCTGCTGAATACCGATTTCGGGTATAGCGGCCTCGGCTCGACGACCACCGACCACCGGGGCCGCGCCGCGGAGCTGGCGCGGCGGGCGGTGCTGATCGACCCCACCGAACCCTTCCTCCACACCGTCATGGCGTGGTGTTATCTCTGGGCCGGCGAGGCCGCGCAGGCGAGCGAACATTTGCGGCAGGCGTACGATCTCAATCCCTACCATCGCAAGCGGCTGCTCCAGATCGGGACCGGGTGGATGTTCATCGGAGACCTCGACCGGGCGGTCGAACTGCTCGACAAGTGCGAAAGCCTGACTCCCTTCATCACCGAGGCGCCGCACGAGGAAGCGGGCTTGCTGCATCTGTTGCTGGGCGAATACGACAAGGCCGAGGATTGCCTGCGACGGGTCGCGCGCCCGACCATCTCGAGCGAGCTCTACCGCGTCCTTGCCGCTTCGGCCGCGGGCGCAAGCCAGACCGCGACCCTCGCCCGCAAGCTGCACGCGATGGTGGCGGCACGCTGGTGCGGCGATACACCGCCCGATCGCGAGCGGTTCATCGCCTGGGCGCTGTTCCATCATCCGTTCCAGCAGCAGGATCGGCGCGACTGGGTGACGGACCAGCTGCAGGAGATTGCAGATCTCGTGGATTGAGGCCGCGGGAGCGTGCCAGCGCCGCGACGAGGCTGGTCCAGACCATTGTAGGGCGATGACCGGTGACGGCGACTCCCCGAGCTGCCACTTCGAGGCAGGCGATCGCATCGCGGTTCTTCTGCGAAAGCGCGTTGATCTCGATCCAGCGGCGGATAGGCTCGGCGCGCCCGGCGGGAAGATCGGCCTGTTCAAGCAGCGATTCCCATTCGCGCTCGGTATAGTGGAGGCTCCGGGCGGCGGTCATGATCGAACGCGCCTCGCCGGTTGTGAGAGCCTCACGGCGCAGCGCCCGGTGGACGGTTGCGCGGCAATCGACCAGCGGGAGCGTCAACGGCCGCCAGCCCCATTCCGCGGGGCCGTGCACCAGCGCGACCTCGTCGTCCGCGGTGAGCCGCGCAGCGGCATAGGCGCGATAGATGGCCCCCACCCCGACCATCCCGGCCGCCTCCATTTCCGCGGCCCGCAGCGCGCCCATGCTGGCGGCGCCCAGCACGCGCACGCCGCGTGACAGCAGCAGAAGGATTTCCTTGTGCCGAACCGCCGGGCGATGGTCGAAATAGCCGTCGACGAGGCAAACGGTATCATCGGACCCGGCGTCGAGCACGAGCAGGTCGCCCGCTTCGGCCGGATCGCGCCAGGCGATGTCCGGCCAGGCCGCGCGATCCGCCGGCAAGAGCGATGGTCCGGCGAAACAGAATACGGTCATGACGGCGCCCGTCGTTCGCGGTGGAGCGAACCGAGGCCGGGCACGAAGACCTTGACCACCGGGATCGCGTCTTCGGGAGCGAGACGCGCCACGGCGATCCGGTCGTAGCCGAGGCTCGCCAGCCGATCCGCCACACGGCGCGGCTCCGAACAGCGCGGCTCGATCTTCTCGAACGACGAAAGCGGGACGCCCAGTTCGACCGCGCCGAGCAGCCCGCCGCCGGGGGTCGACCGGTAGAGGCGAGGCATCACGTCGTCGCGCGATCCCGCGATGACCGTCAGGCGCGACTGGATCGCCTCGGCCATCGCCCCGAACAGCGCCCGCTCGGGATCGCCGTGCGCGCAGCTGCCCATGAAATCGCGTTGCCCCTCCCCGTAGGCCGCGGGCCCGCTCAGGCAGACGATGCACACCGGGATGCCGTCGATCGTTTCGGTGGCGAAGACGCGCAGCGTCGCCTCGGCGCTCGTGGCGCGCTCCTTCCAATGGCGAAACCAGTCGAAGGGGATCGAGGCGACGTCGATCCGGCCATGCGCCTTGGCCGCCGGCGACGAGCGCTCCCACGCGCCCACCGCATCGCGCTCGAGCACTTCGCGCAGGCCGGTGGCGATCGCCTCGCTTTCGCAGGTGCCCAGCGCCAGGCCCGCGCTGCTGCGTTCGAGCCAGTGACCGTCGGTGAGGGTGAAATCGAGCGACACGAACAGGTGGGGCAGGAAGAATTCGTCACCCGTGTTGAATTCGCGCGCGGCGCACCAGTCGAGCGCCCCGCACGCCTCGCCGACGCCCCGATCGGCGTTGCAATCGTGCGGATCGGGGCAGCGCGCCGACGCAGGCAGGTCGCGCCAGGGTGTCGCACGGATATTGACGACCGCATTCTCGGCGCGATGGCTCTCGAGCGCCTCGCCCAGCGCACCGATCCGCGCCAGCAGGTTGGACGCGTGCTTGCCCTGGTGGACGCTTTGCGCGCGGCCGAACGGGCGCACCGCCTGCCACACGGGAAAACCGATCCGGTCGAGGCCGGTCAGGTCGGCGAGCCGCGTCACTCCGGCTTCGCATCCCTCGGCCGCGATCTTGTCGAAGAACGGCTCGGGCGCGAGCGCACGCGGCTCGGCGGGCGGTCCGGGATCGACGTCCCGGGCCGACATGGCTTCAGTTATCCGTCTGCGCCTGCGCCGTGCTCATCATTTTCTGCGGCGGCTCGATATAGGTTCCGCAGACTTGCTCGCCGCGGTCAAGAAGGACCTTCAATCGATCGATGTCGCTACGGGCATCCTCGCTCAGGTCCGGATCGTCCGGATCAAATTCGGACACCGCCTGCGTGACGTAGATCTTGCCCCCGAACTCGAGCACGAACTTGGGTTCCGCAAATGCTTCGACTGGGTCGACACAAACGAACGCTTTTCTCCTGCCAGACATACCGCCTCCTGTTGCTGAAATCAGCGGCGGCATCTTCGGCGCAGGGAACCCCTTCGTCAATGGCACGGCCGATCGAAACGGGACCCAGTGCAAAATCGCAGGAAAACTACCATCGCCCTGAGGCAAAGGAGTTTTCCTTTTACTTTACCGTCAGCGCTGCCTGCTTGTCCCGCATCTTCGTGACCAAGCTCTCGAGGATTTCGCCCTCGTAATGGAGGCCGGTTTCACTGGCTAAAGCCACGCATCCGGCTCGATCGTCAATCAGATGCATCTCTTCTGACAGGACCATCGCGTCTCTTGTAATTTTTTTGCACGCTGCTATACAGAAATTGCCTAACGTCGTTTGCGACGGATTTTGATTGCCTCATCCTGCGATTAAGCGCGGCAGTGGCACCACTTCCATTTCATCCTACCGGCTCCGCTACGGAATTCGTCCGTGCGGATGATTTTTCGTACGCAAGGATGACTGATTGGCGAAAGAAGAGCTCATTACGATGGAGGGCGCGATCGACGAGATCCTGCCCGACGGACGCTTCGGCGTCACCCTCGACAATGGGCATCGTCTTATCTGCTACACTGCAGGAAAGATGCGTCGCTATCGCATCCGATCGGTCGTTGGAGACCGCGTACACGTCGAAATGACGCCATACGATCTGAGCAAAGGCCGGATCGTCTTCCGCGAACGGACACCGGGGCAAACGCCCGTGGGTGCCCGCAAGCGCGGATTCAGGCGCTGACACTTTTGAAAAGGCGGCGGGACCGACCCGCCGGACACAAGAATTATGACTGCAATGAACCTGCGCGATGCCTCGCGCCCGAAACTTTCGCTGCGCTACGGCGCGATCCACGCCCAGCGCGCCAATCAGGAAGGGACAAGTTCCCTCCCGATGCCGACCGCCGAATTGCGACATCTCGTGGCGACGATGATCGACTGATGACACCACGATACTCGCGGCCATGCATCTGCATTCCCGCCACAGCAGGACGCCTGACATGGACCTGAACCACCAATATGCCGAGCATCAGCGAGCCCTGATGGGGGCCGGTCGTACCGCAAACGAAGACGAGCGCCTGGCCAAACTGGCGACAGCTTCGCGCATCGCAGGCCGTATCAGCGACTTCCAGATCAGACTGGGCGCCGCGGCAGCCTGTGCCTGGAGCAAGGCGCAGTTTGCCGACCACGCGTTGATCAAAACGGACTCCCAAGCGATCCTGTAGTGCGAGCGCCCTGACGAACCAATTCTGCCCAGGTGGAAATTCGACAGGTATCCACGCACGGCCAGGCGATCGGAAATTTCCGATTCTCGCGCCTTGATCACGGCGACCTCGGTCCTTTAGACGACTTGATACACGACCCCGGCCCGCCATCTCGCGCGCCGGGGCAGGGTGTGCTTCAGTCGGCTTGCGCCAGCATCTCCTGAATTGCCGCATGAACCTTACCGGGCATGTAGGGCTTGGGGTAAAACCGCGAACCCTCCGGCAGTGGCGCTTTACCGAACAAGGGTTTTCCGGACGTCACGATAATGCCGATCTCCGGTCGGGTTTCAGAGACTTCTCGCGCCAACATGACACCGTCGAGGTCGCCGGGCATATCCACGTCGGTGAAAAGGATATCGATCGACCCGTCTTTCGACAGCGCTTCGAGAGCCTCGTGCGCGGTAGATGCTTCGATCAACCTGTGGCCAAGGGCGCCAAGTTGATCGACCACATCCATCCGGATGAGGACTTCGTCCTCGACGACGAGGATGACGGCCTCGGCAATATGCATGGGGACCAAATCCTATTGGGACAGTCCCTCCGCCTTTTGGAACGACGTAGCTTGAACGCCGTCCCTCACCCGTCCGTTCCCCCGCTGTCTCCTTTGCGCGAGAATGCGCGTCCGAATGGTATCGCGAAATCGCGATACAGAGAATCGAAGGTGTGCTAATGCGATCGACATCGCAGGAACTTCGTTTGAGCATCTGCGACTGAGAGACAGGTTTGCGCTCCCGCTTATATCGAGGAGCGAAACTTGCCTAACCCCATAACGATCGACGCCCCCGCCATCACTGCGCTCTCGTCATGAGGCGAAATAACCGCAACTCGCGCCTCACCCCCTCGGCCTCGCGACGTCAGGGCGAGACGACGCGCATGGCCATAAAGCTTCTCGGCACGGAGGCCGCGATAGAATTCATGAACGCGCATCATGATGGCTTGGGCGGACGCCCCATCGACCTGGCCGTCGCAAGCGAGGAGGGCCGGTCTCGTGTCGAACTCGCGCTCTCCGTTAGACGCGCCCCATCGCGCAAAAGTAAGATGCTCTAGAGCTTATCCGCCCGGGAGCATCTTGGCAGCACCGCCAGCCTAACAGCAGCACGGCGGGGGCCACAATTCCAACCTCGTCGAGAGGCCTGCGGGCGTTGTCAGTCCAATCGCAACTTGTCTCGGGCAGGTCGCAGCCAAACCCGTCGCGACGTAATGCTCGAGCATCTCGGGCTCCTGGTCGATTACGCACCACCGGCGGCCCGCCTCGTTCAACGAGTTGACACAGCGAAACGGGGCTGGCGGTTTTCGCGGCCGTGGCATGCATGCGCCCTACCCTCGCCCCCTCTTTCTTGAATCGGGTGCATTTGTTCTGACAGGAACGGCGAAAGGGTTGATCTCTCGCAATGGGGCGAAGCCGTTCGTTCCGGAGCCCTGCGCGCAATCTACACTTGGCAATCGTAAGAGGAACTGAAGTTCACGCCTCCTACTATTTGTAATTGCCTCGATCTTAAGGCATCGCAGCGTGTCGCATTGGCGATGAGGCTTCACAGATGCAGCGTACTTTAGCCAATCGGTCCGGTCGGGTGATCTCGCTCAGCAGGCTATTGCTCAGCGTGGTCTTCATCACCGCCATTTGGCTGGACCCTTCGCAACCCACCGCCTTTCCCGAAGCGGGATATATCCTGTTGACGGCCTATGTTGCTTTCGCGGTCGGAGCATTGTTGCTGACTTGGGATAATTGGCGGCGAGACTGGAAATTCGCATGGCCTTTCCATGTCGTCGATATCCTGCTGTTCTCGGTCATGGTTTACCTGACCGATGGTTATACCAGCCCGTTTTTCACGCTGTTCGTTTTCCTGCTGTTTTCCGCTGCGGTTCGCTGGAACTGGCGCGCGACCGCCATGACCGCTCTGGTTGTGACGGGCGCTTTTTTCCTGGCAGGCGCGCTCTCGCTGCAATTCGCTCAAGGCGACTTCGAGCTGCAACGGTTGATCTTTCGCACCAGCTACCTGTTGGTGGTTTCCGCTCTTTTCGTCTGGTTCGGGCAGCATCTCCAAGCCGCCTGGCAATCCGCACACAGCGATCTGGGAAAGAATGAGACCTCCTTGCGCGAAATACTGGAAACGCTGATCAAGAGCAGCGGGGCGCCAAACGTGTCTGTGCTCTGGTGGGATGACGAGGAACCCTGGGTTTACAGAAGCACGGCCACCGGCAAGGCTTATGATTATCAGCGCTTCGAGCCCCAAGCGCTGCAACCGTTTTTCGAC
Organism: Pseudoblastomonas marina; assembly: GCF_014641655.1. Lineage (GTDB taxonomy): Bacteria > Pseudomonadota > Alphaproteobacteria > Sphingomonadales > Sphingomonadaceae > Alteriqipengyuania_A > Alteriqipengyuania_A marina. Next base: position 1,686,802 of record NZ_BMID01000001.1, read on the forward strand.
CTTGCAGCGGGAGCATCGGGATTGCTGGGGGACGCCCGAGGCGTTGTCGCTCTCGAAGAGGAAGCCGGCCGCCTGGTAGAGCGACCCGCCAATTCGCAGCACTATATAAACCAGATTCTGGACTTCGACCGGTTTGCCGCCGCGCCATTTTCCACGATCGATATCCATGGCTGGATCGTGCTCGCCGGCACTTCAGGCTTGTCGGTCGACGACCTGAAGGAAGCCCGCACGGCTGCGAAAGGCGTAGCGCGCTTTTTCGATCGGACATCGCGCGAGCGATCGCTGGAAGAACGGGTCGCAGCGGAGAGCGGCTTGACGCTCGCACGCGATCTTCACGATAGCGTAGTCCAGATTATCGCGGGGGCCTCGTACCGGCTCAACGCCATGCACGGGATGTTCTCGGATAATGGTCCTCTGCAAGCCGAGATCGACAAGCTCCGCAGCGAACTCACGGCCGAACATGCCGACCTGCGCGCACTGATTGCTCGTTTGCGCGGCCAACCCGGCCATGTCGTTGAGCAGAATTTCGGGGCGGAAATGGCGCAGGTACTGGCGCGGATTTCCCGCCAGTGGGGCGTGACTTGCACTCTGGGGCACTCTCCGGAGCGCTTGACCATTTCGGCGGAGTGCCAGCGCGAAATCGGACTCATGCTGAGGGAAACTGCTGCGAACGCGGTAAAGCACGGCGGTGCGCGGGAAATCGCGGTCGAATGCCTGGTGGAATCCGGCCGTCTGTTGCTGACGATATTCGAGGACGGCAGCGGTTTCAATTCCGCGATGATCGCGGAGGACGGCGAGACCATAACGCACTTGCCGCTTTCCCTTTCCGAGCGCGTGAAAAAGCTGGACGGGGACTTGGAAATAGTGGCGCTTAATTCGGGTTCGCGTACACGTATTTCTCTGCCAATGGAGCGATTGTCATGACGCGGGTAATGATTGCCGATGATCACCCTCTCGTACTCTCGGGGGTGGAATCGATCCTGCGCGACAGCGAATTCGAAGTGGTGGGGCGCGCCAGCGATGGCACCTCCGTTCTTGAAGCGCTCTCCTCCGTGCGCCCAGACATCCTGGTATTGGACGTCTCAATGCCGCAGATGAGCGGGATGGACGTGCTTCGAACGATGCGCGCCCGCGGAGATCAGCGGCCAATCATTCTGCTTACTGCAAGCCTCGCCGATCATTGCTTGGTGGAGGCGCTGTCGCTCAACGTGGACGGCATCCTGCTCAAGGAAGGAGCCGAACACCTGCTGGTGCGCTGCTTGCGGGATGTAAGCCAGGGCAAGCGCTGGATCGATCGCGAGGCGATGGATCGCGCCCTGTCCTATACAATGAACGACGGTAAGAAGGGCCAGCACCCCCTGGCTTGCCTGACCAAGCGCGAGCGCGCCGTCACCGGGTTGATCGCCCGCGGGATGCGCAATCGCGCGATTGCGGTCGAGCTCGGCGTGACCGAGGGAACGGTCAAGGTGTACCTTCACCGAATCTACGAGAAATTGAACGTGCAGAGTCGCACGGAACTGGCGCTCCTGGCGTCGTCCGCGCCGGAAATCGAATGAAATTCAACAGCAAAAGACCTGTTTCGCTGTCGAAGGATAACGTCGATTTGGCCGAACGCTGAATGGGATAAGGGTAAATGGTTCGGTAATCTTCTGGGCATCCCATCGATCACAAAGATCACGGGGACAGCATTTTTTTCGACACCCAGGAGCATACCCATGAAAACCATTTCGATTCTCGGCGGTCTCGCCGCTCTCGCCATGTCTTCCGCCGCGCTGGCCGCGGTTACCTTCGACGCCGAAACCGGCACCGGCTTTGTCGGCAAGGGCGACGTCCAGCTCGCTTTCGGTTGGAACAACAAGGCCGCGCAGGACAATGCCAAGGCCGTCAGCTTCACTTTCGAAACCGAAACCACCTATGTCGCCACCTGCGAGTGGGACACCGTGGCCGGCAAGTCGGGCAACGTCATCCATCACGAAGTGAACTTGAACCGCAAAACCTCCGTGAATTCGGACATCGCTTCCGATCCGCGCAAGACCGGCCAGTACACGGGCTACAACCTGTGGGGCTTCGGCTCGACGACCACCGACGGGCAGTCGGTTCCGACCGTCGGCGGCGCGTGCCCCGGCAACAATCCCGGCACCGTGACCGAAGTGCAGGAACTGGGCACCACCGGCGGCCTGTTCGTGCACTTCAACGGCATGTCGGCGCAGCTCTAACGTTCCTGAGGCTTTCTCCAACTTGAAAGCCCTTCAGAGGGGGCGGGGGACCTCGGTCCTCCGCCCTCTTTGGTTCGGAAAGGCCTATGAAGACCAGCCTCACCGCGATCGGAATCCTTGCCCTGTCGGGATTTCCGCTGGAGCTCGCTGCACAGGAAGCGGCGGGCGAGCAGTCGAGTGAGGAAAACCGCATCGTCATCACCGCCGATCGCTTCATCATGCCGGCTCTACGCGGGATCAAGCCGGAGCGGAGCCTCGATGAAAGCGATGTTGAATCCTACGGTTCGGCCACCGTCGGCGAATTCCTCGACGAGATCAAGGCGCAGAACGGCGATGAAGACCCGGTCTTCCTCGTCGATGGCGAGCGCGTCGCAGGGATCGAGGATATCGAGGACCTGCCGGCCGAAGCGATCGATGCGCTCGACGTGCTTCCGCGCGGAACCAGCCAGATGGCGGGCGGCGTTCCCAATCGGCGCGTCTACAATATCGTCCTCAAGAAACAGCTGCGAAGCGCCGTCGTCACCTCCAGTGCAAGGTTCGCGACCGAAGGGGGATGGGCAGAGGGGCGCGGCGAGATCGCATTGACGAGGATCGCCGGTCGCGACCGGCTCAATGCCGCGCTCCGCTATCGCGATTCCGATGCCTTGCTGGAATCCGATCGCGATTTGGCCCAACCGGCCCTTGCGCGCGACCTTCCGATATTCGGCCTGACCGACACAGCAGACATAGCCGCAGCGCGAACCCTCAAGCCGGATTCGCATGTGATCGAAGCCAGCCTCGCCGGTGCGAACCGCTTGGCGCCTTGGCTGTCCGCCAGCTTCAACCTGCGGGGCCGCTGGTCGCGCGACGACAGTCTCAATGGACTGGCCAATGCCCTGTTTACCGATGCGGGCGGCGAAATCCTGCGGGCCTATTCGCGCGCGCCGCTCGAACAAAGCTTCGCCTTCGATAGCGCCAGCGGCAATTTGGTGCTCAATGCCGACGTGGGTCGCTGGCTGATCAGCTTGGCAGGCCAGCGCAATCGCAGCGCAAGATCCTTTGAAGCGGATTTTGCCCCGGCGGGGATCGCGGCCGGGCCCCGGCTGCCTGCCGGGGTGGATCCCGCGGTCGAACCGCTCGACGCATTTTTTGCCATCACCACCGGACGCAGCAACTCGCGCGGCGCGACGGACGGCGTCCGGCTCAACGCACTCGGCCCGCTACTCGCACTGCCCGCAGGCGATGCACGAGTGCGCGGCGCGCTCGAGTTCCGCCGCGATACACAAACCTCGGTCAGCGATTTCGGCGCAGGCCGGAGATTGCGCGATGTGTCGCGCCGGACCCGCGGCGGTGAAATCGGAGTCGATATTCCCATCGCAAGCGCACGGCAGGATGTCCTTTCCGGGCTCGGCGAATTGAACATGAGCTTCGATTATGCGCGAAGCGATGTCGAAGGCGCGGGGGTGCTCGACCGGATCACCATCGGTACACTCTGGCAACCGATCGCACCGCTTTCCATTACGGCATCGTTCGAGCGCGCCAATCTTCCGGTTCCGGTCGAGGTGCTGGGCGACCCGCTTACCATCACGCCGAATATCCGGATCGTCGATCTGCCGACCGGTCAGACGGTGGATGTGGACTTCCTCAGCGGCGGCAATGCCGGTTTGCGCTCCGCGACCCACGAAACACGCCGCTTCGCCATCAACGCATCGCCCTGGCCCGAGATCGGGTTGAATGTATTCGCCGATTATCGCGGGGAAACGTTGCGCGATACGATCGGGTTCGTTTCTTCTGCGAGCCTGCCCTTCTACACGGCATTTGCCGATCGGTTCGTCCGCGACGGAGCAGGACTGCTGATCGCCGTCGATGGCCGACCGGTGAATTTCGCGCGCCAGGAACGAGAAGAGCTGCGATGGGGTGCCTCGTTTCTCCTCCCCATTGGGGGCTCCGAGACAGCCAGCCCGTCAAACTCTGCGGATGATGCGGGAAGTGATTCCTATATCGCAATTCCGCCGGGAGCGGGGACGCGCCTGCAGTTCGTTCTCGCCCATACGCTGGCGCTGCGCGATCGCGTTTTTTTGAGCGATGCGGCCTCCCCGATCGACCTGCTCGAAGGAGGCGCCATCGGCCTGGGCGGCGGACGGCCGCGCCATATCCTCGATGCAAGCGCCGCATTATCGGCGCGTGGCCAGGGAATTCGCATGGCCACGCAATGGCGCTCGGCTTCGCGCCTGATTACTGGAAATAGCGCGCAGGACAGGCTCGACTTCGGCGGCCTCGCCACCGTCAATGTTCGGGCCTTCACCGATCTCGATCGCATCCTGCAGCCGTCCGGCTTTACCAAAGGTGCGCGCGTCTCACTGTCGATCATCAACGTCGCCAATGACCGCCAGATCGTTTCAGACGACGACGGGGTGACCCCGCTCGCCTACCAAAAGGCATATCGAGACCCGATCGGACGGATTGTCGAGATCGAACTACGCAAGGCATTCTAGCCCCGCAGATCCACCAATCCCGTTCCCAAATAAAGCCTGCGGATGTCGCCGGCGAACATGACTCGGAACCTGTTCCACCAGCCGGATCACCTCGGGCGACGAGTTGAAATTGCGAAATGGGCTGGCCGGTTTTCGTGGGCGAGGCATGCCCTCCACTGGCCGATCAGCGGCGAACCGCCAGTGGGAGCATTTGCCTAGACAATGCCCGGCTGCTTTGGCGATTATCCTCCCGATTTCTGCGTGTTTTCCGCACTTGCACGGTCCTGCAATCACGTGCATCGAACGGGCCTAGAAATTGTCCCGAGTACTCGTCACCGAAATGGCTTCTGTCCCTCGCATCGCAGCCATTCTGGCCGTCAAGAATGGCGCAGATTATCTGGGGGAAGCAGTTCGCAGCATTCTTCGGCAGACCATGGGCGATTTCGAGCTTGTCATCGTCGACAATGGCAGCACCGATGAGACGGCTGAAATCCTCTCCGGGTTTGCCCGGCAGGACAAACGGATAAGACTGCTATTCCTTCCAGACCCCGGGCTATCCGACTGCCTCCGGTTGGGAATAGCCAACAGCGCCGCCCCATACCTTGCGCGCCTCGACGCAGACGACCTGGCCAGGCCAGATCGCTTTGCGCTCCAGATGGAACGCCTCGAAGCGGATCACGGACTTGGTCTAATGGGTTCACAAGTGACGATGATAGACAATCGAAGCCGGCCCCTGGCGAGACTGACCCGTCCAACCCATGATCCCGAAATTCGACGACTGATGTCTCGCCTGGTGCCGTTTTGCCATTCGAGCGTGATGATGAAACGCGAGGTTTATGAGCGCGCCGGAGGGTACCGCCCCGGCATCCGTTACGGCGAAGATTGGGACCTTTGGCTCCGCATGGCTCCGCTCACGAGGATGGCAAACCACGAAGAAGCGCTCGTCTCCTATCGTGTGCATGGCAATTCAATCAGCCAGCGTTACGCCGTGCGGTTTTCGATCGCCCAGCTTCGGCTCCGGGCAGCTTCGCTTCAGGCACAACAGGAACTTGGGTCGCCTGACGGCTTTCCCGCCCGACCGCTGATGCGGGAAAGCTTTGCCCTCGTGCGCACATCTCGCGAAGAATTCGTCCGAGAGATCAAAACTCACGTTTTCAAACAGGCATTGAAGAAACTGCTTTTCGCACTCGGTGCCATGCCGATAGTATCGCGCGCATTCCCGAGGCTTTTTCACGCCTCGCCCTGATCGACGACGCCCTACCTCACCCCGGAACCGAGGCCTGCCGTTCCGGTCATCCCATCGATGAAGGGGACCGACGCGCCCACCAGTTCGCCCATCGCGAACCGGTCCACGAGGTCCTTCATCCCGCGTTCGATCCCGGTTCGAGGTTGCCAGCCAAGCTGGACCATCGCGCGCTCGGGGTTGCCTACGAAGCGGCTCACATCGTAGCTCCGCGGCGGCGCGAGGACGATTTCGACCGGCGCGCGCGCGCATTCGATCGCAAGTTCGGCCAGCCTGCGAAGCGTCGTGCCGCTTCCGGTGAGGAAATGGATCGGGGGCAGCGCCTCGCCGGCCATGGTCGCCATCACCGACCGGTAGAGACCGTCGGTCGCATCATCGATATGGGTGAAGTCGAACAGGTTGTCGGCTCCTTCGAGCCGCAGGACGCCTCCCTCGGCAGCGGTGCGCGCGAAGGCGGGGACAACCCGGTCGGAATGGTCGTGAATACATCCATAGACATTCGAAAACCTGACCAGGCTGGCGCGCAGGCCCGCGGCACTCGCATGGTGCACGAGTTGCTCCCCCGCGACCTTGCTGCGGGCATAGACATTGAGCGGGCTGAGCGGCGCATCCTCGCTCACGGGCAGGCTCGGAGATTCGCCGTAAACCTCTCGGCTGCTGGCGAAGATGAGCCACGGCCGTACCTCCATCCGCAGCGCAATATCGATGATTTCGCGCAGTGGGTTGACGTTGACCGCTTGGCACAGAACGGGATTCTGTTCCGCCCACACGACCCGGGAAATCGCAGCGAGGTGAATGATACCCGTCACGCCTTGCATGGCGCGTTCGAGGGCAGCCGAACTCCGGCTGTCCTCCGCAGGGTTATCGTGAAAATCGAATGTGCGAACCGGGATGGAAGACCGGACCAAGCGCTTCACAATCGAACGGCCGATCAATCCGCTGGAACCTGTGACCAAGATCATCGATCGCGAAGCCCCACTTCCCTTCCGGCCGATGGAGCCCACACGCAAGACGCGATGACCCTCAATCAACCAGCCCGAAGATCGATATAATATCCAGAAGGCTGTTATTGCAAGTTAGGCAGGAGGATGCCTCGCATTGCGCCAACCGCTTGGTTGCGGCTCGCTTTCACATGCGTCAAACGGGACTATTCACAGTCGCGACAGTTCAATTCACAGGAGACACCGGAATTGCGGGGATTGATCACCAGGTCCATGGCTCGGCTCGCCCAGATGGTCTCCGTAAGGTCCGTCCCTCCGGGCGGAGGACGATCGCCCATCCGCGATGCGCGCGTCCGGGCCAGCGGCCATTCGACCCGCGATGTCGAATCCTATTACCAGCACAACACCCCGGCCTACCTCCGGGGTTTCGGAGAATTCTTCCAGGGCAGCAGGCCTGATTCAGACGAACAGCTGGTCAGCTACACGATCGAAGCCGCGCAGCTCGCCGACGGACAGGATGTCCTCGATGCCGGGTGCGGCGTAGGCGGTCCCGCGCTTGCATTCGCCTCCCATCTGGATCTCCGCATCGAGGGTGTCACGCTTGCGCCGGCTCAAGTCGACGAAGCTCGCACGCGGATCGCCAAGGCCGAGCTCAAGGGTTCAGTTGCCGTGAGGCAAGGCGATTTTCACCAGCTGGCGACATTGTACCCGGGGCGACAATTCGACCGGGTGCTGCTGCTCGAATCGCTTTGCCACGCCGAATCCTATCGCGATGTGCTTGCCGGGGCCCGAGACCTGCTCAAGCCCGGCGGCAAGATCTACATCAAGGATTTCTATGCCGTCGACCACCGCGCCCGGCCGGAGCGGACCGAGGCCCAGAACACCGATCTGAAACGGCTGACCGATATCTACAAGCTCGTCGTCCCCGACCTCCCGAGCGTGCTCGATCTGGTCTCGGAGCTGGGCTTCCAGCTGGTCTATCTGCGAATGCCCGAATTCGAGCCGACCTACCGGCACTGGGCGCAATACGAAGTCGAAACCGGCCGGCCGTGGAGCCCGCATACGCAACCGGGCGAAGTGATCCAGGGGTTCGAACTGCTGGCGCAGAGCTAACGGCGTCTGCGGCTGCTCTCGTATTGCGGGTCGCGCAGCCGCGTCACGTCGTCCAGGACCTGCCGCCAACGCTGCGGAAACAGCAGCAGGTGAAAGACGAGCACGGCCAGATTCCTGGGATCGATCGCGATGCACGTCACGAGCAGCGCGAGCGGTAGGAATACGTCGTAGAACTCGTGCAGAAACAAGGTGCCGCGCGGATGGTGCCCGACGATCCTGACCACCATCAGGAAGCGGTCGTTCCGCTCCCACACCAGCCAGCCGTAGAGCGCCAACGCGACGACACCCGCCGCCAAGGCGATCGGTCCTGCCAACAGCGCCAACGAGCCGATTGCCATCAGTTCGAGCGGGAAGATGACCCGACGGGCCCAGCGGGCAGCCGCCTCGACGCCGATGCGCGCGACCAGCGTGTTCGCGCCGGCGAGCCGGTCGAACTCGACATCGACGATCTGATGCCACAGGATTCCGCGCAGACCGAAGCAGGTCGACCAGATGGCTACCCCGGCGAGCCACGCGGTCTGTTCGGCAACGGGCGCCGTCGCGAAGAAGGCGAGCGCAGCCAGTACCGCCGGGACGGTATTGGCGCCGATCGCATCGCACAGAGCTCCCGCAGCCCCGCGGGTCTTGAGCCGGATCGGGGGCAGCGAATAGAGCGAGAAGGCCAGCCAGCCCGTCGCGTAGACCGCGATCATGAAGGGGTTGTCGCGCCAGATGTAGCCGAAGAGGACCCCGCCTGCGGCGCAGGTCGCGAGGATGGCGAGCGGCAGGATCTTCCCGCTTCCGATCTGCGGGTTCGGCTTGCCGGCACGGTGGTCGTCGCCCCGGTCGGTCAGGTCGTTGAGGACGCTGACATAGATCGCGCCGGGGATCAGCGACACCAGCACGAGCGCGATCGGGGCAAGGACATCGTAGAGGGTCCGGTCAAGATAGAGGCTGGTGGCATAGGCGACCGCGAGTGGCGGCAGCAGCTTGTACTCCCACCAGTCCGACGCCCTGATCCACGATCTATTTCGAGATCTACTACCCCAACCCGCCTCCTCATCGTTCCCGATTGCCTGCGTCAACTCGCGCACCCTCCAGAATTTCGAGTAACGGACGATTTCGACTTTCCCGTTGTGGGCGAATGCGCCAACAAGCACAGACAATCAAACGGATTTGGTGGGGAACGCCGGGAATACAGCCGGTCAATTGGGAGGACTAAAACCGATGGCGTCCCGGTCGCCGAGGCGGATTGCCTTCGTCAGCTGCAACGAGACGCCGTGGGGTGGCAGCGAGGAATTATGGGCGCGTGCCGCCCTCGCCCTAGTGGGCAAAGGCATAACCGTCCGGGTCGCCAAGCCGCGGATCGACCCGAGCGCGCCCGCGATAAAGGCGCTGCGCGAGGCGGGCGTGAAGCTTGTCGATCTTGCGCGCATCTGGCCCCTCCCCGACCGGATCCGCGACCTCGCCGCCTGGTTCGCACGTCCGGCATTGATCGGCTGGCAGCTGCTCAGGCTCACCCTGTTCCTGTGGCGTTTTCGCCCCGGCCTCATTGTGCTGTCGCAAGGGGGCAGTTGGGACGGCTTCTACATGCACTTCGTGCTGAAGCGGTTTTCGATCCCCTATGCGCTCATTTGCCAGAAGGCATCCGATCACTACTGGCCGCCCGATCACCTGCGCCCCACGGTGTGCGACTTCATTGAGGGAGCCAGCCACGTCTTTTTCGTGTCCGAGCACAACCGCCGATTGCTCGAGCAGCAGGTTGGCGCTGCGCTCGCATCGGCTTCGGTCGTGCGCAATCCCTACCTCGTCGACCGGGAGGCACCGCTGCCTTGGCCCGGCGAGACGGGCACGACACGGCTGGCATGCGTCGGACGGCTCTTCCCGATGGAAAAGGGCCAGGACATCCTGTTGCGCGTCCTCGCAGATCCGAAGTGGCGCGAGCGCGATGTCGAGGTCAGTTTCTTCGGCGCGGGACCATGCCGGGACGGCCTCCAAGGAATGGCGGGGCATCTCGGTTGCGACAAGGCACATTTCCGGGGGCATGTCGCAGACGTGCGCGAAATCTGGGCGTCGCACCATGCGCTGGTCCTGCCGTCCCGGGCCGAAGGCCTTCCGCTGGTGCTGGTCGAAGCGATGATGGCAGGGCGGGTCGCGATCGTGAGCACCGCCGGCGGGAGTGCGGAAGTCGTCGAGGACGGCCGAACCGCCTTCCTGATGCAGGGCTTCGACGAAGCTGGACTCGATGCCGCGATGGAACGGGCTTGGACGGTCCGCGACCGGTGGCGCGGGATCGGCGAGGCCGCGGCCGCGGCGATCCGCGATAGCGTTCCGCCCGATCCCGCCGCCGAGCTGGCCGCGACGCTTCGTTCGCTGGCCGATACGCAGGCCGTTTCGAGGACGGGCGCGCGATGAGCGTCGAAGGGGTCGGCACTGTCGTATGGCAACGGATCGACCGCACCCTGCTCAGCATCCAGTACCTGCGGGCCCTCGCGGCAATCGCGGTGCTCGTTGCCCACGGCCTGCCGGGCCTCCCGCAGTTGCCGATCTCGCTTCTCGGGCTGGCAATGGACCTGTTCTTCCTGATGAGCGGGTTCCTGGTGGTCGTCATCTCTTCGGACGAGACGAGGCCGCTCGACTTTTTCGGCGATCGGCTGGCGCGGATCGTTCCGCTCTACTGGACGCTCACCCTTGCCGCGTTCGTGCTGATCTATTCGGGCATCCTGTTCCCGATCCTCGATCCGGGAACGATCGCGACACGGATGGCCGGCGCCGATTGGGCATTTCTCGTGCGCTCGCTGCTGTTCATCCCCGGAAGCAGCCCGTTCGAACCCGATCTCAACCCCCTGATTCCTCAGGGGTGGACGCTCAATTACGAAATGATGTTTTACGCGCTGTTCGCCGTCGCGCTGTTTCTACGCCGGCGCTACCTCGTTCCGATGGTATCCGTCGGTTTCGGCGTGCTGGTGGCACTGGGGATCCTGCTGGAGGGGGGCGAACCATTCCGCTTCTGGACCTCGCCGATGATATTCGAGTTCGTATTCGGTTTGTGGGTCGGTCTCGCATGGCAGCGTCGGTGGAATTACGGGCTGGTCTTCCTCGGGCTGATGCTTGCCTGGCTTCCCCTCATGGCGGTGACCGAGCAGTATTTCCTCGACGCACCGTTCACGCCCCAACGGATGCAATACCTGCCCTTCGTCCTTGCGCTCTTCATCGCTTGCGTCGCCCTCGATCGCGCCCGCGGCGGACTGCCCTTGTGGAAGCCCGTCAAGCTGGTCGGCGATGCGAGCTATTCGATCTACCTCGTCCATTTCTTCCCGATCATCCTCCTCGATCGGGTTGGCGCCGCGGTGCCGATCGCGCCCGCGGCGTACTTTGCGGTGGTGGTGGCGGGGGGATTGGCGAGCGGGCTCGCCACGTTCCACCTCGTCGAGCGTCCGATGATGCGGCTGGTCAGGTCGGTCCGCGCCGCCCGCCGCGCACGACCGTTGCGAGGCCTTGCGACGTGACCCGAGGTCGTGCGGCCATCTTCGAGAGGCGTCGGGAGTGGAGCGATGCCTGAACCGGCAAACCTGGCTGGAACTCCGGACGATGCCGCCACCGACCGCACTCCGTCGTTCCGCGACCCGGCGCTCGCACGGCGCTTTTCCGAAGAAGGGTTCGTCAAGTTGCGGATTCTCCCGAGCGATGCAGCGATCGCAATCGCCGGCAGGGTTGCCCGGCTGTATCCCCACGGTGTGGAGGCGAACCAGCCGCAGTCGAACTGGTATCTCGGCCTCATCGACGACGATCGCGAACTCGCCCTGCGCTCGGCGAGGCTGGTGCGCGACGCCATCGTACCGTCTCTTGCTCCGCTCTTCGCCCATGCCCGGTGCCATTATGCGAGCGTCGCCATCAAGCCCGGAGGGGCGGGAGCAACGCCGATCCACCAGCACTGGCCGACCACCATCGATCCGTTCGCGCGCCGGATAGCCTGCTGGGTCCTGCTGTCCGACAGTCACGGAAGCGCGGCTCGCTTCAGGCTCGTACCGCGAAGCCAGCGCATCCTGCCCTATATTCGCCATTCCCGGTCGGGCGACTATTTCGACGGGTTTTCGGAGCAGGTCGAACGGCGCCATGCCCGCGACCTCGAATTGTCGCCGGGAGAGGCCGTGCTGTTCGAGGACAGCATACTGCACGGGACCGGAGCGAATCCCGGTCGACAGATGCGGGTCGCCGCGCTCGCGAACTTTGTCGGCGTCGATATGGGGGCCGCGGCGCTGCTTCCCGACGGCGATGACGCCTTTGCCGTGATCGACACCGGTGGCAGGGACGGCATGGCCGAGTTTCTCGAGGCCGGGGAATGGCCGGAATCCTGGCGCCCCGTGTCACGAATCGCCAACCGCAACCGAGCGATCTCCGAGGAAGAATTCGTGCGCTTGCTGGCGGGGAACGAGGCGGCGACGCTCGACCATGATCCGCTCGATGCCATCCGGTCGCCGCGAAGCCGGTTTTCCCGGATCGTGCGACGCGCGGCAAGACTGGCAGGCCGGTGGACCGGGCGCGGTGCACCAGGTTGAGACGAGCGGCCGTTGCGCGGTGACTTCGAATCGCGCTTGGCCTAGTCCCTCGGGATCGGATTGGGTGACGTCGTTCTAGCGTCGACTTCGTCAGGAGCGCTGATGGGATTCGCGGCTGTAGGAGCACAGGTGGCGAAAGCCTGGACGGAGGCATTCCGGGTCGGGTGGAAAGTCTACCTGTTCCACCTCAAGACCCGGCGGCGACGCAATTGGCTGGGGCTCATCTGGGTGATCGTCCCCTTGCTGGCCGCGCTGGGTATCGGTCTGGGCCTCCAGTCGACCCGCCTGATCGGCCAGTCCGGCCTCGGCGGACTTCCTCCTGCGGTGTTCGTGCTGACCGGGGTGACCTTCTGGCAGGTCTTCGCCGATGCGGTGCTCATGCCCCAGCGACACCTGGCCTCCTTTCAGACCGAGCTTGCGGGGGGACATATGACGGTCGAACTCGCACTCCTGGTCGGACTGTTCGACCTCGCCTTCGCAATCCTTTTCCGCTGCCTGTTTCTCCTGCTGGTCGTCCCGCTCCTCGGCGTGTCTCCTTCGCTCAGCGCGGCAGCCCTCCCCGCCTTCCTCATCGTCCTGGCCACCGGCGGCCTCGCAATCGGCATCTTCGCCGCCTTGCCCGGCATGCTCATCGACGACATCGGCAGGTTATTGGCGGTGTTGCTGGCGGTGGCCATGTTCACCAGCCCGGTATTCTATCGCCAACCCGCCTTCATCCCCGACTGGGTCAATCCCCTGGCCCCGGTGATCGAAGCGGCACGGGCGAGCGCAACCGGCCTGCCGGTCAGTGTCGTATTCCTCGTCGGCTGCGTGGTGGTCGTCGCGGCCATGCTGGTGTTGGCGTTATCTTGGCTGAAGTCGGGCCAACGCCGATTCTTGAGCGCGCTGAGATGACCGCGCTGCGCTTGCGCGCCACCGACCTCGCCGTGGTGCGGTGCGCGAACCGATCGCGCGCCGCCTGGTACGCGCTGGTGGACAGCCTGAAGTCGTTCGGCGGCAGTCGCGCCGCTGCGCCACGGCTGCGTCCCGGGGAATTCTACGCGCTCGACGGGATCGACCTCGAACTTCGTGCGGGCGAGGCCATCGCCGTCATCGGCGAGAACGGTGCGGGCAAGAGCACGCTGCTCAAGGCCCTGGCCGGCACCCTCCAAACGAGCCGGGGCGAAATTGCACGCCATGGCACGGTGGGAGCGGTGATCGAACTGGGCGAAGGGCTCAACCCCCTGCTCACGGGCCGGGAGAACATCGAGCTGGGCGCGCTGTTGAAGGGGCTCCGCGACGACGAGGCGCTGGCCTATGCGAACCGTGTGTTCGTGTTCGCGGACCTGGCCGAGGCGATCGATGCGCCGTTGGAATCCTATAGCAGCGGCATGATCGCGCGGCTGTCGTTCGCTGCAGCGGCGATGACGCAGCCCGACGTGTTGCTCATCGATGAAGCGCTCTCGGTCGGGGACCCGGCCTTCCAGCGCAAGTGCGTCCGCTTCATCGACGACTTCCTCGCACGCGGCGGGTCGATCCTGCTCGCGTCGCACAACCTCGTCCAGGTCCAGATGCTTTGCTCGCAGGCGATCATGCTCGTCTCCGGCAAGCCTGCCTTCGCGGGAAGCGCGACCGATGCGGTCCGCGCACTCGTCGAGCGCAATCGCCATTGTGACCGGCCCGTCGAGGCGGAGGCGACATCGCTTCGCCTCGTTCGCTTCGGTGACGAGGCCGGTAAGGCGGTGACAGGAAAGGCAGCCGTCCTGGAGGTGGATTACACCCTCGATCACCATGTCGACGATGTCTGCTGGGGCTTCGAGATATGGACCGCCGACCAGCTCCAATGCGTCACCACCGCACAGGACATGCGCGGACGCGAGCTTGCCGCGGGATCGGGGACGCTCCGCTGCCGGGTCGACCGCCTTCCGCTCGCACCCGGCACCTATGCGATACGGCTCAACATCATCGACCGCAGGTCCGGGACTCCGGTGGCGCTGGCTGGCTTCGCGGGCGCGGCGAGTTGTATCGTCGTGGAAAGCCCGCCCTCGATCGCGAGCAATTACCAGGTCGAACTCGGCCAGCTCGCGGTGGTCGAAGTCAGCTGGACCTGAGGGGCAGCAACGAAGCAAGGCCGCGCAGGAGCGATGATCGAAGCGAGCCAGGTTCGCCTCCCGAACGCTTCCTTTTCACCAGGCCGACGAATTCACGCTTGTCGATCTGTCGATTGCGGCTCGCCACCCGTCCCCGGACCCGCCAGTCGGCCTGGCGGCTGACCAGGTCGGTGACGTCGTTCTGGAGGTAGAATTCGCTGTCGGCATCGACCAGCTCGAACTCTTCGTCGCCCGAATTGAAATAGAAGACCGGCTCGGCAGCGGCGGGGACGCAGGTGATCTGGACGGCGATGCGAGGATCGGGGCCATGGTTCTCCGGAGAACCGTGGACCAGGCTGTCGTCGAAGATGAAGCCGTGACCTGCCGATGCGGCGAGCGGGACTAACTGGTCGTCGAGATCGTCGCGATAGGCCGAAAAGAACGAGAGCGATCCGGGCCCCTCGATGTGCGGCACGAGCTTGTGGCTCCCCGGCACGACATGGAGCGTTCCGTTGGTCGCATCGACATCGACCAGGGGGCACCACATTGTCACCGAGGTCGCGTCGAGCGAATCGAGCACCGGCCAGTTCTGGTGAACCGGGATGCGCCCTTGGCCGGTCGGCTTCACGTAGAAATTGGCGGAGAGCGGGCGGAAATCGGCCAGGTGGCGCGCGATGGCCTCGGCGAATGCCTTCGAGAGCAGTTCGAAAGCTGCACGCTTGTAGGCCTTCCCCGTATCGAGGAAACTGCAATGATAGCTGTTCATTGCCGGGCCGGAGCCGTCGGGAGTCCACTCGTCGGCCGGGGCAAGCCCGGCCAGCGCCGTCAGTAATCCGGAGACTTCGCGCGGTTCGAGCAGCGGCACCGCCACATAGCCGTCGCGGTCGAGGGCCTCCTGCAATGTCGGATCGCGCAATATGGCGGCCATCAGGCGCCAAGTCCCGCAAAGGCGCGCGAGAGGCGACCGCGCCACGTCGCGCCGCGTTCCGCCCGCAATTGGGCGAGCGGGTCGAAGGTTTCGCTGGCCCGCTGCCCGCGTTCGAGCAGCGCCTCGAATTCCTCGAGCGTGGGCTTGTCTGACCAGGATGGCAGGCGTCCGATTTCACGGCCTTCGATCACGTCGGTGCCGCCGGGGAACATGGTCTGGCACTGGATTTCGTCGAAGTCGTTGTCGATCATCACCGCCTCGCCGGTTTCGTCGTGATGGTAGAGCATGTGCCGCGCGCCCTCGTGCATCACGATGGTCAGGACGATCGGGCGGGCCCGCTCGCTGGTATTGGGCGTCGAGCCATGGAGCAGCGAATTCTCGAACATGATCGCCTCACCCGCGCGGAGCGGGATCGGAATCGCGTGACGGCGCGTGAGCTCGTCACGATAGTCGAGGAAGAACTCGTCCGTTTGGAGGGTGCGGATGAACCGCAGGAGCAGGTGCGAGCCGGGGACCACCAGCAGGGTTCCGGAACTCTCGTCGCAATCCTCGAGCGCACACCAGCAGAACACCGCCGGTTCGAACGGCCTTTCGGTCAGCGGAACGTGCTGGTGGACGTTGAGGGCGCGCGATCGGGGAGGCTTGTACAGCAGCGAGGTCTCGAAATAGCGGGTGTCGTCAAGCATCGCATCGAGGCGTGGATGAAACGCCTCGGCCATGGCATCGCGAAACCGGGCCTGGAAGACGGGCTCCCGCTCGAACATGGAATTGTAGTAGCTGTCCTCGCAATCGTTCCGTTCAAAGCTGCGACCGGCCGCAACGTTTTCGAGCCGCTCGCGTACTTCTACGACCTCGTCTTCACCGAGGATCCTGCGCACCACGAAGCCGGTTCTGTCGAACTCGGCCTGCGTGGCCGCATCTCGAAACATCACCATTTCTCTTCCCTCGCCAGCAATTTCTTCAGTCTCGAGATCCGGCGCTGCCAGCTGCCTCGAGGATGGACTCCCCGCATCCGCAGCCGGTGGCGCCACTCGGCCGCATCGATCGGTTCGCAGCTTTCGTCGACCCGCGCTAATGGGCGCCGCTCGCACGGTGCGGGAAGTCGTCCGTTGAACATGTCCGAATAGGCGTATTCGTCCTCGGCGGCGTAGGCCACCGCCACCTCCCCTCCCTCGTCGCCGACGACGTAGGACGGGGTAGCCCCCTCCGGCACCATCGTGGTCAGGGTTACGAGCCGATCCTGCTCGCGCGCATTCCTCGCCGCACCGTGCGGCATCGTGTCGTCGAACAGGACGGCCTGGCCGGCGCGAACCTCGATCGCTTCGAGATATTGCTGCTGCAAGCTCGCGGTGAAGGACTGCCAGTATGCAGGGCGCATCGGGACCTGGATATGCCGGGTCAGCCGCTGGCTCCGCGGCACGATCGTCAGGGCGCCCGAATCGCGCGTACAGTCGACCAGCGGGCACCAGCAATTGATCGTCGCTCCGCGCAGATCCGAAACGTAGGGCGAATGCTGGTGGATCGGCGTTTCCGGTCCTTTGCCGGGCTTCCAGAAGAACGTCGCGAAGAGCGGCTCGAACCCGACCAGCACTTCGGTCAATGCGGGCTCGACGAAAGAGCGGATCAGCGCTGACGCCTCCGCGCGGTATTCGAGATCGAAATACGAGGTGTAGGCCGCCCCTTGCGGATCGTTGAAGCTTCGCTCGGTCGGCAATAGCCGCCGCGCTTCGCGGGAGAGGGCCTCGACCGCCTCTTCGCCCAGCAGGTCGACAACGACGAAGCCGTCGCGGGCGAACGCCGCGTCGAATCCGGGGTCGCGGAAATACCCGTTCACCGGTGCGCTACTCGAATACGGTCGATGGGATCGTGGCCCGGGGCGATCCTTTCCCCCGCCGCCAAAAGCGCGATGAACTCGGTTTCGTCGAGCGCGAGATTCCGGTTCTCGACGAAGCCGGCGCTCTGCAAAGCCGCTCGATTTTCCCGGGCGATGCAATAGAGCTCGGGGTCGATTTCGCCGGTTCCGACTTCGAGCGCTTCGAAGCGACCGGGGGCTGTCTCGGCGAGGATGCACAGCCGGCTTTCTTCCGGAATCGCCGTCCCGAGGATGCGCAACAGCGGATCGTCGCTCGCATTGGGCTCCGACCCGTGCAGCAGCGACCGCTCGAAGATGATCGCCTGCCCGGCACGAAGTTCGAGCGTGACCGCGTGTCGGCTTTCAAGCGCTTCGGCGAAACCGGCGAAATAGGGCGCGGTATCGAAACTCTGGACATGCCGGGTTATCGCGTGGCTGCCGGGAACGACGCGTAACCCGCCCCGGTTCCGACCGGTATCGTCGAGCGTGAGCCAGCAATGCACCGCGGGCTCGAAAATATCGCGCGTCACCGGCTGGTGCTGGTGGATGTCGAGGCGCCCCGCGCCGGCGGGCTTGGCGACGACATAGCCTCCTTCGTAGCGGAAGCGGTCGAGCAGGTCCGCGACGAGCGGGGCGAGCGTGCGATCCGCGATCCCGGCGCCGTTCGCACGGTGCGGCGGGTCGAACAGTGTGCCATAAAGCGCGCCCTGCGGGTCGTTCACGGGCGTGGCACCATCCATCGACCGGATCACCTGCGCGCGCAGTTCGCGCGCCGCCGCCTCGCCCAGCGCATCGACGACGACATACCCGTCGCGATCGAGGCGCGCCTGCAGGTCGTCGCCAAGAAAGGCCCGGCGTGGGGCACGTACGCTATGCATTGTTGAGGACCCGATCGACGAGCCGCCGCACGCGCCCGCGCCAGCGACCGGGCTGCCGGGAAGCGCGCGGGGCCGAACGTGCCTCGCTCCTGCCAGGGACCAGCGGAAACGTCGTATCGATGTGTCGCCCGGCGTCGAGGCGGCGCCAGAATTCATCGGGATCGACGAGTTCGTGGACGTCGTCGACATAGCCCAGCTTGCGCCAGTGCCCGGGCGGATCGATCATGTCCGGCCGGATGTGATACTGGTAACCGAAATCCTTGCCGGTTTCGTAGACCACGTATTGTCCGTTTGCCGCCGGGAACAACGCGATCGGCTCCAATGCTTCGGGAATGCAATGCGTGGCCAGCGCGATGCGATGGTCGCCGGTCTTGTTGGGGTAGGATGCGTGGATCAGGCTTTCGTCGAACAGCATGGCCTCGCCCGCTTCGAGGTACACCGACTCCATCCTCTCCGCGATCGAGTCCCACGCGCGCAGGAAATAAGGTTCCTGTCCGTACATCGGCATGATCGGGAAAAGCTTGTGGCTCCCCGGGAGGACCTGCATCACGCCGTTTTCCTCACGCATGTCTTCCAGCGCGCACCAGCAGAAGACGGTCGAGACCGACTGGTCGAGCGTGAAGATCGGATGGACATGCGGCGGTACGGCGCGCTCGCCCGCAGGCTTGACGATCACCGAGGGGTGCAGTCGCTTCATGCCGTCGAGCAACGGCATCATGCCCTGATCGAAGACCGGGCCGGCCAGCTCCTCGATCCAGGCTAACTCAGGTTCGTCAGTATAGATGTAGGTTACGTTCTCATGCCGGGGGATGCGCGACGGCAGCGAATGACGGGCCCGACGAGCGATTTCGCGGGCCACTTCGCGATCCATCAGCCGGGCCACGACGAAACCGTCGCGCGCGTACTGTTCTTCCAAGGAATCCGAGTGAAATATGATTCCCCTCCACACTAAAACCCGGCCTTCCTCTTAACAGCTGGCGAAGAGTCGTCGAGTCCCTGAATAGACGCGCTCCAGCCAAGACGTTCCGATCAAAAAGGCTTCCGATCTTCAAGGCGATTAGCAGCGGGACTCTGCTGCGGCAGAGGCTGCGTCTCCAACCATCGCGAGGGTGCGTGAGGCATCGAAATGGCAGTGCGGAAACTCCAACGATCTGCACCGAGCGCCCGTACTGCTGGGAGCCGACCGTCGGCTAACGACCCGACTGCGTTCATTGGGCACCATCTAAGAAGCCGCTATGAAACGAGTGTCCACGCATGCCCTAACTAGAGGCGCGGAGACCTAGTTACGGGCCTTCATCGCTTTTGCGTCTTCAAATGCTAAACACGGAAGGCAAGGAGGCTGTTGGGTCCATTGCAATCCTTCACCTTCCTTTAGCGGTTTGGCGGTATCGGATCGGAGGCGCCGAAACGCACCACCTTCGTGGGGGATTGGGGAACTGAATTTGGATTGGTTCACACTCAGTAAGAGCGACAGAGCACTTCCCCTACCAGTGTATGCCCAGCTCGTAACGAGGCTCTACCAGACGCCCCTTACCGTAACGGTAGGATCTGGCTGCTATATTGGTTTGCTTGGCGGGCTGGCCGCGTTCCGGGCTAACGATCTTGGGTTGGCTGTTCTCACGATCTCCGCGGTATCGTTTGTGCTCTTCGGTCTCCTGCGCCGGCCCCGATTTCTTGAGCAAAGATCTGCTAGGGAAATCTACAAATCGGAGGTGCCCTTCTGGTTTGCGGCATTGGGCTCTTCTTCTGCGGTCGGAGCGCTGAGCGCCCGCGCGATCATCGCGACCAATATCCCCATCGTCCACTTCCTGGCGCTCGCTCTCGCAATGGCCACCATGGCTATAGCACAACGCAACTACCACCGGCCCCGCTTGGTGGCGGCACAGCTCATTTCCGTCGCCGTGCCCGGCGCCTTGGCATGTTTCATTCATGGCGGGATAGAATACGGGGTCTTGGGCGTAGGCGCTCTGATATTATCCTTCATGATTTGGCGAACAGCTTTCGCTCACCACATCGACGCCCAAGAAATCATTATCAAGGACAAGATCCTCAGCGAGCAGAACCGCCGTTTTAATGCCGCCTTGAATAATATGGCGCAGGGTCTCTGTATGTTCGACGGGGATGGTCGTCTGGTTGTCTGTAATAGAAAATATATCGAGATATATGGACTGTCTGAAGATGTCGTTCGTCCTGGCATCGATTTGATGGGCATCCTCAAGCACAGTGTGGAAGTCGGAAATCATTCGGCGCGCGACGCAGAGGATTTGCACGATCGATTCGTTGACAAGATCGTGTCCTCTGACTCCTCAACATTTCTAAACGAGCTGGAAGATGGGCGGACCATTGCACTTGCACATGAGAGGATGCGTTCGGGAGGCTGGGTAACCACGCATGAGGACGTGACCGAGCGTCGACGTGCAGAGGCACGGATCGCTCACATGGCTCGTCACGATGCGCTAACGGATCTTCCCAACCGCACTTTCTTCCAGGAGCGGTTAACCGAAGCGCTTGCTCGAATCCCCGCCCATAAACAAGTGGCGGTGATGTGCCTGGACTTGGACCGATTCAAACCTGTAAACGACACGCTCGGTCATTCGGTCGGCGATGCAATCCTCCAACAAGTCGCAGAAAGACTGAAGGCTTGCGTGCGAGAGAATGACAGCGTCGCCCGGATCGGCGGCGACGAGTTCGCAATCATTCAGTCCGCCTCCACCCAACCAGAAGGCGCAAGCGTACTTGCAGAGCGGATCGTTTCGGCTCTTGACCATCCCTTTTACGTGGGTGCGAAGCAAGTCTGCATCGGGGCGAGCATAGGGATTTCTCTCGGACCGAACGACGGCCTCAACGCGAACCAACTGTTGGTGAACGCCGATCTGGCCTTGTATCAAGCGAAAGCGCGGGGACGGGCCCGTTATTCTTTCTTCGTTCCCGAAATGGACTTGGAGATGCAGACTAAACGCGAGCTTGAAGAAGACCTTCGCCGCGCAGTCGTGAATAACGAGTTCGAGATGGTTTATCAGCCCGTGATAGACACCTGTGACGGGAAGATCTCTTCATTTGAAGCACTCTTGCGCTGGAGCCACCCAAGCAAAGGCATAATCCTGCCTGGCGACTTCATCTCTACTGCCGAAGACATGGGCTTGATCGTGCCCATCGGAGAATGGGCCCTTCGAGAAGCATGCTCGAAGGCTTCAGCTTGGCCCACGAACATAGGGATTTCCGTCAACCTCTCGCCGGTCCAGTTCAGAAGTGGCGAAAAGCTCGTCCGTAGCGTTGCCAACGCACTTGCGGTTTCGGGTATCGATCCCAAGCGTCTCGAATTTGAAGTCACAGAGGGGGTTCTACTAGACGAAACCCTCGAAACTCTGACGATACTACAAGAACTTCGAAACCTTGGAGTGAGATTTGCGCTGGACGATTTTGGGACGGGATATTCGAGCCTAAGTTACTTGCGTTCGTTCCCCTTCCACAGAATCAAAATTGATCAATCTTTCATCAGGGACATCGACGTTCAACCGGAGGCTCTATCTATCGTCCGGGCTGTGACCGATCTCGGAACCAACCTCGGCATGTCTATAACTGCTGAAGGAATTGAAACCGCCGAGCAACTCAAGCACGTCCAAATTGAAGGATGTTCCCACGCTCAGGGGTACTATGTAGGAATGCCAATGGACGCGAAAAACGCTTCACGAGTTCTTGAAAAGGCTTTCTCCGTTCATGGCCGAGAGGCAGCGTAAACTTTTGATGGGGGCCCGTTCCCGAGGTCGGAACGGCAAATGGCTGTTCTCCGCCGCGTTCCGCTAGTTGACGCATTTGCTCTGACAGTGCCTCGCACGGCAGTGAGTATCGAGCGCTGAGCAGGCGCTGCGCGCCCCACCTATCACTGCGACAACTGCCAAGAGGTCTGAACCAGTCCTTGAAAAATATCCCGATAGCTATCCAAATCTTTTTGCGCGGCAGCATCGAATTCAGTTGCACGGTCCAATCGCGTTTCGATTCCGGTCATCGCCCCGAGAAATAAGGAACGAGCTCGATCATAATCCTCGCCCTCACGCTGTAATGCGATTGCAAGCGCAGCATCTGCCCTGATCTTTTCGCTATCGCCGATGTCTCCCAAATTGCGGCTCCTGGCCCAACCGAGCTCGAGATGACGTCTCTGGTTCTCGACCATTCCAAGCTTTGCACTCGCTGCGGCGAGCCTTAGATGCAGCGCTGTCAGTAAACGATGATTGTCGGGTGTGTTTTCGCTTGCGAGGCCGAGCCCCTTGTTGAAATTGTGTCGTGCACCAAAGGCATCACCCAGCGCCAGCTGCGCCTCTCCCAGCTTGAGGCTCAGCCAACCTTGCATCGCCATTGCCGCCATGCGTTCGCTGCGGGCGCGGGGGAGGTTGCCATGCGCGATCGAAAAAGCCTTGTTGTAGAGCGCCTCGGCCTTGGCATAGTCGCCATCGAGCATCCCTAGATCGCCCAATAGCTCGCGAATATGCGCTGTGTCCTTATGGTCGGGCATCTCGCGATCGACATACCAGGCCAATGCATTTTGCAGGTACGAGTGCGCCGCTCCGCTTCGGCCGGTAGCGAGGAAAAATTTGCCGATCGCGACCTGTATCTCGATCGCCAGTCGTGAGGAGTCTTCACCAATCAATTGGAGCAAATCGTAGGCTTCCAGCAAGTGGTCCTCAACCTTGCCCAAGCGACCACTGTACTCACTGGCACTGGCCAGTTCGAGCAATGTGCCCGCCATGAAGATCGCATCGGTGCTTACGGGTTCGGCACTCCTCGACGCGATCAATTTACGCACACGCACGGCGTTTTCCAGCAAGGGAATGGCGTCGGGCTGCCGCCCCCGCAATATAAGAGCCCGCGCCAGACTTCGGGATGTGTTGGCTTGCCAAACGTAATGTCGACTGTCTGGCGCCAACAGGTACGCTATCTCGGCGGCACGAAACCTGAATCTCAGGGACTCCTCCGGCCGTCCGGTTTGATCGGCAATGACTGCGGCACGATCCACCAGGAAAAGGCAGTCTAGGTCGGTGTCACCAGAGCTTTCGCACCTTTCCAACTCGGCAAGCAGGGTGAGATAAGAGTCGGTTCCGGCTTGTAACCCTTGAGCTTCCGCAGGGATTGGCCAGAAGGATTCTTGCGCGCCGAGCGCGCGAGGTAGTACCATCAAACCTAATGCGAAGATGAGACGCATGGCTTATGCCATAGGCTCATGTGCAGGTTTGTCAGCAGTCGAAGCCGGACACCGGCGAAGCTCCTGCCTTGAGGTCGGGCCACCGGAGTGGGCACCCGGCCAGCAAACAGCGCATTTGCGCAAAGCCATCCAATCCGGTGAGGATTTGCGAAGTCGGGTTCGAGCGGTCATTCCTCTCTTGGGTGGAATTGCCGCAATCACGAATCATGGAATAGCTCGGTTTTGCCGCATTGCTACGAAAGGGCCGGGGGCAGAACGCCTGTTCCGCGGCGAAGCGCGAGGCCCCCCCCCCGGCAAACAGATACTAGTGCTGGGGGTCGATGGCGGAGAGGGTGGGATTCGAACCCACGGTACGGTCACCCGCACACTGCATTTCGAGTGCAGCGCATTCGACCACTCTGCCACCTCTCCGTATCGGTGCATCGAGGGCGCCTGGCGCCCGGTCGAACGAAGCGGCGCGGTTAGCCGAAGGCCGTGACCTTGCCAACCCCGTTTTCGGGTCGCGGCGCGCTTTTTCGGGGGATGGGCCTGCGGTGTTCATTGTAGCACCCCGGGGGCGTACCTATATTTTGACCATGAGCGATCGTTCGATCTTCTTTTCGCCCACCGCCGGACGCAGTGTCGATGCGCCGATGCGCAATGTCGCGCGCTATTCGATCGGCGACGTCCTTCGCCACCGTCTGTTCGATTTCCGCGGCGTGGTGTTCGATATCGACCCGGTCTTCGCCAACAGCGACGAATGGTACGAGGCGATCCCCGAAAACCTGCGTCCGAAGAAGGACCAACCGTTCTATCACCTCCTCGCCGAGAACGAGGACAGTAGCTACGTCGCCTATGTCAGCCAGCAGAACCTCGTGTTCGACGGCGATAGCGGCCCGGTGGACCACCCCAACGTCGCCGAGATCTTCGAGGAATTCACCGGCAGCAAGTATCGCCTTCGCCGTTCGATGACCCACTGAGCCGGGATTTCAGCTTCAGGACCGAATCTTCCACCCGCTCTTGAGCAGGCGGTAGGTCAGGTAGCCAAGCGCCGCATTGAACGCGAGCAGGCCGAGCGCCGCCCAAGCGACGTGCGACGCGTCGCCGATATCGCTCTGGCCGAGGAAGCCGTAACGAAAGCCCGAGATCACGTAGAAGAACGGGTTCGCGCGGCTGATCGCCTGGAACAGCGGGGCGAGGTTCTGGATCGTGTAGAACGTCCCCGACAGCAGCGTGAGCGGCGAAATGATGAAATTGGTCACCGCCGCGTTGTGATCGAATTTCTCCGCCCACATGCTCGTTATCAGCCCGGCGAAGCTGAGCAGCAGCGCGCCCATCAGCCCGAACCACACGATCGCCCACGGATGCGGTGCAGCCAGTTCGACGCCCGGATAGAAGGCCATCGCCAGCGCCACCGCGCCGCCGACGAGGATCGCGCGGGTCATCGCCGCACCGACGATCGCGAGCATCATCTCGGCCTCGGATAGCGGCGGCATCAAATAGTCGACGATGGTCCCCTGGATCTTGCCTACCAGCAGGCCGAAGCTCGAATTGGCGAAGGCATTGTTCATCATGCCCATCGCAATCAGGCCGGGCGCGACGAAGGTTGCGAAGTTGACGCCGAGGATTTCGCGCTCGCCACGGCCGAAGGCGACGGTGAAGATAACCAGGAACAGCAAAGTGGTGAGCGCGGGGGCCCAGATCGTCTGCGTCTGCACCTTGAAGAAGCGGCGCACCTCCTTCATATAGAGCGTCCACAGCCCGCGCCGGTTTATCCGGCCGATCTGGGGCACTCCCCTTTCGGGAAACGCAGCGCCCGTCGCCTCGTTCGATGAGACGGAAACCGGCGCGCTGTTTTCGGGTTGGGAAGACATGGCACTCGCGACTAAACGCGCGGCCGAAACGAAGCAAGCCGCGTCCAAGGCACCGAAAATGGGCGCGACACAGATTACGGGACTTTCATGGCAGTCAGCTGGACCGACGAACGCATCGCGACGCTCAAGAAGATGTGGGAGGGCGGATCGACCGCCTCGCAGATCGCCGACGAACTGGGCGGCGTGTCGCGCAATGCCGTGATCGGCAAGGCGCACCGCCTGGGGCTCAAGTCGCGCCCCTCGCCGGTGAAGGCGAACGACAAGCCCAAGGCCAAGAAGGCCGCACCTGCCAAGAAGGCGGCGGCCAAGACCGCCGCAAAGAAGGCCGCGCCCGCCAAGAAGGCAGCGCCTGCGACCAAGCAGCCGACCAAGCCCGATCCGGCCTCCGCTCCGGCGCCGACCCCGGCTCCTGCGGCGGCGAAGGCCGATGCGAGTGGCACGTCGCAGCCGATCCCTAACCGCGCGCCCGACCTGCCCAAGATCGTTTCCTACGGGCCCGGTGGCTTCCTGCGCCAGGGCCCGGGCGACCAGCAGGCGCCGATTCCGCCCGCACCGCCGCGCCGCCGCGTGCCGGCCAAGCCGAGCCCCGAGATCGCCGACAAGACGAGCCTGCTCGACCTCAACGACCGAATCTGCCGCTGGCCGATGGGCCACCCCGGCGAACCCGATTTCCATTTCTGCGGAGCGAAGGTGAACCCCGGGTTCCCCTATTGCGTCGAGCATTGCGGCCGGGCCTATCAGGCGCAGCTGCCGCGCGGCGCGCGCCGCCCCCCGCCGCCCCTTCCCTTCGGCGGTCCGCGGGTCCGCTGACCAACACCTTTCAGAAGGCCCGCCGGTGCAGATCGGCGGGCCTTTTCATTTGGAGAGACCCATGGCCTTCGACCTGTATGCCGCCTTCGTACCGACCACCCGCCAACTGCTGGGCGCGCTACCCGGCGTGATCGCCAAGGCGGAGGAATTCGTCGCCGAGAACCATTGCAGCGATGCCGAGCTGATCGAGGCGCGGCTGGCCGACGACATGTGGCCGCTGCCGTGGCACGTCCGCTCGTGCTGGATGCACAGCGCCTATGCGCTCGACCAGCTGGCGGGGACCGAGTTCACGCCCGATTTCACGAGTATCCCCGACAGCTGGGACGCGATGCTCGCGATGATCGCCGAAGCGGAGGACCGGCTCGCCGATGCGACTCCCGAGGCGGTCAATTCCATCGCCGAACGCAAGATCGATTTCGTGCTCGGCGGCGAAACGCGCTTCACCTTGCCCGGCGAACGTTTCCTTCTCGGCTTCAACCTGCCAAATTTCCAGTTCCACGCGACGACCTTCTACGACATCCTGCGGATGAAGGGCGTGCCGCTGTCGAAGCGCGACTATATGGGCAATCCGGCAGGCCCGATGTTCCAGTCCTAGCGGTTGCGCGCGAACCAGATCGTGTGACGCGGGCCCTTGTTGTAGGGCCGTGCGCGCACTTCGCGCACCTCGACGTCGAAGCCCGCATCCTTGAGCCGCTTGGTGAACTTGTGATCGGGCGCCGCCGACCACACCGACAGGATCCCGCCGGGATTGAGCGCCTCGCGCGCCTTGGCGAGACCGGTGCGGGTGTAGATCCGGCTGTTCTGGTCGCGCACGATCCCGTCGGGACCGTTGTCGACATCGAGCAGGATCGCATCGAATTTTTCACAGGTACCGTCATTGGCGTCGTCGATCAGCGCCGCCACGTCGCAGATCACCACCTCTCCGCGCGGATCGTCGAGTGTATTGCCGGTGAGGTGCTGGAGCGGCCCTTTCGCCCAGTCGAGGATGTCGGGCACGATTTCGGCGACGACCAACTCTCCGTCCTCCCCCACCGCCGCGAGCGCGGCGCGATAGGTAAAGCCCATGCCATAGCCGCCGATCAGCACGCGCGGGTCCTTGGCGTCGAGTTCCGCCAGCGCCAGCACCGCGAGCTGCTCCTCGGAAAACTGCATCCGCGTGCCCATCAGCTCGTCACGCCCGAGCATGATGATGAAATCGCGCCCGTGGCTGACGAGGGTGAGCGTGTCTCCGCCGGGTATTTCTGCAGTGGCAATGGTTTCGCGGGGGAGCATGGACGGCTTTCTCCGATATCTGGTCGCCTATCTCCCGGCACGCCCGGTCCGGTTTGATCGACAATTCGAACCGTCTAGACAGACGCTGACATGACGCAACCCAGCATCGTAACCATCCGTACCCCGTGCCTGCTCCTCGATGAGGGCAAGATGCAGCGAAACATCGATCGAATGGCCGAGCGAGCGCGGAGCCTAGGCGTCGGCCTGCGACCGCATCTCAAGACCTGCAAGTCGATCGAGATCGCGGACCGGGTGGTGACGCGCCGCAAGGGCCCGGCAACGGTTTCTACCCTTGCCGAGGCGGAAGAATTCGCCGCATCCGGATTCAACGACCTGCTCTACGCAGTGGGCATCGCACCGCAAAAGCTCGACCGCGTAACCGCGATCCGGGCCTCTGGCTGCGACCTCGCCATCATCCTCGACAGCCTCGAACAGGCGGAGGCCGTGGCAGCGGCATCCCGAGCGTCGGACGATCCCATTCCGGTGCTCATCGAGATCGACAGCGACGGGCATCGTGCCGGTCTGCGTCCGGACGACGCGCAGCTGGTCGGGATCGGAAAGGCGCTCGACCAAGGCGGTGCCAAACTGCGCGGCGTGATGACCCATGCCGGCGGCAGCTACGACGCTGCCGGAGCCGATCGCCATGCCGAATGGGCGGAGCGCGAGCGCGATGCGGCCGTCGCCGCCGCCGAGCGATTGCGCGAAGCCGGGCTCCCCTGCCCCGTGGTCAGCGTCGGATCGACGCCCACCGCAATGGGCGCGCGCGATCTTACGGGCGTCACCGAACTGAGGGCGGGGGTATACGTATTTCAAGACCTCGTCATGGCGGGCATCGGCGTCTGCACGCTCGACGAGATCGCGATTTCCGTACTCGCCACGGTCATCGGCGCGCGACCGGATCGTGGGCAGGTCTTCGTCGATGCAGGATGGATGGCGCTGTCGCGCGACCGCGGAACCCGGAACCAGGATGTCGACCAGGGCTATGGACTGGTGTGCAGAGTGGACGGCAGACCGTTCGATGACCTGATCATTGCCGGAGCCAACCAGGAACACGGCGTGATCGAAGTCAGGCCGGGTTCCGACGCCCTCATGCCGGACCTTCCGATCGGCACGCGCGTCCGAATCCTCCCCAACCACGCCTGCGCGACAGCCGCGCAGCACGCGGAGTACCGGGTGCTGGACGGCGGAACGTCTGTGGTCGAAACCTGGCCTCGCTTCGGAGGGTGGTAGGCTGACAAGAAAAAAGACCGCGGAAATTGCTTTCCGCGGCCTTTCATCGATTGGTTCGGGGGACGATCAGTCCTTGAGGAAGTCCGGCACGTGGCTGTCGCCGCCGCCGTTGCCGCCCTCGGAGCCGCCGCGTCCGCCACGGTCGCCGCCACGGCCACGGCCACCGCCGTCACGACCGCCGCGCGGGCCACGACGATCGCCACCGCGACCACCACCGCCACTGCGCGGTTCACGCGGAGGACGGGTGTCTTCGAGCTCTTCGCCGGTTTCCTGGTCGACGACGCGCATCGACAGGCGGACCTTGCCGCGCTGGTCGATCTCGAGGACCTTGACCTTAACTTCCTGGCCTTCGGACACGACGTCGGTCGGCTTCTCGACCCGCTCGTTCTTCATTTCGGAGACGTGGACGAGGCCGTCCTTGCCACCCATGAAGTTCACGAACGCACCGAAATCGACGATGTTGACGACCTTGCCGTTGTAGATCTTGCCGACTTCGGCTTCCTCGACGATGCCTTCGATCCACTTCTTCGCGGCTTCGATTTCATCGGCGTTGGAGGAGCTGATCTTGATCGTGCCTTCGTCGTCGATGTCGACCTTGGCACCGGTTTCGGCGACGATCTCGCGGATCACCTTGCCGCCCGTGCCGATCACGTCGCGGATCTTCGACTTGTCGATCTGCATCGTCTCGATGCGCGGCGCGTGCTTGGAAACGCCCGAACGCGAGGAACCGAGCGCCTTCGACATTTCGCCGAGGATGTGCGCACGGCCAGCCTTCGCCTGCTCGAGCGCCTTGCCCATGATTTCCTTGGTGATCCCGGCGACCTTGATGTCCATCTGGAGCGAGGTGATGCCCTTCTCCGAACCGGCGACCTTGAAGTCCATGTCGCCGAGGTGGTCCTCGTCACCGAGGATGTCCGACAGCACGGCGAAGTCTTCGCCTTCGAGGATCAGGCCCATCGCGATGCCCGAGACCGGGCGTTCGATCGGCACGCCGGCGTCCATCATCGACAGACAGCCGCCGCAGACGGTCGCCATCGAGCTCGAGCCGTTCGACTCGGTGATGTCCGACAGGATGCGGATCGTGTAGGGGAAGTCTTCGTGATCGGGCAGCACCGGGTGCAGCGCGCGCCAGGCGAGCTTGCCGTGGCCGGTCTCGCGGCGGCTGGTGAAGCCGAAGCGACCCACTTCGCCGACCGAATAGGGCGGGAAGTTGTAGTGCAGCATGAACGGCGAGTAGCTCAGGCCTTCGAGGCCGTCGATCATCTGCTCGGCGTCCTTGGTGCCCAGCGTGGTGGTGCAGATCGCCTGCGTCTCACCGCGCGTGAACAGTGCCGAACCATGCGTGCGGGGCAGCAGGCCGACCATCGCCTCGATCGGGCGGACCTGGTCGAGCTTGCGGCCGTCGATGCGCTGGCCGTCCTTGAGGATGGCGCCGCGGACGATTTCGGCTTCGAGCTTCTTGACCGCCTTGCCGGCCGTCATCTGGGTCTGGCCGTCTTCCTCGGCATAGGCTTCCTTGGCCTTGGCGCGCGCTGCGTTGAGCGCATCCGAGCGGGCCGACTTGTCGGTCAGCTTGTAGGCCGCGGCGATATCGTCGCCGACGAGACCGCGCAGCTTTTCCTTGATCGCGGCGGAATCGTCCGAGGTGTCGATTTCCCACGGTTCCTTGGCCGCCTGTTCGGCGAGATCGACGATCGCGCCGATGACCTTCTTGGATTCCTCGTGCGCGAACATCACGGCGCCGAGCATTTCCTCTTCGGTCAGTTCCTTGGCTTCGGATTCGACCATCATCACCGCATCGTTGGTGGCGGCGACGACGAGGTCGAGGCGACCTTCTTCGTCGAGCGCACTCGAAAGCGACGGGTTGAGTTCGTATTCGCCATTGCGGAAACCGACGCGCGCGGCGCCGATCGGGCCCATGAAGGGCACGCCCGAGATGGTCAGCGCGGCCGAAGCGGCGATCATCGCGACGATATCGGGTTCGGTCTCGCCGTCATACGACAGGACCTGGCAGATGACGTTGATTTCGTTGTAGAAGCCTTCCGGGAACAGCGGCCGCACCGGGCGGTCGATCAGGCGGGAGGTCAGCGTTTCCTTCTCCGTCGCGCGGCCTTCGCGCTTGAAGAAGCCGCCCGGGATGCGCCCGGCGGAGGAGAACTTTTCCTGGTAGTGCACGGTCAGCGGGAAGAAGTCCTGCCCTTCGCGCACGCTCTTGGCGGCAGTCACGGCGCACAGCACCACGGTTTCGCCATAGGTGGCCAGCACGGCGCCGTCGGCCTGACGGGCGATCTGGCCGGTTTCGAGGGTGAGGGTCTTTCCGCCCCACTCGATCGATACGGTTTTCTTGTCGAACATGTATTTTCCTAAATGACCCGCCGCGCCTGATTGCGTCGGCGGGGCCTACTGCCGGGGATACCGTCCCGGTCCGGTGCGGGGCGTTTTCCTGTGCCCCAATAGTCCCTTCGCCGGATTGCGATGGAACCGGATGCGAAAGAGGCGGCCCTTTGTGGGAGCCGCCTCTCGCGAAACTCTTATTTGCGCAGACCCAGCTTCTGGATCAGGCTGTTGTAGCGCTCCAGATCCTTGCGCTTGAGATAGGCAAGGAGGTTGCGGCGCTTGTTGACCATCATCAGGAGCCCGCGACGCGAGTGGTTGTCCTTGTGGTGGTCCTTGAAGTGCTCCGTCAGGTTGCGGATGCGCTCGGTCAGGATCGCGACCTGGACTTCCGGCGAACCGGTATCGCCCTTGTTGGTGGCGTTGTCCTTGATGATTTCCGTTTTCTTCTCGGCGGTGACCGACATTCCATTTACTCCGCGGTATCCGGTAGGTTGAAACCCCGGACGACCCTCGTCGTCCCGCCTTCGAGTTCGACCAGCGCCACCGGCACGTCAGCGTGGGTGGCGCAGTAGAGCCCGTCGGATTGGGGCATTCCGGAAAGGACCCGGCCCTGGCGGACCGCCTGCGCGTCTTCCGGGTCGAGGGAAAGGGCCGGGATACCGTCCAGCCCCGCCTCTAGCGGCAGGAGTAGGTCTTCAAGGCTCGCGCGCTTAGCGTTTTCGTCGAGGATGTCCAGCGAAATCGCCTGTCGCTCGGTGAAAGGACCGGCCTTGGTCCGGCGCAGATAGGTGACGTGACCGACCGTTCCAAGCGCATGTGCGATATCCCGTGCCAGCGAGCGGATGTATGTCCCCTTCGAGACGCTCGCGACCAGCGTCACCGCCTCGGCCAGCTCGAGCGGGGCCGAGGGATCGTAGGGGTCGGGCCGCCCGGCGGTGGTGGCGAAGGCGCTCGGCTCGATCTCGTTGAAGTCGCGCTCGCCGCTCGCGAAGCCCAGCGAATGAACCGTGACCTTGCGCGTCGCGAGTTCGACCTCCTCGCCCTTGCGCGCGAGGTCGTAAGCGCGCTTCCCGTCGACCTTGAGCGCCGAGTATTTGGGCGGGACCTGCGCGATCTCTCCGGTGAAATGTTCGAGCACCGCCGAGATCGCGGCCATCGGCGGGCGACGATCGGAGCGGCGCACGACCGAGCCCTCGGCATCGAGCGTGTCGGTCTCTTCGCCGAACTGGAGCGTGAATTCGTAGGTCTTGTCGCTGTCGAGCATGCGGCCGGCGAGCTTGGTCGCCTCGCCCAGCGCGATCGGCAGCACGCCTTCGGCGAGCGGATCGAGCGTGCCGCCATGGCCGACCTTGGCCTTGGGCAGGCCGCTCTCCCGGATCGCGCGTTTGACCTTGCCGACCGCCTGGGTCGAACCCAAGCCGCGCGGCTTGTCGAGGATCAGCCAGCCGTTCAATGCCATCAGCCGGCCACCAGCTGCGCGATGAACAGCGCGACTTCGCGGAACTGGCCGAGCACCCAGTCGAGCGGCGGGCCGATCGTGCGTTCGAGGATGCGCCATTCGGGGAAGGCCCAGACGACGATGACCAGCGCGACGAAGACGAGGATGCCGGCCTTCTGGAATTTGGCATACTGCGCCGCCATCGACCGCGGCAGCAGGCCTTCGAGGATGTGCGAACCGTCGAAGGGCGGGATCGGCAGCAGGTTGAACAGCGCGAGGAAGGCGTTGATCAGGACGAAATAGGAAAACACCGTGATCGCGGTTTCGTTCACCCCCGCGAGCCCGACATAGAGTCCGAAGGCGATCGCCCCGAGAAAGCCGAGCAGGATGTTGGTCCCCGGCCCCGCCGCCGCGACCGCCATCATGCCGTAGCGCGGATTGTCGAGCCGGTCCTTGCGCACCGGCACCGGCTTGGCCCAGCCAAAGATCGGCCCTCCGGTCAGCGCGAGCGCGCCGGGCACCAGCAGCGTGCCGATCGGATCGATGTGGCGGATCGGGTTGAGCGACAGGCGGCGCTGCTCCTTGGCGGTCGGATCGCCGAGCGCGAGCGCGGTCCAGCCATGCGCGACTTCATGGAACACGATCGCGACGACGAGGCACGGGATCAGGATCGCCGCGATAAGGAGGGTGTCTGTCATGCGAGACTAGATAGGGTGGGTGCAGCGGGCTCGCCAGTCACCAGGCGGATCACCAATAACCGACATGGACATATTCGCGCTCGTACCAAGCGCCGTTACGCCATTCGAATGCATAAATGCCGATGGTGCCGCTGCCGCTTGAAAATTCTACGAAAGCGTATGTGTCATCCACGATGAGCGGCTGTGCGATACTCTGGCCGCACCATTCTCCTGCTTCGGGACGAGGAATTTCGCCCCAGCGCGACTTGAGAACAAACCGTTCTGTGCGACCACTTTCCGCTCTCTCGGCAGCGTTCCGGACATCGGCATGCTTAAACTGCTTGGGGAACGGGCCAATGCCGTAGGGATCGGTTTCGATGCTCGTCTCTCCACCGACATGGACGCACTGGCATCCGCGCCCAACCGCATCGCCAAGCACAAAATCGACCAGCTCATTGTCGGAATAGAGCCTGCAATCGAAATAGTCGCAGCCGCCGACCATCAGCGCCATTGCCAGAACTGACATCGTCCGTCTCGCGCTACCCACCCAATGCCTCGCTGAAATGCTTGCGGCACAGCGCGACGTAGCGGTCGTTGCCGCCGATCTCGGTCTGGGCGCCGGCCTTGACCGCCCGGCCCGCCTCGTCGACACGCAGATTCATCGTCGCCTTGCGCCCGCATTTGCAGACCGATTTCAGCTCGACCAGCGAGTCCGCGATACCGAGAAGCGCCGCGCTGCCCGGGAACAGCTCGCCCTGGAAATCGGTGCGCAAACCGTAGCACAGCACCGGTATCCCGCCCTTGTCGGCCAGCCGCGCGAGCTGCCAGACCTGGTCGCGGGTGAGGAATTGCGCCTCGTCGACGAGCACGCAGGCGAGCGGCTCCTCGCCATGTTCGCGCAGGACATGTCCCTCGATATCGGTGGAGGCATCGAAACGGTGCGCGTCGCTCGACAGGCCGATGCGGCTGCTGATCGCGCCGAAGCCGGGCCGGTCGTCGATCGCCGCGGTCCACAGCGACACGCGCATGTCGCGCTCGCCATAATTGAATGCGGCCTGCAGCAGGTTCGAGCTCTTCCCCGCGTTCATGCTGGCATAGTAGAAATAGAGCTTGGCCAAGCGCCGCATCCCCGTTGGTGATGATCCCGTCGAGCCCCCTATGGGCCGAGCTACCGCCGTTCGACAAGCGCCGGGGGAACCGCTGTGGGAAACTGGCCGTTCACCTACGCGACAGACCGCCGTGGCAATGCTAGGCGGGACACGAGGGAAAAATCGAAGGGGAATACCGCATGGCAGACGCCGCCACCGCCACGCCGGATGCACCGGACCAGACAGGTTTTCTCGGCTGGGTCGAACGGACAGGCAACCGCCTCCCCGATCCTGTCTTCATCTTCTTCTACCTGATCATCGCACTGGTCGTGGTTTCGGTAGCCTGCGCCTTGCTCGGCGTCTCCGCGGTCCACCCGACCGAAGTGGACGATGCGACGGGCAGCAATGCGGTGATCGCCGCGGTCAGCCTGTTGTCGGCCGAGAACATCCAGCGGCTGTGGGTCGAAATGCCCGCCACCTTCACCCACTTCCATCCGCTCGGCTACGTGCTGGTGGTGATGCTGGGCGCTGGCGTGGCGGAACGCTCGGGCTTCTTCGCCGCCGGCATGGCCAAGGCGGTCAAGGCCGCGCCAAAGGCGCTGCTGACGCCGGTGGTCGCGCTGGTCGCGATGCTCGGTAACCACGCCGCCGATGCGGGTTACGTCGTGCTGATCCCGCTCGCGGGAATCCTGTTCGCCGCCGCCGGACGCCATCCGCTCGCGGGCATCGCCGCCGCCTTCGCCGGGGTCTCGGGCGGGTTCTCGGCCAATATCTCCCCCGGCCAGCTCGACGCCCTGCTGTTCGGGATCACCGAGGAAGCGGTGGGCGCCTCCGCGCTCGACCCGCTGTGGACCGCGAATATTGCGGGCAACTGGTACTTCATCAGCGCGATGACGCTGATCTTCCTGCCGATCATCTGGTACGTCACCGACAAGATCATCGAGCCGCGCCTTGGCCCGTGGAAGGGTGGCGCGCAGGCGGGAATGGACGACGACCCCAGCCCCGACCCGACCGAGCATGACGGCGCGCTCGCCTCGAAGGGCCTGCGCCATGCGGGCCTCGCCGCACTGGGCGTGATCGCGCTGTGGCTCCTGATGACCTTCGCACCCGGCACGCCGCTGATCGACGAGGCGGCCTGCCTGACCGAAGCCGGAGCGCCGGTGGCCGATTGCTCGATCCACACCCAGCTTTCCCCGCTCTATCGCAGCCTCGTCGCCGGGTTCTTCATCCTCTTCCTCGCGACCGGCTGGGCCTACGGCCGCGCGGTCGGCACGATCAAGACCCACAAGGACCTGGTCGAGATGATGGCACAGGCGATGAAGGACATGGGCTACTACCTCGTCCTCGCCTTCGCCGCGGCGCATTTCGTGGCGATGTTCGGCTGGTCCAACCTCGGCCTGATCACCGCGGTGCACGGCGCCGCCGGGATCGAGAGCACCGGGCTGCCGCTGCCGCTGGTGCTTGGCCTGATGGTGATCTTCGCCGCCGTGCTGAACCTGTTCGTGGGCTCGGCCTCGGCCAAATGGGCGCTGCTCGCGCCGATCCTGGTGCCGATGCTGATGCTGCTCGGGATCAGCCCCGAGGGCGCGACCGCGGCCTATCGCGTGGGCGACAGCGCGACCAACATCATCACCCCGCTGATGGTGTATTTTCCGCTGATCCTGGTGTTCGCGCAGCGCTGGCAGAAGAGCTTCGGGCTCGGCAGCCTGACCGCGATGATGCTGCCCTATTCGATCTGGCTGCTGGTCAGCGGCACGCTGCTGATCGTGGCGTGGTTCTACCTCGGCATCCCGCTGGGGCCGGATGCGCCGGTGAGCTACGCGCTGCCGGGCGGGCAGTAGGAAATAGTCGTCATTCCCGCGAAAGCGGGGATGACGAAATGTGTGGTTAGTCCTCGTCCAGATCCCGCTTCACGCGCGGGTCGTCGAGCAGGCTTTCGATCCGGTTGGCCTCGTCGAAGCTCTCGTCAGCGCGAAATTGCAGCTTGGGCGCGAATTTGAGGCCGAGCCGCTGAGCGACTTCCTTCTGGAAGAATGCGGTGTTGGTGCGCAGCGCCTTGAGCGCCGCGGCCTCGTCCTCGCCCAATAGCGGCTTCACATAGACCTTGGCCTGCCGCAGGTCGGGCGACATCCGCACCTCGGTGACCGAGATATTGGTCGCGCGCAGCGTATCGTCATGCGCCTCGCCGCGCGCGAGCAGCTCGGACAGGATATGCCGAACCCGCTCGCCCACCTTGAGGACGCGGACCGATTGCTGTTCGGGGGTCGATGCGTTCTTAGCCATAGGTTTCCTCCCCTTCCGCCTGCGGGAGGGGCGGCGAGACTTGGGCTCGTCTCGCAAGTCCTAGTCGCAGCGGGGTGGGCTCTCGCGAGCCCATGCCCACCCCCGCCCCCTCCCGCGTGCGGGAGGGGAGACTGATCAAAGCGTCCGTTCCTGCTCGTTCACCTCGAACACCTCGAGCTGGTCGCCCGGCTTGATGTCGTTGGTATCCTCGAGCACCACGCCGCATTCGAGGCCCGAGCGGACTTCGTCCACATCGTCCTTGAAGCGCCGCAGCGAGGCGATGGTGGTGGCCGAAACGATGACGTCGTCGCGGGTGAGACGCGCGTGGAGCCCCTTACGGATGACGCCTTCGACCACCAGCAAGCCGGCCGCCTTGTCCTTCTTGCCGGACTTGAAGACTTCCTTGACCTCGGCACGGCCCATGACGTTCTCGACCTTGAGCGGCCCGAGTTCGCCGAGCATCTCCTTGGTGATCTCGTCGGTCAGGTGATAGATCACGTCGTGATACATCATCCGTACGCCGTCGCGTTTCACGAGTTCGCGCGCCTTCGGGTTCGGACGCACGTTGAAGCCGATGATCGGCGCCTTCGAGGCGGCCGCCAGCGTGACGTCGCTTTCGGTGATCGCACCCACGCCCGCATGCAGCACGCGGACCTTGATGTCGTCGTTCGACAAGTTGTGCAGCGCGGTGGTGATCGCCTCGACCGAGCCCTTGACGTCGGCCTTCACCAACACCGGGAACTCGACGACGTTCGACTGCATGTTGTTGAACATGGTGTCGAAATTGGTCGGCGCGAGCGCGGTACGGCTCTCGGTCGCCTTGGCCTGGCGGAACTCGGCGACCTCGCGGGCGCGCTGTTCGTTCTCGACCACGGTGAGCTGCTCGCCGGCATCGGGGACGCCGCCGAGACCGAGCACCTCGACCGGGGTCGACGGGCCGGCTTCCTTCACCTGCTTGCCCTGGTCGTTGACCAGCGCGCGCACGCGGCCGCTCTCGGTCCCGACGACGAAGGTGTCGCCACGCTTCAGCGTGCCGCGCGTGACGAGCACGGTGGCGACCGGGCCGCGGCCCTTGTCGAGCTGCGCTTCGACCACGGTAGCCTCGGCCGCGCGATCGGGGCGCGCCTTCAACTCGAGCAGTTCGGCCTGGAGGTTGATCGCATCGATCAGCTTGTCGAGCCCGGTGCCTTCCTTGGCGGAGACTTCGACGTCCTGCACGTCGCCCGACATCGCCTCGACGATGACTTCGTGCTCGAGCAGGCGCTCGCGAATCTTCTGCGGGTTGGCCTCGGGCTTGTCGATCTTGTTGATCGCGACGATGATCGGCGTGTTCGCCGCCTTCGCGTGGCTGATCGCCTCGATCGTCTGCGGCATGATGCCGTCATCCGCGGCCACCACCAGCACCACGATATCGGTCACGTTGGCGCCGCGCTGGCGCATCTCGGTGAACGCGGCGTGGCCCGGCGTGTCGAGCACGGTGATCTGCTGCTTGTCCTTGGTCGTGATCTGGTAGGCGCCGATGTGCTGGGTGATGCCCCCGGCCTCGCCCTTGGTCACGTTGGTCTTGCGCAGCGCGTCGAGCAGGCTGGTCTTGCCGTGGTCGACATGGCCCATGACCGCGACCACCGGGGCACGCGGCTTGAGCGTGTCTTCCGGATCCTCGTCCTCGGTCGGCACGATATCGATATCGGCTTCGGAAACGCGCTCGATATTGTGGCCGAATTCCTCGACCAGCAACTCGGCGGTGTCCTGGTCGATCGTCTGGTTGACGGTCACCATCATGCCCATGTTGAACAGCGCCTTCACGAGGTCGGCACCCTTCTCGGCCATGCGGTTTGCGAGTTCCTGCACCGTGATCGCGTCGGGCACGACCACGTCGCGGACCTGCTTCTCGCGCGGCTTGCTGGGGCCGCCCTGCGCACGGCGTTCCTTCTCGCGCGCACGCTTCAATGCGGCGAGCGAACGGGCGCGGCGGCCCTCGTCCTCGTTGAGCGCCTTGGTCACGGTCAGCTTGCCCGAGCGGCGCTTGTCCTTGCCGCCACCGGCGGCGCGCGCGGGCTTCTTCTCTTCCTTCTTCGCCGGGCGCTTGGGCTCGGGGCGCGCAACCGGCGTGAACTTGCGTGGCGCAGGACCCTTGCTCTCGCTTTCGTCCGAGGCCGCGGCGGAGGCATCAGCCTTCGCTTCGGCTGCGGCGGTCTGTTCTTCCTGCTCGCGCTCGGCGTCTTCCTTGGCCTGCTGGTCGGCCTGTTCCTTGGCCTCTTCCTTCGCCTTGGCTTTGTTCTCGGCGCGTTGCTTTTCCTCTTCCTCGCGTTCCTTGGCCTTGCGCTCGTCGCGCTTGCGGGCCTCTTCGGCGAGACGCAGGCGGTCTTCCTCGGCCTCGCGCTGCATGCGCGCGACGCGTTCCTGCGGTGTTTCCGCATCGGGCGCGGGCTTCTTCGGCGCAGGCTTCTTTGCCGCGGGCGCAGGCGTCGGCGCGGGCGCCGGGGCCGGTTCGGGCGTCGCTTCGGGCGCAGGCGTCGGTGCGGGCTCTTCGCCCGGCTTGACCAGCTTGCGGCGGCGCTTGACCTCGACCGCGACCTTGTTGGTGCGACCGTGGCTGAAGGTCTGCTTGACCTCGCCCGGCTGACTGCCCTTGAGGGTCAGCGGCTTGCGGGCTGGTTTCTTGTCGTCACTCATCTCGGTCAAACTTCCTTCATCACATTCTTTTCGTCGTCGGCGGTGTGTTCCGCACCGCCCGGGTGCGGCGCAGCGGCACCGCGAAATCGGTTGAGGCGGCCAAAAGCCGTCGCGACGCGCGCAGCGGCTCCTGCATCGACCAGCGCCAGGTGGACGACGTTCGCCCGGCCCAATGCCACAGACAACGCCTCGCGGTCCAGCGGCAAGCGTTCGCCTTTCAACGCCGAACCTTCCGCGTCGCTGCCGACGCGCCAGGCCTGATCGAGCTTTGCGGTCCCGTCCGCCGAGGCATCGGCCGCGTGGCCGAGCCAGCGGACTTCGCCACCGCGCGCCGCGGCGGCGATCTTTTCGGTACCCAAGATTAGGTGTCCTGCGCGCATTTCCAAGCCCAGCCGGTCATTCAGGCTGCGTAGCAGCCCCTTTTCGATCCGTTCGGGCAGGTCGTCGGGCACGTTCAGCGGCGCGCCCTTGAACGCGCGCGCCAAGGCGCTTCGCAGGCGCTTCTTCGCGATCGCCTGCTCGAGCTCGGCGCGCGACACGCCGATCCAGGCACCGCGACCGGGCGCCTTGGCCTGGGCATCGAACAGCACGTCGCCATCGGGCGAGATGGCAAGGCGCAGCAATTCGTGGCGCGCACCGTGCTCGCCCGAAAGGATGCACTTCCTTTCGGGGCAGGATTTCGCGGACCCGGAATTGCCGGGTCGCGCGTCTTCAGCGATGTCGGACGTCAGGCGCTCATTGGGTGGAGTCCGCATCGGCGGCCTCCTGTGTGGTTTCCTCGGCCTCGGTGGCCTCGGCGGGAGCGGCCTCGGCAGGAGCCGGAGCGGCCTCTTCCTCGTCGTCGAACCAGTGGGCGCGGGCGGCCATGATGATCTCGTTGCCCTGCTCTTCGGTCAGGCCGTATTCGCCGAGCACGCCGCCCTTGTCCTGCTCGCGCTGCGGACGATCGCGGCGCAGCGGCGGGCCGTCGGCGGTCGGGCTCTGGCGGCGACGCGGCGCTTCGCGCTTCTTCGCGATCAGCTCGTCGGTGGCGAGGTCGGCCAGATCGTCGAGCGTCTTGATCCCGGCCTTGCCAAGCACGACCAGCATGCCTTCGGTGAGGTGCGGGATATCGGCGAGGTCGTCCTCGACGCCCAGCTCGCGGCGTTCGGCGCGATATGCCTCTTCCTGACGCTCGATAGCTTCCTTGGCACGGTTCTGGAGTTCTTCGGCGAGGTCCTCGTCGAAGCCCTCGATCGAAGCCAGTTCCTCGAGCGGGACGTAGGCGACTTCTTCCAGCTCGACGAAGCCTTCGGCGACGAGCAGCTGCGACAGCGTCTCGTCGACGTCGAGTTCGTTTTCGAACATGTTCGAGCGTTCGGAGAATTCCTTCTGCCGCTTCTCGCTCGCTTCCTCGTCGGTCATGATGTCGATCTGGTGACCGGTGAGCTGGCTGGCGAGGCGCACGTTCTGGCCGCGGCGGCCGATCGCGAGCGAAAGCTGATCGTCGGGCACGACCACTTCGATCCGGCTCTCTTCCTCGTCGAGCACGACGCGGCTGACGGTGGCCGGCTGCAGCGCGTTGACGACGAAGGTCGCGATGTCCTCGCTCCACGGGATGATGTCGATCTTCTCGCCCTGCAGTTCCTGCACGACGGCCTGCACGCGGCTGCCCTTCATGCCGACGCAGGCGCCGACCGGGTCGATCGAGCTGTCATACGAGATGACGCCGATCTTGGCGCGGCTGCCCGGATCGCGGGCGGCGGCCTTGATCTCGATGATGCCGTCGTAGATCTCGGGCACTTCCTGCGCGAACAGCTTGCGCATGAAATCGGGGTGCGCGCGCGACAGGAAGATCTGCGGGCCGCGATTGTTGCGTTCGACCTTGGTGATCAGCGCGCGGATGCGCTCGCCGACACGCGCGGCTTCGCGCGGGATCTGCTGGTCGCGGCGAATGACGCCCTCGGCGCGGCCGAGATTGACGATCACGTGGCCGAATTCGACCGACTTGATCACGCCGGTGATGACTTCGCCGGCGCGGTCCTTGAATTCCTCGTACTGGCGCTCGCGTTCGGCATCGCGGACCTTCTGGAAGATCACCTGCTTGGCGGCCTGCGCATCGATGCGGCCGAGATCGACCGGGGGCAGCGGGTCGACGATGTAGTCGCCGAGCTGCGCGCCGTCTTCGAGCTTCTGCGCCTGCTTGAGGTCGACCTGCTTGAAGTAGTCCTCGACTTCTTCGACGACCTCGACGACGCGCCACAGGCGGAGGTCGCCGGTCTGCGGGTCGAGCTTGGCACGGATGTCGTTTTCGGCGCCGTAACGGTTGCGCGCGCTCTTCTGGATCGCCTCCTCCATCGCCTCGATCACGATCGACTTGTCGATCATCTTCTCGGTCGCGACGGCGTTGGCGATCGCGAGCAGTTCGGCGCGGTTGGCGGAAATCGGGCTTGCCATTGTCAGTCCTGTTCCTCGTTGGACGTGTCTTCGATGATTTCGTCGGCGCCGCTCGTATCGAGCGGCTGGGTCGCGGCGATCAGCCTGTCGGTGAGAACGAGCTTCGCGCTGTGAATCTGTTCGCGGTCGATCCGGGCCTCGCCCGCCTTGGCATCTTCTATCACGACCGTGTCGCCTTCGATGCCCTTCAACTCGCCCTTGTAGGTGCGCTGGCCGTCATAGCCCTTGACCATGCTGATCTTGGCCTCGTGTCCGGCCCAGTCGGCGAAATCCTTCGCGCGGGTAAGCGGACGGTCGATCCCGGGCGAGCTGACTTCGAGGTGGTAATGCCCCTCGACCAGCACCTCGCCCTCTTCCTCGAGCGCGTCGAGCTTGGCCGAGATGCGGCGCGACAGCGCGGCGCACTGCTCGATCACCAGCTGCCCGGTCGCCGGATCCTCGGCCATGACCTGGAGCGCGACGCCGCCGTCGCCGGCTTCGGACGCCATCGTCTTCACGCGCACGAGGTCGAATCCGAGCGCTTGCGCTTCGGGTTCGATCACTTCGGTCAGGCGTGCCAGATCGGCCATTCGTTCTCCGGTTTCGGACATCCGAAGCGGCAAAGGCGGTTTCGGCCGGCCCCTCGCGGCGCCAGCCCCTCCAGTGTCGCGACAATGTCGGGATGCGGGCTAGATAGGGGCGTGTGGCGCCAAAGGCAAGCGCCTAATCCTGCTTCTCCGCGAGGCCGTGTTTCTTGATGCAGTGGCGCAGCTGGTCGTAGCTCAGGCCGAGCGCCTCGGCGGTCTTGCGCTGGTTCCAGCGGTTCTTGCCGAGCGCATGTTCGAGGATCGCGCGCTCGTGCGAATCGACCGCGTTGCGCAAATCGTCGATATCGTCGTAGCGCGGCTTGGCGGAGACGACCCTCGCGCGCGGCGCCGCTTCGCGGTGCGCTTCGTCCTTGCGCTCGCCGAGCGGCTTCCACGGACTGTCGAACGGATCGAACTGGACGTGCCCGATCGGCTCGTCCCAGTCGTCCCAGCGATAGACCGCGCGCTCGACTACGTTGCGCAGCTCGCGCACATTGCCCGGCCAGGCATAGTCCTCGAGCTGCTGCATCACGTGGGGCGCGAATCCCGGCCAGTTGTCCCAATGCAATTCGGCCGCCATCCGCCGGGCGAAGAATTCGGCGAGCACCACGATATCGCCCTCGCGGGCGCGTAGCGGGGGGAGCGTGATGACCTCGAAACTCAGCCGGTCGAGCAGGTCGGCGCGGAACCTGCCCTGGTCGGCGAGCTTGGGAAGGTCCTCGTTGGTCGCGGCGACGATGCGAACGTCGACCCGGGTCGGGCGCGAGGAACCGATCCGGGTGACCTCGCCGTATTCGACTGCGCGCAGCAGGCGCTCCTGCGCGCCCATCGACAGCGTGCCGAGCTCGTCGAGGAACAGCGTGCCCTTGTCGGCCTCCTCGAAGCGGCCTTCGCGCGAGCGGGTCGCGCCGGTGAAGGCGCCCGCCTCGTGGCCGAACAGCTCGGCCTCGATCAGCGTTTCGGGGAGCGCCGCGCAGTTCATGATCACCAGCGGCTCCTCCCACCGGTTCGAGAGGCGATGGAGGCGCTCGGCGATCAGCTCCTTGCCCGTCCCCCGCTCGCCGACGACCAGCACCGGGCGCAGCATCGGGGCGGCGCGGCTGGCGCGTTCGACCGCGTCGAGAAAGGCCCCCGACTGGCCGATGAATTGGGTGTCCCGTTCCATGGGTTACAGCAATAGTGAAAAACCCCAACACTTGGCAATATACCCCAACGTCGTTTTCGACCAACGACATGGAAACCGCGCAATTCCGCGCTTTCCCGCGTTTGGCACAGAGATTGCTAATATGTGAACAACACCAACGCAAACCTTGGACGAAGGAAAAACCGCCATGAAAACCCGCCAGCTTCAGCCGACGCGCAGCAAGCTCGATGGGGCGATCGTCGCCAGCATTCTCGCGACGCTGGGCGTGAACCTGTTCTACATCGCCGGACAGATGCAGGCGGCCCCCGTCTTTGCCATCCTTCCGGGTACCGGGGCGCTGGCATGAGCGACGAGAGCCCCCTCGGT
Source organism: Pseudoblastomonas marina (assembly GCF_014641655.1). Classification (GTDB taxonomy): domain Bacteria; phylum Pseudomonadota; class Alphaproteobacteria; order Sphingomonadales; family Sphingomonadaceae; genus Alteriqipengyuania_A; species Alteriqipengyuania_A marina. Next base: position 1,730,406 of record NZ_BMID01000001.1, read on the forward strand.
CCCGTCGGCAAGGCCAAGCGCCAGAGCCGCATCGATGCGGAAATCGAACGCATCCGCCGTTCGCCCGAACCGACCCGCGACAAGATGACCGCGGGCGACTGGCTCGACGGCGACAAGGTCCGCCAGAAATTCAACAACTTCCAATCCTCGGGAGCACCCCTAATGGGAATTTTCAACCGTGCGCGCGATATCTTCGCCGCCAATTTCAACGACATGCTCGACAAGGCGGACGATCCCTCGAAGATGATCCGAATGATCATCATGGAGATGGAGGAGACGCTGGTCGAAGTCCGCGCCTCCGCCGCCCGGACGATCGCCGACCAGAAGGAAATGCACCGCCACACGGTCAAGCTCGACAAGCTCCAGGCCGACTGGGCCGAAAAGGCCCAGCTCGCGCTGTCGAAGGACCGCGAAGACCTCGCCCGCGCGGCGCTGGTCGAGAAGAAGAAGGCGTCCGACATGTCGGCCCAGCTCAAGGAAGAGATCGCAGTGCTCGACGATGCGCTGCGCGCCTACGAACAGGACATCCAGAAGCTGCAGGGCCGGTTGCGCGAAGCCCGCAGCCGCCAGTCCTCGATCGCCGCGCGCCTCGAAAGCGCGGAAAACCGCGTCAAGCTGCGCAGCCTGATGACCAACGAGCGCGTCGACGATGCACTGACCCGCTTCGACCAGCTCGAACGCCGCGTCGACTATGCCGAGGGCCGCGCCGACGCGCTCAAGATCGCCGACGGTTCGGACAAGCCGAGCCTCGCCGACGAGATCTCCGCGCTCGAGGGCCAGGACGCGATCGACGACGAACTCGCCGAAATGAAGAAATTGCTTGGCCACGGAGACAGCGCGGCAGGCGACAAAGAACAGAAGAAAGAGGACTGACCCGTGGAAGAAGTAGCAGGAATCCTGATCGTCGCGACGCTGTTCGTCGCACTGCCTTGGCTGATCCTCCACTACGTCACGAAGTGGAAGACCTCCGCCACCATCACCACCGACGACGAGGTTTTGCTCGAGGAGCTCTACAACCTTGCCAAGCGGCTCGACGAACGGATGGACACCGTCGAACGTCTCGTCGCCGCCGATAACCCCGAATACGACGCACCCAAGCTGATCGCCGACCAGGAACGCGACAACCAGCAACTGCGCGAGCTCGACCGACTGCTCGCCGAGAAGGAAAGGACCGCCCGATGAACAGCCCCCGCACTACGCTCTACCGCGACAAGCAGAACGGCAAGATCATGGGTGTTTGCGCCGGGATCGCCGACTACACCGGGATCAACGCGTTCTGGGTCCGTATGGCTGTCATCATTACCCTCTTCGCAGGGATGGGCGTCATACTTCCGGCGTATTTCATCGCCGGGTTCCTGCTGAACAAGAAGCCCCCGCATCTCTATGTCGACCAGGACGAGACCCGTTACTGGCAGCGTGTCCGCCAGAGCCCGAAGCGCACCGCGCGCGAGATCCGCGCCCAGATGCGCGACGTCGATCGCCGGCTGGCCAAGGTCGAGCACTTCTACGTGAGCGACAACCGCCAGCTCAGCGCCGAAATCGAACAGCTGCGCTGAGCGCACGGAAGGGACTGATACGAAATGGATACCGGAACACTTGCCCTGCTGATCCCGATCATCGGCGTGTCGATCCCGATCGTCGCGATCTGGACCAAGCATCGCAAGGACGTCTTGCAGATGGAGATCGAGGCGACCTCGACCCAGACCGCCGAGAAGGCCGCGCAATATGCGAGCCGCGTGCAGGAGCTCGAGGACCGGGTCCAGGTGCTCGAACGGATCGTCACCGATCGCGGCTACAATGTCGCGACCCAGATCGAGGCGCTGCGCGACCAGCGCCGGGTCGACGAGAACGACAGCGGCGTGGCGCTCGACACCGACAAGCAGCACGCACGCTAGAACACGGAAGGAAGAGGGGACAATGGACAAGGAAAGCATGATCATCGTCATCGTCGTCGTCATGACGCTGGGATGGTTGGTCAACAACTGGATCCGCGCCAAGCACGGCTATCCGCTCGAAGACGAATGGGGCGGCAAGACCGAACGCTCCGACAGCACCGAGACCAAGGCGCTGCGCGAGGAAAACCGCGCGCTCCACGACAAGCTCGACGGCATGCAGGACCGCATGATCGTGCTGGAGAAGATCGTCACCGATCGCGGCTACGGCGTCGCCGAGGAAATCGAGCGGCTGCGGGACGAACGCAAGATCGACCAGTCCAGCGGCATCCCGCTCGACCTGAAGAAAGGGGAGCGCGCCTGATGTTCGGCCCCGACACCAGCCTCGTCGTCGATGCCATCCAGATCGGCTTGATCGCGCTGGGTGCGGGGATCGGCGGCACACTTCTGTTCCGGCGCTACGCCCGCACGAACCAGGGCGCGCCGTCACCGGCCGAGCCCAAAACCCAGGGTGCCGGATCGCTCGAAGATCGCGTCCGCGTGCTCGAACGCATCGCGACCGATCGCCCCACGGATCTCGCCGAACAGATCGAAGCCCTGCGCGACGGCGACATCACCTCGCCCGTCACACGAAAGGAAACCGTCTGATGGAATTCGTCGATCTGCTTCCTTATCTGGGCTGGATCATCGGCGGTGCCTTCGCGCTCGGCGCGGGGGGGATCGTCGCCTCGATCCACAACACCCGCCTCAAGGTGAAGCACGGCTATCCGCTCGAAGGTATGTGGGGCCAGTCGCTCAAGCCCGGGATGACCAGCGATGCTCAGCAGCGTGTCACCCTGCTGACCCAGGAAAATGCCGAACTGCGCGCCGAAATCGGATCGCTCAAGGATCGCCTCGGCAATGTCGAACGCATCGTGACCGAGGAAGGGTATCACCTGACCCGCGAAATCGACCGCCTGCGCGGTGACGGCTCCAATGGCGTCGTCTCGCTCGACGACGGGCGGAAGGAGCGCGCCTGATGGACTTCGAATTCCTCGCGATCATGGTCTTCGTCGTCGCGATCCTCGCGATCGTGCTCGGGATTGGCAACGACGCCTTCCAGCGCTGGCTGCGCCACAAGGAGAAGCAGCTCGAGCTGATGGCCGACAAGACCGCCGAGCAGGCCGCGCAATACGCCGCCAAGGCCGAAAAGCTCGAGCAGCGCGTGCGCGTGCTCGAACGGATCGCGACCGATACCGGCGCCGATCTCGCGACCCAGATCGAGGACCTACGCGACCGCGACATCGAGGAGAGCGTACAATGAGTTTCTGGACCGCCGCCGTCATCATCGCCGTGATCATCGCCGTGGTGCAACTCTACAAGGCCAAGCACGGCATCATCTCCGACCGGAGCGGGAACGAGCGCTACATCGAGAAACGCGATCCCGAGGCCGAGCGCGAAATCGCCGAGCTGCGCGAACGGATCAGGGTGCTCGAACGCATCGCCACCGACGACACCGAGGCCAAGCGCCTCGCCAACGAAATCGACGAATTGCGCAAAGACTAGGGAGACGCGCACATGATGATGTCCGAAACATTGATGCTGGCAAGTGCCGTGTTGATCGGCCTCGTCATCCTTTCCGCCACCACGCTGCGCGGTTGGGAAAGCTGGATCGCGCTCAAGCGCCAGGAAATGGAACGGCGCGGCGGCAGCGCCTCGGCGCCCGAAATCGAGGGCGGCGCGCCTGAAGGCGCGGCGCGGATCGAGATCGCCGACCTCAAGGAACGCATCCGCCGGCTCGAGGCGATCGCCAGCGGCGTCGATTTGTGAGCGGCAATTCCGGCACCGCCGCGCAGGCCGGGATCGGGCTCGGCAGCGCGATCGCGGTGGCGATCAGCTGGTCGCTGCACAAATCGATCCTGTGGGCGATCCTGCACGGCATCTTCGGCTGGTTCTACGTGATCTATTACGCGCTCACCCGCCCGGGCGGCATTTCGGGCTGAGCGATCCCCGGCGGGCTTTCGCATCCCCGCCGCCCGCGCTAGAGGCGCCGCCATGCGCAGCCTCGACGACATCCGCGAAGAATACGAATTCCTCGAAGGCGACGAACGCTATCGCCTGCTGATCGAACTCGGGCGCGATCTCGAGCCGATGCCCGATGCGCTCAAGACCGATGCCACGCTGGTGCGCGGCTGTTCGGCGCAGGTGTGGGTCTATCCCACTCAGGAGGGCAAGGCGCTCCACTTCCTAGCCGACAGCAACGCCGCGATCACCAAGGGGATCGTCGCACTTGTGCTGTCCGCCGTGCAGGACAAGCCGGCCGGGGAAGTCGCGGAAATGGACGTGACTGCGGCGCTCGAACCGTTCGACCTGAAGAACCAGCTCTCCTCGAACCGCACCCAGGGCGTCCCCAACATGATCGCCCTGGTGAAGGAACACGCCGCGCGGATCGCCGGCGGATAATTGCACGCCGATGCGAAGGCATATCTATCGCGCGCTGGGGTTCATCGCCGTCGGTCTCGGTGCGATCGGCGCGGTCCTCCCGATCATGCCGACCGTGCCGTTCCTGCTGCTGGCGGTCTATTTCTTCGCACGGTCGAGCCCGCAGCTCGAACAGAAGATCCTCGACCATCCGCAATGGGGTCCGCAGGTGCGCGACTGGCGGGAGCGACGTGCGATCAGCCGTCGGGCGAAGACGATGGCGATCGGCGCGATGGCGACCGGCGCGGTCGTCACCTATCTCACGCTCGGCCATCCCTGGTACTGGATTTCGGTCGCGATTCTCGTGATTGCGGGCAGCTGGATCGCCACGCGCAACGAATAGTAGCGCTAGATCAGGCCCCCGCGCTGTCCCTCACGACCGCGATCCCCGCCTCGCGCTGGGCCTTGAGTTCGGCCTTCAGCTTCGCCGGGTCGCGCGCGAAGACGAAGCCGAAGCTGACCCCGCCTTCCTTGCCCACCGTCGCATGGTGGAGCTTGTGCGCCTGCACCAGCCGCTTGGCATAGCCGCGCTTGGGTACCCATTTGAAATAGCGCTGGTGGACCAGCCCGTCATGCACCAGCGTGTAGATGATCCCGTATCCGAGCACGCCGAGCCCGATCCAGGTCGCCGGCCACCAGGCATCGGCCCCCATCACCATCGGGCTGCCGAGCGCGAACATCGAAATGCTCATCGCCGCGCCGACCAGTGCGTAGAGGTCGTTCTTTTCGAGTGTCTTGTCGTGCGGTTCGTGGTGGTCGCGGTGCCAGCCCCAGCCAAAGCCGTGCATGATGTATTTGTGGCTCGCCCACGCGACCCATTCCATCGCGAAGATGGTGGCAAGGACGATGGCGATTGCGATGGCGACCTGCATGGCAGGCATGAATATAGGCGCTCAGGCCTTCTTCGGAAAGAAGTAGCTCGCGATCTCTTCGCCGATCCGCGCCGGACGCAGCGTTTCGGAATCGATGCAGCACCAGCTCGACTTGACCTCGGCCAGCACCTCCTCGCCGCGCGCGATCACGGTGGTGTAGAAGGCGCGCGCGCCCTTGATACTGTCGAGCACCGTCCTGGCGATCACCTCGTCGTCGATAAAGGCAGGCTTGCGGTAGGTGATCTCATGCTTGAGCGCGACCCAGGCGCGACTCGCGAGCGCTTCTGCCGGGGCGAGCTTGCGCCAGTGCGCAAGCACCGCGTCCTGCACCCAGCCGAGATAGCGGGCATTGTTCACATGGCCCATGAAGTCGATGTCGTCGGGCACGATGTTGATCGGAAGGGTATGGTCGCGACGCGTCATTGACATCAATGTAAGCAACAACCGGTTGCGTTTCCATGACACCATGCGGATTTTGCGACGAAAGGAGGGAAACCGTTGCCCGAAGACAACGCACCTGGCCGCAAGCTCGGCTTCGAACCGGTGGTCGACCGCCGAACGCGCGTGCTGTTGCTCGGTAGCCTGCCGGGCGAATCCTCGCTCGCGGCGCAGCGTTACTACGCGCATCAGGCGAATCGTTTCTGGCACCTGGTCGGCAAGGCGATCGGCGAGGACCTCGCCACGCTCGATTACGAAGCGCGGCTCGCGCTGTTGCTCGCGCGCGGGATCGGCTTGTGGGATACGGTCGACAGCGCGCACCGCAGCGGGAGCCTCGACAGTGCGATTCGCGATGCCCGTCCGACCGACCTATCCGGCCTGGCCGCAACCCTTCCCGCCCTGCGGATGATCGGCTTCAACGGAGCGAAGTCGGCTGCGCTAGGCCGCAAGGCGATCGGGACGACCGATATCGCGTTGGTCGACCTGCCGTCGAGCAGCCCCGCCTATGCCGCGATGCCACTAGCCGAAAAGGAAAAACGCTGGGCCGTGATCGCCGACCATCTCTAGCCTTGCGAGGCCCGGCCTGCGCTTTCATAAGGCCGGGAATGACGAGCAAACTCAAAGGACCGGCAGCCATTGGCGCCGCCATCGGATCCGCCGCCATCGCCGCGGCGCTGCTTTACACCAACAAGCGCAAGAGCAAGGCCAACAAGCCCAAGGCGCCGGACGTCGTCCCGCCCGAAACCGATTGAGGGAGACGCGATCATGAAAGCGCTGCGAACGCACGAAGTCGGCGGCCCCGACACGCTCACGCTCGACGAGGTCGAGACCCCCACGCCCGGCAAGGGCCAGGTGCTGGTCGAGGTGAAGGCCTGCGCGATCAATTACCCCGACACGCTGATGATCCGCGACCTCTACCAGTTCAAGCCCGAGCGCCCCTATGCGCCGGGCGGTGAGATTTCGGGCGTGATCGCCGAGATCGGCGAAGGCGTGAGCGGGTGGAATGTCGGCGACCGTGTGATCGCGATGCTCGGCAATGGCGGGCTCGCCGAACAGGTCGCGGTCGAGGCCGCACGCCTGTTCGCGATTCCCGACGGAGTCGATTTTCCCACCGCCGCCTCGATCCTGATGACCTACGGCACCACGATCCACGGGCTGAAGGATCGCGGCGATATCGCCGAAGGGCAGACCGTGCTGGTGCTCGGTGCGGCGGGCGGCGTCGGCCTGTCGGCGGTCGAACTCGCCAAGGCCTATGGTGCGCGCGTCGTCGCCGCGGTTTCGAGCGAGGAAAAGGCCGAGGTCGCGCGCAAGGCCGGTGCCGACGAGGTCGTGATCTATCCCAAGGGCGACATCGACAAGGACGCCTCGAAAGAACTTGCTGGCCAATTCAAGGCTGCCGTCGGACCGCAAGGCGCGGACATCGTCTACGATATCGTCGGTGGCGCCTATTCGGAACCGGCGCTGCGATCGCTCGCGTGGGAGGGCCGGCACCTCGTGATCGGTTTCCCGGCGGGCATCCCCAAGATCCCGCTCAACCTTACCCTGCTGAAGAGCTGCGACATTCGCGGCGTGTTCTGGGGCGCCTTCACCGCGCGCGAACCGGAAAAGAACCGACAGAACATCGCCGAATTGTTCGACCTGCTCGCGGCGGGCAAGATCAACCCGCTGGTATCCGAGACCTTCCCGCTCGAAAAGGGCGGCGAGGCGATCGCCAAACTCGAGAACCGCCAGGCGATCGGCAAGCTCGTCGTGACGATGGATTGACTTGCAGCCACCCGGCGCGCTGCTATGCGGCGGGCGACCCATTCGAGAGGAACAAGCGATGACCGATTTCAAGGACCGCGAGCGCGGCGAGGAAACCAAGTACGCGTTCGACCAGGAAACCCAGTTCAAGATCACCGCCCGCCGCAACCGGCTGCTGGGCCAGTGGGCAGCCGACCAGATGGGCCTGACCGAGGAAGAAACCGACGCCTACGCCAAGGCGGTGGTGCAGGCCGATTTCGAGGAAGTCGGCGACGAGGACGTGATCCGCAAGGTGCTGGGCGACCTCACCTCGGCCGAATGCGACATCGACGAGGCGACCGTTCGCGCCAAGCTTGACGAGTGCGAAGCCGAAGCGCGCCGCCAGTTCATCGAAAGCACCTGATCCGATGGCGATGCAAGCGGACGAGATCGAACGGCTGATCAAGGCCGCCCTGCCCGATGCCGAGGTGACCATTCGCGACCTCGCCGGCGACGGCGACCATTACGCCGCCGACGTCCGCTCGCCCGCGTTCGAGGGCAAGACCCGGGTCGCGCAACACAAGATAGTCTACGACGCGCTGGGTGGCCGGATGGGCGGCGAACTCCATGCCTTGCAACTGACCACCGGGCTTCCCAACTGAAGCCTACACTCAGTTTGCCAAGGGACCGGGACATGTCGGACACCAACCAACGTATCGAAGACGTCGTCAAAAGCCACGACGTCGTCCTCTTCATGAAGGGCACGCCGCTCTTTCCGCAATGCGGCTTTTCCAGCCGCGCCTGCGCGATCCTCGACCATTGCAAGGTCGAATTCGAGAGCGTCGACGTGCTCCAGGACATGGAAATCCGCCAAGGCATCAAGGCCTATTCGGATTGGCCGACCATTCCCCAGCTCTACGTCAAGGGCGAGTTCGTCGGCGGCAGCGACATCATGATGGAAATGTTCGAGGCCGGCGAATTGCAGCAGATGCTCGCCGACAAGGAAGTCGCCAAGGCCGAATAGGCGCACCCGCGCACCGGATACAAAAAAGCCCGCCATTTCGGCGGGCTTTTTCGTTTGGGTGTCAGGGAGGCGGGACCGCGGAGACTTGGGGTTGCAGTCCCGCCTCGAATGACTGCTTGGGTGACGACCTCCATACAAGACCCGTGCCAGTTGCGAGAAATCGTGGATTTGAGGGATTCCTGAACGCGTTAAGCTTGTTGCGTAACCAGCAGGTGTCAAAATCTCCGACAGGCTTGGCAGTGCCACGCGCATCGTCCACCTAACGTCGCATGAGCGAAACCGACGTCCAGCCCTCGCGCCCGGCCGCGACCTGCGTGATCTTCCGCCGCGCCGATAGCGGTCCCGACGAAATCCTGATGCTGCGGCGCTCGAAGGAACTCGAATTCGCCGGCGGTATGGTGGTGTTTCCGGGCGGACGCGTCGACGAGGCCGATCTCGCGCTGGCCGAGACGCTCGGCGCGGCGGATCGCGAGGAGGCCGGCGCGCGCATAGCCGCGATCCGCGAGACCCTAGAGGAATCGGGTCTCGCCATCGGCCTTACCGAGCAGATCAGTGCCGATCGCGCGCAGGCAGCCCGCGCGATGCTCGACGAGATCGGCGCGCTCGAGCCGGTGCTCGCGCATTTCGGCCTCGCGCTCGATCTCGATGCGCTGGTGCCGTTCGCCCGCTGGCATCCGCGCCACGCGCATTTCCGCGTCTACGACACCCGCTTCTACCTTCACGACCTCGGCACCGGCGCGGTCGACGTCGCGGTCGACGAGACCGAGAACACCCGCCTGTTCTGGGCCAGCGCGAAGGAAGCACTCGCAATGATCGCACGAGGTGAGATCGAGGCGATTTTCCCCACTCTGCGCAATCTCGAACGACTCGCCCTGTTCGACGGCTTCGGCGGCGCGCGCGATCAGGCCGAGGGCATCGAGATTCGCGAGATCCGCCCCGCGGTCGAGACCCGCGAGGACGGCAAATGGCTGACGATTCCCGACGACCAGGGTTATCCGGTGACCGAGCAATTGCTTTCCACCGCCGATCGCGGCGGCGGCAAGGGTAAGTAGCCGGGGCAAATAGTTGCCCGTCGAGTGCTGTGGGACCGTGGTCCGGCGTGTCTTGCTCTCGTCATGCTTGTGCGTAAGACCATGCGGACAAGGGGCAAACGGGACTAGACATGAGCATTCTGACGGTCGCTTCGGTCACCAAGACCTTCGCCGACGTGCGCGCGGTCGACGATCTGAGCTTCGCGGTCGAGCCGGGAGAGATCTACGGCTTCCTCGGCGGCAACGGCGCAGGCAAGACCACCACGCTACGGATGGTGCTCGACATCATCCGCCCGACCAGCGGCGCAATCACCGTGCTCGGCGGATCGCCCGACCGCGACAACGCCGCGGGGATCGGTTTCCTGCCCGAGGAACGCGGGCTTTACGGAAATATGAGCGCGATCGACACGATCGTCTATTTCGGGCGGTTGAAGGGCATGGAAGCGGGCGCGGCGCGCAGCGCGGGGCTCGAACTGCTCGATCGCTTCGGCCTCGCCGACCGTGCGAAATCGAACATCTCCGACATGTCGAAGGGGATGGCGCAGAAGGTCCAGCTCGCCGCCTCGCTGGTCAACCGCCCGCGCCTGCTGCTGCTCGACGAGCCGTTCTCCGGCCTCGACCCGGTCAACCAGGGCCTGCTCGAGGAAGAAATCCTGCGCGCCTCGCGGGATGGTGCCGCGGTGGTCTTCTCGACCCACGTGATGCAGCACGCCGAACGGTTGTGCGACCGGCTGCTGCTGCTGCGCAAGGGGCAGAAGCGCTTCGAAGGTACGCTCGACGAGGCGCGCGACCTGCTGCCCTCGCGGATCGATGCGGTGGCCAAGGATACGATCGAAAAGGTCCCCGGGCTCGCCAAGGCCAAGCGCGGCAAGGCGCTGGGCGACGGGTGGCACGAATACACCCTAACCGTCCCGCCCGAGGGCGATGCCGGCGCGGTGCTAGAACACTGCACCGCCAACAGCGTGCCGCTGCGGCAATTCGCCGAACAGCGCGCGAGCCTGCACGAGGTATTCGTCCAGCTGGTCGGTGACGAGGGAGTCGAACGATGAACAATATCCTGCTCGTCGCACGGCGCGAGTTCCGCCAGATCGTCCAGATGAAGAGCTTCTGGGTCACGCTGCTGCTGATCCCGATCGCGCTCGCGCTCGGTCCGATCGTGGCCGACTCGCTCGACGAGGACGAGGCGACCAAGGTGATGCTGGTCGATCGCTCGGGCGGCGCCATCGCCGCCACGATCGAAGAGCGTTTCGCGCTCGAGGAGGATCGTACCGCCCTCGCCCGCCTGGCGCGCTATGTCCGCCGCCACGGGCTCGAACGCGCCGATCCGGACGCGCCATGGACCCAGTACGACCGCTGGTACACCGAGGCCGATATCGCCAGCTTCCGCGAAGCCGGCGGGATCGAAGGTGCGCTCGAAAGGATCGACGCGGCGAAGGAGGAGGACACCCCCGAATTCGAACCGGGCGAGCCGAACTATCAATTCGTCGAGGCCCCTGATGCGCTCGCCACCGCCGAGGGCGAGGCGCTCGAAGCCGCAGTCGAGGACGTGATCGATCCCGACGAGGGCGACGAGGAAGCATCCTACGTCGTGCTGGTCGACGAGAACTACGAACAACGCCCGGTCGTACGGCTGTGGTCGAACGATACCCCGCGCACCAGTTTCGTCACCACGTTGCAGGACGTGCTCACGACCGATCTGCGCGGGCGGCTGCTGACCGCCGACGGCCTCTCGCCCGAACGCGCTGCTGCGGTCCAGGCCGCCCAGCCCGCGATCGCGGTGACCACGCCCAAGCCCGGCGACGGCGCGCGCGAGGCGCTGCTGGTGCGCTCGATCGTGCCGCTGGCGCTCGCCTATATCCTGATGATGAGCCTGATGCTGTCGGGCAGCTGGATGCTGCAAAGCTCGGTCGAGGAACGCTCGAACAAGCTGCTCGAAAGCCTGCTCGCCTGCGTGCGTGCAGAGGAGCTGATGTGGGGCAAGCTGATCGGCACCGTCGCGGTCGGCCTGTCGATGATCCTCGTCTGGGCGATCTTCGCCGGAATCGCGGGCTTCGCCTTTTCGGGCGCGGTGGCCGATTTCCTGCGGCCCGCGCTCGAACCGGTCAGCGATCCGCTCATCATCCTCGCGATCCTCTATTTCTTCGTCATGGGCTACGTCGCGGTGTCGATCATCTTCCTCGCGATTGGGTCGATGAGCGACACGATGAACGAGGCGCAGGGCTTCCTGATGCCGGTGCTGTTCGCGATCCTGCTGCCGGTAACCTTCGTGATCCAGGCGATCCTCGCGGGCAATTCGGGGCCGATGGTGCAGGCGCTGACCTGGATCCCGCTCTGGACGCCCTTCACCGTGCTCGCGCGGCTGGGCACCGGGATCGAGACTTGGGAAGTGCTCGGATCGGGAGCGCTGCTCGCCGGCTTCGTGGTGCTCGAATTCGTATATCTCGGACGACTGTTCCGAGCGAGCCTGCTCGCCACGGGCCAGAAGCCGGGTCTGAAGGTCTTGGCTGCGAGACTAAAGGGAAGTTGAGCGGGACGGGAGCAGGCCACGCTCCCTTTACTCAATACTTGCCCCAGACGAACCGGCTCGAGAGGGCGAAATTCCACACCGAGCCGATCACGATCCCGGCCAGTGCGGCGACGTATTCGTTGAAATCGTAGCGCACCAGCACCGCCGCGACACCGATATTCGCGAGCAGGCCAATCGAGCAGGTGAGCGCGAACTTGATCCAGCCTGCGACCAACTCGCCGAACCCTGAAAGCCGCTTGTCGGCATAGGTCAGCGCGTTGTTGAGCACGAAGTTGAACGTCATCGCGACCAGCGCGGCGATCGTCTGGCCGACCTCGAACGGGGTCACCACGGTGTTGCGGAAGGTCCCGCCGAAGCTTTCGAGGAACAGCGCCAGCACCACCATGTGGACCACCACGCCCGCCGCGCCGATCGTGCCGAACAGTGCGAAACGGGTCGGGATGATGTGCCCCAGCCACCGATCGTAGAGACCGATGAGGTATTCGAACACGACCGTACGGTCGAGCTTGCTCTCGCCACTTGCGCGTTCTGCGAACTTCAGGGGAAACTCCTTGACCCGGTAGGGCTCGTCTGCGGTCGCCAGGATGTCGAGCAGGATCTTGAACCCGATCCCCGACAGCCGGTCCGCCGTGGCGCGCAGGGTGGCGCTTGGCAGCATGAAGAAACCCGACATCGGGTCGGTCAGTTCCACGCCGGTCAATCTACGGGCCAGCCCGTTGGCCAGGTGCGATCCCTTCTCGCGCGTCGCGCTCGAGAGGCCGGCGGCGCTTCCGCCCTCGACGAACCGGGAACCGACCGCGACCTCCGCCTCGCCGCTGTCCAGCGCAGCGAGCATTTGCGGCAGCAGGTTCGGATCGTGCTGGTGGTCGGCATCCATCACCGCGACATAGGGCGCGGCGGTCGACAGCATCCCCTCGATCGCGGCCGAGGCCAGCCCGCGGCGCCCGATCCGCTGGATCACGCGCACGCGGCGATCCTTCAGCGCCAGTGCGCGCGCCGCGTCGGAAGTACCGTCAGGCGAATTGTCGTCGACGAAGATCGCTTCCCAGCCATCGGGGCCCAGCGCCTGCTCCAGCCGCGCGACCAATGGCGCGAGATTATCGCGTTCGTTGAGCGTGGGCAGCACCACCGCCAGCTTCAGGGCATGGCCCGGGGCAGGAGCTTCTGCGGAGGGAGGGATGGTCTGCGTGGCCATGGAAATCCGGCGTGGCGTTAGCCCAGCGTTGCGAGCATGTTAAGCTCCGATTTGGGCCAGCCGGGCGCGTAGCCGGGCACGTGCGGCGAGCAGGTCTTCGCGCCGTTCGCCCAGCAGGTATTCTCGCAAAGGGGCTTCGAGCCGATCGAGATCGGCGAGAAATCGCGACCAGTCGGCCGGATCGGGCCGCGCGACGCGCCCACCGAAACCGAGTTCGCGCAGCACCAGCAATTCGTAGCCCACCAGCGCCCCGGCCCAGCCGCGTGCGCTCGGCGCGGCGGCGATCGCGGAAAGCAAACCGTCGCAGGCATCGTGCACCGAAGGATAGGGCTGCCGCTCGGGCAGCGCCGCAGCGGTGAGCGCGCAGCACCACTCGATCGCCGCCGCCGGGAGCGGTTCGCCCAGCAGCGGCGCGCGGCTCTCGACCAATTCGACCTTCGCGAAGGGCAATTGCGAAGCCGAACGCGCGCGCAGGTCCAGCGCGACGCGGTTTCCCGGGATCAGGACGGGGCGCAGTACGCGTCCGCGCCCGCCGGCGACATAGCCGGCGACGAGCCCGTGGCTCTCGGTGAGGAAGCGTGCGATCGCCGCGGTCTCGCCATGCGGGCGCGAGGCGACGAGGATGGCGGTCGCGCGCAGCTGCATGGCGCCCTGCTACGCGGTTACTTGCCCGCGAGCTTGGCTTCGAGCGCGGCGAGCTTGGCCTCGAGGATGTCCTGCTTCTCGCGCGCGGTCGCGGCCATCTGCTTGACCGCCTCGAATTCCTCGCGGCTGACGAAGTCGAGCCCGCCGAGCGATTCCTTCAAGCGCTCGCGCGCGCCGTCACGGGCCTCGCGGGTCATCCCCGCAAAGGTGCCCGCCGCCGCGTTGGCGAGCTTCACGAAGTCGGAAATGATCGGGTTTTCGCTTTGCATGCTGCGCAGATGGGCGTTCGCGCGGGACTTGTCTAGATGGCGACGCGCTGCACCGCGCCCGACACTTCGGTCTCCGACGCGTCGGGGTTTTCCTGCCAGAACTGGAAGTTCAGCACGGTCGCGAACAGGACCCATGCGAGATAGGGCAGCAGCAGCAGCCCGGCGAGCTTGCGGATGCGCCAGAACAGCACGACGGTGACGATCACCGCGACATCGATCGCGACAAGCAGCCAGAAGGCCTCGATGATCTTCTGCGCGCCGAAGAACACCGGCGTCCACGCGAGGTTGAGTAGCAATTGCACGAACCACACGCCGAGCGCGAGCTCGCGCCCATAGGCTCCGCGCGCCGAAGCGACCAGCGCGGCGGCAAAGCCGATCATCGCGTAGAGGATCGTCCACACGATGCCGAACACCGCGGGCGGCGGGAACAGCGAAGGCTTGGTGAGGCTCTGGAACCAAGGACTGCCGGCATCGCCGCCGACCTGGCCCGAGAGGTAACCGAGCAGCATCGTCATCGGAACGAGGAACAGTGCCCAGCGCAGCAGCGAGGCGCGTAACTGGCCGGGGGAAGCGATCAGATTCATGACAGTCCTTCTATCGGGCCTTTCGGTCGGTGCGCGCTAGCACAGCGGCGGCGGGGCGCAAATCACGCCGGACCGCTGTCCGGTGAAGGGACATCTCCGGGCGACAAGCGCCCGCGTCGCGCCGCGAGCAGGAACTCGACATTGCCCTCCGGCCCGGTGATCGGGCTCGGCACGATCCCGTCGACGGTCCAGCCCTGCGCCTCGAACCAGGCGCGCGCCTGGTCGCAGACCCGCTCATGCAGCACGGGGTCGCGCACCACCCCGCCCTTGCCGACCTCGTGTCGCGCGACCTCGAATTGCGGCTTGACCAGCACCACCGCGCGGGCATCGGGCGCGACGAGCGCCAGCGGGCGCTCGAGCACCTTGGCAAGCCCGATGAAACTCGCATCGCAAACCACCCAATCGCACGCCCGGTCGATCAGTTCGGGGGTCAGGTGACGCGCATTGGTCTGTTCAAGCACGGTCACGCGCTCGTCGCTGCGCAGCTTCCAGGCGAGCTGGTTGGTCCCGCTGTCGACCGCGAAGACATGGCTCGCGCCCTTGCTCAGCAGCACGTCGGTGAAGCCGCCCGTCGAAGAGCCGATATCCATCGCCACCGCGCCCTTCGGGTCGAGACCGAAGGCGTCGAGCGCGCCCGCCAGTTTGATCCCGCCGCGGCTGACCCAGGGATGGTCGCGCCCGCGCACATCGAGCGCAGCATCCTCGGCGACCTGCTGGCCCGGTTTCTCGATCTTGGTCTCGCCCACGAACACCACGCCGGCCATGATCAGCGCCTGTGCGCGGGTCCGGCTTTCGGCGAGCCCGTGCGCCACAAGCGCCTGATCGACGCGTATTTTCGTCGGCTTGCCCATTTTCGCTGTCGTTTCGGCTCCGGAATGCTTGCGGGCGGGCGATCCCCCTCCCATACCGGATCGATGAAGTCTATTCCCCTGCTCCGCTACACGATCCTTGCCCCCACCGCCGCGCTCGCGCTGGCCGCCTGTTCGCAGCAGGCCGCCCCGCCCTCGCCGACCCCGCCTCCCCCGCCGCCGCCGGTGGTCGAGACACCCGCGCCGGCTCCGGCGCCGGCGCCGACCTATGACGACTGGCGCGACGCACCGAAGACCGCGGGCGCGTGGCGCTCGATCAAGCAGGGGAGCGATCCGGCCTCCGCGGTCTACCAGGCGCCCGGCGGCGAGACGCTGGTCGAAATCCGCTGCGACAATTTGCGCGTCGATATCCGCCGCGCCGGGACGGGGAGCGAGGAATTGCCGATGACCTTCCGCACCGTGCAGGCCGATGGCAGCTTCGGTGCCGACACCCGGACCGCGCGCCCGGTACGTCCGCTGATGTACGAAGCCAGCGTCCCGGCGGTCGATCCGATGCTCGACCGGATCTCGTTCTCGCGCGGGCGCTTCACGCTCGAAGTGCCCGGCCTGCCGACGCTTTACCTGCCGAGCGATCCGGAAATGGTGCGGGTTTTCCAGGAGTGCCGCGCACGTTGATTGCGCGAACGCGATATTCTGACGTGGAAAAAAACTTATTCAAGGGTTGTTTGGCGAACGATCATGACTCACAAAGGGATCACGGTCGGCGCGATGGTAGCCTGAAGGATACCAGCACAAAGGGACCTCCAGGCGCCTGATCCGTCCGAGCCACATGAGTGGCGACTGGCTTACAAGCGCGAAAGGAGGTGATCCGATGTCTCATGGTTCAGCAGGGAGGTCGGTAAGTTTCCGCGCGAGGTACTATCTTTGATCCACCAAGGTAAAAGATAGAGACCTCGTGAAGCGGCGCTGACGGCCGCTGACCATGAAAAGGGCGGCTCCCGCAGATCGCGGGGCCGCCCTTCTCATTTGTGTGGTTACGCCCGAGCATCCGCGCAGGCATCCTCGGTGCTGTTCTCTCCGCTTTGCTCCGAGGCACCTGCGGGCGCCCGGTCGGGCTTGCCTCGGCCTGGTCGGCCTCGGGCGACCGCCTTCGCCGTGTCCGCTTGGCGCTTCATCGCGATGTCCGTCCAGGACTTGCGCGCGGCAGCGCGCACGCGTGCGACCGCACGCCGGCCGTTTGGCCGAAGCCAAGCAGCGCGGATGCGCTGCGCCCGGCGTTTGAGGGCCCCAAACAAAAGACTCCGGATGGGCGAGCGAAACACAAAGACTTTCCCCACCACCTGCACCGCATCCCTTCCCTCCTCTTGTCGAAAATCACCGGCTCGCCTAACCGGCCAACCAAACCCGAGGGAGATACCATGGCCGACGCGCCGGAATACGACATTCGCCATATCGAACACCCCAACCCGGTCCCGTCGGCGACCCGCGAACAGGCGATCGCCGATCCCGGCTTCGGCAAGCTGTTCACCGATCACATGGTCCGGATCGACTGGCACGAGGACAAGGGCTGGCACGATGCGCGGCTGATGGCGCGCGGACCGATCGAACTCGATCCCAGCGCCTCGGTGCTCCACTACGCGCAGGAAATCTTCGAAGGATTGAAGGCCTATCGCCACGCCGACGGCTCGCTGGCGTTGTTCCGGCCCGAGGAAAACGCCCGGCGGTTCAACCGCTCGGCCGCGCGCCTCGCGATGCCCGACCTACCCGAAGAGGCATTCCTCGGCGCGATCCGCGCGCTGGTGCTCAAGGACAGGGACTGGTTCCCGAGCGTCGAGGGCGGCTCGCTTTACATCCGCCCCTTCATGATCGCGACCGAGGCCTTCCTCGGCGTGCGCCCGGCGAAGGAATACGCCTTCATGGTGATCCTTTCGCCCGCCGGCGGCTATTTCAAGTCGGGTGCCCCGGCGATCTCGATCCGCCTGGGCGAGCATTATACCCGCGCCGCGCCGGGCGGGACGGGCTTCGCCAAATGCGGCGGCAATTACGCCGCCAGCCTCGTGCCGCAGGGCGAGGCGCTGGCATCGGGGCACGACCAGGTCGTGTTCCTCGACGCGGTCGAACGCAGGTGGGTCGAGGAACTGGGCGGGATGAACCTGTTCTTCGTGTTCGAGGACGGTCGTATGGTCACCCCGCCGCTGGGCGACACGATCCTCGCCGGTATCACTCGCGACAGCATCCTCACGCTCGCGCGTGAAGAAGGGCTCGACGTGGTCGAGGAACGCTATGCGATCGACCAGTGGCGCGCCGATGCCGAAAGCGGGAAACTGGTCGAGACACTGGCCTGCGGCACCGCCGCGGTGGTGACCCCGGTCGGCAAGGTCACGGCCGAGGATTACAGCTTCGAGATCGGATCGGGCGGTCCGGGTCAGTTGACCCAGAAACTGCGCGAGCGGCTGGTCGGGATCCAGACCGGCACGGTCGAGGACCGCCACGGCTGGATCACCAAGCTCGGCTAGTCCTCGCGCGGGAGCGCGGTCAGCACCATCGTCGCACCGTTTTCGTCGATATGGGACAGGTGCGATGCACGCGCCTGGTGGGCGAAGGCATTGAGCAGGCGGGCGCCGAGGCCGCCGCCCTCGTTCGGGCGCGCGGACGTACCGGCCCCGTCGTCGACGACTGTCGCCGTCCACGCTTTGCCGTCATGGATGAGCGACACCTCGACCGATCCGTCGCGCCCGTCGGCGAAGGCGTATTTGCCGCAATTGGCGATCGCCTCGTTGACATAGAGCCCGATCGCGACCGCAATTTCGCGCGGCAGGGTGACGTCGGCGATATCGCAGTCGAGATCGACCCCGTCGTGCAGTGCGGCGCTCGCCACCCGGCCCGCGAGGTTTTCAAGATAGGGCTTCATCGCCGTTTCGGCGCCCTCCTCCTGCTCGAGCTGGAGGTTCGAATAGGCCTCGGCGAAAGTGCGCACGCGGCGGATCGCATCGTCGAACGCAACATCGAGCCGCGGATCCTTCTCGCGCTTCTTCTGGATCTCGAGCAAGGCGGCGACCAGCGCGAAATTGTTCTTCGTGCGGTGCTCGAGCTCGGCCATCAGCACCTGCTTGCGAGCAAGCTGGTCCTCGGCGAGCTCGGCATTGTTGCGCACCGCGCGGCGAAACGCCTCGGCGAACAGGACCACGACCAGGACGCAGACCGCATTGATCGCCACCCGCGCCGGATCGGTCGGGTCCTCGAAGGCGAAATCTCCCTGGGGGCGCAGCACGAAATACCACGCCCAGCCGAAGGTCAGCACGAAACACGAGATCCCGCCCCGCCACGAGCTGAACAGCGTCGCGATCAGCACCGCCGGGTAGATCATCGCGAAGGGCCCGCTTTCGGGCGCCCACAAGTTCACGAGCGCGCGGATGCCCACCATTGCCCCGCCGCACAGCAGGCCGAACGCGATCTCGGCGAGCTGCCGCCGCGTATCGCTGACATAGCGATCGCCGATATTGAAACGGGCTAGGCGTTGCATGGAAACTGCGGGACCCTTGAAACTGGCAGGCGCTGTAAATCAAAATCTAGCACCTGTCGCATGATTTCAAGTCAGCCAGCGAGCGACAGCAGCTCGGCCGCGCTGGGGGCATGTTCAAGCAGCTCGATCAATGCCCGCTCCTCGCGGCTGTGCCACTTGGTCTTGCGCGGCATGCGCAGCCTGGCGCGCCATTTCTCCTGCCGTCCGACCAGCGCGATCACGGCGGGATGGATGTAGCTCTTGCGCGCCATCGCGGGCGTATTGCCGAGCCGCTCGCCGACCTCGGTCGTCAGCGCCTTGATCGTCAGCTCGCCCTCGGCAGCGGCAAGCTCGCCCAGTCCGATGACGCTCGCATGCCAGGTACGGAAATCCTTCGCGGTGAAGGCCTCGCCCATCGTCTCGCGGAGGTATTCGTTGACGTCGCTGCTATCGATCGGGTGCGGGTCGCCATCCTCGTCGAGGAACTGGAACAGGTGCTGGCCGGGCAGGTCCTGCATCCGCTTGACGAAATTGGCGAGACTGCCGTCGGTGACGCGCATCTCGCGCCGTTTGCCCCCCTTGGCGGTGAAACGAAGCACGAGGCTGCGACCCTTCACCTCGGCATGCTTGCGCCGCAAGGTGGTCGCGCCGAAGCTCTTGTTCTCGCGGGTATAGCCCTCGTTCCCGATCCGAATGCTCCCGGTATCGAGCAGCCGCACCACGCTCGCGAGCGCACGCTCGCGTGTCAGGTTGGGCGAGCGCAAATCCTTCGCCACCCGGTCGCGGATCAGCGGCAGGAGGTTGCCGAAGGCAGCGCAGCGATCGAACTTTTCGCTTTCCTGCTGCGCGCGGAAATCGGGATGGTAGCGATATTGCTTGCGCCCGCGCGCATCGTAGCCGGTCGCGAGGATGTGGCCGTTGGGCGCGGGGCAATACCATTCGTCGGTGTAGGCGGGCGGGAGCGCGATCGCGTTCAATCGGTCCTTCTCCGCCTGGTCGGTGATCAAGCGCCCCTTGGGATCGTAATAGGCGAAGCCGCGCCCCGCTCCCTTGCGCGTGATGCCCGGCATGTCGTCGTCGACATAGATCAGCTTCGTCATCGGGTTGCGTCCCTTCGAAAGAGTCAAACCGCCTTACCGCGCGAGCGGTTCCCCCTGACCTGTCGATCAACGTGATCGCGAAATCGGCCCTTGTGCGCGTAACCCGATGCCCCATCTCGGCCAGACACGGTCGCAGATCGAAACCGAACCAAGGACCCGCCGATGCCCAAAGCCTACACGCCGCCGAAAGTCTGGAAGAACACCGAAAGCGGCGGCAAGTTCGCCAATATCAACCGGCCCACCTCCGGCGCGCGCGAGACGCGCGAGCTGCCGCGCGGCGAGCATGCCTTCCAGCTCTACTCGCTGGCGACGCCCAACGGGGTGAAGGCCTCGGTCATGCTCGAGGAACTGCTCGAAGCCGGCCACGATGCCGAATACGACGCCTACACGATCAATATCGGCGAAGGCGACCAGTTCACCTCGGGCTTCGTCGGCATCAATCCGAACAGCAAGATCCCCGCCCTGCTCGACCTTACCGGCGACGAGGAAGTGCGCGTGTTCGAGAGCGGCGCGATCCTGCTTCACCTGGCCGAAAAGTTCGGTGCCTTCCTGTCATCCGAACATCGCGCCGAAATGCTCAGCTGGCTGTTCTGGCAGGTCGGCAGCGCGCCCTTCATCGGCGGCGGCTTCGGCCATTTCTACGCCTATGCGCCCGAGAAGTTCGAATACCCGATCGACCGCTATTCGATGGAGACCAAGCGGTTGTTCGACGTCGCCGACCAGCGGCTGGGCGAGACGAACTACCTCGCCGGTGACGACTACACGATCGCCGACATCGCGACCTTCCCGTGGTTCGCTCCCTTCGTCGAGGGCACGATTTACAACGACGCCAAGACCTTCCTCTCGATCGACGAATACGAAAACGTCGCGCGCTGGGTGAAGGAGATCGCCGCCCGTCCCGCGGTCAAGCGCGGCCGGATCGTCACCAAGGCCTGGGGCGAGGACGACGAACAATTGCTCGAACGCCACTCCGCCGCCGATTTCGCGGGGAAGAAAATGTAGGTTGCTGGGTGCGGTCAGGCATCCGCCTGACCTCGGTCCCAGGACTCCTCCGCAAGCCATCGACGGATGTCGAGGGCACACCTGAACAATCCTCATCTCGCCCTTCACATCCGCGTCCACCGCGCTATATGGGCGCGCGCTGCTGGGGTGTAGCCAAGTGGTAAGGCAGCGGTTTTTGGTATCGCCATTCGCAGGTTCGATCCCTGCCACCCCAGCCAGCCCTCCTCGATATCGATAGCGGACGCGGGCTGCCCGATTTCGGTGCGAAACGGGCGCGAACCGGCCGCTTGCATGGCGCAGCCGATGGCCCGGTCCGCAGTCGCTACTGCGGCTGGTCTTCGACGGGTGATGTCGCCACGACCATTACGAAGATAAAATTCAATGAAATATTAGGCGCCATGCTTTATCAGGTCGGCATGAGCCTGTTGAATTCCCGGAAATTCCGAGCGAGCTCCAGCGAGGCGGACGCAGGGATCGACCGGAACCAGGTTCGGGCGAAGCCCGACGGAGACGCGGCCAGGCTCCTGCGCATCGCAGTCAAGATATTCGATGCCGCAGGCAGTGCCATCGTCCTGCTCGATCGCCGCGGCGAGCAGTTCGAAAGTATCCACGGAGGGGAACGAGGCAGGCGCGCCGAGATCGTCGCGCTCTGTCAGCGGGCCATTGGCTCCGGCGAAAAGGCGGTGGTGCGCGAAAGGGCTGAGGCCGAAGGGGCATGCCTCCAGCCCGGCTCCAAAGAATCGGGCCACCGGCTTCTTTCGACCGCCGTCCCGCTGTTCGATTGCGCGGACAAGTGCGTGGGCGCACTGTGCGTGTTCGGGCACCCCGAAATCCCGCTGTCGACCGAACTGTCCTGCTGGCAGGACCTGCAGGCGCTTGCCAGGTCGTCGATCCGAAACCGGCCCGGCGCAACGCTCGACCGCATCGTCAGGGAATTCGCATCGGTCACGTCCGACGCCATCCTGGCGGCCGACCATGCCGGCAGGATCCTCTTCTGCAATCCTGCGGCCGAGCGCATGTTCGGCCAATCCGCAACCGACATCGTCGGCCGCCAATTCTCCGCGCTTTTCCCTGATTGCCCGTCGCGCAGCGATAGGTGGGGCGCGTTCGAACCCTCGGCTTCGAACGACGGCTTCGTCGAGCGAGAGGCACTGCACGCCGACGGATCGCGGTTCCCAACCGAATTGTCGTTTGCGAGTATCGGCGAAGCGGATGAGCGGATCGGGTTTGCATCGATCATCAGGGACATCAGCGTCCGCAAGCGGCTCGAAGCGGAAAAACGGCACGCGGTCACGCTGCTCGACACGATCGTGAAAAACCTGCCGGCGATGCTGTTCGTCAAGGACGTGGCGACACGCGAATACGTGTTCGTGAACCCGGCTGCCGAACGACTGATCGGCCGTCCGGCGAAAGACATCATCGGCCGAACCGACCGCGAGCTGTTCCCCGATCAGGGCGCAGACTACGAGGCCCGCGACACGCAGGCGATCGCGCTCGCGGCCCCCTTCACCTTCGAGGGACAATTCGTGCGCGACGACGGCGAAACCGCCAATGTCCGGACCAAGCGCGTGATCATGGACAGCGCGGACGGTGAATCGCGCTACATCCTCGGCCTGTCCGAGGATGTCAGCGAGACCCGCAGGGTCGAGGCCAAGGTCCTCCAGCTCGCAAGGTACGATGCCCTGACCGGGCTCTACAACCGGTCGCACCTCACCGAGATCATGCACGACCTGGTCAATGCGAAGGCACCCTTCACGCTCCTAAGCATCGATCTCGACCGCTTCAAGGCGATCAACGACCAGTTCGGACACCTTGTCGGCGACCGGGTCCTGAAAATGGTAGGAGAACGCCTGCAGGCGATCGTCGGGTCGGACAACCACATCGCCCGGATCGGCGGTGACGAGTTCGCGGCGATCATCGAGGGTGCGGATTGCGAAGCGCAGGCAATAGAGTTGGCGCAACGCGCGATCGATGATCTCGCGCGCCCGTTCGAGGTCGACAACCGGAACTGCTATATCGGAACGTCGATTGGCATGGTCGGCTTTCCGCATGACGGAAAGACCACCGACGAACTCAGGGGAAATGCCGACCTGGCACTGTATCGGGCCAAGGCCGACGGTCGCGGCACCTATTGCGTGTTCGATTCGAGAATGGATGCGGTGCTGAAGGACCAGCGCGAGCTCGAAACCGAATTGCGCGAAGCCATCGCGAATGGCGAGATTTCCCTCGAATTCCAGCCCGTATACTCGGTCGAGGACTGGTCGATAGTCAGCGCAGAAGCGTTGGCGCGCTGGAACCACCCCACCCGCGGCCCGATCTCGCCCGAGACGTTCATTCCGCTGGCGGAGGAATGCGGACTAATCGGGGAGCTCGAAGCCCAGGTCCTGCAGCAGGCCTGCGAGGCGGCATTGCAGTGGCCGTCGCATATCTGCGTCGCGGTCAATCTTTCGCCGCTCCAGTTCCACTCGGGGAGCCTGCCAAGCCGGGTCATCGATACGCTGGAATCCACGGGCTTTCCCCCCGAACGTTTGCAGATGGAAGTGACCGAAAGCCTCCTGATTCAGGATGTCGATCGGACCTTCGAGCAGCTCGAGGCCTTGCGTGCCCACGGCATCCAGGTGCTGCTCGACGATTTCGGCGTGGGCTATTCCTCGCTGAGCTATTTCCAGCGTTTCACCTTCGACCGGGTCAAGATCGACCGGTCCTTCGTCAACGAAATCGATCGATCGCACACCGCGAAGGCGATCGTCGAAGCGATCGTTCGGCTGGGCCGAAAATTGCAGATGGGCGTGGTGGCCGAGGGGGTGGAAACCGAAGAACAGATGCATGTGCTCAGCGCGATGGGCTGCACGCACCTGCAGGGTTATTTCCTGAGCCGCCCGGTGAATTCGAAGCTGGTGTCCCGCGCGTCGCTCCAGAACGTCGCCTAAGTCCTGCCCGACTATTGCGCGGTATGCGGCGCGTATCACCGCCGCGGACGGCGATGCTCGGTCTTCAATCCAGACCGGACTGAAAGTCCCCAACTGGCCGGTTGCGGGGATTAATCGCGCTCGCCATCGCCTTGAACATCCACTGCCGAGCGAATTCGGTTTGCCGTTTCGCTGCGCCGGTTCGCATCACCGGGCCTCCACCAATCAGGAGGCGATCAATGTCAGACAAGAGCAAGCAGGCGCTGGATTTCGTGCGAAGCGTCGAACTCCCGCCCGAAGACAAGGCATTCGACCGCGCGATCGCGCGGGCACGCGATGATGTCGGTCCGATGGCCGACGATCCCGAGGGCGATGAAACCGCTTCGGTGGTCGGCGGGAGCCTCGCCTCGTTCACCGCCAATCTGACCGGCCAGAACCGGTCCGACACCAAGAATGCGACGCTGTTTGCGCAACTGGCGGCCGATGCCGCGTTCGACCGCCAGTCGCAGCCGATGGAATGGTACCACCAGTATGTCGAGGTCCTGAGCCAGATCGGGTGGAACCGCCCCGGCTTCAACTTCAGCAGCTACACTTCGGGCGGCACGACCGTGCAGCTCGACCAGGCGGTGCTGACGATCCTCGGCGGCCTCGCGACCGCGAACGAGATCGCGATGGTCGCCGCCACGATGGAGGCGCTCAAGGAAATGAGCGACGATTCCAAGCAGATGACCGTTTGGGATTCGAAATCGAGTGACGGTTCCAAGGGCAATTTCCAGATCCTGCCCTGTACCCGCGAGGACAATGGCGATGTCGCAATGATCCTGACGGGCATGCAATTTACCGCGCACCATTCGGAAAAGCGCTTCCTGTGGTTCAGCTGGAGCTCGGATTCGATCAAGATCGTACAGGCCGCCGCGCGCTTCGTTCTCAACGAGGATATCTACAAGGAGGTCCGCAAGGCGATCGTCGAGCGCCTCGGCGAGCGGGCGACCAAATACGTTGCCGAAATCCCGCTCGGTGACTGACCGCCGGATCGAGCCCGCGGTGAACAGGAGCTTCGGGGAAGGATATCCCGGAGCAAAATCGCTCCCGATCGCGGTTGATCGACCTGTCCGACGAGCCGTCAGGCTTCCTGCGCGACGGAGAAGTCGACCGCGGCGATCGCTTCGATCACTTCGTGGCGGAGACGCCTGGCCTCGTCGATCGGAACGCCGGGTATCTCCATCGTTCCGCCCGCCAGACCAAACTGCACGGTGGCATAGCCGCGCCATTGCGCCAGCGGGCCCTGCGCGATCTCTACCGACTGGAGCTTGACCTTGGGGGCGGCGGTCAGCTGCGGGGAGAGGATCCCGGTGCGCACGAAGACCTGTTCGAGCGCGGTCGCGTGGCGGTGGCGCCGCCAGCTGAACCAGCTGAGCCCACCAACCACCGCGAGCAGCGGGACCGGTGCGGCAAGCAACCACGGGCTGACGGTGGTCGCTACCACTGCACCGATCACCAATATCCCGGCCGACACGATCAGCGCGGTGTCGATCCACGCCTTCGGGGTGGGACGCACCCACGCGATGCTTTCGGGGGGAAGCGCTATCCTCGCCGCCTCGGCAACGGGGACGATCTCGTCCATTTGCCCGAAGGGGACGACAACGTGGCTCGCTTTCTTGGCATCGCTCGCGAGGCTGACGAATTTGAGCGAGTGCCAACCGAACAGGCGACGGAACCACTTCGTGCCGAGCGTCATCGCCTGCACCCGGTGCGCGGGCATCACGACATCGGTCCTGGTGAACAGGCCGCGCCGGCGACGGAAGCCCTTGGCCGTGCGCTCGAGCAGGAAGCCGTGATCGCGCACGAAGGTCTGCACGACCCCGGTGACGAGACCGAGCGCCACCACCCCGGCCGCCGCGGCGATCGCGCTCAGGACCTGGGCGGCGAGGCCCATCGCGGCAAGCTTGCGCCCCTGCCCCTCAAGCGCGTCGCCGAGCACCGCATCGTACATGTCGTCCCACGAGAACAGGAAGTCGAGCTGGCCGATGGCACCGAAGATCACCGCGAAGATCACCAGCGAGAATTCGAACAGGCCGAACCGCAACAGGCGTTTCTCGTCCATCGCGAACAGCGCCTGCCCGTCCGCGGTCGCGGCCTCGGCGGCAGGGTCGTCGGCATCGATGTCGAGGGCGCCCTCTCGCTGCGCCCGCACGGTTTCGCGCAAGCGCTCGGCCTCGCTTTCGGTGACATAGGCGAGGTTCAGGTCCTCGCCTCCGCCCGCGCCCGTCTCGAACTTGACCCGCACCAGCCCGAACAGCCGCGCTACGAGCGGTTGCTCGAGGCTGACGTCCTGGATCCGCTCGTAGGGCACCGAGCGCGCCTGGCGCGAAACGATCCCGCTTTCGACGCGGATATCTTCCGCCCCCACGCGATAGGTGGTCTTCCACCAGCCGAGCCAGGTGACGAAGCCGATGACCATGACGACGAGACCGAGCAGCGGCAGGAAACCCAGCGCCTCGCGCACTTCGCCGGCGACGAAGAATATACCGATCGCCGGGAGGATCGCCTGGCGCACCGAATCGACCAGTCGGACGAGCAGGCCGATCGGCGCTGTGCGCCGGACGGGCTCGCCTTCTGCAACCGTCACTGCCGCGTGATCTTCCGGCGCGATCGGCGCAGGCGTCTCCGCCGCGTCGATCACAGCGTGTCGCGCTTGATGTGCGCGCGGATTTCCTCGCGCATGGCGAGTGCGTCCTCGTCGAGCAGGCCGGGCAGCGAGACGCTCGCATTGTGGTTGCCCGCCGTGTGGAGGACGATCGTCGAGAGGCCGAAGGCGCGTTCGAGCGGCCCGCGATCGACGTCGATATGCTGGACCCGGCCGAACGGCACGATCGTGTCCGAACGCCACCACACCCCGCGCGCCACCCGCAGCCGGTCGCGCCCGAGATCGTAGCCGCGCGCCTGGTAGCGACGTCGCGGCCAGCGCCAGAGGAAGAACCCGGCCAGCAGCAGCACCGGCCCGACGAAGATGCCGCCAGGCACCGCGTCGTCGAACGGTCGCACGAGCTCGAGCACGCTCGCGCCGACCAGGAACGGCAGCGCGGTCAGCGCAATCGTGATGCGCAGCACCGTACGGTAATTGGGATGGACCGGCGTAAGCCCTTCGTCGCCGCCAGCTTCGGGCACCTTCGCCCGCTCGATACCCTCCACGTCGCTCATGCCAACCTATATGCGACCGGTGTGCTGTTCGCACAAGACAGGTCGGCATGAAAAAGGGGCACCGCCGCGCGGCGATGCCCCGAATTCTCGACTTGAAGCAATCAGAACGATTTGCGCACGGTCATCCCGAAGGTCCGCGGCTGGCCGACCTGGAAGCCGAGGCGCGCGCGGCCCCCGCGTTCGCGGTCGAAGGACAGCAGCGGGTTCTCGTCGAGCACGTTGTTGGCATAGACGATCACCGACAGCCCGCTGTCGAAATCGACCCCGGCGCTGAAATTGAGCAGCGAATAGGCCGGCAATTCGAGATCGAGCGTCGTGCTGTCGGTTCCCGGCGCTCCTGCGAAGGGCAGGTTCGAGACGAAGGTCCGCGGGTTGTTCTCCTGGTCCGCCGGCTGGGTGAAGCGTGAGCCGACATATTGGAACGAGCCCCCGAAGAAGCCGGTCGCATTGTCGGAGAAATCCCACTCGTAGCTGGCCGCCGCCGACATCTGGAATTCGGGCACCGAGGGCAGCCGGTTGCCGTCGCGGATCCCGGTCGCGGCGGTGAGCGCGCCGGGCAGCGTGGTATCGAACTGCGCGTCGATATAGCTCATCGCCAGGCTCACGTCGTAGCCTTCGGCCGGTGCGAACTCGAGTTCCATCTCGACCCCGGCCGAATAGGCGTCCTCGACGTTGAAGACGATGCGCGAGGAGCAGCTGCCGGCGTCGAGCGTGACTTGGAGGTTGTTGATGTCGTTGTAGAACGCCGCGGCGCTGAAGCTGAACGAATCGCCGAACGCCTTGCCACCGACCTCGTAGTTCCAGAGCGTCTCGTCTTCATACGACTGGAAGCTGCCGAACAGCGCCTCGTCCTGTGCCGAGCAGAGCGTCACGTTGAGCGGATCGTTGACACCGCCGAGCCGGAAGCCTTTCGCCGCCTGCGCGTTGAGGGTGAAGTTGTCCGACACGTCGTAGGCGAGGATCACCCGTGGGCTGATCCCGTCGGATTCGGTGGTGTCGAAATTGTTGTCGCCATTGGCGAACAGGCCGCCCGAGAGAAACTGACGCGATTCCTCGAAATCGTAGTACCGCGCGCCCGCGGTAACCGACAGGCGCTCGGTCAGTTCGTAGGTACCCTCGCCGAACACTGCGACCTGCTGGATGTCGTAGGGCAGGTCGGCATTGTAGGGAGAATCGAGGTTGGGGAAGCCGTTGGCGACCGCCGCAGAGGTTCCCGCGCCCAGCGTGGCATCGGTGGCGGCGGCATAGCCCGGAGTCGGCAGGCGCTGGGCATAGGTGCGATCCACCTGCGAATAGAATGCGCCGAACACCCACTGGAACGGTCCTTCGCCGGTCGAGGACGCGCGCACTTCCTGCGTGAAGCTCTGCAACTCGGTCGTGTCGCGCAGGTTCGATGGCAGGTTCACCGCTGCGACGGGATAGCCGAGGTCGACCGAAACCGATCCGGTCAGCGCGCTGGCATCGCGGCTGACGAGGATGTCGCGATCGGTATAGGAGGTCACCGAGGTCAGGCCGACGGAGTCGCCGAGCGGGATTTCGACCACCAGATCGGCGAGGAAGGTCTCGTCCTCGAACGCCTCGCGCAGCAGCAGGTACTGCTGGCGGTCGTCGTAGACCGTCGGCGGGGTGGTGAACTCGTTGGCATAGAGGTTGAACACGTCCTGCCGGTTGAACCCGTTCACGTCGATCCGCTGATAGACGAAGCGCGGCGTGATGCTGAAACCGGGCGCCGGTTCGAGCCGCATCGCGATCCGGCCGCCCGCACGCGTGCCGTCGTTGATGTCCTGCCCCCCGGCCGGACCGATCGCATCGATGAAGCCGGCGTAGCTCGTGTGGTAGCCGACGATGCGGATCGCGCCGATATCGCCGAGCGGCGCATTGGTCGCGCCCTTGATGCTCCAGCCCGCATCGCCGCCGTCGATCGCGGTGACGCCCGCCTCGATGACGCTTTCGGTCACGCCGAGTTCGGGCTGCGCAGTGATGTAGCGGATCGTCCCGCCGACCGAGCCCGATCCGAACAGCGTGCCCTGCGGACCGCGCAGCGTCTCGACGCGCTGCAGGTCGAACAGGTCGAGATCGGGGGTGAACAGCGACAGCGAGATGACCGATTCGTCGAGATAGACGCCGACCTGTTCCTTCACGCCCGGCTGGTCGCGGACGACCTGCCCCGCCGACACGCCGCGCACCGCGACCTGGCTCTGGCCGGGGCCCAGGTTCTGGACCGTGAGCCCTGCGACGTTGCGCGAGATGTCTTCGATGTTCGCCGAACCGGTTTTCCGGATGTCCTCGGCAGTTTGCGCGTTGATCGAGAACGGGACGTCCTGGATCGTCTGGTCGCGCTTGGTCGCGGTCACGACGATGCGGTTCTGCGGCGGAACCTCGTCGGTCGGCTGGGTCGCGGCGTCTTCCTGGTCGCTCTCCCCGGTATCCTGCGCCATTGCCGGCGAAGCGGCGAGCAGCGTGGCGGCGCCGACCAGCAAGGCCGCACGATAGCCGATGGCATGGCTCGATCTCGTTGCGAAAGTTCTCATCAGTCCCGTCCTTTCAAATCGTCGCGAAATTCCCCATTCCGCGACCAGGCGGGTTGATACTTTCACAATTTGACGTGCCCGCGCAAGATTCTAACAGGCAAGAGCTGTGCTTGCGTTCACCGATGTTGCATAGCGGCAACATCCGATGGGATGTCGGCGGCCGGCACGCGACCGGCCGCCGGTCTCGGTCAGGGCAAGCGCCAGACGATCTCGGCCGAGAACGTCCCCTTGACCCTGGCGCCGGTATCGTCGCGCGCGGGAGAGAACGCGCCGCGCCGCGGCAGCAGGCGGCAGGTCGCGCGGTCGAGCGCGCTATGGCCGCTCGAACGCGTCACCGTGCAGCTCTCGATCCTGCCATTTGCGCCGATTTCGAGCCGGTAGCCGACCGTGCCCTCTTCCCCGCGCCGCGCGGAGATCGACGGGTAGTCGGCGGTGCTGAACCAGCTCGCGGGCGGGCTCGACGGCACCGGGCCGGTCGGCGTGTAGGCGACGGTCGGGCTGGGCCTGGGCGTCACCGCCGGGCCCGGCGTGCCGCTCGCGGGGGTGCCGGGCACGACGAACCAGTCGTCGGTCAACTGGGGAACGTCGGTCGTCGGGACACCAGTCGCCGGCGCCGGCAACTCGGTGCGAGGCTTCGGAGTGAAAATCACCGTGTCGCCCGTCTTCGGCACGTCCGGCGAAGCGGTCGGCTCGGGCGGTGGCGGCTCGACCGGGTCGTAGATGACGGCGGTCGGATTGGGCTTGGGCGTTTCGACGAACGGAACGTACCCGCTCGACAGCCCGGTGATGACCAGCGCTGCGATCCCGACCTGGATCGCGGTCGCGGCGGCCATTGCCCTGGGGTCCGGCCCCTTATGGGTATTCGCATAGGACATGCTTCTCTCCTCTTCCCGTGTTGCGCCGCCCCCCCCGGCGGCCCGGGAAAGGGCGGGGTTCCGTTGGGGAACAGGTGAACCGTGCGCCCCCATCGGTGAACCGAAAGTGGAACGGTCGTTCAGAAGACGGACAGGAAAGCTGAATGGGATGAGGCTGAGCGCGCCTGAGCCCGGGAAAGTTACGGCGCGATGCGTTCTTCAGCCGCGCGGCACAGGATCAGGCTGTAGCGCTCCTGCCGGTCGAGCCAGCGCTGCAAGGGCGTCCAGCCGCCCGCGCGCAGCAGCATGAAGGCGCTGCGACGGCTGAACTTGTGGCTGTTCTCGGTGTGGATGCTCTCGCCCTCGGCCATCGCGAACTTGCGACCCGCCACCTCGAAGGTGATGTCGCGCGTCGCGACGAGGTGCATCTCGATCCGGGCATAATCGTCGTGCCAGCGCGCTTCGTGGCGCAGCGCATCGACCGGGATCGTACCGTCCAATTCGCGGTTGATGCGATGCGCGAGGTTGAGGTTGAAGGCGGCTGTCACGCCCTTGGCGTCGTCGTAGGCGGCCTCGAGCACCTTGCGGTCCTTCACGAGGTCCATCCCGATCAGCAGCATCGATTTCGCACCCAGCGTGGCGCGCATCGAGCGGAGCAGGTCGACCCCGGTGCGCGGCACCATGTTGCCGATCGTCGACCCGGTGAAGAAACCGAGCTTAGGCATGTCGGCGGTCTCGGGCGGAAGCGCCACTTCCTTGGTGAAATCCGCCTCGACCGGATGGACCGCCAGACCGGGAAATTGCTGCGCCAAGTCGGCTGCCGCGGCGCGCAGGAAATCGCCCGCGATGTCGAGCGGGACATAGGCCGCCGGATCGATCGCCCGCAGCAGCAGCGGGGTCTTGACCGAACTGCCCGACCCGAATTCGACCACCGCCCTGCCCGGCCCGATCGCATTGGCGAAATCGGCCCCGCGCTCGGTCAGGATCTCGGTCTCGGCGCGGGTCGGGTAGTATTCCTCGACCTGGGTGATGTCCTCGAACAGTTGCGAGCCGTCATCGTCGTAGAGCCAGCGGGCGGGGACCGCCTTCTGGTCGTAGGACAGGCCCGTCAGCACCTCCTCGCGGAAGGCGCGATCGACCCCCTGCTCGTCCTTGTCGACGAGCGCGATGCCCTCTTCTGCGGCCATAAGTCAGATATCCTTTGCCAGTCTCAGGCCGGTGAACTGCCATCGCTGGTGCGGGTAGAAAAAGTTGCGGTAGGAAGCGCGCGAATGGCCGCGCGCGGTGGCGCAACTCGCGCCCTTGAGCACGAACTGCCCGCTCATGAACTTGCCATTGTATTCGCCTACCGCGCCTTCGGCGGGCCGGAAGCGCGGGAACGGGAGATAGGCCGAGCGGGTCCATTGCCAGCAATCGCCGAACAGCTCGGTCCCGCCGCGTGGCATGACCGGGGTGGCGCCGATCCGCCCGGCATCAAGCTGGTTGCCCGCCGCGCTGTCGAAGGCGGCATCGCATTCGGGGCAATCCTGCCCGCGCGCGATCGCTTCCCATTCGAACTCGGTCGGCAGGCGCCGGCCCGCCCATGTCGCGAAGGCATCGGCCTCGAAATAGGAGATGTGGGTGACCGGAGCATCCGGGTCGCGCGCGCGCCAGCCGGCATGGGTGAACTGCTCTCCATCACGCCAGTAGAGCGGCGCCTGCACGTCGTTCTCCTGCACCCAGGCCCAGCCGTCGGACAGCCACAGCAGCGCGTCGTCATATCCGCCATCGGCGACGAACTCGGCCCATTCGCGATTGGTCACCAGCGTCGAACGCATAGCGAAGGGTTCGAGCAGCGCACGATGCGACGGACCTTCGCAATCATAGGCGAAGCCATCGGACTGGTGGCCGATCTTCGCGATTCCGCCGGGGTAGGAGAGCCATTCGGGTTCGCATCGTTTCGCGGCCGGATCCCGTGCCGCGTCGAACATCGCCGGGCCGAGCGGGTTCTGGAACAAAGCGTGCTTGATGTCGGTGAGCAGCAATTCCTGATGCTGCTGTTCGTGCGCGCAACCGAGCACCACCAGTGGTGCCAGCTCATCGTCGGCAAGCAGCGGCTCCATCGCCGCGTTCACGTGCGCGCGATAGGCGAGGACCTCGTCGAGCGAGGGGCGCGAGATCATTCCGCGATTGAAGCGTGCGTTCCGCTCCCCGTGGCTCTCGTAATAGGAATTGAACAGGAACGCCCAGTCGGGGTCGAAGGGCTCGTAGCCATCGACGTGTTCACTCAGCAGGAAGGTCTCGAAGAACCAGGTCGTGTGCGCGAGGTGCCACTTGGCGGGGGAGGCATCCTCCATCGACTGGATCGTCGCATCGGCATCGCCCAGCGGCGCTGCGAGCGCTTCGGTCAACGAACGCACGTCGCGAAAATGCTCGGCTCGCTTCTCGGCGCACCAATCGGGTGCACTTAGCGGTAATGCTGCCTCGGCCAGCGAAACTCTCCCTCGGGCTCCGGTCGACCCAGCATAAGCGACCGTTCACTCATTGAAACCCTCGGGCGGCGATTATTTTCCCGGCAATTTCAGATGGGAAAGATTTGCCGATCCGATCGCTCAGGCGGCATTCGATTTCGCGTCGGGGCCGAAGGCCGCTTGGTCCCGCAGCGTGTCCGCCAGCATGAAGGCGAGTTCGAGCGATTGCGCGGCATTGAGGCGCGGGTCGCAATGGGTGTGGTAGCGATCGCCCAGCCGGTCGTCAGTGATCGCCACCGCACCGCCGACGCATTCGGTCACATCCTGCCCGGTCATCTCGACATGGATCCCGCCGGGATGGGTACCCTCGGCACGGTGGGCGGCGAAGAAACCGCGCACCTCGGCGAGAATCCGCTCGAACGGACGGGTCTTGAGGCCGCCCGCGGTCTTGACGACATTACCGTGCATCGGGTCACAGCTCCACACCACCGGGTGTCCTTCGCGCTCCACCGCGCGCAGCAGCGGCGGCAGGCCGTCATGGATGGCCTCGTGCCCGAAGCGCGAGATAAGCGTGATCCGCCCCTCCTCGCGCGCCGGGTTGAGCGTGTCGAGCAGGCGCAGCAGGAGCTCGGGATCGAGCGAGGGGCCGCACTTGATGCCGACCGGGTTGGCGATCCCGCGCAGGAATTCGACATGTGCGCTGCCATCGAAACGCGTGCGGTCGCCGACCCACAACAGGTGCGCCGAGGAGCCGTACCAGTCGCCGGTCAGCGGGTCCTTGCGCGCCAGCGCCTGCTCGAATGGGAGCAGCAGCGCCTCGTGGCTGGTGTAGAAGGTCGTGCCCTGCAACTGCGGGACCGTGGCGGGATCAACCCCGCAAGCTTCCATGAAATCGAGCGCCTCGCCGATCCGGTCGGCGGTTTCGGTGAAGCGCTGCGCCCAGGGCGAGCTCGCGATATGATCAAGCGTCCACTGGTGGACCTGGCGCAGATTGGCATAACCACCGCCGGCAAACGCGCGCAGCAGATTGAGCGTCGAGGCGGCCTGCGAATAGGCCTGCACCATGCGCCTGGGATCGGGTTCGCGCGCGGCGGCGTCGAAATCGATCCCGTTGATGCTGTCGCCGCGATAGGAGGGCAGCTCGACATCGCCCTGCCGCTCGGTCGGGGTCGAACGCGGCTTGGCAAACTGGCCCGCCATCCGGCCCAGCTTCACCACCGGCATCCGCCCGGCGAAGGTCAGCACCACCGCCATCTGCAGGATCGCGCGGAAGGTGTCGCGAATATTGTCGGGGTGGAACTCGGCGAAGCTCTCGGCGCAATCGCCGCCATGCAGCAGGAAAGCCTCGCCGCGCGCGACTTCGGCGAGGTCCTCGGTCAGCGCGCGCGCTTCTCCCGCGAAGATCAGCGGCGGGCGTTCGGCGAGCTCGTCGGTCGTCGCGCGCAGGGCCGCCTCGTCCGCATATTCGGGCAATTGCCGCGCCTCGTAGCGGCGCCAGCTATCGGGAGACCAATCCTGCTTCATCCCCCGCGACATAGTAAGCGCACCGGGTGGATGCCAGAAAATCCTCGATCGGTTTCGTCGATCAGTCCTCCGGCACGATCGCGATCCGGATCGCATCCTCGGGTCGGAGATATTGGCGCGCGAGGTCCTGCACGTCCTCACGGGTCACCTGCGAGAAGTCCTCGAACACCGTGTCCATCTGCGCGAAGCGGCGGGGGTCGAACGTCGCATCCTCGAGCTGCCACATGTAGAAGGCCGAGCCGAGCAGGCCCGGGCGCAGCAGTCGCCGCATCGGTTCGAGCGCCTTGGCCAGCTCGGCCTCGGTCGGTCCGTTGGCGACCAGGTCGGCCGAGATGCGATCGATCTCCTCGTAGATCGCGGAGACGTCCTCGGGTTTCACCTGCGCGATCGCGAGCATGCGCCCGCCGTTCTCGACGCTGACCGGCCATTGGGACACCATTTGCGGGGTGTAGCTCGCGCCCATCCGCTCGCGCAGCGCATCGAGCAGGCGGCTCGAATAGATCGTCGCAACCGCCTCGAGCTTTCGCGCCTGGCGATAATCGGCAATCCCGCCCGCAGTGTTCCACGCCATCACCGCCATCGCCTGGTCGTCGGCCCCGCGATGGGTGACGGTGATCGGCGTCGCTGTCGGCGCAGTGACGGGGACGGTGGCGCTGGCGGTATCCACCGGCAGCGCCGGACGCGGGGCGAGCGCGCCGAAGGTGCGGTTGAGCCCCGTGATCCCGGCCTCGCGCCGGAAATCGCCGAAGACCTGCACCTCGATCGGGCCGGAAGCGAGGATCTTCCCCCACAGCTCGGCGAAACGCGCC
The DNA here is from genome assembly GCF_014641655.1 of Pseudoblastomonas marina. Classification (GTDB taxonomy): domain Bacteria; phylum Pseudomonadota; class Alphaproteobacteria; order Sphingomonadales; family Sphingomonadaceae; genus Alteriqipengyuania_A; species Alteriqipengyuania_A marina. Next base: position 1,765,756 of record NZ_BMID01000001.1, read on the forward strand.
TGGGTGGTGCCTTCGAAATCTTCCCCCGTGGGAGAGCGGAAGCGCGGATCGCCGTCATGCAGCAATTGTTCGAGATCGCGCTCGAACACGCCGAGCGCACTGGTTGCGTAGCTGCGATATCCCTGGATGCCAGCCGCACGCGCGCGACGGACCGGGCCCTCGTCCCATTGCGGATAGGCGAATTTGGCGGCGAACAGGTAGAGCTGGTCGGCGAGGTCTTCATTGCGGGTCTCGGCCTCGAGCACGAAGCGCCCGTCCTCGATCGTGAACTGGTAGCCGATCTTGCGCCCGGTGGTCAGCCGGTCGAGCGCCTCGTTGTCGAGCCCCGCCTGCCCCGCTGCGACCAGCGCCATTTCGCCGAGCGCGGCATAGGGCACGTCCTCGGCCGAAAACGCGCGGCGGCCAGCCCCGAAGCGGACCTTGACCGTCAGCCGCCCCGGCTCGTTGGTCTTGGGCCAGATCAGCGCCGAAACGCCATTGCCCCAGTCGAGCCGTTCGATCGCCTCGATCCCGGTCTGCGTGATCTCCGGTTCGGTGGGTTCGCCGACAGCGGGCAGGCTGTCGATATCGACATCGGCGGCGGCGAGGCGCGCCTCGCCATTGGCCGCGACCTCTCGGGTCAGCGCGAGCGCCAGCGCGGCATCGTCCGCCGTGTCCGGTCGGTTGGTGACGAGCAGCGCGCGCCCGACCGTGCCTTCGAACAGATCGCGCGTCGCGGCATGGATCGCCTCCGGGGTAAAGGACGGCTTGGCACTGGCGAAAAGGCGCAGCACGGCGCCGGGCGAGGTCACCGTCTCGCGGATATCGATCGCCCCGACCAGATCGTCGGCGAGCTCGTCCGAGGGCTGCAGGTTGCGCTTGTCGAAATAGTCCTGGTAGCCGACTTCGTATTCGCTGACCTCGCGGTCGATTTCCTCCTGCGTCGGCGGGGTGGCGATGGCATCGGCGATGATCCCGCGCACCTCGGCGAGCGCGCCCTCCCAATCGCTTTCGAGCGGACCGACCGAGATGTAGGTCGCATCGGTCGAACGGTACACATCGTCCTGCCGCACCGAGGCATAGAGATAGGCCCCCGCGCGGGCGCGCGCCTCGAGCCGGCGGTTGATCACCGCCTGCGCGATGAAGCTCCGCATCAGGCCGCGATTGTATTCCTTAGTGTCGAGCACCGGCCGCCAGGGCCGCAGGATCGCCCAGCTGAGCGAGGGTGCTAGATCGGGCTCGACCATCGTCGCGGCCTCGCCCAGCGGCGGCAGGATCCCGTCCGATGCGACGGCATCGCCGGGTGCCTCCGGATCGCCGAAACGGGGTGCCTCGGTCGCCGGGCCTTCGGCGCGCCAATCGGCGTAATGCGCCTCGATCATCCGCGCGACCGCGACCGGATCGATATCGCCGACCACCACCAGCACGGTGTTGTCGGGCCGGTACCAGCGGCGATGGAAAGCCGAAACGCTCGCTCCCGTGGCGCCCGCAAGCGTTTCAGGCGTGCCGCCCGGCTGGGTCTCGCCGAGCCGCTGCCCGCGATAGAAAATTTCACGCTGGCGTTCGGCAACCCGGCGCTGTGCGCTTTCACCGTCGCGGTTCTCGGCCTGGACGATCGGCAGTTCGCGACGCACGTTCGCGTCCGACAGCACCGGTGCGGCGAGCATCCCCGAAAACAGCCGCAACGTCTCGTCGACATCGTCGTGCGCGGCGCTGGGCAGGTTGATCTGGTAGACTGTCTGGGTCGGGCTGGTCGTCGCATTGGCGTCGATCCCGATCTGCGCGCCCATCGCCTGCCAGCGCGAAAAGGCCTCGTTCGGGCCGAGATACTTGCTCTCGCGGAACAGCAGGTGTTCGAGCAGGTGGGCGTAGCCGTGCTCGGTGTAGGTCTCGTACATCGAGCCCGCATCGACCAGCGCGCGAACTGATACCTGGCCCTGCGGCACGTAATTGCGGCGCACCGCATAGCGCAGGCCGTTGGGAAGCTCGCCGAACAGCCAGGCGCGCTCCTGTTCCAGGTCGGAGCCTTCGTAGAACCAGTTGTCCTCGCCGCGCTGCAGGCTTTCGGGTTCGGCCTGGACCTGCACGGTCGAGGTCGAATCGTGGTTCTGCGCGTGGAGCGGCGCGGCGACGGCGGAGGCGAGGAAGGCAAAGGCGGCAAATGCGCGCGGAAGAAAGGTCATGCTGGGGGCATATCGTCGCACCCCATGAAGCGCGAGTGAATATCCCCCTCCCCTTGCAGGGGCGGATCGCGTCGCTACATCGTGTGCATGTTCATCGAAACCGAAACAACGCCCAATCCCGCGACCCTCAAGTTCATGCCCGGTCGCCCGGTGATGGGCGACGACGGCACGCGCGACTTCGCCTCGCCCGAGGATGCCGAGATATCCCCTCTCGCCGAAATGCTGTTCGCGCTCGGCGACGTCACCGGCGTCTTCTTCGGCAAGGATTTCGTCTCGGTGACCGCCGCGCCCGGCGTGCAATGGGCCGATTTGAAGCCGCAGGTGGTGGCGGTGCTGCTCGATCACTTCGTCACCAAGACCCCGCTTTTCAAACCCGGCGCGACCGGCGGCAACGGGATTGCGGTGCCGCCCGAGGACGATGGCGGGATCGAGATCGAGGACGATCCGGCCGACGCCGATATCGTCGCCCAGATCAAGGAACTGCTCGACACCCGAGTGCGTCCCGCCGTTGCCGGCGACGGTGGCGACATCCGCTATCGCGGGTTCAAGGATGGCGTGGTCCATCTGCAGATGCAGGGGGCCTGCTCGGGCTGCCCCTCATCCACCGCCACGCTCAAGCACGGCATCGAAGGATTGTTGAAACATTACGTGCCCGAAGTGGTTGAAGTCCGCGCAGCCTGATTTTCCCCAACCAGACGGAGCACGAGACCCTTGGCCGATACCCTTTCCGACGACGCCCTCGACATCATCTTCCGCGACGCGCGCAGCTACAATGGCTGGCTCGACAAGGACGTGAGCGAGGAACAGATTCGCGCGATCTACGACTTGATGAAGATGGCGCCGACCTCTGCCAACTCGCAGCCGGCGCGGATCGTGTGGTGCCGGAGCGACGAGGCGAAGCGGAAGCTCGCCGACACCGCGATCGATTCTAACAAGGACAAGATCCTGACCGCCCCGGTCGTGGCGATCGTCGGTTACGATATCGATTTCCACGAGGAATTGCCGTGGCTGTTCCCGCACACCGATGCAAAGAGCTGGTTCGAGGGCGACGAGGACGGCCGCAAGGAAGGCGCGTTCCGCAATTCCTCGCTGCAGGGCGCCTACCTGATGATCGCCGCGCGCGCACTGGGCCTCGATTGCGGCCCGATGTCGGGCTTCGACAACGACAAGGTCGACAAGGCCTTCTTCGGCGACGCGCCCAGGCACCGGTCGAACTTCATCTGCGGCATCGGCCATGGCGATCGCGAGAGCATCTTCGACCGTTCGCCGCGCCCCGAATTCGAGAAATTCAACCGCTTCGAGTGATTGCAGCCGGCGCGCGCGCCGATTAGGCGGATGCGATGCGTACGCTCGTGATCGATAGCGCCACCGAGGCCTGCTCCGTCGCCCTGTTCGAAGGGCGCGAACTGATCGCGCACGAACACCATGTGCTCGGGCGCGGGCATGCCGAACGGCTGGTACCGATGATCGCCCACCTTCCCGAGCGCGGCCGCGCGGGCCGGATCGCGGTGTCGCGCGGCCCGGGCAGCTTCACCGGCGTGCGGGTGGGGATCGCCGCAGCGCGGGCGCTTGCACTTGCATGGAACGCGGGGCTGGTCGGCTATGCCACCCACGCGATGATCGCGGCGATGGCGCGGGCCGAGCGCGGCGCACAGCCGGTTGCGGTTTGTACCCGCGGGGGCCACGGCGAGTGGTTCTGCGCGCAATACGACGCCGAGGGGCGCGAGCTGTTCGCGCCGGCCTCGCTCAAGCCCGAATACGCGGCCGCCTCGCTGTCGGCCGCGCTCGTCGCAGGGGGCGAGGCGGAGACGCTGGTCGAGCGGCGCGGCGCGGGCATGGCGATGGCGCTGTGGCCCGATGCGCGCGGATTCGCCCATCTGAATCCCGAGGCGCTGACGTCCGACGTCGCCGCGATCTACGGCCGCGCGCCCGATGCCAAGCCCGTTGCCGCCCGGGAGCGGACCTGATGGCGAGCCTGGCCGAAGAAGCCGTGCTCGACGGGGTCATGCGGGTAATGGCGCGCGGTTTCGATCCCGAATACAACGAGGCGTGGACGCGCAAGCAGGTGACCGACATGCTCGCCATGCCCAGCGGCCACCTGATCGTGGTGGATCGCGAGGGACGGCGACTCGCTCGTCACGGTCGGGTCGCGGGATTCGCGCTGTCGCGCGCCGCGCCGGGCGAAGAGGAATTGCTGCTGATCGCGGTCGATCCGGCGCATCGCGAAGCCGGTCTCGGCGCCCGGCTACTGGCGCTGCTCGCTGCCGATGCGCGGGCGCGCGGCGGCGAAAGACTGTTTCTCGAAATGCGCGAAGGAAATCCGGCGGTTAGATTGTACGACCGCATCGGTTTTGTCCCAATAGGCCGACGAAAGGAATACTATCGGACGCGTTCGGGACACAAATTGGACGCAATAACCTTCGCGTTAACCATCTAGAGCGAACAAAATAGACCTGTTGGTCTGCTTGCTATATCATGGATTACGGCTTAACCGCGCGACCGTTGGCCGTCCCCCCGGCCACCCCCTCAAGGCTCAAGTGAAAAACAAGGAAACACAATGGAAGAGATCGATCTCGACATGACCGAGACGCTCATTACGCTCACGACCGAAATCGTCGCGGCGCATGTCAGCAACAACAGCGTCGACGTCGCCGATGTCCCGAACCTGATCACCAATGTCTACGGTGCCCTCGCCGGCCTCGGCGACCTTGGCGAGAAAGAGGAAGCGGCCCCCGAACCGGCCGTTTCGATCCGTTCGTCGGTCAAGAAGGACCACATCGTCTGCCTCGAATGCGGCAAGAAGATGAAGATGCTCAAGCGTCACCTGTCGACCGATCACGACCTGACTCCGGAAGAATACAAGGCGCGCTACAACCTGTCGGCCGATTACCCGCTGGTTGCGCCCGACTATGCCGAGAAGCGCCGCGATCTCGCCAAGAAGATCGGCCTCGGCCGCAAGCCCGGCCAGAAGCGCGGGCGCAAGAAGAAGGCCTGATCGGGGCAATCGCCCCCACCGATTTGAAGATTCGCCCTGCCGCGCTATTGCGCCGCAGGGCTTTTCTTTGCGATACGGAATATTGTGCACCAGAAAATCGACATCGAGGCGCTATGCGCCGAACGCGGATTGCGGATCACCGAGCAGCGCAAGGTGATCGCGCAGGTTCTTTCCGACAGCGAGGACCATCCCGATGTCGAGATGCTGCACGAGCGCGCCAGCAAGATCGATCCCAAGATCTCGATCGCGACGGTCTATCGCACCGTCCGCCTGTTCGAAGAGGCCGGCATCCTCGACCGGCACGATTTCGGCGACGGGCGCGCGCGCTACGAGCCCACGCCCGAGGCGCACCACGACCACCTGATCGATATCGAAACCGGCAAGGTCGTCGAATTCGTCGACCCCGAACTCGAAGCGCTCCAGAAAGTCATTGCTGAAAAGCTCGGCTATCGCCTCGTCGACCACCGGATGGAACTGTATGGCGTCCGGCTCTCCCGCAAGGACTGAGGACCCGGACACCCGCGAGGCGGCGACCCGCGGCGAAACGACGCCGATCGGGGCGCTCGGCTGGATCGTGTTCACGGTGCGGATCGCGGCGCTGGTGCTCGCGCTGCTGGTGTTCGTGCCGCTCCACTATCTCTACCGCGTCGCGGCCTACGGCTCGCCCTTCCCGATGTGGTTCCTGGGATTGGCCGCGTGGATCGCGGGAGCGCGGGTGCGCAAGATCGGCACCCCGCTCAAGCGCGACGTGTTCTTCGTCGCCAACCATGTCTCGTGGATCGATATCCTCGCGCTCGCCGGGCACAGCGGCACCGCCTTCGTCGCCAAGGCCGAACTCGAGAAAACGCCGGTGCTCGGCTGGCTCTCGACCTTGAACCGCACCGTCTTCGTCCAGCGCGAACACCGCATGGGGGTGGCCGAACAGATCAACGCGCTGCGCGAGGCGCTGGAAGACAATTGGTCGGTCACCGTCTTCCCCGAGGGCACGACCACCGACAACAAGTCGCTGCTGCCGTTCAAGACCTCGATGCTCTCGGTGCTCGAACCGCCGCCGCCCGGCGTGATGGTCCAGCCGGTGATGCTCGACTACGGCACATACGGCGAATGGCTCGGCTGGATCGGCAACGAGAGCGGCCTCAACAACGCGAAGCGCATCCTTGCGCGCCCCGGCACCTTCACGCTCGACCTGCATTTCCTCGAGCCCTTCAGCCCCGAGGAATTCCGCGGTCGCAAGGCGATCGGCGCCCGCGCCCGCGCCGCAATCGAAGCCGCGCTGGCCACCGCCCACGGCGAGCCGCTGCGCGAGTTCAGGCACGACGTCGTGCCGGTCAGGTACAACGCGCCGAAATAGGCAGCCTGGCACTGGCTTCGCCCCTTCAAATGCGCGCGCACCTATGAAAACCGTCCCCAACCTTCGCGCCGCCGCAATCTACGCCGCCGGCTTTTCGCTGACCGCATTGCTGTTCTCGGCCACGGCAATGTTGCTCGTCGGCATGGCGGCGGGCTTCACCGGCACCACGGCGCCGCCGATTTCGCTGCTCGCCGCCGGTGTGGCGGGCCCGACCCTGGCCGCGATCCTGTTTGCGCGCTTGTTTCGCCGCGAGCGTCTATCGCCGAACACCGGTTTGCCCTCGTGGAAGCTCCTGCTGCTGCCCTTCGGCTACGGCTTGGCCGCACTGCTCGGCGCGAAGGCGAGCGGCGCGACCGTGGTCGTGCCTTCGATCACGGATATCGCGCTCGCCTTCACCCTCCAGTTGCTGGTTGTCGCGCTGCTCGAGGAGATCGGCTGGCGCGGTCACCTCGTCCCGGTCCTCGCCGCGCGCCTTGCGCCGATCGCCGTCGCGTTGCTCGTCGCCCTCGCGTGGTTCTTCTGGCACCTGCCCAAATTCGGGATCGGACCGCTGTTCGTGGCCATGCTCGCGATCGGAGGATTGGCCAATTCGATCCTGCTCACGCGCCTACTCTACGCGCGCGGTGGCGGGCTGGTCGGGTGCATCGTCCTCCACGCATCCTTCAACACCGCCGAAACCGTGATCGATCCGAACGCAACCTCGATGCCCGCGCAATATGGCGCATTCGCTGCCGTGATAGCGGTCTCGGTCGTTGCTGCAGCCATTGCCTGGCACCGAAACCGCGACTGGTTTCACGCGCGACCACGTTGAACGCGGCCCCGGTTTCGCCTAAAGGCGCCCCTCCCATGAAACAGACCACGCCTCCCAAGACCTACCGGGTCAAGAGCTTCGGCTGCCAGATGAACGTCTATGACGGCGAGCGCATGGCCGAATTGCTGGCCGAAAAGGGCATTACGCCCGCGCCCGAGGGCGAAGATGCCGACCTCGTGGTGCTCAACACCTGCCATATCCGCGAGAAGGCGGCAGAGAAGGTCTATTCGGACATCGGGCGTATCGCCAAGGCGGGCGAAGAGGCTGGAAAGAAGCCATTGATCGCGGTCGCGGGCTGCGTCGCGCAGGCCGAGGGCGAGGAAATCATGGCGCGCGCGCCGGCGGTGTCGATGGTGGTCGGCCCGCAGGCCTATCACCGCCTGCCCGCCATGCTCGACCGCGCGGTGAAGGGCGAGCGCGCGACCGATACCGACATGCCGGCCAACGCCAAGTTCGCCGAGCTTCCGCAGCGCCGCAAGAGCGCGCCCAGTGCCTTCCTCACCATCCAGGAAGGCTGCGACAAGTTCTGCACCTATTGCGTCGTGCCCTACACGCGCGGCGCCGAAATCAGCCGCCCCTTCGTCGAGCTGGTCGAGGAGACAAAGCGCCTCGTCGCGGCGGGCGCGAAGGAGATCACGCTGCTCGGGCAGAACGTCTCGGCCTGGAGCGGCGAAAACGAGCGCGGTCACCGCGTCGGCCTCGCCGGACTGGTCGCCGAACTGGCGAAGGACCCCGACCTCGCGCGGATCCGCTACACCACCAGCCACCCGGCCGACATGGACGAGGACATCATCGAGGCGCACGGCAGCATCGCCAAGCTGATGCCCTACCTCCATTTGCCGGTACAGAGCGGCAACGACCGCGTGCTGAAGGCGATGAACCGCAGCCACACGGCGGAAAGCTATCTGAAGCTGCTCGAACGCTTCCGCGCGGCGCGCCCCGACCTTGCGCTGTCGGGCGATTTCATCGTCGGCTTCCCCGGCGAAACCGACGCCGAGTTCGAGGACACGCTCAGGATCGTCGACGAGGTGCGCTACGCCGCCGCCTTCAGCTTCAAGTATTCACCCCGCCCCGGCACCCCCGCGGCGACGATGGACGACCAGGTCGCGCCGGAAGTGATGGACGAGCGCCTCCAGCGGCTCCAGGCCGCACTGCGCCGCGACCAGATGGCGTTCAATGAAGCTTCGGTCGGCAAGACCTGCGAAGTCCTCGTCGAACGCCGCGGCAAGAAGCCCGGCCAGTGGCTCGGTAAGTCGCCCTGGCTGCAATCGGTGTGGTTCGAAGGCGACGCGCAGATCGGCGACCTGGTGCAGGCCGAACTGCTCGAAGCCGGGCAGAATTCGCTCGCCGCAAGGCTCCGCGAAGGCGCCCTCGCCTAATCGATCGGCGACAACGCGGCGGCGTCGACCAGCACCTCGCCAGCCGCCGCTTCCTCACCGCTCGATGCGTTGGCGGTATAACCCTCGCCGGTCCAGACCAGCTTGCGCGTGACTTCCGGAGCGCCGCCGCCATAGGTCGTGACCCACAGGTCGCGCCAGCCGTCGGTCGAGTTGTCGAGGACGCCGAACGGCATTTGCACGACGCTGGTCTCCGATACCTTGCGGAAGCCCTCCTCGCCCTCCGCCAGCACCACCAGCGAGCACCCGCCGGTCCCGCACAGCATCGGACCGCCGACATAAACGAGCGCTTCCGCCCCGCCGTCGCCGTCGAGATCGACCATCGCCGAACGGTACATGAGGCGGCCCATCTCGGCGTAGTTCTCGCGTATCCAGGCTTCGATCGCCGCGCTGTCCGCATCGCCTTGCGCGCCAGCCGCCTCGGGTCCCACCGGGGTCGCCTCCGCCGCCGGTTCTTCGGTTTCCGAATCCTTGGGCGCATTGCACCCGGCAAGCGCGCAAAGGGCAATTGCGGCGGACAGCCTGGCGGCGAGAGGCATGGCGTGATCCTTTCGGTGGTCGCGTGAATCCGCGCAGGATGCGCCGGCGTGCCACTGATGACAAGCTCGTGACTTTCCACCGCCCTGTCGCAAGCAGCCTTGCGCACCGCTCCCCATGGCCTAGATTTCCGACTCGTACGCAAGAAAGGACTCAGTTGGCTCGCAGACCTGCTCACAAGCCCCGCCACGACAAACCCGGCAAGCCGGCCAATGACGGCAGCGGGGGTGGCACCGGTCGCTCGCGGACCGAGGTCGATTTCGAGAACACCGCTCTGCTCGGCGCGTTGTTCGGCCAGTTCGACGCCAATCTCGTCCAGGTCGAAAACCGGCTCGGCGTCTACATTTCCGCCCGCGGCAATACCGTCCAGATCGAAGGCCCGACCGACCAGGTCGCCCGCGCGCGCGACGTGCTCACCACGATGAGCGAACGGGTCGCGGTGGGGCAGGACCTCGATGCCGGGCTGATCGAATCGATCATCGCGATGTCGAACGAACCCACGCTTGAAGGCATCGTCGATTCGAAACAGGATGCGCCGCCGATCATGATCCGCACCCGGCGCAAGACGATCGCCCCGCGTTCGGCAACGCAGATCGACTACATGAAGGCGCTCGCGCGCGACGATATCGTCTTCGCGCTCGGTCCGGCGGGCACCGGCAAGACCTACCTCGCGGTGGCGCAGGCGGTCAGCCAGCTGATCACCGGCGATGTCCAGCGACTGATCCTCTCGCGCCCCGCGGTCGAGGCGGGCGAGAAGATCGGCTTCCTCCCGGGCGACATGAAGGAGAAGGTCGATCCCTTCCTGCGCCCTCTGTACGACGCATTGTTCGATTGCATGCCGCCCGAGCAGGTCGAGCGGCATATCGAAAGCGGCGTGATCGAGATCGCCCCGATCGCCTTCATGCGCGGCCGCACGCTCGCCGATGCCTTCGTGATCCTCGACGAAGCGCAGAACACCACCCGCGAGCAGATGAAGATGTTCCTCACCCGTTTCGGCCAGAACAGCCGGATGGTGGTGTGCGGCGACCCGCGCCAGGTCGACATCCCCGGCGGCGACCGCATGAGCGGCCTCGCCGACGCGGTCGAGAAGCTGGAAGGGGTGGAAGGCTTCGGCACGATCCGCTTCACCGCCAAGGACGTCGTCCGCCACCCGATCGTGGGTCGGATCGTCGACGCCTATGAGGGCACGGCAGAGTAAGAAGCTGGCGCGAAGTGCATCTGGACATCGAGATAGACGGCTGGCCGGACAGCGATTGGCCCGCGCTCGCCGAGCGCGCGGTCGAGGCCGCGGCGGAGGAGCTGCCGGCGCTCGCCAATGAGCGCCTGATGGCGAGCCTGCTGTTCACCACCGACTCCCGGGTCCACGAACTCAACAAGGAATGGCGCGGCAAGGACAAGCCGACCAACGTGCTGTCCTTCCCGATGCTCACCGCGGACGAATTCGAGAGCCTCGCCCCCGACGGCCCTCCCGAAATGTTCGGCGACCTCGCGCTCGCCTCCGAGACCTGCGCGCGCGAGGCGGCGGAGAAGGCCATCCCGATCGAGGATCATACCGCGCACCTCATCGTCCACGGCATGCTCCACCTCGCGGGCTACGACCACGAGACCAGCGACGAAGACGCCGAGGAAATGGAAGCGCTCGAAGTCAAAATACTTGCACGGCTGGGGGTGGCGGACCCATATGATGCATCCAACGCAATAAAGAGAGATTCGTAAGGGCCATGCCCGACAGCAATGGAGACGCGGACAGTAGGGGCGGCCTGCTCCAGGCCATCCGCAAATTGATGGGGTCCGACGATGGCGAGCGCACGCTGCGCGCGCAGATCGAGGACCAGCTCGACGCCGTCGACAACGCCGAAGGCTCCGACGAAACCCAGCGCGAGCCGCGCAGTGACGACCTGACGCTGGTCGAGCGGCAGATGCTCAAGAACCTGCTGCATTTTTCCGAACACGATGCCGACGACGTCGCCGTGCCGCGCAGCGAGATCGTCGCCGTCAGCGCCAGCAACAGCTGGGACGAGGTCGTCGCGACCTTCGCCGAGCACGGTCATTCGCGCCTGCCGGTCTATCGCGACACGCTCGACGAAGTGATCGGCATGGTGCTGGCGAAGGACCTGTTCCCGTTTCTCGCCACGCAATCGCAGCCGCCCGACGACTGGACCGTGCTCATGCGCCAGCCGCTGTTCGTGCCGCAGGCGCGCGGCGCGCTCGACGTGCTGGCCGATATGCGCAGCCACCGCACCCACCTCGCCATCGTGGTCGACGAATATTCGGGCACCGACGGGATCATCACGATCGAGGACCTCGTCGAAGAGATCGTCGGCGAGATCGAGGACGAACATGACGACGAGCCCGAGCCGCAGCTGCGCGCGCTCGAAGACGGAATCTGGGAAGCCGATGCCCGCTGCGAGCTCGACGATATCGCCGAGCACGTCGATCCGCGCCTGGCCGAGGTCGAGGAAGCGGTCGATACGCTCGGCGGGCTCGCCTTCGTGCTCGCCGAACAGGTGCCGCAGCCCGGCGCGATCCTCGTCCATGCCAGCGGCTGGAGGATCGAGGTACTCGAAGGCAATGAGCGCCGGGTCGAGAAGGTGCGACTGCATCCGCCCGGCGAGGACGACGACGAAAGCGCCGACGGCTGATGCGGAGACTGCCTCCGCTGCGTTCGCTCGAAGCCTTCACCCGCACCGTGCGGCTGGGTAGCGCGCGCGCCGCGGCGGAAGAACTCGCACTGAGCCCCAGCGCGCTTTCGCGCCGAATCGCGACGCTCGAGGAATTCACCGGCAAGCGGCTGTTCTCCCGCCAGAAACAGGCGATGAAACTGACCGACGAGGGCGAGGCCTTCTACCGCGCGGTCGCACCGCGGATCGATGCGCTGGCCGATGCGATCGACGGCCAGGTCGAGGACGGGCGGCTCCACCGCCTGCATCTCGGCGTGATGCCGCTGTTCGGTAGCCAGCGCCTGTTCCCGCGCCTCGCCGAATTGCGCAAGAAGCATCCGCAATTGCATATCGACATCGACACCAGCCCGCATCTCGAGGCGCGCGTGGGCGATACGCTCGACGCCGCGATCGTGCTGTCGCAATCGCCCGACAGCGCACTCTATTCGGTGCGGCTCGATCACAACCGGGTGTTCGCGATCGCCGATCGGGCCACGGTGGCCGAAGTGGGTGATACGCCCGACGCGGCGCGGCTCGCGCGGCAGACCTTCCTGGTGCACAACGAGCTGGCCGAAAGCTTCACCGCCTGGCGCGACGAGATCGGCCTGCCCGAGCTCACCCCCGCCGCGATCGACCATTTCGATTCGGGCCAGCTGATCCTCGAAGCGGCCGCGCAGGGCCTCGGCATCGCGATCATGCACGACGATCACCTCGCCCGCGCCAAGGACGAGCGCCTTGCCGCGCTGTTTCCCGATATCGAGGTCGAAAGCCCGTTCAGCTATTGGTTCGTGTGCCGCCCGGGCGCGCTCGAAACCCGAGCGGTGCGGCAATTCCACGACTGGCTGGTGGGCGCGGGGCTCTAGCCGCGGGGCTATTCGGGGGCGAGCGTCATTGCGCGCTCGACGACCGTTTCGGAGCGGGCGGGTTTCTTGATCAGTTCGGCATCGAGCGTGCGGACCAGTTCGTCGTTGCGATCGAGATCGCCCGAATGGAGGATGTAGGGAATTCCGCGGCCGCCGAGTGCCTCGGCGATCGGCACGCAGGTCTCGCCCCCGCCCAGGTTCACGTCGAGCACCGCCGCGACGATGTCGCGGGTTTCGAGCGCCTCGAGCGCCGCCTGCACGCTGCGCACGGCGCAGTAATCGTAGCCCGCGTCCTCGGCCGCGAATTCGAGGTCCATCAGGATCAGGGCCTCGTCTTCGACCAGGAGGAGCGTGCCGTTCAAGGCGTCAGTCCTTGACCATCGGCAGGCAGACGACGACGCGCACGTCGTCTCCCTCGCCGGTGGGCTCGACCGCGATCGAGCCGCCCGCCGCATTCACCATGCGCTGCATGATCAGCGTGCCAGCCTTGCCGCCCTCGCCGGACCACGCCTCGGAGAAGCAATCGTGCCATTTCAGGCAGACGATGCCGTCTTCGTCCGCAGGCGCTTCCCAGTCGAGCCTCGCCGCCCCCTCCCCGCGCGACAGGCAGCCATGCTCGCTCGACATCACGACGAGTTCGTGAATCACGATCGCGAGCATCGAGACGATGCTGAACGGGATCAGGACGTCGGGACCCTCGGCGGTGAGCCGGGCCTGTTCGGTCCGGTGCACGTCGAGGACCGAATCGATCGCCGCCTTGAGGTCGATCGCGTCGTCCTTGGCGGTTTCGAGCGTCGCGTCGTAGATCCGCCCGAGCGACGAAATCCGGTCGTTGATCTCGCGCGCGGTATCGGGGTCGCCGCGCTCGCGTCCGACCAGCTTGGCGACCGAGGAGATCACCGCGATGATGTTCTTCATCCGGTGCGAGAGTTCGCGCGCGAGCTTGGTCGCATGCTGCTGTTCGGCGCGCGCGGCGTAGACGTCGCTGACGTCCCACTGGCTGCCGAAGAAGTAGATCAGGTTACCCTCTGTGTCGTAGATCGGGCCGATATGGAGCGCGTTCCAGAAGGGTGTGCCATCCTTCTTGTAATTGCGGATCTCGACAACGATGACTTCCTCGTTGTCGATCGCATGACGCAGGCGCTCGACGACTTCGGGCCGCGTGTCCGGCCCTTGAAGGAAACGGCAATTGCGCCCGACGACTTCGTCCTCGGAATAACCGGTCAGTTCGCGGAAGGCGCGATTGGCGAAGATGATCGGCACATCGGGCTGGTTGGGATCGCACAGGCAGATCGCCATGCGCGTCTGCGCCATCGCCTGTTCGAACAGGACGCCCGATGCGCCTTCGAACTGGTCTTCGGGATGGTTGTCACGAAAGTGCGCGGGCGCTTCGTCGTGAGTCTGATCGAACGCTCGCGCTCCAAAATTCTCGTTTTCCGACAATGCTTTGTGCTCCCGCTCGCAGCGCGCTTGGCGCCCGGACGTGTTCAGGCCTGCAAAAGGAACGCGCCCGAAAGGGGCGCGTTCCCTCGAAATTCCGCGCTTATGTGACCGTCGCCTTGACGATCTTGCCCGGATTGGCCGGCGGTTCGCCCTTGGGGATCGCGTGGACGACGTCCATCCCGCTCTCGACCTCGCCCCAGACCGTGTACTGGCGGTCGAGGAAACCGGCATCGTCGAGACAGATGAAGAACTGGCTGTTGGCCGAGTTCGGGTCCATCGTGCGCGCCATCGAACAGGTGCCTTCCTTGTGCGGCGCGTCGTTGAATTCCTGCTTGAGGTCGGGCTTGTCCGAGCCGCTCATGCCGGTGCCGGTCGGGTCGCCGCCCTGCGCCATGAAGCCGGCGATCACGCGATGGAACACGACCCCGTCGTAGAAGCCCTCGCCCGCCAGTTCGGCGATGCGCTCGACATGGTTGGGCGCGAGGTCGGGACGCAGCTTGATCACGACGTCCTTGGGTTCGCCGTCGCCGGTGTCGATCGAGAAGGTAAGTTTTTCGGCCATGGATTTGGATCTCCTGTTGATGCGCGAAGCGACTAGCGAGGCTGCGGAGCAATGTCACCCGCGCCTTGCCTTTACGCGCGGCTTGCCTAGACCGCTGTCATGACCGAGACCCGCGATACCGAGCTGCTTGATGCGCCCTATAAAGGCGATGGCGGCAACGTGGCGGACAATTTCGACGAGGACAACCGGCTGAAGCCCGAATTCGTCCGCCGGGTCGAAGACGCGCTGCACGACGGCGAGCCGGGCACCGCGCACGACCTCGTCGAGCCGCTCCACCCGGCGGACATCGCCGACCTTTTCGAGCTCATGGACGAGGACGAGCGCCCGCTGCTCGCGACCTCGATCGCCGAGCTGATGACCGCCGAGGTCGTCGCCGAAATGAACGAGCACGTGCGCGAACTGCTGGTCGAGGCACTGCCCGCCGACGCCGCCGCGCAGATCGCCGAACAGCTCGACACCGACGACGCGGTGGCGATGCTCGAGGATCTCGACGAGGCCGACCAGAAGGCGATCCTCGCCGAGCTCGACCCCGAGGACCGCGCCCCGCTCGAAACCGCGCTCGCCTATCCCGAGGAATCGGCCGGGCGCCTGATGAGCCGCGAATTCGTCGCGGTGCCGGGCCATCTCACGGTCGGCGACCTGATCGATTTCCTGCGCGAACAGCGCGACCTCTCGGCCGATTTCTTCGAGGTCTTCGTGATCGACGAGCGGATGCGCCCGCTCGGCACCTGCCAGCTGTCGTGGATCCTGCGCACCCCGCGCACGGTCCGGCTCGAAGACGTGATGAAACGCGACCAGACGCTGATCCCGGTCGATCTCGACCAGGAGGAGGTGGGCCTCAGGTTCCAGAAATACGCGCTGATCTCGGCCGCGGTGATCAATGCCGATGGACGGCTGGTCGGCCAGATCACCGCCGACGATATCGCCCACGTCATCGCCGAAGAGGCGGGCGAGGACGCGCTGCTGCTCTCCGGCGCGGGCGAAGGCGACATCAACGAGCCGATCCGCGAGGCCTACTCTGCGCGCGTGCGCTGGCTGATCGCGAATCTCGGCACAGCCGTGGTGGCGAGCGCGATCATCGCGTTTTTCGGTGCGGCCATCGAACAGCTGGTCGCGCTGGCGATCCTGATGCCGATCGTCGCCAGCATCGGCGGCAATGCGGGCACGCAGACCATGGCGGTGACGGTGCGTGCAATCGCCACCAATCAGCTGACCGAATCGAACACCATGCGCATATTGTGGCGCGAGTTTCGCGTCGCCGCGCTGATGGGGGTGACCATCGCGGTGCTCATCGGAGCGGCGGTGGCGGTGTTGTTCACGCCGCAACTCGGCGGAGTGATCGCGCTCGCCATGGTCGTCAATATCGTTATCGCAGGGTTGGCGGGCGTGCTGGTGCCGGTGATCTTCGACCGTCTGGATGTCGACCCCGCGGTCGCATCGAGCGTGTTCGTGACGATGATCACCGATTCGATGGGCTTCTTCGCCTTCCTCGGTCTCGCCGTGGCGAGCGGGTTGGTGGGTTGAGGCGCTCCATCGGCGCCCTATCTTGATCCCATGCCGCTTCACCTGACCAAGATCGCCTTCGGCGCGAAGAATTTCGCGGACATCGAGGGCTGGTACGCCAACCGCACCGACTTTCGCCTCAACACGCGCTATTGTCCGAAGCGGGTCGACGAACTCGAAGGCGGATCGCTCTACTGGATCTTCGACCATTCGCTGGTCGCGCGCTCGCCGATCGAGGGGTTCGAGCAGCGCCCCGACGGTCGCTGGTGGATCAACCTCGAGCCGCGGCTGATCCGCGTCCACCCCAAGCCCAAGCGCGCCCACCAGGGTTGGCGCTACTTGAAGGACGAAAATGCCCCGCGCGACCTCGCCGAGGGCGAGGATATCGGTGATGCGCTGCCGGGCCGGTTGCAACTCAAGCTCAAGAAGCTCGGACTGGTCTAATTCGGAACGCCACCCCGACCCGACCCGTTGGTTGGGAAAGGAGGTATTTATGCCCGAACGCCAATCGCTTCACCCTGACAACGATCTCATCGACCGCATGACCGATGAGGAAACGCCTTCGCAAGGGAGTTCCTCGGGCGGCACGGTCAATACCCGCGTCGGCAGCCGCGCCGATCTCAAGCGCGCGACCGATCCCGACAATCGCGAGCCGGTCGTCGGCTCGGACAATCCCGAGGAAGACGCCAAGAAAGGCGACAAGACGCTCGCCGCGATGCAGGACAGCCGCAAGAGCTAGGCGGTCTTCTCCGCTACCCGCCGCAGGGCCGTGACGTAGGTCTCCGGCTCCTGCGCGCCGGGCACCAGGAACTTGCCCGCCACCACCATCGCCGGAACCCCGGTGATATTGGCGTCGAACGCCGCGCGCTCCTCGGCGCGGATGCGCTGGGCCAGCGCCTCGTCATCGAGCGCCGCCGCAGCGGCTTCGCGATCGAGACCCACAGCATCCGCCAGTTCGAGCAGGACCTCGCGATCGGCGACGTCGCGCCGGTCGCGGAAATGCGCGTCGAACAGTGCCAGCTTGAGGTCGGTCTGGACCTCCCACCCGGCCGTATCGAGTGCATGGGCGAGCAGCTTGTGCGCGAGGAAGGTGTTGCGCATCAGCGCGGGCGGTTCCGCGCCGTCCCCCTCCCATTCGAACGAATAGCCGACCCGCTCGGCCATTGCCTGCATCCGCGCGGCGCCCTCGCGCGCCTGATCGATCGTGCGGCCATACTTGCGCGCGATGTGTTCGAGCCGCTCCTCACCCTCGGACGGCATGTCGGGATTGAGCTCGAACGGCCGCCAGCGCGTCTCCACCTCGATCTCGCCCTCGAGTTCATCGAGCGCCTTGAGGAGATTGCGGTACCCGATGATGCACCACGGGCACATCACGTCCGAATAGATGTCGATCGAGAGGTTGGTCATGAATCGTGCTCCAGCCACCAGGTCACGAGGTGATGCGCGATCGCGACCGAGCGGGGGAAGACGAGCGTCTCGGTCCCCTCGGACCCAGCGGCGCGCGCTTCCTCGAGTTCGACGCGGGTGAACCAGCGCGCATCCTCGAGCTCGGTTTCGTCGATCGTCAGCGCGGGATCGACTGCATGCGCGTGGCAGCCGATCATCAATTGCGAGGGGAACGGCCATGGCTGGCTCGCGACATAGCGCACGTCGCGCACGCTCACGCCCGCCTCTTCCTTAACCTCGCGCGCGACCGCCTCCTCGATGCTCTCGCCGGGTTCGACAAAGCCCGCCAGCGCCGAATAGGTGCGCGGCGGGAATTTGGGCTGGCGACCGAGCAACAGCTTGCCCTCGTGCTCGACCAGCATGATCGTGACCGGATCGGTGCGCGGGAAATGCTGGGCGTCGCAGGATGGACAATCGCGCTGCCAGCCACCCTTGGCGATCTCGGTCGCCGCGCCGCAACGCGCACAGAAGCGATGGCGGGCATGCCAGTCGACCAGGCTGCGCGCGCCGCCATAGGTCGCGAGGTCCTGCTCGGAGAGCAGGTTGATCGCCTGCCACACCTGCGGCTGGGCATAGGCCGGGCCCTCGGCACCCTCGGCGGGGACCGGGGCGAAGCACGGCTTGCCCTCCATCAGCCCGAGGAAGACGAGTTCGGCGTCGGGATCGCAATCGGCCAGCGTGCCCCAGGCGAGCGCGCCCCCATCGTCCATCCCCGGCGTCAGCCCGTCGAGCTTGAGCAGCCGCGCGCGCCAGTTCATCTGCCCTGCAAGCGCATCGGGATCGGCGCGCAGATGGTCCGCGCGGTCGAGCGGCGAGCCGGTAAAGGCGATCGCGGGCGGGG
Organism: Pseudoblastomonas marina; assembly: GCF_014641655.1. Lineage (GTDB taxonomy): Bacteria > Pseudomonadota > Alphaproteobacteria > Sphingomonadales > Sphingomonadaceae > Alteriqipengyuania_A > Alteriqipengyuania_A marina. Next base: position 1,784,327 of record NZ_BMID01000001.1, read on the forward strand.
CGGAGGTCACGCCGCCGCGGCGGTCGCCATCTCGGCGAGGTCTTCGCGCACCGCCTTGGGGAAGGCCGCCTGAACCGCGTTCTCGCCCTGCGGCATGACCTGGGTGTAGACGCTCGCGCGCAGGTTCGCACCGAAATGGACGAAAGCCGCGGTGCTCGCCGCGCCGCCCCAGCCATAGGTACCCTCGTTATCGCCGAGGCCGACCCGGCCGCCCGCGCCGAAGCCCTCGCCCTGCACCCAGGTGCCGGCGGTGCTGGCGGTATCGGGCAGCAGGTTGGAGGTCGCCAGACGAACCGCGGCCTCGCTCATCACGCGGGTGCCGTCGATGCTGCCGAGCCCGAGCACCATGCGCAGGAACCGGTCGTAATCGCGCGCCGAGGAGACGAGGCCCGACCCGCCCCAGTAGAGCGGGGGCTGATCGAGATAGATCGACGCAACCGCCGGATCGAGCGGGACGAGGCTGCCGTTCATCACGCCATAATTGGTGGTGAGGCGCGATTTCTCGCTCGCGGGCACGCGGAAGAAGGTGCTTACCATCTTGATGGGATCGAAGATGCGGCGCTGCAGGAAGCGATCGAAGCGCATTCCGCTCGCCACCTCGATCACGCGACCGAGGAGGTCGATCGAGGCCGAATAGGACCAGCGCGTGCCCGGCTGGTAGATCAACGGCAGGCCCGCGAGCGTGTCGGCGAATTCCTCGAGCGAGGTGACCGACTTGCCGCCGCTCAGCCCCGGGATCGGCAGGCGGGTGACCTGGCCCGAGGTCAGGCCGAGCTTCCCGTATTCGGAATTGCCGGGCATGCCGGGGATCGCGTAGCCGAGCCCCGCGGTGTGGGTCAGAAGCTGGCGCACGGTGATCGGGCGCTCGGCCTTGACCGTGCCGCCGCCCGCGGTGCGCACCTTCATCTCCTTGAAGGCGGGAATGATCTCGCCGAGGGGCTGGTCGAGCCCGAGCTTGCCCTCGTCGACCAGCATGATCGTGGCGAGGCCGGTGATCGGCTTGGTCATCGAATAGATGCGATAGAGGCTGTCGATATCGGCCTGCGCGGCGCCGTCGCGCGTCTGCGGCCCCTTGGCGATCACGGCCGGCGCCTTCTGCCCGAAGCCGAGCACCGAGACCATGTTGACCGCCTTGCCGCCGCCGACGAACTCGTCGGTCATCTCGGCCACCGAAGGCCACAATTTGCGCGCCGCCTCGCTCTTCGCGAACGCCGCCGCGGGCGATCCGAGGAAGGCGGCACCGGCGCCGAACATGGCAGACCCGCGCAACATCTGGCGACGCGAAAGGGCGGGAACGGCGAATTCGGCTGGGCGCATGGACAAGATTCCTATCGGTTTCGAATGGCAACCGTCGCACTAGTTGCGCGAAGCTGCAAGAGAGTTGAATGGAGGCGCTGTCCTACCTATGTAGGACACATGAGAAACCTGATTTCCTGGATCCTCGGCCTGCTGGCCCTAGTCATCGTCATCCCCTCGACCATCCCGCTGCTCGGCTGGGGCAACTGGTTCGCTCTCCCCGTGCTCGCGCTCGGCGTGATCGTCGGCCAGCTGGCACCGCAGAAGTCCGGCCGGAACTTCAACCTGGTCGTGCTGGTGGTCGCGGCACTCCGCCTCAGCATCGGCGGCGGTATCTTCTAGGCAATCGCGCGGTCGGCTGCCTTCGCGAACAGCGTCGGCAGCCCCGCCTCGTCGAGCCGGTCGAGCAGCCACCATTCGCCATCGCCCGAAGGCTTGCCTTCGCCGCGATGCCGCTTCACCGCGAGCGTGAGTCGCGCATGGGTGAAGGTGTGTGTCACTGCACCGGCATCTTCCCACTCACCGTCGAGCGGGGCTTCGCCCGAGCCATCGACCCGCGCGGTCCAGCCATCGTCGGGCAGCGCGCGCATCCCGCCCATCATGCCTGTCTCGGGTCGGCGGACGAGCCACACCGCGCCGTCGCGCTCGATCCAGAAGGCGGCGCCGCGCCGCTCGGGCTTGGCCTTCCTTGGCGGCTTGACCGGAAACCGCTCGGGCTCGCCGGTGCGATAGCCCTCGCAGTGTTCGCGGACCGGGCACAGCAGGCACTTGGGATCGCGCGCGGTGCAGATCGTCGCGCCGAGATCCATCGCCGCCTGGACGAAATCGCCCGCGCGGCCTTCGGGCCAGATCGTCGCGGCCTCGGCGCGGATCGCCTTCCGCGCTTTGGGCAGCGGCTCGTCCACCGCGAACAGCCGCGCCACCACCCGCTCGACATTGGCGTCGACCGGCACCGCGTCCTCGCCGAACGCGATCGCGGCGATGGCGGCGGCGGTGTAGTCGCCCAGCCCCGGCAATTCGCGCAGGCCCGCCTCGCTTTGCGGGAAACCGCCGCGCTCGGCCACCGCGCGCGCCGCTTTCACAAGGTTGCGGGCGCGGGCGTAGTAACCGAGCCCCGCCCAGGCGGCCATGATCTCCTCGTCGCTGGCGGAAGCGAGGTCCTCGACCGTCGGCCAGCGCGCGACCCATGCCTCCCAACGGGGACGCACCGCGGCGACCGTGGTCTGTTGCAGCATCACTTCGGACAGCCAAACGCGATAGGCATGACCGGCGGGCCGCTCGCCGCCAGGCGGCACGCGCCACGGCAGCGACCGCGCATGGCCGGCATACCAGTCGAGCAAAAGGTCGGCGATCGGTCTGGAAGTCACGTCGCCCCCATGGCATAGTCGGTCCACCGATGAAACGCTCCGATCCCCCCAAGTCGCGCAAAGGACCCAAGCGCTACGAACGTCCGCGCGGACAGGGGGCGCGGCGGCTCGGCGAGCTGGTGCCCGATATCGGGCGCGCGGCGTTCCGCAAGTTCGGCTTCGTGCAGAGCTCGATCGTCACCCGCTGGCCCGAGATCGTCGGCGCGAACCATGCGCGCACCTGCCAGCCCGAGCGCATCCGCTTCGCCCGCGGGCGCAAGGATGGGGGCACGCTCGAACTGGTCGTGCTGCCCGCGCACGCGCCGATGATCCAGCACGTGATCCCCGAGATCATCGAGCGGGTGAACCGTTTCTTCGGCTACAATGCGGTGGCGCAGGTCAAGCTGCGGCAAGGCGCGGTTAAGGCGCCTGTTGCAAGACCGGCCGCCGCACCGCCCAGCCTCAAGCCGGTCCCGGTCGAGCTCGGCGAATCGTTACGCGATATCGGCGATCCCGAACTGCGCGCCGTGCTCGAGGGCCTTGCGCGCGGCCTCGGAGCCGACAAGGACTAGACCACCGAGATGATGCTCAAACAGATCACCGCCGCGTTCGCCGCGGTTCTCGCCATCGGCGCGGCCCCGCCGCAGTCGAAGAATTTCGTCACCAACGTCACCCGGACCGCGACCGGATCGCACCTGATCGGCAATCCGGAGGCGAAGGACACGCTGGTCGAGTTCGTCAGCTATACCTGCGGGCACTGCGCCGCGTTCGAGCGCGAGGGGGCCGAGCTGATGAAGGCGCAATACGTCGCCACCGGCCGGATGAAATTCGAGGTCCGGCACCGCGTGCTCAACGTCGTCGACATGACGGTGGCGACGGGTGTCCACTGCCTGCCGACCGCCAAGTTCTTCACCGCCCATTCGGCGATGCTGCGGAGCCAGGACAAATGGCTGGCGAAGGCGTCCTCGGCCACGGCTTCGCAGCAGGCGCGCTGGAAAGCCGGCACCCCGCGCGACAAGATGCGCGCGGTGGCTTCGGATATCGGGCTCTACGACATGCTGGTTCGCCACGGCCTGTCGCGCAGCCAGCTCGACAATTGCTTCGGCGATCCGGCAGTCTACCAGCCGATCACCGACCAGACCGCCGCCGCATCAAAGCGGGGCATCAACGGCACACCGACCTTCGAATTGAACGGCGTACGGCTCGCCGCGATCACTGCGCGCGATGTGCTGTTCGTGCTCGAGAACGCGATCAAGCGCTGATCCGAGTACCCAAGCCCCCTTCCGTCCGGGGTAAAGCTGTGCAAAGCCGGTGGACGAAGCGCACGGGCGACTTTCCCGCCGCGCGACCCTTCGCCTAGACTGTCATCCAATCTTTCCGTGAGGCCACATCCATGACCCGCAACTTCCACCTTCTCGCCCTCACCCCGCTCGCACTCGCGCTCGCCGCCTGCGGCGGCGGCGACGATGCCACCTCGGGCACCGAGCTGACCGGCGAACCGATCGCCGAAGTCCCCGCGCCCGAAGGCCAGACCTGGACCCAGGTCGTGACCCGCACCGAGGAAGGCGGCTATTTGATGGGCAACCCCGATGCCCCGATCAAGCTGCTTGAATTCGCTTCGCTGACCTGCGGGGCCTGCGCCCAGTTCTCGCAGCAGAGCTCGGAAGAACTCAAATCCGAATTCATCGAAAGCGGCCGGGTCTCGTTCGAATATCGCAACTACCTGCGCGGCCCTCAGGACCTGATCGCGGCGCAGATCATGGAATGCGGCGCGCCCGAGCGCGTGATCCCGCTGGCCGACCAGCACTATGCGCGCTTCGACGAGTTCGGCCAGGCCCTGTCCGATCCGCGCATGCAGCAGATTTCTAGCCTCCCCGAAGACCAGCAGAACGCCGCGTTTGCCGAGATCAGCGGCTTGCTCGATTTCTTCGCCCAGCGCGGCATCAGCCGCGACGAGGCGCTGTCGTGCATCGCCGACGAAGCGAAGGCCACCCAGATGGCCGAGCAGATGCAGAGCTGGAACTCGAATTACGAGATCACCGGCACGCCGACGATCTACATCAACGGCAACCCGGCAGGCGTCACCAGCTGGGACGCGGTCAAGCAACGCCTGGAGGCCATGGGCGCGCGGTAAGCGCGTCCGGGCAGCGCGCGGATGGAGTTCAAGCGGCTTAGACTGAGCGGCTTCAAGAGCTTCGTCGAGCCTGCCGAACTGCGGATCGAGCCGGGGCTGACGGGCGTCGTCGGCCCCAATGGCTGCGGCAAGTCCAACCTGCTCGAGGCGATCCGCTGGGTGATGGGCGAAAACTCGCCCAAGTCGCTGCGCTCGGGCGGGATGGAAGACGTGATCTTCGCCGGCACCGAAGCCCGGTCCCCGCGCGATTTCGCCGAAGTCCAGCTCTCGATCGCCGACGACGACGGCGACGACCTCGAATTCGTCCGCCGGGTCGAACGCGGTGCGGGCAGCGCCTATCGCATCAACGGCAAGGACGTCCGCGCCAAGGACGTCGCGCTGACCTTCGCCGATGCGGCCACCGGCGCGCACAGCCCCGCGCTGGTCAGCCAGGGCAAGATCGCGCAGGTGATCGCGGCCAAGCCGACCGAGCGCCGCCAGATGCTCGAAGAGGCGGCGGGGATCTCGGGCCTCCACGTCCGGCGCAAGGACGCCGAGCAGAAACTGCGCGCGACCGAAGCGAACCTTTCGCGGCTCGAAGACATCATGGCCGGTCTCGACAGCCAGATCGCCTCGCTGCGGCGTCAGGCCAAGGCGGCCGAACGCTACACCAAGGTCACCGACCAGATCCGGGTCGCGGAAGCGCGGCTGGTCTATGCCCGCTGGCGCGATGCCGCTGCCGCCGCCGATGCCGCGCGCAAGGAGGCCGAAGCGGCCGAAGCGAGGGTGACCGAGGCGCAGGCGCGCGCCAGGGAAGCCGAGAAGGCGCAAGGCCTCGCCGCCGAGCGCCTCGCCGAGGCGCGCGAGGAACAGGCCGACCGCCGCGACGATGCCAGCGCGCACGGCCACCGGATGGCGGCGCTGTCCGACCAGTTGCAGGCGGCCGAGGAACGGCTCGCTGACCTCGACCGCCAGAAGGCGCGGCTTGAGGAAGACCGCGGCGACGCCGACCGGCTGACCAAGGACGCCGCCGAGGCGCTGTCGCGGCTCGAGAAGGAATTGAAGGACGGCGCAGCCGCGCTCGCCGCCGACGAGGAGCGCCTGCCCGCGCTGCGCACCGAACTCGAAAAGGCCGAGAGCGCCGCGCGCAGCGCCGAACTCGCGCTCGCCAAGGCTACCGCCGACCAGGCCGGAGTCGAGGCCGAATGGCGTGTCGCCGAAGCCGCGCTCGAACAGGCGCAGAACCGGCTCGACCGGCTCGACGGCGAAGCGCGACGGCTCGCCGAGGTGCGCACCGCGCTGTCGGAGGAAGGCGATCCCGAGGTGCTGCTGCAGGACGCCGCGCAGGCGCGCGCCGCCGCCGAAACGACGCTGACCGGTGCGCGCGACGCGCTTGAGCAGAAGCGCGCGGCGAAGGAGCAATTGCAGGCCGCGCGCGACGAGGCCTCGTCCGCGCTCTCCTCGGCGCGCGCCGAACTCGCCGGGATCGAGCGCGAATGGCAGGCCCTCAAGCGCGACCGCGAAGCGCGCGAGCGGCAGGCGCAGGGCGCGCTCCCCAAGGCGCTCGACAAGGTCCGCGCCGAAAAGGGCTACGAACGCGCGCTCGCCGCCGCGCTGGGGCGCGACGCCAAGGCGATGCTCGGCAATGCGGACGGCGACGGGCGCTACTGGACCGGGGCGAGCAAGCCCGCACCGGTGGTCGACAGTCTCGCCGCCCATGTCACCGACTGCCCTCCCGAACTCACTGCCCGCCTCGCGCTCGTGCATGTCGTCGATACGGATGATGGCCGTGCCCTCAAACCGGGCGAATGGCTGGTCACCCGCGACGGCGCGCTGCGGCGGTGGGACGGGTTCGTCGCCCGCGGCGAAGGCGGGGCGGAAGCCGCGCGGCTCGAGGCCGAGAACCGCTTCGCCGAACTCGACACGCAGCTGCCCGCGCTGCGCAACGCGGTCGAGGCAGCCAATAAGCACCACGAGGAGGCGCAGGAGGACCTGCGCACATTGCAGACCGATCTCGTCGCCGCCGAACGCACGGTCAACGACGCGGTCGAGGACGAACGCGCGGCGCTGCGCGAGGTCGATCGCGCCGAGGCGCTCAAGGCCCGGCTCGCCAGCCGCGCGGAAGAGCTTTCGCGCGCCGAGGGCGAACTCGCCGAGCAACGCAAGCAGGCCGAACTCGATCTCGACCATGCGCGCGGCAAGAAGGCCGAGCTGCCCGACCCCGCAAGCGGGCGTGCCACGCTTTCCGCCGCGCAGGCGAAGCAGGACGCGGCGCGCGCCACCCAGCAATCGGCGCTCACCGCGCTCTCCAGCCACGAACAGTCGCTTGCGGTCGCGCGCGAGCGGGCCGAGCGCCAGAAGGCCGATATCGCCGGCTGGCAGGCGCGCAGCGACGATGCCACGCGGCGCCTCTCGGACATGTCGCGTCGGTTCGAGGAGATCGAGGAAGAGCGCGCGGTGGTCGCCGCCAAGCCCGAGGGGCTGATCAAGGAAATCGAACAGGGCGACGTCGTCCGCGCGCGACTGACCGCCGAGCTCGAGGCGGCCGAACAGGCCGTCGCCGAGGCGGGCGAGACCGCGCGCGCCGCCGACGAAGAGCTGCGCGAGGTGCAGGAAGCACTCTCGACCGCGCGAGAGGGCCGCGCTGCCGCCTCGACCAGGGCGGAGAGCGAGGATGCACGGCGTAAGGAAATGGCAGGGGTCGCGGGCGAGCGCTTCCAGGTCCCGCCGCCGATGCTGCCCGGAAAGTTCGAATTCGACGAAGACGCAGTCAAGTCGGCGGGCGAGGAAAGCACCGAGATGGACCGGCTGGTCGCCAGCCGCGACCGGCTCGGTCCGGTCAACCTCGTCGCCAAGACCGAGCTTGAGGAGGCCGAGGAAAAGCATGGCGCGAGCATCGCCGAGCAGGAAGAGCTGGGCGAAGCGGTCAACCGGTTGCGCGGCTCGATCGGCAACCTCAATCGCGAGGGCCGCGAGCGGCTGCGCGCCGCCTTCCACGCGGTCGACGCACATTTCCAGCGGCTGTTCGCGCGCCTGTTCGAGGGCGGCGAGGCGCATCTCGCGCTGATCGACAGCGACGATCCATTGGAAGCCGGCCTCGAGATCTACGCCCAACCGCCGGGCAAGCGTCTCCAGTCGCTGACGCTGCTGTCGGGCGGCGAACAGGCGTTGACCGCGATCGCGCTGATCTTCGCGCTGTTCCTCACCAATCCCGCGCCGATCTGCGTGCTCGACGAGGTCGACGCGCCATTGGACGACGCCAATATCGATCGCTTCTGCGACCTGCTCGACGCGATGGTCCGCGAAACCGCGACCCGTTACCTGATCGTCACCCACAATGCGGTAACGATGAGCCGGATGCACCGCCTGTTCGGCGTGACGATGGTCGAAAAGGGCGTCTCGCGCCTCGTCAGCGTCGATCTCGGTGGGGCGGAAGAGCTGCTCGCGGCGGAGTAGGTCCGATCAGCGACGCGCAGCGCGGATTTGCGTCAGCGCCGTTTCGAGCATGAGGTCGCGTTTCTCGCCGATCGGATTGGGAGCGATCGGATATTCCGGCACGACACCGCGCACCTCTTCCGAGCCCGATGGCCGCACCATATAGGCCTTTGGATAGACGATCGAAGCGCCCGAATTCGGCAGGCTGAACCGTTCGACGGCGCCGTAGGTGGTCGGCAGGTCGGCGGTCTCTTCGCCCATGATCGTCGCGATATCGAGATCCTGCATCAGCGCCGCGACCACCGCCGCGTTCGAATAGCTGTGCTTGTCGACCAGCAGCCAGACCCGCCCTTCGAAGGCGTTTTCATCGATCGGCTCAATCGACGGAAGTTCGATCGCCACCCGTTCGCCCACTTTTGCGGTTGCGATCGCCGAACCGACCTTGCCGCCAAGCGTATCGGAATCGATCTCGCGATCCTGCCAGATGCGTTTTGTATTGGCTCCCGCCCGAATCTCGTAGCGCGATGAGTGACGAAAAGGCTCGTCGACCAGCCTTGCGACGATGAGATCGGAAAAGCTCGCATCGCCGCCCGGATTCCCGCGCAAGTCGATCAGCAGGTCGCGCGCGCCCGAGCGTGCCATACTGGCGAAGGCCTCGTCGACGAAGGAGCTGAAGGCCCCGATCGCATAATCACCTTCGCCATCGCCGCGTTCTTCTTCGGTGGCGAAGAACGGTCCCGGCTGGAGATAGTAGATATCATCGGGCATCTCCCGCGCAACTCGCGTCGAGGCGCGGCGCTCGGGTTTCACAACAGGGCGCGATTCCTGGAGAGCGAGCATTTCACCATAGGTCATGGCCGCGATCTCGCGGCTTCGGGTCGTGCCGTCCGAAACGACATATTCGACGGCGAGAGCATCGACCGGGCCGAACATCTGGTGAAGGTAGACCGGAAGCGCCATCTCCACCTGCGCGCGCAGCAGGCGTGGCGTATCGGCGGCGATCAATTCGCGGGCTCGATCTTCGAACTGTTGCATGGTCATTCCGCCGATCCGCGTGATACGCGATCCCGGCGGCATATCGTCAGTCGTGTCCGCCCACTCCTCGGTCAGCATGGAATCACCGCGATACACGATGGACAGCGGGACTATCGTTCCGCCGGCCTGGACATACGCAATCGTATCGCCGACGGGCGCATCGGTCTTCGAATGGCCAATATTGCCGAAGGCGAGTGCCTCTTGGACCAGCAGGTTGAACTCCGGCTTTGCAATCGGTCCCGAGATCCGAGCGCGAAGTTCCGCGATCTTGGCGTCGTATTCGGCCTCGCTGCGCCGCGCGAACAGGTCGACATGCTCCTGTTGCAGGCTGGCGTAGAGCGAGGCGAGGTCGGCCCGCGCTTCCTGCGCGGTGAGACAGTCGCGACACGCGGCTTGTTCCTGCGCGGAGGCTCCTGTCGCGGCAGTCACGAGCAGGAAAAAGCCGGCGATTCGAGCGAATAAACGGGTCATGGCCCGCTGTCTTATCCGCCCTGCCCAGCGGGTCAACTGGGCGGGTGGAGGGGCAATCGATGGTGCCGTGGGCGGCTAATCCAGCACGAAGCGCGGGCCTGCCCCCATCGCGGAGGCGCGGTCGTCCTTGTTGTAGAGCGCGCATTTTTCGAGGCTCAGGCAGCCGCAGCCGATGCACTGGTCGAGCTTGTTGCGGGTGCGGTGGAGCAGCTCGATCTTGGCATCGAGCATCGCCCGCATCGACTGGCTGATCTTCTGCCAGTCGCGGAGCGTCGGGGTGCGGCCCTGCGGTAGCTTGGCGAGTTCGCGCTCGATCTCGTCGAGATTGAGCCCGAGCTTCTGCGCGATCAGGATGAAGCTCAACCGGCGGATGTCCGAGCGCAGGAAGCGACGCTGGTTGCCTGGGCTGCGCAGGCTCTCGATCAGGCCCTTCTTCTCGTAGAACCGGATCGCCGACACCGCCAGCCCGGTGCGCTTCGCCAGCGCCCCGATCGGTAGCAAGTCGTTTCGTGTCATCGCCATTTCCGCTTTCCCCCATCGGCAGAACCGCCATTGACCTGAACCTAACTTCAGCTTGCATATAGAGCAAGTCCCTCTCCGGAGGGGCATTGGACCAACCTCGACTAGAGGAGACGAACGATGCCCAAGGGCTTGCTCGAACACGTGAATATCTCGGCAACCGATCCCGACCGCAGCGCCGCGCTGCTCGAAAGACTGTGCGGATGGAAGGAGCGCTGGCGCGGGCCGTCGATGCTGGGCGGGCGCACAATCCATGTCGGCACCGATCGGCAATATGTCGCGCTCTACACCGGCGACCAGGTGAAGGGGGACTTCGCCAAGGGCGCGCCGCTCAACCACGTCGCGCTCGAAGTCGACGATCTGGCGGCGGCGGAAGGAGTGGTGAAGGAAGCGGGTCTCGAACCCTTCGGGCGCGGCGATTACGAGCCGGGCGAGCGCTTCTACTTTTTCGATTGGGACGGGATCGAGTGGGAGGTGGTCAGCTATGAATGAGCCGATCCTGCGCAACCCGATCTTCGGCAGACGTGACGAGGTCGCCCTCGAGGGGCGACCTAGTCTGCGATCAGGCCGATCGCGAGATAGATCAGGAACGGAGCACCGATCCCGAACAGGGCGGCGAGGACCCAGGCCACGCGCACCAGCGTGACGTCCCAGCCGAAGTAATTGGCGATCCCGGAGCACACGCCCATCAGCTTGGCGTCGGCGCGGCCGAGGCGGAATTTGGTCGGTGCCCCGGGATTTTGGCGTCGATCGAGCTGGCTCATGCGAGCTGGCCGATGACGATGGTGTCGGCGGCGATGGCGCTGTCGGTGGGGACGGCGACGGTGCCGGTGATCAGGACCAGGGAAAGCGCGAGCGCCGAGAAGGCGGCGGCGACCTGGTTGCGAAGCGAAGAAAGCGTATTCATTTCAAGGGTCCTTTTGGTGGGCCGAGACCCCATTGTCTGGCCACGCCGAGTACTTTGCAGGAGGTGTGCCAAACTCAAAAAATCGCGGGTTTCTGCGGTTTTCTGACCGGGCGCACGATTCTTTACAGGAAGTGAATGCCACGTTGTGGGATATTTTCCCAATTCTTGGTTTCGTGAATTTCGCGTGACCTTTGCCTGCCCCCTCCCCTAGGAATTCCTCCATGGCGCTCGCCTCGCTCACCCTGTCCGATTTCCGCAACCATGCGCACAGCGAATTCGCCGATGCGCGGCGATTCAACCTTCTGCTCGGCGAAAACGGCGCGGGCAAGACCAATGCGCTCGAAGCGATCTCGCTGCTCTCTCCCGGGCGCGGCATGCGCCGCGCGGCGCTGGGCGAGATGGCGCGCGATGGCGGTACGGGCGGACTCGCGGTTGGCGCGGACCTGCGGGTCGGCGACGACATCGTGCGGCTCGGCACGCGGATCGATCCCGCGCGCCCCGGCAGGCGCACCGCGCGCATCAACGGCGCCGACGCCCCGCTCGCGCGGCTCGGCGAATGGCTCGGCGTGCTGTGGCTGACCCCGGCGATGGATCGGCTCTTTACCGAAAGCCCGGGTGGCAGGCGCCGCTTCCTCGACCGGCTGGTGCTCGCGCTCGAGCCCGGTCACGCGCATCACGCCACGCGCTACGAGACCGCGCTGCGCGAACGCAACCGGTTGCTCGCCGACGATGCCTTGCCCGACCCGGTGTGGATGGCGGGGATCGAGGCGCAGCTCGCCGAGCACGGCGCGGCAATGAATTTCTCGCGTGCGGCGCTGGTCGGTCGCCTCTCGCGCGCGCTCGCACAACTGCCCGAGGAGCCCTTCGCGCGACCCGATATCGCGCTCGACCAGGGCGGGTCGGACGATGCCGACGCGCTGCGCGAGGCGCTGGCCGCGCATCGCCCGCGCGATCGCTCCGCCGGGCGCACGCTGATCGGCCCGCACCGCGCCGACCTCCTCGTCCACATGGCAGGCAAGGACCGCCCTGCCGGCGATTGCTCGACCGGCGAACAGAAGGCGATGCTGATCGCGCTGGTGCTCGCGCATGCCGGGCTGATGCCGAAGGATCGCCCGCTGGTCCTGTTGCTCGACGAGGTCGCCGCGCATCTCGATCCCGAGCGGCGTGCGGCGCTGTTCGATCGCCTGCGCGACGGGCAAGCGCAGGTCTGGCTGACCGGGACCGAGCGCGCGCCCTTTGCCGAGATCGAAGCCGAAGCCGCGCGCTGGGACGTCAGCGCGGGCTCGGTCGAAAGGCGCAGCTGAACCGGGTTATTCGGCGGTCGCGGTCGCTTGCTCGGGAATGGCGGCCACAACCTCGTCAGCCGTATCCTCGACAAGCGTCCCGATCGCCGTAGCGGTCGGGTGGATGCGGTCGGACTGGAAATTGCCCGGGTCGCGGTAGATCGATTCGAGGAAGAACGGCACCAGCGGCACGTCGAACTGCTCGGCGAGCTCGCGATAGATCGCGTCGTACTGGCTGACGAATTCCTCGCCCAGATTGGGCGGCGCGCGCATCCCGAACAGGATCGCGGGCACGTCCTTCTCGCGCGCGATCTCGAGCATGCGGCGCAGGTTCGACCGGGTCTGTTCGGGCGGGATCGAGCGCAGCAAGTCGTTGCCCCCCAGCTCGATGATCACGAGGTCGGGCTTGTGCGGCTGCCCGTCGATCGTGAAGGCGAGGCGATCGCGACCCGCCTGCGTGGTGTCGCCCGAAACGCCGGCATTGGCGATATTGGCGTTGATCCCGCGCGCGCGCAGCGCCGCCTCGAGCTGCGCCGGGTAGCTCTGCCCGGCCTCGACCCCGTAGCCCGCGAACAGGCTGTCGCCGAAGGCGAGGATATGGACCGCTTCGCCCTGCGGGTCGGCGGCGGCTTCGGGCACGACCGGGGTCGCCTGCGCAGCCTCGGCGGGAGCGGGCGCTTCGTCCTCGGTCGAACCGCAGGCGGCCAGCAGCGCCAAGGCGCTCGTCGATGCGATAATGCGTTTCATTGTGAAACCTCCTTGCGGGTTCGCTCCTAGCTATGCCATCGCGTCCGGGTGACAAGTCTTTCCTCGACGAACGCCCCATCCGTGCGGACCGATCTGGCGATCGACGCGCGCGATATCCGCCTCACCCTCGGCGATGCCGCCCGGCCGGTCGAGATCCTCAAGGGGATCGACCTTGCGGTGTGCGAGGGCGAGACACTCGCCCTGCTCGGCCCTTCTGGCTCGGGCAAGAGCTCGCTGATGGCGGTGCTCTCGGGGCTCGAACGCGCCTCCGGCGGCAGCATCGAGGTCGCCGGCGAACAATTCGCCACGCTCGACGAGGATGCGCTGGCGACCGCGCGGCGCGGCAAGATCGGGATCGTGCTCCAGGCATTCCACCTGCTGCCGACCATGACCGCGCGCGAGAATGTCGCCACGCCGATGGAACTGGCGGGGATGGACGGCGCGCGCGCCCGCGCCGCGAGCGAACTCGAGGCGGTCGGGCTCGGCCACCGGCTCGATCATTACCCGACCCAGCTGTCGGGCGGCGAGCAGCAGCGCGTCGCGATCGCCCGCGCGATCGCCCCGCGCCCGACGCTGATCTTCGCCGACGAGCCGACCGGCAATCTCGACGCCGCGACCGGCGAGCAGATCATCGAGGTGCTGCTCGACCGCCGCCGCGAGACCGGCGCCACGCTGGTGATCATCACGCATGACCCCGCGCTGGCCGAACGATGCGACAGGATCGTGACGCTCGCCGACGGCAGGATCGAGAGCGATAGTGCACAATAGCCTCTATTCGTCATTCCCGCGCAGGCGGGAATCCATGGAGAGCGGCAGGACGGGTGTCGATCCGCCCTGGAACCCCGCCTGCGCGCGGATGACGAGATAATGGGCTGGTCCACCGCCTGGCGCATCGCCAAGCGCGATCTCAATGCGCGCTTTCGCGGGTTGCGGCTCCTGCTCGTCTGCCTGTTCCTCGGCGTCGGGGCGCTGTCGGCGATCTATTCGCTGACCGGCGCGATCGAGGGCGAGCTCGAAACGCGCGGGCGCGAAATCCTCGGTGGCGATCTGCAGGCCGAGGTCTGGCAGCGCGGGCCCACTGAAGAGGAACTCGCCGCGTTCGAAGCGCTGGGCGAAGTTTCGATCGGGCTCCGCATGCAGGCCAGCGCGCGCAATGGCGATCTCGTCTCCCCGATCGAATTGAAATCGGTCGACGAGGCCTATCCGCTGGTTGGCGTCCTCACGCTCGAGGACGGTCGCGACGTCGGCGCACCCGCGATGGACGAGGCATGGGTCAGCCGTGGCGCGGCCGACCGGCTCGACCTTGCCCCGGGTGACACCTTCTCGATCGGCGGGCGCGAGGCGCGCGTCGGCGGGATTATCGCGAACGAGCCCGACCGATTGAGCGAAGGCTTCTCGCTCGGCCCGCCCGTGCTGGTGCGCACCGGCTTTCCCGAGGCCGCAGGGCTCGCCGCGCCGGGATCGTTCTACCAGTCGAAGACCCGCATCGCCTTCGACGGCCCGCGTGAGCTCGACGCGACGGTCGAGGATCTCGAAACCCGCTTCCCCACAGCGGGCTTCGATTTCGACACGTCCGAGCGCGCCTCGCCCGGGGCCGAGCGCTTCGTCTCGCGGATGGGCCAATTCCTCGTCCTCGTCGGCCTTGCCGCGCTGGTGATCGCCGGGATCGGGATCGGCGGCGGGGTCGCCTCCTATCTTGAGGCCCGGCGCCAATCGATCGCGACGTTGAAGGTGCTCGGTGCGACCAGCCGCGACATCGCGCGCATCTACCTGTTGCAGATCGTCGCAGCGGCGCTGGTCGGGAGCCTCGCCGGGCTGGTCGCCGGGCTTGCGCTGACACCGCTGCTCGGGGCCGCGCTCGAGGACCTGCTGCCGGTCGCCGCCGGGGTGACTCTCGATCCGCGCGCGCTGCTCGTCGCGCCCGCTTTCGGCCTGCTGGTCGCGCTGGTGTTCGCCGCGCCCCCGCTGGCCAAGGCACGCAGCTTCCCCGCCATGGCGCTGATGCGCGCCCGCGCCGCCCCGCTCGCGCGCGATCGCGCCGCCTGGCTGCCGGTGACGCTCGGCCTCGCCGCGATCGTCGTGCTGGTGCTCCTGACTTCGCAGCAGCGCATGCTGAGCATGTTCTTCCTTGGCGGGGCCGCCGCGATGCTCGCCGCGCTGGCGCTGCTCGGCTGGGCGATCCGCCGGCTCGCCGCGCGCGCGCCGCGGCCCGGTGCGCCGCTGCTGCGGATCGCACTCGCCAACCTCCACCGCCCGGGCGCGCAGACCGGCGCGCTGGTCACCGCGCTCGGCTTCGGCCTCTCGGCCTTCGTCCTGCTCGCCGCGATCCAGACCAGCATCGCGGGCAATATCGCACTGAGCGTGCCCGCACGCGCGCCCGACTATTTCGTGCTCGACGTGCCGCGCGACGACGAACCTGCCTTCCGCAAGCTGATCGAGGAGACCGCGCCCGGCTCCGACGTACGCACAGTGCCCGCACTGCGCGGGCGGATCCTCGCCTACGGTCCCGAAGACGCGCAGGTGGTGGTCGACGAGCTCGAGGAACTGCCCGAGGGCGCGTGGCCGCTGCGCGGCGAACGCGGGCTGACCTATGCCGACGAGGTACCCGAGGGCAATTCGCTGGTCGAGGGCGAGTGGTGGGGGCCGAATTGGGCAGGCGAACCGCTGGTCTCGGTCGACGCAGAACTCGGCGAGGTGCTCGACCTCGACATCGGCGACACCATCACGATCGGCGTGCTCGGGGTCGAACGCACCGCGCGGATCGCCAGCTTCCGGCGGATCGACTGGGAGGCGCTCGGCTTCAATTACGTGCTCGTGTTCTCGCCCAATGCGCTGGAGGATGCGCCGCACAACCTCGCCGCGACGATCGAGACCCCCGGCGGGCCTCCGCCCGAACTGCTGCAGGCGCTGGTGCGAGAATTTCCCTCGAGCTCGCCGATCGAGGTCGGCGGATTGCTGCGCCAGGCGCGCGACCTACTGAGCCAGGTCGGCGCCGCGATCCTCGCCGCCGCCTCGGTCGCGGTGCTGGCCGGGCTCGCGGTGCTGACGGGCGCGATCGCCGCGGCGCGCGCGAGCCGGCTCTACGACAACGTGATCCTGCGCGTGCTCGGCGCGAGCCGGCGCCAGCTGCTGGTGCTGCAATTGCTCGAATACGGCCTGCTCGCGCTGGTGCTGTCGGGGGTCGCGCTCGCGATCGGGAGCGGGCTTGCCTGGCTGGTGGTGGTCGAACTGTTCGAGTTCGACTGGCTGCCCGACTGGCCGACGGTGCTCGCGGTGCTCGGCGGCGGGGTCGCGACGGTGCTGGTGGTGGCGCTGGGCGGCTCGCTGCCGCTACTCAGGGCCAAGCCCGCGCGCGCGCTCCGGACGCTCTAGGCCGCGTCGGCCCGGGCCACGGTGAGCCGGTTCCGCCCGTCGGCCTTCGACTGGTAGAGCGCGGCGTCGGCGGCTTGCAGGAAGAAGCTTTCGTCGGCCCCCGTCTGGTGCAGCGCCACACCGAGGCTGACGGTCAACCTGTCGAGGCCGAGTTCGGGATCGCCAGACAGCTCGTGGACCGCATGGCGCAACCGCTCGGCGACCTTGGCGGCGAGTTCCGCATCCGCACCAGGCAGGATGACGAGGAACTCCTCGCCCCCCAACCGTCCGAACAGGTCCTGGTCGCGCAGGCACGAGCGCCCTGCCCCGGCGATTTTCTGCAGCACGAGATCGCCCACGCCGTGCCCGTGCGTATCGTTGATCGCCTTGAAGTGATCGACGTCGAGCATGATGATCGCGAGATCGCGGCCGGTCTCGTCCGCAGTCTCCATCTCGCGCGCGAGCATGGTCAGCAGCTTGCGCCGGTTGGCCACGCCGGTGAGCTGGTCGGTCTCGGACAGCAGCAGCGCCTTGCGCACGTCCTGTTCCGCCTGCACCCATGCCTGCTCGAGCTTGCCCATCGCCTCGACATGGTTGGTGATGTCCTTGAAGACGCCGAACAGGGCGTCCGAACGATCCATTTCCGACCGCTCGACATAGCCCGACGAATGGACGAACCGCAGCTCGCCGCTCGGGCGCCGGATACGGATCTTGTAGTCGAACGGCTTGCCGCTGATGATCGCCTCGCGGAACGCCGCGCGCACGATTTCCACGTGCTCGGCATCGATCGCACCGCTGTTCAGGTCCTGCGGCTCGTCGTGGTCCGGGTCGAGCCCGAAGATCCGGTACATCTCGTCGGACCATTCGATTTCACCGCTCTCCACGTCGTAGCGCCAGTGCCCGACATTGGCGAAGGCCTCCGCGGTCTCGAGCAGCGTGTTGCGCCGGGCCAGTTCCTGCGCCTGGCGCCGCGATTTCTCGAGCAGCGTCGATAGCGGCAATGCCGAAGCGAACACCGTCAAAAGGTAGAGTTGCAGCATGTAGATGCTGATGATCGGGTCGTCAGTGAAGCCGGTCGGCAAGCGGTCGAGCGCCGCCGCTGTCGAACCG
Source organism: Pseudoblastomonas marina (assembly GCF_014641655.1). GTDB lineage: Bacteria > Pseudomonadota > Alphaproteobacteria > Sphingomonadales > Sphingomonadaceae > Alteriqipengyuania_A > Alteriqipengyuania_A marina. The sequence continues at coordinate 1,801,940 of NZ_BMID01000001.1, forward strand.
CCGATGGTGACCAGCATCAGCATCCCGAGCGCCCCGGTCACCCCGAGCAGGTAGGTCGCGAACACCGTCACCGTGAGCGGCAGGAACAGCAGCGCAAAGCGGGTCTGAAAGAATGCCACCGCGATCGAGGCCGCGCCGGCGAGCAGGATCACGATCGCCTTGAGCCACATGTCGCGGGACAGGAGGCGGCGGTGCCGTCCCTGATAGAGGATCACGAGGGTGGGGGCCACGATCAGCTGGCCGAGCAGGACGGTACTGAACCACGAGCCGGCGAATTCGAGCGGGGATTCGATCGCGGGCAGGGTCGCGGCGATCATCGCGCCCGAAGCCGAAGCGATCACCGCGCCGAAGAAGAACCGGGCGACCCAGACCGGGTCGTCGAACCGGCCCCAGGCGCGGTTGCCGTCGAGGCTGATCCGGGAGGCGATCATGCCCCCGGCGAGGTTGCCGGCGGTAAACCCAGTCGCAAGCAGCCACGACTGATTGAAGACCAGGTTCACCACCATGCTGGCGATACCGACGAGGAGGAGGAGCGCGATCCGCGCGTTGCCCTTGAGCAGCATCAGCCCCGCGAGCAACACGCCGCTCGACGGCCAGATCACGGCGATCCCATCGGCGGTGCGTGTGGTGACGAGCGCCAGCACCGCGAGCAGGCCGTAGCCGAGCGCGAAGGCAAGCGGAGCCCACCACGCTGTGATCCCGGCGTTGTCGACCCTGTCTGACATCGTATCCCTATGCCGAGTGGCGGTTAACAACGACTTGAGAACGCACGCCGCGCCAATACGAGAAAGGGGGCACAGGGCCCCCTTTCCGTATCATCGAGTGCGGTCGGTTCAGAAGCGGAACCGCGCGGTGGCACCATAGGTGCGCGGGGCGTTGGGATAGCCCGAGACGGTCCGCGACTGCGCCACGCCCGGGAAGATCGTCGTCAGGTAACGATCATTGGTCAGGTTGCGCGCCCAAGCCGACAGTTCGAACCCGTTATCCATCGCGAAGGTCAGCGAGGCGTTGACCTGATTGACCTCGCGGGTGAACTGGGTCGCCGCCGCGCGCGCCGAGGCGAACGGATCGGCCGCGGTCGGATCGGCGAAGTCGGGCAGGCCGTCGAGGATCTGCGTGTCGCTCTCGTGATAGTAGTCGACGCGCGGGATCAGGCGATTGCCCGAGCTGCCGAGATCGATCGTGTACATTGCCGAGGCCGCGAACGTCAGCTCGGGAATGCCGGCCGGGGTGCTGCCCGACAGGTCGCCCACGGCCGAACCGGTGAACTCGTCGTAGTTCGCATCGAGCACGGTGGTCGCCATCGTCAGCACGAGGTTGTCGGTCGGCGTGAGGGTCATGTCGAACTCGATGCCCTTGGTCGACTGGACGCCCGCATTGGCCAGCGCGAAGCCGGTGCCGGTGAAGGCGAAAGACTGGAACCCTTCGATCGTCTGGTCGAACAGCGCGAGGTTGAACGAGATGCCCGGATACACGCCTTTGAGGCCGATTTCGTAGACTTCGGCGTTCTCGGGGCCGGCGAAGCGCGAACCGGTGGTGAGGTTCGGCACGGCGAGACCGGCATTGAAGATCGGCGAGTCGGGTGCGGCGATGAGGCTGCGGCCCGGGCCCGGGGTGAAGTCGGCGGCCGACGGGCGGCTGTCGCGCGACAGGTTCACCGACGAAGCTTTGAAGCCGGTCGCGTAGGTGATGTAGCCGTTGAGCCCCTCATAGAGGTCGGCCGACAGTCGCAGCGTGTAGCTGAAATCGTCGTCCGCGGTCCGGCCCGGCTCGACCGAGTTGGGCAGGTTGAGGAAGGGCGGCTGGAACTGCAGCGCGGTCAGGCCGAGCAGCGGGTTGATCGCCGGATTGGTGGCCGCGGCGATCAGCGCCGCCCGGTTGGCGGCGGGCAGCGACCGGAAGGCCGTGGGCGAATTGATCGCGCCACCCGTGGCACCGATGATGAAGGCGTCGACCACGTTGATCTGCGCCAGCGGATCGTAGCTCGCCTGCGACAGCGTGAAGTTCTTCTTGTCGTCGGTGTAGTTGAACCCGGCGGTCAGCGTCACGCCTTCGAACACCTCGTAATCGAACGTGCCGAAGATCGAGTAGGCTTCGTTGTCGAGCGCGAAGAATTCATCGGTCAGCGGACCGGGCGCGAAGATCGAGTTCTGCGGCAGGCCGAGTGCGAACTCGACGCCCGACAGCGTCCCGGGGACGCCCCCGCCGGCGAGCAGGTCGAAGAACGGCCGCGACTGCGTGCCCGTCGTCAGGCCCGAGACCTGGCGGATTTTCTCGTCGAACAGGAAGCCGCCGAGCAGGACCGAAAGCGGCCCGAATTCGCCGGTCAGGCGAAGCTCGGAAGTGAAGGTGTCGACCGACTGGTCGCGCAGCTCGTTGACCACGTCGACGCTGGTGAAATCGACGTCCTGCTCGTTGCGCGAACGCAGTTCGCGATAGGCGGTGATCGAGGTCACCGAGAACGGTCCGAACTCGGTGTCGAGCTGCAGCGAGACGCCGTAATTCTCGACTTCGTTCTCGGGCAGCCGGTTGAGGAAGGTGCGGTCGTCGTAGATGCTGTCGGGACCGGTATTGGTCGCCCCGCCGAGCGCGAAGAGCAGCGGCGTGGTCGGACCGGCCTGGACGGTGCCGACATAGCAGCACAGTTCGTCGATCTTGCCGTAATCGGCGATCAGGCGTGCGCTGGAGACCGCGTCGGGCTCCCACAGCAGCTGGCCGCGGACGCTGTAGCGATCGCGATCGTTGATGTTCTCGCCGAGCCCGACCGCTTCGACGTAGCCGTCGCGGGTGTTGTACGAACCGTCGATCGCGAAGGCGACCGTGTCGGTGATCGGGCCGGTCACATCGCCCTTGACGATGAACTGGTCGTAATTGCCGTAGGTCGCCGAAACCGAGCCGCCGAATTCGAACTGCGGCGCCTGGGTCACGACCGAGATCACGCCGGCGCTGGCGTTCTTGCCGAACAGCGTCGACTGCGGGCCCCGCAGCACCTCGATGCGCGAAACGTTGGCGAGGTCGGAGATCTGGCCCGCCGAGCGCGAGCGATAGACGCCGTCGATGAAGACGCCGACCGAAGGCTCGATGCCGAAATTGTTCGCGCCGTTGCCGAAGCCGCGGATGATGAAGGTGGTGTTGGCCGAACTCTGCAGCTGGCTGACCCGCAGCGACGGGGTAACCGTCTGGAGGTCGATCAGGTCACGGATTTCGGCGCGCTCGAGCGTTTCGGCGGTCGTCACGCTGACCGAGATGGGCGTGTCCTGAAGCGTCTGCTCGCGCTTGGACGCGGTAATGACGATGCGATTGCCGGTCGCGACATCCTGTTGCGCGCCGAACTCGTCACCGTCGGCGGGCTGCGCCATTTCGAGATCGTCCTCGTCGGATGCCTGGTCGACATCCTGCGCGAAGGCGGCGGAAGGCAGCGCCACGCTCGCCGCACCGGCAAGCAGGGCAAAACGAAGGCCGGCACCACGGCCGTTGAAACGGGTATTCATACGACGATATTCTCCCAAATCGCGCGGCCGGTTTTCGGGCCTGCGCATTTCCCATGTCACAACGGTTAATCGATCGATTAGGATTGGACAATCGCGTTAACGCGGATTTGCCCCGCTCCGTCCCCAAGCGCGTCTATACTGTTGCATCTGCGCCACAAGTCCCCATCTTGCAGGCGACGCGCCCTTAGGCTAGTGGCGCGCCCGATTGTGCGGCGCACAATGAGATGCCGCCGCCCACAACTCGCAACACGGATATTTTCATGACCACTTCGCTCCGCAACGTGGCGATCATCGCGCACGTCGACCACGGCAAGACCACGCTGGTCGACCAGCTTTTTCGCCAGTCCGGCACCTTCCGCGACAACCAGCGCGTGGAAGAGCGCGCGATGGACTCGAACGACCTCGAGAAGGAACGCGGGATCACCATCCTCGCCAAGCCGACCTCGATCGAATGGGCCCCGCCCTCGGGTGGCGAGAATATCCGCATCAACATCGTCGACACCCCCGGCCATGCTGATTTCGGCGCCGAGGTCGAACGCATCCTGTCGATGGTCGACGGCGTGATCCTGCTGGTCGACGCCGCCGAAGGCCCGATGCCGCAGACCAAGTTCGTCACCGGCAAGGCGCTTGGCCTTGGTCTGCGCCCGATCGTCGTGGTCAACAAGATCGACCGCCCCGACGGCCGCCCGCAGGAAGTGCTCGACGAGGTGTTCGACCTGTTCGTCAATCTCGACGCCGACGACGACCAGCTCGATTTTCCGGTGCTCTATGCCTCGGGCCGCGCCGGCTATGCGGGCATGGACGACAGCGTGCGCGACGGCGACCTGCTGCCGCTGTTCGAGACCATCGTCTCGCACATCCCCGAACCCGATCTCGATCCCGACGGCGAATTCGCGATGCTCGCGACGCTGCTCGATCGCGACCCGTTCCTCGGCCGCATCCTGACCGGCCGGATCGAGAGCGGTCGGCTCGAGGTCGGCATGCCGATCCGCGCATTGAACCTGAAGGGCGAAGTGATCGAAGCGGGCCGCGCCACCAAGGTGTTCGCCTATGAAGGCCTCGATCGCGTCCCCGTGCTCCATGCCAAGGCGGGCGACATCGTCGCGATCGCGGGCCTGACAGATGCGACCGTGGCCGACACGATCGCCTCGCCGGAAGTCACCGTGCCGCTCCACGCGCAGGAAATCGACCCGCCGACGCTGAGCATGACCTTCGCGGTCAATGACAGCCCCTATGCGGGCCGTGAGGGCGACAAGGTGCAGAGCCGCGTGATCCGCGAACGACTCGAGCGCGAGGCCGAGACCAACGTCGCGATCCGCATCACCGAAAGCGCCGAGAAAGACGCCTTCGAAGTCGCCGGCCGCGGCGAGCTCCAGCTCGGCGTGCTGATCGAGAACATGCGTCGCGAAGGCTTCGAGCTGTCGATCAGCCGCCCGCGCGTGCTGTTCCAGGAAGAGAACGGCCAGCGGATGGAGCCCTACGAGACGGTCGTGGTCGACGTCGACGACGAGCACTCGGGCACGGTCGTCGAGAAGATGGCGCAGCGCAAGGCCGAGATGACCGACATGCGTCCCTCGGGCGGCGGCAAGACCCGCCTCACCTTCTCCGCCCCCTCGCGCGGCCTGATCGGCTATCACGGCGAATTCCTGTCCGACACGCGCGGCACCGGGATCATGAACCGGCTGTTCGAGAAATACGGCCCCTACAAGGGCAAGATCGAGGGCCGCCAGAACGGCGTGCTGATCTCGATGGAACAGGGCGAAGCGGTGGGCTACGCATTGAACGCGCTCGAAGATCGCGGCGTGCTGTTCGTGAGCCCGGGCGAGAAGCTCTACCAGGGCATGGTGATCGGCGAGAACGCCAAGCCGCAGGACCTCGAGGTGAACCCCTTGAAGTCCAAGCAGCTGACCAACTTCCGCTCGACCGGCAAGGACGACGCGATCAAGCTGACCCCGCCGCGCAAGATGACGCTCGAACAGGCGATCGCCTATATCCAGGACGACGAACTGGTCGAGGTCACCCCGCAGAGCGTCCGCCTCCGCAAGCGCTATCTCGATCCGCACGAGCGCAAGAAGATGTCGCGCAAGGAAGCCGCCTGACGCGCGGCAACAGCTTGTTCCGCTGACTGAAACCGTAAGGGCCGCGATCTTGCTATCGCGGCCCTTCGTGTTTTATCGCTTCCCCGGGTTCGCGACCGAGGGGAGGATGTCGGATGTCGGAACTGCTTGCGCTTGTCGTCATTGCGATCGTCGCAATCTGGCTCTTTCGCAGGGTCACGGCAGGATCGTCATCGCGCAACGCCGCTCCCCCTCGGTCGAGCTTCGAGATCGAGCGGGACGAAGCGATCGAGCGGCTGTTCGAGGGGATGCAGCCGCTGGTGCGACATGCCGAAGCGCTCAATCGCCGCCTGCGCGACCTGCTCGAGCGCGATCTGCAGGGCAATATCCCCGACCTGAAGCGCGAAAAGCTCGAATCCGAGCTGGGGCGGATTTTCGATGACGAGCTGGCCCAGCCCAATTCGATGCACCTGTGGTTGCGACGGATCGGGGAGTCGGGCCCCGTATTCGAATTCTCCGACACGGCGAGCCGCAGCTTCCACGACCGCTTCATGGGCCCGGTCGATCACGACGATACCGAGAAGTGGGAAAAGACCGTCGCCTATGCGGTGCTACGCTGGGACATCCAGGGGGATTACTACACCGGCATGGCGCTGCTCGACCTCGATGCCGCCAAGACCCTGCTCGATCGCCTGATGTGGCTGCACGTCGAACAGATGCCCTTCGGCTACACGCCCGAAATGCTCGGGGTCGAACCGGGATCGGTGCAGGACCTGATCGCGGAGAACAAAGCCTACCCGCAGGTCGGACCCTACTTCAAACGCTGAACTACCGGCGAGCTAGAACCACGCCCGCACGCCCAGCACCGCGACGAACCCGCCGGTGCCCTCGCCCTCGGCGCGCGCGATATCGGCGGTGCGGCCGATCTTGCGCTCCCAGCCGACCCCGACATAGGGCGCGAATTCGCGGGCGATTTCGTAGCGCAGGCGAGCGCCCGCCTCGATCTTGGTGATCCCGCTGCCGAGATCGAATTCGGGGATATCCTGCGCGGAGAATTCCATCTCGACGCGCGGCTGGAGGATCAGGCGTTGGGTGATCTTCTGGTCGAGCTCGGCCTCGACCAGCGCGGTGAGGTCGCCCTCGGTCGAGAGGAAGGCCGCGGCGTCGACATGGAACATGTAGGGCATGAGGCCCTGAACGCCGACCGCGAGATGCGCGCGTTCGACCGGCGCGATGGTGTAGCGCACGCCTGCCTGGAAATCGAACCACGGCCCGATCGCGCGGCTCCAGAGTGCCTGCACGTCTGCGTCCTCGAGCGGCTCGCCGAATTCGCCTTCGCCTTCGGACTTGAGCCAGATCTTGTCGATATCGCCGCCGTACCAGGCCTGCGCGTCCCACAGATAGGCATCGTGCGCGCCGCCGCGATATTCGAGCCGTTCGACCATCACCATGCCGGTGGTCATGCTGCCGTTCTCTTCGGCCAGCTGCGCCCGCGCCGGGGCCATCGCGGCCTCGCCGTAGATTTCGTCGGCGGCGTGGCGCGGCCCTTCTAGCGCGGCGGGCGGCGGGGTCTCGTCGAGCGGGATCACGGTGTCGGCCTCGCCGACGGTCAGCTGCCCGTCGGGGCCGAACTGGAGGCCCGGAAGGATCGGCGCCTGGGTGGGAGCCGGTGCCGGCTGTTCGGCCTTTTCCTTCTCCTGCTCCTCCTGCTTGCCGTGCTGCGAATGGTCCTGCGCCAACGCACTCGCGGGCAACAGTGCAGCACCGGCGACCAGCGTCGCGGCAAGTTTCATCGCGCGGTTCATGCCGGGAACGGCCGCACGGTCACGACCTGCATCATGCCGGCGTGCATGTGGTAGAGCAGGTGGCAGTGGAAGGCCCAGTCGCCGGGCTCGTTGGCGGTCAGGTCGAAGGTTGCCTTGCCGCCCGGCTGGACGACCATCGTGTGCTTCAAGGGCTGGTCGGTCGCGCCCGCGCCGTTGACCAGTTCGAAGAAATGGCCGTGGAGGTGGATCGGGTGCGCCATCATCGTGTCGTTGACCAGCGTCACGCGCACCCGCTCGTCATAGGCGAAGCGGATCGGATCGTCGGTCACCGCCGTGAAGCGCTTGCCGTCAAACGACCACATGTAGCGTTCCATGTTGCCCGTGAGGTGGATTTCCATCCGCCGCGTCGGCTTGCGGCGCGGGTTCGGCTTCTTCGCGCGCAGGTCGGTGTAGCGCAGCACGCGGTGATCCACCTTGTCGAGGCCGAGACCCGGGAAGTCCATCCGGTCGACCGGCATCGGCGAGACCATGTCGACGCCTGCGGGCTCGGCATCGGGCGGCAGCTTGGACATGTCGCGCATCGAATGGTCCATGCCCTCCATCTCGTCCATTCCCGCCATGCCCATATCGGCCATGGTCAGCGTGACCGGTTCGCGCAGCGGCGGCACGAGTCCCTTGCGGCCCGGCGTATCGGTTAGCGTCGCGACGCCCATGCCCGAGCGATCCATCGCCTCGGCGACGATCGTGTGCGCGCCGGCCTTCGGCTCGACCACCACGTCGTAGGTCTCGGCCGTCGCGATCTGGAATTCGTCGACCGCGACGTCGCGCACGTCCTGCCCGTCGACCTGGATCACCTTCATCTCGACGCCCGGGATGCGGACATTGAAGAAAGTCATCGCCGAACCGTTGATGAAGCGCAGCCGCACGCGCTCGCCCGGCTTGAACAAGTATTCGAGATCGTCCGCCGGGCCGTGGCCGTTCATCAGGAAGGTGTAGGTGGATCCGGTAACGTCCGAGATGTCGCGCGGGTTCATCCGCATCTTCGCCCATTCGCGCCGCATTTCGCCCGACATCTCGCCATTGGTGGCGGTCTGCATCTGGCGGTTGAAATAGTGTTCGCCGACCTTCAGTTTCCGCATCACCTCGTGCGGGTGGAGCGGGGTGAACTCGCTTAGCAGCACGACGTAGTCGCGATCGTATTGCGCATCTGACCCGTCGGCCGCCTCGATCACCAGCGGGCCGTAATGCCCGGCCTGTTCCTGCAGCCCCGAATGGCTGTGCCACCAGTATGTCCCGCTCTGGCGGATCGGGAATTCGTAGGTGAAGGTCTCGCCCGGCCTGATTCCCGGGAAGCTGACCCCCGGCACGCCGTCGAACTGGAACGGCACCAGCAGGCCGTGCCAGTGGATCGAGCTGTCCTCGTCGAGATTGTTGGTGACGTGCAGCCGGACGTCCTGCCCTTCGCGCAAGCGCACGAGCGGCCCCGGCACCGACCCGTTGATCGCCACCGCATGGCCACTGCGTCCTCCGGTCGAGAAATGCGCGCGGTCGATGGTCAGGTTTATGTCCTCGCCCGACAGTTCGGGCGGCCCCTTGACGGCATGGCGCAGCGACCCGCCGCGCGCCCAGGCGGGCACGGTCAGCGCGGAGGCCGCGGCGAGCGCGACGGAGCCGGACAGGAACGAGCGGCGGGGAATCGAAAGGCGCGAAATGGTCATGGGGGAAGAGGACCGGTCGACAAGGGGTAACGTTGACTTGATGGGTTCCTTCTATATACCCCCCAAGGGTATTTCAAGAGCGAACCATGGCCGAGCATCCCCAACGAAAAACGCTTCATCGACTCTCGCGGATCGAGGGACAAGTGCGCGGGATCGCGCGCATGATCGAGGACGACCGCTATTGCATCGAAATCCTGCACCAACTGCAGGCGGTCAAATCCGCGCTCGCCAAGGCCGAGAGCGAGATTCTGAAGAACCACGCCGCGCATTGCGTCGCCGAGGCGATCGCGACCGGCGACACTGAGGACCAGCAGGCCAAGTTCGGCGAACTCGTCGACCTGTTCGAGCGCGTCCGGAAATAACACGAGGGAGAGAGCATGAACCATCGAGCACTGAGGATGCTGGCCGCGGCAGGCATGCTGTCGCTTGCACTGCCCAGCCTGGCGACCACCGCATCGGCGCAGGAAGCCGAACAGGGCGCGGACGAAGCCACTGCGGCGGGCGCCCTGATCGCCTATCGCGACGCGCTGGTCGCGCTCGATGCCGACGCCGCGAGCGCGCTGTTCGTCGAGGATTCGAGCGTGTTCGAGAACGGCAAGGCCGAGGGCAGCTGGGCCAATTATCTCGAGCACCATCTCGGGCCCGAGCTAGGTCATTTCGAGGCGTTCGAATTCCCGCGATACGAGGTCGAAATCCGCGAGATGGGGGATCTGGCCTATGGCGAGGAACGCTATTCCTACCGCATCACCCTCGAAGACGGCCGCGTGATCGAGCGCGACGGGGTGGCGACCAGCCTGTTGCGCCGTGAAGGCGACACGTGGAAGATCGTCAGCCACCACAGCTCCAGCCGGGCACCGAGGAACTGACCATGCGATTGATTGCCCTGGCCGCGGCCGTCTTGCTGTTCGCGATCGCGACACCGCTCGCCGCGCACGGCCCCGAGAGCCACGAGGAAGAGAAAACCGCCCAAGTCTCGCCGCCGACCGGGTCCCAGGCCCCAATCGATGCCGATGGCGACAGCTCCGCCCGAGCGGCGCAGGCCGATGTCGGAGCGCGGCAGGAACCGCAGGTGACCGTCGCATCAGTGCTCGAAAACCTGCACCCGGCGACCGTCCATTTTCCGATCGGCCTGCTGTTCGCCGCCGCGCTGGTCGAACTGCTCGCCTGGCGCCGCCGTTCGCAGCGCCTCGCCCAGGCCGCCACCGTGATGGTCGGCGCAGGCGCGATCGGATCGGTGATCGCGGCGCTATTCGGCTGGATCCATACCGGGCTGTGGTTCGGCGGCGACGGTCTGGTCCAGTGGCACCGCTGGCTCGGCACCAATCTCGCCGCGCTCGCGCTGCTGGCCTGGTGGGTCAGCCGCTATCCCGATTATCGCAAGGCCTTCCGCGTCCTGCTTTTTGCGTCGGCCACACTGATCATGGTCCAGGGCTATCTCGGCGCAGAGCTTTCTCACGGGCCGAACCATCTCCTTGGCGCTCACCACGAAGCCTCTCCGCAGGAGAACGAGGCGATCTCTCCGGCACCGCAAGCCGCAGGCGTCGAGGTCTCTGGAGAAACCCGCCCTGCCGTCGATCCCGAGGGTGCGGAATCGCCCGGAGACATGGCCGAGCCATCGCCGGCTCCCTCACCTCGCCAGACCGAGGCTGATGCGACGAGGTCGAGCCCGGCACCCGCGCCCTCGCCCACTCCGCCTCCTGCCGCAGAACAGGCGGATCCGCATGCGGGTCACGACATGGATGCCCCACCCACCGACTAAAGGAACCCCCAAGATGCGCCTGAAACCCCGTCTCTCGCCGGTTCACCTCCGCCGCTCGCTCGGACTTTTTGCGGCCTATGCCCTCGTCGCCTGTGCCGGCGTCGCGCAGGCGGCGAGTTTCACGATGTTTCGCGATCCCGGCTGCGGTTGCTGTCTCGCCTGGACACAGCATGTCGAAGGCGACGAAGCGCACGAAGTCGAGCGCGTCGATCATCCCGACATGGGGGCGATCAAGACCAAGCACGGCGTCCCCGACGACCTGTGGTCATGTCACACGATGCTCGCCGACGGCTACGTGATCGAGGGCCATGTGCCCCGCGCCGATATCGAGCGCCTGCTGCGCGAACGCCCCGAGGGTGTGACGGGTCTGGCGGTCGCCGGAATGCCGCTCGGCTCCCCCGGCATGGAAGCGGGCGACCGGCGCCAGCCCTACCAGGTCATCGCCTTCGGCCCTGCCGGACGCAGCGTATGGGCGAGCTATCCCGCCAAATAGTGATCAACCCGGTCGATCCGGCCCGAAGAAGGAAATGCATCGATGAAGACCATGTTTGCAGCAATGAGCGCGGCGGCCCTGCTGGCCTCCCCGGCCATGGCAGCCGAAATGAAATGCGACATGCCGTGCTGCGAAAAGGACGCGGACGGCGAGATGGCGTGCTGCGAAAAGATGAAGAAGGCGGGCGAGGACGGCGGCGACAAGCCGCACCAGCATCCCGAAAACGGCGAACCCGCTCCGGAAACCCCCGCGACCGGGGAGGAATGACCGCATCCCGCCAAGCTTCCGCCCGTTGAATTGAATGTCGCGTCCCGAGGTCAGGATCGCGCTGTTCGGCTTTCTCGCCGCCTTCCTGTGGGAGATGTGGCAGATGCCGTTCTACGCGACGGCGGGCCTCACCATCGCGGAAGCCGTGCGCGGGTGTTCGCTGGGCTCACTCGGTGATTCGGGGCTGATGGTCCTGGCCTATTCGGTCGGGTCTATCGCCACCGGCAACCGTCACTGGGTCCGGCAATGGACACCGGCGGCGCTCGCTGCCTATCTCGGGACCGGCCTGCTCGCCACCATCGTCGTCGAAATGATCGTCGAGGGACGGGCATGGGGCTGGCACTACGCCCCGCTCATGCCGCGCGAGCCGCTGACCGGTGTCGGCCTGGTCCCGATCGCGATGTGGATCGTCGTCCCGCTCTTCACGCTGTGGCTGTCTCGGAACATTCCTCCCCGAAAAAGCTTGAATCGATAAACTAGACCCATCGGACAGCGGAGGAAGCATTGGCTGCGCCAAACAGCCGCCCGCGGGTTTGCCGCAGGGCGATCGTCCAAATCGACAGGCGCGACGGGATCGCGCGGTGACAACTGCGCTGATCATCGGGGTGATCCTGTTCGTGCTGTCGCTCTACCTGCATCTGACGATGCTGCGCGGCGCGAAAAGGATATCGCCGCCCGAAGGCGATCCGCACCATCTGCGGCTGATCGGCGGATCGGTGCTGGTGCTCATCAGCCACCTACTGATCGCAGGGATTTTCGCGGGCGGCTTCGGCCTTGCCGAAAGCCTCGGGCTCGGCGGGTTCGAGAAGGAGCCGACCGATGGCTGGATGGACTACTACTACTTCGCGCTGATCACGGTTTCGACCGTCGGGCTGGGGGACATCTATCCCACCGGGCACCTGCGCGCGATCACCGGCATCGCGGCGATCACCGGCTTCCTGATGATCAGCTGTACCGCGCAATACGTCTACAAGACCATGAGCCAACAGGAGGATTAGGAATGGCAGACGGACACTCCGGCCACGGACGCAATTACTGGCGCTTCATGGCGATGGTGGCGACCTCCACCGTCATCATGTTCTTCCTGATGTACGCCAACACCTTCGACGCCGATCACGTCTTCTGGAGCGAAACGCGCTTCTGGATGACCTTCGTGATGGGCGGGATGATGATGATCGTCATGCTGCTTTTCATGTGGGGCATGTACAAGGACCGGAAGAAGAATTTCATCATCCTCGCGGTGGGCGCGGTGGTGATGGCGCTGGCGCTGTGGCTGGTCCGCAGCCAGGCGACGATCGACGACAAGGAATACATGTCGGCGATGATCCCGCACCACTCGATCGCGATCATGACCAGCGAGCGCGCCAGTCTCAAGGATCCGCGCGTGCGCAAGCTGGCGCACGACATCATCCTCGCCCAGCGGCGCGAGATCGCGCAGATGAAATACCTGATCGCCGATATCGAGGCCAACGGTGTGCGCAGCGAGGAACGCCTGCCCGAAGGGTTCGAGGCCCCGCGCTCGACGCCGACACCGGCGCCGACCGCGACGCCTGCCCCGACCGAGACGCCCGAGGAAGGAGCAGCGCAATGAAACACGCAGCACTCCCAGCCGTCGCGCTCGCCCTGACCTTGGGCGCCTGCAACCAGAACACTGCGATCGGCAACGACCGCGAAGCCGATCTCTACCCGCCGCCCGAGGCCGCGGCGATCGAGCCCGCCGCGAGCGCGCTGCAGAACGTCGCAACCGCGATCGTGAAGCCCGAGACGATGAGCGAGGCCGATATCGCCGCGATCGGCGGCACGCAGGGCCGCTGCGTCTACCGGCTGACCGAGATCGGTTACCCGGTGTTCGTCTACGAGCCGGGCGGAGAGGGCTTCATCAAGCTCAACGGCAAGCTGATCCCGCTCTCGGCGAGCGGCGCAAACCGCTATGCCAGCGGCGACCTCGTGGTTGCCACGCGCGATCTCGACACCACAGGCAATGCCGGATTGCGCGGGCAGGAGATCATCGTGGTGCCGCCGGGCGCGAAGGACGAGCTCGGCTATCACGGCTTCGTCGGCTGCCCGCGGACCGCGTGAGGCTGCGCCCCGCCTGGTGAGATGCGGGGCGCACCCGACCTGATTTGCGATTGCCGCACGGACCTGCGGGCCCTAGCCTGACACCCAAAGCAATCTGGGGAGAGCCGACCATGCGTATCGCAACCACACTTCTGGCCACCGCCGCGCTTGCCGCAACGCCGCTCGCGGCACAGGAAGCGCAGAACGCCGCCACCACCACGACCGCCGAGGCGACCGGCGGGATCGGTCCCGGCGCGCGGCCGGTGGGCGCGCAATGGAGCCGCTCCCCCGTGGTCGCGCCCAACGGCATGGCCGCCACAGCGCACCCGCTGGCGACGCAGGTCGCGCTCGACATCCTCAAGGCGGGCGGCAGCGCGGTCGACGCGGCGATCGCCGCCAATGCCGCGCTCGGGCTGATGGAGCCGACCGGCAACGGCATCGGCGGGGACCTGTTCGCGATCGTCTACGATCCCAAGACCGACAAGCTTTACGGCATCAACGGCTCGGGGCGCTCGCCCAGCGGCCAGACGCTCGACCAGCTCAAGGAGAAGCTCGGACCGGGGGCGACCTCGATTCCGCCGGTCGGCCCGCTGCCGATCACGATCCCCGGCACGGTCGACGCGTGGTTCGACCTGCACGAAAAATTCGGCAAGCTGTCGATGGCGGACAACCTCGCCCCGACGATCCGCTATGCGCGCGAAGGCCACCCGGTCGCGCCGGTGATCGCGATGTACCTCCAGCGCTCGCTAGCGGCCTATGAAGACCGGCTCGAACGCTACGATTTCGAGTTCGAGAACGCGCGCGCGACCTACTTCCTCAACGGCGCGCCCGAAGCGGGCGACATCTTCCGCAATCCCGACCTCGCCAACACGCTCGAACGGATCGCGAAGAACGGCCGCGACGAATTCTACGAGGGCGAGACCGCGAAGGTGATCGTCGATTACCTGCGCGAACAGGGCAGCGCCTTCACGCTCGAGGATTTTGCCAGCCATGACAGCGAATGGGTCGACGTCGCCTGCGTCACCTACAAGGCGGGCTACGAACTTTGCGAACTGCCGCCCAACGGGCAGGGTTTCGCCGCACTGCAGATGGTCAACATCTTGAAGAACGTCGACCTCTCGCAATGGGAGCGCGGCAGCCCGCAGGTGCTGCACTACATCACCGAGGCCAAGCGGCTGGCGTTCGAGGACGTCGCGCGCTTCTATGCCGATCCCGATTTCTACAAGGCCCCCGAAGGCCTGCTGACCGATCAATACGGGGCCGAGCGCTTCGCACTCATCGATCCGGCGAAGGCCACCCCCGCCTTCACCCCCGGCGCGCCCAAGGCTCCGAAACTCGAGGGCGAAGGCGACACGACCTACCTCACCGTCGCCGACAAGGACGGGATGATGGTGAGCCTGATCCAGTCGAACTATCGCGGCATGGGCGGCGGGCTGGTCGCCGACGGGCTCGGCTTCATGTTCCAGGATCGCGGCGAGCTGTTCAGCCTCGATGCCACCCACCCCAACGCCTATGCGCCCTCCAAGCGGCCGTTCCACACGATCATCCCTGCCTTCGTTAAGAAGGACGGAAAACCCTGGATGAGCTTCGGCCTGATGGGGGGCGGGATGCAGCCGCAGGGCCACGTCCAGATCCTCGTGAACCTCGTCGACTACGGCATGAACCTGCAGGAAGCGGGCGACGCCGCGCGGCTGATGCACGATGGCGGCCGCGCGCCGACCGACGCGATCAAGGGCAGCGCCGCCGACACCTACGAGATCGACAGCCTCGGCGTGTTGATGGTCGAGCCCGGCACCCCCGCGGCTACGATCGAGGCGCTGCGCGATATGGGTCACAATGTCGAGATCGAGACCACCGGCATTCCCTTCGGCGGCTACCAGGCGATCGTCCGCGATCCCGCGACCGGGGCCTATACCGGCGCGACCGAAATGCGGAAGGACGGCCAGGCGGCCGGGTATTGATGCGGATGGCACCGGTCGCCACCAACCCGCTCGACCTGATCGGCAACACCCCCATCGTCCTGCTCGAGGGGCCCAGCGAGGCGGCCGGGTGCGAGATCTGGGGCAAGTGCGAATTCCTCAACCCCGGCGCCTCGGTGAAGGACCGCGCTGCGCTGGGGATCATCCGCGATGCCGAGGAACGCGGCGCGCTGAAGCCCGGCGGCACGGTGGTCGAGGGGACCGCCGGCAATACCGGGATCGGTATCGCGCTGGTCGCCAATGCGCTGGGTTACAAGACCGTGATCGTCATGCCCGACAACCAGGCCTCGGAGAAATACGCCACGCTGCGCGCGCTCGGCGCCAAGCTGGTGCTGGTCAAGCCGACCAAGTTCAAGGACCCGAACCACTTCGTCCATACCAGCCGCCGGATCGCCGAGGAGCGGGACGGCGCGGTGTGGGCCAACCAGTTCGACAACCAGGCCAATCGCCGCATCCACGAGGCCACCACCGCGCCCGAAATCTGGGAGCAGATGGAAGGCCGGGTCGACGGCTTCACCTGCGCGGTCGGCACCGGCGGCACGCTCGCGGGCGTCGGGCTCGGGCTCAAGGCGAAGGACAACGACATCCGCATCGCGCTGACCGACCCGCACGGCGCCGCGCTCTACGAATATTACGCGCATGGCGAGCTCAAGTCCGAAGGCAGCTCGGCCGCCGAGGGGATCGGCCAGGGCCGCATAACCGGCAACCTCGAGGGCGCGCCCATCGACACCCAGTTCCGCATTTCCGACGAGGAAGGACTGCACTGGGTCGCCGAGCTGCTGCGCGAGGAAGGCCTCTGCCTCGGCCTGTCGAGCGGCATCAACGTCGCCGGCGCGATCGCACTGGGCAAGCAGTTGAAGGCCGACGGCCGCGACAACCCGCGCGTCGCGACGATCCTGTGCGACACCGGCTTCCGCTACCTCTCGACCATCTACAACCGCGAATGGCTCGAGGCGAAGGGCCTGCCGGTGTTCGGGTGGTTGTGAGCCAGCCCCCTCCCGCATGCGGGAGGGGAGTTCCAGCGCCTAAAAATCCGCTGAAATCGACGCTTTCATCGTGCGCGGCCGACCTTGCAGCAGTGCGGCGGAGAAGCTGTCGAAGGCGCTGGCCCAATAGGCCTCGTTGGCGACGTTATCGACCGTCAGGCGCAGCGTGACCGGGACCTCGCCCGCCGCCAGCACGTAACGCGCGCCGAGATCGAAGCGGGTCCAGGCATCGAGCCGCAGCGTGTTCGCCGCATCGACCCATTGCTCGCCCGTGTGGACCGCGCGCGCTGTCAGTGTCAGGCCGGGGGCGAAGGGCAGGTCCCACTCGACATCGGCATTGGCGGTGAATTTGGGCACACCGGGCACCTCGCCGCTGCCGTCGAGTTCGGCGTCGGCGAGCGAGACGCCGCCGATGAAGCGCAGGCCCGGCGCCACCGTGCCGTTGGCGGTGAATTCGATGCCCTGGTGGCGCTGCTCGCCGAGATAGCCGAACCGTCCCGAGGGGAGCACGCCCTCGCCCGGCCGGCTGATGCGATAGCCGGCGAGCGTCAGGAACATGTCGCCCAGCGCGAGCTTGCCGCCGACTTCGTATTGTGTCGACTTGCGAGGACCGAGCGTTTCGCCCGGGTTTGAGACCAGCGTCGGGTCGAGCGGCGCGGTCGGCCCCTGCTGCAGCGCCTCGATCCGATTGGCATAGAGCGAGAGCCCCGCGAACGGCTTGGCGACGATCCCGGCCACCGGCGTCACCGCATCCTCCTCGTAGGTCGAATCGAGCTGGCCGCCATTGTAGTAGTTGAAGCTGTCCTGCCGGATCGACTGGATGCGCAGGCCGCCGGTCACCAGCAGCCGCTCGTCGAACAGGCCGACCGTGTCGGATACGAAGCCGCTGACCAGCTTGCTGCGGGCGATCGGGAACGGATCGTCGAGATCGCCGCCGACCAGCGTCGAGCTCGGCAGTGCGACCTGCGGGGTGTCGTAGAGATTGGTCGCGAAGCCGGCGAAGCCCGGGCCGTAGCGGAAATCGAACGCGTTGCGGTTGGTCTGCCAGTTGATGTTGCCGCCGAAATTGAACTCATGCGTCACCGCGCTGCCGACGCGCGCGCGCAGCCCCGCCTCGATTGCCTCGTTATTGTCGGTGCGCGGGACCACCAGCGCGTTGCCGTTGGCGTCGCCGGTTGCAGCGTCGAGCACCGTCAGCCCGCTATAGATGCCGTCTTCGCGCCCGTCGCGCGCCCCACCCCGCAGGTAGAACAGCGCGTTGTCGGCGAGGTCGTATTCGAAGCTCGCGGTGCCGAAGATGTCGCGCATCTCGGTGAAGCTGAAATCCTGCGCGTAGTTCGCCTCCGGCGCGGGCACGGCGGGGATCGTCGCGGTGCCGACCGTCACCTTGGGGCGAAGATTGTCGACCCGCACCTCCTGGTAGGCGAGGTCGAGCGCGGCGCGCACGTTTCCGCCGTCGTAATCGAACCCGGCACCGAGCACCTGCGTGCGGCGGTCCTCGCCGTCGATCGCCAGCTCTCCCTCGCGATACGCGCCGTTCACGCGCACGCCCCATTCGCCATCCGCGCCGAATCGGCGACCGATATCGACGCTGCCGCCGAAATGCGCGTCGCCGGTATAGCCCGCGGTCACACGGGTGAGCGGATCGGCATCGGCGCGCTTCAACATCAGGTTGACGCTGCCGCCGAGGCCCGAGCCGCCCGGCGCGGCACCGTTGAGGAAGGCGCTCGCGCCATTCAGGACCTGCACGCTTTCGAACAGTTCGGGCGCGACCAGCTGGCGCGGGGCGATGCCGTAGAGCCCGTTCAAACCGACATCGTCGCCGAACAGCGCGAAGCCGCGCACCACGAACAACTCGCTCGCATTGCCGAAGCCGTAGCTGGTGCGCACGGTGGGATCGTTCTCGAGCACCTCGCCGAGCGTCTGCGGCTGCTGGTTCAAAATCAGGCTCTCGTCATAGGAGCGAACCGCGAAGGGCAGGTCCTCGGCCGGCTTGTCGCCCAGCGCGCCCGCATCGCCGCCATTGTCGACCTGCGAGGAATTGTCCGCCTGCGCGGTGATGATGATGGTGTTCCCGGGTGCGG
The DNA here is from genome assembly GCF_014641655.1 of Pseudoblastomonas marina. GTDB lineage: Bacteria > Pseudomonadota > Alphaproteobacteria > Sphingomonadales > Sphingomonadaceae > Alteriqipengyuania_A > Alteriqipengyuania_A marina. The sequence continues at coordinate 1,820,598 of NZ_BMID01000001.1, forward strand.
CTTCGTTCTCGGCATCCTGCGCCAGCGCGGGGGTGGCGATGGCGGCGGAGAGCGACAGCAGCGAGGCGGACAGGCGGTAGTTCATCGGGAGACTTTCTGTTCTTGGGAGGTGTTGGAATGGGTCAACCGCGTCCGGTCAGGCGCAGCGCGATCAGCGTGAGGAGGGTGGTGCCGAGCAGGAGCGCGGCGGCGATGTCCCACCCGCCCTCGCCGAGCAGCCCGGCGACGAGCCCGCCGAGCGAGGTCGCCATCAGCAGCAGCGGCATGCGGAACACCTGCCACGCGGACAGGCGTCGCGTCGTGCGCCCGGTCGCACGCAGGCTCGGGAGCCAGCTCATGACAGCGCCCCGCGCCGTGCACCGGTGCGGATTTCGGAAATCCGGCGTTCGATATTCTCGTGCCGCCGGCGCCACCACAGCAGCAGCCCGGTCCACAGCACGCGGATCGTCAGCAGGGTGAGCAGCGCCCACAGGATCTTCAGCGCGAGCCCGCCGTAATCGCCGAAATGGAGCGGCTTCGACATCATCAGCGCCTGGTTGAGCGCGGGCATGTCGCGCGCATCGACCAACGCGCCGGTCTCGGCATCGACCAGCGCGGGGGTGAGCAGGTGCGAGGTCAGCGGGCGGTCGCCCTGGAAGAAGATCGCATAGTGCCGGTCGGTGCTCCAGTCGCCGCCGGGAAAGCCGATGAATTGCGGCGAGCGGCCCGGCAGCGCCGCCTTGGCCGCCGCCATCGCGGTGTCGAGCGAGCCGTAATCGGCCGGGTCGAGCGCTTCGCCGCCCGCATTCGCCGCGGTCATCGCGGCCAGCTCGTTCTCGCGCCAGCTATCGGTCAGTGGATCGGCGAAGGCGTTGATCGCGCCCGTCGCGCCGACCACCAGCGCCCAGGCGAGCGTCACCATGCCGAGGTAATTATGCGTATCGAGCCGCTTCACGCGCGCGCTGCGTGTCCGCCGCACCGTGCCGAAGCGCAGCCGCCGCATGAACGGCGCGTAGAGCACCACGCCCGAGACCAGCGCGAGCAGGAAGCCGAGCCCCATCGCGCCGAGGAACAGCATTCCCGGCAGACCGAGAAACAGGTCGGTGTGCAGTTCGAGCACGAAATCGAGAAACGCGTTGGTCGGCGCGGGACCCAGCGAGGCCCCGGTCGCGCGATCGAAGAACAACAGCGACATCTCGCTGCCGGGCGCATCGGGCGCGGGCCCGGTGGTCACGGTCAGCAGCGGCGAATCCTGGCTGAACGCCATGAACAGCGGCACCTCGCCCGACCGCTCGGCGAGCGCGGTGGAGAGCATCGTATCGAGCGGCAACCCACCATCGGCCGACGGCGCGCCCGCCCCCGAAGCCAGCAACGCCCCCTCGGCATCCGCCCCCGACAGTGCATCGATCTCGTCATGAAAGATCAGCGGCAAACCCGTGACGCACAGCATCAACAGGAACGCCATCGGTACGAGGCTGCTCCACTTGTGCAGAAGATACCAGAATCGGATGGCGCGACGAGTCACTCGCGCCGGTTAGGAGCGCACCACCCCGCCGTCAATGCTAATCATTCGCAATAGCGATATTGGCATGCCCTTGCCCGTTTCCCGTTTCAGGCTTCGGCTATCTGCCCGCAAGCCGATGATTTTCCTACATGCCGCCGCGCTGGTATGGTCGCGTCGGCTCTTTCCTACCGTCGATCCTCCCGCTTTCGCTGCGCCTCTTTGCCGGTCCGGGCACGGTTTGCAGGCACACCCCTCCATTGTGGACATTCAGGGGCTCCCTCCCCCTGTCCGTCCGCGCGGCATTTCCGGTGTCAAGCTGTTGACCTGGAGCGATAAATCCGGAGCGTGCGAGGGTGACGCCGTGTCACCTTCGTCACCTTTCGCTGGGTCGCCGTTTTCGCGGCCCAAACCGTGGTCCATGACTCCGGCCATCTCGCAGGATTCCGCGACATGGCTGGATATTGCCCCCCTCATTTGTTAGCCCCCCGCACCATGCAGACCGGAACACTCATTTCGCTCGTCGCCTATTTCGTCCTGATGCTCGGCATCGGGCTGTATGCCTGGCGCAAATCCACCGATACGTCCGAGGGCTATTTGCTCGGCGGGCGCAATTTGCACCCCGCCGTGGCGGCGCTTTCCGCCGGGGCGTCGGACATGTCGGGCTGGCTGCTGCTCGGCCTGCCGGGCGCGCTTTACGCCGCCGGGCTGGTCGAGGCCTGGATCGGGATCGGGCTGTTCGTCGGCGCGCTGGTCAACTGGATCGTGGTCGCGCCGCGGCTGCGCAAGCAGAGCGTCGAGCGCGGCAATGCGCTGACCATCCCCGAATTCCTGTCCAACCGCTTCCCTGACAAGGCGATCGCGCTGCGCACCGTCTCCGCGCTGGTGATCGTGCTGTTCTTCGCGGTCTACACCGCCAGCGGCCTCGTCGCGGGCGGCAAATTGTTCGAGACCGCCTTCCCCGCGCTGCTGCCCGATGTGCCATTGAGCGACTACATGCTCGGCATCTGGATCACCGCGGGCGTGGTGCTCGCCTATACCATGGTCGGCGGGTTCCTCGCGGTCAGCCTGACCGATTTCGTGCAGGGGTGCATCATGCTGGTCGCGCTGGTGCTGATGCCGCTGGTGGTGATGTTCGGCGAAGGCGGCAGCGCCGGAGGATCGCTGGCCGAGGTGCCCGTCGAAGGGTTCCTGAGCCTTACCGAGGGACTGACATTGCTCGGCTTTATCAGCGCTGTGGCCTGGGGCCTCGGCTATTTCGGCCAGCCGCACATCATCGTGCGCTTCATGGCCGTGCGCTCGGTCGAGGCGGTGACCACCGCGCGCAACATCGCGATGAGCTGGATGGGCGTGTGCGTGCTCGGCGCCGTCGGCCTCGGGATCGCCGGGCGCGCCTATGTCGAGCGCAACGGGCTCGCGGTCGAGGATCCGGAAACGATCTTCATCGTCCTCGCCGACCTGCTGTTCCACCCGCTGATCACCGGCTTCCTGCTCGCCGCGCTGCTCGCCGCGATCATGTCGACGATCAGCTCGCAATTGCTGGTCGCGTCATCCTCGCTGACCGAGGATTTCTATCGCCTGTTCCTGCGCAAGGAGGCGAGCGAGCGCGAGACGGTCAATGTCGGGCGGATCTCGACGCTGCTGGTCGCGCTCGCCGCGATCGTGGTGGCGAGCGATCCCGACAGCCAGGTGCTCGGCCTCGTCTCGAACGCCTGGGCCGGCTTCGGGGCGGCCTTCGGTCCGCTGATCATCCTCTCGCTGACCTGGAACCGGATGACCGGTGCCGGCGCGGTGGCTGGGCTGGTGACCGGCACCGGCGTGGTCGCGGCCTGGATCGCGCTCGGCTGGTCGGACTGGCTCTACGAGATCGTCCCCGGCTTCGCCGCCGCATGGCTCGCGATCTGGCTGGTGAGCAAGGCGACCCAGCCCGCGGCCGAAGCGGCGGTCGAGCCCGCCTGATGGCCAAGGTCACGGGGCTCGGCGGCGTATTCTACGTCGTCAAGGACCCGGCCGCGACGCGGGCCTGGTATCGCGAGGTACTGGGTATCGACGGCGAATACGGGCCGCAGATGCCGTGGTCGGAGGAAACCGGCGACCAGCCCTATTCGCTGATCTCGCATTTCAAGGACGGCGAATACCTCAAGCCCGGCCAGCCGCATTTCATGATCAACCTGCGGGTCGACGATCTCGACGCGTTCGTCGCCGAACTCGAGGCGAAGGGCGTCGACGTGATCGACACGGTCGACGAAGGCTACGGCAAGTTTGCATGGTTGCTCGACCCGGACGGGATCAAGATCGAGCTGTGGCAGCAATGCGCCCCGCCGCCGGAATAGGCGGCTAGCGCTACCGCCAAGCTCCGACTGCGATCCTGATGCACCGGGTGCGTCAGGTTGAAGACCGAGCCCCCGCCAGCGCCGACCTTTGCCTTGTATCTCCCGCGCGACTATGGGCTGCGCATGGCCGAACCGCACCCCATCGCCGGCACGCGCATCGCGCTGTTTTCCGGCAACTACAATTACGAGAAGGACGGAGCCAACCAGGCCCTCAACCGGCTCGTCGGTTACCTGTTGCGCCAGGGCGCGGAGGTAAAGGTATTCTCGCCCACCACCGAAACTCCCGCTTTCGAACCCGAGGGCGAACTGCACTCGCTGCCGAGCAAGCCGATCCCGACCCGTACCGAATACCAGTTCCCGCTGGGGCTTTCGGCCGAGAACCGGGCAACCCTCGACGCATTCGATCCGCAAATCGTGCACCTGTCCTCGCCCGACGTTTCGGGCCATCGCGCGCTGACCTGGGCGCGCAAGCGCGGCGTTCCGACGGTGGCATCGGTGCATACGCGGTTCGAGACCTATCCCGCCTACTACGGCGCCGCCTGGGCTGAAAAACCGCTGCTCGCGATCATGCGCCGCTATTACAGCCGCGCCGACGTGGTGCTCGCGCCGACCGAGGTGATCCGCGACGAATACCGCAAGCTCGGTCTCGGTAGGCGGTTCGGCATCTGGCAGCGGGGGGTCGACAAATCCATCTTCAACCCCGGCAAGCGCGACCTGGAATGGCGCCGCGAGCTCGGCATCGCCGACGATGCGGTCGCGATCGGCTACCTTGGACGGCTAGTGCTGGAAAAAGGTCTCGGCCAATTCGCCGAGGTGATCGGCGAGCTCCGCCAGCGCGGGGTTGAGCACGAAGTCCTCGTCATTGGCGAAGGCCCGGCACGCGAATGGTTCGCCGAGCGCGTGCCCGATGCGAAGTTCGCCGGGTTCCAGATCGGCGAAGGGCTGGCGCGCGCAGTCGCCAGCATGGACGTGCTGCTGAATGCCTCGAGCACCGAGGGCTTCTCCAACGTCACGCTCGAGGCGATGGCCTGCGCGCACCCCGTCGTCGCGGTCGACACGATCGGCAGCGACCACCTGGTTCAGGACGGGATCAACGGGCGCCTCGTCGAGCGCGGCGACATCGCCGGCTTTGCCGATGCCTTGCAGGCCTATTGCGAGGACGATGTCCTGCGTCACGCGCACGGCCAGGCCGCACTCGAACGCGCGCACGAATTCGACTGGGACGGCGTCAACGACGCGGTCGCGCAGACCTATCTCGAACTGCTGCGCCAGTAGAATGGCGAAACGCAGACGCGACGACGCCCGCCGCGCCCGCTCGATCGATCAGTGGAGCAGCCCCCGGTTGCGCATCGTCCAGGCATACCAGGTGAAGAAGACCGCGAGCACGATCACCACGTACATGATCGCGCCCCCGCCAAAGTCTTCCAGTTCGGGCGGAACCTCCTGTTGCAACGAAGCGACGAACGAACCCGCCGCGCCCACCAGCGAAACGAGGAAGGCGGGCACCGCCAGCCGGTTGCGCGCCAGCAGCAGCAACGCCCCTGCCAGGCCACCCCAGACGCCCAGCGCCCACAGCGCGCTCATCCAGGCGGGCTGCGCTGCGATCCAGGCCAGCGCGACATCGGTCGTGGCCTCGTCCATGCCCATGAACGCGAACCAGCCGCGATTTTCGAGCTGCGTCATCAAGTAGTCCGTGGCACCGAACCCGTTCCACACCAGCGCCAGGATTCCGACCGCCCAGAAGTGCCAGGGCAATTTCGTATCGGACATTGTTCCTCTCCCCAAGAAAACGTCGTCGACCCCGGGATCGAGATTACCACCTCCCGCAATAATGGCAATTCGGCCGCCAGTGGCTAAGTAGGTCCGCAATGGCCGACCTATTCGCAAACCAAGCGCCGCAAGACGCACCGCCAGCCGAACCGCGGGAGGATGCGCCGCTGGCCGATCGCCTGCGCCCGCGCGCGCTCGACGAGGTGATCGGGCAGGATCACCTCACCGGCGAAGAAGGCGCGATCGGGCGAATGGTCGCCGCCGGGCGGCTGTCGAGCATGATCCTGTGGGGGCCACCGGGCACCGGCAAGACCAGCATCGCGCGGCTTCTTGCCGACAGCGTGGGCATGCGCTTCGCCTCGATCAGCGCAGTATTCTCGGGCGTGGCCGACCTCAAGAAAGCCTTTGCCGAAGCCGACAAGGCAGCCGATGCGGGTCAGCGCACGCTTTTGTTCGTGGACGAGATCCACCGCTTCAATCGCGCGCAGCAGGACGGCTTCCTGCCTTTCGTCGAGCGCGGCACGGTGACGCTGGTCGGTGCGACCACCGAGAACCCGAGCTTCGCGCTCAACGCCGCGCTGCTCAGCCGCGCGCAGGTGCTCATCCTCCACCGGCTCGACCCGCAAGCGCTGGCGCACCTGCTCGATCGGGCGGAAGAACTCGAAGGCCCGCTTCCCCTCACCGCCGAGGCACGCGACGCGCTGGTTGCAAGCGCCGATGGCGACGGGCGTTTCCTGCTCAACCAGGCTGAAACACTCTATGCCGCGCAGATCGATGAGCCGCTCGATCCGGCAGCACTCGGCGCGTTCCTCCAGCGCCGGGTCGCTGTCTACGACAAGGATCGCGAGGGGCATTACAATCTCATCAGCGCGCTGCACAAAGCGGTGCGCGGTTCGGACCCGCAGGCGGCGCTCTACTACCTCGCACGGATGCTCACCGCAGGCGAGGAACCGCGCTTCCTTGCGCGACGCCTGATCCGCATGGCGGTCGAGGATATCGGTCTCGCCGATCCGCATGCCCTCACCCAGTGCATGGCGGCCAAGGATGCCTACGAATTTCTCGGCAGCCCCGAAGGCGAGCTCGCGCTGGTGCAGGCCTGCCTTTATCTCGCCAGCGCACCCAAATCGAACGCCGTCTACAAGGCGCAGAAGGCGGCGTGGAAAAGCGCTAAGGTAACCGGCAGCCTGATGCCTCCGCAGAACATCCTCAATGCGCCGACGAAGCTGATGAAGGATATCGGCTACGGCAAGGGCTACAGCTACGATCACGATGCCGACGAGGGCTTTTCGGGCGATAATTACTGGCCCGAGGAGATGGAACCGCAGACCTATTACGCGCCGGTCGATCGCGGCTTCGAGCGCGAAGTGAAGAAGCGGCTCGACTATTGGGACAGGCTGCGGCGCGAGCGCGGTGAAGGCTGAGCGCTTCAAACACTTCGTCGCGATCGACTGGTCGGGCGCGAAGGGTGCGCGGCAGAAGGGGATCGCGATCGGCGTGGCCGATGCCGCAGGCGGCCCGCCGGTGCTCGCCGAACCAGAGCGCGCGTGGTCGCGCGAAGACGTGCTCGCGATCCTGCGCGACCTGCCCGACGATACGCTGGTCGGGATGGATCTCGGCATGTCGCTGCCCTTCGCAGATTGCGGCGCGTTCTTTCCCGGTTGGGAGGCCAGTCCACCCGATGCCAAGTCGCTGTGGGCGCTGGTGGACGAGATTTGTGCCGACAACCCCAATCTCGAAGTCGGCAACTTCGTCACGCACCCGGACTTGCGCGAATATTTCCACCATGGCGAGCGTATGGGCGAACATTATCGCTGCGATGGTGCCGCCCACCGCAACGGCCGCCTGCGGGTGACCGAGCACGCGCAGGCGCGGATGGGCTGCCGCCCGCACAGCAACCTGAAGCTCGTCGGCAGCGGGCAGGTCGGCAAGTCCTCGCTGACAGGCATGCGGGTATTGCACCGGCTGGGCGGCACGGTGCCGGTCTGGCCCTACGACCCGCTGCCCGATAGCGGCTCGGTGATCGTCGAGATGTACACCGCGATCCCTGCGCTTTCTGCCGGACGCAGCGCCGCGACTTCCAAGCTGCGCGATTACGACGCGCTCAATGCCGCGCTGGCGCATCCGGCGATCGGTTCACCCCGGGTGCGCGGCAGCGGCGCCCTGTCGGACGACGATGCCGACGCGCTGCTCACCGCCGCGTGGCTCCGCGTCCGAGCCCATGATCCGGCGCTCTGGTCGCCCCCAGGCCTGACCCGCGAACTCGCCTCCACCGAAGGCTGGACCTTCGGCGCCGCCTGAACGGGCCGACGCCAGCGTTAACCATCAAATATTATTGCCAAAATGCGACATTCTCCCAGGACCTTGGGGCAATCCCCAACTGACGCCTGATCGCGGTTGACCGACTCCCGCCCGGTTTTCAGGGCCCCCTGCTCAAAAGGGAGTCGCAGAACTTTGAAAACCCGATTTTTTCTCGGGGCAGCACTGCTGCCATTCGTCAGTGCGTGCCAAGAAGACGGCCAAGCCCCCCCGCCGATCTCCGCCCCCTCCCCTTCGCCGACGCCGTCCCCTTCACCGACGCCATCGCCGACCCCGACACCAACACCGACCCCCACCAGCGCCTGTGGGACCGACGCGTCATTGGGGTGTCTCGACCTGGCTTCAACGCCCGCGACGTTCGAGGGCAATCTCGACGTCGAGACCGGGAGCGCGCTTTCGTTCTCACGGCGCGACGTGCTCACCGACATGGACTATTCCTACGGCTTCGCGATCGACGACTTCGATCGGGACGGCCGCCCCGACATCAGTTTCTTCGATTCATGGGTCTCGACCGCAGTCTCGCGTCCGCGCAGCATTACGGGTTACGTCGAATACAGCGGATCCGACCTCAGGACGATCGTACCGGGCGACGCACTCAGCGGGTTCGAGGCGAAGGGGCAGTTGCTGTTCGAGCGGCACACGACCGTGGACGTCAATAATGACGGACACATGGACGTCGTCGGTGTGCTCAATTCCCACGATGCCCTGATCGCCTACCTGAACCCCGGCGATCGCATCAGGAACTGGCCGCGTCGTATCCTCGCGACCGACCTTCCCAACCCGATCAATATCGACAAGGGCGACATCGATAACGACGGAGACATGGATCTCGTCGTGAACCTGCGGATCAATTCCGATGGCGATCCCGAGCAGAAAACCGGTGTCTACTGGCTCGAAAACCCTTCGGCACGCGACGCTGCGTGGGCGGTGAGCGAGGTCTCGGCGACCAAATTCAGCCGCTCGCTTGCGGTCGGCGATTTCGATGATGACGGATTTCTCGATATCTTCGCCTCGGACCTTTCCGGTCGCATGTCCGCCTTCCTCGGGAACGGCGGAAGCAGTTGGAATGCAGTATCCGTTGGCACCGGCGCCGCCCACGGCCATTTCGGCTCGGTTTACGACGTCAACGATTCGGGCAGGTTCGAAATCCTCCAACCTGTCTACCAGGGGATCGCCGTCTACACCTTCGACGCCGACGAATCGACGTTCGGTTCGTATCGCGTCGCCAGTTTCGAGCAGGAAGCGAAACAGATCATCATCACCGAAGCCAAGGCCGCCGATTTCGATGGCGACGGACTGCTCGATATCGCTTTCACGATCGGTTCGTCGGTCTCCGATCCGTTCGCGCCGGCGCGAGGGGGCCTCTATATCCTGCGACAGACCGACACCGGATGGTCACTCGACGTTATCGAGGAGGATCGGGGCTCGATGGTCGGACTTGAGCTCGTGGATTACAATGGCGACGGGAAAATCGATATTGTCGCAAATATCGAATACCCGCTGAATGCGGTGACGGTGTACCTGCAGAACTAGCGATCGGGCCTGTTGGCAGGCGCCATACGAGGCCGCGGGCCCGTTGGGGTGCTGCCTGTCCCAACGGCTTTCGCTTGGTGCGAAAGAAGCAGCCTTGCGGCTCGGCAATCGCTAGATCTCGTCGAGCCGCCCGCTGAAGACCGACCAGCCGGTGCGGTCGGCGATCTGGGCGAGCGCGCGGGCGCCGAGCAGGCTGGTGCCCCAGCGGTTGAGCCCGGGCGACCACACCGCGATCGTCGCGCGGCCTGGAATGCTGGCGAGGATCCCGCCGCCCACCCCCGACTTGCCCGGAAAACCGACATCGAAGGCGAATTCGCCCGAATTGTCGTAGTGGCCGCACAGCAGCATCAGCGCATTGATCCGCCGGGTACGCTCGCGCGAGCACATTCGTTCGCGGGTCACCGGATCGCACCCGTCGAAGGCGAGAAAAAGCGCGGCGTCGGCCAGCTGGCGGCAGGTCAGCGCCAGTGCGCATTGGCGGAAGTAGACCGACAGGACGTCCTCGACCGGGTTCAGCAACCTCCCGAAATCGGCCATGAAATAGGCGAGACTGCGATTGCGCGCGCCGGTTTCGCTTTCCGAGCGGGCGACCCGCTCGTCGATCCCGATATCGTCATCGCGCCCCATGTTCTGCAACTTGGCGAGCAGGTCCGCCACCGCCTCGTCGGGCCCGCGATCGCCGATAAAGCGGTCGGTCGTGACGATCGCGCCCGAATTGATGAACGGGTTGCGAGGAATGCCCTTCTCGCGCTCGAGCTGGACGATCGAGTTGAAGGCGTTGCCCGAAGGCTCGCGGCCGACCGCATCCCACAGCGCCAGCCCTTCGCGCTCGAGCGCCTGGGCGAGCACGAAAACCTTCGAGATCGACTGGATCGAGAACGGCTCGTCCGTATCGCCCGCGCAATGGACCTCGCCGGAACGGGTCGCCACCGCGATGCCGAACTTGGTCGGGTCGACCTCGGCCAGCGCCGGAATATAGCGCGCCGGGGTCCCGCAACCGCGCTCGTCCGCGAGCGCATTCCAGGTGTCGTCAACGATCTGTTGCAGGTCCATGGTGCCCGACTAAGGGAATGGGACTGGATTTTGCAGCCCCTTTCGATCATGGGGCGCTTGTCAGTGCCGGTTTAGCTCAGCTGGTAGAGCAGCGGTTTTGTAAACCGAAGGTCGCGGGTTCGATTCCTGCAACCGGCACCATATCCTTCCCCGCCCGTTACTCTCCCACACAGGGGAGTTAAGCGTTTGAAAGAGCCGCATAGCGTCGCCGATATCCTCGACGATCTCGAGGAGCTGGCGGAGGGAAACGACCAGGTGTCGATCGCCGACACGATCGAAGCGTTCGGCGAGCGCAGTTGGGGGCCGCTCATCATGGTGCCCGCACTGCTCGAGATCACCCCGATCGGTGGAATTCCCGGCGTACCCTCGTTCCTCGCGCTGGTGGTCGCCCTCGTTGCAGTGCAGATGGTGATCGGACACGATCACCTGTGGATGCCCGGCTTCATCGAAAACCGGTGTGTCGAGGCCGACAAGCTGGAGAAGGCTGCGGACAAGCTGCGCGGACCCGGCAAGCGGCTCGACCGGTGGTTTCACGGGCGCTGGTGCAGGTTCACGCGCAATCCGTGGCACAAGATCGCCGGCGTGCTGATCCTGGCCCTATGCGTGACCGTTCCCCCGCTCGAACTGCTGCCCTTCGCGAGCAGTGGCCCGATGATCGCGATCGCGTTCTTCGGGCTCGCACTGATGGTGCGCGACGGATTGCTGATGCTGGTCGCAACCGGCCTCGCGGTCGTTTCGCTTGTCGTCGGGAGCTATTTTGCGCTCGGATCTTCGGGCGGCGGTTAGCTAGCCTCGGCCGCGATACGGGGCGACGCCCTGATCCGGCACCCACAGCCCGGCTGGCGCATCGCCCGATTGCCAGAAAACGTCGATCGGAATGCCGCCGCGCGGATACCAGTAGCCGCCGATCCGGAGCCAGTGCGGTTCCATCTCGTCGAACAGGCGCTGTCCGATCCCCACCGTCACGTCCTCGTGGAAGCCGCAATGGTTGCGGAAGCTGCCGAGGAACAGCTTGAGGCTCTTCGATTCGACGATCTGCGCCTTGGGCGCGTAATCGATCACTAGGTGCGCGAAATCGGGCTGGCCGGTCACCGGGCACAGCGAGGTGAATTCGGGCGCGGCGAAGCGGACCATGTAGGTCGATCCGGCACGCGGGTTGGGCACGTAGTCGAGCACCGCCTCTTCAGGCGATTCGGGCAGCGGGCTCTGCTGGCCCAGGAATTTGGGTGTGTCGGACATGCCACAAGCTCTGGCGCGAATGACACCGCCTTGCAAGCGCGGGGCTGATTCGCCGCGCTTCACCCGCTATTCAGAGCGCTTTCGCGAAGCCGTCGCATCGCGCCCCAATAGCAGCATCGCCCATGTCAAAGATCCTCGTCCTACCGCTCGCTTCGCTTGCCGCACTGATTGCGCTTGCCCCGGCGGAAGTCGCCGCGCAGGGCTTCGACCTGCCCCCTGCCCCGACGCCGTCGCCGTCCTCGAGCCCGGTCTACGGACCGCAGGATCCCGACCGGCCGGCCGCGCGCCCGATTCCCGTCCCGACACAGCGCGCGACCCCGGCGGCACGAAGCACGCCCATGTCGCAGCCGAGCGCGACAGCAACGCCGACGCCCTCGCCGCAGTCTCCGGTCGTCCAATCGGTCCCGACATCGCGCCAGACGACTGCCGCGAGGCGACCGACTGAGCCTGCGAACCGGCCCGTAACGACCGAGCGCGCTCCCGGGACTCCCGGCGAGCCGACGTCGCAGCCAGACGCAATTGGTCCGACCGAAATCCCGACCTCGCTGCCGGCCGCTCCGACCACAGCGACCGCTCCGCCCGAGCCTGCCGGAGAGGCACCCACCGACAGCGGCCTGCCGTGGCTGTGGATCGTTCTGGTCGCGCTCGTCATCGCGCTGGCCGGAGGAGCATTTGCCTGGTGGCGTCGACGCGAAGGCCCCGCGGCCGTCAGCGTCCCCGAAATCGAGCGCCCGGCGCCCGTGAAGCGGTCGCCCGCGGCAACCAACCCGGGTCCGGTGCAGGCAGCCACGCCAGCGGCCACGGTCGCCGATCCGTCCAAGGTCGCGCCGCTCCCCTCACCGCCCAAACCCGCCGCCGTGGCCTTCGACAACGGACCGCTGCACGTGGCGTTCGAGGTGCGCGATATCACCGCGACCCTGATGACGGTCACGCTCAACTACCGCATCACCGTATCCAATCGCGGTCGCGAAACGCTGACCGAGCTGCTCGTCGGGGGGGTGATGGAAGCCGCGCGGGGAGACGTGGCGATCGAGCGCCAGCTCGAGCCCCCGCTGGGCAAGCTGCCCGCTGCGCACAATTCCAAGAACCTCGAGCCCGGCGCGGTGATCGAACTGACCGGAGAGTTCCGGGTGCCGCTCGCGCAACTCAACCCGATCCGCCGCGGCGAGCAGGCCCTGTTCGTACCGATCGTCCGTCTGCGCGCGGCCGCTGCCTCCGACGGCAACGATCCCGTGATCGCACAGCAAAGCATCCTGCTGGGGCGGGCCGACCAGGGACCAGAGCTGGTTCCGATCCGGCTCGACCAGGGGCCGCGCGTCTATCGCCATATCGGCCAGCGCCTCGTCGCCCCGCAGGCCGCGTGACGGGTGGACCTCGCCCTGCGCGCTAGCTAATCCTGATCCTTCGCAGCGGGAGAAGGTGCGATGGACAGTCTCGTATCGACCGAATGGCTCGCGGGAGAGCTCGAAGCCGACGACCTGCGGGTGGTCGATGCCTCGAAGCACCCGTTCGAACCCCAGCGGGACCCGCGCGCCGAATACGAAGCCTCGCACATCCCGGGCGCGGTGTTCCTCGATCTCGGCGCGCTGGTCGACGATGCGGCCGATGCGCCCAACATGCTTCCGCCGCCCGAACAATTCGCCAGCCGGATGCAGGCGCTCGGCATCGGCGACGGCAGCCGGGTCGTCATCTACGACGATCGCAGCCAGGTACGGAGCGCCACCCGCGCCTGGTTCATGTTCAAGCTGTTCGGTGCTTCCAACGTCGCGATCCTCGACGGCGGGCTCACCAAGTGGGAGCGCGAGGGCCGCCCGGTCGAAAGCGGTCGACGGGAGCGGCGAACGCGCCATTTCACCACCTACGGCTCGGGCCGGCAGGTGCGCTCGAAGGCGGACATGCTCGCCAATATCGATCGCGATGCCGAGCAAGTGGTCGATGCCCGCCCGGCCGAGCGTTTCGAAGGCTCGACGCCCGAGCCGCGCGAGGGCATGGGCGCGGGCCATATCCCCGGCGCATGCAACCTGCCGGTGGGCTGGCTGTTCGAAGACGACGGCACCTGGAAGGACGAGGCGGGCCTGCGCGCCGCGTTCGATCGCGCGGGGGTCGATTTCGACCGGCCGCTGGTCACCAGTTGCGGCAGCGGGATGACGGCCGCCGCGGTCCTGTTCGCGGCGCACCTGCTCGGGAAGGACGATGTCGCGCTGTATGACGGCAGCTGGGCCGAATGGGGCGCAGACCCCGCTACCCCCAAGCAGACGGGACCGGCGCGCTGACCGGGGATCGCAAACCGCCCAGGAAGACGGCGACACGGCTCGTCGAGGGAGGACGTCGTCCCGAATGGACCGGCGCGGTGGTCAATCCGCCGGTCTGGCGCGGCTCGACCCACCTCTACGACACCCACGAGGAACTCGCGCGCGGGCACCCCAATGCCGACGGGCATTTCCACTACGGGCGGCGTGGCGCGCCGACCCAATGGGCGTTGGCCGAGGCATTGACCGAGCTCGAACCGGGCGCGGCCGGGACGATGCTCTATCCGTCGGGCACGGCGGCCTTGTTTTCCGCGTTGGCGGCGGTGCTCGAAAGCGGCGACCGGCTCGCGCTGACCGACAATGCCTACGAGCCGACGCGGGCGATCGCGTTCGGCCCGCTCAAGCGGATGGGCGTCGAAACGATCACCTTCGATCCGCTCGACCATGCGGCGTTCGAAGCGCTGGTGAGCGAGGGCGTTGCCGCGGTCCTGCTCGAGAGCCCGGGCAGCCTGACGATGGAAGTGTGCGACGTTCCCGCGCTGGCGGATATCGCACATCGTCACGGAGCCACGGTCCTGCTCGACAATACCTGGGCCTCGCCGCTCGGCTTCGCCGCGCTCGATCACGGGGCCGATATCGCGATCATGTCGCTGACCAAGCATGTCGGCGGGCATTCCGACCTGCTCATGGGGAGCGCGGCCGGCAACGAGAAATTCTACCGCACGCTCCGGCGCGCGGCGCAGTTGCAGGGCCAGCACGTCTCGCCCGACGATGCCGCGCTGGCCCATCGCGGGTTGCGCACGATGCAATTGCGGCTCGAGCGCGCGACCGAGAACGCCCGCAAAGTCGCCGAATGGCTGGCGGGCCGCGACGAGGTCGCGCAGGTGCTCTGCCCGCTGCTCCCCGGCGCGCCGGGCAACGAGCTGTGGCAGCGCGATTTCAGTGGGGGCTGCGGGCTGTTCAGCTTCGTGCTGAAGGGTCGCGACAAGGCTGCGCGCGGGCGTTTCCTCGATGCGCTCGACCTGTTCGGCATGGGCTATAGCTGGGGCGGGTACGAAAGCCTCGCCGTACCGTTCGATCCGGCGCGGATCCGCGACCGGATGGCGTGGCCACCGGCCGGCTGCGCGAATGAAGACGTGCTCGGCATCCGCCTTTCCGTGGGATTGGAAGACAGCAGGGACTTGATTGCAGACCTCGAACAGGGGATTGCTGCTCTCCACGCATGACGACACCAACTGCCACCGCCACCGCTCCCGAGACCGCCGCCGACAGCGGTGCGCAGCCGCTCGCGCCGGTATTCGACCGGCTCGAAGAGGCCGCCAACGCCACACCCGAACCAGTCGATACCGCGACCGGCGCGGTCACCGCCACCGAGGGCATCCGCGAAGTCGCGGCGCAGAACGAAACCGCAGGCACCGTGGTCGAGGCGATCGACGCGGTCGCGCTGACGCTCGGCGATCATCGCATTTCGCTGCTCGATGTGCTGGTTGTGATCGGCATCATCGGCGGCGTGCTGCTGTTCGCCTGGGGCTTCGGCAAGGTCGTACGCCGCGGTATCCGCAAGTTCAGCGGGTTCGACGCAACCCAGCAATTGCTCGCCGAAAAACTCGTCACGATCGTCGTCTGGGCGGTCGCCTTCCTGATCGGGATCGACCTGCTCGGCATCGACCTCACCGCGCTGGCGGTATTCTCGGGTGCTTTCGGCCTGGCGATCGGTTTCGGCCTGCAGAAGACTTTCGGTAACCTGATCGCGGGAATCATCCTGCTGATGGACCGCTCGATTAAGCCGGGCGACGTGATCGCGGTGACCGACCAGGCGGGCAAGGAAAGCTTCGGCCAGATCCGCAAGATCGGCATCCGCGCGGTCTCGGTCACCACCCGCGACCAACGCGAATACCTGATCCCGAACGAAAACCTGATGATCAACCAGGTCGAGAACTGGTCCTATTCGTCAAAGAACGTGCGCATGCAGGTGCCGGTCGGCGTCTCCTATGGCTGCGACATCGGCGTGGCGGAAAAGCTGATGCTTCAGGCGGCGAAGGATTGTCCCCGCGTGCTCGATATCCCGCCTCCCACCGTGTGGCTCGACGGCTATGGCGACAGCAGCGTGAATTTCGTCATCCAATGCTGGATCAAGGATCCCGAAGACGGGGTCGGCAATGTCCGCTCGCAGGTGCTCAAGAACCTGTGGTGGCTGCTCAAGGAAAACGACATCGAGATCCCCTTCCCGCAGCGCGATCTCAACCTGCGCGGCAACGAACAGTTCGACCAGCTGATCGCTGCCGTCGCGCAGCGCATCGATACGACGGGGAAAGAGCCCTAGAGCCAGCCCTCGGTTTCGTACCAGCGCGCGGTTGCGGCGAGCCCCTCGTGCGTATCGATTTGTGGTTCCCACAGCTCCGGTGGCGGCCTGCGATCGGGTCGCGCCACCCAATCGGGGTGCACCATGTAACCGACCCGGTCGGGGGTCAGCTTGGCCTTGTCGCCGCGCAGCATCCGGTCGCCGCGCGCGGCAAGCGAGAGCAGCCGGCCGGGCACGCGTGGCACGAATGCCTTGCGCCCTACCGCCGCAGCGATCGCGCGGGCGAGCTCGCCGTGCTCCCACCCCTGCGCGCGCCCATCGTCGGGCTCGTAAATCCGGTCGTCTCCGCGTTGCCCCGCCAGCGTCAAGAGCAGCGATGCGAGGTCATCGACGTGGATCACCGAGGTCCGTCCCTGTGGCGGCATCGGCAGGACGCGCTTCTTCGCCGCGCGGAACAGTTCGAACATCTCGGTATCATGCGGCCCGTAGACCGCCGGAGGGCGGACGATGCTGCAGTCCAGCCCCGAAGCTCGCACGACGTCCTCGCCGCGCTTCTTCGAGCGACCATAGAGCGACAGGTCGGGTTCGCGCGCTGCCAGCGAGGAAACGAGCACGAGGCGTTCCGGTCCCGCTTGTTCGGCCGCACGGGCCAGCGAGTATGCGCCCCGCACATTGGCTGCTTCGAACAGCGCCGGATCGGAAGCGCTGACCACCCCCGCGACATGGATCACCGCGTCGCTATCCGCGACCAACCGTTCGAGTGAAGTATCGTCGGACAGATCGCCTGCGATCCATTCGAGGCCCTCGCGTTCCGACTGCGGGCGGCGGGTCAGCGCGCGCACGGTGTGTCCGGCGGCGAGCGCCCGTTCGATCGTCGCGCGGCCGACGAAACCCGTGCCGCCGGTGATCGCGAGCACGCTCAAATCGGCGACCACTCCGCATCGTCGGCATCTTCGACCTCGGCACTGCCCGGTGCACCGGTCTTCTTCTCGGGCAAATATCCCAGCACCGCGTCGAGCAGTTCGGGGATTCCGTCGCCGGTCGCACCCGAGATCGGGAAGACCTCGTCGACGCCCGCTTCCTTCAACTCGGCGGCGAAGGCCTCGAACAGTTCCTCGTCGACCAGGTCGAGCTTGTTGAGCGCGACGAGGCGGGGCTTGTCTTCGAGCCCCTCGCCATAGGCCGCCAGCTCATCCTCCACCGTCTTGAGCGCATCGACCGGCTCCTCGCCCTCGATATCGATCAGGTGGATCAGCACGCGGCAGCGCTCGATATGGCCGAGGAAGCGATCGCCGATGCCCTTTCCATCCGCAGCACCCTCGATCAGGCCGGGGATGTCGGCGATCACGAATTCGCGGCCCTTGTGGCGCACCACGCCGAGTTTGGGCGCAATGGTGGTGAAGGCATAGGCTCCGACCTTGGCCTTGGTGTTGGCCACCGCGTTGAGGAAGGTCGACTTGCCCGCATTGGGCAGCCCGACCAGCCCGACATCGGCGAGCAGCTTCAACCGCAGCCAGACCCACATTTCCTGCGACGGTTCGCCCGGCTGGTGCTGGCGCGGCGCACGGTTGGTCGAGGTCTTGTAGCTCGCATTGCCGCGGCCGCCCATGCCGCCCTCGAGCAGCACGATGCGCTGGCCTTCCTCGGTCAGGTCGGCGAGCACCTCTTCCTTGTCCTCGGACAGGATCTGCGTGCCCACGGGCACCTTGATCACCAGCGGCTTGGCCGAGGCGCCGGTGCGGTCCTTGCCCATGCCGTGGCCGCCGCGATCGGCCTTGAAATGCTGCGAATACCGGAAATCGATCAGCGTGTTGAGCGCGGGCACGGCTTCGAAGACCACGTCCGCTCCGCGACCGCCGTCACCGCCATCGGGACCGCCCATCTCGATATACTTCTCGCGCCGGAAGCTTACGGCCCCGGGGCCGCCTGCGCCCGAACGAATGAAAATCTTGGCCTGGTCGAGGAAATGCATGCTGGTTCAGGTAGTCCGGATGGGCGCGATTGGGAAGGAAAGGGTCCATAAAACCGAAAAAGGCGGCCCGAGGGCCGCCCTTTCATTCCAACTGGTGGAGCCGAGCGGGATCGAACCGCTGACCTCGTCATTGCGAACGACGCGCTCTCCCAACTGAGCTACGGCCCCGTTCCAGTGGCTTCTCGCCGCAGCCTAAGCCGTGCGAGGGGCGCCCATTAGCCAAAGCACGCGCGCGTGCCAAGGGCTAATCGCGACCTATTCCTCGCCGTCGGGCGTGGGGCCGTAGGCCGGCTCGTCGGAGGAGGGCGACGCCGGCGTCGGCGTGGGGCGGATCGGATCGGGATCGGGCAGGGCCGCCGTACCCGGCAGGCTCGCCGGGGCGCCGGTTACGGTGAGCGGCGCATCGGGCGTCGGTACGCTCGGTGCGGTTTCCGGATCGACAGGGGCGATGCCCGTCCCGGTCTGGATCGCGGTGTCGCTGACGAGGCTCGATGCCATGATCGGGGCCGAGATCGGCGTACCGTAGGTTTCTTCCCAATCGGCGACCGCGGCGCGCCAGGCCTCGAATTCGTTATAGAAACTGATCAGCACCTCATCGAGCTCGGCCAGTCCCTGGGTGGCGAAGGATTCGAACTCGGCCGGGTCGACCACGGTGACGCCGAAACTCAGCCGGTTCGCAACGTCGCACAGCTCGGGCATCGTCGGCGGGAAAGCGAAATAATTGTAGACCTTGGTCATGTAGCTTTCGCGCGGCATGACGTAGCGGGCGCCGTATTCGTCGCGAAAGCGCTGTTCGACGCCGCGATTGGCAGCCGAAAGCGCGCGCGCGTGGCGCTTGAGCATGGCGCCGTAATTGTCGACCAGCAGGCTGTAGTCGGGCCCGAGGCAATTGAGCGCCGCTACGTTGAGCGCGCTGCGGAAATTCCACACCACCTGCGAGGTCGAGATGTTGCGGTTGACCGTATCGCGCCTGCCGAAGGCATCCATGGGCGGGATCACCACGCCGCCGGTGACGCCCAAGGGCGGCTGCGGGCGCGGCGGAATGACCACGGCGGCGGGCGGCGGCGGGGGTGGCGGCGGCGGAGGAGGAGGCGGCGGTGCCGGCGTCGCACAAGCGGCGAGCGCCGCCACGAGGGTGACAATGACACCCGTTCTCATCGAATTACGACCCGTCATACCAACCTTCCCGAAAATCCTTAACGACAGCCCCCTGTCCGGACCTGCCTTAGCGGAAGCTGAAGCTCCACGCCAACCAACCTTTGTAATGAATAGCCGCTGACAACGAAAAAGCCCGGCAGGATCACTCCTGCCGGGCTTTCGCGTGTTCGGTCGTCCCTTCGCTTATTCGCGTCCGCCGAGGAAGGCGAGCAGGAACTGGAACATGTTGATGAAGTCGAGATACAGGCTGAGCGCGCCGAGGATCACTGCCTTGCCGGCCCACTCGGTCCCGCGGACATGCATGTACTGCGCCTTCAGTCGCTGCGTATCGTAGGCGGTGAGGCCCGCGAAGATCAGCACGCCGATCGCGCTGATCGCCATGGCGAGACCGCTCGACTGCAACCAGATGTTGAGCAGCATCGCAACGAGCAGTCCGACCACGCCCATGATCAGGAAGGTGCCGAAGCCCGACAGGTCCTTCTTGGTGGTGTAGCCGAACAGGCTGAGGCCGGCGAAGGCGGCCGCAGTCGCGAAGAAGGTCAGCGCGATGGATTCACTCGTGTAGACGAGGAAGATCGTCGACAGAGATATACCCATCAGGGTCGCGAAACCCCAGAACATCGCCTGCAAGGCACCTGCCGAGAAGCGATTGGCGCCCAAGCTCATCGCAAACACGATCGCCAGCGGCGACAAGATCACGATCCAGGCCAGGATACCGCCACTCGTGAACAATTGCGCGGCCATCGAATTCTCGCCGCCTTGGGCGAAGACGAGCGCAATGATCCCCGAGAGCAGCACGCCCGAGGTCATGTAGTTGTAGATCGAGAGCATGTGCTTGCGCAGCCCCGTGTCGCGCACGGTGCTCGGCACCGAGGCGCTGTCGATGCCGGTTCCGTAACCGACGCCGGTGCGCTGGTCGTTCCAATCGGCCATTCGTCGAACTCCTATCCCGTCCGCGCCACCATAGGCGCTGACTTGTGCCGACAATATCGGCATCCATCGGCTTAATTTCAAGCGTAATCGGTCGCCGCGACCGTGCGCGTCACTTACCCGATTTACGCGCTTCTTCCGCCATTTCGGTGCCCCGGTCGCGCGCGGCGGCGAGCGTGTCGCGGAGCAGGTTGCGCAGTGCATCGCGCTCGTCGAGCACGTCCATGCCCTTTTGCGTCATGCCGCCGGGGCTCGCGACCCGCTTGGCCAGCTCACCCGGCGAGTGCCGCGAATTCACCGCCAGCTGGGTCGCCCCGTCGACCATGGCGAGCGCCAGCTTGTCGGCTTCCTCGCGATCGAGCCCGAGATCGGTCGCCGCTCCTGCGATCGCATCGATGAAGCGGTAGACGAAAGCCGGGCCCGAACCGCCCAGCGCGGTGGTCAGCTCGTAGTTTTCCTCATCGACCCAAGCGAAGGGGCCGAGCGGCTTGGCCAGCTGCTCGACGGCTTCGCGCTGCTTTTCGGTCAGGCTGCGGCCTGCCAGCGCGATCGGCGACTTGCCCAGCGCACAGGCGAGGTTCGGCATCAGGCGGATCACCTTGCCCGCATTGGGAAAGGCCTTGCGCAGCGAATCGAGGTCGACCCCGGCGAGGATCGAGATGATCGTCGCGCCGTTCGAAGCCGGGCCCAGCTTGGGCGCGACGTCGGCGAGCATGTGCGGCTTGAACCCCAGCACCAGCGCGTCGAAGGGCGTGGGCGGGATATCGGTGACCAGCTTGGTCCCCTGCGGCACCGTTTTCGGGCGCGGGTTGTAGATCGTGAAGTGGTGCGGCGGGATTCCGCCCGCGATCCAGCCTTCGACCATAGCCGAGGCCATGTTGCCGAAACCGCAGACAAGGATACGTTCAAACATTGCGCGATGCCTCCATGGGCATTGCGCCTATTAGGCTTCGCCCGCTGCGTCCACCATTGCATTGGCCAGCGCTTCTGCCGGTTCCTTGTCGCCCCACAGCGCGAACTGGAAGGCGGGATAGAACCGGTCGCATTCGGCCACCGCCGCCTCGACCGCGGCTTTGGCCTGGGCCAGGCTGAGCAATCCGTCGTCGCCGAGCATCAGCCCGTGGCGGTAGAGCAGCATTCCGCCATTCGACCAGATGTCGAAGTGGCCGAGCCAGAGCTGTTCGTTGACCATCGCCAGAAGCTCGAACACGGCCACCCGCTTTTCCTGCGGCACGCGCACTTCGGGCAGGCAGAGCAATTGCAGGACATGATCGTCGCGCCGCCACACGCCGCGCAGCTGGTAGGTCGTCCAACTGCCGCGGATCTCACCCGCGATCTCGTTTTCCTGGGTCAGCTCGAAGGGCCAGCCATGGGCTTCGAACAGCGCCGCGAGCATTTCGACCGGTGCGGCATCCTCGGTGGCCGTGATTGCGTTTACCGTACCCATGCTTCCCTCATGTCCATGGGCGCCCTTATGAATCGCCATGACTCCCGGGAGCAATGTGCGCCGGACTCGCAGCTGCGTATAACTCGATAAGCCTGTGGTATCGCTGTGGAAAAGCCCGGCAGGAACTGGGGATAACTACCCTGCGTCGCAATCCACGGAGCAGCTCAACGGTCGGGCAGGAGGATCACTTCCTCGCCATCTTCGGACCGCCAGACAAGGCTGTCATGCCCCGCTTCCTTGAGCGCATTAACCAAGTCCATGGCCTCCGCGCGCGACGCGAAGGGGCCAGTTACCATCCGGTTGGTCTGGCCCAGCCCAGCTCGATAGCCATCGCGGCCCTCGAGCTGCGAATGGCGTCGCTGGAGCCGGCGCCAGTCGAAGGCCAGCGCATCGACGTCGCGACCGATTCCGAGCTGGACCCAGATTCGCGCGGGGTTCGGTGGCGGCGGGGGGTCTTCGGGCTGCGGGCGCGCAGGTTCGATCCCGGTCACGTCGACCCCGCCCTCCGACGCATCCGGATCGACCGTCGGCCTCGCGAAATCGCCGAATGCGCTGGCGAAATCGGGTTCGGGTTCAGCAATCGGCTCTTCGCGCGTCGTCGACGGCACCTGCGACAGGTCGAATCCCGCGCTTGGCTGCACCGGCTGCTCGACCGGCGCCGCGGCGCCCTGCTCCTGTGTCGGCAGGGTGGAGCGCGAGACTTCGCCTGCACGCGTCTCCGGGTTCGACGGAGCCGGATCTGCCGCTGGCGCCGAATCGGTACGTTCGCGCGGGACCGCTGTTCGAGACTGGCGATCGCGCAGCGTCGTCGCCTGCCGGGCAAGCACTTCACCATCGCTGTCGCGCGTGACTGCGTCCGCTGGCTCGGGGCGGCTGGCCTGCGTCGTTCCTGCATCCGGCCCGAAGGGCTGGCCCTGCGGCACCAGGCCGTCACCGGGCTGTCGCCGCCCCTGCGCCGCCGATTGCGGGCTGCGGACATAGGCCGCGATCTCGGGCGTATCGCGACCGATCTGGCTCGAGCGCGGAAACTGTCCGAGATTGGCGGCCGCCGCTTGCTGGGCGGCTGTCAACCGCGGCATGATCCGCAGGAATGGCTCCATCTCGCGCGCGAGCCCGGCGGGCATGACCGCATTGGCGACCGTGACCGCCTCGTCGCTCGCGCCGAGGATCGCCAGCGCGAAGGCGCGCGTCCGCCATGCCGCCTTGTTCTGTCGTTGCAACAGCGGCAGCAGGGTGGCTTCGGAGGCTTCACGATCGCCCGCGATCGCCTGGCTGAGCGACAGCCGCCGGACGAGTTCCTCCGAACGGGTCACGGCGAGGGCCTCGCGATAGATCGCCTGCGCGCGGGCCTGGTCGCCGACCAGGTCATAGGCCAGCCCGCGTTCGGCGACGATCGAGAGATCGCGCAGCGCGTCGTCCCCGACATTATCGAACAGGCTGAGCGCCAGCACCGGCTCGTTTCGCCGGACCTGGACCGCTGCCAACCCCGCCAGCGCGTCGCTGCTGCCCGGATCGAGATCGCGCAGGCGCGAGAAGAAACCCAGCGCCGCGTCGGTATCGCCCAGCGCCAGCGCCGAGCGCCCGGCCGTCAGCAGCGCGCGCCGTTCGTTCGGGTTGCGCGCCAATGTCTGCAGGGCTTCGGTGAGCGCGCGCTCCTCGGCGCTCGGAAGTCGCTGGACGACTTCCTGCGCCTGGATGGCGACAGGCAGGACCAGTGCCGCCCCGGCACAGGCCAGCGCGGCGAGCGTCGTGCGCAGCGGCTTACTGGTTGTTCTGGCGACCGAGGAAGCGCGGAATATTGACGGCGCCATTGTCGTCCTCCTCCTCGTCTTCCCCCGCGCCCTTTTCCGGTTCCGACGAGGACTTGCCCCCGCCGCGCGACAGGTTGGCCATGCGTTCGAACAGCGTGCTGCCACCGCCCGGAACTGGCGGACCGCCCGAAGGCTGGGCCGGGGCCCCACCTGCCGAGGTCCCGCCGAGGCCGTCGGCGGCGGACGGTGCGGGTTCGGGAGCTGGGGACGGCGTGCCCGCCTCGTCATCGCGGCATTCGGCGAGCCGCGAGGCGTCGAGCAGCAATTCGTCTTCGCCCTCGTCCTCGACCTCGTCGATGCTATTGGGCATGCGCGGAAGACCACCGCCGGTCAGGTCGGCATAGGCATCCTCGTTGACGTCGTCTTCGCCTTCCTCGTCCTCGGCGAAATCGAGTGACAGGTCGAGCGGTTCGTCCTCGTCGTCGGAGAAGCCATGGTCTTCTCCGGGCGCGGTGTAGCCGCTGTCGTCGGCCGGTGGCGGCACCGCGTCGTCCGACGCGCCGGAATAATCATCGCCGCCGTCGAAGCCCTCATTGGTGTCGAGGTCGTCGACCGGTTTCGCCTCGCCACGGCGTGCGAGCGGGGAGTCGCCGAACCCGGCATCGGCGGGCTCGGGCGAGGCCTCCTGCGGTTCGGGCGCTTCGTAGGTGATCTCGGGTTCGGGCACCGGTTCCTTCTTGACCGGCTCGGGCACGCGGGACGCCGGCGACGGGGTACGCGCCGCACGACCGCCGTCATGCGCGCCCGCGACATGGCCGTCGATCCCGGTCGCCACGACCGAGACGCGGATCTTGCCTTCGAGGTCGGGGTTGAACGCCGAGCCCCAGATGATGTTGGCATCGGGATCGACGAGCTCGCGGATGTGGTTGGCGGCCTCGTCGACTTCGAGCAGGCGCATGTCCTCGCCGCCGATGATCGAGATGATGACCCCGCGGGCGCCCTGCATCGAGACGCCGTCGAGCAGCGGATTGGCGATCGCCATTTCGGCCGCTTCGAGCGCGCGGCTTTCGCCCTCGCTTTCGCCGGTGCCCATCATGGCCTTGCCCATTTCCTGCATCACCGAGCGGATGTCGGCGAAGTCGAGGTTGATTAGGCCGGGCATCACCATCAGGTCGGTGATCGAGCGGACGCCCTGCTGCAGCACCTCGTCGGCAAGCTGGAACGCTTCCTTGAAGGTCGTCTCGGCCTTGGCGACGAGGAACAGGTTCTGGTTGGGGATGACGATCAGCGTGTCGACATGGTCCTGCAGCTGGTCGATCCCCTGTTCGGCCGAGCGCATGCGCCGCGTGCCTTCGAACAGGAAGGGCTTGGTCACCACGCCGACAGTGAGGATCCCCATCTTGCGCGCGGTTTCGGCGATCACAGGTGCGGCGCCGGTGCCGGTGCCGCCGCCCATGCCGGCCGCGATGAAGACCATGTTGACGCCTTCGAGCGCCTTTTCGATTTCCTCGATCGTTTCTTCCGCCGCAGCACGGCCGACTTCGGGCCGCGCGCCCGCGCCCAGCCCCTTGGTCAGTTCGGGACCGAGCTGGATGCGGGTTTCGGCGACGGAGCTGTTGAGCGCCTGTGCGTCGGTGTTCGCGTAGACGAAGTCGACGCCCTCGATATCGGCATCGATCATGTTGGTGATCGCGTTGCCGCCCGCGCCGCCCACGCCGATGACGACGATGCGAGGACGCAGTTCGTCCATGTCTGCCGGGGCGATATTGATGCTCATTCCATTCTCTCCTGAAAGCACGCAGCTCTCACCAGGGGGTATTCACTCATAGCAATGGCACAATGCCATGTGCTGTTCCAAAACATATCGGCGACTAATCCACTGTCTCAAGCAGGGGAATCGCCTAGAATCCGTCCTTCATGATGCGCCAGATGCGTTTCGCCATGCCCAGCGGGCCGCTGCCCCCGCTGCTTTCGCCGCCTCCGCGCAGGGCCCGAAGGTCCATCGGCGGGTTCGCGGCATGGAGGGCGAGGCCCGCGAGCGTCGCGAATCCGGGCCCCGAATGCGCTTCCGCCATGCCGCGCACGAAGCCCGGCTTGCCCAGTCGAACGGGGCGTCCCAGCGCGCCCTGCATGTAATCGGCGATCCCCGCCAGTTCCGAACCGCCGCCGGTGAGCACGATCTGCCGACCCGCCCCGGCATTGCCGCCCATGCGCTTCAGTGCGGCCCCGACATCGGCGGTGAAACGCGCCAATTCCTGCCCGACGACGGCAACGAGATCGGCGCGGGCGATGGTGCCGGCCTCCTCGCCCGCGTCGCCTTCGGCCTCGAGCCCGACGATCGGCAGCATTTCCTTGTGGTCGGCGAGCGAGGCGAGCGCCGAACCGTGGACGCATTTCAACCGCTCGGCCTGCCCGCGGCGAATGCCGAAGCTTGAGGCGATCGCCTCGGTCATGTCGGCCGAGCCCCAGGTGATGGTCTGCAGGCCGACCGGCTTTCCGCGCGAAAACAACGCGATGGTGGTCACTTCTCCGCCGAATTCGACCAGCGCGCAGCCGAGGTCGAGCTCCTCCTCGGTAAGACAGGCCTGCGCCGCGGCGATCGGCGAGGCGACGATCCCGGCTACGTCGTAATGCGCATTCTGGACGACTTCGCGCATGTTGCGGATCGGCGCCGGATCGGCGAGCACGGCGTGGACGTGGACGCCGAGCTGCTCGGCATGCATGCCGACCGGGTCGAGCACGCCCTGCGCGTCGTCCATCGTGTAGAGCGCCGGCTGGGCGTGGAGCAGCTGACCGCGATCGCGCCCGATCCGCTCGCGCGCGAGCAGCAGCAGCGTCTCGACGTCCTCGCCCTCGACCCGGCGTCCGCCGATCTCGCACTCGGCGGGCACGATCTCGCTGCGCAGGCCGGCACCCGAACACCCAACCCAGACCTCGCGCACGCTGCGCTCGGCGATCTGTTCGGCGCGGTCGATCACGTGGCGCACGGCGGCGCTCGCGGCGTTCATGTCGACCACGTAGCCGCGGCGAAACCCGTCGGCCTTGCGGTGATGCGCGCCGAGCACGGTCACCTCGCCGCCCTCGCCGACCTGCGCGACGAGCGCCGAAACGCGGAAACTGCCGAGATTGACCGCGCCGATCACGCGGCCCGGTTTGGGCGCGGCCATTATTCCTCTTTCTCCTCGAGCGCACGCTCGGCGCGGCCGGGTTCGCGCAGGTAGATGCGTGGCGGGTTGCGCATGTCGAAACTGGTCGCCTTGCCCCCCAACAGGCGGTTGCGCCCGTCGAGCTGGGCGAATTCGATCAGCGCGGTCGAGGCGGGTCGCTCGCCCTCGGGCAGCGCGAGCACCTGCCCGGTCTTGAAATGGACGTTCCAGCGACGATTGCCGATCCATTCGGCCTCGGCGATCTGCGGGCGCAGCGCAGGCGCGGATTGCAGCAGGCGTTCGAGCGGCTGGATCCGCTCAGCCGAGCCCGCCCCGGCGAGGATCAGGTAATCCTCCGCCTCCTTGCGGCTCACGACATCGAGTTCACGTCCTTCGCTGTCGACCAGCACCAACCGGTCGGCCTTGCGGAGGACCGCGACCGGTTCTCGTTCGACGATATCGACCACCAGCGTATCGGGCAGCTGGCGCGACACGCGCGCATCCTCGACCCAGGGGAGGGTCAGCAGGTCTTCGCGCAGCATGTCGAGATCGACCAGCGGCAATGCGCGCTGCTCGAGATCGAGCACCCGGTCGTAGACGCGCCGCTCGTTGAGGTTGTCGGTTCCGCGCACGTCGACCCGGATCACTTCGAACCCGGCGTCGTGGGCGATGACCGCGACCTGGTGGCGCGCCATGGTCGGAACACCCGCCGCGACCGCGACGGTCCAGGCCAGCGCCAGCCCGCCGGCGATGATCAGCGCCGCGAACACGCCCTGCCATTGTTTCTGGCTGAGCGGGATCGCGCCCAGTGCGGTATCGAGCACCGAGGCCGATTTCCTGCGCGCCGCGCTCGCCTTGGCGCGCGTGTTCTTGCGCCGCGCCGTGGTGCGCGCGGGTGTAGCCTTGCGCTTGACCCTAGCCATCGGCCCGCTCCACCTCCGCCGACTGGCGGCTCCAGGCTTCGGCGAGGATCGCCTCGACCAGTTCCTCGTAGGAGATGCCGCAATGCCGCGCCTGTTCGGGCACGAGGCTCAAAGGCGTCATGCCCGGCTGGGTGTTGGTTTCGAGCACGAACAGACCGTCTTCGCCCTGCTCGTCGTCCCAACGGAAATCGGTGCGGCTGGTGCCGCGACAGGCCAGCAGGCGATGCGCGGAAAGCGCGTGCGCCTTGCAAAGTTCGGCGATCCGCTCGGGGATTTCGGCGGGGCAGACGTGCTCGGTCAGCCCGTCGGTGTACTTGGCATCGAAATCGTAGAAGCCCGCCTTGGGCTTCAACTCGGTCACGGTGAGCGCGCGCGCTTCCGTGCCATCGTCGAGCACCGCGACGGTGAGTTCGCGCCCGCGAATGAACGGCTCGGCGAGCAGTTCGCGGAAATCCTGCCACGGACCCTTCGCATCACGCGCGATCGGATTGCCGTAATTGCTTTCGTCGGTGACGATCGCCACGCCGACCGAGCTGCCCTCGTTCACCGGCTTGAGGACGTAGGGGCGCGGCAGCGGATCGCGCTCGTGCACCTCGGCGCTCTTGACGATGCGCCCGCCGGGCATCGGAATGCCGTGCGGTACCAGCGCCTGCTTGGTCAGCTGCTTGTCGATCGCGATGACCGAGGCGGCGAGACCCGCGTGGGTATAGGGGATGCCCATCAGGTCGAGCATGCCCTGCACGCTGCCATCCTCGCCCGGCACGCCGTGAAGCGCGTTGAAGACGACATCGGGTGCGGCCTCGGCTATGCGCGCCGCGACCTGCCGATCCATGTCGATCCGCGTGACCGTGTGCCCATTGGCTTCGAGCGCCTTGGCGACGCCCTCCCCGCTCATCAGCGACACCGGGCGCTCGTTCGCCCAGCCGCCCATCAGGACGGCGACGTGGAGACGGGGCAGATCAGTCATGGCCGCCCCACGCGCTGGATTTCCCATTCGAGGTCGACGCCGCTGTCGGCGCGCACGCGGCGGCGGACTTCCTCGCCCAGCCCCTCGATATCGGCACTGGTCGCATCGCCGGTATTGATCAGGAAATTGGTGTGTTTTTCGCTCACCTGCGCTCCGCCCATGGTCAGGCCCCGACAACCGGCGGCGTCGACATATTGCCACGCCTTCCCGCCTTCGGGGTTCTTGAAGGTCGAACCGCCGGTCTTGGTCCGCAGCGGCTGCGATTGCTCGCGCGCTTCGGCGATCCGGTCCATTTCCGCGCCGATCTCCTCGGGATCGCCCGGCTCGCCCCTGAAGCGGGCAGAAACGACCACCGCGCCGTCGGGCAGTTCGGAATGGCGATAGGAATAGCGCAGCGCCTCGGCCGGAAGGACCATGCTGTCGCCATTGCGCATCACCACGGTGCAATCGACCAGCACGTCGGCCACTTCGCGGCCATAGGCGCCGCCGTTCATTCGCACGAAACCGCCAACCGTGCCGGGGATGCCGCGCATGAACTCGAGCCCCGCAATCCCCGCATCGCGGGCCGAGGATGCGGCGAGGATACCGGGCGTACCGCCGCCCGCCCTGACCACGTTGCCGTCCTCGATCTCGCAGCCCGAAAACGGCTTGCCGAGGCGGATCACCACGCCGGGGACCCCGCCGTCGCGCACGATCAGGTTCGAGCCAAGCCCGAGCGGCATCACCGGCACGGCTGGGTCGAGCCGCGAGAGGAAGGTGCGGAGGTCATCGAGGTCAGCGGGTTCGAACAGCCAGTCGGCCGTGCCGCCGCTCTTGAACCAGACCAGCTTGGCAAGCGGCGCACATTTGGTCAGCGAGCCGCGTGCCGCGCTTTCGGGCACGCGCGCGACCATCGCCTCGTCGCTCGTGCAATCGGGGGCGTCGTTCGAGCATTCGCCTTTCCAGTCGTCGGGCTGATCGATCACTTGTCTTTTCGCTCCTCGATCGCGTCCGCCAGCCCGGCAGCGATCCTGGTGATGTCTCCGGCGCCGAGGCAGACCACGAGGTCGCCCGCGCGCACTTCCTCGGCCAGTCGGGTCGCGAGCGCCTCTTCGTCGGCGACTTCCTCGGCCGCCCGCGCACCGCGATCGCGCAAGCCAGCGACCAGCGCGGCGGCGTCGACGCCCTCGATCGGGTCCTCGCCCGCCTCGTAGACTGGGGTCACGAACACCATGTCGGCATCGTTGAAGGCGCCCTGGAAATCTCCCATCAGGTCGCGCAGGCGGGTGTAGCGGTGGGGCTGGCACACCGCAATCACGCGTCCGCCCTCGCCCGCCGCGGCGACGTTCTCGCGGGCGGCGGAAAGGACGGCCCGGATCTCGACCGGGTGATGGCCGTAATCGTCGATCACCGTCGCACTGCCGCCCTCGCAGGCCACCTCGCCGACCTTGGTAAAGCGTCGCTTGACCCCGCCGAACTGGTCGAAGCCGTTGCAGATATATTCGTCCGCACAGCCCATCTCGGCGGCCACGGCGACCGCGGCGATCGCGTTCTGGACATTGTGCCGCCCCGACATGGGCAGGTCGATATCGCTGATCGTGCGCTCGCTGCCATCGCGGTCTCGGATCACCACGTCGAAGCGATTGCCGGTCGCGGTCGGGCGGATGTTCTGGCCGCGCACATCGGCCTGCGCGGAGAAACCGTAGGTCACCACGCGGCGATCGCGCACCATCGGAATGATGTTCTGGACCTCGGGATGGTCGACGCACAGCATCGCCGCTCCGTAGAACGGGACGTTCTCGATGAACTCGACGAACGCCTTCTTGACCGCATCGAAGCCGCCGTAGTGATCGAGGTGCTCGGGATCGATATTGGTGACGACCGCGATCGTCCCGTCGAGCCGCAGGAAGCTGCCGTCACTCTCGTCGGCTTCGACAACCATCCAGTCGCTATCGCCGAGCCGGGCGTTCGAGCCGTACTGGTTGATGATCCCGCCATTGATCACGGTCGGGTCGACCCCGCCCGCATCGAGCAGCGCGGCGATCATGCTGGTGGTCGTGGTCTTGCCGTGGGTGCCCGCGACGGCGACCGTGCGCTTCAGGCGCATCAGCTCGGCGAGCATTTCGGCGCGGCGGACCACGGGGATACGCTTCTCCAGCGCGGCGGCGACTTCGGGATTGGTGCGCTTCACCGCGGTCGAAGTCACCACCACCGCCGCATCGCCCAGATTGTCGGGCGAATGGCCGATCGCGACGGGGATTCCCGCATCGCGCAACGAGACCACACGCGCGCTCTCGGCGATGTCCGAGCCCTGTACGCTGTAGCCGAGATTGTGCATGACCTCGGCGATGCCCGACATGCCGATCCCGCCGATCCCGACGAAATGGATCGTGCCGATATCGCGCATGCCGCCCATCGGCAAATTGCCCGCGCCGCTCATGCCCCCGCTCCCTGCATTTCGCCCGAAACCTCTCTTTCGGTGCTGTCTCCCATGCGGATCACGTCCATCAACGGCGCACCGCCGAACCCCTCGACGAGGTCGGCAAGCTTCTGTGCGGCCTTGGGATGGCCGCAATTCCACGCGGCATGGGCGGCGTTGGCCAGCGCATCGGGGCGTTCGGCCAGCGCCTTGATCTGTTTGGCCAGCTCCTTGGCAACGAAATTTTCCTGCCGGATCGCGCGCGCCCCGCCAGCCTTGACCATTTCGCGTGCATTGACGGCCTGGTGGTCGTCGGTCGCGATCGGCAGCGGGACAAGGATCGCCGGTCGCCCCACCGTGGTGAGTTCGGCGATGGTCGAGGCGCCCGCACGCCCGATAAACAGGTGCGCGCGCGCCAGCCGCTCGTGCATGTCCTCGAAGAACGTGCCGAGCTCCGCCGGAATCTCGTGGCTGGCATAGCGTTCGCGCACCGCCTCGATATCTTCGGGGCGACATTGCTGGACCACCTGCAACCGGCTGCGGAGCGCATTGGGAAGCATGGCCAGGCCATCGGGCACGACCTCGGACAGGATTCGCGCACCCTGGCTGCCGCCGGTCACCAGCACACGCAGCAGGCTGTCTTCGGACACCGGGGGAAACGGTTCGTCGCGCAGCGCGAGCACTTCCTTGCGCACCGGGTTGCCGGTCAGTTCGACCTTGTAGCGATGCTTGTCGTCGAGCCGCCGGGTCTCCCGGTAGCTGGTCGCGATCGCATCGACCCCGCCCGCGAGCAGGCGATTGACGCGGCCGAGCACGGCGTTCTGTTCGTGCAGCACCGCCGGGACCTTCGCCTTGCGCGCAGCCAGCAGGGTCGGGAGCGAGGGATAGCCTCCGAACCCGACCACCGCGGTGGGTTCGAAGCTTTCGAACAGCCTCAGCGCCATCTTGCGCCCTGCCAGAACCGCGCGAATCCCCTTGATGAGCTGGATCGGGTTCTTCGAGAAGCGCCCGGCGGGGACGACATGCGTTTCGAGATAATCGGGCTTGCCCGGGATCGCGTCGCCGCGTTCGTCGGTGACCAGCGCGACGTGATGGCCGCGCGCATGCAATTCGTCGGCGAGCGCGAAGGCGGGAATCAAATGTCCCCCGGTCCCCCCGGCGGCGAGAACGAAATGGCGGTTGGCGGTGGTCAAGCGTCGTCTCCCCGATCGGCCCATAGCGGCCCTTCGCGGCTCAGATAGGGATTTCGCCGCGTGAGTGCGAGCAACATTCCGAGCGCCAGGAAAAGCGCGATGGTCGAGGAGCCGCCATAGGAAATCAGCGGCAGCGTCATCCCCTTGGAAGGGAACAGCTGGAGGTTGACGAGGATGTTGATGAAGGCCTGACCCCCGACCAGCGCGACCAGCCCGGTCGATGCGAGCACCGCGAACAGGTCCTCCTCGTCGGCCACGCGCGAGAGGATCCGGATCACGAGCGCAAGATAGACCAGGATGACGATGCCGCAGGTCACCAGCCCGAATTCCTCGCCGATCACCGAGAAGATATAGTCGGTATGCGCTTCGGGCAGCGCCATCTTGCGTTCGCCCATGAACGGCCCGGTGCCGAGCCAGCCGCCCGCCCGGAGCGTGCGCGCGGCAAGATCGACCTGGTCGAACTCGGTCCCGCCGGAGAAAAAGGCGAGGATGCGGTTCCGCCCGTTCTCGTAAAGCAGGAGAACGAGCGCCAGCGCACCCAAGGCTGCGCCGCCGAACATCGCGAAGCGCTGGAACGGTACGCCCGAAACGAGAATCAACACGCCGAGTACGCCGCCGAACAACACCGTCGAGCCGAAATCGGGCTGCATCATCAGCAGCGCCGCGATCAGCCCGAAATAGGCGACCGCCAATCCGACCACAGGAATGCCGGGATCTTTCAGGCGCCAGCTCAGCACCCAGGCGAGCGCGACCGCGAAGGCGGGCTTGAGGAACTCGGCCGGCTGGACGCCCATGCCGAGCCGGATCCAGCGCTGCGCCCCGTTGACTTCGTATCCGGCGATCGGGACCAGCAGCAGCAGGCCGGTAAACCCCGCCGCCGCGAGCAGCGCACCGCGCCGCACGTCGCGCTTGGATTGCATCGAAACGAAGATCATCGCCGCGAAGCCGACCACCAGCCAGCGCAGGTGGAGATAGAGAAAGTGCAGCGGATCGAGCCGTTCGCTCGCAGTGGACAGGTCCGCCGCGGTCGCGGGCGATGCCACCGCCACCGCCGCGATCCCGATCCCGGCGAGCGCGACGATCAATCCGAGCAGGAACTTGTCGACTTCTCGCCACCAGACGGCGAGTTCCTCGATCCGCGAACGAGGGCGGGCGACCGGCAGCTTTCCGCGCTGGGGGCTGAGCGACGACATCTCGGTCACAACGCGACCTCCGAATGGTCTTCGATCAGCGCCGTCACGATCTGGCGGAAGGCATCGCCGCGCGCTTCGTAGTCGCGGAACTGGTCGAAGCTTGCACAGGCAGGTGCGAGCAGAACCACATCGCCCTCATCCGCCGCCGCCATCGCCGCACGCACCGCGTCGCCGAGCATTTCGGAACGCGTCACATCGGTATGGGACGCGAGCAGCTCGGCGAAACGAGGGCCGGCATCGCCGATCGTGTACGCCGCCTTCACGTAGCCGAAATACTGTTCGCATTCATCGAGCCGGTCGCCCTTTGGCAGGCCGCCGCATATCCAGTGGATTCGCGGCGCAGGATCGGGCGGAAAGGCGGCGAGCGCGGGTGCGGCACTGGCCGGATTGGTCGCCTTGCTGTCATTGACGAAAGTCACGCCGCGATGCTCGGCGACCCGTTCCATCCGATGCGGCAGGCCGGGAAATGTCTTGAGCGCCGGAAGCCACTGTTCGGGTGTCAGGCCGACGATCTCGCAGATCGCCACCGCGACCGCGACGTTCTGGAGGTTGTGCGGTCCCTGCAGCGAGGGCCAGTCATGCTGCAAATGCGCCAGCCCGGCTCCCTCGACCTCGTGCACCAGCGCCTCGCCGCGGCGCGCCCGCTCGCGCACGGCCACCGCACACGTCTGCGCATCGCCCATTCCGAACACAGCGTGGCGATCGGCGTCCTGCATCGCGAACAGTCGTGCCTTGGCGCCTGCATAATCGGCAAAATCGGCATAACGATCGAGATGGTCGGGCGTGATGTTGAGCAAGGCCGCGACGTCGCACGACAGCGTCTGCGTGATATCGATCTGGTAGCTCGACAATTCGAGCACGTAGACCCCGTGCGCGGGGAGCGCATCCTCGCCGAGGATCGGCTTGCCGATATTGCCACCCATCAGGCTCGGCACGCCCGCCTGTTCGAACAGGTGGTGGACCAGCGCGGTGGTGGTCGACTTGCCGTTGGTCCCGGTAATCCCGACGACGCGGTGCGGCGGAAGCTCGTCGCGCATCTGCGCAAACAGCTCGATATCGCCGATCAGCGGCACGTTCGCGCGTTGGGCCGCGGCGACGATCGGGTGGCGGTTGAGCGGCACGCCGGGCGAGACGACCACGCCGTCGAACCCCTTGAGGTCGATCATGAGCGGATCGGCGAGCGTGACCCCGTCGGGCACCTGCTGGCGCGGTTCCTCGCGGCTGTCCCAGGCGGTCACCTCGGCCCCGCTGTCGACCAGCATTTGCACGGTTGCGCGACCCGAGCGCGCAAGCCCGAGCACGGCGTAGCGCTTGCTTGCGAAGGCGCGATCCGCCTTCACCGGAGTTTCAGCGTGGACAGGCCGATCAGTGCGAGGACGATGGCGACGATCCAGAAGCGGATCACGACCGTGCTCTCGCTCCAGCCCATCTGCTCGTAATGGTGGTGGATCGGCGCCATGCGGAACACGCGCTTGCCGGTGCGCTTGAACCAGAAGACCTGGACGATCACCGACACGGCCTCGAGCACGAACAGCCCGCCGACGATGCCGAGCACGATCTCGTGATGGCTCGCGACCGCGATTGCGCCGAGCGCGCCGCCCAAAGCGAGGCTACCGGTATCGCCCATGAAGACCGCGGCAGGTGGGGCGTTGAACCACAGGAAGGCGAGCCCCGCCCCCATGATCCCCGCGCACAGAATCGCGAGCTCGCCCGCGCCCTCGACATAGGGGATGCCGAGATATTCGGCATAGTCGACGCGGCCGGCGAGATAGGCGATTACCGCGAAGGCGCCCGCAGCGATGATGACCGGCATGGTGGCGAGGCCATCGAGCCCGTCGGTGAGGTTCACGGCATTGCCCGCCCCCACGATCACCACCGCGGCGAAGACGTAATAAAGTGGCCCGAGCGGGACATAGGTACTCGGCAGGAACGGAATGTAGAGATTGGTGTCGATCTTGCTCACGATCAGCCACACCGCGATACCGGCAATGATGAATTCCAGCAGGAGTCGCACCTTGCCGGAAACCCCTGCATGATGGCTCTTCGTTACCTTGTCGAAGTCGTCCATGAAGCCGATCAGGCCGAAGCCCAGCGTGACCGCGAGGCAGGCCCACACGAACGGGTTGGCGAGATCCATCCATAGCAGCATCGACACGGTCAGGCTGATCAGGATCATCAGCCCGCCCATCGTCGGCGTGCCCTTCTTGGCGAGGTGGCTCTGCGGCCCGTCGTCGCGGATCGGCTGGCCCTTGCCCTGCCGCACGCGCAACATGGCGATGAATTTCGGCCCGATGATCAGGCCGATGATCAGCGCGGTGAACAGCGTCGCGCCGGCGCGGAACGTCTGGTAACGGATAAGATTGGCAGCGCCGGGAAAATCGAACCACTCGGCGAGTAAGAAAAGCATCTGTCAGTCCCCATCGGCCGGCGCATCGACCAGGTCGGCGACCAGCGCGGCCAGGCCGACCGAATTCGAGCCTTTCACCAGCACCGCGTCGCGATTGGCGAGACCGATTTCGTCGAGCGCCGCCTGCGCCGCGGAAGCATCGTCGCAATGGGTGAAGCGGGGCATTTTGCCAAGGTCGGAGACCTCGCCTGTCCCCAGCCGTTCGGCCAACGGCCGCATCGCTGGCCCGACCAGGATCGCCTGGTCTACCTGTGCGGAGAGGATCGGCTCGAGTAACTCGGCGTGGAACCGGTCCGAATGATCGCCCAACTCGCCCATTGCGCCGAGCACCGCGATCCGGCGGTCTGCGTCGACCGCACCGAGCAGCGCGAGCGCGGAGCGCATCGAGGTCGGATTTGCGTTGTAGCTTTCGTCGATCAGCAGCGCTTCGCCGCCTTCGACCGGGAGGACGTGCCGCTCGCCGCGCCCCGGCAGTCCCTGCAGTTCGGCGAGCGCGAGACCCGCCGCACCGAGATCGGCGCCCAGCGCATCGCAGGCCGCGATCACCGCCAGCGCGTTGGAGACCCAGTGTCGCCCCGGATTGCCGATCGTGAAGCACAGTCGTCGGTCGCGCACCTGGACCGTCAGGAGCGACCCGCCATCGCGCGTCGTCACGCTTTCGAGGAGCTTGATGTCAGCGGCGCTCTCGAGACCGAAGGTGGTCACGCTGGCTCCGACCGCTTGCGCCGCCCCGGCGAGCAATTCGGCATGCGGACTGTCGGCGGGGACAATCGCGATCCCGCCCGGTTCGAGCCCTTCGAAGATTTCCGCCTTGGCGCGCGCGATGTTTTCCTCGCTGCCCAGGTTCTCGATATGCGCGGGGGCGATCGCGGTGACCAGCGCGACATGCGGCCGCACCTGCGTGGTCAGCGCGGCGATCTCTCCCGCATGGTTCATACCCATTTCGTAGACGCCGTAATGGCTTCGCGCGGGCGTGCGCGCGAGCGAGAGCGGGACGCCGGTGTGGTTGTTGTAGCTCTTGACCGAAGCATGTGCCGCCCCGCGGCTGGCGCGGTCGAGCGCGGCGAACAACGCCTCCTTGGTCGAGGTCTTGCCGACCGAACCGGTGACGCCGACGACCTGCATGTCCGCTCGCGCACGCGCCGCGGCACCAAGCGCCTCGAGCGCGGCCTGCGTATCGTCCACCAGCACGTGAGGTCCGTCGACCGGTTTAGAGACGAGCACGCCCGCCGCGCCGCGTTCGAACGCGCCCGCGACGAATCGATGGCCATCCATTGCCGCGCCCTTGAGCGCGACGAACAGGTCGCCCTCACCCACGTCGCGGCTGTCGATCTCCACGCCGGACACCTGGAAGCTGCCATGCGCGGTGCCGCCGGTGGCCGAGGCAATCGCGTCGGCATCCCACAGCGCGAGCGGGAGGTCGTCGGACGGCTGTTCGGGCCAGTCGAGGATCGCCGGGTGCGCCATCATCCCTCCGCCGCACATTCGCGCGCCACGTCGACATCGTCGAATGCGAGGACGCGTGCGTCCTTGCCCGCGCCGACCACCTGGCCCTGTTCGTGTCCCTTGCCCGCGATCAGCACGATATCGCCGCGCGTTGCCTCGCGGATCGCGGTGCAGATCGCATCGCGCCGGTCGCCGATCTCGCGCGCCTGCGGAGCGCCCTCCATAATCGCGGCCCGGATGCTCGCCGGGTCCTCGCCGCGCGGATTGTCGTCGGTCACGATGACCTGGTCGGCGGCCTTCGCCGCGACTTCACCCATCGGACCGCGCTTGCCCTGGTCGCGATCGCCGCCCGCGCCGAACACGACCGTCAACCGCCCCTTGCAGTGCGGTCGCAACGCCGCGATCGCGGCTTCTAGTGCATCGGGCGTGTGGGCATAGTCGACATAGGCGGGCGCGCCCGAGCGGCTGATCACCGCACGCTGGAGCCGCCCGGCGACCGGTTGCAACCTTGCCACCCCATCGAACACCTGCGCCGGCTTTCCGCCAGTGGCGAGTGCGAGCCCCGCTGCGGTCAGCGCGTTCGCGGCCTGGTAGGCGCCGATCAACGGCAGCGCGATCTTCCGTTCGGTCCCGTCGTGCCGGACGACGATTTCCTGCCCGAGCTCGGTCGGTGCCTGCGACACGAGCACGATGTCTTCGCCCTGCTCGCCGACGGTCATGACCTTCACACCGCGCGCCTTCGCGCGCGCGATCACCTCGGCCGATTTGGGATCGTCGGCCCAGATCACCGCCGTACCATCGGGATCGAGGACCTTTTCGACGAGCCGCATCTTGGCCTCGAAATAGTCTTCCATCGTGGCGTGGTAATCGAGGTGATCGCGACTGAAATTGGTGAACGCCGCCGCCTTCACCGGCACGCCCTCGTTGCGATATTGCGACAGGCCATGGCTGGAGGCCTCGTAGGCAACGTGGGTCGTTCCCTCGCGCGCGAGTCCGCGCAGGTTCGACAGGAAGGTCACGATGTCGGGGGTGGTCAGCCCGGTCGAAACGCTTTCGTCGGGAGTCGTGACGCCCAGCGTGCCGATCGAGGCCGCGCGTTCGCCCGCCATGCGCCACAATTGGCGCGTCATCTCGGCGGTCGAGGTCTTGCCGTTTGTCCCGGTTACCGCGACGATCGTCTCGGGGAACGGCCGGAAGAACGCCCCGGCAAGCCGGGCGAACAGGCGACGCGGCTTGTCGTCGGCGAAGTGGAGCGCGCCTTCGACCTTGGCCTCGGGCCGCGCGATCACCCCGATCGCGCCGCTCTCGATCGCCTGCGGGATGAAGTCCTCGCCATTGACCGTGTAGCCCTGGAACGCGCCGAACACGGTGCCCGGCGCGACCTTGCGATGGTCGATCGCGAAGGCATTGACCTCGGCATCGTCCGCACCATCCGGAAATTCGATTCCGGCGCGTTCGCACAGACGGCTGATACGCATGGCCTAGCCCTCCGTGACGACGAGGGGTTTCAGGTCGGACAGGTCGATATCGCGGGTCGCATCGGGGTCGACGCCCAGCATCGGGCCGATCCGCGGGACGATCCGGCCGACCGCGGGCGCGGCATTCCAGCCGGCGGTGCGCTGGCCGTAGGTGGAGGCATTGCCCGTGGGCTCGTCGAACATCGCAATAATCACGTAGCGCGGTCTATCCATCGGGAACGCCGCTGCAAAGGTCGATACGAGGCTCGTGCGGCGATATCCACCGCTGCCCGGCTTTTCGGCCGAACCGGTCTTGCCGCCGACCCGGAATCCTTCGGCGTCGGCCTTGCGTCCGGTGCCGTAGACCACGATCATCCGCAGCATCTGGCGCATCTTGGCCGAGGTCGCGGGGCTGAACACGCGGCGACCCTCGACATATTCGCCGGGCGCGCGTTTCATCAGCGTGGCAGGGCGGTAGATCCCGCCATTGACCATCGCGGCATAGGCGCTGGCCAAGTGCAGCGGGGTAACCGCGATTCCGTGACCGTAGGAAACGGTCATGTTGCGGATGCGCGACCATTTCTTGGTCTCGAACAGCGGATGGCCGCGAGCCGGCAGTTCGATTTCCGGACGCACCGACATGCCGAGATCGACCATCGTCTTCTGGAGCCGCTCGACGCCGAGCTCGTCGGCGATCTGCGCGGTGACGATGTTCGAGGAATGGATCAGCGTTTCGGGCACGTTGAGGCTGTCGCCGATCACGTGGCTGTCGCGGATGCGGTGCGGACCGACCTTGAGCGGCTCGCGCGCCGGATAGCGCCGCGCCAGGCTTTTGACCGTGCCCGCCTCGATCGCCGCCGCAACCGACAGCGGCTTGAAGGTCGAGCCGAGCTCGTAGACCTGGTTGGTCACGCGGTTGAAGATGTTCTGCGCGCCGTCGGAATCGATCCGGTTGGGGTTGAACGAGGGCAAGGACGCGAGCGCCAGGACCTCGCCGGTCTCGACGTCGAGGATCACGCCAGCCGCACCGATCGCCTCGTGCATTTCGATACCCGCCATCAGCTCGTCTTCGAGCGCGCCCTGCACCCGCGCATCGATCGACAATGCGACGGGTTCGCCGCGCCCGGCCGGATCGAGCAGCCGGTCCTGCAGCGCCTCTTCCATCCCGACCTTGCCCTCTCCGTCGGCGTCGACGAAGCCGATCACGTGCGCCGCGAGCGAGCCCTGCGGATAGAAGCGTTCCTTCTCGGGCGGGTATTCGAGCGCGGGTTCGCCCAGCGCGTGCACTTTCGCCATTTGCCGCGGCAGGATGCGCCGCGCGAGATAGGTCGGCTTGCCCGACTTGAGCTTGCGCAGCAGCCGGCCCTCGTCGGCTTCGGGGAAGATCGCAGCAAGCGCCTTGGCGACCGCCTCGGGCGACTTGACCAGCGGCGCGCCACCATCGCCGATCGCCTGCGGGTTGTACCACAGCGCGCGGGCATGGAAGGCGCGTGCGAGCGGTACGCCGTTGCGGTCGACGATCTCGCCGCGTTCCGGCAGGAGGCGCTGCGCCATCGACAGCGGCTGTGCGCCCGGCTCGACCGCGCCGAGCCATGCAATGCGCGCCAGAGCGACCACCGCGAGGGCGAAGAAGACCAGCGCGATCCACAAGCCGCGAATCTTGGCGAGGTAAAGCACCCGGCGGCGTTCCTGGTGCAGGCGAAACGCCGGCGATGCCTGCGCGACCCCGCCCAGCGCCACACTCATTCGGAGGCTTCCTTGTCGAGCCGGTAGTCTGCGAACAGCGCGGCGAAGCTGGGCTGCGCCTTTTCCTTCGCAGCGTCCTCGGCCTTCTCGACCACTGCGCGCTGGAAGCTCGGCTGGGCCGTGGGCTTCTCTTCGCGCGGCTTCGCCTCGGGCTCGTCGTCGGCAACCGCCTCGGCGACTTCGCCCGAGAAGGAGGCGAGTTCGACATCCGCGATGTCGCCACGCGCCACGCGGATCATCTGCGGCGCACCCGCGGCGCGCGGTTCGGCGAAGGCGGCGAGCGCGCGCTCATTGGGCAGGAACTGACCCGGCCCCGGCGCGACATAGCCGAATTCCATCCGGTTCAACGCCGCGAGCTGCTGCTGGCTGGCGCGGGTCTCGAACTCGGTTTCGAGATAGAGGTTGTCGCGCTGCAACTCGACGATGCGCTCTTCGGCGTTGCGCACTTCGCTACGCACCGCATTGACCTTGAACATCAGCATCGCCACCGCGCTGGCGCAGCCGAGCAGGACCGCGGCCCAACCGGCGGTCTTCACGTGGGAGCGGTTGACCATCATGCCGGGACCCCGACCTGCGTTCTGGCCGGCGCTTCGGTGCGAGTCGCGGCGCGCAGGATCGCGGAGCGCGAGCGCGGGTTGAGGTCGAGCTCGCCCTGCAGCGGCTTGACCGGCTTGTCGGGCTTTTCGAACGTCGGGAGGAAATCGTCGAGCCGCTCGGGCATGTGGCGCGAGGTGGCTGCCTGGCCGCCCGAGGCGGCGCGCAGGAAGCGCTTGACCATCCGGTCCTCGAGACTGTGGAAGCTGACCACCGCCAGCCGCCCGCCGCCGCGCAGCAATTGTTCGGAGGCGCCGAGCGCGGTCTGCAATTCGTCGAGTTCGCCGTTCACGTGGATGCGGATCGCCTGGAAGCTGCGCGTCGCGGGATCCTTGGGCGCGCCCCCTTTTTTCTGAGAATTGGGCCGGTAACCGAGCGCGCGGCGCACCACGGCGGCAAGATCGGCGGTTGTGTGCAGCGGGCGCGCGGCGACGATCGCGCGCGCCACGCGGCGCGACTGGCGCTCCTCGCCATATTGGTAGAGCACGTCGGCAATCGTGCTTTCGCCCGCTTCGTTGAGGAAATCGGCGGCGCTGGTGCCCGACTTGCTCATCCGCATGTCGAGCGGCCCGTCCGAGCTGAAGGCGAAGCCGCGCTCGGCCTGGTCGAGTTGCATCGAGGAGACGCCGAGATCCATCGCGATCCCATCGACCTGCGCCACGCCGACCTCGGCCATCGCCGCGGTCATTTCGGAGAAGCGGCGCGGATGGAGCACGAGGCGCTGCGGATCGGCCTTGTGCTCGGCCCATTCGCGGCCCTTGGCGATCGCATCAGGGTCGCGATCGAAGGCGTGCACGGTCGCGCCGCGATCGAGCAGCGCGCGCGTGTAGCCGCCCGCCCCGAACGTCGCATCGATGATGACCGATCCGGGCACGGGATTGAGAGCCGCGACGACCTCGTCGAGCAGGACGGGAATATGCGGTCCGTTGGCGAGGTTCATTTCGCGCCCCCCTTGCTCTTTGCCTTCGCCTTGGCGGCAGCCTCGGCGGCGAGCGCGCGGCAGGCCGCCTGCGCGCCTTCCCAGCCTTCGCCTTGGTCGTAGAGCTGTTCGGGGTTCCACAGCGTGAAGAAGCTGCCGGCGCCCTGGAAATAGATGTCCTCGTCGAGCTTGCCGAGCCCGGCGAGGTGCTCGGGCATCACGAACCGACCACTGTCGTCGAACGGGATTTCGGCGAAACCGAACAATTGCATCGCGCGCAGGTCGCGGTCGAAATCGCGATCGCGATCGATCGCGATCCGCTCCTCGCGGTCGAGCTGGGCTTCGAGTTCGAGCCGGCGCGAGAGGCCGAAGCCGACGAGGCAGTTCCAGCGCTCGTGCTTTGCGAGGCACAGGATGCGCCCTTCCGAGCTGTCCTTTACTGCCTTGCGGAAAATCGGGGGCAGGACATAGCGACCCTTTTCGCCGCGAAGCGAAAAGCCCTGACCGCTGTATTTTCCTCCACCAAGCGACACGTCGCATTCCCCGGTTCGAATTCCCCGACCGGACGAGCATCATCGTTCCCGAAAGCGTGCGGCTTCGGGGCGGCCCCGCCGAAGGACGGAACACGCGGAATCATCAGCTCATCCGATGGAACGACTGTGTACCCCGGACAAAGGCGGGAAAAAAGGGAATTTTACGGGAAATCGCGGTATACTTCGGTAAGTATCTGTTTTTACGCGATATATTTCAATGCCTCGATTTTCAATCGTTAACAAGAAGTTACCGGAAAGTGCTGGAATTCGGGAGAAATACGTAAGCCGATCACGGCACCGAAGGGCCGGTCCCGCGAATTCCCCGGCTATGGTCGAAGCGCGGATTCGATCAGCTTGTCGAGCAGTGCGGCGCGGATTTCCGCGGTTTCGCCTTGGTCGGGCTCGAGCAGCGCAGCATCGGCCAACGCCAACACCCGCCCCTTCCCGATCGCGCAGTCCGCCAGCCGCGAGTCGGCCTCCACAGTGCAGTCTCCCGCAAAATCCCCGGCGTCCTCGGCGAGCTGGAAGCGCCCGGCGCGCGACAGTGGAAGGGACACGCCGTTCCAGTCCACGCCGCTCGCGCGGTCGGCCTCGTCGCGCACAAGCTCGAGCCCCCAGCGCGACAGGATCGGCGACAGCAGCACGCCCGCGGGCGGACGGCGTCGGTCGCCGAGCGGATAGCTGCTCTCCTGGGTCAGGCCGGGATCGGCGAACAGCAGCACGGTTCCCCCGCCACGCACGAAATCATCGAGCGCGACGTTCTCCTCGGGCGCGAGCGGGCGCGGCTGGGCGAGGATCAGCAAATCGGTCTCGGCCAACGCGTCCCAGCCGTCCTCGCGTTCGCCGAGCCAGTCGACCGCGCGCCAGTCGCCGCGTTCGGCAAGCACACCGACGGCCCAGTGCGAGGGCGCATCGGCCGACAGCAGGTCGGCCATGCCCACCCCCTCGGGCTGCGCGATCGGCAGGGTCGAGAACAGCGCGATATCGACCGGGTCGGCAGGCGGCTCCGCCGCCTCGTTTCCGACGGTCGGATTGCAGGCTGCAAGCGCGCCGGCGGCCAGGACCGCGAGGCTACTCGCTCGGCGGCGGGGTCGAAACATTGTCGGCGGTCGCACTGGTGGTGGGGGTCGGCGTGGCCGGTTCGGGCGACGGAACCACACCGATCTCGGCCAGCGGATCGGACGCTGGGGTCTCGGTCGGCGCAGGCGGATCGATCTTGGCTTCGGGCACGGCGGTCTGCTCGACCTCCTGCGCGCGATCGATCACCGCATTGGCGATGCCGATGACGAGCAGGATGAAGCCGAGCCCGATACCACCGACCTGGAGGCGATAAAGCGCTTGGCTACGGCGCCCGGGGGCAGTCCGCGGCGGTTCGCCGGACGAAGGAGTATCGGCAATGGCCATGGCCGCAGACTAGGCCCTTTCGACTCGCGGTCAATCCCGCGGTTACGCGACGTTTGCCGATCCGGGGCTCAGTCTTCGGGGGCG
Organism: Pseudoblastomonas marina; assembly: GCF_014641655.1. Classification (GTDB taxonomy): domain Bacteria; phylum Pseudomonadota; class Alphaproteobacteria; order Sphingomonadales; family Sphingomonadaceae; genus Alteriqipengyuania_A; species Alteriqipengyuania_A marina. The sequence continues at coordinate 1,864,541 of NZ_BMID01000001.1, forward strand.
ATCTGAACCTTGAGCCCGTCGAGCGCCTCGCTGAACGGGATCTGGCAGGACAGGCGCGAATATTCGGTCCGGTGGTCGGTGCTTTCGAGCAGGTCGTCCTCGTCTTCGCTCACCGGGTCGAGCTTGCCGAAATGCTCGGGATCGACATGGACGTGGCAGGTCGCGCACGAGCAGCACCCGCCGCAGAGCGCCAGCAATTCGTCGAAGCCGTTGTCGCGAATGGCTTCCATCACGGTCAGGCCGCTTTCGACCTCGATCGTGCTTTCTTCGCCTTCGCGGGTGACGACGGTAAGCTTCGGCATGGTGTGTCCTCGAACTATGGCAATCCAGTCGCGGCGGCTGCTAGGGTGTGGTTCCCGATTTGGCAAGGAGCGCGCATGGGCCTGACGAAAGAGCAGCTGGTCGAGGATATCGATGCGGTTGCGGCGCGCGAGCCCGCTATCGCCGCCGCGCTGGAGAAGGTCGGCTATCCGGAGGCGCGAATCCGCCCGACCGGCTACCGCACGCTGCTGCGCACGATCGTCGGCCAGCAGGTCAGCGTCGCCGCCGCCAGCTCGATGTGGAACAAGCTCGAGGCGCATCTTGGCGAGGACACGCCGACCGACCGGCTCCTCGCCAGCAGTTTCGACGAGCTGCGCGCCTGCGGGCTGTCGCGCCAGAAGCAGGGCTATGCGCGATCGCTGTGCGAGCTGGTCGAAAGCGGCGCGCTCGATCTCGAAAACCTGCCGGCCGACGACGAGGCGGCGATCGAGGAGCTGACCCGGATCAAGGGAATCGGTCGCTGGTCGGCTGAAATCTACCTGCTGTTCGCCGAGGGACGCCGCGATATCTGGCCCGCCGGCGATCTCGCCGTGCAGGCCGGGATCGGCAAGATCCTGCGGCTCGAGGAACGCCCGAGCGAAAAGAAAACGCGCGCCCTCGCCGATGATTGGCGCCCGCATCGCGGCGCAGTGGCCATCCTGACCTGGCACAGCTACAACAATCCGGCCCTGTGACCCGTTCGTCGATGACAAATGGACTTGTCATGACGTAAAGTCTACTTTCCAAGTCGCTTAACAAGGGGAGATGTTACGATGACTACCAAGTTCAAACTGCTCGCCACCTGCACGCTTGCCGCCATGGCGTTGACGCTGCCGGGTGCTGCGGGCGCCACTTCCAGCAATGAAAGCCCAAGCATGACCCAGACCTCCGAGGCCGCCACGCTCATCCCGCGTGAGGCGCTGTTCGGCAATCCGACCAAGGCCGCCGGCCAGATCAGCCCCGATGGCAAGTGGATCAGCTGGCTTGCGCCGTCCAACGGCGTACTCAACGTGTGGCTGGCACCGGCCGACGATCTCGACGCCGCGCGCGTGATGACCAAGGCGACCGATCGCCCGATCCGCCAGTATTTCTGGGCCCCCGACAGCCAGAGCCTGCTCTACATCCAGGACAAGGGCGGGGACGAGAACTTCCTGCTCTACGGCATCAACGTCGACACCGGCGACGAGATCAAGCTGACCGATTTCGAAGACACTCGCGTCACCGTCGTCGGCGGGTCGGACAAGATCAAGGACAAGATCCTCATCGGCCTCAACAACCGCGACGCGCGCTTCCACGACGTCCACCTGCTCGACCTCAACACCGGCGAACTCGAAATGGTGATCGAGAACAACGCCTATGCGGGCTTCGTCGCCGACGACAATCTCGATGTCCGGCTGGCGATCCGTCCCAATGCCGATGGCGGGATGGATTTCTTCCGCGTGGTCGACAACGAGGTCGAGGAAGAACCGTTCGGTCGCACCGAACTGGAAGATTCGCTGACCACCAATCCGGCCGGCTTCACCACCGACGGCAAGACCCTCTACTGGGTCGACAGCCGCGGGCGGAACACCGCCGCACTGGTCGCGATGGACGTCGAGACCGGCGAGACGCGCGTGATCGCCGAAGATGACCGCGCCGATATCGGCGGTTCGATCCGCGACCAGGAAACCGGCGAGGTCGAGGCCTATTCGGTCAATTACCTTAAGAACGAATGGAAGGCGCTCGATCCCGAAATCGGCGCGTCGCTCGATTTCCTCAAGGCCAACCTGACGGGGGAATTCGGGATCAGCTCGCGGACCGAAGACGACAGCAAGTGGATCGTCGGCAACGACCCCGTCGTCGGCCCGGCCAAGTCGTTCCTGTTCGATCGCGATGCGAACACGCTGACCCAGCTCTACGTCACCCGCCCCGAACTCGAAGGCGCGCCGCTCCAGCCGATGCACACGCTCGAATTGAAATCGCGCGACGGGCTGACGCTGCCGTCCTATCTCACGCTCCCGCCGGGCAGCGACAGCGACGGCGACGGCAAGCCCGACGAGGCGGTGCCGATGGTGCTGCTGGTGCATGGCGGCCCGTGGGCGCGCGACGGCTATGGGTTCAATCCGTATCACCAGTGGCTCGCCAACCGCGGCTATGCGGTGATGAGCGTCAACTATCGCGGTTCGACCGGCTTCGGGAAGGACTTCATCAACGCCTCGAACCTGCAATGGTCGAAAGCGATGCATGACGACCTGATCGACGCCACCCAGTGGGCGATCGACGAAGGCATCGCGATCGAGGACAAGGTCGCGATCATGGGCGGATCCTATGGCGGTTACGCCACGCTGGTCGGATTGACCTACACGCCCGAAACCTTCGCCTGCGGTGTCGATATCGTCGGCCCGTCCAACCTCGAGACGCTGCTCTCGACCATCCCGCCCTACTGGGCCCCGGTGGTCGCGCAGTTCCACGAGCGGATGGGCAATCCCAATACGCCCGAAGGCAAGCAGCTGCTGATCGACGCTTCGCCGCTCTACAAGGCGGACCAGATCACCAAGCCGTTGCTGATCGGCCAGGGCGCGAACGATCCGCGCGTCAACCAGGCCGAAAGCGACCAGATCGTCGAGGCGATGAAGGAAAAGGGCATCCCGGTGACTTACGTGCTCTATCCGGATGAAGGCCACGGCTTCGCCAAGCCGTCCAACAACATCGCCTTCAACGCGGTGACCGAGAATTTCCTCGCCACCTGCCTTGGCGGCCGGGCCGAGCCGATCCGCGACACGGTAAAGGCATCGACCGCCGAGATCGTCGAAGGTGCGGACTTCGTCCAGGGCCTTTCCGAAGCGATCAAGTAAGGCACCCGCCCAGCGCGCCCTGGAGGCGTGACACGAAGCCGCGCTCGCATTAGGCGGGTGCGGCTTCTTTGCATTTCGGACGGGACGGGAAATCATGAAAAAGGCGATCTTCATCACCGGCGGCGCGTCGGGCATCGGGCGCGCCACCGCGGTCAAATTCGGGCGCGAAGGCTGGTTCGTCGGCCTCGGCGACGTCGATTTGGACGGCATGCGCGCAACCGAGGAGATGCTGCCGGGCGGCTACTCCTACGCCCACAAGTTCGACGTGCGCGATCGCAAGGAATGGGACACCGCGCTGTCGGCCTTCAGCGCCGCCGCGGGCGGTCGGATCGACGTGTTGTTCAACAATGCCGGCATCCCGCTCGGCGGCCCGCTGGTCGAATGCTCGACCGAAGAGGTCGAGCGCTGCATCGACATCAATCTGAAGGGCGTGTTCCACGGCGCGATGGCGGCCTATCCCTATCTCAAACAGACCGCCCCCGGATCGGCCCTGATCAACACCGCCAGCGCGGCGGGAATCTGGGGCACGGGCGGCGCGGCGGCCTATTCGGCGACCAAGTTCGGTGTGCGCGGGATGAGCGAAAGCCTCGATGCCGAATGGTCGCCCGACGGGATCAAGGTCGCGGCGATCATGCCGAGCTTCATCGAGACCCCGCTGCTCGACCACGCCCCCAATCGCGCAAGCAATGAAAGCGTGCGCGAACGGGTGAAGCAGGCCGGGCTCGAACTGACTCCCGTCGAGGACGTGGCACAGGCCGTGTGGGACGCCGTGCACGGGGACGATCTCCACGTCGTCGTCGGCAAGACCGCCCGGCAGCTGCGCTTTGCCGCGCGCTGGATGCCCGGCCGGCTGCGCAAGCGCTCGCGGAACATGGCCGGCGTGATGGGGAAGAAGACCTAGGGGTCCCTAGAGCAGGTGGTCGATCGCCTTGGCGAGTGTGACGTCGCGCTGGCTGAGGCCGCCTGCATCGTGGGTGGTCAGCGTGATCTCGACGCGGTTGTAGACGTTGAACCACTCGGGATGGTGGTCCTGCGACTGGGCGAGGATCGCCACCCGGGTCATGAAGCCGAAGGCCTGCACGAAATCGTCGAACTCGAAGGTGCACTCGATCGCCTTGCCGTCGCCGCGCAAGGTCCAGCCCTCGAGCTCGGCGAGCGCGGCATCGCGTTCGGCGTCGGTGAGTTGGGGGACGGACATGGTCGCTCTCCTGTGCTTGTCGCTGCCGCCCCCCTCGCCTAAGCGACCAAGCGATGCAAGCGCCGCGCCTCATTGCCAGCGATCTCGCGTGCCGCCGGGGCGACCGAGTGCTGTTCGCCGGGCTCGAGCTCGACCTCAGGCCGGGTGACGCGCTGCACCTCGCCGGGCCCAACGGCGTGGGCAAGACGAGCTTGTTGCGCTTGCTTGCCGGATTGATGCGCCCCTTCGCGGGCAGTGTCGAGCGCGAGGGCGCGGTCGGCTGGATCGACGAGCACAGCGCGCTCGATCCCGACCTGCCGCTGGGCACGGCACTGCGCTTCTGGGAACGGGTCGACGGCTGCACCGCACCCGATATCAACCCGCAGTTACTGGGGGTCGACCACCTGCTCGACGTCCCGGTGCGCTACCTTTCCACCGGTCAGCGCAAGCGCGCGGCCTTCGTCCGCCTGCTCAACCGCCACTGCCCGATCTGGCTGCTGGACGAACCGTTGAACGGGCTCGACAGCGATGGCGCGGCGAAGATCGAGGCGCTGATCGCGCTTCATTGCGGTGGCGGCGGGCTCTGCGTGGTCGCGTCGCACCAGCCGATCGGGATCGACAGGGTGACCCGGATGGAGCTCGGCGCATGAGTCCCTTCGCCGCCCTGCTCCGCCGCGACCTCGCCGCGATGTTCGGCTCGGGTGCGCGCGGCGGTGCGGCGCTGCCCGTCCTGTTTTTCCTCGCAGTGGCGACGCTCTATCCCTTCGCGGTCGGCAGCGACGCGCGGCTGCTCGCCGAAACCGGCGGCGGGGTGCTGTGGATCGCGGCGCTGCTGGCGGCGCTGCTCCCGATAGAGCGGCTGGTGCGCCCCGACCTCGAACTCGGCCTGTTCGACCAGCTCGCGCTGCGCGGCGTGGCCGAGGAGGCGAGCCTTGCCGCGCGGATCCTCGCCCATTGGCTGAGCTTCGGCCCGCCGCTGATGGTGGCGGCGCTTCCCGGCGCGGCGCTGATGGGGATCGAGGCGCAGACGCTGCTCAACCTCGAACTCGGCCTGCTGGTCGGTACGCCCGGACTGGCGGCACTGGGCGTGATGGCGGCGGGGCTGACCGCGGCGCTGCGTTCGGGCGCGGCGCTCGGCGGCCTGCTTGCGATCCCGCTGGCGGTGCCCCTGCTGATCTTCGGGGCGGGTAGCCTCGATGGAAACGCAGATGGCGCGCTCGCGCTGACCGGCGCCGCGAGCCTGGTGCTGCTGGCGCTCGCCCCGTTCGCGGCGGGTGCGGCGATCCGCGCGGCCAGAGAATAATCACAAAGCCCGTCATTCCCGCGCAGGCGGGAATCCGGGATAGCTCAGCGCTTCATCGCTCTGGATCCCCGCCTGCGCGGGGATGACGTGGGGCTTACACACACCCCGGATGATGCCGCCCGGTCGGGCTTTCGGTGAAGATTTCCACCCCGTCCTCGGTGATCCCGATCGAGTGTTCGAACTGAGCGGATAGCTGGCGGTCCCGGGTGACGGCGGTCCAGCCGTCCTCGAGGATCTTGCCCGCCGGCTTCCCGGCATTGATCATCGGTTCGATCGTGAAGAACATGCCCGGCTTGAGCTCCGGCCCGGTGCCCGCGCGCGCGGCGTGGATCACTTCGGGCGCGTCGTGGAACAGGCGCCCGAGGCCGTGCCCGCAGAATTCGCGCACCACGCCGTAGCGGCGCGCTTCGGCATGTTCCTGGATCGCCGCACCGATATCGCCGAGCCGGGCGCCGGGCTTCACCGCCTCGATCCCGAGCATCAGGCATTCATAGGTCGTCTCGACCAGACGCCGCGCCTTGAGCGGCACCTCTCCGACGAAATACATGCGGCTCGTATCGCCGTGCCAGCCGTCCAGCTGCGGTGTCACGTCGATATTGAGGATATCGCCTTCCTTGAGCGCCTTGTCGCCCGGGATGCCGTGACAAATCACGTGATTGAGCGAGATGCACGAACTGTGGGTATAGCCGCGATAGCCGAGCGTCGCGGGCACCGCGCCGCCATCGAGCATCATCTCGCGGATGATGTCGTCGAGCTCGCCGGTGGTCACGCCCGGGCGGACATGGTCGTACATCGCGTCGAGGATCTTGGCGGCCAGCCGCCCGGCCTTGCGCATCCCGTCGAAACCGGCGGGGCCGTGCAGCTTGATCGTGCCATCGCGGATGAGCGGCTCGTGGCCCGTGATCTTTTCGTATCGTGTCATGCTGCGCGATATAGGCGCACGTGCCGCAAAGTGCCAGCTAGCCGCTCAGTCGCGCGCGCCGGTCTCGCCCGGCAGCGCGAAGGCGCCCCGATAGCCCGGCTTGAGTGCGGCGATCACGCGGCGCGTCACCGGAATCTCGACCTCGTAGGACCCTTCGGCATAGGGCCCTGCGGCATAGGGCGGAACGAGGATGCCGATCGTGTCGAACGCGTCGCCCGATTGCGAGCGCAGGACGAGCACCGCATCCTCGATCGGGTCGATACAGGCATCGAACGGATCGTCGCTGTCCTTCGCCACCGGCTGCCCGCGGCGTTCGGCGCGCAGTTCGTCCAGCCGCGCGCAAAAGCGCTGGCGGATCGCTTCCAACAGCGCCTCGGGAGTGGCGAACAGGTCGACCGGCTTCACGCCCTTGCGTTCGCGATCGTTCCATACGAGCGAATCGAAGGTGTACATGCCGTGCGCGCCGCCGAAGTAGGAATCGGTCTCCGCGACGAGACTCAGCCAGCCCGGCGGCCTCGCCGCGACCTTCCATTCGGTCGCCAGCGTGTGCGGACGGAATTCGTAGTTTTCGGCTTCGGAATCCTTCTTCGATTCCCGCGCCTGCTGGATCAGCGCGGTGCGCGCTTCCTCGAGCCGGCGGTCGAGTACCATCCGCAGGCCCTGCCGCGAACCGGCTTCGCCCGGATAGGAGTAGGAAAACGAATAGAGTTCGGTCGAAAGCGAGACCTGCCGCGCACCCGCGCTCCCCGAATCCTGCGCCGCCGCGACCCCGTCGCCACCCGCCGCCGTCGCCTTGGCGCGGGCTTCGGGATCGCTTTCGACATCGCCGTCGCGCCCGTCGCCGCCCGAGCAGCCTGCGGAACAGGCGACTAGGGCAAGCGTAATCATGGCAGGCGCGAATCTGCGCATTTCTCGACCCATCTCCTTGCAGAAACCGCCGCAGAGCGGTCAGGACGACACAATGAGCGAAAACACCCAACTTATCCAGCCCGATCGCGGCCAGGACGCGATCCCGATCCACCTCGTCAATGCCGACGGTTTCGGCGACTGGGCCAAATCGCTGTCAGAACCGCAGCGCGCCGCACTCAAGGCCCAGCGCTTCGAGGGCAAGGGCTACGAAGTCGGCATCGTCCCGGCCAAGGAAGGCAGCGGCTGGTTCGCGGTCGGCGGCGTCGCCAATCCCGACGAGCTGTCGAGCTGGTGCATGGCGGCGCTGGCGGAAAAGCTACCCGAAGGGACCTATCGCCGCACCGAGGGTTCGCCCGGTCCCGCCGCCTATGGCTGGCTCACCGCCCAGCACAAGTTCGAACGTTACAAGGCCGAGCCGGACGAACGCGGCGCGCGCGTGCTGCTGACCAAGGACGCGGCACGAATCGACGAGCTGGTGTCGGAAGCCGAAGCGGCGAACCTCGTCGCCGATCTCGTCAACACCCCGGCCGAGGACATGGGCCCCGAGCAGCTCGAGGAGGTCGCGCGCGACCTCGCCCACACGCACGGCGCATCGATCTCGGTGGTCAAGGGCGACGCGCTCGAGCGCGATTACCCGATGGTCCATGCCGTCGGTCGCGCCGCAGCGCGCAGCCACGCGCCGCGCTTGATCGAACTCGAATGGGGCGACGAGAGCCACCCCCGCATCGCCGTCGTCGGCAAGGGCGTGGCGTTCGATTCGGGCGGGCTCGACGTCAAGAGCGCGGCCGGCATGAAGCTGATGAAGAAGGACATGGGCGGTTCGGCCCATGCGCTGGCACTCGCGCGCCTGATCATGGAGAACAGGCTTCCGGTGCGGCTCCACCTGCTGGTGCCGGCGGTCGAGAACGCGATTTCGTCCAACAGTTTCCGTCCCGGCGACGTGCTCAAGAGCCGCAAGGGGATCACCGTCGAGATCACCAATACCGATGCCGAAGGCCGCCTGATCCTCGGCGACGCCCTCGCCCGCGCGAGCGAGAAGAAACCCGCATTCATCCTCGACTTCGCCACGCTGACCGGCGCGGCGCGGGTCGCGGTCGGGCCCGACCTGCCGGCGCTGTTCGCCCGCCGCGACGAGACCGCTCAGGAACTGATCGAGGCAGGCCGCGCGCATGACGACGAACCGTGGCGCCTGCCGCTCACCGACAGCTACCGCGAATGGCTCAACAGCGACATCGCCGACATGACCAATGCCCACGGCAATGCCTTCGCCGGGGCGAGTGTCGCGGGCCTGTTCCTCGACAAGTTCGTGGGCGACGGGATCGACTGGGCGCATTTCGATACCTTCGCCTGGCGTCCCGCGGCCAAGCCCGGCCGGCCGAAGGGCGGCGCGGCGCTGGGCCTGCGCGCGGCCTACCGCATGTTGAAGCAGCGCTATGGCTGAGCTTGCCAGCCACCCTGGCGCGAATTAGGGGCAACCGAACTTTGGGGCGAATATCTTGAACGAAACGATCACCGGCAATTTCGGACTGACCGGACCGGTTTCCTGGCCGGACCCGACGCGCGCGCCGATCCGCGGCGACCTCGCGCATATCGCGCTCGCCGGACGCTTCCTCGTGCCCCATTACGCGGTGCCGCAAGCGCGGCTTGTGACCTGCGACACGCCGATGTGGATCGGCGCGCAGAAGCCCGAGGACAAGCACGGCGATCTCGCCGAAGGTTCGATCTTCGACGTGCTCGACATTTCGGGCGAGTGGGCGTGGGGTATCGAGCACAGCGACAGCGAGGACGGGCTCGGCGGCAAGGTCGGCTGGGTGAAGATCGCCGATCTCGGCGAGCCGCTTTGAGTCCGCGCGCATGATCGAGGTATTCGTCGACGGGGCCTCTGGCACCACCGGGCTCGAGATCGTCGAACGGCTCTGCAAGCATCCCGATTTCACCCCGGTCGTTCTCGACGAGGCGCAGCGCAAGGATCGCGAGGCGCGGCGCGAGGCGCTCAACGACAGCGACTTCGCCGTGCTCTGCCTGCCCGATGTCGCCGCGCGCGACGCGATCGAACTGGTCGACGATGCCGCGCGGGTGCGGATCGTCGATGCGTCCTCCGCCCATCGCACTGCCACTGGCTGGACCTACGGCTTTCCCGAGATCGGCTTTCGCGAGGAGATCGCCGACAGCGCGCGGGTCTCCAATCCGGGCTGCTACCCGACCGGCTTCCTCGCCGGGCTCGCCCCACTGGTCGCCGCCGGGCTGCTGCCTTCGGACTGGCCCTATTCGGTCCACGCGGTTTCGGGATATTCGGGCGGCGGCAAGGCGCTGATCGAGCGTATCGACAACGAGCCCGGCCTCGCCTGGCGCGGCTATGCGCTGTCGCTCGAGCACAAGCACCTCGACGAAATGCAGGTCCACTGCGGGCTTGCCCACGCGCCGATCTTTTCTCCCGCGGTCGCCCCGGCGTTTCGCGGGATGGTGGTCGAGGTCCCGCTGCCGCTCGATGCGATCGCGGGCGCGGCGCCGGTGCCCGAGTTGCGCGCGCATCTCGCGGCGACCTATCGCGACAGCAAGGTCGTCCGCTTCCTCGACAACCTGCCCGAGGAGCTGGTGCTCGATCGCGAAAGCGGTGCTTGGGACGGGCTGGTGCTCCGCCTGCTCGCGTCGGAGGACGGCCGCCGCGCCAAGCTGGTCGCGACGCTCGACAATCTCGGCAAGGGGGCGAGCGGCGCGGCGCTGCAGAACCTCAACCTGATGGCGGGCCTGCCCGAAACGCGCGGTCTCGCGCTCTGACCGGATCGCTTTCCACGAACCGTGCATAAGATACCGCAGTGCACAATGACGGTCTTTCCCCTCGCGCAATCATCCTCTAGCGTCACGCGCCATGATTGAACGATTCCGTCGCGCAGTCCTGCCGCCGGAACGCGAACACAGGGGGCTATCCGCGCGGTGAAAAAGATCGAGGCGATCATCAAACCGTTCAAGCTCGACGAGGTGAAGGAAGCGCTTCACGAGGTCGGCGTTTCCGGAATCACCGTGACCGAGGCGAAAGGCTTCGGCAGGCAAAAGGGCCATACCGAGCTCTATCGCGGCGCCGAATACGTCGTCGATTTCCTGCCCAAGGTAAAACTCGAAGTGGTGGTCGGCGACGACCTCGCCGAGCGCACGGTCGAGGCGATCGCCAACGCCGCGCAGACCGGCCGCATCGGCGACGGCAAGATTTTCGTCACCGCGATCGAAAGCGCGCTGCGAATTCGCACCGGTGAACGGAACGACGACGCGATCTGACGTTGATAGACTAACCGCACACTCTCCACACACCCTCATACCCCACGGAAGGGCCCTCCCATGGCAAGCGCCAAAGACATTCTGAAACAGATCAAGGACGAAGAGATCGAATGGGTCGATCTTCGTTTCACCGACCCCAAGGGCAAGTGGCAGCACCTCTCGATGGTGGCCTCCGCGCTCGACGAGGACATGCTCGAGGACGGGCTGATGTTCGACGGCTCGTCGATCGCCGGCTGGAAGGCCATCAACGAAAGCGACATGATCCTGCGCCCCGATCTCGACAGCATCTATGTCGATCCGTTCAGCGCCACCCCGATGCTCATCGCATTCTGCGACATCGTCGAACCCTCGACCGGCGAACTTTACGGCCGCGACCCGCGCTCGACCGCCAAGCGCGCCGAGGCCTATCTCAAGTCGACCGGGATCGGCGACACGATCTATGTCGGCCCCGAAGCCGAGTTCTTCATGTTCGACGACGTCCGCTTCGAAGACGGCTATGCCGGTTCGGGCTACGCGATCGACGATATCGAGCTGCCGACCAATAGCGGCAAGGAATACGAGATGGGCAACATGGCCCACCGTCCGCGCGCCAAGGGCGGCTATTTCCCTGTTGCGCCGGTCGACAGCGCGGGCGACATCCGCGCCGAGATGGTCTCGACGATGATCGAGATGGGCCTCGATTGCGACAAGCACCACCACGAAGTCGCCGCCGCGCAGCACGAGCTCGGCCTGACCTTCTCCGAGCTGACCACCTGCGCCGACCAGATGCAGATCTACAAGTATGTCGTGCACCAGGTCGCGCATGCCTACGGCAAGACCGCGACCTTCATGCCCAAGCCGATCAAGGACGATAACGGTTCGGGCATGCACACCCACATGTCGATCTGGAAGGACGGCAAGCCGCTATTCGCGGGCAATGAATATGCCGGCCTCAGCGAAACCTGCCTGTTCTTCATCGGCGGCGTCATCAAGCACGCCAAGGCGCTGAACGCCTTCACCAACCCGACCACCAACAGCTACAAGCGGCTGGTGCCGGGCTTCGAGGCGCCGGTGCTCCTGGCTTACTCCGCGCGCAACCGCTCGGCTTCTTGCCGCATCCCCTACGGTGCGGGCGAGAAGGCCAAGCGCGTCGAATTCCGCTTCCCCGATGCGATGGCCAACCCCTACCTCGCCTATTCGGCGCTGCTGATGGCGGGCCTCGACGGGATCCGGAACAAGATCCATCCGGGCGAGGCGATGGACAAGAACCTCTACGACCTGCCGCCAGCCGAACTGGCCGACGTGCCGACCGTCTGCGGATCATTGCGCGAGGCGCTCGAGGCGCTCGAGGCCGACAACGACTTCCTGACCGAGGGCGGCGTGTTCACCGAAGAACAGCTCGACGCCTATATCGAGCTCAAATGGGACGAGGTCCTACGCCTCGAAACCACCCCGGCTCCGGTCGAATTCGACATGTATTACAGCGCCTGATCGCGCGGCGTAACATTTTGGTTACGCCGCGCCGCTAAGCGCTGCGTCTACCGAGCGAAGGGCGGCGGAGCGATCCGCCGCCCTTTTTGTCTAAAAAGGCGCGGGTCGCTTCTGCGCCACCGAGGCCTGTCTGTTCGGATCCCGCGGCAAGTTGACCCACGTGATCACACTGCCCGGCATGCCGAGCCAAAGCGTTGCGCCGTTACTGGTTTCCAGGATCATCCAAGCCGAGAGCGAAGCCAGGTTTTTCCGCACCCTTTCAGGATCGTCGCAATAGGTTTCACTGATTTCCGACGCGCACCGAAACGGCCGATCACCACGGCGAAAGGCGTCGAGCTCGCTCAGCTTTTTGATACCGTCGACCGGTTCGAGCGGGGGCATGATCCCCGAGTAGCTCGCGAACTGGCACGGAATGGTGGGTGACCACGCCACCTCCGGTCGACGGGTGACCCGGTAGCGGACCCACCGTTGCTCAGCGTCGTCGGCTCCCGGAACGACGAAATAGGCCCGGAAGGAGGTTCGTTGACATCCATCTCCGACCCGCTCCGGCATCTCCTTTAGGATTATCGACCCTTCGTTGGCGGGCATCATCGGTCCCACGTTTCTACCGAAAGTGGCTTCCGTGATTTGTCCATGATCTTCGCCCTGTAAGATGAGCTCGCCGAGCTCTGCCGGGGACTTTCCTTCCAGATCGTCGTGCAGGAAATATACGAGCGGCTGTGAAGCACCGATTGCCCCAAACCCCAAAACCATGGAAATGAATAGGCCCCGCATAACAAAATGATAGCGCACCCTTACTCAAACGACAATTACGGCCGCGTTCGCGCGGTCTGACGCCGTTTCGTCGGTCTCAGGAGACCTTTTCCCGTCTAGCGCGTTGAGGCGGCATGGACGGTCCCTTTTTCGGTATCTCGGCGTACCATATCCTGCTGGTCGGGTGCGGCTTCGCGATCGTGGTGGCCTATTGGTTGCCGCGCTATTTCTCCGGGCGCGAACCGGCCGCTTCGGGTCTGCTTATCATCGGCGGGCTGCTGGTATTCGGCCTGCTGCCCGGCGTTCCCGAGGCCTTCAGCCCGATCGATCGCCCGAAGTTCTGGGAGATCGCCAGCGAATTCGCCGTCATCATCGCGCTGTTCGGGACGGGTATCCGCATCGACCGGGTGACCGGCAAGGGATTGTGGGGGCCGACCGCGCGGCTGCTTGCCATCGCGATGCCGCTTTCGATGCTCGGCGTGGTACTGATCGGCTCGGTGGCGGGGCTGACGATCGCCGGTGCGGTGCTGCTCGCCGCGGTGCTCGCGCCGACCGATCCTGTGCTCGCTGCCGACGTCCAGGTCGGCCCGCCGCTCGAAGGCGGCGAACATCCGGTGCGGCTGGCGCTGACCACCGAAGCGGGCCTCAACGATGGCCTCGCCTTCCCCTTCGTCTATCTCGCGATCTTCATCGTCGCGGCGCAGGGCGGGGTGGCCGACTGGCTGGGCGAATGGTTCGCGCTTTACGTCGTCTACAAGATTGCGGTCGGGGTCCTCGCCGGGATCGCGGCGGGCTGGATCCTGGGCAAGGTGCTGTTCGTCCTGCCCCGCGCCAACCCGCTGGCGATGACCGGCAGCGGTGTGATCTCGCTTGCCGGGGTGCTGCTGACCTACGGCGCGACCGAACTGATCGAGGGCTACGGCTTCATCGCTGCTTTCGTTATGGGGCTGGTGTTGCGCCGGGCCGAGGCCGACCATGAATATCACGGGCGGCTGCACAGCTTTTCCGAAGCGCTCGAGCACGCGGTCACCGCGATCCTGCTGGTGCTGCTCGGCGGAGCGATCCCCGCGCTGCTCCCCTATCTCGACTGGTCGCACGCGCTGCTCGGCCTCGCGCTGATCTTCCTCATTCGCCCCGCGACGGGAATGGTGGCGCTGGCCGGCACGAGGCTGTCGCTCAAGCAGCGTGGCGTGGTCGCCTTCTACGGCGTGCGCGGGATCGGCTCGATCTATTACATGGCCTATGCCGGGGCGCAGCTCGACCTGGTCGACGAAGGCGCGCTGTGGGCGACGGTGGTGTTCACCATCCTCGTCTCGACCCTCGTCCACGGGTTCAGCGCGGGCAGCGTCGTCTGGGCCGCCACCCATGACGAGAATTCGGAAATCGCGCCCGAGAAGTCCTGATCCGGGCGATCCGCCGAAGGTTCAGCGCATCGCCAGCATGCCGCGTTTGGCAACGACGACGAAGGCCGCGAGCAGGGTCAGGCCCCAGAGTCGAGCGGCGCGGGCCCGGCCGTGTAGTCGAGATGCGCGGCGATCGCCCAGCCGCCGCCGACGAAGAAGAGGAGGTAGAACGCGGTCGCCCCGGTTTCGCGGCCGATCGCGCGCATCAGTTCGTCCTGCCGCTTGTGCGAAGCGATCGAGGCATAGATTGCGACGATCATCAGGCCGACGATCGCCAGCAACGCCGACGATGGCGCGTTCGGCCCCGCCGGCGCCGCCAGCGCCGCGACGATCAGCGCCGCGCCCGCCGTGACCATGCCCAGCCCGCTCATCGACAGCTGGTATTTCTGCTCGCGCAGTTCCTCGGCATCCTCGACATTGAGGAAGGACGCACCCGCCTTGGGGGCCACCACGCCGGCGAGCACCGCGATCGCGGTGACGAGATAGGTCACCCCCACCAAGGCGGCGATCTCGCGCGAAGCGCCCAGATCACCGAGCGTGCCGGTGTCGGCCAGCTGCATGAAGCCGAACGCCCCGAGGAAACCGGCCACCCCGCCCAATCCGAGGGCGAAAAGGGTCTTCTTCAGCTTGCGCGACTTTTCCGTCGCTTCGGTGGTCGTGTCAGTCATGTTCGGGCTCCCATTCGTCGAGGAAAATTTCGGGCACCGGCACGGCGAACAACTTCGCCATCCGCAGCGCCAATGGCAGTGAGGGATCGTACTTGTCGGTCTCGACCGCGTTGATCGTCTGCCGCGACACGCCGAGCCGCCGGGCCAGTTCGCCCTGGCTCCAGCCCGCCTCCTCGCGGAAATGCTTCACGCGGTTGTGCACCGAATCGCCTCCCTTGCCTGTAAAGAGCTCTTTACTGTAAAGAACATTTGACAGTCAAGAGGTCTTTACACCCCCGCACCCGCCGCATTTCCTACATGCGCGGTTTCGGGCACACTGATCCGCGTGATGTCGACTCCCTCGATTTTCCCAGTAAATCCTCAGCCTTGGCGGCGTGCGCGCGGGGCGAATTATTTCTCTCCTGAACAGTGTAACACCCGGTCCATGCCTCCTCGCGGCATCCGGTGCCCGCCGTTTTCCTACTTGGCCCAAATCGCTTACATGGTCCGGCTGTCCATCGTGAACGAGGAGAGCCCCAACCATGAACCGCCAGCCGATATTCGACTGTGTCCGCGACCTGCTCGGGCGGGGGTTCCGGCAGTACGAGGTCGACCGGATAGACGCGGCGATCGATCGCGCGACCGGGGCGATCGCGGCGCGCCCTGCGCCGCTGGTGCAGCCGGGGGAAGACCGGCCGCGACGCCTCCGGCTCGGCGCGGAAGGCCGTGCGCTGATCTGCAAGTGGGAGGGGTGCCACCGGCAGCGCGCCGACGGGCGCGTCGAAGCCTATCCCGATCCCGGCAGTGCGGATG
Organism: Pseudoblastomonas marina; assembly: GCF_014641655.1. Taxonomy (GTDB): domain Bacteria; phylum Pseudomonadota; class Alphaproteobacteria; order Sphingomonadales; family Sphingomonadaceae; genus Alteriqipengyuania_A; species Alteriqipengyuania_A marina. The sequence continues at coordinate 1,880,345 of NZ_BMID01000001.1, forward strand.
GCCACCCCTGGACGATCGGCTGGGGATCGACCGGGACGGGAATCGCGCGCGGGACGGTGTGGACGCGGGAGCAATGCGACCGGCGCTTCGATGCCGATCTCGCGCGTTACGCGGCGGAGGTCGAGCGCGCGCTGGGAGATGCTCCCACCACGCAGGCGCAGTTCGATGCGCTGGTGAGCTTCCACTACAATACCGGGGCGATCCGCCGCGCCACGCTGACGAAGCGCCACCGCGCCGGCGATTTCGTCGCGGCGGAACGCGAGTTCGGGCGCTGGATCTACAACGATCGCCGCCCGCTCAGGGGCCTCGTCGACAGGCGTCGCGATGAGGTTTCGCTTTATCGCAAATGTTAAGGGCGTCGGAACCTTGGGCCCGAACCTGCCGTTGAAGCGGGCAAAGGAGTTCGAAATGCGCAAGATACTGATCGGAACGGCGACGCTCGCGATCGCCGCCATGACAACCGCCTACTCGCTCCCCGCAGACGCGCAGGGACGTGGCAATGGCAACGGAAACGCCCAGGCCGAACAGCGCGGGGGCGGCAACGGCAACGGAAAGGGCAATGCCAAGGCCGATCGCCGTGGCGGGCCCTCGATGGAGGCGCGCGCGCAGCAGCGCGGCAACGGTAACGGCCAGGCGAAGGCCGATCGCCGCGGCGGTCCGCCGGTACAGGCGCGCGGCAACGGCAATGCCGATGCGCGCGGCAATGGCAATGCCGACGCACGGGCCTATCGCACTGCCGACCGCGACTATCGCGGCCGCGATCGCGATTACTATCGCACCGACGATCGCTATCGCGACAATGACGGCCCCTTCTTCACCCGCGATCGCGACGGCAATCCGGGTCTGATCAACGGGTGTCCCCCGGGCCTTGCCAAGAAACGCAACGGCTGCCTGCCTCCCGGCCAGGCGAAGAAGCGCAACTACGATGCCGGCTGGTTCGGCCTTTCGGGCAACGATTACCGCTATCGCGACGGATACATGGTCCGTTACGGTGACAGCGGCATTTCGGGCTACATCCCGCTGCTCGGCGGCGCGCTGTCGATCGGCCAGCCTTGGCCCGGAGATTTCGGAGTCTCGCGCGTGCCCAGCTACTATCGTTCCTATTATAATCTGGGCGACGATTACCGCTATTACGACAACACGCTGTACCGGCTCGATCCCGAAACCGCCGCGATCACCTCGATTGCCGCGTTGATCACCGGCGACGACATCACCGTCGGCCAGCCGATGCCGGCGGGCTACGACGTCTACAACGTGCCGATGGGCTATCGTGATCGTTATTACGATCGTCCCGACGCGCAGTACCGCTACAGCGACGGCTATATCTATCAGGTCGATCCCGAAACCCGGCTCGTCGCCGCGGCGATCGAATTGCTGACCTGAGCGGAAGGGGAGAAAAGACCATGAAGAACACGATCTGGCTGGCGTCGATCGCCGCGACCGCGCTCGCCCTCGGCGGGTGCGAGCGCGTCGAGGACGGCGAAGCCGCACCCGCAACCGAGAACACCGCCGACCAGACGCTGACCGCGTCGATCAGCCAGGCGGACGGCCTGTCGACTGTGGCTGGCGTCATCACCGAGGCGAACCTCGCGTCGGTGTTCGACGGGTCCAGCGCCTATACGGTGCTGGCGCCGACCGACGACGCCTTCGCCGAACTGGGCGATGCGGCCGAACAGCTCACGCCCGATGGCGACAACGCGCCGATGATCGCCCTGCTGCGCAATCATATCGTCACCGGGCACCTGCGGCCCGACGACCTGCGCACCGCGTTGGCGGACGACGAGGACGGCGAAGTCGAGATGGCCAGCGTCGGCAGCGACCCGGTGACTTTCATGATGGACGGCGACGCGATCGTCGCGCGCGGGCCTGACGGAGCGCAGGTCCGCCTGCTGGTCGATCGCGCGGTCGAGGCCAATAATGGCGTGCTGATCCCGGTCGACGGCATCCTGCGGCGGCTTCCGACGGCCACCACCGCCAGCCGCTGACCACCGAACCGAACGCACCAGTGAAGCGCGTCGTGGCTAGTAGTCGCGGCGCGCTTCGAGGTTCAGGCTCTGGCCCGAAATGGTCGAGATCGAAGCCAGCAGCGAGAGCCAGCTGGTGATCCGGAACTCGAGCTCGGTGGCGCTGTAACCGCGTCCGTCGGTGATCAGCTCGGCGTAGAAGCGATCGCCGAAATACTTGCCCACCGCGACCGCCGTGCCGCGCCCGATCGTCGGGTCCGAGCCGACCACGCGCAGGCGATCGAGCCCGATCGCGCTGCGCAGCGAGTTGATCGGATCGAGCCCGCCGCCGCCGCGCAGGCTCGCCAGCGCCGCACCCAGCTGGAGCGCTTCGGGGGCCGAGATGTCGGTCACCGAGTCGCCGAACAGCAGCCGCGACAGGACTTCCTCGTCCGACAGCCCGCTGGGCGAGGAGAACGCGATCTGCGGGCTCTGCGCGGTGCCGGTGATCGAGACGGTGGCATCGACCGCGCCGCCATCGTTCTCGGCGACGATGCTGAGCCTGGGATTGGGTGGATTGCTGCCGGTGAAGTCGATCCGGCTGGTCTCGCGCAGCTCGAACCGCGCGCCGGCGAACGAATAGGTCCCGCGCACCAGAGTCGCCTGGCGGTAGATCTGCGGCGCGTCGACGGTCCCGCGCAGGCGGATATTGGCGGCCCATTCGCTGTCGAGGCCGAGCCCGCGCACCTCGATCTGGTTGTCGGCCACCGCGTCGATCAAATAACGCCACGGGCCCGAACGGCGGCGCGGCGGGGCGGTATCGGCGCGCCCATTGATCTCGCGCGTGGCGATCTGTGGCAGGCGTTCGCGCGCCGGCCCGGCCCCGAGTTGCCAGCGTGCCCGGTCGATCCGCAACCGGCCCGCAATGGTCCCGCCATTGCCGTCGGACACCACGCGCAGGGGGCCGGTGACGGTCGCACCGAGATCGTCGCGTTCGAGCAGCCGGGCATTGTCGGCGGCAAGCTTGAGGTCAATCGTCGGCAGCCGCTCGCCGAGACCCGACAGGTCGATGAAGCCCGACCCGCTGACCGTGCCGCCATTGGGCGCACGCCCCGAGAACCGCCCGATCCGCAGCCGCGCGCCGGCGAAGCGACCGCGCACCCGGATCGAATCGACATCGGTCCCGGTCAGCGCGCTCTGCAGCCGCAGGTCGTCGCTGGCGAGCGACCCGGCGATTGAAGGATCGCGCAGACTGCCGGAGAAGTTCGCGGCGACTTCGAGCGGGCCGGTGAGGTCGAACAGTTCGACCGCGATCAGCCGCCACAGCGCCGAAGCCGGTCCGTTGTAGCGCAACTGCGCATCGAGCGCGCCGCGTTGCAGGCGATCGGGCAGGTTGCCACTGCCCGGCAGGTTCGCGATCCGCCCCTGCAGCCGCCCACGCGTGCGGCCGTCTTCGCGGATCAGCGCACGCGTCTCGAGCCGCGTCGGCGAAAGGTCCGCCGCCAGGAAGAGATCGATCGGGCGCGAGGTGACGACGAGGCCGGCGCGGCTCAGCCCCTCGACCTTCACCCTCGCGTTGCCGACCGGGATCCCGTTCGGGCCGACCTCGTAATTGACGAGCCCCGATATCTGCCCGCCGAGCCCGAGATCGGCGACTGCGATATCGGTGATGTTGAGCGGGAGTTCGTCTAGCGCGAGATCGAGCCGGGTTCCGTTCGCGGCACCGAAGCGGCCCGAGGCGATCACGCTACCCCCGGCATAGGAAATCTGCGACCGCTCGAGCTCCCAGCCGCCACCATCGAGGCGATTGAGCACCGCGCGCCGCGGCATCGCGATGCGGCGACCGGCATAAGTGCCCTGCAGCGCGAGTGCGACCCTCTCGGGCGCGACGCGACCGTCGAAATTGAGCGCGAAACGACTGCCGCGCCGCCCGGCGACGAGCCCCGTCAAGCTGCCGCGCCCGTTGCGCAACGCCACATCCGCCTCGGCCCGACCGAGGAACAGATTGCCGCGCGATACGCCGGCGAGGTCGATCTCGGCATCGATCGAGGAAGCGTCCTCGGCGAGGACTCCACGCGCCTCGACAGTGCCGCGCGCGATCCGCACGGGGGTTTCGCCACCGAAACTCGCATTGGCGGCGCGCAGGTTCGCACTGAAGCTCTGATTGCCCTCGAGCGGCATGAGCTGGATATTGCCGGTGAGCCCGCCGCCGGTCAGCCCGATCATGCCCCGCGCGATCCCGTCCTCGATCTCCACCGTGCCCTCGCCACGCGTGTCGGCGACGGTGAGCTCAGCGACTTCGATCCGCAGCGGCCCACCCTCAGGCGCAAAGAGATCGAGGTCGCCGCTGAACGGTCCGAGCAGCGAATTGCCGCTAGTCTGGATATCGAACCCGTCCTCGATCGGCGAAAGCGCCACTCGGACGTCCTTCAACCCGGCTGCGGGCAACGGATCGGCGAAGACCAGCTCGGCCACCGGTCCCGCGTCGTCGAGCCGGGCATCGAAGGTGAAAGGTCCGTACTGGACGTGGCGACCGTCGCCCGCCAGTTCGGTGTTTCCGTTCGCCAATCGCCGACCCGAGGCCGTCAGCGAAAGCTTCTCAGCCTTGAGTGCAAAATCGTCGAACAGGATCGGCAGGCCTGCGCCGAGGAGGACATTGCCGTCGAAATCGAGCCGCGGCCCGGCGAGGTTCGCGAGCGTCGCATTGGCGACTTCGGTGATCGCCCCGTCGAGCGTGGCGGACAGCGTCCATGCGCGGGCGCCGCCGATCTGCAGGTCGATCCGGGCACGGCCGCCCGCACGCCCGATATTGTCGATCGCCAGGCCGTTCGCGCGCGCCGGCCCCGTCAGGCGATAGGTACCGCTGCCGATATCGCCGCGCAGTTGCAGGTCCGCGGAGAGCCCTGGTGCGCGCAATGCGAGATCATCGGACAGCAGGCGACCGCCGGTATAGGTGAGCGTACCCGCAGCTACGACCGGATCGAGCCGTGGATCGACCTGCGCGAGCCCGGTCACGATCCGCTGGGCGCGCGCTTCGAGCGGTACGACCAGGCGGGTCCCGTCCCACGTCGCCGTCCCCGACTGGGTCAGCCCCTCGAGCACGTAATCGCCCGCAGCGATCCGTCCGACCGAGAGCGCATGCTCGATCTCGAGATCGCGAAACGCACCGTCGAGCGTCGCGGACAGGATCGTGTCCTCGAACGCGACACTGTCGGACAACAGGTTGGGATCGGTCAGCCGGGCATCGAGGGCAAGATCGTCGAACCGGTTGTCGGCGAGGTCGATCGCGCCTTCGGCCACCCCCCGCACTGCTGCGCCGGCGATCTGCGCACTGCCCTCAAGCACGCTGTCGGCGAGCGAACCGACCGCGCGCAGGCTGACCGTGCGGCCGAGTGCGCGCGAGGGCAACCCGGTGAGATTGTCGCGCGGATCGACCTGGCCGAGAAGTTCGTACGTCTCGCCCTGTTTGGTGAACCTGATCGCGGCCAGCCGCTCGTCGGCCTGGGTCGCGAAGATCCCGCCGGTCCAGCGCTCCCACGTACCGTCGCCGAATACCTGCACCCGCAAGTCCTCGCGCGCGCCCGCCAGCCCGGCGAGGAAGCCGCCCGCCGGAGCATTGTAGTCGAGCCGGAGGTTATAACGGTCCGCATCGGGTTCGCTGTCGAGCAGGAAGGCGAGATTGTCTTCGCCGCTGATATCGGCGCGTGCATCGACATAGGCGCGCCCGTCGCGAATGTCGGCCTTCAGCACCGCGTTGACGACTTGGCTCTCGCTTCCGATCACCCCTGCGGCGGCGGTGAAATCGACCAGTTCGAGCCGGTCCACCCGGATATCGAAATCGGGCAGGATCGGCGCGTCCTCGTCACCGGGCAGGAGCTCGGGCGAGCGCAGGAAGGTGCCGCGATAGGCGACGAGCTTGCGCACATCGAGGCCGCTGGTGAACCAGCTGAAGGGTCGCCAGTCGAGCTCGACCAGCGGGATTTCGAGGAACTTGCCTTTGGGATCGGAAAGGACGACGTCGTGCAGGGTGGCCTCGCCGTAGAGGTCGCCATCGATCCGGCCGATCTCGATCTGGAGCCCCGAAGCGGGCGCGATCTCGGCGATGCGATCGGCCACGAAGCGCTGTCCGAAGGGCGAATTGAGCACTGCCAACGCCGCGATGACGGCGAGGACGAGCGCGCCGAGCGTGACCACTATCCACTTCGATATCCGCGCCGGGATGGGGAGTTTCCGCGCCGCCATCAGAACGCCTGGCCCAGCCCGACATAGACCGCGACCGGGCTGTCGCCTTCGCGCCGGTTGAGCGGCACGCCGACATCGACCCTGATCGGTCCGAAATTGGTTTCGTAGCGCACGCCGACGCCCGCCCCGATGCGGATGTCGCTGAAATCGGGGGTCGCGCCGCGGTCGACCGAACCGGCATCGACGAAGGGCACCACCGACAGCGCGCCGGAGAAAAGCGGCGTCCCGATCCGTGCCTCGAGGTTGATCTCGGTCAGCGAGCGTCCACCCGACGGTTCGCCGAGCATGTCGCGGGGCCCGATCCGCTGGTAGCCATAGCCGCGCACCGAATTCGCCCCGCCGGCATAGAAGCGTCGCGAGGGCGCTATAGATTGGATGTCGGCGCCGGGGATGGAGCCGAACTTGGCGCGGCCCGCGAGCACGATATTGTCGGACAGCGAGAAATAGGCCCGTCCATCGAGCCACACCCGCGCATAGTTCGACTGCACGTCGTTATTGCGCGACGTTTCGGGCGAGACGAAGGCGCTCAGGCGGAAGCCGGTGGTCGGGTCGAGCAGATTGTCCGAACTGTCGAGCGTGGCGGACAGCGGCAGCGCCGCGACGAAATAGGTTTCGCGCGGAGCCATGGTTGGTCCGGTGAGCGAGCCTTCGCGCTCGCTGGTGGCGACCGCCTCGAACCCGACCGACCAGTACCACGGCTTCTGGAACAGCAGCGTGGTCTCCTTCTCGAACCGGGCGAGCAGCGCGGCAGTGGTGGCCACGAAGGCGTCGCGCTTGATCGTGGTCCCGTAGAGATCGACCGAGAGGACCTGGTCGCGGCCCATGAAATTGTTCTTGCGGAACACCACCCCGGCGAGCTGTTCGCGGGTCCCCACCACGCCGCGTACGCGCAGCATGCCTTCGGGCGGGAACAGGTTGCGATGTTCCCAGCTGCCTTCGAGCCGGAAGCCGTCCTGGCTGTCGTAACCGATCGCCCCGGCCCAGGTGCGCAAGGGGGCCTCGGTCATTTCGACGTCGAGCACGACCTCGCCCGGCGCCTCGCCCTGGGGTGCGGTTGTCTCGCGCGGGGTCACGGTCACCGAAGAAACCAGCCCGGTGGCGAGGATTGCCTGCCGCAGGTCCTGGACATCGGAGCGCATATAGAGTTCGCCCGGATCGAAGCGTGCGATCCGCTGCAGGTGGCGGCTCGAGAGGAAATCCTCGCGGTTCGAATTGACGCCGGCGAAATTGTACTTGCCCCCCGGTGCGACCGGCACGGTCAGATCACCCTCGACCCGCTCGTGATCGATCAGCAGCGAGGGCTCGCCGACATCGGCGAAGGCGTAGCCGCTCTCGCCGAGTTCGTAGGTGAGCCCGGCGACTGCGTAGACGATATCGTCGCTCTTGACCGCATCGCCGACTTCCAACGGATCGAGTTCGTCGATCGAGACGAGCCCGTCACGCAACCGGCGCTCCTCGCGCGGGGTGATCTCGTCGGAGCTGTCCTCGCGGCGCACGCCGAAGCTTGCCCGAAGGTGGGGGTAATCGCTCCCGGTCTCCGCGAGATCGCCAAGGTCGATCGCCCCAAAAAGATATTGCTGTCCCGGGACGATATCGAACCGGATTCTCGCGCCCTCCCCGGCCGGATCGCCAATCGGCGCGGCGGCGACGGTGCGGAAGATCTGGGCGTCGTAATAGCCGTAGATGCGCAGCAGGTCGTCGAGCAGTTCGCGGTCGTTCGCCGCGCGCGCATTCAGCTGGGCGATGGTCGAATCGTCGCTGTCGAGCTCGACGATCGAGGACAGCGCACGGAACCGCTCGAGGAATTCGGTGCCTTCGGGGAACCGGTCGCCGCCGGTCGGGAAAACGAGCGTCAGCGTGTCGTTGATCGCGAACTCCTCCCCGCTCGCGACCAGCGGTTCGACGATTGTGTCCGCCTGAGCTTCCTCGAAGGCGGCAGCGAGTTCGGGATCGGGTTCGATCGGGTCCGGGCGGGCGAGTTCGAACGGCGGTTCGGGCCACTCGACCGACAGGTCCATCTCGGGCAGCGGCGCCTCTGGATCGACCCGCTCGCCGTCGATTTCCTCACCGGACTCTTCCGCCTCGGCCCATTCTTCCGGATTGTCGATCGCACTGTCGGGGATCAGCGCTTCGAGTTCATCCTCTGTGTCGCGATCCTGGGCCTGCAGAGGGGTCGCGGCGAAGCCCAGCGCGAACAGCGCCGCCGCCAGCCAATTGGTTCGGAACCGGTCAGGCGTCCGCGTGAATGGGCGCGCCACCTGCGACGCCGTCCTTGTCCTTGCCACCGAACATGAACCCGTCGCCGTGCGGCTTGCAGGCTTCGGCGATGAGCTCGGCCTGGCGGGTGGGGGCCATCGGTTCCCAGCCATTGGGACCAAGCAGTTCGAGCGGGCGGAAGCGGACCTTGTACTGCATCCGGGGTGCGCCTTCGACCCAGTATCCGAGATACACGTATCCGAGCCCCTGCGAGGCGGCGCGCTGGATGTGATCGAGGATGATGTAATTTCCAAGCCCGCTGCGATCTTCACATTCGGGGTCGTAGAAACTGTAGATCATCGAGAGCCCGTCGCCCTGCCTGTCGGTCAGGCAACAGCCCACGAGCTTGCCAGGTTCGACCCCGTCACCCGGCTCGCGATATTCGATAACACAACTGGTTACCGGCGTATGCTCCACCATATCGGCAAAATCGACTTCGTCCATCTCATTCATCCCGCCGCCCGGATGGCGCGCGGAGAGATATTTGCGCAGGAGTTCGAATTGTTCGGCAGTCGCCCACGGACGGCACTCGCTCGCCACGAGGTCGGCATTGCGCTTGATATTGCGTTTCTGGCTCGAGGACGGCCTGAACTGTTCGGCCACCACGCGAACCGAGACGCAGGCCCGGCAATCGAGGCAGGAGGGACGATAGGCGACCGTCTGGCTGCGACGGAAACCGATCCGGCCGAGTGCTTCGTTAAGCGCATCCGAATTCGGCCCCGACAATTCGGTGAATACCTTCCGCTCGGTCTTTCCCGGCAGGTACGGACAGGGCGCGGGGCTCGTCACGTAGAAACGGGGAAAGCGAACGGGGGCGGTCACGGTTCGGGGCACCTCTTCCAGTCAATCCGGCGGCGGGGCGAGCCCCGCGCTCGACGACGTTTATGTCGTCCAACATGGAGTGTTTAAAGGGGATTAACCACGAAAATTTTCAAATCGGCAAGAATTGCGGGTGGGATTGAGGGCGGCGAGGCAAACCGTGCCGAAGCTGGACGGAACCCGACCGGCGCACTCCCGGTGCAGGGATCAATCGGTCCTCTGGTCGATCTCCACCCGGCTCACCGAATAGCCCGCCTCGCGCAGGCTCGCGACCAGCGCGTCGAGCTGTTCGGCGTCGCGCGCCTCGCACTCGATATCGGTCATCGAATCCTTCGCCGGCAGCGAGGTGAAGACGCGGTGGTGGATCACCTCGATGATGTTGACGTTGCGCTCGGCGAACAGCTTCATCACCTGGTAGAGCGCGCCGGGCCGGTCGATCAGCATGATCCGCAATCGCGCATATCGCCCGCTCCGCGCGAGGTCGCGCAAGAGCACGTTGGCGAGCAGGCGTGTATCGATATTGCCGCCGCAGAGCGGGATGCCGACATTGCGCCCGGCGAACTTCTCGCGATGTTGCAGGACGGCTGCCAGGCCGCTCGCCCCGGCGCCTTCGGCCACGGTTTTCTCGATCGTCAGCAGCAGCGCGATCGCGCTTTCGATATGCCCCTCGTCGACCAGCAGCAGGTCGTCGAGCAGATCGCGCAGCACCTCGCGGGTGAAATGTCCCGGTTCCTTGACCGCGATGCCTTCGGCGATCGAATCCCCCCCGATCGGGAGGTCGGTGCCGTTGAGCGTGTTGTAGAGCGCGGGATAGAGTTGCGCCTCGACCCCGATCACCTCGATCTCCGGCCGCAAGGCCTTGGCCGCCGTGCCCATGCCCGAGGACAATCCGCCGCCGCCGATGGGGATCGCGAGCATGTCGAGCTCGGGCGCGTCCTCGAGCATTTCGAGCGCGACCGTGCCCTGTCCCGAGGCGACCTGTGGATCGTCGAACGGATGAACGAAGGTCAGCCCGCGTTCGCGTTCGAGTTCGCGCGCATGGGCGTAGGCTTCGTCGAAGGTCTCGCCGAACAGCTCGACCTTGCCGCCGACCATCTCGGTCTGGCGGATCTTTATCGTCGGGGTCGATTTCGGCATCACGATCGTGACGGGAATGTCCTGCCGGGTGCCGTGATAGCTCAAACCCTGCGAGTGATTGCCCGCAGATGCCGCGATCACCCCGCGCCTGGCATCCGCCGGATCTAGCTGCAGCAGCGCGTTCAATGCGCCGCGCTCCTTGTAGCTCGCGGTAAATTGGAGGTTCTCGAACTTGAGCCAGATATTCGCGCCGGTGATTTCGCTGAGCGTGCGCGAATGCCGGGTCGGCGTACGGACGACCTGCCCCTCGATCCGCTCGGCGGCCGCGCGGATCGTCTCGAGGCTCAGCCCCTCATGTGTTTTATCGTCTCCCATGCCAGCGCGGGTAGCGCAAAGCCCTGCCCGCGCCAACGCATGATCGGGCCGCATCGCTTGCAAGTACCGCCGGGCGCATGCAAAGCCTCGCCGCATGGGCGACGGAAAGCGCATCTTTTTCCTCGGGCTCGGCCCGATCGGCGGCGCCATCGCGCGCCGGCTTGCCGCCGCCGGCCACGAAGTGATCGTCTACGATCGTAGCGACGACCGCGCCGATGCCTGGGTAGCCTCCGATGACAGCGGCGCGATCCGCGTGCCGACGCCTGCCAGCGGGGCCGAAGGCGCCGATGGGGTGATCGCCTGCCTCGACCGCGACGAGGATATCGAGGCGATGTTCCTCGACGAGGACGGCGCGCTGGCCGCTATGCGCAAGGATGCAGTGCTGATCGACCACACGGCTGGTCCAATCAGGATTGTGCGGCTTTTGGCGCAGGATGGTTCGGCTCATGGCGTCCACCTTGTCGATGCACCCGTCGCCTGCGGTCGGGCGGAGGACGAGAATGGCACGCTTGCGATCGCATGCGACTGCAGCGAAGAAGCGCTCGCCCTCGCCCGTCCGATCATGGATGCCTATGCCGCGCGCATCATCCACGCCGGCGCGGCAGGATCCGGACAGGCAGCCGCGATGGCGAACCAGGAACGAGTTTGATGGGAGTGAAAAGGTGAAGATGATTCGGGTCGCGCTGGCTGCGCTGGCGCTCGGAATGACGGGCACGGCGGCACACGCCGACACGCTGTTCGACGACGTCCAGGGCATCACTCTCGACGAAGAAGGCAAGATCCAGCGCTTTGTCGCCTTGCTCGTCGGTGACGATGGCCGGATCAAGCAGGTCTTCCAGCGCGGCGAGGAATTGCCGCGCGACGTCGATTTTCGCGAGGATGGCCGGGGCCGCGTGATGATGCCCGGCCTGTTCGACGCACACGTTCACGTGATGGGCATCGGCTTCGGCGCGCTGACCCTCGACCTGTCGCAGACCAAGTCGCTCGAGGAAGCGCAGGCGCTGATCGCGGCCTATGTCGAGGAGTTTCCCGACCGTCCCTGGATCCTCGGTCGCGGCTGGAACCAGGAAATCTGGGGCCTGGGTCGCTTCCCGACCGCAGCCGAGCTCGACGCGGTGGTAGGCGATCGCCCCGTATGGCTCGAACGGGTCGACGGCCACGCCGCCTGGGCGAACAGCAAGGCGCTCGAACTGGCGGGCGTGACCGCCTCGACCCAATCGCCCTCGGGCGGCCGGATCGAACGGCTGCCGGGGACTCGCACGCCCTCGGGCGTGTTCGTCGATGCGGCGATGGACCTCGTGCAAAAGGTGGTCCTGCCGCCGCGCCCGGTCGATCGCGACCTTGCGCTGCAGGCCGCGCAGAAGATCCTCGTGCGCAACGGTATCGTCGCGGTCGCCGATATGGGGACCACGATCGAGGACTGGCAGAGCTTCCGCCGTGCCGGCGATAGCGGCGCGCTCGACATCCGGATCGTGAGCTACGCCGCCGGGATCGACAACATGTCGCTGATCGGTGGCCCCGGACCGACCCGCTGGCTGTATGGCGATCGCCTGCACATGGCAGGTGTGAAGCTCTATCTCGACGGTGCGCTCGGATCGCGTGGGGCATGGTTGAAGGAGCCCTATGCCGACGCACCCGACCAGACCGGACTGCCGCTCGCGACACCCGCGCAATTGCGCAACACGATGAGCCGCGCCTCGCTCAACAATTTCCAGCTGGCGATCCACGCCATCGGCGACGCCGCCAATGCCGAAGTCCTCAACGCGATCGACGATCTCGACGAGACCTACGAGGGCGATCGTCGCTGGCGCATCGAACATGCGCAGATCGTCGCGCCGCAGGACCTCGCGCGATTCGGACAGCTCGGGGTCATCGCCTCGATGCAGCCGCTCCACCAGACATCAGACATGTTCATGGCCGAGGCGCGACTCGATCCCGCCCGGCTCGAGGGTGCCTATGCCTGGGATACGATCCGCGAGAATGGCGGCCACCTCGCCTTCGGGTCGGACGCGCCGGTCGAACCGGCCGATGCCTTCGCCGGCCTCGCGGTCGCGGTCTCGCGCCAGAACGCAGAAGGCGAGCCTTATGGCGGCTGGAGGAGCGAGGAAGCGATCAACTTCGAACAGGCGCTTGCGGCCTTCACCACCGGTGCCGCCTATGCCGCATTCGCCGAAGATCGACTCGGGCGCATCGCGCCCGGCATGCGTGCCGATTTCCTGTTCGTCGATCGCGACCCGACCATGGCCTCTCCCAGTCAACTGCGCGAGACGCGCGTGCTGGAAACTTGGATCGGTGGCCGGAGGGTCTATCGCGAAGCCGAATAAAACGGTATGGGAACGTAACTTAATGGAAACCATTCCCGCCTAGCGCATGGATGTGCGATCCATGGGTCCGCGCGGGAAGGAACGCTGCAAATCGGCAACAGTTCGAAGATTGGGCTGAAATGTAGCGCGAAATTGAAACAGAAGGCTTGTCTTGAGGGTTCGAATCGCATAGAGCCCCAAATCGAAAGAGCTCAAAGGAGACTTTAAGAATGAATATCCGTACTTTCGCCGCTGCCGCTGCAGCGCTGACTCTCACGACCACGCCGGTTCTGGCGCAGGCCGATGCCAGCCGCACCGCCGCACCCGCGGAAGAAGCGGAAGCGGGCTTCGGTTCGTCGAGCCTCCTCCTCATTCTCGCGATCGTCGCGTTCGGCGCCGGCATCTTCGTGCTCGCCGACAACGACGACGACACGCCGGTCAGCCCGTAAGACCGACGCTAAACGAATTCGAAAGCGGGGCCTTCGTGCCCCGCTTTTTTTGTCTGCATTGTAGGCACATCACCCCCGAAAGTCAGACTTCGACCGGTTGACGCCGTCCATATTGTCGCGCAAATGTTGGCCTGAGCCCGATAATTGGTATTTTCGGTATTATTCAGGCTTTTACTGGCGGTCGTCGTTCATCAGGAACGGTTGATCGCGCACTTGGAACGTCCCGCGGGTCGCTCCGTTGGAATAGTGAATCCGCACTCGCAGGAGGGAATATGAATATCAAAAAGACACTCATCGCCGGCGCCTCGGCTTCCATGCTGATCGCGTCGCCGATCGCCGCGCAGGCCGATCGCGCCTCGGCTCCGGCCGAAGACAGCGAACAGGTCTTCGGTGGTAGCTTCCTCATTTCCGCGCTGATCGTTGCCGCCGTCGTGGTCGGCATCGTTCTCATCGCCGACGATGACGATGAACCCGTCAGCCCGTAAGGCTCGACGAACTATTGGAATTGAACGCGGGGCCATTCGGCCCCGTTTTCATGTCAGGCGTCGGTTTCCGGCTGGCCTGCGACGTCCTGCCGATCGCGCTTGCGCTCGGACAGGCGCATCAACACCAGCGATCCTTCGAACAGGAGGAACAGCGGTACCGCGAGCAGGATCTGCGAAAACACATCGGGCGGCGTGATGATCGCAGCGACCGTCACGATCCCGACGATGACATAGCGCCGCGCCTTCGCGAGCTGCGCGCGTTCGACGATCCCGGCCCGGTTCAGCAGCAAGAGGAAAACCGGCAGCAGGAAGCTGACGCCGAACACGATGATGAACCGCATAACGAGCGCAAGGTAATCTCCCACCGCGGGCAGCGCCTCGACCGTCAGCCCGCCGCGCTCGCCCTGGAATCCCAGAAACCATTTGAATGCGGTGGGCATCACCACGAAATAGGCCAGCGATGCGCCCGAGAGGAACAGCACGGGCGTCGCGAGCAGGAACGGCAGGAACGCCTTCTTCTCCTTCGCATACAGCCCAGGCGCGACGAACGCCCACAGCTGGTTCGCGATGAAGGGGAAGGACAGCAGGAAGCCCGCGAACAACGCGACCTTCATGTCGACGAAGAACTGTTCGTAGAGCTTGGTGAAGATCAGCTGCCCCTGCCCTTCGGCAAAGGCGCTGCGCAGCGGAAGCACCAGCCAGCCGAAGATCACATCGGCGAATGGCAGGCAAATGGCGAAGCCTACGCCGAGGAACACCAGCGCGCGGACCAGCCTGGTGCGCAATTCGGCGAGGTGTTCGACCAGCGGGGCCTGCGTTTCGTCGAGATCCTTGATCAGCGCCATCAGCCGTGCCCCTCATTGCTGCCCCTGCCAAACGGCAATTGCGGAAGTTCGGACGGCAGCGGTGGGTCGTCGGGATCGCGCGCGGGCTTCGCCTCGGCGCTCTCCGACGCTTCTTCGGGCGGAGCTGCCAGCGGCCGCATTTGCGGTTCTTCGGCCTCGGTCGCCTGGCGCTTACGCATGGGCTCGAACTCGGCGATGTCCTCGGTCGCTTCGGGATGGTCGCGCATGATCCGTTCGTTCTGCGCCTTCCACTCCTTCTCCATGTCCTCCATTTCCGCCTCGCGGATCATCGTGTCGATGCCCGAGCGGACGTGGTTGGACATGCGGCGTATCTTGCCGAGCCAGCGTCCCGCCTGTCGCAAGGCAGCAGGCATGTCTTTCGGACCGATCACCGCGACCGCGACGACCAGGATGATCAGGATTTCGGCGGCGCCGATGTCGAACATGGGCTCTTGTGCCTCGCGGGTTTAGCGCGCGCCCTTGCTGCCGTCCTTGGTTTCGGTCGGCGTCGGCGGAACAGCGCCATCCGAGGCACTCGGCGGCGGGATCTGGCGCGTGGGTTCGGATGGCTCGGACGGCTTGTCCTCGTCGCTCATCCCCTCCTTGAAGCTTTTCACACCCTTGCCGAAATCGCCCATCATTTCCGAAATCTTGCCGCGCCCGAACAGGACGAGGATGACAAGCGCGATAATAAGAAGCTGCCAGACGCTGAGGCCCATGGGAAATTCCTTGTTGGTTCGAAGCCCGATATAGGCGTTCGGCCAGCTATTCGCCAGCCGCGTCCGTATCGGTTCGCGCGAATTCACCGTCGTCGCCGTCGTCCTCGGCGGTCTCGTCTCCGCCCTCAAAATCGAGCGCTTCCATCGCCGCATCGACCGGATCCAGCAGCCCGGCGGCGCGCAGATCCTCTATCCCCGGCAGGTCGCGGCGCGATTCGAGCCCGAAATGGGCGAGGAATTCGGGGGTGGTGAGATAGGTGAGCGGTCGACCGGGCACTTCTCGACGCGGGCCCATCCGTACCCAGCCTGCCTCCATCAACACGTCGAGCGTGCCGCCGCTGGTCTGAACCCCGCGAATCGATTCGATTTCGGCCCGCGTGACCGGTTCGTGATAGGCGATGATCGCGAGGACTTCTGTCGCGGCGCGCGACAGGCGCCGGATCTGCTCTTTTTCGCGCCGCAGCAGGTGCGCGAGATCGGGGGCAGTCTGGAAGAACCACTTCTTGCCGCGCTCGACCAGCCGCACCCCGCGTTTCGCATAATGCGCCTGCAGTTCGGCCAGTGCCGGCTTGACGTCGGCATCGCCGAGATGCGTCGAGATGTCCTGCCAGGTCATCGGCTCCTCGCTTGCAAAGAGCGTTGCCTCGACCGCCCGCACCAACTCGTCGGGGGCGCTCATGCGGCGTTCTTCGCCTTGGGCATGGCCCGCAGGCGCAGCGGACCGAAAATATCTTCCTGCTCGATTTCCGCCTTGCCCATCCGCGCGAGCTCAAGCGCAGCGACGAAGCTCGAAGCGAGCGCCGACTTGCGCAATTGCGGATTGGCGTGATCGGGCAGGAAATCGCGGATTTCCATCCATTTGACGCTGATACCCAGCATCGAGGACACGCGCGACAACGCGCTGTCGAGCGTCATCACCATCCGCTCGCGCACCATGTGGATCGCCGGCGCAGTGCGCGCCTTCACCTGTCCATAAGCCTGGACGAGCGCGAAGTGATCGCATTTCCATTTGTGCTTCCTGTCGATCCGCAATCCTTCGGGCGCTCCGCGCACGAACACGTCGCGCCCGATCCGGTCGCCGCCCATCAGGCGCGCCGCGGCATCGCGCATCGCCGCGAGCCGCTGGAGTCGCAATTGCAGCCGCAAGGCGAGCTCTTCTGCGCTCGGCTCGTCCTGCTCTTCCTTGGGCAGCAGCAGCGCCGATTTTAGGTAGGCGAGCCACGCCGCCATCACGAGGTAATCGGCCGCCAATTCGAGCCGCAACGCACCCGCACGATCGATATAATCGAGATATTGCTCGACCAGCGCGAGGATCGAGATGTTGCGCAGGTCGACCTTTTGCCGCCGCGCAAGGTCGAGCAGGAGATCGAGCGGCCCCTCCCACCCGTCGAGTTCGAGATAGAGCGCGTCGTCAGGCGTCGGACCGGTAGCGACGCCGTCCCACTCCTCTTCCTCGCCCTCGAACGGTTCGAGCGTCAGGCCATCGAGCATATCGGTCATGCGGCGACCTCGGCGGCATTCAGCAAGGCATCGCGCTTGGCGATAAGGTCTTCGCGCTGAGCGAGGTCTCCGCGCGCGAGATCGGTCGCCTCGAGCGCCCGGTCGAGGCGCTGCATACCCTGGTCCGAGAGCGTCCCGCAGCGTTCGGCAATCCCGCGCATGTCGTCCATGCGGCCCCAGCAATTGAGCACCAGGTCGCACCCGGCGGCGAGCGCCTTTTCGGAACGTTCGGGGATCGTACCCTCGAGCGCCTGCATATCGATATCGTCGGTCAGCAGCAGGCCGTCGAAGCCGATCTCACCGCGTATGATGTCGTTGACCACGGTCGGCGATTGCGTCGCGGGGTGCTCGGGGTCCCACGCCTCGAATACCAAGTGGCAGGTCATCCCGATCGGGTAGTCAGCCAGCGCCCGGAACGGCGCGAGATCGTGTTCGAGCTCTTCGGCCGATGCCTCGACCCGCGGGAGTTCCTTGTGCGAATCGGCCATCGAGCGGCCATGGCCGGGCATGTGCTTGATGCAGCCAGCGACCCCGGCCGAAGCGAAACCGTCGAGGATCGCGCGCCCCAGCGCGGCGACGCGCATCGGATCGCGGCCCAGTGCGCGATCGCCGATAACATCGTGCGCCCCGTCGACCCGTACGTCGAGCGAGGGATGGCAATCGACGGTGATACCGGCTTCGGCGAGTTCGAGCCCCAAAGCCGTGGCATTGACCCTCGCCGCCTCGATCGCGGTGGCGGGAGCGATATCGTAGAGCCTGTCGAAGAGCTCGCCCGGCGGAAAGGCCGGCCAGACCGGCGGCTTCATCCGCGCAACGCGGCCGCCTTCCTGGTCGATGCAGATAAACAGCTTGTCGCGCCCCTGGATCGCGCGCAAATCGTCGGTCAGTGCGCGCAATTGCTCGCGGCTCTCGATATTGCGCCCAAACAGGATGTAGCCCGCCGGATCGCAATCACGGAAAAAGGCGCGCTCCTCGGCAGAGAGCGCGGTTCCGGCAAAGCTGAGGATCGCGGGCATCATCGCGGAAATGTGCGCCTGTCGCGCGGTTCAGCGCAAGCGCGAGAGCGACGGGAAGTGTGGAAAGAGAGTCCGGTCGAGTCGACGCCGAACTGTGCACTCAATCGCGGACCTGGCAGTCGATACCCACCGAACGCAATTCGCCGCACAGCGCGTTCGCTTGCGACGCATTCGGGGCGAGCGCCTGGAGCCGGAAGACGGTGCCGATATCGGCGCGCGCTTCCTCGATCCGGTAATTGCGACCTTGCAACGGGCCGTTTGCGGACAACTCCGCCCACGCCTGCTCGGCACGATTGCGACTGCGATAGGCACCGACCTGCACACCAACGCCGGACGCCGGTGCCTGACTCTCCGCAGGTGCTGTCGGAGTGTCGACTTCGCTGCCACCTGCTAGCTGCGCCTGCTGCGTCTGCCCCTCGGCAGCGGTCGGCGCACTATCCCCGGTGCGGTCGAATTCGCGTCCGCCGCGATGTTCGGGCGCGATCTTGTAAGGACCATCCGGCGCGGCGATCACTTCGCCGGACGCGGTTTCGGCCGGGTCGCCGGAATTGCCGTACAGAAACCAGATTGCCCCGACTATCGCGATCATCGCGGCCAGCGCGATCAGGCAGAGGACCACTATCCGGCGCGTATCGAACGCGTCCTCGTCCTCATCCTCGAGCCCGCTTTCGAGCCAGGGCAGGCTGCGCTCTTCCTCGAGCGCGAGGCGATCGTCGTTTCCGTATGCCGCGTCGGACATGGCCGCAGGTCCCTAAAGTTCGTCGACGGCCTCGACGCCGAGGATGGCGAGACCGTTGCGAACAACCTGCCCGATCCGTTCGGCGAGGAAAAGCCTCGCGGAGGTGATTTCCGCATCGTCCTCGACGAGGATGCGCATTTCGGGCCGGTCGTTGCCGAGGTTCCAGAAGGCATGGAACGCGGCGGCGAGGTCCTGCAGATAGAAGGCGATGCGGTGCGGTTCGCGCGCGGCGGCCGCGCTCTCGACGATCCGCGGGAACTGTGCCGCGACCTTGACCAGCGCCAGTTCTTCCTCGCCCAGCCGGTCGAGCCCGTCGGCGCTCGGCGCGACGCCCGCCGCGGTCGCCTTGCGCAGCGTCGATGCGATCCGGGCATGGGCATATTGCACGTAGAAGACGGGATTGTCCTTCGAGGCCTCGACCACCTTGGCGAAGTCGAATTCCATCTGCGCGTCGGGCTTGCGCGTGAGCATGGTGAACCGCACTACGTCCTTGCCCACTTCGCGCACCACGTCGGCGAGCGTGACGAATTGGCCCGAACGCTTCGACATCTTGACCGGCTCGCCATCGCGCAGCAGCTGGACCATCTGCACGAGCTTGACGTCGAACGGGACGTTGCGGCCCGAGCCCTCGGTCAGCGCGGCGACCGCGGCTTTGATCCGCTTGACCGTACCCGAATGGTCGGCCCCCCAGATATCGATCAGCGCATCGGCATTCTCGGCCTTCTGGAAGTGATAGGCGAGATCGGCACCGAAATAGGTCCAGCTGCCGTCGCTCTTCCTGATCGGGCGATCCTGGTCGTCGCCGAACCTGGTCGCGCGGAACAAGGGCAGTTCGACCGGCTCCCAATCGTCGAGCGTTTTGCCCTTGGGCGCTTCGAGCTCACCGTCATAGACGAGATCGTGCTCGCGCAGCCACGCTTCGGCCGCTTCGGGCTTGCCGGCCGCCTGCAACTCGGCTTCCGAGGCGAACAGGTCATGCTCGATCCCGAGCAACGCGAGATCGGCCTTGATCAGCTCAATCATCCGTTCGACCGCAAAGCCTCGAAACACCGGTAGCCATTCGCTCTCGGTGGCCTCGAGATACGTATCGCCGAAACGTTCCCTGGCCGCCTCGCCGACGGGCTTCAGGTATTCGCCCGGATAGTAGCCTTCCGGAATGTCGCCGATATCCTGGCCGTGCGCCTCGCGATACCGCAGGTGCGCCGAGCGCGCGAGCGTATCGACCTGGCTTCCGGCATCGTTGACGTAATATTCGCGGGTGACGTCGTGCCCGGCGAATTCGAGCAGGCCCGCCAGCGCATCGCCCACCACCGCGCCGCGGCAATGGCCCATATGCATCGGCCCCGTGGGGTTGGCGGAGACGTATTCGACATTGACCCGCGTGCCCTCACCCACGGTCGAACGGCCATAGGTCTCGCCCAGTGCCGCGATCGCGCGCAGTTCGTCGCGCCACGCATTGTCGGACAGCCGGAGGTTGATGAAGCCCGGCCCGGCGATTTCGACCGAATCGATCGCGTCGACCTTGCGCAATTCCTCGGCCAACGACTCGGCCAGCGCGCGCGGATTGGTCTTCGCCGGCTTGGCCAGCACCATCGCAGCATTGGTGGCGAGATCGCCATGCGCCGGATCGCGGGTCGGCTCGACGGTAACGTTGCCGCGCTCGATCCCTTCCGGAAGCGTCCCGGCGGCCTGGAGCGCATCGAGCGCAGAGGAAACATGCGCGGCCATTGCCGCGTGAATGGTCTTGGTGGCTTTCGACATGGCGCCAGCGCTTAGCAAATCCGCCACAGAGCGCAACGAATCACGCGCCCCTGCGGGACCGCTCCCGGAATCAGCGCGTGGCGTTGTAGCGCAGCTGGTCCTCGGTCAGCTGGAACCCCACCAGCATCTCGAAGCTAGCCCGCGCAACCGCGGCGCGCACTTCGGGGCGAGTCAGCGGATCGACCGCCGCATCGGGATCGCCGGGGCGACGGCGACGCGTGATCTGCTCGCGGATATCCTCGGGCAGGGTCGCTTCGGCGCGATCGATATAGGCGGCGGCGGTGCCAGTGGCACGCGCGCGGTCCTGGCCGTCGGCGAAGTTCACCGTGACGCTGCCGACCTTCTTCGAAACGATCGCGCTGCCGCCGCGCAGCACGGTCACGAAATAGGGCAGCGTGACCTGCCGCGCACCCCGCGTGTCGGTACGCCGGGCGAGCACGTCGAAACTGGCGGTGGCGTAGATCTCATCCGCGCTTTCGGCGCATTCGAAGCGCAGGTTGGTCATGCTGGCCGACACGTCGAGCGCGGCGGCGGAATAGTTGTTCGGCGCGCTGAAGGTCGTCACGTCGCCGGTATAGTCGGGAATCCCGACCGCCGGGCAGGTGCTGCGCACCGCGGTGATGCCGACCCCTTGGTTGACGACGATATCGCCTTCGTTGGCACAGCCCGCGAGGCTGGCGGCGGCAAGGGCGGCAAAACTGGCAAAGCGGAGATTCATGGTTGGACCTGGTCCCGAATTTTGTCTCGTGTTCGCACCCGCCCTAGCGAGGCGGACGACAAAGCGCTAGATGCGCGTCCATGAATGCTCCCTTGCAAACCACAGACGTGCGCCGCGACGCGCTGACCGTCCTGGTCGCCGCCCCGCGCGGTTTCTGCGCCGGCGTCGACCGGGCGATCGAGATCGTCGAGCGCGCGATCGAGAAATACGGTGCGCCGGTCTATGTCCGGCACGAAATCGTGCACAATCGCTACGTGGTCGACGCGCTGAAGGAGAAGGGCGCGGTGTTCGTCGAAGAGCTCGACGAAGTGCCGGACGGCGTGCCGGTGGTGTTTAGCGCACACGGCGTGCCGAAGGCCGTGCCGGCCAAGGCCGAGGAACGCGGGCTCGATTATCTCGACGCGACCTGCCCGCTGGTGAGCAAGGTTCATCGCCAGGCCGAACGGCAGGTCGAAAAGGGGCGCCATATCCTCTTCATCGGCCATGCCGGCCATCCCGAGGTGATCGGGACGTTCGGCCAGGTGCCGAAGGGCGACATGACGCTGGTCGAGACGGTCGAGGACGTGGCCCGGCTCGACTTCCCAGCCGAACGCGAACTCGCCTTCCTCACCCAGACGACCCTGTCGGTCGATGACACCGCCGATATCATCGCCGCGCTGCAGGAGAAGTTCCCGGGCATCATCGCGCCCAAGGCCGAGGACATCTGCTACGCGACCTCGAACCGCCAGGCCGCGGTCAAGCAGATTGCGGAGAGCTGCGACCTCATGCTGGTTATCGGCGCGCCCAATTCCTCCAACTCGCTCCGGCTGGTCGAGGTCGCCGACCGGCTCGGCACCGATGCCAGGTTGATCCAGCGCGCGAGCGAGATCGAGGAAAGCTGGCTGGCGGGCGTCGGGACCGTTGGTGTGACGGCGGGCGCATCTGCACCCGAGATTCTCGTTCGAGAGGTCATCGCCCGGCTCGGCGAATTCCGCACGCTGGACGAGCGCCAGGTACGCACGATCGACGAGCGGATGGTGTTCAAGCTGCCGCGTCAGCTCGTCGACTGAGCCGGCGCCATGGCGGTTTTCACCGCGCTCGACGAAGACGAACTCGCCGCATTCCTGCAGGCATACGGCTTGTCCTCCGATGCGACGCGCACTCCGCTCGAGGGTGGGGTCAGCAACAGCAATTGGTGCCTCGATTTCGGCATTTTGAGCCCCGCTTTGGTCCTGACGGTCATCGAACCGCCGATCGCGCGCTCCGAACTCGATTTCGTTTTCGCCTTCCAGCGCCATCTCGATGCGAAAGGCCTGCCGCTGGCCGCGCCGCTCGGCCGGTCGGACGGTTCGCTGTGGGGAACGCTCGCCGGCAAGCCCGCACTTCTTTCGCCTTTCCTGCCGGGCACCGTCGCGGTGGCACCCGATTCGCGGCAGGCGGGCCAGATGGGCGAGCTCCTCGCCCGCATGCACCTCGATGCGGCCGATTTCACACCGCGCCGGTCCAATCCGATGGGCCTCCCCGATATGGCAGCGATCGTGCGCAGGCTGGACCCGCTCGCGATCGAAACGGCCGTTCCGGGGCTCGCTGCGGACCTCGCCTCCGCCTTCTCGG
Organism: Pseudoblastomonas marina; assembly: GCF_014641655.1. Classification (GTDB taxonomy): domain Bacteria; phylum Pseudomonadota; class Alphaproteobacteria; order Sphingomonadales; family Sphingomonadaceae; genus Alteriqipengyuania_A; species Alteriqipengyuania_A marina. The sequence goes on from NZ_BMID01000001.1 coordinate 1,903,185, forward strand.
AAGCACTCGACGACTGGCCACAAGGACTGCCGGCCGGCGCGGTCCATTGCGACCTGTTCCCAGACAACGTGCTGTTCGCCGGCCCGCGCCTGTCGGGCGCGATCGACTTCTATTTTTCCTGCACTGCGCCGTTCGCCTACGACCTCGCAATGACCCATGCAGCATGGTGTTTCACCCCGGGCGATTCGGTCTTTCGCGAGGATGTTTCGGCGGCATTGCTCGATGCATATGCACGATCGCGAGCGCTCTCGTCCGGGGAGCGCGCCGCACTCCCGCTGCTCGCCCGCGTGGCCTGCCTGCGGATCCTCGCCACCCGTCTGCGCGACTGGATCTCACCGCCGGAGGGGGCGAGCGTCACCGCGAAGCATCCCGCTGAATTTGCACAGAGACTGCGCTTCTATTCAGGCGATCGGGGCGCTAGAGCCTTCGCTCCATGAGCAGGGTAGAAATCTTCACCGACGGTGCGTGCAAGGGCAATCCCGGTCCCGGCGGCTGGGGCGCATTGCTCCGCATGGGCGGCCGCGAAAAGGAACTGTCGGGCGGCGAGCTCGAAACGACCAACAACCGGATGGAAATGACCGCCGCGATCCGGGCTCTCGAAGCGCTCACACGGCCCTGCAAGGTCGACCTTCACACCGACAGCACCTATGTGCGCGACGGGATCACCAAGTGGATCTTCGGCTGGAAGAAGAACGGCTGGCGTACCGCCGCGAAGAAGCCGGTGGCCAATGCCGAACTGTGGCAGGAACTCGAGCGGGCGGCCGCACGCCACGATGTGACCTGGCATTGGGTCCGGGGCCATGACGGTCACGAGGACAACGAGCGGGCGGACCAGCTCGCCAGCGACGCGGCAATCGCGATCGCGCGCGGAGAGCGTTAACTTCCGCGATTGCGCGACCGGCCGAACCGGCCCGGCGCGAAGAGCGCGGCATCGAGCCCCCGCGTCATCGCATCGCGCGGCAGGTCGAGCAGCAATTGCGCGCAGAGGCGCGCCGCAGCGGGCGCGGTCTGGATCCCCGTCCCGCCCTGCCCGGCACACCAGAAAAAGCCCGGCGCGTCCTCGTCGTAGCCGAACACCGGGAGGCGATCGGGTGCGAAGCTGCGCAGTCCGGCCCATTTGCGCTCGACCGCCTCGACCTTCCATCCGAGAACGTGGGCGAACCGGTCGATGGCATGGGCGATCGCGGCTTCCTCGGGCGCGGCGTCGCACGGCTCGGACGGCTCCTCGTCATGCGGCGAGAGCCACAAGCGTCCGGCTTCGGGCTTGAAATAGAACCGCCCGTTGATGTCGAGCGTCAGCGGCAGGTCGGGTCGTGGGGCCGGGTCGGTCCGCAACTGTGCCACCGTGCGGCGAAACGGGGTGATCCCCAGCGCCCGTGCGCCCGCCATGCGGGCTACGCCGTCCGCCCACGATCCCGCGGCATCGACGATCCGGGTCGCGGTGACCCGTCGGCCGCGCGAATCGCCGAGCACCCAGCGATCGCCGTCACGCGCGATGGCTTCGACCCGCCAGCGCAACTGGAGCTCCACCCCGCCCTGCCGCATCTGCGAAATGTAGTGCTGGTGCAGCCCGGCCACGTCGATATCGGCGCAGTCGGGCAGGTACAGGCCGCAAGTCCAGCGCGGATCGAGGTCGGGATGGACGCCGAGCAGGTCGGCGCGGTCGTAGCGCGCGATCTCCACCCCGCTCCCGGCATAGCGATCGAGAAAGGTTTCGAGGATCGGCGCGTCGGCCTCGCGCGCGAGGTAGAGCCCGCCCCGCCGCGTCAGGAACCCATGATCGCGGAGGAAATCCCCCGAGGCCAGCGTCAGCGGCACGACCCCCGGCCCGCCATAGGTCTGCTCCCAGAACGCCGCCGAACGCCCGGTCGTGTGATATCCGGGCGTGTCCTCGCCCTCGAGCACGACCACCTTGGCGTACCCGGCGCATTCGGCCGCCAGCGAGGCCCCGGCCATGCCCGCCCCGACGATCGCGATGTCGTAATGGACGCTCACTTGGGTTCGGGGGTGCTCTGGTCGAGAAAGGCGAGGATGGTCACCTGTGCGCGGTCGCGAACTGCATCGACCTCGCGCAGGATCTCGTGTCGCGCCTCCGGTCCGAAATTGGCGAGGGTGGCATGCGGCAGGCGCTCGGCCGCGCGCGCGGTCGCCTTCGGATCGACCAGCTTGTCCTCGGTCACGTTGATCAGCAGCACCGGCGTTTCGACCGCCTCGAGCGCCCCGGGCGCAAAGATTTCGCGCACCGAGGCGTAGCCGCGTTCGACCCAGCCCCAGCTACCCGGTCCCATCTTGAGCTCGGGCCGCGCGTCGCGCCACCAGATCTCGTCCTCGTAGCGCTCCGCGTCATGGGTCAGCAGTTTCATCCGGTCGCGCGGGATCTCTCCCGGTTTCTCGCTCCATTTCCATGCCGGTCGCGCCGGATCGCCGATGCTGCTCATCGCCTTCGCCACGCCATGCGCGAAGCCGAACGGCACCGGCGGACCGCGAAAGCCGAGCATCGGGGCGACGAGAAAGGCTGCGTCGGGATCGACCCGGTGCTCGACCAAGGCGCGCAGCACGAGGTGCCCGCCCATCGAGTGGCCCGCAAGCACGTGCGGACCGGGCCGCTCTGCGCTCCAGTCCTGCCACAGCGCGGCGAGATCGGAGACCCAGACCCCGAAATCGGAGATGTGGCCAGTCAGCGCGTCTTCGCCGAGCCGGCCCGAGCCGGCCTGGCCGCGCCAGTCGGCACCGGTCACGTTCCAGCCCGCCGCATGCCATTCGGCCATCGATTCGATGTATTTCTCGTAATGGTCGCCGCGACCGGGGAAGAACAGGATCGAGCCCCGCGCGGCCTCGCCTTCGGGCACGGTCCAGTCGATCCGGCGGATCCGATGTCCGTCAGCCGCCTCCCAATAGTTCTCGGTGACTCCCGGCGGGATGGCGCGGCGATCGATCGCGGTGGCGGTCATGGAAGTGTGCGATCCTTCGAATCGTGGTTACCGGATGGTAACCGCTACGCCCTAGGACCGTCGCCGGACAGAGACGGGACCCGCGGGGCATCATGGACAACGAGACGATTTCCTACGCATTGCTGATGGGGCTGGCAATCGCACTCGTCGTCGCGATCGCCACCGACCTCACCCGCCGCAAGATCTACAACTGGAACACGTTCCCGATCGTCCTCGCGGCCCCCGCATGGTGGTGGGCGGCGGGATTCGATCCCTGGCCGGGCATGGCGATCCAGGTCGCGCTCGCGGTCGGGATATTCCTGTTCGGCGCATTGCTCTTCGCGATCGGCGCGATGGCTGCCGGCGACACCAAGCTGATGACCGGGATTGCCCTGTGGTTCCCGCCCATGGTCTTTCTCGAATATTTCGTCTTCGTCGCGCTGTTCGGCGGTGTGGTGACGCTGGTCTTCGGCGGGCTCCATATCATTCGGCGCAAGCACCTGCGCAGCGGCGATGAACTCGCCGACGACCCGACGGTCGGAACGATCGGTGGCGGCAATCCCGTCAAGGGCCCGAAGATCCTGATCCCCTACGGGATCGCCGTCGCGCTTGCGGGCTTGTGGATCCTCTTCAGCAAATACCCGGTCTTTTCCTGAGGCTTCCGGCCAGCGCCGTGAACCGGATTTTAACCAGTTCACCCTGATAAGACGCACGATACCCGAAGTCGGAATTCCAAAGGGGGCGTTACGCCATGGATAGGAAGAAACTCGTTTTGCTGATCGGCGCGCTGGTGATCGCGATCGGCACGGCGTTGATGGCGCGCAGCCTGTTTGCAGGCGCAGCCGCGCCCGAGGCGCAGGCCTCCGCCGTCCAGCCGCAAGGACCGCGCGTACTGGTCGCCCAGCGCACGCTCCCGGTCGGGACGATCATCACCGCAGATGCGCTGAACTTCCAGCTCTGGCCTGCCGACATGGTGCAGGACGCCTATTTCCTCGACGGCGAGACCGACGTTTCGAAGCTGATCGGCACCGTCGTCCGCTTCCCGGTCACCGCCGGCCAACCGGTCACCCAAGGTGCGCTCGTCAGCCCCGGCGATCGCGGCTTCCTCGCCGCGGCGCTCGGCCCGGGCATGCGCGCGGTGACGGTCCAGGTGAACGACCAGACCGGCGTCTCCGGCTTCGTCTTCCCCGGCGACCGCATCGACCTCGTGCTCACCCAGGAAGTGTCGGGCGACGGCCAGGCGCTCAAGGCCTCCGAAACCATTCTGCGCAACCTGCGCGTCCTCGCGACCGACAAGATGCGCGACGCGCAGACCGAAGAGGGCCAGACCGTCGTCACCGGCTTCACCTACGTGACGCTCGAAGTGACGCCGAAGATTGCGGAAAAGATCGCCGTCGCCAAGGAAATCGGCACGCTTTCGATCTCGCTTCGCTCGATCGCCGACAATGCCGGCGAACTCGAACGCGCCATCGCCAGCGGCGAAGTCGTGATCCCCGAAGGCGCCAGCGCCGACGAGGAGAAACGCATCATCCGCGCCGCGATGACGAGCCCGCAAGACGGTGAATCGACCTTCGTTACCGGCGGCGACGTGTCGCGCTTCCAGCGCCGCACCGTTCCCGCCCAGCGTTCGGGTGGCCCGCCCGTCGAAGGGATGCCCGGTCCGTCCGGTCCGCGCGGCCCGAGCTTCACCGGTCCCGCACCCGAAGGTCTCGGCAAGCCCCGGATCGTCGGTCCGACCGTGACCGTCCGCCGCGCCGACAAGGTAACCGTCGAAGAGGCCGGCAAGTAAGCCGCCGTACCGCAGACAATAAAAACAAAGGCCAAGTCCATGAAACGTAGCCTGAAAACTGTATTGCTCGGTGCGGCGCTGGGGGGCGCCACGCTGACCGCACCGACGGCCCCCGTCATCGCCCAGGGCGTCGTCGCTCCCGAAAGCCAGCTTACGCTGTCGATCGGCAGCGGGCAGCTCGTCGATGTCGGCGGTCGCATGGCCGATGTCTTCATCGCCGACGACAAGATCGCCGACGTGCAGATCAAGTCCGACCGCCAGCTCTACGTCTTCGGCAAGGCCGGCGGCGAAACGACGATCTACGCTTCCGACGCCTCGGGCCAGATCATCTATTCGGCCACCATCCGCGTGGGCTCAAACATCGACAGCATCGACCAGATGATGGCGCTCGCCATGCCCGATGCCAAGGTTTCGGTAGCGACGATCAATGCGAGCACCATCCTGCTCACCGGCACCGTCGGTGCGCCCGAGGATGCGGCCGAGGCCAAAAGCCTCGTCCAGGCGTTCGTGGGCGAGGAAACACAGGTGATCAGCCGCCTGCGCATGGCGACCCCGCTGCAGGTCAACCTGCAGGTCCGCATCGCCGAAGTCAGCCGCAGCTTCGTCCGCGCGATCGGGGTCAACCTCGCATCGATCGATTCGACCAGCGGCTTCCAATTCGGCGTTACCCAGGGCACGGCCGCCTCGGTTCTCGCCCCGGGCCGTTCGCTCGGCACCGGCGTCGAAGTGACCGATCGCGTGTTCAACCCGATCACCGGCGAGGTCGAGGACCTCCCGGGAACCAGCATCCCCGGCGGCGGATCGGGCACCACGCTCGGTCTGGTCGGCGAATTCCTCGGGCTCGACCTCGGTGCGGCGCTCGACCTTGCCGAAACGCAAGGCCTGGTGACCACGCTGTCGAATCCGAATCTTACCGCGCTGTCGGGCGAGACCGCCAATTTCCTCGCCGGTGGCGAATTCCCGATCCCGCTGAACCAGGGGCTCGGAACGACGACGATCGAGTACAAGAACTACGGCGTAAGCCTGGCCTACACGCCGACCGTGCTCGCCAATGGTCGCATCTCGATCCGCGTCCGGCCCGAAGTGTCCGAACTTTCGAGCCAGGGTGCGATCACGCTCAATGGCTTTCAGGTTCCCGCGCTCATCACCCGCCGCGCCGAGACGACGGTCGAGCTGGGCTCGGGCCAGAGCTTCATGATCGCCGGCCTACTGAGCAACCAGTCGCAGAACTCGATCGAGAAGGCACCGGGTCTCGGCGACGTCCCGATCCTCGGCAACCTGTTCCGCTCCTCGACCTATCGTCGTGGCGAAACCGAGCTCGTGATCGTGGTCACGCCGTACCTGGTCAAGCCGGTCGATGCCAACCGCATCGCGCTGCCGACCGACGGCTTCCGCAGCCCGAGCGAGTTCCAGCGGCTGATCCAGAACAAGGAAAACGACGGGGTGTCGGGCGCCCAGCGCCCCGTCCCGCGCGCCTCGACGCAAGGCGCTGCCCCGTCTGTCGATAGCGGCGCGCCGCCGATCGCACAGGGCCGCGAAGAAGATACCGCCGCGCCCGGCTTCAGCTTCGAGTGAGAGAGGACCGAGAAATGAAACGCACGATTATCCAACGCGCTTCGGCCGCCTTCGCGCTGTCGCTCGGCCTGCTTACCGCCGGTTGCGGCGGCACTCCCGAATGGCGCGGGCTCGAAAGCCCGAACCAGCCGGTCGTCACCCGTACCAATTACACGATGGACCTGTCGGCCGGAGCCGAAGGCCTGTCGATCCCCGAACAGCGGCGCCTCGCCGATTGGTTCGCGGCGATGGAGCTTGGCTATGGTGACCGCATCGCGATCGACGATTCGTCGGCCAGCCAGGCGACCCGCGACGCCGTGCAGGCGATCGCCTCGCGCTACGGCATGATCATCGAGGATACCGCGCCGGTCACCGAAGGCGTGGTCGGACCGGGCGCAGTGCGCGTGGTCGTTACCCGCTCGCGCGCCGAGGTTCCGGGCTGCCCCAACTGGTCCGCCCAGTCGGATCTCAACGACGTCAACGCAACCTACCCGAATTACGGATGCGCCGTGAACGGCAATCTCGCTTCGATGGTCGCCAACCCGGAAGACCTGATCCGCGGCCAGCAGGCGCAGGGCGGTTCTTCGGAGGCGACCTCGACCAAGGCGATCGAAGCCTATCGCGCCGCCGCGCCGACCGGCGAAGGCGGACTTGAAGAAACCGACACCACCGGAGGAAACTGAGATGAACGCGCCATGGAAGGCAGGTCAGGGCAACCGCGACAGCTTCGCCGCCTATATCTGCGACGACACGACGCTCGACGTCTTGCGGCCGGTGGTGGTCGAAATGGGCTGGCAGCCCGAGAAGTGCAACAAGGGCGGGCTGCGTAACGCGGTCCAGTCGCTCGCCGTCTCGGCCAGCCCGAACATCCTGATCGTCGACCTTTCGGAATGCGGCGATCCGCTGAACGACATCAACGCGCTCGCCGAGGTCTGCGAGCCCGGCACGGTGGTGATCGCGATCGGCCAGGTGAACGACGTTCGCCTCTATCGCGACTTGCTCGCCAGCGGGATTCACGACTACCTGCTCAAGCCGCTTTCCTCGGGTCAGGTGCGCGATGCGCTGTCCGAGGCGCAGGCGGTGTTCTCCGCCCCCAAGGCCGGCGAAGGCGAGGTGGCGAAGCGCCATATCTCGACCGCCATAGTCGGTACGCGCGGCGGCGTAGGTGCCTCGACGCTCGCGACCAGCCTCGCGTGGCATTTCTCGCAGGACAAATCGCTGCCGACCGCGTTGCTCGATCTCGACGTGCATTTCGGGACCGGTGCGCTTGCGCTCGATCTCGAGCCGGGCCGCGGCCTGACCGATGCGATCGACAATCCGGGCCGGATCGATGGGCTGTTCCTCGAACGCGCGATGATCCGCGCGAACGACAACCTCGCGATCCTCTCGGCCGAAGCACCGATCGCGCATCCGCTGATGACCGATGGCGCCGCCTTCGTGCAGCTGGAGGAGGAATTCCGCCAGTCGTTCGAGATGACCGTCATCGACATGCCGCGCAACATGCTGATCAACTTCCCGCATTTGCTGTCGGACGTGAACGTGATGGTGCTCGCCACCGAATTCACGCTCGCGGGTGCGCGCGATGCGATCCGCATCCTGTCCTGGCTCAAGACCAATGCCGCGCAGGTCCAGCCGATCGTCGTCGCCAACAAGGCGCAGCCGAATGCGGAGATTTCGAAGTCCGAATTCGAGGCCTCGATCGAGTGCGGCGTCGATGTCGTGCTGCCCTACGATGCCAAGGCCGCCGTGACTGCGGCAAAGCTCGGCCAGCCCTTCATCGAAGCCAACCGCTCGCATAAAATGTCGAGCGGGATCAAGGATATCGCCGCGCAGATCATCAAGGTCGGCGATCCCGAGGCGGAGCCCGCGACCGAAGCACCGGGAGCCAAGGGCTCGCTGCTCGGCAAGTTCGACCTCAAAGGTCTGCTCGCAAAGAAGGAAAAGGCGCCCGAAAGCGCCTGAACGCCATGATTTTCCCGGTGGCGGCGCACCCGTGCCCCGCCACCGGCCCGCGCCAAACCAAGGGGGTTTCGCCCAGTGCTACAGACCGTATTGATCGCTAGCGGATTGTTCGCGCTGTTGGTGCTCGCCTATTCGGCCCTGTCCGGACCGGCACCCTCCAAGGCCACCCAGCGGCGACTGGCGCAGGTGCGTTACCGCCATTCGGCGAACACCAAGGACAAGGTCGAGGCGCAGCTCAAGAAGGCCGTCGCCGCTCGCCGTCCGAAAGCTCACCGGATCGCCGGATCGGGCAGCCGTATCGAGGCTCTCGACCTGCGGCTCCAGCGGACCGGCAAGAAGTGGACGCTGTCGCAATATCTCTATGCCTCGCTCGGCATCGGGCTGGTGGTCGCGGCGATCGTCTTCCTTCGGTCCGGTGCCCTGCCGCTTTCGCTCGCGATCGGCGCGCTGGCCGGGTTCGGCATCCCGCACATGGTGGTGAGCCGCGCGATCAAGAAGCGCGCTGCCCAATTCAACTCGAAATTCCCCGACGGGATCGAGCTGCTCGTACGCGGCCTGCGTTCGGGCCTGCCGGTCACCGAAACGCTCGCCGTCGTCGCTCAGGAAGTGCCCGGGCCGGTGGGTGAAGAATTCAAGACCGTGGTCGAACGCATCAAGATCGGCACGCCGATGGAAGACGCGCTCCAGGAAACGGCCGATCGGCTCAACACGCCGGAGTTCAGCTTTTTCTGCATCACGCTGGCAATCCAGCGCGAGACCGGGGGCAACCTCGCCGAAACGCTTTCGAACCTGTCCGACGTGCTCCGCAAGCGCGCGCAGATGAAACTCAAGATCAAGGCGATGAGCTCCGAATCGAAGGCCTCGGCCTATATCGTCGGCGCGTTGCCCTTCATCGTGTTCGGGATGATGTACTGGATCAGCCCCGAATATATCGGCGGCTTCTTCACCGAGGACCGGCTGATCGTGGCCGGCCTGGGCGGACTGGTCTGGATGAGCATCGGCGCCTTCATCATGGCCAAGATGGTCAGCTTCGAGATCTGAGCGGGACGCGAGACGCATATGGAAACCACCGGCCCCACCCTCCTCGGCTTCGACGTCATCATGATCGGGACGATCCTCGTCGCAATCGCGGTGCTCGCGGTCGTGCTCGCGATCTACGCCGCGGTCACCGTGAAGGACCCGATGGCAAAGCGCGTCGCGGCGCTCAACGCCCGACGCAACGAGCTCAAGACCGGGATGGTCACGCAGACCGCGAAAAAGCGCAAGAGCCTCGTCAGCAAGGACGAGAAGGTCGACAAGGTCCGCGACACGCTCAAATCGCTGAAGGTGCTCCAGAAGGAGCAGGTCGACGAGGTCGTGCAGAAGCTCGCCCAGGCCGGTATCCGCAACAAGGACCTCGCGGTCTATGTCATCTTCGCGCGCATGATCCTGCCGATCGTCTTGGGCGGCAGCGCGTTCCTGCTCATCTACGTCGCCAACTATTTCCCCGATTGGGGCGGCATGAAGCGCCTGATGGCCTTCGCTGCGGCGGTGGGTGCGGGCTACAAGGGCCCGGAGATGTTCATCAAGAACAAGATCAACAAGCGCACCGACGCGATCCGCAAGGGCCTCCCCGACGCGCTCGACCTGCTGGTGATCTGCGCCGAGGCCGGCCTGACCGTCGACGCCGCGTTCAACCGCGTCGCCAAGGAACTGGGCCGCGCCTATCCCGAACTGGGTGACGAATTCGCGCTGACCGCGATCGAACTTTCCTTCCTCAACGAGCGCAAGCAGGCGTTCGACAATCTCGCCTATCGTGTCGACCTCGATGCCGTGAAGGGCGTGGTGACGACGATGGTGCAGACCGAACGCTACGGTACGCCGCTCGCCTCGGCGCTGCGCGTACTGTCGGCGGAGTTCCGCAACGAACGCATGATGCGCGCCGAAGAGAAGGCCGCGCGCCTGCCCGCCATCATGACGATCCCGCTGATCATGTTCATCCTGCCGGTGCTGTTCATCGTGATCCTGGGCCCGGCGGCCTGTTCGATCTCCGACACGCTCGGCGACGGCGGCGTTAACGGCTAATCCTCGCGCGCCCTCTCGTAGACCCGGTCAAGGAGCCCGGCGAACGTTTCGCGTTCGTCGGGCTCCAGCACGTCGAACAGACGTTCCTCGATCTCCAGTGCGTGCTCCATGATCTCCTCGAACACCTCGCGCCCTGTCGCGGTAAGGCCGAGAACATGGCTGCGCCCGTCGCTCGAATGCGGTTCGCGCGCCGCCAGCTCGCGGCCCTCGAGCGTGCGGCAGGCGCGGCTGACCGCGACCTTGTCCATCAGCGTCGCCCGGCCGATCTCGCGCGGGGTCAGCGCTCCGCTGTCGCCGAGCACCGCCATGATCCGCCATTCGGGGATCTTGAGCCCGAAGCGCGACTGGTATTCCTGCGCGATCCGGTCGCTGACCGCGTTCGAGGCGATCGAGAGCTTGTAGGGCAGGAACCGGGCGAGCCGCGACATGTCAGTCCTTCGGCTTGGCCGCTTCGGGCGTAGCCGCGGCGAAGGCGGGCAGCTCGTTCAGCGCGCCATCGATCCGCACCAGCCTGGGATAGGCCGACAGGTCGGTCTCGAACCGGCGCGCATTGTACATTTGCGGCACCAGACAGATGTCCGACAGGTCGGGCGCATCGCCGCCCAGATAGCCGCTATCGGGCGCCAGCGCCTCGAGCGCCGCAAAGCCCTCGTGGATCCAGTGGCGGTACCAGCGGTCGACCGCGTCCTGTTCGTGGCCAAGCTCGTTCTTCAGATATTTGAGCACGCGCAAATTATCGAGCGGATGGATATCGGCCGCCACCACCAGAGCCCGCGCCAGTGCGCGCGACCGCGCCACCGGATCCGAAGGCACCAGCGGCGGCTCTGGCCGGGTTGCATCGAGATAGTCGATGATTGCGAGGCTCTGGGTCAGTTCGTGCCCGTCGATCGCCAGCGTCGGGACGAAACCCTGCGCGTTGCGTGCGCGATTGTCATCGCCCGATTGCGCGCCCTCGACGAGGTTCACCTCGCGCGATTCGTAGTCGACGCCCTTGAGGCCGAGCGCGATACGCACCCGGTACGAAGCCGAACTGCGCCAGTAATCGTAGAGGATCGGCTTGGTCATTTCAGCACCCTTCCCGCGACCGCATCGAGTTTCGCCACCAGCTCGCTGTCGCGGATGTCTTGGGCGGTGATGATGGCGTGTTCGAGAGCTGTGTCGATCGGCACCGGCTCACGCTTTTCAGGCAGCGCGCGACACAGTTCCGCCACCGTCTTCGCGGCGGTCTTCGAATTCGCCTGCATGACCTTGAGCACGGCGGTGATGTCGACGCCCTCCTGGTCGTCGCGGAAGCTGTCGTAGTCGGTGACCATGCCAAGCATGGCATAGGGCAGCTCGGCCTCGCGCGCGAGGCGGGCTTCGGGCATCCCGGTCATCCCGATCACGTCGCCCGCCCAGGCGCGGTAGAGCCGGCTTTCGGCGCGGGTCGAGAATTGCGGGCCGTCGATCGCGACATAGGTCCCGCCGCGATGAAGGGCAGCTCCCGCCGATTTGGCCGCGTCGCCCGCGTGCTTCGCCAGGCGTGGACAAACCGGATCGGCGAGGCTGACATGCGCGACGCAGCCCGGCCCGAAAAAGCTGTTCTCACGGCTCGTCGTGCGGTCGATGAACTGGTCGACCGCAACGAACTGGCCGGGCTCGATCTCTTCGCGCAGCGATCCGATCGCCGACAGCGCGAGGACATCGGTCACCCGGGCGCGCTTCAGCACGTCGATATTGGCGCGGTAGTTGACCTGGCTCGGCGGGACCCGGTGCCCCTTGCCGTGGCGCGCGAGGAATGCGACGCGGACATGGCCGATGCGGCCGAGCGTCACCGGGCCGGACGGTTCGCCGAATGGCGACCTGATCTCGATTTCCTGCGCCTCCTCGAGCGCGAGGCCCTCGCTCAGGCCCGACCCGCCGATAATCCCGATAATCCACTCGTCGCTCACGCGAACTCCCGTTTCTGCCTGATGTGCCGTCGGGTTAGCCGTCGGCGAGGATGCCCGCCATGACGAAATCGATGACATGTTCGCGATAGCGGTCGCGCAAGCTCTCGGTCAGCGAATCCTGGTCGTAGCAATGCTTGAGTACGAGCCGCGCGCTGAAGAAGCGATCGGCCGCCCCGGTGGCGATGAAATAGAACATTTGCGGGTCGATCTTGCGGAACGCGCCGGCTTTCACTCCTTCGGCGATCAGCCGGTCATAGGCCTTCTGCAGCGGGGTCAGGTATTCGTCGGCGATGCGCTGCGCTTCCTCGGGGTCGCTATCGCGCACCAGCCGCATCAGCAGGCGGTTGAGATACGGCGTGTCGTAATAGGTATCGACCATCGCCGAAAGGTGCCGGCGCAGCTTTTCGGTCGGCTCCATGTCCTTGGCCATCAGCGCCTCGACCGAGTGGACGATCGCCTGCATGTCGCGATCGAGCAGCGCCTTCATCAGGCCCGCCTTGTTGCCGAAGTAGTACTTCACCAGCGCCGAATTGAGCCCAGCGCGCAGGCTCAGCTCGGACAGCGAGATATCGACCTGGTCGCCCTCGCGCATGATCGTGCTGGCGGTTTCGAGCAGCTTGTCGCGGGCATCGGGCGGCAGGTTGTCGGTGACGCTGTTCATTCGAATTCGGGTTCCTCCCACCACGGGTAGAAGTCAGGCATATCGCTGGATGGCCGTCCGGGAAAGTCGGGCGGGCGTTTTTCCAGGAAGCTGGCGATGCCCTCCCCCGCGTCCGCGCTGCGCGACAGGCGATAGATGCTGCGGCTGTCGATCCGGTGCGCCTTCATCGGGTGGTCGAGACTGGAGAGCCGCCACATCATCGCGCGCGTCATCGCGACCGAGACGGCGGAAGTGTTCTCGGCGATCTCGAGCGCCAGCTTGCGGGCTTCGCCGAGCAGCTCGCCCTGCGGATGGACCGAGCGTACCAGCCCTGCGGCGCGCGCTTCCTCGGCGCCGAAGATGCGGCCGGTATAGCACCATTCGAGCGCGGTCTGCATGCCGACGAGGCGCGGCAGGAACCAGCTCGACGCGGCTTCGGGCACGATCCCGCGCTGCGCGAACACGAAGCCGTAGCGCGCATTGTCGCTCGCGAGGCGGATGTCCGCGGCGAGCTGCATCGTCGCGCCGACGCCCACCGCCACGCCGTTGCAGGCGACGATCAGCGGCTTCTTCGAGTTGAACATGCGGAGCGTCAGCCGGCCGCCCCCGTCGCGCACGCGCTCATCCGACAGGTCCTCGACTTCCTCGTCCGAGGAGAACGGCCCCGCCCCGCTGTCGGGGGTCAGGTCGGCCCCGGCGCAGAAGGCCCGCTCGCCCGCGCCGGTCAGGATCACCGCGCGCACCGCGTCGTCGGCATCGCTCGCATCGAGCGCTGCACAGATCTCGCGCATCATGTCGCGGGTGTAGGCGTTGAGCTTTTCGGGCCGGTCGAGCACGATCGTCGCGACCGGGCCGTCGACCTCGTAACGGATCTGGGTGAAATCGCTCAACTGGTCGCTCCTGCGAAACGGATGGACCGCATGTTACACTGTCCGGGAAAGAAAAAACCGCCTCGCTCCGCGCCGGGGAAAATGGCGGGAAGGAGGCGGTTTTCGATCATGCGACGATGCTATCGCGCGCATGGAAAGTAGGAAAGCCGATCAACGCAGCGCCATGCGCCACGCCTCGCATCAGCGAGGGGCCATCCTGATCGCCCCGTCGAGGCGCACGTCCTCGCCGTTGAAATAGCCGTTCTCGATCATGCACAAAGCGAGCTTGGCGTATTCCTCGGGATTGCCGAGCCGCTTGGGGAACGGGACGCTGGCATTCAATGCCTCGATCGCCTTCTCGGGCAGGCCCATCAGCAGCGGGGTATGGAAGATGCCGGGCAGGATCGTGTTGACGCGGATGCCCTCGTTCATCAGGTCGCGCGCGATCGGGAGCGTCATGCCGACGACGCCGCCCTTCGAGGCCGAATAGGCGGCCTGCCCGATCTGGCCGTCCTCGGCCGCGACCGAAGCGGTGTTGACGATCGCGCCGCGATTGCCGTCATCGGTGATCGGATCGAGCGTCATCATGCCCGCGGCCGACTTGGCTATGCAGCGGAACGTGCCGATCAGGTTCACCTGCACCACGAATTCGAAGGCGGACACGGGGAAGTGCTTGATTTCGCCGGTCTGCTTGTCGCGGCTGGCAGTCTTCATCGCATTGCCGATCCCGGCGCAATTGACGAGGATGCGCTCCTGACCGTGCGCCTCGCGCGCCCTGGCGAAGCCCGCGTCGACGTCTTCCTCGCTGGTCACGTTGACCTTGCAGAAGACGCCGCCGAGCTCCTCGGCCATGGCGTTGCCCTTCTCCTCGTTCATGTCGAAGATCGCGACCTTGGCGCCCTTGGCCGCGATCGCGCGCGCGGTCGCGGCGCCGAGTCCCGATGCGCCGCCGGTGACGATGGCGGGCGTGTTGCTGCTGATTTCCATGCGTTCCTCTTTCATTGGGTCCCGGCACTGGCGGGGACCTTGTCTTAATCGGTGGGATGCCCCCGCTTTCGCGGGGACTCGCCGCTATGTCAAAGCGCCTCGACGATCGTGACGTTGGCGACGCCGCCGCCCTCGCACATCGTCTGGAGGCCGTATTTCTTGCCGTGCGTCCTGAGCGCATGGACCAGCGTCGCCATCAGCTTGGTCCCGCTCGCGCCGAGCGGGTGGCCGAGCGCGATCGCCCCGCCATGCACGTTGAGCTTCTCCGGGTCCGCCCCGGTGTGCTTGAGCCACGCCAGCGGCACCGGCGCGAAGGCCTCATTGACCTCGTAAAGGTCGATCTGGTCGATGTTCATCCCGGCGCGCTTCAATGCCTTGTCGGTGGCGAAGAGCGGTTCCTCGAGCATGATCACCGGGTCGCCCGCGGTGACGGTGAGGTTGCGGATCCTGGCCAGCGGCGTGAGCCCGTGATCCTTCAGCGCCTGCTCGCTGACCACCAGCACCGCGCTCGACCCGTCGCAGATCTGGCTCGCGGTGGCGGCGGTGATCACGCCGTCCTCGGACAGCTTCTTGACCGAGGCGATCCCCTCAAGGGTCGCGTCGAAGCGGATGCCTTCATCGACCGTGTGCCATTCCTCGCCATCGGGCGTCTCGATCCGGACGGGGACGATCTCGTCCTTGAAATACCCTGCTTCGGTGGCAGCGGCGGCCTTCTGGTGGCTGGCGAGTGCGAATTCATCGAGCTCGTCCTTCGAGAAGCCGTGCTTCTTCGCCATCATCTCGGCACCCATGAACTGGGACCACTGCACGCCCGGATATTTCTCCTCGAGCCCGGGCGACTTGTAGTGGCCCATGCCCTCCTTCATGAACAGCGTCGCGGTCGACCCCATCGGCACGCGGGTCATGCTTTCGACCCCGCTGGCGATCACGACGTCCTGCGTCCCGCTCATCACCGCCTGCGCTGCGAACTGGATTGCCTGCTGCGAGGAGCCGCACTGGCGGTCGATCGTCACCGCAGGGGTGCTTTGCGGCAGGTTCTTCGAGGCGAGCACCGCGTTGCGCCCGACCTGGAGCGCCTGCTCGCCGCCCTGCAGCACGCAGCCCATCACCACGTCGTCGACCGCGCCCCCGTCGATCCCCGTCCGCTCGACGATCGCATCGAGAGACCTGGCGGCGAGGTCGACCGGGTGGACGCCCGCAAGGCGCCCTCCGCGCTTGCCCCCGGCGGTGCGGACGGCTTCGACGATATAGGCTTCGGGCATTTGGGGCTCCTCTCCGGAAATTGGTTTAACCGAGCGATTAAACCGCCCTCCGGGCAAGCGCAAGCGAGCAAAAGAAAAGGGCCCCGCGGATCGCTCCGCGGGGCCCTGTTTCGTGTCGGTCCTGCGACCGGCGGGTTCTTAGAACTCGAAGGAAATCGAGCCGAAGAACTCGCGACCGTCGAGGTCGTAACCGTTGCCGATCGGAGTGTTCGAGATGCCGAACACTTCGTTGGTGTCGATCAGCGGCGGGGCCTGGTCGAAGATGTTCGAAACGCCGAGACGGATGTTGAACCGGTCGAAGTCGACGCGGATCGAGGCGCTGCTGACGAAGTAGTCGTCGGCGAAGCCGATGTCGCGGCAGAACACGCCGTCACCCGGGACGATGCCGTCGGGAACGAATTCGCCGTTCGGGCCCGAGTTCGAACCCGAACCGTTACCCAGACAGGTGTTCCCGATGAAGCCGGTCGGCTGACCGTCCGGACCGCGACCGAAGGCGTCGGACAGCGGATCGATGCCGCTGGCCTGCTGCTCGGTCGGGCCGATGTAGCGGGTCGACCAGGTGAAGGTCACGTTGTCCACCGCGGCGGTGAAGTTCGCGCGGCCCGTCCAGGACGGGAAGCCGAATTCGCCGGCGTCTTCGTCGATCGTCGGGTTGCCCTGATCGTCGAGGAAGGTGGTGTCACGTGCGATCAGGTGGTTCGCCCGGACGTTGAGGCCGAGACGGACATCCTTGCCGAAGGCGGCGACATCGGTCGAGACGTTGGCGTTGAGGTCGATACCTTCGACCAGTTCCTCGTTGATGTTCACGAAGCCGGCGAAGACATCGCTGATCAGGCGGCGCGCGTCCGGCTGATAGTCGATGAAGTCGCAGAAGCTCGAACGGACACCGTCATCACGCGTGAAGCACTGGTTGACGATGAACTGTCCGGTCGGCTCGGCGATCGCGCCCTTCACACTGATGTTGTAGTAGTTGAAGTTGAACGAGAAATCGACCGGACCGAAAGCTTCGGCGAAGGCGAAGCCGGTGGTGAACGAGTCGGAGGTTTCCGGATCGAGCTCCAGGCTGCCGCCCGAGGTGATTTCCACGCTCGGCGTCTGGACCGTGTTCGAGCCGTCGGTACCGACGGTGGTCGGGTCACGGCCTTCACGACGGCAGTTGTCGAGCACGTTCGTGTCACGCGTGTCCTGGGCCGCCTGGTAGCCGCCGTTCAGCGGAGCGTAGGCGGCGGGCGGGACGGCGCAGGGATCGAAGATCCCGCCGAAGCCCGACTGACCGGCGAGGAACAGTTCGCGCAGGTTCGGCGAACGGAACGAGGTACCGTAGGACAGCTTCAGGAGCAGCGGCTGGAACGGACGCCAGCCGAGCTTGATCGAGTAGGTGCCATTGGTGCCGTAGTACTGGTCTTCGGTGAGACGACCGGAGATGTTCAGGCGAACATCTTCGGCAAGCGTTTCACCGGTGACGAGCGGCAGGTCGAGTTCGCCGAACGCTTCCCAGATATCCTTGCTGCCCTGCGCGCCCTGGTCGGCGAAGAAGCCGAAGAACGTGCCGTCACGGGCGATGTCGCCCGGGATCGAGGTCAGGGTATCATCGCGATATTCGCCACCCAGCACCATCTTGGCGGTGCCGCCCGGCAGTTCGAACACCGAACCCTGGACGTAGGCCGAGATGACCGTCTGTTCGTAGCGGGTGTCGAAGGTACGCTCGTCGAAGAGGTAGTCGCGTTCCGCCTGCGTCGCGAAGTCCCCGATCACGTTCTGGTAGAGGCTCGCTGCGAACAGGTTCACCGGCACACAGCCCGCGACCACGTCGTCGGCGATCGCGCCCGGGTTCCGGATACCGGCTGCATCGCAAGGACCGCCGGCAAGCGTCGTCGGGTTCGAGGAACCCGTGCTCGACACGGAGGGGTCGATACCGAGTGCGAAGGCAAGGCGATCGTTGCGGATACCGCGACGATTGGCGCTGCCATCGGAGCGCGAGTAGACGCCCGAGACTTCGAACGTCCAGTCGTTGCCCGGACCGAAATCGATGAACGGCAGATCGCCCTTCACACCGAAGACGCCGCGATACTGTTCCTGCACGGTTTCGACCGTGTTGCGGTCGCCGTCGACGCTGACGACCGGACGGACGACGTAAGAACGGCCCGTGGGACGCGCGAAGGCACCGCCGGCAAAGGTGTAGAGGCCGTCGAAGCGGTTGTTCGCATCACCGCAATCGACGCCGCCGGCGGCGATGTTACACGGGTTGAACGGGTTGTTCGCCGGCACATACGGGAACAGCTGCGGGACCGTGCCGCGAGCGAAGACTTCGGCGCGGCTGTAGTTGGCTTCGAAGAACGGCGTGATGTTCCAGTCGCCACCGAAGCTGTACTCGCCATAGGCCATGACGTTGTACAGGTCCTGCGGGCTGATGAACGAAGGCCGCAGATCGTTGCCGTTGCGGGTGACGTCGGCGAAGTTGACGTCGAGCAGGCCGTCGCCGTTACGGTCGACCGGGTCGCCGAACGCGTCGAACGCATCGGAGAAGAACGGGATGCCCGTGTTACCGGCCTGGCCGGTCGAGGCGAACACCGTCTCGTCGTAATAGATCGAGCTGAAGAACAGCGGGCTGTTGGGGATGATGCGCTTGGCAGCGGCATCGATCGTGCACGCGTTCGGGATTTCACCGATCGTGCCGCCCGAATCGGCCAACGTGTTGGCGTTGTCCGAAATGCCCACGGTACGGATCTCACCGGTGTCGGTGATTTCGTAATGGGTGTTACAACCGGCGAGGAAGTCGCGATCGCCGATCCGGATTTCGTCGCGACGGCTGTATTCGGCGCCGATGCCGAAGTTCCAGTTGTCGCCGAACTTACCGAACGCGGCGCTGATCTGGTAGTCGTCGCCACCGCCCTGCTCGTTCAGGTCGCCCGAGGCGAACAGTTCGAGACCGTCGATGTCCTTGCGCAGGACGATGTTGCCGACGCCGGCAACCGCGTCCGAACCGTAGACCGACGAAGCACCGTCGAGCAGCAGGTCGTAGCGCGCGATGAGCGAGGACGGCAGGAGGTTGATCGACGGGTTGGTCGGCGCGCCTTCGACACCGGCCGGCGCGAGGCGGCGACCGTTGATCAGGAGCAGCGTACGGTCGGCACCGAGGCCGCGCAGGTTGAGCGTCTGCGAACCCGGGCCGTTGTTGAGCACGAAGCCCTGGAAGGTGGCGTCGATCTGCGTACCGGCAGCCGATTCCGACTGCTGGAGGATCGAGGCGGCGTCGAACTGGCCGGTGTCCTGCAGCGTTTCGGTGTCGAGCACCTGCAGCGGCGAGATCGAGCTGTAGGTGTCTTCGCGCTCGATGCGCGAACCGGTGATCACGACGTTGGTCGTCTGCGTGGAGCCGTCGGCCTCGGGCGCGATGTCGCTGACTTCGCAATTCGGATCGTTGACGCTGACGCCGGTCGGATTGCCCGCGTCGTCATATTCGCAGACGGCTTCACCGTCGTCGCCGGTATCCTGCGCGGACACGGCCGTCGGCAGAGCGGCAAAGATTGCCAGGGACGAGGCCGAGCAGGCCAGCCCCAGAAACGATTTCGAGGTAAAATTGCGCATGATTTCTCCAGTCGCGACAAATTCAATGACTGGATTTCCCACCCCCCGGCCCACGATCGATCCCTTGGAATCGAACCACCCTGCCAGGAAACTTATCGAAAGTTAGGAAACCCCCAGTCCCTTTGGTAACGTGGTTTCTGCATGACCGTTCATCTCGTGTCAAAGGAGTGAAACACTTTTCGAGGGGCTGTGACGAGAATCACACAGTTGTGGCGAACGCCCCGTTAACGAAGCGCTCGCCACAGATTTGTGCAAAATCTTGTAACTAAATTACGCGAGCGCAAAATCTACCCGCTTGCGACCGACATTTCCAAAGCTCCGTCGCCCTCGTCGATCGCCACCTTGCTGCCATCGGGCACCTCGCCCTGGAGGATCATCTCGGCGAGCGGGTCCTGCAGGTAGCGCTGCACCGCGCGCTTCAGCGGCCGCGCGCCGTAGACCGGATCGTAGCCCACCCGGCCGAGCCATTTGAGCGCGGCGTCGGTGAGGTCGAGCACGATCTTGCGGTCCTTGAGCAGCTTCTGCACCCGACCGACCTGGATCTCGACGATCGGCGCCATGTGTTCCTCCGCGAGGCGATGGAACAGGATGATCTCGTCGAGCCGGTTGAGGAATTCGGGCCGGAAATGGTTGCGCACCACTTCCATCACCTGCGGCTCGACGTCGGCGACCTGCTGGTCGTCGGTCATCTGGCTGAGATACTGGCTGCCGAGGTTCGAGGTCAGGATGATCAGCGTGTTCGAGAAATCGACCACCCGGCCTTGCCCGTCGGTCAGGCGCCCGTCGTCGAGCACCTGGAGCAGCACGTTGAAGACATCGGCATGCGCCTTCTCGACCTCGTCGAACAGCACGACCTGGTAGGGTCGCCGCCGCACCGCCTCTGTCAGCACACCGCCTTCCTCGTAGCCGACATAGCCGGGAGGCGCGCCGATCAGCCGCGCGACCGCGTGCTTCTCCATGAATTCACTCATGTCGATCCGCACCATCGCGCTGTCGTCGTCGAACAGGAAGCCTGCCAGCGCCTTGGTCAGTTCTGTCTTGCCGACACCGGTGGGCCCGAGAAAGAGGAAGCTGCCGAGCGGACGGTTCGGGTCCTGCAGACCGGCGCGCGCGCGGCGCACCGCCTTCGACACCGCCTCGACCGCCTGCGCCTGGCCGATCACGCGCTGGCCGAGCACATCTTCCATCTTGAGCAGCTTCTCGCGCTCGCCCTCGAGCATCTTGTCGATCGGCACCCCGGTCCAGCGCGCGACCACGCCGGCGATGTCCTCTTCGGTCACCTCTTCGCGCAACAGCGCGTTCTCGGTGTGGCCCGAGGCTTCCTCGAGCTTCTTCTCGAGCTCGGGAATCTTGCCGTAGGAAAGCTCGCCCGCCTTGGCGAGGTCGCCCGCGCGCTGCGCCTGTTCGAGTTCGAGCCGCGCGGCGTCGAGCTGCTCCTTCAATTGCGCCTCGGCATGGATCTTGTCGCGCTCGCCTTGCCAGCGCGTGGTCAGTTCGGCCGATTGCTGCTCGATCTCGGCCAGTTCCTTGCGCAGCGCCTCGAGCCGGTCCTTCGAGGCCGTGTCGCTTTCCTTCGCGAGCGCGCTCTCCTCGATCTTCAGCTGGATGATCCGCCGGTCGAGCGCCTCGATTTCCTCGGGCTTGCTCTCGACCTCCATGCGGATGCGCGAGGCCGCCTCGTCCATCAGGTCGATCGCCTTGTCGGGCAGGAAGCGGTTCTGGATGTAGCGGTTGGAAAGCTGCGCCGCGGCGACGATCGCGCCATCGGTGATCCGCACGCCGTGGTGCAGTTCGTACTTGTCCTTGATCCCGCGCAGGATGCTGATCGTGTCCTCGACGCTCGGCTCGTCGATGAAGACGGGCTGGAAACGCCGCTGGAGCGCGGGGTCCTTCTCGACGTATTTCTGGTATTCGTCGAGCGTGGTCGCGCCGATGCAATGGAGCTCGCCGCGCGAAAGTGCCGGCTTGAGCAAATTGCCGGCGTCCATCGAACCCTCGCTCGCGCCCGCCCCGATCAGCGTGTGCATCTCGTCGATGAACAGGATGATCTGGCCTTCGGCGCCCTTGACCTCGTCGAGCACGGCCTTGAGCCGCTCCTCGAACTCGCCGCGATATTTCGCGCCCGCGATGAGCGCGCCCATGTCGAGCGCCATCAGCGTGCGGCCCTTGAGGCTGTCGGGCACGTCGCCATTGGCGATACGCAGCGCGAGGCCTTCGGCGATCGCGGTCTTGCCGGTGCCGGGTTCGCCGATCAGCGCAGGATTGTTCTTGGTCCGGCGGGCGAGGATCTGGACCGTGCGGCGGATTTCCTCGTCGCGCCCGATCACGGGATCGAGCTTGCCGTCCTTGGCCGCCTGGGTGAGATCGCGGGCGAAGCGCTTCATCGCGTCATAGGCATCTTCGGCGCTGGCCGAATCGGCGGTCCGTCCGCCGCTCACTTCCTGGATCGCGGCCTCGAGCGCCTTTGCATCGACACCCGCCGCCTTGAGCGCCTGCCCGGCGCTGGTGGTGGTCGACAGTGCGAGTGCCTGCAGGACGCGCTGGACCGGCACGTAGGCATCGCCCGCTTTTTCGGCGAGCTGCTGCGCCTGGTCGAGCGTGCGCACCGCGTCGTTGTCGAGCCCCGGCGTCTGCTGCGCTCCGCCGCCCGACACCGCCGGGATCTTCGCCAGCGCGGCATCGGCCTCGTCCTCGGCCATGCGCGGATCGCCACCGGCCTTCGAGACGAGCCCCGCCGCCATGCCCTCGGAATCGTCGAGCAGCGCCTTCAAGAGGTGCGCGGGCGTGATCCGCTGGTGCGAATTGCGGATCGCGATGGTCTGCGCGGCCTGCAGGAAGCCCTTGGCTCGATCGGTGAATTTTTCGAGATTCATCGCTGGTCTTGCCCCTTAGATCAGATGGTCCCGCGTGATATAATGTTGCAATAACGCAACACAAGTCCGAACCCCTTTTCACGCGCGGGTGTATTACCCGCATAGGTAGGCCATGCGGCGCGCACCGCAAGGGCTTTGCACCGCATGGTCCAACAGGTTTCGGCCGGGTCAGGCGCGTTACCCGGGGCGCCAGCTTCGTGCCAGCTCGTCGAGCAGCATCACGCCCCAGCCCCGCGCGCCGGCCGGCACGAGCGGATCGGAGCCGCTGCCGCGATCCACCGCCGCCATGTCGATGTGGATCCAGGGCAGGTCCTCGGGCACGAAATATTCGATGAAATGCGCCCCCGCGCTGGCACCGGGCGCGGGCGAGGCATCGGAATTCTTGATATCGGCGATGTCGGAAACGATCGCCTTGCGATACGCCTCGTTGAGCGGAAGCCGCCAGACCGGCTCGTCGACCAGCCTGCCCGCCGCGGTGGCGGCGTCGGCATGGGCATCATCACGCGCGAACAGGGCGGAATATTCCGCCCCCAGCGCGCCGACGGCGGAGCCCGTCAGCGTGGCGATATCGACCAGCGCGAAGGGCTCGTTCTCCTGCACGACGTATTCGATCGCATCGGCGAGTACGAGCCGTCCCTCGGCGTCGGTGCTGCGGATTTCGATCGTCTTGCCCGACAGCGTGCGGACCACGTCGCCCGGACGCTGGGCGTTGGCGCCCGGCATGTTCTCGGCCAGCGCCGCGACAGCAACGACGTGGACCGGCGCGCGCGACTTGGCGAGGCTCAGGATCGCGCCGGTTACCGCCGCCGCGCCCGACATGTCGCCCTTCATCTCCCACATACCGCTATTGGGCTTGAGCGAAATGCCGCCGGAATCGAAGGTGATCCCCTTCCCCGCCAGCGCGATCGGCGGTCCATCGGCACCGCGATAGGTCACCACCATCATCCGGCTGCCGCGCGAGCTGCCCTGCCCGACGCCCGCGATCGCGCCCATCCCGAGGCGCCGGAAATCGGCCTCGTCGAGCACTTCGATCGTAACGTTGGGCGCCCCGGCGAGCGCAGCGCGCGCGCGATCGACGAAGCTCGCGGGATAGATCACATTGGCCGGTTCGTTGACCAGGTCGCGCGCGAGCCGGACCCCTTCGGCGAGATGTGCCTGCCGCGATTCCCACTGCGCGCGCGCCTCTGCCGCCGCGCTACCGACCAAGGTGATCGGCTGGACCGGCGGCGCGCTCCGGTCGCTCTTGTAGCGATCGAACCGGTACTGCCCGAGGCTCGCGCCCAAGGCGGCCATCGCCATGGCTTCACCGGAGGGAAGTCCGGCGATCGCGATGGCTGCATCCTCGCCCTGGAACTCGCGCGCGATCCGCGCCCCGACGACGCGCCAGTCGATCGGCTCGCCATCGGCATTCGCCGCCCCGAACAGCATGATCGGCCGCCCTCCGGCCGGTGCGGGCAAGACCAGGGTCTGGCCGTCCGCTCCGGTGAAGTCAGCAGCCGCGATCCGCGCGGCGGTATCAGCCGGCAGGCTTGCAGCGAGAGCAGGAAGGTCGGCACCGGTCATCACCACCGCGATCGCGGCATCGGCGGGCATGGCTGTGGCGAAGGCGATCGGTCGTTCGGCGGAGTTGTCGACGGTCGCGGGCGCGACACCCGAACCGAGCACCGATTGCGCGCTGGCCGCGCCGGGCATTGCCGCTAGCGGAGCGATCGAAAGAGCGAGAATTGCAAGGCCGTTGCGTGTCATGAAGAACCCTCCCCGGGATCGGTTGGCGAATTATCGCGCGGGGCTATCGAAGGAGGGTGTCGCGGCGTCGAGCAAGCAATCGGCGATCCGCCGACCGGCATCGACCATCGGCATCAATCGGTGGCGACGAGATCGAGCCCCGGGACCATCACCGTGCGCCCGCCGCCGAATTCCTCGCGAACCACGATCAGGCCCTGCCGCTCCAGATGGCCGAGCAACCGGCGAATGCGCCCCGGCGAACTGGTGCCGTAGGCGTGCGCCAGCGCCTCCTCGTCGACCGCGACCTCGCCCGCGTGCGCGGCGCGCGCGATGACGAAGAACGGGGCGAGCAGGTCGTCGTCGACATTCGCCCCGAGCGCGAGGATCTGTGCGCGCACCGCGTCGTCGAGATCGTCGAGCCCGGCCCCCGCTTCGGCGAACTTGCGGCGAAAGCCGGGCATGTCGGGCATCGGGCCGACCAGCCGCTCGCGCCGACAGCGCGAGATGAAGGACTGGTACTGCGCGCCGGTCGATTGCGCGACGACGTGATCGTCGCGTGCCAGTTCGGCGATTATCGCGTCGATGCGCGCGGCGACCTCGTTCGCTCCCGCGCTTTCACCGGCCTCGTCCGTCGGCGCCTCGTCGGCCCGGGACAGGCTCTCGACCACGTCCTCGACCTTCGGCGCGGGCGGCGGCGGTGGCGGCGGCGGCGCGGGTTTCGCGACATCCTCGGCCAGCCCCTCGGTGAGCAGCGAGGCCATGTCCTCGGGCGCGGTGTCGGGCATCGCCATCAGCCCTTCGCTGCGCGCCTTGTTGCCGGTCTTCACCGGGCCGATCTTCACCGCCAGCGGACGTCGGGTGATCGCCGGACCGAGCGCGAGGAAATGGCCGCGTTCGAGTTCGCGGATACGTTCGGCCTGGCGCCGCTCCATCCCCAGCAGGTCGGCGGCGCGGACCATGTCGATATCGAGGAAGGTGCGCCCCATCAGGAAGTTCGAGGCCTCGGCGGCGACGTTCTTGGCGAGCTTGGCGAGCCGCTGCGTCGCGACGATCCCGGCCAGTCCACGCTTGCGCCCGCGGCACATCAGGTTGGTCATCGCCGAGAGCGTCATCCGGCGCGTGTCCTCGGCGATCTCGCCCGCGACCGAGGGGGCAAACATCTGCGCTTCGTCGACCACCACCAGCGCCGGGAACCAGTGTTCGCGCGGAGCATCGAACAGCGCGTTGAGGAATTGCGCGGCGCAGCGGATCTGTTGCTCGACCTCGAGCCCCTCGAGGTTCAGCACCACGCTCGCGCGGTGTTCACGGATGCGGCGCGCAAGCGCCTCGATCTCGGCCGCCGAATAGGCTGCGCCGTCGATCACGACGTGGCCGAACTCGTCGGCGAGCGAAGGGAAGTCTCCCTCGGGATCGACCACCACCTGTTGCACCATCGCGGCGCTTTCTTCGAGCAGGCGGCGCAGCAGGTGCGATTTCCCGCTGCCCGAATTGCCCTGCACGAGCAGGCGCGTCGCCAGCAGCTCCGCGATATCGAACTCGACCGGCTGCCCGGACGATTCGTGGCCGATGGTAATGCGTTCCCTCACCGCCCCATGGCTAGCCAGCCGATCGGGATAAGCGAAGGGCGCGCACACGGTTTTGCCCAACGCGTTTGCAGTCCCCTCAAGCGCTCGCTACCCAACGCCACGAGGGAGATAGATTGCTTATGAAGACCTGGTTGGGACGAATCGGCTTTGCCTCGTTGGGGCTGGCCCTCGCGGTGTTCGTCGGGCTCGCGGTGTGGGAACCGATCGCTGCCGAGGAAGGAACGGCACCGCCGCCCGCGACCTATTCCGCCGAGATCGTGCGCGACGAATTCGGGGTGCCGCATATCTACGGCGAGCGCGACGTCGACGTCGCCTACGGCATCGCCTGGGCGCATAGCGAGGACGATTTCGCGACCCTGCAGGACGTCGCCGCGATGACCCGCGGGCGCTACGGCGCGATCGCCGGACAGGACGGCGCAGTGTTCGACTACGCCTTCCACCTGCTCGACGCGAAGGGCACGGTCGACCGCAACTACGACAGTCTCGCGCCCGATGTGCGCGCGTTGCTCGACGCCTACGCCACCGGGCTCAACGATTATGCCGAACAGCACCCCGGCGAACTCAAGCTGGGCGACCTGTTCCCGGTCGACGGTCGCGATATCGCCGCCGGCTTCGCGCTGCGCCAGCCGTTCTTCTTCGGACTCGCGAACAAGCTCGGCCGGCTGGTCGAAGGCGAGGAATACCTGCCCGATCCGGGTCGCCCGATCGACACCGCACTGCCGCTGCCCGGCTCCGACGAAGGGCGCAATCTGGGCTCGAACGCCTTCGCCATCGCGCCGGAGAAATCGGGCGGCGAAACGCTGCTGGTCTCGAATTCTCACCAGCCGTGGCGCGGCGGGGTGGCGTGGTACGAACTCGTCGTCGAAAGCGGCGAAGGCTGGCATTTCGCCGGCGCGACCTTCCCGGGCAGCCCCTATCCTTTCCTCGGCCACAACGAGAATCTGGGCTGGACCAACACGGTCAACATGCCCGACATGTACGATATCTACGAACTGGTCGTGCGCGAGGGCGATAGCGGGCTCGAATACGAACTCGACGGCGATTGGCGTCCGCTCGGCACCAAGGACGTGACGCTGCCGGTCAAGGTCGGCCCGGTGGTGCTGCCGATCCAGCGCACGGTCTATCGTTCGGTCCACGGCCCCGTGGTCAAGAACGACGATGGCTATTTCGCGATCCGCTATGGCGGGATGGATTCGATCGACCAGCTCGACGCCTATTATCGCCTCAACAAGGCGGAGACCTTCGCCGAGTGGAAGGGCATCCTCTCGCGCCTCGATATCCCGTCAACCAATTTCCTCTACGCCGACGAGCAGGGCAATATCGCCTATTACTACAACGCCGCGATCCCCAGGCGCCCCGCCGAAGGCTCCACCGACTGGCGCGGCGTGCTGCCGGGGAACGACAGCGCGCTGATCACCGAAGGCTATTACGACTTCGCCGAACTGCCCCAATACGAGAACCCGGACTCGGGTTGGCTCTACAACGCCAACAACAATCCTTTCTCCGCCGCGGGCAGCACCGACGACCTCTCGCCCGAGGCATTCCCCGCCGCGATGGGGATCGAGACCAAGAGCACCAACCGCGCGCGCCGTGCCGCGAAGCTGATGGAGGACGCCAACCGGATCGATCGCTCGGCCCTCGAGCGGATCAAGTACGACGTTGCGTGGGAGCGCGAGGGCTATGTCGCGACCGCGCTCGACGCGATCGCCGCGCTCGATTTCGAACAGGAGCGCTACGCCGAGGCACAGGCGATCCTCGCCGGATGGGACTTCACCTCCGACGGCGTCGGTCGCGCCGATTCGCTCGCGCTGCTGATCCTGCGCCAATACATGGGCAAGGACTATAACGGCGAACCGCTGCCCGATCCGCGCGCGGAGCTGGTCAAGGCGGCCGATTTCCTGGTCGAGCACTACGGCCGGCTCGACCCGCCGATGGGCGAGGTGCTGCGGTTGCGGCAGGGCCCAGGCGAATTCGCGGTCGACCTTCCGCTCGACGGTGGCAGCGATACGCTGCGGGCCTCGACGCTGTGGGATGTCGAGGATGACGGCCGCCTGTCGGTCAAGCACGGCGACAGCTTCCTGATGTTCGTGACCTGGGAACGAGGCGCGCCGGTGCGATCCGAAAGCATCCAGCCTTTCGGCGCGGCCACCACGCGGCCCGGCGATCCCAATTTCACCAGCCAGGCGCCGCTATTCGTGCGCAAGGAGCTCAAGCCGGTGCGCTTCTGGCGGTCCGACGTGTTGGAAAATGCCGTTCGTCGAAAGACGGTGACGCATCCGCGCTAGGGCCTTACGGTCCCGCGCGACGAGTCGTAATTCGCTGCAACTTCTGGCGGCGGGCAGACGCCGCAACGGGGAGAATACTATGAAGAAGGTCTACGGTTTCACCAGTCTCATCGCGCTCGCGCTCGGCGGATGCGCGACCTATACCGACGAAGGTGTCGCGGTCGCACCCGCAGCGCCAGCGGCGGAAGCGCCAGCGGTCATGCCCGCTCCGGCCACCGCGCAGAACGACGATCTCGCCGAGCTCGTCGACCAGGTGCGGATCCCCTACGAGGTCTTCACGCTTCCCAACGGCCTCACCACCGTGGTCCACACCGATCGCAAGGCCCCGCTGGTGGCGGTTTCGGTGTGGTACGACGTCGGCTCGAAGCATGAGCCCAAGGGCAAGACCGGCTTCGCCCATCTGTTCGAGCACCTGATGTTCAACGGCAGCGAAAACGCGCCGGGCGATTTCTTCGAACCGCTCCAGCAGGTCGGCGCGACCGGCTTCAACGGCACCACCAATGCCGACCGCACCAATTATTTCGAAACCGTACCGACCGCCGCGATCGACCGCGTGCTCATGCTCGAAAGCGACCGCATGGGCTACCTGCTCGGCGCGGTGACGCAGGAGAAGCTCGATAACCAGCGCGGCGTCGTCCAGAACGAGAAGCGCCGCGGCGACAACCAGCCCTTCGGCCTGCTGCGCTACGAGATCGTCGAGAACATCTTCCCCAAGGGCCACCCCTACCACCACTCGACCATCGGCTCGATGGACGACCTCGGTGCCGCGACGCTCGACGACGTGAAGCAGTGGTTCCGCGACAATTACGGCCCCAACAACGCCGTGCTCGTGCTGGCCGGCGACATCGACGTCGCCACCGCCAAGGAGAAGGTCACCAAGTGGTTCGGCGCGATCCCGAGCGGGCCCGAAGTGCAGGATCCGGCCGTGCCCGTCCCCACCCTCGCCGCCGACGGCGAGAAGGTGATCTACGACCAGGTCGCGACCACCCGCATCTATCGCATGTGGCCGATCCCCGGCGAGACCTCGGCCGAGAACGTGCCGATCCAGCTCGGCGCGACCGCGCTCGGCGGCCTCGCCAGCTCGCGCCTCGACAATGCGCTGGTGCGCGGCAAGGGGCTCGCGGTCTCGGTCAGCTCGGGCACCTGGACCAATGAGGACGCCGGCGTCTTCCTGATTTCCGCCGACCTCAAGCCCGGCGTCGATCGCGCCGATCTCGAAGCGGCGCTCGATGCCGAGATCGCCAGCTTCATTGCCGGCGGCCCGACCGCCGACGAACTCGCCCGGTCGAAGACCACGATCGTGTCGCGCCTGATCGGCGGGCTCGAATCGGTCGGCGGTTTCGGCGGCAAGGCCGTGACGCTCGCCGAAGGCCAGCTCTATCACGGCAATCCGGGCGAGTATCGCGAGCAGCTCGAGCAGATGGTCGAAGCCGACCCGGCCTCGATCACCGCGATCCTGCAGCGCTACCTGACGAAGCCGCGCTTCGCGCTGGTGGTCGAGCCGGGCGAGCGTACCGAGGGCGGCGAGAACCGCGGCGGTGCGGTGATCGCCACCGACAGCTCGGGCAAGGAAGTGTTCCGCGCCGCCGAGGATCATTACTGCGAAGGCGAGAGCTGCGATTTCGACGAACTGGCGGTGCAGGCGTTCCAGGATCGTTCGCAGCTGCCGCCGGTCGGCCAGCTGACCGATCTCGACTTCCCCGATATCGAGCGCGCCACGCTCTCGAACGGTATGGAAGTCTATTTCGCGCGCCGCGCTGCGGTGCCGAAGGTCTCGGTCCGGATCGCCTTCGACGCCGGCTACACCGCCGATCCGCGCGACGCGCTGGGCACCCAGTCGCTGATGCTGCAGGCGATGGACGAAGGCACCGACAGCCTCGACGCGACCGAACTCGCGATCGCGCAGGAGCGCCTCGGTGCGAACGTGTTCGCCTTCGCCGATTTCGACGACACCAGCTTCCAGCTCTCGGCCCTGTCGACCCGACTGGCCCCGTCGCTCGACCTGCTGGCCGACTACATCCGCAACCCGGCCTTCCGCAGCGAAGATCTCGAGCGGGTGCGCGCGCAACAGCTCACCCGGATCAGTTCGGAGCTGAAGAACCCCCGCGCGGCCGGTTCGCGTGCGCTCGCGCAGCTGGTCTATGGCGACCATCCCTACGGCATCCCGCCCTCGGGCCTCGGCGATAGCGCCGCGGTGACGGCGGCCACGCCCGCCACGCTCGAAGCGACCCATGCGCGCTGGATCCGTCCGGACAACGCCAAGGTCTTCGTCGTCGGCGACACCACGTTGGCCGAAGCGGTCAGCCTGCTCGAAGACAGTTTCGGCGATTGGCGCGCTCCGGCGAGCCCGCTCCCGACCAAGCGCTTCGATGTCCCGGTCCCCACCCCCGAGGCGCGGATCCTGCTGCTCAACCGCCCGAACTCGCCGCAATCGGTGATCCTCGCCTCGCGCGTGCTCGACCTGCGCGGGACCGACGACACGATCGTGCTGGGTGCAGCCAACGAGGTGCTCGGCGGCAGCTTCTTGTCGCGGATCAACATGAACCTGCGCGAGACCAAGGGCTGGTCCTACGGTTCGCGCTCGTCGATCGGCTACAACCAGGATCGGCTGAGCTACAACGTCATCGCCGAAGTGCAGGCCGACCGGACCGGGGATTCGATCCTCGAGCTGGAAAAGGAAATCACCGGCTTCGTGACCGATAACGGTGTCACCGGCGACGAGCTGACCCGCACGGTCAACGGCAATGTCCGCGAGCTTCCGGGCCAGTTCGAAACCGCAGGCGCGGTGCTCGGCGGCATGGTCAACATCGTCAACTACGATCGTCCCGACGATTACTACGAGACGATCGCCGATCGCTATCGCGGGCTCACCGCCGAACAGATCGCCGAGGTGGCGCGCGCCAACTTCGTCTATGGCGATCTCGTCTATGTCGTGGTCGGTGATGCCGAAGTGGTCCGTCCGCAGCTCGACAAGACCGGCCTGCCGGTCGAGGTCCGCGAGCTCGACGAGTAATTGACACCGATGTCAGCAACCGCGATGAAGCGGGCAGTTTTTATCCAAGGAGATCCTCAATGTCCGTAGCCGGAACCTACAACACCGTCGTGAAGAGCCCGATGGGCGACCAGAACGGCACCTTCACCGTCGTCCCCGGCGACGACGGCAAGACCTTCACCGGCAGCATGGCGGGCGGCATGGGCTCGATGGACGTCAAGGACGGCACCATCGACGGCAATACGCTCAGCTGGAAGATGGACATGACCGTCCCGATGCCGATGACGCTCAACTGCACCGCCACCGTCGATGGCGACCAGCTGACCGGCACCGTGAATGCCGGCGCCTTCGGCGACATGCCGCTGACCGGCGAACGCAAGGGCTGATCGGCCGCAAGGCTTGAAATCGGGGCCGTCGGAGCGATCCGGCGGCCCTTTTTCGTGGATGCGAGGCCGTCGCGACGGTTGCTTTCGTTTCGCCGCGACCCCAAGCTCGCTTTTCCATTCGAGAGGGGCATCGATGCTCGACAGATTGAAGAAGGTGCCGCTCGCGGTCCAGATCCTCGTGGGCCTCGCGATCGGCGCCGTGGCCGGGTTGCTGCTCCCGCGCGCAGGCACCAATGCGCAGGTCGACGAAACCGTCGCCGCGCTCTCGCTCGGCGGCCGCCTGTGGCTCCAGGCGCTGCAGATGACGATCCTGCCGCTGGTCTTCGCATTGCTTTCGACGCTGTTCATCCGCTCGCAGGCGCTGGGCGGCGGCGGGCGCACCACGCGGCGTTCGTTCGTCACCATTATCGGGCTGTACCTGCTGGCCGTGCCGCTCGGCATCCTGTACACGCTGACCCTGCTCGAACTCTTCCCGATCACTGCCGAGATGGCGCAGTCGATGCGCGCGATGGCGGGCCAGGGCGTCCCCGCCGAAAGCCCCGAATGGGCCGAGGCCTTCCTTGCCATCGTCCCGACCAATATCGTCGCCGCGATGGCCGGCGGGACGCTGCTGCCGGTGCTGTTCTTCTCGCTTGTGTTCGGCGCGGCGCTCGCGCGGCTCGAGGACGGCGACGGCAAGCAGGCGCTCTCGGCCGGGCTGACCGGGCTGGCCGACACGGTGTTCATCATCGTCGGCTGGGTGCTGCGGCTCGCGCCGATCGGGGTGGCCTTGCTGATCCTCCCGACGACGCAGGAGCACGGCGCCGATATCTTCGCCGGGCTCGCGCATTACATCGCGCTCGCGGTGACGCAGGTGCTGGTGTTCATCGCCGCGATCTACCTCGTCGCCCGGCTGCTCGGCCGAATTCCGCTGCGCCGCTTCGCCAGCGCGATGCTGCCGGTGCAGTCGGTCGCCTTCGGCACGCAGAGCTCGACCGGGTGCATGCCGCTGACGATCAAGGCCGCGCGCGAGATGGGCGTCAGCGCCGAGGCGACCGACGTCGCGGTGCCGCTCTCGGCGGTGATCTTCCGCATGATTGCACCCGCGAGCGGGATATTCATCGCGAGCTATGCCGCGGCGGTCTACGACCTGCCGCCGCTGGGCATCGCGCTGCTGGTGACGGTCGGCCTGCTCGGCATCGTGCTCGAGATGAGTCTCGTGGGCATCCCCAGCGCCGCAACCTTCGTCGCCTTCTACGCGCCGATCGCCGCGCTGGTCGGCATCCCGATGGAATTCATCGTCGTGCTGCTCGTGGTCGAGACGATCCCCGACATCTTCAAGACCGTGCTCCACGTCACCGCGCACGCGACCACCGCGACGGTGGTGGATCGGGGACTGGCAGGACCGGACCCGATCACCACGGAAAAGGGCTAATATGGACGAGAGCTTCGTCACGATCGCCACGATCTTCCTGACGCTGGTAGGAGCCGGCTGCCTCTACTCGGTCTACGCCGACCTCAAGCACGATCGCGGCCAGATGGCGCACGAACTGCACGACTATTCGCGCAAGGAGCTGCCGCTCAATTTCTGGCTCGGCGTGGCGTCGAAGGGCGCGGGCGCGGTGGTCGCGGTGGCGCTGATCATCTGGCTCGGGACGACGTCCGCCTAAGGCGCGACTACAATTTGCCGCGCAGCGCCTGGTACGCCGCCGCCGCGACCGTGTTCGCGAGGTTGAGCGAACGGATCTGCGACGAGCGCATCGGCAGCTTCACCAGTCGCTCGGCATGGGCCTCGACGATGTGGGCGGGGATGCCCGTGGTCTCCTTGCCGAAGACGAGATAGGCGTCGTCCGGATAGTCGGGATCGTAGAAGCTCGTCTCGGCGAATTCCTCGAACAGGAACAGCTGGTCGGTGCGTGGGCTGCGTTCGGCGAGGAAGGCATGCCAGCTGGCGAATTCGACCAGCCGGATATGCTGCCAGTAGTCGAGCCCGGAACGCTTCACGCGCTTGTCCGAGATATCGAAACCGAGCGGGTGGATCAGCACCAGCTCCATGTCGAGCGCCACGCAGGTGCGCCCGACCGCCCCGGTATTGCCGGGTATCTCGGGCTCGACGAGGACGATGCTGGGTTTCGGCTCGGTCACGGTCGGATCAGCCGAGCTTGTCCTTCAGGATTTGGTTGACCACCGCCGGATTGGCCTTGCCCTGCATCGCCTTCATCGTCTGGCCGACGAAGAAGCCGAACAGCTTGTCCTTGCCGCCCTTGTACTGCTCGACCTTGTCCTCGTTATTGGCGAGGATCTCGTCGATCGCGGCTTCGATCGCGCCGGTGTCGGAGACCTGCTTGAGGCCCTCCGCCTCGGCGATCTCTTCCGGCTCGCGGCCGGTCTTGAGCACGATCTCGAAGATTTCCTTCGCCTGCCCGCCCGAGATCTCGCCCTTGGCCTGCATGTCGAGGATGCTCGCCTGCGCTTCGGCGGTGGCATGGGCCGGGTTGGCCTCCTCGCCGAGCGACTTGATGATCCCCGGAGCGACCGAGAGCGCCCAGTTGGCGACCTGCGTCGCGACGTCCTTCTCGGGCTTGCCGATCCCGCTGGCGGTGGCCGCCAGCAGGTTCTCGAACCGGGCGAAGGTCTCGACCTCGGCGGTCAGTTCGCGGGCATTGTATTCGGTGAGGCCGAGCTCGTCGATGTAGCGCGCGCGCTTGGCATCGGGGAGTTCGGGCAGCGAAGCACGGCATTCCTCGAGGAAGTCGTCCTCGAGCTCGAGCGGCAGCAGGTCGGGATCGGGGAAGTAGCGGTAATCGTGCGCGTCTTCCTTCGAACGCATGATGCGCGTGGTGCCGGTTCCCGGATCGAACAGGCGCGTTTCCTGATCGACAGTGCCGCCGTCCTCGAGCACGTCGACCTGGCGGCGCGCCTCGTATTCGACGACCTGCTGGACGAAGCGCACCGAGTTGACGTTCTTCGTCTCGGTCCGCGTGCCCAATTCGCTGTCGCCGACCTTGCGCACCGAGACGTTGACGTCGGCGCGCATCGAGCCTTCTTCCATATTGCCGTCGCACGAGCCGACATAGCGCAGGATCGAGCGCAGCTTGCGGACATAGGCCCCGGCCTCGGCGGGCGAGGTCATGTCGGGGCGCGAGACGATTTCCATCAGCGCCACGCCGCTGCGATTGAGATCGACATAGGACATGGTCGGATGCTGGTCGTGCATCAGCTTGCCCGCGTCTTGTTCGACATGGATGCGCTCGATCCCGATGACCTTGTCTTCGGGTATCCCCGCCTTCTCGTCGGCGTCGATCACCAGCTGCCCCTCGCCCACGATCGGGTGGTAGAGCTGCGAAATCTGGTAGCCCTGCGGCAGGTCCGCATAGAAATAGTTCTTGCGGTCGAAGCGCGAATATTTGTTGATCTGCGCCTTGATCGCCATGCCGGTGCGCACCGCCTGGCGGATGCATTCGCGATTGGGCACGGGCAGCATGCCCGGCATCGCCGCATCGACGAGGGAGACGTTGCAATTGGGCTCAGCCCCGAAGGCGGTGGAGGCGCCCGAAAACAGCTTGGCGTTCGACGTGACCTGCGCGTGGACTTCGAGGCCGATCACGACCTCCCATTCGCCCGTGGCGCCCTGGATCGTATACTTGCTCATGACCACCACTTCTCCGGCTGGGCGGTAAACCCGGCGCGTTTCTCGATCGCGAGGCCTGCGTTGAGCACGCCCTGCTCGTCGAACGGCTTGCCGACCAGCTGGAGGCCCAGCGGCAGACCGTCACCGTTGAGGCCGCACGGCACGCTCATCGCAGGCAGGCCCGCAAGGCTGGCGGGGACAGCGAAGACGTCGTTCAAATACATCGTCAGCGGATCGTCATCGAGGCTGCCCAATGCGAAGCTCGCGGTCGGGCAGGTCGGGGCGAGGATCACGTCGCACTTGTCCCACGCCTGCTCGAAATCGCGCGCCACCAGCGTGCGGACCTTCTGCGCCTGCGTGTAATAGGCGTCGTAGAAGCCCGCGCTGAGCACGTAGGTGCCGATCATCACGCGGCGCTTGACCTCGTCGCCGAAGCCTTCGGCCCGGGTCGCGGCATACATGTCCTGCAGCCCGGCACCCTCTGGCAGCTCCCGCAACCCGTAGCGCACGCCATCATAGCGCGCGAGGTTGGACGAGGCTTCTGCGGGCGCGATGATGTAATAGGCGGGCAGCGCATACTTGGTGTGCGGGAGCGAGATGTCGACGATCTCGGCGCCGGCATCCTTGAGCCACGCCTTGCCCTGCTCCCAGCTTTCGAGGATTTGCGGGTCGGTGCCCTCCATCCGGTATTCGCGCGGAATGCCGACGCGCTTGCCCTTGAGATCGTCGGACAGCGCGGCTTCCCAATCGGGCACGGCCAAGTCGAGGCTGGTCGCATCCTTCGGATCGAACCCCGCCATCGCACCCAGCATGATCGCGCAATCGGTGACGTCGCGCGCCATCGGCCCGGCCTGGTCGAGGCTCGAGGCGAAGGCGATCGTGCCCCAGCGCGAGCAGCGGCCATAGGTCGGCTTGATGCCCGAAATGCCGGTGAAGGCGGCGGGCTGGCGGATCGAGCCGCCGGTGTCGGTGCCGGTCGCCGCCGGGCACAGCCGCGCCGCGATTGCCGCCGACGAACCGCCCGAGGAGCCACCCGGCGCAAGCGCGGCGTTGCCGCCGTCGCTCTTGCGCCACGGCGAAATCACGTTTCCGAACGCGCTGGTCTCGTTCGACGAGCCCATCGCGAACTGGTCCATGTTGAGCTTGCCCAGCATGGTCGCGCCCGCATCCCACAGGTTCTGCGAGACCGTGCTCTCATAGGTCGGGGTGAAGCCGCCGAGGATCATGCTCGCCGCGGTGGTTTCGACGCCTTGAGTGCAGAACAGGTCCTTCATGCCGATCGGCACGCCGCCCATCTTGCCGAGGTCTTCGCCCTTCGCACGCCTGGCGTCGACAGCATCGGCTGCTTCGAGCGCGCGTTCGGGCGTCTTCACGAGGAAGGCGTTCAATGGATCGGCAGCGGCGACCGCGGCGTTGAACGCCTCGGTCACTTCGCGCGCGGTGAAGGTGCCGTCGGCGACGCCGTCGCGGATGGCCTTGATGCCGAGTTGCGTGAGGTCGGTCATTCGATCACCTTGGGCACGCCGAAGAAGCCGTGTTCGGCCACGGGCGCATTCGCGAGCACGTCCTCGCGCCGGTCGCCGCCGGTCTTGGGGTCGGCGTTCACGACGTCGTCGCGCATGCGCAGCGTGTTGGGGATCACCGCCGTCATCGGCTCCACACCGGTCACGTCGACCTCGCCGAGCTGTTCGACCCAGTCGAGGATATTGTTGAGTTCGGGCACCATCTTCTCGCATTCGGCATCGCTCATCGCGATGCGCGCCAGCGAGGCGATTTTCGCCACCTGTTTCGTGTCTACGGACATGCCAGCGCACTAGCCGCGCGGGGGCCGCGCTTCAAGCGGGGACATGCCCGTCTCCGGGCCTATTCGAAGGGGTCGCCGACCGGTTTGCCGTCGATATAAAGCTGGCGGCCGGAATAGGGACGGATTTCGATCGCATCGTCCGCAACATCGGCGCCGGGCGCCGGTGGCACCAGGCCGCGCTCGAGCCGCCCGGCGCGGTTGCTCATCTCTCGCGCGATCCCTTCGGCATCGAACACGAGGTGGTCGATCCGGCGGCCGTCGGTCAGGATCACATGCGTGCCCTCGCCCCGGGGGCCGACGACTACGGCGCGGCAGGCGCGGCGGCACATGATCCCGCTATCGCCGACAAAGTCGCGGATCGCCGAGCGAAGCGCTTCGTCGCCACCGACGATCTGCAGGTTCGCGACCCGCTCCTCGCCGATGTCGCGCCGATCCGATCCGTCGCGATAGGGCTCGTAGGGTCGCGATTGCCGCGCGAGCGCCTGCTTGGCGGCGCGCGAAACCTGCGCATCGACCGAGGCGGCGAGACCCTGTAGCGCTTCGCGCCCGGGCGCACCGAAATCCCATTTGAGCGCGTCGAAGTCGAACGCATCGACCGGCACCGCACCGGTTTCGAGCCGCGCGAGCTGGTTCGATGCGCTGATCGCGCCGAAATTGAATAGCGGTAGCGCCAGCAGCAGCGCATAGGCGGCGGTGCCCACGGCGAGCTTGAGGTTCGAGGCGCGCAGGCGGTCCGGCCAAGCGGCCTTCCAGCCGCGCACCGTATCGATGAAATAGGCCACGCCATAGGCGACCGCGACGACGATCGCGGCGAGTCCCCACAAGCGTTCGGGGCTGAGCCCGTGTTGGCCGATCCGCAGCCCCATCGAGATCGCGGCGAACACCGTCAGCG
Organism: Pseudoblastomonas marina; assembly: GCF_014641655.1. Taxonomy (GTDB): domain Bacteria; phylum Pseudomonadota; class Alphaproteobacteria; order Sphingomonadales; family Sphingomonadaceae; genus Alteriqipengyuania_A; species Alteriqipengyuania_A marina. Next base: position 1,940,914 of record NZ_BMID01000001.1, read on the forward strand.
GGAGGATGCCGAGCGCAAGCACGCGCGCCGCGATGCGCATGGCGGGATTGGCGCTCATGCCGCGCGGATCGTCGCGGATCACGGCGTTGGCGAGCACGAAGCTACCGGCGGCGATCGCGAGCAGCAGCGGCGTGGCACTGTCGGTCGCGTCCCACAGCACGCCCGGCCCGGAGACCAAGACCGCGGCGAGGAACACCACCACCGCGAGCGCCACCGGCACCGCGAGAAGGCTGAACACGGTCAGCACCAGCGATTGGAGCGTGCCGATGATCTTCAGCTGGTTGCGCAACACCCCGAGCGCCGCGCCGAAGGCCGCACCCGAGAAAGTCCAGCCGAACCACGAATCGTCGATCAGTTCGTCGAGCGGGATGCCGACGAGGTCGAGCAGCTGGCTGACGAGGAACAGCACGATCCACGACAGGCCGGTGAAGGCCAGCGCGCCGCCCGCGCTGATCGCGTCGGTCCACACGTGATAGTGCGTATCGGCGTAGGAGGTACGCCAACGGCGGCGATGGAAGCCGGCCTGGAACAGCGGGAGCGAGAGCCCGGCGGCGAAGATACCGGCCCAGATCCCGTATTCCTCGGCCGCGAGGTCGTCCGCCCGGCCCACTGCGCGCCACACCAGCCCGCCGATCACGAGGCCGACGATAGCGGCGTAGATCGCCGGTTCGCTCCAGCGATCGCGATCGAGCGTGAAGGCGAAAGCAAGCGCGCCGAAGCCCGCCAGCGCGGCCAGCGCCATGCGGAGGCCGCTGTCCTCGGCATGGTCGGTCAGCAGGTGGACGACCAGCCCGGCGAGGCCGAGCAGGCCGGCCAGCACCCACGGGCGCAGCGCCCATTCGGAATGCAGGTGCGCGCGCGTGCTCGGTTTCGCCATGGCCTATTCGGTCGGGGCGGGTGCCGGCGCCTGGGCTTCGCCCTCGCCCTGCTGGGCCTGCTGCGCGATCATGAATTGCTGCGCAGCCTGGAAGCGCTGTTCGACATCGGCGCGTTCGAGGATGTCGACCACTTCGAGGTCGAACACGAGGTCGCTATCGGCCGGGATCGGCGATCCGGGGGGCGGCGCGGAACCATAAGCTTTCTCGGCGGGGATATAGAGCGTGTACTTGCCGCCCTTCTTCACCTGCTGGAGGCCTTCGAAGAAGCCGGGGATGGTCGCGCCTTCCTCGACCGCGAAGGGCGTGCCGCCGGGCAGGATCGATTCGGGAATCGGGAAATCCTGCGATTCGTCGAAGGTCGTTCCGTCGGGCAGGCGACCGGTATAGCGCGCGAACACGACCTGGCCGATCTCGGCGGTCGGACCCATGCCTTCCTCGATGACCTCGAGCTTCAATCCCTTGGGCTGCGCCGCCCAGGCGAGGCCCGCGGCGGCGAGCACGGCGATCGCGATGCCGATCCAGAGCTTGAGCAGCGACCCCTTGGCGATGGGCTGCAACGGCACGCGGGTGACTTCGGTCATGACAAGAGCGTCCTGATAAATACGGCGAAAAACAAACGGGGCGCGAAAGGTCTGCCCCTTCGCGCCCCGATTGGCGTATCAATGGTGCGAGTGCAAGCGCGGTGTCTTACGAACCGTCGCGTTCCAGCCGCTTGCGTTCGAGCTTGCGCGCGCGGCGCACGGCGGCAGCCTTTTCACGGGCGCGCTTTTCGCTCGGCTTTTCATAGTGACGGCGCAGCTTCATTTCGCGATACACCCCCTCGCGCTGCAGCTTCTTCTTGAGCGCGCGCAGGGCCTGGTCGACATTGTTATCGCGAACCATGATTTGCATAAATTCAAACACCTCACTGAAAGGCGAGAGCCCACTCGAAAATGTGGGGTGCGCCCTATATCTAAGCCATGAAAATCGGGCCGAATCCGTACACGGAACGGCTAAGCGGTGGCGCAAATAGGCATTCGCAGGCGAAAATGCAACCCCAAACCCCTCCAAAACGTCCGCGCGGGGGTGACGCGGCGGCAGGCTAGTATATAGGGCAGCGCCATGGCTTCCCCCTCTCCCTTCACCGCAACCGCGCTCGTCGCGCTGGGAGGCGGCACCGGTGCCGCGGCGCGTTACTGGCTTGGCCGCGCGATCGGCGCGGGCCATCCGTTCCCCTGGGGCACGCTCGTCGCAAATATCGCCGGCAGCATGGCGCTGGGCATCCTCGTCGGCTGGCTGGCACGGCACGGAGAAGGCGGGCAGCACCTGCGGCTGCTGCTCGCGGTCGGGCTGCTGGGCGGCTTCACCACATTCAGCGCCTTCAGCCTCGAAAGCGCCCTGATGATCGAACGCGGCCAAGCGGGGCTCGCCGCGCTCTATATTGGCGGATCGGTGGCGGCGGGCGTCCTCGCGCTGTTCGCCGGATTGAGGATCGCGGCATGAGCATCGAGCGCGACAAGCAGGACGAAGTCCGCACCTACACGGTCGCGGCCGACGATGACGGCATCCGGCTCGACCGCTGGTTCAAGCGGCACCTGCCGCAAATAGGCTTCGCCACCGTCTCGCGCTGGGCGCGCACCGGGCAGGTGCGGGTCGATGGCGGGCGCGCCAAGCCCGACGATCGCATCGCCACCGGCCAGGAAATCCGCGTCCCCCCGGGCGGGCGCGATCCCAAGCGCAAGGGCCCGCGCCGGGTCGAACTGACCGAGCAGGAGGTCGCCGACGCCGAAGCGATGGTGATCCACCGCGACCGCGCGGCGATCGTGCTCAACAAGCCGCCCGGTCTCGCGACGCAGGGTGGCACCGGCATGACCAAGCATGTCGACCGGCTGCTCGACGCGTTTCGCGACAGCGAGGACGACCCGCGCCCGCGCCTCGTCCACCGGCTCGACAAGGATACCAGCGGCGTGTTGCTGACCGCCGCCACGCCGGGCAGCGCGGCGTTCTTTTCCAAGCGCTTCTCCGGGCGCAGCGCGACCAAGGTGTACTGGGCGCTGGTGGTCGGCATTCCCGAGGAGAAGGAAGGCCTGATCGACGCGCCCTTGGCCAAGCAGCCGGGCAGTCACGGCGAGCGCATGCACCATGATCCCGAGGGCCAGCCGGCCAAGACGCGCTATCGCGTGATCGAGCGCGCGGGCAACAAGGCCGCATGGGTCGAGCTGCACCCGCTCACCGGCCGTACCCACCAGCTTCGCGCGCATATGGAAGCGATCGGCCACCCGATCGTGGGCGACGGAAAATATGGCGGGCAGGACGCGATGCTGACCGGCCAGATCAGCCGCAAGATGCACTTGCATGCGCGGCGCCTGATCATCGGCGCGCCGGGCGGCAAGACGATCGACGTGGTCGCCCCGCTGCCCGAACATTTCGCGCAGACGATGGAAGCTATGGGTTTCGACCTGTCGCTGGGCGAGGAGATCATGGACTGGTCGCCGCCGCCGCCCACCAAAGAGGCGAAGAAGGCCAAGGCCAAGGCGCATGCCAAGCAGTATCGCAAGGCCCGCCGCGGCGAACGCCGCTCGCGTGTGACCTCGAAACCGGCGAAGAAGAAGGGCAAGCCCGGCAATCCGAAAGGCAAGCGGAGATAGTGCATCCCAACCCTGCCTACCGCCACGCAGATCGTGCGCTGCGCGAGGACATCGTCGAGCAGGTCGGCTTCGGCACGGTCTTCGCGAGTACCCCGGACGGGCCGCGCGTGGCGCATGTCCCGATCGTCTCCACCCGCGACGGCGCGATCCAGTTCCACATGGCCAAGGCCAACGGGCTCGCGCGCCATCTCGATGGAGCAACCGCGCTGGCGGTGGTCAACGGACCCGACACCTATGTCTCGGCGCGCTGGTACGACGAGCCGAACAGCCACGTTCCCACCTGGGACTACCTGGCTGTCGAAATGGAGGGCCCGGTGCGGCAGATGGCCGAGGAAGGCCTGCGCGCGCATCTCGAAGACCTGACGGGCCGCCACGAAGCCCGCATCGCAGACGGCGAACCCTGGCGGATGGCCGAGGCCGATCCCGCCCATATCGACAAGCTGGTGCGCGGTATCACCGGCTTCGAGATGGAAGTGAAGGCGTGGCGCGAGACGATCAAGCTGCACCAGGGCAAGCCCGAAAGAGTGCGCGCGCGGATCGCCGACCGGCTCGACGAACAGGGCGCGGGCGCGATCGCGCACCTGATGCGGACGCTGGCATCGTGAGGGCTGCGCGATGAGCGATGTGGTCCGTCTCGCTGTATTCGATTGCGACGGCACGCTGGTCGACGGGCAGGCCGCGGTGGTCGAGGCGATGGCCGCCGCCTGCAGCGCCCTTGGCGAGCCGCTGCCCGACCCCAACCATACCCGCCGCTCGGTCGGGCTGAGCCTGCCATCGGCGATGCTCTCGCTGTTCCCCGACGCCGGGGCCACACGCCGCGATGCTCTGGTCGAAGCCTACAAGGACGCGTTTCGCGCGGCGCGCGAACGCAACGCCGTGGTCGAGCCGCTCTATGACGGGATCGCCGAATTGCTGACCGGGCTTCATGCGGGCGGGTGGCAGCTCGCGGTCGCGACCGGCAAGTCGATGCGCGGCCTGAAGCACACGCTCGAAACGCACGGTCTTTCCGATCTGTTCAGCTCGCTCCAGACCGCCGACCGCAACCCGTCCAAGCCCGATCCCGCTATGCTGCGCAACGCGATGGACGATTGCCTCGCGCAGAGCTGCGTGATGATCGGCGACACCAGCTACGACATGGCGATGGCACGCCAGATCGGCGCGCGCGCGATCGGGGTCGATTGGGGCTATCATGCACCCGACGAGCTGATCGATGCCGGGGCCGAACGCGTGGTCGCCGATACGAACGAACTGAAGGAGCTGCTCGATGGATGAGCGACAGGCGCGCAATCGCCACATGCTGATCAGTCTCACCCGCCTGTCCGGGGCGGTGCTCATCATCTTCGGGATGATCGCATTGTCGGGCCGGATCGACCTCGACCGGACTTACGCCTGGGTGATGGTGATCGTCGGGATGGCCGATTTCTTCTTCGTCCCGCTGGTCCTCTATCGCCGCTGGCGCACGCCGAAGTCGTGAAAAGGTTCTACGAGACAGCCGAGGCGCAGGCGGTCGAAGGCGGCTGGCAGGTCATGCTCGACGGCCGCGCGGTCAAGACGCAGGGCGGCCGCGCGCAGGTGGTGCATTCGCAGCGACTGGGCGAGGCGATGGCCGCCGAATGGGCAGCACAGGGAAACAAGATCGATCCGAAGGGCTTCGTCCTGCGCGACCTGGTCGACCACGCAATCGACAATGTCGCCCCCGATCCCGGCGCTACCGTCGACCGGCTGCTGCGCTACGCCGAGACCGATACGCTGTGTTATCGCGCCGATCCCGAGGATGCGCTGTTCAAGCGACAGCAGGAGGTATGGGAGCCGCTCGTCGCCGCATTGGAAGCGCGCGAGGGGATCCGGCTAGAACGCGTCAGCGGGGTGGTCGCACGCCCACCCTCGGACGACACGATCGAGGCGCTACGGCGCCGCCTCGCCGCCCTTCCCCCGCTCGAACTCGCGGCGGTCGACATGATGACTTCGCTCGCGGCATCGCTGTGCGTCGCCCTCGCCGCAATCGACGACGATGCCGATCCCGACAGGCTGTGGGATGCGGCCGAGCTCGAGGAGAGCTGGCAGGCCGACCTCTGGGGCAAGGACGAGGAAGCCGAAGAGCGCCGCGCCGAGCGCCGCGCGAACTTCAGGCAGGCGTTCGACTTCGCGCGGCTCGCGCGGCGCTAGCGCCTAGCCCGAAATCCAGTCCGCGATCTGGCCGGCGACGTCGTTGGCCGCCCGGTTGAGAGCGGGTCCGACGGCATTCGCCTCGGGCGCAATGCCAGGGATCCGCGATTCGAACCGACGCGCGACCGTCTGTTGCCCTTCGCGGTGGAGCAGCGCGTCGAACCGCACGATCACCGATCCGTCGCGCGCGTCGTAACCCATTTCGAGCAGGCGGCCCGAGAGCAGCGTCCCGCCGGATGCATCGGTATCGTCGCCTTCGAACACGACCCGCCCACTGCGCGCCCGCACCGTCTCGGCGATCAGCGCCTGCATCAACCGCGTCGGCCGTTCGACCCACATCGCGTCTTGCAGGTAGGCGACATTCGACGCGTCTACCTGCACCGGGACCCGCGTCACCGCGAGCCGCTGGCTGGTCGAGGGCTCCTCGACGATCAGCGCGTTCTCGACGCTCCCGGTGATCTCGGTCTGCGATTCGGGAGTCGCCGGCGTGAGGTTGAACAGCGTGGGTGGCGGGTCCTCGCCGAAACTGATGCAGCCCGACAGCGCGAGCAGCGCGGCCAGCGGAGCGAGGCGGATGAGAGGGATACGCATGGTTCGGCTCGGCTCCTTAAGGCTCGTAATCGGGCAGCGGCGGGCTCGACAGGAGTCCGCTCGCGCCCTGCTGTTCGATCCGCTCGGTCAGTTGCCGCAGCGCGCGCGTGGTCGCCTGCAGGTCCTTGATCGCGGCCTCGGCGGCGGGAAGCGTCGATTCGTTGACGCGCTTGGCGGCCGGCTGGATGCTCTCGAGGGTCGCGTCGAGCGTGTCGGCGGTCTCGCGTGCCTTGGCCAGCGTCCGGCGCAATTCCTGCGCGACCGACGCGCCTTCCTGGTTGAGGATGCGGTCGGTCGACCCGGCGACCTGTTCGAACTGGGCCAGCGTCGCGCCCGCCTGCGCGAGGGTGCGGTTCAGTTCTTCCATCGTCGCGGTGATCATCGGCGACTGGTCGGCGAGGCTGTCGGACAGGCGCTCGGTGTTGCGCAGGATCCCGGCGAGCGTGTTCTGGTTCTCCGGATTGAGCAGTTCGGTCAGCCGCTCGGTGAGGGTCGACAATTTCTCGAGCACTTCGGGCGCATTCGACAGGATCGCGCCGAGACCGCCCTGGCGCGGCGGGATCACGGGCTTGCCCTCGGGACCGAGCTTGGTGATCGGCGGGGTGTTGGCCTGCGCGCCTGTCAGCTGGATGGTTGAGATCCCGGTGAAACTGCCCTGGACGAAGGCTTCGGTGCCCTGGCGGATCGGGATGTCGTCATTGACCTCGATCCGCACGCGCACCTTGCTCGGGTCCTCGGGCCACAGCTCGATCTGCTTGACCTCGCCCGCGGGCACGCCCGAGAACGAGACCGGCGATCCGTTAGCCAGCCCGTCGACGCTCTGCGGGAAGAAGATGTCGTATTGCCGTTTCGAGCCGTCGTTGATCTGCGCGAGCCAGACGATGAACAGGCCCAGCGCCGCCAGCAATGCCAGCGTGACCGCTCCGACCCATATGTAGTTTGCACGCGTTTCCATTGCCCTGCCCTATGCCTCGCCCGCCACGGGCTTGTCCATTGCCCGGCGCAATTCGTCGAGCGCTTGCGCGGTGAGCGCCGCCCGGCCGCGCGGGCCCTTGAAATATTCCTGGATCCACGGGTGATCGAGATCCATCAGGTTGGTGACCGTGTCGACCGCGATCACCTGGTTGTCCGCCAGCACCGCCACCCGGTCACAGATCTCGTGCAGCGTATCGAGGTCGTGCGTGATCAGGAACACGGTGAGACCAAGCGTTTCGGACAATTCCTCGGTCTGCTTGTCGAAGGCCGCCGCACCGATCGGGTCGAGCCCCGCGGTCGGCTCGTCGAGGAACAGCAATTCGGGATCGAGCGCAAGCGCCCGGGCGAGCCCGGCGCGCTTCTTCATCCCGCCCGACAGTTCCGACGGATACTTGCCGAGCGCCTCTTCGGGCAGCCCGGCGAGCTTGACCTTGTAGTGGGCGATCTCGTCGAGCAGCTCGGGGGAGAGTTCGGGATAATACTGCTTGAGCGGGACCTGGATGTTCTCGCCCACCGTCAGCGTGGAGAACAGCGCCCCGCCCTGGAACAGCACGCCCCAGCGATCGCGGATCCCGATGATCTCGTCTGGATCGGCCTCGAGGATGTTGCGGCCGAACACCTCGATCTCGCCCTCCTGCGGGGTCTGCAGCCCGATGATCGAGCGCATCAGCACCGACTTGCCGGTGCCCGAACCGCCGACCACGCCGAGGATTTCGCCCTTCCTGACGTCAAGCGACAAATTGTCGTGCACCACCTGCTCGCCGAAGGCGTTGCGCAGGCCACGCACGCGAATGGGGTATTCGCCGTAATCGTCCTGCCGCGCGACCGCGCGCTCGTCGATCCTGTCGAGCGGGTCGCTCATTTCCACCCCACGCTGGTGAAAAACACCGCAAAGATCGCGTCGACCACGATCACGAAGAAAATGCCGAACACCACCGCCTGGGTGGTCCGCTTGCCCACTTCCTCGGCGTTGTTCTCGACCTGCATCCCCTGGTAGCAGCCGAGCAACGCGACGATCAGGCCGAAGACCGGCGCCTTGATCAGCAGGACCCACAGATCGTAGGTCGGCACCACATCGCGCACACGTGCAAGGAAGCTGGTGAAGTTGAGGTCGAGCATCAGGTCCGAGATCGCCGCCCCGCCGATGATCGACATCACCGCGGCATAGAAGCCGACGAACACCATCATCACCGTGCACGCGATCAACCGCGGGATGATCAGCTTTTCGGTCGGCGAGATACCGATCGTGCGCATCGCGTCGATTTCCTCGGTCAGCTTCATCGTCCCGATCTGCGCGGCGAAGGCAGAGCCGGAACGGCCCGCGACCATGATCGCCGCCATCAGCACGCCGAGTTCGCGCAAGGATATGCGCCCGACGAGGTTCACCGTCAGCGATTCGGCGCCGAATTGCGACAATTGCGCCGCGCCCTGCTGCGCGATCACTACGCCGATCAGGAAGCTCATCAACCCGATGATGCCGAGCGAGTTGACGCCGACCAGTTCCATCTGCCGCACGATCGCGCGCATCGGGAAGCGCCGCGGATGGCGGATGATCGATCCGAAGGCGAGCACGATCCGGCCGAGGAAGGACAGCAGCCCGATCGTGCCCTTGCCCCAGTCCTGCACGTATTCACCCGCGCCGTAGAGCACGCGTTCGACCAGCGGCGCACGATCGGGGTGCACCTTGGCGTCGCCCTCGGCAACCTCGACGGCTTTCAAGAGACGTTGGGCGGTGTCGTTGGCGCCCTCGATCTCGGCATCGTGTTCGTCGGCCAGCCGCGAGACGATCCACGCGCCGACCGTGTCGATGTCGTCGACCGCCGAGATATCGATCGTCGCGAGATGGCCGTCGTAATTGCGCAGATCGCGCTCGATCAGGCCGATCGAATCGACACGCATCGGTCCGCTGAGCACGATGCGACTGCCCGCGCCGCTCTCGCCCCCGTCCCCTTCATGGATATCGTATTCCGCCCACTCGCGCATTGCACCCTCTCGTGTGGGCGAAAAGCCGCCCCGTCACAAGTGCGAACGCCGCTATTGCGCCCGATTGCACCCTTTGCCATTGCCCCCGCATGTCGAGCGAGCACAACAACGAAACGATTGACCGCACTTTCGATCCCGCAGCGATCGAGGCGAAGTGGTATGCCCAATGGGAAGAGCACGGGTTGTTCCGGCCCGAGCGCGGTGAGGCCGAAGCCTTCACCATCGTCAACCCGCCGCCCAATGTCACGGGCAGCCTTCATATCGGCCATGCGCTCGACAACACGCTGCAGGACATCGTGGTGCGCTACGAAAGGCTGCGCGGCAAGGATGCGCTGTGGGTAGTCGGGGTCGACCATGCCGGGATCGCGACGCAAATGGTGGTCGAGCGCCAACTCGAGGCGAAGCAGGACAAGCGCACCAATTATTCGCGCGAGGAGTTCGTCGACAAGGTTTGGGAATGGAAGGACGAAAGCGGCGGCCAGATCACCGGCCAGCTGCGCCGCCTCGGCTGCTCGATGGACTGGTCGCGAGAGCAGTTCACGATGGACGATCACTTTTCCAAGGCGGTGCTGACGACCTTCGTCAGGCTGCACGAGGACGGGCTGATCTACCGCGACAAGCGGCTGGTCAACTGGGACCCGAAGCTCAAGACCGCGATCAGCGACCTCGAGGTCGAACAGCAGACCATTCCCGGCAGCTTCTGGCACATCCGCTATCCGCTCGAGGACGGCGTCACGCTCGATAGCGGGGCGGACTTCATCCAAGTCGCGACCACGCGCCCGGAAACCATGCTCGCCGATATGGCGGTCGCGGTGCATCCCACCGACGAGCGTTACAAGAGCGTGGTCGGCAAGCATGTGATCCTGCCGATCACCGGGCGCAAGGTGCCGATCGTCGCCGACGAACACGCCGATCCCGAACTCGGTTCGGGTTGCGTCAAGATCACCCCGGGCCACGATTTCAACGATTTCGAGGTCGGCAAGCGCGCGGGCATCGCGCCCGCCGACATGCTCAACATGCTCGATGCCGATGCCAATGTCTGCCAGACCGCCGACGGCATGGTGCCCGAGGAATATCTCGGCCTCCACCGCTTCAAGCGCGACGGAACCGACGGCGCGCGCGAACTTGTCGTCCAGCGCCTCAAGGACAGCGGCCATCTGATCCCGCACGTGGTCGAGAAGGATGGCGAGCGGATCGAGCACGACGCCGAACCGCGCCAGATCGCGACCCCCTTCGGCGATCGCGGCGGCGTGGTGATCGAGCCGTGGCTGACCGACCAGTGGTATGTCGACGCCGAACAGCTCGCCGCCGCACCGATCGCGGCGGTGAAGTCCGGCGAGGTCGAGATCGTCCCGAAGAGCTGGGAAAAGACATTCTTCAACTGGATGGAGAACATCCAGCCGTGGTGTGTCAGCCGCCAGCTCTGGTGGGGCCACCGGATCCCGGCGTGGTACGATGCCGAGGGCAATGCCTATGTAGCGATGACCGAGGAAGAGGCGCAGGCCAAGGCCGGCGAAGGTGTCGAGCTTACCCGCGACGACGACGTGCTCGACACCTGGTTTTCCAGCGCGCTGTGGCCGTTCGCCACGCTCGGCTGGCCCGACGAGACCGCGCTCGTCGACAAGCACTATCCCAACGACCTGCTGATTTCCGGCTTCGACATCCTGTTCTTCTGGGATGCTCGGATGATGATGATGGGCCGCCACTTGACCGGCCAGAACCCGTGGCCGCGGCTTTATCTCCACGGCCTCGTGCGCGCGCCCGACGGGCAGAAGATGTCCAAGTCGAAGGGCAATGTCGTCGATCCGCTCGGCCTGATCGACCAGTACGGTGCCGATGCGCTGCGCTTCTTCATGGCCGCGATGGAAAGCCAGGGCCGCGACATCAAGATGGATAACAGCCGGGTCGAGGGCTATCGCAATTTCGCGACCAAGCTGTGGAACGCGGCGCGTTTCTGCCAGTCCAACGGGATCACCGCGAGCAAGACCATCGCCGCGCCCGAGGCCAACCACGCGGTCAATCGCTGGATCGTGGGCGAGGTGATCGAGACGCAGGCTACGCTCGACAAGGCGCTGGCCGATTTGCGCTTCGATGCCGCCGCAAACACGCTCTACCACTTCGTGTGGGACCGGTTCTGCGACTGGTACCTCGAGCTGATCAAGGGCAATATCGACGACGAGACCAGGGCCGTCGCTGGCTGGGCGCTCGACCAGATTCTCGTCATGCTCCATCCTTTCATGCCCTTCGTCACCGAAGAGCTGTGGAGCCTGCTCGGCGACCGCGCGGACTACCCGCTGATCACCGCCAAATGGCCCGATCCGCAGGCTGAAGTGGATGCGCAGGCGAAGGCCGAGATCGACTACGTGATTGCGCTCACCACCGCGCTGCGATCGGCCAAGAACGAGCTCGGCCTGCCGCCGGGCGCGAAGCTCGAAGCGTGGATCGAAAGCCCTTCGGACACCGGCGCGAGCGTGCTCGACAACCAGGCCGCGGCGCTCGAACGCGTGGCGCGCCTCTCCGCCGTGCATCGCACCGCCGCGCCCGCCGGCGCGTCGATGCAGGTCGCGGCCGGGAGCGACGCCTATATCGTCCCGCTCGAAGGGCTGATCGACATCGATGCCGAGAAGGCCCGTCTCACCAAGGCGTTGGCGGCGAGCGAGAAGGAAGCCAAGGCACTCGAGGGGCGGCTCGGCAACGCCAAATTCGTCGAAAAGGCCAAGCCCGAAGCGGTCGAGAAGGCGCGCGCCGACCACGCGCACCACACGGCGGAGATCGAACGTCTCCGAGCCGCGCTCGGGCGGCTCGGATAGGGTTCATCGGCGTCGGTGGGGGGGGGGGGTGAGCCCTAGCCGTCGGTAGCGCGGCGCGCCATGCGGTCGGCACCCTTGCGCATGTTCCCGGCCCCGGCGCGCATCTTCTGGGCGCCCTGTTCGAGCTTGGGGATCGAATCGATCAGGTCCTGCTCGGTGATCGGCTTCTTTTCGCCGTAACCGCGATTCTCCTGCGCGTTGATGCGCTCGACCTCGGAGAGGCGGAAATCGCGATTGCGCAGCTTGCGGGCATATTCGGCCATTTCGTCGGCCCCGCGTTCCATCTCGTCGGCACCCTCGCGCATGGCTTCGGCACCGCTGCGCATACCCTCGGCGATTTCGAGATCGACTTCGCGCAGTTCCACGGCCGCCTCGCGCGCTTCCTCGGCCGCTTCCCGCGCCGCCTCGCGTGCATCTTCGGCGGCTTCGCGTGCAGCCTCGCGCGCCTCTTCGGCCGCTTCGCGCGCCGCTTCGCGGGCCTCGCGGGCTGCTTCCTTCGCTTCGCGCTCCGCTTCGTCGGTCTCGCGGTCAGCCTGCTCCATCGCGATCACGGTGGGTCCTGCGACCAGCGCGCACGCGCCGAGCAGTATCGCCAACATCTTGCGTGTCATCCTCTCACTCCTTGCTTGATTGCAGCCTGACCTAGGACCGTGCGCCGCGCGATCTCCAGCCGGACTCGATCAACTACACTTGTAATCGGACGAACGGGCAATCGATGGCATTTCGGCTCGTTCTCGGCAGGGGAACACGATATGGGGGCGCCATGTCGCTGGTTCTCGCCACCCAGGCTCTCCATGAGCCCGAAATTTTCGCCTCGGTCCAAGGCGAGGGTCCGAGCATGGGCGTGCCCTGCACCTTTGTGCGGCTGTCGCGCTGCAACCTCGCCTGCGTTTGGTGCGACACCGCCTATACCTGGCATTTCACCGGAGACGAGCGCCCCCACCGCTCGGGCGAGACTTACGAACGCAAGTCAAACCAGCTGACGCTGTCGGAGACCGAGGTGGCCGAGCGCGTGTCCGCCCTCGCCCCGCGCCGCCTGGTCCTCACCGGCGGCGAACCGACGCTGCAGGCCCCGGCACTGGCGAAGATGCTGCAGCAACTCGATGGCTTCACGGTCGAGATCGAGACCAACGGCACCTCGCCGCCGCATCCTGCACTCGACCCGCTGATCGACCAATACAATGTCAGTCCCAAGCTCGCGCATAGCGGCAATCCGGCCGAACTGGCGCTGGTGCCCGAGCGCCTCTCGCACTGGGCGCAGGAGCCGCGCGCTTTCTTCAAGTTCGTGATCGCCACGCCCGAGGACGTTGCCGAGGTCGATGCGCTGGTGGCGCATTACGCGATCGATCCCGCACGGGTCTTCCTGATGGCCGAGGGAACGGACAGCGAGACGCTGCGTGCCCGCGAAAAATGGCTCACCTCGCTCTGCATCGAGCGCGGGTATCGCCTGAGCGACCGTCTCCATATCCACCTGTTCGGCGATACGCGCGGGACCTGACGATCACGACGAGAGAACCTCGTCCACCCACTGCGGGACGAGCTTGCTGGCCTGCCCGTGCCGCGCATCGTCGAACCATGCGGTCCCCTGGCTCGGTTCGAGATTGAGCTCGAGCGTGCGCACACCCATCGCCCTCGCCTCGCGTACGAAGCCGGCGGCGGGATAGACCGCGCCCGACGTGCCGATCGAGACGAACAGGTCCGCCTCTCGCAACGCGCCGTAAATCCGCTCCATTTCGTAGGGCATCTCGCCGAACCAGACGACGTCGGGCCGAAGCGCACGCTCTCCGCATTCGGGGCATGGCGGTCGTTCGACCAGCGTGTCGCGCCACGGCGTGCGTACGTCGCAGGCGGTGCACCAGGCGTTCAGGTGGGTGCCGTGCATGTGGAGCACGCGCTTGGCGCCGGCGCGCTCGTGCAGGTCGTCGACGTTCTGTGTGACGATCAGCAGCTCGCCTTTCCACCCGGAATCCAGCTGCGCCAGCGCCTCGTGCGCCGGGTTGGGTTCCTTGGTCTGGATCGCCTCGCGCCGCATGTCGTAGAAGCGCAGCACGAGGTCGGGATCGCGCGCGAAGGCCTCGGGCGTGGCGACGTCCTCGACCTTGTGCTGTTCCCACAGCCCGCCGCCCCCGCGAAAGGTATCGATGCCGCTTTCGGCGGATATCCCCGCGCCGGTCAGGATCACGATGTTGCGGATATTTCCCATGTCCCCCATGAACCACGCCGCGAGGGAGAATGGCAATGGTACGGATAGGCATTATCGGCAGTGAGGGCCGGATGGGGCAGGCGCTGATGCGCGCGGTCGAGGAGCAAGGGCATGAATGCGCGGGCGGCGTGGATCGCGGCGACAACCTCGAAAACCTGTCGAACAAGTGCGACGTGCTGGTCGATTTCTCCGCCCCCGGCGCGCTCAAGAGCAATCTCCAGGCTGCGATCGGCGCAGGGATCCCGATCCTGATCGGCACCACCGGGCTCGAGAGCTGCCATCACGATGCAATCGACAACGCGGCGCGCGCGATCCCGGTGCTGCAGACGGGCAATACCTCGCTCGGCGTCAACATGCTCGCAGCCCTCGTCAAACAGGCGGCGGCAAAGCTCGGGCCCGACTGGGACATCGAGATCGTCGAGATGCACCACCGGCACAAGGTCGATGCGCCCTCTGGCACCGCGCTGTTGCTAGGCGAGGCCGCCGCCGAGGGGCGCGGGATCGACCTCGATACCAATTCCGAACGCTGCCGCGACGGCCATACCGGCGAACGCGGCGAAGGCGCGATCGGTTTCGCCGCGCTGCGCGGCGGCACGGTGGCGGGTGACCACAGCGTGATCCTCGCCGGCGAGCAGGAAAGCATCACCCTTTCCCACCGCGCCGAGGACCGCGCGATCTTCGCCCGCGGCGCGGTCAAGGGCGCGGCGTGGCTGACAGAGCGCGAGGCCGGGCGCTACAGTATGGACGATATGCTCGGCCTGTAGACGATGACCAAGGACCAGATCTTCGAGTTCTTCCGGCGGCTGGCGGAGGACGACCCCGCGCCCGAGACCGAACTCGAATACGGCAATGCCTACCAGCTCGTCGTCGCGGTGGCGCTCTCGGCGCAGGCGACCGACGTGGGGGTCAACAAGGCGACGCGGGCGCTGTTTGCTGCGGTCGAAACGCCGCAACAGATGCTCGAACTGGGCGAGGACGGGCTCAAGGAGCATATCAAGACAATCGGCCTGTTCAATTCCAAGGCCAGGAACGTGATCGCGCTCTCGCAGCTGCTGGTCGACGAATATGGTGGCGAGGTACCCGATACGCGCGAGGATCTCGTCCGTCTGCCCGGCGTGGGGCGCAAGACCGCCAATGTCGTGCTCAATTGCTGGTTCGGGCAGGAGACCTTCGCGGTCGACACGCATATCTTCCGCGTCGGCAACCGCACCGGGCTCGCCAAGGGCAAGACGCCCGAGCAGGTCGAGGCCAAGCTCGAAAAGCGCGTTCCCCAGCCTTTTCGACTCCACGCGCATCACTGGTTGATCCTGCACGGTCGCTATGTCTGCAAGGCGAGGACGCCCGAGTGCTGGCGCTGTAAGCTCGTGGACCTGTGCAGCTACCGGAAGAAGGTGCTGGAGAAGCCAAAGGGGCGGTAGTTAGTCCTTCCTGCCCCTGATTTCTCGCCAGTATTCTTCCGCGACGTCAGCATCGATTTCGATCGGCATCGAACTTTGCGGATAGAGGCGATCCTGACCGTCCTTGCGTGGACCTGAGATCCAAAAATGGTCCCCGTTGTCGTCCGCGACATGGTTAAACTTGTAGCCATTACCAACCTTCGAAAAGGTCCTGCCGCCGTAATGCACGGAGCGGCCGGACTTCGAAAAAGTGACGCGCCCGATCCTCGCCGGTCCATTCAAGCCTTCGGACTTGTCCTCGATATACATGATCCGAGTCTTGGGTTTGGACATGCCCTAGACATCGTCGGCGGAGATCATTTCCTCGCGGTCCAGCTCGCCGGTCATGGCGGCCACCGTGGTCGCCACGGCGGCGTCGCCGGAGACGTTGGTGGTGGTGCGCATCATGTCCATGATACGATCGATCCCCGCGACCAGCGCGATGGTTTCGAGCGGGACGCCGACCGCGCCGAACACCAGCACCATCATGATCAGGCCCGCGCCCGGGATGCCCGCCGCGCCGATCGCGCCGAGCGTGCCGAGGATCGAGATCATGAAATAGTCGCTCCACGACAGGTCGACCCCGAAGGCCTGCGCGCCGAAGATCGTGGCGAGGCCGAGATACATCGCGGTGCCGTTCATGTTGATCGTCGCACCGAGCGAGATCACGAAGGCCGCGACCGAGTTCGACACGCCGAGGTTCCGCTCGGCGCAGCGCAGCGTGACCGGCAGCGTCGCGTTCGAACTGGCGGTCGAGTAGCTGACCGCGATCGCGTCGACGATTCCGCGGAAGAAGTCGATCACCGGCAGCCTGGCGAGGAACTTGATCATCGCCGAATACATCACCCCGATGATCAGGAGGCAGCCGAGATAGTTCAGCGCCACGAGCAGGCCGAGCGCCTGCAGCGCATCGACGCCGAGCGTACCCGCAACCCACGCCATCAGCGCGAATACGCCGAACGGGGTCAGTTCCATCACCACCATGGTGACCTTCTGCATGACGACCGAGCCGCTTTCGAAGATCGCGAGGACGGGCTTGCCCTCCTCCTTCGCCATCAGGATGCCGACGCCGATCAGCAGCGAGAACACGATCAGCGGGAGGACGTTGACGTCCGCCATCACCTGTACGGGGCTGTCGGGCACGACTTCGAGGATCATGTCGCGGAATGTGACCGCCTGTTCCTGCCGCGCCTGCGCGTTTTCGAGCGCGCCCTGGTCGAGTTCCATCGAGGTTCCGTCGATGCTCGAACCGGGGGTGAAGAAGCTGCCGATCGCTAGGCCCAGCCACACCGCGATCTGGCCGGTGACGACGAACAGCAGCAGCGCGCGCCAGCCGACATTGCCGAGCTTGCGCAAGTCGCCGATGCTCGCGACGCCCGCGACCAGGCTGAAGAAGATCAGCGGGACGACCAGCATTTTGATGAAGGCGATGAAGATATCGCCGATGATCTTGATGCTTTCCGCGCCCGGTCCCCAGACGAAGCCGACGATCACGCCGAGGATCAGTGCGGCGATCACACGCTGCCACAGCGGAATGGCGAACCAGGTTTTCATGCAGTCTTCCCCTACCTCTTTGGTGCGGGATGCTAGGCGGGGTTGAGCCGCATTGGAAGCGCCGAGCGCATCCTATCCAAATTCGTCATCCCGGCGACGGAATTCATTGCGCGAGAGCCGCGACGGCGATCCGCCGATAGATGTTCGACAGCAGGCGTAGGTCCGCCACCGCGACCGCCTCGTCGACCTTGTGCATGGTCGCGTTGACGAGACCGAATTCGATCACCGGGCATAGATCCTTGAGGAAGCGCGCATCCGAGGTACCGCCGCTGGTCGAAAGCTCGGGCAGCAGCCCGGTCTCGGCCTTCACCGCCTGGATGACGAGGTCGGAAAATTCGCCCGGCGGGGTGAGGAAGCTCTCGCCCGAGATCATCGGTCGCGCACTGCCGCCGTGCTTTTCGGCGATCGCCGTCACGCGCTCGGCCAGTTCGGCGCCGGTGTGGAGGTCGTTGAATCGGATCGAGATTCGAGCCTTTGCCTTGCCGGGGATGACGTTGTGCGCGCGGTTCGCCACGTCGAATTCGGTGATCTCGAGATTGCTCGCCTGGAACCATTCCGTCCCCTCGTCGAGCGCGAGTTCGTCGAGCTCGGACAGCATGCCGATCATGCGCGGGAGCGGATTGTCGGCGAGGTGCGGATAGGCGACGTGGCCCTGGCGTCCCTCGACCTCGAGCCAGATATTGACCGAGCCGCGCCGCCCGATCTTCACCATATCACCCAGCCGGTTCACGCTGGTCGGCTCGCCGACGAGGCACAAATCGGGCCGCTCGCCCGCCTCGTTCATCCAGTCGATCAGCGCGCGGGTGCCATGGAGCGCAGGGCCTTCCTCGTCGCCGGTGATCACGAAGCTGATCGTGCCCGCCTCCGCGGGGATCGCAGCCACCGCATCGACCATGCAGGCGATCGAGCCCTTCATGTCGACTGCGCCGCGACCATAGAGCAAGTCGCCGCCCGGTTCGGATTTCACTTGCGGTTCGAACGCATCAACCGACCAGCCGTCGCCCGGAGGCACCACGTCGAGATGGCCGGCGAAGGCGAAATGCTTCGATCCTCCGGGACCGCGGCGGATCGCGAAACAGTTCTCGACCGGCTCCTCGTCGCTGCCCTCGGGCCCGTCGCCGCGGGTGAAACGGTGGACCTCGAACCCCAGCGGGGCGAGCATCGCCTCGAATGCATCGAACACGCACCCGCGCGCGGGGGTGACGCTTTCGGCTTCGATCAGCCGCTTGGCGAGGGTGACGACATCGGTCATGACGCTTGCGCTAACAGGAGCCGCGCCCATGCCCAAGCTCGATCTCGAGACCATTCCCCAGACCAATGCGACCGGATACCCGCCCGAATTCGCCGACAAGGTTCAGGCGCGCAATTACCGCCGCCTCGCCCCCGCCGCGGGACTGGAGGATTTCGGCGCGAGCCACGTGGTGCTCGAACCCGGCGCGTGGTCGTCGCAGCGTCACTGGCACGAGGGCGAGGACGAGCTGCTGGTGATGGTCGAAGGCGAAGGCGTGCTGGTCGACGATGCGGGCGAACATGCGCTCCGCCCCGGCGATATCGCGGCCTTCCCCAAGAACGACGGCAACGGACATGTCATCCAGAACCGCAGCGATGCGCCGTGCAGCTTCGTCGTGGTCGGCAAGCCCTCGACCACCGCCTGCCACTATCCCGATATCGACATGCACCTGCCCGCGGGCGGTCCCTTCACCCGCAAGGACGGCAGCGCGTTCTAGGCGTGCCCTAGTCCAACGCCTCGTCGAGCAGGTTCGCCATCCGCAGCCCCGCCTGCTGCACGCGGCGGCGCAGCGCGGGAAGCTGCGCGACGATATCTTCCTGCGTCAGCGCGGTCTTTTCGGGGAGGTCTTCCTCGGCGGGATTCTCGGTGTCGAAGGCTATCGGATAGACCAGCGTGCGCGACAATTCCCAGCTCTCGCGGCCCCAGTCGGCCGGCGTCCCGCCCGACAGCGCCGCGCGTTCCTCGGCGGTGTAGTGGCGCACGAGCGCGGGCCGCGCCGAGCTGATCGCGCGTTCGGCCATCGGGCCGTCCCAGATCCAATGGAGGTTCAACGACGGCACGATGCCGTAATCGGTCTCGCGGTCGTTACCGCCGCGATCGTCCTTGTCGCCCGAATGCAAGGGCATGTGGATGTCGCCGGTGAAGTGGACGAGGAAGGCCAGAGCTTCGAGCCGGACGTTGTCGGGCAATTCACGGCGCGAGAGCACGTTCATCGCGCGCTCAATCTGGCCGTTGACGCAGGCGCCGCCGGAGCAGTTCTGGCGGGCATTGTATTCCCCGTCGATCGGCGCGGTCTTATAGTGCCAGGCGGCGGTATAGCCCCAGCGATCGAAATCGCGGCGCACGCAATCGGCCCAGACCGACGCATCCTCGAGCGTTTCGAGCGCACATTCGGGCGTGCCCAGCAGCGGCGCGGCCTTCAGCAGCCGGTCGATCTCGGCGCGGGTTTCGGGCGTGACGTTCTCGAGCGCGATGCTGGCGGTGATGCGGTGGGCGTAGAACCCCCAGGCCTTCACCGGACTCGCCACGGCGAGCGCCAGAAAGACGGCGAAAACGGTAAGAAATCGAATCATGCCTGCGCCCTGTCATATTGCTGGATCGTCCAATCCTCGTCCTCGGCCGCGGCGATCCATTCCTGCATCCAGTCGTGCTCCCACACCGCCTGCATGTAGCCTTCGGCGAACCCCGGCACGGCGACGCCATAGGTCAGCAGCCGGCTGACCACGGGCGCGTAGAAAATGTCCGCCGCGCCGAACGCGCCGAACAGGAAGGGGCCGCCGCTGCCATAGCGCGAGCGCGCCTCCGCCCACAGGCCGAGGATGCGGATGATGTCCTGCCTGCAATCCTCGCTGAACGACCCGCCGGTGATCCGCTTGCGGATGTTCATCGGGCATTCGCTGCGCAGCGCGTGATAGGAAGAATGCATCTCCGCCACCATCGCCCGCGCGGTGCCGCGCGCGACCTCGTCCTTGGGCCAGAAACGCTCGCGGCCGACCTTGTCGGCGAGGTATTCCATGATCGCGATCGAATCCCACACCACCGCCTCGCCGTCCCACAGCACCGGCACCTTGCCGTGGCTGGGCTGGAGGTTGTCCTGCCGCTGGTGTTCTTCCCAGTCACTTCCGAACAGCGGCACCACGATCTCGTCGAAGGACAGGCCCGATTGCTTGCATGCCAGCCAGGCGCGCAGCGACCAGCTCGAATAGTTCTTGTTGCCGATGACGAGTTTCATGCGCGGGTCCCTGTTGCTCGGCCCCGCCCTATGCATTCACGCAAAGCCTGTCGACAATGAACCGATGAACGCGCAAGAGCGATCCATGACCATGCCGCCCTTCCACCTCGCCTTCCCCGTCGACGATATTCCCGCCGCGCGCCGCTTCTACGGCGAGGTGATGGGCTGCCGCGAGGGCCGCAGCGCCGAAGACTGGGTCGATTTCGATTTCTACGGCCACCAGATCGTCGCGCATAAGGTGAAGCGCGCCGGCGATGCAGATGCCGGGGCAAACCCGGTCGACGGGCACGACGTGCCGGTGCCGCATTTCGGCGTGGTGCTGTCGATGACCGAGTGGCAATCGCTGGCAGACCGGCTCGCGGGCAAGGTCGATTTCGTGATCGAGCCGACGATCCGTTTCAGGGGCGAGCCGGGCGAACAGGCGACGATGTTCTTCCGCGACCCCAGCGGCAACGCGCTCGAGATCAAGGCATTTGCCGACCCCGCGCGGATTTTCGCGACCTGAAAAAGGCGAGGCGGGCCAATTCCTGCCTTTCCGCTAACGACCCGATTGCGGACCGTCCGCTCTTGGCCTCACCTTCGGCAATATAGGCATCCACGGGGCCCATAAGTCGGTGTGAGGCGTTACCGTTCCATGACCATGCACTACACGCGCACGGGGCGCGGAAAACCCCTTCTCCTTGTCCACGGACTGGGGGCTACTTGCCGCTCGTGGGACACGATCTCGCCTGCGCTTTCTCAGGCCAGGGAGGTAATCGCCGTGGACCTGCCCGGCCACGGGCAGACGCCCGAAGAGGCCGACAGCGGCACGTTTGACGGGCTAGCGCGCAGTCTGAACGACTGGCTCGGCGCGGAGAATCTCACAGGTATTGATATGGTTGGCAGCTCGCTGGGTGCTCGTCTGGTGCTCGAGATGTCGCGGCGCGGCCAAGCCGGCGCGGTTGTCGCACTGGATCCGGGCGGCTTCTGGCAGGGGTGGGAGCGCACCTTCTTCAAAGCCACCATAACGCCATCGATTGCTCTGGTTCGCGCGCTGCGACCGGCGCTTTCTGCCATCACCGGGAATGTCGCGGGCCGGACCGCGCTCATGGCCCAGCTCTCCGCAAGGCCGTGGGCGCTCGATCCGGCATTCGTCGCGCGTGAACTGAAGTCATTGGCTAATACGCGCACCGTCAATTCGCTTGTGAAGGATCTCGCCAACGGCGCAATGCAGGAGGGCCCTGCGAATACGGCTGCGCCCGTTGTCATCGGCTGGGGACGCAAGGATCGGTTGTGTCTACCGCAGCAGGCGGATCGCGCGATCAAAGCCTTTCCTGAATCGGCGATGCACTGGTTCGAGCGTAGCGGACACTTTCCGATGTGGGATCAGCCAGAGGAGACCGTCCGCGTGATTCTGGACGCTACGAGTATCTCGGTATCGAAATGATACTGCAACTTGGCGGTTAGCAAATCGAGGGCCTATGCAGGGGCTAGTCCCATCGTAATGTCCTTGTGTTAGGCCGTTCGCGGACCGTCAACTATCGGCTAGATTTAACGAAAAGCGGTCTGTCGGCTAACGACCCGGTTGCTGCCATCGGCTGCTTGCGCGATGGTGCCCCGATGAAAGCAGTTTTCTACGCTATTGCGCTGGTCACGGGCGCAGCATGTTCGCAGGAGCAAGCCTCTGAACAAGAGCTAATCATGCGCGCAATCGAGTCGGCGGTGCAACTTCCCGCCGCTGCCGAGCCACTAGAAGAATACTCCCGCAACTATGCCTTGCGACCCGACGGCAAGGTGATTGGCGTTTATGTCCTTCCAAGTCCGGCAGAGGCGCGAGTGGGCGACGTTGGCTGCGAAGTCATGCTCGAAAACTTCGAGTCGCGGCCATGCACGGACGCCGAAGAGGAAGAAATCGCTGGCCGAGAAAAAGCTACTGCGGACCTGTTTGGTCAGGCTAATCAGTCGCGCTGGTTTGACAATCACCGCGACTTGCCAATGATGGACGACGGCGGGTGCAATCTGATTGTGATTATCTTCGATCCGCAGTCGCAGCTTATTCAAAGCACAAAGTGCAACGGTGAAGCCTGACGGCAGCTAACCACCCAAACCCGGTCATTTCGAGTCTCCCGCGGGAGGCTGAAAAGCAGTCGTTCGTCAGAGCTCGCTATCCGACAGCACCGCAGCGCGCAGCTCGGCGATGCCCATGCCCTTCTCGCTCGAGGTGACATGCAGAACCGGGAAGGCGGCGGGACGCTTCGCCAGCGCCTGCGCGGTCGCTTCCGCGACCTTGTCGAGCTCGCTCGCCTTCAGCTTGTCGGCCTTGGTCAGCACCACGCGGTAGCCGACCGCGGCCTCGTCGAGCATGTCCATCATCTCGGCGTCGTGCTTGGTGATCCCGCGGCGGGCATCGACCAGCACCAGCGCGCGATTGAGCACCGGCCGCCCGCGCAGGTAGGAGCGGACCAGCTTCTTCCATTTCTCGACCACCTTGGGCGGGGCCTTGGCGAAACCGTAGCCGGGCATGTCGACCAGCCGCAGCTGGGTCGGGTTGCCGATCTCGAACAGGTTCAGTTCCTGCGTGCGTCCCGGCGTGACCGAGGTGCGCGCGATCGCCTTCCTGCCCGTGAGCGCGTTGATCAGCGAGCTCTTGCCCACGTTCGATCGGCCCGCGAAGGCGATCTCCGGGAAGTCCGGTTCGGGCAGGAACTTGAGCTGCGGGGCTGAGAGCAGGAAATCGACACGACCGGAAAACAGTTTCCGCGCGCGTTCGATGAGCTCGGGATCGGGCTCCACCTACTGACCCTTCGCCTCGGCCAGCTTGCGCCGCTTCTCTTCCTTCTCCTTCAGCGCCTGTTCGCGCAGCTGCGGGTTCTTGGAATAGAGATATTTCTGCTGCGCCAGCGTCAGGATGTTGTTGGTCACCCAGTAGAGCAGCAGGCCCGCGGCGAACGGTGCCATCACGAACATCAGCACCCACGGCATGATCTTGAAGATCTGTTCCTGCACCGGATCGGCGATCGGATTCATGCGGAACTGCAGGAACATCGTCAGGCCGAGCAGGATCGCGAGCGGGCCGATCGCCAGCAGCGCCGGCGGCGTGAACGGCAGCAGGCCGAACAGGTTGAGGACATGCGCCGGATCGGGCGCCGAGAGATCCTCGATCCACAGCACGAACGGCTTGTGACGCATTTCGACCGACAGCATCAGCACCTTGTAGAGCGCGAAGAAGATCGGGATCTGGATGAAGATCGGCAGGCAGCCGGAGAGCGGGTTGACCTTCTCCTTCTTGTAGAGGGCCATGACCTCCTGCTGCATCTTCTGCTTGTCGTCCTTGTAGCGCTCCTGGATCGCCTTCATCTTCGGCTGGATCGCGCGCATCGCCGCCATGCTGGCGAACTGCTTCTGCGCGATCGGGAACAGGAAGAAGCGGATGATGACGGTCAGCAGGATGATCGCCACGCCGAAATTGCCCGACAGCGATTCGAGCTGCTTGAGCAGCCACAGGAACGGGCGTTCGAACCATTCGAACCAGCCCCAGTCGATCGCATGGCCGAAATTGACGATGCCGCCGTCTTCATAGGCGTCGAGAACGTCGTTTTCCTTGGCCCCGGCAAACAGCTGGGTGCTGCGGGTCAGGGTCTCGCCTGCGGCGACCGCGGTCGGCTGGTAGACGAGATCGGCGCGGAAGATCGAATTGCCGAGCGAACGGAAATCGGCCTCGGCCTCGGCCCCGGATTGCGGGACGAGCGAGGAGAGCCAGTAATGGTCGGTGAAGCCGATCCAGTCGACATCGCCATTGCCGCTGCTCCGGCCTTCCTCGACGAGATCGTCATAGCCGATATCGAAATTCACCGCGTCGTCGAACGCGCCGATCGGCCCCGAATGGATGATCCATGTGCCTTCGTCGGCAAAGCGATCGGTGCGGTTCACGACCCCGAACGGCTGCGCGACGATCCGTTCGCCGCCGCGATTGGCGACCGACTGGGTCGCGGTGATCATGTAGTCGTCGTCGATCGCGAAGCGGATCGCGTAACCGGTGCCGTCGGGCGCCGTCCATTGCAGCGTGACCGGCGTGTCGGGGGTGAGCGTCGCATCGTCGGCGACCTTCCACACGGTGTCGCGATCGGGGAACTGCGCGCCCGAACCGACCCAGCCGAACTGCGCGAAATACTGGGCTTCGGTGCCGGCCGGCGCAAACAGGCGTACCGGCTCTTCGGCGCCGTCTTCGAGCGTTGCGAGATGGCGCGTGAGCACGAGATCGTCGACCAGCGCACCGCGCAGGTTGATCGACCCTGCAAGGCCCGGCGCATCGATCGGCACGCGACCGGCGCTGGCGAGCTCGCTGTCGAGATCGCGGACCGGCTGCGTCGCTTCGATCGGCGCGCCCTGTCCGCTGGCGGCGGGGGCCTGGGCCGAGGTGTCGCTGCCCGGCGCCGGGCCGGCACCGGTCGGCGCGGCGGCCGCCTGCGGACCGTCCACGGCCTCGACCACTTCGGCCGACTTCTCGGGCTGCGGGTAGAAGGTGTTCATCGCCGTGTCCCAGCCGATCAGCACCAGCGCCGACAGGATGATCGCGATGATCAGATTGCGGTTGTCGTTCACGAGAGGTCCCGTCTCAATTCTTCAAATCGTGCATGATATGGGAAGGCGCAAGGTGTTTTAAACCTGTGACACACCGGATCAGGGAACCGGATCGTGTCCATGCCCGCCCCATGGATGGCAGCGGCATATCCGCTTTGTCGCAAGCCAGCCACCCCTAATCGCCCCGTGCCGCTCGAGCGCCTCGATCGCATAGGCCGAGCAGGACGGGGTGTAGCGGCAGGTCGGAGGCAGAATTCGCGAGGGGCCGAGTTGCCACCCGCGCGCGAGGAGGATCAGCAGGCGTTTCACTTGCTGCCCTTGCGATCGGGCTTGCGGGGTCCGCGCCGGCTCGCCCGCCCCGCGCGCGCCTGCGCCAGCGCCGTGGCAAGTTCTTCGCGCATCTCGGCGAAGTCCCGCTCGATCCCGCCGTCGCGCCCGATCAGCACGTGATCATGGCCGTCGAGCCCGTGTTCGGGGATCAGTTCGTGCGCCAGCGCACGCAACCGCCGCTTCATCCGGTTGCGGACCACGGCGTTGCCGACCTTCTTGGTCACGGTCACGCCGAATCGCTTCGATTCGAGGTCGTTCCTCTGCGTCAGCAACACGAAACCGGGCCGCGCAACGCGCAGCCCCCGGTTGGCCCGGAGAAAGTCCGGGCGGTTCCTGATAGTGGAGAGTGGAGCGCGCGCCATCGGCGCCCCGTAACAGCTTACGCGCTCAGCTTCTTGCGACCGCGACGACGGCGGTTGGCGAGGACCTTGCGGCCACCCGGGGTCGCCTTGCGGGCGAAGAAACCGTGGCGGCGGGCGCGCACGAGATTGCTGGGCTGGAAAGTGCGTTTCATCGTATCGAACCTAGGTTTGTGCCGGACCCTGTCGGGTGGCCGGAAATTGAAAGGGCCGCCTCACGGGCGACCCGATATCGAGCGCGCGCCTAGAAAAAACCCGCGCTCAAGTCAAGCCAAAGCGACCGTGACCTCAGCCGGTCTGCTCGATCGGCACATAGCGCGCCAGCTCTCGGGTATCCAGCCACAGCGCGTCGTAATGCGGGACCGAATTGGTCATCGCGTAAAACCGCTCCGCCTCGCCCTCGCCGAGCCCCATTTCGACGTAGAAGTCGATATAGGCGCGGTTGACCGGGTCGTTGGCGGCGAAATCGCTCGCCTCGCGGCCATAGATGTCCATCCAGCTGTGCACGGCGAATTCGGCGTCGCGATGCGCGATCCGGCGCGCGCCCGCAAGGAACAGTTCGACCGCGCCCGAACGGACCGAACCGTGCGCGGGCACGTAGGTCACGATGGCGTGATCGCGCAGCATCCGCGCGAGGCGGAAGTTCGCATTGTCGTCGACCGTGCCCGGGGCCTCGACCATTTCGAGCATGCCGATACCGGGGTGGTCGCGCAGCAGCTGGGCGAACTGTGCGGGGCTGCGGCCGTCGATCAGGCCGAGCAATGCGACCTTGCCCTCGCCGAGCACGCGGAACGGGCCGTAATCGAGGGTCGCTACCTTCTGCGTGGCACGCGGGACCATCGGCACGCGGTTCCAGATCGTCACCGCACGCTGGGCGGTTTCGTATTCGACCGGGGTTTCGTAGGCGATCGTTGGCGCGGCGGCGACGGCCTGCGACGGCGGCTGTTCGAGCAGCGCGACCGAGCTGTCGGCGAACAGCACGTCTTCGTAGGCGATCGTCTGCGCGGCGGCGGGGCTTGCGACCAGGGCCAGCGCGGCGAGGAAAAGTTTTGCGACCTTTTGCATGTTGATCTCATGCAGGGGCGCGACTTGCCAGCACGCTTAGGCACAGAGTCACCTAGGCTGGTTAATCGAATCTTGCAGACACGGCGGCTGCGGCGGCGCGAGAACCGGATCATGCGCGAATTCTGAAGTTTTTCAGTCCTCGACAGATGCGGCTCGCTCCGCCAGACCTGTCGCGGCAGGGTTAACAGGGGACGGATGGCATGGTCGCACTGGTATCGACCGTCGCATTTCTCGGGCTCGAAGCGCGCGCGGTCGAGGTGCAGTGCCAGATCGCGCCCGGCATGCCGCGATTCGGCGTGGTCGGCCTGCCCGACAAGGCGGTGGGAGAATCGCGCGACCGGGTACAGGCGGCGCTTTCCGCGCTGGGCCTCGCGCTCCCACCCAAGCGGATCACGATCAACCTCTCGCCGGCCGACCTGCCCAAGGAAGGATCGCATTACGACCTC
The DNA here is from genome assembly GCF_014641655.1 of Pseudoblastomonas marina. Classification (GTDB taxonomy): domain Bacteria; phylum Pseudomonadota; class Alphaproteobacteria; order Sphingomonadales; family Sphingomonadaceae; genus Alteriqipengyuania_A; species Alteriqipengyuania_A marina. The sequence continues at coordinate 1,968,139 of NZ_BMID01000001.1, forward strand.
CCGATCGCGCTCGCGCTGCTCGCCGCGATGGGCGTCACCGATGCCGAGCAGCTGGCCGATTACGTCGCGGTGGGAGAGCTTTCGCTCGACGGACGCATCGCGCCCTCGCCCGGCGTGCTGCTCGCGGCGATGCATGCCGCGGGCGCGGAAAAGGGATTGATCTGCCCGGCCGCCCAAGGTCCGGAAGCGCGCTGGGCGAGCGGAGTGGCGGTGCTCGCCGCGCCCGATCTCACCGCATTGCTCAACCATTTGAAGGGCACGCAGGTACTCTCCCCGCCCGAACCGGGCGAGGCGGCCGAGCCCAGGAACGGCCCCGACCTGAAGCAGGTCAAGGGCCAGGAAACCGCCAAGCGCGCGCTCGAGATCGCCGCGGCAGGCGGACACAATCTGCTGATGAACGGGCCACCGGGCGCTGGCAAATCGCTGCTCGCATCGTGCCTGCCGGGCATCCTTCCTCCGCTGACGCCCGAGGAAGCGCTCGAGACCTCGATGATCGCCTCGGTCGCGGGCACGCTGGAGGGTGGCGCGATCAACCGCACCCGGCCGTTTCGCGCGCCGCACCATTCGGCTAGCATGGCGGCGCTCACCGGCGGCGGATTAAGGGTGAAGCCGGGCGACGTCAGCCTCGCGCACCTCGGCGTACTGTTCCTCGACGAACTGCCCGAATTCCAGCGCGCCGTGCTCGATTCGCTGCGCCAGCCGCTGGAAGCGGGCAAGGTCGACGTCGCGCGCGCCAATGCCCACGTCACCTATCCCGCGCGCGTGCAACTGGTGGCGGCGATGAACCCGTGCCGCTGCGGCCATCTCGGCGACCCCGCCCTCGCCTGCAGCCGCGCCCCGCGCTGCGCCGCCGACTACCAGGCCAAGATCTCCGGCCCGCTGCTCGACCGGATCGACATGCATGTCGAGGTCGACCCGGTCAGCGCCAGCGATCTTGCTCTACCCCCGGCCGCCGAAGGCAGCGCCGAAGTCGCGTCGCGCGTCGCCCAGGCCCGCGCCCGCCAGTCGAGCCGCGACACCGAGGCGCGCACCAACGCCGAACTCGAAGGCGACGACCTCGACCGCTACGCCACGCCCGACGAACCGGGCCGCAAGCTGCTAATGCAAGCTGCCGAGGCGATGCGCCTCACCGCGCGCGGCTACACCCGCATCCTGCGCGTGTCGCGGACGGTCGCGGACCTCGCGGGGGCGGAACAGGTGGGGCGAATCCACGTTGCAGAGGCATTGAGTTACAGGCGGCAACCGCCGCGTGCATAGACACGGCTCAGGCCGAGGAGGCCGTACGATGCTCACCTGGTTTCGCGATCGCTATCTCGACCTGCTCGGGTCGATCTACATCTACAACGAGCATCGCGGGTATACGGCGATCGACCGGGTGCTCGAGGCGGTGCGCGCGCGCTATCCGGAAGATGCCGAATTCATCGCAAAGGTCGAGCGGCACCGTGCGGACGAGCGCAAGCATTACGTGATGTTCAAGCGCTGGTTCGAGTTGCGCGGCACCCGACCGCTCGCGGTCGACCGGATGTTCGGCCATATCGACCGCTTCGTCGAGATCATGTTCGGACGCACGATCGACGGGCTCGACACCAAGGAAGTGATCGCGCGCGACGAATTGTTCGAGCGGCTGTGTCGCGTGATCTCGCTGACCGAACAGCGCGGCTACAAGCAGGTCGAAATCCTGCTCGCCAACCGCTTCGTGAAGAGCGACCCACAGCTGGTGAGGATCTTCGAAATCATCAAGCAGGACGAACCAAGCCATTGGGCGCCCTATGACGGCTGGCTCAAGCAGCACGCGAGGCGCGAACCGAGATGGTGGGAGCGCGCATTGGACGGTTTCATCCATTCCGAACTGCTGTTCCTCAAGCTGCCGCTGCTGTTTCTCAATCCCTTCATGAAGCGTCGCACGAGCTGGCGCGACGAGGGCGAGGTCGATCCCGACCGCTATTCGCGCAAGCTGGGGGCGCATCCCGCCTGACCCGCACCACCGTGCCATCGCCGCCGCCCGCCGACGCGCCGCTCCATCGCCGGCTGTTCACCCGCCGCGTGGGCGGCATGCTGGTGCGCAACACCGTGGTCAGCACCGGGGTGTTCCTTATCGGGCTCGGGGTCCTGTTCGTGCTGGTCGAATATTACGGGGTCGACGAGGTGATCGCCTCGGGCATAGGTTTCGTGATCTCCAATTCGATCCATTACCTGTTCGGTCGCTGGTGGGTTTTCGCCGGAACCGAGCGCGAGCTGGGCAAGGGCTATGCGCTGTTCCTGCTGAACAGCGGCGTCGGGTTGGCGCTCACCATGGGGCTGATGTGGGTTTTCCTGCAGTTCACCCCGATCAACTACCTGATCGCGCGGGTGCTGGTCTCGGTGGTGGCGGGGCTGGCAATGTTCGTGCTGAACGCGGTGTGGAACTTCCGCCGGGTCTAGGGCGTCGGCGGGTCGCTTGACCGCTCGCCGGATTCAAGATTAGCTCCCCCGACAACGCGCAAGGGGGGAGCCATGCCGTACAAGAAAGCCTATCTGTGGGTCACGCTGGTAGTCCTGCTGACTATTCCGGCATTCTGGCGCGGATATTTCGGGCAATTCACCGATGCGCCGTGGGAGATGCATTTCCACGCTGCGACTGCGACCGGATGGATGATCCTGCTCGCCACCCAGGCCTGGGCCGCACACCGCAAGGACCGGTTGGCGCTGCACCGCGCGCTGGGCCGCGCGAGCCTGTTTTATTTCCCGCTTTTCATGGCCAGCGCTATGGTGATCGTGTGGTCGATGGCCAAGGCGACCGCGTTCGGCGACAGCATCATCTACGAGGCGCATGGCGAAGGCCTCGGCGCCTACGACCTGCTGAGCGTGCTCGCGGTCGCGTGGTTCTTCCACGAGGCGCTGAAGGAGCGGCACGACGTCCACGTCCATGCGCGTTTCATGATCGGGACGCTGTTCATGCTGCTCGGGCCGGTCCTCGCGCGGCTATTCGCCATCCCGCTCTTCATCACCCTGGGTGGGAGCTACGAGCCGCCCGTTGTTTTCTACGCCGCACTGGTCGTTGCGCAGTTCGTCATCGCCGGCATTGCCGTGTGGCTCTGGCGCGCCGCGCCGGTGAAAGGCCGTCGCCCGATGGCGATTGTCGCGCTGCTCGTGGCCGCGCAACTGGTGCTGTTCTCGGTGGCGCGCCTTTCGGATGCATGGCGCGAGCTGTTCATGGCGATCGGGGCGACGAGCCCGGCGATCTGGATGGCGCTCGGATGCGCCATCGGTGCGCTGGTCGCATGGCGCGGATGGCAGGCAGGCAAACGCCGACCGCACAAGGATACCGCCCCCGGAGCCGTCCCCGCGGAATGAGCGAATGACAGCCTATTCGGCTGCGACCGCATCCTCGCTCGACTGACGCCAGTCCTTGACCGGTTCGTCGCGTGCGCCGGGATTGCAGCACTTGCCGACCTTGGCGCGGCTGCCGTCCTCGCGCTGGCCGAGCTTGTCGCGCGGAACCAGCCAGAGATCCTCGTGCGTCAGCGTGCGCCCGTCATGCGCGAGGATCGAGACCGGGCCCAGCGGCAGCCGGTCGCGCTCGTCGACCAGCACCGGATCCTCGGTGAATTCGGCACCGTATTTCTGGCCCCATTGACGCAGCGCGATCATCGCCGGCAGCAGGTCGAAGCCCTTCTGGGTCAGCCGGTATTCGATCTTGCGGCGATCCTCCGGACACGGTTCACGGCGGAGGATTTCGTGCTCGACCAGCTTGGCCAGACGGTTGGAAAGGATGTTCCGCGCGATGCCGAGCTCGCTCAGGAATTCCTCGAAATGGTGGAGCCCGTTGAAGCTGGCGCGCAGGATCATGAAGCTCCAGCGTTCGCCCATTACTTCCAGCGCTTGCGGCAGCCCGCATTCGGTCAGCTCGCGCAGCGGTTCGCGTAAATCGCCCATATCGTCCTTTCCCGGTGCGCTCATAGCGCAAAGGCGCAGTGCCACAAAATCGAAACAAAGTTTTTAGTTGCAACTTAAAACTTAAGGCAGTAGGTATCGATTCGCAACTGAAAAACGGTTGCCCGCAATAACGATACGAAACCAGCCCGAAGGACCCCTCCGATGAAACTCACCAGCACTCTCTCGCTCGCTGCGCTCGCGATCGCCGGCACGTTGTCCAGCTTCGCCGCGACCACCGCCCCGGCCAATGCCGTCAACAACCACTATTACCGTGCCCAGCTCGCCAGCCCGGTCGAAACCGCCCGTTCCGACATCCAGAAGGGCGTGCTGTGGGATTGCGAAGGCGACACCTGCGTCGCACCGAACAAGGGCCGCAGCCGCGACGTGATCGTGTGTCAGCGCCTGGCGAGCGAATTCGGCGAAGTCACCGCCTTCCGTGCCGCCAACAACGTGTTCGACGCCGACGAACTGGCGAAGTGCAACGACTGAGCAACCGGCTCTCCCCCGGGGAGCCTCCTCCCGGCTCCTCTCCCCGTGCCCCCGCGCTCCCCCGCGCGGGGGCTTTTTCATGCGGCGAGGAAACCGCGCGCGACCAGCTGGCCGCGGAAGGTCTCTGCGTCGGAGAAGACTTCCGCATCCCAGCCGGCGGTGCGTGCCGCTTCGACATTGCGGACCGTGTCGTCGACAAAGAACAGCTCGCCCGCCGCGCGCCCGTAGCGCTTTTGCGCGAGCGCGTAGATCGCCGGGTCGGGCTTGGCGAGCCTGACCTTGCCCGAAACGACCACCTCGCGGAAATGGCGGGTCCAGCGATATTCGGCGGCGAAATCGTCCCAGAAGCTGTCGGCGAAATTGGTCAGCGCGAAGATGGGTACATCCGCCGCCACCAGTTCCTCGAGCAAGGCGACCATCCCCTCGACCTCGCCCGGGATCGAGTCGAGGAAGCGCGTCGCATAGGCATCGATCAGCGGACCGAATTCGGGATACTGCGCCTTGCGCTCGGCCACCATCAGCTCGAGCGGTCGGCCCGCGTCATGCTGGAAATGCCATTCGGGCGAGACGACGTTCTCGACGAACCAGGCGCGCTGACCGTCATCCGCGATCAGCTCGCGGTAGAGATGCGCGAGGTCCCAATGAACCATGACGCGCCCGATATCGAAGACGACTGCCTCAACCAAAACAAAAAACCCCCGCCTGGGCGGGGGTTTCCGTAATCCAAATCAACCCGGGCTCAGCCCTGGCGCGCCTTGAAGCGACGGTTGGTCTTGTTGATCACGTAGGTGCGACCACGGCGACGGATGACGCGGCAATCGCGGTGACGGTTCTTCAGCGACTTGAGGCTGTTGCGAATCTTCATGGTGCGTATCCCGGAAATGAAACAGGCACCGGAGATGGTCTCCGATGCCGGAAAATCAAGGCGCGGTTAGTGCGCGCGGACGAGCTTGTCAACGATTCAGTCTGTCCGCATTCTCTCCCATTCGAGGGCATGGCGCACGATCGTATCGAGATCGTCATTCCGCGGCTCCCACGGCAGGGTCGAACGAATCCGCGAAGGATCCGAGACCAGTTCGCCCGGATCGCCCGCGCGACGGGCTTCGGTCCGCCGCGCGATCTCGGTACCCGCCACGCGCTCGACCGCGTCGAGCACCTCGCTGACCGAGAACCCGCGCCCATAGCCGCAATTCATCGTCAGCGAGGCTTCCGGTTCGGCGATCAGCCGTTCGAGCAGCAGCACATGCGCCGCCACGAGATCGGACACGTGGATATAGTCGCGCACGCCGGTGCCGTCGGGCGTTTCGTAATCGGTCCCGAAGATCGCGACGCCGTCGCGCCGCCCGGTCGCCGCTTCGCAGGCGACCTTGATCAAATGCGTCGCCCCGGCGGTCGACTGGCCTGCCCGTCCCTGCGGATCAGCCCCGGCAACATTGAAATAGCGCAACACACCGTAGTTGATTTCATGCGCCGCCGCGGTGTCAGCCAGCATCTGCTCGGTCATCAGCTTCGACCGGCCGTAGGGATTGATCGGCGCAGCCGGGGTCTCCTCGTCCACGGGTGAATGGTCGGGCGCGCCATAGACCGCCGCAGTCGAGCTGAAGATGAAATGCCCGATGCCATGCGCCACGGCGGCGGCGATCAGCGCGCGGCTCTTGGCGGTGTTGTTGCCGTAATATCTGAGCGGATCGGCAACCGATTCGGGGACCACGATCGAGCCGGCGAAATGCATGATCGCGCCGATTTCCTGCTCGACGAAGATCCGCGCAAGCAGTTCGCCATCGGCGATATCGCCCTCGTAGAACGGGACGTCCTTGGCCACGGCGGCGCGGAACCCGGTCGAAAGGTCGTCCACTACCGCGACCGGCCAGCCGGCATCGCGCAACGCCAGCACGGCATGGCTTCCGATGTAGCCGGCCCCGCCCGTCACCAGCACCGGCGTGCGGAGGAGCCCGGGGCCATCGGGAAACTTTCTGTCCATCATTCGCTTCTAACAGGCCGTCGCGCCTTCGGGGAGCCACCCGCGCTTCCTTTCCTCGATTCGATCGCGGGCGTACGGATCGCCACGACTTTCAAGGAGTCGACCCCATGTTCGCCACGTTCCGTCGTCCCGCCCTCATTGCGCTTTCGGCGCTCGCCCTCTCCGCCTGCGCCACGGCGCCCTATGCTGGGCCGACCGAGGTGACTCGTTTCTCCGCGCCCGACCTCGCCGAGGCGCCGCGCGGCCGGATCGAAGTGGTCGTCGCCCCCGGCGAGGAGACGAGCGGTCTCGCCATGCAGCCCTATCTCGACGCGGTGACGCGCGAGCTCGCCTCGCTCGGTTACGCCCCGGTTTCCGGCGGCGGCACGCAAGTCGCCGAAGTGCGTGCCGGGCGCGGCGAATTGCTCGCCGATGGATCGCGCCGCTCGCCGGTCAGCGTCGGGGTCGGCGGATCGACCGGGACCTACGGCTCGGGCGTCGGCGTCGGCATCGGGATCAATCTGGGCGGCGGCGAGCGCCGCACCGTCGACACCAGCATGGCGGTCATGATCCGCGATATGGACACGCGCGAAGTGCTGTGGGAAGGCCGGGCCAGCTTTGCCGCGACCGAAAACGCGGACGAATTCGAGGTCGCCAACGCGGCCGACAAACTTGCCAGCGCCCTGTTCGCCGGATTTCCCGGCAATTCGGGCGAAACGATAGAGGTAGAATGACCCACAATATCGCGATCGACACCGCCTTCGATGCGGGCAATATCGAAGTCAAAGCCGTGGACGGGGCGAGCGCGCGCCTCGCCATCCGCAAGGACAACCAGTCCGAGTTCAAGCAGTGGTACTATTTCCGCGTGTCGGGCGCGGCGGGCCGCGAACTCGAACTCAAGATCGAGGACCTCAAGGATTCGGCCTATCCGGGCGGCTGGCCCGACTACGATTCGGTCGTTTCCGAGGATCGCGAATATTGGGGCCGTGCCGACAGCGAATACGATGCCGACAGCGGCACGCTCACGATCCGCTATACGCCCGAATCGAACATCGCCTGGTTCGCCTATTTCGCGCCCTATTCGATGGAGCGCCATTTCGACCTCGTCTCCGAAGCCGCGCTGATGGACGGGGTCTCGCACCGCGTTCTCGGCCACACGCTCGACGGGCGCCCGATCGACTGTCTCGAAATGGGCGAAGGCGACAAGCATGTGTGGCTCTATGCCCGCCAGCATCCGGGCGAAACGCAGGCCGAATGGTGGATGGAAGGCGCGCTCGACGTGCTCACCGACATGGGCGATCCGGTCGCGCGCACGCTGCGCGAGAAGTGCACGCTCCACGTCGTGCCCAATATGAACCCGGACGGCAGCTTCCGCGGCCATCTGCGCACCAATGCCTGCGGCGCGAATTTGAACCGCGAATGGGAAAACCCGACCGCCGAACGCTCGCCCGAGGTGCTCGCCCTGCGCAATGCGATGGACGAGACCGGCGTGTTCTTCGCGATGGACGTGCATGGCGACGAGGCGATCCCCGCCGCCTTCCTCGCCGGCTATGAAGGCATCCCGGGCCTGACCGAGGAGCATTATGCCGGCTTCACCCGCTACGAGCAGATCCTCGACCGCCGTTCGGTGCTGTTCCAGACCGAAAAGGGCTACGACAAGTCGAAGCCCGGAGAAGCCAACCTCTCGATGAGCACGACCCAGGTCGCGCACCGCTTCAAGGCGACCGCGATGACGCTCGAGATGCCCTACAAGGACAATTTCAAGAGCCCCGACCCCGAACAGGGCTGGTCGCCCGAGAACTGCGAAGCGCTCGCCCGCGACTGCCTCGGTGCGCTGGTGGAGTGGCTCGAAGCCTCGGACGCCTGATCGCGCGGGTCAGGCCGCGAGCAGTTTTTGCGACACCTCTTCGGGGGTGCCGGTGACCAGCAGGGGCTGTCCGCCAATGATGCCGACATTGGTCTGGCCGTTTTCGGCCACCCGCAGCCATGCGACATTGGAAGCGACGACAAGGTAGTTGCCGCCGCGCGAGGCCAGTTCGACGAATTTCATGTGTTGGGACTCCGGTGCGCCGAGCGCGCCGGAGTCTGATAACGCGCAGACCTTAACAGCTTGCCCGCAGCCTCAGTCCAAACTTGCCGGGCCGAAGGCATCGGGCAGCAGCGCGCTCAGCGTGGTGCGACGCACGTCGTCGGGGCCGACGCAGAGGATTTCGGGATCGGTCCCGCCGAGCGCGGCGAGTTCGTTGAGCACCTGGCGGCAACGGCCGCACGGCGTAATCGGCTCGGCGCCCGGTCCGGTGACCGCGACCGCCTCGAGCCCGCCGCGTACGCCCGCATCCATTGCCTTCGCCACCGCAACGGTCTCCGCGCACAGCGCGAGCCCGTAGCTGGCATTCTCGATATTGGTGCCGGTCACCACCGTGCCGTCGGCAAAGCGCAGCGCCGCGCCGACCGGGAAGACCGAATAGGGCGAATAGGATTGCTTGGCCGCATCGCGCGCGGCGGCGATCAGGTCTTCGTCGGTCATCTTGCTACTCCCGCGCCACCACCCAGCGCACCGTGCCTTCGCCGCCTTCGTAGGCGCGATAGGGATTGGCGGTCCAGAGCGTCCACGGGCGCCCGCCGTAATCGGGTTGGTAATATGTCCGCGACAACCACAGGTCGCGTTCGAGCCGCGTCGCGATCCCGAATTGGTCCTGCGCCTCGTGGGACAGCTTGAGGATGGCGGGTTTGCCCGCGTGCGTTTCGATCTGGTTGAGCAGCGTGGTCAGCTCGCTTTCGACCGCGGCATCGGAGAGGGTCTGCGGACAGGACTCCTGCCCCCGGTCGAACTCGACCACCGGGGGGAGCAATTCGCTATCGCGCGGCACGATGGTGGCGAAATTGCCCGCCTGGGGGTCGGCCGGCTGGCACGGATCGAAGCGATGCACAGCGCCCACTGCCAGCCCCGCCTCGCGCGCGCCGGCCAGGTGCCGGGCGAAGGTCGAATCCTTGGCAAAGGCGCCGTCGCTGGCATCGAGATAGGCGAAGCTCGCGCCGTTGGCGGCGAGCGCGCGCCAATTCGCCGCGCCTTCCTCGAGCCCCCATTCGACGCCCTGCACCGGGAATTGCGCGCGCGGCGGGGTCCATTGGCGCAGCTGCCACCAAGCCACGCCGCCCGCGACCAGCGCGACCAGCAAGAGCGCGCCCAACACGCGCGAGACCAGTTTTCGAGATTTCCGTGCCAATGTGCGCCCGCCTGTCCTTCAGCTCTTAATATGCAGGACGCAGATCAGTGTGAAGAGCCGCCGCGCGGTTGCGAAGTCGGTTTCCACCTTTCCGTCGAGCCGCTCGAGCAGCAGCTCGGCGGCATTGTTGTGCACCCCGCGCCGCGCCATGTCGATCGTCTCGATCTCTTTCGGGGTCGCCTTGCGGATCGCCTGGTAATAGCTGTCGCAGATGGCGAAATAATCGCGGATCGGACGGCGGAAGCGGGCGAGCCCCAGCACCAGCGTTTCAAGCTCTGCGTCATCCACGTCGGCGATCAGCAGCACCAGCCGCCCGTCGCGCACAGAAAGCGAGAGGTGGTACGGCCCGTCGGCTCCCTTCTCCGCCGCGCGCACCGGCCGGAAGCTATTGTCCTCGATCAGGTCGAAGATCGCGATCCGCCGCTCCTGCTCGATATCGGCATTGCGCCACAGGATGGTCGCCTCGTCGAGTTCGATCTTGGCAATGCGGTGATCGGGCATCGGGTTAGCCTTCGCAGATGCAACGCCCGTTGTCATTCCCGCGCACGCAGGAACTCCGGGGTAATTTTGCACCACATCGCCCTGGATCCCCGCTTTCGCCGGGATGACGAAAAGTTATGACCGACATCCACAGCACCCAATTGGATCGCGCCACTTGAAGCCCCTCTCCCCCTCCCGCACTATGTCGCTCATGGCCGATCAAGATCTCATCATCCGCGACGACAAGCATGCCGCGCAGGCGTTGCCCTCCAATATCGAAGCGGAGGCCGCGTTCCTCGGCGCGGTGCTGTTCGACAACCGCGTGCTCGAAGAGCTGCCGGTCGCGCTCCAGCCGCAGCATTTCTTCGAATCGATCCACCAGAAGATTTTCGAACGCATCCTCCAGCTGATCGATCGCAATGCGACCGCCAGCCCGGTGTCGCTCAAGCCCTATTTCGAGGGCGACGAGGCGCTCGCCGACCTCGGCGGTACGAGCTACCTGATGCAGTTGTCGGGCACCGGGCTCGGCACGCTCGCGGCGCGCGAGCTATCGCAGCAGATCTACGATCTCGCGCTGCTGCGCGAACTGGTGGTTGTCGGGCGCGATCTCGTCACCGGGGCGATGGATACGAGCGAGGACATCTCGCCCGAAAAGCAGATCGAAAATGCCGAGGCCCAGCTCTATCGGGTCGCCGAGGGCAGCGCGACCAACGAGAGCGCCAAGAGCTTCGGCGCGGCGAGCATGGAATCGCTGCGCCAGATCCAGAAGGCGCTCAATTCGGGCGGCAAGGTCTCTGGCAAGACCACCGGCTTCGTTTCGATCAACTCGCAGACCGGCGGTCTGCACGATTCGGACCTCATCATCGTCGCCGGGCGCCCGGGCATGGGCAAGTCGGCGATCGCGACCAACATCGCCTTCAATGCCGCCGAGCGGCTGCGCACCGATCGCGAAGCCGGCATCGACGACAGCGAATCGATCGGCGCGGGCGTCGCCCTGTTCAGCCTCGAAATGAGCGCCGACCAGCTCGCCACGCGTATCCTCGCCGAACAATCGGGCATCAGCTCCTCGGCGCTGCGCATGGGCAAGCTGTCGAAGGAAGATTTCGCGCAGCTGGCCCATGCCAGCCAGCGCCTGTCCGAGCTGCCGCTCTATATCGACGATACGCCCGCGCTCACCATCGCCGGACTGCGCGCCCGCGCGCGACGCCTGAAGCGGCGCCACAATATCGGGCTGGTGATCATCGATTACCTCCAGCTGCTCCAGGGCACCGGCCGCGCCAACGACAATCGCGTGAACGAGATCTCCGAAATCAGTCGCGGCTTGAAGACACTCGCCAAGGAACTCGAGGTCCCGGTGATCGCGCTGTCGCAGCTCTCCCGTGCGGTCGAGCAACGCGACGACAAGCGGCCGATGCTGTCCGACCTGCGCGAATCGGGCTCGATCGAACAGGACGCCGACATGGTGTGGTTCATCTATCGCGAGGACTATTACGTCGCCTCGCGCGAACCCAAGCGCCCGGTCGAGGGCGACGACGTCGCGGTCCACGAAACCCACGCCCAGTGGATGCAGGAGATGGAGCGGGTCTACGGCCTGTCCGAACTGATCGTCGCCAAGCAGCGCCACGGCTCGACCGGCAAGGTCCGCCTGCGCTTCGAACACAAGATCACCAAGTTCTCCGACCTCGCCGACGAGGATTACGGCTCGCCGGAATATTAAAGCCCCAAGTTCAGTTTCCGGCTGACCGTGTAATCGACCACCGCGACGAGGAACCAGCTGAGGTTCCACTTGATCCGCGTCCACAACCCGCTGCGCTGCCGGTGCAGCGCAGGTGTGATTTCGGTCGAGGCGGGGATATGGGTATCGACGAATTGCCGCATCCGGTCGGCCAGCCCCCTGTCCTCGATCCGCAGCATCAGTTCGAGGTTCACATAGAGGCTGCGCATGTCGAAATTGGCGCTGCCGAGATAGACCGCGTCGTCGAGCACGATCAGCTTCATGTGCAGCTTGCAAGGCTCGAATTCGAAGATCCTTGCGCCCCGCTTGAGGAGGTCGTGATAGAGCGAGCGCGAGGCACCGATCGTCGCGCCATTGTCCGATTTCGCGGCCATGATCAGCCTCGTTTCACCCTTGCGAGCGATATTGCCGATCCGCTGCAACAGCCGCCTGGGTGGCGAGAAATAGGCCATGATCATGTCGAGGCGCGCGCCTTCGATCAGGTCCTCGCCGACGCAACGGGCCCAGCTCGACAGGCCCTTTGTCGGCCCGCCGATCAGCCATTGCACCGGGCCGTCGCCCGGGTCCCATTCGCGCAGCAGCTTGCGGATCGCGCGCCACTGGTGCCGGTCGCTCTCGGTCCACCGCTCGAGCTGGTCGAACCAGTCGCACAGCCGGTCCACCCCGTCGCCCTCGATCACGATACCCAGGTCGTGCCAGCCATCCTCGCACGGTGTCTCGAAATACCCGTCCTCTATATTGAACCCGCCGAACATGGCCTCCTGGCCGTCGGCGATCGCCATCTTCTGATGGTTGCGGATCAGGTAGCGTTGTGACCAGGTCGCAGAAAAGCAGCTGTACTTGCCGCCCGCGGCGACGAATTCATCGAAGAATTTCTCGTCGGCGCTGGCCCCGAAACTGTCGATCAGGAGGCTGACCGCCACGCCGCGCCGCGCGGCTTGGGTCAGTGCATCGCGGACCTTGGTCGAAGCGCCGTCCTCGGCAAAGATGTAGAAACACAGCTTGAGCGATTCGCGCGCGCTCTCGATCAGTGCGATCAGCGCCTCCAACCGGTCGCGACCGTCGGGATAGAAGGTGAGCGTCTGTCCTTGCGCCTCGACCGTGAAGGGCGCCGGATCGTGATAGGACTGTTCCTGCTCGCAGGGCGCATCGGCCATGCGCCCCGCTTCGCACCCCTTGCGCCCACGTGCAATGCTTGACTTTTTCCCGGTTCGCCCCTAGCTCGCCACCCTTCCCGACAGCCATGTCGCTTACACGAATTTACGGAGTGCCCGATGGCGCGCGTTACCGTCGAAGATTGCGTCGACAAGATCCCGAACCGTTTCGACCTCGTCCTGCTCGCCGCGCAGCGTGCGCGCGAGATCTCGGGCGGCGCCGAACTCACGCTCGAGCGCGATCGTGACAAGAACCCGGTCGTCGCCCTGCGCGAGATCGCCGAGCAGAACGTCAAGCCAAAGGACCTCAAGGAGGCCGTGGTGCAGAGCCTGCAGCGCGTGATCGAGGAAGAGGACGACGATATCGACGAGATCGGTTCGCTCAGCCAGTCGGCCGAAGCGCTGCGCATCTCGGCCTCGCAGCCGGCACGCCCGACTTCGATCGGATCCGATTACGACGGCTGATCGCAGCCAACCCGATGATCAAAAGGGCCGCCCGGCGAGGCGGCCCTTTTCGTATTCGCCGTCGGCGCTATCATGCGCCCGAACTGAGCAGGGATCGGGACCGGGGCATGAGTGATATCGGCGAAGCGTTAGGGACGGTCGCGGAGGGCGGCCTCTATTCGCGCGCGGTCGAGAAAACGGACGGCGAGGGTCCGGTCGGAGCAGGGAGGCTGGTGAAAGGTCATTTCGCCGAAGAGACTTGCCTCAATTGCGAGACCTCGCTGCACGGGACGCATTGCCACAATTGCGGACAGAAGGCGCATCTTCACCGTACGATCCACGCCTTCATGCACGACCTGCTGCACGGCGCGCTGCATTTCGAAGGCAAGATGTGGTCGACGCTGCCCAAGCTGGTACTCAAGCCGGGCGAGCTGACCCGCCGGTACGTCGCGGGCGAACGGGCGAAGTTCGTATCACCAATGGCGCTGTTCCTGTTCTCGGTCTTCCTGATGTTCGCGATCTTCCAGGCGGTGGGGCTGACCGCGCCCACCCTGCCCGACACACCTTCGCGCGATCAGATCAAGACGGCGATCGCTGCCGAGATCAAGGGCCAGGAAGATCGCATCGAAACGCTTGACGAACGTCTGGCCGATGAAAACCTCGAACAGTCGGTGCGGGAGCGGTTGAACCGGCGCCGACAAGAAGCCGTCGGCGACCTCGAAACCGCGAGAGCCGCGGCAGCCACGCCCTTCGTCCAGGGCGCGAGCGACGGAACCCAGGCCGAGGCGGACGGGACCGCAACCCCTGACGGCGAGAGCGATACGCGCGTCATCGCCTCGGATTCTTCGGGCGATCGCCGAATGACCATGAACCTCACCGGGATCGATTGGATAGACAACGGCATCGTCAAGAAATGGGAGCAGAACCCGAGCCTGATGCTCTACAAGTTGCAGGCCAACAGCTACAAGTTCAGCTGGCTGCTGATCCCGCTTTCGGTGCCGTTCGTGTGGCTGCTGTTTGCCTGGAAACGCAATTTCCGCGCCTACGATCACGCGATCTTCGTGACCTACTCGCTATCCTTCATGTCGCTGCTGTTCATCTCGCTCAGCATCATGGGAATCCTGAAGGCTCACACTGCGGTGATCGCCTTCGCGGCGCTCTTCATCCCGCCGATCCACATGTACAAGCAATTGCGCGGTGCCTACGGCCTGTCGCGCTTTTCTGCGCTCTGGCGCCTCGTCGTGCTGCAGGTTTTCATCCTGATCGTGCTGGTGCTGTTCCTCCAGCTGCTGCTGGTGATCGGCGCTTTCTGACGGTCAGTCGACCGCCGGGGCTTTCTCGAGCTCGTCGGCCGGATCGTCCCCGTCGCGCAATTTGCCTTCGAGCGCGGCCGCGCCTTCGCTCACCTCGCGCGCAGCATCGGCGGCAACGTCCTCGAGCACTTCGCCTGCCGCGTCGGCGTTCTTGGCGGCATCGTCCGCGGCGTATTCAGCGGTTTTCTCCGCGTTCTGCTGCGTTTCCTGCGAACAGGCGGCGAGCGGCAGCGCCAGCGCGAGAAGCGCGGTCGGAATCAGGTTTCGCATGGTCGTTCTCCCTCTGTAACGAGGGATCAACGCGTCACGCGCCTTGCGGTGCCGGGCCTTCGCCGCCGAACTTCCGACCCGCCTTGGGCACGGCGCTGCCATGCACGGGACGGACGACATTCGGGCCCTTGGGCTCGTCGGGACGGTCGATCTTGCCGTTTTCGAGCAGCTCGTCGATCTCGTCGCCGGTCAGCGTCTCGTATTCGAGCATCGCCTGGGCGAGCAGGTGGAGCTTGTCTTCCTGCGTCTTGAGGACTTCGGTCGCGCGCTTGTGCGCCCCGTCGACCAGCGCACGGATTTCGGCATCGATCAGCTTGTTGGTCTCGCCCGAGCCCATCGTGCGCGCGGACTGGCCCATGCCGAGATAGCCTTCCTGCTGCTCCTCGTACTGGAGCGGACCCAGTTTGTCCGACATGCCCCATTTGGTGACCATGTTGCGCGCCAGCTTGGTAGCGTACTGGATGTCGGAGGAGGCGCCCGAGCTGACCTTGTCGTGGCCGAAGATGATCTCCTCCGCCACGCGGCCGCCCATAGCGACCGCGAGATCGGCATGCATCTTGTCGCGATGGTAGGAATAATTGTCGCGTTCGGGCAGGCGCATCACCATTCCCAGCGCGCGGCCGCGCGGGATGATCGTCGCCTTGTGGATCGGGTCCGAGGCCGGCTCGTTCAGCGAGACGAGCGCGTGGCCCGCCTCGTGATAGGCGGTCATCTTCTTCTCGTCGTCGGTCATGACCATCGAGCGGCGCTCGCTGCCCATCATGACCTTGTCCTTGGCGTCCTCGAATTCCTGCATCGCGACGAGGCGCTTGTTGCGCCGCGCGGCGAGCAGTGCCGCCTCGTTGACGAGGTTGGCGAGGTCCGCGCCCGAGAAGCCCGGCGTGCCGCGCGCGATGGTGCGCGAGTTGACGTCGGGCGCCAGCGGCACCTTCTTCATGTGCACTTCGAGGATCTTCTCGCGGCCCTCGATATCGGGCACCGGGACCACGACCTGACGGTCGAAACGGCCCGGGCGCAGCAATGCGGGGTCGAGCACATCGGGCCGGTTGGTCGCGGCGATGATGATGATGCCTTCGTTCGCCTCGAAACCGTCCATTTCGACCAGCAGCTGGTTCAATGTCTGCTCGCGTTCGTCGTTCGAATTGCCGAGGCCGTGGCCACGGCTGCGGCCGACCGCATCGATTTCGTCGATGAACACGATGCACGGCGCGTTCTTCTTGGCCTGTTCGAACATGTCGCGCACGCGGCTCGCACCGACGCCGACGAACATCTCGACGAAATCGGAGCCCGAAATGGTGAAGAAGGGTACGCCCGCCTCGCCCGCGATCGCGCGTGCAAGGAGGGTCTTACCCGTACCGGGCGAGCCGACCAGCAGCGCACCCTTGGGAATCTGGCCGCCGAGCTTGGAGAAGCGCTGCGGATCCTTGAGGAATTCGACGATTTCCTCGAGTTCTTCGCGCGCCTCGTCGATCCCGGCGACGTCCTCGAACGTCACCTTGCCCGACTTCTCGGTCAGCATCTTGGCTTTCGACTTGCCGAAGCCCATCGCGCCGCCCGCGCCGCCGCCCTTTTGCATCTGGCGCAAGGCGAAAAAGGCGAGGCCGAGGATCAGGATGAAGGGCAGCGCCTGGATCAGCACGTAAAACAGCAGGTTGGGCTCTTCGTCGGGCGCGCCCGAAAAGGCGACGCCGTTCGCTTCGAGCAGCTGCGGCAGCGAGGTATCTCCCGCCACCGGCACGGTCGTGAAGGTCGTCTTGTCGGCATACTGGCCGACGATCTTGTCTTCGGAAATGCGCACCTCGGAGACGCGTCCCTCGGCCACCTGCTGGCGGAACTCCGAATAGGCGATCGCATCGCCCCCGCCGTCCTGCGGCGAGAACATCGAGACGACCAGCAGCAGGACCATGAATATCCCGCCCCATACCATCAGGCTCTTAATCCAGGGGTTGGGCCCGCCCTCTTCGGGTTCGTTGGGGGCGTTGTTCTGATCGCTCATCGCAGGGGCATCCTTTCACGCACGTATGTAGGCGCACGCGGGTGAATGACAAGTTGCCGGGACGGGCACGATCAGCGGCAATTCCGATCGACGGCATAGGCTCGGCAGAATACCTCGACCGCGCCGTCGATCCGGCGCCGGTCTTCTGCTCGGGTCGGTTCCGCGCCGAATCGCCGCTCTAGGTCGCCCATCCCCTTGCACATCGAGACGAATTGTTCGGTTGCGAGCGGGATATCGTCGATCGCGACCTCGCCAGCGTCGTGCATCGCCTCGAGGAATTCGGCGAAGGCCATTTTCATGCGATAGGGCCCGGCTGCGAGGAACGCCTTGCCGATCCCCGGTTCACGCTCGGTTTCGGCGGAAATTCGCCGGTCGAACTGGATCATCTCGGGCCGCGACAGGAATGCCGTCATCGCCTCGCCGATTTCGGTCAGCCGCTCGCGCAGCGTTCCCTCGACGAATTCGGGGACATCGAAGCTACGCCGCATCTTGCCGCATTCGGCTACGACCGCGGCGGTGAAGAGCTCCCGCTTGCCACCGAACTGGTTGTAGATCGTGACCTTCGAGACGCCCGCTTCGGCGGCGATCGCCTCGATGCTCGAAGCGGCATAGCCGTGGTCGAAGAACGCCCGCGCGGCCGCATTCACGATTGCGACGCGTTTCTCCTCGTCCACCGGGCGACCGGTCCGCTTTCTAGTCTTGCTCAAATCGATCCTTGACATATTGAACGGGTCCGTTCACCTGAACGCGATCGTTCAATTGAACGCAGCCGTTCAGGTGAACGCTGTCGTTCACTTATGGACGCTGCGGGTCGCAACCGCAAGAGGCGCGTCGTCACGGCGCGGGACCGGAGCAGGACACGCAATGATCTGGATCGCCATCCGGATGCTGACCGGCGACAGGCAGAAGTTCTACGGGCTGCTGTTCGGAATCGCCTTTTCGACCCTGCTGATCACCCAGCAGCTGACGATCTTCGTCAACCTGCTCGAGCGCGGCGCGAGCGGGGTCTACAACGTGTCGAGCGCCGATGTCTGGGTAATGGATCCGGTCAGCCGTACCACCGATGTCGCCTATGCCATGCCCTCGACCGCGCTCGACAAGGTGCGTGGCGTGTCGGGGGTCGAATGGGCGGTACCGCATATCCGCGCGACCGCGGCGGTGCGGACCAAGGACGGCGACCTCGAAGGCGTGGCGATCATCGGGGTCGACGACGCGACGCTAATCGGACTGCCAAAGCGCATGATCGAAGGCTCACCCGATGTCCTCTCGCAACCCGACAGCGTGATCATCGACGATGTCGGCATGACGCGGATGTTTCCCGACCAGTCGCCGATCGGCGAGCGGCTTGAATTGAACGACCAGCGCGCGGTGGTCCGCGGGATCGCTGATGCGATCCCCAGCTTCACCAGCACCGTCGTGCTCTACACCAAGTATTCGCAGGCGCTGAACTACGTGCCCGGCACGCGCAATCGACTATCCTTCGTGCTCGTCGGCAAGGCCGATGATGTGAGCGCGCAGCAACTGGTCGACCGGATCGAGGCGCAGACGGGCCTGCGCGCCCGCACGCGCGAGCAATTCGCCGGCGACGGGGTCGATTTCATCATCGAGAACACCGGAATTCCCCTGAATTTCGGGATCACCGTGATGCTCGGCTTCATCGTCGGCGTGGCGATCGTCGGGCTGACCTTCAGCCTGTTCATTCGCGACAATATCAAGCAGTTCGGGGCGCTCAAGGCGATCGGCGTGTCCAATGGCCGGATCGCCCGGATGGTGGCGGCGCAGGCGGGCATGGTCGGGATGGTCGGCTACGGCCTCGGCGTGCTCGGCACGGTCGGCTTCATCCACGCCTTCTCCGGCGACCCGACCTTCAAGGGCTTCTACATCCCGTGGCAGATCCCGCTCATTTCGCTGGTAGCGATCGTGCTGATAATCGCGCTGACCGGCTGGCTGAGCTTGCGCACCGTGCTCAAGACCGAGCCCGCGGCGGTGTTCCGGTGAGCGCGGCGCCGATCAGCAAGGCGATTTCGGTGCGCGATATTGCACGCGATTTCACCGCCGGGCAGCAAACCATCCGGGTGCTGCACGATATCGATATCGACGTCCATTCGGGCGAGCTGACCTACATCGTCGGCGAAAGCGGATCGGGCAAGACGACGCTGATCAGCATCATGTGCGGGATCCTCTACCCGACCGAAGGCACGGTCCGGGTATTCGATACCGATATCTACCACCTGTCCGATACCGAACTGGTTGAATTCCGGCTCAACAATATCGGCTTCATCTTCCAGCAGTACAACCTGATCCCGGCGATCGACGCGGCCAGCAACGCCGCCGTCCCGCTGATCGCGCAGGGGATGGACCGGCACGAGGCGCGCGAACGTGCGGTCGCGATGATGGACAAGCTCAACATCGCCGACCAGGCCGACAAGCTGCCCAACCAGCTTTCGGGCGGGCAGCAGCAGCGTGTCGCGATCGCCCGCGCGCTTGTGCACGAGCCGCGCCTCGTCGTCTGCGACGAGCCGACCGCCGCGCTCGACGCCAGGTCCGGCCGCCGCGTGATGGACCTGTTGCGCGAAGTCGCGGTGGACGAGGATCGCGCCTGCATCATCGTTACCCACGACAACCGCGTGTTCGACCTCGCCGACCGCATCCTCGTGCTCGAGGACGGCCGCGTCACCCATGACGGCGCCGAGATGCCCGAAGACCACTAGACGGACTGAGACCATGGCCCTGCTACCGAAAAACCTGAGCTTCTCGCGCCAGATCCTGCCGCTGGTGGCGCTCGCGGGGCTAGTCCTCGCGGTGATCTACATCGCCACCGGCCTGCCCGATCGCGAGCTGTCCGAACCGACCGAAGAACCGCCGCGTGCGCCCCAGGAACTCGCCAATGCCGCCCGAGTGGCGGGCGCGGGCGTAGTCGAACCCTCAAGCGAGGTGATCGATATCGGCACCGCTATTGCCGGGCTGGTGACGATGGTGCGTGTGCAGCCGGGCGATTACGTCACCAAGGGCCAGCCGCTGTTCCAGGTCGACGACCGCGCGGTGCGCGCGCGCGTCCGCGAGGCCGAAGCGCAGATCGGCGAGGCGCGTGCCGCGATCGCCGAAGCGCAGAGCGCCGCCGCAACCGCCGCGCGCCAGCTCGATCTTTACCGCAACGTCTCCGATCCCGCCGCCGTCAGCCGCGCCGAGGTGATCCGCGCCGAGGGCGAGGCGAGCGCGGCACAGAACCGGCTCAATGCCGCCCGCGCCCGGCTGCAGAGCGCGCAGGCGATGCGATCGAGCGCCACCACCGAGCTTGGCCGGCTGGTCGTGCGCGCGCCGATCTCGGGCGAGATCCTCGCGGTCGACATCCGCCCCGGCGAATATGTCTCGACCATGGGCGGCAATGCGAGTTTCATCCGCATGGGCGAAACCCGGCCACTCCATGTCCGGATCGATATCGACGAATCCGAAGCGGCGCGCATCGCGCTGGGAGAGCCCGCAACCGTGAGCCCACGCGGTGCGTCGGACCGCCAGGTCAAGGCCAGCTTCGTGCGCGCCGAGCCGCAGGTGGTGCCCAAGCGCTCGCTCACCAACAGTGCCGCCGAGCGGGTCGACGTCCGCGTGCTGCAGGTCATTTACGCTCTCCCGTCGGCGGCCTCGTCGAACGAGGCGCTGTTCCGCGTCGGCCAACAGGTCGATGCCTATATCCCCGCGCGCCGCAACGGCGCGACGACGGACATCGTCAAACCCGAAGCGGACGAGACCGAATGATCCGCCGCGCCGCCCTTCCCCTCGCCTCGGCGTTGGCGCTGTCGGCCTGCGTCGCCGGGCCGCCGCCCCAGATCGACACGTCCCCGCCGGTGCTCCCGCTGGGTTACGCCTACGCGCCCGAAGCGGGTGTTGCCGGCAAGCTCGAGGACCTGCTGCCCGACGAGGATCCCGCCTTTTCAGCGCTGGTCGCACGCGCTCTCGAAACCTCGCCGACGCTTGGCGAGGCCGCGGCGCGGATCGACGCCGCGCGCGCGTCGGCCGCACGTGCGGGCGCCGAACGCATGCCGCGCCTCGATGCGGGCGCTTCCGTCACCGGTCAGCGCACCAATCCCGTGCAATTCGCCGCCGGCCTGCCGCCGGGTGTCCAGATCGAAAGCGAGCGGATTTCCTATGGCGTCAACCTCGCCGCGAGCTGGGACCCGGACCTGTTCGGCCGCTTGCGGGCGCAGGAGCGGGCGCAAGTGCGACTGGTCGAAGCCGCCGGAGCCGATGCGCAGGCGGTCCGCAACGCGCTGGTCGCCGAGATCGCGGGGGCGGTGATCGACTGGCGCACGCTGGCCCGCCGCGAGGGCGCGCTGCGCGAGGACCTCGCCGCGGCGACAGAGCTTGCTCGGCTTGCGGGCGTGCGAGAACGCGCCGGGATCGCGCCCGGTTTCGACCGCGTGCGCGCCGAGACCTCGGCCGAAACGACCCGCAGCCGGCTCGCCGCGCTCGCGAGTGAGCGGGCCCGTCTCACCGGCCAGCTCGTCACGCTGACCGCCTCGTCGGGACGCGATGTCCTTACTGCCCTGGCCGAGGTTGCACCACGCCCCGAGCGTGCCGTGCCGCCGCCCACCCTGCCCGGCGCGCTGCTCCAGAATCGGCCCGACATCCTTGCCGCCAGCGCGAGGCTCGCGGCCCGCGACGAACAGCTCGCCGCAACCGCCGCGCGCCGTTTTCCCAATCTCTCGCTGAGCGCGGTGGTCGGACTGCTGGCCTTCGGGATCGGCGACCTGTTCGATCCGGATTCGATCGTCGGCTCGCTGGCGGCGGACGTCGCCGCCCCGCTGCTCGACTTCGGCCGGATCGAGGCCGAGATCGACGGCGCGGCTGCAGACAAACGCGGCGCCTTCGAGGCCTATCGCGGCACGGTCTTTGCCGCGCTGGGAGAGGCCGAGGCGGCCTACGGCCTCGTCGCCGCGACCGATGCCGAACTCGCCGCGGCGCGCCGCGAAGAAGCCTCGTCCATCCGCAGCGCCGATCTTGCCAATACGCGCTACGAGGCCGGGCTGGCCGATTTCCTCACCGTGATCGAGGCCCGCCGCGTCGCCGACGGGAGCGCCGAACGCGCTGCCGCCGCGCTCGGCCGCGCGCTGCGCGCGAGGGTGCTGTTGTGGCAGGCGCTTGGCGGGACACCCGCGACCGGCTCGAGCGAGCCGGAAGGCTAGCGATCAAGCCTTCTCCTTGGCGTCCTTCTTCTCGCGCTCGGCGTCGCGCTTTTCCTTGCGCTCTTCGGCGGTATCGGGCGCGGTGAAGGACAGCACCACGTCGCCTTCGCCCACGGTCGGCTGGGTGATCGAGGTGAAAAGTTCGAGCGACTTGTCGGCACGGATCACGGCGAAGGGCATGCCCTGATCGCCGAGATATTCGCGCAAATCCTTCATCTTGAACTGCTCGCTCATTCGCGTGCGCGAAAACTCCCAGCCCTCGCCCACGCGCACCAGCAGGTCGTAGACCGAGGGTTGCTCCTGGAAGATCACATTGCCGCGCGCGGTCGTCATGCCCGTGCGCTGGTCCGGACCGGCCTGCGCGACCTTGTCGTAGCCCAGTTCGGGGCCGAGTTCCGAACAGACCAGCGCATTGAAGGCGTCGGTCTCGGTCATCGCGATCACGGTGTTGAAATTTGCGAGCGGCAGGTGATGGCGCCAATCGTCGTCGAGCATGTCGCCGTGATGGGTCGGCACCTCGAGCTTCTTGGCGGCGCGCAACGCGAATTTCGAACTGTCGACGACCTCGACCTTGATGTCCGAATTCTTGAGCGCCTTGGCCAGAGCAAGGCTGAACCCGTTGACCCCGATCAGCATCAGGCCTTCGGCGCGGCCCTGGTCGATACCGAGGCGATGCGCCCACCATTTCGCGGTGAATCCATGCGCGACGATCGTCGCGATCGCGGTCGCGAAAGCCAGCGGGACAAGCAGTTCGGCCCCCGGCACCCCGCGCTGTTCGAGCCGGATCGCGAACAGGCCGGTGATCGCCACGGCGACGATACCGCGCGGTGCGATCCAGGCGATGAACAGCCGTTCGCGCCACGGAACGTCGCTGAACAGCAGCGCCGTCAGCACCGTCGCGGGGCGTGCGACGAACATCAGCAGCGCGAGGTAGATCACGAATTCCCACTGCACCCGGCTGACGACTTCCCAGTTGAGCGTCGCCGAGAGGATGATGAACACGCCCGAGATCAGCAGGACAACGAGGTCCTCCTTGAACCGGCGCAGCGCCTGCGTGCTGAAGGTCGGCTTGTTCGCCATGACCATGCCCATCACGGTGACCGTGACCAGCCCGCTTTCGTGCATAACAAGGTCGGCCGCAACGAAGCTGCCGATCACCGTGACGAGCAACAGAGGCGCCTTGAGATATTCGGGCACGTAACCGCGCGGGAACAGCCAGGTGAGAGCCCAGCCGCAGGCGAAGCCGATCAGTCCCGCAATGCCCGTCGCGACCAGCACGTCGACGCCGATATTGACCGGGTCGATCTCGATGCCTTCATAGGTCAGCCAAGCGAAGATCCCGATCGCGAGCAGCGCGCCGATCGGGTCGTTGATGATCGCTTCCCACTTCAATGCATCGCCCGTCCGCCGCGGCAGGTTCAGCTCGCGGAGCAGCGGCCCGATGACCGTCGGCCCGGTTACCACCAGAATGCCGCCGAACAGCATCGACAGCTCCCAGCTCAGCCCGACCCCGTATCGAACCGCCAAGGTGCAGAACATGAAGCCCAACGGCACGCCGAGGAAGATCAGGCGTTTGACTGCGCCGGCGGCATGGATCAGGTCGCGGAAGCGAAGCGAAAGCCCGCCCTCGAAAAGGATCACGGCCACCGCGAGCTTGATGATCGGCTCCTGCAATTCGCCGAAATCGGCCTCGGGATCGAGGAACCCGAGCACCGGTCCAACGACGATGCCGGACAGGAGGAGGAAGACGATCGCGGGGCGACCGGTGCGCCAGGCGATCCACTGGGCCGCGAGACCGAGAACGCCGATCAGCGCGATCTTCACCATGAGGGTGTCTAAGTGCATGGGGCCTCCCCTGCCCTATCCGTTTGTGAATTGCACCCCCTTACCTTCGTGATCCGGCTCAGCTTTCGCTCGCCATGCCGCTGGTCGATGGCTAGGGGCACCCCGACGAAAGCGGGTTGGCAGGATTGCCCCGCTTGGCAGGGGCGCTGCACGATGTCGGGACTGAAGACTGGATTATTGCCGCTCACGGCTGCGGGCGCGATCGCGCTCGCAACCAGTCCTGCCTGCGCGCAGGACGAGCCCGAAGCGGCCGCATCGCAGGTTTCGGCCAGCGGCACCGGCCAGCAGCGCCGCGTCTTCACCCCGGAGGATCTCGCCCGCTTCGCCCCGCGTAGCGCGCTCGACCTGCTCGAGCAGGTCCCCGGCTTCCAGATCGAATCCGAAGACGGCGAACGCGGGCTCGGCCAGGCTTCGGGCAATGTGCTGATCAACGGCCGGCGGCTGTCCTCGAAGTCGGAAAGCGCGCGCGACCAGCTGGGCCGGATTTCCATCGACAACGTTGTGCGCATCGAAATCCTCGACGGGACCACGCTCGATATTCCGGGCCTGACCGGTCAGGTCGCCAATGTCGTGGTCGAGGCCGGCGGCCTGTCGGGCCAGTTCGAATACTCGCCCCAGTTCCGCCAGGTCGGCGGCCCCGCCCTGCTCGACGGCAGTATCTCGATCAGCGGGGCCAGCGGCCCGTTCGAATACCAGCTTGCCTTCAACAACGAGGACGATGTCGGCGCATCGCGCGGACCGAGCCTGCGCTTCGATGGGGCCGGAAACCTGATCGAACAGCGGTTCAGCGACAATGAGCGCCGCACCCGCTCGCCCAAGATTTCGGGCAATTTCGGCTGGAGTAACGACAACGGCGTGGTCGCCAATGCGACTCTCAGCCACCAGTGGACCTTTTTCCGCAACCGCTCGGACGAGTTGCGCACCGACGGAGCCGGCGACAATGCGCGGTTCGTCGACCGCACCACCGATGACGACGCGGTGCGCTACGAGGTCGGCGGCGATGTGGCCTTCCCCGCCTTGGGCGGGACGCTCAAGCTGATCGGCCTTGCGAGCGGGGACGATTCCGATTTCGTCAGCACCGAACTCCTCACGCTCGACGCTGACGGATCGCTGAGCGGTGCCCGCTTCGCCCAGCTGCGAGAATCGGGAGAACGGATCGGGCGCGCCGAGTTCACCTGGTCGGGCGGTGGCGCCGACTGGCAGCTTGCGGGCGAGGCCGCCTACAACACGCTCGGCCAGGTCGCGCGGCTGTTCGAGATCGATCCTGACGGCAATTTCGGCGAGATCGACTTTCCCGCCGGGGTCGGCGGGGTTTCCGAGGATCGCTACGAGGCCTCGCTCAGCTACGGTCGCCCGCTTTCAGCGACGCTCTCGCTGCAGGCGACCGCGGCGGTCGAACGCTCGACGCTGACGCAGACCGGCTCGGCCGCCGCCTCGCGCACCTTCCTGCGCCCGAAGGGCTCCGCCTCGCTCGCCTGGTCGGCACAGGACGATCTCGACCTCACCTTCAGTGTGCGCCGCCGCGTCGGGCAGTTGCAATTTGGCGACTTCCTCGCCCGGGTCTTCCTCGGTGACGATCGCGAAAATGCCGGCAACAACGAATTGCGCCCGCCGCAAAGCTGGGAATTCGAAATCGAGGCGCGCAAGGACTTCGGTCGCTGGGGCAATGCCAGCCTGCGCCTGTTCGACTACCATATCGAGGACCTGGTCGACGTGATCCTCGTCGATGGCGGGCAGTCGCCGGGCAATATCGCCAGCGCGCGGCGCACGGGCGTCGAGTTCAACGGTACGCTCGAACTCGCCCCGCTGGGGATCGGCGGGGCCAGGATCGACGCCGGGATCGACTGGCAGCGCGCGCGGCTCGACGATCCGCTGACCGGGCTTGCCCGCGCGATCAGCAATGCCGACCCCTATCGCATCGATATCGATTACCGCCACGATATCCCGGGCTCGGACATCGCCTACGGCGCAAGCGTGTTCCTGAGCGGAGACGAACCGTTCTTCCGCATCACCGAGAGTGGCTTCGAGCGCAACGGTCCGGCGTTCGGCGGCATCTTCGTCGAGCACAAGGACCTGTTCGGGCTGACGGTGAATGTGCGGATCGGCAACCCCTATCTCGGCGGGGACACCTCGATCCGCACCGTTTACGAAGGTCCCCGGAACGCTTCGCCGATCCTGTTCGTCGAGGAACGCGACCGCGAATTCGGACGCTCTGTCCGGTTGTCGGTCAAGGGCTCCTTCTAGCCCGTTCACGCATCGCTAAGGGCTTCGGCACTAGCATTCGCCCATTCTACCGGAGGAAGACCCATGCGCGCGATTCGTTCGATCCCCTTGCTGTTCGGCACGCTGGCCGCGCTTGGCCTCGCGGCATCCCCCGCCTCCGCCCAGGAATCGGATGAAACTGAAACGACCGCTGCCGAAGATCTTTCGGAGACGCTGCGCGACCCGCAGGTCCAGGCTACCGCCACTGCCACCGTCGCGATTCTCGGCGAAGTACTGCTCGACATGCCCGTCGGCCCGCTGGTCGAGGCGATGGACGAAGCGGTCGACAAGATCGCACGCGAAGCCGGAACCGAAGCGCCTCCGCGCAAGGACGTCGATCCCGACGCCACCCTGCGCGACATGCTTGGCCCCGATGGCGATCGCGTGTCGGTCGAACTGGCCGAGCGCGTGCCGCAGGCGATGGATGCCGCGGCCGGGATGACCGGTGCGATCGAGTCGGCCCTGCCCAAGCTGAAAGAGGCCGCCGAGCGCATGAAGCGGTCGCTTCCCGCGCGTCTGCCCGTTCTGTCGCGAGACTGATTGCACGCGCGCCATTGCACGCGCCCCTCGCTTTCGGCAAAGCGTGGGGCCAAGCATGTGGCACCTTTACCAATTCCCGCTCTGTCCCTTCAGCCGCAAGGTGCGCCTGCACCTGGCGGAGAAGGGCATTGCCTATGAACTCGTGCGCGAGGACCCCTGGCGGCGGCGCGACGAATTCCTCAACATGAACCCGGCCGGCCGGGTGCCGGTGCTGCGCGACAGTGCCAAGGGCACGGTGCTGGCCGACAGCCGGGCGATCGGCGAATTCATCGAGGAAACCTTCGAAGGCAATGCAATGATCGTCGGCAATGCGCTCCAGCGCGCCGAGATCCGCCGCCTGGTCGCGCTGTTCGACGAGCACCTCTACGGCGACGTCACCGCGCCGCTGCTGCAGGAAAAGATGAAGAAGCGGCTCGTCACCCGCGAACCGCCAGATGCGCGCGTGCTGCGCGAGGCGATGAAGCTCGCCCACGAGCATCTCTACCATATCGACTGGTTGGTCGATAACCGCGCCTGGCTCGGCGGGCCACGATTGAGCCTCGCCGATCTCGCCGCCGCCGCGCAGCTGTCGGTCGCAGACTATCTCGGCGCGCTCGACTGGCGCGGTCACGACCAGGCCAAGAGCTGGTATTCGGTGATGAAGAGCCGCCCCAGCTTCCGCGCGTTGCTGGCGGAGAAGATGGATACGATCCAGCCGGCGGATAATTACGCCGATGTGAACTGGTAAAGAAGCGGTCTATCCAGCCAGCGTCCAGTCGAGACGAAGTTTTTGTAGTTACCCACCCGCATCCGCGGTCCAATTCTCTCCGCTTGGATCCGAGGCACCTGCGGGCGACCGCCCAATACGGATGCGCTGCGCCCGGCGCCTGAGCGTCTGAAGAAAGCTAAACTACACTCTTCTTCCCGAAGCGCCCGTGCTTGCGATAGCGCGCCATCCAGCGATCGAGGAACAGGCCGAGCGGCTTGGGGCTGATGCCGAGCTTGTCGAAGCCGGGATAGTCGCCGCTCGCGACATTGCCCTTCTCGAGCAGCTTCCACTGCTCGCGGCTGATCGGGGCACCCGGCATCCAGCCGGTGGCCGCAGCGATCCCGCCCGACACGGCATCGGGCAGCGGGATGAAGTGGCGGTTGCGCCCCTGCGCCTGCGCGATCCGGCGGTTCAAGGCGATCATCGGCACGCGTTCGGGTCCCGCAAGTTCGTAGGTCTTGCCGCCGTGCTTGCCCGGATCGGCCAGCGCGGCGACGATGCCCGCAGCGACGTCGTCGACCCAGACCAGCTGCAATTCGCTCTCGGGCGCAAAGACCGGCAGCACCGGCAGGCGCTGGATCAGCCCCGCCATCATGTTGATGAACTCGCCATCTTCTCCGAAGATAATCGACGGGCGTACGATCGTCGCCTGGGGGAACAGGTCGCGCATCGCCGCCTCGCCTTCGGCCTTGCTCACGGCATAGGCGGTATCACCGTCCGGATCGGCCCCGATCGCCGAGACGTGGACGAGCGCGCCAACCCCTTCGTCGGCCGCGGCCTGCGCGATATACTCGGCGCCCCAGGCCATCACGGCTTCCGCATTCGCGCCGAACGCGCCGGTTAGGTTCACCACCGCATCCGATCCCGAGATCGCCGCGCGCACGCTGTCCTCGCGCGACACGTCGCAGCGCACGAGCGCGAACTGGCCGAGGTTCGCGAGCGGCTTCAGATGCCGTGCCTTCTCGGGATGCCGGCTCGCGATCTTGAGCCGCGCACCGCGCTCGAGCAGGTCCTGCGCGACATGGGTTCCGAGCCAGCCGCTGCCCCCGAACAGGGTCACGAGTTTTCCGGAAAGCGGGTCGGTCTTGGTCATGGCGGTCATCCTGCCGAGAAATGGGCGTCGCGCGACCCGTTACTGGTCGCAATCAGCGTTGACAATGCCCCCATCGCTTCGCTAGTGGCCCGCGCCTACCGAGCGGCGGACTCAGACGATCCACCGCGACTAGTGTGCCCAGATGGCGGAATTGGTAGACGCACCGTCTTCAGGTGGCGGCGCTCGCAAGGGCGTGGAGGTTCGAGTCCTCTTCTGGGCACCATTAACGGGATCGGCATCGACTGGCATCCCGGTTCAATACCGCGATTCTTGCCAATTACGGTCGGTCGGATCAATTCGGGCCGGCGACTTCTTCGATCGCCTCGACGATCGTGGCGTAAACGCGGTCGAGTTGAGCTTCCTCGATACAGTAGGGCGGCATCACGTAGACCGTGTTGCCCAGCGGGCGCAGCAAAACGTTGCGGGCGCGGAAGGCGGCGAGCAGGCGGGGGGCGAGATCGGAGAGGTATCCGTCCGCCTCGCCCACGTCGACAGCGGTGATCGTCCCCGCCTGGCGCGCATTGCGGACCAGCGGGTGCGAAGTCAGGCGCGTCAGCTGCGCCGATTGGCGTTGTGCCAGCGTGGCGATCCGCTCGGCCACCGGTTCATCCTGCCAGATCGCGATATTGGCGTTGGCCGCCGCGCAGGCGACCGGATTGGCGGTGTAGCTCGACGAATGGAAGAACATCCGCGCGCGGTCGTCGCTCAGGTGAGCTTCGAACACCGGTTCGCTCGCCATGGTGACCGCCAGCGGGATCGCGCCGCCGGTCAGTCCCTTCGACAGGCACAGGATATCGGGCTCGATTCCCGCCTGCTCGCAGGCGAGCATGGTGCCGGTCCGTCCCCACCCCGTCATCACCTCGTCGGCGATGAAGAGCGTGCCGTATTCGGCGCAGATGCGGCGCATTTCGGCCAGGGTCGCGGGCGAATACATCAGCATCCCGCCCGCCCCCAGCACCAGCGGTTCGACGATGAAGGCGGCGGCCCGGTCGCGGCAGGCACGCTCAAGCGCATCGAGCGTGCGCTGCTCGGATCCCTCGGCCGGGAAGGGTATCGATGTTACATCGAACAGCAGCGGCTCGTAGGCGCGGTTGAAGGCTCCCCGCGCACCGACCGACATCGTCCCGATCGTATCGCCGTGATAGCCATTGTCCATCACCACGATCCGGTGGCGCGCCTCGCCCCGGTGGAGCCAGTAACCGAGCGCCATCTTCAGCGCGACCTCGACACTGGTCGATCCGGAATCGGAGAAGAACACGCGGGTCAGGCTCTCGGGCATCAGCGTCCGCAGGCTGGCGGCCAGTTCCTCCGCCGGGGCGTGGGTCCAGCCGGCGAAGATGATCTGGTCGAGCCGCGACGCCTGCTCGGCGATCGCCGCCGCGATCCTGGGATGGGCATGGCCGTGGGTCGTCACCCACCACGACGAGATCGCATCGATCACCTCGGCACCGTCCTGCGTGTGGAGCACGGCGCCCTGTGCGTGGGTGACGTGCGGGATCGGCTCGCCGAGCCCGTGCTGGGTAAACGGATGCCAGACCGGCGAGCTGGTCATGCGAAATCTCCGAGGTCGAATGCGCGCGCGAAGGCAGTAGACAGGTTGTCGGCATCGAGCGGGTCGACTATCGGCAGGCGCCCCAGTCGCGCGACCCTGCCGATCGCGCAGATGGTCGCCTCGCTGTCCTCCTGAGGCGCGCCGATAAAGGCCACGCCGAGGATGGGCACGCCGCGTGAACGCAGCGCCTCGATCGTCAGCAGCGAGTGATTGATCGTGCCCAGCTCGGTCCGCGCGACGATCACCGCCGGCGCGCCCCATCGCGCGAACAGATCGGCATAGAGCAGGTCGCGCGTGACGGGCACGAGCGCCCCACCCGCCCCTTCGACTACCAGCGTGCCGTCGACCTTCGGCAGGTCGAGATATGCAGGATCGATCGTGGCGCCATCGAGCTCGGCCGCGCGATGGGGGGAGCACGGCGTCGTCAGGCGGTAGGCTTCGGGCAGGATCGAGGCGGCGGGCACGCCCAGCGCCGCCACACGCGCGCTGTCGCTGCCATCGTCGAGCCCGGCCTGCACGGGCTTCCAGTAATTTGCGCCGAGCGCCGCAGCCAGCGCGGCGGAGAACACCGTCTTGCCGATATCGGTGTCGGTGCCGGTCACGATGATCGTCTCTTTCACAGGAGTTCTCCCAAGGCGGTCGCAAGTTCGTCGATGGCTTGATCGTCGGTGTTGAGGGTGATCGAGACGCGCAGCCGCGCCGTGCCGTCGGGCACGGTCGGCGGGCGGATGCCGCGCACGTCGAAGCCGCGCGCCTGGAGCGCCGCCGCGATCTCCATCGCGCGGGCATCGTCGCCGATCGGGACCGGCTGGACCTGGTTGCCGCTCGGGGCAATGCCAAGCGGTGCCACGGCGCGGCTGGCGCGGACGACGAGCGCCTGCAATCGGGCGCGGCGGTCATCGGCCTGCTCGATGATTGCCAGGCTCTCGCGCACGATTGCCGCCATCAGCGGAGATGGCGCGGTCGAGAAGATGAAACTGCGCCCGCGATTGACGATGAAATCGCGCAGGTTCGCGGGGAGGAGGATGAGCGCGCCCTCGCATCCCAGCGCCTTGCCGCAGGTCGCGAGTCCGACCACGTTCTCGCGGCCATGCAGTGCGGCGGCGAGGCCGCGTCCCTCCGGACCATGGACGCCGACCGCATGCGCCTCGTCGACCAACAGCATGGCATCCATACGCTCCGCCAGCGCGGCGAAGTCGACGATCGGCGCCCGGTCGCCGTCCATGCTGTAAAGCGTCTCGATCGCGATCCACGGGGGGCCGGTTCCGCCCGCCCTGCGCCAGCGGCGGA
Organism: Pseudoblastomonas marina; assembly: GCF_014641655.1. GTDB lineage: Bacteria > Pseudomonadota > Alphaproteobacteria > Sphingomonadales > Sphingomonadaceae > Alteriqipengyuania_A > Alteriqipengyuania_A marina. The sequence goes on from NZ_BMID01000001.1 coordinate 1,999,632, forward strand.
TCGCGTCTTCGGCGGCGCTCGCATCGTTGTGCGCAAAGCTCTCGCCGGGCGCGCGCGACAGGCGCATGCCCTCATGCGCGCTGGCGTGCACGAGCGCGTCGTACAGGATCAGGTCGTCCGGTTGTGGCAGCGTTGCGAACAGCAGGCTGTTGGCGGCGAATCCCGTGGCGAGAAACAGCGCGGCTTCGCTGCCGAAGAACCGGGCCGCCTCGGCCTCGAGCGTCTCGTGCTCGGTGGTGTTGCCGCGCAGGAGGCGCGAGCCGCCCGAGCCGAGATCGACACCCCGGCGCAATGCGGCGATCGCGGCTTCGCGCAGCTGCTCCGATCGGGCGAGGCCTAGATAGTCGTTGGAGGAAAAATCGCGCCCCGATCGCGGTGCGAGCGTGCGGCGGCGACTGGCCTGCTCGAGCTTGCGCAGGTCGTCGCGGTAGAAATCGGGAAGCGTCACGCAGCGGCCCATAGGCAAGCATGCCCGGTCTGCAAAGGGAACCTGCCCGCCCCTCCTGGGCCCGGTCGTATGCCCCTTCACATTGCGCCGCGGGCACGCCACATGCACCCGCACCCCACAAACACTGTCGCGCGCTGCCGCGCGTCATTCCGTTTCCCGCAAGAAAGGCCCCGCCATGACCGATTATCCCTCGCTCCATCTCCTGATCGGCGGCGACAAGCTGGGAACCGACGGGCGCGAAACGCGCGACGTGATCGACCCGGCCACCGAGGAAGTGATCGGCCATCTGCCGTGCGCCTCGAAGGAAGATCTCGACCGCGCGCTCGACCATGCGGCGAAGGGTTTTCGCATCTGGCGTGACACGCCGGCCGACAAGCGCGCCGCGATCCTGCGCAAGGGTGCCGAGCTGATCCGCGAGCGCGCCGACGACATCGCGCAGATCCTCACCCGCGAACAGGGCAAGCCGGTGGCCGAAGCCAAGGGCGAGACGCTCTATGCTGCGAACCTGATCGAATTCTATGCCGGCGAATGCCAGCGCATCTACGGCCGCACGCTGGTGCGCCCCGACGGGCAGAGCGCACGGGTCGAATACGAGCCGGTCGGCCCGGTCGCCGCCTTCGCGCCGTGGAACTTCCCCTCGCTCAATGTCGCGCGCAAGATCGGCGGACCGCTTGCCGCGGGCTGTTCGGTGATCGTCAAGCCCGACGAGGAAACCCCTGCCGCGGGCCTCGCGATCTGTCAGGCGATGATCGATGCCGGGGTCCCCGGCGAAGCATGCCAGGTGGTGTTCGGCGTGCCCGACGATATCAGCCGCCACCTGCTCGGCTCGCCGGTGATCAAGAAACTGAGCTTCACCGGCTCGACCGCGGTCGGCAAGCATCTCGCCGCGCTCGCCGCGCAGGACCTGAAGAAGGCGACGATGGAGCTCGGCGGCCACGGCCCCGTGCTGGTGTTCGACGACATGGATGTCGACCACGTGCTCGACAAGATGGTGCCGACCAAGTTCCGCAATGCCGGGCAGGTCTGCGTCAGCCCCACGCGCTTCATCGTGCAGGATTCGATCTACGAGCAGTTCCGCGACGGATTCGCCGCGCGCGCCAAGGCGATCGAGGTCGGCAACGGGTTCGACCAAGACACGCAAATGGGCCCGATGGCCAATGCCCGCCGCCCCGACGCGATCGAGGCGATGATCGCCGATGCGCGCGACAAGGGCGCAAAGGTGCTCGCGGGCGGCGAGCGGATCGGCAATCAGGGCTTCTTCTATGCCCCCTCGGTGCTCGCCGACGTCCCGGTCGAGGCCGAGATCATGAACGAGGAGCCGTTCGGGCCGGTCGCGATGATCAATCGCTATGACGGCGAAGCAGCCATGCTCGAAGAGGCCAACCGCCTGCAATACGGCCTCGCCGCCTATGCCTGGACCAATGACAAGGCCCGTCGCCAGCGGCTCGCACGCGAGATCGAGGCCGGCATGGTCGCATTGAACCATACAGCGGTCAGCGCGGTCGACGCCCCGTTCGGCGGGGTCAAATGGTCGGGTTATGGCAGCGAGGACGGCCACGAGGGCGTGATGGCGTGCATGGTCCCCAAGACCATCCACGAAACGCTCTAGTTCAGGACGTTGATTGCCTCTCGCACCCGCGCCTCGACCTCGTCGCGCGGGAGACCGGGGGGAATGATCTCGCCGAAGCGGATGGTGATCGTGCCGCTGCGTTTCCAGCCGCGGTGGTAGAGCGGCCCGCTGTTCACCGCCATCGGCACCACCGGCACGCCGAGCATCTTGTAGAGACCGGCGAAGCCCGACTGCAGCTTCGGCTTCGCGCCGTGCGGCACGCGACTGCCTTCGGGGAAGATCGCGAGCACGCGATCCTGCGCGGCATAGGCCTGCCCGTCGGTGATCATCCGGCGCAGCATCTTCGCGCCCTGCTCGCGGTGGACCGCAACCGCGCCCCACCGCGTCGCGGCGGGGCCCCAACCCGGGATGCGCCACAATTCGGCCTTGGCGAAGGGCACGGGCCTGTCGAGCAGTGCGGGCAGGTGGATCGCCTCGAAAAAGCTTTCGTGCTTGCTTGCGACCAGGTGGCCGCCCGCCGGGGCATTGCCCTCGACCACGATCCGGATCCCGAGCAAATTGCGTACGCACCAGTGATGCCAGTCGGACCACGCCTGGACCGCACCGGTCGCGCCGCGCAGGCGCAGCAGCGAGGCGATCCCGGCCCAGCCGATCAGCGGAAAGCTGCCGCCGTAGAAGGCGATGGCAAAGGCGATGTTGCGGAGGATGGTGACCGGTCCGGGCATGGCGCTACTCCCACAGTGCGGCGAGACGCCGCGCGAGCAGCTTGTGATATTCGAGAAACAGCATGCCGAAGGTCGGATCGGTCGGCACCGCATCCTCGAGGATCACTACCTTGCCGCCGGTCGCGCGTTCGAGATCAAGCGCGGTGCGACGGATATGCCAGTCCGAGGTGACGAGACGGACCGAGCGGAATTCCTTCTCTTCCAGCCACTTCGCCGCTTCGCGAGCGTTGGACTTGGTATCGACCGAAACGAAATCGAGCGTCACGCAGCATTCCATCAGCGCTTCCTCGACCCCGAAGCCCTCGGCGAATTCGGGCGGGCGCACTTCGCGATCGACCCCGGCGACGAACATCGCCTGCGCCTTGTCCTCGCGCAGCAATTCGAGTCCGCGATCGATCCGCCCGCCGCCGCCGGTCGGGACAACGATCGCATCGGTCTGCGTGTCGGCGGCCGGTTGCGGCAGGACAATCGCGAACCACACGAAGCCGAGCGCCCACAGCAGCGCGACGACGGCGGCCGAACGGCGGACGATCTGGCCGAAACTCACAGCATCTTCCCCAGCGCACGCATGACCGAAAAGCGCGCCGTCGCCATTGCCAGGAACACGCCGACGATCGGCACAGCGGCGAGCGCCAGCCAGTCGTTCCATTCGAGGGTCGCCTGGCCAGCGAGCCCGTCACCCAGCCCGGCGAAGCGCAGGCCCAGCGCGAGGATCGTCAACAGCGCCACTGCCAGCCCGATCGCTCCGCCCCCGGCCGCGTCGAGCGCGATCGAGCGCTGGAAAACACGGGCGATCTGGCCATCGGTCCCGCCGAGCATGTGCACCACCTCGATCGTGTCGCGGTGCGCGTTGATCGCGGTGCGCGCCGCCAGCAACACGGCCGCCGAAGTCGCCGCGGCGAGCATCACGATGAGCGCAAGCGCCATCCAGCGCAGCGATTCGACCGCATCGAATACCGGTCCGAGCCAGCTCGCCTGCGCATCGACCCGGGCGTCGGGCGCGAGCGGCGCGATCACCTGTTCGATCCGGTCGATGGCGGCGCTGCTCGGTTCGCCGCGCAGGCGGATATCGACCATGGCGGGGATCGGGACGTTGCCACCCTCGACCGCTTCCTCGCCCAGCCACGGCTCGACCAGCGCATCGAGTTCTTCCTGCGGCACGCGCCGAACCGAGACGACCCCGGCGAGGCCCTGCAATGCGGGCAGCAGCAATTCGACCTGTCTGCTCCGCTCGCTCTCGTCGGGCTCGAGCACCTGGACCGTGACCCCGCCCTCGATCGAGGCCGAGGTGCTCGCAGCCATGTTGCCGAGCGCCAGCGCACCTGCCGCGGCGACCACGGTGATCGCCACCATGATCGCGATCAGCCACGGCATCGGCCCGCTCATCCGCGCCTGCGGGACCAGCGCGGTATCGCCCGAGGCACCGAGCGGGCGCCAGCCGCGCCGGACGCTGTCCTTGACCACCGGCGGGGTGGATTTTCCCTTGGCGCCGCTCATGCCGAAAGGCCCTTGCGCGGAGGATAGCGCAGGGCGCCGGTGGGGTCCGAAAGCTTGCCCTTGTCGAGGCGCATGATGAGCGAGTCGGGCACCTTGCGCAACAAATGGAGATCGTGGGTCGCGACCACCACCGCGGTGCCCAGGCGCCCCAGCGCCTCGAACAGCCGCATCAGCTTGACCGCCATGTCGGGATCGACATTGCCGGTCGGTTCGTCGGCCACGAGCATGTCGGGCCGCCCGATGACCGCGCGCGCGATCGCCACGCGCTGCTGCTCCCCGCCCGACAGGGTAGCGGGTCGCGCATCGACCCGATCGGCGAGCCCGACCCATTCGAGCATGTCGCCGACCGGCTTGCGCAGATCCTTTTCCGCCACGCCCGCCACCCGCAGTGGCAGCGCGACATTGTCGAAGGCGGAGAGGTGCTGGAGCAGGCGAAAATTCTGGAACACCGTGCCGATCCGGCGCCGATAGCCCGGCAGCCGGTCACGCGGCAGCGTGATCGCGTCCTGCCCGAACATCGAGATTGCCCCGCGCGAGGGGCGCTGGGCGAGGTAGAGCAGCTTGAGCAGCGAGGTCTTGCCCGCGCCGCTCGCCCCTGTGAGGAAGTAGAATCGGCCCGGATAAAGCGAGAAGGAGACGTCGCTCAGCACTTCCTTGCCCGTCCCGTAGCGCAACCCGACATTGTCGAAGCGAACGATCTCATCTTCGCTGGCCGTGGTCATGGGCTTTCGAGGCTCTTTTCTCGTTCTGGCGCGCTGCGCCCGGTCGATAGGGGCTATAGCGATGCCTCCATGTGGAAAAAAGGCCCGCATGCGCGCGTTTGCACGGGCGCGAACTTGCGGCGCCGTGCGCGTTGTGCGTAAGCCCCTTGGGATGATTATTGCCTGTCCGGCCTGCAACACGCGCTATGCCGTCCCCGACAGCGCCATCGGCGTGGACGGTCGGACCGTGCGTTGCGCGAAGTGCAAGCACAGCTGGTTCCAGGACGGTCCGCCGGTCGAGCGACTGACCGATGCGCCGGCTCCGCCCCCTCCGCCACCGCCTGCGCCCCAGACTCGGTCCCAGCGCGCGCCCGAAGGTGCGTCCGAGACCGCACCGGCCCGCCGGACACCCATGGCCGGGCCCGCAGCCGAAGGCGTCGAGCGTCCCGTCGCGCCCGACCAGGTGCCGCCGCCTGCACCGACATCCGCCCCGGTGCCGCCGTCCGAGCCGGCCCCGGAAGAGGGCAACGAACCGGTGCCACCGCCGCCGGTCGCCGATCCGGTGCCCGAACGGTTCGACGAGGACGATCACGGCGAACCGCCGGTCGGGCACGACATCCCCGCGCACGATCACGGTTCATACGACGAGGAAGATGTCGAAACCGGATCGAGCTTCGCGCACGAACCGCCCTTCCGCCCGCGCCGCAACTGGACGCGGATCTGGACGATCGGCGCGGTCGCCTTCGCGCTTGCCGCGCTCGGTGTGTTCGGGGCGTTGCAATATTTCGGCATGCCCGACTGGTTGCCGGGCAACCGCCCGACCTTCGTCCAGGCACCGCCCGATCTCGTGCTCGAATTCCCGCCCGACCGGCAGGACCGGCGCACACTGCCCAACGGGATCGAATATTTCGAGACCAGCGGGACGGTGACCAATGTCGGCACCGAGACCCGGCGCCTGCCCCCGATCAAGATCGTGCTGCGCGATTCGCGCGAGCGGATCGTTTACGAAACGCAGATCGTCCCCCCGGTGGGCGAGCTCGCCCCGGGCGAAAGCGTGACCGTGAACGAGGCGATCGTCGACGTGCCGACCAGCGCGAAATTCACCGAATTCGGATGGGCGGCGTTCTGACGCTGAGAAAATTCGCGCGAATGCAAGCAAACCGCACGGATGCGCTTGCGGCCCCGCCAAACCGGTGTTAATGGCGCGCGCCTACCGAGCAGGCCCGCTCCTTCGATAGCGGGCCTTGTCATGTCTAGAGTGCGGTCGTGGCGGAACTGGTAGACGCGCAACGTTGAGGTCGTTGTGGGTGAATAACCCGTGGAAGTTCGAGTCTTCTCGACCGCACCAGACATTTCGGTTCCAGCCACAATCGATCGATTCGAGGCAGTACCGGCCGGCGCATACGCGCGATCGCTGTCAGGCGACCTTGCGACTGTATTCGGCGGTGATCGTGCGGATATCGTCGAAGGTCATCGGTTTTCCGATCAGGTAACCCTGCGCGATGTCGCACCCGGCCGAGCGGAGGAATTCGAGGCACTCGGCGTGCTCGACGCCTTCGGCGACGACGGTCAGGCCGAGTTCGTGCGCCAGCTGGATCGTCGACCGCACGAGCATGGCATCGCTGACCTCCTTGTGGGCATGCTGGACGAAGCTCCGATCGATCTTCAGTTCGGACAGCGGCATCGTCTTGAGGTAGGAGAGGCTCGATTGCCCGGTGCCGTAATCGTCGATCGAAATGGCGATGCCGAGCGCGCGCAAGCGATGGAGCGCAGCGGTCGATTCCTCGGGATCGTCGAGCGTCGCGCTTTCGGTGATTTCGAAAACCAACCTGTCCCGCGGGATGCCACTGGTCGATACCAGCTGTTCGATTTCCCGGATGAAGGACCTCGAGGATAGCAGCCGCGCCGAAATATTGACGGCGGCGCGCAGCACGATCCCCTCGTCGCACCAGGCCATCAGCGCGTCGATCGACTTGCGCAGGACGTAAATCGTCAGCGAATCGATCCGGTTGGATTTCTCGGCCAGCGGGATGAAGTGGCCGGGAGCGAGGAAACCGCGGGTCGGATGCTGCCAGCGCACCAATGCCTCGACGCTTGCGATCTCGTTCGACCCCAGATCGAGTTGCGGCTGGAACCAGACCTGCAACTCCTCGCGTTCGATCGCACCTTCCAGCTCGCCGAGTAGCGAAACGCGGCGTTCCATGTTTTCCTGTTCGGTGTCGGCGTGGAAGGAGACGGTCCGTTTCTGGGTCGCCGCCACGCGCGCCGCGTGGATCGCTTCGTTGAGCGCATCTTTCGATGCCACCCCGAAGGTCAGGTCGGTATCGACCGCCCGGTTATCGATATACATCGGCGCGCGCAGGAGCTTTGCCAGCTTTGCCAGCTCCTGATCGGGATCGTAGCCAAGGGCCGAAACCGTCCATGCGAGCACTCGCTCCTCGACCCGGAAGATACACACCGATGCATCGTACTCAGTGACACGGTCGGCCATGCGCCGGATCAGCGTATCGCTCCCATCCTCACCGAGAACGGCGCGCAGGGCCTCGTAATTGTCGAGTGCCATGGCGATCGTGAGGCGTTCCTCGTCGATCCCGGGGCGCTGTACGAACGCGCGACGATTTTGCAGGTCGGTGCCGGGGTCGTAGAGACGCCGATGCTGGAAATCGTGGTGGAGATGTCGTGCGATGATCATTCCGGTAACCGCGATTACGCATACCAGCGCCGGCACGATATCAGCCGCGATCCGCGACACCGCCTGCAAGCAGAACCCGGCGACCATCAACGACACGATGATCGTGCCGCCCCTCGCGGCAGCCAGTGCGGAAGTCTGGGCACCGAGGATCCACACCGAGATCAAAGCCGCAAACGCCAGTGGCAGGATCCAGCCGATTTCGACGAAGCGTCCCGCCAGCAGCGTTTCGACACCCAGCGCCTGGACGACCGCCCCCGGAATGACGCCATGAAGCGGCACGGGGTAACGATCGAACAGCTCGATCGCGGTCGCGCCGATGATGACGTCCTTGCCGCGCAACTCGTCGGGATCGAACCGGCCACGCTCGATCTTGACGAAGCTGTGGCGGGGAATCGTGGCCGGATCCACCGACAGGTCCAGCGCGAAGATTTCGTCGACCGCGCCATTCGCGCCCGAACTGGCAGCCGCGAGCGACGGCCGCGGCATGTCGCCGGTAACCGCCCCCATCGGCAGCGAACGCACGAAGCCGTCGGCATCGGGCCGCATCATGACCGAAGCGAGGCTGACCGAGCGCCTCAGCGGCTCGATCGGCAGTGCTTCGAGCGCGCGGCGATCGTTCGCGCTCGCGGCCTGGGAAAAGGTCGGCAGGTAAACGGGGGTCTTGGCGCGTTCGAGCGCGGCGGCAAAGGCAGCGTCGTCACCCGCCGCCGATGGCGAGGAGAAGTCGATATCGAAGGCAATCGATCGCACGCCCGCCTCGTCGAGGCGCTTGACCACGTTCGCGTAATGCTGGCGCGGCCATGGCCAGCGATTGACTGCTGCCAGGCTGGCGGCATCGATCTCGACGACGTGGACCTGGCCACTGGCCTCGCGGGGCGACCACTCGTGGATCGCTTCGCGCCACTGCTGCTCGAGCGTGACATGCAGCCCGCTGACGGCGAATAGCGCCGCCGCGGCAATGCCCGTCAGGAAAGCGGAAAAAGCGAACAGGAACCGCATGGGCGCGTCAGGCTGTGCTGGCTGACACGACACAGTGGATCACCGGCTCAGACCGGCGCATCGCCGCCCCCGAAACCGGCAGGCTTGCCATTGCCGGGACCGTTGCCCGGCCCGCCACCGTTTCCGCCACCGTTGCCATTGCCGTTGCCCGGCTCCTCAGGGTCGAGGCCGCCGTTCTCGGGATCGACACCCTGGCCCGGATCTCCTCCGGCCGGATCGACTCCTTGGCCGGGATCCTCGCCGCCATTGCCCGGATCGGACCCGGGCCCTTGCCCTGGATTACCATTGTCGGGCGCACCGCCACCATTCCCGGCGCCACCATCGTTGCCGCTGCCTGCGCCGCCGCCATTGCCACTACCAGCACCGCCGCCATTGCCGCTACCAGCACCGCCGCCATTGCCGCTACCAGCACCGCCGCCATTGCCGCTACCAGCACCGCCGCCATTGCCGCTACCAGCACCGCCGCCGTTGCCGCTACCGGCTCCGCCGCCATTGCCGTTGCCAGCACCGCCGCCGTTGCCGCTACCGGCTCCGCCGCCATTGCCGTTGCCAGCACCGCCGCCATTGCCGTTGCCAGCACCGCCGCCATTGCCGCTACCGGCTCCGCCTCCATTGCCACTGCCTGCGCCGCCGCCATTGCCGCTACCGGCTCCGCCGCCATTGCCGTTGTCGGCACCACCGCCATTGCCGCTACCAGCACCGCCGCCATTGCCGGCATTGCCGCCAGCTTTGCTGCGGGCAGCTGCCGCCACGATATTGCCCGCGAGCGATCCGATTTCACCCTGGATAAAACCGCCGGAAACCTCGTCGAGATCGACCGGGCCGCTGACGATCGCCCCGCCGATTTCCTGCGACGCACCGCCGGGGTTCGGAACCGGCACCTTGACCGTGCCGCCCTGAGGTTGGCCGGCGCCGCGATTGGGCGAATCGATGATTTTCTGCCCGTCGCCCTCGACCACGAGCCGCAGGCGGTCGTTCGCGCTGACCATCGCCACCACGCCCGGCAGGACGAGGTCCTTTGCCCCGCCATCCTCGGTCGCCACTTCGACCGCGCCTTCGGTCACCTGCACCGAGGCCCCTTCGGCCCCGACGGTGACGGTAAAGGTCGTGCCCTTTACCACCGCGGCGAGATACGGCGTGCCGACGCCGAAATGCGGATCCTTCTGCTTGTCGATCCGGAACAGCGCACGCCCCCAGTCCTGCACTACCTGGATCACCGAGCGCGATTCGCTCCCGTCGGCGATGCGAATGCGCGTATTGGGCCGGATCGTGACGAACTGCCGTTCGCGGACGATTATCGCATTGCCGCCATTGCGCGCCTCAATCGAATCGCCTGGATCGAGCTTAGCGCCGCGACGCGCCGCACGTTCACCACTGTCGTCCTTGATCACGACCTGGCCTTCGACCTCGCTCACGGTCCAGGGGCCGGACTGGGCAAACGCACTCGTACTGCTCAAGAGAACAGCGATCGGTGCAAGAACGATGGTTGTTCGTCTGTGGCGCATAGTACAATCCCTTCAGCCCTACCGAATAGGACAGGGCATCTTTCACTCAGACAAAGGATGTTGGTTAAAAACGGGTAACTTCGAATACTAATATTAAGCATTTGGTTATGGCGACCCGTTAATGAGCGCAGCCAGGGAGGTCGCACTTGATGCGCGCAAAACTCATCGCTGCGACCATTGCGTTCGGGCTCGTCGGATTGCGCCCTGCCCACGCGCAGGATGCGCAGGAACGGATCGATCCCACCCAGCTCGAAGAGCGCGATGAAGAGGACACGCCCAGTGAGGCGGCCCCGATCTACATCGAGCCGGAATCGGTGCTGCCGGTCGCCGTCGGCGCCAAGCAGTACGATGTCGGCGCCATCGTGATCGACGGAAATTCGGCCCTGTCCGACGAGGCCTTCCTCGACATCATCGAAGCCTACAGCGCCCGCACGTTGATCGAATCCGAGATCGCCGCGCTGGCCGATGCGGTCGCGCGGCGTGCGCGCGAACGCGGATACGTCCTCGCTACCGCCACCATCGCACCGCAATCGCTTTCTCCCGGCGTGCTGCGCGTGACGCTCGAGGAAGGCTCGGTCGACGAGATCCGCGTGGTGGGCGTCGATCCGGACGCGATCTATTCGCAACTGAAGCCCTTGGTCGGCAGCGGCCCGGTCACCCTGCCCGAACTCGAACGCAGGGTGCTCATCGCGGGCGACGTATCGGGGGTGGTCATCCGCTCGACCCGGCTCGAGCGCGAAGGCGACCGCAACGTCCTGTTGGTAAACGCGACGCGCGAAAAGGCCTCGGCCTCGGCTTCGCTCCGCAATGACGGGACCGAGGCGATCGGGCCCTTCCGCGCGCGGATCGACGCCGATTTCAACGGTCTGCTAGCCGCGACCGACGAAGTCGATCTCACCCTTTCCACGTCGGTGCTAGAGCCCGGGGAATTGCAATACCTGGCCGCCCGTTACGCCGGGACGGTCTCCCCCGACGGGCTCCAGCTCGCCCTGTCCGGCTCCTATTCGGCGACCCGGCCCGGGGCTTTCCTGCGCGATCGCGAAATCCTTGGCGAATCGTGGCGGGCGGAATTGCGCGCGCGCTATCCAATGTTGCGGTCGCGCCGGGCGAGCATGTGGCTCGAAGGTGAATTCCAGGTCCGCGACCTGCGTCAGGACCGCGCCGGGATCCGGGTCCAGCACGATCGGCTCGCGGTGCTTCGCGCAGGCGCCTTCGGCACCGCCGAGCTCGCTGGCGGGCGCCTGCGCGGACGTATTACGGTGGCGCGCGGCCTCGATATCCTCGGCGCGACGCAGGCGGGGGACCCGCTGGCTTCGCGCAGCGACGCGTCGGGCCGGTTCACCCTCGCCGAAGCATGGCTTTGGTACCGCTGCACGCTCGGCGGCAATTTCGGGCTCGAACTGTCCGCGCGCGGACAGGTTTCGAGCGATCCGCTGCTGATCACCGAAGATATCGGCCTCGGCGGCCCGTATTACTTACGCGCCTACAATTACAACGAACGCTCGGGAGACGAAGGCGTCATGGGCTATGCCGAGCTGCAATATTACCTGGACAAGCCGGTCGACTTCGTCAGCGGCATGCAGTTTTATGGCTTCATCGATGGCGGCGTGGTCAGCGAGATCGGCACCGCCGTGAACGACGGCTCGCTGTTCTCGGCCGGCGGCGGTGTGCGCGTCGACATCACCCGCAGGCTCGATGTCGATCTCGAGCTGGCGGTCCCGCTATCGGGGCCGCGCTTCGACAGCGATGGGTCGACGCCCAAGGTCAATCTGAGCGTCTCGCAGGATTTCTAGGCGCGCGCCCGCAGCGCCAGCAGCGCAAAGCTCGCGAGCCAGTGTTCGCCCATGTAATCGCCGGTCACATGCGGCAGCGCGGCGTCGAGATGGCGCTGCGCGGTCACCTCGTCACCCAGTTCGCGCCACGCCCATGCGCGGCTGAGGTTGAGTCCGTCGAGATGGGCGATCTTGCCGTCGGTGCGATCGCTGACCGTGGCGGGCGTGAACAGGGTCGGCGGAAGGTGCGCGGAGCGTCGGGGGAGAAGCGCAGTGAACCACGGCGCGAATTCCTCGGGCGACAGCGTGCGCTTCATCAGCAAAGCCTCCGCGAGGGTCGGCGAAAGGAACTCGTCGCCGCCCGGTTCCCAGGCCTGCGAATCGCGATCCTGATCGAACCAGCCGCGCGCGGTGCGGCGGATCGTCTCCGCGAGTTCCTCGTCGAACCGGTCGGCCCACTCGATCGCAAGCGTCAGCGCGAAGGCAGAGTTCGGGTGTGCGCCGGTGCGGATCGGATAGGTGAGCACGCCGAGATAGGCCTTGAATCCCTCTCCGAAATGCCGCGCGAGCGGCTCAACCCGTGTCGCCCAGTCGCAATCCTCGTGCCGCGTCGCCTCGAGGTGGAGGTAAAGCAGCCACGCCCAGCCATAGGGGCGTTCGAACCCGCGCGAGGCGGGGCGCTGCGCATAGGCGAGTTCGACCGCCAGCTTTTCCTTGGTGAAGGTGGTTTCGGCGAGCAAGGCGATATCGCTCGCCTCCGGCATGTCCGGATAGAGCCGCCGCAGCGTCAGCAGCGTCCACCAGCCATGCACGCAGGAATGCCAGTCATAACTGCCGAAGAAACACGGATGGAGCGTGCGAGGGGAGAGGACATCCTCGTCGCCTTCCATAACGTGGTCGAGCTTGTGCGGATATTCGCGCGCGACGTGGCCGAGCGCGGCTTTCGCGAAACGGCGGGCGATTTCCTCGGTCAGTTCCATAGCAGGAATGCCCCCACATAGATGATCACCACGTTGCAGACCCAGAGCGGGATCGCGGTGCCCACTTGCTGGCGGATCACCCCGTTCTGGTCCTTCAGTTCCAGCAATGCGGCCGGGACGATGTTGAAATTCGCCGCCATCGGGGTGAGCAGCGTGCCGCAGAAGCCCGCCAGCATCCCGACCGCGCCGATCGTCGCGGGATTGCCCCCGTATTCGACGATCAGAAGCGGTATCCCGATCGCAGCCGCCATCACCGGGAAGGCGGCGAAGGCATTGCCCATGATCATCGTGAACACCGCCATGCCGAGCGCGAAAACGACCACCGCGACGAACACGTTGCCGTCGGGGATGATCGTGCCTGCAAGGCTGCCGATCACGTCGCCCACGCCCGCAAGCGCGAACACCGCGCCCAGCGCGGCGAGCATCTGCGGGAGGATCGCGGCCCAGCCGATCGAATCGAGCAGCCGTCGCCCCTCCTCCATCGGCGCGAGCGCGGGCGGGCGCAGCCATGCGATCCCCGCCGCCAGCGCGAACAGCACGCCGATCGCAAACAGCAGCAGCGTCTCGCGCCGCTCCTCGAACAAGCCGGTCTCGCCGAACGGCGTGTAATTGTAGGCCAACGTGCCGATCACCGCGGTCAGCGGCACGACCAGCGCGGGCAGGAACAGCTTGTTGCCAAGCAGTTTGGAAAAGTTCTGGCGCTCGGCGGGCGCGGTCGTCGCCGGATCGCTACGCTTCAATCCGCCCATGCCCGCAACCGCCACCAGCGCCAGCACGATCAGCCCGTTGACGAAATCGGAGACATGGCTGCCGACCAGGAAACTAAGCGCGAGCAGGCCCCAGAAGCCGGCATTGCCGAAGCGGCGATCGCGCAGGCTCAGCAGCGACCAGCCGACGAAGAAGATCCCGGCGAGGATATAGAGCCATTCGTAGGTGATCATTTGGCCGTCCTCCCCAGTCGCTTGTCGAAGGCGAGGATGCGGCCGCCATGGATCAGGAAGGCGCAGATCGCGGTCGGGATCGCCCACACTGCCAGTTCGAGTGGGGTGAGTTTATAGCCGTATCCTTCGAGCACGCCCTGAATCAGCAGGATCGAGGCGATAGCGAAGAAGATGTCCTCGCCGAAGAACAGCCCGACATTGTCGGTCGCCGCCGACATCGCCTTGACCTTCTCGCGCTCTTCCTCGGGCAGGTCGCCGTGGGTCTTGACCGCCGCGGCCTCGGCCATTGGCGCCACGAGCGGGCGCACCGCCTGCGGATGGCCGCCGATATCCTTCATCCCGATCGCGGCGGTGATCTGCCGGAAACCGAGATAGAAGACGAGCAGCTTGCCCATCGTCGCGCCGCGCAGATTCTCGATCACCGCGCGGGCGCGTTCCTGCAGGCCGTACCGTTCGAGCAGGCCGATCACCGGCAGGATGATCCAGGTGACCGAGATATAGCGATTGTCGTTGAACGCCGATCCCAACGCTTCGACCACCGAAACGAGGTCGAGCCCCGCCAGCACCCCCGTCGCGACGGCCGCGCCGACCACCACCAGCAGCGGGTTGAAGCGCAGGGCGAACCCGATCACGACGATCGCGATGCCCAGCAACGGCCAGTAGTTCATGTGTCGCTTCTCCCGAAACCGCCGCCACCCGGCGTCAGCACCACGAATGTATCGCCCGGCTGCATCTGCGCCGAGCCGGTCGCGCCCAGATCCTCGCGCGCACCGTCCTTGCGCTCGACCCAGTTTTTGCCCGGCAGCGCATCCTCGCCACCTTCGAGCCCGCGCGGGGCGATCTTGCGGCGATTGGCGAGCATGTTGGCGCGCATCTCTTCGAGGAAGGTGAGGCGGCGGACCACGCCATCGCCGCCACTATGCGCTCCCTTGCCGCCCGAGCCACGCCGGATCGCGAACTCCTCGAGCCGCACCGGCAGGCGCGTTTCGAGGATTTCGGGATCGGTGAGGCGCGAATTGGTCATGTGGGTCTGCACCGCACTGGTGCCGTCATGGTCCGGCCCCGCGCCCGATCCGCCCGCGATCGTCTCGTAATACTGGTGCCGTTGGTTGCCGAAGGTGAAGTTGTTCATCGTCCCCTGGCTTGGCGCGAGCCCCTTGCAGGCGGCGAACAGGCAATCGGTGACGACCTGGCTGGTCTCGACATTGCCCGCGACCACCGCGGCGGGCGGGACGGGGTTCAGCATCGACCCATCCGGAACGACCAGTTCGACCGGGCGCAGGCAACCGTCGTTCATCGGGATAGGATCGTCGATAAGCGTGCGCAGGACATAGAGCGCGGCAGCGCGGGTGATCGATCGCGGTGCGTTGAAATTGTCGTCGCGCTGATCGGAGGTCCCGGTGAAATCGAAGACGGCGGAGCGGTTTTCGCGATCGATCCGGATAGCAACCTTCACCACCGCGCCACTGTCCATTTCATAGGCGAAACTGCCATCCTCGAGCCGGTCGAGTAACCCGCGCACGCTTTCCTCGGCGTTGGCGAGGACATGGCCCATATAGGCGGCGAAGACATCCGCTCCGTGTTCGGCCGCCGAGCCGGTCAGCAATTCGGCACCTCGCGTGCAGGCGGCCAGCTGCGCGCGCAGGTCGGAAATATTGCGGTCGGGCGCCCGGGCCGGATACTCGCCGCTCGCCAGTACGTCGCGCACCCCGGCCTCACGAAACCGGCCTTCGTCGGCGAGCAGGAAATTGTCGATCAGCACGCCTTCCTCGTCGATCGTGCGGCTTTCGGGCGGCATCGATCCGGGGGCAATCCCGCCGATATCGGCATGATGCCCGCGCGCAGCAACGAATGCGTCGGGCGCCTCGCTCTCGTCAGAATAGAATACAGGCACGATCACCGTGACGTCGGGCAGGTGCGTCCCTCCGCGATAGGGATCGTTGAGGCAATAGGCGTCGCCTCGCTTCATCCCGCGCCCGTCGGCGGGCTTGCCGTCCGCACCCTGTCCGCGCGCCTCGATTACCCGGCGGATCGAATCCCCCATGCTGCCGAGATGCACCGGGATATGCGGCGCATTGGCGATCAGCGCGCCTTCGGCATCGAAGATCGCGCAGGAAAAATCGAGCCGTTCCTTGATGTTGACCGAGGTCGCGGTCGACTGGAGCACCAGTCCCATTTCCTCGGCGATCACCATGAAGAGATTGTTGAAGATCTCGAGCCGGACCGGATCGACCGTGGTACCTTCGGCACGCCGCGTGGGCCGCGCCTCGACGCGCTTCAAGACCAGCGAGCCTTCCTCGGCCAACTGTCCCTCCCAGCCAGGCTCGACCACGGTGGTGGAGCCCGGATCGATCACCAGCGCGGGGCCGGCGATCGCCGCGCCGTCGTTCAGCACCGCGCGCTCGACCGTTTGCCACTCGCCGCTCGCCTCGCCCGCGACCGCGACCGGCTCGGGCGCGATGTCGGCAAGCCCGCCGACAGTTCCGCTGGCCTCGACGCTGAGCGCCTCGACGATGATCTCGGCCGCGTCGTCCGACCAACCGAAACGGTGACGGTGCTCGCGACGGAACTGCGCGTCCATCGTCTCCGCGTCGGCGCAATCGAGCGTCAGCGTGCTGTCGCTCCCGGCGAAGCGGAGCTGCGCATGCGGCGCGATCTCGATCGCTGCCTCGGGGATATCCTGGTCGAGCAGCGCCTGCCGCGCCTCGTCCTGCAATCGCTCGAGCGCTTCGTCGAAACCGTCGGCCAGCGGAACGACCATACTGCGTTCGCGGATCGCCTTCACCGGGGCGAGGCCGATGCCGTAGGCCGAGAGCAGGCTGGCGAGCGGGTGGACGAGCACGGTGTCCATGCCCAGCTCGTCGGCAATGCGGCAGGCGTGCTGCCCGCCCGCGCCGCCGAAACAGGCGAGTGCATAGGTCGTGACGTCATGGCCGCGCGCGACCGAGATCTTGCGGATCGCGTTCGCCATGTTGTCGATCGCGATGGCGAGGAAGCCTTCGGCGATCTCGTCCAACGGCATCGGTTCGGGCAGGCTGTCGGCGACCTCCTGCAAGCGTGCATGCGCCGCCGCCGCGTCGAGCGGGCCGTCGCCGTTCGGGCCGAACACGCGCGGGAAGAAGGCCGGGTCGATCCGCCCGAGCACGAGGTTGCAATCGGTCACCGTCAGCGGGCCGCCCTTGCCGTAGCAGGCGGGTCCCGGGTCGGCGCCCGCGCTTTCGGGGCCGACCCGGAAACGCGCGCCGTCGAAGCGGCAGATCGAGCCGCCGCCCGCCGCGACGGTGTGGATCTGCATCGCCGGGGCCGCGACGCGCACCCCCGCGATCACCTCGTCGCCGGTCAGTTCGTATTGCCCGGCATAGTGGCAGACATCGGTGCTCGTCCCGCCCATGTCGAAGCCGATCAGGCGTTCGTGGCCAAGCGGCTCGCACGCCGCGACCATCCCGACCACGCCCCCGGCCGGGCCGGAGAGGATAGCATCCTTGCCGCGAAAGCTCCGAGCTTCGGCAAGCCCGCCGTTCGACTGCATGAAGGACAACCGATCGTGTTCGGGCAGGTTCGCTCGCAGCCCGTCGACATAGCGGTCCAGTACCGGCGAGAGATAGGCATCGACCACGGTGGTATCGCCGCGCGGCACCAACTTGATCAGCGGCGCGACCTCGTGCCCCGCGCTGATCTGCGAGAAGCCGAGTTCGCGCGCGATGACCGCGACGCGCCGTTCGTGCGCCGGGTATTTCCAGCCATGCATGAAGATCACCGCGAGCGCGTCGAACCCCGCCTCGCGCAGCTCCTGCAATTGCGCGCGCACCGCATCCTCGTCGAGCGCCTGCAAGGTTTCGCCGTCGACACTGACCCGCTCGTCGATCTCGACCACGCGTTCGGGCAATTGTTCGGGCAGGACGATATGGCGCGCGAAGATTTCAGGGCGCGCTTGCGTGCCGATCCGCAGCGCGTCGCCGAAGCCCCTTGTGATCGCCAGCGCGAGACGCTCGCCCTTGCGTTCGAGCAGCGCATTGGTGGCGACGGTAGTGCCGATCCGGACCTCGGCGATCGGACCTTCACCGTGTTCGGCGAGCAGGCGTGACACAGCCTCGCTCGCCGCATCGTCGTAGCGACCCGGATCCTCGGACAGCAATTTGTGGGTCACGAGCCTGCCGTCGGGCGTGGTCGCCACGACATCGGTGAAGGTTCCCCCGCGATCGATCGCGAAGCGCCAGCCTGCCTTTGGATCACTCATGCCCGTTCGGTCGCACGAACCGGGACACCCCGCAAGTTCAGTCGGGCAATCGCGCTGCACACGTGTCGAAGCGCGTCAGCCGATCACACCGTCATCGCGCGCCTTCCCGATCCGCGCGTCGTCCCAGCCGATCTCGCGCAGGATCGCTACGCCATCCGCGCCGACCTCGGACCCCGGTTGCGGGGTATCGGTCGCGGTCTCGGAATAGCGCGGTGCAGGCGCGGGCTGGGTGTCGCCGCCGACCTCGACGAAGGTCCCGCGCGCCTTGTTATGCGGGTGCTTGGGGGCCTCGCCCATCGACAGGACCGGGGCGAAGCAGACGTCGGTATGCTCCATCAGGTCGCACCATTCCTTGCGCGTACGGGTGCGAAACAGGCTGGTCAGCTTGGCCTTGAGCGAGCCCCAGGCGGCAGGATCGTGCTGGCGGTCGAATTCGGGATCGTCCTCCAGCCCCGCAAGCCGCCGCAACTCGGCGTAGAATTGCGGTTCGATCGATCCGATCGAGATGTATTCTCCGTCGCTGCATTGATAGGTGTCGTAATAATGCGTGCCGGTGTCGAGTGCGTTGGTCCCGCGCGTGTCCGACCACACGCCGGCATTGCGCATGCCCCAGATCATGCCCATCAGCAGCGCGGAGCCGTCGGTCATCGCGGCGTCGATCACCTGACCTTCTCCCCCGCGCGCGACGTGCAGCAGTGCACTGACCATGCCGTATGCGAGCATCATGCCGCCGCCGCCGAAATCGCCCACCATGTTGATCGGCGGGGTCGGCTTCTCGCCCGCGCGGCCATAGTGATAGAGCGCGCCCGCCAGCGCGATGTAATTGATGTCGTGCCCGGCCGCCTGCGCATAGGGGCCGTCCTGCCCCCACCCGGTCATGCGCCCGTAGACGAGGTTGGGATTGTCCTCCAGCAGCACTTCGGGGCCGAGCCCGAGCCGTTCCATCACACCGGGGCGATAGCCTTCGATCAGCCCGTCGGCGGACCGGCACAATTCGCGCACGACTGCGCGGCCCTCTTCGCTCTTCACGTCGACCGCGATCGAACGCCGCCCGCGCGCCAGCACGTCGCGCTGTGCCATCACTCTCGCGCCCGCACCGGGGCGTTCGACCCGGATCACCTCGGCACCGTGATCGGCCAGCATCATGCCCGCAAACGGACCCGGGCCGATCCCGGCCATCTCGACGATGCGCAATCCTGCAAGCGGTCCGGCCACGCTACCCTCCCCGTTGTTAATCGCTTGCTTAAACCGCGCTCCGGCACGCGGCAAGCACGCTCTCGAGCCATTCGCGCGCATCCGCGCGATCGCCCGCGTCGCAGACGAATTCCTGCCCGCGCGCGGCGGCCGCGAGCGTACCGTCTTCGTGCCAGCGTTCGGGCTTGCCGTGATAGCTGAGCCCGCATTCGCGCATGAAGGAGGGCACGCGCCAACGCGACAAGGGACCGCCCGGGACGGTCAGCCGCAGGTCGTCGGGCGCGGATTGCGCCAGCCCGCCGGGCCCCGACCAAGCGGTATCGTTCTTCGCGTGCATGCCGATTGCGTGGGGGAAGCCGAGCGCGACCAGCTCGTTGCGACGCACGGCGTCCATTTGCTCGATCGGCTCGATCCGTTCGATTTGCATCCAGCCGAAAATGCGGTGATGACGCTTGCCATCGGGCCCGGCGAACAGGCCGAAGAACAGGAAGGTGTCGCCGCTCCCGACCCCCTGGTTTTCGAGGTGCGATTGCGCGGCGGCGCACTGGCCGAGGATTGCAGTGCCGCAGTCAGGGAACATGGGATCGTGATGGCAATGCTCCGCACCGGAAAGCTTGCCGCGAGAAGCATTCGCAACATGATCGGCCAAGCCGAGATCGTCCCACGTGGTCGAGGAATGACCCCCGCTCGGGATCGGCAGGCTCACCGGCACGCCGTCGACGATCGGCGACGGACCGCCGCCCGAAGAGCTGTCGAACCCCTTGCGGCTGAGGACGATTTTCACAGCGTCAGCCGGATCCCGCCCCACACCGTGGTCGGCGTGCCGAGATCGATCGAGCCACCCTGGTTGCGCGTGATGATGCGCTCGCCGGTCAGGTTCTCGCCGCGCAGCACAAACGACAGGCGCTCGGTCAGCGGCAATTGGGCGAAGGCACCCAGCATGGTCGCGGCGGGCAGCAGGTCGGTTTCCTGGTCGCTTTCGAACTGGTCGCCGACGTGGCGCAGGGTCAGCGCCACCTCTGTCCGCTGGTGCGGCCGCCACGCCAGCGCCGCCCCGCCTGCGATCTCTGCCACCTGCGGCGGACGATTGCCGTCGAGCGGCGCGGCCGCGCCCGTTCCCTCGACCACGGCATCGGTGACAGCGATCGAGGCGCGCGCCGAGAAGGTGCCCCAGCGCAGCTCGCCGTCGAGCTCGATACCGCGCGCGCGCACCGCGTCGAGATTGCGGCGCTGGCGCAGCACCGGCGTCAATGTGACGTTGGCGACCGCATTTTCGAGCCGGTTGTCGAAAGCGGTGAGCGAGAGCCGCGCGTTGTCGCTCTCCCAGTCGGCGCCGATCTCGTAGCCCCACAGCATTTCGGGGGCGAGCGCGGCATTGGCCTCGGTCACAACCGGGAAGATCACGAACGGTCGGTACAATTCATTCAATGTTGGCACGCGCAGGCCGCGATAGACCGCCGCCCGGATTGCCACCGCATCGCTCGCTTCGAAGCGGAGGCCCGCCCGGCCCGTCAGCCCCCAATCGCTGCGCTCGGCAAAGCGATCATCGGTCAGCACCGCGCCGGTCGCACTCTCCGCGCGATAGAAACCCTCGGCGATGGTCCAGCGATCGGCGCGCAGGAGGCCAAGCCAGCTCAACCGTCCGCTCTCGCCCGACAGCCCGGCGAACAGGCCGAGATCTTCATTGGTCCCGCCCGTCCGGCGGCGCTCGGTAAGGTTGCCCGAAAACGCGCTGATCGCATCCTCGCTCAGGACCCCCGAAGCCCGGCGGTAGTCGATCCCGAAGCGCCACTCGCCCAGTGCCGTTTCGGGCGGGCGCAATTCGATCTTGCCCCCCAGCCCGGTGCTCGGCGTCTTGCGCTGGTCGAGCACGGGGGTGAAGCGGGTCGAACTGATCACCACGTTCGAGAAATCGCGCAACTGGACGTAAGCTAGCGCCTCGACCTGCCACGCGCCGCGCGCGACCAGCCGCACGCTGGCATCCTGTCCGCTGGTCGAGCTGTCGGCCCCGGCAAACCGCAGCGTGCGTTCGTCCTCGAATAGGGCGACGCGTGCCTGCAACTCGACGCCCTGCGAGAGAGGCGCGACCGCGCGTGCCTCTACCGAACGGGCATCGTAGGCGGCGGGTACGGTGGCGCTCTCGCGCTGGTCCTGCGGCGTGGTGAAGAACCCGTCACCGCGATCCCAGCGGGCCGACAGCGTCGCAAAGCCTTCGCCGAGACGCGGCGCGGCCTGCACCCAGGCCTCGGTCCCGCCGCGATCGTTGACCAGGGCTTGTGTGGCGAGCGGATCGAGTTGGTCGGGCCCCGCGCTTTCGAGCGCGATTGTGCCCGATACCGCTCCCGCGCCGAATGCCCCGGCCCCGCCGCCTCGCGTCACCGCAATCCGGCCGAGCCGTTCCGGGGCGATCGCGAAAAACGGGATGTAGCCGAAGAACGGATCGGCCAGCGGCACCCCGTCGAGCAGCACCAGTGCGCGGCTGGTCGCATTGCCGCCGAGCGCGCGCAGCGTCGCGCCCTGCGCCGAGGGATTGGCCGAACGGCTGTCCGAACGGCGGAACTGCTGGAAGCCGGCGACGCCTTCGAGCACGTCCTCGATCCGGCCCGATGGCGCGGCGAGGATCGCCTCGCGGTCGATCTCCTCGGTCGCGAGCGCTTCCTCGCCCTCGGGCGCGTCGAGCGCTTCGCCGGTGACGACGAGCGTGTTCTCTGCCTCCTGCGCGAATGCCGGGTGGCCGAGGGCAAGGAGCGGGAGCACGAGAAAGGAACGATGCATGGCGTTTCCTAGCATTGTCAAAGCCCGCGTCGAGGGGATAGGACGCGCGCATGAGCGAACCGCGTATCATCGACATCAGCCAGACCCTGCGCGTCGGCATGCCCAACTGGCCCGGCGAGCCCGAATTCGCCTACACCCGCAAGGCCGAAATTTCGGACGACTGCCCGGTCAATACCGGTGAGGTGGTGATGAGCACGCATGCCGGGACGCATGCCGATGCGCCGCTGCACTACCATGCCGACGGCGTCGACAGCGCACGCAGCGACCTCGCCGCCTATGTCGGCGAATGCGCAGTGGTCGATGCCCGCAACGCGATCGACGCGGTCAAGATCGAGGATATCGATTGGGATGAGCTCGCAGGCGCCAAACGCGTGCTGTTCCGAACCTATGACCGGGTCCCGCGCGCCGCATGGGACCACGGCTTTTCCGCGATCGATCACGCGGTGGTCGATCGCCTCGGCCAGCAGGGCGCGGTGCTGATCGGCACCGACACCCCGTCGCTCGACCCGATGACCTCGAAGACGATGGACGCGCACCACGCTGTCCGCCGCCACGACATGCGTATTCTCGAAGGCCTGGTCCTCGATCACGTGGCAGAAGGACGATACGAGCTCGTCGCGCTGCCGCTGCCGATCGAAGGCGCCGATGCCAGCCCGGTACGCGCGATCCTGCGCGAGCTCGCATGACCGATCCCGCCGCCCTCGACGCCGCCGACCCACTGGCGCATTTCCGCGATCGCTTCGCGCTGCCCGAAGGGACCATCTATCTCGACGGCAATTCGCTCGGGCCCCTCCCCAAGGCGACGCGCGAACGTATGCACGCAATCGTTGACGAGGAATGGGGCGACGGGCTCATTTCGAGCTGGAATGCCGCCGGGTGGATCGACGCCCCACGTCGGATCGGTGACAAGCTCGCCCGGCTCGTCGGAGCGAGAGCGGGCGAGGTGATCGCCTGCGATTCGACCAGCGTGAACATCTTCAAGGCGCTCGCCGCCGCGCTCGACTGCAATCCCGATCGTTCGGTGATCCTGTCGGAAGGCGGGAATTTCCCGACCGACCTCTACATGGCCGACGGACTCGCCCGCCTCAGTCCGCGAGCGAAGACGCGCATTGTCGATTACGACGACCTCGAACGCGCGATCGACGAAAGTGTCGCAGTCGTGCTCGTGACACAGGTCCATTACAAGACCGGCCGTATGCGCGATCTCGTGGATTTCACCGCGAAGGCGCATGCAGCCGGCGCACTGGTGGTGTGGGACCTGAGCCACTCGACCGGCGCAGTCCCGGTCGACCTCAATGGCGCGAAGGCCGATTTCGCGGTCGGCTGCGGCTACAAGTATCTGAACGGCGGCCCCGGCGCGCCGGCCTTCCTGTTTGCTGCCGAACGTCACCACGCAGCGGTGCAGCCGGTCCTGGCGGGCTGGTTCGGGCATCGCGCGCCGTTCGAATTCACCGACGATTACGAGGCTGCTGCGGGAATCGAGAAATTCCTCGCCGGCACGCCGCCCATGCTCGGTCTCGCCGCGCTCGAAAGCGGGGTCGACCTGATGCTCGAGGCGGACATGGCGGCGATCCGCGCCAAGTCGCTGTCGCTATCTCGCCTGTTCATGGAGCGGATGGCAACGCTCTGCGAGCGCCACGGCTTCGAACTCGCCAGCCCCGCGGACGACGCGCAGCGCGGGAGCCAGGTCTCCTATCGCCACGAACATGCCTGGCCGATCTGCCAGGCGATGATCGCGCGTGGCGTGATCGGCGATTTCCGCGCCCCCGATATCTTCCGCTGCGGCTTCAGCCCGCTCTACCTGAGCCACGCCGAAGTCGCCCGTGCGGTCGAGATTCTGTCCGAGGTGATGGAGAGCGACGCGTGGCATGCTTCGGAACACCAGGCCAGGCGCGCGGTTACATAGGTCGCGACTTCGATTGAAGGCGCGGCGCCGCCCGGGTAAAGGGCGGCGCATTGTTTTTGATCCGATCAGAAAGTCCCACCGCTTGCCAGCCTCCATTGATCGCCAGAGTTTCCGCCTCGCCTATCGCATGGAAGAGGAGGCCTGCGTCACCGAACGCCTCAAGCAGGCCGGCCCGGCGAGCCGCCTGCACGACCAGGCGGCCGAGATCGCCGGGCGGTTGATCACCGATGCGCGCAAGCGCAAGGCCTCGGGGATCGACGCCTTCCTCCACACTTACGGCTTGGCGACCGAGGAAGGCATCGCGCTGATGTGCCTCGCCGAAGCGCTGCTGCGCGTGCCCGACAGCCGCACCGCCGACATGCTGATCAAGGACAAGCTCGCGGGGGTCGACTGGGCCGAACACATGGGCGACAGCCCTTCGACCTTCGTCAATGCCGCGACCTTCTCGCTGATGCTGACCGGCGAGGTCCTCAACGGCCCGACTCCCGACATGCGCGGGCTCGGCACGACGCTCAAGCGCACCGCCAACCGGCTCGGCGGGCCGGTGATCCGCAAGGCGACGCTGCAGGCGATGACGATCCTCGGCGGCCAGTTCGTCTACGGCCGCACGATAGAGGAAGCGCTGAAGCGCGCCGCCCCCGAACGCGCCAAGGGGCTGACCCACAGTTTCGACATGCTCGGCGAAGCGGCGATGACCTTCGCCGATGCCGAGCGCTATCGCATCGCCTACGAACAGGCGGTCGAGCGTCTGGCGCGCGAGGCGCAAGGGACGATCGCGGCTTCGCCCGGCATTTCGGTCAAGCTCTCGGCGCTCCACCCGCGCTACCAGTTCACCCACGCCGAAAAGGCGATCGCCGACCTCGTTCCCGTGGTCCGCGCGCTGGCCGAGAAGGCGCGCGACGCGAACATCCACTTCACGATCGACGCCGAAGAGGCCGAACGGCTCGAAATGTCGATGGACATCATCGAGCAGTTGGTCGCCGAGGACGATCTCTTCCGCCTGCCCGACGGGTCGCGCTGGGAGGGCTTCGGCCTCGCGATCCAGGCCTACCAGAAACGCGCCGCCCCGCTGTGCGACTGGACCGTCCGGCTCGCGCGCAAATACGATCGCAAGCTGATGGTGCGGCTGGTCAAGGGTGCCTATTGGGATACCGAGATCAAGCTCACCCAGGTCGGTGGTTACGACGATTTCCCCGTCTTCACCCGCAAGATCGGCACCGATGTGTCGTATCTCGCCTGCGCCTCCAAGCTGTTGCAGGCGGGCGACGACATCTACCCCGCTTTCGCGACCCACAACGCCTACACGGTGGGGGCGATCAAGGCACTGGCTGCCGAGAACGGCCGCGAGGGCAAGTTCGAGTTCCAGCGCCTCCACGGCATGGGCGAGGACGTGTTCGGCGCGCTCGCCAAGCTCGAAGGCAACCAGCGCACCAATGTCCGCATCTATGCGCCCACCGGCACCCATAAGGACCTGCTCGCCTACCTCGTGCGCCGCCTGCTCGAGAACGGAGCGAATTCCTCCTTCGTCAACCGGATGGCCGATGCGGAGGTGCCGGTCGCGGACCTGACCACAGACCCGGTGGCCGAACTCGCCGCGCTCGAACCCAAGCGCAATCCGGCGATTCCGCTGCCGCGCGACATTTTTCCCGATCGGATCAATTCGAAGGGTGTCGACCTCGCCGACCCGCTGGTGCGCGAACCGCTGATGGACCGGCTCGACACGCTCGACACGCGGGAATGGGAGGCCGCGCCGACGATCACCGCGACCAGCTATGGCGACAAGGACGCGATCCACGCGCCGCAGAACCGCGACGACGTGGTCGGCTGGGTCCGCGAAGCCACCGAAGCCGACGTCGAACTCGGCATTTCGGTTGCGCTCGAGGTGCAGGATGCGTGGAATGCCTATGGTGGCAACGCCCGCGCCGAGCTGCTCGACAAGGCCGCCGACGCGTTCGAGGACCACATGGACGAGTTCCTCTCGCTGTGCCGGCGCGAGGCGGGCAAGACCGTCATCGACGGCGTGCTCGAGGTTCGCGAAGCGGTCGATTTCCTGCGCTATTACGCCAACGAGGCGCGGCGCCAGTTCGCCGGGCCGATCGACCTGCCGGGCCCGACCGGGGAGGAAAACCGCCTGACGCTCGCCGGACGCGGGATCATCGGGACGATTACGCCGTGGAACTTCCCGCTGGCTATCTTCATCGGCACCGCCGCCGCGGCGCTTGCGGCGGGCAATTGCGTGCTCGCCAAGCCCGCCGGGCAGACTCCCCTGATCGCCGCGCTGGCGGTCGATCTGTGCCATTCGGTCGGGATTCCCAAGGAAGTCCTCCAGCTGATCCCGGGCGACGCCAAGCCGGGCATCGCGCTGAGCTCGGATCCGCGCATCGCCGGCATCGCCTTCACCGGTTCGACCCAGACTGCGCAGGCGATCAACCGCACGCTCGCTGCGCGCGAGGGACCGATCGGGATCTTCATCGGCGAGACCGGCGGCCAAAACGCGATGATCGTCGACAGCTCGGCGCTGCCCGAGCAGGTCACGCGCGATGTCATCGCCAGCGCCTTCCAAAGCGCCGGCCAGCGTTGTTCGGCGCTGCGCGTGCTCTACCTGCAGGACGATATCGCCGACGAGATGCTGACGATGATTCGCGGCGCGTTCGAAGCGCTCAATGTCGGCGATCCGAAGCATCTCGAAACCGATGTCGGCCCGGTGATCGACGAGACCGCCAAGCGCTCCCTCGACAAGCATATCGCAGGCAAGAAGCGGCAGGGCCGCAACGTCTACCAGAAGAAGCTCCCGCGCGCGCTGCGCGCCGGCACCTTCGTCGCCCCGACCATCGTCGAGATCGAATCGATCGAATCACTGAAGCGTGAGAATTTCGGTCCGGTGCTCCACGTCGCGCGCTTCCGCGCCGACCGGCTCGAACAGGTGATCGAGGATATCAACGGTACCGGCTACGGCCTGACGCTCGGCCTCCACAGCCGCATCGACGCGACCCGCCGCCTCGTCGAATCCAAGGCTCGGGTCGGCAACCTCTACGTCAACCGCAACCAGATCGGCGCGGTGGTCGAGAGCCAGCCCTTCGGCGGCGAGGGCATGTCGGGCACCGGTCCCAAGGCGGGCGGCCCGCATTACGTGTCGCGCTTTGCGACCGAACGGGTGGTGACGATCGACACCACCGCGGCGGGCGGCAACGCTTCGCTGCTGGCCGATATCTGATGGAGGTGGTCCTTCCATGAGCCGGACGCGGCCTCTGCTGATCGCGGGGGCCGCGCTGGCGATCGGAGGGCTGCTCTGGGCCGAACGCCGTCGCCCCCTGCGCGAGCGCACACTCCCGCAATGGCCGCGGCTCGCCACCAACCTGCTGCTCGGCGCGAGCTGCGCGCTGGTGATCCGCGCGGTCGAAACGCCGCTGGTCGGGCGCATAGCGGCGACCAACGAGGCGAAGACTCGCGGCATCATGCACCTGCTGCCTAGGCGCCTGCGCTTCGCCGGCGGGTTGCTGGCGATGGATTACGCCTATTACTGGTGGCACGTCGCCACCCACAAGGTACCGTTCCTGTGGCGCTTCCACCGGGTCCACCACCTCGACCGCGACCTCGACTCCTCGACCGCGATCCGCTTCCACGCGCTCGACATGCTGGTCTCGCTACCGTTCCGGCTGGTCCAGACGCGGCTGGTCGGAGTCGATCCCGCGACCCATCGCGCATGGCAGGACTTCTTCTTCGCCTCGGTGCTGTTCCACCACTCGAACCTGCGCCTGCCCCACGGATGGGACCGGGCCCTCTCGCACCTGCTGACCACGCCCAAGATGCATGGCATCCACCATTCGGCCGTGCTGTCCGAACAGGACAGCAACTGGACCAGCGGTTTCAGCCTGTGGGACCGGCTCCACGGCACCTTCCGCGACGACGTCCCGCAGGGCGCGATAACCATCGGACTCGACGATGCCCGATCGCTCGATGATCTCGATCCGGTGGACCTGGTCCGGGCCCCGTTTCGCCCGCTGCCGCAGCGCTGAAACCCGCCATCTCACGCAGAAATCGGCGTTTAACCAAGAATTAGGGACGTTTGCCTATTCCGGATGAACCGAAATCCGGGAGACCACGTCCAAATGAACGCCCTGGCCCAGTCGCTGTCTGTCGAACCGATCGAAGAGGATCGCGGCGCGAACCTGCGCGAAGAGCTCGCCAAGATCGAGATTCCCGAGATCGAGGAAGACGTGGATGGCGATGCCCTGTCGCGCTGGCTGACGTCCAAATCGCTGGCCGAAAAGGCCAAGGCGATATCGGTCATCACGATCGGCTCGCTGCTCACCGTGGCCACCCTCGCCGTGCTCGCGCTGCTGTTTCCCGAACACGCGGGTGCATTTACTGTCGCCATCATCAGCATCACCGTCGCGGGCACCATGCTGGGGCTCGCCAGCCTTCGCTTCATCCTCGACCGGATCATCGACCCGTTCAATGCGATAGCGCAGGGCATGACCCGGCTGGCAAAGGGCGACCGGGACGTCGTCGTCACCGGCACCCATCGCGGCGACGAAATCGGCAAGCTTGCGCGCGCCTTCGCCGTGTTCGTCAAGTCGGGGCACAAGCTCGATGAATTGCTTGCCGACCGGAAGGAGGCGGCCAAACGCCGCGAGGAAGAACGCGAACGCCGCCATACCGCCGCCGAAGACGCCCGGCGCGAAGCCATCAACCGCCTCGCGGCGGATTTCGAAAGTTCGATCAGTCGCGTTGCCGGCAGCGTGGCCTCGGCCAGCGCGCAGTTGCAGGAAACCGCCACCTCGATGGCGATCGCCGCCGAACAGGCGACCACCCAGACCGGACAGGTCGCCGTCGCCATGGACAAGGCGCATACCGGCGTCACTTCTGCGGCCACGGCGTCGGACGAATTTGCCATGTCGATCGCAGAGATCAGCCGTCAGGCCACGCAATCCGCCGAACTGGCGCGCAAGGCCAGCGACGCCGCCGACGGTGCCGACGAGACCATTTCCGCGCTTTCCGCAAGCGCCACGCAGGTCGGCCAGATCGTCGAACTGATCCAGTCGATCGCGCAGAAGACCAACCTGCTCGCGCTCAATGCCTCGATCGAGGCGGCGCGTGGCGGCGAGGCAGGGCGCGGCTTCGCCGTCGTCGCGAGCGAGGTCAAGGAACTGGCCAGCCAGACCAGCCGGGCGACCGAAGAAGTTGCCGAGCAGATCCGCGCGATCCAGGGTTCGACCGGCGACAGCGTGTCCGCCCTGCGCTCGATCGTCGACCAGATCGAACAACTCGAATCGACCTCGATCTCGATCGCCAGCGCGGTCGACCAGCAATCGGTCGCCGGACGCGATCTCGCCCGCAATATCGATATCGCGGCGCGCGCCACCGACGAGGTTTCGACGAGCATCGAGCAGGTCCGCGAAACCTCAATCGCCAACGGTGCGGCCGCCGGCCAGGTCCTGTCGAGCGCGACCGAGCTCGAGAGCCAGGCCTCGAGCCTGCGCGCCGACGTCGAGCGCTTTCTCAAGCAGGTCCGCGCGGGCTGAGCCTTTGCGCTAACCGGCGCGTCGAGGCCGACCGATCACGGTCGGCCCCGACCGGTCATCAGTCTTCCCACCAATAGGGCAGGCGGCGTGCGTCGCCGGTCTCGACCTCGTTCATCGTCCGCGCATCGTAGAGCCGCCCGCCGAGCATGACGTGGCTGATCTTGTCCGAATTGCGGATATTTTGCGACGGGTCCGCATCGAGCACCACGAGGTCGGCGAGCTTGCCGACTTCGAGACTGCCGATATCGCGATCCATCCCGAGCGAACGCGCCGGGGCGATCGTGCCTGCGCGCAGCGCCTCGACCGGGGTCATCCCGCCGCGCACGAAGCTCCACAGCTCCCAATGCGCCGCGATCCCGGCCTGTTGGCCGTGCGCACCGATCGACACCTCGACCCCGCGCTCGGCCAGCTTCTTCGCCTCGCGCGCGGCATCGTCGTCGTAGAACGCCCATTCGGGCGCCTTGGTGCGGCGCGCAGTGCCCGCCAACAGCCATTCGGGCGGCGAATGAATGAGCAGCGGATTGGCGAAGACGTCCGTTTCCTGACGCCAGTAGGGATCACCGGCAAGCCCGCCATAGGTTACCGCCAGCGTGGGCGTGTAATTGGTGTCCGACTGACTGAAGAACTGCAGCACGTCCTCGTACATCACCCCGACCGGGATGTTGTGCTCAACCGTCGAGTTGCCGTCGGCGATCAGGTTCATGTCCATCCCGAACAGCGAGCCGCCTTCGGCCACCACCAGCATGTTTTCCGCCCGCGCGGCGGCGACCACCTGCTGGCGCTGTTCGCGGCGCGGCTGGTTGTAGTTCTTCACGCTGACGCCGCCCTGCGCCTTGATCCGGCGCACATGCGCAAGCGCATCCTCGTAATTGTCGATCCGGGCGAAGAAGCCGGGCGCCTTCGCGCCGTAGATCACCTCACCGGTCGAGAAGATGCGCGGGGCGAGCAGGCTGCCGGTCTGCTGGCGTTCGGCGGCGGCGAAGATCGTGCTCGCTTGGCTCGATGGATCGTGGATCGTCGTCGTGCCGAGCGCGAGCTGCTGGACCTGCGCCCAGTTTTGCTGCGGGATCAGATCACCCTGCCCCTGCGGCCCGTGGGCGTGGGCATCGACGAGACCCGGCATGATCACCTTGCCCGCCATGTCGACCGTGGTCGCGCCGCGCGGGATCTCGACCGAACCGGCCGGTCCGACCGCGACGATGCGATCGCCGCGGATCAGCACGGTGCCGTTCTCGATCGCGCCCGCACCGCTTTCGCCGGCCATGGTCAGGATCTTCGCCCCGACCAGGGCGACCATGCCATCGGGCTTATCCGCCGGCACCGTCATCGCCATCGAGACGCCGGTTTCGGGCGGGGTGAACTTTTCGTCCGATCCCGGCGCATCGGCGAAAAGCTGCGACAGCGCGACGCGATGGAAGGTGGGGCCGTTCGACCAGGTTACCGTCCGTCCGTCGGCACTCCAGCCGATATAATCCGCGCCGCCCTTGGAAACCTTGGTCACCGGCAACGCGCCGCCGCTTTCGCCCACGCCGATCGCCTGACCACCGGGCATCAGCGGCATCACGAAGAGCTCGTAATTCTGGACGTAGGCGACGAATTCGCCGGTCGGGGAGACGCTGAAGGTGCTGGCGAGATCCCCCTGGGCGTGGACGCGCTTCGCTTCGCCATTGAGGTCGGTCGAGACCAGCTGGAGGCTTCCGCCGCCGAAGCCGAGCGAGAACAGCCGGCCGCCGTCGGCACCGAAATGCGGGTTGGAGAGCCCGCGCGCAATCAGTTCTGGCGTGCCGCCACTCGCGCTCACGCGATAGGTACCGGCATCTTCCGAATATTCGGGATCGAGCAGGAAGCCACCCTCGCCCTTCTGGAACACGATCGAACGACCGTCGGGCGCGAAACGCGGGTTCGAATAGTGGCCCGGCACGTTCGTAATCTTGCGTGGATTGCGACCATCCGCGTCGGCGACGATCACTTCGCCCAGCCCGGCATCGGTCCAGCGGACCCAGGCCATCCGGTTGCCGTCGCGCGAGAAGGTGGGCCAGCCTTCGATGGCACCGCCGTCGCGCGTCAGACGACGCGGCGTGCCGCCATCGACCGGCTTGACCCACAGCTTGCCGAGGCTTTCGAACACCACGCTGCGCCCGTCGGGCGAAAGGGTCGCGCCCTTGGGCATCTTGGTGGTGATCGTATCGGGGGCGACCTCGATCACCGGATGCGGCGCGCTCGCGACGCCGCGCGTGTCGTCGATGCGGAACGGGATCACCGCCGCGCCGCTACCATCCGCATTCACGCGGCGCAGCTTGCCGCCCGCCCAGAACACGATGGAACGGCTATCGGGCGTCCAGTCCATGTTGGGGTAAACGCCGTAGACCGCCCATGTCCCTTGGAGGTCGAGGTCGAGATCGCCGTAGATCTCGCGCGTCGCTCCGGTGGTCAGGTTCTTGACGAACAGCTTGGTCTGGTCGCGTTCGCGCCGGACGAAGGCCATCAGTTTCCCGTCGGGCGACGGGGTCGGGCGAACCGAGCCGCCATAGCCCGAAACCGCAGTGCTCGTTTCGCCCGTCGCGAGGTCGTAGCGTTCGATCTCGAACAGCGACTGGGTGGTGTCCTGTGCGTATTCGAAGATCGGGCCCGAGGACACGTTCCTAGTATAATAGATCGCTTCGCCGTCGGCCGAGTAGATCGGCTCGCCGAGTTCCTTCTGGTGCTGCGGGTTGGGCCGCTCGACCAGCGCGACACCGCCGCCGCCCGAGACATGGTAGAGCCAGACTTCACCGGTGCCTGCCGATCGTCCCGTCGTGAAGTGTTTCTTGGCGATGATGAAGCGCCCGTCGGGGGACCAGTTGGGCTGGTTCAGGAGGCGGAAGCTCTCCTTGGTCAGCTGCTTCTTGTCCGACCCGTCGGCATTCATCAGCCAGATATTGTCACCGCCGCCGCGATCCGAGGTGAATGCGATGCGGCGACCATCGGGCGACCAGCGCGGCTGGACTTCCCAGGCGAGACCTTCCGAAATCCGCGTGGGCGTGCCGCCCCCGATCGGCATGGTGTAGATATCGCCGAGCATGGCGAAGGCCAGCATGCGCCCGTCGGGCGAAACGTCGACATCCATCCAGGTGCCTTCGTCGGTACGGATCGGGACCTGCTTGATGTCGAATCCGCGCGGGGCGGTGACGTCCCACTTGCCGTCGTCAGCCGTTTCCTCGGCCACCGGGGTCGCGTCGACTTCCTCGCCGCTGTCCTGTGCGGGAAGCTCGTCGGGCTCGGGTTGCGGCGGGATCACCTCGTCTTCAGGCTTCTCGGTCTCTTCGACCGGCTGGTCCTGCACATCTTCGTCCTGCGCGAAGGCGGGCTGCGCTACAAGGACGAGGGCAATTGCGGATGCGACTGACGCGACTGAGGTGAATTTCATTGGGCTCTCCCTGTTGTCGGGCGGGGGCCTAGCAAAGCGCGCGGACGATGCACGAGTCTTTTCGATGGATTGCATGGGCCAGCCGGTTATGGTCGATTCCATGGCGATCCCCCGCATCGTGATCTTCGCGCGCCTACCGGTGCCGGGCGAATGCAAGACGCGGCTGATTCCCGAATACGGGCCGGAAGGGGCGACCAAGATTTATCGCTCGCTGCTACTTCACACGGTCGAGCAGGCGCTCAAGAGCGGGTTACCGGTGGAGATCCGGACCACCGGCGGGTGCGCTGCCGAGTTCCGCAAATTGCTCGGAGACGGTCCGACCTTCGTCCCGCAGGGAGATGGCGATCTCGGGGCGAAGCTCGCGCGGGTAGAGCACCCAGCGCTAGTCGTCGGTAGCGATTGTCCCGGCGTGATCCCCAACCTGTTCGTCGCCGCCGCAACCGCGCTGGCGGAGCGCGAAGTGGTTATCGGGCCCGCGAGCGATGGGGGATACTATCTGATCGGCTTCAACCGCGACGTGGCCTTCCTGTTC
Organism: Pseudoblastomonas marina; assembly: GCF_014641655.1. Classification (GTDB taxonomy): domain Bacteria; phylum Pseudomonadota; class Alphaproteobacteria; order Sphingomonadales; family Sphingomonadaceae; genus Alteriqipengyuania_A; species Alteriqipengyuania_A marina. The sequence continues at coordinate 2,033,037 of NZ_BMID01000001.1, forward strand.
GATGACATGGAATGGAGCACCGATCGGGTGTTCGAGGAGACGATGGCGCGGCTCGCTCAGGCGCAAGTCGCACCCGCCGTCCTGCCTGAGCTTGCCGATGTCGACGAGCCGGAAGACCTCGCCGACTGGCCCGAATTCGGACCATGAGCCTGACGCTCGTCATCCCGGTGCTCGACGAGGCTAAGGCGCTGCCAGCATTGGTCGAACAGGTCGCTGCGCTCGATCCTCAGCCGCTCGAGATCCTGCTGATCGATGGCGGCAGCGCCGACGAGACGGTTCGCATCGCGCAGGCCGCCGGATGGCGCGTGCTCGATTGCGAACGGGGCCGGGCGAAGCAGATCAATGCCGGGGTCGCCGCCGCAAGCGGCGACAAGGTCTGCGTGCTCCACGCCGATACCGAGCCGCCGCGCGATCTCGTCGCGGTGGTCGAAGATACGCTTTCCGATGACCGCATTTCACTCGCCGGGTTCACCACCGTGCTGCGCGGGCGGGACAAGACCCGTTGGGGCACCTCGTTCCACAACTGGATCAAGACCTGGTACGCGCCGCTTTTCCTGCGCCCGCACCTGTTCTTCAGGGGCGTGCGGCTGCTGTTCGGCGACCACGCGATGTTCTTCCGCAAGGCGCAGTTCCTTGCCGCCGGCGGCTGCGACCCCGGAACGCCGGTGATGGAGGAAGCCGACCTTTGCATCCGCATGGCCGAATATGGCCGGGTTAAGCTGGTTCCGCGGGTGATCTACACCTCGGACCGTCGCGTGGCCGAATGGGGCGCGCTGAAGGCCAACTGGATATATTTCAAGGTCGGCATGATGTGGGCCTTCGGCGCGCGCGAACGGCTCGCCAATCACTACCCCGACATTCGGTGAGTGTCCGCACCGGACAGGAACCCCGCCTCGATGCAGTGATCGATCAGCAACTCCAGATAGGCCCGATCCGTCGCACGCGATTCCAGTCCGGTCAGCGCGCGCAAGGCGCTATCGTCGAACTGCGGGTCGCGCTGGAAATAGCTGGCATATAGCCCCGCGATCCGACCGTAAAGCCGCCGCTCGAGCGGCGGCAACGCTCCGGCATCGAACGCGTCCGGCGAGACCAGGGCGGGCCGGGAAAATTGCTCGTAGCCGCCAATCGCACTGGAGAAATCCTGCACCGAGACCGGCGCGCCTGAGACGAGGTGGAAGGTGCCGCCGCGCGCGGCATCCCAGAGCGTCACCAGCGCCGTCAAGCCGCCCGCGACATGATCGATCGGGACGAAATCGAGCGTTGCGTCGGCGCGCGCCTCCATTTGCTTCACGCGCCCCTCGGCGATCAGCTTGAACGCGGCATAGATCGTGTCGAACTGGCGGATTGCCCCGGTCTTGCTGTCGCCGGTGACGATCGACGGGCGCGCGATCGCATGCGGCAAACCGCTGGCGCTCACCAGCCGCTCGGCTCCGGCTTTCGAACGTTCGTAGCCATTGGCGAAGCCGGTTTCCGGGAGCGGATCGCCCTCGCGGATCGTCCCGTCGCGCGTCCCGCAGACATAGGCGGTCGAAACGTAAAGCAGCCCACAGTCGCCCAACCGTGCCAGTTCGATGACGTTGGCGGTGCCCTGCGTGTTGGTGCGGTGGTATTCCGCATCGGAGAGGTCGAAACGCACTGTCGCCGCGCAATGGACGATCAGGTCGTGCGCTTCCGCCAGAACCTTCGCTTCATCATCCGCAAAGCCCAGCAGCGGCTCGGTGATATCGCAGCCAAGCACCCCCGCGACCGGGACCAACGCGCCGCTATTCGCGCGGATCTCGCGGTTGCGATGGACCAACGCGGTGACTTCGTGACCCGCCGCGACGAGGCGCGCCGCGAGTTCGCCGCCGATCAGCCCGGCGGCCCCGGTGAGCAGGATCTTCATCAGCAGCAGGCCGCCGGGGTGGCCGGAACATCGCCCTGCCCCGCGCCGAACGGCATCGCGATGCCGCAATCGGGGAAAACGCCGTAATGAGTCGAGAAATCACCGAAGAATTCGAAGTGCTCGGCAAAGCGCGTTTCGGCGAGCATCTTCCAACTATTGCCGCAGATCGGGAACATCCGCCCGGCCTCGATATGGTGGTGCGCGTCGAGCTCGAACACGCGTTCCTGCCCCGGCACCGTGCCCTTGTAGCGCACCGCCTGCCCGTAATCTTCGCATTGGGTTTCGAGCCCGTCGAGCTTGAACAGGCGATAGGTCGCCGAATGGAAGGCGATCCCGTCGAGCTTGGCCGCCACCGCCGGATCGCCGATGCCCAGCGGGCGGGAGGTCACCATCCGCGGATCGCGAAAGCCCGCCTCCTTGGCGAGCGCGACGAAATCGCCCCAGTAGAGCGCTCCCGACAGGCATTCGCCATGCAGCACCGGATCGTCCTTCAGGACCTCGGGCACGCGGCGTTCGGCATAGACGTCGGAAAAATACATCTCGCCGCCAGGCTTGAGCAACCGATGCGCAGCCTCGAATACCGCCGCCTTGTCCGCGACGAGGTTGATCACACAGTTGGAAACCATCACGTCGAAGTTGTTTGCCGCGAGGTCGAGATCGGCCAGCTTCTCGATATCGCCTTCTAGGAAGCGAACGTTGCTTTTCGCATAGCCGAAGCGCTCGCGTTGCCAGTCCTCGTGCTGGCGCGCGACCGCGAGCTGTTCGGGGGTGACATCGACCCCGGTCACCGAGCCAGTCTCGCCGACGAATTGCGCGAGGATATAGGCATCCTGCCCGCTGCCCGAGCCGAGATCGAGCACGTGCGCACCCTCGATCGCCTGGGGGGCGACAAGCCCGCAGCCGTAATAACGCGCGCGCACATCCTCGTGCACGTTGCGCATCGCGGCCATCACTGCCGGCGGCGGAGCCTCGGCGGTGCAGCAGGCGTCGGTTTTCAGGTCGTCGGACCCGGCCAACACCTTGCCGTAGTAATCGCGCGAATTTTCCAGGTTCATGAAACCGCTTGGCCCCTCATTGCGAATAAGACAGTGAACGTTGATACGGCGCCTATCCATGAAAGGTTTCGGGAACACGCATGAAATTTACGCATGACGCGATCGTCATCGGTGGCGGTGCCGCCGGATTGACGGCGGCAGGGGGCTGCGCGCTGTTCGGGCTGAAGGTCGCGTTGATCGAAGCGGGCGAAATGGGCGGAGAGTGCCTCAACAATGGCTGCGTGCCGTCGAAGGCCCTCATCACCGCGTCGCGCCGCGCCGCCGAGGCGCGCGAGCCCACCCGCTTCGGAGTGACTCTGGCAGCGCCGCAGATCGACTATTCGGGCGTGCACAAGCACATCCACGACGCCATCGCCGCGATCGCCCCGCACGATTCGCAGGAGCGCTTCGAGGAAATGGGTTGCGAGGTGATCCGCGACCATGCGCGGCTGGTGGACAGGCACACGGTCGAGGTCGGCGGACGTCAGATTAGCGCGCCGCGGATCGTGCTCGCGACCGGATCGAAGCCGCTCGTCCCGCCGATCGAGGGGATCGAAAGCGTCCCTTATCTCACCAACGAGAACCTGTTCGATCTGGACGAGCGCCCCGACCACCTCGTGATCGTCGGCGGCGGTGTGATCGGGATGGAAATGGCGCAGGCATTCCGCCGTCTCGGCTCCGAAGTGACCGTGATCGAACCCGAAGCGCTGCTGGCGCGCGACGACAGGGAGAATGTCGCGGTGGTGGTCGAGGCGATGAAGGCCGAGGGCGTGCGCTTCGTGACAGGGCTCGCGAAAGGAGTGTCGGGCGGTCCGGGCGCAATCTCGGTTGCGATCGACAATGGCGAGAACGTTGACGGGACCCACCTGTTGGTCGCGGTCGGGCGTAAAGCGAATATCGACGGCTTGAATCTCGAAGCCGTCGGCATCGAGCGCGGCCGCGACGGCATCGTCGTCGATGACCGGCGCCGTACTTCGGTGACCAACATCTACGCGATCGGCGATTGTCGCGCGGGACCGCGATTGACGCATGTCTCGGGCTATGAGGGCTCGAACGTCGCGCTCGAGATTACGCTCGGCCTGCCGGCCAAGGTCGATTATTCGGCCCTGCCCTGGTGCACCTTCACCGAGCCCGAAGTCGCGCAGATCGGCCTCACCGAAAAGGACGCGCGCGCGAAACACGGCGATGCGATCCGCGTGGTGACCGAGACCTTCCACGACAACGAACGCGCGCTTGCCGAGGGCAATGACGCCGGCCGAGCGAAGGTGATCTTCAAGGGCAAGAAGGTGATCGGCGCGAGCCTGGTGGGCAGGAATGCCGGCGAGTTGCTGTTACCTTATTCGCAGCTGATCACCGGCAAGGCATCGAGTTTTGCGATGGGCAGCGCGATCATCGCCTATCCGACCCGCAGCGAGATCACCAAGGCCGCCGCCTTCGCCGCGTGGGAGCCGACCGTGTTCGGCAAATGGCCGAAGAAATGGGCGCGGTTCGTTTCGAACATGAGAAAGCGTTTCGCATGAGTACCCGCACCCTAGGCCGCACGAAGAGTCGCAACGCGCGGACCGGCCCCTCGCCTTTCGCGGCCGATGCCCCCGCGCTCCCGCCCGCCAAGTTCACCGATCCCGACTGGACAGCGCAGCGCGAGCCGCGCGCATCGGTGCCGCTGATCGAGCTCGAAACGCTGTGGCTCAACACCGGCACGCTGTGCAATCTCGCCTGCGCGACCTGCTATATCGAGAGCAGCCCTACCAACGATGCGCTGGTCTATCTTTCGGCCGAGCATGCGGCGGAATTCTATGGCGAAGCGCAGGGCATGGGCACCAAGGAAATCGGCTTCACCGGCGGCGAACCGTTTATGAACCCAGCCTTCCTGCCAATGCTGACCGACGCGCTCGAACGCGGGTTCGAGGCGCTGGTGCTGACCAACGCGATGAGGCCGATGCGGCGCCACGAGGAGGCGCTGCTGGTGCTCCGCGAACGCTTTGGCGACAAGCTCACCCTGCGCGTCAGCCTCGATCACCATACCAAGGCCGGGCACGAGGGCGAACGCGGGCCGAACAGCTGGGAGGTGGGTCTCGACGGGCTACGCTGGTTGTCCGAGCACGGTTTCTCGATCGCGGTCGCCGGGCGCTTGTTGCCGGGCGAAGGCATGCCGGAGGCGCGCGCAGGCTATGCTGCGCTGTTTAAGCGCGAGGGTATCGCGATCGATCCGCAGAACCCGGCGCGGCTCGTGCTCTTTCCCGAAATGGACGAGACCAAGGACATTGCCGAGATCACCACCGGTTGCTGGGACATCCTCGGCAAGTCGCCAGCCGACATCATGTGCGCCACCAGCCGCATGGTGGTGCACCGCAAGGGCGAGGAGCGACCGCGTGTCGCGGCCTGCACGCTGATCCCCTACGACGAGGAATTCGACCTTGGCGACACGCTCGCCGAAGCTTCCCACCCCGTGAAACTCAACCACCCGCATTGCGCGCGCTTCTGCGTTCTCGGCGGCGCGAGCTGCTCGGCCTAGTCCTCATTCTCCGTTCGTACTGAGCCTGCCGAAGTACGCACGCCCCCAACGCCCTTCGACAGGCTCAGGGCGAACGGACTTAGAAACTATCTACGCCGCGTCCTTCGCGGGACAATATTTCGCCAGGTACTGCTGGTGGGTGGGCATGTGCTGGGTCAGCCAGCGGATCGATTGCTCGATCCCGTCGATCTCGCCCTTGAGCGCGGCGAGCTTCGACGGGTCGACCATGATGTTGTGGCCTTCCATCGCGATCCCCTGCCCCATCATCACCGCGGCCCAGCTGGTCTCGGTGAAGAGCTCGTCCTCCTCGCGGAAGATCTGCCCATTGTGGCGGAACAGCTCGATCTTCTCGGTCAGGCTGTCGGGCACCGACATGGTGCGGCAGTAATTCCAGAATTCCGAATCGGTCCGCTCGGTCGCCTTGTAGTGGAGGATCAGGAAGTCGCGGATGCGCTCGTATTCCTTGAGCGTGAAGCGATTGAACGCATCTTCCTGCGCCTGCGTTATCCCGTTGGAAGACAGCAGCGAGACGAGCTTGTTGAGCCCGGTATTGATGAGGTGGATCGAGGTCGATTCGAGTGGCTCCATGAAGCCCGCCGATAGCCCGAGTGCGACGACGTTCCTGTTCCAGAACTTCTTCCGATGGCCGGTGACGAAGCGCAAATGATTCGGATCGGCCTGCGGCTTGCCGGCTATGTTGCCCACCAGGATATCGGTTGCCTCGTCGGCTTCCATGAACTGGCTGCAATAGACGTGGCCGTTGCCGTTGCGGTGTTGCAGCGGGACCTGCCACTGCCAGCCGGCGCTGTGCGCGGTAGCGCGGGTATAGGGCAATGGCGGCGAACCGTCGTCGCGCCCGCAGGGCAGCGCGACCGCCCTGTCGCAGGGCAGCCAATGGGTCCATTCCTCGTAGCCGGTCTCGAGCGCCTGCTCGATCAGCAGTCCGCGAAACCCGGTGCAGTCGATGAACAGGTCGCCGGAAATCTCCTGCCCGCCTTCGAGCGTGATCGAGAATACGAAGCCGCTCTCGGGATCGAGATTGACCTCGGACACCTTGCCCTCCTGCCGCACCACGCCGCGATCCTCGGCGAATTTCCTGAGGAATTTGGCATAGCGACCGGCATCGAGGTGATAGGCGTAATTGCTCGGCGGGAGGTCGCCGCTCTTCTGGTAGTCCTCGGTCCGCGCGAACTTGCCGAAATGCGCGGCGATTGTTTCCAGGTTGAATACCTGGATCGGGCGCTTGTCGCCGGCTTCCTTCATCGCGTGCCAGATATGGTGGAAGGACACGCCGTCGATCTCGTAACCGTAATTGCCGAACGGGTGGATGTAGCTGTCGCCGAGCTTGCCCCAGTTGACGAACTGGATGCCAAGCTTGAACGTGCCGCCGACCGCGGCGAGCATTTCGGCCTCGCTGATCCCGAGCAACTTATTGAAATCGACGAAGGGTGGGATCGTCGCCTCGCCCACGCCGACCGTGCCGATCGCTTCCGATTCGACCAGCGTGACGTTTATCCCGCGCCCCTTGCCCATGCGCGACAGCACCGCCGCCGCCATCCAGCCCGCGGTCCCGCCGCCCACGATCACGATATTTTCGATTGCCATTGAACCCTCTTCCCTCACGCCTTCCTTGCCATTTTACGATCCCGCAGGCCAGAGCCTGTGGCCGCAACGCAACGCCCCGTTGTTAACGTTCATTTTGCCGCTTGTGAACGCTAACATTGTAGCATAGGTGTGATCCGGGAACTTGGCGGGATTCGTCTCGCCCATACGGGATGTCTAGGGAGGATCCATGTCCGTTAAGCTTATTTCGCGCGGCCCGCGGTCGCGTCGCTATGCCGCACTTGCCACTGCATCGAGCCTGGCGCTCGCCGCCGTGTCGCAGCCTGCGTTCGCACAGGACGCCGACGAGGAGGACGACGCCACCGAGCAGGAAAGCCCTGCCGGTACGCCTGAAACGCTCGACCCGGAAAACAAGGTCATCATCACCGGCATCCGCCAGTCGCTGCAGACCGCGCAGGACATCAAGCGCGATGCCGATACCGTGGTCGACGTCATCAGCGCCGAGGACATCGGCGCGCTGGCCGACCGGTCGGTCGCCGAAGCACTGCAGCGCGTCCCCGGCGTCAATATCTCGCGTTTCGAACAGCGCGACGACCCCGACCGCTTCTCGGTCGAAGGTTCGAACGTCATCATCCGCGGCCTGCCCTACGTCCTCTCGACGCTGAACGGCCGCGACATCTTCTCCGCAAATGGCGGTCGCTCGCTGTCGTTCAACGACGTCTCGCCCGAACTGCTCGGACGGGTCGAGGTCTACAAGAACGTCTCCGCCGACATGATCGACGGCAACATCTCGGGCCTCGTCAATCTTGTCACCCGCAAGCCGCTTGACCAGCTCGGCTTCAAGATCGCGGGCACGATCGAGGCCAATTACGGCGATCTCGCCGAAGAGTGGGCACCGGGCTTCTCGGGCCTCGTGTCGAACACCTGGGAGACCGCCGGCGGCAGCACGATCGGCCTGCAGGCGGGATACGCCCAGCAGGAATTGATCACCCGCACCGACGCCTCGCAGATAACCGACCCGTGCTATCGCGCCGATACGCTCGACGGTCCCTGCTTCCGAATCGTCAATGTCGGGTCGGGCGGCTACACCGGCGATCCGAACTTCAATTCGTCGAACTTCCCGCCTGCCGGCAGCGTCGTCGTCCCCAAGGGTGCGGGTGTCCGCACCACCGACCTGACGCGCGATCGCCAGGCCTATTCCTTCGTCGGCCAGTTCGAGAGCGCCGACCAGCGCTTCCTGTTCACCGCGGAATACCTCCGCGCCGAAACGCAGTCGACGCTCGACGAATTCGCCGCGCTGGCTTTGGTCAACGATGACGGCCTGTTCCCGATTCCGGCCGGACCGGTCACGATTACCGACGGCATCTTCCAGTCGGGCACGCTCACGCAGGCCCAGCCGTTCAACGGCGGCCGCGGCATCCCGACCGAGCTGCTGCGCTTCCAGCGCGAAGACGAGGCCTTCACGCAGGACATCTCGGTCGATCTCGACTTCACGCCGACCGATCGGCTGCGCTTCAATTTCGAAGGGCAGTACATCTCGTCGGGCCGCCAGGAAGCCGGCCAGATCGGTGCGATGCAGACCTACACCGACCTGTTCATCGACAATACCGGCGAAACGCCGATCGTGCAGTTCTTCGAGCCGAACACGACGACGTCCGACGCCGCCTATTTCAACGACGACACCCGCACCTTCTACTGGTTCCTGCTCGACAACCAGGTCGATAACGAGGCCGACCTCTACTCGATGCGCGCCGATGTCGAATACGACATCAGCGACACCGGCTTCTTCCGCACCGCCAAGTTCGGCGCGCGCTTCGCCGATCGCAATCGCACGACGCGCAGCGCCAATTTCTCCAACTGGGGCAATCTCGGTGCACCGTGGACCGGTCGCAACGGCAACTGGAACTGTGCCGACTTCCAGGCCTTCGGCTGCGGCGGCGCCTACGTGTTCGACTTCCCGAACTCGGCTCAGGTCCGCAATCCCTTCGGCGACAACTTCCAGCGCGGCAATGCGCCGATCCCGATGGGCAACGGCTCGGCCTTCTATTTCGGCGGCGACAACCTCGTCGAGGAATACCTGAACGGCACGGTCGACCAGGTCGCCGATGCGATCAACGCCTTCACGCTGACGCCGAACCCCTACGGTACGATCGGTACGCGCTCGGGCGTGGTTCCGGGCACCGTGTTCCTGCCGGGTGAGATTTCCGACGTCGGCGAATCGACCGACGCGTATTACGCACGGCTCGATTTCGGCACCTTCTTCGACAATGGCTGGGACCTGTCGGGTAATATCGGCGTGCGCTACGTCGACACCACGATCCGCACCGGCGGGGAAATCAACTTCCCGTTCGCGAACTTCTTCGACACCAATGGCGACAATGCCGTCAGCGTCGCGGAAATCGATGCCGCCTGCGCCCAGGCGCAGCAGCAACAGCCCAACGCGCAGCTGCCCGGCTACTGCGGCCTGACCGCCGCACGGAAGGCCGAATTCGCTTCGGTCTTCACCGGCGAGACGATCCCCGACAACGCCAATATCAGCTTCGATAACTGGCTGCCGAGCTTCAACGTCAAGCTCGACACCGGAACCGGCTTCGTCTTCCGCGCCGCCGCTTCGAAGGGTATCTCGCGTCCCGACCTGGCAGCCTTCCGCACGGGCGGTGCAATCTTCGACAACACCAACGACCTGCGGCAGGCCGGCTTCCTCGATAGCGGACCGCTGTTCCAGATCTTCACCGGCAACCGTTTGCTGACGCCGATCGAGAGCTGGAACTACGACATCAGCCTCGAATACTACTTCGCCGAGGTCGGCTCGATCACCGCGGCGCTGTTCCAGAAGGATTTCGACAATCTCTTCGGTGACGGCCCGACGATCCGCAGCTTCACCAGCCCTTCGGGGGTTACCACCGACGTCGAGGTCAACGGTCCGATCAACTTCGGCGAAGCGCGCCTGCGCGGGATCGAAGTGGCGTATCAGCACGCGTGGGATTTCCTCCCGGCGCCGCTCGACGGGCTCGGCACCCAGCTGACCTACACCTATATCGACAGCCAAGATTTCAGCAGCTCGGGCGACGTGTTCGGCGACCTGCCGCAGCCCGGCGTTTCCGAGCACACGGTCAACGCCGTGCTGTTCTACGACAAGGGTCCGCTGTCGGCCCGCGCCGCCTACAACTGGCGGTCGGACTTCCTCCAGACGCCGCGCGACGTGATCTTCCCGTTCTCGCCGATCTACGGGGAATCGACCGGGCAACTCGATGCGTCGATCTTCTACGAGCTGACCGACAACATCAAAATCGGCGCGCAGGGCGTGAACCTGCTCGACGAGGTCACGCGGACGAGCCAGGTGGTCGATTTCGACGGGACGCGGATCACGCGCTCGGCGTTCCGCAACGACCGTCGCTTTACCTTCCTCGTGCGCTTCGACTTCTAAGGTCGGGTGCGCCTGGTCCACAGCGGGAAGGCGGGTCCCCACCGAAAGGTCGGGACCCGTTTTCTTTTCCGTCGTGACCGCATACGGGTAGTTCGGGTGCCCGGGGGCTTGGACAGCCACCGATATGCCGGGCCAATCGATGGGGGATCAAGATGGCGCGTCGCCGCCAGTCGGTAACAATCAAGCATGTCGCCGCCGATGCGGGAGTTTCCCTGCAGACGGTCAGTCGCGTCATCAACAATGAACCCAATGTCCGCCCGGCGATGAAGGAGCGCGTCCAGGCGAGCATCGACAAGCTCGGCTACGTGCCCTCGATCGCGGCCCAGCGGATGAGCGGGTCGCGGTCCTACCTGATCCTCGCGATCAACGACCGAGAGCGCACGATTGCCGACTGGACCGCTCGCCAGGGCGGCGATTGGGTCGACCAGATGCTGCTCGGCGGGATGCTGACCGCGAGCGAGCACGGCTATCGCATGCTGATCGAACTGGTCGACACGCATGACGACCATGTCGAGCGGGAACTGGGCGCGGCGCTGAGCGCGCTGCACCCCGATGGCGTGGTGCTGACCCCGCCCCACTCGGAAAATTCCCAGATCACCGGCCTGCTAGCCGAACGCGGTATCCGCTTTGCCCGGATTGGGTCGAAGGAGCCGGGCCCGGGTATCGCGATGACGATGGACGACGACGGCGCGGCGGAAGAAGCGACCCGCCACCTGCTCGAACTCGGCCACACTCGTATCGGCTTCATCGCCGGTTCCGAGGAGTACAGCCTCTCCGACTGGCGCAAGGCGGGGTGGGAACGGACGATGGGCGAAGCGGGCCTCGATTGCGACGATCTTTGCGTCCGCGGCGATTTCGGATTCGACAGCGGTCTTGCCGCGGCGCGCAAACTGCTGGCGCTCGACGACCGCCCGACCGCGATCATCGGTTCGAGCGACCAGATGACGCTCGCGACGCTCGAGGTCGCGCACGAACAGGGGCTCGAGGTCCCGCGCGACCTTTCGCTGATCAGCTTCGACAACACCCCGATCGTGCGCTTTTCCAACCCCAAGCTGACCGCGATCGACCAGCCGATCGCGAAGACGATCGCGCGTGCGGTCGAACTGCTGATCGATCGCGATGGGGACGAGGTCGAGCAGCCGGTGGTCGTATCGGGCGAGCTCGTGGTGCGCCAGTCGACCGCCGCGCCGCCCTCCGGCACGTGACGTGTGACTGACCAACCACGCCAGGCGCTGCGCTTCCTGTGGCTCTACGCGCTGGCGGCTGCCGGTGGCGCGGTCGCCTACGTTCCGTTCCTGACGATCCTGCTGCCGGTGCGGATGAGCGAATTGTCGGGCGCCGAGGACGTCGAACCGCTGGCCTACGCCGCCTTTGCGGGCGCGATCGCCGCCAGCCTCGCCAATATCGCCTTCGGCGGGCTGAGCGATCGGACGGGCTCGCGACGCGGCTGGATCCTCGGCGGACTGGCGCTGTCCTCGATCCTGCTCGTCTCGGTCCGTACAACCGACGATATCGCCGCGCTGATCGCGCTGATCGTGCTGTGGCAATTGGCGCTCAACATGATGTTGGCCCCGCTCGCCGCCTGGGCGGGCGATCTCGTGCCCGATGCGCAGAAAGGCTTTCTCGGCGGGCTGCTCGCCTTCGCCCCGGCCGCCGGCGCGCTCGCAGGCGCGGTGGTGACATGGCCGGGCCTCGCCGATGCCGACGGACGGCTGGTGCTCGTCGTTGCGATGGCCGCCGCGATGGTGCTCCCGGTCCTGCTGGTAGGGCGCCCGGTGCCGATGCCGCAACTGATGGTCCCCGTACCGGCCTCGACGCGAACCGACCGCCCGCGATCGCTCGTCGCGCGCATGTGGATGGCCCGCCTGCTGGTCCAGCTCTCCGAAGCCGCCTTGTTCGCCTATTTGCTCTACTGGTTCCGCAGCATCGACGCCTCTGTCACCGACAGCGATACCGCGCGCATCTTCAGCCTGGTGCTGGTCGCCGCGGTGCCGTTTTCGCTTCTCGCGGGGCGCTGGTCGGACCGCGTCGACCGACCGATCCTGCCGCTCGCAGTGACCGCGGCAGTCGCGAGCCTCGGCCTGGTGCTGATGGCGCTGGCCGAAACACGCGAGGCGGCGATCGGGGGCTATATCCTGTTCGGCCTCGTCGCCTCGATCTTCCTTGCGCTGCATTCGGCGCAGACGCTGCGGGTCCTGCCCCGACCGCAGACGCGCGGGCGCGATCTCGGCTTCTTCAACCTGACCAACACCACGCCCTCGCTGATCATGCCGTGGCTGACGCTGTCGCTGGTCCCCGGTTTCGGCTTCGACGCGCTCTTCACCGTACTTGCCGCCCTCGCACTCCTCGCCAGCCTGCTGCTCGCCACCGCGCGTACCCGCGGCTGAACCATATCGGCGCTTGCCTTCGCCTCCGCACCGTGCCAATCCCTCCAATTGGGAACGTTCTCATTCGTGAGAATCAGGAGGATTTAAAAGCATGGTCGGTCGTCTTCTCGCATCGGGGGCGTGTCTTGCGCTGGCAGCATGTGCAGCGCAGCCCGGAACCGTGGCATCGACGGGCGGTTCGCAAACTGCGGCAAGCCAGGCCAGCGTTGACGCACGTGTCGCGGACATGCTCTCGCGGATGAGCCTCGAACGCAAGGTCGCGCAGCTGATCCAGCCGCAGGTCAATTCCTTCACTCCCGAGGACATGGCGCGCTACCGCTTCGGCAGTTATCTCAATGGCGGCAATGGCGGCCCTTATGGCGACGAATTCGCCGCCGCTTCGGAATGGCTGCGCTATGCCGACGAAATGTACCTCGCCTCGACCCGGCCACTGCCGGGCGACGAGCCGGTCATTCCCACGATCTGGGGCACCGATGCCGTGCACGGCCACACCAATATCGTCGGCGCGACGATCTTCCCGCACAATATCGGGCTCGGCGCGACCCGCGACACCGATCTGGTCCGCCGGATCGGTGCGGCCACCGCGACCGAGATCGAGGTTACCGGGATCGACTGGAACTTCTCGCCCACCGTCGCGGTCGCGCGCGACGATCGCTGGGGTCGGACTTACGAAAGCTATTCCGAAGACCCGCAGATCGTCGCCCGGATGGGCGCGGCGCTGGTCGAAGGGCTGCAGGGCCGCCCGGGCGCTGGCGACTTCCTCGGCGATGGCCGGGTGGTCGCGACCGCCAAGCACTTCTTCGCCGATGGCGGCACCGACCAGGGCGTCGACCAGGGCGACGTCAACGGCGATATCGACGCGCTGAAGGCGATCCACGCGGTCCCCTACCCCGCCGCAATCGATGCCGGGGTCGAAGTCGTGATGGCGAGCTTCAACTCGATCAACGGCGTGAAAATGCACGGCAATCGCGCGCTGCTGACCGGCGTGCTGCGCGAGGAGATGGGCTTCGAGGGCGTGGTCGTGGGCGACTGGAACGGACACGGCCAGATCGCCGGCTGCACGGTCGATAATTGCCCGCAGGCGCTCAATGCCGGGCTCGATATCTACATGGTGCCCGACGACTGGAAGGCTCTGCTCGAAAACCTCGTGCGCCAGGTCGAGAACGGCACGATCGCGATGGCTCGGCTCGACGAGGCAGTCGGCCGCGTACTGCGCATGAAGATCCGCATGGGCCTGTTCGATCGCGACGCGAGGAAGCCGTCCGAGCGTGCCAATGCCGGAGAATGGGGCAAGCTCGGCATGGCCCCGCACCGCGATCTCGCGCGCGAAGCGGTCGCCAAGTCGCAGGTCATCCTCAAGAACAACGGCGTGCTGCCGCTCAAGCAGGGCGCGAAGGTGATCGTCGCAGGCAGCGCGGCCGACGATATCGCGCAGGCCGCGGGCGGCTGGACGCTGACCTGGCAGGGCGGCGGCGAGCTCGACAATTCCTATTTCCCCAACGCCACCTCGATCTACGCCGCGATCGCCGAAGAGGCGCGCGCGCAGGGCGGCAGCGCCACCCTGTCGGCCGATGGCAACGCGACGATCGGCGACCATGACGTCGCGATCGTGGTGTTCGGCGAGGAACCCTATGCCGAGTTCGTCGGCGACCGGAAGACCATGGTATTCGAGGACACCGAGGGCCTCGAATTACTGCGCAAGTACGAGGCAGCGGGTGTGCCCACCGTGGCGCTGTTCCTGTCGGGCCGCCCGCTGTGGATGAACCGCGAGATCAACGCCTCCGACGCGTTCGTCGCGTCGTGGCTGCCGGGCAGCGAAGGCGGCGGCGTGTCGGACATCCTGTTCGGCAAGCGCGAAGCGACCGGGCGACTGTCCTTTAGCTGGCCCGCCGAGTGCGGCGGTGCCCCGGTCAACGGTCCCGGGGGTGCGCTTTTCCGCGTCGGTTACGGCCGCTCGCTCACCGACACCGCCCCGCTCGCCGAACTGTCGGAGGAATGCAGCTATCTGGCGCAGGGCTCGGCGGCGACCTGGTACGATCTCGGCCGGCTCGCCAGCGGCATCACCGCCTATGCCGGCGAGACCCGCCTTCCGAACCTGCGTGGAGAAGGTGCCGGCGTGGTCGCCCGCGGTGTGGACAAGGACCGGCAGGAAGACGCGCGCGAAGTGGTGTTCGGCCCCGGAGCGACCTTGTCGCTGACGCAGGCCGGCGAAGGCAAAGGCGATTACCGCATCCTCTATGACCTGCCGGCGCAGCCCGCGGGCAAGGTCACGCTGACCGTCGGCGAGACCGAGATCGACATCACGCGCAATTTCGCGCTGAGCGCGGGCAAGGGCTGGCGCGAGATGATCATCACCGAACGATGCGCGCCCGAGCTCGGCGACCGCATCGCGATCACCTCCGACGCGCCGCTAACGTTGAAGATCGCGCGAATCGTGCGGCAGGACATGCCCGAGGGCGCCGAGTGTTCGTTCTGATCGCCCGTGATCGGACTGACATGAATTGATTTGGACGCACGCCCCGTCGCGCATAGATCGGGGTGAGCGAGGGAGAGGGAATAACCATGGCACTTGCACCCGACGTATCGAGCAGCACCGATCCGCAACCGCTCGAGGATGAAGGCACCCACATCAACGCACCGGGCCTGCAGTTCTTCGTCTTCGGCCTGTTCTTCATCTTCGGTGGCATCACCTCGCTCAACGACGTGATCATCCCGAAGCTGAAAGAGCTGTTCACGCTCAACTACACCCAGGCGATGCTGGTGCAGTTCTGCTTCTTCACCGCCTACCTCGTGATCGGCATCCCCGGCGCCAAGCTGGTCAAGCGGATCGGCTATATGCGCGGCGCGGTGGCGGGCCTGTGCCTGATGATCCTCGGCTGCCTGCTGTTCATCCCGGCGAGCCAGACCGCGACCTACGCGCTGTTCCTCGGCGCGTTGTTCATCCTCGCCAGCGGCGTGGTGATCGTGCAGGTCGTCGCGAACCCGCTGATCTCGCTGCTCGGCCCGCAGAAGACCGCGCATAGCCGCCTCACCTTCGCGCAGGCGTTCAACTCGCTCGGCACCACGGTCTTCCCGATCGTCGGCGCCGCCGTGATCCTCGGCAGCCTCGCCAACGTGACCGCCGACCAGTTGTCGGGCGCGGAACTGATCGCCTACCGCCAGGCCGAAAGCGAAGCGATCTGGCAAGGCTATCTCGGCCTCGCCGTGCTGATCGGGCTGGTCGCGCTCGCGGTCTGGGCGTTCCGCAACCGCCTGCAGGGCGAGAAGCACGAAGCCTCCTCGGGCCTCGCCGGGCTCGACCTCCTGAAGCGCACCCGCTTCGGTTACGGCGCGCTGTGTATCTTCCTCTATGTCGGCGCCGAAGTCGCAATCGGCTCGATCATCATCAACTATCTCGCGCTCGAGCGCGTGCTCGGCCAGCCCGAAAGCGTTATCGGCTGGATGATCGGCCTCTACTGGGGCGGCGCGATGGTGGGGCGCTTCATCGGTTCGGGCCTGCTGCGGGTGTTTTCGCCGGGCAAGATCCTGGCCTTCAACGCGATCGGTGCGATTCTTCTGATTGCGATCTCGGCCAACTCCGCCGGCGAAATCGCGGCCTACAGCCTGCTCGCCTGCGGCCTGATGAACTCGATCATGTTCCCGACAATCTTCTCGCTGGCCTGCGAAAAGCTCGGCCCGCGAGCGGCCGACGGATCGGGTATCATCAACGTCGCTATCTTCGGCGGCGCGGTCGTGCCGCTGCTGTTCGGGGTGATCGCCGATGCGAGCGGCAGCCTCGCCTTCGCGCTGGTACTGCCGGCGATCTGTTATGCGATCATTGCCGGCTTCGGATATTACGCGCGCCGCCCGGCCTGACCCCGCTAGACCCAAAGGACCCGACCGGGGGGCTGGCGCGTAGTCTCCATATGAGAAAAGGACTCCGATGACCGCCCCCGGCGAGACTTCTTCCAAGCTGCTGCTGTTCGGCGCGACCGGCGACCTCGCGCGCCGGATGCTCCTGCCCTCGCTCTATGCGCTGCATTCCGACGGGCTGGTGCCCGACGAGCTGCAGATCATCGGCACCGCGCGATCGGAGATGTCGGACGATGAATTCCGCCAGATGGCGCGCGAGGCGCTCGAGGAACACCTTCCCGAGGATCGCAAGGATCCGAAAGCGCTCGAGAGCTTTCCCGAGCGGCTGAGCTACCAAGCGCTCGACGCCTCGACGATCGAGGGATTCGATGCGCTGGCCGAGAAGGTCGGCGACACGTCGGGCGGCCTCTCGATCTTTCTTTCCACCGCGCCGTTCCTGTTCGAGCCGACGATCAAGGGGCTCGAATCGGCCGGGCTGGCTGGCAATAACGTCCGCATCGGGCTCGAAAAGCCGCTCGGCAACGACCTCGCTTCTAGCCGCGAGATCAACGATGCGGTCGCCGCGGTCTTCCCCGAGGAGCGGATCTTCCGGATCGATCACTATCTCGGCAAGGAGACGGTGCAGAACCTCATGGCGCTGCGCTTTGCCAACATGCTGTTCGAGCCGGTCTGGAACGCCGCGCACATCGAGCATGTCCAGATCACCGTCAGCGAGACCGTGGGGCTCGAAGGCCGCGCGGGCTTCTACGACGAGACCGGCGCGCTGCGCGACATGGTGCAGAACCACATGCTGCAATTGCTCGCGCTCACCGCGATGGAACCGCCGGGCGATTTCGACAGCACCGCGATCCGCGACGAGAAGGTCAAGGTCCTGCGCGCATTGCGCCCGCTCGGGCCGGAAGAAAGCGTGCGCGGCCAGTACACCGACGGCGCAGTCGGCGGCGAGGCGGTCGGGTCGTACGAGGCCGATCTCGACGATAGCTCCGACACCGAAACCTTCGTCGCCCTGCGCGCCCATGTCGACAATTGGCGCTGGCAGGGCGTCCCGTTCTACCTGCGCACTGGCAAAAGGCTAGCCGAACGGCGCAGCGAGATCGTGGTCCAGTTCCGCTGCGTGCCGCACAACATCTTCGGCAAGCGCGGCGGGCAGTTGCAGGCCAACACGCTCGTCATCCGGCTCCAGCCGGAGGAATATGTCCGGCTGCTGGTGATGGCCAAGGAACCGGGACTCGACAGCGAGAAGGTGATCCTGCGCGAGGTGCCGCTCGACCTGTCGCTGAGCCAGGCCTTCGCCGGGACCGTCCGACGCATCGCCTACGAACGCCTGCTCCTCGACCTGATCGAAGGCGACCAGACGCTGTTCGTCCGCCGCGACGAGGTCGAGGCGCAGTGGCAATGGATCGACGCTATCCGCGCCGGCTGGGCCGAGAGCGGCCTTGCCGCCAAGCCCTACAGCGCGGGCAGCTGGGGCCCGAGCGCGGGGATTGCGCTGACCGAACGCGACGGGGTCAGCTGGCATGAGTGAGATCGAACGCCTTACCTTCGACGACCAGAACGAACTGCATGCCGCGCTCGCCGACGAGATGCGCCGCGCGATCGCAAGCGGGCGCGAAAAACGCGGCTCCGCCCTGCTCGCACTGAGCGGCGGCAGCAGCCCGTTCCCGATCTATCGCAGTCTCGCCGAAGAGGATCTTGGCTGGGCCGACGTCACGATCATCCCTGTCGACGAGCGGCTGGTCCCAGAAAACGACAAGCTGTCGAACACGGCCAAGCTGCGTGAGGTTTTCGAGCCCGCCGGGGCGCGGGTGCTGGGCCTGTTCCCCGATCCGGAAACCGACCCGCTCCCTCCGTCCGCGCTCGACGTGGTCGATCTGCCAGCCGACCTGCTGTGGCTGGGCATGGGTGGTGACGGGCATTTCGCCAGCGTCTTTCCCGGGCCGGATTACGAGCGTGCCTTCGCCACCGAGGACGACACCGTGTTCGTCAATCCATTTCCGATGCCCGCCGGGGCACCGGTCGGACGCCTGAGTATCTCGCCGCGCGCGATCGCCGATTCGCGCCGGCTGATCCTGGTGATTGCGGGCCGCGACAAGCGCGCCGTGTTCGACCGCGCGCTGGCCGAGGGCACCGCCTCGCCCTACCCGATGGGTCGCTTCCTCGAGGAGTTGCAGCCCACCATGACCGTTTACGAAGGCCTGTTCTGATGACCCTCGATCCGACCATCGAAAAGGTGACCCAGCGGATCGTCGAGAAGAGCCGCGACGGGCGCACACGCTATCTCGACCTGATCGAGCGCATGGGCGAGGAAAGCCCGCGTCGTTCGGCATTGTCCTGCGGCAACCTTGCCCACGCCTTCGCCGCGAGCGGCGAGGACAAGGCGACGATCCGCGAGGCGCGCGCCACCAACATCGCGATCGTCACCGCCTATAACGACATGCTCTCGGCGCACGCGCCCTATTATCGCTACCCGGAGAAGATCAAGCTGTTCGCCCGCGAGGTCGGCGCGACGGCACAGGTCGCCGGCGGCGTCCCCGCGATGTGCGACGGGGTCACGCAGGGGCAGGACGGGATGGAACTGTCGCTGTTCAGCCGCGACGCGATCGCGATGGGGACCACGATCGCGCTGAGCCACGCGATGTACGAAGGCGCGCTGATGCTCGGCATCTGCGACAAGATCGTGCCCGGTCTGCTGATGGCTGCCTTGCGCGCAGGACACCTGCCGACGATCTTCGTGCCCGCCGGGCCGATGCCGTCGGGGCTTGCCAACAAGGAAAAGCAGCGCGTCCGCCAGCTCTATGCCGAGGGCAAGGCCTCGAAGGGCGAATTGCTCGAAGCCGAGAGCGCGAGCTATCACGGCGAAGGGACCTGCACCTTCTACGGCACCGCCAATTCCAACCAGATGATGATGGAGGTGATGGGCCTCCATGTTCCCGGCGCGGCCTTCCCCAATCCCGGCACGAAGATTCGGCAGGAGCTGACCCGGGCCGCCGCGCACCGGGTTGCCGGGATCGGCAAGGAGGGCGACGATTACCGCCCGCTCGGTCGCTGCGTCGACGAGAAGGCGGTGGTCAACGCGATCGTCGGCCTGCTCGCGACCGGCGGGTCGACCAACCACATGATCCATATCCCCGCGATCGCGCGCGCGGCGGGAATCAGCGTCGACTGGACCGATTTCGCCGAACTGTCAGAAGCGGTGCCGCTGGTCGCGCGGGTCTATCCCAACGGCTCGGGCGACGTGAACGATTTCCAGGCGGCCGGCGGCATGGGCTTCGTGATCCGCGAATTGCTCGCCGAAGGCCTCCTGCACAAGGACGTGATGACCGTGTGGCATTCGGACCTCACCCTCTATGGCCGCACCCCCGAGCTGGACGATGGCGCGCTCGTCTGGAACGACGCGCCTGCCAAGAGCCTCGACGAAACCATCCTGCGACCGCCCGCGACGGCGTTTTCCGACCATGGCGGGCTCGCGCTGCTCGAAGGCAATCTCGGCCGCGCGGTGATGAAGACCAGCGCGGTCGACGAAAGCCGCCACACCATCGAGGCGCCGTGCCGCATCTTCCACACGCAGGAAGCGGTGCAGGCCGCGTTCAAGGCGGGCGAGCTCGACCGCGACGTGGTGGTGGTGGTCCGCTTCCAGGGACCGCGCGCGAACGGGATGCCCGAATTGCACAAACTGACCCCGCCGCTGGGCGTGTTGCAGGATCGCGGCTTCAAGGTCGCGCTCGTTACCGACGGCCGGATGTCGGGCGCCAGCGGCAAGGTGCCCGCGGCGATCCACCTTTCGCCCGAGGCGCTCGGCGGAGGCCCGATCGGCAAGCTGCGCGATGACGACCTCGTTCGCGTCTGCGCACAGGAAGGCACGCTCGAAGCGCTGGTCGACGCCGAGGACTGGAACCTGCGTGATACGCCCACGCCGCCAGCTGCCGAAGACGGGCTGGGCCGCGAGCTGTTCGCGCTGATGCGCCGCCATGCCGACGAGGCCGAGCGCGGCGGCAGTGCGATGTTGTTCGAGGCCGGGCTGTGAGTGCTCCGACCCGCATCGTCACCGCCGATATCGGGGGCACGCATGCCCGATTCGCGATAGCCGAAGTGGCCGACGGCAAAGTCGCTTCGCTCGGCAAACCGACCAAGATGGCCTGCGCCGATCACGCCAGTTTCCAGACCGCGTGGGAAGCCTATGGCGAGGCGATCGGCGAGCAATTGCCCCGCGCCGCCAGCATCGCGCTGGCCGCGCCGATCGCGGGCGACCTGATCAAGCTGTCGAACAATCCCTGGGTCATCCGGCCCGCGCTGGTGAACAGCAAGCTCGGTCTCGACACGCATTTGCTGCTCAACGATTTCGCTGCGGTCGCGCATGCGGTCGATGCCGTAGGACCTGAACACCTCGCGCATGTCGCCGGACCGGAGGCCCCGCTGCCCGAAGACGGGATCGTAAGCGTAATCGGCCCCGGCACCGGCCTGGGCGTCGCGATCCTCGCGCGGATCGGGGGGCGCGGCCATGTCTTCGCGACCGAAGGCGGCCATTCCGATTTTGCCCCGCTCGACCGGATCGAGGACAAGCTGCTCGAACGGCTGCGGGGCGACCACACCCGCGTCTCGGTCGAGCGCGTGGTCGCGGGGCCGGGCATCCGCCCGATCCTTGAGACCATCGCCGAGATCGAGGGTCGGCCGATGCCGCAGGGCGATGACAAGGCGCTGTGGACGATGGCGCTGGCGGGCGAAAACAGCCTTGCCGAAGCCGCGCTCGATCGATTTTGCCAGTGTCTCGGCGCGGTGGCGGGCGATATCGCGCTGACCCACGGCCCAGGCCCGGTGGTGCTGGCGGGCGGGCTCGGCCTCAGGCTCGCGAAGATCCTCCCGCAATCGGGCTTTGCCGAGCGCTTCGCCGCCAAGGGCCGCTATCGCAAGCTGATGGAGCAGCAGCCGGTCAGCATCATCACCCATCCCGAGCCGGGCCTGTTCGGTGCCGCCGCGGCATTCGCCAAGGAGCATACGTGACCGACATCGGCACTATCATGCGCACCGCCCCGGTGATCCCGGTGCTGGTGATCGAGGACGCGGCCGACGCCGTGCCGCTGGCCGAGGCGCTGGTGGCGGGCGGGCTGCGCGTGCTCGAGGTGACCTTGCGGACACCTGCGGCAATTGACGCGATCCGTGCGATGAAACAGGTCGAGGGCGCGATCGTCGGAGCAGGCACGGTGATCGACCCCGACGGGCTCGACGCCGCGATCGATGCGGGCAGCGAGTTCATCGTCTCGCCCGGCCTGACCGAGCGCCTCGGCCAGGCGGCGAACGAACGCGAGATCCCGTTCCTCCCCGGGATCGCCACCGCGAGCGACCTTATGTGCGGGCTCGATCTCGGCCTGACGCATTTCAAGTTCTTCCCGGCCGAGGCGAATGGCGGGATCGCTGCGCTCAAGGCCCTCGCGGGACCGTTCGGCCAATGCCGCTTCTGCCCCACCGGCGGGATCACCGCCGCCAGCGCGCCCGATTGGCTGGCGCTCGATCCGGTGTTGTGTGTCGGAGGCAGCTGGATTGCGCCCAAGGGTGCCGCGCCGCACGACATCGAGGCGCTTGCCCGCGCCGCCGCGGCGCTCGGCTGATCGCAGCAATGTCTTGAAAATGTCGCATCCCGCGCGCAAGCGTTGGAATGTGAACGAGTTGACGCCCCTCCACCCTGCAGCGCCTGCATCCGAAGGTGCCGAGGATGCGAACTCGTTCGAGAACGAACATTTCTTCAATCGCGAACTGAGCTGGCTGGCCTTCAACCGCCGCGTGCTCGCCGAGGCGCGCAATCGCGACTACCCGCTGCTCGAACGCCTGCGCTTCCTGTCGATCTCGGGGAGCAATCTCGACGAGTTCATCATGGTCCGCGTCGCCGGGCTGATGGGGCAGGCCAAGCGCAAGATCGACGAATTGTCGCTCGACGGGATGACCCCGGGCCAGCAGCTTGAAAAGATCAACGACGAGCTCGAGCGGATCGAGCGCGAACAGGACGCGGTGTGGGACGAGTTTCGCACCGAACTGGCCGAGAACGGCATCGAGGTGATCGACGGCAGCACGGTCGACGACATGACTTGCTCGTGGCTCGAGACCTACTTTACCGAGAACATCCTGCCGGTGCTGACCCCGCAGGCGGTCGATCCCGCACACCCCTTCCCCTTCGTCGCCAATCTCGGGCTCGGCCTGCTGTTCAACCTCAAGCGCAAGAGCGACGGGGTATCGCTGGTCGAGATGGTGCTGATCCCCGGGAATCTGCCGCGCTTCATCCGCATTCCGGGCCGCGACACCAAGTATATCAGCATCGAGAACCTGATCCGGCGCCATGCGACGCTGCTGTTCCCCGGCTTCAAGCTGCGCGGAGACGGTCTGTTCCGCGTGATCCGCGACAGCGACATCGAGGTCGAGGAAGAGTCGGAAGACCTGGTGCGCTATTTCCGCAGCGCGATCCAGCGACGCCGGCGGGGCGACGTCGTCCACCTCGAAATCGAGGAGGGATTCGACGAGGAAGCCGAGACCCTGCTGCGCGAACAGCTTTACCTGGCGCAGGCGACGGTCGACGAGAAGAGCGGTCTGATCGGTTTCGCCGCGCTCGAGCGAATCGTCGAAGAGGATCGGCCCGATCTCAAGTTCGAGCCTTACAGCCCGCGCTACCCCGAGCGGATCGCCGAGCATGATGGCGATGCCTTTTCCGCGATCCGCGAAAAGGACATCGTGATCCACCACCCCTATGAGAGCTTCGAGGTGGTGGTCGATTTCCTGCGCCAGGCCGCGCGCGATCCCGATGTCGTCGCGATCAAGCAGACGCTCTATCGCGCCGGCTCGCAATCGCCGATCATCGGCGCGTTGATCGAGGCCGCCGAGGCGGGCAAGTCCGTCACCGCGGTGGTCGAATTGAAGGCACGCTTCGACGAGGAGCAGAACATCCACTGGGCGAGCGAGCTCGAACGCTCGGGCGTCCAGGTGATATACGGTTTCGTCGACTGGAAGACCCACGCCAAGGTCTCGATGGTTGTCCGGCAGGAAGGCACCAGCTTCCGCACATACTGCCATTTCGGGACCGGCAATTACCACCCGGTCAACGCCAAGGTTTACACCGATCTCAGCTACTTCACCGCCGATCCTGCAATGGGCCGCGACGCTGCGAAACTATTCAACTTCATCACCGGCTATGTAGAGCCCGAAAACCTCGAGCGCATCGCGGTCTCGCCCAGCGGGTTGCGGCGGACCGTCTACCAGTTGATCGACGCCGAGATCGCCAACGCGGCCAAGGGCAAACCCGCGGCGATCTGGGCCAAGATGAACGCGCTCGCCGATCGCAAGATGATCGAGAAACTCTACGAGGCAAGTCAGGCCGGGGTGCGCATCAACCTGGTGGTGCGCGGGATCTGCTGCCTGCGCCCCGAGGTCCCGGGCCTGTCGGACAATATCACGGTCAAATCGGTGATCGGGCGGTTCCTCGAACACGGCCGCATATATGCCTTCGCCAATGGCGAGATGATGCCGAGCAAGAAATCGAAGGTCTATATCGCCTCGGCCGACTGGATGAGCCGCAATCTCGATCGCCGGGTCGAGACAATGGTCCCGATGACCAACAAGACCGTGCGCGACCAGGTGCTCGAACAGGTCATGCTGGCCAATTTGCTCGACACCGAGCGCAGCTGGCGGTTGCAGGCCGATGGCAGCTACGAACGGCTCGAGGGAGGCGACAACCCCTTTAACCTGCACCGGTACTTCATGGAGAATCCTTCGCTCTCGGGACGCGGCGGCGCGCTCAAGAAGAACAAGGACGTTCCCCGCCTCTCGCTCCGCCGCGAAAGCGCCGAATGAACCGAAGCGGAAAGCGCGATAGCGAGAGACCGCGCGCGATCATCGATATCGGGTCGAACACGATCCGCATGGTGGTCTACGGCAATCCGCCGCGCGCACCGCATGTGCTCCACAACGAGAAGACGGTGGCGCGCCTCGGCCGCGACCTGTCTCGCACGGGCAAGATCCCGGGCAAGGCGGCGAAGCTGGGGCTCGATGTCCTGCGCCGCTTCGCACGCCTGATCGAAGAGCTTCGGATCGATGATGTCGAGGCGGTCGCCACCGCCGCGGTGCGCGACGCGAAGAACGGCGCGGATTTCCTCGAAAAAGTCCGCGAACTGGGCTTCGCACCACGGCTCCTCAGCGGCAACGAAGAGGCTCAGGCCAGCGCCGACGGCGTGCTCGGCGCCTTTCCCGACGCGCGCGGCGTGGTCGCGGATCTCGGGGGCGGCAGTCTCGAGCTGATGGAGATCGACCACGAGAATCGCGGCAACGGCACGACCTTGCCGCTCGGCACGCTGCGCCTCCCCAGCCTGCCGGCCAACAAGGGCAAGAAGGCGGCGATCGCCAAGGTCATCGAAAAGTCCGGCTTTCGCGCGGCGAAGGGAGAAACGCTCTACCTTGTCGGCGGGACGCTGCGTGCATTTGGGCGGCTCGCGATGATCGAGATGAAGTCGCCGTTAGAAGATCCGCACGGCTTCGTGCTCGAGGCCGGGGACGCGCGCCGCATCGCCAAGCGCTTCGCCCGCCGCGAGACAGACAAGATCGCCGGGATCGAGGAGATATCCTCTTCGCGCAAGGAGATGATCGGCGACGCCTCGGCGCTGGTCGGCGCGCTGCTGGGCGAATTCGAACCCGATCGGGTGGTCTTTTCCGCCTGGGGCCTGCGCGAGGGCCTACTGATGCAGCGCCTGCCCCGCGAATTGCGGGTGCAGGATCCGCTGATTTCGGCGGTCACCGCCTATGCCGCGCGCCGCGACGTGACTGCACAGACCGGGGCGATGGTCGCCGGGTGGATCTCGGGGCTGCCCGGCGCGCGCGCCGAGGGCACCGAACGGCTTCGCCTCGTCACCGCGATGCTCGCGCTGGCCAGCCAGCGACTCGAGCCCAATATCCGTCGCCGACACGCGCTCGACTGGGCGCTCCACAAGCGCTGGATCGGGCTCGAGCCGGGGGATCGCGCCAAGCTCGCCGCCGCGCTGCTCGCGCAGACCGGGCGGACCAAGCTGCCCGACGAACTCGCGCTGCTCGCAAGCGAGAACGATCTCGCCGAGGGTGTGGCTTGGGGGCTCGGCATTCGCCTGCTGCGCCGACTCGGCAGCGCAGCCCTCTCCTCGCTCGCCGGCAGCGTGCTG
This sequence comes from Pseudoblastomonas marina, assembly GCF_014641655.1. Lineage (GTDB taxonomy): Bacteria > Pseudomonadota > Alphaproteobacteria > Sphingomonadales > Sphingomonadaceae > Alteriqipengyuania_A > Alteriqipengyuania_A marina. The sequence goes on from NZ_BMID01000001.1 coordinate 2,058,864, forward strand.
CGCGTCGACGGCAAGAAACTTGTCCTCGCCGTGCCGCCCGAGGCGATGTCGCTGTGCGGTCCCGGCACCGAGGAGGACCTGTCCGCCCTCGCCAGCCATCTCGGTCTCAAGCCTGCGATCGAACGGCGAACGGCATAGCGACCGGGTTCAATCGCGGTTCAGGCGCCGCCGGCAGGATGGAATTACGGGAAAACCAGAACAATCAAGGCTTCGCGCACATCCGTGTCGCATCGCCCCCGCCGACGCGCCGCAAAGCGCAGGGAAATTGTCACGCGCGCGTCACATGTGGTAGCCATGCGCGTTCGGACGGAGGACTGGGCCGAATGGGATTCGCGCCAATCACGATCAAACCTGCTCGCCTGCCGCGCCTCGCGCTCGGCGGGGCCGGAATCGTGTCGGCTCTGTTCGCGACGCCCGCCATGGCCGATGTCATCGAGATCGGTGCCGAAGGCCACAGCTGGAAGGTCGGCGGGCCGCCGCCGCAGCAAGGCCAGTACACTCCGCCCCCCGGCGTCGACGGCGAGGATTTCGAAGCCGCGCTGGCGCAGGTCCCCATGACCGTCCCCGAATTCTACCGCGCGCATGTCGCCGGGCTAGCGATCCGCTACCAGCTATCGCCCTCGCTGATCGACGCGCTGGTGTGGCAGGAAAGCCGCTGGCGCCACGAGGCCGTGTCGCCGGTCGGTGCGCGGGGGCTCGCGCAATTGATGCCCGGTACCGCGCGCGACATGGGGGTGGACATCCACGATCCGTTCCAGAACCTCGAAGGCGGGGCGCGCTACCTGCGCATTCAATTGAACCGTTTCGAAGGCAATCTCGCCCTCGCGCTCGCTGCCTATAATTGCGGGCCCGAGCGGGTCGCGCGGGTAAATGGCATACCCGCGATCCGCGAAACTCAGCTATATGTAGCTTCCATCATGGGCCGGTTGGCCGCCCAATCCCGGAGTTGATTTCATCCATGCGTAAGATGTCCGTTTCCGCCGCCCTCGGGGTCCTGCTTCTTCCAACCGCTGCCTTCGCGCAGGATCCCGCCGGATCGGGCCCGATCGTCGGTGCGCTGAGCTGGATGCAGGACACCCTGCTCGGCAGCGTCGCCACGGCGGTTGCGGTGATGGCGGTCGCCGCGGTCGGCTTCATGATGCTGACCGGCCGGATGAACTGGCGCTTCGGCGCGACCGTCATCCTCGGCACCTTCATCCTGTTCGGCGCGGCCTCGATCGTCGGCGGCATCCAGAGCGCGGCAGGCGGCTGAGCCATGGCGGGTCTCGTTCGCGCCCCCGTCCATCGCGCCCTCACCCGGCCGCAGATGTTCATGGGCGTGACGTTCAACTATTTCATCATCAACGCGGTCGTCACCGTCGAGGCCTTCCTGATCTTCCGCAACTGGATCATCCTCCCGGTCGCCGTGGTGATGCATTTGATCGGCTATTTCGCCTGCCTGCGCGAGCCGCGCGTGTTCGATCTCTGGCTGACCAAGGTGAGCAAGACGCCGCGCGTGCGCAACTGGAAGCGCTGGGGCTGCAACAGCTACGCGCCCTGACAATGCGTCCCATGCGGGACTTCGGAGCAATTCTATGAGCAAGTGGATCGGAGCGGCAGGCTGGAGCGCGAAGGAAGCGCTGGCCGGCGATCGCCTGCCCTATCTGCGGCTCGAGGACGGCGAGACCGTGCTGCTGCGCGACGGCGCGCTGATGCAGTCGATCCAGGTCCCCGGCCTGTTGTTCGAGACCGAGGATTCGGACGCACTCAACGCCCACGCCGCCACGCGCGAGGTGATCCTGCGCTCGACGCTCGATGCGCGCTTCGTGCTCTACCACCACGTCATCCGGCGACGGGTCGAAGTCGAACTCGACGCGCAGTTCGACGATCCGCTCTCGGCGCATATCGACCGCCGCCACCGCCAGCTGCTGTCGGGCGGCAAGTTGTTCGTGAACGACCAGTTCATCACCCTGATCCGCCGCCCCGCGCGCGGCAAGGCGGGCATCGCCGAGCGGCTGAGCCGGGCCTGGAAGCGCAAAGGCAGTCGCGAAATCGTCGCCGACGTCAAGGAAATGCGCGCGTTGCGCGCCGCCGCGACCGGGCTGGTCGCCGCGCTCCAGCCCTACGGCGCGCGCATTCTCGGCGAATATGGCGGCAATGACGGCCGCCGGTTCTCCGAGCCGCTCGAACTGCTTTCGGCGCTCTACAATGGCGAGATGCGGCCCGTCCGCACGCCCGAGGCCCATGTCGATCTGGGTCAGATGATCCCCTACCGGCGCGCCAGCTTCGGGCTCGATGCGATGGAATTGCGCGGTGCGGGCGCGACCGATTTCGGCTCGCTGATGAGCCTCAAGGAATACCCCGAAGCGACCGCGCCCGGACTGCTCGACAACCTCCTGCGGCTGCCGTTCGAGATGACGGTGACCGAGAGCTACGCGCCCAACGAGCGCCAGACCGCGCGCGAGCGGATGGACCTCGCCCTGCGCCGCCTGCGCTCGGCCGACGAAGAAGCGGCGAGCGAGCGCGCGGAAATGCTGTCGGCGCGCGACCAGCTCGGCGCGGGTTCGGTCGGGTTCGGCGACCACCACCTCTCGGTGCTGGTCAAGGCACCCACCCTTCCCGAACTCGACGAGGCGACCGCGGCGGTGGGCGCCGCGCTGGCCGATACCGGCGCGATCGCGGTGCGCGAGGACACCAATCTCGAGCCGGGCTTCTGGGCGCAATTCCCCGGCAACGAGCAGTATATCGTGCGTCGCGCGATGATCTCGACCGCCAACATGGCGGGCTTCGGGTCGCTGCACGGCTTCGCGCTGGGGCGGGCGGAGAACAATCACTGGGGCGATGCGGTCGCCCTGCTGGAGACCACCAGCTCGACTCCGTTCTTCTTCAATTTCCACGCCGGCGACCTCGGCAATTTCTCGGTTATCGGCCCGTCGGGGTCGGGCAAGACCGTGGTGATGAACTTCCTCGCCGCGCAGGCGCAGAAGTTCAGCCCCCGCACGATCCTGTTCGACAAGGATCGCGGCGCTGAGATTTTCATTCGCGGGATCGGAGGGCGCTACGACCGGATCAGCCCGGGCGAGCCGACCGGTTTCAACCCGCTGATGCTGCCCGAGACCCCAGCCAACAAGGCTTTCCTGCGCGACTGGTTGGGCGTGATGCTCAATGCCGAGGGGCCCGAAGAGTTGGGCACGATCGCAGCGGCGGTCGACGCGACTTACGAGAACGACCCGCGCCTGCGGCGCCTGCGGCATTTCCGCGAATTGCTCGCCGGGACGCGCCGCCCGCAACCCGGCGACCTCGCCGACCGCCTCTCGGCCTGGATCGAGGACGGCGAACATGCCTGGCTGTTCGACAATGAGCGCGACGAGGTCGATCTCGAACGCCGCGTGCTCGGCTTCGACATGACCGCATTGCTCGAAAGCCCGCGCCTGCGCACGCCGACGATGATGTACCTGTTCCACCGGATCGAGGAACGGCTCGACGGGCATCCGACGATGATCCTGATCGATGAGGGCTGGAAGGCGCTCGACGACGAGGTCTTCGCCGCGCGCATCCGCGACTGGCTCAAGACCTTGCGGAAACGCAACGCGCTGGTCGGCTTCGCCACGCAGAGCGCGCGCGACGCGCTCGATTCGAAGATATCGACCGCGCTCGTCGAACAGACCGCGACGCTGGTCTTCACCCCCAACCCGCGCGCCCGCGCCGAGGATTATTCCGAAGGCTTCGGCCTGACCGAGCACGAGCTCGCGCTGATCAAGACGCTGCCCGCGCATAGCCGCTGCTTCCTCGTGCGCCAGCCCAATGCGAGCGTGGTGGTGCGGCTCGACCTTGGCGGCGCGCCCGAAGTGCTGACCGTGCTGTCGGGCCGCGAGGCCTCGGTGCGCAAGCTCGACAATCTCCGCGCCGAACTCGGAGACGATCCGGCGGCCTGGTATCCGCACCTGACCGGGCATCCGTGGCCCGGCGACAGTGGCATCGAGCACGACAGCGACATGCCCGAGGCAGCCGAGTGACGACCGCCGCCGCCGCCTCGTCCTGCGATCTCTACACCGACGGTATCGCCGGCGGGCTCGCCGGTGCGCTGCGCGGGGTCGATTGCGTCGCGGGCGAGATGGCCCAGGCCGCCTTCGCGCGGCTGTTCGGCCCGGGCGGCGAACTCGTCCCCGCGCTGACGATCTTCTTCACGCTGTTCGTCGCGCTGTTCGGGATCGCGCTGATGACCGGCCGCACGCGGCTCGGCATTTCGCAGCTCACCCCGCGTTTCGCGACGCTGGTGCTGGTGATCGTGCTGACTTCGAGCTGGCTCGCCTTCCAGGCGCTGGTGTGGAACGTCTTCGTGCTCTCGCCCGACTATCTCGCCAGCGTGATCACCGGGATCGACGGATCGGCCACCGCCACCTTCGCCGACAAGATCGACATCACCTTCCTCACGATCGGCGAGATCGCCGGGGCGGGCGGTGCCGGGCAGGACATTTCGGTGTTCTCGCCGACCGGCCTGCTGTGGCTCGGCGGGACGCTATTGTTGCTCGGGACGGTCGGCGTGCTGGTGACGGCCAAGATCGCGCTCGCGGTGCTGGTCGCGCTCGGCCCGATCTTCGTCAGCCTCGTCCTTTTCGAAGGGACGCGCGGGCTGTTCGTCGGCTGGATCAAGGGACTGACCATGCTCGCGCTCGCGCCGCTGTTCGCGGTGCTCGCGGGCGGGGTCATGCTCGAACTCGCCGTGCCGGTGATCTCGAGCCTCGCCACCCAGCAGGGCAATATCGATCCGCGCGCTGCGATGGCGTTCTTCCTGATCGGCGCGGTCCATGTCGCGCTGATGATCTTGGTACTCAAGGTCTCGGCGACGATGGTCGCCGGGTGGACCGTGTTCGGCCTCGCCCGCGATCGCAGCGAGAGCCGTACCGTGATCACCAACACCACAGCCGGCACCAATGCACAGGCCCGCGAACCGGCGGCGGCGCAGGCCGCGTCGTCCGTCTCGGGCACCGCCGAGCGCGCGCGCATGCCTGCCGCGATCATGGCCGCCAATGCCGCCAACGACTCCGGCGGCATGTCGAACCGGACCGAGATCCGCACCGTCACCGAACGCGCCGCGGGCGTCGCAGCCGGATCGAGCGACAGTGCCGGCACACCATCACGAACCCACGGGATCGGCAGCCGCTTTCGCGCGCCGTCCGCAGCCAGGAAACCGGAGATGATACGATGATGCGGGTGGTCGCAGCCCTGCTCTTGGCGCTGATCGCGTCAGCTACCGACGTGCGCGCGCAGGATCCGCGCCTGGTCGAGGTGTTCTACGACGAGGATCGCGTGGTCCGGCTCGAAGGGCGCACCAATGTCCAGGCGATGATCGTCTTTGGCGAAGACGAAGTGATCGAGAATATCGGAATCGGCGATTCCAACAGTTGGCAGGTCACGCCGAACAAAGGTGCCGACCGCGTCTTCGTCAAACCCCTGTCCGAAATCGCGTCGACCAACATGACCGTGGTGACGAGCAAGCGCACCTATCTGTTCGACCTCGTCAGCAACCCGCGCAACCCGCCGGTCTATATGCTGAGCTTCATCTATCCCGACGAAGCCGAGGCCGAAGAGACCGTCGCGAGCCCCGCTGCCCGCGCGACCGCGGCCGAGCTCGCCGCCGCCAGCGATCCCTATGCGGTGGTCGATCCCGCGACGCTCAATACGCAGTGGTCGCGCCGCGGAGCGGCGGTGCTGATGCCGGAACGGATCTACAACGACGCTGAGGCGACCTTCCTTGTCTGGGATCCCGAGCGCGCGATCCCGGCGATCCTGCTGCGCAACGACGAGGGCGACGAAGGCCCCGCCAATTACACGCTGCGCGGCGACACGATCGTGGTCGAAGGCGTACCCGGGCTGATCGTCCTGCGCAGCGGCGACGATCTTGCCGAACTGTTCTATGCTGGCCCGCCGCGGGTGAGCGCCGAAGCGGGGAGCCGATGATGCGCGATGCCGCCACCGAAGACGCGGTCGACCCGCGCGACGCGATGGATCTCGAAGATACCGATCTCGCGCGCCGCAATTCCTATCCCGCGGTGACCCAGCGCAAGGGCGCGAGCGACGGCCTCGGCCTTGCCGCGGGCATCATTGCGATCGGGGCGCTCGGGGCGGTGACGCTGTGGGCGTTGCAGAATCCCGATACCGAGCGCAACGCCCAAGGGATCGGCGGAGGTCAGCCGGACGAACAGGTGTCCGGTATCGCGACGGGCGAACCAGCTCAGCCGATCGTCCAACCTCCGGCGGCACAGCCGGCCGAAGCGGCAGGACCGCCTGCAGCCTCGCCCGCCCCGGTCTATACCGCCACGACATCGAGCGTACCGACGGTGCAGACCGCCCCGATCGGCAATCCCTATTCTTCGCCCACCGTGGTGTACGACGTCGGGCGCGCGCCCGGCGCCGCCGCCGCTGCCGAAGCCGCCGATGCAGCAGCCGCCGGAGCCCCGCCGACCCCCGGCGGCGGCAACGCAAGCGATTTTGCCTCGCGGATCGGCGGCGTGGGCGGCGCGCCGACCCGCGCAGCGCGGTCGATCGATCCGTCGACCACGGTGGCGCAGGGCACGCTCATTCCCGCCGTGCTCGAAACCGCGATCAACACCGACGTGCCCGGCTATGTCCGTGCGGTCGTCAGCAAGGATGTCCGCAGTTTCGACGGCAAGCGGGTGCTCGTCCCGCGCGGCTCGCGGCTCGTCGGCCAGTACCAGAGCGGCGTGCAGGCCGGGCAGAAGCGCGCCTATGTCGTGTGGACCCGGCTCCTCCAACCCGACGGCGTCTCGGTCGACCTCGCCTCCCCCGGGACCGGGTTCGACGGCACCACCGGGCTCGCCGGCGACGTCGACAACAAGTTCTTCCAGCGCTTCGGCTCGGCGATCCTGCTCTCGGTGATCGGCGGGCTGACCGCGATCGCGGGCGGCGGGGCGAGCGTCGTCCTCGGCGGCGGCCAGAGCGCTGCGGCCACCGCGCTCCAGCAGAACGGCGAGATCGGCCCGACCATTCGCGTCAAGCAGGGCGAGCCGATCCGCGTCTTCACCGCGCGCGACCTCGATTTCTCGACCGTCGCCACGGGACGCTGAGCGATGGACGCGCCGATCTCGGCCGACGGCGAAGGCCCGGACACGCCGCCCGAAATCGGTGCCGATGCGCGCAGCGTCTATCTCGACGCCTATCTCGCGCCCTTCCGCCAATGGCTCGACAAGGATTCGGTCACCGAGATCCTGGTCAACCGCCCCGGCGAAGTCTGGATCGAAGACGCCGAGCTGCGCGGGCCGATGCGCAAGGTCGAGACGAGCGAGATCGACGATCGCCTCGTCCAGCGTCTCGCCGAACAGGTCGCGCGGGTCTCGCACCAGGGGATCAATCGCGAGCACCCGCTGCTCGGGGCGACGCTGCCAGATGGCGCGCGAATCCAGTTCTGCGGCCCGCCTGCCGCGCGCAAGCACTGGTGCATGGCGATCCGCCGGCATCGCCGCCTCGACCTGCCACTCGACGCCTATGACCACGGCCCCCTCGGGCAACACGTGGAGCCCGACTTTCCAGATCACCAGCAGCAGCCGATCGAATTCCTCCGCGCAGCGATCCAGGCACGAAAGACGATCCTCGTCTCGGGCGGTACCTCGACCGGCAAGACCACCTTCCTGAACGCCATGCTCGGCGAGATTCCGGGAGAGGAGCGCGTGGTGCTGGTCGAGGACACGCCCGAGCTGAAACTGCCGGGCGAGAATGGCGTCGGCCTGGTTGCCGTGAAGGGCGAGCTGGGCGAGGCCAAGGTCACCGCCAACGAATTGCTTCAGGCCGCGCTGCGCCTGCGCCCCGACCGGATCGTGCTCGGCGAATTGCGCGGGACCGAGAGCGTGTCCTTCCTGCGCGCCATCAACACGGGCCATCCGGGCAGCTTCTCTACCATCCACGCCAATTCGGTGCGCGGCGCGCTCGAGCAATTGTCGCTAATGGTGATGCAGACCGGGATCGGGCTGAGCCGCCAGGACACGCTCGAATACGCGGCGAGCGTGATCGACGTGATCGTCCAGCTCGACCGCACCGACGGCAAGCGTGGAATCGCCGCGATTGCACGATCCGCCGATCTCGTTGCGATCGCCGATAATCCCGGCGCTTGATTTACCAACCGCTGAAGGCAGTCTGGTAGTTCCCTCGGGAGAAACGGCGCATGGCCAACCGGCTGCGACGCGCAGACTCTCTCGAAAGCTTCGACCGGGCCTTTCCCCGCCAGGCGCACGTTCCTACCCCGGACGCCGGACCAACTCTGGCAGGGGAGCGTGCGCCCCGGTGGGACCGAAGTCGCCGGAATCGGCAGGGGCTTTGTCACCGGGTCGCCGCCGAGTGCCCGTGAACGCCGCTTTCGTGCATCTGCGCGGGAAAGCAAAGGCACTGGCTGACCGGTCCTGCGGGAGACCTTTGGCCTCCGGACGCCCCGGCGGGCTGTCCATTCGAGACACAAAAAAACCGCCCCGGAGGGCGGTTCTTCGAAAACTGGTTGCGGGGGTTGGATTTGAACCAACGACCTTCAGGTTATGAGCCTGACGAGCTACCGGACTGCTCCACCCCGCGGCACCGTTTTGCTGACGTCAGAGACGCCAAAAGGGCCGACCCTGATGGGCGGCCCTCTGACAAGTGAATGGGTTATCCCGCGCACAGCGCCGGCTGCAATGCCTGGCGGCGACCTACTCTCCCAGTGCTTAAGCACTAGTACCATCGGCGCTACCTGGTTTCACGGCCGAGTTCGAGATGGGATCGGGTGGGTCACAGGTGCTATGACCACCAAGCAATGAAGCCGGCGCGGCGTGCGGGTTTAAATCGATGCGATACGTATAGGCGTTGATCTGGCTGATCAATCGTCCGTCAACGCTTCCCTTCGCAGGGCTGACGTTGATGGTGGGATTCATCAAGCATGATCAGAGTTATTAGGACTGGTTAGCTCCACGCGTTACCGCGCTTCCACACCCAGCCTATCAACGTGATGGTCTATCACGACTCGAAGATACCTTATCTTAAGGGAGGCTTCCCGCTTAGATGCTTTCAGCGGTTATCCCGTCCGTACATAGCTACCCAGCGGCACGCCTGGCGGCATGACTGGTACACCAGAGGTACGTTCACCCCGGTCCTCTCGTACTAGGGGCAACTCCTTTCAAGTATCGACGCCCACGGCAGATAGGGACCAAACTGTCTCGCGACGTTCTGAACCCAGCTCACGTACCACTTTAATTGGCGAACAGCCAAACCCTTGGGACCTGCTCCAGCCCCAGGATGTGATGAGCCGACATCGAGGTGCCAAACGATTCCGTCGATATGAGCTCTTGGGAATCATCAGCCTGTTATCCCCGGCGTACCTTTTATCCGTTGAGCGATGGCCCTTCCACGAGGGACCACCGGATCACTATGACCGACTTTCGTCTCTGCTCGACTCGTCAGTCTCGCAGTCAGGCAGGCTTATGCCATTGCACTCTCGCAGACGGTTTCCAACCGTCCTGAGCCTACCATCGCGCGCCTCCGTTACTCTTTAGGAGGCGACCGCCCCAGTCAAACTACCCGCCATAGAGGGTCCCTGATCCGGATAACGGACCTAGGTTAGACATCAGAAAACAACAGGGTGGTATTTCACTGGTTGGCTCCACTCGGACTGGCGCCCAAGTTTCAAAGCCTCCCACCTATGCTACACAGTTCTTTCCTAATGCCACTCTAAAGCTGCAGTAAAGGTGCACGGGGTCTTTCCGTCTAACCGCGGGTACTCCGCATCTTCACGGAGAATTCAATTTCGCTGAGCATATCCTGGAGACAGTGGGGAAGTCGTTACGCCATTCGTGCAGGTCGGAACTTACCCGACAAGGAATTTCGCTACCTTAGGACCGTTATAGTTACGGCCGCCGTTTACTGGGGCTTCAATTCGGAGCTTGCACTCCTCCTCTTAACCTTCCAGCACCGGGCAGGCGTCAGACCCTATACGTCGTCTTGAAGCCGACTTAGCAGAGTCCTGTGTTTTTGCTAAACAGTCGCTACCCCCTGGCCTGTGCCCCCTGAAAAGAGTTGCCTCGATTCAGGGCCTCCTTCTTCCGAAGGTACGGAGGCAATTTGCCGAGTTCCTTCAGGATACTTCTCTCAAGCGCCTTGGTATACTCTACCTGACCACCTGTGTCGGTTTCGGGTACGGTCTATATGAAGAGGCTATTTCCTGGATCCGCTTGGCAGCCCGTCCAATCCAATAAGAACGAACTACTTCCACGAACCGTCACACATCTTCAGGCCCACGAATATTAACGTGGTTCCCATCGACTACCCCCTTCGGGCTCGTCTTAGGGGCCGGCTTACCCTACGCTGATTAGCATTGCGTAGGAACCCTTGGTCTTTCGGCGAGAGGGCATCTCACCCTCTTTATCGCTACTCATGTCAGCATTCGCACTTCCGATACGTCCACCGTCGGTTACCCTTCGGCTTCATCCGCTTACGGAACGCTCCGCTACCGCTCAGAATAAATTCTGAACCCTAAGCTTCGGTGCATTACTTTAGCCCCGTTACATCTTCGCCGCAGAAACCCTTATTTAGACCAGTGAGCTGTTA
>NZ_BMID01000001.1:2074426-2576054 GCF_014641655.1 Pseudoblastomonas marina
CGTATCGATCGCGGTTGCGCTGTCGATCGTCGTGGTGGTGATGCTGATGGCACGCCCGATCGCCGACTTCTACGACAACGAGGCGCTGTTCACGATCACGCTGATGATCGGGATCTCGTTCATCTTCACCCCCTTGGCGGTGGTGCCGATGGCGCTGGTTCAACGCGACATGGACTTCCGCAAGACCGCCTTCGTCGAGGGCGGTGCGCATCTCGTCAACGCGCTCGTCTCGATCGCTGCCGCTTGGCAGGGCTATTCGGCGATGTCGCTCGCCTTCGGCGTGTTCGCCTATCAGTTCACCCGCGCGCTGCTGACACAGTTCGTGCGTCCGGTCTTCGCCGTCTTCCCGCCCAGCCTCGAAGGGGCGAGAGAAATGTTCACCTATGGCGGGTGGTCGGGCGTGCTGTCGTTTACTGCGGGGTTCGCCGCGCGTGCGCCCGACCTCATCATCGGCAAGGTCATCAGCGAAGCCGCGCTCGGCCTGTACAGCCGCGCGACCGGACTTGCGCTGCAATTCCGCTTGCTGGTCGGAGGACCGATCGCGGCAGTGTTCTACCCGTCCCTCGCGCGCGCGCGCGATAGAGGAGAGAACATCGGCGCCCATTATCTGCGTCTTACCGCCGCGCTGTGCGCGGTCACCTGGGGCGCGATGGCGGGTCTCGCCGCGGCATCCGAACCGCTGGTGCTCGGGCTTTACGGAGAGCGCTGGGCCGAGGTCGCGCCGTTGCTGGTGTGGGTCGCGCTGGCGCAGACCTTCTTCATCGCGGTGCCGATGCAGGTCGATGTCGGCTACCTCCTCGGCGGCTGGTCGCGGGCGATCCAGCTCACCCTGCTCGACGCGATCCTGTCGCTCGGCATCCTCGTCATCGCAGCGCAGTACGGGCTGTGGTGGGCGGCCTTCTCGCGCATGATCCACGGCGCGATCTGGTGGGCGATCCACGCGGTCTTCATCCAGCGGCTGGTGCGGTTCGGCTGGGGCGAACTGTTCGCGATCTATGCCCGGACCGCGATCGCCGCCGCCGCCGCCGCCCTGCCACTCCTCCTCGCCTATCGCTTCTGGGTCGCGCCGTCCGAGATGGGGCTGGGCCTGCTGATGATCCTTTCGGCGGCCGGCGTGGCGCTGTGGTACGGCACGCTCGTCGCGGTGCGTCATCCGAGCGTCGACGACATCACCCGCTTGGTCAGCGAACGCCTGCACCGCCCGAAGGCGGCCTGACGATGGCCGGCAACGCGAACGTCAGCGTCATCGTCGCGACCTACAACCGCGCGCACCTGATCACCCGCGCGCTCGACAGCGTCGCGCGGCAAACCGAGCCGCCGGGCGAGATCGTCGTGGTCGACGACGCTTCGCAAGACGATACCGCCACGGTGGTAGAGCGCTGGGCGGCCGATTCGTCGATCCCGGTCCAGCTCGTGGTCTCGCCCCGCAATCGCGGTCTGGGTGCCTCGCGCAATACGGCCATGCAGGCGGCGCGCGGCTCGCTCTTCGCGCCACTCGATTCGGACGACGAATACCTGCCCCACGCGCTCGCCACGCTGGCCCCGATGCTCGATCGGCATGCGCAGGCCGTGGTCGCCTTTGCCGATGGACTGGTGACCTTCGCCGACGGGCGGCCGCCCCATCGCCATCTGGCGAGGCGTCTTGCCCCGGGTGCCGGCACCACCGCGCTCGGCCGCGACGGCGACTTCCGGCTCGATTCGCCGCAGGAACATTTCCTCACCACCAGTTTCATCCCGACCTGCTCGGTGGTGTTCCGCCGCAGCGCCGCCGAGGCGGCCGGATGGATGCCTGAATTGCGCTATGGCGAGGACTGGCTGTTCTGGCTCCGGCTCACCGAGCTGGGCGAGTTCGTCTGCCGGTTCGAGGACGTTTCGATCATCCATCGCCAGGGCGACAATCTGACCGACGAGGGCAATGCCCTGTTCAATGCGCGACAGATCACCGTATCGCTCGCCAGCATCCGCCGCGGCGAGCACATTGCGCTGACCGAAGCCCAGTCTGCTCGGCTCGATCGGGCGATCGCCGAGCAAGCCGCCGCGCATCGCTATTTCGCCTCGCGCGACGGCCTTGCGACCTATTGGCGTGAATTGCGCTCGCTTGCGCCCGAAACCGGGCTGAACCCCACAACCAGCCTGCTCGCCCACCCGCGCGACCTCGCCAGGGCGTTGGCCAGTTCGTTCCGTCGGTCGGGCGGATAGCGGCGCTGGTGGATCGGCGTTTCTGCCGGGTGTCCGAACGTGGTATAACGCCCCCTCGGAGACGTTCGATGCAGAAATTCGCCTTGTCCCTTGCGCTATCCGCCGTCGCGTTCGGCCTGGGCGGCGCGACCCCCGCAGACAATCCCCCGCTTGACCCGGGCGCGACCGATCAGCTCACGCAGGAAGAAATCGTCGCGCTCGAGCGCGAGCGCTACAACCGGGTTACCGTTCAGGTCTCGGTCCAGGGCCAAGGCCCATACCGCTTCCTCGTCGATACCGGGGCCGAGGCCACCGTCGTCTCGCGCGAAATTGCCACCGCCCTCGCGCTCGCGCCCGCGGGACGGGCGCTCGTAGTGGGGATGGCGAGCGAAGAGGAAGCCGACCTCGTCGACATCGATAACCTGACGCTCGCTGAAATGGACTTTTGCTGCCTCACCTCGCCGGTGCTGGCTCGCGACAAGATCGGCGCCGACGGCATTCTCGGGCTCGACAGCCTGCAGGACAGCCGGGTGCTGCTCGATTTCGAGGAGGACACGCTCACCGTCCACGATGCGCGCCCCGGCCTCAGCCAGCGCGGGTTCGAGATCATCATCCGGGCCAAGCAGCGGCTCGGGCAGCTGATCATCACCAGCGCCAGGATCGACGGGATCGCGACAGATATCGTCATCGACACCGGATCGCAGATCTCGATCGGCAATTTCGCGCTCCGCAATCGGCTCCGCGCGCGCGAACTGGGGCTCGCCGAATGGGAAGACGTGCTCGGCAACAGCCAGACCGGCAATGTGATGGTGGCGGGCGAGGTCAAGGTCCCCGGCTTCTCGATCGTCAACATCCCGATCGCCTTCGCCGATGCCCCGCCCTTTCGTCACCTTGGCCTGACCGAGAAACCCGCTCTCATCCTCGGCATTCAACACCTGAGGATGTTCCGCCGCGTGGCGATCGACTTCAAGAGCGGCAAGATCCTGTTTGATCTTCCGTCCGGCTCGGTCCCGCTCGAAAGCGCCTTCAGGAAGGCCTACGCCTCGCGCCTCGGCAAGGACGACTAGGCGGCGCGGCGTGTCGCCGGGTCTTGCCCCTCTCGCCGCCGCACCCCAATTACAGCATCATGCCGCCGGACGAGACACGCGAGGGCCGCCATGACGGCTGGGCCACGATCCGGCGCTTCCTCCCCTATCTGTGGCCGCGCGACAATCGCGGCCTGCGCTGGCGGATCGCGATCGCGCTGTCGCTGGTACTGGTCGCCAAGGGCGTGATGCTCGCACTGCCGCTCGCCTACAAGCGGGTGGTGGATACCATGGCGCTCGAAGGCGACGGGCTGCTGCTGGTCGCACTGTCCTTCGTCCTCGCCTACGCGCTCGGCCGCTTCGCCGCGACCGGGTTCGACAACCTGCGCAACATCGCGTTCGAAAAGGTCGGGCAGGACGCCACCCGCCGGCTGGCCGAGGACGTGTTCGCGCGGCTCCACCGGTTGAGCCTGCGCTTCCACCTGTCGCGCCGCACGGGCGAAGTGACCAAGGTGGTCGAGCGCGGCACCAAGAGCATCGATTCGATGCTCTATTTCCTGCTCTTCAACATTGCCCCGACGATCATCGAGCTGATCGCGGTGGGGATCATCTTCTACACCATGTTCGGCGGCGAGCTGGTCGTCGCGACCGCGGTCACCGTGGTCGCCTATATCTGGACGACGCAGGCGATCACCGAATGGCGCACCAAGCTGCGCAAGCAGATGAACGACCTCGACGGGACGGCGCTTTCGCGCGCGGTCGATTCGCTGCTCAACTACGAAACGGTGAAATATTTCGGCGCCGAGGAGCGCGAACGCGAGCGCTACGGCAGCGCCGCGCGCGCCTATGCGGCGGCCGCCATCAAGTCCGACAATTCGCTCGCTTTGCTCAATATCGCGCAGGCCTTCATCACCAACGCGCTGATGCTGTTCGCGATGGGCTTTACCGTTTGGCAGTGGAGCCGCGGGCTGCTCACCGTCGGCGATCTCGTCGCGATCCAGACCTATTTGATGCAGCTGTTCCGCCCGCTCGACATGCTCGGCTGGGTCTATCGCACGATCCGCCAGGGGCTGATCGACATGGCGGACATGTTCCGGCTGATGGACGAGAGCGAAGAGGTGGAAGACGTGCCCGGCGCCCCGGCGCTGGTGGTGCGCGAACCATCGATCGTGTTCGACAATGTGCGCTTCGGCTACGATCCCGGTCGCACGATCCTCAAAGGCCTCAGCTTCGAGGCCCCGGCGGGGAGCCATGTCGCGATCGTCGGGCCTTCGGGCGCGGGCAAGAGCACGATCGCGCGGCTGCTGTTCCGTTTCTACGATCCGCAGGACGGACGCATCCTGATCGACGGGCAGGACATTTCGCAGGTTACGCAGAAATCCCTGCGCGAGGCGATCGGGATCGTCCCGCAGGACAGCGTGCTGTTCAACGACACGATCGGCTACAACATCGCCTATGGCCGCGGTGGCGCGACCCATGACGAAATTCACGAGGCTGCGCGCCGCGCCGCGATCCTGCCTTTCATCGAGAAGCTGCCGCACGGCTTCGACACCCAGGTCGGCGAGCGCGGGCTCAAGCTGTCGGGCGGCGAGAAGCAGCGTGTGGCGATCGCCCGCACGCTGGTAAAGAATCCGCCGATCATGCTGTTCGATGAAGCCACCAGCGCGCTCGATTCGCGCACCGAGCAGGACATCCTCGAAACGCTTCACGCGGTCGGCGCGAACCGCACCACGCTCGCGATCGCGCACCGGCTCTCGACCGTGGCCGATGCCGACACGATCCTCGTGCTCGACGACGGGCGCCTCGTCGAGAGCGGCAACCACCGCGCGCTGCTCGCGCGCGATGGTCTCTATGCCGAGATGTGGCTGCGCCAGCAGGCCGAGGCGGAAGAGGAAGCCGAAGCGGCGGAGTAAGGGCCGAGCAGGCGCCCGGCCCTCGCCTCACGGATCCTTATTCGCTCACGCCCAGATCGCCGCGCGACAGGTCCAGCTCCGATGCCGGGATCACCTCGACGTCGGGCCGGATCGCGCGCAGGTCGTCGATGAATTCGGCGGCATTGCCGACCACCACGATCGTTGCCTTGTCGGCCGAGACGTATTTCGCCGCGGCGGCGCTGGCCGCCTCGGGGGTCACGCCCTGGAGGGCGGCGGCGTAATTCGCGGCTTCGCCCGGTTCCAGGCCGTACATCAGCAGCTCGGCGACGATGTTGTTGAAGCCCGACGAGGTCTCGAGGCTGCGACCGTACCCGCCCGAAAGGAACAGGCGCCGCTTGTCGATCAGCTCTTCGGCGAAGGTCTCGCTGCCGAGCCGGTCGAATTCGTCGAGGAACACCTGCACCACTTCGTCGGCGGTCGCGTTCTGCGTCTGCGCGCTGGCGATCAAATAGGCATCGTCGGCCCGGGCCGGGAGGCCGCTATAGGCACCGTAGCTGATCGAACGCTTGGTCCGCACTTCTTCGAACAGCCTGCCGCTCGAACCGCCGCCGAGCACGGAGTTGGCCAGCTCGAGCGCAACATAATCCTCGCTCGAGCGCGACGGCGCGCGCATTCCGGCATAGACCGCCGCCTGGCCGGCTTCGGGCAGGTCGATCACCACCGTGCGCACCGGCGACGGTTCGCCCGCAGCATCCTCGACCATGGGCGGCACCGGGGCGTCCGAGGTCCAGTCGCCGAAAAGCGAATCCGCGAGCGCGACCGCATCGTCGGCCGACACGCCGCCGCTGACGATGATCTTGGTCCCGGCCGGGTGCCAGTAGGCCTGCCGGTGCTCGAGCAGGTCTTCGCGCGTGATCGCGGCAAGGCTCGCCTGCGTTCCGCCAGGCTGCGAGCCGTAGGCGGCATCACCGTAGAACACCGGCAGCGCGGCCATGCGCGCGAGCGCGCCGGGATCCTTCAGGTCGACCTGCAGGCCGTCGATCGCCCGCTTGCGCTCGCGTTCAAATTCCTCCGCCGGATAGTCGGCGCTGCGGATCATCGAGGCGAGCACCTCGCCCGCTTCCTGCATGTTGGCAGCAGGTGCGGTGAGGCTGAAGAAGGTGCCGTCGGTGCCCGCGGTCGCGCCGACGCTGGCGCCGAGGCTTTCGAGCCTGGCCGCGATCTCCTGCGCGCCCATGCCGCCGGCGCCCTTGTCGGCGAGCGCGGCGGCCATGTTGGCGACCCCGGCCTTGGCCCGCGCGTCGGACTTGGCGCCGCCGGGGACGAGCACGGTCATCGTGCCGAAGGGCACGTCGCCGGTCTGCGCGGCGACGACTTCGATCCCGTTCGAAAGCGTGCGCTCGACGATCGCCGGGGCCTCGACCGTCGGCTTCATACCCGGCGCGGGCGGTGCTTCGCGCTCGGCCTCGGGCCGCACGGCGAGCGGGGTGCGGGTCGGTTCGGGCAGCGAGCGGAAGGTCGGGAACGGATAGGGGTTCGCCCAGTCCTGCGGGTTCTCTTCGCCGCGCTCATAGGTCATGTCGACCCGGCCCTGCGGATCGAGCCACTTGGCGGCGGCACGCTGGACGTCGGCCACGGTGACTGCGGCGATCGCCTCGAGCCGCTTGTCGGCGGCCTTGGGATCGCCGGTCGAGACCAGCGCCTCGCCCAGCTCGAACGCCCGCCCGCGCGCGGTCTCGCGCTGGCGCAGCGTGCTCGACATCAGCTCGTTCTTCGCCTCGCGCAGTTCGGCGAGCGAGACCGGCGTGGTGCGGACTTTGTCGAACTCGGCGTCGAGGATAGTCCTGACCTCTGCGGCGTCGGCGGTCGGATTGGTGATCGCGAAGCCTGCGATCATCCCGGCCTCCTCGCCGTCGCTGTAGAAGAAGCTCGCATCGACCGCCTTGCCCGAGCGCACCAGCGCCTCGTTCAACCGGCTGTTGTCGCCGCGCGCCATGATCGCTGAGAGCACTTCGAGCGCGGCGGTATCCTCGGTCGCGGTCTTGGGCCCCTTCCACACGGTGCCGCGCACCGGCAGCGGCACGTTGGGCGCGCGCGCGACGATCGTGCGCGGTTCGGTTCGCTCGGGTTCCTCGGTGCTCAGTTCGAGCGGGACCGGGTTCTCGCGCCGCGGGATGTCGGCGAAATACTCATCGACCAACGCGCGCAGATTGGCCTCGTCGAAATTGCCCGCGACGATCAGCGTGGCGGTGTCGGGCCCGTAATAGGCCTCATGGAACGCGAGCGCGTCTTCGAGCGTGGCGGCGTTCAGTTCCTCGATCGAACCGATCCCGGGCCGCCGATAGGCGGTGGTGTCGTAGGCGTTTTCGGGCAGCACGAAGCGCTGGAAGCGACCATAGGGCGGCGCGAGCACGCGCTGCCGCAGCTCTTCCTTCACGACGTCGCGTTCGCGGTTGAACACCTCGTCGTCGACCACCGGAAAATACATCCGTTCGCGGTGAGTCCACAGCATCCGCTCGAGATATTCGGCCGGGACGGTCTCGAAGTAATTCGTACGGTCCGGGCCGTTCGAAGCGTTACGGGTGCCGCCGACATCGGCGGTCAGGCCGTAGATCTGGTTGTAGGGCATGTTCAGCGTCTTGCGGCTGAGGATGTGCTCGAACAGGTGCGCGAAGCCGCTGCGACCTTCGGGGTCGAGCTTCGATCCGACGTCGTACCACATCGAAGTGGTGACATCGGCGGTCGAATCGTCCTGGATCGCGATCACGCGCAGGCCGTTGTCGAGCGTCCACATCGTATATTCAATCTCGGGCGCGGAGATGGTGGCATCGGTCCCGTCCTGCGCGGCGAGCGGCGCGGCGGCGCCCAGCGCGAGCGCGGCGGTGGAGGCGGCGAGAAACTGCTTGAACATGTGAGACCCCTTCCCTGATCTGTTGCGCGCAGCAGGCTAGCCGCCCGGGTGCCGATGGCAACAGGGGGGACTCTGCGAAGCGCCCAGTTGACCCGACCGGGGGTCAAAGCCGCCTAGGTTGTGCTGCACCGCACAATTCCGTATTGGGAGCGGCGAAGAAGCGGTGCCCGATTGCGCCGCCCAACTCCACAGGTCCTGGTCATGGCAAATCCCGGTGCGCTGCGGCGCGACTGGTTCGGCAATATTCGCGCCGACATCCTCGCAGGTATCGTCGTCGCGCTGGCGCTGATCCCCGAAGCGATCGGCTTCTCGATCATCGCGGGCGTCGATCCGCGCGTGGGGCTCTATGCCTCGGTCGCGATTGCGATCGTGATCAGTTTCACCGGCGGACGCCCGGGCATGATCTCGGCGGCGACGGCCGCGGTCGCGGTCGTCGTGGTGCCGCTGGTGCGCGATCACGGGGTCGATTACCTTTTCGCCGCGACGACCCTGATGGGCGTGTTCCAGGGCATCGCGGCACTGCTGCGGCTCGACCTGCTGATGCAGTTCGTCTCGCGCTCGGTCATCACCGGTTTCGTCAACGCGCTCGCGATCCTTATTTTCATGGCGCAGCTGCCGCAGCTGATCCCCGGCAATCCGGGCGTCGGAATCGAAGCCTATGCGATGGTCGCCGCCGCGCTCGCGATCATCTACCTGCTGCCCAAGCTGACCACCGCGGTCCCCAGCCCGCTGATCGCGATCATCGTGCTCACCGGATTGTCGATCTGGCTGCAGGCGCCGGTCAACACCGTCGCCGACATGGGCGAGCTTCCGCAAGGCCTGCCCTATTTCGTGCTGCCCGACGTCCCGCTGACGCTCGAGACGCTGCAGATCATCCTGCCCTACTCGCTGACGATGGCGGCGGTCGGCCTGCTGGAATCGCTGCTGACCGCGCAGATCGTCGACGACATGACCCACACCGGCAGCGACAAGCGCCGCGAAAGCGCGGGCCAGGGCGCGGCCAACGTCGTCGCCGCGCTGTTCGGCGGGATGGGCGGCTGTGCGATGATCGGCCAGTCGGTGATCAATGTCACCAGCGGCGGCCGCGGTCGACTGTCGACCTTCGCCGCCGGCGTTACCTTGCTGGTCCTGCTTGCCGCGCTCGGCCCGCTGGTCGGCCAGGTGCCGATGCCCGCGCTGGTCGCGATCATGATCATGGTCTCGATCGGCACCTTCTCGTGGAACTCGATCCCCAATTTGCGCGTGCATCCGTGGCAGAGCTCGGTGGTGATGCTGAGCACGGTCGCAGTGGTCGTCGCGACCCACAACCTCGCGATCGGCGTGCTCGTCGGCGTGCTGCTGTCGGGTGCGTTCTTCACCCACAAGGTGATGACGATGTTCGAGGTCGTGCGCGAGCGGAAGGGCGACACCGCGACCTATCGCGCCAAGGGGCAGATCTTCTACGCCAGCGTCGAGCGGTTCGAAGCCGCGCTCGGCCCCGAAAGCACCCAGCCCGATCCGGCAGAGCACGTCGTGATCGACGTCAGCAAGGCGCATTTCTGGGATATCTCGGCGATCGGCGCGCTCGACAAGGTGGTCGAGCGGATGCGCATGAACGGGCGGAGCGTGCAGGTGAAGGGCCTGAACCGCGCCAGTAGCGACCTGGTCGACAGATTCGCGCTCACCGACAAGACCGGGGTCGAGATCGGGCTCGCCCCGCATCCCTGATTTCATCGCAAATCCTGCACGGCTCCTTCGGCCCGTCGCAGCTTCGCCCCGGGCCGCCTCCGCGGTTCATCTGGCAGTCGGAACCCCCGCCTAGGGAGGCGATTGGGCATGCGCGACCGCATTGGCCGATCCGCCATGCCGAGAGCTTACATTCGGGGGCAAACCGAAGGAGATTGTCAGAGTGAAATCCATTTTCAGCAAATCGACGGGCCTCGCCCTCATCGCGATGCTGGCCGTTCCGGCAACCGGCGTCGCGGCGCAGGATCAGACCGGTGCGAGCGCCGAAACCCGCGTTGACATCGTCGGCCAGCTTCCGGCAGACCTGTCCGAACTTCCCGTAGGCCCGACCATCAAGGGCATGATCGCCGCGCGCAAGGAAGGCGCGATCCGCGTCAACGGCGAGGACGGCTCGACCAACGACATCCGGATTGCGCCGACCACCTCGATTCGTGAGGTTAACGGTTTCCTCAGCCTCGGCCGGTCGGACAAGACCCAGGCCGCGCTGCTCAACGGCCTCAAGGTCGATGTCGAAACGGTCCAGTGGGGCAACACCCTGATCGCCAAGGACGTGCGCTTCTCGAACGAGAGCCTCGAAATGGCGCAGATGATCCGCAACGGTACCGCGCAAGGTTTCGCCGAGCAGACTGCCGCGACCGACGCGCTGCGCAGCCGCGTGGGCGATATCGACAATTACAACGTGCGTTCGACCACCGCAGTCTATTTCGACACCGGCAAGTGGCAGCTGTCGCAGGCGGACCAACGCAAGCTGTGCCAGGCCGCGGCCGAAGCGCAGGGCACCGACAACGCGCTGCTGCTGGTGGTCGGCTACACCGATTCGGTCGGCGACCAGGATTACAACCAGGTGCTGAGCGAGCGCCGCGCGGGCCGCGTGGTCAACTTCCTCCAGCAGGAATGCCAGTGGAAACCCTGGCGCATGCTCACCCCGACCGGCATGGCCGAAGCCGACCCGGAAGCGGACAACATGTCCGAAGCCGGCCGCGCGCAGAACCGCCGCGTCGAAGTGAGCGTGCTGGTAAGCAAGGCCGTCGAAGGGCTGTAAGCCCCGACGCAGAAACCACGTAAAAAGCGCGGGATAGGCATGAGCCTGTCCCGCGCTTTTTCATAAGTGCCGTCCCTCTAGAGGATATACTTCGACAGGTCGGTGTCGTCGGCCAGTTGCGTGAGACGCTCGCGCACGTATTCGGCGTCGATCGTTACCGTTTCGCCCTCGTGTTCCTCGGCGTCGAAACTGATCTCCTCGAGCAGTTTCTCCATCACGGTCTGAAGGCGGCGGGCGCCGATATTCTCGACCCCCTGGTTCACCTGCGCGGCGATCCGCGCGACTTCGGCGATCGCCTCGTCGGTGATGTCGAGCGTGACGTTCTCGGTACCGAGCAGCGCGGTGTATTGCTGCGGCAGGTTGGCGCGGGTTTCCTTGAGGATGCGGACGAAGTCCTCCTCGGTCAGCGCGCGCAGTTCGACCCTGATCGGCAGGCGGCCCTGCAATTCGGGCAGCATATCGCTGGGCTTGGCGACGTGGAACGCGCCCGAGCCGATGAACAGCACGTGGTCGGTCTTCATCGGGCCGTATTTGGTCGAGACGGTGGTGCCCTCGATCAGAGGCAGCAGGTCCCGCTGCACGCCTTCGCGGCTGACCGAGCCGCCGCGCACGTCACTGACCGCGATCTTGTCGATCTCGTCCAAGAACACGATGCCGTTGGTCTCGGCATTCTCCAGCGCGACGCGATTGACGTCGTCCTGGTCCATCCGCTTGTCGGCCTCTTCCTCGACCAGCTTGTCCCACGCATCGGGGACCTTGAGCTTGCGGCGCTTGCGCGGCGCCTTGCCCATCGCCTTGCCGAACATGTCGGACAGGTTGATCATCCCGACATTGCCGCCTGCACCGCCGAGGTCGAACGGCATCTGCGGCGCTTCCTCGACCTCGATCTCGACTTCGGTGTCGTTCATCGAATTGTCGGTGATGCGCTGGCGGAAACTTTCGCGCGTGGCTTCGCTGGCGTTCTCGCCGACCAGCGCGTTGAGCAGCCGGTCCATCGCCGCCTTGCTGGCCGATTCGCGCACCGCATCGCGGCGGCGGTCCTTTTCGAGCCGAATCGCTTCCTCGACCAGGTCGCGCGCGATCTGTTCGACGTCGCGCCCGACATAGCCGACCTCGGTGAACTTGGTCGCCTCGACCTTGACGAAGGGCGCGTCGGCGAGCTTCGCCAGACGGCGGCTGATCTCGGTCTTGCCGCAGCCGGTGGGGCCGATCATCAGGATGTTCTTGGGCGTCACCTCGTCGCGCAGATCGGGCGCGAGCCGCTGGCGCCGCCAGCGATTGCGCAGCGCGACGGCGACGGCGCGCTTGGCTTCCTTCTGGCCGATGATGTGTTCGTCCAGTGCGGCGACGATCGCCTTGGGGGTGAGTGCTTCGGTCATTTGAAAATCCAGGAATTCGGGGGAGGTCAGACCGTCTCGACGGTCACCTGATCGTTGGTGAAGACGCAGACTTCGGCTGCTACCGCCATGGCGCGGCGCGCGATCTTCTCGGCGTCGTCCTCGTAATCCGACAGTGCGCGTGCAGCGGCGAGCGCGTAATTGCCGCCCGATCCGATCGCGGCGATCCCGCCCTCGGGTTCGAGCACGTCGCCATTGCCGGTCAGCACCAACAGCGTGTCCTTGTCCGCGACGATCATCAGCGCTTCGAGATTGCGCAGGTACTTGTCGGTGCGCCAGTCCTTGGCGAGCTCGACGCAGGCGCGCATCAGCTGGCCGCTATACTGCTCCAATTTGCGTTCGAGCCGCTCGAACAGGGTGAAGGCGTCGGCGGTCGCCCCAGCGAAGCCGGCAACGACCTTGCCCTTTTCGGGGCCGCCCTCGCCGATCCGGCGGACCTTGCGGGCGTTCGGCTTCATCACCGTATTGCCCATCGATACCTGGCCGTCGCCCGCGATGACGATCTTGTCGCCGCGCTTGACGCCGATGATGGTGGTGCCGTGCCAGGGGGTGAGCCCGTGGCTGTCGTTTTGAGAAGTCATGCGCGGGGATATATGCCGCGCGGACCGGCGTTCAAGCCGCCGGGTACGTCAGGGCGGTCCGCCGCCGCCGCCGCCCGGGCCGACCCCACCGACCTGGCCGATATTGCCGAACAGGTCTTCGAGGAAGCCGCGCTCGCGGCCGAGCGTGGGCGTGGTGTCGCCGTTCGGATCGATCCGCGCGACCAGCTCCATTCCGGTGCGATCGACCGAGGTGACGTTGCCGCGGTCGTCGAACCGGATCGCGATCACCGAGTGGTTGGTGATGCGCGGCGTGCCGAAGGCCGGCTGGCCGGTGGTCGACGACACATAGTACCAGACGGGTTCGCCGAACTGCGAGACGAAGGTCGGGCGGCCGAGCCCGCGCTCGACCGAGCCCTGGTTGTCGACGCCCGGCAGGACCGAATTGGTAATCGCCCCGTCGCCGACGAATCCGTTCTGCCCGCGGATCGAGGTGCAGCCGGAGACGGCCAGTGCCGCCGTGCCGATCAGGATCGCGGTAAGCGCGCTCCGCTTCATCTATCGAAAACTCCTGTCCTGGCCGACCGATTGCCAAGCGGCAGCGGCGACCCTATTTGCGCGGCAAGCCTTACGCGGCTCGACGCGGCTTCGCAACACGCCGCATTGCTGTGCCGCTGCCATTGAATTCCCGCTGAACGGAAATCCCCTTGAAACGCTTTCTCTCCCGCTTCTTCTCGACCAAGCCCGACCCCGCCGAGGCGCTGCGCCCGCTGTGGCATGCCATCGTGCGCGAGGCGCGCGATCCGGCGTGGTACGAGAATGGCGGGATCGCCGACACGGTCGAGGGCCGCTTCGATGCGATCACCCTCGTCACCGCGCTCGTGATGATCCGGATGGAACGCGACGAGCCGCTGCGCGAACCCTCTGCCCGGGTGACCGAGCTGTTCGTCGACGACATGTCGGGCCAGCTGCGCGAAAGCGGCGTCGGGGACCTGATGGTGGGCAAAAAGGTCGGCAAGCTGGTGGGTACGCTCGCCGGTCGGATCGAGGCCTATCGCGCCGGGCTCACCGCTGCAGACGACGCCACGCTCGAGGCGGCGGTCGATCGCAACGTCTCGCTTTCGAGCGCGGAGGGTGCGCACCGCGTGGCCGAGCGGATGCGTGCGATGCACGACCGCTTCGGCGCGATGGACAGCCGGAAACTGCTCGCAGGAGAGATCGCTTGAGCGACACCCCCGAATTCTCGCGCTTGGTCGGCACCGGCGATGCCGAGGGCCGCACGCTGGACTACGAAGCCACCGAAGAGGAGCGCGCGGCGCTCGCAAAACGCTTCGACATCCCCGCGATCAAGTCGCTTACGGGTACTCTGACACTGGCGAAGAAGGGCCGGGACATCGCCGCGACCGGATCCTTCGCCGCGACCATCGTGCAGGACTGCGCGGTCTCGGGCGAGCCGTTCGAAACCGAGCTGGCCGAGGACATGGCGCTCACCTTCGTCCCCCCGCGCCACTTCGCCGCGGTCGAGGAACCGGTCGAAGTGGGTTCGGACGAGCTCGACGAGATCGAGTACGAAGGCCAGCAGATCGACCTCGGCGAAGCGATCGCGCAAAGCCTCGCGCTGGCGATCGATCCTTACGCCGAAGGCCCGAATGCCGACCGCGTGCGGAAGGAGAAGGGCCTCGAAGAGCCTGCGCCGAGCGGACCGCTGGCCGATGCGCTGAAGGGCTTGAAGGAGTAAGGCGTGGCCTTTCGGGGCCGGGCCGATCGCACGGCGCAGGTGGTGAGGGTCTGAAACAAAAGACTCAGAACGGAATATCGTCGTCGAGGTCGTCGGTGAAGTTGCCGCCGCCCGAACCGCCGCCATTGCCGCCGCCCGATTGCCAGTTGTCGCCGCCACCCGAGGATGCGCCCGGACCCGAGCTGCCGTCGTTCCAGCCGCCCGAACGCTGGCCGCCGCCACCGCCGCCGCCCGACGCACCGTCGAGCATGGTCAGCGTACCGTTGAAGCCGCGCAGCACGACTTCGGTCGAATAGCGGTCATTGCCCTGCTGGTCCTGCCACTTGCGGGTCTGCAGCTGGCCCTCGACATAGACCTTCGAGCCCTTCTTGAGGAACCGCTCGACCACGCCGACGAGCCCGTCGGAGAAGATCGCGACGGTGTGCCACTCGGTCTTTTCCTGCATGTTGCCGTCGCGGTCCTTGTATTTCTCCGACGTGGCGATGCGCAGGTTGGCGACCCGGCCGCCATTCTGGAAACTGCGGATCTCCGGGTCCTGCCCGAGATTGCCGATCAGCATGACCTTGTTGAGCGAGCCCGCCATAATATTCCGTCCTTGCTAGAGTCCGAGTGCCACAGCACTCCAATAGGTGATTCCCGCGAATACGTACGCCAGCGCGAACAGGTACACCACCATGAAGGTCGGCCATTTCCACGAATTGGTCTCGCGCCGGGCGACCGCGATCGTGCTGACGCATTGCGGAGCGAACACGAACCAGGCGAGGAAAGCGAGCGCGGTCGGCAGGCTCCAGCGCGCGGCGACGCTGGCGGTCACGGCCTCGGCGGTCTCGTCCTCGTCGTCGCTGTCGACCGCGTAGATCGTGCCCAGCGAGCTGACCGCCACCTCGCGTGCCGCCATGGCGGGCACGAGACTCATCGCGATGTCGCGATTGAACCCGATCGGCTCGACCACGACGTGGATCGCGCTGCCGATCTTGCCGGCGATGCTGGCATCGACCTGGCTTTCGCCCGGCCCGGCCTTGGGAAAGCTGAGCAGCACCCAGAGGAGCGCGGTGGCGATGAAGATGATCGTGCCCGCGCGGCGCAGGAATATCCACGCCCGCTGCCACAGCCCGATCGCGAGATCCTTCAATTGCGGCCACTGGTATTTCGGCAGTTCCATGATGAAGCCCGAGCCCGCGCCCTTCGTCACCGAGCGGCGCAGCACCAGCGCGACCACCATCGCGCCGATAATCCCGGCGACGTAGAGCAGGAACAGGACGAGCCCCTGCAACCCGATGCCCGGGCCCACGCTCTGGCGCGGGATGAACGCGGCGATGATCACCGCATAGACCGGCAACCGCGCCGAACATGTCATCAGCGGCGCGACGAGGATCGTGGTCAGCCGGTCCTTCGGATCGGCGATCGAACGCGTCGCCATGATACCGGGAATCGCGCAGGCGAAGCTGGAGAGCAGCGGGATGAAGCTGCGGCCCGACAGGCCCACGAAGCTCATCATCCGGTCCATCAGGAAGGCCGCGCGTGCCATGTAGCCGGTCGCTTCCATCACCAGGATGAAGGCGAACAGGATCACGATCTGCGGCAGGAACACGACCACCGAGCCGACGCCCGCCAGCACCGCTTCGGTGATGATGTCGCGCACCAGACCCGGGCCCATATTGGCGGTCACGAGTTGGCTGAGCCACGCCACCGCACCCTCGAGTGCATCGGCGAATGGCGTCGCCCAGGCGAACACCGCCTGGAAGACGAAGAACAGTATCCCGGCGAGGATCACCGGCCCGATCCACGGATTGAGCAGCACCCGGTCGAGATGCGCGTGCAGGCGCCGGGTCGCGGTTTCGGAGAGGATCGCGGCGTCGGCGATCGCCTCGGCCGAGACGCGCCGCTCGGTCAGCCCGATGCTCGGGCGCGGTTCGCGCGCGGGAGCCCCGTCGAGCGAGGCGAGCGCGGCGCGCAATTCGTCGAGCCCCTTGCGGCGCACCGCCACGGTGGGAATCACGGGCACGCCCAGCGCTTCGGACAAGGCCGCCGGATCGAGCACCAGCCCGTCGCGCTCGGCCAAATCGACCATGTTGAGCGCGATCACCGTCGGCAGGCCGAGGCTGAGCAATTCCTGCGCGAAGACGAGGTGCTGTTCGATATTCGCCGCATCGATCACGATGATCAGCGAATCGGGCTGCGTTTCGCCCTCGAACTCGCCCATCACGACCTTGCGGGTGACTTCCTCGTCGGGGCTCGACGGATCGAGCGAATAGCTTCCCGGCAGGTCGACCAGTTCGATCGGTTCGCCCGCGGGGGAATACATCCGGCCCGCCTTCCGCTCGACGGTGACGCCGGGATAGTTGGCGATCTTCTGCCGCGCACCGGTGAGTGCGTTGAACAGCGCGCTCTTGCCCGCGTTGGGATTGCCCGCAAGGGCGACGAGACGTTGCTGGCGGGTCATGTCAGGCCCCTGCCTGCACTTCTTCGGTATGCGCGGCGGGCTCAACCGAGAGCGCGCGGGCGTGGGCGCGGCGCACCGCGACCGTCATCCGCCCGACGATCACCGCGATTGGATCGGAGCCGCCGAACACGCCCTTGTGCGCGATCGCGACCCGCGCGCCGGTATCGAGGCCGAGCGCGAGCAGGCGCCGCGCGTCCGAAGGATCGATCGAATCGGTGTCCACCGCGGTAATCCGCGCGCGCTGGCCGGGCTTGAGGGTGTCGAGCGTCATGCTCCGGCCTTGGCATGCGAGCGCGCTAATTGCAATCGGTTCTCAATAGCGTGAGGATTCGTGGTTATGTCTGCGTGCCTAAATTCATTTGTTTTGCGCCCTCAAACGCCGGGCGCGGCCCATCCGGGCCGCTTGGCTTCGCGGCATAAGCCGCGGCGTGCGGTCGCGCGCTACCGCGCGCAAATTGAGGACGGATATCGAAAGGGGGCGCCGAGTGGACACGATCAAGGCGGTCGCCCGACGCCGATCAGGCGGAGGCAAGCGCGACTGCGCGCCCGCAGGTACCTCGGAGCGTAGCGGAGAGAATAGCACCGAGGATGCCCGCCCGGATGGGCGGGCGTAACCACAAAAAAGTCCTACTTCGCCGGATACCGCAGCCGCCCCAAAAACCGCACGAGGTCGAAATGCTCGCGCTCGCCGCCGAGCCATTTGGCCTTGGCCTTCTCGAACTTCATCACGCCCTCGATCCGGCGGTCGAGGAAGGCGCGGGTCTCGGCCTTGTCCTCGCTCGTGTCCTCGACGAACACGGCGAGCGTCGCGCTGTAGATCCCGGCGAGGATCGTGCGCTTGGTGTAGTGGTTGTAATCGGTAGCGGTGTCGCCCGCGAGCCGCCACATCAGGTCGGCGCTGCGCCATCCGGTCTTGAGCGAACGCGAGACGTTCTGCGGCAGTGCCATGACCGCCAGCGCGCGCCGCAGCGCTTCCTCGCGGCCCAGCGCCTGGTCGAGCCGGAACTGCACCAGCGTGCGGATGCGTTCGCGGATCTTCATTTCGGCGAGCTTCTCGCGCGGCAGTTCGACGATCATCGCCGCGTCGATCGCGTCGATCCAGCTTTCGATCATCTGCATCGCGCCGCCTTCGAAGGCGAGTTTCGCAACATCGGGATCGACGCCTTCGCGCTCCGCCACGGCGACCAGCGCGGTATCGCTCCAGCCGTCGAAGATCGCCTCGTCGGCGATTCGAGGAGCGAGCGCCAGCCGCAATTCGTCGAGCGTCAGGTCGGCGAGGTCTTCGGCCACGCGATCAGCCATGCCGTCAGCCTCCGGGGCCATAGACGGGGGCGGAGGATTTCTCTTTCTCGTGCTCCTCGATCGCTGCGAGGATGCGCGAATTGCGGGTGTCGAGCTGGGCATAGTCGCGCGCCGAACGGCCCGAATTGTCGTTGCGGTCGGGATCGGCTCCAGCCTCCAGGAGCATCTCGATCATGTCGGTCGAGCGCTGGTGGACCGCCTGGATCAGCGGGGTCTCGCCGGTCTGGTTGGTGACATCGGTGCGCGCCTTGCGGAACAGCAGGTATTCGACTCCCTCGAGCCAGCCCAACCCGACCGCGATCGTGAGCGGGCTTTCGCCAGCCTTGTTGAGCGCGTTCACATCGGCACCCTTCTGCGAGAAATATTTCAGGTATTGCAGGTCGCGGCGGCGCGCGACGATGTGCAGCGCGGTGTCGCCGGTGGTGAATTCGCGCGACGTCACCAGCTGGTTGTTCGACGCGGCGAGCATGTCGATGATTTCCTGTCCCTCGCGCTTCTTGACCGCTTCGAGGAACTTGTAGCCCTGCGACTGCAGCTGCGCTGCGGCGGGCGTCGACACCGACACCGCGAACAGGCTCAGCACGAGGATGAGGGACTTGCGAATTGAGATTGCCACCACTTGCTCCGACGTAATTTTCCGGCATCCGCGCACAAAGCCGTGAATGCCCGGGCCCGACCGTACGGCCACCCCTTGCGAGCCGCGCTTTAGCAGACCATGAACGCGCTTGTCATGCCCCGCACCGCCTCGCTCCTCGCCCTGCTTTCCCTCTCCCTCGCGGCCTGTTCGCCCGCCGCCGACGTCCCGGCCGAAGAGCCGCCGCTGGCAGGCGCGCGGATCGGTGGCGATTTCACCCTGACCTCGGGCGCGGGCGAAGAGGTCAGCTGGTCCGATTTCGCCGGCCAGTACCGGATGGTCTATTTCGGCTACACCTCGTGTCCCGACGTCTGCCCCTACGACACGCAGCGCATGGTGCGTGCGCGACAGGCCTATCTCGAGGAAAATCCCGACACCGAGATCGCCGCGATCTTCATCACCGTCGATCCCGCGCGCGACACGCCCGAGGCGCTTGCGCAGTTCACCGGCAATTTCGCCCCCGACCTCGTCGGCCTGACCGGGAGCGAGGAACAGATCGACGAGGTAGTGAAGGATTTCGCCGCCTATCGCGCGCTCGAGGAAGAGGACGAATACGGCTTCTACAAGGTCACCCACGGACCGCCGGGCGCCTACCTGTTCGGCCCGCAGGGCGAGCCACTGGCACTGCTCCCGGTCGATGAAAGCGTCGAGGGAACGCTCGCGGAAATGCGGCGATGGATTCGCTGACCGACCTGCGCGACAAGTTCTGGGAGCTGCCGCTCGAGAAGTTGAACCGCGCCGAGTGGGAGGCGCTGTGCGACGGCTGCGGCAATTGCTGCCTGCACAAGTTCGAGGACGAGGATACCGGCGAAATCCTCCACACCAACGTCGCGTGCAAGCTGCTCGATACCGGTAAGGCGGTGTGCACCAATTACCGCCACCGGCTCGCCTTCGTCCCCGATTGCCTGCGGCTCACCCCGCGGCTCGCGCACCGGATCAACTGGCTGCCCGAGACCTGCGCCTACAAGGTCCGCGCGCGCGGCGAGGCACTGCCCGAGTGGCATTACCTGCTGAGCGGCGATCGCGCGGCGGTCCACCGCGCCGGGGTGGGCGTGGCGGGTCGCGTGATCAGCGAAGTCGATGCGGGACCGATCGAGCAGCACATTATCGATCCCGACGACGCGGACTACGAGCCGTGAGCGAGCACCGGCTGTCGCTCGAAGGGCGCGAGGTGCCGGTGCGAATCCGGCGCCACGCCACCGCGCGGCGGATGACACTGCGGATCGCGCCCGACGGCGAGGCGGTCGCGATCACGATCCCGCGCTGGGGCCGCGAGCGCGAGGCCATGCGCTTCGCCACCGACCGGCGCGACTGGATCGCCCGCCAGCTCGCCGCGCGGCCCGAACCGCTCGTGCTGCGTGACGGCGCGTGGCTGCCGTTCCGCGGGGAGGAACTGCTGGTCGATCACGATCGCGCCCGCCCGCGCCGGATCGCGCTCGACGGCACCCGGCTGGTGGTCGGCGGTCCGGACGAGAATCTCGACCGGCGAATCGAGCGCTGGCTGCGTGCGCGGATGCTCGACCTGCTTGCCGGGGACGTGCCGTATTTCTGCGCCGCGGCGGGAATCGATCCGGTCCCCTTCCGCCTCACCAGCGCGCGGCGGCGCTGGGGTTCGTGTTCCTCGGGCGGAACGCTGCGAATCAACTGGCGGCTGGTGATGGCGCCCGATTTCGTGCGCCGCGCAGTGGTCGCGCACGAGGTCGCGCACCTCGTCCACTTCGACCATTCGCCAGCGTTTCGAGCGCTGTGCGATTCGCTCGCGCCGGGGCTGCAGGAACCGTCCGATCGCTGGTTGAAAGCGAAGGGTCGCAGCCTTTACGCCGCCTATCCCTAGGGTGCGCGGTGCCCCGGGAGGCACGCGATACTGGCAAGGTTAAGCCAATGCGCCTATCTATGGACGCATGGGCTTTATCCGAAACGTCAATCCGGTCGGCGCGATCGAGGATTTCCGACAGGTCTACAAGGTCGCGGGCAAGAACCGCTGGCGCTTCATGGCGCTGGCCGCCGCGATCACCTTCACCCTGTTCGGCACGATGGCGCAGGAACGCGCGATGATCCCGCCCGAGCGCCCCGAGATCGAGATCATCTCGACCCTCGCGCCCGGACGCACCGATGCCGAGATCGTCGCCAGCAACATCGCCAACCAGGAACGCAAGGACCGGCTGGTCGCCGAACAGGCCGCGCGCAACGAGGAGGTCAAGGAGATCTACCGCTCGCTCGGCCGGATGAGCGGGATCGACGTCGACGCGGTCGAGGCCGAGGCCGAGGCCGAGCGCGCCCGGGTCGAGGCACAGCGCGCAGAGGCGCGGCGGATCCTCGCCCAGCGCCAGGCCGAAGCCTACGAACAAATCGAAGAGTGAGCCCGGGTTTGGGTCCGGCTGCGAGCGAGGCGCGCACCGATGCCGACTGGCTCGCGCAGACCGCACGGCTCGCCGAGCGTGCACGCCCGCTGAGCCGCCCCAACCCTGCGGTCGGCGCGATCATCGTCAAGGACGGCGTGGTGGTCGGACGCGGCTGGACCCGGCCCGGAGGCCGTCCGCATGCCGAGGCGATGGCGCTTGACGAAGCGGGCGAAGCAGCGCGCGGCGCGACCAGTTACGTCACGCTCGAACCCTGCGCGCATGAGAGCGCGCGCGGCCCGGCCTGTTCCGACCTGCTGGTCGAGGCTGGCGTGGCTCGGGTGGTCGCAGGCGTGGCCGATCCCGATCCGCGCACCGCGGGCAAGGGAATCGAGAAACTGCGCGCGACGGGGATCGAGGCCGAGGTGGTCGACGATCCGGCCAGCCATGAGAGCCTTGCCGGATATCTGATCCAGCGGCGCGAAGGCCGTCCGCATATCACGCTCAAGCTCGCGCTCTCGCTCGACGGCAAGATCGCGCTTGCCGATGGCACCAGCAAGTGGATCACTGGTGAGCAGGCCCGCGCCCACACCCATCGCGAACGCGCGGCGGTCGACGCGATTCTCGTCGGCGGCGAAACGCTGCGCGCGGACAATCCGAGTCTCGACGTGCGCCTGCCGGGGCTGGAGGACCGCTCGCCCGAACGCTTCGTGCTGACTCGCGGCCACGCGCCCGAGGGCTGGAACGCGCTGTCCGGGCTCGACGACCTCTCGGCCCTCTCCGATATTCAGTACCTGATGGTCGAAGGCGGCGGCGGCGCGGCGGCGGCGTTCCTCGAGCGCGATCTCGTCGACACGCTCCTGATCTACCGCGCGCCCGTCATCATCGGCAATGGCCGCGCGGGCGTCGGCGATATCGGGCTGACCGACCTCGCCGCCGCGCATGGACGCTGGCAGCGCATCGCGTGGCGCGAACTCGGCGACGACATGCTCGAAATCTACCGGCGCACCCGCTAGGACGACGCCATGTTCACCGGAATCGTCACCGCCATCGGCACCGTCACCCACTCCGCGCAACAGGGCGACCGGCGCGTCCGGATCGCCTGCCCATACGACCCCGCGACCATCGATATCGGCGCCTCGATCGCTTGTTCGGGCGCCTGCATGACCGTGGTCGAGAAGGGCGTCCTTCGACAGGCTCAGGATGGTCGGGATGGCGGATGGTTCGCGGTCGACGTGTCGGGCGAAAGCGTCAGCCGCACCGCGCCGGGCATGTGGGACGAGGGCGCGAAGCTCAATCTCGAAACCGCGCTCAAGCTCGGCGACGAACTGGGCGGCCATATCGTTACCGGCCATGTCGATGCGGTGGGCGAAGTCGTCGGCAGCGAAGAGGTCGGCGGCTCGACCCGCCTCACCATCCGCGCGCCGCGCGACATCGCCCCCTTCATCGCCCCCAAGGGCTCGATCACCGTCGACGGCGTCTCGCTGACGGTCAACGAAGTGACCGACCGCGACGACTGCGCCTGCGACTTCACCCTCAATATCATCCCGCATACCGGCGACGTCACCACGCTCGGCGCGCTGACCGAGGGCGACGGCGTGAACCTCGAGATCGACGTGCTCGCGCGGTATCTCAAGCGGATGCAGGCGCTGGCGGGGTAAGTTTGCTGTTTCCCATGAAAGACGGACCCCCCGCCCGCTTCACCCGTCCTAAACATGTTGAGCTGGAACTCGTTGCCGTTGCTTATCGTGACCGCAGCTTCCCAGTACACATCCATGACGACTACGTCCTCGGTGTCATTGAAGGCGGTGCCGAAAGGCTAGAGGTCAACGGCACCTCACATCTCATCGACACAGGTGACCTAATCACCATCGAGCCAGGCCTTGCACATTCAAATCACACGCTTGGAAGCGAGGTGTTGCGATACAGGGTGTTCTACCTGCCTCCCGAACTTGTGGCGTCATTTTCCGGCTGTTCCAATCTGCGCTTTGCGGCACCTTGGCGGAACGATCCTGTAGCGGGCGAACGGCTCCTTGAACTGCACCGGTGGTTCGAAGCCGGAACAGGCGACCGGCTGGAACAAGAAAGCGCAGTCGCCGAAATTATCGAGATCGCTTTTGATGCGGGTGACCGGCCCGATCATGAACCCCAACTCCCCGAAGCCGTGGACAGGGCACGGCGTTATATCGACGAACATTACCCCGAGAACTTCGGGTTGGACGAGCTCGCCGCTGCGGCCGAGATCAGCAAGTTCCACTTGGCGCGCAGCTTCTCCCGCTCACACGGATTGAGCCCACTCGCCTATCGCACCCAGCGGCGCATCCACGCAGCACGACGACTAATCCTGAAAGGGACACCTCTGGCGGATATCGCCATCGGCTTGGGATTCGCCGACCAGAGTCACCTCACCCGCCAATTTCAATCGATCGTCGGAATATCTCCCGCGCGATATCGAGAGCAATGAGGTTCAAGAACTAAACCCGCAGGTTCTACTAATCGTTAGTCCTGACAACAGACTAGGGATTACCACATGACCAATTTTAGTAAGCGCATCGACGGCACTCATCTCGAGCCCGGTCGGCGTACGGTCCTGCGCGCAGGACTTGCAGCTTGTGCTGCAATCGCCGTGGCCTGGGTGACAGCCGGACAAGCGTTTGCCCTTCCCATGCAGGCGAAAGCCGAACGTCCGGACCAAGCCCAGCAGGCTGATCGGTACGGTAGCTTTTTGGCCCGATACGCCCAATGGGTGGTATCGATCGAAGCCGAAGGGCAGGAGCGCGGAAGCCCGCTAACGCCAGCACAGCGCGAAATGGCCACCGAGATCGGGATCGAGCGCCCAGACAAGGTGCGACTGGTCCTCGTCGATGCTGTGCCATTTCCGACGGAAGATGCGGCCATGCGCGAGATCGGGGAGAAGCTGGGCTTCATCGGGCCCGGCGTCGTCAACAATGCGCAGGCCTTCGGATACACTATCTGGGTGCGCGACGGTTTCGTCCTCGACCGCCCCGGCCTCGCGCATGAACTCGTGCACGTCTGGCAAATAGAACGCAGCGCAGATTTCGCCGCCTACTTGCAAGATTACATGGGGCAATTGCGCCGACACGGACATGAGGACATGCCGCTGGAGATTGAGGCCTATGCGGCCAACCTAAAATATGCCTGCGATAAAGATTCGCGAGAGGGTGAAGACGATGCAGTTGAAGATTTGGAAGAAGGCACTTTATGACGCGCTGGCGGCAACGCGCGGGCTAGATTTCGTCGAGTAACGGCGAGGCAGGCAAGGACCCGTCTGCAATTCTCACCCTCAATCGCCCGTCAGCGGCCCCTGCTCGAATGCCTCGCGAGTCAGTTCGTAGACGAGGTGGACCACGCGTTTGCCCTGGTAGCGCTCGAGCTCGTAGCGCGGCCCTCGCTCGGCGCCGATCGCCTCGAGCGCATAGCGCGAGCGCCAATTGGTGTCGCCGACGCGGAAGTCGACGCGCGCGACGCTTGCGAACGCATGGGCCAGCATCAGCCGCTTCATCGCGGGGTTGATGCCCTTCCCCCATTGCGCGCGTTCGAGATAGGTCCAGCCGATCTCGACGCTGCCGCCCTCCTCCTCGTCGTATGCATCGTAGCGGGTCGAGCCCACGATCCGGTCCTCGCGCTCGCCATCGCCCTTGCGGATCACGGCCAGCGCGCCGCCGCTGCTGAGCCCGTCATCGAAGAAGGCGTCGAACACCTCGCGCCGCCAGCGGTCGTGGATCGGGTGCTGTTCCCACACCATCAGGTCGGAAGCGATCGCGTAGAGCGCCTCGCGGTCCGCCTCGGCCAGCGGGCGCAGGAGGACGCGATCGTCTTCGAGCACCGGCTGGCGATCCATCGCCATTACCCTTCAGGCGGTTACGTCGCCGAGCGCGGCGATGAAACGATCGATGTTGCCCTCGTTCAGCCCGGCGATGTTGATGCGACCCGAACCCGCCATGTAGATCGCGTGGTCCCGGCGCAGCGCCTCGATCGATTCCGGGCCGATGGGCAGCATCGAGAACAGCCCGTTATGGCTCGCGAGCGGGGTCAGGTCGACCGAACCCGCCGTGCCGGCCTTGCCCAGCGTATCGCGGATCCAGCGCAGCCGCCCGCGCATAGCGGCGAGCTCTTCCTTCCAGCGCCGCGTCAGCTCGGTATCGCGCAGCACGATCCGCACCGCCGCGCCGCCGTGATCGGGCGGCATCGACCAGTTCGCGCGTGCGAGCGAATTGGCATTGCTCATCGCCTTGTCGAGCACGTCGCGATCGGCCGCGAGCACGTAGAACGCGCCGACCCGGTCGCGGTACATGCCGAAATTCTTGTCGCAGCTGTAGGTGACCATCGCCTCGGGCACCTCGGCGAGGAAGGCGCGCGCACCCGCAACGTCTTCCTCGATCCCCTCGCCCAGCCCTTGGTAGGCGATGTCGAGCACGGGGATCAGGCCCTTCTCCTGCGCCAGTCGCGCGATCTCCTGCCACTGCGCGAGCGAGTAATCGATCCCGGTCGGGTTGTGGCTCGATCCGTGGAGCAGCAACACGTCACCTTCGCCGGCATCGGCGATCGCCGTCTTGAGCGCCTCGAAATCGGTGGTCGACGCATCGGCGGCGTGTTCGAAAGAAATGATCTCGAGCCCGAGATCGCGCGCGATCTGGCGATGGTTGGGCCAGCTCGGCTCGCCCAGCACGACCGATTTCGCGCCCGCGGCCTGCGCCAGCGCGAAGGCGAGCCGCACCGCACCGGTACCGCCAGGGGTCTGCATCCCGGCGATGCGCCCACCCATGGTCGGATCGGCATTGCCGAAGACATAAGGCATCAGCGCGTTGACGAAGCCGATATCGCCTTCGGGGCCGAGATAGGACTTGCTGTCCTGCTTGTCGTGCAGGATGGCCTCGGCCGCCTTGATCGAGCGGAACACCGGAGTCTCACCCTCCTCGTCGCGATAGACGCCGACGCCGAGGTCGATCTTGTCCTCGCGCTGGTCGTCGCGGTGGAGCTTGATGAGCGCGAGCAGCGCGTCGGGGCTTTGGGTGTCGAGCTTTTCGAGCATGCCTCGCCGTATGGCCGGACGCGGCTTCCACCGCAAGCGGGCTCGAAGCTAAAACGGCAGCCAATCGGCCTTTTCGGTCAGCTTGAGGTAGCCCGCATTGACGCCGGCGCGCAGCCCCGCGCCGATCCGGATCGGGATCAGCACGATATCGCCCTTGCGCAAGTAACTCGCCGAGGCCCCGCCGACGAAATATAGCTGGCCCTCGCCCGCCGGGAAGCGGGTGTAGAGGTCCTCCGTGTCGTAGAGGTTGTAGACCAGCACGAAGGTGCTGCCTGCATTCGCGCCCGCATCGAGCCCGATCGACGGCCCGGTCCAGTAGACCGGGCGCTTGCCTTCGATCTTGTGGTAGAGCGTGCCCGAGCCGTAGCGCACGCCGACGATGAAGGCACCGCCGCCCTCGCGCCCGACGATGTAGCCGTTGGGCTGGCCCTGGTCCTTGAGGATGCGCTCGATCAGCCCGGCGACCTCGCGCGCGCCTTCGCCGAACACGCTGCCCGCCG
This sequence comes from Pseudoblastomonas marina, assembly GCF_014641655.1. Taxonomy (GTDB): domain Bacteria; phylum Pseudomonadota; class Alphaproteobacteria; order Sphingomonadales; family Sphingomonadaceae; genus Alteriqipengyuania_A; species Alteriqipengyuania_A marina. The sequence continues at coordinate 2,101,127 of NZ_BMID01000001.1, forward strand.
CGCCGATCAGGTCGTCCTCGCGATAGGTGATGTCGTCGTCGGCCTGCTGCGCGGTCGCCTCTTCGGGGGTGGGGCCCGCCATGTCGGGCGCAGGCGCGTCATCGGCGCTGGCGGGATAATCGTCGCGCCAGCTCTCGATCCCCGAATCGGGGGTGGTGGCCTCGGGACCGACCGGGGTGGCCTGCCCCTGCCTGCTCTCGGCGGCCGGCTGTTCGGGGCCGGCATCCTCTTCCAGCAGGTCGCCGTCGATCGCGACGTCGGGATCGACTGAGGTGACCTGTGCCGCGACCGGACCGGTCGCAAGCGCCAGCGCCCCGCCGAAGGCGAGCGCAAACCGTGCGAAACCGCGCGTGAAGCTGACCATCATGATGAACCCTCCCGGTGGACGTGTCCCTGCCGACCCATAGTTGAATCCCGCAATGGCACAACGACAAGGAACGCGCGATGAACCGAATCGAATTCGTGCCAAAACGAGTCGGAAAGCCCCCTTGAGGCGCGGGGAAGCCGCCGCTATAGCGCCCGCTCGCCTGCCACAGGCTTAGGCTCGGCAAGCGGAGACGTGGGTGAGTGGCTGAAACCAGTTCCCTGCTAAGGAACCATACCCAAACCGGGTATCGAGGGTTCGAATCCCTCCGTCTCCGCCACCTATACCATCCCTAGATATCCCAGAAAGTCCCTGAAAGCCGCAGAATTCTGAGGTTTTTCGGACTTGCATCGGAATCTCTAGTTCTTATTTTGTTCTAACCCTTCCCACACTTTCTACCCACTATTGTGGGAGCAGATGTGGGAAGAGAACCAGGATGGATGGCTATGGGAAAACTTTCCGCTGCTCAGATTCGAGCTCTCACTAAACCGGGCCGCTACATGGATGGCGATGGCCTATCGCTGCTGCTCACCGCCCCAAAAAAGGGGTATTGGGTGCTGCGCGCGACCATAAACGGGCGCCGAAGGGACATCGGCCTAGGGCCACTAGACTTAGTTACATTGGCTGAAGCCCGCGAACTCGCGATCGACATGCGCCGCGATATTCAGCGAGGCATTGATCCGATCGAAGAGCGCAAGCGCCAGAAAATCGAAATCCTCACGTTCAAGGCCGCTGCCGAGAAGGTCCACTCCGAGCAAAAGGCGGCCTGGAAAAACGGGAAGCATCAGGATCAGTGGATCAATACACTCGAAACCTATGCTTTTCCCAAGCTCGGCGACCGGCTCGTAAATGACATCGAGGGCCCACTCATCCGAGAAGTGCTCCTCGACATCTGGCTGGAAAAGCCAGAGACAGCTCGCCGCGTAAAGCAACGGATCGGCGTTGTGCTCGATTGGGCCTATGCAAACGGAATGCGCGCGACCGAAGCGCCGATGCGCTCGCTGAGTCGTGCGCTGCCACGGCAGCCCAAGCAGGACGGCCATTTCGCTGCGATGCCCTATGAGGATGTCCCAACTTTCTTGAAGCATCTGCACAAGCGAACGAGTGTCGCACGGCTCGGGCTTGAGTTCCTGATCCTGACTGCCTCTCGATCGGGCGAAGTGCGGGGTGCTAAATGGGCGGAGATCAATCTGGACGCAAAACTCTGGACTGTCCCAGCGGAGCGTATGAAGGTCGGCAAGGAACATGTGGTCCCGCTGACCGATGCGGCAATCGACGTGCTCGAACGTGCCAGACCTTACTACGCTGAATGCAGCAATCTGGTCTTCCCGGGTCGCAATGTCTTGCGCCCGATGTCCGACATGACGCTGCTCAAGATCCTGCGTTACGCGAAGCTAGCCTTCACGGTGCACGGCTTTCGATCTGCGTTCCGAGATTGGGCCGCCGAGAAGACAAGCTACCCCGGCGAAGTGGCGGAAGCGGCGCTAGCGCACTCGGTCAGCAACAAAGTGGAAGCGGCCTATCGCCGTACCAACTATTTGGACAAGCGGCGTGAGCTGATGCGCGAATGGTCAGACTTCTGCGTCGGAAGATAAAGAAGCGCTCTCGTGGGCACGACGGCTTTGCGCCCTAATAGCAGCCATAAAGTCAGGCGAGGACAAACCTGAAAGCTGCTGTTCCAAAGTTTCGTCTGATTGAGGAAAATAAGCCTTCAATCGCAATAGGTCGAAAAATTTTCTTCGCGATGCGTCTTGGTCGCTGAAGTGAGGCGCATGAAATCCTCGTTAAGTTCGGCTTTGCCGTATCGTGACCGTGCACGAATTAAGTTGCTCCTTCATTATGACTTTCGGATGAGCACCACCCCAGCAATCACAAGCGCGCCGCCAGCCAGAAGCCAGGATTGATCGACAAGCAACGCGCTAGCTATGATCAATGCGGCAGCTAGAGGGCCTTTCAAGGACTGACGCTCATTGCGAAGTCCAGCGAGCTGCTCGATACTGAGCGGATCGAGCTGAACCGGCACATATCCTGACTTTGCGATCGAGTTCGCAGTGGCAAGTATGTCGGGCAAGGACGCCGACAAACCCAGCAGCTGACCGCGAAGTCTCTTCAAACCCGACCGAGCGCTGCCGAGCGAGAACCGCTCGGCGAGAAGCTCCGTCATGATCGGCCGGGTCTCTTCGGCGATGTTGTAGTCCGGTGCCAGCGATCGGACGAAGCCCTCTGCAGTCAACAAGGTACGCAGAAGAATGGCCAGATCAGGTGGCAGAACCAGTCGATAATCCCGCAACAGATCGAAAACGCGGGAAAAAATCTGCGAGAACTCGATGCCAGATAGCACGGTCCCCCTGAACTCTCCAATCAACTGATCCAGATCCACCGCGAGCGCATCGCGATCCACCTTCGGCTCCCCCGCCCATGCGAGCAGGACATCCGCGACATCGCTGGTTTCCTCACCAGCAATCGCAAGCACGAGGCGGACGATCTCGTCGCGCCTGGCCTTGGTGAGCGTCCCGACCGATCCGAAGTCGATGAAGCCGACATCCTGCTCGCCGATCAGGAAAACATTGCCGGGATGGGGGTCGCCGTGAAATTCGCCGTTTAGAATGATCATCCGCAGGACAGCGTTGGCATAGCTTTTAGCGAAAGCCGCCACCCGCGGGTCGCCCGATGGGCTGCCCAGCGAAGACGCGGGCCTGCCGTACAGGCGTTCCTGAACGTTCACCCGCAGCCCGGTCAGTTCCCAATGGATGGCCGGGGTCCTGACGCCGATGGTATCGAGATATGCGCCGATCCGCTCGCAGGCTCGGGATTCCGCAGCGAGGTCCATCTCCCAGGCAAGATTGCGGCCGAAGGTCCGCAGAAACTCGACTGGCCGGTAACGCGCGATATCCGGCGACCGTGCTTCCACGATCCCGGCAAGGCGTATAAGGAGGCGCACATCAGCCTCCATCCGAGCGGCAGTGCCTGGCCGCCGAACCTTCACGATGACCTCGCTTCCGTCCCGCAGTCTGGCGGAATAGGTTTGCGCTATGGAGGCAGAGGCCAAAGGCTTTTCGTCGAACTGCGCAAAGTCGCTCCGCCAGTCCTCACCCCAGCTTGAAGCAAGTACGGGCTCGATATCTGCGAAGGGCACTGACGACACCTGATCGTGCAGGGTTGAGAATGCCGTGATCCAGTGTTCGGTAAACAGATCGCTTCGGGTGGCGAGGAGTTGCCCCAGCTTTATGCCGACTGGCCCGATGTCACGGAGGAACGCCACAACTGCAGCCGGACGAAATTCGCGAGGATCGATGACATTGCTCGAAGAGGGAATAAATCCGAGGGCTCCGGCGAGATTCTTCGCGCCGTGCCTCATTAGGATTTGGCCGATCTCCGCGGCGCGAGCGATGCTGCTGATAGGCTTTTCCGGGGGCGATGCCATGATTTTACTCAGCCTCGGCCCGGAGTTGGTCCAGATTTTCCGATACCCTTGCAAGAATCTGCTGCAACGTTTGCTTCTCGTCGGCGGCAATGTCGCGCCAAAGCAGACCATGAAGCCTATCCGCGGAGCCTCTCAGTTCGGGCAGCAGATCGTCAAGCTGCTCCGTGAGGATGAGCTGCCACGCTCGCCGATCCGTCTCAGCTCGAAGCCTTTTCATCAGCCCGCGTGCGCAAAGACCTGCAACCGCCTGGCCGATGGTCGCCGATTCCAGTTCCAGTTTCTTGGCGATTTCAGCCTGCGTAAGGGCAGGATCGCGAAGAAGTTGTCCGATGATCCTCCACTGTGTCTGATTGAGACCGATCCTGGCGACCCTCGCATCGTACACTCTGCGCGCGCCGCGACTGATCTCGTCCATAAGATAGAGAATGCGGTCATCATCGGTGATGACCTTCTGCCGACGCTGAGACCGTGACATGGTATCTGGTTTTTCATCCATAGCGCTGTGTAGTCGGATAGCCTCGGATGCCCAAATGCAAACTGCTAAATGCCTTTACTATCTGACTCACGGCTCATAGGGCGCGAGACGCGTTCACCTTTTACTGAGGCTGCCGAAAGAGTCAGATGACCGATAACTCCAACCAACCGGAGCAGGAGGGCACAACCCCAACGAAACCGCAATCGCGGCGTGGCTTGCGCATCGTGCTAATCATCGTTGGTCTTGCCGTGCTGCTTGGCGGGATCTGGTGGTACTACCGGCACGTAACCTACGGACAGTACATGCAGACGACCGATAACGCCTATGTCGCTGCCGACAGCGTCGTTATCTCTTCCAAGGTAGCGGGATACGTCGAAGAGGTCTTCGTGGGGGAGAACGAGCAGGTTGCTCGCGGCGGAGCCCTCGTACAACTGGATCTGCGGGATTATCAGGCGCAAGCGCAACAGGCGCGCGCACAGATCGCTGCGACCCTGGCCGGTGCCGACACAATCCGTTCTCAGGTAGCCGAACAGGATGCAGCCATTCGCCAGGCGCGGGGCCAACTCGCCGCCGCGCGCGCAGCACTGGACCTCGCGAACGACCAGGTGGCGCGATATCGGCCCCTTGCCGCGACAGGAGCCGAACCGCGGGAAAAGCTAGACCAGTATGAGGCGCAGGCGCGGCAAGCGCGGGCCGAACTCGTCGCCGCGCAGGCGGCGGTGGCTGCCGCGACCGCGCGCCGAGGGACCCTGTTCGAGCAGATCAACCAGACCCAGGCGCAGGCGGACGCTGCTCGCGCTCAGCTGGAAACAGCCGACCTTACGGTTGAATCGACCTTGCTGCGCGCCAGCAAGGCCGGACGCGTCGGCGATCTCTCGGTGAGGGTGGGCCAGTTCGTGCAACCGGGTCAACGTTTGATGACGGTGGTTCCGGTGAGGGCGATCTACGTGACGGCAAACTTCAAGGAAACGCAGGTCGGCCTGATCCGGGCCGGCCAAAGCGTCAGGCTCGAAGTTGACGCCCTACCCGACCTTGAGATCGCGGGACGAGTGGTCAGCATATCGCCGGGAACGGGCGCGGAATTTTCCATCCTCCCCCCCGAAAATGCCACCGGCAACTTTACCAAGATCGTTCAACGGATACCCGTCCGCATCGGTATCGATGCTCCCCCTGAAGTGCGGCGTCTGCTCGTTCCCGGCATGTCGGTAGTGGCTACGGTCGACACCCGGAATGCTGCCGGCGAATTGGAAGAGATCTCGAGTCGGACTCAATGACCGAGATACTGGCAGCGCAGGACACTTCGATCGGGCCGGCCGGGGGCCGAAAGAACGCAGACGTGACTGCCTGGGTCGCTGTGGCCGCGGGCGCGCTTGGCGCCATGCTCGCGACGCTGGACATATCAATCGTCAATTCCGCACTCCCCGTCATTCAGGGCGAGATCGGTGCCACAGGCGCCGAAGGCACCTGGATTGCTACGTCATTTCTCGTTGCTGAAATCGTCGTCATTCCGCTGAGCGCTTGGCTCGAACGGCTGTTCGGTCTGCGAACCCTCCTCATCATCGCGGTTAGCGCGTTCACCGCATTTTCGGTGCTATGCGGGATTGCAACCGACCTTACGACCATGATCATCGGCCGAACGGGTCAGGGATTCACGGGCGGAGTCCTCATTCCGACCGCAATGACTATTGTGGCTAAACGATTACCGCCGCACCAACAGCCAATCGGAATGGCCCTGTTCGGCATGACTGTGGTTCTTGGCCCCGTGATGGGGCCATTGATCGGCGGCTGGCTGACCGAGAACCTGAGCTGGCACTATGCCTTTTTCGTCAATGTGCCAGTCTGCGCAATCCTGCTGCTCTTGCTGTTTATCGGGCTGCCTCACGAAAAGCCCAAATGGGAATATCTCACGGACGCCGATTGGGCTGGCATTCTCGGGCTGATCCTCGGACTGGGCGGTCTGACTGTTGTACTCGAGGAAGGGCACCGTGAGGAATGGTTCGAGTCCTCACTCATTCGCTGGCTAACGGTGGTGACCATTATCGGCTTTGCCTGTTTGATTTACGGACAGGTGAAGGCACGCAAGCCAGTCTTGAAGTTGCAGCTCCTGTTCAATCGACAGTTCGCCAGCGTCGCGATCATGGCGCTCGCCCTGGGCATGGTGATGTATGGTTCGACCTATGTCATTCCGCAGTTTCTGGCGATCATCTCTGACTATAATGCTTTTCAGACGGGACTGGTCATCTTCTGGATGGGTGTCCCGGCCTTTCTCCTGATGCCGGTTCTGCCCCTGATGATCCGCAAGGTGGACATCCGCATTGCCGTCGGCACCGGAATGCTGCTGATGGCGATCAGCTGCTTTGTCAGCACGAGTCTGACCGCCGAATCCGGCGGCGCTGTCTTCACTGAAAGTCAGCTTATCCGCGGGGCCGGAATGATACTTGCGATGATGTTCCTGAATCAGGCAACGGTTGCGTCGGTGGCCAAGGAAGACGCGGGCGATGCCTCGGGCATTTTCAACGCGGCCCGCAATCTTGGCGGATCATTCGCCCTCTCGGCCCTCGCTTCGTTCCAGGACCAGCGAATTTGGCACCATACGAGGCGCATGGAAGAAACGCTGAATGCGAACAGCGTTTCGCTGCAGACCTATCTCGACGGACTGGCGCGAAGCTTGGGCGATATGGAACGGGCGATGGCGGCACTCGGCGGCACTCTCCAGCGCGAAGCGTTCATCATGACCTACAATGATGTCTTTCTGGTGATGGGACTTCTCACACTCGCGACGGTCCCGCTTGTTCTGTTCCTCAAGCCGCTTCCGGAAAATGTCTCCCTTTCGATGCACTGAGCCCGAGATTATGCGCCACTTGCTACCTCCGATTATCACTATCGCCTTGCTAGCTGGATGCACGGCAGGGCCCGATTATGCAGGCCCCCCGGAAGTTGTGTCAGCAGACACGGGCACTCGCTTTGTGCGCGCTGGCAGTGATGTGAGCGCATCTGATCCGGTTGTCGCTCAATGGTGGCTGCTGCTCGGCGATCCCGAGTTGACGCGGCTGGTGGAGGCTGCGCTGTCCGGCAACCCTTCGCTCGCCGCAGCGCAGGCGCGCATTGCCCAGGCACGGGAATCCATCAGGCAAGACCGTGCGGGTCGAATGCCATCGCTTGGGGCACAGGCCAGCACCGTGCAGGGCCGGCTTCCTGGTCTCGACATTCAAGGCGGGGCGCCCCCCCCGTCAGAGCAAACCAATTCCGACGCAGAAATCGATGACTCGCTCAGCTTTTTCAATGTGGGCCTTAACGCCAACTGGGAGCTGGAGTTCGCCGGTGGCTCGCGCAGGCGCATTGAAGCCAGCAATGCCCAAGCTGCTGCAACGGTGGCCAATGCAGAGGACGCAAAGGTCCAGTTGACTGCCCAAGTGGCCAGCACCTACGTCAATTTGCGGGAGGCCCAATTCCGCGCAGAGCAATTTGAGGCGCAGACTTCGTTGCAGGAAGAGATCCTGGCGCTGACATACCAACGCTATCAGCGCGGTGCATTGCCGCTTTTCCCGGTAGGCACCGCGAATGCCGAACTGGAGATGCTCAAGTCACAACTTGCCGAAGCTGAAGCGGATATCGCAGTCCTGTCTGATGCACTCGCTATACTGACCGGACAGGTGCCGGGATCAGTTGATGCAGCGCTCACGACTGCGCATTCCATTCCCATGCCGCCAGAGCAGGTCGCGATCGGCGATCCGGCAAGCCTGGTGGCGCGTCGGCCTGACATAAGGGCGGCCGAACGGTCTCTTGCCGCGTCGACGGCGCGGATCGGGGTGGCCGAGGCGGCGCGGTTCCCGAAATTGTCCTTCACGGGGATCCTGGGCCTCGGCGGATCCTCGTTGGACGACGTTGTCGATGTCGGCGATTTCTCCGCACTCGCGATCCCGCGCCTCCAGTGGAATTTTCTGGATTTCGGCAGGGTAGACGCTGCGATCGACCAAGCCGGGGCGGCGCGCAACGAAGCAGTCGCCAATTACCAGCAGACGGTGCTTCTGGCACTGCAAGACGCCGAACGTGCCTTGGCTCGCTTCGGCCAGCAGCGTGTGGCGCTCGCTGCCAGTATGCAAATCAAGAAGCAGGCTGACGGCGCGGCGGACCTGAACCGCCAACGTTTTGCCGCAGGAGCGATCTCGAAGGCTGACCTCAACCGGGCCCTGCGAGAACAGCAGCAGGCCTCAGCAGACCTCGTCCGGGCAAAAGGTGCCCTTACGCTGGCGTGGATCGCGCTGCAGAAGTCGCTGGGCCTTGGGTGGCAAGAGCCTGTTCGAGATCAATAGTCCCGCCGCGCTGATCAAGTGATCCGGTTGACGAGAAGTAGGCGCCCCTGCCGCTGGCGACCAACTTTTCGTCGGGCTCGAGAACCCGGGTTTCCGCCACCGAAATCTGTCGCCCGACCTTCACGATCTGTCCGTGAGCAGTGAGAGGTCCTGAGGTTGCAGGACGGTGGTAATCGACATGCAGATCGGCCGTCGCTCTCGCCGCGACGCCCCCGGCAAGCAGAGTATAAAGCCCGGTGAGGTCGACCAGTGAAGCCAGGATCCCTCCATGCGCCGACCCAATCATAGGGTTCGACACGATCTCTTCGCGCCATGGCATGGTGATCGCGATTCCTTGGTCGGAGCATGTCGCAATCTCCAGCCCAAGCCATCGGTGAAACGGCGCGATATGCAGCATTTCCTGCAAGCGCTCTCGATCGATCATAGCTCCCTCGTCCCATGTGGGTGAGTCGTATCGGATGAGTGATGGCGCCCTAGGAAATCGACGATAGCGGCGGAAAAGGCGTCGTTCGCATCGCCCACGACCATATGCGTGGCATCGGCGATGTCCGTGTATTCTGCATGGGGGGCGAGTTGCCGCAGATGCAAAACGGCCTCTTCGGAAACAAGATCGCTAGAGGCGCCTCGGATGAGGTGAAGCGGAAGCGTGAGTTTCGCCGCAGCTTGGCTCAGCATTGCCGATTGACGTTCCTGGTTGTCTGGGTCGCCTTGTCTGGCCGCCATTATATTACGGATAAACACTGGGTCCCAGTGCCAATAGAAGCGCCCATCCGACTTCTGCCGCAGATAGTTTTTCAGACCATCGCTCGCGCCCCGCTTGGGACGATGCGGCATGTAGCGAGCGATCACGTCGGCCGCCTCCTCTGGTGAGGCGAAGCCGCTATCGACATGCTCTTCCATGAAACCAACCACGCGCATCACACCGCTGGGCTCCATGCGCGGGGCAATGTCGACCAATGTGAGTGAAGCAAAGCTACCTGGAGCAAGCTCCCCTGCGGCAATCAGTCCAGCGAGCCCGCCCAGTGAAGCGCCGACCAGCGCTGGCTTCTGGTCCAGGCGCGACGCTGCAGCGACCAGATCCGCCGCGAAGTCGCGCATTTCATAAGCTCCGCATGGCGACCAATCGCTGTCTCCGTGACCGCGCATGTCGAAGGCGATTGCGCGAAAGCCGGCTTGAGCCAGCTCGCTGACCACCCTTCTCCACGCGCGCCGTGTCTGCCCGCCGCCGTGCGCAAGAAGGACGGGTTTAGCGTAGGCATCCCCCTCAGCCTCGGCTGTAAGAGAAATCGCGCCTGCGCCCTCAATCGTAAAGGTTTCTCTCGCCATCTCCGGATGGTAGGAAAGGCGCGCTAAATAGTAAACCGATTTAGTTTGTGGCTCTCGGCTCCGTGTTGGCTGTCCTGCAGGGGCGTTTCAACGACGGCAAAAGTCTATGCCAAGAGGGGTTTCTCCAGACCATTCTCTAATGCACCGGCTTGCGATTCGGTCAGCAGTCGCTGTCCGCTTAATCCGCTCAAAGATATAAAAGCTGCCTTTCCGCTTCCGGCCCATTTCATGCCCTTTCGCTACAAGCCAATCTCGAACGGCTTGATCCGCTCCTTGGTCAGCTCAGGTTCCTTATCTCGTTCGACCTTCGGTTCCTGGTTGGCCGCTTGGATCTGACCCGCGCGCTGTCCCTTGGCTGCCGCTAGGCCAAGTCGCTCGGTGATTTCAGCGGCTGATGTCTTCTCGCCCAGATTGGTCGCAATCCCTCGCCCAACCTTGTCCCGGTTGTCGACAATCAGCGTGAGCTCGTCTCGCAGACGTGTGATCGTGACAAGGAAGTTGCTCTGCGAGAGCAGGCGCCGCTCGCGGCTGTCGAGCACGGCAATGCCCTTATCTGCTGTGAGGCCCTGCGCCATATGGGCGTTGAGCGCATAGGCGAGGTCGATCCGCTTCAGCATCGGGTCGTTCGGCTTCAGTTTATGCTCCATGCCGCTGGAGCTCGTGACCGTCACGCCGTCCTGGTTGATCGCGGTCACTATTGCCCTGTCGGCATTTATCAATCCGCGTTTATGGTCGCTCGCCGTCCAACGGATGGCGTCCCCGGTATAGAGATCGAGATCCTTCTTCTCGAACAGCTGCAATGTTTGGTCGCTGCCCTTCGACGACAATTTCGCTGGCACGAAGCGGCGCAAGTGCCCTCGCTCATCGCGAAGCGTAACAACACCCTTTTCGGTATCGACGGCGGCGACCTCATGGCTTCCTCGTCCGAGATCATGCCGCGATTGGCGGCTTGCCACTTCAAGCACCATTCCCGGTTGATAGTTGCGCGCGTAGCGCAATTCCTCGCGGGTCGCGTTCACACGGGACAGAACTGTAAGCCGTGCGCTCGCCGGTCCGATTTCGCCATTGGCGGCGAGCCCGGTTTGAACCGCGGCATTTATCTCAGAGCGCAGACGACGACCTGCCGCAAAGATCGACGTGCGTTCGCGCTCGGCAGGCGGAAGGGACAGCCAACGTTCCGCCGCAACGATTGCACTGTCTTCCTGGACCTCGACGATATGATCCTTGAGATGTTCGAGTGCATCGCTGGTTTTGCCTGACTGGGCCGCCTGCTGCGCCCTCTTCAATGTATCTGAGCGCGCACGAAGATTGTGATCCATGCGCGCCGTTTCGGTCCCAGCGCGCTGCGCCAGAGCGAAGGGCTTCCCCGCTTCGACAGCCCCCAGCTGCTTTTCGTCGCCCATGAGGACGAGGCGATCAAGCTTGAGCAGATTGGCAAGCCGGATCAGGCGGTCCTGTTCGCGGGTAGAGACCATTGAGGCTTCATCGAGAACAAGAACAGTGTCGCGAAATTCCTCGCGCGCAGCGGCTATCTCGGCTTTACCTGCCGAGCCATCAAGCAGCTTACGATTCTGCCCGAGAAAACGGTGCAATGTCATCGACGGAATGCCGGTATCCTTTTCCAGCATGCGGACCAGAGTATTCTGAACACCCAAGCCGACCACCCTTTTGCCGTGTTCTTCCAGAAGCTGATTTAGTGGCCGCAGCACGGTTGATTTGCCGGCCCCTGCCACACCTTGGACGGCTACCACGCGATTGGTCGAAGACAGGATCAACCGGCCTGCTGCTTCCTGACCGGTATTCAATTTCATGCCGTAGTTGATGGCTGCCGACGCTTGCAGATATGGCCCGGCAGTGTCCGCGTTGAGGATCGGACGAACTGCGCCTTTTCCCTTCTCGATCTCGGCCAACATGCGGGTCTCCAGCGCCAATGCATTGGATGTGGTCAGCCACCCCTTCTGCGTGCCACGCCCACGCAGCAGCGCACCTTGTTGCGCAAGTTGACCGATGCGCTTTTCGACTGACTTCATCGTTGTCGGCAAGCCGAAATCGAGCGCAGCTTTGGCAAGATCAGTTGCCGTAAAGGCGGATTCTCGTTCGGACAAATGCCGCACCGCCGATGCAACCGCGTGAGCCGTCGCAATTTTTTCCCGGCCTTTCAGATGGATCCGCTTAGGGATGAGCGGATCGCCCTCCTTGATGCCCATTCGCTCGGCGACGCTGGCGATCATTGCCTTGCCCCGTTCAAGTAAAGTGGGGCGATCATTTGCCCGCTTGGCAGCCGCAACAGCCAGCTCGTGCGAACGCAGCTTGGCGTCGCGCACCATGCCTTCAAGGTCGAGCCCCTGATCCCAGGCCTGCCCCTCCCATTGAGCCATCAAGGCACCGCGATCCACATCGCTTTGTTTGGCCTGCCGTGTCGCCAGCGTCGCCACGACGCCCGCCTCAAGCCCGCCGCCGCGTCGGGCTTCGAGCACCTCCTGCCGCCGCGTCGAGAAGGCCATCACCGCATCACGGTCGATGCCCTTGGCTTCGAAGTTGCCGTGCTTTCCGAATGCGCCGATCCGGTAGCCAAGCTTCTCTACCTCGATCCGGAAGCGCGCCATCGTCATGGCGTTGAGCAAGGTATTGTGCTGCCACAGCTTGTCATTGCGGAGCGCCCTCCACTTGCCATCCTTGTCCTGCGTCATATTGGCGACGACGGCATGAAAGTGCAGGTTCGGTTCCTGATTGCGGTTGGTGTCGTGCTGGAACAGCGCGACAGTCAGGTTGTCGCTTGCATGCAGCCGTTCTTTGCCACCCTTCTCGGTGCGAAACTGGGCCGCATTTTTCTCCGCCCATTGGAGGGTTTCGACGACCGCCGAACGGTACGCGTCAATGATCCGCTGATCCTTGCCGACGAGTGCCAGAAGCGACCAGCTCTTTGGCAGTGAAAAGGTCAGATCGGTCCCCGCCCGATGGTACTGTCCCTGGTGCCCGATCCGTTCGCCAGTGGGCAGTTCCCCGCGCAGTATTGCCTCGAACGCCTTGCCATCGACCGCGCCTGAAAGACCCAGCAGCTCCGCACCTTTGCCGACCCAGATTCCGGACCGATCAGCGTCTGCCTTGGTGTAGTAATTGTCGTTGGCGAAGTAGTTGGCCGCACCGCCAGCCGAGCGCACATTGGCAACCGAAAGCATCGCTCAGCGCCCCTCGCGCTTCGCGGCTTTGCGCTCGCGATATTCGCGAATGCGTCGTTGGTAAGCGACCACAACCCGGTCCCGCAGCTCCTTATCCTTGTGGGTTCGGAGCCAGCCATCGAGGGCGATCTTGGTGAAGAGCAGATCGGCCAGAACCTGATCGCGGAACGCCTCGTCCTGGGGCTGCTCGAGCGCCTCGATGACGGTGAGCTTCAGCCATTGGCTGACGCTCATATGCGCTGCATCAGCAGCGGCTTTTACAAGGGCATGAAGGTCTTCGTCGACATAGCATTGAAGGGCAAACCGCACGGCGTCACCTGACGTTTGGCCGCCCCTCCTCGGCCCAATGACCCCTCTCGACTGACATCAGTCTACGGCAGCGACCACCCTGTAGGAAAACGCTAATTTTCGATTTCAAATTAATAGCTTAGATCCGAGCAACTCACATGTGAGTTGCGGATCGAGAAGTGACATCAGATGACAATACTTGGCGACAGATGGTCAAATGGCTGCGAAACCCGCAGAAATCCTCGCATCCCAAACACCGGATCTCCGGGTACGGTGTGCCATCAAATTTCCCGTAACGGCCCCACGTGACCAGTCATTTCGGCAGTGCATTCTGAAGGATTTTCGAACGCATTTCCGAAGGATTTCCGCGCCCGCGCGGCGCAGGAGCGTCGTATGCCTGAAACAATCATACCTCAGCCTCTACTGCCGATCTCGCAATCGCAATTGCCTCTTCGAATCTGAGCCTCGTCGGCTGTCGGAGCCGAGCCAATTTGAACGCTTTGGAGAAATGCGCGAGAATATCTTCGTCTGATTTCTTCGAACGGATTCCGGGTAGCGCCAAACTCGCCAACTCAATCAATGGGATATCCCGGTGCGATCTCCAGTCGGATCTTGAGGGCCTTAGGGGTACGATGGTCTCCGGGCTCGAATGCTTGGAAAAAAGGACAAGGCGATCCCCATCGTGCGACCGTCGGCATTCGGCTGGTACCGCAGCAACGACCCTCTCCTGAATTATCCTTCCCGCCTTTTGCTTCCCGTGCGCGCGGGCGACCCGCTCGACAACTAAGTCTAGGTAGACAGGTCCTTCGAGTTCGATGACTTCCCCGACGATTGATTCCAGCCGTCGTTGATAGCCATCTTCATAAATCTGATCGCCATCGCCTTCGGGCACTGACAACTCGGAAAACTGGTACTCTTGCCCCACCTCGTGAAGGGGCAAACGATAAACCGCTCCAGGCGATTCCACGGACCGATCATTCGAGGTCTGCGGCTCATCTTGACCAGGCGAGGTGGCAAGCTGGTGAAGCCCCCTTCCTCGGCTTTCCACCAACCCGCGCGAATGGAGCGAGTTGCCGCGCGATGGAGAAAGTGCGTTATTAACAAGCTCCTCCCATTTCTCTTCGTGCGGCCTGAATGCAGCAGTTTCGCGGTCTGCAGGTGACAGTGGAAGGTGGTCAGGCAACGTCCGCTTCAGCTGGGCGTTGCTCCAGACCTGTCCATCCGACATCAACTGCAAAATCTCCGCCTGAACTTGGCCTTCAGTGACCCTGGTCGAGTTGCGATCCTCGTCCTCAGCAGGCGAATGCTGAGCAGCTTCATCATTCGTGGTGGCCTGGTTACCGTCACTAGTGTCAGCGGTTTCATCAGGCGCGAAAGTTTGCTCTGCGTCGTCACCTCCAGCTGCGTCAGTAGTACGCCAGGTACGTTGCTCAACATGTCGACTTGTCCACTCGTCGAAACCGCCAACTGGCTGAATGCCACGCTCGGATAAGAATCCGACCAGTTCCTCCAGGACTTGTCCTTGGTCCCTGACGAAACGAGATGCGAAGCATCTCCAGACCGTCCAACCAGCTCTTTCCAAAATACGCTGCCGGTTCATGTCGGCGGCCCAGCGATCAGGGCCGTGATATCTATCGCCGTCGCATTCAATGGCGACACGCCGGTCATTCTCGCCCTCGACGACGAGGTCGATCCTAAAGTCCCCTACCTTGACTTGGGTGTCGACCCTGTACCCTCTCTCGACCAACAAATCATACATCTCGCGCTCAAAATCGGACTCACATTTTTCTCGCCGATCCTTGGCCTCCTGACCATCAGAGGGAAACGGCATACGGAAATGATCCAGCAGCGCGCGCCTTAGCTGATCGGAATGGCGCAAGGCCTCCACATCAATTGAGCGCACCAGATAGGTCCGGTCACATGCCCTCGAGAGGGCGACATTGAAGCGTTGCTCAAATCGCACTCCGGACAACGCGCTGTCGCCAGTCTGTGCCACAAGGGAAATGAACATGATGTCTCGTTCATCGCCTTGGAATGCGGTTGGGTCACCAACGCGGAGGTGATGCTGCTCAATCACCTCAGGTCCCAGTTTTTGCTCAATGAGGCTATAAATGTGAGCTGCCTGTTTTTGACCTAACAGGGTTGTTACGCCGATCGTCCTCTTTGCCATCATAGGATCGGACGTGATTCTCTCGATCTCTTCGACGATGTAGGCTGCTTCAGGAGGATTTATGTCTCCCTGACGATAGCCGTCCTCGATCCGAACGTCGATTAGCGGAGGATCAAGCCGTTCCGAGGCAGTGGGTAGCCGAAGCGGGTTCAGGCGGTGATTGTAGAACTGCGCCTTAGAAAATTCGATGATGGGCGCGACACAACGGAAATGTTCGGTGAGCATGATCGCCCCACCGGCGAAAACAACCTTACCCAGATCATACAACGATTGCTCTTCGCGAAGAGAAGCACGGTAGTCAGGAACTTGCCCTGAAAGATGTCGAACCGCTAGTTCATCCGCTCTCGCTTGATCGCGCCCTACAAGGTCGGGACTCACCTGCTTATCGTCGCCAACAATGAGGATGGTCTTGGCTCGGAGAAGAGCTGGCAGTGCCGCCACCGTCGACTGAGATGCTTCGTCAACAATAACGAGATCGAACAGCCCCAAGTCTGCGGGAAGCGATTCTGAAACCCGGTAGTGCGGCATGATCCAGCATGGCAAAGCACCTTTTGCGCGATCAGATGCCTCACGTGCTTGGCGTCGGTATCGGCCTGCACGTTTCCCGGTGCCCCGCCCGATCCTTCGAACGGCATCGGCATAAGCGGCGAGTGCCGCCTTGACCCCGTCGCTAGCCTTCTTGCTAAGCTCAAGCCATGTGCGCAGCTCTATCGAACGTTCGTATGCTCGCTTGAGCAGTGTCTCCTTCTCATTGCGATCATAGCCAAGTTCCCTGAGCCGATGATGCTTGTCGTTGGCATCCAGCCAGCGCTCTAAGCGGCGGAGACGCCACCGGTTCTCCCAATCGCCAGGCAAGAGCTCATCTTCGACACCATTGACCGGATTTGACCTTAGACGCCGCGCCCATCGTCGGGCGCCAGACATCTCGATGAGATCTGTCACCGCAGCAATCTTTTCAAAAGCGTCGCATTTCGCTTTGATCTCTCGCAGGCGCGTTATGAGAGAGGTCCACGCTTCAGAAAGGGTATCGATTGAGACTTCCGGGCTTCCCAAACGCGTTACCGCTAGGGCTCGAAGCTCCGTGCTGACTTCGTATTCACAAGAATCCAACTCTGAACGGAGCGAAGTGCGCAAGCTCTCAGCGTCGGCCAATCGATATCGTAAGAGGTGTGCGTCAACGGCATCGAGCAGATGGCTGATTGCTTGCTGATCTCCATCCCGCAGGGCTGAAAACGAGACAAAAATGGCATCGACGATAGACCGGATTTCTTGGCGGCTTGCGATCAATGCATTGGCAGCGTCTATGTGATCGAACTGGCGCCTTGCGAGTTGCGCCAAGCCTAACTCTTGCCCCTCTAGCTGATCGCCAATTCCGCCGGCCACCACGTTGCTCCAAGCCGCCTGAAAACGCCGAACTGAGGCTCGTGCAGCCACAAATCGCTGCACGTCGCTCCATGCTTCGGCACCTGAGGCATGCTCACCGAGCACGGTGACTTCACCCAATTGAGCTTTGAGTTTTGCCGCGAAAATCCCGCTAACAAGACCCAATGCAGGTTTGCCGTCGGCCTCCCTTTCGATGGCAGCAAGGAACTTGGGATCGATCAGCGCTTCCTCCGGTACGAATACCGGCCTGGTCAGGAAATATTGATACTCGGTGCCGAGCCGTAAAGCCTCTTCACGTAAGCTTTCGAAGGCACTCAGTCGGTTGTCTGGCTCGGCCTCTCCAATGCATTGAAGCAACTCATTGGTCCAAGGATAGGGCGCTCCTGCCACCCGTTGCTCTTCGGCAGACAGCGACTTCAATTTGGCCGTGAGGTCCCGCAGACGCGAAACAGTGTCGTCTCGATCTTCGCGCAAAGCCGGAAGTTCACCCCTGCTAATCCTTTCCCGGATCTGCTCAGCTTTCGACAGATCCTTGTGCGCATTTAGGAGCGCTTCAACTGTGGGAAGGCGTTCAAGGTCCGGAAGACGCGCGTTTATATAGACGAGGTCGTCGCCTACGACCCTCCGAGCCGTCCTGAGTTCGGCGATGTCGGAATCGGAAAACGCTGGATCGCAGGATGAAGACACATCGAGATCATCCGGCATCCAAGCTGTTAGTTCCGGCGAGGCTGCGACCAGCCGGGCGGCGCGAATTGGTTCGTAAGTGTCGCCATCCAGCGTGATTGGCGAAATTGCCGCGCGACCAATCTTGTCGACCTCTGTATCGATCAGCGCCAGTTGCCGGTGCAGCCTGTCAATCTGCTCGTCGAGATCATCGATCTCGTCCTGCAACTCGTGGCGCCGCAGGCGTTGGAGCTTTTCGGCGATGATATCGACGGATTCCTGAAACTGTTTGAGACCGTCCCGATCGCTTTCGAGCAGGCTCACCGCGAGCGGACGCACCGCTTCCGGTAGTTTGTCTCGCAAAACCTTCAGTGCGGGCGCCTTTTGCGATGTGACCAGGACGCGCTTACCGAGGGCAAGGTAGTGGCTAATGATATTTGCAATGGTGTGTGTCTTGCCAGTCCCCGGCGGCCCTTGAACAACTACACCAGGGCGCACTTCCAGGCGCTGCACCACTTCGACCTGTTCTCGGTTGAAAGGCAAAGGAAAGAACAGATCCTTCCCTTCACCTGTCGAGGTCGTTACACCGGGAATGCTGGAGATGCCGCGAAACTCGGGGTATTCCTCTTCGCTCACCGCATCGGCGGGCTCAACAAGCAGGGAGGCCACTGCGCTCGGCAGCTCCGGCGCCTCTTCCCCGTCTTCAAGAAGTGAGCGGAACCGGCGCAAATCTTCCATCAACTGCGTGGCACGACGCTCTCGCTGGAAGAATGCAAAGGCATCGCCAATGCGGAACTGTGGTTCGACCGAAGGGATGATCCCGGACTGCGGTGGATCCTGATCGGGAAGGTACACAGCGTCAGGGTCGAGCAAGGCAGCGGCTTGGCGAAGCGGCGGCGCAAACGTCTCCGAGGCGAATGGAGACAGGCTCTCTTCCTCCAGTTCGTCAAGAAACTTCTCGGTGGCAGAGCGCCATTGATCGAGCGCACCCAGCCCCATCTTGTCCAGAGCATCCAGTTCGAGGCCAGGATCGGCTTCCATGCGAGGCCTCACCTCAATTGCATGGGTCAACTCATTCAGGCTGATTTCCTGCGCTACAGTCAGCAAGGGGTACCGCAATCGCTTGCCGTCACGAAACAGCGTAGCGAAGCCGATGCCGCACGTAAGCTCAAGCGGGATATCGCTAACGCCTTCGAGTTGCTGGCGCAGCATGAACAGCGCATTATAGAGCGCGATTGTCGCGCGGCGAGGCGTCTCGGTCTCGACCCAACTCGCCCAGGCATTTTTCAGCCAATACTCGAAAAGGAGTTCGACCTCCTCGCGCTCGGCAAAGTGCTCGAACGAAACATGCTCGGGAGCATCTTCGGCCGCGATCAAGCCAGCCTCAACAAGGACGGCTCCTGCGACTTCGCTCTTTAGTCGCGGCTCGCTTTTTGGATCGTCGCGATAGGTCAACCAGACCGATAGCTCAGCGTCCTCCGGGGCTGGCGGCGCCTTCTTTGGCAACCGGTCGACACGCAACCATATCGGATCGTCATCACGGCCCACGTCGAGCGCGACGCCGGGCAACCCTTGAAGCTCAGCGCCGGTTTTCCGGAAGGCCTTGTGGTCCTGATAATCCAGCACGGTCTTCAGCTTGTCGCGCTCGGTGGCTTCGACGTAGTCGATCAGGTCAATCAGGCGATTGATTTCGGGTGCGACTGGAGCGTGCATCAGCCGTTCGCCCTTTCCTGATTGAGCCGGAACAGGCGCGCCAGAATCTCGTCGTCGGTCAGCAAACCGGCGCGGTAGTCGTCGCCCCAGCCGTAGGCTTCGGCAACCGCTTCATCGAGCGCGCGGTGGGCGTGGTCCAGCCATGCGGGGCGGGCATTGTAGAGGTTGGTGAGGGTGCGCTTCTTCAGCTCTCTCGCGGCGGCCTCGTCCTTTGGCAGGATGCGGTCGGGATAGCCTTCAACCACTTCGGGGACGCGCTCGACCAAGTCTGGCGGATTGAGCCAGTTCTCGCGCATTTCATTGAGCCGGGACGCGGCTGTTGCGATGGCTTGCGCTCGCGGATCATCGGCATAATCGGCGGTCGGGACATCGGGCGTAAGTCCTACCGGGAAAGGGAAGGTCGCGAATACCGAGGTATGAGTATACCTTGGACGGTCTTGGAGGTCAGAACCCTTCCGCAGCGCCCAGAGCTCATGGAACCGGCACTGCAAAATACCAAAGGTCGTATCGTCATCACGCGGGATTACGATCAAGTTCTTGTCTGGCAGTATCGGCAGTTGGAGCCATACGAAGATCCGATACTGAGCAGTTTCTGGCGTGACGAGATATCGATCAACCGCATGGATCTTTGCCCGCATTTCTGGACGTGGCCAATGGGGTTCCCACCATCGTGGGCCCGCCCGATCGCCAAGCTCCGCGCGAAGCTCTGCAATTGTCTTTCCGTCCTCGTCATTGGTTGTTCGGATGTGTTCGAACGGGCTCGCGAATGCGGATGCGTCTGCTTCGCTAAGGCCGAGCGGTAGATCGATGAGCCAAAAATCCCTTGGACGCCCGGTTACATCATCTCCGTTCCAGTATGGCTTCAATATCTCGCTGTTAGGCAAACCATTGGGGTTTGTAGGCTCAGCCAACCATACTCTCGCCATCCCTCCCGGAACGTCGAAAGGACCACTCTTCTGGATCCCAAGATAGGCACCATTCCTGTTCTCGGGTACCGCACGCGCCAATGTTAGATTTAGTCCAGTGGTCAAATCCGGGTTGATTGAATCGACCTCCTGGCCGTTGAGATAGGCTGCCTGCCCACTGTCACCAAAACAAACGAGCGATACGTCGACTGCCGCGCCATCGATGGTCCATTTCTCTTCGCTCCACGCCTCGAAAATCCGCGAGTCATTTAGAATGCGCTTCATGACTGGAAGGTTCGTATTCTTTCGGATGGAGTTCGTGGCAACCAAGCCCGCTCGCTCACAGCGCCCTTCGGAAATTTTCTCTCTCGCCTTCTCAAACCAGTAACAGGCAAGGTCGGTGAAACCGGGCAATCGCCCTTCAAATGCAGCCCGAATTTCTTCCGTCTCTTTCACGCCCAGCAGACGCTTCATAAGCTTTGCGCCTAGGAAAGGTGGATTGCCGACAATTGCATTTGCATCCGGCCATTGTGTTTCCGCCCCATCGGGTGCCAAGATCGCATCTCTGCACTCGATGTTCCCAAGGCTGCGAAGGATCGGGTTTTTGGCGGCCTCAAACCCATTGCGGCGCATCCACTGGATTTCTCCAATCCAGACCGAGACTCGTGCTAGTTCTGCAGCGTAGGGATTGATTTCAATTCCCATGACGTTTTCCGGCCCGCTTGAGGGAAAGCGTGCAGCAAGCGCCGGTGAGAGCGCTTCGGCCTCAAGGTTCGTGCGATGCTCGATATCCTTGAGCGCCAGCAAAGAGAGATAGAGAAAATTGCCCGATCCGCAGGCGGGATCAAGGACGCGGAAATTTCGGAGCCGTTCGTGCCACTCAGCCTGATGGCGCTTGGCCTCGGTCTCTGCCCGCGTCCTCGCGCCGCCAGTGGCTTTTTCGGCCTTGGCCAACGCTTCCTCGATCTTTGCCCGAACCACATCCCATTCCGCCATTAGCGGGCGAATGATGACCGGCTCGACAATCTGCATGATCTTGTCGCGATCGGTGTAATGCGCACCCAACTGGCTGCGCTTGTCAGGGTCCAGCCCACGCTCAAACAACGTGCCGAGGATTGACGGATCAATCTCCGACCAGTCCAGAGCGGCGGCGGCAATCAGGTTGTCGATATCGGCGCGTTCGAGGGGCAAGGCGCTGTCTTCATCGAACAGGCCCCCATTGAACCATTCGACTCTAGTGAAGCCGACCAGTCCGCCGGTCTTCATTGCCCCGAACAGGATGGCTGCGTTGGTTGCGAAGCTATCCGGCTTCCCGACGCTGGCCTTGAGCATGGCAGTGAACATGTGGTCGGGCAGCAGGCCAACGTCCTCGGCGAACATGCAGAAGACGAGCCGATTGACAAAGTGGGCGACGGCATGGGCCTCATGTCCGCGCGCGCGCAGACGTTGGGCAAGCTGGGAGAATTCCTCTGCCGCCTCTTCGGTCAGCATCTGGCGCGTCTTTGCTGGCTTCAGCCGTTCAGGATCGAGGAAGCAATTGCGCAGGAGATCGCGGGTGGCGCCATCGAGCAGATCATCCAGCGCGAATTCGTGGACCTCCTGCACCGTGTTCGTCCAGTTGGTGTGGATGCGGAAGCGGTCCATGTCACTGACGATCAGCAGCGGCGGATTGTCGAGCGCGATGGCATATTGCTGCAATTGGGCGAATGCGCGGTCGAGGTCCTTCTTCTTGCCCTTGTATTCCCAGGCGAAGCATTCCTTGCGCCAGACATCTGCCCAGCCCTCGCCCCCGCCGGTTTTGGAAGCGCCCTTTTCAAAGGTGAACCATTCGCCCTTGGGGTCGGCGGTGATCGGGTCTTCGATGTCGAGCAGGCGGCAAATGTCGTTAAAGTGCGACTGGGAAGCCGTACGCTCTTTCAGGTCAACGGCGCGCCATTTCTGGATAAATTCTGCAGGGGTCATGGGTAGTGGTTACTCCGCAGCCTCTAGCTCTTCTTCCGCGTAGTAATCCTCTTCGTCATGGTCGGATGGAACCTCGGCCTCTTTCAAAGCCTCCTTGCCCATCGCGTTTTCGATGATGGTCAACAGCCTCTGGCGCCGATCATCCATGAACCCCTCGAAGTCGTCGGCATGCAGATAGCTTTCCTCGATCTCGTGGCTCTGGAGGATCGCGGTCAGGCGATCGGGGGCAATCGCCGGATTGTTGTCATTACCCTTGGTCAACCTGCCCAGATAGGAGGAAGGGGCAACACCGCCGAGCATCCTGTTGGTGCCAGACGCAATCGGCGTCTTGTTGACGATGCTGTTGTAGATCTCCGGCCCAATCCCGACACTCTTGCACCACGCTTGCGGGAAGATGTGATGGATGTCGACATTCTCATCGAAGAACACAGCCTGGTCATAGGGCTGGCCTGACTTGAAGTCCTCCGCCCCGCATTTCATCAGCAGAGCATGAACACCCTTGTAGGCTGCCGAAAGCCTTGAGCGAAGGGTCCGCAACCTGCGCTCCTCAAAGCTGGCTCGCTGAACAGTCTGAGGCTCTGCGCCGCCCGACAGCCAAGGCTTGAAGTCGCGAATGTCGAGCGCGAAGCGGCTTTCAACCGCCGAACCATACAGCTCCCCAAACACTCCGGACCAGTACCAGCGGGCCAGCTTCTGCCGGACTGCGTCGTTTTCCCAGGCATTCCCAAGCTCTGCCAAAATCGCCGCAAGCGGGACAAGTTGGGTCTGATAGGGAAGATCCCGCGCCTTGAAGATCTTCAGCGAATGGAGAAACTTGGCTGCCGCGATGTAACCCGCTTCAACCTTCGGCGCGAACTTCTGGTATGCCGACAATGGAACCTGAAGCAGGCTGTTGCGCGTTGCGCTGATTGCCGGCGGCTCCTTGCCCGCTGCGGCCGCCGCTTCCCGTACCTCCTTGGTATATAGCAACGAGATCGCCTGCAGAAATTCGACGGGTTCGATCTTGTCTAGCACTGGTTGGCTTGAGACCAGTCGCTTACGGCGTTCCTTCCAATCGTCGCGCAGGTGGAATTCATCTGCCGCATACATCGCGGTCACAAGCTCGAATGCGTCGAGCGGCTTTCCGCCTGTGTTCACCTTTTCGAAAACGAGGCAGACAGCTGCCCTGCTCGTGTCCTTGCCCAGTTTGATAACCGGCACCTGATACTGGGTAAAATTGTTGACGACCTCCTGCATGAAGTCGTTGACCAGTTTGAGATGCTCCGCGCGCTGGGCGAGATCCTTGTAGATCCAAGCTGTTGCGGCCTGATTCCAAATATGCGCCTCAAACATTCGGTCGATCGGGAAATGCAGGTGTTCGAACTCGTTCTCCTCGGTTGAAAGATCGAGCTTGATGTCCCGGCCAAAGTTCTCGCGGATGATCCGGTCTTCGGGGACCGGCACAATGGCTTCGCTGCGCGGGACATCGGGATCGAGCGCTGCGCGAATATCGAAGTAGAAATGCAGCTTGATCGGTCGCTTCTTCACAGTCTGAGTTGAGACTGGAACGGTTGTGTAAGTCGACTGGTAGAGCGAGGTCATGCGCTGCTGGCCATCAAGCAGGTAAGCCTCGATATCCTTGGAGGGAGAGGGCGCGCCCTCAACGGGGCGAACCGCAAACGACACTTCGCCAGTCGCATCCAAGGTCATAAGCGCACCCACTGGGAAGCCCTCAGAAATCGAAGCCAAAAGGTCGGTGATGCGATCTTGGTCCCAAACCCATCCACGCTGAAAATCTGGCAGCTGAAGCTTGCCCTCATGGCATTCGCGCATGAGGTCGCTGAGCTTGTATGGATTGGTCTGAAATGACGTCGTCAAGATTGCCCCCTGCCAACCGATTGGCGATGAATTGACTTTATAGAGAATTATTTAGCAAGAACGTAATGGACGAAATCTGTCTCGATCACTCCGTTTGGTCTATTGAAACGTCATTCTTGCACCACCGATCTGCACCCTCATGTCTCTAAGAGCTTCAAGGCAACGATGCTGGCACGAGCCGATAATGCCTCTGCGACCGGCGCGACCATTTCCTCAGCCGGATTGCCGGGCACCTGAACACCCTTCTCAATCTCCGCCCTCACCGCTTCAGTAAGGTCAGCCAACCGGCGACGGATGAAAGGCGCACCCAGCCCGGCCTCTTCCGCGAAGCGCGCGACGTTCCCGATGTCGAATTCCTCCACGGTCGCGGCGCGGCCAAATCGCATCGCGAGCTTTGGCGAGAGTTGCTTCCACATGTGTGTGGCGACGACATCGTAAAGCGGGGCAAGCGCCACTTCGCCGTTCTCAAGTCTTAGCAGGCTGTAATTCTTCGCGTGAGCGTCGGCGTTGCCGATGATGAGGTTGAAGATTGCCGCGTCGGCAAGTTTCAGCACTTCGCGCGCGGGTCGAGTGGCAGCGCTACGCAACAGCGCAAAGCTGTCCCGAAAGGTCGGTCCACCCTCTGCCGCGTATTTTCGGTTCGAGGGTACGCCAAGTGCTTGGGCGAAGTCTTCCTGGTGCAGTCGGTGTGTTTTTCCTTCAACCGAGATGCGATCATAGCGTTCAACCAGCAGGAACGGTTTCCCCGCAGCAGTGCGCCACTCTGCATGGGCTGCATCGATACCCACGGCGCGTGCCAAAGCGAGGCAGAAGGCCTCATTCGCAGCCAGGTAGGGAAAGCGGTCCGGTTCGGGCTTTATTAAATGGGTAGAGGGTTCGCCCGGACGAGGGATCGCGATGCCTCCTTCTGCGGTGAGCACCACGGGCAGTTTACTCTGAGCCCCTGCAAGGCTCAGCCTTGCGCCGCCCTCGCCTGCCAGCATGGGCACGGAAGGCAAACGGTCGAATAGTTCCGCTAGCTCGCCCTCTAGGAGTGGTTCTGGAGCGGTCGTGGAGTAGGCTTGGAACAGCTCTTCCCCCTCGGGCAGGAAGGCCAGAGTACCCGCAACATCTCCGCCCAAGGCCTCGAGCAGACGAAATGGATTGTCAGGCGAAACCCCAAGTGCCCGGGCGATAGCGGTGCGCTGACCTTCTTCGGGAAGCAGACCGCCAAAGACCGCCTTGCAGGCATGGTCCCCAAATGGCCCTTCCTGCTTAGGCATTGCGTGGGAAAGTGCCGGTGCCTTGTCGTCAGCGAGCCATTCCGGCAAATAGACGAAGTGCATCGCACCACCCTTGTCGATGGACAGTTCGCCCGCCTGACGCTCGCCCCACCAGACAACCAGCGTGTCCAAGACCGGCAGCATCACTCCACCTCGTCCTTCTTAGGCTCATCCATTCGACCGGCGGTCACGATTCCGTCGGGCCGCTTGATCTGTAGTTCGCATCCAAGGGCCGCGAGCACATCAAGCACCTTGCCCATTTGGACGGTGGGCTTTCCTCGCTCCAGCTCGACCAAAAAGCGCAGGCCCACCCCGCTTGCGGCGGCCAGCTCGTCCTGGCGTAGTCCAAGCTCCTTGCGTTCATCGCGAATGATCTGGCCGATAGTGGCAACATCGAGCATGTACGTTACCTTTCCCGAGCGGGAAATCTATGCCAATTTCCGGTCAATTGCAAGGGAATTTTCCCGAACGGGATATTTCGTCTTTGGAGAGACGTTTTGATAGGGTAGTTTTCCCGTGCGGGTAATATTCTGCTTCTCCAAAATTTCGTGATTCTGAGCCCCCGAATTGCTCAAAGCCAGATCTGAAAATTGCAGTTCAGGAAGGCGGGGTAGCAATTGTGGTAGCGAGCCCTCGAAGCGCTTCACATTTCCGTTAAACCACAAGTGATTGCATCAACCCACTTGCCACCTCCGTCTCCGCCACCGACCGCCACTCCCCGGACCATCGGACACTTTACCTCGCTGGCGCATTGGGCAGGCATGAAGCTCGACATCGAAACCCACCTCAAGGTCCGACTCGACCGGCCGACCGACATCCTGTTGCAGATCGAGGCCGCCGACATCCCCGAACAACGGGTGGTCGAGTGTTCGCTCGACCACAGCGCGGGCGAGCATTTCGCGCGGGTCCCGGCGCAGGACATGATCGGCGAACGGATCTGGCTGCGGGCCGAAGGCGAAGTCGCGATCGACTATACGGCGACGATCGAGCCGCGGCGCGATCTCTCGCCGGTGCCCTCGCTCGAAGCGCTGCCGGCCCACAGGCTGCCGGGCGAGGTCGTGCCCTACCTGTTCGACAGCCGCTATTGCCAGGCCGACCGGTTCCAGGCCTTCGTCGATGCCGAATTCGGGGGGACCTCGGGCGGCAAGCGAATGGAGGCGATCTGCGACTGGCTCTCGCGCAAGTTCGCCTACGTCCCCGGTGCGAGCGGGCCCCACACCACCGCGCTCGACAGCTTCGTCGAGCGGCGCGGCGTGTGTCGCGACTATGCCCATGTCACGATCGCGATGGCGCGCGCCTCGCTGATCCCGGCGCGCTATGTCAGCCTCTACGGCCCCGAGGTCGATCCGCAGGACTTCCACGCCGTGGCCGAGGTCTTCCTAGCCAGCGACGACGGCGAAGGGGGCGAATGGCAGCCGGTCGACGCGACGGGCATGGTCGAAGCGGCGGACATGGTGAAGATCGGCGTCGGCCGCGATGCCGCGGATGTCAGTTTCCTCACCAGTTTCGGGCAGTTGCAGCTGGTCGACAAGTCGGTTTCGGTTGCCCGCGCCTGAGCCTGCGCGGCGTTAACCAAGGCCTGCCGCCGTCGCATTGCGGGACGCGTCATGCGAAACCGCTCCAAATTTACCATCGTTCCGGCTACAAGGTGGGCGAATGGCGACGCTTTCTCCTCTCCAGCGCCTCGGCGCATTCGGCGGCCTCGTGTTGGCGCTCGGCATTTCGGCCGGGGGCGCACTGCTCGTCGGTGCGGGCGAGGATGCAACGGCGCAGGACATTGCCTACGAGGATACGCTGGGCGAGGAAAAGGTTGCCACCCAGGTGGTGCAGGAGGTCCAAGCGACGCCCGAACCGGTCGCGCCCGATCCGTTCGTGATCAAGCGGGTGCTGCCGATCTCCGGCCCGATCAAGTACGGCGAATGGCACTGGGACGATGAGGGCGTTCCCGACGGTCCGCTGGTGATCACGGTCGACAAGCAGGCGCGCGTGATCTCGGTGTTCCGCGACGGTTACGAGATCGGCGCGGCGGCCGTGCTGCTCGGCACCGACGAGCATCCGACCCCGGTCGGCGTGTTCCCGATCCTGCAGAAGAACAAGGATCACGTCTCGAATCTCTACGATGCCGAGATGCCGTACATGATGCGCCTCACCTGGGACGGGGTGGCGATCCACGGCAGCCTGGTCGAGAACGGCTATGCCAGCCACGGCTGCGTCGGGACGCCCGAGGAATTCGCGGCCAAGCTGTTCGCCATCGCCAAGCTGGGCGACAAGGTCGTCGTCACCGACGGCAAGCGGATCGGCGTCGGCGACCCGCTGATCTGACCTAGCCGCGCCGTTCGGGGGCCTTTCCGAACCGCCACACGCCCTTCCCTGGTCGCGCGACCACACCCGCGAGCGTCGCGACCTTCCCCGCCGCCAAGGCATCGCAAAGCCGCGCGATCTCGGAGCCCCGCGGTGCACCCTCGCCGATTTGCCCGAGCAGTCGCGCAACGACCCTCAGAGCGAGTGCGCGTGGCAGGTCGGCGGGCAATGCCAGTCGATCGCCGACCGCCCTGACGGTCCCGGCCATGATACGGTCCGCCATCCAGTCGAGCGCGGTATCGGCATCGGCCAAGTGCGCCGCACTCGCCGCGATCGCCTCCGGGTCGAGCCAATCGGCCTCGATCAGCGCCGCCCGAATTCTCGCGCGGTCGTAGCGCGGGTCGCGGTTGGAGGGATCGTCGACCGACATCCAGCCGCGTGCCTCGACCAGTTCGGCCAGTTCCGCCCGCCGCCAGTCGAGCAGCGGGCGGATCACCTCCAGCGCGGAGATTCGGGCGCGCTTCCGGATTCCTGCGAGACCCGCCACGCCCGAGCCGCGATTGAGGCGCATCAGGAACGTTTCGACCTGGTCGTCTGCATGATGGGCGGTGGCGACGTGCGAGACGCCTTGGCGAGCCGCCCATCCCGCGAGCGCCTCGTAGCGCGCCTCGCGGGCGCGTTCCGAAACATTGCCCTCGCCGATCTCGATCACGAGCGTATCGTGCGGAACGCCAAGCTCGCCGCAATATTGTGCAACGAGCCCGGCTTCGGCAGCGCTTTCTGCGCGCAAGCCGTGGTCGACCGTCGCCGCGCACACTGCTCCCGGAAAGGACTCCGCCGCGAGCAACAGGAGCGCGAGGCTATCGGGTCCGCCCGAGACGGCGACGCCCAGCCGCCCCGGCGCGCCGTCGGTCAGCGCGCGGATGCTGTCCTGGAACCGGAACCGTAGCGAGGCGGGAAGGCTATCAATGGGCGGGTCTTCCTCAGCTGCAATTCACCCGCTCGCGCGTGGTGTTGTAGAGCGTTTCGAGCCGCCCGACGGCCTCCGCGGCGAATTCGCGAGAGAACACGCCGAGCGCGGTGCAGGCGCGCTCGGTCTCGTTGCGGCGGATCATCGCGATCGCGAGGTAGAGCACGCTGTCGGCGGCGCGGCGCCCGGTCTTGTCCGAAGTGTAGTTCTCGACGAACCACGCGGCGGCCTGCTCGGGATCGCCATCGTCGAGATAAGCGCGGCCGATCAGGTTGCGGCCGAAGCTGATCAGCGGGTGGTTCGGATAATCGCGCACGAAGATCTTCAGCTGCTGGCGTGCTTCGGGATAGAAACCCGCATCCCACAGGCGAAAACCGTAGGTGTATTCATCATCGCCCGGATCGTCCGACTGCGGCTTGACGATCGCCGCGACCGCCGCGACGCGCTCGGCGGACGGTTCTTCGCGTTGCTCGGGCACGGCTACGGCGGTGGTGGTTTCGGGAGCGACGGTTACTTCGGCTGTCTCGGCGACCGCCTCGGCCTCCGCCGCGCTTTCGAGCGTCGTCAGCCGCGTATCGAGCCCGCGCAGGTCGTTGCGGTTTTCCTCAGCCAGCGAGGTCAGGCGGGCGAGC
Organism: Pseudoblastomonas marina; assembly: GCF_014641655.1. GTDB lineage: Bacteria > Pseudomonadota > Alphaproteobacteria > Sphingomonadales > Sphingomonadaceae > Alteriqipengyuania_A > Alteriqipengyuania_A marina. The sequence continues at coordinate 2,130,314 of NZ_BMID01000001.1, forward strand.
TCGGTCTCGAGCGCTTCGAGCCGAGCAAGGATATCGGTCACCGCGCCGGTCGCCGGCGTACCCGCCTGCGAGCCGCCCTGCGACGACGTGCCGCGATCGACCTGCGGTTCGAAGAAACGGCCGTCGCCGCCGGGAAAGACGACGCGCTGCAACGCGCGGACCTGCGCTTCGAGCGCGCGGATGCGCACTTCGGCATCGTCCTGGGCCTGCGCCGGCACGGAAGCGACGGCGAGGCCCAGCGCGAGCGCGGCGCCGATCGAGGTTTTGAAATCGGTTACGGAAAAGCGAAGCATGGTCGATCCCTGACTGTCCTGACCGTGACTGGCCGGATGATACGCGCAACATGGCCCCGTCCGGACCAACACGCGATGAACGAATTGATAACCAAACGGCGGGGCCGCTGTCGAGCGGAGATCAGCCTTCAGTGGTGGATGTCGCCGCCGGATCGGGTGCGTTTTCAACCGGCTGCCCGAAGCGCTGGCCCAGCGCGACGGCCGAGACCGGCACGTCCTTCATCGTCACCTGTTCGGCCGAGAGCCGCGGCAATTCGCGTCCGCCCACGCTGATACCGAGCGCTTCGGGCCGCCCCGTCCAGAGCAGCGGGCGCTCGACCTCGCTGGGCACGGTGTAGCTTTCGCCCTTGGCCATGATCTTCTGCATCAATTGGCGGCCGTTGCTGTCGTAGAACTTGACCCACACTTCGTCGGCGAGCGAGGTGAACACGACCTCGTCGTCCTGCGAAATCGGACCGGCCGGCCCGTCGGCCTCCTCCTCGACGCCGGCTTGCTGGGTGGCCTCACCCTGCTCGGCGGGATCGTCGCTGCGCAAAGGCGGGAATTCGGCGCCGGGCGCAAAATAGCTGCGCCAGAAGGTCAGCGCGCCCGCAACCATCAGCACGAGCCCGGCGATCGCGGCAATCCATGCAATCTTAGGGCTGGCGACCCGCGCCGGATCGCCCGGTTCGAACTTGTCGGGCTGGCCGACCCGATCATAGGCCGCGGCACCGTCGAGTTCGACCCGCACCTGCTCGGCGATCTCCTCGCCGTCGAGCCCGACCGCACGGGCGAAGGTACGCGAGAAGCCGATCGCATAAGTGCGCGAAGGGAGCGCGTCGTAATCGCCATCCTCGAGCGCTTCGAGCGAGCGCTGCGGGATCTTGGTCTTATTCGCGATCTCGTTGCGCGAGAGCCCGCGCTCCTTGCGCGCCGCCGCGAGCCGTTCGTGCGCACGCAGTTGCGCGTCCGCTTCCGCGGCTACGTTTTCATCTTCCACGTCATTTTCTTCCGGATGCACCGGAGCCGATTGCGCCGTCATCAATCCCCGCCCAAACTTTCCGTCTGGGCCCAAGAGTGCCCGCGGAAGGCTAAGAGTCAATGAACGAATCGCCGCGAAGCGCCGAGCCGAGCCGAATCACCGATGGTTCGTCCGCTGCGCGAGGCTGCGCTGCCTAATCCACCTCGATTTCATGCGCCTTGGCCCATTCGGACAGCGCCTCGCGCATGTTCGGCGGCGGATTGACGAGCCACTCGTTCATCGCCGATTCGATGGCCGGGATATCGATCCGCCGGACCAGTTCCTTGATCGGCCCGACTGCCGCCGGGGTGATCGAGAGGCGTCGATAGCCGAGCCCGATGAGGGCTAGCGCCTCGAGCCGCCGACCGCCCATCTCGCCGCACACGCCGATGTCGACCTGCCGCCCGACCGTGGCCTGGTGGACCCGCTTGAGGAAACGCAGGATCGCCGGGCTCAGCCAGTCGTAACGTTCGGCGAGGCGCGGATGCGCGCGGTCGGCCGCGAACAGGAACTGGGTCAGATCGTTGGTCCCGACCGAAATGAAGGACAGCCGCGGCAGCAGGTCGTCGAGGCATTCGGCGAGCGCCGGTACTTCGAGCATGCACCCGTAGCGAACTTCCTCGGGCACGCGCTTGCGCTGTTCGCGCAGCCATTTGAGCTGGCTTTCGAAGATCGCACGCGCAGCGTCGAATTCCCACGGCTCGGACACCATCGGGAACATCACGTTGAGCGTACGCCCCGCCGCGGCCTCCAGGAGCGCGCGCGACTGCGCCTTCATCAGGCCTTCGCGATCGAGCGCGATGCGCAGCGCGCGCCAGCCCATCGCGGGATTTTCCTCCGCCTCGATATCGTCCGCCTGGAGATAGGGCAGCGCCTTGTCGCCGCCGATATCGACCGTGCGGAACACCACCGGCTTGTTTCCGGCGGCATCGAGCACGTCGCGATAGAGGCGCGTCTGGCGCTCGCGCTGCGGCAGGGTCGAGGAAACGAGGAACTGGAACTCGGTCCGGAACAGGCCGATGCCGTCCGCGCCGGTCAGCGCGAGCGTCGGCATGTCGTCGCGCAGCCCGGCATTCATCATCACCATGATCCGCGTGCCGTCGCGGGTGAATGGCTCGACGTCGCGCAATTCGGCATAGGCCGCCTGGCGCTTCTTGTTCTGGGTGAAACGCGCCTCGAACGCATCGACCACGCTTTGCGCGGGCCGCACGAAGGCGGTTGCGCTGTCGGCATCGAGCAGGATCGGGTCGCCTTCGCGGACATGCCCGCGCAGATTGCGAATCCGCCCGAGCACCGGCACGCCCATCGCGCGCGCCACGATCACGACATGGGCGGTGAGCGATCCTTCCTCGAGCACCACGCCCTTCAGGCGGCGCTTGTCGTACTCGAGCAGTTCCGCCGGACCGAGATTGCGCGCAATCAGGATCGCATCCTCGCGCAGCCCCCGGCTCGCCGCGGTACCGAGCTGGCCCGAGACGATCCGCAACAACCGGTTCGCGAGATCCTCGAGATCGTGCATCCGGTCGGCGAGCAGCGGGTCGTCGATCTGGCGCATGCGCATGCGGGTGCGCTGCTGGACGCGTTCGATCGCGGCCTCGGCGGTCAGCCCGCTGTCGATCGCTTCGTTGATCCGCCGCGACCAGCCTTCGTCATAGGCGAACATCTTGTAGGTCGCGAGGACCTCCTCGTGCTCGCCGCCGACGCCGAACTCCGCCTGGTTCGCCATGTTGTCGATCTGCTCGCGCATCTTGTCAAAGGCGAGATAGACCCGCTGGCGTTCGGCCTCGGTATCCTCGGCCACCGTGTGCTCGATCGTGATCCGCGGCTGGTGGAACACCGCACTGCCTGCGGCGAGGCCGCGCACCAAGGTCTGCCCGTGGAGCTGGCACGGTTCGGTCAATTGCTCGTTCGCGCCCGATACGGCTTCATTGTCGACCAGTCCGGCATTGTCGATCAGTTCGGCGAGCACCATCGCGACGGTCTGCAGCGCCTCGATCTCGACATCGTCGTAGCGGCGCGGATCGGCATGCTGAACCGAGAGCACGCCCACCGCCCGTTCGCGCCGCACGATGGGCACGCCGGCAAAGGAGTGGAACTTGTCCTCGCCCGTTTCGGGGCGGTAGCTGAAGTCGGGATGCGACGCCGCCTCGGCGAGGTTGAGCGTCTCGATATTGATCGCGATCGTGCCGACCAGGCCCTCGCCCGTTCCGAGCCGGGTGACGTGGACGGCGGACTGGTCGAGGCCCCTGGTGGCGAACAGTTCGAGTTCGCCCTCGCGCAGGAGGTAGATCGAGCAAACCTCGCTATCGAGCTCCTCGCCGATCACCTCGACGACGGTGTTCAGTTTCGATTGCGCGCTGTCGCGCGAAGCCATCACCTCGTGAAGGCGGGTGAGGATCGTGCGGGCGGCGGCAGCGGCTTTGGGCATGCGCCGACCCTTAGCGCAGGGTGAGCCGCTAGGGAAAGCGGCTCACGCCAAATTGCGGATCAGTGCTCGGTCAGCTCGTCCTTGAGCGCGAGCTTCTGTCGCTTGAGATCGTGAATGCGCACTTCATCGGGCATGGGGCGGCCCTGTTCCTCGCGCAACTGGGCGTCGACCCGTGCGTGCTTGGCCTGCAATGCGGATGCGTGCGATGCTACCATGGATTTGCTCCTCGTATGGTTCGACGGTGCCAGCGGCACCGCCCGGTTGAAGCCGGACCCGAGGAAGCGACTCGCCGCCCTCGGGCGACCGACAGATTGTCATGCAAGCAGATTAAACATATCTTGCAAGCGGCATGACGAAATGCGCGGGCCGGACGGCGCGCGAGATGCGACAAAAGGAGCGTGCGGGCGGAGATGGACGAGGATGAATTGCGCCGCCGCCTCGAGCAATTGCGCATCGAGCATCGCGATCTCGATGCGGCGATCGACGCGTTGGCGCTGTCCGACACGCCCGACCAGCTGCGCATCATGCGGCTGAAAAAGCGTAAGCTTTCGCTGAAGGACCAGATGGCGGCGATCGCGGACGAGCTGCTTCCCGACATCATCGCCTGAGCGGTCGCGGTTCCGTCCCATCGGGGGACAGGCCTTCAACGACAGGCCCGTTAACCATTTGTATACCTTGCCAGCTTTGCCGATTTCCCGATACCAAACCGGCCATGCAGGACACCGCATCCGTCAGACCGCAACTTGTCGAGTCGCTCTATGTCGAGGCCCTCGCGCTGTCCGACGAGGTGCGCGCGGTGTTCGACCTTTCCGGGCTCGAGGCCTCCGACGAGAAGTCCTACGATCCGTTCCGCGTCGCGCTGTCATGCGAAGCGCTGCGCGCGACCACGCGGATGATGCACGCCGTCGCCTGGCTGCTCAACCAGCGCGCCTATATGCGCGGCGAACTTTCCGCGCTGCAAATGCATCGGCTGGGCAAGCTTACGCGTCTTAGCGGCCGCGATCCGGAGCGGATCGCGCAATTGCCGCTGCACCTGCGCGAAATGATCGAGGCGACCGAGACCTTCTACCGCCACCTGCAGCGTTTCGAGGAGCAGTGGAGCGAGAGCGACGCGATGGTCGCCGCACCCGTAACCGCGATGCAGGAGCGGCTGGCGGAGGTTTTCGCGGTCGCTTCCTAGACCGCGAGCAGCGCCTTTTCCCAGGCCGCGATCCGCGCGCTTCGGGCTTCATCATCCATCGCCGGGTCGAACCGGCTGCGCTGTCCCGCCATCGCCTCCGCCGCATCTTCGAGGCTGGCGTACCAGCCACAGCCATGCGCGGCGAGCATCGCGGCTCCCAGCGCGGTCGTTTCGAGCATGGCCGGCCGTTCGACCGGGAGGTCGAGCATGTCGGCAAGGTCCTGCGCGATCCAGTCATTGGCTGCCATCCCGCCATCGATCCGCAGGGTTTCCCATCGCGTCCCGTCGGCGGCGAAGGCGGTCGCCAGGTCGCGGGTCTGCAGCGCCATCGATTCGAGCGCGGCGCGCACGATCTGCGGCCGCCCGCTCGCGAAGCTCAGGCCGGAGACCACGCCTCGCGCCTCGGGCTTCCAGTGCGGCGCGCCCAGCCCCGACAGCGCCGGGACGACCACCACGCCGCCGCTGTCCGCCACCGACCTTGCCAGCACTTCCGTCTCGGCGGAGGATTCGATCAGGCCGAGCGTATCGCGGAGCCATTTGACGAGGCTGCCGGCAACGAACACCGACCCTTCGAGCGCGTAGTGCCGTTCGCCGTCCAGCTGGTAGAGCACGGTGCCGAGCAGGCGATGTCCCGAGCTTGGTGGCGTGGTGCCCTGGTTGGTCAGCACGAAGGCGCCGGTGCCGTAGGTCGCCTTGGTCTCGCCGGGTGACAGGCAGGCTTGGCCGATCGTCGCCGCCTGCTGGTCGCCAGCCAGCCCGCAGATCGGCAGTCCGGCGAAGGCGGGATCGCCATCGGCGACGGCCAGCGTACCCGCATTGTCGACGATCTCGGCCAATGCACCCGCAGGCACCCCAAACAATTCGCAAAGGTCCGCGTCCCACCCCTCGCCGTCGAGCGCCATCAGCAAGGTTCGGCTGGCATTGCTGGCATCGGTGATGTGGGCGCGCGAAAGCTTGAAGACGAGCCAGCTCTCGATCGTTCCGAAAACCAAGTTTCCGCTTTTCGCGGCCTCGCCAACCGCGGGCACGTGATCGAGCATCCAGCGCATCTTGGTGGCGGAAAAATAGGGATCGAGCAGCAATCCCGTCTTGGCCGTGACGCCCGCTTCCTCGCCGCGACCCTTGAGCTCGGCGCAGAAAGCGGCGGTCCGGCGGTCCTGCCACACGATCGCGCGCGCCAGCGGTTCGCCGCTGCCTCGATCCCACGCGACGACCGTCTCGCGCTGGTTGGAAATCCCGAGCGCCGCGACGTTCTGCCGGCCGCCCGCCGCCGCGATCGCCGCGCGCAGGCAGGCGAGCGTTTCGTCCCAGATTTCCGCCGCATCGTGTTCGACCCAACCGGGCTGCGGGTAATGCTGGGTGAATTCGCGCTGGGTGGTGTGGTGCAAGGCGCCCGCCCGGTCGAACAGCATCGCGCGGGTCGAGGTCGTGCCGGCATCGAGGACGAGGATGAACTGGCTCATGCGGGCGTTCTATCCGCTCGCCGCGAGCGAAGTCGAGAGCGGTCGTCCCACTTGTGTCGGCCGCTGCGCGTTGCATCGCCGCGGGACAAGCGCCACATGGGACTGCATGGTAGACATTCCGCCGAAACCCTGGCCCACGGGCACATCCGAACAGCTCGAACCGCTGGTCCGGCGCGTGCTCGCGCCCAATCCCTCACCCTATACCTATACCGGGACGCAGACCTACCTCGTCGGGGCAGGCAAGGATCTAGCCGTGATCGATCCGGGTCCGGACGAGGAGGCGCACCTCGCCGCGCTGGTCGATGCGATCGGTGAGCGAAATGTGGTTGCGATCATGTGCACCCATACCCACCGCGACCACTCGCCCGCCTCGATCCCGTTGAAGGCGCGCACCGGGGCGCCGATCATCGGCTGCGCGCCGCTGGCGCTCGACAGCGACGGCCCGCGCGCCGATGCGCCGTTCGATGCCAGCTATGTGCCCGACAGGGTGCTGGAAGACGGCGAAAGGGTCAGCGGAGACGGCTGGACCCTGACCGCCCTCGCCACGCCGGGCCACACCTCGAACCACCTGTGTTTCGCACTCGAGGAGAGCGACGCGCTGTTCACCGGCGACCATGTCATGGGCTGGTCGACCAGCGTCGTGGTGCCGCCCGATGGCGACATGCGCGATTACATGGAGAGCCTCGACACGCTCTATCGTCGCGAGGACAGGATCTATTACCCAGCCCACGGCCCCGCGGTCGAAAGGCCCCGGCAGTTGGTGCGCGGCATGATCGGACATCGCCGCCAGCGCGAGCGGCAGATCCTCAAACTGCTCGACCGCGAACCCCACGAAATCGCCGACATGGTTCCGCAAATGTACAAGGGGCTCGATCCGCGCCTCGTCGGCGCCGCGGGCAAATCGGTCGAGGCGCACCTGATCGATCTGGAACGCCGCGGCGAAGTCGCACGTTCGGACGATGTATGGCGAACGATGTAACCGAAAAACCGACGACCGAAGGGCTCGAGCCCCGCGTCGAACGAGACAAGCCGCTGGCCCGCGTGCAGGCATTGCCGTGGCTGCTGTTGATCCTTGCGCTGGCCGCGGTCGCCTGGCTGACCTGGCGCGCCTTCTTCTACGACGAGCGCGCCGATCCGGTCGGCAGCGCAATGCTCGCTTTCGAGAAACAGAATTCGCTGACGGTGTTTTCATCGCGGTTCGAGGTGGTCGCCGAAAGCGAGGATTCGCGCGGCGTTCTCAATCTCGACCTGCTCAATTCGCGCCAATTGGCGGTCATCCCCGCGCAGGTCGAATATCGCGTCGATCTCGGCTCGATGGATCGCGATCGCTTCGTCTGGAACGAGGACGCCGAGACGCTGACCGTGACCCTGCCGCCGCTGCGCGTCTCGCGCCCCAATCTCGACGAGGCGGCGGCGCGGACCTTCACCGAAGGTGCGTGGGTCACCCGCGACGCGAGCGAGGACCTCGCGCGCAACAATTCGCGCCAGGCCGAGCGCAAGGCCTCGACCTTCGCGCGCAATCCGGAAATCCTCGCTCTCGCCCGCAATGCGGCCAAGCAGGCGGTGCGCCAGAACCTCGCCATTCCGATGCAGGTCGCGGGCTATGGCGATGTCACCGTCGATGTGCGGTTCGACGGCGATTCGCCTTCCGATTGACCTTCCGCCGGGCGCGGCATAAATTCGTACGCCGAGGGTCGCTGGAATCTCTGGGGGGAGTTTCAGCCCATGGCAACAGCCGCCGCCGGCCAGCCCGCGAACACCGCGGGCTCGACGCGTTTCTTCGTCATCATGGCCTTCGTCATGTCCGCGATCATCGTCGCGGGGTTCTCGGTCAATCTCGCGATGGGGCGCTCGAGTTTCGCCGTGCCGTGGCAATATCATGTCCATGGCGTGATCTTCATGGGCTGGATCGCGCTCTTCCTCGCGCAGCACGTCACGATCGCGTCCGGCAATATGGCCTTGCATCGCCGGATCGGGCGCTTCGCGTGGTTCTGGGTGCCGACGATGGTCGCGGCGGGCATCACGATCATGCTCGTTGTCGCGCGCCGCACCGGCGGTCCGTTCTTCTTCCACGTCAGCGAATTCCTGATCAGCAATATCGCGATGCTGCTGGTCTTCGGCGGGCTCGCCTGGTGGGCGCTCAAGCGCCAGCGCTACACCGGCTGGCACCGCCGGCTGATGCTGTGTGCGATGGCCATCCTCACCGGCCCGGGGCTCGGCCGGCTGCTGCCGCTCCCGCTGATGATCCCCAACGCCTGGACGATCACCGTGGCGGCGACCTTCACCTTCCCGGTGATCGGGATGATCGCCGACAAGCGCCGCACCGGCCGGGTGCACCCGGCCTATTGGTGGGGCACGGGCATCTATGCCGGTGCCTTCCTCGCCTCGATGCTGCTGGCCTATTCGCCGCTCGGGCTCGCCATCACCGAGAGCGTGATCGCCGGTACGCCCGGAGCCGAACGCCCGCTCGAGGCGTTCCTGCCGCCCGGTTTCACGATGTAGCGCGCCGGGCGCCGAACCGGCCGGTAACGTTGCAAGTACCGGAGCGAGGCCTATGCTGCGCGCGCATTCCGCACGAAGTCCGCCGTAATCGATCGCTTTTCCGATCGGGATCTCGCGCGCCATTCCATCATGATCGCGAGGATCCATGAGCACCGAGACCACCGCCACCGACAGCACGATCGCGCCGCCGCTGATCGACCTTCCGATCCGTACCGCCTCGCGGGGGTTCTACGACGGTTTCAGTCGCGCGGTCACGATCCCGTCGAAGATCATCGTCTCCTTGCTGATCATGTGGGCGATCTTCTTTCCCGTCAGCGCCAGTGAAACGCTGAACGCCGCGAATTCGACCATCATCGCGACCTTCGCCGGCTGGTACGTGTACCTCGTCGCCTTCCTCATGCTGGTCTGCTTCGCACTCGCCCTCGTGCCGTCTGCGGGCCGCCTGCGGATCGGTGAGGCGGACGAAAAGCCCGAGTTCAACCGGTTCTCCTGGTTCGCCATGCTGTTCGGCGCGGGAATCGGGATCGGCATGCTGACCTATTCGACCGGCGAACCGCTGGCGCATTTCAGCAACAACCCCGACATCATCCGCGGTGCGATCGAGGCCCGCAGCAGCGAGGCGGTGCGCCCGGCCTATGTCTACACCTTCCTCCACTGGGGCTTCGCCGCCTGGGGCACCTACGCGCTCGTCGGGCTGGCGATCGGTTACGTATCCTATCGCCGCGGCCTGCCGCTGACGATCCGCTCGGCGCTCGCCCCCCTGTTCGGGCTGCGCCTGTCGGGGATCTGGGGCCATATCATCGATGTGGTCGCGGTGGTCGCGACGATCCTCGGCGTGGCGGTGACGATGGGCCTCGGGGTAGAGCAATTCATTGCCGGGCTTGCGCGACTGGGTCTCGGCGACTGGCTGCTCGATGGCGACGGCTCGTCTTCGGCGCTCGCCATCGTCCTCGCCCTGCTGGTGCTGGTCGGCGCCTCGACGCTCAGTGCGCTGTCGGGGGTCGGCCGCGGCATCAAATGGCTGTCGAACCTCAACATGGGCCTGTCCTTCGCCTTGCTCGCGCTGTTCCTCGTGGTCGGATCGGGGCTTTATGGCGCACAGCTTCTCGGCGTCGGCCTGTGGGATTATCTCGTCACGCTGGTCCCGAATTCGCTGACCCTGTTCGACGATACCGGAAGCGCGATCTCCGAAGCGCTGGTCCAGTGGCAGCTCGACTGGTCGGTTTTCTACTGGGCGTGGTGGATCGCCTTTGCCCCCTTCGTCGGCATGTTCATCGCGCGCATTTCACGCGGCCGCACGGTGCGCGAATACGTGCTCGGCGTGCTGCTCGTGCCCTCGCTGATGTGCTTCGTGTGGATGACGCTGGTGGGCGGGACCGCGATCGACCTCGAACTCAGCGGCGCCGCGAACGGGGCGATCGTCGATGCGCCGATGGCCGACCAGCTGTTCGCGACGCTCGCGATCCTACTCGACCCGGCGATCGCGGCGATCGTGTCGGGTCTCGTCGTCATCCTGCTGATGACCTATCTCGTGACGTCCACCGACAGCGCGATCCTGATCGTCAACACGATCAACGGCGCTGGCGAGAGCGAAGGCCAGCGACGCCGTCACATCCTGTTCTGGGGAGCGGCGCTCGCCTTCGTCGTCGGCAGCATGCTGATCCTCGGCGGGATCGACGCGATCCGCATCACCATGATCATCGGGGCGCTGCCGTTCTCGTTCGTGGTCGCGGCGATGGCGGTCTCGATCGTCAAGGCGGTGGCGTTCGACATCGTCCGCAAGCGGCACGGCGTCCCCACTACCGCGGAGGCCTGCGCCGAGGCAGCCGAGGCTTCCTGACGCCCCCCGGACGGAACCCTCTCGCATCGCGGCTCGTTCGATCTATAGAGGCGTCAGAACCGCGCCAGACGGGACCAGAATTATGACTGCTCAAGACACCAAGCTGCCGACCGGCGAAGACCTCGTCGCCGAGATCGATCGCCTCCGCAAGGAGCGCAACGCGATCATCCTCGGGCATTATTACCAGAGGCCCGAGATCCAGGATCTCGCCGATTTCGTCGGCGATTCGCTCCAGCTGTCGCAGATGGCAGCGGAGACCGATGCCGACGTGATCGCGTTCTGCGGGGTCAAGTTCATGGCCGACACCGCCAAGATCCTGAGCCCGGAAAAGATCGTCGTGCTGCCCGACATGGATGCCGGCTGCAGCCTCGAGGACAGCTGCCCGCCCGACAAGTTCAAGGCCTTCCGCGAGGCGCATCCCGATCACATCGCGCTGACCTACATCAACTGCTCGACCGAGGTGAAAGCGCTGTCGGACGTGATCGTCACCAGTTCGAGCGCCGAGACGATCCTCCAGCAGATCCCGAAGGACCAGCCGATCATCTTCGGCCCCGACCGGCATCTCGGCGGCTACCTCAACCGCAAATACGATCGCGACATGCTGCTGTGGCCGGGCGTGTGCATCGTGCACGAGGCGTTCAGCGAGCAGGAGCTCCTGAAGCTCAAGGCGCAGCACCCCGGCGCGCCGGTCGCCGCGCACCCCGAATGCCCGCCCCACGTGGTCGACCATGCCGACTATGTCGGTTCGACCAGCGGCATCCTCCAATTCGCCAAGACCTTCGAGGGCGACACGCTGATCGTCGCGACCGAACCGCATATCATCCACCAGATGGAAAAGGCGCTGCCCGAGAAGAACTTCGTCGGCGCGCCGGGTGCGGACGGCAACTGCAACTGCAACATCTGCCCCTACATGGCATTGAACACGCTCGAGAAGCTCTACACCTGCCTGCGCGACCTCGAACCCCGCATCGAGATCGAGGAAGGCCTGCGCCTCAAGGCCAAGCAGAGCCTCGACAAGATGCTCGAAATGGCCAGCGGCACGATCGGCAAGGGTGACCTCGGCCGCGCCTGACACAATCTCCGGAGAAGAATAGATGATCGCACGTTTCGCGCTCGCCACGGCGCTCGCCGCTGTCGCAACCCCGCTCGCCGCGCAGGATACCGATGCCGAGGATCCCTATATCTGGCTCGAGGAAATCCAGGGCGAGCGCGCGCTCGAACAGGTCGACGAATGGAATGCCGAGACCGAGGCGGTGCTCACGATCCAGCCCGAATACCCGGTCGCCAAGGCGTGGGCGAAGCAGATCCTCGACGATACCCGCCAGATCGCGATGCCTTCCGCGATCTACGGCGACCAGGTTACCAACCTGTGGCGCGATGCCGAAAATCCACGCGGCATCTGGCGGATCACGAGCCTCGAAAGCTACCGCGCCGGCAATCCCGAATGGCGCACCCTGATCGATGTCGACCAGCTCGGCCGCGACGAGGGCGAGAGCTACGTCTGGCACGGCGCGAACTGCCTCGCGCCCGATTACGAGCGCTGCCTCGTCTCGATCAGCCCCGGCGGCACCGATGCCGATATCGTCCGCGAATTCGACCTGAACACGGGCGAATTCGTCGAGGGCGGCTTCACCCTCCCGCAGGCGAAGTCGAATGTCGCCTGGTTCGATCGCGACACGCTCTTCGTCGGCACCGACGAAGGCGAAGGATCGCTGACCGACTCCGGTTACCCGCGCCTGGTGAAGCTGTGGCAACGCGGGACCGAATTCGCGCAGGCGCGCCAGATTGCCGAAGGCGAGCAGGCCGATGTCTCGACCAGCGGGTTTTCGGTCCTCGACGGCGATACGCGCTGGCGGTTCGTCAACCGCAGCCCCAGCTTCTGGACCAACCGGTTCGAACTGGTGCGCGAGGACGGCAGCACCGTCGCCGTGCCCCTGCCCGAGGATGCCGAATTCGAGGCAGTGCTGAACGGCCAGGTCATCGCCAAGCTCAACTCGCCGCTCGGCAATGAACGGCCCGGCGCGCTGCTCGCCTGGCCGCTGGCCGATATCATGCGCGGCTCCGCGCCCGCTCCCGTCGCGGTGTTCCGCCCGAGCGAAAGCCAGGCGATCGAGGAAGTCGCCTCGTCCGAGAGCAAGCTGTGGGTGAAGGTGCTCGACGACGTCTCGGGAAAGCTGATCGAGCTGACGCCCGGCGCGGGCGGCTGGACCCAACGCGAGATCGCCCTGCCCGCCAACAGCACGATCCAGATCGCCGAGACCAGCGGCAAGGGCGACACCGCCTTCGTCACGGTCGAAAGCATGCTGTCGCCGCCGACGCTCTATGCGGTGTCGAGCGAGGGTGAGCCGGTCGCGGTCGCAAGCGAGCCAGCCCAGTTCGACGCGTCGAAATTCGAGGTCGTGCAGAAGTTCGCCACCTCGAAAGACGGTACGCAGGTGCCCTATTACCTCGTCCGACCGAAAGGCGCCGAAGGCCCGCTGCCGACGCTGATCCACGCCTATGGCGGGTTTCGTGCCGCCCAGACGCCCAAATACCTCACCGCCGAGCCCTATCGCAGCGGTCCGCTGTCGCTGTTCTGGCTCGAAAGCGGCAACGCCTACGTCCTCGCCAATATTCGCGGGGGCGGCGAATACGGTCCGCGCTGGCACGAGGACGCGCTGCGCGAGAAGCGCCAGAACAGCTTCGACGATTTCCACGCCGTGGCCGACGACCTGGTCGCACAGAATCTGACCACGCCCGGACGCATCGCCGCCTCGGGCCGCTCCAACGGCGGCGTGCTGGTCGGCGCGGTCGCCAACCAGCGGCCCGACCTTTACGGCGCCTTCATCAGCGGCAGCCCGCTGATCGACATGCGGCGCTACAACAAGCTCCTCGCCGGCGCCTCGTGGATGGCCGAATACGGCAATCCCGACGTGCCCGAGGACTGGGCGTTCATGCGCGAATGGTCGCCCTACCAGAACATGCGCGACGTTCCGGGCTACCCGGCCGCGTTCTACTACCTGTCGACGCTCGACGACCGGGTCCATCCGGGCCATGCGCGCAAGGCCGCCGCCAAGCACGAGGCGTTCGGGCAGACCTTCTACTACCACGAATATCGCGAAGGCGGCCATTCGGTCGGCGCCGACCACGAGGAAGACGCCAAGCGCGCCGCGCTGCTGCTCGCCTTCCTCAACCGCGAGATCGGGAGCGAAGCCGACACCCAATAGGCACGGATCGCGTTCCGGCGCGTTATCTCCCTCGTAACGCAGTCGAAGGGGGATACGCGCTTGACCGGTGGCACGCCACTCAAGGGGCTGAGGGCCTGGATTCTCCACCGGCTGGTGGCGAATTACTGGTCGCTGCCCGCGGTCGCCGTGATCGCCGCGCCGATCGTCGCCGCGCTGGTCCTGTGGGCCGATCGCGCGGGGGCCGGCGCATGGGTGTTCGCGCGGGGGCTCAACCTGCTGGTCGCCGCCGACACCGCGCAGGACCTCGCGATCGCGATCGTCGGAATCGATGCCGCTTTTCTCACGCTCTACTGGTCGGTCACGCTGATCGTGCTGACGCTCGCCACCGGGCATCTCGGCGTGCGACTGGTCGATCGCTGGCTCGACAAGGGACTGGTCCGGCTGTCGATGGCGGGGCTGACCTTTTGCCTGGTTTTCTCGATCATCGTGCTCGCCCGGCTCGATCCCGAAGCACAACTCTCCGCCCTGCCGCATTTCGCCCTCGCGGCGATGTTCGTCCTCCAGCTGTTCAATCTCGGCATGCTCGGCGTCGCGATCCACGATCTGGGGCGGACCATGTTCGTCGACCGGTCGATCGCGCATGTCGGTGCCGCGGCAGCGGAGGTGACGTTGCGGCTGGATGCGCGCGAGGCGTTCGATGGCCCCTGGTCCTACGTGCTTTCCACCCCGCGCGAGGGATATGTCGAAGGGGTCGATCTCGCGCGCCTGCGCGAGCTCGTGCCCGATCACTGCCAAGCGATCCGCATCTGCGCGCCGCCGGGCAGCCACGTGCTGGACGGCGAGCCGATCGCCCTTTTCGCCTCGCGTCCCGACGATGTCGACGCCATCGGCAAGGCGATCGCGATCGGGGACTTCCGATCGGGCGTGCAGTCGACCGTGTTCGAAGTGCGCCTGCTGGTCGAAGTGGCAGCCCGCGCGCTGTCGCCCGGGATCAACGATTTCTACACCGCGCTCGCCTGTGCGGACCGGCTCGCCGCCGCGATGGCCGGGCAGGCCGTAAACTGGGTCGACGAGGGGCAGGCTTCCTGCTGGGCGGACGATCCGCGCTTCGAACTGCCGGGGCAGGATTTCCGCGGCCTGTTCGATGCGCCGCTCGACCAGTTCCGTCAGGCCGCGGCGGATTACCCTTCGGTCTCGATCCGGATGATCGAGAATTACGGGCGGCTGTATGCCTTGCTGGCGGCGGGGGATGCTTCGCCGAACCTGCTCGCCTTTCTCAGGCAAAGGGCGCAGGAATTGAGCGCCCACGCCGCCGACAATGCCGAACATCGAAAGGATCGAACCGCCATCGAACAGGCCTATCTCCGCTTCGACGACGCGTCGCCGCTCAAGGTCGCCGCATGACCCAGCTGCGCGCTCTGTGGCAGAATATCAATGCCAGCTACTGGTTCCTCCCGGCACTGTTCGCGGGCGCGGCGGTGTTGCTGGCCGTGGTCACGATCTCTCTCGACCGGAGCGGCTGGTCCGACCGGCTGACCGACCTGTCTTACATCATCCCCGCGCGGCCCGAGGGGGCCTCCAACATGCTCACCGTGATCGCGGGCAGCATGATCGGCGTCGCCTCGACCGTGTTCTCGATCACCATCGCCGCGGTGGCCTATGCCAGCGGCAATTACGGCCCGCGCCTGCTGACCAATTTCATGGAGGATCGCGGCAACCAGTTCAGCCTCGCGACTTTCATCGGCACCTTCGTCTATGCGATCACCGTCCTCCGCAGTGTGCGGGCGGAGGACGAGGCGGCCGCCAATTTCGAGGACGCCGTCTCCACCGCGCTGCCGGGCTTCGTGCCGCAACTGTCGCTGTTGGTCGCCTACGGGCTGATGGCCCTGTCGGTGGCGGTGCTGGTGTTCTTCCTCAATCACATCCCCGCCTCGATCCGGATCAATTCGGTACTCAAGGATATCGGCGCGCGGCTGATCGAGAAGGTCCGCCACCGCTTCCCCGACGACGATGCCGGGATCGAACCCGAGAACCGGCCCGACGGCATTCCGATTCGTGCGACCGGCAACGGCTACATCCAGATCGTCGACTACGAGAAGCTCCACCGGGTGGCAGACCGCAACGAATGCTGCCTCGTGATGGCGGTGCGCACGGGCGATTTCGTTCATCGCGACATGGTGCTGGCCTACTGGGTGAAGGATGACGACGAGGCTGCCGATTGTCCCGACGACGAGGTCCGCGAGGCCTTCGCGCTCGGCAGCCGCCGGACCCCCGGGCAGGACCTCCAATTCCTGATCGACGAGCTGGTCGAGATCGGGTTGCGCGCACTGTCGCCCGGCATCAACGATCCCTTCACCGCGATCACGGCGCTGCACTGGCTCGGCGCGGCAACGGCGGAACTGGGCGGCCGCGACCTCCGCCTGAAGCTCGGCAACGGTGACGATATCGACGACCATGTGGTCACGCTGGACGACGACTTTCGGCACTACCTCCAGCGCGGCTTCGGCTCGATCCGCTCGGGCGTGGCGACCAACCGGATTGCCGCGCTCGCGATGTTCGATGCGCTGCTCAATGCGCGCTCCTCGCTCGTCAGCGAGAGCCGCGACGCGCTGCTCCGTCAGGAGGGCGACCTGCTCATCCGCCAGTCGCGCGAACATTTGGTCGGGCCCGAGCTCGAGGCGGTCGAGGCGCGCTTCGCCACGTTCGAAAAGGCGTTCGGCTAGCTGATTTTCGCCAGTCGCGCCGGGTCGCCCGCCCTGCTCGATCGCGCCAGCACGAGCGCCCCGCCGACCAGCGCCATGCCGAGCGCGTCGAGCGGCAACACCGCCTCGCGAAAGGCGAACCAGCCGATCACCGCAGCGATCGCCGGTTGGGTCAGCAGCGTCATGCCGACGATCAGCGGCGCGAAATAGCGCAGTGCGTAGACGAGGCAGCCTTGGCCGACAATCTGGCTCGACAAGGCGAGGCCGATATTGGGCCACCAGATCTGCGGCAGGACCGGCTCGCCAAGCGCAAGCGCGATTGCCAGCAGGACAGGTATGCCAGCGGCGCTGGCGATTGCGAGCAGGGTCCAATTGCCTGCCTGCATCCGCGCACGCTGGAGGCCGAGGATGTAAAAGGTGTAGAGGAGTCCGGCGAGGATGCAGAACAGGTCTCCGACCAGAAAGCGCGGATCAATCTCGAGGCTGCGTCCCAGAAGGATTGCGGCTCCGCCCAGCGCCGCCGCCACCGCGATCGCTTCCTTCGTGGTCGGCAGGCGCCGCAACAGGAACAGGCCCCACGCCATCAGCAACACGCTGCCCGAATTGCCGAACAGCGTCGCGTTGCCGAGCCGGGTGCGTTCGATCCCGACATGCCAGCTGGCAAGATCGAGCGCGAAAAACACGCCTGCACCCAGCGCCAGCCAGAGAACCCGGCGCGGCAGCGGCGGGGCGCCCTTTCGCTCGTGCCACGCGAAGGCCAACAGCAAGGGCAATGCGATGAGAAGGCGCCAGAATCCGGCTGCCACCGGACCGCTATCGGCGACCCGGACGAACCACGGCCCGATCGCGAGCGCGGCATTGCCCGCAAGCAGCGCGGCGAAGGCCAGCGCGGGCACCTTGCCCTCGGTCTCCTCATGCGTTGCAATGCCCATTGCCCTGCCCTAGCCGAGCGGCACGTCCTGCCTAGAGAAAATCGTGGAGACCTGCGTGACCGAAGCCCTGTTCCAGCCGATCAAGCTCGGCGCGATCGATGCGCCCAACCGGATCC
This sequence comes from Pseudoblastomonas marina, assembly GCF_014641655.1. Lineage (GTDB taxonomy): Bacteria > Pseudomonadota > Alphaproteobacteria > Sphingomonadales > Sphingomonadaceae > Alteriqipengyuania_A > Alteriqipengyuania_A marina. The sequence goes on from NZ_BMID01000001.1 coordinate 2,147,937, forward strand.
TCATGGCCCCGCTGACGCGCGGCCGTTCGACCCAGCCGGGCTCGGTCCCGAACGAGATGATGGCAACCTATTATCGCCAACGCGCCGGCGCTGGGCTGATCCTGTCCGAGGCAACCGGGATCACCCGCGAAGGGCTCGGTTGGCCGGCCGCGCCCGGCGTGTGGAGCGAGGAACAGGTCGAAGGCTGGAAGGGCGTCACGAGCGCGGTACACGAGGCCGGCGGCCGGATCGCCTGCCAGCTGTGGCATATGGGCCGTCTCGTCCACCCGGACTTCCTCGACGGCGAACCGCCGGTCTCGGCCTCCGCGACCTGCGCGCCGGGGCACGCGCACACCCCGACCGGGCGACAGGACTACCAGCCCGCCCGCGCGCTCGGCACCGACGAGGTCGCGCGGGTCGTCGCCGACTATGCCAGGGCCGCGGCCAATGCGATGGAAGCCGGATTCGACGGGGTGCAGCTGCACGGCGCGAATGGCTACCTCGTCGACCAGTTCCTGCGCCGCTCGACCAACCTCCGGGACGACAGGTATGGCGGCTCGACCGCGAACCGCACCCGCTTCCTGCGCGAGGTGCTGACCGCGCTGATCGCCGAGATCGGCGCCGACCGCGTCGGACTGCGGCTCTCGCCCAATGGCGAGACGCAAGGTTGCGACGATATCAGCCCGGCCGACACGTTCGGTGCGGCGGCAGGCGTCGCCGAAGAGCTCGGCATCGCCTATCTCGAACTCCGCCAGCCCGGGGTCGACGGCACCTTCGGGCAGACCGGCGTGCCCAAGCAGGGCACGATGATCCGCGATATCTTCACCGGGCCGCTGATCTTCAACAGCGACTATGCCGGCGAGGATGCGACGCGCGACGTCCGGCTCGGCCGCTGCGACGCGATCAGTTTCGGACGCCCGTATATCTCGAATCCCGACCTCGATCAGCGGCTCGCCCAGCAGGCGCCGCTCGCGCCGAACAAGGACGTGCCCGCAAGCTGGTACCTGCCGGGGCCCGCCGGCTATATCGACTATCCGACGATGGCAGAGGAGGCCGCGTGATGTCGCAACACCGTTCGTGGATGTTCGTCCCCGCCGACAGCGAGAAGAAGCTGGGCAAGGCGATGGATTTGGGGGCCGACGTGATCATCGTCGACCTGGAGGATTCGGTCGCTCCGCAGAACAAGCACCAAGGCCGCGAAATGGCGCGCGAGTGGCTCGAACGGACCAAAGCGCAAGCGCTCGATCCCGAAGCGCCGCAGCGCTGGATCCGCGTCAACGCGCTCGACACCGATGACTGGGCGGCGGATTTGCGCGCGGTGATGCCGGGCGCGCCGGCCGGGATCATGCTGCCCAAGGCACTCGGGCCCGACAGCGTCAGCCAGCTCGCCGGCGAGCTCTACCAGCTCGAACAGGCGGGCAGCGCGCAAAAGGGCACGACCCGGATCCTCCCGCTGGTGAGCGAGGTGCCGCAGGCGGCGCTGACGATCGGGACCTATGCCGGGGCCGCGCTGCCGCGACTGGGCGGGCTGACCTGGGGCGCCGAAGACCTCTCGGCCGCGATCGGGGCTTCGCGCAAGCGCGACGCGAACAAGAACTGGACCGACGCCTTCCGCATGATCCGCGCGCAGGTGCTGCTCGCGGCGCATGCCTCGGGCGTGCCCGCGATCGACACGCTGTGGGACGATTTTTCCGACATGGAAGGGCTCGAGACCGCCGCGCGCAATGCCCGCGCCGACGGGTTCGCCGGCATGCTCGCGATCCACCCCAACCAGGTCGAGGTCATAAACCGCGCCTTCACGCCGAGCGAGGAAGAGGTCGAGGAGGCGCGCCGGATCGTCGCCGCCTTCGCCAGCCAGCCGGGGGTCGGGACGCTGTCGCTCGACGGCAAGATGCTCGACCAGCCGCACTTGCAGCTGGCCCGGCGGGTCCTGGGAATGGACAGCTAACCCTCAGCGGGCAGCCGCCCCAGCGGACTTATTCGTCGCTCGGGGTCTTCGACGGCAGGACCGAAACCGGCGGCGGCGGGGCATCGGACGATGCGGCCTTGGCCGGTGCCGAGGGGCGTGCCGGTGCCGGTGCGGGGGAGGGAGACGTCGCGGTGCCCCCCGGCCGGGGCGTTTCCGTAGCGGGCGCGCCGCCATCGGATTCGGCGGCGTCGGCTGCTTCCCCGTCTTCCGTTCCTTCTTCGGTCGGCACGCTCGTGCCCTGCGGATCGGCGGGCGCTTCGGAACGCAGCTGGTCGAGCGGGATCATCGCATCGCTGGCCGATCCGGGCAGCACTTCGCCGGTCGCATCGCCTTCGGCCACCTCGCCGGCGCTTTCGCCGCCGCAGGCCGCCACGCCCAGCAGCGCCACCATCACAACGGCTAGTCTCACGAATCCTCCTTGGGGCAGGCCCGCCCGAGCGCGGCGAGGAAATCGTCGGCATGGCGCAGCAGCGCCGCATCCCATTCCTCGCTCGAAACCATCATGCCAAGCCGCGCGAGGCTCGTCACGCCATATTCGTCGATCCCGCACGGCACGATTCCGGCGAAATGCGACAGGTCGGGATCGAGATTGACCGAGAAGCCGTGCATCGTGACCCAACGCCGCACGCGCACGCCGATCGCACCGATCTTGGCCTCGCGCCCGTCGATATCCTGCGTCCAGATGCCGATGCGGCCTTCGGCGCGCCAGCTCTCGACCCCGAATTCGGCGAGCGTGGCGATCACCCAGCCCTCGAGCGCGTGGACGAAGCCGCGCACGTCGCGCGCGCGTTTCGTCAGGTCGAGCAGGACATAGCCGATCCGCTGTCCCGGTCCGTGATAGGTATAACGCCCGCCGCGCCCCGCGGTCACGACGTCGAAACGCGGATCGAGCAGTTCGGTCTCGTCGGCCGACGTCCCCGCCGTGTAGACCGGCGGGTGCTCGAGCAGCCAGACGAGTTCGCGCGCACCCTCTTCGCGAATTGCGGCGTTGCGCGCAGTCATCTCCGCCAGCGCCGCTCGATAGGGCACGGGCGCCGCCTCGCGCAGCCACTCGATTTCGGCATTAACGTCCATCGGCGATTGCGTGGCGTGCCCTCGACCGCTTATCAAGGGGGAAACGGAAGGGACCCCACATGAAACTCGATCTCGATCAGGCCTGGCAGAGCGGGCTTCGCTTCACGCGCAACAATGCCGGCCTGCTGACGGTTATCGCCGGCCTATTGTTCTTCCTGCCGGCGGCGGTGTTCGGCTTGATGTTCGTTCCCCCCGAAGTCCCCGAAAACGCGACATGGGACGAAATGGTCACGATCCTCGGCGCGTTCTACGGCGAGACTTGGTGGATCATGCTCATCACGCTGGTGCTGTCGACGCTGGGATCGCTCGCGATCTACCGGCTCGCCGCGAGCCGCGACGACCGCACGGTCAGCGGGGCCCTGCAGGATGCCGTCAAGGGATTGCTGCCGATGATCGGGGCATCGCTGCTGGTGGGCATCCCGGTCGGCCTGCTGTTCGCGATCCCGCTGGCAATTGGTGGTGTGGGCGTATTCCTGATCCTGTTCGTCATCCCGGTGGCGATCTGGATCTCGATGCGGACAATCCTGTCGGGGCCGGTGCTGATGGCGGAACGGACGAACAATCCCGTCACGATCCTCAAGCGATCCTTCGCCATCACCCAGGGCAACAGCCTGCGGATTTTCTTTTTCCTGCTGCTGCTCGTCATCGCCGCCGCGATCGTGATGGCGATCATCGGCGCCGTGCTCGGGTTGGTATTCATCGCGGTGGCCGGGTCCGAGACGGGCGAGCAGCTGGCGCTGATCGTGTCCGCCGTGCTCGAAAGCGCTTTCACCGTGGTGGTGATCGCCTGCATCGCGATGATCTATCGCCAGCTGTCGGGCGGGCAGGCCGGCACGACCAGCGTCCCGCCGACGGTCGAGGACTAGGGCGTCAGCCCTTCCAGCCCCAGAACAGGCGGCAGGGGAGCACGTTGAGCGGTTCGAAGCCGCTGTCGATCCGCGCGAAATGCGGGGCCATGAAATCGCGCGCGGCGGCGGAGAACTGGTAGACCAGGAAGGCACCGCTTTCGCGGATCACGCGGCCGGTTGCGGCGGCGATCCGCTCGCCCACGCCGTCGGGCAGGGTCGAGAACGGCAGGCCCGAGAGCACGTAATCGGCATGGTCGAAACCGTGCGCCTTGACGATTTCTTCGACGTCCTCGGCCGAGCCGAGCACCGCGTGGAAGCGGCTGTCGGTTATCGTGCGCTTCAAATAGTCGATGTAGAGCGGGTTGGTGTCGATCACGATCAGCGTGCCGTCGCGCTTCAGCCGGTCGAGCACCGGCTGGCAGAACGTGCCCACACCCGGTCCGTACTCGACGAACAGGTCGCACTCGTCCCACTTCACCGGGTCGAGCATCTTGTTCACGGTGAACCGCGAGGAGGGAATGATCGAACCGACCATGACCGGCTCGCGCACGAAGCCCTTGAAGAACACGCCCCATGCCCCGAGGCTGCGTTCGATCCTGCGGCGCAACCCGCTACCCGGCGCCTCGCGCGCAATATCTCGACCCGACATTCGATCTCCCTCGAAAACTTCGGCGGTTTGGTGGCAGCTTGCCTCCGGCGTTGCAAGCATGCGGGGGAAGGCCTAGCCGCTTTTTTGCATGGCAGATAGCAACCCATCTTCTCCCCGTTCGGAGCTGCCGGACGAACTGCCAACTGCCGAGGCGCGGCGAGCCTCGCTACCCAAGGACCGGATGGCGGTGCTGTTCATGGTCATGCTGGTGACCGCGGCGGGCAACACCGCGATGCAATCGGTGATGCCGTCGATCGGCACCGCATTGGGGGTTGCCGACGTCTGGATCAGCCTCGCATACAGCTGGTCGGCGCTGCTGTGGGTGGCCACCGCTCCCTACTGGGCCGCGCGCTCGGACCGGCGCGGCCGCAAGGCGATGATGGCGCTGGGCATGATCGGCTTCATCGCCAGTTTCGCGCTGTGCGGCGCGGTACTGTGGTTCGGGCTCAAGGGCCTGCTCGGCGCGACCGCGACGCTGCTGCTCTTTGCTGCCTTCCGCTCGTTCTACGGCGGGCTGGGATCGGCCGCGCCGCCGGCGGTGCAGGCCTATGTCGCCAGCCGCACGCCGCGATCCGACCGCACCCGCGTGCTCGCGCTGATCGCCTCCTCGTTCGGACTAGGTACGGTGATCGGCCCCGCGATCGCGCCGCTTCTGATCTTCCCCGTGGTCGGGCTGACCGGTCCGTTCATCGCCTCGGCGCTGATCGGCGTGGCGATGCTTGTCGCGCTGCGCCTCATCCTCCCCAATGACGATCCGACCTACGCCGCACGCGGCCGGGTGGTCGCCGCTCCCTTCAGTGCCGCCTCCAACGCGCAGCTGCGCGAAGAGGAGGACGAGCGTGAAGACCGGCCCGTCGGTGCCGAGCCCGATCCCGCTCCGCCCAAACTCTCATGGCGCGACCGACGGCTTCGCCCTTGGATCGTCGCCGGGCTGGTCGGCGGACACGCGCAGGCAGCCGTGCTCGGTATCATTGGCTTCCTCATACTCGACCGGCTCGGGCTGCGTGCCACGCCCGAATTGGGCGCGGCTCCCACCGGGCTCGTGCTGATGGCGGGCGCCTTCGCCACGCTGGTGGCGCAATGGGGCCTGATCCCCACGCTAGACCTCGGGCCGCGCGCCTCGACGTTGTGGGGCGTGGGGCTCGCGCTGGTCGGAGTGCTGGTGGTCGCGGTGGCGGACGACCTCCACACGATCGCGCTGGGGTTCTCGCTCGCCTCGCTCGGCTTCGGCCTGTTCCGCCCGGGCTTCACCTCGGGCTCCTCGCTCGCGGTATCGCGCGCCGAGCAGGGCCAGGTCGCGGGAATCGTCGCCTCGACCAACGGAGCCGCCTACATCTTCGCGCCCGCTCTGGGTGTGTTCCTCTACAACCAGCACGTCTGGCTCGGCTTCGGTGCGATCGTCGCGCTGTGCCTGGCCGTGCTGCTGCTCGGCTGGCGCTCGATGGAGCGCGACGAGGAATTGGTTGCGCGGGGCTGATTTGTAGGAATCATTGCCGGGTGCGTTAGCCGGCGAAGATCACAACAAGTCGAACACCTTTTCCTGCGGGCGGCACAGCGCGACGCCCTTCTCGGTTTCGACCAGAGGGCGTTCGATCAGGATCGGATCGGCCGCCATCGCTTCGAGCACGGTATCCGCATCGGCATCGGGAAGTCCGCGTTCCTCGGCGTCGGTTCCGCGCAGGCGCAGGCCCTCGTTGGGGGTCATTCCGGCATCGGCGAACAACTGCGCGAGCTTGTCCCGGCTCGGCGCATCCTTGAGATATTCGACCACCGTAAGCTCGACGTCGTCGCGGTCCTCGAGGATCGCCTTCGTCTTGCGCGAGGTGCCGCATTTCGGGTTGTGCCAGATCGTCGCCTTCATCGATTTTCTCCCAGGCCGGATTTGCCCTCGCCCCTAGCGCGACAAGTTTTTCACGCCAACAGCGAGACTTTGGTTGCAACTGATAATCGCTCGCAATAGAGGCTTGCGAGCGATTCGCAATTACTCATCGACCCAAGTTCAGAAAGTCCCCCGCAAGTGCAACTTCGCAATTCCCGCTCCGCCGCCTCGCTGCTCGCCCTTTCGATCGCCACCCTCGCCTCGCCCGCGATGGCCGACGAGGCGGCTGAAGCCGCCGCGCCGGTCGTCGCCGATTCGAACGACGTCGACCCCGAATACGCGCCCGGCAACATCACCATCGTCGGCAAGCGCGAGACCTATTCGGAAGAAGACGGATCGACCGCGACCAAGACGCCGACCCCGCTGATCGACGTGCCGCAGACGATCAGCGTGCTGACCGAGGACCAGCTCGACGACATGAACGCGACCCGGCTCGACCAGGCGCTGCGCTTCGTCCCGGGCATCAGCCTCGAAACCGGCGAAGGCCATCGCGACGAGGTGTTCATCCGCGGCCAGGAAACCACCGCCGACTTCTATCTCGACGGCCTCCGCGACGACGCGCAGTATTACCGCCCGCTCTACAACGTCGAACGCGTCGAGGTTCTCAAGGGGCCCAACGCGCTGATCTTCGGCCGCGGCGGCGGCGGCGGGGTGATCAACCGCGTCAGCAAGGTCGCCAATCGCGGCGACGCCTTCACCGAGTTCGAAGGCTCGGTCGATACCTTCGGCGCCTTCCACGGCGCGGTCGACGCGAACCTGCCCTTCGGCGAGGATAGCGGCGCGCGCATCAACGCGATCTACGAGGAATTCGACAGCCACCGCCAGTTTTACGGCGGGCGCTTCTTCGGCATCTCGCCGACCGCCACCTTCGGTCTCGGTCCGGACACCCAGCTGACCCTCACCTACAGCTATGACGACGACGAGCGCGTGACCGATCGCGGGGTCCCCTCGCTGAACGGATTGCCGATCGCGGGCTATGACGAGACGCTGTTCGGCGATCGCGATTTCAACCGCGCCTCGGCGCAGGCCCACATCGCCCGCGCGCGCCTCAACCACGAATTCTCCGATGCGCTTTCGGCCAACGCGTCGCTGCAATTCGCCGATTTCGACAAGGTCTACGCCAATGTCGTGCCGTCGTCGGCGACCGCGACCACCGTCACGCTGGGCGGCTACCAGGACCAGACCACCCGCCAGAACTGGATCGCGCAGGGCAACCTCGTCTACCAGATGCAGGGCGACGGTTTCGGCCTGACCCTGCTCGGCGGTGTCGAGGCGAGCTGGCAGGACACGCGCAACGGCCGCAACGGCATCAGCTTCGCCACCGCGACGGGCCCGGCCTCGAGCGTCACCGTGCCGCTGGCCGAAACCCTCACTCTCCCGGCGGTCTCGACCACGCCGCTGATCCGCGATCGCGCCTCGGACCTTTCGACCCAGTCGGCCTATGCGCAGGCGCAGTTCGATATCGGTACGATGGTGGACCTCATCGCGGGCGTCCGGTTCGATCGCTTCGATCTCGAAACCACCGACCTGCTCGGCACCGGCGGCACGCTCGCGCGTGAAGACGAACTGCTCAGCCCGCGCGTCGGCATCGTCTTCCACCCGGCCGAAAGCGTTTCGCTCTACGCCAGCTACGCCGAGAGCTTCCTGCCGCAATCGGGCGACCAGTTCTACGCGCTGTCGCCGACCACCGCGACGCTCGAGCCGGAGAAATTCGATAACTTCGAAGTGGGTGCGAAATGGGCCCCGGCCGCCGACCTGCTGCTGACCGCCTCGGTGTTCCAGCTCGACCGTTCGAACACGCAGGCCGCCGACCCGGCCAATCCGGGCCTGACCGTGCTGACCGGCGCGAGCCGCGTGCGCGGGGCAGAGCTGGCCATCGCGGGCGAGATCGCCGAGCGGCTGCACGTCAATCTCGGCTACACCTATCTCGACGGCGAGATCACCTCGGACAGCGATTTCGCGGCAGCCGGCACCCGCCTGCAGCAGCTGCCCGAGCATCACTTCGCCGCCTGGGCGCGCTACGACATCACCGACAAGTTCGGGATCGGCGGCGGCCTGATCGCTCAGTCGGACCAGTTCGCGAGCTTCAGCAACGCCGTGACGCTGCCCGGCTACACGCGGGTCGATCTCGCCGCGTTCTACAACCCGACCGAGCGGCTGTCCTTCCAGCTCAATGTCGAGAACGTGTTCGACGAGACCTATTACGCCTCGGCACATGGCGACAACAACATCCAGCCCGCGCGCCCGGCCAACGCCTCGCTGACCGCACGCCTGCGCTTCTGAGGCATTGACCGCCTAAGTGGGATCGGACCCCGGCGCCGTTTCGAAACCCGGCGCCGGGGTTTCTTCTGCCTGCTCGCGGCGCGGAAGCCGTTGCCCGCTGGCGCGCAGGATCGCGCGCTTGATCCGCGGATAGGCCCCGCAGCGACAGATGTTCGGGATCGCCGCGGCGATGTCGTCCTCGCTCGGGCGCGCGGTCCGGTCGAGCAGGCCGACGATCGCCATCACCATGCCCGGGGTGCAGAAGCCGCACTGGATCGCGCCTTCGTCCACCAGCGCCTGCTGCACCGGGTGCAGTCCGCCGCGCGACAGGCCCTCGATCGTCTGGACGAAGCGCCCCTCGGCCTCGCCCAGCGTGACCAGGCACGAGCGCAAGGCGGTGCCATCGACCAGCACCATGCAGGCGCCGCAATCGCCGTTGCCGCAGCCATACTTGGCGCCGGTCAGGTTGACGGCATCGCGCAACGCCCACAGCAGCGGGGTCTGCGGATCCATCTCGATCGCCAGCGGGCGGTCGTTGATCGTGAGCGGAATGGCCACCATGGCTGCCGAGGCGCGGCGCCCTATTCCTTGTAGCTCGGGTCGATCCGATCCATCTTGCGCATCCACGCGCCGAAATCGAACAGCCCCGCGCCGCTATCGCCCTGCATCACCTTGAGGTCGCGCTGGTGGACGTCGAGCACTTCCTGGCTGACATGGAGCGGCTGCCCCATCGACAGGGTCGCGACCTGGATCTCGCAGGCGCGCTGCAAGGCCCACATGGTCTGGAACATCTGCGGGATCGTCTTGCCGATCACCACGGGGCCGTGGTTGCGCAGCATCAGGATCCGCTTGTCGCCGAGGTTCTCGAGCAGGCGATCGCCCTCCTCGGGGCGGATCGTGACGCCTTCGAAATCGTGATAGCCGATCTGGCCGATGAAGCCGCAGGCGTAGAAATTGGTCGGCTGGAGGCCTTCTTCCATGCTGCACACCGCCATCGTCGCGGTGGTGTGGACGTGGCAGATCGCGTGTGCATCCTCGATATGGCGATGGAAATGCGCGTGCTGGGTGAATCCCGCACGATTGACCGGATAATTGCCCGACAGCGTGTTGCCGTCGACGTCGATCTTGACGAGGTTCGACGCGGTCACCTCGTCGTAGAGCAGGCCGAACGGGTTGATCAGGAACGCCCCGTCCTCGCCCGGGACCTTCACCGAAATGTGGTTGTAGATCGATTCCGACCAGCCGAGATGCTCGAAGATGCGATAGCAGGCGGCAAGCTGGACCCGCGCCTCCCATTCCTCGGGGCTGCAATTGTCCTGCGGACTCGCTGCGGTGGCCATGATCAGTTCTCCTCTGCGCAAAGGCATAAGGGCTTGCGGTGACGCGCTCAAGCACGCTTGCGGCCCGGGCGTGCGCTGCCTAGGGCAAGTGGCATGACAGACGACAAGAAGAACAAGTCCGATATCGCGGACGACAGCAAGTTCTACCACGCCTCGCAGGAGGCCGAATTCGCAGACAAGGCGCCGCACGGCACGCCGCAGACGCGCCACCCGGCCTATCGCCTCGCCTTCCGCGACACCGATTTCCTGCTGCGCGAGGAATTGCGCCCGGTGCGCTTCCAGCTCGAGCTGCTGAAGCCGGAAATGCTGCTCGACGAAGCCGGCGTGGGCTCCACGCTGGTGATGTACGGCTCGGCCCGCATCCCCCCGCCCGAGGCGGCGCAGGAAGCGCTCGACGGCGCCAAGGACCTGCCCGAGGACGAGCGCCGCGTGGTCGAGAACCTCGTCAAGAAGAGCAAGTATTACGCCGAGGCCTACCAGCTCGCGAAGATGGTCAGCGAAAAGGCGATCATCGAGGACGGCAAGCGCCAGTTCGTGATCACCAGCGGCGGCGGGCCCTCGATCATGGAGGCGGCGAACAAGGGCGCGAGCGATGCCGGCGCGGAAAGCATCGGGCTCAACATCATCCTGCCGCACGAACAGGCGCCCAACCCCTATGTGACGCCGTATCTCTCATTGAACTTCCACTATTTCGCGCTGCGCAAGATGCACTTTCTGCTGCGCGCCAAGGCGGTGGCGGTGTTCCCCGGCGGCTTCGGCACGTTCGACGAATTCTTCGAACTGCTCACGCTGGTGCAGACCGGCAAGATGAAGCCGATGCCGATCATCCTGTTCGGCAAGGAGTTCTGGAACCGCGTGGTCGACCTCGACGCGCTGGCCGACGAGGGCACGATCTCGAAGAAGGACCTCGACCTGATCACCTGGTGCGAGACGGCGGACGAGGCCTGGACCGCGATTGCGGAGTTTTACGGGATCGAAGGGTAGAAGGCGGGTCGGCTTGCCCCCAGATTAGAACTAGGACCTGATACGACGTCTGTCGAACAGTCTCCCAAAGAGCAGACGGTTGACCGATCTGTAGCCAGATTTTGTGTAAGATCATGGTATGGGGCGCCTTCAAGATATCCTTTCCAATTCCAAAGGATCAGATAATATCCGTCTCTCGAATCATGAGGGAATTCGGGATGTTGCGTTATTCCGGCCTGTTGCTCATTGCACTGGCGCTTTTCTCAGGCTCCCCCGTCAAGGCGCAGCAGGTCTTGCCGATCAATTCCGTGGGGCAATGCTCGACAAGTGGCTTAATCGGAAATTTGAATGTCGAGGCGGTGCGGGGCGCCAACGGCTCCACCCGGTTTACGATCCGGTCTTTCGACACAGGGCAGAAAAGCCACGCATACGCCAAACACGAAAATCTGAGCTTTGCGGCCGCTAGAGGGTCGACGCCACCGATTTCCGGGAAGGTCAGGATGATGCCTTTCGGCGGTGGCAATCTACTCGTTGATGTCGAAGCGAACCTTACCGATAGCCAGCTCGGCACGCTCCTCGTCTCGGCCGGGCGGTATACCGCACGGTGGACCGAAACGCGGGTCGAGGGCAGCAGCGTCAACAATAGTCGCAGCGTAACTTATCAGCGCACTGCACAAATCGATCTTTCGCCGGTTTTCGCTACCCTGAAAGCGTTGCGCGCGTGTCAGGCGAAAGCGCCGCCTGCCACGCAGGCGAAGTCAGGCACGGTCGCGAAACGTCCGGAAGAAAATAGAAAGGCGCAGTTGCGCAGTTCGATATACAACCTGTTTCTTTACGAGGGGGGGCGACTTCTTCGGGCAGGAATTACGCAGGTCCCACCCATGACCATTGCTGTGGACGTGAATGTCGACGGACGCCCGAAGGAATGCCGCGTCGTGAAATCCGGGGGCAGTGCGACGGTGGATGAAGGGGTCTGCAGAATCTTCTCTCGCGCCAGCTATTCGCCCGCCACTGATCGGGCCGCCAAGCCGATCGCGTCCACGTTGACAATCGAGGTTCCGAGTATTCGCCTTGCGGAATAGCGCATCGCGCCAGTCAACTCGAAGCAATACGCGTCACTGAGCGAAAGTCCGCTTTCCACCCAATAGCGGCCATTTACTCGAAACGACTTTCCTACACGTTCGCGCCCGACATAGCTTCGGCTTATGCCTCGATCGCCCGCCCATCGCGCCCGGCGCAAGCCGCCGTTCTTTCGGCCCGTGCCGCTGCGTCAGCGGCGCGACGGGTGGAGCGAAGTGCGGCAATGCGCCTTCCTGGCCGAGCTCTACCTCACCGGATCGGTGACCGCCGCCGCGCGTCGCGTCGGGATGTCGCGGATGAGTGCCTATCGCTTGCGACGGCGCGCGGGGGCGGAGAGCTTTGCCTGCGCATGGGATCATATCTTCGCACTGCCCGGCATGGGGAAGATGGCGCGGCCCAAGACCGATTGGCGGAAGGTTACGAATCCAACGCTGATGGAGCGGGTCGAAACGGGCCTTGTCCAGCCCGTGCTCTATGCCGGAAAGCTCACCGCGATCCGCCGCAGGCCCGACAATTCCGCGCTTTTACGGGTCTTGCGACGGCACGATGCGCTGTGCGAGGCGGTCGCGCGCGGGAGCGCAAACCGGTGAGCGGGGAGTTTTGCACCCCCCCCCGGTCGGTGGTCCACCGGCACTCCCTTTCAGCGCACGCCCTGGTGACCGAGCGGGCCATTGCCCTTGCCGAAACCCGGCGCGGCGAGGATCGCCTTGCGGGTGAACTGGCGGCCGAGGCGCACCGCGTGTTCGAGCGACTGGCCGTGGCCGAGCAGCGTCGCGATCGCACTCGACAGCGTGCAGCCCGTCCCGTGCGTGTGGCGCGTGTCGATCCGCTCGTCGTCGAAGCTCGCGGCCTTGTCGGCGGTCACAAGGATGTCCTGCAGCCGCTCGCCCTCGCCGTGCCCGCCCTTGGCGAGCACCGCGCAGCCATGCCGGTCGCGCAGCACCTGCGCCGCCTCGGCCACCGCGACCGAATTGCCGGGCGACATGCCGGTCAGCGCGGCCAGCTCGGGCAGGTTGGGCGTCGTGACCGTGGCGAGCTCCATCAGCCGGGCAAAGGCTGCGATCGTGCCCTCGTCGGCCAGCGCCGCGCCGCTGGTCGCGACCATCACCGGATCGAACACGATCGGCACGGCGAGCTTGTCCATCTCCTCGGCCACGGCGCTGGCGATCGCCGCCCCGCCGAGCATGCCGATCTTGACCGCATCGACCCCGATATCCTCGATACAGGCCGCGATCTGCGCGCGCACGAAGTCGGGCGAGGACGGCGCGACGTCGCGCACCCCTTGCGTGTTCTGCGCGGTCAGCGCGGTCACCGCGGTCATCGCATAGCCGCCGAGCATGGTGACGGTCTTGATATCGGCCTGGATGCCGGCGCCGCCCGAAGAGTCCGAGCCGGCGACGATCAGGATGCGGGGAGGAGGTTTGCTGGCCATCCTAGATTGTCATCCCCGCGCAGGCGGGGACCCTGGGTGGCCTTGCGCCACGCCGCCCTCGATTCCCGCCTGCGCGGGAAAGACGAGATCGGTGCGAAGTCATGTCTTGTGACGCCGCTCGGTGCTGGCCGGGTACTTCGCCAGCAAGTCCGGCGCGCGGGTGGGGCGGTCGAGCAGTTCGCCGCCGCAATTGGGGCATTGCTCGTCGAGCGCCTCGGCGCATTGCGCGCAGAAGGTGCATTCGAAGCTGCAGATGAACGCCCCTCCCAGATGCGCCGGCAGGTCGGCCCCGCAGCGCTCGCAATCCGGTCTCAGCTCCAGCATTCAGCCCGCCGCCTTCTCGACCGCGCCGCAGATCGTATCGACCACGTCCTCGACCGTGTCGGCATCGTCGCCTTCGGCCATCACGCGGATCACCGGCTCGGTGCCCGAGGGACGGATCACGACCCGGCCCTTGTCGCCGAAGCGGCCTTCGCCCTCGGCGATCGCGCGCTTCACGCTGTCGGCTTCGAGCGGCGCGCTGCCCGAGGGGTACCGGACGTTCTTGAGCACCTGCGGCACGGGATCGAACAGGTGCAGCAGCTCGCTCGCCGGCTTGCCCGACTTCACCAGCGCCGCGAGCACCTGCAGCGCCGCGACCGTGCCGTCGCCGGTGGTGGCATGATCGAGCAGGATCATGTGGCCCGACTGCTCGCCGCCGACATTGTAGCCCTTGGCCTTCATCGTCTCGAGCACGTGGCGATCGCCGACCTTGGTCCGCACGAGGTCGAGCCCCTTGCCTTGGAGGAAGCGTTCGAGCCCGAGATTGGACATCACCGTCGCCACCACGCCGCCGCCGCGCAGGCGCCCGTCGGCGGCCCACTGGCTGCCGATCAGCGCCATGATCTGGTCGCCATCGACCTTCTCGCCCTTCTCGTCGACCACGATCAGCCGGTCGGCATCGCCGTCGAGCGCGATCCCGATATCGGCGTTCGCCGCCACCGTGGCGGACTGGATCGCCTCGAGATGGGTCGAGCCGACATTGTGGTTGATGTTCTTGCCGTTGGGATTGGTGCCCAGCGTCACGACCTGCGCGCCGAGTTCCCAGAACGCCGAGGGCGCGACCTGGTACGCCGCCCCGTTCGCGCAATCGACAGCGATCTTGAGCCCGTCGAGCCGGATATCGTTCGACAGCGATTGCTTGACCGCGTGGATGTAGCGCCCCCGCGCATCGTCGATCCGCCGCGCACGACCGACATCGGGCGCATCGGCCAGCTGGCAACCGCTGGCGAGCAGGGCCTCGATCGCCGCCTCGTCCTCGTCCGAGAGCTTGAACCCGTCGGGGCCGAACAGCTTGATACCGTTGTCTTCGTAGGGGTTGTGGCTGGCCGAAATCATCACGCCCAGGTCGGCGCGCATCTCGCGCGTCAGCATCGCGATCGCCGGGGTCGGCAGCGGCCCCGTCATCACCACGTCCATCCCGACGCTGGTGAAGCCGGCGACCATCGCGCTTTCCATCATGTAGCCCGACAGCCGCGTGTCCTTGCCGATCACGACCCGGTGCCGGTGATCGCCGCGCAGGAAGTGGCACCCCGCCGCCTGCCCCACGCGCATCGCCATGTCGGCGGTCATCTTGTCCGCATTGATCCGGCCGCGAATCCCGTCGGTGCCGAAATATTGTCGTGCCATCGTGCCTGCTTGCCTGTCGTTCGTTCGATCTGCGCCGCTACATGCTCGGTTTCGCGGGCAAAGTCACGGGGTGCGAAAAATCGCGCTTGCAACCGTGAGCCACTTCATGCGTTGGTAGCGTGAAGGCGGGCGCGAATGCGCGCGCCCGACCCGGAATCCCGCGACCCACACAAGACTAAAGAGACGGAGATCTCATGGCTTTCGACCTTATCCCCCTGCCCTTTGCCGACGACGCGCTCGACCCCGCGATTTCGGCGGAGACCTTTTCCTATCACCACGGCAAGCACCACAAGGCCTATGTCGACAAGACCAACGCCGCGATCGAAGGCACGGCCCATGACGGCAAGAGCCTGATCGAGGTCATCTCGGCCGCGCGCGGCAGCGACCAGGGCCTGTTCAACAACTCGGCCCAGACCTGGAACCACGGCTTCTACTGGCACTCGCTCACCCCTTCGACCGACGGCCCGAGCGGCGACCTGAAGGCGAAGATCGACGACGCCTTCGGTTCGCTCGAGGAGCTCAAGAAGACGCTCAAGGAAAAGGGCGCCGGCCACTTCGCCAGCGGCTGGGTCTGGCTGGTCGACAATGGCGGCAAGCTCGAAGTCGTCGACAGCCACGATGCTGACACGATCGCCGATGGCGACAAGAACCCGCTGCTCGTGATCGACCTGTGGGAACACGCCTATTACCTCGACCACCAGAACGCGCGCCCGAGCTATCTCGACGCGGTGGTCGACAACCACCTCAACTGGGATTTCGCTGCCGACAACCTCGCGCGCGGCAGCACCTGGGCCTACCCCGGCTGATCCGGCGCAACGCTTGATGAACGGCGCGTCGCCCATCCGGGCGGCGCGCCGTTCCTATGCGGGGGGCCTGTCCGGCCGCGGTTCGGGCGCGGGCTCGGCCGGGGCGTTGGGGAACAACGTCTCGCCGAATGCGAAGCCCAGCAGGTTGGGCTTTCCGATATGCTGGAACAGCGCCTTCAGCGTGATCACGATCGGCACCGACAGCAGCGCCCCGACCACGCCCCAGATCCACGCGAAATAGCTGATCGCGATCAGGATGATCACCGGATTGATCGTGAAGCGCACGCCGAGCACCGATGGCGTGACCGCATTGGCCTCGACCGTGTGCAGCCCGACATAGGCAAAGGCTGGGATCAGCGCGATCAGGATGTTGCCGTCGGTCGAAAGGCCGTAGAGCGTCAGGAAGACGGTCATCGCCAGCGGGCCGAGATAGGGCAGGAAATTGAGCAGCGCTGCCAACCCGCCCCACATCAGCGGCGCGGTCATCCCCAGCGCCCAGGCCCCCAGCGCGACGATCACGCCGACCGCAAAATTGATCGTCGCGACGGTGGCGAAGTATTGCGCCACCCGGTCCTGCACCTCGCGCAGCACGCGCGCGGCCTTGAGGCTCGCGCCGTAATCGCTGCGACCGAGCAGCAATTGACGCCGCCAGCGCCCGCGCGCCTCGATCATGAAGAACGCCATCAGGAAAGTGACCAGCGTTTCGACCACCACCGATGGCGTGGCAAGCGCAAGTTGCTGGATCAGCGAGGGGCTCGCCACGACCACCTGCCGATCGTCCGAACTGCCGAGCACGCGTTCGAGCTGGGCGGCCGCGTCGGCCATCCAGGCGAAGGTGCCGCGCAGCTGCATGATCCGTTCCCCTACCCGGGCAAGGAAGGCCGGAAGCGTGTCGATCAGGTCGAGCGCCGGCTGGAGGATCGTCAGCAATGCCGCCACCAGCAGCGCAAGAAAGATCATCACCGCGAGCAGCGAGGACAGGATGTTCGGCACCCCCCAACCGCTCAGCCGGTCGGCCAGCGGCGAAAGAATGATCGTGAGGATGATCGCGGTGGTAACCGGGAGAAAGACCACCGAGCCGATCGACAGCACGAACGGAAGTGCGAGGAACAGCCCGATGCCGAGCATCAGGACCAGCGCCGAGATCAGCCGCAATTCCTGTTCGGCGAGCAGGCGCCGCGTCGGCGGCGTGCCGGTCGCAGGCGCGGCCTTGTCTTCCGCAATCGGGTCCGCCGGTTCGTCGGCCATTATGCGCCAGGGCTCCTCGGTTCGCGCGGGGATCGCGCGCGCCCATCAATGCGCGGCGCGGACAGGCGTTACAAGCGCTTAATTGGGCTTGCGCCGCCGCGTCCGCCTGCTCTTGGCCGTATCGAGAACGGCGCCGGCCTGTTCGAGCAATTGCGGGATAGTCGTCTCGGCCGGCTGGGGCGCGCGGGGGCTCGTTTCATCCTCTTTCGTCATCATGCCTCTCACCGATGCTGGTGAGCAGAAAATGACCGACACCGAAACTCAGTTCCCGCCGGTGACCCCGTCTCCCGCCGCGACATCGTCGAGCTCTTCGAGGATCGCGCGGTGCGCACCGGCATCGTCGAGCGAACGCTTTGGGATGTCGCCATCGGCCAACATCGAATTGAGTGCCGCGCGCGCACGACCGACCCGGCTCTTGATCGTGCCGATCGCGCAGCCGCAGATTTCGGCCGCCTCCTCGTAGGAAAAGCCACCCGCGCCGACCAGCAACAGCGCCTCGCGCCGCTCGGGCGGGAGCGTCAACAGCGCGCGATGCATGTCGGACAGGTGGAGCGGATCCTCCTGGCCCGCCGGGGCGGTCAGGATACGCTCGGCGACATTGTCGTCATATTCGCCGCGGAAGCGGTTGCGCCGCATATCGGTGAGATAGGCGTTCCTGAGGATCACGAAGGTCCAGGCCCGCATCGACGTGCCCGGTTCGAACCGCTCCTGCGCTGCCCACGCCTTCATCAGCGCTTCCTGCACGAGATCGTCGGCCATGTCGGGGCGCCCGCAAAGGCCGCGCGCGAATGCGCGCAGGTGCGGAATGACGGCTTCCAGCTCGCGCTTGAACGCGGCCGCGTCTTCGGCTGAGCGCTTGCTCATTTCTTGGGTGCGTCCAGCTTGTCGAGGAGGTCCTTGAAACTCGGCGGCAGCGGTTCGTCCACCACGTCGTCGTAAAGATCGCGCAAGCCACGGGCCCAGTCGGGCTGTTTCTTGCGCGGGGTGCCGGACTTGTCCGGTGTCTTGTCCTTGGGGGCCATAATGTGGCTGTTATCCGTCCTTGATCCATTTTCGCGGGCGAAAACCGTCCACCCGCCGTGGCATCGCCGAAGCGCCTGCCTTACGTGTCACCTTCGGTGCGCGCTGTCGGAACGAAATGCAAGGTTCGCGGTTCCCGCAAGTGACTGTATGCCCGAAAAGGCCGGGCTGGGCGTGCGATGTGAGGGCGAAAGGCCGAATAATCAAAATCGATGGCTGAGTCCTACCCCAAGAACCAACGTAGCCGGCGCGCAGCGCGCTGGTACGTGCGCTATCCACGCGCGGCGCCGATCGGGATGTTCATCATCATCCTCGCGATCACGCTGATGGCGGTCTACGCGATCGAACGGAGCGAGGACGAGCGGGTCGCGGCGCAGACGACGCAGATTGCCGAGACGCTCGGCTCGCGGCTTGAATCGCAATCCTTGACGGCGGTCGCCTATCTGCGCGCGGGGGCGGCATTCGTCGCCAGCGAGGACGATCTCGATGCGCCCGCCTTCGAAACCTTCTTCACCGAAATGCGCGAAGATGCCCGCTATCGCGGGGTCGTCGGCATCGGCTGGGCCCCGCGGGTGGCAATTACCGAGATCGAGCAATTCGAGGAGCAGATGCGCGAAGCGGGGCGCTCCAACTTCATGCTCGATCGCGATGCCGATGCCACGCGCGACTTCATCGTGCCGGTCCGCTTCGTCAATCCGGCAACGCTCGGCAATCGGGCGCTGGTCGGCTACGACCTTTCCTCCGACCCGGCGATCGCCGCAGCGCTCGACCATGCCGAGCGCACCGGGCGCTCGACCGCCAGCGGCCCGATCAATCTCGGCAACACGCCCGAGGGCGACCAACGCACCGGCTTCATGCTGGTGATGCCGGTATTCGACGACGAGTTCGGTTTTCGGGCGCTGCGCGGTTTCGTGTTTAGCCCGTTCGAGGCGCGTGGTTTCCTCGAGGACGCGATCGCCGCCGAATCGCTGCAAAACCTGTCGGTCGAGGTCTACGACGCCGAGGGCGAAGAGCGCATCGAACTCGCAAGGGGTGGAACCACGATTGAAGGCGGCGGGGTGCAACTCGCGAGCGAGACGATCAACGTTTCAGGCCGCGATTGGGACATCGCCATCGCCCAGCCCGCGGCGGGTCGCCTGTCCAATCTTGCCCTCGCGACGCTGCTGTTCGGCTTGCTCGCCTCGATCATGATCGTCGCGATCACCCGCCTGCTCACCGCGCAGGCTACCGAAGACCGCGAGGCGCTGGTCTGGTTGCAGGAGCAGAACGCGATCCGCGACACTCTCACGCGAGAACTCAACCACCGGGTCAAGAACACGCTCGCCAACGTACTCTCGATCATTTCGCTTACGCGTCGCCGGGCCGATGATCTCGACGATTTCGCCGACAGCCTGGGCGGGCGCATCCGCGCGCTGTCGGCGACCCACGACCTGCTTACCCAATCCGATTGGGGTACGACTCCGGTGGGGTCGGTGATCGAAGCCGAAATCGCGCCCTATCGCCAGGGTCACGACATGCAGGTCCGGCTCGACGGACCCGAGGTGGAACTGGCCCCGAACGATGCATTGTCGCTCGGGCTCGCGATCCACGAGCTGGCGACCAACGCCTCCAAATACGGTTCGCTGAGCGTGCACGACGGAGAACTGGACGTGACTTGGGAACTGGTCGCGCAGGACCTCGTGCGGGTGAAATGGCGCGAGTCGGGCGGGCCCGAAGTGGCCCCCGACGACAAGCGTGGCAGCGGCTTCGGGACCGAGCTGATCAGCAAGATCGTCGCGCACGAATTGCGCAATCCGGTCGACCTGCAATTCGAAGCCCGCGGGGTTCGGTGCACGCTTACCGTCCCGGTTCGCACCCCGGCCGAATTCGGGCTGCGCGCGCCGCGCATGCCCAAGCCCCCCGAAGAAGCATAAACCTGTTGCGCAAAGAAAACGGCCGGCGCGCGATCCGCGCACCGACCGTTTCGGCTTACTTTTCCTGCTTCGACGTCAGTCGTCGTTGGCGTTGAAGAACAGCGCTTGGCTGATCGCCGCGCGAACGGTCGATTCCTTGAACGGCTTGGTCACGAGATAGGTCGGCTCGGGACGGTCGCCGGTGAGCAGTCGCTCGGGATAGGCGGTGATGAAGATCACCGGCACGTCGCCCAGCGCGAGGATATCGTCGACCGCATCGAGGCCCGAGCTGCCATCGGCCAGCTGGATGTCGGCGAGCACGAGGCCGGGCCGCTTTTCTGCGACCACTTCCTGCGCCTGGGTGCGCGTGGCGGCGGTGCCGCAGATCTCATGGCCGAGATTCTTGACCAGGTCTTCGAGCTGCATCGAGATCAGCGGCTCGTCCTCGATGATCAGCACGCTGGTTGCGCTCTCCCGGTCGATTTCCTCGATCGCTTCCTGAACGAGGCGACGCACGTCCGCTTCGTCCATTTCCATGATCTCGGCCGCTTCCTCGTCGGAGAAATCCTCCAGCGTGGTGAGCAGCAGGGCCTGGCGGCTGACCGGGGTGGCGGCGGATAGGCTCGAATGCGCGGCATTGGCCGGCTCGCCCGCGCCACCTTCCTCTCCGGCATCGATATAGGCGCTCGCCCAGACCTTGTTGAAGGCGCGGTAGAGCGGGACGCGACCGCCGCTGAGCGAATCGCGCAGATGATCGTCTGAAAGTGCGGCCTCAAGCGTGGCGCGCACGAAGGCGTCGCCGGTCGCCTGCGACCCCGTCAGGGCACGGGCATAACGACGCAGGTACGGCAGGTGTGCGGCAATTTCTTCGCCAATCGACATATTCGGTAATTCCCTTCCCGGGCTTTTCTGGTCCGCCGTCTGAACGCACCTTGGCCTTCGGCGTTCCCGCCGGGTAGCGAATAGCGCTGCGCAGGGAAAGGTCTTTGCCGCCATCCGGACCGGGTCTCTGAATTTGCTTGACCTTTTGCGGCCTATTGTCTGTGACGAATCCTCGAAGGAGGGGGCAATTGGCGAATTCGCATTCGATCCGTTCGGACCGAAATCACTGGGTCGCGTGTAGAGAGTGTCCGCTCGATCAGTGCGAAGGCCTGCGCCCGCACGATGCCGAAAGCGTCCGTTATCTCCAGGAATTCAAGGAAGGCGAGTTATCGCTGACGCGCAGCGGCGCGCTGCTCAACCAGGGCGCGCCCAGCCCGCATATCTACACCCTGCTCGACGGTATCATGATCCGGCAGGTCAAGCTGGAAGACGGCAGCCGCCAGATCGTGAATTTCATGTTCCCCGGAGACCTCGTCGGGCTCCAGGCGGCGATCGACCAGGACATGGAACACTCGGTGGAGGCGCTTACCGACTGTCGGCTGTGCGTCTTCCCGCGCGAACGCTTCACCGACCTCGTCACGCGCTTTCCGCGCTTTTCCTACGACGTGATCTGGCTCGCGGCGAAAGAGGAATCGGCGCTCGAAAGCCATCTCGTCGCGCTCGGCAAACGCAACGCGCACGAACGCGTGGCCTATCTGGCACTGTACCTGGTGCAGCGCGGGATCATGACCGGTCTGGCCGAGGCCAATGGCAGGGCCCGGCTCGAGATCCCCATCACCCAGCGTCAGATCGCCGACATGTTGGGCCTGTCGCTGGTTCACACCAACCGCACGATGCAGGCGCTGCGCCAGTCCAACCTGCTGCACTGGGACGGCGATGGCATCACGATCGAGGACATGGAGGCGGCGTGCGATTACGCGAAGTTTGACGGTCTCGACGACAAGCCGCGCCCGTTCCTCTAACCGCCTCATATCCAAGGCCGATCGAAATTTCTGGCAAAAAATTCGCGGCGGCGGGAACCCCTTTTCTGCTCGCTCATTAAATCACTGTCACCGCCGAGACCCCCCCTCCCGTCCAAGCGGCTGGTGATACGATCCCGAAAGGCCTCCATTCGTTCGAATGGAGGCCTTTTTTTCGGCTGAATCCAGTCAAATCGGGGAGGCGAACGGGTCGCATGCGCCAGCCTGAGCGGCAGTGGCGCCATTCAGCGGCGGCGGGCGATCACTTCGCGCAGTCTTGCGAGCACACCGCCGCCCGTCTTGCGCTGGCGCTCGATCGCGTCGACAAGCTCCTGCGCATCGTAGGGCTTTTCAAGCACGATGCCGAGTTCCGCGACTTCGGCGGGGATCGCTTCGGGCGCACCGGTGGCGAAGATGAAGACAGGCGGGCGCGGACCGAGCTCGGAGACCAGTTCGGCCACCGTCCATCCATCGCTTCGATCGGCGAGATGGACGTCGAGCACGATCGCATCGAAACTGTTTTCCTCGAGCGCCTCGAGCGCATCCTGCGTGGTAGGTGAAATCGTCACCTGTCGCGCACCGCGGTCGGTCAGCGTCGCCTCGAGATTGAGCGCCAGCACCGGATCGTCCTCGACGACGAGGACGGCGCCGAGATCGACTTTCTTCCTGGTGCTGTCCTGCTTGCCCATGTGGCGACCCAAATCCCGGTTCCGGAGCGGTCCTTGCCGCCTGGTTCTGCAAACGCCCCCTACCCAGCCTCGTTCCCGCAAACCCGGGTCCTAGAGGGATTTTTCGTAGATCACGTATTCGCGGTTGACGAAACTGTCGATCGCCTCTGCGATCGCGATCATGCCCTTGTTGTCCTCGAGGATCCAGCCGATCTCGCCGCGGGTCGCGCCATAATTGGCGATCGAGTTGCGGCGAATATATTCGATCATCATGAAGGCGAGCTGGCTCGCCATGCGCGAGCTCTGCAGGCGCTTGAGCACGCCCATCAACGGCACGCGCATCGCCGTGACGCGCGGGCGGCGCAGCCAGCGCAGCATCTTGAGCCAACCGAACGGCCACAACGACCCCTTGAGCGGCGCAATCGCCTCGTTGGCGTCGGGCAGAGTCATCATGAAAGCCACCGGTTCGCCTTCGAGTTCTGCGATCATGATCAGGTCCTCGAACACCAGCGGCTTCAGCTTCTTGCCGGCATAGGCGATCTCGGCCTCGGTGAACGGCACGAAGCCCCAATTGTCCGACCACGCATCGTTGAGGATGCCCATGATGATCGCCGCGTCGCGCTCGAAGTGCCGCTTGTCGACCTTGCGGATCCGGATCTTCTCGTTGCGCTCGCCCGAGGCGATGATGCGCTGGAGCAGCGGCGGAAAATCCTGCGTGATGTCGAGCTCGTAGGTCAGCAGCGATTTGGCTCTGCGGTATTCGAGTCCTTCGATCCAGGCCTGGTAGCGGGCATCGTCGTGCCCCATCATCACCGTCGGTGCGTGATCGTGCCCCTTGACCAGCAGGCCCGGCTCTTCCCACACCGACATCGACAGCGGAGCGAGCACGCGGGTCATGCCCTGTTCGCGCAGCCATCGCTCGGCGCGGCGGATCAAGGCGACTCCCACCGCTTCGTCCACCGCTTCGAACAGGCCCCAATTGCCGGTACCAGGCCCCATGCCCTGTTCGGGCGGCTGTGCGAGTGCGAGTTCATCGATATGAGCCGAGATGCGCCCGACCACCTCTCCGCCGCGGCGGGCGAGGAAGAATTGGACCCGCGCATGGTCGAAGAACGGGTTCTTCCCCGGCGTCAGCAGTTCGCGCATTTCGCTGCGCAACGGCGCGACCCAGTTCGGATCCGATGCGTTCAGGCGATAAGCGCAATCGATAAAGGCGGCGAGGTCGCGCTTGCCGGATACGGGTTGGATGCTTATTTCACCGGCCATCGAGCCCTCTCGTTCAGCATGGGTTAGCCCTGTGTTTGCGATGGCTTGCTTGTCAAGCGAGGGAGCAGCAAGCTACGCCGCGCAAGACGGATTTCGAGACATGGCAACGACACAGAGCACCAACCTCGCCCAGGATGGCCTAGCGAAGCGCAGCATGCGCGACATCGCGCGTGCGCGCCTGCCCGATGGAAAGCCCGATGGCCGGATCGCCGACGACAAGGCCATGCTGCGTGCTGCGCGCGAACTGACCAAGGACCTCGGCGAGGCCAATCCACGCATCTACTGGCCCGACATGCTCGCTTGCGTGATCATCGGCTACGGCGCGATGGTCGGGGCGATCCTGGTCGAGAATGTCTGGGCCGCGCTCGGCCTCGCCGCGATCTCGGTGCTGGCGATCTATCGCGCGCTGATGTTCATCCACGAATTGAGCCATATCCATCGCAATGCCCTGCCCGGTTTCCGCACCGCGTGGAACTGGCTGGTCGGAGTGCCGATGCTGACCCCTTCCTTCATGTATGAGGGCGTCCACACGCTGCACCACAACCGCACGCGCTACGGCACCAAGGAAGATCCCGAATACCTTCCCCTGGCGCGGATGAAGTGGTGGTCGCTACCGCTGTTCGTGCTGATCGCGCTGCTTGCGCCGCCGGCCTTGCTGCTCCGCTTCGCCGTGCTCAACCCCCTGAGCCTGGTGGTGCCGAAGCTGCGCGAGATCGTGTGGCAGCGCTTCTCGGCGCTTTCGATCAATCCGGACTTCCGCCGTCGCCCCCCCGAAGGCGATTTGAAGCCGCGCGTGCTGAAGCAGGAAGTGGGCGGTACGCTGTGGTCGTGGGCCCTGCTCGCCAGCATCGCCCTGCTCGGCTGGAAACCGTTCCTCGTCGCTCTGGCTATCTTCTCGACCGTAGCGGTGTTCAACCAGGTCCGTACGCTGGTGGCGCATCTGTGGGAGAACGAGGGCGAACCGATGACGGTGACCGCGCAATATCTCGATTCTGTCAACGTCCCGCCGCCCTCGCCGATGGCTGCGATCTGGGCGCCGGTCGGCTTGCGCTACCACGCGCTGCACCATTTGATGCCGTCGATGCCCTATCATTCGCTGGGCGAGGCGCATCGTCGGCTAAAGGCCAATCTTGAAGCGGATTCGACTTATCACGGCGCCAACCATCCTGGGCTGCGCCCGCTGGTGATCCGCCTGTCGCGCGCGACCATGAGCCGCCGCGCCTAGAATCCATAGAAAACGCCGCCCGGTAGGACCGGACGGCGCTCTCCTGCATAATCGGATTATTATTCGACTTCGATCTCGGCGGAGGGGTTGCCATCCGCATCGACCGAAACGCTGGTGTCGCCATCGCGGACATCGGCGCGCACGCCGTTTTCGTCCACCCCGACACTCACGCCGTCGCCATCGACTTCGGGCTGGGTCTGCACGGTGTCGACGGCGCCGGAATCGATCGGCGCGGTTTCGGCCTCGCCCACGGTGGTTTCGGTTTCGGTCGCTTCGTCGGCATCGGCGCAGGCGGCAAGCGACAGTAGCGAAGCCGCGGTGGCGGCAGCGATAATTTTCTTCATCGACGGTCTCCTGTTTGGTCGTCGGTGGGAAAACACTCGTCCGGCAACTTCCGTTCCGGAATATGTCAAAAAAAAGGCAAGGCCCGACGATCAATCTAGGAATCGCACCATCGCGATCCGTTCGTGCGACTTGCCGAAGCTTTCGTTTTCCTCCTCCAGCAGCTGCGCCTGGCGCGGCCATGCGGCCAGATCCTCGATCCGTTCGAAGCCGAGCCGGGCATAGAAGGGGGCGTTCCACGGGACCTGTGCGAAGGTGGTGAGCGTCAGGCACTGGCAGCCGGCATTCGCGGCATCGATCGCGCAGGCTCGCACCAGTCCGGACCCGATGCCGTGCCGCTGGAAATCGCTGGCAACAGACATTTCCCACAGATGCAGTGCGCGACCGAAACGTTCGGCGGCAACGAAGCCGGCGATCTGGTCATCCACCAGCGCGGTCAGGCAGTGTCCCTTGGCGATCAGCAGCCGGTGACGCTCCTCGGGTATCGACCAGCCATCGACCAGCGTTTCGAGCCCCTCGATCTCGCCGAATGCCTGCGCCGCGCTGTGCTCGACCGCGGGAAAGTGGCTCGCATCCCCGGGGCGAGCGAGACGCAGCGACCAGTCGTTCATTCCTCGGTCCGGATGAGGAGCGTCTCGCCGATCAGGAAGAACAGCAGGAACGGGGCCCAGGCCGCAACGAAGGGCGGGTAGGCCCCGAAATTGCCCATCGCCAGCGCGGCGTTGTCGACCACGAAATAGGCGAAGCCGAGCATCATGCCGATGATCGCGCGCACGAATAGCTGGCCCGACCGCGCGAGCCCGAAGGCCGCGATCGCCCCCAGCAGCGGCATGAGGAAGGCCGAGAGCGGCCCGGACAGCTTGTGCCACCACTTGCTTTCGAGTTCGGCGGTGCGCCGTCCGGCATCGGACAGCTCTCCGATCGCGCCGCCGAGATCGGTGAGCGACAGCGCGTCGGGATCGATCCGTCCGAGCTCGGCCTGGCGCGGCGACACACCCTTGGCGATCCGCACCGGGTCGATCGGGATTTCCTGTGCTGCGGCGACATCGAAGCGCACCGGATCGTCGAGCAGCCAGCCCGGATTGGCATAGGTCGCGGCGGGGGCGCTGATCTTCTCGGTCACGCGGCCCTCGGCATCGCGGCGATACCATTGCACGCCGCGCATGCGGATGTCGTCGCCCGTACCGGCCAGCACGCGCGCCGAGAGGATGTTGTCCCCGTCGCGCAGGTAGACATTGGTGCGGACATCGGAATCGGGTGCCACCGGGCCGTAATCCTCGGCCTGCCAGGCCGACAATGCGGCCGAGGAGCGCGTCACGATCCGCTCGTTGAAGGCGAAGCTGATCACCGACACCGCCAGCGCCGCCAGCAGCAACGGGGCGAGAATCTGGTGCGCGGACAGCCCCGCCGCCTTCATCGCCACGACTTCGGAATTCTGGTTGAACGTTGCCAGCGTGATGATCGTCGCCAGCAGCACCGAATAGGGCAGGAAGCGCGCGACCAACTGCGGCATGCGATAGCCGATGTAGCGCAGAAGCTCGCCCTGGCCGTTGCCTTCGTAGGCCAGCACTTTCGAGCTTTGCGACAGCAGGTCGAGTGCCTGGAGCACCAGCACCAGCATCACCAGCACCGCCGCGATGCGGACCACGAAGGTCCGGGCGAGATAAAGCGTCAACGTCTTCGACGGGAAGAAATCAAACTGCATGGCCAGTCTCCTCCTGCTCGGCGGCGATCGCATCGTGCCGCGTCATCGCCTCGGACCTGCGGCGGCGACGGAACTTCGACTTGATCCACTTTACCAGCTTGGCGAACACGGCCTCGAGCCCGTCGATCGCCTGTGCGCCGGGCACGAAGGCGGTGCGATAGTACATCCAGCAGATCAGCGCGGCGAAGATCACGCAGGGCAGCCACAGCGCAACCAGCGGATCGACCCGCCCGAGCGCGGCGATTCCCCAGCCCCACTCGTTGACCTTGTGGTAGGCGACCACCATGACCACCGCGACGAACACGCCGAGCGCGCTGGTCGATCGCTTCGGCGGGATCGCGAGCGAGAGCGCGAGCAGTGGCAGGAAGATCATCATTACCACCTCGACCAGGCGATAGCTGAAATTGGCCTGGATCTCGGTCCGCGTCTGCTTGTCGGTGGTAGGGCTCCAACCGATTTCGAGCAATTGCGGCAGCACGTATTCCAGCTCGTCGCCACCACGCTCCCGGAAACGTTCGAGCGCGGGGAGATCGATCGGCAAGTCGTGGAGCGAGAAATTGAGCACGCGCGGACTGGCATCCTCGACCTCCTGGATGATCTGCCCGTCACGCAGGCGCAGCACGATCGTGTTCCGGTTTTCCTCGAGCCGCAGAAACCGCCCTTCCGCTGCGGAAATCGAGAGATCGCCTTCCTCGCTGTTCACCCGCGCGAACACCCCCAGCAGACGACGACCTTCCTCCTCGCTGCGTTCGATCCGCAGCGCCGTCTTGTCTTCGATCGTGACGAATTCGCCGACCTTGATCGATGCGCCGAGTGCGCCCGACGTGAGCTCGAATTCGAGCTCTTCGTAATAATAGCGCGACAGCGGCTGGAGCCAGCCAACCACGGCGAGGTTCACCGCCATCATGGTCAGCGCGATCGCATAGGGCATGCGCAGCAGTCGGCCATATGACAGGCCGACTGCCCGGATCGTGTCGAGTTCGGAACTTACCGCGAGCTTGCGGAATGCCAGCAGGATGCCGAGCAATACGCCGAGCGGGATCGCGAGCCCGGCATATTCGGGCATCAGATTGGCCAGCATCTTGAACACGATGTCGACCGGGCCGCCCTCGCTGGCGACGAAATCGAACAGCCGCAGCATCTTGTCGAGCGTCAGAAGCGAGGCCGCGAGCACGAACACGCCGATCATCGGCACGATCACGAGCCGGAAGATATAGCGGTCGAGGGCGGGAATGAAGGTGAACACGCTTCCGGGCGGCTGGAGGATGATGTCGCCTCCCTAATCCGTCAGGCTGCGTTCGTCACCTGCCAGTTATGCTAGTGCGCGCAATCAAGCCTTTTCGAGCGTGCACTGGAGCGGGTGCTGGTTCTGGCGAGCGGCATCCATCACCTGGTTCACCTTGGTCTCGGCAATCTCGTAAGGGTAGATCCCGCATACGCCCACGCCCTTCTGGTGGACCTGCAGCATGACTCGCGTCGCCTCTTCCATGTCCATGCCGAAGAAGCGCTTCAGGACCATCACGACGAATTCCATCGGGGTGTAATCGTCGTTCAACAGCAGCACCTTGAACTGGCTCGGCCGCTTGGGCTTGGCGCGCGTCTTGGTCGCGATACCGGTTTCGTCGTCGGTATCGGGCCCCTGCGGGGGCTTGCTCGCGGCCAGGATGGTGCTGGGATCGATCATTACCGGTGGCGAATATCTTATCGAAGCGAAGAAAGACAAGGGGCTGCCCTCAAGGCGCGGCCCTAACGGACTGCTATCGCGGCGAAGTGTTGCCGAAACGCAAACAGGCCGGATGGCGTGCGCCACCCGGCCTGCGGTTCATGCAGCGTCCGGCGGGGAGAGGAGTCGCCGGAAGGGCCGCACTAACTCGGGGGAGCAGGTCGCTCAGGCGACCTTGCGTGCCTTTTCGACCGCGATCGAAACACGATCCTGGATCGGCGCGAACGCTTCGGTGGCCAGCTTGGTCCACGCTTCGACGTTCTTCGAGGTCTGGGCGACCATCGCGTCGAAATTGCGCGAAGCGATCTTGCTGTTGAGCTGGACCAGTTCGCTCGGGCTACGCACGGCGGCGTAGTCCTTGGCGTCGGCGGTCATGGTCGAGACGGCTTCACGGCCGTTTTCGACCGCGCCCTTGGCCATGCCCTGCACGCCTTCGGCGAGGATCTTCCCGCTGGCGACGACGGCTTCGACGTTGCCCTTCGAGAATTCGACGGCTTCGCCGGCATATTCACGGGTCCTGTCGTAGGCACCCTGCGCGCGGGTCGAGAGGTCGGCGAACATGGCCTTGGCCTGGTCCGTCGCGGTGTTCTTGGTGGTCTTGGTCTGCTTCGTAGCCATTTTCGGCTCCTTGGTCTTCGTTGATTTGGGGAAGGTCTTCTTCGCTGCGGGCGTCTTCGCCTTTTTCGGCGCAGCCTTTTTCGCAGCGGGCTTCTGCTTCGGCTTCGAGGCCGCTTCGACCGCGGCATCGATTTTCTTCATATCCGGCTTGGCCGGAACGTCGGTCGCGACGGCCTCGGTCACCTTTTCGGCAACCGGCGCATCGGCTTTGGAATTCTGGTCGGCCATAGTGCCTCGCTTGACTTGGATCTGCCCGACGCCCGGACGGATTCCGAACGTCTTTGTTGCACTGCACAATAATGGGTGCGCGCGATCAAGTCAAGATTTTTGTGCAGTGCACAATCGCAGGTGCGAAACGGTCTAGCGCGTCTTCACGTAGCTGCCGGGCGCATCCTCGATCACTTCGTCGCCCTTGCCGCCCGGCTTGCGCTTGCCGGCCGGATCGACCTCGGCATCGTCGATGCCGCGCAGCCAATCGACCCAGTGGGGCCACCAGCTTCCCGGATGCTCCTTCGCGCCCGCGATATAGGCGTCGAGAGTGTCGGCCTCGCTGTCGCCGAGCCAGTACTGGTACTTGCCTGCATCAGGATGGTTGACCACGCCCGCGATATGGCCCGATCCGGCGAGCAAGAAGGCCTTGTCGCCCTTCAGGTGCCGGGTGAAGCGCCACACGCTTTCGGCCGGGGCGATGTGATCCTCGCGACCCGCCTGAAGGTAGACCGGAGTCTCGATCCGGGTCAGGTCGATCGGCGTGCCGTCGGCGCTCAGCGCGTCGGGCACCACCAGCTTGTTGTCGCGATAGAGGTCGCGCAAATAGTCGTTGTGCCATTTCGACGGCAGGTTGGTGACGTCGCCGTTCCAGTGGAGCAGGTCGAAGGCCGGATAGTCCTCGCCCAGCAGGTAGTTGTTGACGACGTAGTTCCAGATCAAATCCTTGCCGCGGAGCATGTTGAAGGTCGCGGCGAGGTAGCGCCCGTCGAGATAGCCCTGCGGACTGAGCTTGGCGATCGTCTCCAACTGCTGGTCGTCGATGAAGTTCTTCAATTCGCCCGATTTCTCGAAATCGACCTGCGCGGTGAAGAAAGTCGCGCTCTTCACTTTCTCGGCCTCGCCCCGCCGCGCGAGGATCGCCAGCGTCGCGGCGAGCGTGGTCCCGGCGACGCAATAGCCGATCGTGTGGACCGCGGGCACGTCGAGCCGCGCGCGCACATGGTCGATCGCGTCCATTTGCGCGCGGATGTAATCGTCCCACACCACATCGGCCATGCTCTCGTCGGCCGATTTCCAGCTCGCGACGAACACTGTGATGCCCTGGTCGACCGCCCATTTGATGAAGCTTTTCTTCGCGGTCAGGTCGAGGATGTAGAAGCGGTTGATCCACGGCGGGAAGATCACCAGCGGCACCTCGAGCACCTTGCCGGTCGAAGGCGAATACTGGATCAGCTGGTAGAGATCGGTCTGGTGGACGACCTTGCCCGGCGTGGTCGCGATGTTCTCGCCCAGCGTAAAGGCATCGGGATCGGTGTGGGTCAGCTGCCCCTTCTTGAGATCCGCGATCAGGTTCTCGAGGCCCTTCACGAGGTTCTCGCCGCCGGTTGCCATGGTCTTCTCGAGCACCACCGGGTTGGTCATCAGGAAATGATCGGGGCTCATGGCCTCGGTCATCGCGCGGGTCGCGAATCGCAGGCTCTCCCGCTGGGCCGGATCGAGCCCCTCGATATTGTCGGCGGTGGAGACCCAGTACTCGCTCAGCATGAGGTACAATTGATGCAATAACGCGTAGGCTGGGTGCGCTCGCCACGCCGGGTCGGCGAAGCGGCGATCCTTGCGGGGCAGTTCGGGGGGCTCCTCACCCTGCTTGCCGGCGAAGCCCTTCATCACGCTGTCCCACAATTGCAGGCCCTCGCCCCATGCCTTCTGCTGGGCATCCATGTCGACCTTGGGCATCGAACCCGCCCAACCCTGCATCAGCGCGGCGAACTGGGCGGGAGTGAAACCACGGGCCTGTTCCTGCGCCTCGCTCGCCTGGTGCTGGAGAAAATCGGCCCACATCGCGTTGACCCGGTGACCGAGCGCCAGCCAGTGTTCCATGCCGTGCACCTTGGGGGGTTCGGCCCCCGCGCCGGGGAGGAACTGGCCGAACATCTCGCGCGCGGCCTCGGCCTGGAACTGCATCAGCTTGGCGAACTGCCCCATGCCGATGGGATCGTCGCTGTTTTCGTCCTGGGCCATGGGTTCTCCGTTCGCGTTCGACTGCGTTCCTATAGAAATAGTGCGTCGCGACAAAGTCAGTTCCGGTCGGGACCGTGATCGATTATCGGCAATGCGATGGACGACGATTTCTACCGCATCCGGCGCCTGCCGCCCTATGTCATCGCCGAGGTCAACGCGATGCGCCATGCCGCGCGCGCCTCGGGCGAAGACGTGATCGATCTCGGCATGGGCAATCCCGATCGTCCGCCGCCGGACTTCGTGATCGACAAACTCTGCGAGGTCGCGCGCAAGCCCTCGGCGCACGGCTATTCGCAATCGCGCGGCATTCCGGGCCTCCGCAAGGCGCAGGCGGGTTATTACAAGCGCCGCTTCGGAGTCGACCTCGATCCCGAAAGCGAGATCGTCGTGACGCTCGGATCGAAGGAAGGGCTCGGCAGCCTCGCCACCGCGATCACTGCGCCGGGCGATGTCGTGCTCGCGCCCGATCCGTCCTACCCGATCCACACTTTCGGCTTCATGATCGCTGGCGCCAGCATCCGCGCGGTACCGACCACGCCGGGCGAGGATTACTGGCGCGCACTCGATCAGGCGATGGCCTATACCGTGCCGCGACCCAAGGTGCTGGTGGTCAACTATCCTTCCAACCCGACCGCCGAGGTGGTCGATGCGGCGTTCTACCAGCGGCTGGTCGACTGGGCGCGCGAGAACGAGGTCTGGGTGCTGTCCGACCTCGCCTATTCCGAACTCTATTACGACGGCAACCCGACCCCCTCGATCATGCAGGCCAAGGGGGCAAAGGACGTCGCGGTCGAGTTCACCTCGCTGTCGAAAACCTATTCGATGGCCGGCTGGCGGATGGGCTTCGCGGTCGGCAACCGCGAGCTGATCGCCGCGCTTACGCGGGTGAAGTCCTACCTCGATTACGGCGCCTTCACGCCGATCCAGGCCGCGAGCGCGGCGGCGCTCAACCATGGCGACGAATATGCCGAACAGACCCGCGCGATCTACCACAAGCGCCGCGACGTGCTGGTCGAAAGCTTCGCCCGCGCCGGCTGGGACATCCCCCCGCCACCCGCCTCTATGTTCGCCTGGGCGCCGCTCCCCGAAGCCTATCGCGAGATGGGCAGCCTCGAATTCTCGAAGCTGCTGCTGAAAGAAGCCAGGGTCGCGGTCGCACCGGGGGTCGGCTATGGCGAACGGGGCGAAGGCTTCGTGCGGATCGCGATGGTCGAGAACGAGCAGCGTATTCGGCAGGCAGCCCGCAATCTCAAGGACTTCCTCGCCCGCCGTTAGGTCCAAAGCCGAACGGGTTCGACTTACCTTTGCACGAATATTGAGGCATTCCCCTGCTGCATGGGGAGGACATCGAAGGGGGCGTTCGGCTGGCAGTCGCCGCGGCACCTGCCGCGCGGCTACGACCTGGAACGGCGAGGGTGGCACCGGATCGGGTGTGAGGAGGCGGAGCGCGCAGGAGAGCCGGTCTTGTGGCTCGTCGACCGCGAACACGGGTTCCTGCCCCAGCCGATCAAACACACGCTCGTCACCGATATCGCCGATCCGCGCCTGCGCGCCCGGCTGCTGGCGCTGGGCGTCGGCGACGTGCTCGCGCCCGGCACCGCAATCGACGAACTGGCGATCCGCGCGCGACGCGTGCTCGATCGCGCCGGAGAGGTTTCGCGCTGTCGATCCGTTGGCGCGCTCACGCTCGACCTGCTGCGCCGCGACGGTTTCGTACGGCATCGCCGGCTCGGCCTGCACCCGCGCGAATTCGAAATGGCATGGCACCTGGCCGAACTCGGGCCGCGCGGGGCCAGCCGGAACCGCCTCTTGCGCGAAGTCTGGGACATCCGGCACGAACCCGAAACCAACAGCGTTGCGGTCCACGCCTTCCGTCTCCGCGCCAAGCTGCGCGTCCATGGGCTCGCCGGGATGCTCGCGACCGATCGCGCCGGACGATATCGGCTGATCCCACTGGACGAGCCCGACATCCTTCGCGACAAGGCTGGCAATCCAGATGCCGAGGAGCGCGAGCGTGACCGAACTGTCCTATGAGAACAATGAGCGCGTTGCGATCGAGGTCGAGGATCACGTCGCGCAGGTCCGGCTGGTGCGGGGCGACAAGATGAACGCGCTCGACCCGGAGATGTTCGACAGCATCATCCGCGCGCAGCTCGCCCTGTCCAAGGCGCGGGGTATCCGCGCGGTTGTCCTGTCGGGCGAAGGTCGCGCGTTCTGCGCCGGACTCGACCTCGCAAGCATGGCCACGGTCGGCCAGAACGATCCGACGCCGCTGACCGAGCGCACCTACGGCAATGCCAACAGGTTCCAGGAGGTCTCGGTCGGCTGGCGCAAGCTGCCGATGCCGGTAGTGGCGGCGCTACACGGCGTGTGTTTCGGCGGCGGCATGCAGATCGCCAGCGGCGCAGACATCCGGGTCGCGCATCCCGCAACTCGGATGGCCATCATGGAGCTCAAATGGGGCATCATCCCCGACATGGGCGGTTTCCAGCTGTGGCGCGGCACGGTGCGCGACGACGTGCTACGGCGGCTGGTCTACACCTATGAGGAGTTCACCGGAGTGCAGGCGCAGGACTGGGGACTCGTCACCGAGCTTGCGGACGAGCCGCTCGAACGCGCGACCGAGCTCGCCCGCACCATCGTCGATCGCAATCCCAGCGCCATTCGCGAAGCCAATGGGCTGTTCGGCACCTATCTCGACCTCAAGCCCGACGAAATCCTGATGGAGGAATCGATCCGCCAGCAGCGGCTGATCGGGACCAAGAACCAGATGGAAGCCGTCGCCAGCCAGATGGCGAAGCGGAAAGGCGAATTCGAGGATCCGTAGGCGCCGCTAAAAGAGCCGCGCACCCAGCGGAACGTCTCGATCCGGCGAAAACAGCACCACGCGCCCCTGTTCGTCCGGGAACCCCAAGGTCAGGACTTCGGACATCATCGTTGCGATCTGGCGGGGCGGGAAATTGACCACCGCGGCGACGAGTTTCCCGGCCAGTTCGTCACGATCGTATAGTGCCGTGATCTGGGCGGACGATCGCTTGCGACCGATCCCGGCACCGAAATCGATGGTGAGCTTGTAGGCTGGATTGCGAGCCTCGGCGAATTCCTCGACCTCGACGATCCGGCCGACCCGAATGTCGACCTTCAGGAAATCGTCGAACGCGATGCGCTCGGCCACGGGCGTGGCGGGATAGTGTTCGCTATGCATCGCTGGCCAGCCGCTCCGCATGCCACGCGACATGCTCGGCCATGAAGGTCGAGATGAAGAAGTAGGAGTGGTCGTAGCCCTCCTGCATTCGCACCTCGGCATCGATTTCGGCATCCTGGCAGGCCGCGCGCAGCAGCTCCGGCTTGAGCTGTTCGTCGAGGAACTGGTCCGCCGTGCCCTGGTCGACCAGCAGTTTGGGCACGCGCGCGCCGTCCTCGATAAGCGCGACGGCATCGTATTCGCGCCACGCCGCGCGGTCGTCGCCGAGATAGCGGCCCAGCGCCTTTTCGCCCCACGGCACCTGTGAAGGCGCGCAGATCGGGGCAAAGGCGCTGACCGAACGGAAGCGCTCGGAATTGCGCAGACCGATGGTCAGCGCGCCGTGGCCGCCCATCGAGT
This sequence comes from Pseudoblastomonas marina, assembly GCF_014641655.1. GTDB lineage: Bacteria > Pseudomonadota > Alphaproteobacteria > Sphingomonadales > Sphingomonadaceae > Alteriqipengyuania_A > Alteriqipengyuania_A marina. Next base: position 2,183,270 of record NZ_BMID01000001.1, read on the forward strand.
GCCCGGTGATGCCCTGGCGATCCATGTCGACCGGGAAATTCGCCGCGACCAGCCCGGGCAGCTCGCGCTCGGTATAGCTGCGCATCCGATAGTGCTTCGCCCATGGCTGCTGCGTCGCATCGACATAGAAGCCCGCGCCCTTGCCGAAATCGTATTCGTCCTTGGCGTCGGGCACATCGTCGCCGCGCGGTGAAGTGTCGGGCGCGACGAGGATCACGCCATGCTCGGCGCAAGCGGCACGGTACTCGCCCTTCTCCATGACGTTCGCATGGGTGCAGGTGAGGCCCGAGAGAAACCACAGCACCGGCAGTCTTGCGCCCTTGTCATGCGGCGGGACGTAGACCGCGAAGCTCATCTCGGTGCCGGTCTCGGCTGAGGCGTGCTTGTATACGCCTTGCGTCCCGCCGAACGCCTTGTTCTCGGATACGGTTTCGAGCGTCACGCGATCACCCCGGACGGTGCATCGCGCAGACCTTGTTGCCGGCCGGATCGCGCAGATAGGCGAGGTAGAGCTTCATGCCTGCGCCTTCGCGCATGCCGGGCGGGTCTTCGATCGGGGTGCCGCCATTGGCCGCACCCGCTTCGTGCCAGGCATCGGCCATTTCCGGGCTGTCCGCCGCGAAGCCGATGGTCGAGCCGTTGCCGCAGCTTGCGGGCTTACCATCGATCGGCTTGGTCAGCAGGAAGACGCCCCCATTGTGCATGTAGATCACCCGCCCCTTGGGATCGACCGAGCCCTCGCGCCCGCCGAGCGCCTTGAAACAGGCATCGTAGAATTTCTTCGAGGCGTCGATATCGTCGGCGCCGAGCATCACGTGGCTGAACATTCTCTTCTCTCCCTTGGGGTGGTCAGTAGACGACGACGCTGCGGATGCTCTCGCCCGCATGCATCAGGTCGAAGCCCTTGTTGATGTCCTCGAGATCGAGGACGTGGGTGATCATCGGATCGATCTGGATCTTGCCGTCCATGTACCAGTCGACGATCTTGGGCACGTCGGTGCGCCCCTTCGCCCCGCCGAATGCGGTGCCGCGCCAGTTGCGCCCGGTCACCAGCTGGAACGGGCGCGTCTCGATCGTCTTGCCCGCCTCGGCCACGCCGATGATGATCGAGGTGCCCCAGCCCTTGTGGCAGCATTCCAATGCCTGGCGCATCACGTCGGTATTGCCGGTACAGTCGAACGAATAATCCGCACCGCCGTCGAGCAGCTCGACGAGATAGGCGACGACGTCGTCGATCTCCTTCGGGTTGACGAAATCGGTCATCCCGAAATGCTCGCCGAAGCTGCGCTTGGAATCGTTGATGTCGACCCCGACGATCCGGTCCGCCCCGGCCATCTTCGCGCCCTGGATCACGTTCAGGCCGATCCCGCCGAGCCCGAACACGACGACGTTGTCGCCCGGCTTTACCTGCGCCGTGTTGACCACCGCGCCGACGCCCGTGGTCACGCCGCAGCCGACATAGCAGGTGGTGTGGAACGGCGCGTCCTCGCGGATCTTCGCGACCGCGATCTCGGGCAGGACGGTGAAGTTCGAGAAGGTCGAGCAGCCCATGTAGTGGTAGATCGGCTTGCCCTGGTAGGAGAACCGTGTCGTCCCGTCGGGCATCAGCCCCTTGCCCTGCGTCTCCCGGATCGCGCTGCACAGGTTCGTCTTGCCCGAAAGGCACATTTTGCACTGGCGGCATTCGGGGGTGTAGAGCGGGATGGCGTGATCGCCTTCCTTGACCGAGGTCACGCCCGGGCCGACCTCGCGCACCACGCCGCAGCCCTCGTGGCCGAGCACGCTTGGGAAGAGTCCTTCGCTGTCCAATCCGTCGAGCGTGTAGGCATCGGTATGGCAGATGCCGGTCGCCATGATCTCGATCAGGACCTCGCCCGCCTTGGGCCCTTCGAGGTCGAGCTCGACGATCTCGAGCGGTTGCTTGGCTTCGAAGGCGACGGCGGCTCTGGTTTTCACGGGGTTCTCCTTTGGGCGTCGTCATGCCTATGTGCGGTGGGCGTGACAAGTTCCGTGCATTGGGCGATTGCAACCCGGGCGGACCTCGTTTAGTGCGCGCCGTTCACCACCCATGAGGCCCGATGGCGGAGTGGTTACGCAGAGGACTGCAAATCCTTGCACGCCGGTTCGATTCCGGCTCGGGCCTCCATCAATCTATCAGATTGCACCAAGAGCCCCTCATTTTTGCAGAGTGAGGGACCTTTCGTCTTGCCTATTTCGCGCGCAGAGACTGCTCAAATTTTGATGTAACCCCTGAATACCTGAAGGTTCCGCAACGGATCGCGGGGACAAGAACCGACGCGACCATTTGCGCAAGGCCTCGTCGTGCTACATCGTCGCACGATGAAAATTATACTCAAGAAGACGCTCGAATGGTCGGCCGACAAGCTGTCGGGTATCGCCGCGGCTATCGAGAGAGAGGACGAAGCCGTCGAAGCTCCGTCGAAGTTCGTTGATCTTGCGCCGACGGACCAAGCGGACAAATCCGGCGTCTACTCGGAGGCGCTCGAATACGCGCTCAGCAGACCCAAAGTCTCAAACATTGCGCTCACCGGCCCCTACGGATCGGGCAAGAGCAGCATCATACAGACTTTCCTGAAGAACTATAACCGCAAGGCGCTTCATATATCGTTGGCGGCCTTCCTGCCCGAAGCCGGTTCCCAAATCGAGAAGGTAAGCCGGCAGGAAATCGAGCGAAGCATCCTCCAACAGATGCTCTATGGGGAGGACGCCGACAAGCTACCCCTCTCACGGTTCAAGCGGATCAGGTCACCAGGCCTCTCGGCCACCTTCGTCTCGACCTTCATGACCATCGGCCTGATCGCGCTCTGGCACGTCCTCTCGCAGACCTCGACAGTCGTTGACGGCAGCTTCTTCGTTCCATTGGCGCTTGAAAACTGGCGCAACCTAGCAAGCTTCGCATTCGCGACAGCGTTCCTTTGGGCGAGCATCCATCACCTCTACGTCGCCAGCTTCGGCCTATCGTTGAAGAGCATCTCGCTCCAGGACGTGGAGCTCCGGCCAGCCTCCGACGACCTCGAATCGATCCTGAACCGCCACCTCGACGAGATCATCTACTTCTTCCAGTCAACGGACCACGATCTCGTGATCATTGAGGATCTGGACCGGTTCGACAACGCCGAGATCTTCGTGACCCTGAGGGAGATCAACAGCTTGGTGAACGAGAACGCGGGCGTGAAGCGCAGAGTCCGTTTCCTCTACGCGCTGCGTGACGACATGTTCGCGAACACGGATCGAACGAAGTTCTTCGAATTCATCATCCCGGTCATCCCGATCATCAACACTTCGAACTCCATCGACATGGTGCTGCAGCAGGGAGAGAGGTTGGATCTCGACGAGAGGCTCGATCGCCAGTTCCTGCGCGAGGTGTCGCGCCACCTCGACGACCTGAGGCTTATCCAGAACGTCTTCAACGAATACGCGATCTACTCGGCCAACATCGAGAGCGACGAGGACAATCTCCTGGACGCCAACAAGCTGCTGGCCATCCTGATCTACAAGAACGTGTATCCTAGGGACTTCGAACGGCTGCATCGCAGCGAAGGGAATCTCGCCCACCTGTTGGGCGGCAAGCCGAAACTCGTTGCGGAGGGAGAGGCGGCAAAGCGCGATGAGATTACGCAACTCGAATCCCTGCTCGAATTCGGCGAGCGGCAGGTCGCTGCGGACTTGAGGCAGTTGCGGCAGATCTACGCGATGGAGCTCATCGAGATACTGCCGGCAAATACGCTGAGCGTTGGCCTGAACCATAGCGTGATGGTTTCGCTATCCGCTCTAACCGGACACGACGGCTTCGACGAGTTGGTTGTCGCGTCCAACATAATCGCACGAGTCTACAACCAGAACCAAAGATGCGACATCTCCGAACTTCAGCACCGTGTCGATCCGGACAATACCTACGAGGAGCGGAAGTCGGCCATCAAAGCGAAGGCGCACGATACTCGGAACGACACCATGCGCCGCATCCGAACTCTGCGCGCCGAGATCGCTTCATTAAGGACGAGCAGGTTCGAGAATCTTCTGCGTTCGAACGCCGATAGGCTGGATGAGCTCTTCTCTCCGTTCGGGGAGAACGGTGCGCTGGCACGCTACCTGATCCTCGAAGGTCACTTGGATGATACCTACTACCAATACACTTCGCTGTTCCATTCCGGTCGCCTGTCTCCAGACGACAACAGGTTCCTCATCCAGATCCGCGCCTTCACCACGCCCGAGCCGGACTTTCCGATCGACAACCCGACGGAGGTCGCCGCAGCCATGAGGGACGACGACTTTCGGCAAAGCTACGTGCTGAACGTCGCTCTAGTAGATTGCCTCTTGGCCGATCCCGACCGATACGCCGATCAGATCACGAAACTCCTGGAGTTCCTGTCGTCCAACTTCGAAAAGGCCGAAAACTTCCTCGATGTCTACTATGCCAGCGGAACCGGGGTCCCGTCGTTGCTCGACGCCCTTTCAGCAAGGTGGAACGGCTTCGTCCCGGCGGTCATCTCCAGTGAGCGGAACATCTCCCACGTCACCCGCGTGCTGAACTCGCTGTCCAAAAGGCGATTAGGAGAACTTGCCACGCGGTTCGACGAATTCCCTCGGTTCGTGACGGAGAACCTCCCGAAGATTCTCGCGGAGGTGCCGGAACTCGATCCCATACGCCTCGAAAGCCTCGGCATGGCAGTCGAGGACCTCTCGTCCATCGAGTCGCATCAGGTCGTCCTGCGTCACATGTTCGAAAGAGGATTCTTCGAATTGTCCTTCGAGAACCTGGCCTACGCCTACGAAAAACTGCTGGGCGAGAAGGACGTCGAGGGGTTGCGATCCAGCAACTACACTACGCTGAGGGCGGTTAGTAACACGACTCTGTCGGAGAGAGTTGAGCGCGACTTCGCCGTCTACCTCGGCAAGGTCCTGTTGGACCTCAAAGGCAACACCGAGGAGAGCCCAGACGCCCTGTTGGCGATTATCAAAAGGGACGATGTTGACGAGGAGGCCGTTGAACGTTTCCTGACGCGCCAAACCACCTTCATCCCCAAGCTCGAAAACGTCCCGGCGCGATGGGTCCCGAAGCTGTTCAACATTGGACGCATCCAACCGACCTGGTCCAACTGTCTCGCCTTCATGGATGCGGAAGGCTACGAAAAGGAGCAACTCGCCGATTACCTCGATCGCGACGAGGTGCGGGCCACAATTCTGCAAGATCCCATACCGGAAGATGACGGCGCCGCCGGTCTGCGAAGCTTCCTCCTGAATGCAGATTCGCTAAAAGAGGAAGCCTATCGGGACTACGTCGCAGCGCTTCCGCGGCCTTTCAAGGCTTTTCCGGAGGGGATCGGGCATGAAAAGTCGCAGATACTAATCGAAGAGCAGAAAATTGTATTCGCGAAGGACACGTTCGAGGCGCTCGCGGGAGATCGCGACCTTCAGATCTCCTTCCTGGCCAGCAATATCGAGACGTTCTTGGCAGGCAAGACCGGCATCTCGATCGATGATGATTACCGGGAGGAGCTCGTCAAGGCGGAGATCGACGACGCGCAACGTCACACGCTGATCAAATCGATGGACTTGGCGTCGTTGCCGAACACGCCGGGAAGAGCGGCGGTGATCGCCCCCATCCTCGAGCGGGTGGACCGGCCACTCCCCGAGCTTTCAGCGGATCAGGCCAGGCTCCTCATCGAGAACGCAGGGCCGGTCCGATCACAGGTTTCGCTACTCAATAAGGCCGCCAAATCGTTGCCGGACGACACTGTGCGGGAGATACTGTCCGCTCTTCCAGAACCGTATTCTCGGATCAGGAAGGGCTATCACACACCATACCTCAATCCGACCGTGGAGAACCTCGAACTGGTCGCTTGGCTCGACGACAGAGACATCATCTCGTCGTGGAGTAGAGGCATTCTAACGGGGGACATACGCGTCAACCTCAAGCGCCCATGAACGCCCAACGACTAGTGTCGAATGAGCCCACCCGAACAGGCGGGGAAAAGTCATCTCGTATGGCTCTGGAACCGATCACAGAACGCCAGCTTCATGAAATGTTCGGTCAAGGCGCGAGCGCCATCACGGCTGACCATCTCGCTCCATTCATCCCAGCGATCGATGCGCTCGAGCAGCCAGAGGTAGAAGCGGTCGCGCGCGAGACGGTCGCCATCGGGCCAAGCCATCGTCCACAGGGTGCTGCGGACTGGAATCTCGCGTGTGATCCGCAATCCGATCAGCTTCACCACCGGATCATTGCCAATCGTATCGGTAGAGAAGCGATGCGCCATTCGGGCAGCGACGCGCTCCCGCCTTTCCACCTGCTCGGCGGCCGCCACGCGCTCGGAATGACTCGCGGCCGTCCGGTTCGCGATAATCCAGTCGAGACCGACATCTTCCGCAGCATCTTCTCGCGTGCGCGTAGCCATCAGCATCAGCAGCACAGAGCGCCCTTCAGGCGTCGGCCTTCCGTCCGTGTCGTTCACGAGCCCGGCTGCGAGCAGGTAGGCTCTGAAGAACTGATCAAGGTGACGATCGCCAAGAAAGATATCATGGACCCGCTCCTCCGGTGCCACGAAGCGACCATCGGCAATGGCGAGATAGCTCGCCATGAATTCCATGATGCCGTTCATCCACCCGGTATGGATGGAGGGCAGCCCAAGACGATCGATCCAGAATGCTTCGCGCACCGATCCCCATTCACGGCCGTTCTCATCGACCAGGGGTGGTTCTCCCGGCACCGATCCGCTCGAAACCATCCAGTATCCCCAGGGTAGATCGGGATGCCGATCATCGCCGTAGCGTTCCTTACCGGCACCGAAAGGGTGAAACGAGCTGACCATCACTCACCCTTATGCTCGGCGGGCGCCGGAAGGCGGAGTGGCTCGTGTGTCGACGTATCTCCGGCCTGACCGTCCTCGATCAGCGATTTCAGCTTCCGCGCCAGTTCGATGCAGTTCGCGTAGACGAAGGACTGATCGCGATAGACGTCACCCTTGCGAGCTTCGCCGTATCGACCGCCCGGAACGAGGTCGCCCGGATGGTCGGTGTCGAAACCCAGCCACCACAGATCCTCATGGAACTCGTCCTCGGTGGTCTGCACCGTGCGGTAGTCCTGCACCGTCCTGACCCAAGTCGTGTGGCAAACCGTGTAGCGTTCCTGACGCGGCTTGCCGTGGGCGCGCCGTTCGAACCGGTTGACCTCGCACGCCTTGCCGTAGGTCACCCCGCCGTGCACCGTGTTGGAGACGGCGACCGGCACGGCGTCCGCTTCGAAGCCGAAGAGCGGATGCTCGGGGGGCACCCCCACATATCCCGAGATCGTCCCGTTCTTCTGGCGAAGCATGATGCAGCCGATGCCGGTCTCGTTGTCGATCCAGGAGACCTTGTCCGCCTCGTTGTTCCAGGGACCGTCGCCCGACGGTCGGCGATCGGGATTGTGATACACCTGCAGGGCCGTGATGCTGGTGTCCGCCACCTGGTAGGTAACCGGTGCGGCGTTCAACAGGCCGTCCGGCAGCGTCGCTTTCGTGACCTGCTTGCCGGCAGTCTTCCGCTGGGTCAGCTTCCTTGCCATGTTCGGTCCTCCTGAGCTGGTTTTTCTGGGCATCGATCAATCCGGACTATCGAGGCGATAGCGGCTGTATGCGTCTCGGCGCGTCAGCCTGGGACCGAGCGCTCGTGCCCCCTTTCCGCTCACGTAGACCTCGCTGGCCAACCACGCCTGTTCCTCGAGAAGGCGGAACTCCATGACCTCACGCCACCAGACCTGCGCCTTCGGATCCCAGCGATAGCCGCGCATCCGCAGAGCATCCTTGGTCGAGAAGGGCGAGCCGACCGCTTCGATAACGAAACTATCGCATGAAGAGCTGCCATCGAGCTCGTAGAGCAGAGGACGACCATCGGTCCGCTCATGGCGCAGGAGCTGGATGAGCGCATCCACATCCCCCTGCGCTCGGTGCGCATCATAGAACCATCCTGCCTGCGCGCAGAGCCAACCGAGCGAACGGCCTTCGAAACCGGCAGCTGCCCAGTCGATCTCCACGCAGGAGCAGGCCCACTGCTTGATCGGCAGGTCGGTGAGGCGCTTCTCCACAATGGGACGGTCGAACGCGGCGTTGTGGGCGATGACGACATCGGCAGACGATATGATATCGGTCGCGACCCGGTCGTCTATCCGCCGACCGATCAGGTCCTGATCCGTGATGCCGGTGATCCTGGTGATGTCTTCGGGCAGCGGGACGCCGGGATCCTCGCGCCAGCACCACGCCCGACCGATCTCGGTAATGTGCCCGCCGGGATCATACCTGAAGCGTCGCACCGCCAGTTCGATGACCCTGTCGCTTTCAGGGTCGAGCCCGGTGGTCTCCACATCCAGAACGGCCGCGACACGTTGGGGATCGTCCGGATCCCCGAAGCCTGTTTCACCTACATGAAGATCGACACGGCGGAGCTGCCGGATGTCGGACTGCGCCGGTTCAGCCACGTCCGGTCTCCAAGGATGCCGAATGATCGAAGAGCAATCGATCGATGACTGCCGGATCGGCGTCGAGGCCGAGACCCAAGCCGTGAAGAAGGATCGCCTTCGAACAGGCGCTGCGCTCCATGCAAGCTTCGATCGGCGCACGGCCTTCGAAGAGCTCGAGCGGCGCGACCATCCAGCCGACGGGATCCTCCGCCAAGCCGTCCCGCTGCATTCTCGCCCCGGTCTCTGCAGCCACGCATGCGATCCGAACGAGCGCGACGCGGTGAACAGCCACCATGCCTCCACTCCTGTCCTCGAGAGGATCGAGCGCCCAGTCCACCGGGGCCTGCTCGAAATAAGGGTCGATTTCGAATTCTGCGGTATCGCTCATCGCACCGCTCCCCACGTTCCGCGCCGGACCTACCAGCGCCTCGTGACACGGCACATAGCATGAACAGAAAATACTTCAATAGGTAATGAAGTATTGAATTAACTTGTCGGTAGGGATCGCTGACGCTATCAGCAGGAGAATGGAAAAGATGGATGCCGTCGCGAAACTCAGTGCCTTGGCCCAGCCAACCCGGCTGGAGATATTCCTAGCCATAGCGCGAGCGGCGAATGGCATCACGTCCAGCGAGGTTGCCGAGCAGACCCACACCATGCCCAACAACACCTCGGTGCACCTATCGGTATTGCGAAACGCGGGGCTGGTCTCTTCGACGAAGGAAGGGCGCTCAGTCACATACAGAGCCGAGCGAGGAGCCGTGCAGAGACTGGCGACCTTCCTGTCCGAAGCCGCCAAGTAATACCGCATCGAACAGATAGGTTCCGGCCGCCCGTGCTTTTCACGTGCGAGTTCAATCCTCGGATACGCGTCCGGAATGCCCGGCTTGGGCTATCAGTCCCTCGTTGCAGTCCGTTGCGAGGCAAGCTTCCAGCGTCGTGTGTTCGATACCGAACCGAGAGGAGACGCGCAGCCGCACCGTTCGCTTGACGTCTTCGAACCGTTCGAGAGACGAATGGGACGGCAGGATATGCACTTCGAGGGCGCGGCGGTGCTCTCCCAGGTTCCAGACATGCAGATGGTGGATGCTCTCGACCCCATCGATCGCCTCGAGCTCGTCCATGATCTCATGCAGTTCGACGTCATCGGGCACCGCACCCATAAGCAGGCGAACCGTGCGCGGCATCAACGAAAGCCCCTGCCAAATCACATAGGCGGCGATGATGACGGTGATGACCAGATCGGCCAAGTAGAGATCGTATAGCAGGATCAGGATCCCGGCGACGATCACCCCGACGGAGGCCATGGCATCCGACACATTGTGCAGGAACGCCGCCTTCATGTTGATGCTGTCCTTGGCGCCGCGGTGGGTAATGAAAGCGGTCACCAGATCGATCACCAATGCCACGCCCGCAACGGCGATCACCGTCCATCCTTCGATGGGTTGCGGATCGGCGAAGCGGTTGATCGCTTCCACGAGCAGATAGAAGCCGATGATGAGCAGCGTCGTCAGGTTGATGAGCGCAGCGACGACCTCGCCCTGCGCATAACCGAACGTCATCCGTCTGTCGGCGGGACGCCTGCCGATCCTACGGGCGAACCACGCGAGGCCGAGCGAGGCGGCGTCACTGAAGTTGTGAAGGGCGTCGGCAATGAGAGCGAGCGAACCCGAGACTATCCCGCCAACGATCTGGGCGAGCGTGAGCAGGACGTTGATCGCGACCGCGAAGATCAGCTGGCGATCGCTCAGGTTCTCCTCGCCGTGGTTGTGGCCACCATGCCCACCATGTGTGTGATGATTGCTCATGTCCGGAACTGATCCCCCTTCCGATGCTCGCTCCCTTCCTCGTCATGAATGTCCATGTGGGCATCGCGCAGGATCTGGATGCCGCCATAAAGGGCAATGCATGCCACAGCGACGCCTACCACCAGGTCGGGCCAATTCGCGCCGGTGAGCATCACGACGATCCCCGCGATGATGATCCCGCCATTGGCGATAAAATCATTGAAGCTGAAGGTCGTCGCTGCGCGCATGCTGACGTCCTTGTCCTCCGTCCGCTGGAGCATCCGCAGGCAGATCAGATTCACCACGGCTGCGACTGCCGCCATCGCCAGCATCATGAATCCACCTGGCTCCGAGCCTTCCACGAACCGACGCACGGCATCGGCAACGACACCTGCCGCGAATACCAAGAGCATGACCCCGGAGAACCGCGCCGCACCACGCTGCCAAATGCGCGAGCGGGCCAGCGCGAGCAGGCTGAGCGCATAGACTATCGCGTCGGACGAGTTGTCTAACCCGTTCGCCAAGAGCGCGTTCGAGTCCGCGAAGTAGCCGACGACGAAGAACCCGATCGCGATCGCGACATTCAGCCAGAGCACGATCCACAGCGTCCGGCGCTTCCCGGCCGAACCGAGATCGATATCATGGTCGCCACTCATGCCGTGTCTGCCCCGGATCGGGCCCAGTTCTCGGCAACCTGGCGCTGGAAGGGCTCGAAGAACTTCATTTCGGCGCGGATGAGAGGATCGGAGAACCTGGTGCCCCATTCCTCCCATTTCGCATCGCCGACGATGGCAATCCTGCCAAAGCTGTCCTGATGATGCGCGTCGAACTTGAGGTCGCGCCATAGTCCAGGCAGATCCCAGCCTGCAAAATCGGGCGCGAGTTCGATTACCATCGGCAGCTTGCCGGGCTTTCGCCCGACAAGCTGTTCGAACCGAGGCACGAAGTCATCGTAGTCCGAGCTTTCGAGTTGGCCACTCGCGCGTATCCGCAGCAGCCCGTTCTCTTCGTCTATCTTCAACATCGTATTCTCCTTTCCCGGACCATCATGCGATGTCCGTCAGTTCGCGCTGCTCGTCGCTGGTCACGTTTCGACGCAGGCGATCCCACCACTTCTCGCGCCAGCTGCGCTCATCGTCCGATCGATTGAGCACGAGCCGCGCGATCGCTGGCAGGACTAAGAGCGTGAGCGCAGTCGCGGTGATCAATCCGCCGATCACGACAGTGGCCAGCGGACGCTGGACTTCCGCGCCAGTGCCAGTCGCAAGGGCCATCGGCACGAAGCCGAGCGAGGCCACCAAGGCTGTCATCAGCACCGGTCGCAACCTCGCCAATGCGCCATCGGTGATCGCCTCATCGAGAGGCAGTCCCTTGTCGAGCCGCTGGCGTATCGCGGTCATCATCACGAGCCCGTTCAATACCGCGACACCCGATAGGGCGATGAAGCCCACGGCGGCGGACACCGAAAACGGCATCCCCCGGAAGGCAAGCGCGAAAACCCCGCCTGCCAGTGCCATCGGGATCGCGCTGAACACCGCCAGCGCTGGCACCCATCCGCCGAGCGCCATGAACAGGAGCAGCAACACCAGCGCGAAGCAGACCGGAACGACGAGGGCGAGCCTCGCCTGCGCGGCCTGGAGGTTCTGGTATTGCCCGCCCCATTCGATGAAGGAGGCAGCCGGCAGTTCGACGCTTTCGGAGACGCCTGCCCGGGCCTCCTCGACAAACGACCCGAGATCGCGTTCGCGCACGTTCGCCGACACGATCACCAATCGGCGACCCTGCTCCCGGCGAACCTCGGCGAGACCATCTACCACTTGGAAATCCGCCAGCGTGCGAAGCGGGACCGTGACCCCGCTTTCGAGGACTATGGGCAGAGCGCCGAGCTGATCGAAATCGTCCCGGGTCGCATCCTCGAGCCGCACGACGACATCGAAACGGCGGTCACCCTCGAATACCAGTCCCGCCGGGCGACCACCCAGCGCGATGGCCACGGATTGCGCGACCTCCTCCACGGTCAGACCGTAGCGGGCGATCGTCGGGCGATCGAAGGCGATGTCGAGCGTGGGAAAGCCAGTGACCTGCTGGACCTTGACGTCTGCAGCACCCTCGACACCGCGCAGCACCTCGGCCACTTCTCCGGCTGACCGGGTCAGCGCGGTCAGGTCGTCTCCGTAGAGCTTGACCGCCACGTCGCCGCGAACACCCGCAATCAGCTCGTTGAAGCGCAGTTCGATGGGTTGGCTGAACTCGTAGAGGTTGCCCACCAGACCGCTCAGCGACTCCTCCATCTGCGCGACGAGTTCGTCCTTCGACAGATCGGGATCGGGCCATTCCTCGAGCGGCTTCAAGATTACGTAGGCGTCGGACGCGTTGGGCGGCATCGGATCGCTCGCGACCTCGGCCGTGCCGGTGCGCGAGAAGACCAGCTCGACTTGCGGGAAGGTCTCGAGCCTGTCCTCCACCTGTCTCTGCATGGCGAGCGAGCGCTCGAGCGAGGTTGACGGTATCCGCAGCGACTGAACCGCGATGTCGCGTTCATCCAGCTGCGGTGTGAACTCGCTGCCGAGGAAGGTGAACACGAAAGCCGCTACGGCGAAGAGCCCGGCGCCCGCACCGATCACCGGCCAGGGACGTGCGATGGCGCGGCGCACCGCCGGGCCATAGCGTTCCTTCGCCATCCGAACGGGCTTGACCTCCTTCTCGGTCAGCTTGCGATTGAGGAGCACCGCGATCATCGCCGGCACGAAGGTCAGGGACAGCACGAAGGCGGAGGCGAGTGCCAGCATGACCGTGATGGCCATGGGCGAGAACGTCTTGCCCTCGACCCCCGTGAAGGTGAGAAGCGGCGCGTAGACCAAGAGGATGATCGCCTGACCGTAGACGGTCGGCTTGATCATCTCCTGTGCAGCCAGCCGTGTCTCCGTCAGTCGTTCGCCGAGGCTGAGCAATCTACCTTCGCGGTGCTGCCTTGCGGCGAGCCGCGCGACGCTGTTCTCAACGATTATGACTGCGCCATCGACGATTAGTCCGAAGTCCAGTGCCCCGAGGCTCATCAGGTTGCCCGAGACACCAAGCCTATTCATTCCCACCGCTGCCATCAGCATGGATATCGGAATGACCAATGCGGCGATGATCGCTGCCCGGATATTGCCGAGCATCAGGAACAAGACTGCGATCACCAGAAGCGCGCCCTCGACGAGGTTCTTCTCGACCGTGGCGATGGTCGCATCGACGAGCGACGAGCGGTTGTAGACGATCTCGGCGACCACTCCGGCAGGGAGCGAGGCGCGGACTTCTTCCAGTCGCTCGGCCGAGGCGGCAGCTACGGTGCGGCTGTTCTCGCCGCTGCGCATCAGGACCGTGCCAACGACCGCTTCCTCGCCATTGAGCGAGGCAGCACCGGTTCGCAGATCGCCGCCGATGCGCACCGAGGCGACATCCCCGATCCGGATCGGAACGCCCTCGCGGGTCGCGACCACCGCCTGTTCGATGTCCTGCGTGCCCCCAAGCCGCGCATCGACGCGGACGAGCAGAGCCTCTCCGGCACGATCGACAAAGTTGGCGCCTTCAGCGAGGTTCGCCGCTTCCAAGGCCTCGATCAGGGAGTCGAACGACAGGCCGTAGCCGGTGAGGCGAGCAGGATCGGGCTGGACCAGGAACTGCTTCTCATAGCCGCCGATCGAATCCACCCCGGCAACGCCGTCAATGGAGCGCATGAGCGGAGCGACGACCCAGTCCTGCACCGTGCGAAGATAGGCTGCCTTGGCGACCTCGGTGTCGAGGCGATCACCGCGTTCGGTGATGAAGCTCCCGTCCGACTGCCAGCCTATTCGACCACCCTTGGGCGCACCGCGACCTCCCGGATACTCGTATTCGATCGTATACATGAGCACCTCGCCCAGGCCGGTCGAGATCGGTCCCATCGTGGGCTCCGCTCCTTCCGGCAGCGACGCACCGATCGGGGCTAGCCGTTCGTTCACCTGCTGACGGGCGAAGTAGATGTCGGTGCCTTCTTCGAATATCGCGGTGACCTGGCTGAAGCCGTTACGCGAGATCGAGCGGGTCATCTCCAGGCCCTCGATCCCGGCAAGCCCGGTCTCGATGGGGAAGGTCACCTGCGTCTCCACCTGTGAGGGAGAGAGGGCAGGCGCGCTCGTGTTGATCTGCACCTGTGTGTTGGTGATGTCCGGCACCGCATCGATCGGAAGGCGCAAAAGGTTCATGGCGCCGTAGATGGCTGCGAAAACGGTGAGGACGATAACCGCCCAGCGGAACCGCACGGCGATGTCGAGGATGGCCCCGATCAAACCGTGTCGATGGCTGGCCGTATCGGTGTGGGTATCCACGGCGGGCGCGTTCTGAGTCTCAGTGACCATGGGTCGCGCCCTCCTTCCCGAGTTCGGCCTTGAGCAGGAAGGCGTTGGCGACAGCGATCCGCCATCCCTCCTGAAGACCGGAAAGGATCGTCACTTGACCAGCGGATCGTGTCCCGAGCTCCACGTCGCGAGCCTGGAAGCCGGTCTTCGTCCGGACGAAAACCACGTCGCGTCCTTCGACCACCTGGATAGCGTCTTCCGGCACCGCGATGCGGTCGCGGTCGATCTCGCCCGAAGGCCTGATGCGCGCCTGAAGAAAGGCGCCGGGCTGAAGCCCCGGCACGCCGCGCGACAATGACAGGACCGCGGTCGCACTGCGGCTCTCCGGATCGAGCGAAGGCGTCACCGAACGAACCCGGGCGCCGATTTCCCGACCGTCGCCGACCACCAGCACGGCCTCGTCTCCAGGTTGGATACGAGAGGCTTCGGCCGAAGGCAGCGCCACCTCGATCTGGAGACCATTGGGATCGACCACGCGGTAGAGTTCCTCGCCGGCCTCAACGAAGGCACCCAGCACGATCGGTGCCGCGGTGATCCTGCCAGCCAGGGGAGATGAGACTGACAGCGAACGCCCGTCGCCGCTGACGCCAGCGGCCGCTACCGCGGCCTGCGCCCGCTGAAGTTCCGAACGTGCCACGCTGAGATTGGCCCGTGCGGCTTCCAGATCCTGGCGGGCCGTGACATTCTCCTCGAACAGACGCCGTTCGCGTTCATAGGCGGCAGACAGCTCGGTCACCCGGGCCCGTGCCGCGCTGAGTTGCGAGGCGAGCGCGGCGGCATCCGCACTCTCGATGCGGGCGACGGTCTCGCCGCGCGCCACATAATCGCCCAGCGTCTTGCCGACGGAGCGGACGACCCCCGAGGCCCGGGCATCGATACGAGCTGAGGCTGTGGGGCTCGCCGCGACAGTCGCCGGGAAGACGAGCTCGACAGCGGCTCCAGACCGGACGGAGGCCAGCTCTATCCCGGCCTCGCTAAACTGCTCTTCGCTAAGCGTGATCACCCCTTCAGGTGTCTCGGTCGCAGCTTCTTCCTGCGGATGGTCATCCTCACCTGCATGGTCGTCGACCTCGGAGGTTGGCCAGAATATCAGCGCCATAGCGCCAACCGCGATGACGATACCGACGAGGATCGCCAGCTTTCTGCGTGTCATTGATATATCCTTCATTGTGCGGCCAGCCCGATCAGTTCGGCTGCGGCCAGGCCCCTCTGCTCGCGGGCGGCGATGAGCGCCTCGCGGATCGTGTCACGTGCCTCTGCGGCCGCGAGAACTTCGATCAGGGGAAAACGTCCGTTGCGATATCCGATGCGAACGAGGCGCAGCGCCTCCTCCGCCTGCGGGAGCGATGTCTGCGAAAGGGTCTCGACGCGCGCTTCGGCACCAAGATACCTTGCCCGGGCCGTGGCGACCGCCTGCTCGTAGTCTGCGAGAGCCACGGCTTCGCGGGCATTCGCCGCACGCAACCGAGCCTCGGCAGCGGCGATGCTACCCTGGTTCCGGTCGCGAAAAGGAAGGGGGATCGATACGCCGACGAGGAAGGCATTGTCGCCGCTTTCCCCGAAGCGCCGCACGCCCGCGGAGACCGTCGGATCGGGAATACGCAAACTTCGCTGCCGCTCGATCTCCGCCGCAGCAGCAGTGCTCTCGGCTCGCGCGACCCTGTAGGTGAGGCTTTCCTGCGCTTCGGACATAAGCGAAGCGGGCGGAACGATATCCGGAAATTGCGCCGGAACGAGCGGCGCTTCACCGCCGGCCCATAGAGTTGCGAGCGCTGTTCGAGCCGACAGGCTCTCCGCCTCTGCCTCAACCAGGCTAGCGCGCGCTTCGGCAAGGGCCGCATCCGCCCTCAATGCGCGCAGAGGCGGCTCACGGCCGACCTCCACAAGGACACCGGCAATGCGAGCCAGTTCCTCGTTACGCGCCACGACATCTTCGGCAAGTTCGACCCGCGCAGCCGCTGCAGCAGCTGCGAGATATCGCTCGCGCACCAGCTGTCCCAGCTCGACCGTGGTAAGGTCGGCCCTGAGAGATGCCAGTTCGGCCTGCGCTTCGGCCGCACCGATCCGCGCGGATCGCTTGCCGCCGAGTTCGAGACGCTGGCCGACGGAGAGCGTATATTCGGTAGACTGGAGACCCGAGAAAGCGCCGCTGCCGGCGACGTTCTCGACGTCGAACGAGACTTCGGGGTTCGGGCTCAAGCGAGCCTGATCGACAAGCGCGACCGCCGCGTCGGTTTCCGCGCGGGGTCCCACGAGGCGGGGGTTGGTGATGGCGGTATCGGCCTCATCGGCGACCCCGCTGAGTTCAAGGGCGTCGTCGAGCGTAACGACACGCGGGTCCTGCGCGCTGGCAGGTCCCGTGGACAGGGCGAGTATCAGCCCCCAGACGGGGGCTGCTCGCCACGATATGGCGAACATGGATGGGTATTCCTCTGGTGACGTTCAGTTAGCGTCGGAAAACAGGTCCGACGCGCGGCGAACGTCAGCCGCGAGGAGGGGGCGTCGCCAGTTCGGTCAGATTGGACGCGAACGAGGGCTGGTCGCCAGCGCGCAGGGCACTCATGACCGAGCTCAAGGCAAAGGCGTCTGGCGACCGCCCGACGGCCTGCGAAGCATGATGGCAATGGCCATGCGCACATGCGCCGTGCTTCTCCGGGCCACGGTCATCATCGCTGGGCTCGTCGTGCTGCTCGAGTTGGGATGCTACCGGAGGCTCTCCCGCGCATTCGGCCGCTTCCGCCACCGGAGCCCACAGGACACCGAATGCAGTGCACAGCGTGACGAGCTGCAGCAAAAGGGAACGGGCGAAGAGCCGGGTCATCGGTCATCCGTTAGCAGCAGGAGCATCGCTGCGAAAGAATAATCTTAAAAGACGAAATGTGATTTCATTACAGCGCGGTGGTCTAATCGTGCTGAGCAGCTCGAAATAGCTCAACCAATCCCAACTCATATTCTCGAGGCACTCATCTTGTCAGGACACGCGGAACATACCGTAGCCTTATTACCGAACGAGCAAGCCCAATTGCCTATCGCGACAAGCCCAGCCATCTACGTGGCATGGAACTGGAAGCAATGGCGACGGCGGGAGCGGTCCTCGACATCGAATCTCTGACGGCGACGCATGAGCGGCTGTGCCGACGGCTGCGCAAGCTCGATCGAAACGCAACCTGCGGCATGGTCGCAGGGCTCATGCTCGATCCCGGTCTTCAAGGCGGTATACTTCGACTGGAGGTGCTCGCCCACTTGGCGGCTGCGCATTGCGAAGGACACGAAGAACCCTCGGCTGCGCGGATGCGCGATTTCCTCAATGATGACCTCGCGCGCGGGGCCGTATGGCGTCTGGAGGATCCCTCCGAAGACGTCTTCGTCTCCAACATCACCACAGGGGCCGGCGACTTCCGCATCCTCGAAGGAACCTGGGAAGCGAACGCAGCCTATACCCAGAGCTGTCTCTCTGCGCTCAACAGCGCGATCGCAGATGGTCACGAATGGGCCCAGCACGGAATGCGTCAGGCAAACGCGTTGTTGGCAATTGGCGAGGCGGTAGCGGAGCGAGCAGGACTGCGACGCTACCAAGCTGGTGAGGGCAAGCCGCGCGACCGGTTTCGGTTCGATACCGCGAAGGCACTACGTGCATGCGCAGCAGTCACCTTCACCGAGGCGGAACTGCACGCGATCGAAGTGGAACCGTTCGACCTTCTCCCTTTCGACTTCTCGCGCGCCGATCCGCAGCTCTTGCGGAATGAAACCATCAACTGGACGAGCCTCGAGCGGCGGCCCGTCTCGCGGACGGAAGATGGCATCGTGGTGCTGCTTCCCACGGCAATTGGCGCGGCGGTCCGCCGCCGCGCACTGGAACTCGCGAGGGATAACCAAGCAAGGGATGCTTACGAAGGCCATCTAACCGAACATCAGTTCTTGGGGGCGGTAGGGGACGCGGTGCGCGCACTCGACCTGAGCCCTGCCGCTTCACCCTGGTCGGATGTCGATAGTCATTGCGTGGTCCAGTTATGCAGGTTCGATGCGGGAGCCTATTGTCAGGTCATATTCATCCCGGACCGCCCGGATGACGTAATCGCGGAAGGCTTCCGTTCGGTCCAAGACGTTTCAGCGCCTGTCCGAAGGCTGATCACGGAAGCTGCGGCAGAGTGCAGCGCGCGCGATGACTACTTGCGCGGCATGACCTTGCTGGTCTTCGGTGGACAGGGCCGCGGTGTGGTTGCCGATCACGGAAGGCCTCCAGACGGCTGGCAGATCGTGGGACTGGGTTACGACGACCTCTCGCTCCTAGCATCCGCCGGTGAGATCGATGCATTGCGCATTTTCAGGATTCTCGAGCAGGAGGATCAACTCGCACGGCGAGGCATCCAGCTGTTCAACCCGAATGGGTTCATGAACCTCTACGGCATGGTCGAAGAGCAGGATTTCACGCTTTTGCCCGAACAGGTCGATCACTCGGCGCCATCCATGATCCAGATGGGAACCGATCATCTCAACAAGCTGCGCATCCGGATTCGGCAGGCGCTCGACAAGCATAGCGTCGCGCGTCCTTCGAGAGGCTATCGGGCGGAGGTGCAGCGCCCTTCCGCGTTGCCCTTGTTCGAGGCGGCCAGCACCGAAAGCGCGTTCGTGAGCGTTGACGATCTGCGTCATGGCCACCCTGCAGTCGCAATAGAGGGCAGCAGGACAACGTGGTGGCTGACGGTAGAGGCCAGTGACCCAATCACTGCCGGATCGCTCCCCTTTCGAGTATGGGACATGGCACAGAACTGGCTCATCCCGCTTGCGCCAGAACTCGAAATCCATTTGGGTGAAGAATTGCCGGGACATGTCGAGGTAGTCCTGACATTCGGACGGATTGATGAGCAGGAACTGCTGGCAGAGGAAGGAAAAATCGAGCCGCCCAATGTCTCCCTTGGCGGCGGGACGATCCGGATCTCCTGTGCTGAACCCTATCTTCGTTCTTTCGGCCAACCGGGTAATCAGGGCGACCGATGGATGGTGCGGGCGATCGCCTCGGGTGCCGCCGGCCTTGCAAATCAGGACCCGGTTGCGTGCGCTGATGCGATGGAACGCGAGATAGTCAAGGATGACGCAGCGCGCCATCTTCACCTGTTCAACGCTGCGACGACCACGCAGATGGTGATCGCGAGTGCCGTCCATCATCCGCTTCGGAAGGTGCAACCGGAGGTCCGGGCGTGGGCCGAAGTCGGATTGGCCAGCGTCGGGGCCGACGACGAAACGAATGTAGTTCGCGGCCTCGAAGCAACCAAGTTCCTCGCTGGTTTGGTGGACGATCTATGGGCCAGTATCCGAACGAGGCTTAAAGACCTGGACAGGGCCAACGTCATCGAGATGGCGCTTCGCAATCATCATGCTGTGGACAAGGACAGGAACCGATGGCGAACGACGGCTGCGGCGGTTCTCTCGCTCCATCCCCCCGAAGAGGGTGTCCGGGTCGCCATCAACCTTGAAAGCGAGCGAGCCGAAGCGGGACTGTGCTCACGGGTTCTGGCTGAAATGGCGTTGTGCACCTCGCCTACGGAGCATGGGCGCGAGTGCTCCGTCTACGACTTTGATCAGATGATGGCGGAAATCTCCTTGATGAATGCGATCGCCTCCCGAAGTGACGAGATCCACCATGGCTTCGCTTCCGAACTCG
Organism: Pseudoblastomonas marina; assembly: GCF_014641655.1. Taxonomy (GTDB): domain Bacteria; phylum Pseudomonadota; class Alphaproteobacteria; order Sphingomonadales; family Sphingomonadaceae; genus Alteriqipengyuania_A; species Alteriqipengyuania_A marina. The sequence goes on from NZ_BMID01000001.1 coordinate 2,203,553, forward strand.
CGGTGATGCCGAATGGCACCCTCCGCTTCGAAAACGATTTCGCCGAACAAGTTCATACCCCTTACCTGCGAGCGTCCTCCCAAGAGCAATTCGAGGCCGCTGCTGGCGATTACGCTGATATCTATCGACGTGCCGAACCATTGGAGCGGGAAGAGTATGAGGAAAAGAGGGATGCGGCATTCGATGCAGCGTTCCTGGCCGAATACGGCGTCGATCCCTTGGGCATGACCGACATCGTGTCGTTCGTAGGTCTGATCGCACTCGAACGAGGCGGAGATATCGTGCGGATGTGTCGTTCCGAACTGATCCAGCTAGCCAAGGACAGGCTCGAAATCGATCGAGATGGAATTGAGGCTCTTCTCGATGCATGGTCGCTGCGACCTCGGTCCAAGTGGGACGAGAAGAAGCCCGAGGGCGCAACCGCGAGGGACTGGTGGCCGTGGCGCCATGCGCGGCGCCTCAGCCTTCTGGCGCGGCCGATCATAAATCTCGACGGTAGAGACGATCCCGAACTTGTGCTGTCTCCAATCCTCCTGGACCATGCCCTGACCTACGCTCTGCGTGCGCATTCGGGCGGACTGCCTGTCGACTTCTATCGCAGTGATGAGATGCGGAGCTGGATAGGCTCGGTCATTGACGAGAGGGGGCACGCGTTCAACCAAAAGGTCAGAGACGACCTTGAAGCAATGGGACTGGTGGCAATCGCCGAGGTCGATATGGCGCGACTGGGAGGCACGAAGCGAAACGGCGACGTCGATGTGCTGGCTTGGCGACCCGCTGACGGCCGCGTCTTCGCCATAGAATGCAAACGCCTCCGCGCCGACCGGACGGTCGGCGAAATCGCCGAACGCCTCTCGGAATATTCACCGAGGCCGGCGGAGGATGCAAAAAGAGGGCCGACGGTCAAGCACACGGACCGCATTGCGGTGTTGAGGGATCATCTCGAAGACCTAGCGAAAGTCACCGGCCTGGAGACCGGGGATATCTCTCTGGTATCCGCGCTCGTCACATCGTCATTGGTCCCGATGCAATTCAATGCCGCCTTGGGGCAGGCCTTCGACATTATCACATCGGTCGCGGATCTCTCGCCCTTCGTCGCTTCTCAACACTGACGGTGAAACCGGCTCGCCATTGGGCGGATAGCCCGCTTCCTAATGCCCTTCGCCAATCTTGTCGGTTGTCCCGGCAGAGCCGATGTGGATTGCACCGCCCGCCAGGTATTCGGTGGGGAAACCAGCCGCCGCGACGATGTCTCTTCCGTTTCGCCCAACCGGCGACGCTTCGAGACCCAGCGCGGTTGCGATCATCGTGATGATACCGAGAAGTGCACCAGCGTCCCGCCAGAACAACGATTCCCAATGTCGGTAACACGCTTCGTAGCGCCGACGATCACCAATGAATTGAAGGGTGATCCCGTGCTTTGAGCTCAAAATCTCGTTTATCTCGTTCCGATTGAGCGAGACGGCGCCTTCGAAAGAGGAGGAGCTCCGAAGTTCGTGTGCTTCAGGATCGTATAATCCGCACCAAGGCGAGCCGTCGACGGGCAGACAGGCGATGCCGAGTGAGTGGAGCCCCCCTGCGGACGGGGCCGCGCGGCTCTCCCACTCGCCGAACCTCGAATTATGATTCCGTTCTCGAAGCAGCATGGCATGCCACAGAACGGAGGACAGTTCGCGCTCGCTGACAGAACCTCCCAGCGCGGAGCGGCGCCGAGCTAATATCTCGAAGAAACCGTCAGAACCGGTCAGAATCCGTCGGGTCAGGGGGATGACGCGCTCGAACGCCGGCCAAGATCTCGTCGGAGCTGCTACGCCCGCGATCGGTCGAGGCTCGTCAAAGATCCCCATACACGTTCGCGATCACTTCCGCGTTCTTGTAGCAACCTCTGCAGTCGCCGCAGGCCAGTTCGCCCGTGTGACAGGAATGCGCCCATGCCAGGACGGAGCGCGGAACCTTCGACTTCAAGATCAGCTCTTCGGTGGACATTCCGATCGCGGGCGCTGTCACGTTCAGTCCTCCTTCTTGCCCGGACATCAACCGGTTTAGGTCTTCGAAGAACCGGGGAAGGCCATCGGCATGCGAACCGTCGCCTCGAACTGCTCCGAATATCAGCTCCGTTACGCCCAATTGAACGGCTTTCATGCCGGCCAAAGTTGCCAGCAGCTGATTTCGGAATGGCCACCATTCGGGAACCGGCGCCAGTTGGTGCGGCGCTCCGCCCGCCATGTCGCCCGAGCCAAGCTCGGGACATCTCGCGTCGATGACCGTATGCCCGATGCCGAGTTCCTCGCATACCTGACGCGAGGTTCGCGTTTCGGCGATCGCTGCAAGCTGTCCGTAATCGACGGTGATGGCTTGCTCGGGCCTCAGCCACCAAGCAAGCGCAATCGAATCCATGCCGCCCGAGAGAAGCAGTCCCTTCATGCCAGCGCCCAGATCGAATGGTAGATGGCGGTCACGAGATCCGATACGATCAGGCACCCGCTGCCCTCTGGCATCTTGGCATCCTCGTCGCGCATGTTCTGGGCTAGGCAGATGACGGGCTTGCCTTTCGCCACCGCATATCCGACCTCGAATATCGTCCCTGGATCTGAACCGCTGAGGACTGCCAACACCACATCGGCTTGGTCCAGTCCCTCGAGGTCTCGCAGCGCGACCTCCTGCGCCGTTCCCAAGCCAACATCGTGCAACGGCGAGAATACGCTAACGCCCATGTCGAGCAGACGCTGCCTGACCTCTTCGACGAGCCAGAGGTCAGCCAGAGTGAAGAACGGTGCTGCGATGTAAACCCGTCCGCTCGTAGGTGTGACCGGCGAGAGGTCCAGCGCCGCGAGTTCCTTCTTCGCGGGGATCGGCAATGAGCGGGTCGATGCATATACGGATACCGACCTCGAAGCGAGATCGGCAGCTTCCGCGGGTTCCAGGCCATCGCATGCCCAGAACTTTGTGAAAGCAGCCGAGAAGACATCCCCGGTGCCCAGCTTCCATACCGTGTCGCTGCGGTAGGCAGGAACCCGGGTTCGCGAAGTTCGCGTCGCGACTATCGCTCCATGACCGCCAAGCTTGAGAACCACGATGCTGGCATCCTGCTTCTCGATCAATGCTTCGACCATGCGTTCGGGCTCGGTCTCGTTCGTCAGCCGCCTAGCCTCGAAAGCGTTGAGGATGAGGGCGAGCTCGTCTGCCGTGGATCCATTCTCGTGGAACGGCCGGGGATCGAAGGCCGATTGCGGGTCGTAAACTGCCCGGCGGGCTGCCACCCTCGCATCCCCTTCGAGCATGCCGAACCGTAGAACGACGTCGCCGCTGACTTCGATCGGTGGGTAAACGCTAATGGAATCGGGCCGAGGTGCGATCCTGGGCTCATCGAGAGAATGGATATATCGAAAACTCACCGCATCCCGGACCTCGGGGCCTTCGATCGGGAAACCATAGATGGCCGACAGGTTTTCCAGCCCATCTGCCAACGCCGATGACCGATAGGTGACGAGCTTCAGATCATCGCACCAGCCCGAAAGCGCGGCTGCCGCGCGGCCACCCGACCCGTAAACATCGTTCCAGAACGGTTCGAGGCATTCCTCGGCGTAAACACCGCCGACGACAGCGGTCATTTCGGTTCTATCCTCAGGGCAATGAGGGCGCCCGTCTTCTGGACGACCGTCGCCTTGTAGATGTGTCCGGTGCCAATGCACTGGATGATCTTCAGGTGACCGGGGTGTGTGAGCGAGCCTGCAGCTTGTCCGCCCGCGGTGCTGACCACCAAGCGATTACCGGAGGGAGTATTCTGAAGATCCACCTCAAGCACATCGCCGACCTTCAAGCCCGAAACGACGGCTGGGACCGGACTGGAGAGAGGCGCGGTCTGGACGAAGATGCAGTCGTCAGCATCGGAGCCCCCACCCGCTCCGGATCCGCTACCAGGTGAGCCACCGCTGCCGATCGAATTGCGATTGTGATCCGTTCCCGAATCCGGCCCTCTTCCAGACATTATACTTCTCCCTTGAAAGGAAGAATGATGTCCGGTGTGCACGCGCGTCAACCGCGAACATGTTCATTTCAGCGGAATACTCAGTTGACCGAAGCAAAGAGAGGAAGATCGGCTGTCGGTTCCAGCCTGCGATCGATGACTGGCTGCCTGGCCAGTTCACGCATGACGTTCCACATGACCGAATCGAGCAGCGAGGGGCGCGCTCCGATCACCTCTGCAAAGGCGAGGAATGCTTCCTCCATGGCTAGATAGTGGCGCTCCACCCTCCAGCCGGGCTCGAAGAGGCCCATATGTTCGCAGGCGCGAACGATATGGATATCGAGGATGGCGACCAGGTCGCTGTCCCGCCAGTTGCGCACGACCCACGACGCCGTCTTAGGGCCAATTCCCTTGAGGGTCATGATCCCGTCGCGCAGAGCACGATCGGGAAGACCCTGGTCGATCTCCGGCAGAGCCTGAAACGAAGATGCCAGGAAGTGCGCCTTCTGCCGCGCGAACCTGTAACGCACCTTCCGCCCCCTGACCTCGAGCGGCCTGCTCAGCAGATCCAGCACAAAGCCCTCATCCGCCAGGGCCTCGTAACGTCCATCGCATTCGGATCTAATGCGCTCGTAAGCGGCGATACCGACTTCGGCGGGGATGCCGTAGCCCCCCAGAAGGCAAGCGACCAATTCGTCCTCCAAGGACTTACCGAGCTTGTAATGCCTTGGCGCCTCCAGCCCCCACATCCAGGATTGCGCCGCCCAGTAGGCCGGCGTCTTGGGATGGTCATGCATTCCCCATCGCAAGTCCGAAATGCCGACCCCGGTGGACGCGGGAGGCAAGCGCAATTCGAGGAATGCCTCTTCTTTCAACGCGTAGACGATCTGGTCGGTTGAGAGGGATAGAGAATGCATATATGCATATTATATGCATTCCGATTCGGCAGCAAGAAGTCTTCTGGAAAAGATGGAGCGCGCGCGCCTGGCACGTCGATTCACCCAGCATGCGGTCGCGAAGCAGCTCGGGATAACGCAGCCGCATTACAGCAAGGTCGTGCGAGGAACCGCAGCCCTCACGAATGGCATGCATGACGCTATGGATGCATGGCTGAACCAGAATCCACCGCCTTCGGTGCAGCGCACCGATGAACTCATGCGTCTCACGCGTCGGATCGAGCGCGACGTAGCCAAACTTAATCGATTATTGGCGCAGGAGGGGCGTCGCCCGCAACGCCGCGCGCTGGCGTCGGAAGAACGACCCTAATCGGCATGTGACGGCCAAACGCCTAGAACAGATGAGAAGTTCGCAGGGCCGCCGAACTCAGTCAACTGCTCACGTCGCCGATGTCCCGCCTTCGGCGTTTCACACATCAGGGAAGGTTTCCGCCTCCCTCGAAATCGGTCAATGCGTCACAATTCACGCAGTGATACATCCAGGATGCGTCCTGGAAATGCATCCCGCAAAAGCAACCGCAGAACGGGCAGCATTCGTCGATCTCCAAGTCTGCCCAGTCCCAGACACCGACATACTCCGGAACCGCATCGCGGTCGTAGCCCACAATCTCGAACGCGTCCGCGTTCTTGGCAACGAAACCGAAACGACCCGCGTGTGCGAGATCGGCAAGAATATCGGCCGGTTGCAGGTAGAACCATTCCCGCGCCGCGACCTCGCTACCTCTATTCACATTGGCCCAAGCATACTTGGCATGCAGACGAGCCTCCGTCACAGCGTCGGATCCGTCGTCAATCCAACCGACCAATTTGAGCGGCCGCGAGTTTCCGGTCTGCAAGGCGCGACCGCGACCCTGCGGGTTGCGTGATCGCCCGATCTTCATTCGCCAATCAGCGTCGTTCTCTTCCAGAATGAAATAAACCGCCATTCGCGCCATCTAGCACACAGCCAGGCGTCTGCGAGCCGTGACCGCAAGACGCGGCTAGCAGTTCGCTTCCCTCGAAGGCGACACCGGGCTCGCCTTGGGAAATCGTAGCGCCTTCTACGCGCTCGGCGTGCTGGGCGGTCAGCCTTCAGGCGCTTTCGTCATCTTTCGATTGGGCGACGCCTGGATCTAGCCATCGATAAACCGAGGACCGTTTTTACGGAAATTTCGGGATTGAAGTTCATCTTGGAAAGGAAAACAAAGAGATGGAAGATATGGCCCGTAAGATCGATGCCCACGATGTCGCAGACTGGTTTATCAATCGAATCGACCGAAGGATGGGTGAAGTCATCACCACCGACGTTGTCCACCGGCTCCTTTACTTCGCGCAGGCGTGGTATCTGGCGAACACCGGACACGAAATGTTCGAAGAGGAATTCGAAGCCTGGGGCACAGGTCCCATAATTCCCGCGATCTACGAGCGCTTCGAGCACATGGATGTCGCGAGCCTACCGGACATCGAGAACAGCCGCACGATCAAGGGTAGCAAACTCGAGATGCTCGAATGCATCCAGAGGGATTATGGCTGCTACATGCCGTTCAAGCTGGACGAACTCGCCAAGGAGCCCGGCGGCCCCTGGCACACCGCTCGAAAGGGCCTCGCACCTCTGGCACCCAGCGACAGGGTCATCCCCAAGACCGCCATGAAGAGCTTCTACAGGGAGAAGATCAAGGATGCCGCATAACTCCGAGAAGGGCCGTATGCGCACCGACCGGCAAGATCCCCGCCCGTCCTTGGGGTCATTAGAAGATCATGAAGGGGTAACGGTGAGTTTCGCCCATTACAGGGCAGAGACGGAATGCCTTTCGAGCTGGAACAAGGCTGATCTCAAGAGCTTCGTCGGTGTCGTCGAGAAACTGCGAACGATGGATGTCACGACACTTCGAAATTCCAGCCTTTGCTCTCCGCATCGAGGCGAAGTGCGACCGGCGAAGCGTTTTACGAGACCCGACACGATCGGGAAGGACTACCGAATGCATGAGATCCGAGTAGATCGAAGCAACGCAGCGCGAATGCATGGCGTGATCGAGGAATCGGTATTCTACCTTGTCTGGCTCGACCGTAAACATGAGGTGTTTCCCTGGAGGAAGAACAAGAAGTGAGTGTTTATTTCTCTCACGTTCACGCATCTCCAAGGTCATGTGGCCTGTATGATTTCTGCTAGCGTCACGTGATGCGCCAACGGATTGAGCAAATCGCGGACTAGTCGCGCCTGGCTTGCGTGTATGGAGTCAGAGGGGCCTTTGACCTCGACGAACCGAACCTCGTCGCCGCGCCAGAGCGTGAGATCCGGCCAGCCCGCCCTCAGGTCGTAGGGCGCAGAAGAAAAACGATCCGCAATGGCGGCGAGGCGTTCGTTGCCGAGCGCCTTGAAGAGGCCTTCCACGCCATCCCACCAGACGCCTGGATAGAATGCAGGGGTTTCCCCTGAACTCTTGGATATCAGAGCCCAGTTCCTTCGCAGCTGCCCGATGTCCGCTCGCCTGACGTTCGCCAGCAGATCGCCGATGGCATATCGATCCTCATCGAACGCGACGTTCTGCGCATACAGCGCCTCGATGTAGGTATCGGCGTTACGCTCCGCCAGCTTAGCGAAGGACGCGGCCTTGATAACCGTGAGGATCAAGCCTCCTTCGGTTGCGGCCCCACTCCACCCTCCATCGAGGTAGTGCTCTAGCGCGGCATTCTCGATCGACGTCCATTCGCGGAAGGCGGCACTCCTCCATAGCTTGTTTTCGCCCTTTTCAAGTTCGATGACCTCATACTTCATGCCGAACCGGTCAGCCTGCTTCTCCAGACGTCCCTTGCGCGGTGCCTTCGTCTTCGACGCCCCCCCAACTGCGCGCCGCAACTTTTCCGCACGCCTGAAAACGCCGACCTGAGGGTCAAGCAACAGCGCGCTGTCATACGCTTCCAACGCTTCGGCATCGCGACCCAGTTTCTCGAGTAGTTCGCCCTTTGCTCTAAAGGCTCTTGCACGAAGCCAATCAGCGTCGGTGCTGCATGCTACGGCGAGACCCTGCAGAAACGCCGCGATGTCTTCGGACGCAGCATCTGACCCGGCCTGCTCGATGGCGGACTTGATCACGTTGAGGTCACCGCGTCCAATCCGAGCGCGCTGCCACTCAGTGGCATTCACCAATCGACCGGTGAAGTCATAACCCGCGCGATCTCCGTCCTCCGTGACGACGTGAACCAGGTCAGCATCGGTATCGAATTCATAGCCGGCTATGGATACGGATTCCGGATCCCATCGGGCGAGTTCCCGTCCCGCATGCACATCAAACAGGATCAGCTTGCAGCTATCACTGCTCCCCGGAGAATTGAGCGTCCGGCAGATCGCGATCCTTCCGTTAGGAGAGAGTGCGTGATTGTCGATGTTGGCCGTTAGGGCGTGGTGTAGAAGCTGCCGTCCCTCGCTGGAGAAGCCAGCGAGCACTCCGTCGAGCCCATCCCCGAACAACCAGTCGCTTATCAATACCGTGCCGTCGTCGGCGACCTTCCCGTCCTGGGGACGCTGAAGGTTGCCTTGTGCAATCAGGCGATCGCCCTCGAGCAGGATCCATCGCCCCTCTCCGTCATACCGGTGGCCGCCTCTACTGCCATCCGGACTGCGATCCGACCAGCCAACGACATAGCGGCCATTCGGCGAGCGGGAAAACTGCCCGAAAAAGCCAAGATCTCGTATGGTGAGAAACCGATCGGAGAAGAAGTCGAGTGCGCAACGCGTAGGGTTCTTGGGTTGCGAGGGAGGGTGCCGCGGGGTTGCCGCTGTCGGAGTAGATGCGAGTTCGGCGAGCCTGCGCCAAAGTCCTTTCACGTCGACCATCCCGCTCGCGGGCGAAAACTACTCACAGCCGACACCATCGCCATCGCGATCGAGGTGCCTCGCATATCCCGGGTCGCCTCTCCTGACCGGTGCTGCCCCCGCAGCACGCGCCGCGGCGCAATTCGCATAGTTTACAGCCCCGCTTGCTGGCGGACGCTCCCGTGCTTGTGGGGCCTGAGCGCGGTGGCAATGTCGACCACCGTTCTTGCGATCATTGTGACATCCGTCGTCCGCGAGACCTCCGGGATGGGCCGAAGCGGCGGCCGCCCACGCAAGCGAAGCAACTGCGATCACCAGCGATCCGAACATAAGCGTTGCGACCAGCCCAAACTCCAGCCGGATCAACCAACCGCGCTTTTCGCTCTTCCGATCGCTCCATTCCCTTAGCGACATTCGTGCCTCCCCCAATACCGGTCCCACCGAGCGGCCCAAGCTCCGCGAACCATAGCGCAAGATAAATCACCGGACTTCGGCGAGGTGCACCACGCCCCTGTCCGGTTACCTCCTGCAGAACCGGTCGAAACACATCGCATCGCAGGACCCGCTACGAGGACATGACCGTGGCGCCCGGTGCCGGTGGGGCGGCCGATCAAGTCGACCAATGCGTCGCGCGCCACCATCGCGTCGGCTGCGGGGCAGGGGTGACCATCGGAACAGGAGCCGTCGAGCTCGCGCGCTGCAATGCCGGCGAGCCGGATACGAGGACCTTCCTCGCACCATACAGGCCCATCGCCGTCCCACACGGCTTCGGGGGTGCAGGTGAAAGCCTCGCCGGCCGGCACGACTGCGGCTGCGAGAAGAAGAAGTGCCGACATTCGAACTTCTTACCGGACCTTCCGATCCATTCAATGGCCGTCGCACCGAGGTGCGGTGAACGCGCGCGGTCGCAGACGCCCGACAACCCTCTTGGGGTGGAGGGGAGTGGAATGAGCCAAAGTTTGCAGTTGTAATAGTTAGGAGTGGAAAAATGCCTGAACCGGATTTTGCCGGTATCGAGCCGACGCGCGTGCCCGAGGCCAAGCGCAGGTTAGCCGCCATAGACAAGTATCTGAGCTTGCCGTCTCCGACCGGCGAGGATGCCATTCGCCTCGCTCGCTCGATCGGGATAACGCGTTACCAGTTTCAGCGGCTGGTCAAGGCATGGTGCGAACACCGGAATGCAAAGATGCTCGTAGTGACCAAGCGGGGAAGAGCGACGCGCAACTACGGCATCGACCCACGTGCCAAGGCGATTGCGACCGAAGTCATCGAGGCAAGCGGCGCTGATGCGCAACTGACGAAAGTGGCGCCGATCGTCGAACAGCGCTGCGTCGAAGTCGGAGCCAAGCCACCGTCCCGCCCAACGATCTACAACTGGATACGCCAGCGCCAAGCCCAGGCTGCGAATGCGGAGGGCGCTCCCCGCATCGTGGTTGGCCGAATGTGGCCGCGGTTGGTGGTGAAGGCGAAACCCGATACCTTTCCACTCGTCCTTGTGGCTGTAGCGTTGCCGGAAAAGTGCATCCTCGCCCATCGTGTGTCCTTCGACCCGGCAGGGCCAGCCTCTGTCAGGGCCCTGGTCGATGATCTGCTTCGTAAGCGTTCGACGAAGGCGATGGCCCGGCCACTGCTTTTAAGTCCGCATGACCTAAACGAGGCACGCCCATCACTGGGCGTATATGGCCTCGATGACTTGAAGAGCCACCCGCGGTCGCTCCAGCGGATCATGTCGCAGACCTTCGGAGGCGCGCTGTCGGATATTCGCGTCGTGTTTCAGATCCAGAAGGCGTTGAAGACCTCCGCGGCCAACCTCTCCCGGCAGGACGAGGCGATCAGTGAAGATTTCGCAATGGCGACAATCGACCAGGCCGTCAGCGATCACAACCGTCGTTGTGGATACAACCAGGTTTCCTTCGACATTGCCGTAGGCTGAGTCCGAAGCCAAGGTCGCCCGATGTCAGAGGCGATTCATTGTGGCTCGGCAACCATATGAAGGAGTTCGAGCACTTCCGCAGGGATCTCGCTCAAGGCGTCGGAAGCTAGAGGCTGCTTCTCTCGCATGACCTCATCATTATACTCCGCTGCCCTGATGGCGAAATGGCCCTCAAGCTCCGAACGCGACCAAGGGGTCATGTCCCCGTTCGGAGGCAGGGCATCTCCGCGCAACGTCCTTGCCGGTGTCAGGGTGAGGAGACCAAGCTTGCCGCCCACCAGCTTCTTAAAATATCGACCGAAGCGAGCGTCGCTGTCTGCGTGCTGGACATTGCCGGATATGGCTGCGTCAAGGCGCTCGACAAGCTTGGCAGTCGCTTCCTTGTCGAGCCCGGACTTGATTTCCACCTCGGTCAGTCGCCTTGCCCAGGTCGGTGGAGACAGATCGTCAAGTTTCGCCAGGGCATCGCGAGCCGCTCGCTGATAGCCTGGGAGCGCTACGGCGCTCTCCGCGACATGCCAGCCGAGTATCATCCGCGTGCCCACGTCGAGAACGACGAACAAGATCCAAGGCCGACCATCCCCCTGCGGGGCGCTGATAGCCGAACAATCGAAGCGCAGAGCGTGACCTGCCTCGCCCGTAGCCTTGACGCGCCGAATCTCTGTCTCGACGATACGGCGCAAGACCATTGGGCTCGGCGCGGAGGTTGGATCAACTCCAGCTGCTTCGACCATGTGGCGGGTCAACTGGGCGACAGACGCATCGGCGTGGGCGCGAACGACCTTACCAACAACGGCTTGAAGGGCGTTCACGACCTCCCCTTTGGACGGTCGAGCCCGAGCTGACGCGCCTGACCCTCGGCGCACCGCGAGAGAACCAAGCGATGGGTGGTCGCGCCAGGCAGCCGCAAGCCTGTAAAAGCGACTGATGCTCACGTTCGCAGTTCGGCATGCCTCTTCAATGTCGAGTTCCCCGTCGCGCCACCCTTCTATCGCATCGATCCGACGTCGCGCCAGATCGCGCCGGGAAGGTGATAGTAGCTTCCACTCCTCTTCATCAGTGGCCGGGAGCGAGCTGGGCAGCGACACCGATGCGCCGCCTTTCATGTCTCGCTTGCCACCATATGCCAGTGGTGGGCGAGCGAAGATGCTGACGTCGTTTTCTCATCCATACCTGCCGAGTTAACACAAAAATTCTACATGCCAATGCGAATCTCCTTGCTTTTCTGAAACGCACTTTCTAAATGCCAACGCACTAAGGGAGATGTGCGTATGAGCATTGAGATCGAACCACCGGCGAACAAGAGTAAGCCGAAGGGTGAATGCCCGTTCGCTGATAGCGAGCATTCAGAGCGCGATCATGATCGCGGATCTGCCGAGCGGAAAAATGCGGAAGATGGGCACACGAACTACGTTCGGGCGGATCTCACCGCTACGCGAGTTGGTTCAGCCCGCTCCATCCCGCCGATGCCGCGATGGAACCGACACCCGAGCATCTCGGCGATGCGTTCGCGGCGCACCTCCCCTTGGCGGTGGACCCCGGTCAGCGGGAGGTCCGTGTCGTGACCATCAGCCATCCGCAAAGATCTCAGGCCATCCCCGATCTTCGGGATGAAGCCCAGCCAGCGGACGGACGCCGGCTTGTTCGGACCGGCACTGGCGAGACCGATAATCCTCCGCTCGGCCACATCGTGGTGTTCCGCCACGGCGGGACGGAGAGACCAGTGGTGACGCGCGGAGGTCTCCATCTGCGTTTCCGCATGCCGTCGGTGAAGACCGGAATGACGGAAGTCGGCGAGGGAAGGGGAGAGGAACTGCTCGCCATGCAGTGCGAAGTCGATGGCAACATCGTCCAGTTCAAATGCCATCCCTACAAATTCGACATCGCATTCGGCGGGCCGCGTTTCACCTATCGTCCCGATCTCGCGATCCTCTACCGCGATGGTCGGATCGAGATAGTCGAGGTCAAACGCACTCCGGACGATCTCAGCACCGACGACAAGGTCAGCTTGGCGAGAGTTCGGGAATTCGTCCGCAGGTGTGGCTGGGAGTTCTCCATCCGCTACCTCGAGGATATTCGCGGTTCGAGATGGCGTGAACACAACGTCGCCAACATCTTCGGACGTCGCGCAATGGCACTGACCAACCATGAGAGTTCACGCGCGCAGGCAGTCCGAGCGAAGATGCAGCAGATGGGATGGGGCGACCTGATCAGCCTCGTCGCTCAACATGATCGCAAGCACGGCAATGCGGTCGTCGAGCGTCTCATCGCTGGCGGACTGTTCACCGTCGACTTCGATAAGCCATTCCACGACCGCACCATTCTAAGTCCCACGCCGATCGTCGCGTCGCGACCGCTGCCGGGATTCGAAGGGATAGCAGCATGACAAGACCTCTCGCCTACCCTCAAGAGAAAGGGGATCCCGTCGAGATCCTCGGCCGCGATTACTACTTCGAACGCGTCGATCCCGACCACGCGGTCACATATCGCGCGCCCTACGGCGCCTCCTATCCCGACTTCATGGTCGATGACGATAACGGACATCCCCGCAAGCCCACCACGGCTGATATGAATGCCATCTTCGCACAGGACGGCATCATCTTCCGCTCGAAGCCCTCCAGCAACGAAAGCCGGCGGCTTGCGCGAAACATGGAACTGGACGCCGAGCAGTGCCGGACGATGGACGCGAAATCGCCGCTGCGGGTCGCGATCAGCCTCTTCTGCGACGACAACTGCGGCTCCCTGTCCGACGACGCCATGTTTCCGGTCATCCGCCGCGCGGTCTCCCAGCCGGGTATTGCTGCGCTAAATCCCACGGGATGGGAGCCGCACCCAACCACAGTTCGCGAATGGCTGCGGGAACGCGGGGAACCGGGAAGGCGCAAGCCGCGCGATGGCGTGTCGATGGCCGGTCGCTACCTGCGTTCGATCGTCAGCAGACACCCGGTCGAGTTGATCCTCTATCACATGATGTCCGCCTGTCTCGCGAATGACCGGGATCAGATCCAGAGCTTCTACGACTGCTACGTGGCCGACCTGTGGAAGGTCAGCAACGGCAAGCCGCTGGACCGTCCGATGCTCGTCGAAGGTGAGGACGGAACCTGGAGCGTCGGCGACAAGGCCGCCGAATATCCCAGGCCGTCGACACCCTATAAGGCCGTTCACTACACCACCTTCTGGCGCCGGGTCCGCGATATGCGCACCCCGAAGCTTTTCGGCCTCGCGACTACCGAGAGGGGAAAGCGCGCGCGCTACGGTGGTGGTGGCTTCAGCGAGCGACCGTCGTTCGGTTCGCTATGCGAGGCGGATGAAACGCCCGTTCCCTACGTCTTCCTCGTCGATGACGACACCGGCATCGGCATGGGTTCGGCAACGATGACCCTCATGGCCGAATGCAGCACGACGGCATTGGTCGGATGGGATCTTTGTGCCGAGGCGGCTTCGAGTGCCTCCCTGCTGCGCACCGTCAGGCACGCCAACTCGATCAAGGAGGTTCCCGCTGATCTGCTCGAGAAATTCCCGGACCTGCCTTTCGTCAGACTACGTCCCGACCGCATCAAGGTCGACAATTCCGCAGGCGCGCACTCCCGTCATTTCGAGGACGCGTGCGCGGAAGCCTACATTCAGGTCAACTTCACCGGGAAGGAGCATCCCACGCATAAGGGTCTCATCGAGAGGACCATCGGGACGATCCTCCAGATGCTCTTCAAGAAGCTTCCGAGCCACAATTACGACATCGCCCTGATGCGAAAGTTCGGATTCGATCCGGACAAGCAGATCCTCTGCACGATCTCGCAGGCGCGGGAACTGCTCGACCGGGCCTGCTTCACCTACAACATCACGAGGCACAAGGGCCTGTGAACCGGCAACCCCTCCTGATGTGGCGCAAGGCCACCGCTACCCGCGCGCCCAATGTCATCGCGGATCTCGACGAGTTCGATCGCAACATGGGCTGCGTGAAGTTCGACGCTGCCGTCTACGCGACCGGGGTCGTTTTCATGCACAACCGGTATTCGTGCCATGAAATGGGTGAGATCGTCGGGCTCTTCGAGCGCGGCGCCATTCCCGAAGGAGACGTCACACCGAAGCAGCCCCGCAGGAACCAAAATCCGCACCGCAAGGTCACCGCACGTGGCAAGCTGAAATTCGATCCGGATGACCTCGGGGTAGTCCATCTCTGGATCCCATTCGGCGAACACAAGCGGTGGGTGACGCTCAAGTGCGACAATCCGGACATGGCTGGCGTTCCCGTCTGGTTGCACGAGAAGTGCATGGAGCTGGCGAACATCGAGGCCGACGAATTCTGCTCTAAGGAGGAGCAGGCGGTTTTCCGCGCCAAGCTGTTCGACATGATCTCGAATGTGAACGAGAAAGCGTCGGCGAAAAACCGCAAGCTCCTCGGCCGAGCCTTGGCGGATAAATCGACGGCGGCGTCATTGCGGCGCTACGTCGAACTCACGCCCGAGGAAGGCGAGGACACCCCCGCTGTTGAGACCCGGACCGATACCGACCCCCAGGACATCCATCCGTTCGAGCCGGACGCGTGCGTCATCGACAATGCCCTTGCGGGAAGTCGGCGCAAGGACGCGGGAGACATGACCCCGCGGCCCAGGAAAATGGCGAAACAGACGCCCAAGACGTGGGCAGAGATGCAGCGCGCGAAGAAGAGGGGTGTCCCGGTCCGCGCGCGCAATGAAAACGGCAGAGCGAACTCGAGAACGCGGCGAGAGGCGCCGCCGCGTCGATCCTCGGGAAGAGGCCTTACATGGAAGGAGAAGTGATGAGCAAGAAAAGCGAAAAGGCCGAAATAAAGGATGTCACTGAAGCTGATCAGTTGACCATCTCTCCGGCGATCAAGGATGCCTTCCGGTCGCTGCGCGACCAGAAGGTGGCCATGCGCTCGACTGCTGCGACCCGGGCGATCGCGGCATTCAACACGATCCGGCTTCCCTATCCCCGCCAGCTCGAAGCCATGCTGACTTTTCAAGAGGCTCAGGATCTTGGACGTGCAATGAAAGGACGCAGGCAGACAGCGATCTGTGTCTTCGACCCGCCACACACGGGAAAGACCACCGCGGCTGAAACCTTCGTGGACGTGGCTAACGAAGGGGCCGAGGAAGGAATTCGGCCGGTCATCTTCATGAGTTTCGGCAGTGGTGGCGGGCCGAGCGACATGTATCGCGCGATCCTGAAAATCCTCGGCGAAGGCTTCCCGGCGACAAAGGACCTCGAAATCCTCCGTGATCGCGCCTGCGAGGCGATGCGGCATGCCCGCACAGATCTCCTCATGATCGATGAAGCGCACGAGGGAGGCAAGGGATCGGCCTACGGCCCGCGCCTCACGGCGGAGCTCAAGACGCTGCTTAATGGCGGACACGTGGGGATCGTCCTGCTCGGGACCGAAAAGGCAGAAGAGATGATCAGCAAGGACCAAGAGTTCCTCATGCGGACCATGGCACCGTGTCGTCTCGGAGCACTCGACTGGGCAGTCGACGAAGACAGGGACCTGTGGATCGGATTCCTGTCAAAGCTCGATGAAGAGATGATCCGGATCGGCATCATTGCCGAACCGACCGGCCTCGCCGATGAGGAACTGGCGCTGGCTCTCTGGCAGGCATGCGACGGGATCATCGGCCAGCTCATGAGCGTGGTGAGACAGGCGCTGCGCATCTCGATCCACGACGACCGCGATTTCATCTCTGTCGACGATCTCGTAGTCGCAGTCGATGACTGGTCGATCTCGCTCGGGCTGTGCGATACCAATCCGCTAGAGCGCCTCCTCCTCGAAGCAGCCTGACGCATGCTCGCTCTGGCCGATATCTCGCAGGAACTGCTGCGTGGGGAACGTTCGACAGACGATGCTCCTCGTCGGCTGCTCTATCGGGACCGGGTTTCCTTCTCCTTCAGAGATGGGGAATCCCTGCGAGGCGGCATGGCCCGAGCCTGTGAACTCGCCGGCGCGCCGAACAGCTGGACGGTCCTGCGGGAAGTCGGGCTCAAGCACCGAAATCGGGTGCTAGTTTCCGAGGATCCCGACATCGATATCGGCGCACTCGCGGAGGCGCTTGGCGTCACGCGCGAAGAGGTGGCCGCCAGACAATATCCCGAAAAGGAGAACGGAGCCCGGGAATACTTCGGAATGATCGTTCCCGCAGGCAGCATCGAAAGCCGTGCAAGGAGATATTCGCCCACGTTCCTTCGTGACCGAGGATATCATCTCGCTGCTTGGGAGCTGAAGTTCCTCCCCTTCTGTCCGGTGACCTGGGACATCCTGCTGCAACACTGCGATGCGTGCCGATCGCAGCCTCCGCAGGCGCAGGGGTGGGTCAGGACGCTCACGCCCGTCGATCGTTGCGACGAGTGCGGGAGAAGGCTGGCCGAAAGATCGACGTCGAACGTATCCGAGGGACTGCGGCCAGCACTCGAGATTATCTCGTGTCTAGTGCGCTGCACGGAGAAGGAACGCGCGTCAGTTTTCGACTTACTCCCGAGTGATCTCGGGAGGGCTGATCCGCAGGCACTGCTTGACGTGATCCTGGGGCTAGCGAAGCACATGAAAGCCCCTTCCACCGAAGAGGATGGTGACCCGCAGGTGATCCGCCTCCATCGAGCTTGCAAGGCCGTCCAAAGCTGGCCGACTGGTCTGGATGACATCGAGTTCAGTGCATCACCCACAGGCCAGACCCTTCCGCCGCTAATGCAGAGCTACGCAGCCTTGGGAGCAGAGCCGGCTATCGATGCGGCCGAGGCGGAATACGCGAGCATCAAGGCCATGAACCACCTAACTTGTGGCGACGAACTTGATCGGATCGTCGGGCTCAGAGAGGCATCTGCGATTTCAGGGTTGGAAGACGACACGCTTCGCGCCGCGTGGGAAGCGCAACTGATCACCCGGAGGTATCGCGCTCATGGGAATAGATTGCTTCCCGCTTTCGAGGTGCGAGAATTGCTGGCATTCGCTGAAGCGTGGAAAACCCGAGTGAGCGCATCATCGGTTGCCTCGCGTTTCGGGCTTCCGACATATGCCATCGAGCAATGCGTAATACGGGGGCACCTCATCCCCACCGCGCTCAGCCTGCCGGGATCGGGCTACTTCTTCTCTAAACAGGCCGCCGATCGCTTCTGCGATGAGACATCTCTGAAGCAGCCCGCACCTCACGTTGCGACGGTCGCTCTATATGATCTGATGCGACTGGTCTCGGGTAGACTGAAGCCCTGGGGTGAAGTCCTGAGTGCGGTAGCGCTTGGCCGAATTTCGGCAGAGCTCGAGCCGGGAGATGATAATCAGTTAGCCAAGCGGCTTCAGATCGACGAAAGTTCCGCGAAATATCTAATCGGAAAAGAGGCTGCCAAGGGGGTGCCCTCCTTGTGCGGCTTGTCATCAACCATCTGCCAATCCGATGCTTATGAAGTGCTGAATTGCTCGGCAACGAGTTCGGGCATGCTGGACGGAATCGCCAGCACGGGCATCAATCCAAAGCTGTTCCCCCTTGAGCTTGTCGCCAAGCGTGCCGGAGAGGTCGCGGCAACCTCGGAAATCGCGAAGCGTCTCGACTTGGATCCGACGCGGACATCGCGCCTCTTGAGTGCCGCGCGGGTCCGAGAGATCGTTCCGGGTGGTTGGGACCGTGCTCATGCTTTCGAACTGATCAATCGCGCAACGCTGATACGCGACGCACAACTCTCGTTGGGTTTCTGATCCACCCCTTGGCCACGTGCCTCTGCGGCCAGCCGCCGAATTCCCATTGCCTCCCCGATAGATGGCGCACTTCATATGCGGAGGGTGAGCGTGTATCTGCAGAAATAGGTTGATCTGAGGGAAAACTACTGCAATCGGCCCCAACGCGATTGTGAAAACATCCTTTGATTCCAGTTGGAATTTGAGGGGTTCTCAGTGCAATCTGATACAATCGGCAGCGTGACGTTTCCGCAGTCGTTCCCCGACATCGTCCCATGACAGTCCGCGCGCCTGCAGCAGCACGGAGAGGTGATAGGCGAGGTCCGCCAGTTCGTCGGTCAGGCCCTCGTCGTCGCGGGTGACCGCGGCGAGCGCGACCTCGACGCCCTCCTCGCCGATCTTCTGGGCGATCTTCTCTCGGCCTTCGGACAGGAGTTGCGCGGTGTAGCTCTCTTCCGGTGGATCGTCGGCCCGCATTGCAACCACCCGCGACAATTGGGCGAGGAAAGCGAGGCCTGTTGCGCCCTCGCTGCCGAAACAGGAGATCGTGCCGAGGTGGCAGGTCGGCCCATTGGGGATGGCCCGCACCAGTAGCGCATCGCTATCGCAATCTGGCATGACGGACACGAGATCGAGCGTGTTGCCGCTGGTCTCGCCCTTGGTCCACAAGCGCTGCTTCGAGCGGCTGAAGAAGGTGACCTTGCGGGTCTCCTTCGTCGCCTCGAGCGCGGCGCGGTCCATATAGCCTAGCATCAGCACCTGTCCGGTCGCATCGTCCTGCACCACCGCGGGAAGCATGCCGTCCATCTTGTTCCAAGCGAGCTCGTCGAGCTGGTCTTCGGTCATGGTCGCACCTCGATTCCGTTTGCCAGCAGGTCTTGCTTCAGGTCGGGGATCGCGATCAACCGGTCGTGGAAGACCGTTGCCGCCAGCGCGCCGCTCGCGCCATGTTCGAACGCCTCGCGGAAATGTCGGGGCGCGCCGGCGCCGCCGCTGGCGATCACCGGGACTGTGACCGCAGCGACGACTTCCTGCAGGTGTTCGCAATCGTAGCCGTCGCGCACACCGTCTTTCCTCATGCAATTGAGCACCACTTCGCCCGCCCCGCGCCGGGTCGCTTCGCGCAGCCAGTCGAGCGTGAGCCTGCCCGCCTCGTCCGAGCGCTCGGGATCGCCGGTATTGCGCCAGACGCGATAGCCGCCTTCCTCGCGCATCGAATCGACCCCGATGACCACGCATTGCGCACCGAAGGCGGCGGCCAATTCGTCGATCAGCTCGGGCCGCGCGAGCGCGGGCGAATTGACCGAGACTTTGTCCGCGCCCGCCTCGAGCACCGCTTCGGCGGTGGCGAGGTCGCGGATCCCGCCCGCGACCGCGAAGGGAATGTCGATGACCCTGCTCACGCGTTCGATCCACGCGGTGTCGACGCTGCGCCCCTCGGGGCTGGCGGTGATGTCGTAAAACACCAGCTCGTCCGCGCCTTCCGCCGAATAGCGGGTCGCGTTCTCGACGATGTCGCCGACGTCGCGGTGGTCGCGAAACTGGACGCCCTTGACCACCCGGCCGTCCTTCACGTCGAGGCAGGGGATGATCCTACGCGCAGGCATCGAGCGCCTCCGCGAGGCCGAAGCGGGCTTCCCACAGCGCCTTGCCGATGACCGCGCCGTGCGTCTTGAGCGCGCGCAGATCGTCGAGCGTGGCCACCCCGCCCGAGGCCTGGATCTTCCATCCCGGCAGGCGCGCCCTCGCTTCTTCGAGAAGGTCGAAATTGGGACCCTGGAGCATGCCGTCGCGGCCGACATCGGTCAGCAGCAGGTGGCACCCGGCAGGAAAGCGCGCGGCGGCATCATAAAGCGTGACGCCGCTCGTTTCGGTCCAGCCGGCGGTAACCACGATCGGCTCGCCCTCGATCAGCTTGATGTCGAGCGCGAGCGCCAGTTCCTCGGGCCCGAACAGGTCGAGCATGCGGTTGACGGTGCGCGGTTCGCGGATCGCGAGGCTGCCGATCACGACCCGCGCGGCACCTGCATCGAGCATGCGGCGGACGTCGTCGATCGTGCGGAACCCGCCCGCCACCTGCAGGTTGAGCGGCGCGTCCTTCGCCAGCTTGCGGATCAGCTGGTGCTGGCGCGGTTCCTTCGCGCGTGCACCGTCGAGATCGACCACATGCGCCCAGGTCGCGCCCGCCGCCGCGAAACCGGCAAGCGTTTCCGCGGGGTCGGCGGCGTAATCCGTGCGGGCCGAGAAATCGCCCTTTTCGAGGCGCACCGGGGCACCGTCCATCAGGTCCATGGCGGGGTAGAGGATCAAGGCTGCCACTCCAGGAAGGCTTGCAGGTATCGCGCCCCGGCCGCGCCGGAACGTTCGGGATGGAATTGCGCGGCCCACCAATTGCCCTGGCGGAGTGCCGCCGGGATCGGCTCGCCGTAATCCGCGCGCGCGACGGTCGCCTCGCCATCGGGACAGGCGAAACTGTGCGCGAAATAGACGTAGTCGCCCGCCGCTAGACCCGCCGCGGGATCGGGAAGGGAAAGCGCGCTCCAGCCCATATGCGGGATTGGACGGGTCGCCGCAGGCTGGAGCGCGCGCACTCGGCCGGGGATGAGGCCGAGGCATTCGATGTCGTTTTCGTCGGTCCTTTCGAACAGCAATTGCATGCCGAGACAGATGCCGAGCGCGGGGCATTCGAGCGCGCGGATCGTGTCGGCCAGGTCGCGCTCGCGCAGGCGTGCCATCGCGTGCCCCGCCGCTCCCACGCCTGGCAGGACGACGCGATCCGCCGCGCGCAATGCGTCCGCATCGGCGGTCACTTCAGCGTCCACGCCCAGCCGCGCGAAAGCGTGGCGGATCGAGGCGATATTGCCGTAATCGAGATCGACGATGGCAAGCGTCACAGCAGGCCTTTCGTGCTAGGCAACACATCGCCTTCGGCGCGGATCGCCTGTCGCAGCGCGCGTCCGAACGCCTTGAACGCGCCCTCGGTCTTGTGGTGGTCGTTCTCGCCCGCGACGGCGATGTGGATCGCGGCCTTCATCGAATCCGCGAGGCTGCGGAAGACGTGGGCCGTCATCTCGGTCGGATAATCGCCGATATGGCTGGCGGCGAACTCGCCTTCCCACACTGCGTAGGGGCGGCCCGAGAGGTCGATCAGCACCTTGGCCTCGGCCTCGTCCATCGGCAGCGCGAAGCCGTAGCGACCGATCCCCCGCTTGTCGCCGAGCGCCTCGCGCAGCGCTTCGCCCAACGCGATCGCGCAGTCTTCCACCGTGTGGTGGGCATCGACCTCGAGATCGCCCTCGCAAGTGAGGTCGAGCGCGAAGCCGCCATGCGCGGCGACCTGGTCGAGCATGTGATCGAAGAACGGGTTGCCGGTGGCGACGCGCCGCGGTCCCTCGGCATCGAGGTCGAGCGCGAGTGCGACCCTGGTCTCCTTGGTTTCGCGCACGATTTCGGCACGCCGCGAAGGAGTCCTCGCGCCCGAATCCCTCACTCCGAATGCGGCAAGTGCCGCGTCGTTTTCCTCGCGCGTACCGACGGTCAGCCGTACGCCACCGGGCGCGGCCTGCGGGCGGAACCGGACCCGGATCGCGCGCGCGCGCATTTCGCGCGCCAGGGCCGCCGGATCCTCGACTTCGAGGAACAGGAAATTGCCGCCGCCGACGCGCACCGAAACGATGCCGTCTGCGCCTTCGAGCGCCTTGGCCAGCCGGGCGCGCTCTTCGTGCAGTTCGGCGATCCGGCGCTCGTGCAGCGAGCGGCGCGAAGGCGCGAGCGCGGCCATCGCCGCCTCGATCGAGGGCACCGGCAAAGGATAGAACGGCGAAGCGCGCGAGGTCATCGCGACCGTATCGGGATGTCCCACCAGCGCGCCGACCCGTGCCCCGGCGAGCCCGAAAGCCTTGGAAAGCGTCCGCAGCACGACGAGGTTCCCGCGTCCTGCCGCCTCGCCTGCGAGGCTCTCGACTCCGGCGAATTCGACATAAGCCTCGTCCGCCACCACGATCGTGTCGGGCAGGCGCTTGGCCAGCGCGAGGATATCTGCAGGTGGCACGACGTTGCCAGTCGGGTTGGCGGGCGAGCAGACGAAAGCGAGCTTGACCTTGCCGTCGGCAAGGATCGCCTCGGCCAGCACATCGGCGCGCAGATCGAAGCCATCGTCGAGCGGCACGTCGAGCACCCGCGCGCCCTGCACTGCGGCGAAGCGCTCATAGGCGGTGAAGGTCGGCGAGCTGATCGCGATCGCGTCCTCTCCCGGATTGCAGAAAGTCCGGACCAGGAGTTCGATCGCATCGTCCGCGCCGCGCGTGACCCAGAGGTTGTCGTGTTCGACACCATATAGCGCCGCCATTCGCGCGCGCAGTGCCTGTGGCTGCGATTCGGGATAGCGATTGATCGGCACATCGGTCCCCATCGGCGCGAAGGGGCTTTCATTGCTGTCGAGCAGGATCGCATCGGGATCGGGCCCGGTCTCGGCAATGTCGAACGGGGCGAGCGCGCGGATTTCGGGCCGTGCCAGTTTCTCGGCGAGGGATTGTCGCGCACTCATGCCGCTTCTCCGCGCAGATCGGCCGCACGGGCGTGGGCTTCGAGCCCTTCGAGGCGGGCAAGCGTGGCCGCCGGGGCGGCAAGCGCATCGGCCCGGTCACTGGTCAGTTGCTGCACGCTGATCGCCTTGAGGAAGGTGTAGACCGAGATCCCGCCCCAGGCGCGCGCCGCGCCATCGGTCGGCAGGACGTGGCTCGACCCGGCGAGGTAATCGCCAAAGGTCTCGGCTGCGTCGTAGCCCATGAACACCGCCCCGGCATTGGCGATCCGGTCGAGCAGCGCCTCGGGGTCGGCAACCGCGAGCGACAGGTGCTCGGGTGCATATTCATTGGCGATCGCGACCGCTTCGTCGAGGCTGTCCACCAACGCGAGGCGCGAATTGGCGATCGCAGCGCGCGCCTGCTTCCCGCGCGGAAGATCGGCGAGCTGGATTTCGAGCTCTGCTTCCACCGCGGAGGCCAGGTTCGCGCAGGGCGTCGCCAGCAGCACCTGTGCATTGGCGTCGTGCTCTGCCTGGCTGAGCAGATCCGCCGCCACCACGCGCGCCTCCGCGCCGGCATCGGCGATCACCATGAGCTCGCTCGGCCCGGCGGGAAGGTCGATCGCGACTCCGCGCGCCGCGACCTGCGCCTTGGCTTCGGCCACCCAGGCGTTGCCCGGGCCGCAGATCTTGTCGCAGGCGGCGATCTTGCCCGCGCCGAACGCGAGCGCGGCGATCGCCTGTGCGCCGCCGATCGTCCACACCGCCTCAATGCCGGACAATTCGGCCGCCAGCGCGAGCGCCGGATCGAGCCCGCCATCCTTGCGCGGGGGCGTGACAACGGTCAGGTCCTTGACGCCTGCTGCGCGCGCCGGAAGCGCCTGCATCAGCAGGCTGGAAAACAGTGGGGTCTCGCCGCCCGGAACATACAGTCCGACGCGGGGGATAGCGCGCCAAACTTTGCGCACGGTCAGCCCCGGCATGGTCTCGACCGCAAGATCACTTGGGCGCGAGGCTTCGTGAAACACGCGGATATTCTCCGCTGCCAGTTCGATCGCCGCGACCGCTTCGGCACCCAAGCTCCGCCGTGCTTGCGCTGCGGCAGGAGCGACCGCAATCAGTCGAGGCGCAGAGGCATCGATCCGCGTGGCGAGATCGCAAACCGCCTCCCAGCCGCGATCGCACACCGCGTCGAGCATTTCCGTGACGCGCCAACGCATGGTTGCATCGGCGCGCAGGTCGGGCCGTGCCAGCGCCTTGCGCCGCTCCCCTGCCGCGGCCTCGTTCCAGACGATCCGCTGCATCACAGCAGCATCTTCTCGATCGGCATGACGAGGATTGCTGAGCCGCCCGCTTCCTTGAGTTCCTGCAACGTCTCCCAGAAGACCGATTCCTGGCACACCGCGTGGACCGCGAATTCGCCCGGCTTGCCGTGCAGCGGCGTTACCGTCGGGCTGCCCGCGCCGGGCAGGATACGCTGGATGTCGCCCAGCGCCTCGCCGGGCGCGTTGAGCAGGATGTATTTCGACCCGGTGCTCGCGAGGACGCCGTCGATCCGGGTCAGCAAGTTGTCGGACACGGTCTCGACCTCGGCGGGAAAATCGCGGCTCGCGCGGATCAGCACCGCTTCGCTATCGAGCACGTCGGCCACCGGGCGGAGGTTGTTCTCCTCGAGCGTCTGGCCGGTCGAAACGAGATCGCAGATGTAGTTCGCGATCCCGAGCTTGGGCGCGAGTTCGACCGCCCCGGTCATCTCGACCACCCGGGCATCGACGCCCTGCCGTTCGAGCCAGGCCCGCGTGATGCGCGGATAAGAAGTTGCGATGCGCTCGCCGGCCAGCGCCGCGGGCCCGGGAAAGTCGCGCCCCACCGGGGCGGCGAGCTTGAGCGAGCAGCGGCCGAAGCCGAGCTTGCACACGGTCTCGATTTTGACCCGCTCGCGACCGAGTGCGAACTCCTCGAGCACGTTCTCGCCGACGATCCCGAATTCGCACACGCCGTCATTGACGAATGTCGGGATATCGTCGTCGCGCACGAACATCAGGTCGATCGGGAAGTTCTCGACCCGCGCAGTCAGGCGGTTCTTGCCATTCTGCACGCGCAACCCCGCCTTCTTCAGCAGGTTGCGGCTGTCGTCGGACAGGCGCCCCGATTTCTGGATCGCGATGTGGAGCCGGTCGCGGTCAGCGAACATTGCGCGCCTCCCTCGCCGCGAGCGCATCGATCGCGATCCGGTAGCCCTTGTGGGGTTCGGTCTTGAGGAAGCGCGCCACCCGCGTGACCGTGGTCGGCGAGACCCCGGTGCGTTCGGAGATGTCGCGATAGGATAGCTCGGTCGCGTCGAGCAGCCGGGCAACATGCCAGCGTTCGGCCAGCGAGTGCAGTTCGGCCGGAGTGCAGAGGTCGGTCAGCAATGCGAGCATGCCCTCGCGCGTCTCGGGCGAGAGCAGCGCCTCGGCGAGGCCGGTGCGCAACTCCCCCTCGTCCCGCGTGGGTCCGAACGTCGAGGTCTGGTCGGTCGAATCGCTCATTACAATGTTACAGCACGTTGTTACAGTTGCTTCACATCTAGTGGGGAGCAAGCGCAGGTCAACCGCTTTTTGGAGAGCCCCAGCTTTACGCTTGCCGCGTGGCGCACACGACGCTATTGGCGCGCCCTCGCCCGCAATGCCCGATCGGCAGGCGCGGGCCGCGCCGCTTTAGCTCAGTTGGTAGAGCACATCATTCGTAATGATGGGGTCACTGGTTCGAGTCCAGTAAGCGGCACCACTGCTTCCCGCACGAAATCCCGATGAGCCTCGGCCGCGCTACGGTCCGGACCCTGCCGGGCGCGGCGTCCTCTAGGCGGCGGCGGTGACTTGCTCGGACTCCTGCGCGACCAGCACCTGGTTGCGACCGGCTTTCTTGGCATCATACAGCGCACGGTCGGCCTGCTTGAGCGTCTCGTCGGTGCTGGAAATGTTGGCTGCGACGCCGGCAGAGAAAGTGATCGCGCCCATCGGTTCGTCGGTCTCGCGCAGCTTCAGTTTGCGACCGGCAAGCTCGTCTTTCGCCTCGCGCACCTTGTCGGCGAGCTTGGCGGCGTCGGGCGTCTCGGCGATCACGAGGAATTCCTCGCCGCCCCAGCGCACCACCGACCATGGCGCGAGCGATTCGGTCAACGCGTTGGCGACCAGTTTCAACGCACGGTCGCCGACCGGGTGGCCGTAAGTATCGTTGATCGCCTTGAAATGGTCGATGTCGATGATGGCGAGGCTGAATCGCACCTTGTCGACTTCTAGGTGCTTCAGCTTCGCGCGCGTGGCGCGACGGTTCGGGATGCCCGTGAGTTCGTCGACCAGGGCCTTGTTGCGCGCCTCGTCGAGATCGCGCTGGAGGCGCTCGATCCGGGTCGATGAATCGGCCAGTTCGCGCTCGGCTTCGGCCGCACGATCGAGAATGCGACGGATCGCCGCCTTCAAATCATCTCCCTGCGCGCCGTCACGGATCGTCTGGCTTTCCTCGGCGATATCGATGCCCAGATCGTCGGCCTGCTGCTGCGTCTCGCGGGCCAGTTCGCCCGCGGCGCTGAGGTAGACGTCGACCGCCTCTTCGCGGGCCGCGAGCCGTTCCGCCGGATCGTCCGACGCCTCGACATGCTTGCCCATGATCTCGATGATCGTGTCCTGCCGCAAGCGCAGGCCGTTCTCGATATTGAAGTCGGTCTCCTCGACGATCACCTTGCTCATGCGGGTGAGGTAGAGGTAGCCGAATCGATAGTTCAGCGGCGTCGGGTCGAGCAGATTGCCCGCCAGAAAATCGAGGACTTCTCGCCCGATACTGCCCTGTTTCATGTGCCCGCCAGTTCGCTTGCCAATTCGGCCCGCGTAAGGCCCTCGCTGCGATACCCGGTTATGCCGATCCCGAGTTAATTTTTACCCAAGTTCC
The DNA here is from genome assembly GCF_014641655.1 of Pseudoblastomonas marina. Lineage (GTDB taxonomy): Bacteria > Pseudomonadota > Alphaproteobacteria > Sphingomonadales > Sphingomonadaceae > Alteriqipengyuania_A > Alteriqipengyuania_A marina. The sequence goes on from NZ_BMID01000001.1 coordinate 2,230,332, forward strand.
AGTCAGAGACGCAAATACCCGCGGCAAGAAAGGCGGGGGACATGGTGATTCTGATCGATTGGCTGCCCCAGCGATGGCCCGGGCCAAGCTCCGCTAGTCCGGCAAAACCGCGACCGCCTGGATTTCGACCTTTGCGCGGCGTTCAACGAGGCGGTTCACCTCGACCACCGCCATCGCGGGGAAGTGCTTGCCGATGACGCCGCGATAGGCGCGCCCGATCTCCTTCAGGCGCGCGGTGTAGTCCTCGAGATCGGTCATGAACCAGGTCATCGAAACGAGGTGCCCGGGTTTGCCCCCGGCCGCTTCGACGATCGTCACGATGTTCTCGAGGGTCTGCCGGAACTGGTCGACCAGATCGTCGCTCTCGAATTGCTGTTGCGCATTCCAGCCGATCTGGCCGCCGAGATAGAGCGTGCGCCCGGAGGCCGCGATACCGTTGGCATAGCCGAGCGCCGGAGCCCAGCCTTCGGGATGGATCGTCTCGTGCATCATCTCGTCCCTATCTATCATCACGCAGGCGGAAGCGCTGGATCTTGCCGGTGGTGGTCTTGGGCAAGCCATCCACGAACACCACCGAGCGCGGGTACTTGTAGGGGGCGATCCGGGCCTTCACGTGCTCCTGCAAGCGCTCAACGGTCGCTTCGTCTCGTGCCACGCCTGCGGCGACGACCACGTGGGCCTCGACCACTTGCCCGCGCTCCGCATCGCTCGCGCCGATCACCGCGCATTCGGCGACGTCCGGATGCGACAGCAGCGCCGCTTCGACCTCGGGCCCCGCGATATTGTAGCCCGACGAGATGATCATGTCGTCCGATCGTGCGGCGAAGTGGAAGCGCCCGTCCTCGCCTTGGCGAAAGCTGTCGCCGGTCAGGTTCCAGCCCTCGCGGACGTATTCCGCCTGGCGCGCATCGGCGAGGTAGCGGCAACCGGTCGGTCCACGCACGGCCAGGCGACCGATTTCTCCCTGCGCCACGTCCTGCATCTCGTCGTCGACGATGCGCGCTTCATAGCCGGTGACCGGTCGCCCGGTGCAGGCGGGGGCGCGGTCGTCGGGGCGGTTGGTGATGAAGATGTGCAGCAATTCTGTCGACCCGATCCCGTCGAGGATCGGTGTGCCGGTCTTGCGCTCCCATTCCTCCCATACCGGTGCGGGCAGCGTCTCGCCCGCCGACACGGCGAGGCGGAGCGAGGAGAGGTCGGCGCCTTCGTCCATCGCGGCGAGCATCGCGCGATAGGCGGTCGGTGCGGTGAAGCTGATCGTCGCGCGGTGGGTCTCGATCAGTTCGACCATGTTGGCCGGACTCGCCTGTTCGAGCAACGCCGCGGCCGCACCGAACCGCAGCGGAAAGATCGCCAGCCCGCCGAGCCCGAAGGTGAAGGCCAGCGGAGGCGAGCCGACGAAAATATCGCCGGGTGTCACGCCGAGCACTTCCTTCGCATAACCATCGGCGATGATCAGCAGGTCGCGATGGAAATGCATCGTCGCCTTGGGTTCGCCGGTGGTGCCCGAGGTGAAACCGAGCAGCGCGACGTCGTCCTGAGAGGTGTCCGCCGCCTCGAACCGCACGGGCTTGGACAGCGCAACGCGGTCGAGCTCGGCATCGTGATTGGCGGTCCCGTCGAAGCCGACGACCTTTTCGAGGAAGCGCGAATCCTTGGCGCAGGCGACCATTTCGTCGAGGCTGCGCGTATCGCACAGAGCAAGGCCGATCTCGGCCTTGTCGACGATCTTGCACAATTCGCCCGCGCGCAGCATCGGCATGGTATTGACCGCCACCGCGCCGGCCTTGGTCGCGGCGAGCCAGCAGGCGACCAAGGCCGGGTTGTTGGGCCCGCGGATCAGCACGCGATTGCCCGGCACCACGCCGTAATCCTCGACCAGCGCGCGTGCGATCCGGTTCGACCAGTCGGCCAGTTCCTTGTAGGTGCGCGACCGGCCATTGCCGATCAGCGCGATGCGGTCGCCATGCCCCTCGTCGACCAGCCGGTCGCACAGTTCGACCCCCGCATTGAGCCGCTCGGCATAATCGAACCCGTCGAGCAGCAGCTCCGGCCATTGTTCGAATGGCGGGAGATTGTCGCGCGCGAAGCTGTCGCTGTGGCCGGACGGAAGTAGCTCCATGGTCAGTCCCCTTCGAAGACCGGTTTCTCCTTGGCCGCGAAGGCCTCGAAGGCGCGGCGAAAATCCTTGGTCGCCATGCAGATCGCCTGGGCCTGCGCCTCCATCTCGATCGCGGTATCGATCCCGACATTCCATTCATGCGCGAGCTGCGTCTTGGTGATACCGTGCGCGAAGGTCGGCCCCGCAGCGAGCGAGCGGGCAAGCTTGCGCGCTTCGTCGAGCAGGTCGCCCGCATCGACCAGCCGGTTGTGAAAGCCCCAGCGCTCGCCTTCCTCGGCGCTCATCACGCGGCCGGTATAGAGCAGCTCGGATGCCCTGCCCTGCCCGATGATCCGCGGCAGGATCGCGCAGGCACCCATGTCGCAACCTGCAAGCCCAACGCGGGTGAACAGGAAGGCGGTCTTGGTCTCGGGCGTAGCCAGCCGCATGTCGCTCGCCATCGCCATGATTGCGCCCGCGCCGACGCAGACCCCGTCGAGCGCGGCGACGATCGGCTGCGGGCAGCCGCGCATCGCCTTGACGAGGTCGCCGGTCATGCGGGTGAATTCGAGCAATTGCGGCATCGGTTTCTCGGTCAGCGGACCGATGATCTCGTGGACATCGCCGCCCGAGGAGAAGTTCCCGCCCGCGCCCGCGACCACCACGACCTTCACCGCTTCGGCGTAGGACAGCGCGCGAAAGGTATCGCGCAACTCGGCATAGCTTTCGAAGGTCAGAGGGTTCTTGCGCTCGGGCCGGTTGAGCGTGATCGTGGCGACGCCGTCTGCGTAGTCCCACTGGAAATGCTCGGGCTGGTAGGTTTCGGGGTTCATGCGATCTCCACTGCTTCGCCATTCCGGTCCGACCGGACCAGTTCCACCACGGCGGCGGCGACTTCTTCGGGGGTGATGACGCGGCCCGACGGGTTGAGCCGGGCCAGTTCGGCGCGCGCCTCGTCGGCGCTGCGTCCGGTCTTTTCACGGATCGTCGCGACCGAGCGGGCGAACATGTCGGTATCGACGAAGCCGGGGCAGACGGCGTTGGCGGTGACGCCCCTGCCCTCCATCTCGAGCGCGATCGAGCGCATCAGCCCCACCGCCGCGTGCTTGGCCGCGCTGTAGGGCGAGGCGTAGGCGACGCCGTGAAGCCCCGCGACCGAGGCAACGGTGACGATCCGTCCGCTGCCCGCCTCCACCATCGCCTCGATCACTTCCCTGGTGCAATGGAACACGGCATCGCAATTGACCGACATCGTGCTGCGCCAGGTCTCGAATTCGAGCTTGGCGAACGGGGCGGTCGTGGCGCCCCCGGCATTGTTGACGAGGATGTCGATCGCACCATGCCGCTCGCGCGCAGCCGCGAATGCGGTGGCGACCTGCGCGGGATCGGTGACGTCGCAGGTGGTGACGTAGGCCTGCGCGCCGATGCTGTCAGCGACCTCGCGCAGCGGCGCCTCGCGCCGCCCGAGCAGCGTGATCTTCGCGCCTTGGTCGGCCAGCGCCTGCGCAATTGCCGCGCCGATCCCGGTGCCGCCCCCCGTTACCAGTGCATGGGCACCGTCGATCATCATGCCTTGAATTCCTCCGCTGCAAGCCGTTCCTTCTCCGCCAGCCGGTAGAGCTGGTCGCGCCCGGCGAGATAGGGGTCGGGCCAGGCCACCGACCGGTCGTCGAGCTCGGCCGCCGCGTGCAGCGTCCAGTAGGGATCGCTCAAATGCGGGCGGGCGAGGCAGACGAGATCCGCACGCCCCGCCAGCAGGATCGAGTTCACGTGGTCGGGCTCGTAGATATTGCCGACCGCCATCGTCGCCATGCCGGTCTCGTTGCGGATGCGGTCCGAAAACGGCGTCTGGAACATCCGGCCATACACCGGATCGGCGCGGGTCGAGGTCTGGCCCGCGGACACGTCGCAGATATCGACGCCCGCCTCCTGCAGCATCGCCGCGATGGCGACCGCCTCTTCCGGCGTCACCCCTTCCTCGCCGACCCAGTCATTGGCCGAGATGCGCACCGAGATCGGCTTGCTCTCGGGCCACACGGCGCGCACCGCTGCGAACACCTCGAGCGGGAAGCGCATGCGGTTTTCGAGGCTCCCGCCATATTCGTCGTCGCGGCAGTTGGTCAGCGGGGTAATGAAGCTCGACAGCAAATAGCCATGCGCCATGTGCAGCTCGATCATGTCGAATCCCGCGCGCTCTGCCATCTGCACAGCGGCGACGAACTGATCGCGCACCATGTCCATGTCGGCGCGGTCCATGGGTTTGGGCACCTGATTGCGATCCGACCAGGGCACCGCCGAAGCGGAAAGCAGCGGCCAGTTTCCCTCGGCCAGCGGCGCGTCCATTTCCTCCCAGCCGAGCTGGGTCGAACCCTTGGGCCCCGAATGGCCGAGCTGGGCGCAGATCTTCGCCCCGGTCTCGGCATGGACGAAATCCGTGAGCCGCTTCCACGCCGCCTCGTGTTCGGGCGCGTAGAGCCCCGGGCAACCTGGGGTGATCCGCCCCTCGGGGCTGACGCAGGTCATCTCGGTATAGACGAGCCCCGCCCCGCCCTTGGCGCGCTCGGCATAATGCGCGAAGTGCCAGTCGGTCGGGCAGCCATTGACCGCCTTGTACTGCGCCATCGGCGAGACGACGACGCGATTGGCGAGATGCATGCCGCGCAGCTGGAACGGCGCGAACATCGGCGCGCGCGTGGCATTGCTGCCCGCTTGGCGATGGAACCAGCCTTCGGCCTCGCCGAGCCAGCGCGCATCGCGCAGCCGCAAATTTTCGTGGCTGATGCGCTGCGAACGGGTCAGCAGCGAATAGGCGAACTGCATCGGCTCGAGCTTGAGGTAACGCTCGACCTCCTCGAACCACTCGCACGAATTGCGCGCCGCCGATTGCAGCTTGAGCACCTCGACCCGCCGTTCCTCCTCATAGGTTGCGAAGGCGCATTCGAGGTCGGGCTCGTCCTGCAGCAGATCGGCGAGCGCGATCGCGCTTTCCATCGCCAGCTTGGTCCCCGAGCCGATCGAGAAATGCGCGGTCGCCGCGGCATCGCCGAGCAGGACGAGGTTTTCATGGTGCCAGCGCTCGCACAGCACGCGCGGGAAGCTGAGCCAGCCTCCGCCGCGCAGATGTTTCGCATTCGAGATCAGCGCATGCCCGCCGAGATGATCGGTGAAGATCGCCTCGCAGGTCGCGACCGACTGTTCGCGATCCATCGCGCCGAAGCCGAACGCGTCCCACGTCGCCTCGCTACACTCGACGATGAAGGTCGCGGTGTCGTCGTCGAACTGGTAAGCGTGCGCCCACACCCAGCCGTGCTCGGTTTCTTCGAAAATGAAGGTGAATGCGTCGTCGAACTTCTGGTGCGTCCCGAGCCAGACGAACTTGTTGGCGCGCATTTCGATCTCGGGGCGGAAGACCTCGGCAAAGCGTTCGCGAACCCGCGAATTCACCCCGTCGGCGGCGATGACGAGATCATATTCGCGCATCATGGAGGCGACGTCCTCGACCTCGCTCTCGAAATCCATTTCCACGCCGAGTTCCAAGGCGCGCTGTTGCAGGATCGTCAGCAGCCGCTGGCGCCCGATCCCGCAGAAACCGTGCCCGGTCGACACGATCCGGCTGTCGCCGCGCACCACCGCGATATCGTCCCAATAGGCGAAGTGGTCGCGAATTGCGGCGGCACTGACGGAGTCGTTGGCCGCTAGGTTTTCAAGGGTTTCCTCGGACAACACCACGCCCCAGCCGAAGGTATCGTCGGGACGGTTGCGTTCGAACACGGTGATCGCGCAATCGGGATCGCGCAGCTTGAGGCTGATCGCGGCATACAGCCCCGCCGGCCCGCCGCCGCAAATCGCGACGCTTCTCGATCTCTTCCCACCTCTCTCCACGCCGCCATGAGTGCGCGCAGGCGCAATCGAATTCAAGGTCAATCGGGGCTGTCACCGACATTAGGCGGGAACAATCGCAATCGCGCCGGGGGCGTCGGCAAGCGGGTCCGGGGCTTCGCCTATTCGCCCGGCACGGTCAGGTCCGCCTCGACCAACCGCTCGATCATCGCCTCGGCGGCCGCACGGGCGACCTTGGCGATCAGGTCGCGATCGGTTTCGTCGCCGATCTCGAAGGTGACGGCAGGGATGCTGTAGGTTTCGTAGAACCAGTTCTTCGCCACGCCGCTGCCGCTGGTGTGTCCGGGGCTCCGCCGGACCTCGAATTCGGGCACCCGCGCGCCGATCGCATCGAGCCAGCGTTCGGTGAATTGTGCAGGAACGGTCGGGAGTTCGGGCGGGATCGTGTAGAAGACGTCGCGCTGGGTCGAATGGAAATCGACCAGCGCGATCGGGCGATGGTTTGTGGGGAGCGAGTCGAGCCAGCTCTTCACGCTGCGGGTCTCGGGCTGCGCGAAGCGGCCCCAGTCGCGATTGAGGTCGGTGGCGCCGAGATTGGCCCGCCAGTGTCCCCGCGCGACCCCATCGGGATTGAGGGACGGGACCGCGAGGAAGCGAATGCCCCGACCTTCGAGCGATCCCGCCTCGACCAGTTCGACCAGGCGGACCAGGAAGGCTTCCATCGCCAGCGCGCCGGTCACTTCGGGCGGATGCGCGCGGCCGAGCAGGACGACGACGTTCGGCGCCGATGCATCGCCGATCTCGAGCGCATCGATCGGGCGACCCTCGTGGCTGCGGCCAAGGACTACCCTTCTGGTCTGGTTCGACCGATCGAGCCGCTCGATCAGGGCGGCGTAACGGACACCGGCATAGATTTCCTGCCCGGCGACGACGCCCGCTCCGGGCGGCAAGGTGAAGCGCGCGGACCGGTCATCCTCCGCCACTTCGGTCTCGAGCAATTGCCATTCGCCGCCGACCTCGCGCTTCGGCCGATAGCGGTGCTCGGAATCGAGATAGCGCAGGGTGATCGCGACGTCCGGTCCGGGCGCAGCCTCGTAGCGGAAGGCGTACCAAGCGCTCGGGTTGATCGGCGGGGCGTGTTCGGGCGAGACGAGGATCGAAAAGGCCCGTTCGTCCTCGATCGTGCAACGCGATTGCGATGCACCCTCGAAATCGAAAGCAATGGTGACGCTCGCACTGCGGCAGGCGAGCGCATTGGTCCGGGCGTCGGCTGGTTGCACAACCGGCGGGGGCGTGGCGACGCACGCCCCCGCCAGCATGCTGGCCAAAATGATGGCGGGCAACCGCTGCATGGTTGCCCGCATTATCAGAACTTCTTCCGCAGCTCGATATGGAACACCCGTCCCCGCGCGCTGTGGAGCTCGCTGAAGAAGCCATAGGTTTCGTCTGCCAGCGGCGGATATTCATCGAACAAATTGTTGATCGCGAAGCGCAAGCGCGTGTCGTCGAGCGGCGTGTCGGTATCCTCGATCGTGTAGGCGATCGAGAAGTTCATGGTGAACCACTCGTCGACCGGGAAGAAGTTCGCGTTCGGGTCTTCCGACGCGATCAAATTGTCGCGCACGACGCTGGTGTCGTAGACCATCCCGACATACTGGCCGTAGAGACCGATTTCGACCGGGCCCTGCTCCCAGTTGATTGAACCGCTGGCACGCCATTTCGGACGGCCTTCGACCTCGAGCAGTTCGCCCAGCCCGCCGACCGTCACGTCGAGCGGCAGTGTGCCCGCCGCCACCGCGTCGAGGATTTCCTGCCCGTCGGGGCCTGCATCCTGAACGAAGCTGATCAGCCGCGCGGCATTCAACCGCACCCGGAACCTGCCGAGGCCGAAATCGGGAACGTTGTAGAACAGCCCGAAATCCATCCCCTTCGAGGTCCGACTGTCGAGGTTGAGATAGGGATCGTTGACGAAGTCGATGCTGCCTGCCGCGTCGAGACCGGTCCCGGCGAACAGCGCGATCTGGTCGGCAGTCGGCGCGAGGCGGACCACGTTCGGGTTGGTGCTGCCGTTGAGGCGGCGGAGCAGGTCGAGCGCGATCGCGTTGTCGTCCCCGAACGTGCCGACCAGCCCGGTCTGCCGTACACGCCAGTAGTCCGCCGTCAGCGTCAGGCCGGGAATGAACCCGGGCTCGAGCACCACGCCCAGATTGATGCTGGTGCTGTCCTCGGGAACGAGCTCGTCGGTCCCCGACCGGAATGAGATCACACCCGCGCCCGCGCACGAACCGAGGCTCGGGATCACGCCCTTGATCACCTGCGCCTGGCACTGCACGAAATCGTCGCGCGTGTTGGAACGGGTGGTGCCCTCGTCATTGACCTGGACGAGGTTCGGCGCGCGGAACCCTTGCGACCAGGCGCCGCGCAGCGTCACGCCCGGCACGGTGGTCCAGGAGGCGGCAACGCGCGGAACGATCGCGGTTTCGTCGATATCGTCGAAATGCTCGAGCCGGCCCGCGAGCTGGAGGTTGAGTTCCTCGACCAGCGGCACGTCCATCCCCTCGCTGACCAGCGGCACGAAGATCTCGGCGAAGGCCGAGTAGACATTGCGCTCGCCATTGGTGTCGGGCGACGGGCTGGTGCCCGCGACGTCGCTGCCGTTGAATTCGCCGGTCACGCTGTCGGTGAAGGTGATCGTCCCGTCGAGCCGCGGATCGCGATCGTCGTAAAAGGTCTCGCGGCGCCACTCGACCCCGGCCGCCACGCCGATATCGCCGCCCGGCAGCGCAATCAGGTCGTCGCGGCTGAGCTTGAAATCGCCCAGCGCGAGGCTGGTGCCGCCCTTGCGGAACACGTCGATGCGAAACGGATCGATCGAGCTCAACGGGTTGGGCGTGCAATCGCCCTTGCCCGGGTCACCGGTGACGCAGCCGCCGTTGAACGGGTTGTAGGCATCGGGCGTGGTCTTGTTGATCTGCTGCTGCATCAGCGTGAGCGAGACGCGGTTGCGCGCGAGGTCGAGCGTGTCGGCTTCGGAATAGAGGAAGCCGGTATCGAAATCCCACGCGCCGAGATTGCCGCGCAGGCCGGCGACGAGGCGATACGAATCCTTGTCTACCGAGACGTCGCGATTGCCGACATCGACGAAGCGATAGCGCTCCATGATCACATCCGCGCCGCCAGCGGCGATGGTCGTACCCGGCAGGCGCTGCGGATTGGGCTGGCCGTTGCGCGTGGTCGGGCCGAACGGGTTGTAATAGGCATCGCGCGAGATCCCGACCGGGACCGCGCTGAGGATCGCCGAAGCCTCGATATTGCGGCGGTTTTCCGAACGGTAGTAACTGCCCTCGAAATAGGCCTCGAGATTGTCGCTGAGCTCGTAATTGATCAGCGCGAGCGCGTTATAGCGGTTCTTCTCGCTGATCAGGTGGTTGCCGGTGTTGGTGTTGTAGCGGACGTCGGTGGTGGGCGTCGTTCCGGCGCGACCGCACAGCCCGGGGCCGAACTGGAGGCGGCAGCTCGGGAAAGTATCCGGCTGGAGGTAGAAGTCGTCATCGCCGAGCGGCGTGCGGTTGGACGGTGCCTGGATGTCGAACTGACCGAACGGCCCGAAGGTGTTGCGATTGTTGAACGAGGCATCCCCTTCGAAATCGGTGCCGGCGACCAGCGGGCGACGATCCTCTTCCTCGGCATAGCGGCGTTCGGACGCGAGCATGCCGTTTTCGTGGAAATAGCCGCCATAGAGCGTGACGTTTCCGCGCCCGCCGCCGAAGTCGAAGCCGTAGCCGCCGCTGATCTGGTAGCTGTAGAGGCTGGTGCCGTCCGAGACGCGATAGTCGCCTTCGAGGAACCCGCCGCTGAGATTGCCCCGCAGCACGGTGTTGATCACACCGGCCACGGCGTCGGCGCCGTAGATCGCCGAGGCGCCGTCGCGTAGCACTTCGAGCCGGCGCACGCTGCCCGGCGCGATCTCGTTGGTGTCGGCGCTGACCACCGGCACCAGAAGTTCGGTCTGGAACCCCGGGTGGAGCGTCATGCGGCGCCCATTGATCAGCAGCAGCGTGTTGCCGGTGCCGAGATCGCGCAAATTGACCGAGCCGACATCGCCGCGCGCACTGTTCTGCGTGGTGGCGTTCTGTTCGTTGAAGGCCACGGTCCCCTGCTGCGGGATCGAGCGGAACAATTCGTCGCCGGAGGCTGCACCGGTGTTCTCGATCGCCTGCTCGTCGAGCACGGTGACCGGGAGCACGTCGTTGATCTGCGCACCCTGGATCTGGGTCCCGGTGATCACCACCCGGTTGTCCGCGGTGACGGCGGATTCGTCGCTCTCGCTCGCTTCCTGCGGGGGTTGCTGCTGCGGTGTCTCAGTGGCGTCCTGTGCCATGGCGGTGGTGGTCGCCGCGAGGATGCTGGTGGTGGCCAGCAGGACGAAACGTCCCATTCCCTGTTTACGCATTTCTATTCTCCCTTCCCTGTTCGCTGGCCGCTGCGCCTGTCGATCCAGGCTTCGAAAATCGCGGGCCATTGATTGATGATCTGGTCCGAGGAGCCGAGGCCCCAGCCGTGGCCGCCCTCCTCGAAGATGTGCAGTTCCGCGCGCGCACCCTTGGCCACCAGCGCCTGGAACAGCGCGATGCCGTGTCCGGGCGGGGTGATCGGATCGTCGGCGGCGGAAAAGATGATGGTCGGCGGCGCCTGGCCGTGCGCGTGGGTGTCTAGCGACCACGCCTCCTCGGCCGCGCGCGACGGGTCGGTGCCGATGATCTCACGGCGGGTGCGGGTGGTGTCGTAGGGCTTGCGCAGCGACACGACCGGGAACAGCAGCACCGCGAAATCGGGCCGCGCACTCGCCGCTTCGTATCGGTCGTTCCCGGCATAGAGTTCGTGTTCAGGCCTGAGCGCAGTGTAGCCCGCGAGGTGGCCACCGGCGGAAAATCCCATGATCCCGATGGCGTCGGGGCGGATCCCGAATTCGGACGCGCGGGTCCGGACGATCTTCATCGCGCGCTGCGCGTCGGCGAAGAGTGCGCTCGCCTCCCACCCGTCATTGGGCAGGCGGAAAAGCAGCTCGAACACGGTGTAGCCGCGGTGGCGCAGCCATTCGGCGGCCGGCGTGCTTTCCTTCCACAACTGGATACGGAAATAGCCGCCGCCGCCGCATACGATCACCGCCCGGCCGTTGGGCAGGTTGGGGCGGTAGACCCGCATGCGCGGCTGGGAGATGTTCGACACCGCCCCGTAACCGGCACCCTCGCCTCCGATCCTCTCGGGGCCGCTCGGGCCGCCCTTCCCCGGCGGACGTCCGGGCCACAGCGCGATCTCTTCTACGTCGTGCGTCGGAGCTGCCATCGCAACGCGTGTGTGCGCCATCGTGGCGAGCGCCAGCCCGCCACCGAGCACCTGGCGCCGATCGATCACGCCGCCTCTCCCGCATCGCCGGCAAGCATCTCGCTATGCGGCCCGGTTCGTTCGTGGCGTTCGATATCCTCTTCGGGCAAGGGCAGCGGATTGCCCCCGAGCGCTGCCGCGAGCCGCTCCTGATCGAGCGCGCCCTCCCACTTGGCGACGACGATCGTGGCGACCGAATTGCCGACGAAATTGGTCAGCGCCCGGCATTCGCTCATGAAGCGATCAATCCCGAGGATCAGCGCCATCCCGGCCACCGGAACCGAGGGCACCACCGAAAGAGTCGCGGCAAGGATCACGAAGCCGGCCCCGGTCACGCCCGCCGCGCCCTTCGAACTGATCATCGCGACCAGCACCAGCGTGATTTGTTCGCCCAGCGATAGGTCGATGCCGACCGCCTGGGCGATGAACAGCGCGGCCAGCGTCATGTAGATGTTGGTCCCGTCGAGATTGAACGAATACCCGGTCGGCACGACCAGCCCGACGACCGACTTGCGGCAGCCGGCGATCTCCATCTTCTCCATCAGGCTCGGCAGCGCGGCTTCGGACGACGAGGTGCCGAGCACCAGCAGCAATTCCTCGCGCAGATACTTGATCAGCGAAAAGATCGAGAAGCCCGCCATCCAGGCGACCGTGCCGAGCACCACGAGCACGAACAGCAGCGAGGTGAGGTAGAACGTCCCGACCAGCGCGGCGAGGTTCGCGAGCGAGCCGAGCCCGAATTCGCCGATGGTGAAGGCGATCGCGCCGAATGCCCCGATCGGGGCGAGCTTCATCAGCATGTGGACGAGCTTGAAGATGACCTCGCTGAACGAGGCCAACACGTCGAACACGAGATCGCTTTGCGGCCGTGTGGCGGCGATCGCGATCCCTGCGAGGATCGCCACCAGCAGGACCTGCAGGATCGACCCGCTGGTGACCGCACTGAAGAAGGTCGTCGGGATGATGCCGAGCAGGAACGCGGCGATGGTCTGTTCCTCGGCGGTACTGGCGTAGTTCGCAACCGCGCCGGCATCGAGCGAGGCGGGATCGATGTCGAGCCCCGCGCCCGGCTGGACGACATTCGCGACCACCAGCCCGACGATCAGCGCGAGGGTCGAAAAGAACAGGAAGTAGACGAACGCCTTGCCGGCCACGCTGCCGACCGCGCCCATGTCCTTCATCCCGGCGATGCCGGTCGCCACGGTGACGAAGATCACCGGCGCGATGATCATCTTGACGAGGTTGATGAAGCCGTCGCCGAGCGGCTTGAGCGATGCGCCCAGTTCGGGCGAAACCGCGCCGAGGATCGCCCCGAGCACGATCGCGACCACGACCTGGAAATAGAGCTTGCGATAGAGCGGTTGGCGCGCAGCGGGCGCGGCCGCACTCGAATCGCGGGCGGACGCAATCGACATTTTCCTCTCCCCACGCCGCACTCCCGGGCGGCCTTGAAGGGAAATTACGACGCCAGCGGAGAGTCGACGAATTCCTGAGCGATATTTTTTTCTGTCGTTTTTTCCGAAGCTTACCTGACATGGCCGCGCGATTTTTCCGGCAAACCGCAAAATTTGATTGCCGCTTTTGCGGATTCCCGCACAACGCCTTTCGGGAGAGGCTCCATGGCAAACCGAACGCGCCTGCACGGCTGGGCCATCGCGGCGGCGGCCCTGCTCCTGTGCGGGTTGCTCGCGATGCTCGCCGTCGACCGCGTCATGCGCAGTACGGCGATCGATGGTGCCGAACGTCGCACGACCGGCAATGCCGAGATCCTCGTCGCCGGGCTCGAGAGCGAGCTGGAGAAATACAGCCTCGTGCCACCGGTACTGGCGCAGGATCCCGACGTGATCGCGCTGATGCGTGGCGAGCGCTTCCGTGCCGCCTCGCTCGATCGTCGCCTCGAATCGCTTGCCCGCCAGACCGAGGCCGCGGTGATCTACCTGATGGACGAACGGGGCGAGACGCTGTCCTCGAGCAACCACGCCCGCCCCGACAGCTTCGTCGGCTCCAATTACGCCTTTCGTGAATATTTCCGGCGGGCGATCTTGCTCGGCGAAGCCACCCAGTTCGCGCTCGGCACGGTCAGCCGTCGTCCCGGCCTCTATATCGCCAAGCGGATCGGCAACTACACCGACCCGCTCGGCGTCGTCGTGCTCAAGGTCGAGTTCGATGGCCTCGAGGAGAGCTGGCGGGAATCGGGCAAGCGGGTCTACGTTACCGATGGCGACGGCATCGTCCTGATCGGCTCCGATCCAGACTGGCGTTTTCATGCACTCGCCCCGGTCGCGACCGAAACCCGCGATCGCGCGGAGGACCTGCGGACGGTGGGGGTTGCCAGTTTCCCGCTGCTCGACATCGCGGATCGGTTCGAACGGGTGGTATCGGTCCCTCTGCACGAGGGACGGATCGCGATCGCGCCGAGCGGGTGGGTCATGCACCTGCTGGTCGATTCATCCGGCGAAGTCGCGAACGCGGTCGAGCGGGGACGGCTGGCGGTGGCACTGGCGATCGCCTTGCTCGCGATGCTCGGCGGATTGGTGCTCTACCTGATGCGTCGTCGGCACCATGCGCGCGAACTCGATGTCGCACGTCGCACCGGCTTGCTGCGCGAACAGCTGTCGCAGGCCAACCGGCTCGCCATGCTCGGCCAGATGGGCGCCGGGATCAGCCACGAGATCCGCCAGCCGGTCGCGGCGATGCGGGTCTATGCGGAAAACGGTACCAAGCTGCTCGAACGGGGCGACGCCGAGAGCGCGAAGTCGAATTTCGAGCTGATTTCGGGCCTCGCCGACCGGATCGGCGCGATCACCGGGGAACTGCTCCGCTTCAGCCGCCGCGGGACACGCCAGCTGAAGCCGATGCCGATCGGCGAGGTGATCGACGGCGCGCTGATGTTGCTCAACGACCGGATCGCCAGCCAGGACATCGCGATTGCATTGCCCGGCGGGGAAGAACGCGAAGTCGAGGTCCTTGGCGAGCACGTCCGCCTTGAACAGGTGCTGGTGAACCTTCTCCAGAATGCGCTCGACGCGATCGGGAGCGGCGGACGGATCACGATCGACATTTCCACGACACCCGAATCCTGCCTGCTGGCGGTGTCCGACGATGGCCCCGGGCTCGATGAAGCGGTCGTCGATCGCCTGTTCCATCCTTTCACCACGACCAAGACGGCCGGATTGGGGCTCGGGCTCGTGATCTCGCGGGACATCATGGAGGATCTCGGAGGCGACCTGCTGTACGAACCGAGCAAGGCCGGGACGCGGTTCGTGATCGAAGTGCCGCGCGCATGACGATGCTCGATTCAATCCCCGTCTACCTGGTCGAGGACGAGGCGGAACTCGCCCGGGCGACGCAACAAGCGCTCGAACTGGAAGGCGCGACAGTCAGGCGTTTCGCCCGCGCCGACCAGGCGATCGACGCGATCGATGGCGAATTCGGCGGGGTCGTCGTGAGCGACATCCGATTGCCCGGCATGGACGGTCTCGCCTTCTTCGCCCACCTGCGCGAAATCGACGACGCGATCCCGGTGATCCTCGTTACCGGGCATGGCGATGTCGACATGGCGGTCGACGCCCTGCGCAAGGGTGCGTTCGATTTCCTCGCCAAACCGTTCTCGTCCGAACGTCTCGTCGCGTCGATCGCGCACGCCGCCGCGCATCGCAGGCTGGTACTCGAGAACCGAGCCCTGCGCGCCCGTTACGACAGATCGGAGGCGATCCCGGGCGTTTCGCCCGCGAGCGAGCGCCTCCGGAGCCTGGTGGCGGCGGTGGCGAAGACCGATGTCGACGTCGTGATCAGGGGCCCGGCGGGCTCGGGCAAGAGCTTCATCGCAGGCGTGCTGCACGAGCTCGGACCCCGGCGAGCGCGCCCACTAGTGACGATCGATGCGGGCACCACGCTCCATCCAGACGCCGAATTGCTGCTGTTCGGGCGCGATCCCGCCGCAGGGCTGTCGCATACCGGACTGATCGAGCGGGCGCGCGGCGGAACCCTCGTGCTCGACGAGATCGATGTCGCCGACGATTCGTTGCGCGCGCGCCTCGCCAGCTTCATCGAAGGGCGGACGATCCAGCCTCTCGGGGCTGACCGCAGGCGCCGGGTCGACCTCCGCATCGTCGAAATCGCCGCCGCCGGCAGCGACGGGGCCGATCCCCCGTGGCTGCACCGCAGCGGGCCGGTCGAGATGCAGGTTCCCTCGCTCGGAGAGAGGCGCGAAGACATCGCCGAATTCCTTAGCCTGTTCCTGGCCCGCCACGAACGGGCCTTCGAGACCGAGAGCGGTCCGATCGGCACCAATGTGCTCGATTTCATCCACGCGCACGAATGGGCCGGCAATCTGCGCGAGCTCGATGCCTTTGCGAAACGGATCGTAATGGGGCTCGGCTTCGAAGCCGGGGCGGACGTGCCCGAGCCGGCTTCGAAGGGCCTGCGCGAGAGGGTCGCCGCGTTCGAGAGGCGACTGATCGAAGACGCGTTGCGCGAGACCGATGGCAGCGTGGCCGACACCGAGGCCCTCCTCAAGGTGCCGACCAAGACGCTGTACGACAAGCTCGCCCGGCACGGCATCAAGCCCAAGCAATTCCGGGCGCGCCGTCACGGGCCGGGCGGCCGGCCAGGGCGAGGCTAGCGAAAGCGAGTAGGCGGGCGTTTCACACTTATTAACCCTGAATTCCTATCACCGCCCCCAACTCGAACACACCACCATTGCACGGAAATCCAATGTCGCAGAGGAGCTCGGGAGCGGACCTGCGGGGCGTGAGACGGTTTTTCCGTCCCCGGACCGTGCGCGACATCGCCTTGCTGGCCGTGCTCTACTTCGTCGCCGGCCTGATCGGGAAATCGCTCGCGGTTCCGCCGGGCTATGCGACCATCATCTGGCCCGCCTCGGGCATCGCGCTGTGTGCCTTGCTGGCCCGGGGCAACAGCCTCTGGCCGGGAATCTGGCTGGGATCCTTCGCGTTCAACTTCATGACCGGGCTCGAAAGCTCGGTCAATTTCGAGAACGTCGGGCCCGTCGTCGCGATCGCCGCATCGCTCGGTGTCGGGGCCACGCTCCAGGCGATCGCCGGCCTCCAGATGGCGCGGCGGTTCGCCGACGGATTCGAGCTTTCGAGCCTGCGCCGGCTGGCCGGGTCGACGCTGCTGGTGGTTATCCTCCCCTGCATCATCGCACCGACCATCGGAGTCACGACCCTGCTCGCCGCCGGAGCGATCGATGGCAGAATGGCCCTCGACAACTGGGTAACCTGGTATTTCGGCGACCTGCTCGGGGTCATCCTGATCATGCCGATCCTGCTCCTGTCCGTACGATCGCCGGTCGATGTGCGCTGGCGCGGGCGCTCGCTACAGGGGGCCAGTTCGCTGATCGCCATCAGCCTCGTCGCGGTGCTGCTGCTCACCTTCTATGTCTGGCGCTTCATCTCGGTGAACGAATACGACGAGGCGCGCAGCAATTTCGCGGCGATGGCTGCCGATACGGAAGAGGCGCTCGGCCACCGACTCCAGATATACCAGCGCGCGCTCGAAGGCGCCGCCGCCCTGGCCACGGTCGATAACGACATCACGCCGTCAGAATGGCGGACCTACATCGACAGGCTCGAGATATCGCGCGCCTATCCGGGCATGCGCGGCTTCGGCATGTTCGAAGCCGTGGCCGCCGAGGACCTGCCCGCCTACCGCGCCGAGTTCGCACGCGAGTTCGGTAACCGCTTCGAAGTCCATCCGCGGGTCGAGCGCGACCAGCATTTCGTCATCAACCGGATCGAACCGCTCGAAAGCAATCTCGCCGCGTTGGGGCTCGACCTCGCCTTCGAGGAAGGGCGGCGCGAAGCGATTGCCTTGTCGACATCCAGCCGGAATCCGGTCCTCACCCGACCGATCGTGCTGGTGCAGGACGAGAAACAGGGCGCCGGCTTCCTGCTGATCCTGCCGGTCTACGATGCCGAAGGAGAGCCCACCGGGCGGTGGGTCTATGCCGCGCTCGTCGCCGAGGAACTGCTCGCCTCGCTGACCCCGAGGCAGGGCGAGCAGTTCGCGCTCGAAGTCTATCACGGCGATTGGCCGGACACCGACAAGCTTCTTTTCGCCACCGGTGCAGCCGGCGCCAGCCCGCGGTTCGAGCTACGTCGTTCGATGCGGTTGGCAGGCCAGCCGGTCACGCTGCGCTGGACCAGCCTCGCTCCGTTCGAACAGCGCTACGCATCGAGCGCGCCGCTGCTCGCGCTGGCGAGCGGGTTGCTGATCACGGTGCTGCTGGGGATCCTGCTGACAATCTTCCTGCGCCGCGAAAGTCATGTCGTGCGCAAGGTCAACGAGGCGACGGCGGAACTGGCCGAACGCAATCGCATGCTCGAAATGGCCGAGGCCACCGCCCATATCGGCCATTGGCAGATCTACCTTGAAGGCGAAGAGATCGAATGGTCCGACGAGGTCTTCCGCCTCCATGGTCTCGAGCCGGGGAGCGCACCCACTCTCGCAGAAGCCTTCGCATTCTATCACCCCGATGATCGTCAGATGGCCGAAGAGGCAATCGATCATGCGTTCGCGACAGGACAGTCGTGCAATTTCGAGGCCCGCCTCGTGACGGCTGACGGGAGGACCCTGCATGTCGAGGTGATCGGGCGAGTCGGCTTCGACCGAAGCGGGAATGCGAAGACCGTCTTCGGGGTCATGATGGACCGGACCGACGAAACCGTGATGCGCGAGCGCCTAACCGAGACGCTCGTCGAGGCACGCGCTGCGGACAAGGCCAAATCGAGCTTCCTCGCCAATATGAGCCACGAGATCCGAACGCCGATGAACGGCGTGATCGGGTTTACCGAACTGGCGCTGAGCGAGGAGAAGGACCCGGCCCAGAAACGCCGCCTGCAGATGATCGCGGATTCGGGCAATGCCATGCTCCGCCTGCTCAACGACCTGCTCGATTTTGCCAAGATCGAGGCCAAGCAGATGGCGGTCGTCAGCGAGCCGACCGATCTCAGGCACACCTTGCTCGGCTGCCAGCGCCTGATGGAACCGGTGGCCCGTGCGCAGGGCCTGCCGCTCAAGCTCGAGATCGATCCGTCGCTGCCCAACATGGTGCTGGTCGACAAGATGCGCTTTCGCCAGATCGTGCTGAACCTCGTCGGCAATGCACTCAAATTCACCGAAGAAGGCGAGGTGAAGATCTCGGCGACGGTCAGTCAGCGGCAATCGGACGATGCCTCCCGCATCTTCGTCACCGTGCGCGACACCGGCATCGGAATTCCGGCCGACCGGCTCGACAGCATCTTCGAGAAGTTCACCCAGGCCGACGACACCACCGCGCGGCGCTATGGCGGCACCGGGCTGGGGCTGCCGATCAGCGCCGAGCTCGCCGAGTTGATGGGCGGCGAATTGCGCGCTGAGAGCGAGCCGGGCAGCGGTTCGGCCTTTACCCTGTCGCTGCCGCTCGAGGAAAGCACCGAAGCGATACCAACGCGGTCGACCCCGGAGCCCGACGGCCATTGCGGCCATGGCATCGCGCTGCGCATCCTCGTCGCCGAGGACAACCCGGTGAACCAAGAACTGACCATGGCGATGGTCTCGAGAGCCGGTCACGATTGCGAACTCGTACGCAACGGCCGCGAAGCCGTGGAAGCGGTCACGCGCGCCAACAACGAGGGCCGGCCCTACGACCTGGTCCTGATGGACATGCAGATGCCGGAAATGGACGGGCTGCAGGCGACGCGCGCGATCCGCGAGGCGGGGTTCGAAGCGTCCAGGCTGCCGATCCTTGCGGTCACCGCCAATGCCTATGCCGACGACATGCAGCGCTGCGAGGCGGCGGGCATGCAAGCGCATCTCGCCAAGCCGCTGCGGCTCAAGGACCTGTGCACGGCGATCGCGCGCTGGTCGGCGCGGGTCGAACCGCCCGTATCGGGCGCGGACGACAGCATCGAGGAGGAAACCGATCCGCGGCTGCGCAGCATGTTCGAGGATCGCAAGGCCGCGACCATCGAAGCGATCGACGACATTCTCGACAAGGATCGCCCGAGCGACGCCGAGAAGAAAAAGATCGCCGGCCTGTTGCACCAAATCGCCGGGGTCGCCGCCTATTTCGGCCAGGCCCGGCTCGGCGAAAGCTGCCGCGAGCACGAGCGATTGCTGCTGGATACCCGGGACGATAGCGAGGGCCGCGCATTGCTCGAGACGATGCGCGAAAAACTCGCGGGCATTCCCGAACAATCCGCCTCCGAATGAGCGGTTCGCACGTAGTCCCCGTGCAAGGTCCGGCCAGGAGCCCCGTTAAATGGGTATTTACCACCAATTCCTATCAAGGGCCCAAGTCTGGAGCGAAACATGGCCAATATCCTGATTGCCGACGATG
This sequence comes from Pseudoblastomonas marina, assembly GCF_014641655.1. GTDB lineage: Bacteria > Pseudomonadota > Alphaproteobacteria > Sphingomonadales > Sphingomonadaceae > Alteriqipengyuania_A > Alteriqipengyuania_A marina. The sequence goes on from NZ_BMID01000001.1 coordinate 2,250,002, forward strand.
ACCCCATCCTCGTCGAAATCCTCAAGTTTCGCCTCGAAGGGGCCGGCCATTCGGTGACCGTGGCAAGCGATGGCGAGCAGGCGCTCGAAGCCGCCCGCGCCAATCTGCCTGCTTTGGTGGTCCTCGATTCGATGATGCCGATCATTTCCGGGCCCGACGTGCTGGCCGAACTCAAGGCCGATCCGGCGCTGCGCGACATTCCGGTGGTGATGCTGACCGCGCGCGACAGCGAGGCCGATATCGTTGCCGGACTCAAGGGCGGCGCGGCCGAATACCTCACCAAGCCCTTTATCCCGCAGGAATTGCTGGTCCGCATTTCGGGACTGCTCGGGCGTTCGTGAGGCAACTCGCGCGATCCTTGCCCGCGCTGCTGGTTGCCGCGGTGCCGCTGCCGATCGCCGCGCAGGACGCAGCGGCGACGCGTACGGCGCAGCTCGATGCAGCAGGAGAGGCGCGGGAGGCCGGCGATTTCGCCACGGCCCGACGCATCCTGCTCGCGCTGCTCGCCGCCACGCCGGACGATCCGGATCTGTTGCGCCGGCTCGCGATGATCGAAGCCGGAGCCGGCAATCTTGCTCAGGCCCAAGCGCGGATCGACCGCGCTGCGGCACTCGCGCCGGGCGATCTCGATGTCGCGCTCGCGCGGGCCTACATCCTCTACTGGCGGGGGGAATTCGCCGCCGCGCAGGACGCCGTCGACACAATCGGCGTGCGCGATCCCGACTATCCCGAGCTTGCGGCCCTGCGCGACAACCTCGCCCGCCATGCCCGGGCGGATGGCGTCCGCCTCCGGTCGCTGGCGGTTTCCGGCAGCGTTTCCGACATCGCCTTCGCCAATCGCGCCGGCCAGACCTGGACCGGACAAAGCGTCGCGATCGCGGTCGACGCGGGCCGCGCCAACACGCTGACCTTCGGCCTCGAACGCGAGGATCGCGGACCGGTCGACACCCAGCTTTCGGGCCGCTTCGACCATCGGATCGGCAACGGCTTGCTCTATGTTGCGGCGACCGCGGTCCCTTCGGCCGATTTCCGGGAGGAATGGAGCCTCGCGGCAGGTGGCGAGATCGCCGCGACCGATCGCGTCGCAGCCTCGATCGACCTGCGCTACGCCGAATACGTGACCGGTTCGATCGTGGCGCTCCAGCCCGGCCTGCGATTCGATCTCTGGCGGGGCCTTGCGGTGACCGGGCGCGCGATCAACCTCTTCGGCGGCGGCGAGGGCTATCGCCTCGGCGGATACTTACGCCTCGATTACCACCCCTCCAACGGCCCTTCGGCCTTTGCCATCGGCGCGAGCTATCCCGACGTCGAGGCCGACGGGGTGCGCCAGCTCCGAAGTGCGGCGGTCGGGCTCACCCTCCCGCTCGCAGACCGCGTCGCGCTCACCGCCGCGACCAGCTACGACGATCGCGAGAACAGCTATCGCCGATTGTCGGGCACGATCGCCCTCACCTACCGCTTCGGAGGTGCGCGATGAACGGCTTCAATTCCGTCATTATCGGCACCGCGATCCTCGCCGCGGGAATCTTCGTGCTGTTCACGATCCTCGTGCTGCGCCGGTTCCTGTCCGAACGGAACAAGGCCAAGCGCGACCGGCGCGCCACCGCGATCACCCGCAGCTACCTCCAGCGGGTCAGCGGGCAGCGGGTCGAGGACCAGACCGACTGGTCGCGCCGCATCCGGCTGGACGCGATCCGTCGCATCCTGCCGCTGCTGCGCGGCGGCGAACGCAAGCGCCTGCTCCAGATCGCCGAGCTCGACGGGGTGCTCGCGCAGACCATCCGCAATTCGCACAGTCTCTACGGTGCGGAGCGGATCAATGCGATCCACCTGCTCCAGCGCTTCGGGAGCGAGGTCTGCATCGCGCGTCTGCGCCAGCTGATGGCGCACGACAAGAGCCTGCGCGTCCGGCTCGAGGCGGCCTTTGCGCTCGGCGCCAACGGCGCGCTTCCGCCGCCGCGCGAGACGCTGCGCATCCTCCACGCGCTCGATCGCGCGCCCACCAGGCTCGACGTCGCGCTCCTGCGGGCGACCGCGCCGCTCTATCCCGAGCAGATGGTCCTCCTGCTCGAGGACGACCTGCCGGGCGACTGGCGCGCCAGGATCATCGACGCGCTCGGCTGGTCGGGTGACATGAGCATGATCGAACTGCTCGCCGGGTTTGCCGTCAATCCCGAATCCGAAATACGCTGTGCGGCGCTGCGCGCTGCCGGAAAGCTCGGCCATCCCGCCGCGGCCAAGTGGATCGTCCGGTCATTTGCCGACCCGGTCGCCGCGGTGCGGCTCCAGGCGATCGCGGCCGCGGTCGAACTCGGCCTGCGCGAGGCCCTGCCCGAATTGCAGCGGCTGCGCGGCGACGGGGAGCTGTGGGTTCGCCTGCGTGCCGAGCAGGCGCTCGACCGGCTCGATTCGGACGACGCGGCGGGCTCGGCGATTACCGACTCTCCGTCGCAGCAGGGGGTGATCGGATGAACTGGTTGGAACTACAGACAGCGGCGGCCGATGCGATCGTGTGGATCGCCTATGCCTGTTTCATCATCGTCGCGCTGCGCAATGTGATCAGCCTCGCGCAATTGCTCGTCGCGGCGTGGGTGTTCGCAACCCGGGTCAAGCCCGGCGAGGGCGCGCGCGACCTGTGGAACCGCTACGCCGACCTCGCCATGCCGATCACCGTGATCGCGCCCGCCTACAACGAGGAATTGTCGATCGTGCAGAGCGTCAAGGCGCTGCTCGCGCTCGAATATCCCGAGCACGAGGTGATCGTGGTCAATGACGGGTCGAAGGACGATACGCTGGGCCAGCTGGTGCGATCGTTCGGGATGGAGGAAACCAGCCGCACCCAGATCGCCGAACTCCAGCAGACCCGCATTCGCGCCACCTACAGGTCGCGCCGCTATCCCAACCTGCTCGTCGTCGACAAGGAGAACGGACGCAAGGCCGACGCCGCCAATGCCGGGATCGGATTCGCGCGGACCCCGCTGGTCTGCGTGATCGACGCCGATTCGATCATCGAACCCGACGGTCTTCTGCGCGCGGCCGAACCGTTCATGTATGACGACGGGAGGCTGATCGCCGTAGGCGGCGCGATCCGCATCGCCAACGGCTGCACCATCAAGGGCGGCTCGCTGCAGAAGATCGGCATCTCCAAGAGCCTCGTGCCGCGTTTCCAGACGGTCGAATATCTCCGGGCCTTCCTGATGAACCGGGTTGCCAATGCCCACACCAACACGCTGATGCTGATCTCCGGCGCATTCGGCCTGTTCCGCCGCTCGACCCTCGTCGAGATGGGCGGGTACCGCCACGATACCGTCGGCGAGGACCTCGAACTGGTGGTGCGCATGCACCGCCATATGCGCGATCGCGAGCGCGAATACCGGATGGCCTTCGTTCCCGACATCGTCTGCTGGACCGAGGCGCCGGCCGCGCTCGACGGACTCGATAACCAGCGAAAGCGCTGGCAGCAGGGTGCTCTTGAAACGCTTCAGTGCCATCGCGGCATGATCTTCAACCCGCGCTACGGTCGGATCGGGATGCTCGCCATGCCGCAGATCGTGCTCGAGGATATCATCGGCCCGCCGGCTGAACTGCTCGGCTACCTGGTGCTGCCCGCGGCGGCCTTGCTCGGCCTGCTCGACCCGATGATGGCGCTCGCCTTCTTCTTCGTTTCGGTGGTTTTCGGCTGCGTGCTCAGCCTCGGCACCTTGGCGCTCGAGGAACAGCAATTGCGCCGCACCCCCACCGCCACCGATCTCGTCCGCATCGGCATCGCCGCGGTGATCGAGAACTTCGGCTATCGCCAGATAAACCTCTGGTATCGCCTTCAGGGCATCCGACGTTTCATGAAGAAGGACTCCACCTGGGCCGCGGTCCCCCGCGTAGGATTCGGCAAGGGCTAACACCCAGCCCGGAGCAAAATGAAACCGTGATTCGCCCAAGGCCGCCGCCGGCCATGTCCGCGCGCGCGCATGCGATCCGGCGAGACCGGCTCGCGAGGTTGTTCTGGCGAGGAATTGGATGCCCCGTGAGGATTCGAACCTCAATTGACGGAGTCAGAGTCCGCAGTCTTACCATTAGACGACGGGGCAATCGGAGGCGCGCATCTAGGTCGGTGCCGGGGATTCGTCAAGCATAGCGATCGCAAGCCTTCGCACCCCCCGATCGGTCCCGAATCCGAACCGAACTTGCCGATTCGAATCGCTTGCCCTAGGTTCGGTGACAGGTTCCCGCGGGCCCCTGCTCGCGGGCGAAAGAACAAGAGACACGCGTATCATGGCGGAAGACGATCCGTCGGCAGTGCGCGGGGCACATAATCGGGACCGGGAGCACAGGTCCGGCGGGAACGGCAGGTCGCAGGGCCACTCGCATAACGGAAAGGCTTCCCCACACGCCTCGCGCCCGCCCGGCCAGCACCGGGACAACGGCAAACCGGCCTCGTCGGTTTCCGGCAGCGGCAGCAAGAACGGCCGGGCCACGCCCGCCCGCAACCCTTTCATTCGCACCCCACACCACCGGCAGGCCTATGCCGCGCTCGATCTCGGTACCAATAATTGCCGCCTGTTGATCGCGCGGCCCGAGGGCGAAAACTTCACCGTGATCGACGCCTTCAGCCGGGTCGTGCGGCTGGGCGAAGGATTGGCGCTCAATGGAAGGCTGTCCGACGAGGCGATGGAACGCACGCTCGCCGCGCTGCATGTCTGCGCGGGCAAGCTGCGCCGCCGCCGAGTGCACCTCGCGCGTTCGGTCGCGACCGAGGCCTGCCGCCGCGCGGCCAATGGCGCCGAATTCATCGAGCGGGTGCGCAAGGAAACAGGGATCGTGCTCGACATCATCTCCGCGCGCGAGGAGGCTCGGCTCGCGGTGCTCGGTTGCCACGTCCTGCTCGAACACGGCGAAGGTCCGGCGATGATCTTCGATATCGGCGGCGGTTCGACCGAGCTGGTGCTGGTCGAGACCGGGGGCACCATTCCCACCATCATCGACTGGCAGAGCGTGCCGTGGGGAGTGGTTTCGCTGACCGAGGAGATCGGGCCCGAGCCCGAGGGACCCGAGACCGAAGGCAGCCGGGCGGCGCGGCTGGCGCGCTATGCCAGGATGCGCGAGACGGTGGCCGATTCCTTTGCCGAATTCGCCGAGCGGATCGCACCGTCGCGGCGCGAGAGCCGCTTCGGCGAAGGCGGGCTCCGGCTGCTCGGCACCAGCGGCACGGTGACCACGCTCGCCAGCCTGCACCTCGAACTGCCGCAATATGATCGCGGCGCGGTCGATGGTCTGATCATGCCGAGCCAAGGCATGCGCGACATCGCCGAGCGGCTGTCCTCGCTCTCGCCCGAGGAACGCGGCGAGGTGCCGTGCATCGGCCATGACCGCGCCGAGCTGGTGGTAGCAGGCTGCGCGATCCTAGAGACGATCCTCGACCTGTGGCCGGCCGAGCGGCTCGGCGTGGCCGATCGCGGCATCCGCGAGGGAATCCTGCGCTCGATGATGGCATCGGGGCTGCAGGGCGAGCAGGCGCGCCGCGAAATCGTCGCCGGTCGGGGAGATACAGCATGAGCCGTTCGGGAAAGGACCCGGTCCGGCGGGTGAAGAAAGCCCGCGGACGCAGCGAAAGCTCGCGCCGCTGGCTCGAACGCCAGCTCAACGATCCGTGGGTCAAGCAGGCCAAGCAGGATGGCTATCGCAGCCGTGCCGCCTACAAGCTGAAGCAGATCGACGAGAAGTTCGACCTGCTGCGCGGAGCGCGACGCGTGGTCGACCTCGGCGTCGCGCCGGGCAGCTGGGCGCAACTGGTACGCGAGGTCGCGCCGAAGGCCGAGCTGGTCGGGATCGACCTGCTCGAGACCGAGCCGATCGAGGGCGTGACGCTGCTGCAGATGGATTTCATGGACGATGCGGCGCCCGATGCGCTGAGCGACGCGCTGGGCGGGCCGCCCGACCTCGTCTTGTCGGACATGGCCGCCAATACCACCGGCCACAAGACGACCGACCAGTTGCGCACGGCGGGACTGGTCGAGACCGCCGCGCATTTCGCGATCGAGACGCTCGTGCCGGGCGGCAATTTCGTCGCCAAGGTGTTCGCCGGCGGCACCGACGCGGAACTGCTCTCGGTGCTCAAGCAGCACTTCAAAAGCGTCAAGCACGCCAAGCCCGAGGCGAGCCGCAAGGGCTCGCCCGAATGGTACGTGGTGGCGAAAGGCTTCAAGGGGCGCGACTAGACGCCCCCGGAAACCGACTTATTCGGGATCGACGTCGGTCGCCTTGGGATCGCCCTTCAGCTCGGGGTCGGGCTGCGCGACCGCGGTGGCATCGTCGAAGTCGGTGCCGACCTGTTCGCCCATCTCGCCATTGTCCTGGGCCGGGGCGTCACCTTCCTCGGGCTCTTCGACCGGGGGCGGCGGCAGCGCGATGTTCGAACCCTGCGTGTTGAGCCATGCCATCAGGTTGGCGCGGTCTTCGGGCTTGCCGAGACCGGCGAAGCTCATCTTGGTCCCCGCGGCGAACTTGCGCGGGCTGGCGAGCCAGGCGTCCATCTGTTCCCAGGTCCAGGTGCCGCCGACGCCCTTGAGGTCGGCCGAATAGGCAAACGAACCCGAGGCGATCGGCGCACCCATGATGGCATGGATGTTGGGGCCGATGCCGTCGGCGCCGCCCGGGGTGACCGTGTGGCAGGCGGAGCACTTTGCAAAGACCTGCTCGCCCGCGGCGAGATCGGCATTGGCGAGCAGCGTCGCCAGCGCGGGACCATCGTCCTCGCCACCTTCTTCCGCCGCACCTTCGATGAAGTAGCCACCTTCTTCGGGCGCGTGCGGCTTGTCAGCCTGGAAATAATGCGAGGAGAGGCTCGCGCCGCCGAGCAGCACGATCCCGGAAAAGAGGATCCAGCCGAAGGTTGTGTTGGTCCGATCGTCCATGGCGTTTTCGCGTCTTTGCTAGTGATGGAAGTTTGCGCGCCGCCTTAGGAGCGGGAGCCGATCAAGGCAAGGGTGCGAAGGCGCAGGATCAGTCGTCCTCACCGCCATCTTCGCCGGCGAAGATCGCCACTTCGTTCAATCCCTCGGAATCGGCGCGCCCGCGATACATGCCGGTGGTGTCGAAGGCGAAGGCGAGATCGCCGTTCGCGCCCGCGACGATCACACCGCCATTACCGCCGAGCGCGCCCATTTCGGCGATCACCGCTTCGCCCGCGACCTTCGCGCTCTCGCCCTTCATCCGCATCCGCGCGCAGATCTCGGCGGCAACGTTGGTGCGGATGAAATATTCGCCCCAGCCGGTCGCGGAGACGGCGCAGGCGCGATTGTCGGCATAGGTGCCCGATCCGATGATCGGCGAATCGCCGATCCGTCCCCAGCGCTTGCCGGTCATCCCGCCGGTCGAGGTGCCGGCGGCCAGGTTGCCGTTGCTGTCGCGCGCGACCGCGCCGACCGTGCCGAACTTGGTATCGATTGCGAGCTGGCTCATGCCTTGCTCTTCCATCTGCGCCGCCTTGTAGCGATCGAGAGCCTCGCGGCGACCGTCGGTGCCGAACCACGCCGGGTCGACCAGCTCGAGCCCCTGTTCCGCCGCGAACTGCTCCGCCCCCTCGCGGCTCAAGAATACGTGGGGACTGTCCTCCATCACCGCACGCGCGAGCAGGATCGGGTGGCGGACGTTGCGCGTGCCGGTGCTGGCGCCCGCATCGCGGGTGCGGCCGTCCATGATCGAGGCGTCGTGTTCGTTGACCCCGTCCCAGGTGAAGACCGCGCCGCGCCCGGCGTTGAACTTGGGATCGTCCTCCATCAGCGTGATCGCGGCGACCACCGCGTCCATCGCGGTTCCGCCTTCTGCGAGCACTTTCGACCCGGCATCGAGCGCGGCCTGCAGGGCAGCCTCGTATTCGGCGCGGGTCTCCGCATCCATCCGCTCGGGCGACATCGTGCCCGCGCCGCCATGGATCGCGATCGACCATTCGGGATCGTGTGCGGACGCCGGGGCAGCGAGAAGAAGGAGAAGCCCGGCGAAAGCGAGAACGGGGGCGGCGAAGAACTGGCTGAGAATACGCATGCCGGCGGTTGTGTAACCGCGCCCGGCGATTGGCAAGAGGCCAGATTATGCACACGCCATTTGGTTAAAGCCCCGCAACCTGTTAATTTGGGCCTCATCATAAACACGGGGAAGGAAACGATATGCAACTAGGGAATTATCGTTGGGACCAGGATGTCGCGATGGAGGTTCTCGAGAAGATCGGGCTCGCCGTCGTCATCCTCCTGGCCACTTGGGTGGCTGCACGGGCGGCGAAATGGGCATTCGCCAAGCTTGTCGACAAGATTTCCTTCTTCCAGCGCGGGACCGGCAGCGGGCGATCGCTCGGTGAATCGCTGGGCGAGATCGTCAGCCTGCTGATCTGGCTGTTCGGGCTGCTCGTCCTGCTGACCGTGCTCGGCCTCGCTTCGGTGGCCGAGCCGATCAACGCGCTGCTCGCCAACGTGGTCGACTTCATCCCGAACCTGGTCGGTGCGGGGCTCATCTTCTTCATCGGCCTGATGGTCGCGAAGATCGTGCGCGACCTCGTCACGACGACGCTGCAGACGGTCGATTTCGACAAATGGGCCAATCGCGGCGGGGTAGACACCGTCACCGGCAACAGCACGATCAGCAAGACCATCGGCACCGTGATCTACGCGATCATCGTGGTGTTCGTCTCGATCCTCGCGCTCGATGCGCTCAACCTCGACAGCGTGATGGCTCCAGCGAGCAACATGCTTCAGCTGATCTTCGACGCGATCCCGCGGATCATCGGGGCGGCGATCCTGCTCGGCATCGGCTACGTCATCAGCCGCTTCGTGGTGGAATTCCTCAAGGAAATCCTCGCCGGGCTCGGCGTCGACCGTTCGCTGCAGGCCGCCGAGATCCTGCCCCACGACACGCGCGCATCGAGCGTGATCGCACGCGTCGTGCAGGTCGCGATCATCCTGTTCTTCGCCATCGCGGCGACCAGGCTGCTCGGCTTCCCGGAACTCACAGCGCTGCTCAACGAGGTCCTCGAACTGGGCGGCAAGGTCGTGTTCGGCGCGGTCGTGATCGGGGTGGGCTTCTTGCTCGCCAACATGCTCCAGCGGATCATCGACGGGGCGGAGAGCGGGTCGTCCGCGGGCTCGATCGTGAAGTGGGCGACCATCATCCTCTTCACCTTCATGGGCCTGAGCTTCACCGGCGTCGGCGACATCATCACCGAAACCGCATTCACCGCGATCGTGATCGGTGTCTCGGTGGCGGGTGCGCTGGCCTTCGGCCTCGGCGGCCGCGACTGGGCCGCGCGCAAGCTCGAACAGATGGACGACGCGGCGGGCGATGGCGTGCCACCGGCACCCAAGCCGCCGCGCCGGCGTTCGACCAAGGGCTCGGAAGATCCGCTGCCCCCCGGCGCGTGATCGACGGCGATGGCAATGCGGCGGGGCGCGGGATTTCGATCCCGCGCCCCGTCTGCTTCACCGGCACCGTGTTCCCCGCGAACACGATCGAGAAGGAACCCTTAACGGAGGCGGGCGCGGTGTGGCGCCCGAACAGATCATGACCCCGGAAGAACGCATCCACCGGCTCAACCATGCAAACAAGAACTGCCGCCAGATGCTGGGCGCGGTCGATCGCAAGCTCGCCGAGGCATTGCAATGCCTCGAAGATGGGCGTCACGAGGAATGCGAAGCCCTGCTCGGCCAGTTGAAGCAGGCGCTGCCAGAAGCGATCAAGGTAATCGAGCACGACGACTGAGCTGGCCCGGACCAGCGCCGTCCCGCGCGATCACAGCCAGCGCAGTTTCCGGAACAGGAAATAGAGCGCGAACATGATCGCGATGCACAGGCCGACGACCCACCAGAACGCTTCGGGATCTTCCAATCCGGGCATCCCGCCGACATTGATCCCGAACAGGCCGGTGAGAAATCCGAGCGGCAGGAAGATTCCCGCCACGATGGTGAGCATGTAGGTCGCGCGTTCGTTCGCCGCGAGCGCGCGGGCGCGCAGCTCGTCCTGCATCACCATCGCGCTTTCCTTCGAGATATCGATGTCGTCGAGGTAGCGGCGCAGCCGGTCGATCGTCTCGGCGATCTCGCGGCGGTCGTGATCCTCGAACCATGGCGGCGCCTCGCGGCTGATCGCCTCGAGCGCGACGTGCTGCGGACCCATGTGACGCTTGAGGGCAAGGCAGTTGCGCCGGATGCTTGTGATCCTGTCGAGCATGCTGTCGGTATCGCCCTCGAGATCGGCCTGTTCGAGCTCGTCGATATGGTCGTTCATGTCGACGATCGCAGCGTTCATCCTTGTGACGAGGTTTTCGGCCAGTTCGGTCACGATCGCCCCGCAATCGCGCGGGCCGATGCCGTCGTCGATCGCCTTCAGCACGCGGCGCGGGGACTGCATCGGGTGGCGCCGCAGCGTGACCAGCCGCGCCCCATCGCACCACAATTGCATCGAGATCATGTCCTCCGGCTGGGCCCCCGGGTTGAAGTTGATCCCGCGCAGCGTCGCGACCAGCGTACCGCCTTCGCGGAATGCGCGCGGTCGGGTGCGGTCGGAGACCAGCAGTTCCCAGGTCGGTTCGGGCAGGCGGAGACCGTCGCGCAACCACTCGGTCACGCCCGCGCGATTGCGACACAGGTGGACCCACATGATCTCGCCCGGGGCGGCGGGCTTCCAGTCCCGCGCTTCGTCCCAGCCGATCACTCGCGCCCCGCCCTCGCCGTCGAGGACGCGTCCGAACAGCAGCGGGCCATCGGCATCGTCTTCGCGGGCGGCTTCGTTGTCGGTCACCGACCCCGTCTCGCCCAAAGCTGCGGCGTTGGCAACGCGGTGCGGCCTAAGCGCCACGAAAATTCAACCGTTAAGTGAAACGCAAAGGAACGGCTTGCCGCCACGGCTGGCCTGTAGGAAGATATCCAGATGCAGAACAAGCCTTTCATCGCTGCGCTCGGCCTATCGAGCGCGCTCGTTGCCACACCTGCCGTTGCAGGTGGATTCTACGTCCAGGAGCAGTCCGGAATCGAGGCCGGTCGCGCCTATTCCGGCGAAGCTGCCGCCGCCGATAGCGGCGCGACGATCTTCTTCAACCCGGCGGGGATGACCGAACTCGAAGGCATCAATATCGAGGGCGGCGGGCAATTGCTGTTCGTCACCGCGCAGCAGGACAACGCCGGATCGACGCGCACCGTGCCGGGCCTGGCGGGGACCGTTCCCGTTACCGGCAGCGACGGCGGCAATCCGTTCGCCCAGCCGATCCCGATCCCGAGCTTCTATGCCAGTGCACAGGTCAGCGACCGCGTGTGGGTCGGTGTCGGCGTCAACAGCCCGTTCGGCGTCGCATCGGGCTACGAGGACGATTTCTTCGGCCGCTTCGATGCGGTGCAGGCCGACCTGCTGACCTTCAACGTCCAGCCGAGCGTCGCGGTCAAGCTGACCGAGAACCTCTCGCTCGGCGGCGGGATCGACATCCAGTATATCGACACCACGCTGGTCAACGCGCTGCCCAACCTCTCGCCGACCGCGCCCGACGGGCGCTTCGCGATCGAAGGCGACGATATCTCGTTCGGCTTCAATGTCGGCGCGCTGTTCAAGGCCGGCCCGCTGCGCTTCGGTGCACATTACCGTTCGCAGGTCGACCACACGCTCGAAGGGCCGCTCGAGATCTCGGGCCTCGCCGGACCGCTCGCGCCGCAGAACGGCACGTTCGACGCGACCACGCCGATCACCATGCCCGATATCGCCACGCTCTCGGTCGCGATCGACCCCGGCGGCAAGTGGCGCGGCTATGCTACCGCGCGCCATTACGACTGGAGCGATTTCGACCGGATCGACTTCATCGCCCCCGGATTCCCACCGACCAGCAGCCCGCAGAACTACGAGGACACGATGTCGATCGCGGCGGGCGGCGAATATGACTTCTCCGACAAGCTCACGCTGCGCGCGGGCACGATGTGGGACGAAAGCCCGGTCGGCGACACTTTCCGCTCGACCCGCGTGCCCGATGGCGACCGGCTGTGGGCCAGCGCCGGTGCGACCTATCGCCTGACCGATCACATGGCGGTGAACCTCGCCTACAGCCACGTCTTCGTCTCGAGCGAGCCGATCGCGCGTCAGACTGTGTTCTATCCCGGTACGCCGGCGCAGACGAGCGTGGTCACCCGCTCGAACAGCACCGGCGATGCAGACGTGCTCGCCTTCTCGCTATCGACGCGCTTCTAAGGCGTTTTCCTAAGCGCGCCGGGCCTGTTATGCAGGGCCCATGTTCCCGCGTATCGCAATCGTGCAACATAGCGCCCATATGGGCGGCGCACAGCGCTGCGCGCGGTCGTCTTTTCTTTCCCCTGGACAGTGTAACACCCGGTCCATGCCCGTTAGGATTTGAGCCTTGAGCCTAGATTCCATCCGTCCCTGGCGCACGATCGAGCGCCGTCAATCCCGCCAGATCATGGTCGGCAGCGTGCCGGTCGGCGGCGATGCACCGATCACCGTGCAGACCATGACCAACACGCCGACCGAGGACGTCGCGGCGACGATCGACCAGATCCGCCGCTGCGAGGAGGCGGGCGCGGACATCATCCGCGTGTCGTGCCCCACCGCCGAGGCGACCGAGCGCTTCGACGAGATCACCAGGGCCGCAGCGATCCCGATCGTTGCCGACATCCATTTCCATTACAAGCGCGCGCTCGAGGCCGCCGACAAGGGCGCGGCCTGCCTGCGCATCAACCCGGGCAATATCGGCAGCAGCGAACGCGTCGCCGAAGTCGTTCGCGCGGCCAAGGCGAACGGTTGCGCGATCCGCATCGGCGTGAACGCGGGCAGCCTCGAAAAAGACCTGCTCGAGAAATACGGCGAGCCCTGCCCCGAGGCGCTGATCGAAAGCGCGCTCGACCACATCAAGCTGCTGCAGGACCACGATTTCCACGACTACAAGGTGGCGGTGAAGGCCAGCGACGTGTTCCTCGCGGTGGCCGCCTACCACGGCCTCGCCGAAGCGGTCGACTGCCCCTTGCATCTCGGCATCACCGAGGCGGGCGGGCTGATCGGCGGGACGGTCAAGAGCTCGATCGGGATCGGCTCGCTGCTGTGGGCCGGGATCGGCGACACGATCCGCGTCTCGCTCTCCGCCGAACCCGAGGAAGAGGTCCGGGTCGGCTTCGAGATCCTCAAGGCACTTGGCCTGCGCACCCGCGGCGTGCGCGTCATTTCCTGCCCCTCCTGCGCACGGCAGGGCTTCGACGTGATCCGCACCGTGCAGGCGCTCGAGGAGCGGCTCCAGCACATCAAGACCCCGATGAGCCTCTCGGTGCTCGGCTGCGTCGTCAACGGCCCGGGCGAAGCGCGCGAAACCGATATCGGCATCACCGGCGGCGGCAACGGCAAGCACATGGTCTACCTCTCGGGCGTGACCGACCACCACGTGAAATCGGGCGACATGCTCGATCACATCGTCGACCTCGTCGAACAGCGCGCGGCGATGATCGAGGACCAGATGAGCGATGCCGGCAATGCCGACGCGGTGGCGGCGGAGTGACCGAGCCCCGGCTCGCTTGACAGAAAGCGTCTGTGTCGAATGTTTACCCGGTCCGCCATGCTCGCGGCGGTAAACAGGAGGACCCAGATGAAGAAATCCATGATTGCGCTGGTCGTGTTCGGCGCCACGCTCGCCGGTTGCGGCTCGGGTATCGGGCAAGCGAAACAGGAAATGGCCGAAAGCTGTTTTTCTAGCGGCAACGGTCGACTGACCGAAAGCGAATGCGCCTGCATGGCCGACAAGGCGTTCGAAACGCTCAACAGCGAGGAACGCGCTTTCATCGACAAGCTCTACTCGCTCGAGCGCGGCGTGCCCGACGCCGAGGCCGCCGAGCGACTCGGGATGGAACGCAGCGAGTTCAACCGCCTGTCGCGCGCCTATATGGGCAAGGTCCGCGACGGGGCGATCGGCGCCGCCCGCCAATGCGTCGGCGCCTGAAGTCGCATCGGATGGCCGTGTTCGCGCCCGGCCTCCTTCGCCACGATCCATCGCAGCCGCGGATAATCGCATCGCATTCAGGCTTTGCTAAACCGCAAATGTGCTATGAAGGGGTTATGGATCGACGCACACTGATCAAGTCAGGGCTCGCCTTCGGTGCCGTTGCGGCGCTTCCCGCGCGCCTTTCCGCCCAGGTTGCGACCCATTCGCCGCGCGATCGGCGCCTGTTCGAGATCGCCCGCCGGGGCATCGAGGAACACGGCGCACTGCTGTGGCACAAGGATGTCGTCGGGATCGCCGATTTCGGCCTGCATTCGGCCAATGAACGGCTGCATTTCGTCGATCTCGCGAACGAGCGCGTGCATTCCTACCTGTGCTCGCACGGCACGGGGTCGGACCCGCAGCACGATGGCTGGCTCAAAAACTTTTCGAATGTCGAGGGCTCGAATGCGACGAGCCGCGGGGCCTATTTCACCCGTGGCTGGTACACCGGGCGCTACGGCGTCTCGATCCGGCTAGACGGGCTCGATGCGACCAATTCCAACGCGCTCGACCGAGCGATCGTGATGCACCAGGCCACCTATGCCCGCGCCGAACATGTCGAGCGGTGGGGTCGGCTCGGCCGTTCGAACGGCTGTTTCGCAATGGACCCGAAGGATTTCGACGAGGCCAAGCTGCATCTCGCCGGCGGCAAGCTGCTGCTGGCCGACAGCTATGGCATCGCGCCCGACGGCGGCGAGATCATTCCGCCCTTCCAGCAGGCCGAAATCCTCCAGCCCGATCCCCCGCGCGACGAACAGCGCACCAATCCGGGGATCTACTAGGCTCCGGGAGCTTCGATCGCGACCGCCTTCTCGCTGGTGACGCGCGCACGGTTGCCGACGCGCTCGGCGTCGAAGCTCGCGAGCACCGGCGCGTCGCGGTCGTAGATGTCGCCGAAGGTCTTCATCTTGCCGTCGACGTCGGTCCCCATCGTGAAATAGGTGATGTAGACCGGCCATTTCCGCTCCAGCGGGACCTTGGTGTACTTGCCCGACGCGGCGATCTCGACCGCCTCGTCGCGCGTCGCGCCCTTGCCGACGATCGCCATCGTGATCGCGAGTTCGTCGGCATGTTCGGTGCGGATGCAACCATGGCTGAGTGCGCGGTAATCTTGGGCAAACAGCGATTTCGCCGGCGTATCGTGGATGAAGATTGCGTGCGGGTTGGGCATGTCGAGCTTCATCCGGCCGAGCGAATTGCCCGGACCGGGCTGCTGCACGACAGTCACCCAGCCATTCTCCCCTCTGGTCGCGACATAGCCGTTGGCACGTGCCCAGGCAGGATTGTTCAGCACCTTCGCGCCAAGCCCTTCGCCTTTCACGATCGATTGCGGCACCGTCCAGGTCGGGTTGAAGACCACGCCCTCGACCGTTTCGGCGAGCTGCGGGGTCGCGGTGCGGCCCGGCTTGCCCACGATGGTGCGGTAATTGAACAGTACCTTGTCGCCCACGGTCACGCGCAGCTTGTATTCGGGGACATTGGTGAGGAGGTAGAATCGGCCCAGCTCTCGCGGGAGCCAACGCCAGCGATCCATGTTCGCCATGATCAGCTTACGCTTCTTCGTCTCGGTGGTCTTCGCCAGTTCGGCCTTGAGCGCAGCGTAGTCGCGATGCTCGGGCGCCAGCCCCACCAGCGCCCCGGCAATATCGCCGCTTGCAAGCGCCTGCTCCATCACGGTGAAGGTCGGCAGGCGATCGGCGTCGGGATCGACCACGAACCACTGGCGGCGCGCGTCCATCGGGGTGCGCCCGTCGCGCAGATCCTCGACCAGGTAGACGAAGATCCGGCTGGCGAGCGTATCGAGCGCTTCGCCTTCGCCCGCGTCGATCGCGGCACGCAGCGCTTCGGGCTCGTAGTCGGCGGGTATCAGGCCCTCGGTCCCGATGTTCTCGACCGCGGCGAGGAGCGCCTCGGCGTGCTTGACCGACCATTCACCGACCGGGTCGGGATCGGCCTCGGGCGGGATGTCCTGGACCACCGCCTGCGAGACTTCCTGTTCGACCGTCACCCGGTCGACCGCCATCGAATCGGTCGAAATCTCGGTTTCCGCGTCGGCTTCCTGCGCGCCTGCGGCCAGCGGGGTCACCAACAGCGTCGCAGCGCCGAGCGAAAGAATGGTCCTGGTATTCATCTTGATCCCTGTCTTCGGCGGAATCTCCCGCCAACGTCGTGCGCTTATAGCATGTGGGTAGCTGTCGCGTAACTGAATCGCGGCGCTTGTCGCGCAGTCATTCGCCGCGCATGAGGCACGCCATGCCGGACCGTCACCTTCACCTCATGCCCGTTCTTGCCGCGCTCGCCGGGGTCGCGTGCCTGTCGTTGATGGACGCCTTCATGAAGGGCGCGGCGCTGGCGATCGGGGCCTATAGCGCGGCGGTGCTGCGTTACGGGATCGGCTTTGCCATCGCCGCGCCTGTGTGGCTTGCCGCAGGTGGGCGCTGGCCCGCGCGCAAGCCGCTGCGCTTCCACCTGATCCGCGGCGTGATCTCCGCCTTCATGGCGCTGACCTTCTTCTACGCGCTGACCAAGCTACCGATCGCCGAGACGATCGCGATCAGCTTTTTCGCGCCGATCCTCTCGCTCTATCTCGCCGCGCTGCTGCTCAAGGAGCAAATCCGGCGGGAGGCGATCTGGGCGGCATTGCTCGGCCTCGCCGGCACGCTGGTGATCGTGGGCGGGCGGATCGGCCGCGAGCGAATGACCGAGGATGCCGCGCTGGGCCTCGCCGCGATCACTTTCTCCGCCCTGCTCTACGCCTACAACCTCGTGCTCGGGCGGCAGCAGGCGCTGGTCGCCAAGCCGCTCGAAATTGCCACCTTCCATAGCGGGATCGGGGGGCTGGTGCTCGCCTTCGGTGCGCCGTGGTTTCTCATCCTGCCGGACGCGGCGGTAACCGGCGATCTCGCCGCTGCCGCGCTGCTGACCGTGGTCGGCGCCGCGGCGCTCGCATGGGGATATGCCCGCGAAGAGGCGCAAGTGCTGGTGCCGATGGAATATTCGGGTTTCCTGTGGGCGAGCCTGTTCGGATGGCTGTTCTTTCGCGAGGCCGTCCCGCTGACGACGATATCCGGCGTGCTGCTGATCGTGGCGGGCTGCTGGATCGCCACCCGGCGCAAGCGGCCCGAGATAGGCGCGATCTAGGCGGAACTCGAACGGGCTGCGGTCGGTTGATGGGGCAAAGGAGATATCCATGACCGACGGACCGAAGAGCCAGGAACAGCGCCAGGCCGGCCTAGCCCCCGAAACGCATAATGACGAGCAGGACGATCATCGCAGTCAGGCGCAGGAAGTGACCGAACAGGCCGAGACGTTAACCGAGGAAACGCGCTCGCCGACCGAAAGCGAGAAGGGGCCGAACAAATCGGGCCTCATGGGCGATTCGACCCAGGATACGATCGACCACATGCGCGACATGGAAAGTTCGGGTCGGGTCGACATGGACGCCTATCGGGGCGAACCGAACCACGACGACAATGTCGACAAGTTCGGCACGGACAAGAAGCCCGACGGGCTGCGCGGTGACGGGACCTGATCCGCGTCACGTCCTTTCCGGGGCTTCAGCCTACCACCACAAACCGACCGTGAGCACCGCGGCGCCGAACGCCACTCCGTAGGCCATGCCGCGAAAGTTGGGCGTCGAGATCGGCTCGAATTGGTGCGTGTCGAGCCGCGCGAGCGTATGGCAGGCGCGGCGCTGGGCGCTGATCGCCAGCCAGGCCCCGCCGAGGATGAAGGCGCTGGCGATCAGCTTGGGGACCCAGCTCGGATCCCACGCGCCGAATAGCGCGCGAAAGCCGAGCCCGATCCCGATCGCGGCGAAAGCGGTGCGCATCCACCCGGCGAAGGTTCGCTCCATCGCCATGATGTTGCGGTCTTCGGCAAGGTCGGTGCGCACCTCCGCCCAATGCGTGTTCTTGTCCTCGTCTGCGGGCGGATCGTCCTGTGCCATCGGCAAACTCTAGCTCGCCCTTGGCGAAAGGCAAATCTCAGCGCTCGCCCGCCTCGCGCTTCAGCTCGTAGAGTTTTTCGAGTGCGTCGCGGGGGCTGAGCGCATCGATATCAAGCGCCCGGAGTTCGTCGCGCAGCGTATCGCACTGCTCTTCCTCGGCCTCGACCGCCGCCGCGAATAGCGGCAGGTCGCCCAGTCCCGCCGCGATTCCGCCGGTTTCGGCACGTCCCCTTTCGAGCTTGTCGAGCACCGATCGCGCGCGCTTCACCACCGCTGCGGGAACGCCCGCAAGCTTGGCTACGGCGAGGCCGTATGAGCGGTCGGCCGAGCCTTCGGCCACCTCGTGGAGCAGCACGAGATCCCCCTTCCACTCGCGCGCACGCACGTGATGCAGCGAGAGCGCTTCACAGCGATCGGCCAGCAGCGCGAGCTCATGATAATGCGTCGCGAACAGGCAGCGACATGCGATCGTGTCGTGCACCGCCTCGACCACCGCCCAGGCCAGCGCGAGCCCGTCATAGGTGGAGGTCCCGCGTCCGACCTCGTCGAGGATCACGAAACTGCGCTCGGTCGCCTGACTCAGGATCGCCGCGGTCTCGACCATCTCGACCATGAAGGTCGAACGTCCGCGCGCGAGGTTGTCCGAAGCGCCGACGCGGCTGAACAAGCGGTCGACCAGACCGATCCTGGCCGCGCTTGCAGGCACGAAGCAGCCAGCCTGCGCGAGCAGGACGATCAGCGCATTCTGGCGCAGGAAGGTCGACTTGCCGCCCATATTGGGGCCGCCGACGAGCCATAGCCGGTCGGTCTCGCTCAGCGTGCAGTCATTGGCGACGAAGCGTTCGCCCGAGCCCGCGAGCGCGGCTTCGACCACCGGGTGGCGACCGCCCTCGATCTCGAGACACGGCGCGTCGACCACCTCCGGCATCGTCCAGCCGTCCTCTGCAGCGCGCTCTGCATTGCCGGCGGCGACGTCGATCCTTGCCAGTGCGGCGGCGGTACGGGCGATCGCTTCGCGCGCGGCGACCGCTTCCTCGACCAGTTCCTCGAAATGCGCCTCTTCGGCCGCCAGCGCATGCACACCCGCCTCGGCAATCCGGCTCGCTTCCTCGTGCAGGTGCAGCGAATTGAACCGCACCGCATTGGCGAGCGTCTGGCGGTGGGTGAAGCCACTGTCGGCCGCCATCAGAGCATCGCCGTGCCTGGCGGGCACCTCGATGAAGTAGCCGAGCACGCCATTGTGCTTGATCTTGAGCGATCCCACGCCGGTCTCGTCGCGGTATTTCGCCTCGAGCGCGGCGATCGCGCGCCGGGCATTGCCCGAAGTCTGGCGCAAGTCGTCGAGCGCGTGGTCGTAGCCTTCAGCGATGAAGCCGCCCTTGGCGCGCTCGGTCGGCGGGGTCGTCACCAGCGCACGGCCGTAGTGATCGGCCAGTGCACCATGGCCGGCCAAATCGGGCAGCAAGGCATCGAGCAATGGCGGCCGGTCCTCGGCCTGCCTCAGCCGGTCGCGCAATTGGCGCGCCATGCCCAGACCGTCGCGCAGCTGCCCGAGATCGCGCGGAGAACCCCGTCCGGCCACCACGCGTCCCAGCGCGCGACCGATGTCGGGCAGCGACTTGAGCGCGGTCCGCACCTCGTCGCGAAGCAATTGGTCTTCGTGGAGCCAGCCGACCAGCGCGAGCCGCTCGCCGATCGCTGCGCGGTCGGTCAGCGGGGCCGACAGGTCCTCGGCCAGCTGCCGCGCCCCGGCGCCGGTCACGCAGCGGTCCACCGCTGCGACCAGGCTTCCCCTGCGTCCGCCGCCCTGCGCCTCGAGGATTTCGAGGCTGGAACGCGTCGCCGCATCCATTGCCAGCGTGCCCTCACCGTCGCGCGCCACCGGCGGCAGCAACAGCGGCATCGTCCCTCGCCCGACATGGTCGAGATAGGCGAGCAACCCGCCCGCCGCCGCCAGCATGGGGCGCGAGAAGGTGCCGAATGCATCGAGTGTCGCGACCTCATGGATCGCCCGGAGGCGCTTGTCGCCGCTCTCGCTGGAGAATTCGCGCGCATCGCGCTCGATCGCGCCGTCGGGGGTATCGACGCGGCCCTCGGGCGCGATCACCTCGCTCGCGCCGAGCCGGGCGAGTAGCGCGCCGAGCGCACCCTCGCCGCATTCCTCCAGTTCCATCCGCCCGGTCGAGATATCGACCGAGGCGACGCCCACGCTCCCGCGCACCGGCGCGATTGCCGCCAGCACATTGGCGCGGCGCGGTTCGAGCAGTGCTTCCTCGGTCAACGTCCCGGCGGTGACGAAGCGCACGATGTCGCGCGCCACGAGCGCCTTCGACACCGGAGTGCCCTCGCGCTTGGCGCGCGCCTTGGCCTCCTCGGGCGTCTCGACCTGTTCGGCGATCGCGACCCGGCAGCCGCCCTTGATCAAGCGCGCGAGATAGCCCTCCGCCGAATGCACCGGCACGCCGCACATCGGCACCGGTTCGCCGCCATGCTCGCCGCGCGTGGTCAGCGCGATGTCGAGCACCCCGGCGGCCACTTTCGCATCGTCGAAGAACAATTCGAAGAAATCGCCCATGCGATAGAACAGCAGGCAATCGCCCGCCTGCTCCTTGAGCGCGAGATACTGCGCCATCATGGGTGTAACTTGTCCGGCCATCAGGCGCGCGACGCTAGCGATGACGGGAGCGATTCGCCAAACGCCAGTCTGCACTATCCCCTGTCGCGGCGTGCACCGCAGCAGGCCATCATGATGGGTGAGTGGTGCCTTGAGGAAAACCGAACTGGGTCCAGTCCGCCGGGCAGGATTTTACCACCACTTGCGTCGTAGCTGCCGAGTCTTCGATCCAGCAATCGTCGAACACCGAGCAATAGCACATCCGGACCCGGATCGAGAGCCGTGCATCCTCGAACCGCTCGTAAACCCGAGGACTCGTCTGATCCCGCGTGACCTGCACAAATGACAGTTCTTCGCCAGACTTGAGGACCTCTCCATTGATGGCAGACATGACAACCGCGATGGTTTCGCCAGGCTCGGCACAGCAATCGCGCAGCAACATCCTTATGTCGCGATAGGTACGGCCCTCATAACTCACTTCCATTCCGCGAATGCGAGCGGGGCCGACGCCATTATTGCTGGCATTCAGCGTCAGAACCGGATCGCCTTCCGCCGACAGATTGCCCGTGTCGTAAGCAACTATTGGCCAGACTGCCGCGATCTGCATCTTTTCCGTCGCCTCGGCTTGCTGGAAGGCGAAATAGGCGACCGCGAGCGAAATCAGCACCGCCGGAAAGGCCAGGGCTACGTTGCCAAGAGCCACGAAGGGCAGATATTTGAGCAGGCGATTGAACCTTGCCGAACGTGGGCCAGACGCTTCCATTCGGGCCATACGGGCTTCCAGCGCAGCCAATCGCGCCTTTTCCGCCTCGCGTGAACCCGCGTTCGATTCGTTCATGCGGGAGGAATAGGATGGAAGGGGAAATTGGCAAGACGGGTTAGAGACCACCCGCCGCCGAGCTATCCCCTATCGCTGAGCGTAGGCATCGTTTAGGGGCGGTGGCAACCAGTGGAGAGACCCGACTTGTCCGAGAACGAAGCCGACGATTTCACCCGCCGCGAGGCGCTGTTCTACCATTCGACCGGGCGTCCCGGTAAGATCGAGGTCGTCGCGACCAAGCCGATGACGACCCAGCGCGATCTCGCGCTGGCCTACTCCCCCGGCGTCGCCGCCCCGGTCGAGGCGATCGCCAAGGATCCCGGCTGCGCCAGCGACTTCACCGCGCGCGCCAATCTCGTCGCCGTCATCTCCAACGGCACTGCGATCCTCGGCCTCGGAAATCTCGGCGCCCTCGCCTCCAAACCCGTGATGGAAGGCAAGGCGGTGCTGTTCAAGCGCTTCGCCGATGTCGACGCGATCGATCTCGAGCTCGACACCGAGGATCCCGACAAGTTCATCGAGGCGGTCGCCCTGCTCGAGCCGAGCTTCGGCGGGATCAACCTCGAGGACATCGCCGCACCCGAATGCTTCATCATCGAGCAGGCCCTGCGCGAGAGGATGAACATCCCGATCATGCATGACGACCAGCACGGCACCGCGATCATCGCCGCTGCCGGTCTGATCAATGCCTGCCACCTGACCGGGCGCGATCTCAAGGACGTCAAGATGGTGGTCAACGGCGCCGGTGCCTCGGCGATCGCCTGCACCGCACTGATCAAGGCGATGGGCGTCCCGCACGAAAACGTCACCATGTGCGACCGTTCGGGACCGATCTATCCGGGTCGCAGCGACGTCGACCAGTGGAAGAGCGCGCATGCGGTCGAGACCGATGCCCGTTCGCTCGAGGAGGCGCTGCAGGGCGCGGATATCTTCCTCGGCCTGTCGGCAGCCGGCGCGCTCAAACCCGAATGGGTCAAGGACATGGCCGACCAGCCGATCATCTTCGCGATGGCGAACCCGGTGCCCGAAATCATGCCCGATCTGGCCAAGGAGGTGCGTCCCGACGCGATTATCGCCACCGGCCGGTCGGACTTCCCCAACCAGGTCAACAACGTGCTCGGCTTCCCCTTCATCTTCCGCGGTGCGCTCGACGTGCGGGCGACCGCGATCAACGAAGAGATGAAGATCGCCGCCGCGCACGCGATCGCCGAGCTGGCGCGCGAGCGCGTTCCCGAGGAAGTCGCCGCGGCGTATGGCAAGCACCAGCAGTTCGGGCCCGAATACATCATTCCCGCTCCGTTCGATCCGCGGCTGATGGAAGTAGTCTCCGCCGCGGTCGCCAAGGCCGCGATGGACAGCGGCGTCGCGACCAGGCCGATCGAGGATTTCGACGAATACCGCCTCAGCCTCAGGAGCCGACTCAACCCCACCACCGCGGTCCTCACCCGGACCTACGAGGACGCCAAGAAAAACCCGCAACGGGTGGTCTTTGCCGAAGCCGAGGAAGAGGTCATCCTGCGCGCCGCGATCCAGCTGCGCGATTTCGGCTACGGCAAGCCGATCCTCGTCGGGCGCACAGAGAAGGTCCGCGCCGCGCTCGGGAATCTCGGGGTCGACGATGTCGACAGCTTCCAGATCGAGAATTCGGCCGACAGCCCCCACATCCCGGCGATGGTCGATTTCCTCTACACGCGCCTCCAGCGGCGCGGCTACACCGAGCGCGACGTCCGCCGGATGGTGAACCAGGAACGCAACGTGTTCGCCGCGCTGCTCGTCGCGCTGGGCGAAGGGGATGCGATGATCTCGGGCATCACGCGGACGTTCTCGCAGACCGCGCGGGAAATCAATCGCGTGCTCGATCCGAAGCCCGGCGAAATCCCGTTCGGCATCCACATGATGATCGGCAAGAACCACACGACTTTCCTCGCCGACACCACGATCAACGAGCGACCCTCGTCGAAGGATCTCGCGCATATCGCCAAGGAAACCGCGCGCGTCGCGCGCCGCCTCGGCCACGAGCCACGGGTCGCATTCCTGTCCTATTCGACCTTTGGCAATCCCGAGGGCAAGTGGCTCGAAAACATCCGCGACGCGGTGCACATCCTCGACGACGAGGGCGTGGACTTCGAATACGAAGGCGAAATGGCGCCCGACGCCGCACTCAACGAGACGGTCATGGCGCTCTATCCGTTCAGCCGCCTGTCTGGTCCCGCCAACGTGCTGATCATGCCGGGGCTGCAATCGGCCAACCTGTCGGCCAAGATGCTGCGCGAACTGGCGGGCAATGCCACGATCGGGCCGATGCTGGTCGGCATGGAAAAGCCTGTGCAGATCGCCCCGATGACCGCGAGCGCACCCGACGTGTTGACGCTGGCGGTGCTCGCGAGCGCAGGCGTGGTGAGCTAGCGACCGGCCTATGGAGGAAGCTCCGATCGCTCCGCAGCGCTCCCGCTTCGCGATTCCGGACGACGTCCACTATTTCAATTGCGCCTACATGTCACCGCTGAGCCACGCGGTGGTCGAGGCGATGGACGCGGGGACAAGGCGCAAGGCGTCTCCTTGGGAGTTCCAGCCGCCCCATTTCTTCGCGCTGGCGGAGCGATTTCGCGAACGCACCGGGATGCTGGCGGGGGTCGATCCCTCGACCATCGCGATCGTGCCCGCCGCGAGCTACGGCCTCGCCGTGGCAGCGCGCAATGTGTCGCTGGCCGAAGGGCAGGAAATCGTCACGCTTGCCGACCAGTTTCCCTCGAACATCTATGTCTGGCGCGAGCGCGCCCGCGATAGCGGCGCGCGGATCGTCGTGGCGCGGCGCGATGCGGACAGCGACTGGACCGAAGCGGTGCTCGACGCGATCGGCCCCGACACCGGGCTCGCCGCCTTGCCACATTGCCATTGGGCAGACGGGCGAATACTCGACCTCGAGCGGATTGCGGACAAGTGCCGCGAAACCGGCGCCGCGCTGGTGCTCGACCTCACGCAGTCGCTCGGCGCGATGCCGATCGACCTCACTCGCGTCCGGCCCGATTTCGCGGTGGCGGCGAGCTACAAATGGCTGATGGGCCCCTATGGCGTGGGATTGCTCTATTGCGACCCGCGGCATCATGACGGTGCCCCGATCGAGCACAATTGGATCAACCGCGCCGGGTCGGAGGATTTCTCCGGCCTCGTCGATTATCGCGACGACTACCAACCGGGCGCGCGCCGGTTCGATATGGGCGAGAAGTCCAACCCGCCATTGCTCGAAGGGGCAGTGGCAGCGATGGACTTCCTGCTCGAATTCGGGATCGAAGCGGTCGCCGCGACGCTAGGACGAAAAACCGCCGCGCTCGCCAAAGAGGCAGAACGGCTTGGATTCGCCTCGGCCCCGGCGGGCGTCGGGGCGCCGCACTATCTTTCGCTCGGTTTCCCCGACGGCGTGCCACCTGACCTGCTCGGCGACCTTGCCCGGCGAAAGGTGTTCGTCTCGGCGCGTGGCAAATCGGTGCGGATCACGCCGCATCTCTACAATGACGAGGCCGATGCCGAAGCGCTGATCGCGGCGCTCGCTGCGCTATGAACCGGGCGCGGTCTAGAACGGCAGCTCCTTGCCGCTGTAGTCGACAAAGCGGTATCCGCCATGGCCGGCGGCTTCGACCACGTCGGCCATGCCCGTAACGCTCTCCTCGACCGTCAGCTTTGCATTCGGGCCGCCCATATCGGTCTGCACCCAGCCGGGATGGAGCGAGAGCACCTCGATGTCGCGCGGACCCGCATCCTGCTCTGCGACGCCCTTGGCGAGCATGTTCTGCGCCGCCTTGCTCGTGCGATAGAGTTCGTAGCCTCCCGAGCTATCGGCGATCGAACCCATCAGCGAGGACATGAAGGCGATCGTGCCACCGTCCCTCACCTTGGGCAGCAGCTTCTTGCCGAGATGGATCGGCCCGTAGGCGTTGGTCATCATCACGTGCGCGACCTCGTCGGGCGTCGCCTCGACGCTCGACTGGTGCTTCGCGCCGGTGATCCCGGCATTGACGATCACCGCCTCGAGGCTGCCGTCGGCCAGCTGACCACAGACATTGCCGAAGGTCGAAGGATCGGTGACGTCGACGGTCGCGACCTCGATCGCGTCGTGCTCATCCGCGAGCTTGTGCAGGTCCTCTCCTGCGCTGCGTTCGGTCGCGAGAACCTTCCAGCCGCGCGAAGCGAATTCTTTGGCGAGACCGAGGCCCAGTCCGCGCGAGGCGCCGATGATGGCGATTTTCCTGTCCGACATGCTTATCCTTCCGGGTAGACGATGGTCTTCAGATTCATGAATTCGTGGAGGCCGTAGCGCGACAATTCGCGGCCATGGCCCGAGCGCTTGATCCCGCCGAACGGCGCCTCGATCTTCGATCCGTTGACCGCGTTAAAGGTGGTCATCCCCGCCTCGATCTCGTTGGCGAAGCGTTCGCGCTCATCTGCGTCATTGGTCCAGGCGGCCGAGCCGAGACCATAGGGTATAGCATTGGCGATGCGGATCGCGTGGTCGACATCGTCGGCGCGGTAGAGCTGGCCGACGGGTCCGAAGATCTCGTCGGTGCCGGTTTCGCTGCCGATTTCGACATCGGTCAGCAGCCCCGCGCTCATCCACGCGCCCGGGCGATCGATCTTCTTTCCCCCGAACAGCAGCGTCGCGCCTTCTTCCTGCGCCTTCGCGACTTGGTCGAGCACGGTGTCGCGCTGGCCTTCGCTCGAAAGCGGGCCGAGCCGGGTATCCTCGCTCATCGGATCGCCGGGCTCGATGTCCTTAAGCGCGGCGATGAAGCGTTCGGAAAAATCGTCGTAGATATCGGCATGGACGATGGTGCGCTTGCCGCAGATGCAGGACTGGCCGTTGTTCTGAATCCGCGCGTCGACCGCATCCTCGACCGCCCGGTCGAGATCGGCCGAGGGCATCACGACGAACGGGTCCGATCCGCCGAGCTCGAGCACGACCTTCTTGATGTTTTTGCCCGCCTGTTCGGCCACCGCCGAGCCGGCGCCTTCGCTGCCGGTCAGCGTGGCGGCGATCACGCGATCATCTGCGATGATGTCGGCCACCGGGTCGGAGGAAATCGCGAGGTTCTGGAACACGCCTTCGGGCGCGCCCGCCTCGAGCGCGAGTTCCTCGAGCTTGGACGCGACGCCCTGGACGATGCTGGCGTGCTTCAGGAGCCCAACATTGCCCGCGAGGATGGTCGGCGCGAGGAACCGGATCACCTGCCAATAGGGAAAGTTCCAGGGCATCACCGCGAGCACCGGGCCCTGCGGCAGCCAGCGCCCTTCGGCCCGCCCGCCGTCGGACAGCTGCCATGTCTCGGGTTCGAGCATCGCCGGACCGGCCTCGGCGAAATGGTGCAGCAGCCGCGCACATTTCTCGACCTCGGCCCGGGCCTGCGCGATCGGCTTGCCCATCTCGGTCACGGCGAGCCGCGCGAGCTCGTCCTTCCGGCTGTCGTAGAGATCGCCCATCTTCGCGAGCACGTCGCTGCGGCGCGCGATCGGGCTCGTACGCCAGTCGCGATAGGCGCCATCGGCCCGAGATAGCTTGCGATCGATCGCCGCTTGGTCGAGCTCTTCGTATTCGGCGATCGTTTCGCCAGTGGCGGGATTCGTGGTCGTGATCATGCTGCGCTCCGGGTCTTTCCAGACCAATGGGCCTGGGAGGCGCTCGTTCCCCTCAGCCGCTCATCGCAAGTCAGCGCCAATTCGTCCGCCGGTTCATCCGCGCGCAAACAGCGGGGGGCAAATGGCACGCCGTGCAACAGATCCCGAGAAAGGACACACGATGAAAAAGACTATCCTGCTGGCCGCGATGGCCACTTCGATCGCCGCAACGCCAGCGCTGGCGCAGTCGGCCCCGGGCGGCCTCCATGTCGGCGCGCTCGCCGGTTACGAAGGTATCGATGTCGAGGCCGAAGACGGTTCGGCCACCGCCAATGCCGATTCGACCGTTTACGGCATCAATGCCGGCTACGACATCGCGCTCGGCGGCGCCTTCGTCGGCGTCGAGGGCGAAATCTCGACCAGCGGCGGCACGACCGAATTCCCGAGCACTTTCGCCGGGGCCCGCGACGGGCTCGAGACCGATGCGCAGTACTATGTCGGCGCCCGCGCCGGTTTCGCGCTGACTCCGGGCGTCACCGCCTACGGCAAGGTCGGCTACACATCGCTCGACACCCGCGCCTTTACCCAGGCGGGCTCGCTCGCCGAGCTCGAGGAAAATGCCGGCGGCATCCGCTATGGCGGCGGCGTGCAGATCGGCCTGCCCGGCCCGCTCGAAGCGCGGGTCGAATATCGCCGCTCGGAATATGATGATCTCGCCTCGGCCGATTTCGGCAAGACGACCACCGACCAGGTCGTGGTCGGCCTCGGCGTCCGCTTTTAAGCGGCAAGCCAATCCATGACTCGAGGGCCGCTCCATTGGGGCGGCCCTTTTGTTTTCGCCCGGCGTGGCACCCGCGCATCGCCGCTGCTAGGGATGCGCGATGCAATTCGACGACCTGCTCCAGCGCTATTTCGCCACCACCGAGTTATCGGAGATCTCGCCCGATACCCTCGCCGCGGGAATCGAGCATTGCCGGGTCGATCTCGGGCTGGAACGCGATCCGGGCAAGCGCTTCAGCTTGTGGGCAATGCTCTATATGCTCGATGCGGCCCCCGCTCTCGATGTCGCTTTCGAAGACGAAGAAGATCGCGAAGCCGCGCGCAATTTCATGGACCTGATGGCCGCCTCGCAGGAGCGTGACGGGGCCGAGCCGGAGTAAAGTTCGCCCTAGCGACGGCGGTAGCGGAAGTACCAGACCTCGTGACCCTTCTTGCGAGCCTTCGCCTCGTAGCGGGTTTCGGGCCAGCCGCCGGGGCGGGTGAGGAAGTCGGCCGGGCCGTCGCACAGCCAGTCGAACGGACCGCCCTCGCCGCAATAGCCCCGCATCACCATCAGCGCGTGGCGCAGATAGACCGGGTGGTCGGTCCCGAAGCGGAATTCGCCGCCGAGCTTCAGCTTGGCCGCGATCATGTCGAGGGGGCCGGGATTCATCATCCGCCGCTTGGCATGGCGGGCCTTGGGCCAGGGGTCGGGGTGTAGCAGGTAGACCATCGTCAGCGCCCCGTCGGGCACGCGCGCGAGCACGTCGAGCGCATTGCCGTGATGGAGACGGACATTCGCCAGCCCGCCCTCCTTGATATGCGTCAGCGCGCTGGCGACCCCGTTGAGGAACGGCTCGGCACCGATAAAGCCGTGGTCGGGCAGAAGGTCGGCGCGGTGGGCGAGATGTTCGCCGCCGCCGAAGCCGATCTCGAAATGCAGCGGGCGATCGAAGCCGAACAAGCCCTCGGCGGTGACCTCGCCCTCTTCGGGCACCGCGATTTGCGGCAGGAGGTTGTCGACCAGTTCCTGCTTGCCCGCGCGCAGAGGCTTGCCGACCGAACGTCCGTAGAGTCGGTTGAGCGTGGTCGGATCGCCGGGCTTGTTCGCTGTCATGGCGGGCGCTTTAGATAGCTTGGCGCCAGTGCTCAACTGCGACGGACCGTGACCGCCCTTCCCGCAAAAGAAAACGCCCTTCTGGCGCGGAGCCGGAAGGGCGTGAAAGGAGTCGCCACACCAGTGACGAGGGGAGAGATCGGATCAGGCGGCTTCGACTTCGTCCTGCGGATCGCGCAGCACGTAGCCACGGCCCCAGACGGTTTCGATGTAGTTCTCACCGCCGCAGGCGCTCGAGAGCTTCTTGCGCAGCTTGCAGATGAAGACGTCGATGATCTTGAGTTCGGGCTCGTCCATCCCGCCATAGAGATGGTTGAGGAACATTTCCTTGGTCAGCGTGGTGCCCTTGCGCAGCGAAAGCAGCTCGAGCATCGCGTATTCCTTGCCCGTCAGATGGACCCGCGCGCCGTCGACTTCGACCGTCTTGGCATCGAGGTTCACCGCGAGCTTGCCCGTGCGGATGATCGACTGGCTGTGGCCCTTCGAACGGCGCACCACGGCATGGATGCGGGCGACCAGCTCGTCCTTGTGGAACGGCTTGGTGACGTAATCGTCAGCGCCGAAGCCGAAGCTGCGGACCTTCGAATCCATTTCGGCGATGCCCGACAGGATCAGGACCGGCGTCTGCACCTTGGCGACACGCAGTTTCTTGAGCACGTCGTAGCCGTGCATGTCGGGCAGGTTCAGGTCGAGCAGGATGATGTCGTAATCGTACAGCTTGCCAAGGTCCAAGCCCTCTTCGCCGAGGTCGGTCGAATAGACATTGAAGCCTTCGGTGCTGAGCATCAGCTCGATCGCCTTGGCGGTTGTCGGCTCGTCTTCGATAAGCAGTACGCGCATCTCGTATCCCCTAGCTCCCCGGTATTCCAACCCTCCGGGCCGCGATCGCGACGGCACCCCCGCCCTCGCATTTCGCGTAGAAGTTAACATGGCCAGTTCTGAACAGAAAAGGTTAATATGTCCTAAATTCTTAACGCGGCTTAATTTCGCTCCGCGAGCTCAAGGGTTTAACGGTAAATTTCTGGTGACCTTAATTGCCTGTGTTGCGCATACGCCACGTTCCTTCGCCTTCGCATCGACCAGATTGACCGACCGGGACTTCGCTGCGAAGTTCCTGCCTGCGCCACGAGGAGCGCGAGGGAGCAACGCCATGACGAATGATCGGGATTTTCACCTGACCGCTTCGGACGTGCGGGGCTTCTATTATTTCGGATCGTTTACCTGCCGGTACGCCGACCGGGCGTGCCGGTGATCGACGGAGCAGCCCAAGGGCGCCCGTAATTTTCGACATTGCAGGTAAATCCCGCGCGACGATCGCTCGCGCCGCATCCGAAAGACCAATTCCATGTCCCGTCATACCCAGAATCCGCCCGCGCTCGAGGCCTTGCGCAGCGAGATCGACGCGCTCGACGACCAGATCCTCGCGCTGATCGAACGCCGCGTCGCGGTCGCACGCAAGGTTGCGCACGCCAAAGATCCCGCACAGTCGGTTGCCCTGGTCCGCCCGGACCGCGAGGAACAGGTGATCGACCGCCTCTCGGCATTGAGCACGATGCCCAAGGGCAGCCTCGCGACCGTGTGGCGCGAATTGATGGCATTGAGCCTGCAGGCGCAGCGCCGCACCGACATCGTCATCCATGCCCCGACCGATCCGTCCGGCACCACCGCCCGCAGCGCCGCGCGATTCGGGGCGGCGGCACCGATCGTCGCGGTCGATAGCGTCGAAGCCGCGCTGGCCCGCGCCCGCGCCGGGTCGGCCGTCGCGGTGATCGAACTCTCGCGGTCCGATCCGTGGTGGCTGGCACTCGACCGCGACGACGGACTTGCCGTTATCGAGCAGCTCAGGGGCCCGGGCGACAAGCCCTCGGCGCTCGCGCTGGCACGAGTCTCCGACGTATACTTGGCCCGCGCCCGGCGCTGGGAAGTGCTGGCCGATAGCGAGTTCGAAACGCGGCTTCGGTATGGCGAAACGCTCTTTCCACTGGCATGTTCGCACGCAAAAGTGCTGTGTATCGTCGAAGATGTCGCGGTGCAGCTGAAAGGAGCGGCGTAACGCCATGGTACGGCCACGAATCGCATATGCGGGTGTCCCGGGTGCCTATGCCGAGATCGCCTGCCATACCTTCCGCCCCGATCACGACCCTATAGGGCGACCAGGTTTCGCGGAGGCCATCGCGGCCGTCGAGGCCGGCCAGGTGGAGATGGCCGCAATCCCGACCCGCAATACCGTCGCCGGCCCGGTCCCGGGCGTCGCCGACTTGCTGGACAACCCGGCCCTGCAAGTGGTCGGCGAGAACGATCTCGACATTGCCGTGCATTGCCTCGGACTGACCGGTGTCTCGCTCGACGCGATCGACACGGTCCGCAGCCACCCCGTCGCCCTGCGTCAATGCGGCGAATTCCTCGCCAGGCACGACTGGCGCGAAATCGAGGACGTCAACACCGCCGTCGCTGCGATGACGGTACACAATTGCGACGAACGCCATTGCGCGGTCCTCGCCTCCGAGCGCACGGCGCAGCTCTACGGCCTCGAAATCCTCGTACGCGACGTTCAGGACAGGCGCGAAAACCGCACCAGCTTCGCCTTCGTCGTCCGCGCCTAGAGCACGGTGCGCACCGACAGCAGCTCGGGGAAGAACCCCTTCTGCAGCACGCTCTCCAGATAGGCGACACCGGCGGTGCCGCCGGTCCCGCGCTTGAAGCCGATGATCCGTTCCACCGTTTTCAAGTGGCCGAAGCGCCAGCGCTGAAAGTGATACTCGAGATCGACGAGCTTCTCGGCCAGCTCGTATAGCTCCCAGTATTTCTCTGGCTCGGCATAGATCGCCGCCCACGCGCTCTCGACCGCCCTGGAATTCTCGTGCGGCGCGTGGCGATCACGCTCGATCACCGCGGACGGAATTTCGAACCTGCGTGCCTTCAGCAGGGCGAGCGCGACATCGTAGAGCGACGGCTTGTCGAGTTCGGCGCGCAGCATCGCGGCCACGTCCGGCGTAGCCTCGTGCATCGTCACCATGTCGGGGTCGCGCCCGCCCATGATGAATTCCATCAGCCGGTACTGGGCCGACTGGAAACCGCTCGAATTACCCAGATGGGGACGGATCTGCGAATAGTCCGAGGGGGTCATGGTCGCCAGCACGTCCCAGCTCGAAATCAGCTGGCGCTGCGCCATTGCCACGCGGCTGAGCATCTTGAAGGCGGGGCGTAGGTGATCCTCGGCGATCAGCTCGCGCGCGGCATCGAGCTCGTGCAGACATAGCTTGAGCCACAGCTCGCTCGCCTGGTGGATGACGATGAACAGAAGCTCGTCATGCGCGTCCGATGCCGGGTGCTGCGCATTGAGAATCTTCTCGAGGTCCAAATAGGACGAATAGGTAACGTCGCTCATGGCGATGGCACTAGCGCGGTCCGCGGCACAAATCAGCCCTCGATGATGCGGCTTTCCGGATGATGCTTGTCGAGGTGCTTCTTGACGATCGCCAGGTTGCGGCTGTTCGAGCGATAGAAGAAGTCGAACGCATCGCCGACCAGCGGGACCGCCCCGAGCGTAGTATCGATGCCGACATTCAATGCCATGCGCGCCAGTTTCCACTTGGGCAGGCCAAGATTGCGGGCCTCCCACACGAGATAGGCGCTCATCGCGGCGGTGATCAGGTCGCCGGCAACGGGGATCAGCCCGGCTAGGGCGTCGATCCCGAACTTGCGGCCCCAGCCGGGAACGGTGAAGCTGCGTTCGAGGATGAACTCCAGCGCCTCGATCCGCTGGCGGATGTGATGGGGCTCGCGGCCGAGCGGCACGGCCGGCATCATGCGGGTGGGGCGTTCGCTTTCCATCACGCCTATCTGGGCTGCATTGCGATTTCCATCAAGGGATGGACGCCCAGCGCATTCGTCTGGAAGCCGTCGATTCCGCCACCGACCAGCGACCAACGCACCGGCTGGCCGAAGCTGATGAAGATCTGCTGCGCCTCGACCAGCGCGGCAGCCTCGTCGATCAGCACGGCTCGCGCGGCACGCGGATTCTCGCGTCGCGCCTCGCGCAGCAACCCGTCGACCTCCTCGATGCAGATGCGCCGGGCGAGACCGCAGCGGAAGCGATTGAGATACCATTCGACATCCGAGGACGGAGCGACCTGGTCGAGCAGGACGAGGTCTGCGGGGGCGCCAAAGCCGACCCGTTCGGTTTGGAGCCCGATAGCGGCAAAATCGCGCGCCAGCGATTCGAACAGGCGCGCGCCGCCCGGGCCACTCGGCAAGGCAATGCGGATCGGTGCGATATCGCCATGGGCGCTGCGCCACTGCGCAACGCGCGCGCTAGCCGTGCTGCGGCGTTGTACCAACGACATGTCGCGCCATTGTGCCAGCGGCAGCAACCGGCCGGTCGGCCCTTCGCGCGGCAGCATGCCCAGCCGCGCCTCCCAGTTACCGATACCGAAAGGTTCCATCAGCGCCTGGCGGTCGACCGCCATCGCCAGCGCAGCCCGATTTTCCGCCGAAGCGAGAAATCCGCCGCGATGAACGAAAGCGAGGCCGAACAGCCCGTCGACATCGTCGACCCGCAAGGCGCCGCGCGACAGGCCGGTCCGGTCGGTCAGGAGGAAATCGGCGATCGTTCCACCAAGCACGACGCGGACCTCGCCATCGGCAAATGCCTGCACCGCCTCGGTCGCCGACATCGCGGTCAATTCGATATCCCGCGCTCGCGCCTCCCAGCCGATCTCGGCGGGCAGCCCCCGCGCCTCGGGGTTGAGCGGGCTGAGAGTACCGGTACGCCCGGCGATCGAGCCGCGCATCGGCCCGGCTCCTCGCCCTTCGTGCAACAAGCCGAGTTCGGGGCGCGCGAGGGTCACCAGCAGGTCGGGCACGGGCTGGTTGAGCCGCACCTCGAGCACGCGCCCGGCCATCGCCCGCACCTCCGAAATCCGGCCGAGATCTGCACCGAGCGGCGACCCTCGCTGGCGGCGAATCGCGTCGCTCAGCGCGCGCCGTGCACTTTCGGCGTCGATCGCGGTTCCATCGGGCCAGTTCCCGTCGCGCAGGCGGAAGATGTAGCTGGTTCCGTCATCGGTCACGATCCAACGGTCCGCCAGGGCGGGGATCACCCTCCCATAGGCATCGAAGGCAACCAGCCCCTCATCCGTCGCATCGTCCCAGGCGGCAGCCGCGCGCCCCGAACCACTGCGGGCAAAGGGTTCGTCCGCATTGTCGATGATTGCGATCGGGATGCTGCCGTCGTCGCGCGCGCCGCAGCCGGACAGCAAGGCTGCCAACGGAAGAAAAAACAGGAGCAGTCGCGCGTGCATGGCACGCGTCTATCGTGAAAACCGGTGTGGCGAAATGCCGTGTGCGACTAAATCTTGCGCACCGATCCCCGGTCTTTCGCTTCGCCCACCGGGCGCGTGTAACGGGGCGCTCCCTCGCCCACCACGATCGGGGCGCGCGCGGCCTTCGGTTCGATCTCGTTGGCGAAGGCAATGCCGAAACGATTGTCCTGGACCCAGGCGACGCTGCCGTCCACCCAGCCGATATTGCGCAAGTTGACCGAGATCGATTGCCCGCGCTCGGGAACTGGGGCACCCTCGGCCATCATTCCGCCCTTCGACAGGTTGCGGACCTTCACCCGCTGGACATCGCTCTCACCGCGCAGACGAAGATCGGCCATCAGGAACAGGCTGTCCCTTTCCCGGTCTCGGTTATCGATGTCCTGCATCTGCCCAGTCTCCGTTTCGCCGATCCAGCGCATCAAGGATGGCCAAGTCGGTGTTCCGATCCGCCGCGAAGCTCCCGGAACCTTGCCGGTATACCTAGCGCACGCACCGTAAACGAGGCTTTAAGCGAACCCCTCGAAACCGTTCCGGAACGGGACAGGCTCACAAATTTCGTCACTTGTCGCGCGAGACCTTTTCGCGCCGCTCGTGCGCCTCCTGAGCTTCGAGCGACATGGTCGCGATCGGGCGCGCGGTCAGCCGTCCGAGGCCGATCGGTTCGCCCGTCACCTCGCACCAGCCATATTCGCCGTCGTCGATCCGGCGCAGCGCAGCATTGATCTTGCCGATCAGCTTGCGTTGGCGATCGCGGGTCCGGAGTTCGATTCCCCAATCGGTTTCCGACGAGGCGCGATCGTTGAGATCGGCTTCGCGGATCGGACCATCCTGCAGTTGCTGGAGCGTCCCTTCGGCGGCTTCGAGGATCGAACGCTTCCATTCGATCAGCAGCACGCGGAAGTAATCCTGCTGGCGCGCCGACATGTAATCTTCGTTTTCAGACGGCGTATAATCGGCGGGGAGCGCACGCTTGGCTCGCGCCAGAACGTCAAGATCGTCTCCAAGGGCCGTCGACATCCCATTCTCCAAATCGTCGTCGCGCCCGGTCCCCGTCCCCCCAGCGATCCCGCTCTTCGGATCGACTCTTCCGGACGGAGCCGGTCTTGGGCGGGCCTATAAAGAGCGCATCTGGACCACACAAGGCGATTGTCCTCTGGCTTCCCGAACGTGGGGTTTCGGCCACACCGCCTGATGCCCAAAACACCAATTGCGTGGCGTTAACCATTTAAGAACCATGTTCGGCGACCGTAAACGTTCATGGCGCGAAATTCGTCCCGCCACGATTGGAATTGGGGAATTCTGCAAGGGGGAAGTTCAATGGCTGTTGCCGCATTACGGGTGATCGAACCCGACAAGATCGAAGAAACACCCGACCAGCCGCTCGACCTCGCGGTTGCCCGCTTCATCGAACGCGCCTCGGACGGCGATTGCGACGCCTTGTTCGAACTCGGCGTGATCTACTCGACCGGCTCGAACGGGGTGCGTGTCGATCTCGTCGAAGCCCACAAGTGGTTCAATCTCGCCGCGCTCGGCGGAAACGACGAGGCGAAGGCCTGCCGCGCCGATATCTCCGACGAGATGACCGCACGCGAAATTGCCGATGCCCAGCGCGACGCGCGCGACTGGCTGTCGGTCACCGCGCGCCGAGTCGCCTGAAGGCTAGCTCTTCCTGAACGGCATGTGCCACGCGAGGGCCACCCGGTCCGCGCTCACCGTCTCTCGCTCGGCTTCGAGGAATTGCTCGACCGCCGCGCGAAATCCCGGATCGGCGATCCAGTGTGCCGAGACCGTTTCCACCGGTTCATAGCCGCGCAGCAGTTTATGCTGGCCCTGCGCCCCCGCCTCGACCCGCTTCAATCCGCGTGCGAGCGCCTCCTCCATCGCCTGGTAGTAGCAGACCTCGAAATGGAGGAACGGGCGGTCGACCAGCGTTCCCCAGTAACGACCGTAGAGCGCCTCGCCGTCCATCAGGTTGAGCGCACCGGCGACGGCCTTGCCGTCTTCTTCCGCCAGCACAAGCACGATCCGGTCCGCCAACGCCTCCCCGATCAGCGAGAAGGCCTCGCGGGTCAAATAGGGCGTGCCCCATTTGCGCGCACCGGTATCCTGGTAGAACATCCAGAACGCATCCCAGTGCGCCTCGGTGATCTCGCCTCCGCTTAATCGCCGGATCTTGACGCTCTGCGCCGCCTGACGCCGTTCCTTGCGAATGTTCTTGCGCTTGCGCGAGGACAGTGCGGCGAGAAATCCTTCGAAATCGCCGTAGTCGCGATCGAACCAGTGATACTGGATGTCGTGCCGCAGCATCCATCCCGCCTCGCGGAACAGGTCGCGTTGCTCGGGCGCGACAAAGGTCGCATGCGCCGACGAGATCCCGTTCTGCCGACACAAGGTCTCCGCCGCCTGCAACAGCGCGCGGCCGATTGCCGGATCGCCCGCCAGCACGCGCGGCCCGTTCACCGGAGTGAAGGGCGCGGCGATCTGAAGCTTGGGATAGTAGCGCCCGCCGGCGCGCTCATAGGCGTCGGCCCAATGATGATCGAACACGTATTCGCCCTGGCTGTGGCTCTTCAGATAGGACGGCAAGGCGCCCAGCAGCGTCCCGTCGGCGGACTCGGCCGCTATCGGTAGCGGATCCCAACCTGTCCCCTTTCCCACGCTGCCCGATTGCTCGAGCGCGGCGAGGAAGGCGTAGCCGACGAACGGGTTGTCGCCGGCGAGCGAATCCCATTCGGGTGCCCCGAATTCGGCGACGCCGGGCGCGGTGCGGAAAGTTATCTGGTCAGCCGAATCCATGCCCTTCGGCAATCGGCGCATCGGCATATCGTTCCGCGCGGGCCCGTTGCTCTTCGGTCCGGACGGTCCAGGTCGCAACCGGTCGGCCCTTGCGGCGCTGGGCGGCAGCGAGTCGGCTCGGCAGGTCGCGTACGTCCCAGGCGAGGAAATCGGGCTGCGCGTGGCGGATCGCGAGCGAACGCCGGATCCGGCCCGGGAGTGCCTTGTCGTCCTGTTCGCTGACGACCAGCCCACGCAGTGTGGTGGGAGAATGCGCGGCAAACCAATGTGCAACGCGCGGGTCGAAGCTCATCACCCCGTGCGCACCGCGATAGCCTTCGAGTGCGCGGCGGATCGCAAGGCAATGCGCCGATACTCGCGCATCCTTGCGCGACTTGACCTCGATCAGCAGCGGCACCCGGCCCGCGACAAGCTCGAGCAAGTCGGCGAGTGTCGGGATACGCTGCTGCTCGCCGCCCTTCAGCGCGATCCTGGCCAGGCTGCGCGCATCGCGCTTTGCCACCGGCCCTTCTTCATCGGTCAGCCGGTCGAGCTCCCAGTCGTGGAACACCATCGGCGTGCCGTCGCGCGCACGCTGGACGTCGCATTCGATCCCGTGGCCGGCTTCGATCGCGGCAGAGAAAGCGGCCAGCGAGTTCTCAGGCACCCCGCGCCCATGCAGCCCGCGATGCGCGAAACGCGTGTTCGCGATCCACGCGACCCGTTGCGGGATGTCGCGCGATCCGAACAGCGGCTCAGCCTTCCGAAACGGCGACGATCGCGTCGACCTCGACCGCCGCCCCCAATGGCAGCACCGGAACGCCGACCGCGCTGCGCGAATGGCGGCCGATCTCGTCGAACACGTCGAACATCAGGTCCGAGGCGCCGTTCACGACCTTGGGCTGGTCGGTGAAATCGGCGGTCGAATTGACGAAACCGCCTAGCTTGATCACCCGTTCCACCCGATCGAGCGAGCCGAGCGCGGCTTCGAGCTGGGCGAGGATCATCAGCCCGCAGGCGCGTGCCGCCTCGACCCCGCGATCGAGGCCGACATCGTCGCCCAATCTCCCTGTCACCAACTCGCCATTGAGAAACGGCAGCTGGCCCGAAACATAGGCCATGCCGCCATGGATCACGACCGGTTGGTAGGATGCG
Organism: Pseudoblastomonas marina; assembly: GCF_014641655.1. Classification (GTDB taxonomy): domain Bacteria; phylum Pseudomonadota; class Alphaproteobacteria; order Sphingomonadales; family Sphingomonadaceae; genus Alteriqipengyuania_A; species Alteriqipengyuania_A marina. Next base: position 2,288,121 of record NZ_BMID01000001.1, read on the forward strand.
ACCGGGGCCGCGGGACGGGGGAGTTCGATCCCCCGGGCTTTCAATCGTTCGGAAATGCTCATGGGCCGCGTCCTACAACCGCGCGAGCAGCCATGGAAGGGCCTCGTCCCAGCGATCGATCCGCGCATGGGCGTGGCCGGCCTCGAACGCGCAATCGATATGCGGCGCGAGCTCGGGTTCGCCGCACAGGTGCAGGCGGATGCTGTCGGGATATTCCTCCGCCGCCGAGGCATGGTGCTGCGGCAGGTCGTCGATGAAAGCGACGCGACCGGGTGCATGCTCCTCCACGATCCGCCGGATCGCCGCGCCCTTAGGGCCTTGGTTGGTATAGACCTCGACATGGAGGCCATGGCCCGCGAGCTGCGCCCTGCGCGCCTCGGCGCGGTGATCGAGCAAATTGGTGAGGATCACTACGTCGGCTCGCTCGGCCAGCGCGTGCATCGCCTCGATCGCACCCGAAATCGGCTCCTGGCGCTCCATCTCGGTGTCGAAGAACGCGCCCAGCAGCCGCCAGATATCCTCCCGATCGACGACCTCGCCACTCGCCTGGTGGCGCAGCGCATCGGTGAAATCGTTCTGCATCACGAAATCGATATCGTGCTCCGCATCGAGCCATTGCCGGAACGGCGCGATCATGTGCAGCAGCACCTCGTCGCAATCGCAGATCACGAGCGGACGCGCTTCGCCCCCATTTACGCTGGCGGTCATCGTGCCAGCTCCGCGCGCGCCGCGGCGAGCCGTTCGGGACTTACCCCCGCCGCGTCGGCCGCGCCGATCAAATCGGCCTCGTGCGCGGCGAGGAAATCGAGCACCGCGAGCTGGGTAGCGGCATCGTCGAGCCCCGAACGAAGCGCATCGGGGGTCAGCCCGGTCAGCGACAGCAGGCGCTCGGCGCGGCGATCTTCGGACAGGATCCAGACCAGCGCGCGCAGTGCCAGGTCGCTCGCTTCACCGGGCTCGAATAGTGTCTCTCGTCTGGACAGGCTCATCGGTCCTCATTGCAAATTGGGTTAAATTTCGGTCTACGGAATCCCAGCCCAAACCGGGCGAAGGGGCCTATCCGTGTCAAAGCGCATCCTCGTTGTCGAGGACAACGATCTCAACCGCCGACTGTTCTGCGACGTGCTCAAATCGCGTTCCTACGAGGTCGAGCCCTGCGCGGACGGTGAACAAGCGCTCATGCGGGCCCGCGAGTTCCGGCCCGACCTCATTATCATGGATATCCAGCTCCCCAACGTCTCGGGCCTCGACCTGATCGAGGAAGCCTCGCACGAAGAAGGCCTGCGCGATATCCCGGTCCTCGCCGTTACCGCCTATGCCGGTTCGGGAGACGAGGACCGGATCCGCCAGGCCGGCGCCAAGGGCTACCTCGCCAAGCCGGTCTCGATCCGGCCCTTCATGGAAGCCGTCAGCAAGCTGGTCGATTGATCGAAACGGGAATTTTCGCGCGATCGCTGATCGATGAAAAACATACGCGATCTCTATTGGCTTTTGCGGCATGATTGGAAGGTTCATTATTTCCTTCCGGCTTTGCTCATATTTCCGGTGCTCGTATTTTTTTCGCGGGACCCGTTCCTGACCTACTACGAACCTGGCGAACCCTTGGATGCCACAATCACGTCCATGGGCGTAGGAAGCAATCGATTTCAGGGCCGGACGCCGGGCTATCGCGTTTCGGCAAGAACCGAGGAGGGAATCCGCGGTTCGACCATTGTTCTATCGAAAAAAGTGGAGGGCTGCGAAGTCGGGGATCATATTCGCGCCGAGAAGGTCGGGATGAAACTGTACCTCAAGCCCGCGCCTTGCGACGAAGCAAGCGCGGTCGATTGAGCCCGACCGGCACCTCCACAAACTTGACAGCGCGACGCGAAACCCGTCTTGCGGGCGCTTGTCATTCCACAAGGAGGGCCACGCATGGACCGCGCCGAAGTCGATAGCCGAATCCGCTCGCTGATCGAGCCGTTCAACAAGAAGGGCGTGACGATCACCGACGACACCACCTTCGCCGGCGATCTCGAATTCGACAGCCTGACGGTGATGGATTTCGTCGCCGCGATCGAGGACGAATTCGACATCATCATCTCGATGAACCAGCAGGCCGAGATCGAGAAATACGGCCAGTTGGTCGACGCCGTGTGCAAGCTCGCCGACGATTGAGCCCCGGGACGATATCATGAGCGAAGGCATCAGCCAGCCGGACCAGCCCGAGCCGCATCCGGGTGAAGGCAAGGACCTGTTCTCTAAGTTCGACAGCCTGATCGGCCAGCGTCAGGCGCTGCTCGATTCGGGACTCGAGGATCCGTTCAACCTGGTGATGGAAAAGGTGCTCTCGCCGACCCGGGCGATCTGCAACGGACGCGAGACGATCCTGCTCGGCACGTACAATTATATGGGCATGACCTTCGATCCGGAAGTCGTCGCGGCGGGGCAGAAGGCGCTCGCCGATTTCGGTTCGGGCACCACCGGTAGCCGCGTGCTCAACGGCACCTACCAGGGCCATCGCGAGTGCGAGGACGCGCTGCGCGAATTCTACGGCATGGACCACGCGATGGTCTTCTCGACCGGCTACCAAGCCAATCTCGGGATAATCTCGACGATCGCCGGCAAGGGCGATTACGTCGTGCTCGACATCGATAGCCACGCTTCGATCTGGGATGGCTGCGCGCTGGGCAATGCCGAGATCGTGCCGTTCAAGCACAACGATATGGAGGCGATGGAAAAGCGCCTCCGTCGCATTCCCGAAGAGGCCGGCAAACTGGTCGTGCTCGAAGGCGTCTACTCGATGCTCGGCGATATCGCGCCGTTAAAGGAAATGGTCGCGGTGGCGAAGAAATACGGCGCGATGGTGCTGGTCGACGAGGCGCATTCGATGGGCTTCATCGGCGAGAATGGGCGCGGCGTGGTCGAGACTGCGGGCGTGATCGACGACGTCGACTTCATCATCGGTACGTTCTCGAAGAGCGTCGGCACGGTCGGCGGATTCTGCGTCTCGAACCACCCGAAGTTCGAGATCATGCGGCTGGTCTGCCGCCCTTACGTCTTCACCGCCAGCCTGCCGCCGAGCGTGGTCGCCACCGCCGCGACCTCGATCCGCAAGCTGATGCACGGCTCGAACAAGCGTGCGCACCTGTGGGAAAATTCGCGCACGCTCCATGCCGGGCTCAAGGAACTGGGTTTCCAGCTGGGCACCGATACGCCCGAAAGCGCGATCATCGCGGTGATCATGCCCGATCTGGAGCGCGGTGCGGCGATGTGGGAAGCGCTGCTGAAGGAAGGGCTCTATGTCAATCTCGCCCGCCCGCCGGCGACGCCTGCGAACATGACGCTGCTGCGCTGCTCGCTCTGTGCCGAGCATTCGAGCGAACAGGTCGAGACGATCCTCGACATGTTCGAACGCGCCGGCAAGGCGACCGGGATCATCGGCTGAAGCGAAGCTGGGCGGAACGCGCCGCACGGTCCGCGCGTCTCTCCGGTACAACCAACCGGAGAACGAATCCATGCAGACCACCAATTCCGCCACCGCCAAATACGAAGGTCTCGGCAAGGAAGGAAAGGGCCACGTGTCGACCGCGTCGGGCGCGCTCGCCGCGCAGCCCTACGGCTTCCAGACCCGGTTCGAGGACGCGCCCGGGACCAATCCCGAAGAGCTGATCGCCGCCGCGCATGCCAGCTGCTTCACCATGGCGCTGTCGTTCAAGCTCGCAGAGGCCGGACACGCGGACGGCACGGTGACGACCAGCGCCGAAGTGACGCTCGAAAAGCAGGACGGGGGCTTCACCGTCACCAAGTCGGCGCTCTCGACCAAGGGCAAGGTCCCGGGCCTCGAACGCGCGAAGTTCGAGGAGCTGGCCGCCGACGCCAAGGCCAATTGCCCGATCTCCAAACTGCTCGACGCGGAAATCACGCTCGAGACCAAGTTCGAGGGCTGAGCGGCCGGCTGGGCCGCAGGGCATCGTGGCCGACAGGGACGGTACGCTCTTCGTCCTCGACCGAGATTGCGAGCTTTTCCGCGTCGATCAGGCCTCGGCTGGATCGCGCGCCAGCATCCATCCCGCCAGCGCGACTGCCACCAGCGTACCGAGCAACTGGGCGGCGACGAATAGAGGAACGTTTGCCGGCGCGATGCCGGCGAAGCTGTCGCTGAGCGAGCGGATCACCGTGATCGCGGGGTTGGCGAAGCTGGTCGAGGACGTGAACCAATACGCGGCCGTTATGTAGAGCGCCACCGATGCGGGGATCGATTCTGGTCGGTAGCGAAGGCACAGCAGGATCGTCAGCACCAGGCCGAAGGTGGCGATCCCCTCGCCCGTCCATTGCCCGATGCCGGCGCGCGCCTTGGTCGAGAATTGCAGGATCGGCTGGTCGAACATCAGGTGGACCGCGGCGACGGCGATCGCGCCCGCGGCAAGCTGGGCGAGGATGTAAGGTGCGACCTCGCGCCACGGGAGTGCGCGGCGCAGCGCGAAGGCGAGCGTCACCGCCGGGTTGAAATGCGCGCCCGAGACCGGCCCCAGCATCGCGATGATGACGTAGAGGATCGCGCCGGTGGCGATCGTGTTGGCGAGCAGCGCCAGCGCGACGTTCCCGCCCGCCAGCTGCTCGGCCATGATGCCCGAGCCGATCACCCCTGCGAAGAGGAAGAAGCTGCCGATCGCTTCGGCCGTCAGGCGACGCGCGAGATCGTGTCCAGGCATGTCGGTAGGTTCGCTCGGGATGGCGATCGGTTACGGCGCCGCCCGGATCGGTTCCGGATTGAGGGGCGCTGCCATGGCCGGATTGCCATAGGTCGTTTCCGCGCCGCTGGTGTGGAAGGCTTCCCACTGGACCCCGTCGGGATCGGCAATCCAGCTCTTTTCGCTGCGGGCATAGCAGCAGGTCGTGCACCCTTCCTCGAGCACCGGGCGCTGGGCCCGTTCGAGCCGGGCATACACCTCTTGCAGTTCTTCGGGACTTTCCGCCTCGATCCCGAGATGTTCGATCCCGAGTGCGGCATGCTCGTGCGAGATCGCGAAATTGACCCGCGGATCGTCGAGCATCCACTTGGCGTAATCGGGCTTGCGGACGGTCGGCGCGGCAGCGAACAGCGCGCTGTAGAATGCGATCGACGCGTCGAGATCGGCGACCCCGACATGGATATGCATACGTGTCATCGGCAGTGCTCCTGGTCGTTGCGCTGGGCCGGGTCGCATGGAGCGCCCTCGCAGCAATTCTCGGTGAGGAAACCCATCAAGCCGTCCATCGCCGCGTAGTCGGCGGCGTAGATCAGCGAGCGGCCGTCGCGCCGCTGGCTGACCAGACCGGCCTGTTGCAACTGTGCGAGATGGAAGGAGAGCGAGGAATTGGGCAGGTCGAGCGTCCGCGCGATCGCCCCGGCCGCCATGCCGTCCTGCCCGCAGCGCACCAGCAGGCGGAACACCGCGAGGCGGTGATCGTGGGCGAGCGCGGACAGGGCTGCAATGGCGTCATCGGACTTCATTTCGACATTTATCGAACTATCGCTCGCGCGATGCAAGCATTATTTCGAGTATTGTCGAAATTTATGCCACGCGCACCTCGGTCGCGGCCTCGCACTTGTCGGCGACATCCTCGTCGCTGCTGCTGAACTGGGTCAGCGCGATGAAGCCGCCCACGACGAGCACGACGAACAACGTGGTCATCGTGCCGAGATACTTGTCGATCACGCGCTTGATCGGCGCGCCGAAGACGCGGAACAGCACGCCCACGGTCATGAAGATTAGCGCCCGCGCGGCGAGGCTGGAGAGCACGAAGGTGACGAGGTTCATGCCGACGAAGCCCGCGGTGATCGTCAGCAGCTTGAACGGCACCGGGGTCGCCCCCGCGATCACGATCGCCTGCCAGTCGTATTCGCGCAGGTAGCAGGCCGCGACGGGGAAGCTCTCGGTCAGCCCGAGTACGCCGATCAGCCACGCCCCGACGCTGTCGTAGAGCCCCCACCCGATCGCGTAGCCGAGCAGCGCGCCGGCGACCGAGGCGAGCGTCGCGACGAGTGCGAAGCGGATCGCCTTCTTCGGCTCGGCAAGGCACATCAGCCCGAGCAGCGGGTGCGGCGGGATCGGGAAGAAGCTCGCCTCGATGAAGCAGAAGAACGCGAGCCACCACACCGCAGCCGGATGCGCGGCCTTGTCCATCGTCCATTCGTAGAGGGCGCGCAGCCATTTCATATTGTCGATCCCGTCGGTTAGGTCGGCGCGGCTTTATGCGTTGCGCATCCGGCGCGAAAGGGCTTTGTCGGGCGAAAGCCAAGGGAGGGTCCTTCGACGATGTGCAATCTCTATCGCATGACCAAGGCCGCCAGCGAGGTCGCGCGCCTGTTCGACCGCGAGCTCGGACAGGTCGGCAATGCGGGGGGCGAGGTCTATCCCGGCTACCCGGCGATGGTGGTGACTGACCAGGTCGAGGCGATGCACTGGGGCTTCCCGCTGGTGCAGAAGAGCAAGCGCACCGGCGAACCATTGAAACCGCGCCCGGTCAACAACACCCGCACCGACAAGCTGGCGAGCCCGTTCTGGAGCGCGAGCTTCCGCGAACGGCGCTGCCTGATCCCGGTCTCCGCCTGGGCCGAGGCCGAGGGTGCAAAGGGCGCCAAGACCCGCACCTGGCTGTCGCTGCCCGACGCCGAGCTGTTCGCCTGCGCCGGGATCTGGCGCGACACCGCCGAATGGGGCCGGGCGTTCAGCATGGTGATGACCGATGCCAGCGAGGCGTCGGCCGAAGTGCACGATCGGATGCCGGTGATCGTGGCCCGCGAGAACTGGGCCACCTGGCTGTCCGCGCCGGCCGACGACGCGCGGGCCCTGTGCGTGCCGTGGGCGGGCGACCTCGCGATCGAACGGACCGAGCAGAAATGGACGCGCAGCTGACCGGCGCGAACCTATTTGGTTTTTCTTCTTGACATCGTCACGCTGTTTAGGTACATATACGGAACATCGCGATAAACCGATTCGGGCCGCCGGCATCCTGCCGCTGCGGCCTTTTTCGTATCGCGCTGATCGATCGGACGGCGGGTGGGGACGATGACCGAAAAACAGCGAAACATCCTCCTATGGGAAGAGCCGTTCCTGGCCGCGCTCGCACGCTGGGGCAATATCGGCCGCGCGGCCAAGGCTGCCGGGATCACCAAGAGCCCCGCCTATCGCATTCGCAAGCGCGATCCCGAATTCGCGCGGCGCTGGGACGCCGCGCTGCGCGACGCGGGAGCGGCGAAATGCCGGGCCGCGAAACAGGGCGAAGTCCTGCCGATGGCCTATCACTGGGAACGCGATTTCATGCAGGCGCTGGCCGAAACCTCCAACGTCTCCGCCGCCGCCGCGCGCGCCATGGTATCGACCCGCGAAGTCTACGACGAGCGCCGCAGGAACACCGCCTTCGCCGCCAAGTGGCGCGCGGCGCTCTACGAAGGCTACTGCAACCTCGAGATGGAGGTGCTCGGCTATCTGCGCGATCCGGCGCCGAAGCGGAAGATGGATGTCGCCAACGCGCTCCGCCTGCTCGCCGCGCACAAGGAATCGATCGCGAAGGAAGGCGCGCAGCGCGCCAATGTCAGCGCCGCCGAAGTGCGTGCCTCGATCGAGCGCCGGGTGCAGAAATTGCGCGAGCAGATCGCCGCGCGACGGGAGCGCGAGGCCGGATGACCGATGATCGCAAGCCGGTGACGGACATGACCCGGACCGAGATCTTCGACGAAGCGACCCCGGAGATGCGGACCGAATTCGCCGAGGATTTGAAGCAGGACGCCAGGAATGTCTTCGACGACGACTTCAAGAATGACGCCCATCCGGGGCAGGAGGCGCCCGGAGGCGACTGGCGCAACTGGGTGATCATGGCCGGGCGCGGGTTCGGCAAGACCCGTGCGGGTGCCGAATGGGTTCGCTCGATAACCGACACGAACCAAAATGCGAAGATCGCGCTGATCGCGGCGAGCCTCGGCGAAGCGCGTTCGGTGATGGTCGAGGGCGAGAGCGGCATCATGTCGGTCTTTCCGCCCGAAAGCACGCCGGTCTACGAAGCCTCGCTGCGGCGGATAAGCTTCCGCAACGGCGCCGAGGCGACGCTCTACTCGGCCGCCGAGCCCGAGAGTTTGCGAGGCCCCCAGCATAGCCATGCGTGGTGTGACGAGCTGGCAAAATGGAACAACAGCCACCGGCGCGCCGAGCGGACATGGGACAACCTCCAGCTCGGGCTGAGGCTGGGCGAGAAACAGCAGGTGCTCGCCACCACCACGCCGCGTCCCGTCCCGCTGCTGCAACGCCTGCTGGCGAGCGAGGGCACGGTGGTGACGCGCGGTGCGACCGCCGACAATTGGCGCAACCTTCCGCTCGCCTTCATGGCGGCGATGGACCGCGAATACGGCGATACCGCGCTTGGGCGGCAGGAGCTCGAGGGCGAATTGCTCGACGAGGTCGAAGGCGCGCTGTGGAGCCGCGCGCTGCTGGAGCGGTGTCGCGTCGCGGCGGACGATGCCGCGCCACTACGCATCGTGATCGCGGTCGATCCGCCCGCCTCCGCCACCGGCGACGCGTGCGGGATCGTGGTCGCCGGGCTGTTGGCGGACGGCACCGCGCGCGTGCTCGCCGATTGCTCGGTCGAAAGGGCGTCGCCCGAGAGCTGGGCGCGCGCGGTGGCGACAGCGGCACGCGAATGGGAGGCCGACCGTGTGGTCGCCGAAGCCAACCAGGGCGGCGCGATGGTCGCCAGCGTGCTGCGCGCGGCGGAGCTATCGTTGCCGCTCAAGCTGGTCCACGCGACCCGCGGCAAGTCGGCGCGAGCGGAACCTGTCGCCGCGCTCTACGAGGCGGGCCGCGTGAGCCATGCGGGCCTTTTCGCAAGGCTCGAGGACCAGCTCTGCGGGTTGATGGCGGGCGGCGGCTACGAGGGCCCCGGCCCCTCCCCCGACCGCGCAGACGCGCTGGTCTGGGCGCTGACCGAGCTGATGCTAAAGGGGCGCGGGAGACCACGGATCAGCGGGTTGTAAGATTATCCTGATCGTGTGTAGATCGCGATCGTTGGAGCGCAGATCATGACTTACGATCCCAAGAAAGAATATGCGCGGCATCTCAAACGAATTGCCAGCGAACTACTCGTTTTTCGCGGGCGCTCGCAGCGGACGGAACTGGTTCTCTTTTTCATAATGATCATGCTGGTTGATGTCGTCGCCTCGATGACAGTGAGCGAACGGCTGTGGCAGCTCGAATTTGCAGTGGCGCTGCTAATGATGCCGTTGCTGGCGCGACGGCTGCATGACTTCAATCGTAGCGGCTGGTTCTCCGTGATCGTGCCGGCAATAGCCGGAATGAATGCCTGGGCTTACTGGCAGTTCGATGCCGGAACTTTGCCGATACCTGAACTCGATTTTCCCTACAGCTTTGCTCGAGGTCTGCTTGTTCTCGCGTTCTGGGTCATTGTTGTCTGGCCGGGAACGAAAGGTGCAAACCGTTTCGGCCCTGACCCGCGCACCGGGGAGGCATCGCCATCAACCTAGGGGCAGCGGACTGGCGCTCGCCGAGGCAAACAGAACTGGTCCGGGCCGCTCCTCCGACGGCGCCTACGCGCTCGTCTGGGCGCTGGTCGAACTGATACTACGGGGGGCGGGGAGACCGCGAGTGAGTGGAATGTAATCGGGAGCGTGACTTATTTCGAGCGTGAGCGCTCTTGCCATTCGCCATTCGGCAATCGAACGGCTTCGCCGTCCATTCCATTGATTGAGACGGTCATCCCTGGATTGTGGTCGATAAGCTCCACAAGATCCGGGTGGAACCAAAGGTCGTGTTCTAAGCCCTCGATATTGACGTTCAAAGCCACATCATCTTCTTCTGAGCCGACCACGGTTACGCCCGTTATGGATGGGGTGGTCCAGCCATAAACCTCTCCTTCTCGACCAGCGAGCTCAAGCTCGAGCGTTTCGTCCGAAGCTTTGATCCGAACCCGATCACCAAAGTCAGCCATGTGTGTGATCTAGCGCGTATCACAGGGCCTTCCAACCGATCTGAAAGGACGCTTATGCCGATCCTCGACCGGCTCGCCGCCGCCTTCAAGGGCGGGGGCGGCTCGCGCGTGCCGATTGCGCGCCATTTCACCTCGCCGTGGTTCTTCGCCGATGGAGCGGATGCGCCGCCGGCGTATGAGTACAACCGCTCGGTGCGCCGCGCCTGGTGCGACAATCCGGTGGCGCAGCGCGCGGTGCGGCTGGTCTCGGAAGGGATCGGCGGAGCGCCGCTTGCGCCATGTGCGGACGAGCTTTCCGGTCTCGTCACCGCGACCAGTGCGGGGCAATCGCTGCTCGAAACGCTCGCGGCGCAATTGCTGCTCCACGGCAATGCCTATGCGCAGGTGCTGAAAGGTGCCGACGGTCGCCCCTGCGAGCTGTTCGCGCTGCGACCCGATCGGGTCACGCCGGTCGCGGGCGAGGATGGCTGGCCGACCGGCTACACCTATCGCGTGGGCGAAAAGGCGGTGCACATCCCGCTGGAGGACGAGTCCGCTGCGCCCAATATCGTCCATATCCGCGGCTTCTCGCCGGTCGACGACCATCACGGCACCGGCTGCCTCTCCGCCGCCGATCCGGCGGTGGCACTGCACGATGCGGCGACCGGCTGGAACCGCGCGCTGCTCGACAACGCGGCGCGGCCCAGCGGCGCGCTGGTCTACGACGCCAAGGACGGCGATACCCTCACCGCCGAACAGTTCGAGCGGCTGAAGGCCGAGCTCGCGCAGGCCTACCAGGGCATGGGCAATGCCGGGCGGCCGATGCTGCTCGAAGGCGGGTTGCGCTGGCAGGGGCTGGCGCTCTCGCCCGCCGAGATGGATTTCGCCGAGCTGAAGGCCGGGGCCGCGCGCGACATCGCGCTCGCCTTCGGGGTGCCGCCGATGCTGCTCGGCCTGCCGGGCGACAACACCTACGCCAATTACCGCGAGGCCAATCGCGCGCTGTGGCGGCTCACACTGCTGCCGCTCGGCGCGAAGATCCTCGGTGCGCTGGCCGAAGGGCTGGCGTTGTGGTGGCCGCGCGAAAGGCTCGCAATCGATATCGACCGCGTGCCCGAGCTGGCCGAGGACCGCGAGAAACTATGGGCGCGCGTCACCGCCGCCGATTTCCTCTCCGACGATGAAAAGCGCCGCCTGCTCGGCCTGGAGGTCAACCATGATGCGTGAAGACATGCTCGCCCGCCTGCTGTCGCAGGCCGCCACCGAGGGCTCGGACCTCGTCACGCTGCGCGCCGTGGTCGAGGAAGCGAGCGAGCTCGGCGCCAACCGCGTGCTGGTGCGGATGGGTCTCGACGATCCCGGGGCGCGCGAGGACCTTTCCGAACTGCGCGGACTGCTCGGCGCCTGGCGCGATGCCAAGCGTTCGGCGTGGAAGGCGGCGGTCGACTGGATCGTCCGCGCTGCGCTGGCGCTGCTGCTGATCGGATTGGCCGTGAGGTTCGGGGCGTGGGAGATGCTCAAGTGAGATTCGCCGGCTACGCCGCGCTGTTCGACCGGCGCGATGCCGGGCGCGATACGATCCGGCGCGGCGCGTTCGCCGCCTCGCTGGCTTCGCGCCGCGACCCGCTGCCGCTCTACTGGCAACATCGCCCTGAGCAGCGTGTCGGCTGGATCGAACAGGTCGGCGAGGATGCCCGCGGCCTGCGTGTGATCGGATCGATCGACAACCCCGCAGGCGGTGCCGGCCTTGCGCTCGCCAACCGAACGGCGACCGGCCTCAGCTTCGGCTTCCGCACCCGCATTGCCGAACATTCGACCGCCGGGCGGGCCTTGCGCGCGGTCGACATCTTCGAGGTCAGCCTCGTGACCCGCCCCATGCAACACGGCGCGCGGGTGCACCTGGTCCAACCCTAGTCCCATCCCTCCTCCGCCCAACGGCCGCCGTTTCGGGCGGCCTTTTTCATGCCCGCAAGAAAGGTGACTGCCCATGGATTCCCCCACCACCAACCAGACCGCCCCCGATACCGAGCTCGAGCAGAGCTTCGATCTCGTCGCCCGCGCCGACAAGGCGGAAAGCGACATCGCCATGCTACGTACCGATGTCGACGAGGTGAAGGCGCGCGTCGACAAGATCGGAAAGGCCGCGCAGCGCCCCGCAATCGGCAGCGACCCCGCCGCGCCCGAAGTGAAGGGCTTCGTCGACCATTACCTGCGCCGCGGCAGCGAGACGGAATTGAAATCCATCTCCGGTGCGGTCGCCAGCGACGGCGGCTATGCGGTGCCGCAGCAGATCGACGCCGCGATCGCGCGCACCCTCACCGAGCTCTCGCCGATCCGCGCCATCGCGCAGGTCGTCCAGACCGGCAGCGCGGGCTACCGCAAGCTCGTCACCACCGGCGGCACCGCGAGCGGCTGGGTCTCCGAAACCGCCGGGCGGCCCGAGACCGACACGCCCGATTTCGCCGAGATCGCGCCGCCGACCGGCGAGCTCTACGCCAATCCCGCCGCCAGCCAGGCGATGCTCGACGATGCCGGGTTCGACCTCGAGAGTTGGCTCGCGAGCGAGATCGCGATGGAATTCGCCCGCGCCGAAGGCGCCGCCTTCGTCAACGGCTCTGGCAGCGACCAGCCCGAGGGCTTCCTCTCCGCCGCGACCAGCACCGCAGCCGACGGCGTGCGCGCCTTCGGCACGCTGCAATATCTCGGCACTGGCGATGCGGCGACGCTCGGCGCCAACCCCGAAGACCTGCTGCTCGACCTCGTCCACACTTTGAAGGCCGGTCATCGTCAGGGCGCGAGCTTCGTGATGAACTCGGCCACGCTGGCAGTAATCCGCAAGCTGAAGACCGCCGACGGCGCGTTCCTGTGGCAGCCGGGCCTGGTCGAGGGCCAGCCCGATCGCCTGCTCGGCTACCCGGTGGTCGAGGCCGGGGACATGCCCGACATCGCCGCCGACGCGACCCCGATCGCCTTCGGCAATTTCCACCACGGCTATCTCATCGCCGAGCGCAGCGCGACGCGGATCCTGCGCGATCCGTTCACCAACAAGCCCTTCGTCCACTTCTACGCCACCAAGCGCGTCGGCGGGCAGGTGCTGGATAGCGAAGCGATCAAGCTGCTGAAGGTGGAGGTGTAAGAGGTAGAGGCGTCGCGCGGGGTGGAGGGAAAGTCCTTGTGTGTGTCCGCCCATCCGGGCGGACATCCTCGGTGCTGTTCCCTCCCCCCGGATCAAGTCCGGGGTCCGGGGCACCTGCGGGCGCCCGGCGGGCTTGCCTCGGCCTGGTCGGCCTCGGGCGACCGCCTTGGTCGTATCCGCGTGGCGCTTCGTCGCGATATTCGTCCATAATTTGCGCGCGGCAGCGCGCACGCGTGCGACCGCACGCCGCCGCTTATGCGGCGAAGCCAAGCAGCGCGGATGCGCTGCGCCCGGCGTTTGAGGGACCAAAACAAATGACCAACCGCAAAATCCTCACCCCCGCCGCGCCGGGGGCCTTGGCCGTGGCCGAACTCAAGGCGTGGCTCGGCATCGCCACCCAGGCCGAGGACGACCAGCTCGAAAGGCTGCTCACCATTGCGATCGAGGCGTGCGAGGCCTTCACCGGGCAGATGCCGCTCATCCATGCCTGCGAGGAAGTGCTGCCCGTTGCGGGCAGTTTCCGCGCACTCGCGACCCGGCCGGTGAACACGCTGCTCGGCGTCGAGGGGATCGCCGCCGACGGCACCCGCACCCCGCTCGCAAGCGAGGATTACGCTTTCGAGCTCGACGCCGACGGATCGGCGCGGCTGCGGACGATCCGGCCCGGCAATGCCGGTCGCATCGCGGTTCAGTTCACCGCCGGGCTGGCGCCGGACTGGGCAGGACTCCCCGCCTCGATCCGTCACGGGATCGAACGGCTGGCGTCGCATTCATGGCGCACGCGGGTGGGCGATGAGGAGGACGCCTCGACGATCCCGCCCGCGGCCGTCGCCGCGCTGTGGCGGCCCTATCGCCGGATGCGCCTCCAGTGAGCGGGCCGATGATAGCCACGCGATTGCCCGACAATTCGCTAGTCCAACGCCTCACTGCCAAGGCGCGCGCCCTTGCCGAAGCGCGTGGCTCGCACGCGCCGCGCATGTTGTGGCCGCTCTTCACCGGAGATTTGTGATGCTCGAAGCGCTCTTGCGCGCCGCGTTGATCGACTGGCTGCGCGCCGATCCCACCCTCACCGATCTCGGTGCCATTCGCGAGGAAGCGACGGGGCCGATCACCACGCCGATGCTTTCGATCGCCGCCAGCGCCAGTCGCGACTGGTCGACCAAGACCGAGTCCGGGCGCGAGGTCCGTATCGTGATCGAGCACCGCTCGCGTGGCGATGCGGCCGACACCGCGATCGAGATGCTTTCGACGATCGAGGCGCGCGTGCTCGCCCTGCCACGCGACCAGACCGGGTTCACGCTCGTCGCGAGCCAGTTCCTGCGCGCCCGCAACGAGAAGCGCAGCCACAACCTTCGAAGCAGCTTGCTCGAATTTCGCTTCCTGCTGCTCACCACACCTCAAGGAGAACCCGCATGACCGCCCAGAAAGGCAGCGCCTTCCTGCTCAAGATTTCCGACGGCGCGGCGATGCCCGCCTACCAGACCGTCGCGGGGCTGCGGACCACGCAGATGTCTATCACCGGCGATACGGTGGTGGTCACCAACAAGGCCAGCGGCGGGTGGCGCGAGCTCCTTTCGGGTGCCGGGGTTCGGCAGGTCTCGGTGAGCGCGGCGGGGATCTTCCTTGGCAGCGTGGCCGAGGCGCAGGTGCGCGCCAATGCCTTTGCCGGAACGCTGGACGATTACGAGCTCTCGTTCGAGGACGGCGAGAAGCTGCGGGGCAGGTTCCTGATCCAGCGGCTCGATTACGCGGGCGATTTCAACGGCGAGCGCAATTACACGATGCAGCTCGAAAGCTCCGGCGCCGTGGTCGCGGCCTGATGGCGAACAGCGAACGCGGCGAAGCGTCGATCCGCATCGGCGCGCGCGATTGCCTGCTGCGCCCGAGCTACGCCGCCCTGCTCGCGGCGGAGGACGAGCTCGGGCCGCTGTTCGCGCTGGTCGAACGCGCCTCCCAGGGTGGCCTGAAACTGGCCGAAATGAACGCGCTGTTCTGGCACTGCCTCGCCAAGCGAGACGACATCCCGCGCGAGCGGCTTGGCGAGGCGATCGCCGCGATGGGGCTGGCCGAAGCCACGAAGCCGCTGCGCGTGCTGCTCGGGCAGATCCTGAAAGGCGGAGGGTGAACGAAAGCTGGGCCGAGGTGACCCGGATCGCCTGGCCCGTTGCGGCGCGCGTGCTGCACTGGGCGCCTGCGCAATTCTGGGGCGCAACGCCCGCCGAACTGCTCGGCGCGCTGGCCGATCCGGGAGCGCAAGGCGCGCCGCTGGATCGCAACGAGATGACCGCATTGATGGAGGCCGACGATGGACGATGAGGTGGAAACGCTGGCGGTGGACGTGCGCGCCAACACGCAGGGCTTCGCGCAGGATATCGCGGCAATGAAGCAGTCGCTCGACGCGACACTGGTCGACGGATTCGCAAGAGCCGGCGACACGCTCGAGCGCGGATTGCTCGGTGCGCTGAAGAAGGGTTCGCTCGGCTTCGAGGATCTGCGGCGCATCGCCACCCGGGTGCTCGACGACATCGCCGCACAGGCGCTCGATGCGCTGGGCAGCGCGTTTGGCGGTTTGTTCGGCGGGAGCAAGGCCGGAATCCCGTTCGACCTTGCCGGAATGCTCGGCGCGATCTTCGGCCTGCCGGGCCGTGCGACCGGCGGCAATGTCTCGCCGGGGCGCGGCTATCTCGTCGGCGAGCGCGGCCCCGAACTGTTCGTGCCGACCGCCGCGGGACGGGTCGAATCCGGCTCCGCGATCGCCGCGCCACGCCAGGTCAATGTCGCGATCCGGCTCGATGTTCCGCGCGGTGTCGAGCGCCCGCAGGCCCTGCAGCGATCGGGCCGCCAGGTTGCGGCGGCCGTGCGCAAGGCACTGGAGAACCACTGATGGCATATTGGCTCGCCCGCGCACGCGACGGGCAGGAGACCGACTCGATCGCGCGCTTCGATCCGCGTTTCTGGACGGTCAATTTCCCGCGCCCGATGCTCGCCTGCATCACCACCCCCGCGCCCGGCACGCTGCGGGTCGAGGCGACCTTCCGCCGCGAGGGCGACCTGGCGGGCATTATCTGGGCGAGCGAGGACACGCTCGATCACCCGCTGCTCGCCTACGACACGGTGCGCGACTATGCGCATTCGACACTCAGCTTCCGCTGGCGTTCGGGCGGGGTTGTCGCGCTAGACGCGGTCGACGGCCCGACGCTCACGATCGAGGGTCGCGACGCGACCGGCAACCCGCGCAACTGGTTCGTACGGTTGTGGAACTACGCCGCCGGCTCGCCCGAAGATGCGGTGGTGACGCTGCCCTTCTCTGCGCTCGCCGGCGGCTGGGCGGGCGACGATCCGGTCCACCCGGCCGAGATCGACCGGATGTTCGTCTCGCTGGTGCCGCCCGGCTATGTCGAGGACAGCGAGGCGCCGCTCGCCGCGCCGATCGAGGGCTGGGCCGAGATGAGCGGCATTGCCGCCGACGGGGCGCATGCCTGCCTGCCCATCGGAGACGTCCACCTGCCGCCGCACGATACCGGTTGCGCGACCGGCTACGACGATGCGGCCGGACAGGCGCCCGCGCGGCTGGTGCGCCAAATCGAGGCGCTCGGCTATCGCGGCAAGGTGATCCACTATGTCGGGATGAGCCATTATCCGCGACTTGCGGAAAGCGGCGGCGCATACCTCGCGGGCGATCTGACGGCGCCGATCGCGGGTCCGGCAGAAAGCTGGCACCGCGAATATTTCGCCGCGCTCGGTGAGGCGGGGCTGCCCCCGATCGTCTCGCTGTCCTACGAATTGCTGGCCGATTACTGCCCGGCCGGATGGCAGCAATTTGCGCTGGACGGGACGCCTGCCCGTACCGGCTGGGTGCCGCCGTCGGCGCTGATTTCGCCTGCCAACCAGCAGGCGATGGGCTGGCTGCAAGCCGTCGCGGCGCGCTTCGTGACTCTCGTCGAGGAGGCCGCCCTCCCCGTCGCGTTCCAGATCGGCGAACCATGGTGGTGGGTACGTGCCGACGGGCATGCCTGCGTCTACGACCAAGCCGCGCTCGATCTCTATTCCGCCGAAGGAATCATGGTGTCGCTGCCTTCGCTCCAGGCGACGCTCTATGCCCCCCATCTCGCCCTGCTCGATCGCGCGGGCGAGCTGCTCGCGCAAAGCACCGCCGCGCTCGGGCAAGCCGTGCGCGATGTTGCGAACGGGCCGGCGGAGCTGCTCCTGCTGGCGTTCACGCCGAGCGTGCTCGACGCCTCGATGCCCGAGCAGAAGCGGCTCAACCTGCCGACTGGCTGGGCACACCCGGCCTTCGACCGGCTGCAGGTCGAGGATTACGACTGGCTGACCGCGGGCGCCGACGGGCCACGCCGCGCGGCCTATGCCGAGGTCGATGCACGTCTCGGCTATCCGCTCGAACGGCAGGATTACCTCGCGGGCTTCGTGCTCGATCCAGACGATGCCGATGCCTTCTGGCCCCGGATCGACGCCGCGCTCGACGAGGCGCTGGAACGCGGCGTGCCCAGTCGCTTCGTCTGGGCGCTGCCGCAGATCGCCCGCGACGGTTACGTCCGCCTGCCACAACCGATGGAGCCCGAAATGCGCGATTTCGACGACGTTTCCTATCCGCTGGCGCTCGGTCGCGACGCGACGGTGAGCCCCGAATTCTCGACTACCATCGCAATCACCGCATCGGGCCACGAGCGGCGCAATGCGCTGTGGTCCGATGCCTTGCTGCATTTCGACGTCGGGCCGGGGATCCGCTCGGAGGACGAGCTGGGGACGCTGCTCGCGTTCTTTCGCGCACGGCACGGCCCGGCCCGCGGCTTCCGCCTGCGCGATCCGCTCGATTTCAGCTCGAACGGCATGACCGACACGCCCACCGCGGTCGACCAGTTGCTCGGCACCGGCGATGGCAGCGCGACCGGGTTCGCGCTGATCAAGCAGTACGGCGATCCTGCCAACGAACCGCAGTTGCGCCGCATCACCCGCCCCGATCCCGCCAGCCTGCGCGTGAGCGTGGACGGGGTCGAGACGAGCGATGGCTGGACGCTCGATGGTGGCACGGTGGTATTCGACGATGCCCCTGCCGACGGGGCCGAAATCCGCGCCGGCTTCGTGTTCGATGTTCCCGTTCGCTTCGCCGACGATCGCCTCGACATTGCGGGGGCGGCGTTTGCGGCGGGCGAGGCCCCGAGCGTCGGCGTGGTCGAAATCCGCGAGGCGGCATGAGCAGGCTGTGGTTCGCGCAACCGCTCGAGACGGTCGCGACCTACTGGCGCATCGCGCGTCGGGACGGCGTCACGCTCGGCTTCACCACCCACGATCGCGACCTCGCCTTCGACGGGCTGGTCCATCGCGCCGCGCCGGGCATGACCCCCGCCGCGATCCGCCTCAATCCCGGGTTCGCGGCCGACAGCGCCGAGATCGAGGGGATCCTGTCGCACGATGCGATCGCAGCGGAGGACCTGTCCGCGGGGCGCTACGACAATGCCCGGATCGCGATCGGCCTGGTCGACTGGGAAAGCCTCGAACGGCACCGGCTCCATACCGGCACGATCGGCACCGTCAGCGCCGAAGGCGGAAGGTTCGCGGCCGAGTTGCGTTCGCGCAAGGCCGAACTGTCGCGCGATCCGGTGCCGCGCACCGGCCCTTCTTGCCGAGCCGAGTTCTGCGGTGCGGAATGCGGGCTCGGCTCGGCGCATTACACGCACCGGGCGGTGCTGAACGCGGTCGATCGCGAGGCCAACAGCGTCACCGTCGCGGGCGGCCCCGCCCCGTCGATGCTGGTCGGCGGCTGGCTGCGCTGGCGCGACGGCAGCGCAGCCGGGCTGCGGAGCGAGATCGTCGCCATCGACGGCGATGCGGTCGTGCTCGGCGACCTCCTGCCGAGCGACCTCGCGAACGGTGCGCGCGTGATGCTGCGCGAGGGCTGCGACCGATTGCTGCAGACGTGCGCCACGCGGTTCGCCAACGCGGTCAATTTCCGCGGCGAACCCTACCTTCCGGGCAACGACCTCATCGCCCGCGGCCCGCGCGCGGCATGACCCCGCCCGACGCGCTGGCCCAAGCCGCCCGCGCGCTCGTCGGAACGCCGTTTCGCCCGGGTGGACGGGACCCTGTGACCGGACTCGACTGCTTCGGCTTGCTCCATGCCGCACTGGTCGCGAT
This sequence comes from Pseudoblastomonas marina, assembly GCF_014641655.1. Classification (GTDB taxonomy): domain Bacteria; phylum Pseudomonadota; class Alphaproteobacteria; order Sphingomonadales; family Sphingomonadaceae; genus Alteriqipengyuania_A; species Alteriqipengyuania_A marina. Next base: position 2,307,352 of record NZ_BMID01000001.1, read on the forward strand.
CGGCATCCAGCCGTCGCTGCCCGCGACCCACCGGCAGCGCAAGCTTGCCTTGCCCGATCTCGACCCGTGGCTTGTCGCCAATCGTCTCGTCATCGCGCAGGCGCCTGCGATTGCAGGCGATGTGATGCTGCTGCGCTGCGGTCCCGCCCAGCCGCATTGCGCGATCCTTACCCTGGCCGGCTTCGTCCATGCCCATGCCGGCCTACGTCGGGTCGTCGAAACCCCCGGCATGCCCCCGTATCCCCTGCTCTCCCACGCGCGTCTCGACACCCGTCGGGGCACCGATTGAAAGGTCCCCGAACATGGCGACACTCGCCCTCACCGCCGTCGGCACGCTGGTCGGCGGCCCGCTTGGCGGTGCAATCGGCGCGCTGGCCGGGCGCGCGATCGACAGCGCGTTCATCGGCTCGACATCGCGCGAAGGCCCGCGTCTCGCCGAACTGGCGCTGTCCACCTCGAGCTACGGCCAGCCGATCGCGCAGGTGCACGGCACGATGCGCGCCGGCGGGTCGATCATCTGGGCGACCGACCTGCGCGAGGACAGCACGGTCGAGGGAGACGGCAAGGGGCGACCGAGCACCACCACCTATTCCTATTCGGCGAGTTTCGCGGTGGCGCTGTCGAGCCGACCGATCGTTCGGCTCGGACGGGTCTGGGCGGACGGCAACCTACTGCGCGGCGCGGCCGGCGACCTCAAGGTCGGCGGAACGATCAGGGTTCACTCCGGTGGGGCCGACCAGTTGCCCGATCCGTTGATCGCGGCGGACAAGGGCGCGAGCTGCCCCGCCTTTCGGGGGATCGCCTATGCCGTGTTCGAGGACCTCCAGCTGGCCGATTACGGCAACCGGATTCCCGCGCTTTCGTTCGAGATTGTCGCAGACGACGGCGCGATCTCGCTGGCCTGGCTCGCGGGCGGCGCGGTCGACGGGAATGCGGTCGCGCTCGACGCGTTCGGCGGTTTCGCGCTCGAGGGAGCTCCGGTCGCCGCGCTCGAAACCCTAGCGCAACTTGTGCCGATGGATTGCGACGGCGCGGGCGACCGGCTGGCCGTTCGGGCGTCGGGAACCGCCATCCCGGTTCCGCTCTCGGCCCCGGCCCGCGCCCGGGGCGAGGACCGCTTCGCTCCCGCGACCGGGCAGTCACGGCGACGCCTGCCGCCGGACCGGCGGTCGCTCGGTGCCCTGCGCTATTACGATCCCGCGCGCGACTACCAGCCGGGCCAGCAACGCGCGCCCGGGCCGGTGCCCGATGGCGAGCCGCAGGTCCTCGAAGTGCCCGCAGCGCTCCATGCCGCCGATGCTCGCGCGCTGATCGCCGCCGCCGCACGCCGTCAGACCAACGGGCGCGAAATGCGGTTATGGCGCGACGCGACGCTCGATCCGGGCCTCGGACCCGGGAGCGTCGTGACATTGCCCGACGAGCCCGGCCTGTGGCGGGTCGCGGGCTGGGAATGGCGCGCCGAGGGTGTCGAATTCGAGCTGGTGCGCATGGTGCCCGGTGATGTCGCGGCGATCGCCGCCAGCCCCGGCCAAGGTCCGACGCTGCCCGACCACCCGATGCCACCGACCTGGATGTCGGCGTTCGAGCTTCCGTGGGACGGTTACGGCGATGGTGCGGCCCCGCGCGTTCATGCGGCGCTCTCGGCCGACCATGCCCTGTGGTCGGGAGCCGCACTCTTCGCGGTCGAACCCGGCGGCGCATTGCGTTCGCTCGGAGCAAGCGGGCGACGCCGCGCGATCGCGGGAACGACGCTCGATCCCCTGCCCCCCGGATCCTCCATACTGTTCGACCGGGCAGCGCGTGTGCGGGTGCAATTGCTCGATCCCGAATTCGCTCTCGCCTCGGCGACCCCCGAGCTGCTGGCCTTTGGGGACAATCGTGCCCTGATCGGCAGGGAAATCGTGCAGTTCGCCTGCGCCGAACCGCTCGGCGGGGGCGTCGTCGAACTCTCGGTCCTGCTGCGCGGCCGCGGAGGAACCGAGCACCTGACGCTCGATCACGCCGCCGGCGAACGCTTCGTCCTGCTCGACGGTGCCGGGCTTGCAATCGATCCCGCGCGGCTCGGCGGCGAAGGCGAACTCGCCGCGATCGGGCTCGCGGATCCGGACCCGGTAACGGGATCGATCGCCAATGCGGGAATTTCGACCCGCCCGCTTTGCCCGGTCCACCCTCGCCTTCGGATCGCCGCCGACGGATCACTCGAATGGCGCTGGACCCGGCGCGCGCGCGGCGCGTGGGCGTGGCGCGACGAGGTCGACGTACCGCTCAACGAACAGGTCGAGGCCTACCAGGTTGGCTTTGGCGATCCCGACATGCCGGTGGCGCGGTGGGATGTCGCCGCGCCGGTCTTCACCCTCTCTGCTTCGGAGCTGGCCGTGCTGGGCGAGGTCGCGCCCGCGGGGCGCTTTTTCGTCCGGCAGAGCGGCGACCATGCAATGTCGCTGCCGCTGCTCCTGCCCCGTCCCTGATCCGAAACCGACCTCTGGAGGCCCCCGATGACCGATCCACTCACCTTTGCCGATTCCAGTCCGCGCTGGTCGCTCCCGCTGCTGTTCCCCGGGCAGGCCCAGAAAGAGATCTTCGTCAACGAAGCGCTCGCCAGGCTCGACGCGCTGCTTCATGCGGTGGTCGAGGGTGAGGCCGCCACCCCGCCCGCTTCGCCGGTGGAAGGCGAGGCCTGGATCGTCGCGCCGGGCGCCTCGGGAGCATGGCTAGGGCAGGATGGCACGCTCGCCTGCCGCCAGAGCGGACAATGGCTGTTCCTCGCGCCAACCGAAGGGATGCTCGCCTTCGATCGCGGGGCCGGACAACGCCGACTTTTTAGCGGAGGCTGGAGCGCCGCACCCACTGTTCCGGCGGCCGCCGGCGGCACGACAATCGACACCGAAGCCCGCGCGGCGATCGGGGCCATTGTTGCAGCATTGTCACACTATGGATTGATCTCGGAAAGTTGAGGAACGCGATCCCCTCCGTGCGGTTATTTCCCAGTCCGCCCGGGCAACCGGAGACACGATGGACGGAATTGGCGGGAAACCGCGTTGTTTGTGCAACACCCGGTCCGTTTGTCTGCTTGCGTCGGCAATTTTATGTCGATAGTAAGACGGCTGCTCGGTGGCAATAATCGCTAAAGGGGAATATTAAATGCGTAAACTTGTAATAGGGATGGCGATGGCTTCCACTGCCCTCGCGACGCCTTCGATGGCGCGCGACGGTGCGTGGTATGTCGGCATCGACGGCGGCGTTTCGCTGTTCGAAGATCTCGACATCGCCGCAACGCCCGCAGCAGCTGGTGCCGGCTACACTGCCGATGCCGACCATGAATATGGCTACGATTTCGGCGGCCGTGTCGGCTACGATTTCGGTGCGTTCCGTCTCGAAGCGGAAGCCAGCTATCGTGGCGCCGATCCGGACACGATCCGCGTCGCCGGCGTGAACTACGACGGTACCGTTGTTGGCACGGAACCGGCTGGCGACACCGAATCGCTGAGCTTCATGCTCAACGGCCTGCTCGACTTCGGCCCCGATGACGGCCTCCAGGGCTATGTCGGTGGTGGTGTCGGTATCGCCCGTACCAGTGTCGACGTCGCTACGGTCCTCACCGGCCAGCTCGTCGATGACAGCGATTCGGGCTTCGCCTGGCAGATCCTTGCCGGCGTCCGCGCTCCGCTGACCGACAGCATCGACGTCGGCCTGCGCTATCGCTTCTTCAACCACGACAACGTTGACCTCGTGGCGACCAACGGCGACGCCCTGGCGACCGAGCTGCGCACGCACAGCTTGATGGGCAGCTTCATCTTCAACTTCGGTGGCGCGGAAGCTCCGCCTCCGCCCCCGCCGCCCCCGCCGCCCCCGCCGCCGCCGCCTCCGCCGCCGCCGCCCCCGCCTCCGCCGCCGCCTCCGCCGCCGGCAGTGTGCAACACGGGTCCGTACATCGTGTTCTTCGAGTGGGATCAGTCCGATCTTACCGCCGATGCACAGGGCGTCCTCAACCAGGCTGTCAGCGCCTATCGCAACTGCGGTACCGCGACTGTCATGCTGGCGGGTCACACCGACACCTCGGGTTCGCAGGCCTACAACATGGGTCTCGCCGAGCGTCGTAACGACTCGGTCCGTTCCTACCTCAGTGCCAATGGCATCCCGGGTGGCCGGATCACCAGCGAAGCCTTCGGCGAAACGCAGCTGCGCGTTCCGACCGCGGACGGTGTCCGCGAGCTTCAGAACCGCCGTGTGGAAATCAAGTACGCACCGTAAGCGGTACGGATTTGATCCAAAGATCGAGGGGCCGGAGCAATCCGGCCCCTTTTTCGTTGTCCTCTCGAAACCCGCGCGCAATCGGCGCGCTGCCTGCTATCTCAGAGCCCATCACGAGAGAGGACCAATCATGACCGCACGCATTCTCGCCACCGTCGCCGCCGCCACCGCACTCACCGGGTGCATGAGCTTCGGCGACGTTCCTACCGCCCGGGTCGGGCAGGCCACGCTGAGCTATGCCAATGGGGCGCCCGCCGGCACGGTCCAATTGCTGGAAAGCGGCAATCGACTGCGCGTCACTGCGGCAGTCGTGGGCGCGCCGGAGGGCGTGCACGGCTTCCATCTACACCAGACCGGAACTTGCGCCCGCCCCGATTTCACGAGCGCAGGCGGACATCTCAATCCCGAAGGCAAGAACCACGGCACGCTCGATCCCGACGGCGCGCATCTCGGCGACCTGCCCAACTTGATTGTTGCCGCGGATGGAACCGGGACGATCGACGCAATGCTGAGCGGTGACCGCGCCGACGCGATCGCTGCGATCTTCGATGCCGATGGCACCGCCGTGGTGCTCCACGCCGGGGCCGACGATTACAAGACAGACCCGAGCGGCGACGCTGGCTCGCGGATTGCCTGCGGGGTCGTCTCCCCGACCTGATCGGCCGGAGCGCGGCGCCTAGTTCCCGACCTGCTCGCCCGCCTCGCGCGCGCGCTCGATCAGGGTCGCGCCCGCGGCGGGAACGAGCTTGAGCGCCGCGAACAGCAGCACCAGCCCGAACGGTACTGCGATCAGCGTCGACAGCACGCCCAGCGAGAGATCATCGCCGTTCGTGGCCGAAACGTAGCCGGCCATGAACGGGCCGAGCCCGAGACCGATCAGCGTGGTCGAGAGAAAGAAGGTCGCGGTCGCCAGCCCCCGCATGCGCGGCAGCACCAGCGCCTGGCTCGACGCGGCCGCCGCACCCAGCGCCGAGGCGCTGAGCATCTGCGCGAAGAAGCTCGCGACGTAGAACACCGGCAGGCTCGCTGTGGTGTAGGCGATCCAGATCGCCGGGATAGGCACGACGAGGCCGAACAGGATCACCCAGACACGCCCGTTCTCGCGCCGCTCGAGCAGGAAGTCCGCGATCCGCCCGCCGAGGATCACGCCGAGGAAACCGGCGACCGCCGACGGCGCGCCGAGGAACCAGCCGAGATCGGACTTGTCCGCACCCAGCGCGCGTTCGGCATAGGGTGCGCCCCAATAGCTCGCCGAATAGGCCATGAAGGCGACCGTACCGTAGCCGAGTACGACGCACAGGAAGGCCGGCGATCCCCAGGTCAGGCGGAAGGTAGGCAGGTCACGCGCCTTCAAGCCCATCGCCCAGCTGAACACGGCGTAGTAGCCGACCCCGAGGAACAGCCACTGATCCGAAATGAAGCCGGGCATGCCAAAGGCCGACATCAGCGCCGAGCCCGATGGCACGGCTTGCGAAAGCGCCCACGCGAGCACGCCGAAGCCGACAAGCCCGGCGAGGTTGATCACCAGTGCCGAAGTTCCGCGCGAGGCGGCGCCGAAGATGGTGAAGGGCGGGATGACCTGAAACAGTTCGCGGAAGAAACCGCGGAACGGCTGCGGATCCTCGGGCGTGGGCAGTCCGTCGATCGCACCGCGTACCGGTTCTTTCAGCGTCAGCACCCAGATTGCCAGCAGCAGGCCCGGCAGGCCGACCGCAACGAAGGCCGCTTGCCAACCCGCGAGGCCCAGCGGCCCGCCATCGGGATAGGCGGCGTTCCAGTTCTCGACGATCAGCCCGCCGATCAGCAGCGAGATGCCGCCGCCGATGTAAAGGCCCGAGGAATAGATCGAAAGTGCCGTGGCGCGCAGCCGCGCCGGAAACCAATCCGAGATCAGCGAATAGGCCGAGGGGCTCGCGGTCGCCTCGCCCACGCCCACGCCGATCCGCGCTACGGTGAGCGTGGCGGCGTTCTTGGCGAAGCCCGACAGTGCCGTCATCGTCGACCATAGCGCGAGGCCCAGCGCCATCAGCCGGGTGCGTTTCCAGCTGTCGGCGAGGCGCCCGAGCGGGATGCCGAACAGGGCGTAGAACACCGCGAAGGCGGTGCCGTAGAGAAAGCCTAGGTAATCGTCTTCGACATTGAGGTCGGCCTTGATGTCGTTGGCGAGGATCGAGAGGATTTGCCGGTCGACGAAATTGAGGACGTAGACCAGCACGAGGACGCCGAGCGCGTACCAGCTATAGGCCGGCACCTTGTCCTGGGCACCCTTCGGCGCAGGCGCGGTTGCCGGCGCCATTGCCGGATCACGTGTGTCTTCGGCCATTATTTCCCTCCCGATCAAACCGCGTAATGCGTTGTATCCTCAATCCCGGCTTCGTCCATCCCCGCCTTGCGCAATCGGCAGGAATCGCATTCGCCGCAAGCCGCTCCGTCGGGCTGCGGATCGTAGCACGACCAGCTCATCGCCGGGTCGAGCCCGAGCCGCGCGGCCTCGGCGGCGATCTGCGCCTTGGTAAGATGCTGCAATGGTGCATGGAGCGTGAAGTGCTCGCCCTGGTCGCCCGCCTTGGTTGCGATCTGCGCGAGCCGTTCGAATCCGTCGATGAATTCGGGACGGCAATCGGGGTAGCCCGAATAATCGAGCGCGTTGACGCCGATATAGATGTCGCGCCCGCCCAGCGCCTCGGCCCAGCTCAGCGCGAGCGATAAGAACAGCAGGTTGCGCGCGGGCACGTAGGTGACGGGAATGTCCTCGCCGACGCCTTCCTTCGGCACCTCTATATCGGCGGTCAGCGCCGACCCGCCGAACAGCCGCATGTCGAGCGGGACGACTTGATGGTCGTTTATGTCGAGGTGCCGTGCAATCGCCTTCGATGCCTCGATCTCGACCCGGTGCCGCTGCCCGTAATCGACCGTCAACGCGTGCACTACGTACCCCGCTTCCTGCGCGATCGCGGCGCAGACCATCGAATCGAGTCCTCCCGAAAGCAGGACGACAGCGTGTTTGGCAGGACCGGTCATGACACCCGGCTAATGGGGCGAGCGTCGCTTGGCAATCAGCCGAATTCGGCCGGGTCGATCGCGAAGCGCTTCGAGCAGAACGCGCAATCTACACCGATTGCGCCGTCATCGCCGACCATTTCCGCGCGCTCGTCTTCCGGGAAGCGCGACAGCACGGTACGGTAATGCTCGATCGTGCAGCGGCAGCCGCGCGCGAGCGCCGGTCCCTTCTCTACCCGCACCTCGTCCTCCTCGTGGAACAGCCGCCACAGCAGCGCTTCCTGCGAGATTTGCGGATCGAGCAGTTCGGCATGGGTCAGGCTGCCCGCCATCACCGCGACATGCTCCCATTCGGGATGGTCGAGACGGACATGCAACCGCTCGCGCCCTTCCTCGCCTTCGGGCAGATGCTGGACGAGGAACCCGCCGGCAACGCAGCCCTGGTCACCCGAACGCGTCGCGACCCGGATCAGGGTCGGCAGCTGTTCGGACTGTCGGAAATAGGATTCACAGGCCTCGGCGAGCGAATCCCCTTCGAGCGGGACGATCCCTTGGTAGCGCTGGCGTTGCTTTCCGACCTCGAAGGTTATCGCCAGGAAGCCCTCGCCGAACAATGCCGCTAGCGAGGGGTTGCTGCCCAGCGCGGCGACCGCTGCCGGGTCGTGATCGACATAGCCGCGCACCTCGCCGCCCCGGTAGTCGCACACCAGCAACGCGACCGCGCCGTCCTTGGTCTGCGCCTGCATCGTCAACTGATCGCTTTCGCCCTTGAGCAGCGACCCCATCAGCGCGACGAGCGTCAGCGCTTCGGCAAGCAGGTGGGTGATCGGGGCAGGATATGCATGTGCGGAAAGCACCGTGTCGAGCACCGGGCCGAGTCGCACCATACGGCCGCGCGCGTGGCGTTCGGGAATGGTGAAGGTCAGGACGCGATCGAACCCCGTCTCGCCGTTTTCGATCAACATGTTTTCCGGGATCTCGCTCATAGCTGGCCGAAGCACCAGCGGAGGATCGATTTCTGCGCGTGGATACGGTTTTCCGCTTCGTCGAAGACGATCGATTGCGGGCCCTCGAACACCTCTTCGCTGACCTCGTCGCCGACATGCGCGGGCAGGCAATGCAGGAACACCGCGTTGTCGTTCGCGCGCGCCATCAGCGCCGCGTCCACCCGGTAGGGCTCCATCGCCGCGAGCTTGGCCTCCGCATGCTCCTGCCCCATCGACACCCAGGTATCGGTGACGAGGACGTCAGCGCCATCAGCGGCAGCTCCGGCATCGCCGGTAAGCGTGATCGTCACGCCCTTCTCGCGGGCGGCGGCGACGAAGCCTTCGTCAGCCTCATAGCCCTCCGGCGTGGCGATTCGCAGGTTTAACTTCATCAGCCCCGCCGCCTCGATGATCGAGTTGAGAACATTGTTACCGTCGCCGAACCATGCGACCTCGAGTCCCGGCAGTTGCTTCCCGTGCTCGACGAGCGTGAGCAGGTCGGCGACGATCTGGCAGGGGTGCGAGCGATCGGTCAGGCCGTTGATCACGGGGACGCTCGCGAAACGGGCCATCTCCTCCACCTTGGCGTGATCGTCGGTGCGAAGCATGATCGCGTCCGCCATCCGGCTCAGCACCCGCGCAGTATCGGCGATGCTTTCGCCGCGACCGAGCTGGCTCGAGGCGCTGTCGAGCACGAAGGCGCTGCCGCCGAGCTGGCGCATGCCGATGTCGAAACTCACGCGGGTGCGGGTCGAGTTCTTCTCGAACACCATGGCGAGCACATGCCCGTCGAGCGGCGCGTCGCTGTCGACGCGCCCCCTGGGCCAGCCCGCCCGTGCTTCCTTGCGATCGATCGCGTCGCCGATCATCGCCGCGATCGCGTCTCCGCCCGCGTCCCCGAGATCGAGGAAATGGCGAGCCCCCATCAGTCTTCCGGGATCTCGTAACTCGCCGCGCCGGCGGAGAGCTTGTCGAAGAATTCGTCGATCTCGGCGTCGCCGATAACCAGCGGGGGCAGCACCCGCAGCGTCTGGTCGCCCGCGGCCACGGTCAGCAGCTGGTGGTTGTCTCGCAGGTGCTGGAAGAACGGCCGGCTCTCGACCTTCATGCGGATGCCGAGCATCAGCCCGCGCCCGCGGACGAAGTCGAACAATTCGGGATAATTTCCGATGAACTGTTCGAGCCGGCTGCGGATCCGCTCGCCCTTCTCGCGCACTTCGGCGAGGAATTCGTCGTTCGCGACCGCTTCCATCACCGCCATGCCCGCCGCCATCGCGAGCGGGTTGCCGCCATAGGTCGAGCCGTGGGTTCCGAAGGTCATGCCCCGCGCGGCCTTTTCGGTCGCGAGGCAGGCGCCGAGCGGGAAGCCGCCGCCAATCCCCTTGGCGGTGGCGAGGATGTCGGGCTCGATGCCGTATTGCTCGTAAGCGTAGAGCGTGCCGGTGCGCGCGACGCCGCACTGGACTTCGTCGAGCACGAGCATGAGATCGTGTTCGTCGCACAGCGCCCGCAGGCCCTGCAGGAATTCTTCGGACGCGGGGCGGATGCCGCCCTCGCCCTGGATCGGTTCGACGAGGAAGCCAGCGGTGTGCGGCCCCATTTGGGCCTTGGCGCTCTCGAGGTCGTCAAACTCGGCATATTTGAACCCGGCGAGCATCGGGTAGAACCCCTTGTGCATCTTCTCCTGGTTCGAGGCGCTGATCGTCGCCATCGTGCGACCGTGGAAGGCGTTCTTGAAGGTGATCAGCTCGTAGCGTTCCTCGTTCCCGGCGTGCTGGTGATAGGCGCGCGCGGTCTTGATCGCGGTCTCGACCGCCTCCGCTCCGGAATTGGTAAAGAAGGCGGTGTCGGCAAAAGTGTGATCGACCAGCTTCTGCGCCAGCGCCTCGCCCTGCGGGCTGCCATAGAGGTTGGAGACGTGCATCAGCGTCGCGGCTTGGCGCTGGATCGCGCCGATCAGGCCTTCGTGGCTGTGGCCGAGCAGGTTGACCGCGATGCCGCTGGCGAAGTCGAGATAGCGCGTGCCGTCCTCGTCGATCAAATGGCAGTGGTCGCCGCGCACGGGGCGCACGCCGCAGCGGGGATAGACGGGCATCAACGGGGCGATCGACATGGGCGGGACGGCTCCTCTCACCAAAGCGCAAAAGCAAATGGCGGCCCCCTGTGGGACCGCCATTCAGGCCTCTAGGCCTGCGCCGCTACGGGGTCAAACCCGCCGTGCGGCGCGATGCGATCAGTCGTTGACGGGCACCAGGTTGACGGCCGAGAACTTGCCGCGGCGATCGACTTCGATATCGAATTCGTAGCGCTCGCCTTCGTCGATCCCCGACAGGCCCGAACGCTCGACCGCACTGATATGGACGAAGGCATCGTCCTTCCCGTCGTCGCGCGTGAGGAAGCCGAAGCCCTTCATCGAATTGAAGAACTTGACCGTGCCGGTCGCCTTCTCGCCGGTCAGCTGGCGCCGCGGAGCCTCGTCGCGGTCGCGCGCGGGGCGCGATTCGACCGGAATCACGTCGCCGACGACCTGGAGATCGGCCGCCGAGACCTTGCCGCCGCGATCGACGAGGTTGAATTCGAGTTCCTGGCCCTCGGCCAGCCCTTCGAGACCCGCGCGTTCGACCGCGCTGATGTGCACGAACACGTCGTCGCCGCCGGTTTCCTGCTGGATGAAGCCGAAGCCCTTCTGCGAATTGAAGAACTTGACCGTGCCCTTGCCGGTGCCGACGACCTGGGCGGGCATGCCGCCGCCGCGCGGGCCACCGCCACTGCCACCGCCGCCACGGAAGCCACCGCCTCCGCCGCCGCCGCCGAAGCCGCCACGATCGCCGCCGCGGTCGTTGAAACCGCCGCCGCCGCCGCGGTCCTGCCAGCCGCCACCGCCGCCGTATCCGCCGCGATCGCCGCCACCACGATTGCCGTAGCCGCCGCCACCGCCGCCGCCAAAATCACCACCACCGCCGAAGGGATCGAAACCTTCTTCGCCGATATTGTCTCGTTTGTCGCGACCTCGTCCCCGACGGCCTTTATCGTAACCCATTAAATCTCAACGCCTTCGTCCTGCCCATAAACTCGCGCAAATCCGGCCCCGGGCTGGGCACGAATCGCATTGGGTAAAGTCACAATCAGGCGTAACCTTCCCCCCAACAAACCCTGTGCATAACTTAACCTTGCACAGAATCCCACTGATATTCGAATTTTGCCTTTCGACAACGTCAATCGTGGCATTTGTGCCGCGCGCACACACGCTTGATCGAGATCCGGTCACACACCATCTATGCGGGGAATCGCCAGCGAGGAAATCCCATGAGCACGTTCAAGCCCTTGTCCGATACGGTCTTCACCAGCCCCCAGGTCGATCCGTCCGACCTCGCCGAAGCGAAGGCGCAGGGCATCACGCTCGTGGTCAACAACCGTCCGGACGACGAAGAGGCCGGGCAGCCGGCAGGTGCCGAGATCGAGGCTGCGGCCAGGACGCTGGGGCTCGATTACGTCGCGATACCCATTTCGGGCACTTTCGAGGCCGCGAAGGTCGACGCGATGCGCGACGCGCTAGCCAAGAACGACGGCAAGACGCTCGCCTTCTGCCGTTCGGGCACGCGCTCGGCGCATCTGTGGGGCCTCGCCGAGGCCCGCGATGGCTCCCCGCTCGACGCAATCAAGCAAGCCGGCGCGGACGCCGGATACGATCTCTCCCGCCTCGACGCCCTCCTCGCGCAGCTCTGATCGCGAGGCCCTATTTGCGGTAGTCGAGCGGCGGATCGCGATCGCCGAGCAGCGAGACGTATTCGTAATCCTCGCCCCGCGCGGCATCGAATTCGGCCCGCGCCGCGGCGCGCAGCGCAGGGTCGGTGAACAATTCGGCCGCGATCAGCGCCAGCGCCTTGGCCGCGACCTGCGTGCCCTTGATCCCGATCGAGGAACCGCTCGCGGCAACCGCCTGCCAGCTATGTGCCGAAGTGCCCGGGACCCAGGTCGCGGTGCGCACGCCGACGGTCGGGGTGGCCCAGGACACGTCGCCGACATCGGTCGAGCCGTAGCCGAGCGTGACGTCGTAGGGCTGGATCTCACCTGCTTCGGCGAGCGGCGGTGCATCCGCGCCCAGCGTCTCGCGGAGCTGCGCGGCGTAGGCGCGCTCTTGTTCGGTGTAGTCGACTCCGCCGACCTCGCGCAGCTTGGCATCCATCACCTTAGCCAACGTTTCGTTGACCAGTAGCGGGTTGTTGCCGTGGATGATCTCCCAGTCGACCGTGGTCCCGGTGCCCATCGCGGCGCCCTTCGCCGTATCCTCTAGGCGGGCCCACAGCGCGCGGACCTCGTCGGCGTCTGAATGTCGCACATAATAGAACACTTCGGCGAAATCGGGGATCACGTTGGGGGCCGCGCCGCCCTCGGTGATCACGTAATGGATGCGCGTGTCCATGCTGGTGTGCTCGCGCATCATGTTGACCATCATGTTCATCGCCTCGACCCCGTCGAGCGCGCTGCGCCCGCGCTCGGGCGCGCCGGCGGCGTGGGCCGACACCCCGCGAAAGCGGAACTTGGCCGAACGGTTGGCGAGGCTGGTGCGCGCCGCCGCGCTGTTCTCGTCGCCGGCATGCCAGTGCAGGGCGATGTCGACATCGTCGAACAGGCCCGCGCGGGTCATGTAGACCTTGCCCGAACCGCCCTCCTCGGCCGGGGTCCCGTAGAGCCGGACGCGGCCCGGCGTGCCGGTCGCCTCGAGCCATTGCGCGGTGGCGATGGCCGCGGTGAGCGAGCCGGCGGCGAAGAGGTTGTGCCCGCAGGCATGGCCAGCGCCGAGTTCAGATGGCTCACGCGTCGGCGAGGCCGTCTGGCTGATCCCCGGCAGCGCGTCGTATTCGGCGAGGATCGCGATCACCGGCCCGCCCGATCCGAATTCGGCGGTGAACGCGGTCGGGATGTCGGCCACCCCTTCCTCGATCCGGAAGCCCGCCTCGCGCAATTGCGATTTGAGCAGATCGGCGGAGCGCTCTTCCTGGTAACCCAGTTCGGCCCATTGCCAGATCTGCAACGCGGTTTCCTGCGTGCGCGCGAATTCAGCCTCGACCAACGCGGCCGGATCGGGGGCGGCCTCCTGCGCCTGGGCATCTGCGATAGGCGCGATCGCGGGCGTGGCGAGTAATATCGCCGCGGCGACGGTGAATGGTTTCATCGGCTGCTTCTCCCTTTGGCCCATTACCTGCCCCACCACGCGCCACTTGGAAAGCCCCCGGAGATTGGGCAGAGAAGGCAGATGGATATCCCGCCCACCCTGCTGCAGTTCGCCGGTTCGCTCGCCGCGATTCTCGCGCTCAGCTGGCTGGTGTGGAAGCTCGACCTGGGCGGCGATGAGCGCATCCGCGACGAGGAGCACGCCCGCCGCCTCGCCGATGAGCAGTTGCACGGCTACGAACCCACGGAAATCGCGATCGACCGGTCGGGCTATGGCGCGATCATGCGCGATGCCACGGGCCGGGTGATGGTGCTGCGGCGCCATGGCGCGCATTTTGCCGGTCGCCTCCTGACCGGCCACGCGACCTGCCGGCTCGACCAGCGCCAGTTGACGATCGGGACCGACGACAAGCGCTTCGGCACGGTCACGCTCGATCTCGGCGACCGCGCCGGCCATTGGGCGGCGAGCCTTCGCCGGTTATAAGGGTCGCCGAGCATGCCCGATCTCAATCCGACCGAACTCGCCGTACCCGGCTTCGTCCTGCTCGTACTGATCGAGATGGTCTGGGCGTGGAAGAAGCGCCCGACCAGCTACGAACCGCGCGATACGCTCACCAGCCTGTCCTTCGGGCTCGGCAGCACGGTGGCGGGGCTGTTGACGGGCGGGTTCTTCCTCGCGCTGTTCCTCGCCGCGTGGGAATATCGCCTGTTCGACATCGGCTGGGTGTGGTGGGCGTGGATCGCCTGTTTCGTGCTCGACGACCTCGCCTATTACTGGATTCATCGCTTCGGCCACCGCGTGCGCTGGTTCTGGGCCAGCCATGTGAACCACCATTCCTCCCAGCACTACAATCTCAGCACCGCGCTGCGACAGACCTGGACCGGGTTTCTGACGCTCGGATTTGCCTTCAAGCTGCCGCTCGTCCTGCTCGGCTTCCACCCGGTGATGATCGTGATCTGCGGCGGCTTCAACCTGATCTACCAGTTCTGGATCCATACCGAGGCGATAGGCAAGATGCCGCGCTGGTTCGAGGCGGTGATGAACACGCCGAGCCATCATCGCGTCCACCACGCGACCAATCCGCGCTATCTCGACCGCAATTACGCGGGCGTCTTCATCGTCTGGGACAGGATGTTCGGCACCTTCGAGGAGGAACGCCCCGAAGAGGAGGACATCCGTTACGGCATCGTCAAACAGCTCGGCAGCTTCAACCTGCTATGGGCGGTGTTCCACGAATGGATCGGGATCGTGCAGGATATGTGGCGCGCGCCGTGGAAGCACAAACTGTCCTACCTGCTGCGCCCGCCCGGCTGGACGCATGACGGCAGTCGCGAGACCTCTGACCAGATTCGGGCGCGCTGGCAGGCCCGGCATCCCGAAGGACATGACAAGTCGGGCGTTGCCGAGACTTAATCGCGCGCTTAAACCTTCGTCTAGAGGAGAGGGTTTTGGACACATTCGATATCATCGTCGTGGGTGGCGGCAGCGCGGGAAGCGCGGTTGCCGCGCGGCTGGCCGAGGATCGCGACCGCAGCGTGTGCCTGCTCGAGGCGGGCCCGCGCAACAACGACTGGCGCGTGCGCACGCCGGGCATGATGCCGTTCCTGCGCGGATCGCAGAACTACCGTTACGACACGGTCCCGCAGAAGGGGTTGAACGGTCGCGTCGGCTACCAGCCGCGCGGACGCGGGCTCGGCGGGTCGTCGGCGATCAATGCGATGATCTACATCCGCGGCAACAAGTGGGATTACGACAATTGGGCGCAGCTCGGCTGCGACGGCTGGGCCTATGAAGATGTGCTGCCCTATTTCAGGCGCAGCGAGCACAATGTCCGCGGAGAAAGCGAATATCACGGCGGCAGCGGGCCGCTCTACGTGTCGGACCAGCTCTGGCCCAACCCGGCGAGCCGCCATTTCGTCGAGGCCGCCGCCGCGCTCCAGATGCCCGAGACGCGCGATTTCAACGGCGAGCGACAGGAAGGCTTCGGGCTCTACCAGGTCACGCAGAAAAACGGCGAGCGCTGCTCGGCTGCGCGGGCCTATATCGAGCCTCGCCGCGAGCAGGACAATCTCGATATCCGCACCGGCGTGCTGGTCGAGAAACTGGTGATCGAGGACGGTCGGGTCACCGGGGTCGCGATCAAGCGCGGCTTCCGGCGCGAAGTGGTGAGGGCGCGCGGCGGCGTAGTGCTGTCGGCCGGCGCGTTCAACTCTCCGCAGATCCTGATGCTATCAGGGATCGGCCCCGCCGATCACCTGCGCGAACACGGGATCGCGGTGGTCGACGACAGGCCCGCCGTCGGTTCGGACCTGCAGGACCATATCGATTACGTCTCGAGCTGGGAGACCGACAGCCACGTACCGATCGGCGATTCGCGCGAAGGCACGGTGCGCACGCTGAAGGCGATGCTCGAACACCGCCGCCACAAGACCGGCATGATGACCACGCCCTATGCCGAGAGCGGCGGGTTCTGGACCGTCGCCGACGGCGCGCCGGCCCCCGATATCCAGTGGCATTTCGTCCCCGCCATGCTCGAGGATCACGGACGCGAAAAGGTGAAGGGTCACGGTTTCTCGCTTCACGCCTGCGTGCTGCGCCCCGAAAGCCGCGGCACGGTGCGGCTGGCGAGCGACCGTGCGAAGGACGCCCCCGCGATCGATCCCAATTTCCTCGACGACGAGCGCGACATCGCAACCTTGCGCGCAGGCGTGCGCCTGTCGCATCGGATCGTCGAGGGTGCCGCGCTGCAACGCTACAATCCACGCGATCGCCACCCGGTCGATCTCGGCGACGACGATGCGCTCGACGAAATGATCCGCAACCGCGCCGACACCGTCTACCACCCGGTCGGCACCTGCCGGATGGGAAGCGACGAGAACAGCGTGGTCGATCCGAAGCTCAAGGCGCGCGGGGTCGACGGGCTGTGGATCGCCGATGCCTCGATCATGCCCCGGCTGGTCTCGGGCAACACCAATGCGCCGAGCATCATGATCGGCGAGAGGTGCGCGGATTTCGTAAGAGAAGCGCTGAACTAAGATTTATCTCAATTCGATCTCGGCCACGATCGGTAGGTGGTCCGAGGCCTGGAGCGACAATTCGCTCAGATGCACATGCGTCGAGATGCAGTGCCATTCGGGCGAGATCACGATCCGGTCGAGGCAGGCGATCGGACGGCGCGTGGGGAAGGTCGGGCCGGTCTGGCAGACGTGCCAGGGCCCCTCGAATTCCTGCATCGCACCGCTGCGGTCGCCCCACTGGTTGAAATCGCCCATCAGCACCGCGGGCGGATCGCCGTCGCTGTCGGCAAGATGGTTGAGCACGGTACGGATCTGCTGGCGACGGCGCAGGCCCGATAGGTCGAGATGCATGCCGATCACGCGCACGGTGGCCTCGCCGACGTGGAAATCGGCGCGCACCGCGCCGCGCGGCTCGAGCGTGGGTAACTCGACGTTCTTGACCGCCGGCACCCCGTATTCCGGACGCGCGATGATGGCGTTGCCGTGCCAGCCGAGGCTCGGCGTCGCCGGGTTGCAATCGACCGCCTGCCAGCCGGCTTCGAACAATGCCATCTCGGAGAGGATCGCGTCGCGCGTGCCGAAGCGCTTGTCGGCTTCCTGCAGTGCGACGATATCGGCGTCGATTTCCTTGAGCACCGCCAGGATGCGCTCGGGATCGCGGCGCCGGTCGAGCCCCACTCCCTTGTGAATATTCCAGCTCGCGACGCGGATCTGCATATCCGCTCGAACGGTAACCACCGGTGCGCGGTTCCTCAACGTTCCTTGGTGGCGCTGAAGGTCAGGTCGGGGTGCTTTTCCTGCTGGTAATTCACGTCCCAGGCGCTCTTCGCCATGAACACGAGGTCGCCGTCGCGGTCGCGCGCCAAGTTGGCGCGGTTGAAATCCTCGAACTGGCGGACGCCGTCGTCAGACCCGGTGACCCAGCGCGCCGTATCGAACGGCGCGGCCTCGAGCGCGGCGTCGACCTTGTATTCGGCCGCCAGCCGCGAGACGAGCACTTCCAATTGCAGCTGGCCGACCACGCCGACGATGTGCTGTGCGCCGAGCTCGGGGTAGAAGACCTGGATCACGCCTTCCTCGGAAAGGTCGTCGAGCGCCTTGCGCAATTGCTTGGTCTTGGTCGGGTCCTTGAGCTGGACACGGCGCAGGATCTCGGGCGCGAAGTTGGGTAGGCCGGTGAAGCGCACCGTGTCCTTCTCGCTCAGCGTGTCACCGACACGCAAGGTACCGTGATTGGGAATACCGATGATGTCGCCCGGAAGGGCGGTGTCGGCAATCTCGCGATCCTGCGCGAAGAACATGATTGGCGAGTGCACCGCGATTGGCTTGCCCAGCCCCGAAGGCGTGAGCTTCATGCCGCGCCTGAAGGTCCCGCTCGCCATCCGCATGAACGCGATCCGGTCGCGGTGGTTGGGGTCCATGTTGGCCTGGACCTTGAAGATGAACCCGGTGACCTCGTCGCGGGTCGGTTCGACGAAACCCTCGTCCGAAGGCTGCGGGCGCGGCGGCGGCGCGTATTGCGCCAGCGCCTCGATCAGCTCGGTCACGCCGAAGCTCTTCAGCGCAGAACCGAAATAGACCGGCGTCAGGTCGCCACTGCGATAGGCGTCGATGTCGAATTCGGGATAGCCGATCTTGGCGAGTTCGATCTCCTCGGCAAAGCGATCGGGGATTTCGGGTTCGCAATCGCGCTTGCCTGCGAATTCCTTCGACGGGCCTTCGGGCCGCGCGACGCAGCCGGTGGCGAAATCGAGCACGCCTTCGAACTCGCCGCCCATGCCGACCGGATAGGCCTGCGGACTGACGTCGAGCGCGAGCATGTCGGCGATCTCGTCGAGCAGTTCGAACACCGGCCGGCCTTCGCGGTCGACCTTGTTGACGAAGGTGATGATCGGCACGCTGCGCAGGCGACAGACCTCGAACAGCTTGCGCGTCTGCGGCTCGATGCCCTTGGCGGCATCGATCACCATGACCGCCGAATCGACGGCGGTCAGCGTGCGATAAGTGTCTTCGGAGAAGTCTTCATGGCCCGGTGTGTCGAGCAGGTTGAACGTGATTCCGTCACGCTCGAAGGTCATCACCGAGCTCGTCACCGAGATCCCGCGCTGCTGCTCGATCTTCATCCAGTCCGAACGCGCGCGTCGCGCCTGGCCGCGCGCCTTGACTTCGCCGGCGAGGTGGATCGCGCCGCCCTGCAGCAGGAGTTTCTCGGTCAGCGTCGTCTTGCCCGCGTCGGGATGCGAGATGATCGCGAAGGTGCGGCGGTTTGAAATGGCGTCGGTCATGATTGCGCCGCGCCGCCTAGCGGGCGCAGCGCCGCAAGGCCAGCGCGAAACGCCTAGCGGGCCAGCCCCTTTGCAATCAGCGCATTGGCGATCCGCGCGACCTCGCCCACCGGGCGGTCCTCGTCCATCACCCCGAATTTGAGGCCGAGGAACACGTTCATCCCCATCAGCGCCCAGGCGTGCACTTCGTCGATCGGGCCGGAGATCGCGCCCTCGGCGGCGGCTTCCTGCAACCGTTCGAGGATACGCGCGGCGGTGCGCTCGTAATGCTCGCGCCAGCTGTCGGGCGCGACGAATTCGGCCTCGTCGATGATGCGATAGATTTCCTTATGGTCGCGGGCGAAGCCGAGGAAGGCCTCGAGCGCGGCGCCTTCGCGCCCGACCGGATCCTCGATCCCGGCGATCGCGGGCGCGACCGCGTCCTTCACCCGGCCCGACATGTCGCGCACCAGCGCGCGGAACAGCGCGTCCTTGCTGTCGAAATAGGTGTAGAACGTGCCCAACGCCACGCCCGCGCGCTTGGTGATCGAGACGATCGAGCTTTCGTGAAATCCCCGCTCGCCGAATTCGGCCTCCGCCGCATCGAGCAGGGCGCGCTGGGTCTTGCGCCCGCGCGCGGTCCGCGGGGTCTTGTCTGCGCTCTTCTCCGCTGCCGCGTCGGCCATCGTCACTCTCCAGGAAACGGGCCCCTGCAATTACAAGTTGAAACCCGGTTCAACTTTCAGCATAAGGACGAACGAGCGGCGGTCAAGCCGCCACGATTGAGGGAGAGGATCAATGAATTTCGCGAGCAAATCGCTGCGCCGCGCGCTGCTGACCGGGATCGCCGCCGCGCCTTTCATGGCTTTCGCAAGCCCCACCGTCGCGCAGGATGCGCAAGGCGAGGACGACAGCGCCACCGAGGCCCAGGGCGAAGTGGTGCCCGAAGGCAATCGCGTGATCGTAACCGCGCGCCGCCGCGAGGAACAGCTCGTCGACGTGCCGATTGCGATCACCGCCTATTCGGCCGACCAGCTCCAGCTCTCGGGCGCGCAGGACATCACCGAAATCGGCCAGACCACCCCCAACGTCACGCTCGAGCCCTCGCGCGGGACCAATTCGACGCTGTCGGCCTTCATTCGCGGCGTGGGGCAGCAGGATCCGGTGTCGGGCTTCGAACAGGGCGTCGGCATCTATCTCGACGACGTTTACCTCAACCGTCCGCAGGCCGCGGTGCTCGACATCTACGATATTGAGCGGATCGAGGTGCTGCGCGGCCCGCAGGGCACGCTCTACGGTCGCAACACCGTCGGCGGCGCGGTCAAGTATGTGAGCCGCAAGATCGACGACGAGCTCTCGATCCGCGGCCGCGCCACCTATGGCGAGTACAACCAGCTCGACGGCGTCGTTTCGATCAGCGGTCCGGTGAGCGGAGACGGTACGCTGCGCCTCGGTGCCGCCGCCGCGCGCCTCACGCGCGACGGGTTTGGAACCAACCTCACCACCGGCGAGGACAATTACGACAAGGACATCTGGGCGTTGCGCGTCTCGGGCGAAGTTCACACCGACGGGTTCTTCGCACGCCTCGCGGTCGATACGACCGACGACGATTCGAACGCCCGCGGCGGTACCCGGCTGATCCCCGGTCTGCTCAGCGGCGCGCCAATCCTCGACAATGTCTACGACACCCGCGGCGGGCTGGACGACCCGACGCAGGAAGTGAATTCCTTCGGCGTCGCGCTGTCGATGGAAGCCTATCTCGGCGATTCCGTGACCTTGCGATCGATCAGCGCCTATCGCGACGACGACAGCAATTCGCCGATCGATTTCGACGCCCTGCCGGCGGTAGATCTCGACGTGCCGGCCATCTACGTCAACGACCAGATCAGCCAGGAATTCCAGGTTCTCTACGAAACCGACCGGCTCAACGTGCTGGGCGGGTTCTACTTCCTCGATGCCAATGCGCTGACCGAGTTCGACGTCCGCATCTTCACGACCTTCCCGGGCCTCACCGCCTTCACCTCGGCCAATGTCGAGACCGAGACCTTCGCGGTGTTCGGGGACCTGACTTACGACCTCACCGACCAGCTAAGCCTGTCGGTCGGCGGGCGCTATACTTGGGACGAGCGCAGGGCGACGATCCTGCGCCAGAACTATCTCGGCGGCGGCTCGCCCACCTTCGGCGGCGCGGGCATCCCGTTCGGCGCACCGGGCACCGACTTCATCGGCTCGGCGAGCTTCGAGAAGTTCACCCCGCGTGCCAACCTCGCCTACCAGCCGACCCCTGACATGACGCTCTACGCGTCCTATTCGCAGGGCTTCAAGGGCGGCGGCTTCGACCCGCGCGGCGCGGGCTCCAACGCCCCCGACCTCGATAATGACGGCGTGCGTTCGGACGACGAGATCGCCGCCTTCCTCAGCTTCGCGCCCGAAAGCGTCGACAGCTACGAACTCGGCTACAAGGCCGCGCTGATGGACGGCAATCTCAACCTTGCCGTCGCCGCATTCCGAGCCGATTATACCGATGTCCAGATCCCCGGTTCGGTGGCCTGCACCGTCGGCGGCCTGCCCAGCTTCTGCGGGATTGTGTCGAACGCCGGCAAGGCCCGCTTCCAAGGCTTCGAAGGTGAATTCAACGCGAGTTTCGGGCAGGACTGGTACAATGACGGCAGCCGCATGATCGCGTCCGGCTCAGTCGGCTATATCGACGCCGAATATCTCGAATACATCACCGATATCGGCGGCACCCCGACCGACGTGGCCGAATTCCGCGAAGTGCAGAACACCCCCGAATGGACCGCCAGCGGCACGCTCGCCGCCGAAGCCCCGCTGGGCTCGGGCGAGCTCTATGCCGGTTTCACGCTGAGCTATCGCAGCAAGACCTACCAGTTCGAGATCCCGAACGAATATCTCGACCAGGACGGATACACGCTGATGGATGCGAGCATCGTCTATCGCAGCGAAGGCAATCGCTGGTCGATCGGGCTCTACGGCAAGAACCTGACCGACGAACGCTACAAGACCTCCGGCTACACCTTCGTGCGGACCGACCCGGTGACCGGCGCGATCCCGCTGGGTACCAACGGTTTCCCGATCCCGACGCTCGGCCCCGAAGGCACGCTGACTGCGTTCTACGGCGCACCGCGACAGGTCTTCGTGACGCTGACCTTCGACTACTGATCTCGATCTAGGATCGCAGGGAGGGGCGGTGCCGCGAGGCGCCGCCCCTTTCTTTTGAGAACTCGTCGAGTCAGTCCTTGTCGCGCGCGACGCGGAAGCCCGCGAAGTCCTGCGTGACGGGCATCAGCTCGATCCGGTTGATGTTGAGATGCGGCGGCAGCTCGGCGATCCACAGCACGGTATCCGCGATATCCTCCGCCGTCATCGGATCGGCCCCGCGGTAGAGATCGTCCGAGGCCTGCTGGCTCCCGGTACGCACCATGGTGAACTCGGTCTCGACCATCCCCGGCTCGATGCAGGTCACGCGCACCCCGGTGCCGTGGAGATCGGCCCGGAGGGCTAGCGTGAAATGATTGGCGAAGGCCTTCGACCCGGCATAGACGTTGCCACCGGGGTAGATGTAGCTGCCCGCGACCGAGCCGATGGTGACGATGGCTCCCTTGCGCTCGATTAGCCCCGGCAGCAGCTTGCGCGTCAACCGCACCATCGCCGAGACATTGGTGTCGATCATGGTCTGCCAATCGTCGAGATCAGCCTCCTGCGCGGGCGCGAGCCCCTGCGCGAGACCGGCATTGTTCACCAGCAGGTCGATCCCGGCGAACTCCGCCGGAAGCGCGGCGATCGCGGCATCCATAGTTTCACCGTCGCGCACGTCGAACACGCAGGGATGCACCTTGTCGGCGCCGAGTTCGGCGACCAGAGCATCGAGCCGCTCCTTGCGCCGCCCGGTGGCGACGCAGCGCCAGCCGGCCTTGACCAGTGCCACTACGGTGGCCTTGCCGATGCCTGCGGTCGCGCCCGAAACGAATGCGGTCTTGGTCATCCTCTCAACTCCCCACCCTGCTTGGACGCCGCGGCGGTAATGGCGTCGGAGATCGCCTTGAGCTCCTGCTCGGTGAAGCTCTTTTCGCCTGGCTGGAGCGTGACCTCGATCGCCAGCGAACGCTTGCCTTCGGGCACGCCTGACCCTCGGAAATCGTCGAAGATACGCGCATCGACGATATGCGTCTTGTCCGCGCCCCTGACCGCGCGAAGCAGGTCGCTGGCGGGCTTTTCGGCATCGAACAGGAAGGCGAAGTCGCGCTTGACTGCCTGCAGCGCCGGGGGCGCATAGGCCGGGCGGGCAAAGTCCGACTTGCGGCCCTTGGGCAGTGCGTCGAGGTAGATTTCGACCGCCGCGACCGGTGCATCCACATCGAAGCTCTCGATGGTCCGCGGATGAAGCATGCCGAATCGCGCGAGCACATTCTTCGGCCCCAAGCGAAGCGTGCCCGACTGGCCGGGGTGGAATTGCGGCCCTGCCTCGCCGAATACCATCAGGTTGTCGACCGGGGCGCCCGCCGCCGCGAGCAAGGCCAGCGCCTCGCCCTTGGCATCGTAGGCGTCGAATCCCTGCGCCTTGCCGGTCGCCCAGCCGCGCGGGGTCTTGTCCCCCGCGAACACCGCGCCGAGCGTCAGCTGTTCGTCGCTCGCGCCATTCTTGCCGCGACCGTAGCGGCGCCCGACCTCGAACAGCCGCAACGACGTAGCGCCGCGATCGAGGTTCCGCTGCACCGCCATGAGGAGTCCGGGCAGCAGCGAGGGCCGCATGGTCTTGAGGTCTTCACTGATCGGATTTGCCAGCGACCAGAGCTGCGCGCCCTCTTCGGCGAAGCGCTCGGCCACGTCGGTCGGCAGGAACGACCAGGTCACCGCCTCGTGCAGCCCGCGGGCCGCAGCCGCACGGCGCACCCGGCGCTCGAGCTTCTGCTCGGCGGTCGCAGTGGGTCGTGCAACGCCTTCTGCCCGCGGCAACGCGACGCTCTCGACCTTGTCGAGGCCGTGAATGCGCACGACTTCCTCGACGAGGTCGGCGGCGCCTTCGATATCATGACGGCGCGGCGGGCAGATGACCTGCCAGTCGGCATCGACCGAGAAATCGAGCGATTCGAGGATGCGCCGCTGTTCGTCCTCGGCGATCTCGACGCCGCCGAGATTGGCGGTGAGCGCCGGATCGAACTGGAGGGTCCTGGCATCAGCCGGAGCCTTGCCCGCCACGGTGACCTCGGTCGGCTCGCCGCCGCAGGTCTGCACGATCAGGTCGGTGAGCAGCGCCAGCCCGTCATCGAGGAAGGCGGGATCGACTCCGCGCTCGAACCGCGTGCGCGCGTCGGTGGCAAGGCCGAGCTTGCGCCCAGTCACACCGATCGCCTCGGGCTCGAAATAGGCGATCTCGAGCAGCACGTCGGTGGTCTCGCCGGTGACCGAACTGTGCTCGCCGCCCATGATCCCGCCGATATCGTGCACGCCTTCGTCGTCGGCGATCACGGTCATGCTGTCGTCGAGCGTGTAGGTCTTGCCGTTCAATGCCTCGACCGTTTCGCCATCTTTCGCGCGCCGCGCGACCACCGCGCCCGACAGCTTGGCGAGGTCGTAGACATGGGCCGGGCGGCCGCAGGCGAGCATCAGGTAATTGGTGCAATCGACCAATGCCGAAATCGGTCGCTGGCCCGCATCGATGAGCCGCTTCTGCAACCACTCGGGCGAAGCGCCGTTCTTGACGCCGCGAATGACGCGCGCGTGGAAGGCCGGGCAGCCTTGCGCATCGTCGGTCCGCACCTCGACCGGGCACGCGCCCGCGCCGTCGATCGCGGGCACCTCGACCGGCTTGAACGTGCCGAGCCCCGCCGCCGCGAGATCGCGCGCGATCCCCATCACGCCCATGCAATCGGGGCGGTTGGGGGTGATCGCGACATCGAAGATCGGCGAGGAAGCAGCGTAATCGGCAAAGGCTTGCCCGACCGGGGCATCCCCGGGCAGTTCGATGATCCCGTCATGCTCGTCGCCCAATTCGAGCTCGCGCACCGAGCACATCATGCCGTTCGATTCGACCCCGCGGATCGCGCTCTTGCGCAATTCCATACCGTTGGTCGGCACCACCGCGCCGGGCAGGCCGAGCACGCCCTTCATGCCCGCGCGCGCATTGGGCGCGCCGCAGACAACCTGCAGCGGGTCGCCTTCACCGGTATCGACCGTAAGCACCTGGAGCTTGTCGGCATCGGGGTGCTTCTCGGCGGTGAGGACCTCGGCGACCCGGAAACCGGCGAGACGTTCGGCCGGGTCTTCGACGCCTTCGACCTCGAGTCCGATCGCATTGAGCGTCTCGGCGATCTGCGCGGCATCGGCCTCGGTGTCGAGGAAGTGCTTCAGCCATTCGAGCGAGAACTTCATGCGCGTTCTCCCACGCCGGAGGAAAGGGTTGGAACGGCCAGCGGATCGAAGCCGTAATGGTCGAGCCAGCGCACGTCGCCGTCGAAAAAGGCGCGTAGATCGTCCATTCCGTATTTGAGCATGGCGAGGCGATCGACGCCGACGCCGAAGGCGAAACCCTGCCATTTTCCGGCATCGAGCCCGGCGAATTCGAGCACCCGGGCATTGATCATGCCGCTGCCAAGCAGCTCCATCCAGTCGTGCCCCGGATCGTCGCCGTTTCCGCCGACCACGCGCCTGTTTCCTTCCTTGCGGTAACCGACATCGACCTCGACCGAGGGCTCGGTGAAGGGGAAATAGGAAGGGCGCAGCCGCAGGACGATGTCCTCGGTCTCGAAGAACGCCTTGAGGAAGGTCTCGAGCGTCCATTTGAGGTGGCCGAGATGGATATCCTTGTCGATCACCAGTCCTTCGATCTGGTGGAACATCGGCGTGTGCGTCGCGTCGCTGTCCGAGCGGTAGACGCGGCCCGGGGCAATCAGGCGGACCGGCGCACCGTTCTCTACCATCGACCGGATCTGGACCGGCGAGGTATGCGTGCGCAACAGCATCGCGCGCCCTTCGGCATCCTTGTCCGGGAAATAGAACGTGTCGTGCATCGCACGCGCGGGATGCGTCTCGGCCATGTTGAGCGCGGTGAAATTGTGCCAGTCGTCCTCGATCTCCGGCCCGGTCGCGACGGTGAAGCCGAGATCGGCGAAGATTTCCGCCAGCTCTTCCATCACCCGGCTGACCGGGTGGATCGAGCCGCTCGGCTTTTCGGGCGCGGGCAGCGTCAGGTCGAGCCTTTCCGAGGCCAGTCGCGCCTCCAGCTCCGCATCGTCGAGCGCCTGCTTCTTCGCTGAAATCGCATCGGCGACGGCCGCGCGCGTGCCCTGGATCTTGGGGCCCTCGACCTGGCGTTCCTCGGGGCTCATCCCGCCGAGCGTCTTGAGCAGGGCCGAGACCCAGCCCTTCTTGCCCAGCGCGGCTACGCGGATCGCCTCCAGCGCATCGGCATCGTCCGCCGCATCGATCGCGGCGAGGGTCTCGTTCAATTGCGTGTCGTCACTCATGGCGGGTCTCTTAGCGGGACAAGAAAAAAGCGCCACCCCGTGGAGGGGCGGCGCTTCCTTCGAATTCAAGACATCGACCAATCAGGCGGGAAGCGCATCCTTCGCCTGCTTGATGATGTGCGTAAAGGCGGCGCTCTCGTTCATGGCGAGATCGGCCATCACCTTGCGGTCGAGCTCGATGCCGGCGAGCTTAACGCCGTGCATGAACTGCGAATAGGTGATCCCTTCGGCGCGGACCGCAGCGTTGATGCGCTGGATCCAGAGCGCGCGGAAATTCCGCTTTTTGACCTTGCGGTCGCGATAGGCGTACTGGCCGGCCTTTTCGACGGCCTGGCGCGCAACGCGAATGGTGTTCTTGCGACGACCGCGATAGCCCTTGGCCTGGTCGAGCAGCCGCTTGTGCTTCTGGCGCGTGGTGACGCCGCGTTTGATGCGAGGCATGTGTTCTTACTCCTGCTCTAACCGGCTCAAGACAGGCCGTAGGGGGCCCATTTCTTCACCGCGGCCTGATCGGCCTTGGCGAGAACCTTGGTCCCGCGCTGCTGGCGGATGTACTTGGCGTTGTGGCTGATCAGGCGGTGGCGCTTGCCGGCGACACCATGCTTGACCTTGCCGGTGGCAGTGAGCTTGAAGCGCTTCTTCACGCCGCTCTTGGTCTTCAGCTTGGGCATTTTCATCTCCTAGTCAGAGACACATTCGACCAGCCCTGGCAGCCCTTACGGCCAGGCCGATCTCCGATTCATGTGTCGGTGAAGGCCGCGCAGATAGCGTTTTGCGCGACAAATGCAAGTCAGAAGTGGGTCAGGTACCCGCCATCGACCGCCAGCGTCTGCCCGGTGATGTAGCTCGCTTGCGGCGAAGCGAGGAAGGCCACCGCGCCGGCGATTTCGTCCGGCGCGCCCCAGCGACCGAGCGAGGTTCGGCGCGCGAGATGCGCGGCGATCTCGGGATCGTCGACCATTTCGGCATTGGCCTCGGTCGCGAAATAGCCCGGAGCAACCGCGTTGACCGTGATTGCGTGCTCACCCAGTTCCGCGGCCAGCGCCCTTGTGAGCGCGGCCAGCCCGCCCTTGCTTGCGGTGTAGAGCACGTCTCCGCGCGCGATATCGGCGGCGATCGAGGTGATATTGACGATCCGCCCATAGCCCCGCGCGCGCATCAGCGGCACTGCGCGACGTGCAAGGTCGAACGGCGCGACCAGGTTGACGTCGAGCATTGCCGCCATGTCGCGTCGCGCCAGCCGGTCGAGCGGGCGTCGGTCGCGCTGGCCGACATTGTTGACGAGGATGTCGAGACCATCGGCAGCAAGTCCGGCGAAGGTCGCCGCGGTCGCGGCATCTTCTGCGATATCGAAGGCGAGCGGGCGGGCACGCGGGCCGATCCGCTCCGCCGCCGCACGCAGCGCCCCATCGTCGCGTCCGTTGAGCCAGACCGTCGCCCCACGCTCGTGCAACCGCGCCGCGATCTCGAAGCCGAGCCCGCGTGCGGCGCCCGTCACGAGCGCGATCCTGCCGTCCAGTTCGCCTGTCATGTCAGTCTTCGTAGATCATCTTGGCCGTCATGCCACCATCGACGTTGAGATGCTGCCCGGTGACGAATCCCGCGGCGTGGAAATAGGCGACCGCTTCGGCGATGTCTTCAGGCCTGCCGACGCGCCCCACGGGGTGCTGCGCGCGATCCTTCTTGCGATGATCGGGAACGCTGCGTTGCGATTCCTTCTGCCAAGGGCCGGTCTCGATCCAGCCCGGGCGGATCGCGTTCACCCGAATATCGGGCCCGAGCGACACCGCCATGGAATGCGTCAGCGCATCGATCCCACCCTTCGATGCGGCATAGGCGAAGGTGTCGGGTTCGCTCATCACCGCGCGGGTGGAAGATATGTTGGCAATACTCGCACCCTCCCCCCGCCGCAGCAGAGGCACCGCGGCGCGGCTGACGAGGAAGGCAGCGGTCAGGCAGGCGTCGATCCAGCGCTGCCAATCGGTCAGCGCGAGATCCTCGAGCGGACCGCAATAGGGATCGGCGATCGCGGCATTGTTGACGAGGCAGGCGAGCGGGTCGTCCCCGAGCCAGTCGCCGATCTGCGCAAACGCCTTCGCGACCGCATCCTCGACACCCACGTCGCACGCGATCAGCAATGCGCTGTCCTGCGGGAGGGCGGCGCGCAGTTCGGCCAGCGCCTCCTCGTCGGTATCGAGCCCGATCACGCGCCAGCCGAGGCCGTGGAAGTGGGTCAGCACGGCCCGGCCGATGCCGTTGCCCGCGCCGGTCACGAGGATCGTCTGCTTGTCTGCCATGGGCCTGTAACGCCCCGGGCCGAAACAAGGTTTCGCAAAAGAAAGGGGCGCCGAAACCGGCGCCCCTCGAGCAAGTGTCGATCGGTAGGCTTAGAAACGGACGCCGAAGGCGACCCCGCCGCTCACGCGCTGGAAATCGAAGCTGTAGAGATCGTAGTTCTCGCCGATGCCGAGCTCGACGCGGCCATAGGCGTTGCTGCCGAAGCCCTGCTCGTAGCCGAAGGCGAACTGATAGCCGCCGCCGGTTTCGCTCTCGTCGAGCGTGACCGGACCGAACACCGGGTCGTTGAACGTGCCTTCGACCGCGATCGTCTGCTGCGAATAACCCGCCTTGGCGTAGAACTGGCTGTTGGTACCCGACGCAAATCCGGCATGCAGGCCGGCGACGAAATAGCCGTCGCTCGACACGCACAACCCGCCGTCGCATTCCTCGACGCTCGAGGCTTCGTAGCTCACGAACGGACCGATCGCGACCGTGTCGCTGACCGCGATGTCGTAACCGATCTCGCCGCCGAATGCGACGCCCGAGCCGAGCTCGTAATTGATACCGGCCGCTTCGTCGGGATCGTTGATCCGCTCCCACAGGATGCGGCCTTCGAGCCGCAGACCGTCACGTGCAAACGGAACCGGCTCGTCATCGTAATAGTCACCCGTTTCCTGCGCGAAGGCAGGCACGGGCAGCAGGGCGACGCAGGCCACCGCAACAAGCAATTTCTTCATCGAATGAAACCCTCTTCAAGCCCCCCGATTGGCGGGCGGGAATTCGGATAGCGGGCTGATCCTGAACGGCAATCGCATAAACGTCGCGGCACTGCAGGTGGCGCGCGATTCAGTGCGAGTGTTGCACGTTCGCCATGGCCTCGAGCACGTCCTCGAGCCGCGCCGGGTCGCCGAGCGCCAGAACGGTGCCGTCGCTGTCGCGATCGAGCGGGTTGCCCTGCCAGTCGCTCATCGTGCCGCCGGCACCTTCGACCACCGGAACCAGCGCGGCGTAATCGTAGATCGCGAGTCCCGCCTCGCAGACGATATCGAGGTGGCCGCCCGCGAGCAGGCCGTAATTGTAGCAATCACCGCCATAGACGATCGTCCCCTGACGCTCGTTGCCGCCGACGCTGGAGGCAAGCTGCATGTAGGGTTCGGCCTCGTCGGCGGAGAAATAATGCGGACTACTGGTCGCCAGAACGGCCTCGTCAAGCGACTTGCAGCTGCGCGCGCGCACCGGCGCACCGTTGAAAGTCGTGCCCTCGCCGATCCGGCCCGCCCAGCGTTCGCCGACGATCGGCTGGTCGATGATCCCGAGCACCGGCCAGCCATCCTGCAGCAGGGCGATCAGCGTGCCGAAGATCGGGCGCCCGGCCATGAAGCTGATCGTGCCGTCGATCGGATCGAGCACCCAGCGACGCCCGGCGTTCTCATTGGTCAGGCCGTATTCCTCGCCGTGGATCCCGTCATCGGGGCACTCGGCCTCGAGGATCGCGCGGATAGCCTGTTCGGCAGCCTTGTCGGCTTCGGTGACCGGCGACTTGTCAGGCTTGCGCTCGCTCGCCCATTCACCGCGGAACATCGGCCGAATGACCTCTCCCGCCGCGTCGGCAAGGCGGTGGGCGAGTTTCAGGTCGTCCACGCTCGCCATGTCAGTCGAACAGCGAGCTGACCGAGCTTTCGTCGGCGATGCGGCGGACGGCTTCGCCGATGAGCGGAGCGATGGTGAGATAGCGGATGCGCTTGCTATCGCTGGCTGCATCGGTCGCGCGGATCGTGTCGGTGACGACCAGTTCGGTCAGCGAGCTCTTGTCGACCCGCGCCACCGCGCCGCCCGAAAGCACGCCGTGGGTAATATAGGCGGCGACCGACTTGGCACCCTGTTCGAGCAGGGCTTCGGCCGCGTTGCACAGCGTGCCGCCCGAATCGATAATGTCGTCGATGAGGATGCAGTGGCGGCCCTTCACGTCGCCGATGATGTTCATCACCTCGGATTCGCCGGGGCGATCGCGGCGCTTGTCGACGATCGCCAGCGGGGCGTTGTCCAGCCGCTTGGCGAGCGCGCGGGCGCGCACCACGCCGCCGACATCGGGCGAGACCACCATCAGGTCCTGGTCGCCGTATCGCGCCTGGATATCGGCCGCCATCACTGGCGCAGCATAGAGATTGTCGGTCGGGATATCGAAGAAGCCCTGGATCTGCCCGGCATGCAGGTCGACCGAGAGCACGCGGTCGGCGCCCGCCTCGGTGATCAAATTCGCCACCAGCTTGGCCGAGATCGGCGTGCGCGGGCCGGGCTTCCGGTCCTGCCGGGCGTAGCCGAAATAGGGGATCACGGCGGTGATCCGCTGCGCCGAAGCGCGGCGCAGCGCGTCGATGCAGATCAGCAGTTCCATGAGGTTGTCGTTCGCGGGAAAGCTGGTCGACTGGATCAGGAATACATCCTCGCCGCGCACGTTTTCATGGATCTCGACGAAGATTTCCTCGTCGGCGAAGCGGCGCACCGAGGCATCGGTCAGAGGCATTTCGAGATAGCCCGCGATCGCCCGCGCCAGCGGCAGGTTCGAGTTGGCCGACATGATCTTCATGAGAGGTATTCCTGTAATTGCGCCGCGATTCGGTACGGACTTAGCGGAGCGGTCGCCCGGACGACAGCGCCGCGGGGCGGTTTTACCCCTTGTGGTGCTCGCCCCTGATCCAGCGCACAGTGCCGCTCGAGGCGCGCATCACCACGCTTTCGGTGGTCATCTTGCCACCGCGCAGGCGCTTGACCCCTTCGAGCAGCGAGCCGTCGGTCACGCCGGTCGCGGCAAAGATGCAATCGCCGCGGGCGAGTTCGTCGAGCTTGTATATCTTGTCGAAATCCTCGTCCGCGATGCCCCATTTGCGGGCGCGTTCCTTCTCGTCTTCGTTGCGGAAGACGAGGCGGCCATTGAACTGCCCGCCGACGCAGCGCAGCGCCGCCGCCGCGAGCACGCCTTCGGGCGCACCGCCCTGGCCCATATACATGTCGATCGTCGTGTCGGGATCGGTCACCGCGATCACGCCCGCGACGTCGCCGTCGCCGATCAGCACCACGCCGCAGCCGAGACCACGTAGTTCGGCGATCAGGTCGGCATGACGATCGCGGTCGAGCACGCAGACCACGATGTCGGACGGATCGACGCCCTTGGCCTGGGCCACCGCCTTGACGTTTTCGGTCGGCGACTTGGCGAGGTCGATGATGTCCTCCGGATAGCCGGGGCCAACCGCGAGCTTGTCCATGTAGGTGTCCGGCGCGTTAAGCAGGCAGCCTTCTTCCGCCGCTGCCAGCACGGCCAGCGCGTTGGGCCCGGCCTTGGCGGTGATGGTCGTGCCCTCGAGCGGATCGAGCGCGATATCGATCTTGGGGCCCTTGCCCGGCGCCCCGCCGACCTTCTCGCCGATATACAGCATCGGAGCCTCGTCGCGTTCGCCCTCGCCGATCACCACGGTGCCGTCCATGTAGAGCTCGTCGAAGGCCTTGCGCATCGCTTCGACAGCGGCGGCATCGGCGGCCTTCTCATCGCCACGTCCGACCAGTTTGGAAGCGGCGACGGCGGCGGCTTCGGTCACGCGCACCATTTCGAGGACGAGGACGCGATCGAGCACTTTGCTCGGCGTAAGATCGGACATGTTCACTCCCTATTCAGCGCCGGAACGCACGTTCGCCTGCGCGCTTAGAGAGGGGGCCGCAGCTTGTCGAGAATTCGCTTGTCGCTGGGCGGGGCTTTGCTCGCGTTCGCCGTTCCGCTGTCGGCCCAAGGCGTTCCTTCGGACGAAGACGACGGCGCCGAAGCCGGGCTCACCGCCGACGAAGTGCTCGCCGAGAGCGAACCGGTCGTCGGCCCGCCGCTGCCGCCCGAATGCGAGGCCGACCCGCTCAACAACACCGTGGTCATCTGCGCCCCGCGCGATGACGAGCAGTTCCGCGTGCCGCGACGGATCGATCCCGAGCGCGTGGATGCCTATGGCGACGTACCGCGCGCACCCGACGTGTTCGGCATTCCCAATCACGGCATCCCGATCCCGTTCGGAAGCGTCCCTGAGCCGGTCCTGATCATCGACCTCGAGGCGATTCCCGAAGCGCCGCCCGGCTCGGACGCCGATCGCGTGGCGCGCGGACTTGCCCCGCGCGGCGATGACAATGGCGGCGGACGCCGCGATCCGGCGACGCGGATCGAGCCCGACGAGGCGCCCGCTGATGCTCCCGAAAACTAGGCCGGACGCGGATCAGCGCGTGCGATTGCAAGACCCCAGCTGCTCCATCACGAACGCATAGTCCTCCGCGGCCTTCTGCGAATCAGCGCGGGTGGCCGACAGGTCGTTCGCACGCGGCAAGGTATCGGGCAGCGCGCAGGCGAGACGATACCACACCAGCGTCTCGCGCCGCGGCGGATTGTTCACGTCGGCCACCAGCTCGGTGAAGGAAACGCCCCAGCGGCGCGGCTGGTTCGGGCGACGGCGCACGGTGATCGCGGCCGATTCGCCGCCCGCCTCGAGGAATATCTGCGTCTCGCCCTCGCCGGCGAGGTTGCCGGGCACGTGGATCGTCTCGCGCACGCCGGTGACGACCGGGGGCGCATCGTCCGCCGCGAGTTCCTGCAGGATGTTGATCGTCGCAGGGACCAGCATTGGGTCAGCCGAGGGGAACTGGGCATCGGGCGCGACCAGCTGGAGTTCGCCCGGTCGGCGCGGCACCGCGCGCGCGAACAGGAGCTGGCGGGTCTTTTCGATCCGCGGCGGCTTGCCCTTCGCATCGCGCGGCAGGTCGACCAGGTACTTGACCGTCGCCCCGATCGGCGAGCGCGCTCCGAGCAGCTGGAGCGTGTCCGCCTCGACATAGAGCCGTGCCATGCCGGGCGCGAGGCCGGGTGTGCGTTCGGGTTCGAGCTCGATCGCTTCGGTGGGACGGACCTCGATCACGATCGGCGCCGATTCGGCCAGGGCGACGATGTCCGCGTAGGTCAGGTCCGTGCGCGCCGGAGCCTCCTCGGCCGCGGCCTCGGAAACGAACGGAACGCCCGAGCAGGCCGAAGCAGCGAGGGCGATAGGGGCAAGAAGCGCCTGTTTCATAGGGATTTGGCGGTCCTTTCGACTGCGCAATTAAGGTTCGGTTCAAGCCGGACAAGGCGTAATGATAGAACGTCCGGCGCGTGAATCGGGCGTTAACATGAAAGCGTTGCGCCGCCACCATGCAACAGCTACAGGCGGCAAATGCGGGCCGTGGGAGCGGCCTTGGCACAGCAGTGCCGCTCGTGGGGACGGGAGCAGATCGGGAACCAATGACCGGTCTCGAGACGTTCAGTTACCAAGAGTGGTCAATAACTAACGAAGGCGTTGTGCCTCTCCTCTGTGGGAGGCGCATGCGTCGGGATCGGCTCCCCCGCCGGTCCAATAGCAGGAGTGATGCGGCTGAATGGCTTACGCTGACCAACAGATGAGCGGGAACAAGGTTACCGCTTTTGTCATCGTTGCTCTCATCCATATCGCCATCGGCTACGGCCTGATCAGCGGTCTCGCATACGAGGCTGTCGAGAAGATCGCCGAGCGGGTGACGGCAGTGGATATCGAGGAACCGCCGCCCCCGGAGGAAGAGCCGCCGCCCCCGCCGGAGCCGCAGAAGGACGTGGCCCCGCCGCCGCCGGTTGCACCGCCGGTCCGGGTCAATGTGAACCCAAATCCGCCGCCCGTGCGGACGACGCAGATCATCCCGCCGCCGGCCCCGCCGGTGCTGAGGATCCCGCCGCCCGCGCCGGTCGTCGCGCCGCCGCCGCCCCCGCCGCCGCCGCCGCCCGCCCCTTCGCAGGCGCGTCCGGCCCGGGTGAACATGGGCTCGCTGGGACGTATCCAGCGCGACTATCCGAACCGCGCCCAGCGCGAAGGCCGCGAAGGAACCGTCACCATGCGGATCACGATCGGTGCCAACGGCCGCGTCAGCGCCTGTTCGGTGACCGGGTCGAGTGGGCATTCCGATCTCGACAGCGCCGCCTGTCGCGGGATGGAGCGTTATGCGCGCTTTGAACCGGCGCAAAATGCCGCCGGCGACGCGATCAGCGACACCACGACTTTCGCATTTACCTACAGGCTTGACTGAGACCGGCGGCCGACCACGACCGTCACTTGAAACAAACGACGACTTTTTCGAAGAGGACCTAACCCATGCTGCTTGAAATCCTGGCAACCGCCGCCGCCGAGGGCGAAGAGATCAAAAACGCTTTCGGTTTCTGGGAAGCGCTCGAGCAGGGCGGCGCCGTCGCCTATGCGACCGTGATCATCCTGGCGATCATGAGCTTCGGCTCGTTCTTCATCCTGTTCACCAAGTTCTTCGAACAGGCCAAGATCATGCGTCAGTACAAGAAGCTGCGCGGCTCGTTCTGGCGTGCCAGCAGCCTCAAGGAAGGCGCGACCAAGCTCGAGAAGGACTCGGCCTGGCGCCAGATCGTCGACGACGGCATCGTCGCCGAAGAACAGCACCAGCGGATGACCGACAGCCTCGAAGCGCATGACTGGCTGCACGGCTCGCTCTCGCGCTCGGAAGATACGATCAACGCCAAGCTCGCTTCGGGCCTGCCGTTCCTCGCCACGGTCGGCGCGACCTCGCCGTTCATCGGCCTGTTCGGCACGGTCGTCGGTATCTACCGCGCGCTGATTAACATCGGCATCGCCGGTTCGGCTTCGATCGACAAGGTCGCCGGCCCGGTCGGCGAAGCGCTGATCATGACCGCGCTCGGCCTGCTGGTCGCTGTTCCGGCCGTGCTCGCCTACAACTACCTGCAGGCGCGCAACAAGCGGATCGCCGAGATGCTGCACGGCTTCTCGACCGACGTGCTCGCCTACATCTCGTCGGACGGCAAGGTGAAGCCGGTCGTGGCCACCGCGGCCCCCGCCAAGGCGACGTCGGCTGCGAAGCCCGTCCCGGCCAAGGCCGGCGCCCCGGGCACCAGCACCACCACGCCGCCCACCAAGCGCTAATCGAATACGGGGCGGCGGCCCTAGGCCCGCCGCCCCTTTCGAACCCCAATGACTATTTACGTAGACAGGATTTAAGCCATGGCAGTTTCGACGGGCGGCGGCGGCGAGACGCCGATGTCGGACATCAACACCACGCCCCTGGTGGACGTGATGCTGGTGCTCCTGATCATCTTCCTGATCGCGGTTCCGGTCGCGATCCAGCAGATCGAGAACCTCCGTATCCCGATCATCGAATCGGTCGAATCGGACGACAAGGTCGAGAACCTCCTGCTGACGGTCACGACGACGGACGCGAACGGACTCAATGCGGGCGAACCGGGTTACATGGGTGCGAGCCGCAACGGCGAATGCCGGGTCTATTACAACAACATCACCCCGGTCGATTCGACCGAGCTGCAGGAACAGTCGTTCAACCGTCTGGACCAAATCGTGCAGCGCGCCGGTGGCCCCGAAGCGCTGATGGAAGACCCGGAAAAGATCCCGCAGGTGCACATCCGTGCCGACGAGGAAGCCCCCTGGCGCTGTGTCGCCGGTGCGATCTTCAACGTGCAGATCTCGGGCTACCCGATCGTCGCCTTCATCTCGAACCCGACCGAACCGGGTATCTGATCCGCGCCTTCAGGCGCTGAATTCAAGGAGTAAATCTCATGGCAATGTCGGGCGGCAAGGACGACGGCTCCCCCATGATGGAAATGAACACGACGCCGTTGATCGACGTCATGCTCGTTCTGCTCATCATGTTCATCATCACCATCCCCGTGGCGACCCACGCGGTGAACATCGACCTTCCGGTGTCGAACCCGCCGGAGAATCTCGACGAGATCGATCCGGTCAAGAACAAGGTCGTGCTCACCCAGGACGGTCGTATCCTCTGGAACGGCGAACAGAAGACCGACGGTGAGCTGCTCGGCCTGCTCGAACAGTCGCTCGCGCTTCCGGTCGAACCCGAGCTGCAGTTCGAGCCCGAAGCCAATGCGTCCTACGACCTGTCGGCGAACGTGCTCAACATCATCAAGGGTTCGGGCATCACCAAGTTCGGCTTCGTCGGAAACGAGCGTTACGCCACCTTCGGGAAGACCGATATCAACCCGCTGAATGTCAACGCGGCGAACTGATCGGACCGACATCCAGACCAAATTGGAAGGGGCGGAGAAATCCGCCCCTTTTTTCATGCCCTTGCCAAATCACTGAAAACAGGCGTAGCCTCGGCCGACCGCCGGCGAGATGCGCGCGGTTGTCGGCAGTGTCTTTCCCCTCGCGCGCGGGAGAGTGCACATGTCCGACAACTCCCGTCCCATGGGCGAGATGAACACCACGCCGTTGATCGACGTGATGCTGGTGCTCCTCATCATGTTCATCATCACCATCCCGATCGCCACCAACGGGATCGAGGTCGACCTCCCCGGTGAACCGGGCACGACCGTGCCCGATCCGGTGAAGAACCGGGTCGTGATCTCCGAGGCTGGAGCCATCCTGTGGAACGGCGAACCGGTTAGCGACCGGCAGTTCGTCGGCCTCCTCCAGGACACCAAGCTGATGGTACCGACCCCCGAGCTGCAATTCGCGCCCAGCGCCAATGCGAGCTACGATCGTTCGGCCAAGGTGCTCGATCTGGTCCGCCGGGTCGAGGTCGGTAATTTCGCCTTTGCCGACACCCATCTCTACGCCCGGTTCGACAGATGATCAGTCGCCGAGGCGGCGGGCGCGCTTGCGTCCGCCGCCTTCGCCGCGTTCGGGCGTCATGGCCTGGCCGGCAAGGCTTTCCGCCTCAAGCAGCAATTCGTCATCGACCGAGCCCTGAGGCGTGCTTTCACGCCCGATCATCACCATCACCGGGACGGCGAGCGGACTGACCCGGTCGAGTTCGACATGGCATAGCCGCTCGGCCGCGGTCTCGAGCACCTCGGCGAGTCGTCCGATATCGGTCATCCGGGTCTTCGCGTCGGCCCAGGCCGCCTCGATCAGCACGTGGTCGGGCTCGTATTTGCGCAGCACGTCGTAGATCAGGTCGGTCGAGAAGGTGACCTGCTTGCCGCTCTTGCGCTTGCCGGGGTGCTGGCGCTCGACCAGGCCGGAAATCACCGCCACCTCGCGGAAGGCGCGGCGCAGCAGGTGCGAATTCTGCACCCAGTCGACGAATTCATCGTCGAGGATGTCGGGCGAGAGCAACGAGGCCGGATCGTCGACCGGTTTCAGTCCCCACACGGCAAGGCAGTAGTCGTTGGCGTTGAAGCCCAGCGGCTGGAGTCCGCGCGACTCCATCCGCTGCGTGATCAGCATGCCGAGCGACTGGTTCGCGTTCCACCCCGCGAAGGTATAATAGACGCTGTATTCGCGCTGTCCGTGCGGGAAGCTCTCGACCAGCAGCCGGTCCGGCGACGGCATCTCGCTGCGCCAATCCTGCACTTCGAGCCATTCGCGCACATCGTCGGGAAAGCGCGCCCAACCCGCCGAATCGAGCAGCATGGCGCGCACCCTCCCCGCGAGGTGCGTGGTGAGCGGCAATCGCGCGCCGCCATAGCTCGGGATCATCGCCGAGTGCTTCGACCCGCGGACCGTGATTTCCATGTCCTTTATCCGCTCGACCTCGAGACTCATGCCCGCAAAGGCGAAGGTGTCTCCGGGCGAGAGCGAGGCGGCGAACCGCTCCTCCACCCGCCCGAGCGAACGCCCGTTCCGGAAGCGAACGTCGAGCATCTCCGCGTCGAGGATGATCCCGGCATTGAGCCGGTGGCGTGCCGCATGGTCGGGATGGGTGAGCCGCCACTGGCCGGTCCTCTCGCGCACGATCCGCCGGAAGCGATCGTAGGCCTTGAGCGCATAACCGCCGGTCTCGACGAAATGCAGGACGCGGCGCCATACCTCCGCATCCACCCAGGCGTAGGGCAGCGCCGAACGGATCTCGGCGAGCAGCTCCTCCTCGCGGAAGGGGGCGGCGCAAACACAGGCCATCACATGCTGGGCAAGCACGTCGAGCCCGCCGGGGCGGAAATCCTCGCCGTCGCGCTGGCCTTCGTCGACCGCCTCCTTCGCCGCGGTCGCCTCGAGGAACTCGAATCGGTTGCCGGGGACGAGGATCGCGCGGCTCGGCTGGTCGAGCCGGTGGTTGGCGCGCCCGATCCGCTGCAACAGTCGCGAAGAGCCCTTGGGTGCGCCCATCTGCACCACGAGGTCGATATCGCCCCAGTCGACACCCAGATCGAGGCTGGCGGTGGCGACGAGGGCGCGCAATTCGCCGCGCGCCATCGCGCCCTCGACCTTGCGCCGCGCCTCCTTCGACAACGAGCCGTGGTGGATGCCGATCGACAGTTTGTCCTCGTTGACGTCCCACAGGTTCTGGAAGGTGTATTCGGCGAGAAAGCGCGTGTTGGTAAAGACCAGCGTGGTCCGGTTGGCCTTGATCAGCTCGTAGAGCTGCGGGATCGCCCAGGTCGCAGCATGCCCACCCCACGGGACACGCACTTCCTGCGGGAGCAGGATCTCGACCTCGGGCTCGGCACCCTGCTCGCCTTCGACCAGCGCTACCTCGTCGATATCGCCCCATGGAGCGAGCCATGCGCGGAAGCCCTCGGGATCGGCGACCGTCGCAGACAGCGCCGCGCGCTGCATGTCGGGGGCGATGGCTTGCAACCGCGAAAGCGCAAGCGCGAGCAGGTCGCCGCGCTTGCCGGTGGCGAAGGCGTGGACCTCGTCGATCACCACGCGTTTCAGTCCCGCGAACAGCTCGAAGCTCTCCGGGTAGGATAGCAGCAGCGACAGGCTCTCGGGCGTCGTCAGCAGGACATGCGGCGGTTTCGTACGCTGGCGCTTCTTGCGGTCCGACGGCGTGTCGCCACTGCGGGTCTCGACCCGGATCGGCAGGCCGATCTCCTCGATCGGCGCCAGCAGGTTGCGCTGGACGTCGTGCGCCAGCGCCTTCAGCGGCGAGACGTAGAGCGTGTGCAGGCCTTCGGGCGGCGGTGCGCCGGCGAGCCGTGACGGCGCGAAATCGGCCAGCGTGGGCAGGAATCCGGCGAGCGTCTTGCCCGCGCCGGTATCGGCGACCAGCAGCGCGTGGCGCCCTGCATCGCTGGCAGCGAGCATATCGGCCTGGTGCCGCCGCACGCGCCACTCCCGCGCGGCGAACCAGTCGGCGATTTCGGGCGGGATCGGCATGTCGCTCACCCGGCTAAAGCGCTCGGGCGCGTGCCGCGTTCCGGCTCCGCTCAGCTATCCCATTCTTCGGCCTCGGCCGCGTCCTCGGCGGCTTCCTCCATGTCTTCGGCGGACATCGCCTCCTCGAGCTCCTGTTCGGTGAGTCCCGAGAGCGAAGCCAGCCGGGCGCGTTCGGTCGCGCTGAGATCGGCGAAGGCCTTGGCCTTGGGGAGCGCTTCGATCGCTTTCTCGCCCTCGGCGACGGCGGCCATGATCGGCCCCATCATCTCCGGCAGGTTCTCGAGCATGCCGACGAAGATGCTGGGATCGCTCGCCAGCTTGTAGCTCTTGGCGGCGAAGGCCGCGCCCGAGGGCGTCGCGAAGAAGGCGCCGATATCGGTCAGCTCGGTATCGTCGAAGCTCGCCGCGAAGGCTTTCGCCATCGCTTCGCGGATCGCGGGTTCCATCACCAGCATTATGTCGGCAATGCCCTTCTCAATTGCGTCCATCGTCGCGGCCTCGCGCGCCTCGCGCGAGGGATCGATGATCGCGACGATTTCCGCCGCCGCCGCCTCGTCGATATCGCCCTCGCCGACATACCAGCCAAGCATCGAGGACGCCGTGCCGATCTGGTCTCCATCCTCGAGCGCGGCAAGCGGATCGACGATATCGCGGAACATCGACGACAATACCTCGCCCATCGTGCCGTCGGGAATCATCGCGCCGACCACCTGGGTCGCGAGCGGAAGCCGCGCCTCCTGGTCGGGGGTCAGCGGCTCGGGCTTGAACAGGTCGACGAACTTCTGGAATTCCTCGTTCTCGCCCAGCATCGCGCCGAGCATCGCACCTGCCATTTCCGTTTCTTCGGCCTCAAGCTCGGCCTCGGTCTCGACGTCCTGGGCTGCCAGCGGGGTGGCGATTGCAAGGGCGGCGATCGACACGCCGGCAGTCATCCATTTCATGCAGTTTCTTCCTTGAAGGGGGGGCGGCACCATGCCGCCCCGCTTCGCAACCTATTGGACGATATCGTCGTCCTTCTCCCCGACGAGGTGATCGCGCACCTGGCCGAGTCGTTCGAAGATACCGAACAGCACCATGTAGACCTCGATCATCACGCGCCAGAACAGCAGCCCGAACAGGCCGGCAAGTATCGCAACGAGGATCATGCCGAGCCCACCGCCGGGCGAATAATCCATCATCCCGAGGCCCCCGGCCATCGCGACGAGCATGTAGATGGCTATTCCCGCGAGACCGATCCAATAGACGATCTTCAGGACCGTCGGCGCGACCATGCGCTCGAACTGAAACAGATCACCAACAGAAAAAGGCTTCTTTTCCATAGTATTCCCCCCTCACTATACGACCCCGGCTCCATGGGACCATGCACCGGGGGAAGTGTCAAGCGGGGCTAGTGTCCGGCCTGTTCGCCGCGTTCGAGTCCGCTTAGCGCCAGCTGTTCGTCGATCTGTTCCATCAGCCGCGCGAGCCCTTGCTCGCTTTCGCTTTCGGCGCGCGCCACGAGCACGTCCTGCGTGTTCGAGGCGCGCAACAGCCACCACCCGTCCTCGGTGGTGACCCGCACCCCGTCGGTCCCGTCGACCTGCGAATCGCTGTTCGCAAGCCGCTCCTCGACCTCGGCAATCGCCGCGAACTTGCGCGCCTCGTCGACCTGGAAACGCATTTCGGGCGTGTTGACCATCGCGGGCATCGCGCCTCGCAATTCGGTGACCGACTTGCCCAGTCGCGCTGCCGCCGCGATCAGCCGCACCCCGGCATAGAGCGCATCGTCGAAACCGTAATAGGTATCGGCGAAGAACACGTGTCCGCTCATCTCGCCCGCCAGCGGGCTGCCGATCTCCTTCATCTTGGACTTGATCAGCGAGTGGCCGGTCTTCCACATCATAGGCTTGCCGCCGTGGCGCTCGACATGGTCGAACAGCGCGCGGCTGGCCTTCACATCGGCGATGATCGTGGCATCGGGCATGCGCGGCAGCAGGTCTTCGGCATAGATCATCAGCAATTGGTCGCCCCACACCACGCGGCCCTCGCCGTCGATGGCGCCGATGCGATCGCCGTCGCCGTCGAATGCGACTCCGAAATCGAGGTTCTTTTCCGCGACCAGCGCGCGCAGTTCGGCGAGGTTTTCCTCGACAGTGGGATCGGGATGATGGTTGGGGAAATTGCCGTCGACTTCGGTGAACAACAAATGGTGCTCGCCCGGCAGGCGCGCGGTCAGCGCTTCGAGCGCGGGGCCCGCCGCACCGTTCCCCGCATCCCAACCGATCCGGAGATCGGCCAGCGCGGTCTCGTCGATCCCGTCGAGCGCGGTCAGCATCCGCTCGACATAGGCATCGAGCACATCGCGCTCCTCGACCGCACCGACCCCGTCGTCCCAATCGCCAGCGGCAGCCAACTCGCCCAGTGTCGCGATATCCGCGCCAAAGAACGGTCGCCCCTGAAAAACCATCTTGAAGCCGTTGTAATTGGCGGGGTTGTGGCTGCCGGTTATCTGGATGCCGCCATGCACGTCCTCGGCTGACGCCTCGGCGTAATAGAGCATCGGGGTGGCGCCCATGCCGATCCGCACGACGTCGCAGCCGCTCGCGGTGAGCCCTTCGACCAGCGCGTGCTCGAGCATCGGCGAGCTGGTGCGCCCGTCATAGCCGACTGCGACTTTTGAACCGCCGGCGCGGCGCAGCAGGGTGGCGAAGCCGCGCCCGATCGCGCGCGCATCGTCGGGCCCCAGCGTCTCCCCGATGATTCCGCGAATATCGTATTCGCGCAGCACAGTGGAATCGAACTGGTGACTCATCGGGGATCGCTTTCTCTGTCGGGATGGGCCGCGAGCAATGTATCGCGCGCGGCGTTGAGTTCGGCGAGGCGGGCATTGTCGCCGCCGCGGTCGGGATGGATCGCGGCCGCGATCCGGCGGTGCGCCTCGCGGATCTCGGTGCGGGTCGCGGCGGCATCGAGGCCGAGCACGCGGCGGGCATCGTCGAGCCGTTGCGAGCGGGTCGGCGGACTGCGGAGATAGTCCCACGGCCATCGTCCAAGCGCCCATCGAAGGATGATGGCGGCGAGCCCGGCAAGGAGGAGCAGCTTGATCATGCCGCCTTGTCGCCGTTTTCTTCGCCGACAGGAAGCCTCAATGCATGCAGCAGCTCGCGCAATTCCTGGCGCGCGACGAGATGGCTGGTGCCAAGTTCGCCTAGGTGCCCCTTGTCGAGCAGCGTCAGGCCCGAGGGGAACAGCTCGCGATAGATCACCCGTTCGGACAGGCCCTGCGCGACGCGGAACCCGACCCGCTTGGACAGTTCGGTCAGCGCGCGCTCGATCCGCTGCATGTTGCGCGCCTCGGTGTAGCCGGTGCGGTTGCGCACCACGATCCAGTCCATCTCGCGGCGCTGCTCCTCGATCGTCGCCTTGCTGCGCTTCATCCGCGCCTCCCAGATCAGCTCGGCATAGAACGACAGGCGGCGGACCTTGAAGGTCTCGGCATCGACCTGCCCGATGAGGTCGAAATCGACGAAGCTGTCATTGAGCGGCGTGATCAGGCTGTCGGCCTCGGTCGCGACGTGGCGCGCCAGCGGATCGTCACGACCCGGCGTGTCGAAGATCAGGAAGTCGTGCCCCATCGCCAGTTCACGGGCCTGCGCCTCGAGGGCGGCCGGATCGTCGCCGTCATGCACCGCGAAACTCGCGCTCGGCAGGTCGACCCCGCGACGCTCCATCGTCTCGGCGCGGTTTTCGAAATAGCGGTGCAGCGTGCGCTGCCGCGGATCGAGGTCGATCGCCGCCACCTTCGCCCCGCGATAGGCGAGCGCGACCGCGATGTGCACGGCGGTGGTCGATTTGCCCGTGCCGCCCTTTTCATTGGCGAAAACGATGCGATGCGGGGCGGCGGAGGTCATAGTGGCTTTCTATCAGTGAGGCAGACGGTTAGGCCGGGTGCATTGCCATTATCGGAGGGGATTTGCCCGTGCAAACCATCGACAGCCTCGGTCCACTGCGCATGGTGGTCGATACCTTGCGCGACAGCGGAACGGTGGCGCTGGTGCCGACGATGGGCGCTCTGCATGAAGGACACCTGGCGCTGGTGCGCGAAGCCAAGCGGCGCGCCGACCATGTCGCGGCGTCGATTTTCGTCAATCCGCGCCAATTCGGCGAGGGCGAGGATCTCGAAGCCTATCCACGCCGGTTGAAGGAGGACGCTGCGCTGCTGGAAAAGGAAGGCGTGGCGCTGCTGTGGGCGCCCACCCCCGAGGCGATGTACCCTAATGGCTACGCCACCAACATCTCGGTCTCGGGTGTCAGCGAAGGGCTGTGTGGCGGCGATCGCCCCGGCCATTTCGACGGCGTGGCGACAGTGGTGTGCAAGCTGTTCAGCCAGGTGCGCCCCGACATGGCGTTCTTCGGCGAGAAGGACTGGCAGCAGCTCGCCGTGATCCGGCGGATGGCGCGCGATCTCGATCTCGTGCGTCCGCATGTCGACGCCATCCACGGCGTGCCGACCGTGCGCGAGAAAGACGGGCTCGCGATGAGTTCGCGCAATGCCTACCTCTCGGGCGAAGAGCGCGAACAGGCGGCGGCGCTGCCGCGCGCGATGCAGGCCGCGATCGCGGTGATGAAGCAGGGCGGCGATCCGCCCAAGGTGCTGGCCGGGTTGCGCGAGGCGCTGCTCGACAGCGGTTTTTCAGAAGTCGACTATGCCGAGCTGCGCGACGCGGAGACGCTGGAGCCGCTGTCACGGGTCGGAACGCGGCCCACGCGATTGCTGGTCGCTGCCCGGATCGGTCCGGCGCGGCTCATCGATAATATGGCTATAGGTTGAGCGAAAGGCCGCCCCCGAATGTAGCGGCCGCATTTAGTCAGTGCAGACTATGGCGATTGCGGCACGCTCGACCCGCCATGAGGAATTAAGCTTCCTGAATTCGACACGTCGAAGGAGGCCGTCATCGTAGCAAGACTGTGCTGAGGTGTATTGGCAAAGTTGTAACCGATCACCTTCGCCGCTTTCGAACCAGGCTTCTTGGACGTCGGCTTGTGGCTTGAAGGAATCGAGGACTGAAACATCGGTGGATGGCAGAGGT
Organism: Pseudoblastomonas marina; assembly: GCF_014641655.1. Taxonomy (GTDB): domain Bacteria; phylum Pseudomonadota; class Alphaproteobacteria; order Sphingomonadales; family Sphingomonadaceae; genus Alteriqipengyuania_A; species Alteriqipengyuania_A marina. The sequence goes on from NZ_BMID01000001.1 coordinate 2,352,026, forward strand.
AGGCCCAGAAGAGCTTCGCGATTTGCAGGGCTTCCCACTTCTCGCCACAAATTCGGCGGCAGCTGGCAGAGCTGATTGGTCGAAAGTTCGGCAGACCGATGCAATTCCTTCGCCGGCACGCAGCCAGCCAGCAACAGCATTCCAGCAAATGCGGAAACCCCGGTCAGACAAAGCTTGAACACATGAAGGGGATAAGTCGCCCGATCGGACTGTCAATCAGCCGGGCGGGGAAAGGAGATGGAGCGGGTAGCGGGAATCGAACCCGCATAACTAGCTTGGAAGGCTAGGGCTTTACCACTAAGCTATACCCGCCCGCTCGCGCCCTATGTGGCGGCGGAATTCCCAAAAATCAATCGCCGGAATCACTCACCGTCGAATGCCATCAGCGCGTCTACGGCGATATCGTCTCTGCGCAGGCGGTCGGCACCACCGAGGTCGGGCAAGTCGATCACGAAATGCGCGGTTTCGACCATCGCTCCCGCCTTGCGCAGCAAGGCCGCCGAAGCGCAGGCCGTGCCGCCGGTGGCGATGAGGTCGTCGACCAGCGCGATCCGCATCCCGTCGGTCACCGCCCCCGGATCGATTTCGAGCCGGTCGGCCCCGTATTCGAGCGCGTAGTCGATCCCGAGGGTTTCGATCGGCAGCTTCCCGGGCTTTCGGATCGGGAGAAAGCCGAGGCCGAGCCGCGCCGCGACCGCCGCACCGAAGATGAAGCCACGCGCTTCCATGCCCGCGACCATCTGGGCATCCGCCGCATCGACGCGATCGGCGAGATACGCGATCGTCGCGGCGAGGCCGTCACCGTCGGCGATCAACGTCGTGATGTCGCGAAACTGGACCCCGCGCGCCGGCCAGTCCGGCACGGTGCGCACCAGCGCCTTCAACTGATCGGGAGTGAGCGCGGGGCTCGTCATCAGCCGAGCCCCGTCGCGATCAGTCTTCCTTGACCGAGGCTTCGCCGACGTCGCCGCCCTTCGCGCGGGCCCAGACCTGCTTCTTCGAGAAGTAGGCGAGGACCGTCGCGAAGACGAGGAACAGCAGGAAGGCCCAGCCGGTCTGACGGCGCTTCACCAAGGTCGGTTCGGCGGTCCAGGCGAGGAACGCGGTCACGTCCTCTGCCATCTGCTCGATCGTCGGCTCCGGATTGCCCTCGCCGTAGGTCACCTGGCCGGTGCCCGTCAGCGGCGGGGCCATCGAGATGTTGAGCGAGTGGAAGAACGGGTTGTAATACTGGCCTTCGGCGGTCTTCGCTTCGGGGAATTCCTCGACCAGTTCGGCCGGCTGCTCGCGATAGCCGGTCAGCAGGTCGTAGACGTAGTTCGTGCCGTCATGACGTGCCTTGGTGATCAGCGAGAGATCCGGCGGAATCGCATTGTTGTTCGCCGCACGCGCCGCGATGTCGTTGGCGTAGGGCTTCGGGAAATAGTCCGTCGGCGAGCCTTCGACCATCGTCGCTTCGCCGGTGTTCGGGTCGACGCCCGGAACCTGCCAAGAGGCGGCCTCGGCCTTCACCTGGCCTTCGTCGTAACCGATCTCGCCGAGGTTGCGGAACGCGACCAAGCGCAGCGAATGACAGGCCGAGCACACTTCCTTGTAGACCTGGTAGCCGCGCTGCAATTGCGCGGTGTCCCACTTGGCGAACAGGCCTTCATGGGCGAAGCCGCCCTCGGGGCCCTTCGGGTAGAGGTGGTATTTCTCTTCCGCCGTTTCGGGTGCGGGTTCGCTGATGGCCGCGCCGGTGTCGACGATAAAGGACCACAGCACCGCTACGGTGAAGAGAAGGCCGGTCAGGATGCCGAAGATGCGGATCATGATGCTAGTCTTTCCCTAAATCTCAGGCTTTGGCCGGCGAAGCTGTCGTCGGCTTGGGGCCGAGCTTGCTGTCCGGGTCGTGTCCCAGCACCGCTTCGGTGATCGAATACGGCATCGGTTCGGGCCGCTCGATCAGCGAAATGATCGGCAGGATCACGAGGAAGTGGAGGAAGTAGTACGCGGTGAAGATCTGGCTGAGCAGGATCGTCGTCGTCGAAAGGTGCGCGCCGCCGCAATAGCCGAGCACCACGATCGCCGGGATCAGGCCGAACCAGAAGAACTTGCGGAACAGCGGACGGTAGTGGCCGCTGCGCACCGGCGACTTGTCGAGCCACGGCAGGAAGAACCACACCAGGATCGAGGCAAACATGGCAAGCACACCCATCAGCTTCGCAGGCACGAAGAAGAAGTCAGCGGTGAAGGCGCGCAGGATCGCGTAGAACGGCCAGAAATACCATTCCGGAACGATGTTCGCCGGAGTCGAGAGCGGGTTGGCCGGGATGTAGTTGTCCGGGTGGCCCAGCGCGTTCGGCATGAAGAACACGAAGGCGAAATAGATGATCAGGAAGACGCCGAGACCGAAACCGTCCTTGGCCGTGTAATACGGGTGGAAGGGCAGCGTGTCGCTTTCCTTCTTCACTTCGACGCCGGTCGGGTTCGAGGAACCCGGGATATGCAGCGCCCAGATGTGAAGGATCACCACGCCGGCGATCACGAACGGCAGCAGGAAGTGCAGCGAGAAGAAGCGGTTCAGCGCGGCATTGTCGGGCGCGAACCCGCCGAGCAGCCAGTTCTGGATGCCTTCGCCGACCAGCGGGATCGCCCCGAACAGGCCGGTGATGACCTTCGCGCCCCAGTAGGACATCTGGCCCCACGGCAGCACGTAGCCCATGAAGGCGGTCGCCATCATCAGCAGGAAGATGACCACGCCCAAGAGCCAGATCATCTCGCGCGGCGCCTTGTACGAGCTGTAATAGAGGCCGCGGAAGATATGGATGTAGACCACCACGAAGAAGGCCGAGGCCCCGTTCGCGTGGGCATAGCGCATCAGCCAGCCCCAGTTGACGTTGCGCATGATGTGCTCGGTCGAATCGAACGCGACCAGCGTGTTCGGCGCATAATGCATCGCCAGCACGACGCCGGTGACGATCTGCAGCACGAGGCAGAAACCCGCGAGCACACCGAAATTCCAGAAATAGGACAGGTTGCGCGGCACCGGGTAACCCGCGCCGACGGCGTTGTAGACGAGGCGCGGCAGCGGCAGCTTCTCGTCGAGGAACTTGGTCAAGCCGTTCTTCGGCTCGTACTGCTGGGCCCAGGGAAAGCTCATTCTATCTACCTCAGCCGATGCGGATCAGGGTGTCGGACTGGAAGGCGTATTCGGGCACTTCCAGGTTGGTGGGAGCCGGACCCTTGCGGATGCGGCCGGCAGTGTCGAACTGCGAACCGTGGCACGGGCAGAAATAGCCGCCGAATTCGCCGCGGTTCTCGCCATCGCCCGCACCCAGCGGGACGCAGCCGAGATGGGTACAGACGCCCATGGTCACGAGGATGTTGGTGTGACCTTCGACGGTTCGCTCTGCGAGCGTCTCGGGATCGCGCAGCGCGTTGAGCGAGACGCTTTCCGCCGCGGCGATTTCCGCCTCGGTCAGCGAGCGGACGAAGACCGGCTGCTTGCGGAACACGGCCTTGATGGCCTGGCCGGGCTGGAGCGAAGAGATATCGACCTCGGTCGTGCTCTCGGCGAGCACGTCCTTCGATGCCGACATCTGGCTGACCAGCGGAATGACGACCGCGAGACCGCCGATCCCGGCAGCGGAAACCGCCGCGATGTTGATGAAATCGCGCCTACGCACGCCGTCACCCTCGGTGACGACCGCGGCTGCGCCCTCATTATCGGCAATCGCCTGATCTGCCATCTGCTTCGCCTTGCTCTCTTTTTTCCGCCCCGCGAGTGCGGGGGTGCGATTCAGCCGCCACCCGGTGGGAGAAGCCCCGGCGACGCGAGAGTCACCGGTTCGTCCGATTGCGCGGGCTGGATCGCCAACGCATTGCGGGCTCGACTTTGGCGCGGCTGATAGACGCGAACGCCCCCGCCTTCAACCGCATTTTCGACACCTTCCGTCGCCCCGAGCGCCAGCGTGCCTTCTATGCGGTCGGCAGGCCGATAAGCGACACCTGCCGCCCTTCGCACACGATCCCGCGATGGGTATCGCGGCGATAGGAATGAAATCGTTCCTCTTCGGCATAGGTATCTCGGCGGGTCGCCTCGACGGTGGCGATCCCGGCCTGCACCAGCCGTGCCATGACATATCCTTCGAGATCGAAATGCGGCTTGCCCGCCTTTCCTTGGCGAAAGAAGCGCGCATTGCGGCGATCGGCGGTGAGAAAGGCGTTGCCGAAATCGTTGTCCACCTCGTAGCTCGGCTGCGCGATGCAGGGGCCGATGGCGGCCTTGATTTTCGAACGGTTGGCACCCAGCCGCTCCATCGCGACGATCGCCGCATCGGTCACGCCGTGGAGCGCGCCCTTCCATCCGGCATGCGCCGCGCCGACCACGCCGTTCTCGCTATCGGCCAGCAGCACCGGCGCGCAATCGGCGGTAACGATCCCGAGCAGCAGTCCTGGTTCGCGGGTCGCCAGGGCATCGCCTTCGGGGCGATCGGCATGGTGCCACGGTTCGGTCGCGATGATCGCCTGCGGCGAATGCGTCTGGCGCAGCAGCACGAGTTCGGCGCCGGGCAAGACCACCTCACCTTCGGGCCCAAACGGCGTCTCGCCCACGGAATCGGACTCGCGCCCGAAGAAACCGTGCGGCACGTCTCGCAGCGCCTCGGTCCGAATCGGTTCCATGGTTTCAGCCAAGACTTCGGCTGACCTGCTCGTAGGTATCGCGCGACAGCCCATCGGCCGCGGCGATCCGCTCGAGCTGTTCGCGCATCATCGTGCCGTGCGGCTCGGCCATCCGCCGCCAGCGACCCAGCGGGGCAACGAATCGCGCGGCGGTCTGCGGATTGATCGGATCGAGTTGGAGGATGAGGTCCGCGACCAGTCGATAGCCCTCACCGCTTTCCGCGTGGAAGCCGTGCTTGTTCGCGGCGAAGGCCATGTAGAGCGAGCGCACCCGGTTGGGGTTGGTCAGGCGGAAGTCCGCGTGCCCGGCCAAGTCCTTCACGTGCTCGATCACGTCGGGGTGAAGCGAACCAGCCTGCAGCGCGAACCACTTGTCGATCGCGAGATCGTTACCCGCGAAACGCTCATGGAAATCGGCCAATGCGGCCTTGCGTTCGGGCCGGTCGAGCCCGGCGAGCACCATCAGCGCGCCCTGCCTGTCGGTCATGTTGTCCGCCGCATCGAACTGCGCCTTGGCGCGCGGTGCGGCCGCCGCGGCATCGGCGGCGGCAAGATAGGCGAGCGCCTGCGTCTTCACCTTGCGCGCACCCCGCGCCTTGCGCTCGAGCGAATAGGGCACCGCGCTGGCGCGGGCATGGAGCGCTTCGAAACGCTCGCGCAGCTCGCCTCCCAACCAGGCCTTGAGGCCTTCGCGCGCCTTGTGCAGCGCGACCGGGTCGGCGACGAGCACCTGTTCGCACAGATAGGCCACCGGCGGCAGCAACAGCATTTCGCCGCGCATCTGGTCGTCGAGGGCATCGTCGTCGAGGATCGCGCCGAAAGCCTCGCCCAGCGCGGCAAGATCGGCGGCGTCGTTGTGGACCGCGCCTTCCGCGCCGGCCTCGGCCAGGAGGTGCTCGATCACGAGTTCCTGCAGCGCCTCGTAACGCGCGAACGGATCGTCGTCATTGGCGGCGAGGAACAGCAGGTCGCCGGCGGCGCGTTCGACATCGAGCGAAATCGGAGAGGTAAACCCGCGATTGATCGACAGCACCGCGTCGGCAGGGGCATCTTCAAACTTGAAGCTCGCTTCAGCCCGGTCGAGCACCACCAGCCGTTCCCCACTGCTTTTCCCCGTGTCGCGGTCGAACAGCGCCACGCGAAGCGGGATCACCATCGGCTGCTTGTCGGGCTGGCCGGGGGTCGCCGGGACCTCCTGCGTTAACCGTAGTTCTCCATCCTTCAGCGCCGCCGAAACCCGCGGCGTGCCGGCCTGCTCGTACCAGCGGCGGAACTGCTTGAGGTCGAGATCGGCGCCCTCCTCGATCGCGCGGACGAAATCCTCGCAGGTCGCCGCTTCGCCGTCGTGGCGATCGAAATAGAGGTCGGTCCCTTTCCGGAACCGCTCTTCACCCGCCATGCTCCGCATCATGCGCAGCACCTCGGCGCCCTTGTTGTAGACGGTCGAGGTGTAGAAGTTCGAGATCTCCTGGTAGCTGTCGGGCCGGATCGGATGCGCGAGCGGGCCGCTGTCCTCGGGGAACTGGACCGCGCGCAACACGCGCACGTCCTCGATCCGCTTGACCGCCTCGCCCTGCATGTCCTGCGAGAAAAGCTGGTCGCGCAGCACGGTGAAGCCTTCCTTCAGGCTCAGCTGGAACCAGTCGCGGCAGGTCACCCGATTGCCCGACCAGTTGTGGAAATATTCGTGCGCGATCACGCCCTCGACCCCGTCGTAATCACCGTCGGTGGCGGTTTCGGGATCGGCCAGCACGTATTTGGTGTTGAAGATGTTGAGGCCCTTGTTCTCCATCGCCCCCATGTTGAAATCGCCCACCGCGACGATGTTGAACACGTCGAGATCGTATTCGCGGCCGAATGTCTCCTCGTCCCATTTCATCGATTTCTTCAGCGAATCCATCGCGTGTTGCGTGCGGCCGAGATCGGCTTCGCGCACCCAGATCGCGAGATCGATCGTGCGCCCGCTCATCGTGGTGAAGCTGTCCTCGAGCGCAACGAGGTCGCCCGCGACCAGCGCGAAGAGATAGGACGGCTTGGGCCACGGATCGTGCCATTCGGCCCAGTGACGCCCGCCTTCGAGTTCGCCCTCGCCGGTCTTGTTGCCGTTCGACAGCAGCACCGGAAAGGTTGTCGCGTCGCCTTCCATGCGCACGGTGTAGGTCGACAGCACGTCGGGCCGGTCGGGGAAGAAGGTGATGCGGCGGAAGCCTTCGGCTTCGCACTGGGTGCAAAGCATGCCGTTCGAGGCATAGAGTCCCATCAACTTGCTGTTTGTGTCGGGCGCCAGCTCGGTGGTGATGGAAATCAGGGCCTCCTCGCCATCGATCGAGACCAGCAGGTCGTTTCCATCCATGGTCCAGCTTTCGCACGGCGCGCCGTTGCGGAGCACCGATTTGGGCTCGATCTCGTCGCCGTTCAGGCGAATGTTCCCTGTCCGCTCGGCTTCCGGATTGCGCACCACCTTGAGCTCGGACCGCACGGTCGTCGCCCCCGCCCCGAGATCGAAATGGAGCGCGATTTCGGGCACCAGCCAGGCCGGCGGCGTGTAATCCGCGCGCCGGATCGTGACCGGCGCATGCGGTTCATGTGCGGCATCCGCCATTTCCGGGTTGCCATCGGCGGTCGAGGGAGTGCGTGCGATATCCATGGATGTCCTTGGGCAATATGTCCGTAGGGGTGTTCCTGCCGACAACGTCCGTCGCCGCTGAAGGTTCAACGGTCAAGCGCCACGCTTGACTCGATCTCCGGCGCAACGCAGCCCGGACCCATGGCAGGACGACTATTCATTTTCGGTCTCGGCTATGCCGGCAAACGGATCGCAACGCGCTTGCGAGAGCGCGGCTGGCAGGTCGATGCGACCGGGTCGGACGGCAATATCGCCTTCGACGACGACGCGGTGGTACGGGCCGCACTGGCCGGCGCGAGCCATGTGCTGTCTTCGATCCCACCGGCTGAGAGCGCAGACCCCGTGCTCGCGAACTATGGCGATGCACTCGACGGCAAGTGGCTCGGCTACCTCTCTTCGACCGGGGTTTATGGCGATCGCGGCGGGGCGTGGGTCGACGAGTCGACCCCGCTCCGCGGCGCGCGCAGACAAGCCCGGCTCGCGGCGGACCTGGCATGGCTGGCACGCGAGGCGCGGGTCTTCCGGCTGGCGGGCATCTATGGTCCTGGCCGCAGCCCGATCGACCGGGTGCGGGTCGGAAAAGCCCACTGCATCGACCTTCCCGGACAAGTCTTCAGCCGGATCCATGTCGACGATATCGAGAGCGCGGTCGTCGCCGGGTTCGATGTCCCGCCGGGGGCATACAATATCTGCGACGACGAGCCTGCCGAGCAGCGCGCGGTGACCGAAGAGGCCGCGCGGCTCGCCGGGGTCGAACCGCCACCGCTGCAGACGATCGAGGAGGCCGGCCTGTCCGAGATGGCGCGCAGTTTCTACGCCCAGAACCGGCGCGTTTCGAACCGCAAGGCCAAGCGCGCGCTAGGCTGGGAACCGCTCTACCCGACCTATCGCGAGGGACTGCGCTCGCTGGTCTAGGGCGCCTTGGGCGGCGAAGTGATCCGCCCCGGATCGCGGGCGCGCAGTGCGATCAGCATCCCGATCATCGCCACCGCCGCGCCGCAAGCCGCGAGCGCGGTCCATTCAAAGCCTTCGAACATGGTCGACAGGATCATCGCGACCACCGGCACCAGCACCGAGGAATAGGCAGCCTTGCCCGCGCCCACGGTCCGCACCAGCGGGTAATATAGCGGGAAGGTCGCGACCGAACCGAGCAGGCCGAGATAGAGGATGCCCAGCGCATAGCCGGGGCGCGGATCCCATTGCGGGGGGCCGAACCAGATCAGCGCGACCAGGGCGTTGAGCAGCATGCCGATCGCCATCGACCACGCCAGCAGCGTCAGCAGCGGCAGGTGTGCCGCGCGCTTGGTCGCCTGGACGATATTGGCGATCGAGGCGGTCAGGATGCCACCGCCGGTCAGCGCCGCCCCCGCCAGCACTTCCCACAGTCCGGCCGGCGAATCGCGCCATTCGTGGAGGAACAGCAGCGCGATACCCGCCACCGCGATGGTCGAACCGAGCACGAAACCGCGCGAGATAGACTGGCCGAGATAGATTTTTCCGAGCACCGCATTGGGCACCATCAGCAGCGCGAACATCACCGCGACGAGGCCCGAGGTGACGAATCTTTCGGCATTGTAGACGAAGGCGAAATTGGCGAAGAACTGGAACAGTCCCATCAGGAGCGCGATGACCCAGCCTTCTCTCGCCAGTCGCCACGGCTGTCCGCGGAACCGCGCCAGCACGAACATGCCCGTCAGCGCGACCATGAATCGATAGCAGATCGACCAGAACGGCGGGACGCTTGCCAGCTGGTCCTTGATGATGATCCAGGTTCCGCCCCAGATCAGGCTGACGAGCAGGAAGGGGACAAGGTGGCGGGGTTGGGCGAGGCTCGGTGCCTCGCGGCTATCGCCGCTCATAGATCGGCGATCGCATCGGCAAGCTGGCGCGCGGCCTGCTGGTCGGCATTCCACGCACTGACGAAGCGTGCGGCGTCGGCACCCCAATCGTAGAATCCGAAACCCTTTGTGCGCAGCGCCTCGCGCTCCCCGGCGGTGCAGCGCAGGAAGACCTCGTTGGCCTCGACCGGGTGGAGCAGTCGCTCGCCGGCCGCACCGCCCAGCGCCCGCGCCGCTTCGTTGGCGGCGGCAGCATTCTCGAGCCATAGATCGCCGTCGAGCATCGCGAGCACCTGTGCCGCAAGGTAGCGCCCCTTCGACTGGAGGTGCCCCGCCCGTTTGCGGCGATAGCGCGCCTCGTCGGCCAGCTCGGGATCGAAGAACACCACCGCCTCGGCGTTCATCCCGCCATTCTTGACGAAACCGAAGCTCAACGCATCGACATGACCGACCCCGGCGGCACTTGCAGCACCCTCGCCGAGGAACGCCGCGGCATTGCCGAAGCGCGCGCCGTCCATATGCAGCTTGAGCCCGCGTTGCTTCGCCAGCTCGCCGATCGCGGCGAGTTCGTCGGGGCGATAGCAGCAGCCATATTCGCTCGCCTGCGTGATCGAGATCGCGTGCGGCTGGACCTGGTGCACGTCGTCGCGGATCGGATCGATCACTGCCGCGATTCCCTCGGGCGTTATCTTCGCATGCTCGCCGTCTGCCAGGAGCAGCTTCGCGCCGTGGAGATAGAAGCCCGGCGCACCGCCCTCGTCCATCTCGATATGCGCCTCGCGGTGGCACACCACCCCGCCATGCGGCGGACACATCGGGCCAAGCGCAAGGCAGTTCGCCGCCGTGCCCGTCGCCACCCACAGCACCGCACATTCGGAGCCGAACAGGGCGCCCATCGCATCGTCGAGCCGGGCGGACAGTGCATCGCCATCATAGGGCGCATCGGTGGCGTCGGCGGCGCGCATCGCCTCCCACAGCCTGGGATGGACGGGCGCGGCGTTGTCGGAGAGAAATTGCATGGAACGCTCCTAACCACGCACCCGTTGCGATGGAAGAAGGAGATTCGCATGGCGATCGAGGGCTTGGAAATCACGCATGAAGACAACGGCACCAGCGGCGAATATCGCGCCAAGGTGCTCGACAGCGAGAGAATCGGGCGTTTGACCTGGAAGCAGCGCGAGGAAGGCGTGCGCGTGGCCGACCACACGCTAGTGCCACCAGCCATCGGCAATCGCGGTATCGCGGCCGCGCTGGTCGATCGGCTCGTCGCCGATGCACGCGAGCAGGGCTTCAAGATCGTGCCGCAATGCAGCTACGTCGAAGCGAAGTTTCGCAAACACCCCGACTGGAGCGATCTGCGCGCCTGATTGTATGGGGAATGGTGCTGCTGGAGAGAATTGAACTCTCGGCCTCACCCTTACCAAGGGTGCGCTCTACCACTGAGCTACAGCAGCAAGACCATTTCGCGAGTCGGAATTGCGCGATCCCCGTGGGGTCGCGTCGACCGGCGCGCGCTATTGCCACCGAACAGGCAAATGTCAAGCTAACCCGCTCTTGAAAGCTGCCCGCGCTCGCGGCAGGAGGGCGCCATGAGCGGGAAAGACGACAAGCCGACGCGCGAGGAGCGACTGGCGGCCAAGCTGCGCGAGAACCTGCGCCGCCGAAAGGCACAGGCCCGCGAGCTCGAGCAGCCCATGGACTCGGCGGCGGAAGATCTCGGCGAAATACTTCCCAAAAGCGATTCGGGCCGTTAGGCCACGGCGCTCTTTCAACGCACTAGGAGCGCGTCCTTGCCCCGCCTGATCCTGATCCGCCACGGCCAGAGCGAATGGAACCTCGCCAACCGCTTCACGGGCTGGTGGGATGTCGGATTGACCGACAAGGGTATCGCCGAAGCGCAGGCCGCCGGTAGGCTACTGGCCGTGAAGGGCATGCTGCCTACGGTCGCCTTCACCTCCTACCAGACGCGCGCGATCAAGACGCTGTGTCTCGCGCTCGAACAGTGCGACCGGCTGTGGATCCCGGAGCACAAGGACTGGCGCCTCAACGAGCGGCATTATGGCGGGCTGACCGGGCTCGACAAGCAGCAGACCCGCGACCGGCACGGCGACGAGCAGGTCCATATCTGGCGCCGCAGCTTCGATACCCCGCCCCCGCCGCTCGAGAAGGGCAGCGAATTCGATCTTTCCTCCGACCCGCGCTACGCCGGAGTCGAAGTGCCCGACAGCGAAAGCCTCAAGGACACGATCGCCCGCGTGCTGCCCTATTACCGCGAGGCGATCGAGCCGGTGCTGCGCCAGGGCGAGACGGTGATCATCTCGGCCCACGGCAATTCGCTGCGCGCGCTGGTCAAGCATCTCTCGGGCATTTCGGACGACGAGATCACCGGGCTCGAAATCCCGACCGGCCAGCCGATCGTCTACGAACTCGACGACGATCTCGCCGCCACCGATCGCTATTACCTCTCGGAGCGCTGAGCATGTCTGCAAAGGTCGCAATCGTGATGGGCAGCCAGTCGGACTGGGATACAATGCGCTGTGCGGTCGAGGTCCTCGACGAGCTCGATGTCCCCACCGATGTCCGGATCGTCTCCGCCCACCGCACCCCCGACCGGATGGCCGAATTCGCGCGCACTGCCGAAGAGAACGGCTTCCACGTCATCATCGCCGGCGCAGGCGGCGCGGCGCACCTGCCGGGAATGATCGCCGCGCAGACCCATGTCCCGGTGCTGGGCGTGCCGGTGAAGTCGCGCGCGCTCAACGGACAGGATTCGCTGCTATCGATCGTCCAGATGCCCGCCGGAGTCCCGGTCGGGACGCTGGCGATCGGCGAGGCCGGCGCGACCAATGCCGGACTGCTCGCCGCCGCCATCCTCGCCAATGGCGACGCCGATCTCGCCACCCGGCTCAAGGACTGGCGCGCCGCGCAGACCGCCCGGGTCGCCGAACGGCCCGAGTGAGGGCGCCCCGATGAGCGACCACTCAGTGATCCCGCCCGGGTCGACCATCGGCATCCTCGGCGGCGGCCAGCTGGGCAAGATGCTCGCGACTGCCGCCGCGCAACTCGGCTACCGCGTCGAAATCTATTCGCCCGAGCCCGATAGCATCGCCGCCGATGTCGCCGCCCATTCCACCGTCGCGGCATGGGACGATATCGAGGCCCTCGAACGTTTCGCGCGCGAATGCTCGGTCGTGACTTACGAGTTCGAGAATGTCCCTGTCGCGCCGCTCGCGGCCATCAAGGACATGGTGTTGCGTCCCGGCCTGCGCGCACTCGAAGTGGCACAGGACCGGCTCGCCGAGAAACGCTTTGCCGAGGATCATGGCGGCCGACCGGCTCCCTTCGCGCCGGTCGCGAACGCCGGGGAGCTCGAAACGGCGATGAAGTCGATCGGCACGCCGGGCATCCTCAAGACCTGTCGCGAGGGCTACGACGGCAAGGGCCAGTGGCGCACCGGCAATGGCGGCGCGAGCGACGACGATCTCGCCGCGATCGCGTTTCCCGAGACCGGCTGCATCTACGAGGGCTTCGTCGAATTCGAATCCGAATTCTCGGTCATCGCCTGCCGCGCGCTCGATGGCTCGATCGCCTTTTACGACAGCGCCGAAAACGACCACGAGGGGGGCATCCTGTCGCGCTCGACCGTACCAGCCTCGATGGCGATCGTCGCGCAGGTCGAGGAAGCGCGCGAACTGACCCGCCAAATCGCCGATGCACTCGATTATGTCGGCGTGCTCACGATCGAGTTCTTCGCCACCGCGAACGGCCCGGTGTTCAACGAAATGGCACCGCGGGTGCACAATTCGGGCCACTGGACGATCGAGGGCGCGGTCACGAGCCAGTTCGAGAACCATATCCGCGCAATCTGCGGCCTGCCGCTGGGCGATACCGCGCTCGCGGGCAAGCGAGTGGTGATGGACAATCTGATCGGCGAAGCGGCCGATGGCTGGGTGGAAATCCTCGCCGATCCGCAGGCCGCGCTCCACCTCTACGGCAAGGGCCAGGTGCGCGAAGGCCGCAAGATGGGGCATGTCACGCGTGTCGAACGCACCTGATCCTTTGGGCGACGAGCCTCACATCATCCTCCTCGCCGCAGTCGCCGAAAACGGCACGATCGGCCTCGACGGCGGGCTGCCGTGGCACATCCCGGCCGATCTCAAGCGTTTCAAGGCGCTGACGATGGGCAAGCCGATGGTGATGGGTCGCCGCACCTTCGAATCGCTGCCCGGCATCCTTCCCGGTCGGCGCCACATCGTGCTGACCCGCGATCGATCGTATGAGGCAGCGGGCGCGGAGATCGCCGCCAGCCTCGACGATGCGCTCGCACTTGCCGACGCGCCCGAGATCGCGGTGATCGGCGGTGGGCAGATCTACGCCGCCGCCCTGCCCCGCGCGACCCGGCTCGAACTGACCGAGGTCCATGCCGCGATCGAGGGCGACACCCATTTCCCCGACCGCGGGGACGGCTGGCGCGAGACCTTCCGCGAACGGCATGCGGGCGGGGAGAGCCACCCGGACTTTTCTTTCGTCACGCTGGTGCGCGACCTATAGGATCGCCATGCAGCGCCTGCATCACCGTGACTCCATTCCCGAAGCCCTGCGCGGCGCGATCATCGCGCTGGGCAATTTCGACGGCTTCCATCTCGGCCACCAGCGCGTCGCCGAGGAGGCGATCGAGTGGGCGCGGGCGCAAGGCCGCCCGGCAATCGTCGCGACTTTCGATCCGCATCCGGTGCGCCATTTCCGGCCCGACGCGCCGCCGTTCCGCCTGACCACGCTCGACCAGCGGCAGGAACTGTTCGGCGAAGCCGGTGCGGCGGCCATGCTGGTGTTCGATTTCGGCGACGAGCTCGCCTCGACCAGCGCCGAGGGCTTCGTCGACCTGCTCGCCGGCCATCTCGGCGCGGCAGGCGTGGTGACGGGCGAGGACTTCTCCTTCGGCAAGGGCCGCAGCGGCAATGTCGAAGTGCTGCGCGATCTCGGCAGGGCGCGCAGGATGGAGACGCGCCGCGTCGGCCCGGTCTCCGATGCGGAGGAAGTCGTCTCTTCGAGCCGCATCCGCGACGCGCTTCAGGAAGGCGATTGCCCCACCGCGACCCGGCTTCTGACCCGCCCATTCGCAATCCGGGGCGAGGTGATCCACGGCGACAAGCGCGGGCGCGAACTCGGCTACCCAACCGCCAATCTCGAGCTCGGCCAGTACCTGCGCCCCAAATTCGGGATCTACGCCGTGACCGCGCGGCTGCCCGACGGGCGCGAGGTAAAGGGCGCGGCCAATCTCGGTACGCGGCCCCAATTCGATCCGCCGAAGGAGCTGCTCGAACCCTATTTCTTCGATTTCGACGGCGATCTCTACGGGCAGGAGGTCGAGGTCGCCCTGCATCATTTCATCCGGCCCGAGGCGAAGTTCGATTCGCTCGATGCGCTCGTCGCGCAGATGGAGGCCGACTGCGCCCAGGCGCGCGAGTTGCTGGAGTAATCCATGAATTTCGGACCGTGGCCGCGGCGCATCTTTTTCGTGCTCGCGGCGATCTTCTTCGTCTTCACCTTCCTCCATGCGAGCTGGCTCGCGCCGACCCCGCGCGGCGCACCCAAGCTCGTCGCGCACCGCGCGGTCGGACAGCCGCTGCTGCAGCACGCGCGGTCCGGCGAGGAAGATTGCTTCTCGGCGCAGATCGAGGAGCCCTACCATCCCCTTATCGAGGACAGCCTGCGCTCGATCAGCGAGGTTTCGCGGCTCGGCGGCCACATGGCCGAGGTCAACGTGCTGCCGACCGGCGACGGCGACCTGGTGCTGTTCCACGATGACGATCTTTCCTGCCGCACCGGCGCGGATGGGAAGGTGAGCACCTCGACGGTCGAGGAACTCAAGCAGCTCGATATCGGCTGGGGCTACACCACGCCCGAGGGTGACCATCCACTGCGAGGCAAGGGCGAGGGCCTGATGCCGACGCTCGACGAGGCGTTCGACCGGCTGCGCGGCAACACGCGCTACATGTTCAATCTGAAGAGCGAAGACCCCGCCGACGCCGACCTGCTGGCAAAGAAGGTCAAGGCCGCGCGCCGCGCCGTTCGCGGGACCGACCATGCCTTCATCGGCCAGGGCCCGGCGATCGCGCGGCTGGCCGAGCTGTTCCCCGATAGCTGGGTGGTCGATCTCGATCGCGCTTACGCCTGCTCGGCGGGATACATGCGCACCGGTTGGCTCACCATCGTGCCCGAGGCGTGCGAGAACGGCACGCTGATCGTCCCGCTCGACAAGCAGTACCTGTTCGCTGGCTGGCCCAACCGCACCATCGCGCGGATGGAAGAGGTCGGCGCGCGGATCGTCGTCACCGGTCCACATGATGGCGAGACCGTGACCTACGGCCTCGACCTACCCGAACAGTTCGGCGAGATCCCGGACAGCTTCAACGGCTATATCTGGATCGACGATCTCTGGAACCTCGGCCCGGCGCTGCGCCCCGGCTTCAACACCCGCGACGAGGAAGAGCGCAAGGCGCTGGCCGAAGTGATCAAACGGCGGCGGGAAGCACGCTGAATGCTTTATCCCCGCGCGACTTTCGCCTAACGGCGCAAACCATGCCAGAAAAGTCCGACCAGAAGCGCGATTACAGAGACACGGTTTTCCTGCCGAAGACCGACTTCCCGATGAAAGCCGGCCTTCCGCAGAAGGAACCGGGCATTCAGGCGCGCTGGGAGGAACAGGGGCTCTACGAACGCATTCGCGAAAGCCGCGCGGGCCGCGAGAAGTTCATCCTTCATGACGGCCCGCCCTATGCCAATGGCGACATCCATGTCGGCCATGCGCTCAACCACGTCTTGAAGGACATGGTCGTGCGCACGCAGACGCTGCTCGGCAAGGACGCGCCTTACGTCCCCGGCTGGGATTGCCACGGCCTGCCGATCGAGTGGAAGGTCGAGGAGCTCTATCGCAAGAAGAAGCGGTCGAAGAACGAGGTCTCGCCGAAGGAATTCCGCGCCGAATGCCGCGCCTACGCCCAGAAATGGGTCGACGTGCAGCGCGAACAGCTGAAGCGGCTCGGCATCGGCGGGCGGTGGGACAAACCCTACCTCACCATGCGCCCCGAGGCCGAGGCCGACATCGTGCGCGAACTCCACAAATTCGCCGAAACCGGCCAGCTCTATCGCGGCGCCAAGCCGGTTATGTGGTCCCCGGTCGAGGAAACCGCGCTGGCCGATGCCGAGGTCGAATACCAAGACCTGACCGACAGCCCGCAGATCGACGTGGCGTTCGAGATCACCGAGAGCCCGATCGAGGAATTGGTCGGTGCCTATGCGGTAGTCTGGACCACCACGCCGTGGACGATCCCGGTCAACCAGGCTTTGGCTTACGGGCCGGAGGTGGATTATGCGCTCTACAGGATCGAGGCTTTGTACGATCTAGAAGGTGAAGACCAAAAAGCATTTTCAGCAGCGCTAAAATCAGTTTTCCCGCTCGACCTCGCAAAAGTCCTAATCGCGCAGGACCGAGAGTCGGAATTTCACGAGCGACTTAGGGAAATGCTTGAGGGCCTATCCGTACCGGGCTTCGAAGAGGTCAGGCTTCTTCACTTGGTTTTGGATGAGGAGCCGGTCCCTTCGACTGGAGCAGCAGGTCCCTATCCGAGTTTCAAAGGCTCCGAGCTCGCCGGGACCTTCGCCCGTCATCCGATGCACCATCTCGGTGGGTTCTACGCCAAGCCGCGTCCGCTGCTCGCGGGCGATTTCGTCACCACCGACAGCGGCACAGGGCTCGTCCATATGTCGCCCGACCATGGCGAGGACGATTTCGAGCTGTGCCGCGCCAACGGGATCGACCCGGTCTTCGCGGTCGAGAGTGACGGGCGTTATCGCGACGACTGGCTGTGGCTCGGCGCGGACGACAAGGACGAAGACGGCAAGGAACGCCGCCGTGCGGTGATCAACAAGCCGTTCAATGCTCCCGAAGGCCCTATCTGCTCGGATTTGCGCGAGGCCGGCGCGCTGCTTTCCGCCAGTGCGGACTACGCGCACTCGTACCCGCATTCGTGGCGCTCGAAGGCCAAGGTCATCTACCGCTGCACTCCGCAATGGTTCATCGGGATGGACGGCAAGCTCGACCATCTCGACGGCGCGAGCCTGCGCGAGACCGCGATGGGCGAGATCGAGCGCGTGCGCTTCGTGCCCGAAAAGGGTCGCCGCCGCATCGGCGCCATGGTCGGCGACCGGCCCGACTGGCTGATCAGCCGCCAACGCGCCTGGGGCGTGCCGCTGGCGCTGTTCGTCCACCGCGAGACCGGCGAATTGCTGGTCGACGCGGAGGTCAACGCGCGCATCCAGTCCGCCATCCGCGCCGACGGGATCGACGCCTGGGAAGAAGCCCGCGCGGGCGAATTCCTCGGCGAAGGACGCAATCCCGACGACTACGAGATGGTGTCCGACATCCTCGACGTGTGGTTCGACAGCGGCTCGACCCACGCCTTCGTGCTCGAGTCGGACGAGTGGCCCGAACTGCAGAGCCCGGCCGACCTCTATCTCGAAGGCTCGGACCAGCATCGCGGCTGGTTCCAGTCCTCGCTGCTCGAAAGCTGCGGCACCCGCGGCCGCGCGCCATACGAGACGGTGCTGACCCACGGGTTCACGATGGACTCTGCGGGCAAGAAGATGTCGAAATCGCTCGGCAACACGGTCGATCCGCTCAAGGTCATGGAGACCTACGGCGCGGACATTATCCGCTTGTGGGCGCTTTCGGTCGATTTCACCGAGGACCACCGCATCGGCGACGAGATTTTGAAGGGCGTGGGCGACCAGTATCGCCGGCTGCGCAACACCTTCCGCTACCTGCTCGGTGCGCTCGGCGGGTTCGATCACGACGCGGAAGCCATCGATCCGGCGGAAATGCCCGAGCTCGAGCGATACGTGCTCCACCTGCTCGCGGTGCTCGATGCGAAGTTGCGCCGCGCCGTCGATGATTTCGATTTCAACGCCTACACCCGCGCGCTGGTCGATTTCGCCAACGAGGACCTCTCGGCCTTCTTCTTCGACGTGCGCAAGGACCGGCTCTATTGCGACGATCCCGAGGGACTCGCGCGCCGATCCTACCGCACCACGCTCGACATCCTGTTCCAGGCGCTGGTGCGTTATGCCGCGCCGGTGCTGGTGTTCACCGCCGAGGAAGTGTGGGGCACGCGTTTCCCCGACCGCGACAGCATCCATTTGCAGGAATGGCACCCGATCCCCGCCGACTGGCGCAACGACGATCTCGCCGCGCGGTGGGACAAATTGCGCGACCTGCGCGAGGACGTGAACGAGGCGATCGAACCGCTGCGACGCGAGAAGACCATCCGTTCGAGCCTCGAAGCCGACGTCGTGGTGCCCGCCGATGCGGTGCCCGAGGGCTTCAGCGACGCGGACCTCGCCGAGCTGTTCATCACCGCGTCAGTGACGCGCGGGCAGGCAATCGCGGTGTCCCGGACCGATGACAGCAAGTGCGGCCGCTGCTGGCGGCTCCTGCCCGAAGTGGCGGAAGACGGCGATCTGTGCGGCCGTTGCGAAAGTGTGGTCGCGGAAATGGACGAGGTGGCATGAGCGTCGACTTCACCAGCGCTCTGTGGAAACGCCGCTGGATCGGGCTCGCCGTCGCACTCGCGGTGTTCGTGCTCGACCAATTCGTCAAATGGGCGATGATCGGCCCGCTCGACCTGCGCAACCTCGAACATATTCCGCTACTGCCATTTTTCGACCTGACCTGGGCCGAGAACCGCGGCGTCTCGCTCGGTCTCTTCCGCGCCGACAGCATGGAGCAGCGGCTAATGCTGGTCGGCTTCACCGCACTGATCGCGGTGGTCGTGTTCGTATGGATGCTGCGCGAAAAGGCCAAGTGGGACATCCTCGCGCTCGCGCTGATCCTCGGCGGTGCGCTCGGCAATATCCGTGACCGCATCAACTACGGTTACGTGGTCGATTACGCCGACCTCCATATCGGCAGCTTCCGGCCGTTCCTCATCTTCAACCTCGCCGATGTCGCGATCACCTTCGGCGTGCTCATCATCCTTGCGCGGAGCTTCTTCTTCAGCGACAAGGACCCCATGAAAGACCCTTCGCTGCTCGATGCGAAGGACGAGACGGGCGACCTTGCCCCGGAGAAAACGACATGAAATTCGCCAAACTCGCCATCGCCACCGGATTGGCCTCGATGCTCGCCGCTTGCGGATCGACCGGCGTGTTCAACCGCGACCGCCCGGACGAGTTCGCCGTGCAGCGCCAGGCCCCGCTCGTGATCCCGCCCGATTTCAACCTTGTGCCGCCGTCCGAAGGGAATCCGCGCCCGGCCGAAGGCAGCGCGGCGGAACAGGCACTCGAAGCGCTGTTCGGCGGCCCCGCCGCGCGCAGCGACGTCGAAACCAGCGCGCTCGACCGCGCCGGCGCGGCCGTTCCCGGCATCCGTTCGAAGATCGGTGATCCGGACACCAACACCGTCGACAAGGGCGCGCTCACCCGCGACATCGTCAGCGCTCCGGAGAGCGAAGGTCAGGTCGCGCGGGCTGTGATCCCGGGTTGATTGCTGGGCTTGGGCTCCAAGAGTAGATAGAGTTTTATTGGTTACGGACCCGCATCCGCGGGTCCATCCTCGGCGCTCATCTCTTCGCTGCGCCCCGAGGAACCTGCGGACGACCGGTCGGGCTCGCCTCCGCGCCAGTCGCGCTGCGGACGACCGTCTCGATCGTGTCCGCCTCGCGCTTTCTCTCGATATGCGTCCAGAAGTTGCGCGCGGTAGCGCGGACGCGGGCGACTGCCCGTCGCGGCTTATGCCGCGAAGCCAAGCAGCGCGGATACGCCGCGCCCGGCGCTCGAGGGTCCAACCAAAAGCCTCCAGGTCGCCCGCTGCGCGCCAGCAGCAACTCCGCTATTCGGCTTCCGCCACCTCCGGCTCGCCCTTCACTCGCGCCACCAGCAGCTTGTCGATCTTGCGGCCGTCCATGTCGACGACCTCGATCCGCCAGCCCTCGTCCTCGAAATAGTCGCCCGCCTGCGGGATCCGCTTGATCATCGCGAGGACATAGCCCGCTGCGGTCGCGTATTCGCGTTCGTCGGGCAGCGTCATACCGAGGCGTTCGGCCAGCGCATCGGCCGGCATCGCGCCCGAGATCAGCAGCGATCCGTCCTCGCGCTCGACCACTTGCGGACCGTCGCCAAGATCGCGGTCGCTGGCGAATTCGCCCACCAGCGCCTGCAGCAGGTCGGCCGGGGTCACGATCCCGTCGAGATGGCCGTATTCGTCGTGGACCATCGCCATCGCGACATCGGCCTGCTGGAGCATCCGCAGCCCGTCGATCGAATCGAGCTGGTCGGGAACGATTTCGGGGCGCGCCATAAGCGAGGCGAGCTGCGGGACCCTGCCGTCGACGATCTGGGCCAGCAGCTCGCGAGTTTTGACCACGCCGACGACTTCGTCCGGCGAGCCCTTGGCCACTGGCATCAGCGAATGCGGCGAGGCGGCGATCGCGGCCTTGATTTCCTCGAGCGAGGCATCGGCGTCGATCCAGTCGATCTCGGTACGGGGGGTCATGACTTCGCGCACCGGGCGGTCGGCCAGGCGCATGATCCCGGTCATGATCGCGCGCTCTTCCTCCTCGAGCACGCCCGATCGGGTCGCCTCGGCGAAGATCATGTGCAGTTCTTCGTCGGTCAGGTGATTCGGATCCGATCGCCGCGCGCCGAACAGGCGCAACACGAGGCTGGACGAGTGTTCGAGCAGCCACACCAGCGGTGCCGCCAGCCGCGCGAGGAACGCCATCGGCGGCGCGGCCAGCATCGCGATCTTCTCGGGCGCGCGCAGGGCGAGCTGCTTGGGCACCAGCTCGCCGACGACGAGGCTTAGATAGGTGACAATCACGATGACCAAGGCGAATCCCGCCTCGGGAGCGTAATCGGCGGGAACACCCCAGGCCGCCAAGCGCTCGCCCACCGGCCCGCCAAGGCTCGAACCCGAATAGGCGCCGGCGATAATCGCCACGAGGCTGATCCCGATCTGTACGGTCGAGAGGAACTTGCCCGGTTCGGAGGCGAGCTGGAGCGCCTGCCGGGCGCCGGCCCGCCCCTCATCCAGCGCGACCTTCAGGCGCGCCCGGCGCGCGGAGACGATCGCCAGTTCGCTCATGGCAAAGAGGCCATTGAGCACGATGAGTGCGGCGATGATCGCAAGGTCTGCCCAGGGAAAGGGTGTCACGCTGCGACCGCTAGCAGAAAGTGGGGGCAGGAGGAAAGCAAAGGAACGCGCTCGTTCACCACGCGTTTCAACAGCCGGCCCTCTAGAAAACTTGCGCTCGAAGCGCGCCCATTGGGAAAGGACGAAGAGATGAAATCCCACAAATTTGCTATTGCCGCCGTGTGCGGCATGTCGCTCGTTACCGCCGGCTGCATCACCGATCCGAACACCGGCGAGAAGACCTATTCGCGCACCGCGGTGCTCGGCGCGGGCGGCGCGCTCGCCGGCTACCTGCTCGGCGGCCTGATCGGCGGCAAGACCGCGCGGATCGTGGGGGCCGGGATCGGCGGCGTCGCCGGCGGCGTGGTCGGCAACCGGATCGACCAACAGATCAAGGAATTGAAGGAAAAGACCGCCGGTTCGGGCGTCGACGTCACCAGCGACGGCGAATCGATCCTCGTCAACCTGCCCGACACCGTGACCTTCGATGTCGGCAGCTCGACGCTCAAGCCCAGCTTCCGCGCCACGCTCGACGAGGTCGCGGCGACGCTGGTCGACTATCCCAACAGCCTGATCGACGTCTACGGCCACACCGATTCGACCGGCTCGGACGCCTTCAACCAGGCGCTGTCCGAACGGCGCGCCAAGGCGGTCGCGGACTACTTGATTGCGCGCAATGTGGATCGTCGCCGGATCATGACGCAAGGCTTCGGCGAAACCCAGCCGATCGCCGACAACGGCACCGAAGCCGGCCGGGCGCAGAACCGCCGGGTCGAGATCAAGATCATCCCGATCACCGAGGAAGACGTCGCCGAAGCCAAGGCCCAGCAGTGATCGCAGCCGCGATCAGTTGACGAACCCGGATGGGCGAGCGGCCTTGTTCGCAATCTCGCCCGCCCTCCCGCCCCAACGCTCGAGCGCCGGTCCGTGAAGGGCCGGCGCCGTCGCAAGCACCCCGAAAATGCGCGGCTCCGGCTTGTTGAAGCGATAGGGCTCGCCGGTCGCCGCGGTGACCGTCGCGCCCGCCTCGCTCGCGATCAGCGCCGCGGCGGCGAGATCCCATTCCGCGCCCCAGCGCATCGTCAGCACCATGTCCGCCTCTCCCGCCGCGACCATCGCGACCCGCAAGGCGATCGAATTGGGTTGCGAGACCTTGGCGAGATCGCGGTCGGTCTTGGGCAGGTCGTGGATCGGCACCCGCGCTCCGGCCAGCTGGGCGCAGTCCGAGCAGGAGAGCGCCTTTCCGTCGAGCGATGCCCCCTCGCCCTTCCGCGCGAGCCAAGTCTGCCCCCGCGCCGGCGCTTCGAGCGCGGCGAGCACCGGTTGGCCCTCCTCGACCAGCGCAACCGACACGCACCAGCCGTCGCGCCCGCGCAGGAAATCGCGCGTCCCGTCGATCGGGTCTACGATCCAGCACCGGCGCTGTTCGGCGCGAGCAGTGTCGTCGGCGGTCTCCTCCGATAGCCAGCCCGCATTGGGTGCGAGGTCGCCGAGCGCGCGATGCAGGTAGCGATCGACCGCAAGATCGGCTTCGCTCACGCGGTTGTCGGGCGATTTCTCCCACGATTCGACGTCGTTGCCCGCCCCCGGCCAATACTCCATCGCCAATGCGCCGGCCTCGCGCATGACCTGTTCGAGTTCGCCCGGAGAAACCATCGCATCGTCGCTGCCCATTGCGGGCCCACTTTTCAAGTCGCGCCGCATATGCGAAGGCGCGCCGCAAACCCCCGGACGAATCCTCATTCCAAGCGGAAAGACCCACCCATGAACATTCACGAATACCAGGCCAAGGAACTGCTCGCCGAACACGGGATCGCCGTGCCCAAGGGCATCGCCGCGATGACGGTCGAAGAGGCAGTCGCCGCCGCCAAGCAGCTGCCCGGCCCGCTTTACGTCGTGAAAGCCCAGATCCATGCCGGCGGCCGCGGCAAGGGCAAGTTCAAGGAACTGGACGCCAATGCGAAGGGCGGCGTCCGCCTCGCCCAGTCGATCGACGAAGTCGAGCACGCGGCGAAGGAAATGCTCGGCAACACGCTGGTGACCGCGCAGACCGGCGACGAAGGCAAGCAGGTCAACCGCCTTTATGTCACCGATGGCGTCGACATCGCGCACGAATACTACCTGTCGCTGCTGGTCGATCGCGCCTCTGGCCAGGTCGCGATGGTCGTGTCGACCGAGGGCGGGATGGACATCGAGGCGGTCGCGCACGACACGCCAGAGAAAATCCACACGATCACGATCGACCCGGCGCAGGGCTTCATGCCGCATCACGGCCGCGCGGTCGCTTTCGCGCTCGAACTGTCGGGCGACACCAACAAGCAGTGCCAGAAGCTCGCCGGGCAGCTTTATGAGGCGTTCATGGCGCTCGACGTCGAAATGCTCGAGATCAACCCGCTGGTCGAGACCAAGGACGGCGACCTGCTGGTGCTCGACACCAAGATGAGCTTCGACGGCAATGCGCTCTATCGCCACAAGAACGTCGAGGCGATGCGCGACGAGACCGAGGAAGACCCGGCCGAAGTCGAGGCGAGCGAATACGACCTCGCCTATATCAAATTGGACGGCAATATCGGCTGCATGGTCAACGGCGCCGGCCTCGCCATGGCGACGATGGACATCATCAAGCTGAACGGCGCCTTCCCCGCCAACTTCCTCGACGTGGGCGGCGGCGCGACCAAGGAAAAGGTCACCGCGGCGTTCAAGATCATCCTCAAGGACGATGCGGTCGAAGGCATCCTCGTGAACATCTTCGGCGGCATCATGAAGTGCGACATCATCGCCGACGGCATCGTCTCGGCGGCCAAGGACGTGAACCTCTCGGTCCCGCTGGTGGTCCGCCTCGAGGGGACAAATGTCGAGAAGGGCAAGGAAATCCTCGAGAATTCCGGCCTGCCGATCGTCAGTGCCGACGACCTGGGCGATGCCGCCCGCAAGATCGTGGCCGAGGTGAAGAAGGCGGCCTAACCCGCCCGTTCGAACCGAAAGACCAGCTCGCGCACCTCGTCGCCCTCCGATTTCATGCGGACGGCGGCGAGGAGCCCGTTCTCGCCGTCGCAGCGAAGCGTCAGCGCGTGGAAGTAGGCGGCGCATGGCTCCATTGCGACGAGGCGGAAAGTCAGCATCCCGTCCTTCTCCTCCCACCCCGTGAGATCGGCGTGGAAGTGCTTGAGCCGTAGGACCAGCGTGCCTGCCTCTTCCATCAGGTAGAGATGTTCGGTGAACATGATCGTGCCGTCGCCCTGCGCCTGCACGAATGTGCCGACCATCGTCCCGCCGACCGGCGGCAGCCAGCTTTCCATCGCGTCGGCACCGCCGATCCCCTCGCCCGCCCATTGCCCCACGAGCCAGTCGACCTGCGCGAGCGTGGCGGGCGGCGGAGAGTGATCCTCGGGCGCGACGCGCGTCTCCTGCGCGGCGAGCGGGCTCGAGAACAAGAGAATCGCGGCCAGGAACGGGCGGATCATGCGGGGTTCTCCCTGTTGCGCCGTAAAACTACGCCCGCTTTACGTTACGGTAAAGCGGCATCGCGCCGGCGGGGCTTGACCTCGCGCCATCGGAACGCAATGTCGCCCGCGTCATTCGATTAACAAGGCGGGGCCGCGCAGCCCTGCGCAACCATCAGGCACCGTTCCAGCCGAAAGGACCCACATGAAAATCCTCGTCCCCGTCAAACGGGTGATCGACTACAACGTGAAGCCCCGCGTCAAGGCGGACGGCTCCGGCGTCGATCTCGCCAACGTCAAGATGAGCATGAACCCGTTCGACGAGATCGCGGTCGAGGAAGCGATCCGGATCAAGGAAGCGGGCAAGGCCGAGGAAGTGATCGCGGTGTCGATCGGCCCGGCCAAGGCGCAGGAAACGTTGCGCACCGCGCTCGCCATGGGCGCCGATCGTGCGATCCTCGTCGAAACCGACGACGAGGTCGAGCCGCTCGGCGTCGCCAAGATCCTCAAGGCGATCGCCGAAGAGGAAGAGCCCGGCCTCGTGATCCTCGGCAAGCAGGCGATCGACGACGATTCGAACCAGACCGGCCAGATGCTCGCCGCGCTGATGAACCGTCCGCAGGGCACCTTCGCCAATACAGTCGAGATCGAGGGCGACAGCGTCACCGTGAAGCGCGAGATCGACGGTGGGCTCGAAACGGTCAAGCTGACCATGCCCGCGATCGTCACCACCGACCTCCGCCTCAACGAGCCCCGCTACGCCTCGCTGCCAAACATCATGAAGGCGAAGAAGAAGCCGCTCGACACCAAGAACCCCGCCGATTTCGGCGTCGACATCGCACCGCGCCTCAAGACGACCAACGTCTCCGAACCGCCGGTCCGCCAGGCGGGCGAGAAGGTCGAGGACGTCGATGCGCTCGTCGCCAAGCTGAAGGCGCTGGGCGTCGCGTAAGCGCGCCCGCACAGGAATTTAAAGGATAGCGATATGAAAACGCTGGTTCTGGTCGATCACGACAACAACTCGCTCGGCGACGCGACGCTCGCCGCCGTCACCGCCGCCTCGAAGCTCGGCGAAGTGCACCTGCTGGTCGCGGGTCACAATTGTGGCGCGGTCGCCGAAGCCGCTGCCAAGATCGAGGGCGTGGGCAAGGTCCATGTCGCCGACGACGCCGCCTACGAACACCAGCTGGCCGAGAACGTCGCGCCGCTGGTGGTCGACCAGATGGGCCATCACGACGCGTTCCTCGCGCCGTCGACCACCACCGGCAAGAACATCGCCCCGCGCGTTGCGGCCGGACTCGACGTGATGCAGATCTCCGACATCCTCTCGGTCGAGGGCGACAAGACCTTCACCCGCCCGATCTATGCCGGCAACGCGATCGCGACGGTCGAGAGCTCGGACGAAAAGCTCGTCATCACCGTCCGCGGCACCGCGTTCGACAAGGCCGCCACCGAAGGCGGAAACGGCGAGATCGAAGCCGTGAGCGGTCCCGGCGATGCCGGAATCTCCAGCTTCGTCAGCCAGGAACTCGCCGAGGGAGGCGATCGCCCCGAACTGACCAGCGCCAAGATCATCGTCTCGGGCGGTCGCGCGCTCAAGGATGCGGAGACCTTCGAGCAGTACATCATGCCGCTCGCCGACAAGCTCAATGCTGGCGTCGGTGCGAGCCGTGCGGCGGTCGATGCGGGCTATGTCCCCAACGACTACCAGGTCGGCCAGACCGGCAAGATCGTCGCCCCGGACGTCTATATCGCGATCGGTATCTCGGGCGCGATCCAGCACCTCGCGGGGATGAAGGATTCCAAGACCATCGTCGCGATCAACAAGGACGAGGACGCGCCGATCTTCCAGGTCGCCGATATCGGCCTCGTCGCAGACCTGTTCCAGGCCGTGCCGGAGCTTACCGAGAAGCTCTAAGCAGTTGACAGGGGTCTCCCCCCTTGCGTGTATGACGCGAAAAGGGGGGCGCACCATGCCATCGGTTTCTTGGAAGTTCACCGTAAGCGCTCTTGCGTTGATCGGTGCTCACGCAACTGGTGTCGCTCGCGCTCAGACCATGATCGCGACCAAGCCTGCGACGACCGCGCTCGATCCCGGCAGCCCTCAGACCGAGGCACTGACCCCGGTGGCACCGTGGGTGCTGGATTACGGAGAGAATCGTTGCACGATGTCGCGTGCCTTCGGTCGAGAGGATGCCCCGATTTATCTGACGTTGCAAAAAACGACACCGGGTGATCTCGTCGATTACGCAATCTTGGGCAGCGACCTGCGACCGAACACGAGAGAGCCGGTCGAGGCCTATTTTTTTCCCGGCGATCCGGTCGCTACAATCAAGAGCAGTTACCGGGTCGGACGCGGCGACACGGAGGGCCTGCTCTTCGCCTCCAAGATCAATCTGTCAGGCGAAGCGGGAGCTGATGCCGAACTGTCCGCGAGTGAAATCGCGGCGTTGCGCAATGGCAAGGAGCGGGCAGTCGAATTTTTCGAGCTGCGCAGTGGACTTCGCGAGCCTCTGACCTTTGCAACCGGATCAATGCACGAACCTCTTGCCGCGCTGCGAGCCTGTGTCGACGACCTCATGCGAGGCCATGGCGTCGACCCGGCTGTACTCGAAAAGGCCACAAGTCGCGCTAAAACCAAGGATCCGATGAGATGGCTCCGCGCCATAGTGAGAGAGGTCCCGGGCGGACGGTGGAACGGAACCGTCACAATGACCATGATCGTCGATGTGGAAGGCAAAGTCGAACAGTGTTGGTCACGGTTGCCTGAGCCTGGAGAGGGCGCTGCAGCATTTGTCTGCGGTCAGATGATGAAGCGTGCGCGTTTCGAGCCCGCGCAAGATGAAGAGGGCAATCCCATCAAGGATTACACGAATTTCTCGTTTACGTTCTCGAACCGATGAGCGTGTGTCAAAGGGCCGACCATTCAGTCGGGCACCCGCTCCAGCAGCACCAGCTCGCACCCGTCCTTTTCGGCGCGGCGGAATTCCGCGAAGCCGAGCCGTTCCGCCAGCGCGAAGCTCGCGTCGTTCCCGACTTCGATCATCGCGACGACGCGTTTCGGCCCGCGGGTCCGGTCGAACCATTCGAGCGCGGCTAGCATCGCCTCGCGGGCGTAACCCCGACCGACGTGTCCGGCACCGACGATCCACCCCGCTTCGGGCTGGTCGTCCATTCCCTCGCCCAGGCCGCGATAGGTGTGGAAGATTCCAGCGAGCCCGATGATCTCCTTTTCGCCCGCCTTTCGCAGCATGAACATGCCGTAGCCGTAGAGAAGCCAGCTGCCTGCGGCGCGCAGTCCGCGCGAGAAGGCCTCGGCATAATCCTGCGGGGGGCCGAGATGGCGCGCGGTCTCGGGCTCGTTGACGATCGCATGGACCTGCGGGGTGTCGCCGACCTTCGGCAGCCACAATTCGAGCCGGTCTGTGGTCAGCAGGGGCCGGTCTCGCGGGAGGCGGTCAGAAGGCATAGCTCAGCGCATGCAATGTCACGCCGACGAGGCCGCCCACCAGCGTCCCGTTGATGCGGATGAACTGGAGGTCGCGGCCGACCGCGCCCTCGACCCGGTCGGTGATCGTTCGCGCATCCCAGCGGCGCACGGTTTCAGACACCAGCCGCACGATCTGGTCGCCATAGCGCGTCGCGACGCCGACCGCGGTCCGGCGCGCGAAGCGGTTGACCATGATTTGCAGGCGGGGATCGTTCGACATGGCACCGCCGAGTTCGCCGACCAGCTTGCCGATCTCGCCCTGCATCGCCTTGTCGGGATTGCGCGCGGTATCGAGCATCGCCTTGCGCGCGCGCTCCCACACGCCCTGCCACCAGTCGGCCAGCGCGGGATTGTCGAGCAAGTCGTTCTTGGCCTTCTCGACCTTCGCCTTGAGCTCCGGATCATGCTGCAGGTCGTGCGCGAGCTTCTCGAGACTTTCCTCGACCTTGCTGCGGATCGGGTGGTCGGGATCGACCAGCGTCTCGGCGAGCAGCTTGTAGAGTCCGTCGATCACCGAATTGGCGAGCCGTTCGTCGAGGCCGGTCCAGCGCAGCAGCGCATTGGCGCGGCGATGGATCATGTCGCGCACGAGATCCTCGTTGTCCTCGAGCGCGAGCGCGACCCAGCGGATCACCGAATCGATCAGCGGGCGGTGCCGCCCGTCGGCGATCGCGGCCTCGATCATCTTGCCGGCCGGAGGCGCGACCTCGATCCGCGCCAGCGTTGCCTTGAGCCCGCTGCGGACCTGGCCGCCCATCCGCTCGGGATCGAGCGATTCGAGCACGTCGGCGAACAGGCTCGCCGCACCCGCCGCGATCCGCGAACCGTCGGACTTGGGCGGCGAGGCGAGGAAATCGCCGACCGCGCCGGCAATGTTCATCCCGATCATCCGCCGCGCGACCACCGCGGGGGTGAGGAAATTGTCGCGCAGGAAGTCCGCCATCGTGTCGGCGATGCGATCCTTGTTGTTCGGGATGATCGCGGTGTGCGGGATCGGGATGCCGAACGGGTGGCGGAACAGCGCGGTCACCGCGAACCAGTCCGCGATCCCGCCTACCATTGCGGCCTCGGCGAAGCTGTGGACGAAGCCCCAGGCCGGGTGCAGGTCGAGGTATTGGCCCGACAGCACGAACAGCGCGGCCATCGCACCGAGCATGCCGGTCGCGGCAATCCGCATCCGGCGCGCGCGGTCCGGCGGGATCGGCGCGCCCGCCACGGGCCGCAATGTCAGTCGTTTACCGCTCACTCGGCAGGCATTGCGCCTTCGCCCCGGCGGTCGTCAAGCGCTCCCGGGAACTTGGCGTTCTCGCGGTCCTTCGGATCGTAGCTGAGCATTTTCCGTCGCATCCACGGTCCGACCCGCTTCTCGATCCCGTCGGCGAGGCTGAAACCAGCCGGGACGATCAGCAGCGTGAGGACGGTCGAGACCAGTAGCCCGCCGATCACGCCGGTGCCCATCGGCTGGCGCCACGCCCCGTCCGCCTGCAGCGCCAACGCGGTCGGGATCATGCCTGCGGTCATCGCCACGGTGGTCATGACGATCGGCTGCGCGCGCTTGCGTCCGGCCTCCATGATCGCGTCGTATTTGCGGTGACCCTCGGCCATCGCCTCAATCGCGAAGTCGACGAGCAGGATCGAGTTCTTCGCCACGATTCC
Organism: Pseudoblastomonas marina; assembly: GCF_014641655.1. Classification (GTDB taxonomy): domain Bacteria; phylum Pseudomonadota; class Alphaproteobacteria; order Sphingomonadales; family Sphingomonadaceae; genus Alteriqipengyuania_A; species Alteriqipengyuania_A marina. The sequence continues at coordinate 2,381,934 of NZ_BMID01000001.1, forward strand.
GAACAACAGCAGGATGCCGATGAAAAACGGCAGCGAGATCGGCTGGCCGACGAGCTTGATCGCGAGCACCGCGCCGAGTGGCGCAAGCAGCAGCGAACCCATGTTCACCAGCGGCGACATCAGGCGCTGGTAGAGCAGGACCAGCACCGCGAAAACCGAAAGGATGCCCGTCGCCAAGGCGATCTGGAAGTTGACGAGGAATTCCTCGAGCCAGCGATCCGAGCCCGACGGCGCGTTCGACACCCCTGTCGGAAGGTCCTGCATGATCGGCAGTTCGTCGATCTTCGCCTTGGCCACACCCTCTTCGGCACCCGGCGCGATATCGGCACTCACGAAAACGCGGCGCTTGCGATCTTCGCGCTGGATCGTGGTCGGTCCGGCGCCGAAGCGGATCTCGGCGACGCGCTCGAGCGGCACCGAGCCACCGCTGGCGGTGGGCACGGGCAGGTTGCGGATCGTCGCGATCCGGTCGCGCGAGGATTCCGGCAGCATCACCCGGATCGGGATCTGGCGGTCCGAGAGCGAGAAGCGCGCCGCGCGCTGGTCGATCTCGCCGATCGTGGCGATACGGATGGCCTGGCTCAGCGCCGAGGTCGTCACGCCGAGCGAGGCGGCAAGTTCTGTACGCGGGGTGATGATCAGTTCGGGCCGCTGGAGATCGGCCTCCACGCGGGGGGCGGTCAGTTCTTCGAGCCCACCCATCTGCTCGACGAGGACTTGCGCGGTTTCTTCGAGCAGGACCGGGTCGCTGCCCGAGAGCATGACGTTGATCGGACGGCCCGAGCCGCCGCCACCGCCGCCGCCCTGCATGTTCTGGAAGCTGACGCGCGCATCGGCGATCTGGTTGAACTTCTGCGATACCTCGCGTTCGAATTCGGTGCTCGAGCGCGCCCGATCCTCCTTGAAGGTGACGAAGATCGACGCGCTGGCCTCGCTCACGTTGACCAGCGCCTGGTTCACCTCTGGCTCTTCCTTGAGCAGCGCGTTGACCTGATCGGCGACTTCCTCGGTCTGTTCGAGCGTTGTACCCGGGACCATCTCGATGCGGACCCGCGCGAAATCCATGTCGGTGTTGGGGAAGAACTGCGCCGGGGTCGTGGCGAAGAGGAAGATCGTCGCGACGAAGGAGAGCAGGCCCATGCCCATCACCCACGCGCGATGATCGCCGCGCAAATGTGCACCAAGCTTGCCGAAGAAGCCGATCTTACCCTTGCGTTCGATCTTGCGCGCCTTGATCGCCCGCGCCTTGTCGCGATCGAGCGTCCAGGCAAGGATCCGCGAATAGCGGTCGATCCACGGCCCGTTGGCATGGTCGGCCACGCCGTGTTCCTTGAGGAAATAGGCGGCCAACATCGGAGTGATCATGCGCGCTACGGCAAGGCTCATCAGCACGGAGACGACGACCGTCACGCCGAAATTCTGGAAATACTGGCCCGCGATGCCCGGCATCATTGCGACCGGCAGGAACACCGCGACGATCGAGAAGCTGGTCGCAACGACGGCGAGGCCGATCTCGTCAGCCGCGTCGATCGAGGCCTGGTAGGCCGATTTGCCCATTCGCATGTGTCGGACGATGTTCTCGATCTCGACGATCGCGTCGTCGACCAGCACGCCCGCGACGAGCCCCAGCGCCAGCAGGCTCATCTGGTTGAGCGTGAAGCCCATGAATTCGAGGAAGAAGAAGGTCGGCACCGCCGACAGCGGGATCGCGATCGCCGAGATGATCGTCGCGCGCCAGTCGCGGAGGAAGAAGAACACCACGATCACGGCGAGGATCGCGCCCTCGATCAGCGCCGCCATCGAGCTCTTGTACTGCGCCTTGGTGTACTTGACGACGTTGAACAGTTCGACGAATTCGAGGCCGGGGTTCTCGGCCTCGATCTCGTCCATGACCACCTGCGCCTCGTCATAGACGGTGACGTCGGACTCGCCGCGCGCGCGGGTGAGGTCGAAGGTGACGACCGGGCGGCCGTCGACCTTGGATATCCGGTAGACCTCGCTCTCGCCATCGGTGACTTCGGCGATGTCGGACAGCTTGACCGAGCGACCGCCGCCGAGCGAGATCCGGCGCTGGCCGAGTTCGAACGCGGTTTCCGATGTCCCGAGCACGCGCACCGACTGGCGCGCGCCGGCGATTTCGGCCTGGCCGCCGCCGGCATCGAGATTGCTCTGCGCGATCGCCGAGTTGACCTGGCTCGCAGTGACCCCGAGCGATTGCATTCGCGCCGGATCGAGGATCACGCGGATCTCGCGATCGACGCCGCCGCTGCGCCCGGCACGCGCCATGCCGGGGACCGCGAGCAGGCGCTTGGAGACGGTATCGTCGACGAACCAGCTCAGTTCTTCCATCGTCATGTCTTCGGCAACGACGGCGTAGCTTGCGAAATTGTCGAGCGTATTGATCTTGCGGACCTGTGGCTCGATGATCCCGTCGGGCAGGTCGCCGCGGATCTGCTGGACCGCGGCATCGACCTCGTTGACGAGGTCGTTCACGTCGTTGCCGATCTCGAAGAACAGGATCGTCTGCGAATTGCCTTCGCTGACCCGGCTCTGGATCGTCTCGATCCCCTCGACGTTCGAGACCGCGCTTTCGACCTTCTGCGTAATCTGCGTGTCGAGCTCGGTCGGGGCGGCACCTGGCTGCGAGATCGAGACGACGACGGCGGGGAAATCGATGTCGGGCTCGTTCTGCACCTCCATCCGGTTGAACGCGATCAGACCGGCGAGGGTGAGCGCGACGAACAGGACGAGCGGAACGACCGGGTGCTTGATCGACCAAGCAGAGAGATAACGCAGGTTCATCGGGTTCAGTCCTGTTCGCGGCGGACCTTGGGCGAGACCTTCTCGCCCGGCTTCAGGAAGCCGCCGGCTCGCAGGACGACCTTTTCGGTCCCGGTCAGGCCTTCAACGATCGCCACGCCGTCATCGGTGATCAGGCCGGTCCTGACATTGCGCCGCGCGACAGTGTTATCGTCCTTTACGATGTAGACGAAGGACTGGCCGTTATCGTCCTGGATCGCGCTCTCGGGGAGCTTGGGCGCGACCAGCGTGCCCGAAGCGATGGTAGCGGTAGCGAAACCGCCCGGCTTGAGCCCGGGGGCGTAGGACAGCGCGATGCGCGCGGTGCCCTGGCGGGACTGCGGGTCGATCGTCGGGGCGATCTGCCACACCTGGCCGGTAAACGATCGGTCGAGTCCGACCGGGACGACTTCCGCCGTCACGCCGGCCGAGATCCGCGCCAGATCGTCTTCTCCCAATTGCGCGAGCAGTTCCATCTCGCCGCCGCGCGCCATCAGGAACACGGCGCCCGAACCGCCGCCGACGACCTGCCCGGGTTCGATGTTGCGTTCGAGGATGAGACCCGCTGCGGGGGCAACGATATTGAGCTGCGCGGTGCGTGCCTGCAATTCTTTCAACTGGGCCTTGGCGACTTCGACCCGCGCAACGGCGGCATCGCGCGTTGCGGTCAGGCGATCGACATCGGCGGTCGAGATGAAGCCGCGTTCGACCAGTTGGAGCGCGCGATCGAGGTTGGACTGGGCGAGCCGCGCATCGGATTCGGCGACGCGGATCTGCGCGCGCTGCTGGTCGATCTGCTGCGCCTGGACCGACCGGTCGAGCACGGCGAGCGCCTGGCCGGCGCGGACCCAGTCGCCCGCATCGACGAGGACCCGGGTGACCTGACCGCCCGCTCCGGGCACCCCGATCGGCATTTCACGGCGCGCAGCGAGGGTCCCCGTGGCAGTGATTTCGCCCGCAATCGTCGCGCGCCCGGGGACGACCACGGTGACCGCCTGCCCCGCGGCCTCTTCGGCGCCCGGGGCAGGTGCCGCGGCATCGCCGCCACGGGTCATCAGCCATAGACCGGCCGTTACCAACACGACGATCACAGCGAGAATGATCCACAACCGACGACGCTTGCGGCGCTCGTTGGCATCGAGCGCAAACGGATCGTCGACCCGTGCGGCGCTGTCAGTGTCGATGTGCATTTCGGCGTTCATATCGGTCCCCATCGTGGAGCTGGTGTGTTACACTGATATCACACCGCACTCAAGCCCGGGTTACGCCTCACACTCCATTTGCTCAATATTGCATCTGCGAACGACGTATTCCCACCGGTCAACGCGCCAAGGAAAACGGGCGGCCACCCGTAGGGAGACCGCCCGCTTCGAGCACGCAATCAGTGTGCAAATGTCGGAATTTCCTAGCGAACGCGTCCGCGCTGGACGAGATTCACGATCGCGAGCAGGATGACCGCGCCGAGAATGGCGATCACGAAGGCACCGAGATCGAAGGTCTGGATGCTGCCGCCGAAACCAAGCAGCGGGGCGAGCAGCCAGTTGCCCAGCACGGCCCCGATGATACCGACGATGATATTCCAGAAAATGCCCATCGATGCGTCGCGGTTCATGACGATCGAAGCGAGCCAACCGGCGACACCGCCGACGATGATTGCAATGATAATGCCCATAGCCTGATTTCCTCCTGTTCGGTCCTTCTTGCGGGACCAGCATGAGAACGGGAATTCGGCCCATGCCAGCCCCGTTCCGCTTCCCAAACGGACCAATCGGAACAAGTGTTCCCGGGAAGGCGCGCAAAACGAAACGCGCGCAACCCGCTGGGGATGCGCGCGTACGTGACCATCAGGTGGAAAGGGTCAGTATTTGTGCTGGCGTTCGTAGAGATCGCGATAGTGCTGGATGCGTGTCACGCGCAGTCCCTGCATGCCCGAGCGATCGACCGCTCGCTGCCACGAGGCGAATTCCTCCAGCGTCAGGCCATACCGTTCGCAGACTTCGTCGATGGTCAGCAGCCCGCCATTGACGGCGGCCACGACCTCGGCCTTGCGGCGCACGACCCAGCGGCGCGTGTTCGGCTTGGGCAGGTCCTCGAGCGTGAGAGGTTCACCCAATGGCCCGATCACCGATTCCGGACGGATTTTCTGGTTCTCGATCATCTAGTTCCTCGCGTCACCGGGCAATTCGGTCCCGGTCTCCACGCATCCTTCTGCCGTGTCGCTCTTGCCATTGCCTGAAACGCCTTGGTTAACGGCGCTTTCATCTTCCTTAACGTCCTCGCCCAAGGCCCCGATATTGCGCGCCGACCCGGGCGAGAAGCTGCCTCGGTTGCCCAGTTCGCCGGCGTCGTTGAGCGTGATTCGTGCGGCCTGTGCCGCGTCAAGGCGGGCGAGCAGTTCGCGCCAGTCGGGACCGTCCGAATCGGCAGAATCGCGCGACTCGGTGCGAATTTGCGGCCAGTCCTTGGGCGAAAAGCTCATGTCCATGACCGGGCGTGATACCCAAACATGACAAATGAAAGGTAAAGCATGATTACGGGACACGCCCGATGCACGCTCCAGCGCCGCACCGATTGCCGTTTTCGCCCATAATGCCTATGTGCACCCGCATGCCCGCACCAACGATCCTCTCCAGCGCCGATCCGGCTGCGCTGTTCCAGCTCGACGGCGATCCCGCCGCGAAAAAGATCGTCGTCGCCATGTCCGGCGGGGTCGACAGCTCGGTGGTCGCTGCGCTCGCCGCGCGCACCGGTGCGGAAGTCATCGGAATCACGCTCCAGCTCTACGACCATGGCGAAGCGGTCGGCCGTGCCAAGAGCTGCTGCGCGGGCGACGATATCCGCGATGCGCGGATGGTCGCCGACCGGCTCGGCATCGCGCATTACGTGTTCGATCACGCCTCGGCCTTCAAGGACGAAGTGATCGACCAGTTCGCCGACGATTACATGCAGGGCCGCACCCCGATTCCCTGCATCCGCTGCAATATGGGCCCCAAGTTCAAGGACCTGCTGGGGATGGCGAAGGAATTGGGCGCCGATTGCCTCGCCACCGGACATTACGTCCGCCGCGAGATGGGCCCGGCCGGGGCCGAGATGCTCCGCGCCGTCGATCCCGCGCGCGACCAGTCCTATTTCCTTTACGCGACGACCGAAGGCCAGCTCGACTACCTGCGTTTCCCGCTCGGCGGCCTGCCCAAGCAGGAAGTCCGCGCGCTGGCCGAGCAGGCCGGGCTGGTGGTGGCCAACAAGCCCGACAGCCAGGACATCTGCTTCGTGCCCGATGGCGATTACGCCAAGGTCGTGCGCAAGGTCCGCCCCGATGCCGAGGATACCGGCCCGATCGTCCATGCCGAGACCGGCGAGGAGCTCGGCACCCATCGCGGCGTGATCCACTATACGGTCGGCCAGCGGCGCGGGCTCGATATCGGCGGCCAGGCCGAACCGCTCTACGTCATCCGCATCGATGCCGAAAAACGCGCGGTCGTTGTCGGTCCCAAGCGCCTGCTGGGCGTGGCCTCGGCGCGGATCGTCGATACCAACCGCATCGGCCCGGTGCCGGACGCCCCGCTGACCGCAAAGGTCCGCTCTCTCGCCAGGCCGGTTCCGGTCACGCTCGACGGGCCGCTCGGCGACGGTGCCGCCGTGACCATGCATTTCGAGGAGCCCGAATACGGGGTCGCGCCCGGGCAGGCTGCGGTGATCTATGCCGGCGATCGGGTGATCGGCGGTGGCTGGATCGCCGCGACCGAGCCGGTCGAGGCCGGATCAGGGGCCGAAGCCGAAGCCGCCTAGTCCTCCCACTTCTCGAGCACGCAGCCATAGCCCTTGCGGTAGGTCGCGGTCTGGCTCGAGATCAGCGGGAAACTCGCGGTGACGCTCTTGGCACCGGGATCCTCGCTCAGGCGGATCAATTCCATCCCGGGCTCGAAATCCTTGCGACAGTCGCCCAGCGAGCGGTTGCCGATATAGCGGCACGAGCAGGCGACGCGGGCACCATATGAGGTGCCGGTCTCGGCGAAGCGTGTCAGCGTGGTGCCGTAGACCGCCCAGGCCGTACCGAGCGCGAGCACCAGGAACAGCGCCAGCCACAGAAGCATTCGCGGCCACAGGCGACGGGTCTGGATCGTGTTTGCGGTTGCCATGCGGCGAGGCTTTGCGCATCAGGCGCCGCGATGTCCAGCCGCTTGATTTCCACTCGCCCCACCCTGTCGATAGCTGCCCTTGCGCTCGCGCCCGTTCTCCTCCTCGCCGGGTGTTCTGGCGATGCCGAATACGATCCCGAAACCGCGCCACTGAGCGAGGAAGCGCAGGCCGCGATCGCACCACAGGTGTCGGTCTCGCGCGATGCGCTGGCACGCCGGGTCGAAGCACTGTTCGCCGAGGATGTGGCGGAGACGCGCGCGGTGATCGTGGTGCACGAGGGCGAGATCGCCGCCGAACGTTACGCTCCCGGTTACGATGCCGAGACCCGCTTCGTGAGCTGGTCGATGGCCAAGACCGTCACCGGCGTCCTGATCGGCCTGCTGGTGACCGACGGGCTGCTGAGCCTCGACGAGAGCGCGCCGGTGCCGGCCTGGACCCGCCCCGGCGATCCGCGCGGCGAGATCACGCTGCGCCAGCTGCTGCAGATGCGCTCGGGCCTGACCCATACCGAGGCGGGCGATCCGGTCTACGAATCGGACGAGGTCCGCATGCTCTTCACCGACGGGCGCGACGACATGGCGGCGCATGCCGAAGCGCAGAGCCTCGAGGCGAACCCGGGCGAGAAGTTCGAATATTCTTCCAACACCACCGTCATCCTCGCCGATATCGCGGCGCGCACGCTGGCGACCGCCGACACACCCGAGGCCCGCCGCCGCGCGGTCGACGATTACCTCCGCAGCCGGCTGTTCGAGCCGCTCGGGATGGAATCGATCGTCCCCGAATACGATGCGGCCGGCACGCTGATCGGTGGCAGCCTGATGCATGCGACCGCGCGCGACTGGGCGAAGTTCGGCGAGTTCCTCCGCCAGGGCGGGCAGGTCGACGGGGTCCAGGTCGTTCCGCGCCGCTGGATCGAGTTCATGACCACGCCGAGCCCGCGTTCGCCCGATTACGGCGCGCAGACCTGGCTCAACCGCCCCTCGGGCACCGATCGCCAGTCGCTGTTTCCCAACGACGCCCCGCAGAGCGCCTTCGCGATGATCGGGCATCTCGGCCAGTACGTGTTCATCTCGCCGCGCCAGGAACTGACCATCGTGCGTCTCGGCAAGACGCAGGACGGCGAATTGCGCAATGGCGTGGTCCGCCGCATCGCGCGGCTCGCCCAGTTGTTCCAGGATTAGAGGTAGAAGGTTCCCTCGACCACGGTGACGCAGGGGCCGCCGAGCCACACGCGGTCCCCGTCCATCCGGCAAGTGACCCGCCCGCCGCGCCGCGAGGCCTGGAAGGCGGTGAACCGGTCGCGCCCGAGCCGTTCGGCCCAGAACGGCGCCATCGCCGCATGCGCCGAACCGGTCACGCTATCCTCGGGCACGCCCCAGGCGGGGACGAACACCCGGCTGACGATATCGGTATCCGACCCGGGCGCGGTGCAGATCGCCATCCGGTCGATCGCCTCGAGCGCACGCATGTCGGGCGAAAGCGCCCGCACCGCGCCTTCGTCTTCCAGCAGCACGATAGTGGTGTCCTCGGTGCCCTCGACCGTGTCGAACACCGGGGCATCGCCCGTGCCGAGCGCAGCCGAGAGTTCGGGCATGGCGCGCTGCTCGACCCGGCTGGTCGGCAGCGCGAGCTCGTAGGCATCGCCCGCGCGGCGCACTTCGAGCACGCCCGCAGCGCGCGTGGCGAAGGTCACGCGATCGGTCCCGTCGCGTTCGAGCAGCACGGCGCCACTGGCGAGCGTGGCATGGCCACACAGCTTGACTTCGTTCGTGGGCGTGAACCAGCGCAATTCGTAATCCGCCGCGCCGCTGGGATCGGGTACGGTGAAGGCGGTTTCGGCGAAGTTGTTCTCAGCCCCGATCGCCTGCAGCACATCGTCGGGTAGCCAGGCGTCGAGCGGCATCACCGCCGCCTGGTTGCCGCCGAAGGGTGCATCGGCGAACGCATCGACATGGGTGTAGGCGATGGCGGTCATCGATCGCTCCGTGGGATATCGTCCAGCTGCTCGAACTCGTCGCTCTCGACCATCGGATTGTCGGGCTCGTCGACATGGCCTTCGGGATCGATGTGGATCAGCAGGTCCATGTCGGGGAAGTGCGAGCACAAGTCGGCCTCGACCCGCTCGATGATGTCGTGCGCCTCCTCGACCGTCATCTCGCGCGGCATATCGACGTGGAACTGGACGAAATCGTGCGTCCCGCTCGACCTTGTGCGAAGATCGTGAAGGTTGGAAAGCTCCGGATGGCGCGCCGCGAGCTCGACGAAGCGGCGGCGCTTGTCGTCGGGCCATTCGCGGTCGAGCAACTGGTCGATCGCGGTCGAGGCGGCGCGATAGGCGCCCATCGCCAGCCAGATCGCGATCCCGATCCCGAACAGCGGGTCGGCACCGCTCAGTCCGACATAGGCTTCGAGCACCAGTGCGAGGATCACCGCCGCATTGAGCAGGAGGTCCGACTGGTAATGGACGTGATCGGCATGGATCGCGATCGAGCGCGTGCGGCGGATCACGAAGCGCTGCCACGCCAGTAGCGCAAAGGTCACCGCGATCGCGATCAGCGAGACGACGATACCTTCGCCCGGTGCGCTCACCTCGGTGTCGCCCGAGACGAGCCGGATCGTCGAGCGCAACGCGATCGCGCTGGCCGACAATGCAATCAGCACGACCTGGAACATCGCCGCGAGCGCCTCGGCCTTGCCGTGGCCCCAGCGATGCTCCTCGTCCGCCGGTTGCGCGGCGTACCAGACGCCGAACAGCGTCGCGAGGCTGGCGACGAGATCCAGCGCAGTATCGGCAAGGCTGCCGAGCATCGCCGAACTGTCGGTCCGCCACGCCGCCCAGACCTTGAGCCCGATCAGGAACAGCGCGGTCGCGATCGAGGCGAAGGCCGCGCCGCGGGTCAGCCTCGCGCGCTGCGCCGCACTGTCGGCGCGCCGTTCCTGATCGTGTCCTTGCGTTTCAGCCATCCCCGGTCCCTTACGGATAGAGCAAAGTCGAGGTCCAGCCGTCGCCAGTCCGGTCGGGCCGGCGGCTGAACAAGCGGCGATCATGCAGCCGGTTGGGCCGGTCCGACCAGAACTCGATGAAATCCGGCCTCAGGCGAAACCCGGTCCAGTGCGCCGGGCGCGGGACCTCCGATCCCTGGTAGCGCGCTTCCACCTCGGCGAAGCGGTCGAGGAAGGTCGCGCGCGCATCGAGCGGGGCGGATTGCTGCGAGGCATGCGCGCCCAATTGCGAATCGCGCGGGCGCGAGGCGAAATAGGCGTCGGCCTCGGCATCGCTCACCTGCGTCAGCACGCCCTCGATCCGGACCTGGCGGCGCAGCGACTTCCAGTAGAACAGCAGCGCAGCCTGCGGATTCTGCCCGATCTCCATGCCCTTCCGGCTCAGCGCATTGGTATAGAAGGTGAAACCCTCGGCACCCCAGTCCTTGAGCAGCACCGTGCGCACCGACGGCGCGCCGCCCGAGGTGGCGGTGGCGAGCGCCATCGCATTGGGATTGTCGGGTTCGCCGGCCTCGGCCTCGGCGAACCAGTCGCCGAACAGCGCGATAGGATCGTCGGCCGGGATCGTGCTGGCGCGATCGTTCATCGGAGGCATGGACCGGGTGTTACACTGTCCAAGGCGGAAAGCGCGCCGCGCCTTTCCGGCCTCGGGAGCGATGCGGCATCGGAAGCGTTTCGACTGGACATGCGCGACCGTCTAAACCCCTTGCAGCCGGTAGGAAAGCTTGCAGACACCAAGTGTGTCACCTAGCTAAGCCGCTTATGGCAGATCCCTATGCAATCCTTGGCGTGCCGCGCACGGCGGACGAGAAAGCGATCAAGAGCGCCTATCGCAAACTGGCGAAGGAGCTGCATCCCGATCGCAACAAGGACAATCCATCCGCGGCGGAGAAGTTCTCCGAGGCGACCAAGGCATACGACCTGCTGTCCGACAAGGACAAGCGCGGGCAGTTCGATCGCGGCGAAATCGATCTCGAGGGCAATCCCAAATCGCCCTTCGGCGGTGGATTCGGCGGCGGCGGGTTTCGCGGAGGCGCCCGCGGCCCGGGTGGACAGGGCGGTTTCCGGCCTGAGGATTTCGGCGGAATGGGCGGCGGTGACGATGTCGATTTGAGCGACCTGTTCGAAGGGCTGTTCGGGCGGCGCGGCGGCCCCGATCCCCGCGCCAGCGGCGGCTTCGGCGGCGGGCGGCGTCCGCCTCCGCCCAAACGGAAGGGCCCCGACATCCGCTATCGCCTCAAGGTTCCCTTCATCGACGCCGCGACCCTCGCGCCGCAGCGGATCACCCTGGCCGACGGCAAGACGATCGACCTCAAGCTTCCCGCCGGGGTAGAGACCGGCACCACCATGCGGTTGAAAGGCAAGGGCGAACAGGGTCCGGGCGGCACGGGCGACGGAATCGTCGAGATTTCGGTCGAGAGCCATGCCAATTACCGCCGCGACGGCGACAATATCCGGCTCGACGTCCCGATCGGCGTCGACGAGGCGGTGCGCGGCGGCAAGGTCAAGGTCCCGACCGTCGACGGCGCGGTGATGCTGACGATCAAGCCCGGCATGTCGGGCGGCACGACGATGCGGTTGAAAGGCCGGGGCTGGCCGAAGAAGTCCGGCGGGCGCGGCGACCAGCTGGTCACGCTCAAGATCCAGTTGCCCGAAGATGTCGGACCGCTCGCCGAGAAGCTCGAAGGCTGGACCGACCCCACCGATCACCGCGCCGACCTCACCGGGTAATGTCGCAGGCGCGTCACGGGATCGTCGAGGACGAGGCGGAGCATATCCCGCCGCCCGAACAGCGCCACCCGCGCGACCTCTCCCCCGAAGCGCGGCGCCGCGAGGCCCTGCACACGCGCGTGCGACGCAGGATCGGCCCCGGCACGCGGTTCTTCCAGGTCGTCAAACGGGTGCTGGCGGGCGCCTATAATGACGGGCTGATCCACGCCGGGAACCTCGCCTACCTCTCGCTCATCGCGATTTTTCCGTTCTTCGTTACCGCGACCGCGATCTTCAACGCGTTCGGCGAGGTCGAGGATCGCGCGGCGGCCGTCGCCACCATCCTCGTCACCCTGCCGCCACAAGCGGCCAATGCGGTCGGACCGGTCGCGCTCGACGTGATCGACGCACGCAGCGGCTGGTTGCTCTGGGCCGGCGCCCTGGTCGGCCTGTGGACGGTCGGCAGCCTGATCGAGACGATCCGCGACATCCTGCGCCGGGCCTACGGCACTGAGCCCACTGTCGCCTTCTGGCGCTATCGACTGTTCACCACCGGGATCATCGTCGCGGCGGTGCTGTTGATCCTGCTGTCGCTGTTCGTCCAGGTGATGATCGGGGCGCTGCAGCAATTCATCGGCGCCTACCTGCCCGGGCTGGAGGACCTGCTCGCCAACCTCGCCTGGTCGCGCTTCGTCCCGGCCTTCGTACTGTTCGGCGCGCTCTACATGCTGTTCTATGCGCTGACGCCGAGCGCCTACCGCTCGCGGGAATATCCCAAGTGGCCCGGCGCGTTGTTCGTGACCCTCTGGTGGATGCTCGTCACCTTCGCGCTGCCCGCGGTAATCCGCCAGTTCTTCAGCTACGATCTCACCTATGGCAGCCTCGCCGGGGTCATGATCGTGCTTTTCTTTTTCTGGCTGGTAGGATTAGGGGTCGTCATCGGTGCCGAACTGAACGCGGCACTGGCCGAAACCCCCGAGGAAAAAGGCGGGGAGCCCGGCATGGACGAGGACGGCGAACGCGCCGGTGAAGAGCGCGAGAGCGAACAAGACAAGAGCGAAGAAGGGGATCGGACATGAGCGGATTGATGAAGGGCAAGAAGGGCCTGATCATGGGGCTCGCCAACGACAAGTCGCTGGCCTGGGGCATTGCCAAGCAGCTCGCCGAGCACGGCGCTGATTTGGCGTTCTCCTATCAGGGCGAGGCGCTGAAGAAGCGCGTCGGCCCGCTCGCCGACCAGCTCGGCAGCGATTTCCTGGTCGAATGCGACGTCTCGGACATGGATGCGCTCGACGCGACCTTCGCCGAGATCGAAGCGCGCTGGGGCAAGCTCGATTTCCTGGTCCACGCGATCGGCTTTTCGGACAAGACCGAGTTGCGCGGGAAATACCTCGACACCAGCCTCGACAATTTCCTCAGGACGATGAACATCTCGGCCTACAGCCTCGTCGCGGCGGCCAAGCGCGCCTACCCGCTGATGAAGGACGGCGGATCGATCCTGACGCTGTCCTACTATGGCGCCGAAAAGGTCGTCCCGCACTACAACGTGATGGGGGTTGCCAAGGCCGCGCTCGAAACCAGCGTCCAATACCTCGCCAACGACCTCGGTCCCGACGGCATCCGCGTCAACGCGATCAGCGCCGGGCCGATCAAGACGCTCGCGGCGAGCGGGATCGGAGACTTCCGCTACATCCTCAAATGGAACGAGTACAATTCGCCGCTGCGGCGCAACGTCACGATCGAGGATGTCGGCGGCGCGGGGCTCTATTTCCTCTCCGACCTGTCCTCGGGCGTGACCGGCGAGGTCCACCATGTCGACGCGGGTTATCACACGGTCGGCATGAAACAGGCCGACGCCCCTGATATCGCGCTCGATTGACGCGCCTTCGGCCTGAGGGGTGACACGCCCATCCCCCCACGGTAGGGGCGCGGCTCGGGGCACCCGCTCGACGGAGGAGTTTTCGTGAAAGGCATCATTCTCGCCGGCGGTAGCGGCACGCGGCTCTATCCGGCGACCATGTCGCTGTCGAAACAGCTCCTGCCGGTCTTCGACAAGCCGATGATCTATTACCCGCTGTCGGTGCTGATGCTGGCCGGAATCCGCGAGATCCTGGTCATCTCGACCCCGCGCGACCTTCCGATGTTCGAAGCGCTCTTGGGCGACGGCTCCGCGTTCGGGGTCGATTTCTCCTACGCCGTCCAGCCCGAGCCCAACGGCCTCGCCGAGGCCTTCATCATCGGCGCCGATTTCGTCGGTGGGCAGCCGAGCGCGCTGATCCTCGGCGACAACATCTATCACGGCGAAAAGATGGGCGAGAAATGCCGCACCGCCGCCGCCGAAGCAGCCGCCGGGGGCGCAAACGTCTTCGCCTACCACGTCGACGATCCCGAGCGCTACGGCGTGGCCGATTTCGACCCGCAGACGGGCAAGGCGACCAGTATCGAGGAAAAGCCCGCCAATCCGAAATCCAACTGGGCGGTCACGGGGCTCTATTTCTACGACAAGGACGTGGTCGACCTCGCGCGCGAGGTGAAGCCGAGCGATCGCGGCGAACTCGAGATCACCGACGTCAACCGCGCCTATCTCGAGCGCGGCGACCTCCACATCACGCAATTGGGCCGCGGCTATGCCTGGCTCGACACCGGCACGCATGAGAGCCTCCACGAAGCGTCGAGCTTCGTGCGCACGATCGAGCATCGCACCGGCATCAAGATCGCCTGCCCCGAGGAGATCGCCTGGCGCCAGGACTGGCTCGGCGACGAGGCGCTGCTCGAGCGTGCGGCAGCGATGGGCAAGACAGGTTACGGCCAGTACCTGAAAAGGCTGGTGGAGCGCCGAGCGTGACTGAATTCATCCGCCATGCGATCCCCGACGTGGTCGAGGTGATCCCGCCCAAATTCGGTGACAATCGCGGCTTCTTTTCGGAAGTCTTCAAGCAATCCGCATTTGCGGAGGAAGGCATCGAGATCGACTGGGTGCAAGACAACCAGTCGCTCTCCGCCCCCGTCGGAACGGTGCGCGGGCTGCACTTCCAGGCGCCGCCGGTGGCGCAGGCCAAGCTGGTGCGCGTGCTGCGCGGCGCGGTCTACGATGTCGCCCTCGATATCCGCAAGGGTTCGTCCACCTACGGCAAGCATGTCGGCGTGACGCTGTCGGCCGAGCGCTGGAACCAGCTGCTCGTGCCGATCGGCTTCGCGCACTGCTTCATGACGCTCGAGCCCGATACCGAGGTGCTCTACAAGGTTTCGGACAGCTATTCGCCCGAACACGAGGGCGCGATCCGCTGGAACGACCCCGCGCTCGGCATCGACTGGCCCGCGATCGACGGCGAACCGACCCTGTCGGCTAAGGACGTGGACGCGCCGCTGTTCGCCGATTTCGACTCTCCGTTCACCTGGGAAGGCTGATCCACATGGACACGATCCTCGTCACCGGCGGCGCGGGCTTCATCGGCTCGGCGGTGGTGCGCCGGCTGGTGCGCGACGGCAAGCGCGTGATCAATCTCGACAAGCTGACCTATGCCGGCAATCCGGAAAGCCTCAAGACGATAGAGAACGCCACTAACCACCGGCTGGTCGAGGGCGACATCCTCGATGGCGAGCTGGTGCTTTCGCTGCTGCGCGAGGAGCGGGTCGACGGGATCATGCATCTCGCCGCCGAAAGCCATGTCGACCGCTCGATCGACGGTCCCGGCGCCTTCGTCGAGACCAATGTCGTCGGCACCTTCCGCCTGCTCGACGCCGCGCTCGAATACTGGCGCGGGCTCGAGGGCGCGGAGAAGGAGGGTTTCCGCTTCCACCACATCTCGACCGACGAGGTGTTCGGCGATCTCGACTTCGACGACAGCCTGTTTTCCGAGGAAACGCCCTACGCGCCCTCCTCCCCCTATTCGGCCTCGAAGGCCGCGAGCGACCATTTCGTGCGCGCCTGGCACGAGACCTACGGCCTCCCGGTGGTGCTCTCGAACTGCTCGAACAATTACGGGCCGTACCACTTCCCCGAGAAGCTGATCCCGCTGGTGATCCTCAACGCGCTCGAGGGCAAGCAGCTGCCCGTCTACGGCACCGGCGAGAACGTGCGCGACTGGCTCTATGTCGACGACCACGCGAGTGCGCTGATCACCGTGCTGACCAAGGGCGCAGTGGGCGAAAGCTACAATATCGGCGGCAACCAGGAGCGCACGAACCTGCAGGTGGTCGAGGCGATCTGCGACGCGCTCGACCAGCGCCGCCCGCTCGAAGGCGGCAAGTCCCGCCGCGACCTCATCACCTTCGTCACCGACCGCCCCGGCCACGACCGCCGCTATGCAATCGACGCGAGCAAGATCGCGCGCGAGCTTGGCTGGACGCCGCAGGAGACCTTCGAGACCGGCCTCGCCAAGACCATCGACTGGTATCTCGACAACGAGTGGTGGTGGGGCCCGATCCGCTCGGGCAAATATGGCGGCGAGCGGCTGGGCGGACGCAAATGAAAATTCTGGTGACCGGTCGCGAGGGGCAGGTCGCCCGTTCGCTCGCCGAGCGCAATAGCGCGCATGAACTCGTCTTCGCCGCCCGGCCCGATTTCGACCTCGCCGACCCTGTCGGGATCGCCCGCACGATCATGGACACGAAGCCGGACCTGATTGTCTCTGCCGCCGCTTACACCGCGGTCGACCAGGCGGAGGACGAGCCGGAACTGGCCCGACTGATCAATGGAACCGCACCAGGCCATATAGGCCGCGCTGCCGCAGATATCGGCGCGGCGGTGTTGCACCTGTCGACCGACTACGTGTTCGACGGCAGCGGCGAGCAGGCTTGGCGCGAGGATGACCCGACCGGCCCGATCGGCGTCTACGGCGCAACCAAGCTGGCGGGCGAGGAAGCGCTCGCCATGTCGGGCGCGACCTACGCCATCCTGCGCACAGCCTGGGTCTACAGCCCGTTCGGCAACAATTTCGTGAAGACCATGCTGCGCCTCGCAGGAAGCCGCGATGCGCTCAATGTCGTGCACGACCAGTTCGGCAATCCGACCAGCGCACTCGACATCGCCGACGCCCTGCTCGCGGTGGCCGGTTGCTGGAGCAAAGACCCCGATCGCGGCGCGAACGAGACCTATCACTTCGCCGGCACGGGCTCGACCAACTGGGCCGATTTCGCGCGCGCGATCTTCGCCGAGAGCGCGAAACACGGCGGGCCGAGTTGCGCGGTGACGGGCATTCCCGCGAGCGAATATCCGACCAAGGCGGCGCGCCCGGCCAATTCGCGCCTCGACAGTGCGAAATTCGCAGAAACCTTTGGGCATTCCGCGCCGCGCTGGCAGGATTCGCTGAGCGAAACCGTCGCCCGCCTGCTCGGCTAGAGCGCTATTTCGAACCGAAGCCGGTGGCGATGGTGTGGATCGTGCGCATCACGATCAACACGTCGAGCCAGAACGAGAAATACTTGATGTAGTAGAAATCGTACTGGAGCTTGACGTCGATGTCTTCCAGCGTCGCGACGTGGCCCTGGTTGACCTGGGCCCAGCCGGTCAGGCCCGGTTTCACGATATTGCGATACGAATAGAAGGCGAGGTTGTCCTCGTACCATTCGGCCAGTTCGTTCGCCTCGGGGCGCGGACCGATCAGGCTCATCTCGCCCTTCAGCACGTTGAACAGCTGCGGCAGCTCGTCGAGCCGGAACTTGCGGATCACGCGGCCGATCTTCGTCACGCGCTTGTCGCCGTCCTGCGTGATAGCCTCCTCGCGCGCCCGTTCGCCATCGGCGGGCGGGCGATTGGTCATCGAGCGGAACTTGTACATCCGGAACGGCCGGCCGCCATGGCCCGCGCGTTTCTGCACGTAGAAGGGCGACTGACGGTCCTCGAGCCAGATCAGGAGCGCGAGCACCACCATCACGGGCAGTGCGATCGCGATCGCGATCACGCTGCCGACGATATCGATCAACCGCTTGATCGGGGTGTAGGACTGGTTGGGGACGAGCGAGCCGAACGAGTTCTCCGACAGGTGCTCGATCTTGACCTGTCCGGTAAGCGACTCGGTCAGCTGCTTGTAGTGGTAGACCGGCACCCCCGCGAGCGAAGCCTGCGCCAGCAGGCGCTCCCACTCGTCGGGCAGGTCGGCGCGAAAATCGGCCACGATGCTCGACCGCGTGTTGTCGGGAATGCGCGGCAGTTCCATTCGCTCGACCGGGAAATTGCCGATCTTCTCCATCCGCGTCGCCTTGCCGAAGGGGACGAGGTAGAAGGTCTGCTGGACCAGCGACGGCTCGAACCAGCGTAGCCGCATCGCGAAGACCGTGCCGACCACGGTCGAATAGGCCAGCAGCGCGCGGCTGTACTCGATCCGGAAGGAAAACAGGACCAGCGCGGCGATACCGAATGAAATCAGCATGATCGGCACGCCGTGAACCGCACCGCGCGTGCCCGGCAGGTTGAGCACCCGCCCGACCAGGAACAGGCCGAGCAGGAGTGCCGCGGTCGCGGCGGCGCCGGTGTTGAGCAGGAGCGGATCGGTGAACGCGTCGACCGCCGGCATCTGGTCGAGCGCCACCAGCGGCACGAACACCACCAGCAGCCACGCGACGCTGTAGCGGATCAGCGCCCGAAACGGATGCATCGGCCGACCCATCTGGATCGCCTGCGCACTATTCTCCACTACATTCAAAGACTTTTCCGAAGTTGTCGCGGACGCCGCCCGCCCAATAGCGCAGACTTCGGCGAATCGGCAAGGGAGGTACCGGCCCTTTTTGATTGCCGAACAAGACCGTTGCCACGGAGCACTGCCGGGTTGTAAGGACCGCGCGTTTTTCCCGGGGGGCTCGCGCGTTCAAGCGGTGCGGAGCCCTCTCCTACGCACAGCGACAGGCGGTTCTTTCTCTATCATGCTCAACAACAAATCCGTGCTCGTGACCGGTGGCACCGGCTCGTTCGGCAAGGCGTTCGTGCGCACCGTGCTCGAACGCTATCCCGACGTGAAGCGGCTGGTGATCTATTCGCGCGACGAACTGAAGCAGTTCGAGATGCAGCAGATGTTCCCGCGCTCGCAATACCCTGCGCTGCGCTATTTCATCGGCGACGTGCGCGACGAGGACCGGTTGCGGCGCGCTCTCGAAGGGATCGACGTCGTCATTCACGCCGCCGCGCTCAAGCAGGTGCCGGCGGCCGAATACAACCCGTTCGAATGCATCAAGACCAACGTGCTCGGCGCGCAGAACCTGATCGAGGCCTGCCTAGACAACAAGGTCGAGCGCGTGGTTGCCCTGTCGACCGACAAGGCCGCCGCCCCGATCAACCTCTACGGCGCGACCAAGCTGTGCAGCGACAAGCTGTTCGTCGCGGCCAACAACATCACCGGCAATCGCGACCTGCGTTTCTCGGTGGTCCGATACGGCAACGTGATGGGCTCGCGCGGTTCGGTCATCCCCTTCTTCATGGCGAAGAAGGACGAAGGCGTGCTGCCGATCACCGATCCGCGGATGACGCGCTTCAACATCTCGCTCCAGGACGGCGTCGAAATGGTGCTGTGGTCGATCGAGAACGCGCGCGGCGGTGAGGTGCTGGTGCCCAAGATCCCGTCCTACCGCATCGGCGACGTCGCCACCGCGGTCGCGCCCGAGGCCGAGCAGAAGGTCATCGGCATCCGCCCGGGCGAAAAGATCCACGAGGAAATGATCACCGCCTCGGACAGCTTCAACACCGTCGACATGGGCGATTACTACGCGATCCTGCCGGTCGCGGGCGAGTTTTCGATCGAGGATTACTGCAAGGACAACGGGGGCAAGCCGGTCGAACCGGGCTTCGCCTACAATAGCGGAAGCAATCCCGATTTCCTCACGGTCGAGGAAATCCGCGAGCTCATCGACAAGCACGTGATCGGCCAGACGGTCGACTGACGGGCGCGTTCGATGGCCTTCATTCCCTATAGCCGCCAGCAGATCGAGCAGGCCGATATCGACGCCGTCGTCGAGGTCCTGCAATCCGACTTCCTGACGCAGGGACCCGCGATCGAGCGGTTCGAGAAGGATTTCGCCGAGCGCCACCAGGTCGCGCATGCGGTGGCCCTTTCGAATGCCACCGCGGCGCTCCACATCGCTTGCCTCGCGCTGGGCGTGGGGCAGGGCAGCCGGGTGTGGACCAGCCCCAACAGTTTCGTCGCTTCGGCCAATTGCGCTCTCTATTGCGGGGCCGAGATCGATTTCGTCGATATCGACCCGGACAGCCGCAACATGTCGGTCGAGCGGCTGCGGGAGAAGCTGGAAGGGGCGAAGGCCGAAGGTACGCTACCCGATGTCGTGATCCCGGTTGATTTCTCGGGCATGCCCTGCGACCTCGAGGATATCCGCGCGCTGGCGGACGAATACGGCTTCCGTATCCTGCAGGATGCGAGCCACGCGACCGGCGCCGAATACCAGGGCAAGCCGGTCGGCGGGCAATATGCCGATGCCAGCGTGTTCAGCTTCCACGCGGTCAAGATCGTGACCTCGGCCGAGGGCGGCATGGTCACCACGCAGGATGCCGAACTTGCCAAGAAGATAGCGCTGCTGCGTTCGCACGGCGTGACGCGCGATGCCGACCTGCTCGAGCACGCGCCGGAGGGCGGCTGGTATTACGAGCAGGTCGACCTCGGCTACAATTACCGCATCACCGATGTGCAGGCCGCGCTGGGCGCATCGCAGCTCGAGCGGATCGACACGATGCAGGCCGAACGCGCCGCGCGCGCCGATCGCTACGACGAGATCCTCGCCGACCTGCCGCTCAAACTGCCCAAGCGTTTCAACGACCGCAGTTCCGCCTGGCACCTCTACGTCGTCGAATTGACCGACGAGGCCAAATGCGACCGCGCAACGCTGTTCGCCGCGATGCGCGAGGCCGGGATCGGCGTGAACGTCCATTACATCCCGATCCACACCCAGCCGCATTACGAGCGCCTGGGCTTCGCGCGCGGCGATTTTCCCGCTGCCGAAGCCTATTACGACCGCGCGATCACGATCCCGCTCTTCCCGGCTATGACCGATGAGGAGCAGGATCGCGTGGCGCAGGTGATCCGCGAGCACGTGGCATGAAGATCGCGGTGATCCCCGCGCGCGGTGGTTCGAAGCGGATCCCGCGCAAGAACATCAAGCCTTTCGCGGGCAAGCCGATGATCGGCTACGCGATCGAGGCGGCGCTCGCCTGCGAGGCGATCGACCGGGTGGTCGTCTCGACCGACGACGAGGAAATTTCGCAAATCGCGCAGGAACTCGGGGCCGAACTCCCGTTCCGCCGCCCCGGCGAGCTGGCCGACGACATCACCCCGACCGTGCCGGTCATCGCGCACGCGATCGAGGCCTGCCGCGAACAGGGCTGGGACGTGACGCATTGCTGCTGCATCTATCCCGGCGTGCCCTTCATCCGCACCGAGGATCTCGCGGAAGCGCTTGACCTGCTCGAACAGCATGGTGGCGAGGGTTACACCTTCCCCGTCACTGGCTTCCCCTCGCCGATCCAGCGCGCGCTCAAGCGCAACGAGGACGGATCGGTCGCGCCGTTCAATCCCGAACATGTCGGCACCCGCACGCAGGATCTGGAGCCCGGCTATTTCGATGCCGGCCAGTTCTACTGGGGCGGCGTCGAAGCGTGGCTCGCGGGGCTCAACATCCACGCGCATGGCCGCGCGATCGTGCTGCCCGAATGGCGCGTGGTCGATATCGACACGCCCGACGACTGGGACCGCGCGGAGATGCTCTACCGGGCAATCTCGGGCGCGGAGTGAGCGCGGTGAAGATCGCCATCCGCGTCGACGCGTCGGCGAAGATCGGCACCGGCCATGTCCGCCGCAGCCTATCGCTGGCACAGGCACTGCGGGACCTGGGCGCGGAGATCCGCTTCGTCACCCGCGACCTCGGCGTGGACAGCGCCGCGCTGATCGACGGGCAAGGCTTCGCCGATATCGCCCAGCTGCCCTTTCCCAACGCGCCGTTCGAGCCCGACCCTGCGATCCCGCATAGCGCCTGGGCCGAAGTCCCTCTAGAGCAGGAGGTCGGCGAGACCGTCGACGCCCTGCACGATTACGCGCCCGACTGGGTCGTGCTCGATTCCTACGCCTTCGACGCGCGCTGGCACGAGGGCGTCGCCGAAGCCCTCGGCTGCAAGATCGCGCAGATCGACGACGTGCCCGACCGCAAGACCGCGCCGGACCTGTTGATCGATCACACCTACGCGCCCGATCACCGCATCAAATATGCAGACTGGCTGGTCGGTCGCACCAGGATCCTCGGCGGTCCGCGCTTCGGCCTGCTGGGCCCCGCCTTCGCCGAGGCCGAGCGGTACGACTTCAACGAAACCGTCCGCAGCGTCGGCATATTCATGGGCGGGGTCGATGCGGGCCATCATGCGGCAGCGGTGCTCGACGCCCTCGACGAGGCCGGTTTCGACGGCGCGGTCGAAGTGGTCGCGACCTCCGCCAACCCCAACCTCGCGGCCTTGCGCGAGCGTATCGCCGCGCGACCCGGCACCACGCTGTCGCTCGACCTGCCCGACCTGGCCGCCTTCTTCGCGCGGCACGACTTGCAGGTGGGCGCAGGTGGCGGGGCGACATGGGAGCGCTGCTGCATCGGCGTGCCCACGCTGCTGGTGGTGGTCGCGCCCAACCAGAACACCGTCGCGCCGGCGCTGGCAGAAAAGGGCGCGGTGGCTTTCGCCTCCGAGCCGACGCGCGCCTGCATCGCCGCCGAGCTCGCCGCGCTACTGCCCGACAGTGCGCGTCGCCGCGCGCTGGCCGAAACGTCGCGCAAGCTGGTCGACGGGCTCGGCGCGACGCGGGTGGCGCTCGCCATGCTTGCCGGCTCGCTGTCTGTGCGCCCGGCCACTGCCGACGATGCGCAGATGATGTTCGACTGGCGCGACGATCCGGCGACCCGCGCGGTGTCGCTCGAAAGCGGCGCGCTCGAATGGCGCGGTCATGTCGACTGGCTCGATCGCGTGCTGGCCGATCCGGCGCGCAAGCTGTTCGTGGGCGAGATCGGCGGGCGCCCGGTCGGCGTGATCCGGTTCGATTTTTCGAGCGAGACCCGCGCCGAGGTCTCACTCTATCTCGATCCGGCGCTGCACGGGGTCGGGCTCGGTCCGGCGCTGCTGCTGGCGGGCGAAGCCGCCGCCGATCCGGCGATCGTCGATGCGACCGTGCTCGAGAGCAATCGTCCTTCGCAAGCCTTGTTCGCGCGCTGCGGTTACGAACAGGTCGCGCCCGATCGCTGGGTCAAGCGCCGGAGCTAGTCGCCTTGCACCTTGGCCATCGCGCTCGCTAAAGGACGGGCGAAACGAAAGGTTTGAGCATAATGCAGATCAACGGCCGCACCATTGGCCTGTCCGAGCGTCCCTACCTGATCGCGGAGATGAGCGGGAACCACAACCACTCGCTCGATCGCGCGCTGGAGATCGTGACCTCGGCCGCCGAACACGGCGCCGATGCGATCAAGCTGCAGACCTACACCGCCGACACGATCACACTCGACGTCGACGGCCCGGGCTTCACGATCGAGGACGAGAACTCGCTCTGGAACGGGCGGCGGCTGCACGAACTCTACGACGAGGCGCATACGCCGTGGGATTGGCACAAGCCGATCATGGATCACGCGAAGAGCCTCGGAATCGACTGCTTTTCCTCGCCCTTCGACGCGAGTGCGGTCGATTTTCTCGAGGAGCTCGACGTCCCGGCCTATAAGATCGCCAGCTTCGAATCGATCGACCTGCCGCTGATCCGCAAGGTCGCCGAAACGGGCAAGCCGATGATCATCTCGACCGGTATGGCGAGCGTGGTCGAGATCGGCGAAGCGCTGCGCGCGGCGCGCGAGGCGGGGAACGAACAGGTCTGCATCCTCAAATGCACCAGCACCTATCCGGCGACGCCCGAGAACACGAACATTCGCACGATCCCCAACATGCGCGACACCTTCGGCTGCGAGGTCGGCCTGTCGGACCACACGATGGGCACCGGCGTCTCGGTCGCGGCGACCGCGTTTGGCGCGGTGCTGATCGAGAAGCACTTCACGCTGGCGCGCGCCGATGGCGGGGTCGACAGCGCCTTCAGCCTCGAACCGCACGAATTGCAGCAATTGCGCGACGAGACCGAGCGCGCATGGCAGTCGCTGGGGCAGGTCACCTATGGCGGGACGAAGGCCGAAAGCGGATCGCGCCAGTTCCGCCGCTCGCTCTACGTCGCCGAGGACATGGCCGAAGGCGAGTCCTTCACCGAGGCGAACCTGCGCTCGGTCCGCCCCGGCTACGGCCTCGCGCCCAAGCATTACGACGTGCTGCTGGGCAAGCGGGTCAACCGCGCGCTCACAAAGGGCACGCCGGTGAGCTGGGACCTGATCGCCTGATCGTGCGATGGCGTATCGCGTCCTCATCATCGGCTGCGGAGCCATCGCCGGGGGCTACGATGCCGACCGACCCGAAAATGCACCGCCGCTGACCCACGCGGGGGCGTTCAGCGCCGACAAGCGGTTCGAACTCGCTGCCTGCGTCGATCCCGACGAGGCGGCACGCGAAGCTTTTGCAGACCGCTGGAACGTGCCGCAGGGTGCCCCGACGATCGAGGGGATCGATGCGCCGGCGGGAGCTTTCGACGTAATCTCGATCTGCTCGCCGACCGCGTTCCATGCGATGCATCTCGAGACTGCGCTCGCGCTGCAACCGAAGCTGATCTTCTGCGAGAAGCCCGTCGCCGACGAGTTCGAGACCGCGCGCAAGCTGGTCGAGCGGTGCGATCAGGCAGGCGTAGCGCTGGCGGTGAATTATACGCGCCGCTGGGCGCCCGATCTGGTCGCGCTCGCCGAAGAGGTGCGCGCCGGGCAATGGGGCCGCGTGCTGTCGGCGACCGGCTGGTACACCAAGGGGGTGGTGCACAATGGCGGCCATATGGTCGACCTGCTCGGCATGTTCGTAGGCGAAATGAAGCTGATTTCGGTGGGGCAGCCGGTGTTCGATCATTGGGATTCCGATCCCACCGTCGGGGCGCTGCTGGACGCGGGCGATGGCATCGGCATCCACCTCGTCGCCGGCAACGCGCGCGCGTTCACCCAGTTCGAGCTCGTGCTGACCTGCGAGCTGGGCGAGATCGCGATGCACGAGGGCGGATTCCGTATCGAGACCCGCCGCGTGGAGGACAACGATACCTTCGCCGGATACCGCACGCTGGGCGAGCGCGAGAGCGTGCCGGGGCGCTACGAAGAGGCGATGGCGCTCGCCGTCGCGAATATCGCCGACCATCTCGGCCATGCAAAGCCGCTGGCCAGCACGGGGCACAATGCGCTAGCGGCGCAGGCGCTGTGCGAAGCAATTCGACAGAGCGCCAGTCACCCATAGAAGGACCGCATCGACCCATGACCGATACCCTCGCCATCAACGGCGGCAGCCCCGCGATCGACCGCGAGCTCGATGCGTTCAAGTCGATGGGCAGGGACGAGGAAGAGGCCGCCGTGAACGTCGTGCGCTCGGGCGTGCTCTCGGCCTATATCGGCGCGCCGGGCCCGGGCTTCATGGGCGGCGAAAGCGTCAAGGCGTTCGAAAAGAAGGCGGCGGAGTATTTCGGGGTCAAGCACGCGCTCGGGGTCAACAGCTGGACCAGCGGGCTGATCGCCGAAGTGGGCGCGATCGGGGTCGAGCCGGGCGACGAGATCATCACCACGCCGTGGACGATGTCGGCCACCGCGATGGCGATCCTGCACTGGAACGCGATCCCCGTCTTCGCCGATATCGATCGCGAGACCTTCAACATCGATCCCGAAAGCGTCCGGTCGCTGATCACGCCGCGGACCAAGGCGATCATTGCGGTCGACATCTTCGGCATGACCGCCGACGTCGCCGAACTGCGCAAGATCGCCGACGAGCATGGGCTGAAACTGCTCGGCGATACCGCGCAGGCTCCCGGTGCAAAGCGTGAAGGCGATTTCACCGGCACCGGCTACGATATCGGCGGCTTCAGCCTCAACTATCACAAGCACATCCATTGCGGTGAAGGCGGTATCCTCGTCACCGACGACGATGAAATGGCCGAACGGCTCGCGCTGATCCGCAACCACGCCGAAAGCGTGATCAAGCCCGAAAACCGCGACCAGCTCGCCAACATGATCGGTTACAATTTCCGCATGGGTGAGATCGAGGCCGCGATCGCTTCGGTCCAGCTCGACAAGCTGGAGGAACGCGTCGCCGACCGACAGCGGGTGGCCGACGAGCTGAATGCGGGGCTTGGCGACCTGAAGGGGCTATCGACTCCGAAGGTCAAGGATGGCGCGACGCACGTCTACTACGTTTACGGCATGGTGCTCGACACCGAGGCGCTGGGGGTTCAGCGCAAGGCGATCTTCGATGCGCTCAAGGCCGAGGGCGTGCCCGGCCTCATGCCCGGCTACCAGACGATCCACCGGCTCCCGATTTTCACCGAGCAATGCGCCTACGGCACAGGCAGCTTCCCCTGGAGCCTGCGCGAGGACGAGGGGCGTAACTTCGCCTATGGCACCGGCACCTGCCCGGTCGCCGAAGAGCTGCACGATGCGAGCTTCCTCGGCATCAATCTGTGCATGTTCCAGTTCCCGAGCGAGGATGTCGCAGCGGTGGTCGCGGCGTTCCGCAAGGTGTGGGACAATCTCGACGCGCTGAAATGACCGCGCGCTTCCGGGAATTGCGCGGGCAAAAGGTGGTCCTCCGCACGTTCGGAGCCGACGACGTCAGCGAGGCCTATATCGGCTGGCTCAACAACCCCGAAGTGACGCGCTTTTCCAACCAGCGCTTTCGCACGCACGACCGCGCGAGCTGCGAGGCCTATCTCGCGAGTTTCGAGGGTTCGGACAATCTGTTCGTCAGCGTGCGCGACGCGGCGGACGGTGCCGCGGTTGGAACGATGACCGCCTATCGCAATGCGCATCACGGCACCTGCGACGTCGGCATCATGATCGGACAACGCGACTATTGGGGCGGCGGCTACGGACAGGAAGCCTGGGACCTGCTGACCGGCTGGCTGCTGAGCGAAGGTGGCGTGCGCAAGCTTACCGCAGGCTGCCTCGCTCCCAACAAGGGCATGGTGCGGCTGATGGAGCGCTCGGGCATGCACCTCGAAGCCACCCGCAAACGCCACGAGATCGTCGACGGCGCGCCGGAGGACATCGTGCTCTACGCCCGCTTCGCCGACTGACATGGGCCCGATCGACGCCCTGCCCCGACCGCTCGCTGTGGCGATCCACGATGCCGGCGCGGCGAATATGATCGCGGCGTGGGTCGAAGCCGCGGTGAGCCCGCCGGAACGCGTGCACGCCGAAGGGCCGGCCCGGGCGATCTGGAGCGAGCGCTTCGGCACTGAAGCATTGGTCGAGGGAGACGCGCTGCTCGATGGCGCTGCCACGCTGCTCTCGGGCACCGGCTGGGCCAGCGACATCGAGCATGATGCGCGGCGGAACGCGGCCGAGCGAGGGATCCGGTCGGTCGCGGTGATCGATCACTGGGTGAATTATCGCCCCCGCTTCGAACGGGGTGGGGCAACGCGGCTGCCCGACCAGATCTGGGTCGGCGACGCCTATGCCCGCGCGATCGCCGAGGAGGTCTTCTCCGACATCCCGGTCACGCAGCACGACAATCTCTACCTCGCGCAGCAAGCAGCTGCGGCCGGGCCGGTGCCCGACGATGGCGACGTGCTGTTCGTCGCCGAGCCCGCACGCAGCGACTGGGTTCGCGACCGTCCGGGCGAATTCCAGGCCCTCGACCATTTCATGGCCAATCGCGCCGCCGCCGGGATCGGCGAACATGTGCCGCTACGCCTGCGCCCGCACCCTTCCGATCCGGCGGGCAAGTACGACGATTGGCTGGCGCAACACGCGAATGCCACACTCGATCGATCGTCCGACATGGCCGCCGCGCTGGCGGGCGCGCGCTGGGTCGCCGGGCTCCATTCGGTCGCGCTCGTCATCGCGCTCGAGGCCGGACGAGACGCGATCTCCAGCCTGCCGCCTTGGGCCCCGCCCTGCGTCCTTCCGCATGAAGGCATTCGCAGGCTCTGACCGAAGCGAACAATAAATCGCCTTTACCCTAGAATTTTGACCCTGCTTTCGCCAAAGGGCAGACCCCATGAAGTACTGCCCAAACTGCCTGCAACCCGATACGCGGCCCAACACCGTGTTCACGCCGGAGGGGATCTGCCCTGCCTGCGATTACTGGGCGCGGCTGGCGAATGTCGACTGGCAGGAACGCTACGAAATCCTGAAGGACCTGTTGGCGCAATATCCACGCCGTCCGGGCCAGCACTGGGACTGCATCATCGGCGTGTCCGGGGGCAAGGATTCGACCCGCCAGGCACTGTGGGTGCGCGACAAGCTCGGGCTCAACCCGTTGCTGGTCTGCCTGTCCTATCCGCCCGAACAGGTGACCGAGCGCGGCACGCGCAATGTCTCCGCGCTGATCGAGCTGGGCTTCGACCTCGTGCTGTCTTCGCCCGCACCGGGCGTGTGGCAGAAGCTGATGCGCGCGGCGTTCGACAAGTTCACCAACTGGGCGCGCGCTACCGAGCTCGCACTGTTCAGCTCGGTCCCGCAGCTTGCGATCCGCTACAACATCCCGCTGATCCTGTGGGGCGAGAACCCGGGTCTCCAGCTGGGCGACCTCAAGACGCTCGGCAAGACCGGCTACGACGGCAACAATCTGCGCTACATGAACACGCTGTCGGGCGCGGCTATGGACTGGATGCTGGAAACCGGAATCGATCTCAAGCAACTGATTCCCTACCAGTATCCGACCCCCGAGGAATTCGACGAGCACGCGCTGCAGGTCGTCTATCTCGGCTGGTTCCTCGGCGACTGGTCGCTGACCAATAACGGCATGTATTCGACCGCCAACGGGCTCGAGATCCGGACCGACCCGGTCGAAAACACCGGCGATTTGCGCGGCGTCACCTCGCTCGACGAGGACTGGGTGACGTTCAACCAGATGATCAAGTACTACAAGTTCGGTTTCGGCCGGGTGACCGATTACTGCAACGAGGAAATCCGCCACGGCAACATGACCCGGGAGCGCGGAATCGAGCTGGTCGAGAAATACGACGATGCCGGGTCGGACGAATATATTTCCAGCTTCTGCGACTATATCGGGATCGGCAAGGACCAGTTCTGGGACCAGGTCCATGCGAGCGTGAATCGGGACCTGTTCACGATCCACGACGACGGGCGCATCACCCGCAAGTTCGAAGTCGGGGTGGGGCTGTGAGCCGCACCTCTCACCCCTCGCCGCTCGTTTTCGTGGCGCTGTTCGTGGCGTTCGCCGTCGGGGTATTCGCACGCCCGGCGCTCGCGGCGGCGTGGCACGGGCTGTGGAGCGAAGACGCCCCCGAAGCGCGTCCGAATGCGGAATTCGCCGATGCCGACATGCTCGAGCTCGCGCGCGTGCAGCAACAATGGGGTGCCACCGGGGACATCGTGATGCTGGGAGATTCGATCACGGCGATGGGCCAGTGGTCGGAGATGTTTCCCGCGGCCGACATCCTCAATCGCGGGCTGGGTGGCGATACGGTGGCCGATATCGCCGCGCGCGCTCCGATCGTGCTCGAAACCAAGGCCAAGTCCATTTTCCTGATGGTCGGCGTGAACGACCTGTTTGCCGACGCCACCGACGAAGAGATCTACCGCGATCTCGATCGGGCCCTCGAAATCCTCGGCCGCGACGGTGCGACGCTTTACCTCCAGTCGCCGCTGGTCTGCGGCAAGGGCGAGGTCTGCACAGCTGAACGGCGCGCCCGAATGCGCGGTTGGCTGCCCGAATTCGAACGGATCGCGCGGGCACACGAAGCAACCTATATCGATCTGAACGCCCGCATGGCCGGCCCGGACGGCTTGCGCGAGACGCTGAGCTGGGACGGGATCCACCCGAACGGCGAAGGCCTGAAAGTGTGGCGAGACATCCTGCGCCCTCATATCGAAAGCGCCACAAAGGGCGCCGGAGGCATCGCAGCATGAGCCGTCGCAAGACCGTGGGCATCGTCGATTACGGCGTGGGCAACCAGGCGAGCGTGTGGCGCGCGCTGCACAAGCTCGACTATCGCTGCCGCGTATCGGACGATCCCAAGAAGCTCGACGAGACAGATATCCTGTTCCTGCCCGGCGTCGGCGCCTTCCCGACCGCGATGGAAAAGCTGCACGAGCACGACCTGGTCGAATACCTCCAGGGTGAGGCGCACAAGGGCAAGCCATTCGTCGGCCTGTGCCTCGGCATGCAGCTGCTCGCGGAGCAATCGCACGAACACGGGCTGACCGCCGGGCTCGGGCTGATCCCGGGCGAGGTCGTGCCGTTCCCGGGCGGCGGCTGGCATATCGGCTGGAACGCTATCGAGCAGCTCGGCGACGACCCGCTGTTCGCCGAATGCGACGGGATGGCGATGTATTTCAACCACAGCTTCATCTTCGACGCGCCGGACGAATACCGCGTCTATGCAGCGCGGACCGAGGGCAGCTTCCCGGTCGGCGTGCGGCGCGGCAACCTCGTCGGCATGCAGTTCCACCCGGAAAAGAGCCAGGCGGCGGGTCGCGCGCTGCTGAGTGCCTTAGTCGAGGGGCTCTGCAAATGATCAAGAAACGTCTGATCGGCGTGGTGACGGTGAAGGATGGCTGGGCCGTCCAGTCGTTCGGCTATAAGCGCTACCTCCCCTTGGGCCGTCCCGAAGTGCTGGTCCAGAACCTCGATCGCTGGGGCGCCGACGAGATCATGCTGCAATGCATCGATCGCTCGCGTCCGGACCGGGGCGACGTCGGTCCCGATTTCGCGCTGCTCGACCGCGTCGCCAAGCTCGGGATCGCCACCCCGCTGATCTACGCCGGCGGCGTGCGCACCGCCGACGATGCGCGAGTCGCGGTGAACATGGGCGCCGACCGGATCGCATTGGACGCGATGCTGCGCGACGACGCGCAAGAGGTCGCCAAGGTCGGCTACCAGCTGGGCGCGCAGGCGGTGATCGCCGCACTGCCGATGACCGCCACCGATGACGGCGCGCAGTGGCGCGATTATCGCACCGGCAAGGACGAGCCCCTGTCGGACGCGGTGCGTTCGATGCTCGACGACGGCGTCGTATCCGAAGCGCTGATCATCGACCATGCCAACGAGGGTAATCCGGGCGCCTTCGATCCGCGCGTGCTCGATGCCGGGCTCGCCGACCATGTCCCGCTGATTGCGTTCGGCGGCATTTCCGAAGCCGCTTGCGTGACCGACCTGCTCAAGCGCGAACAGGTCGACGCGGTCGCGATTGGCAATTTCCTGTCCTATCGCGAACACGCTGTGCAGGCCTACAAGGAAGCGCTGGTCGGCGTGCCGGTGCGCCCCGCCACCTATCACCGGACGATCTACGCATGACCGCGCCGCCCTCCACCAATCACGGCCCGCACCGCGAGCATCGCGCGTGCAAGCGCTGCCTTTACACCACCAGCCACGCGCTCGGCCTCGTCATCGACGATGAGGGCATCTGCTCGGGCTGCCGGATCCACGAGGAAAAGGACCGGCTCGATTTCGATGCGCGGTTCGAGCAGCTGAAAGAGATCGTCGCCCCCTATCGCAGCAAGACGGGCACGAATTACGACTGCATCGTGCCTGTCAGCGGCGCGGGCGACAGCCACTTCATCGTTCACACGGTGAAGGAACGGCTCGGGCTCAACCCGCTGCTGGTCACCTACAACAAGTATTTCAACACCCCGCTGGGCATCCGCAACCTCGCCAATCTGCGGATCAAGCTCGATTGCGACATCCTGGTCCAGAACGTGAACCCGGTCTCGGTCAAGAACATAACCCGCACTACGCTCAGGATGTTCGGCTCGATGTACTGGCCGTGCCTCGCCGGACAAACCGTGTTCCCGGTGCAGACCGCGGTGCGATACCAGGTCCCGCTGATCATCTGGGGCGCGCACCAGGGCCTCGAACAGGTCGGCATGTTCAGCCACGAGCACGAGGTCGAGATGACCCGCCGCTACCGCCGCGACCACGACCTGATGGGGCACGAGGCGGACGACATCCTCTCGATCTTCGACACTCTGCGCGAAGAGGACGTCTGGCAGTATCGCTATCCCGACGATGCCGATCTCGATGCGGTCGGCGTGCGCGGAATCTATCTCGGCAATTACGTGCGCTGGGACCCGAAGGCGCAGCACGAGCAGATGGTCGAGACCTATGGCTACCAGGGGGCTGATTTCGCGCGCACCTTCGACACCTACGACCATGTCGACTGCTACAATTACATGGACCTGCACGATCACCTGAAGATGGTGAAGCACGGTTATTCGAAGGTCACCGACCATGCCTGCCGCGAAATCCGCCACGGGCGGCTGACCCGCGATGACGCACTGGCGCTGGTGCGGCATTACGAGGACCAGCCGGTCCGCTTCGACGCGATGTTCGAGGAATGGCTCGGGGTCGAGCCGAACGGGCTGCGCTTTATCCTCGACCAGCATCGCAACCCGGCAATCTGGCAAGAGACCAAGCCCAACCGCTTCGTGCGCCGCGACCCGCCACCCGAAGCGGAAGGCGATATCGAAACGATCGAGGAGCAACTCGGCTTCCGCTCGCATGCGCCGCTCGATCGCGACGAGGGGCACGGCTACATCACCGTCGGCAAGGGCTTCCCGCTGTGAGCGGGGCGAACGCCAAGGTCGTCTGGCTCGACGGACCGGGCGAGCTCGCGCTGCGCGAGGAGAGGCTCGCCGCGCCGGGTCCGGGCAAAGTGCTGTGCGAAACGGTGGTCAGCGCGATCTCGCCGGGTACCGAGCTCGCCGCATGGCGCGGCCTGCCGCCGCTGCGTCCGGGCGTCGTCTATCCGCGGCTGCAGGGCTATTGCAATGTCGCGCGAGTGACCGCTTGCGGCGAAGACGTCGAAAGCGTGGTCGAAGGCGACCGGGTGCTGAGCTTCGCCTCGCATCGCAGCCACCATCTGCTGGCCGAGGCCGACATCCTCTACCGCCTGCCCGAGGGCGCCGATGCGGACCGGGTGGTCGCGGCCTACCTCTTCCATCTGGGGTACAACGCGGTGCTGCGCAGCGATGTGCGCGCGGGCTCGAAGGTGTTCGTCATCGGTCTCGGCGCGCTCGGCCTCGCCTCGGTGGCGATGGCGCAACTCGCGGGGGCCGAGGTCTACGCATTGTCGGGACAGGCCGCCCCGGCGAAACTTGCGCGCGGCTATGGTGCAAAGCAGGTTTTCGCGCGCGACGATGCATCCCTCGACACGCTCGCCGCCGATGTCGTGATCACCACCACCAATGGCTGGGGCGACATCGACATCGCGCTGCACGCGGCGGGGCAGAACGGCACCGTGGCCTGCCTCGGCTTTCCCGGTCGCGGCGAGCCGGCGCCCGAGACCAACCCGTTCGACAGCCAGTATTTCTACATGAAGCAGCTCAGCATCGAAGCGGTCGGCTGGTCGCCCGAGCACGACGACAGCCGCGGCTTCAACCGTTTCAACGAGCGCGCCAACATCGCCTATCTCGCGCGCCTGATCGAGGACGGGCGGCTCGATCCCGCCCCGATCCTTTCCGGGCGCTATCGCGGCGAGGACATCGCGCGGGCCTATGCCGATCTCGACGCGCGCAAGGACGACGCCGTCACCTACCTGCTGGACTGGAACTGAGCGATGGACGCGGCGGTGATCGGATGCGGGCGCATGGGCGCCTTCACCAGTGAAGGCGTGCGGAAATTCGCGCCCGAATGCTGGTTCCCGCTCGCCCATGCCGAGGCGATCGAGGCCGCCGACGGGCTCGACCTCGTCGCTTTGTGCGATCCCAACGAGGAAGGCCTCGCCCGCGCGGCCGAACGTTATGGCGTGGCGCGCACCTATCCCGATCACAGGGCCCTGCTGGCCGACGGTGCCCCGGCGCTCGCCGGGATCGCCACCCGCACGATCGGGCGCGCGGACATCATCTCCGATTGCTTCGAGGCAGGCGTGCGCGCCTTCCATATCGAAAAGCCGATCTGCAATTCGGTGGCCGAACTGCGTCGGCTCGAAGAGATTTTCGCCCGCGACGACGTGTTCGTGACGCTGGGGGCGGTGCGACGCCATTTTGCGATCTATCGCGACGCGGTCACGCGGGCGTCCTCGGGCGATTACGGCCAACTGCTGGAGGCGCGGGTCGACATGGGTCCGGGGGCGCTCTTCTGGGCCCATCCGCACTCGGTGGACCTGATCCTGCTCGCCGCCGCCGGTCGCGAAGTGCAGTCGGTGCAGGCCCGCTTGGGCGAGGTCGAGCGCGACGGCGACACCATCGTCAACGATCCCGCCATCCTTGCTGCCAGCGTGTGGTTCGAGGACGGTTTCGCCGGTCATATCAGCCGCGCGCACGGGATCGATTTCCACCTGTCCTGCGAGCGCGCGCGCTTTGCGGTGATGAATGACGGGCATTCGCTGGCCTTCGCCGCCGCCGACGACGCCAACCCCTATCCCGCAACCCAGCAGGTCGAGTTCGACGCCGGAAACGCTGCACAGGGTGCGCTGGCGCCGATGCTCCAGCTCACGGCCTGTCTCGAGGGTGACGCGGCGGCACGCGCCGCCAATACCGCGCTCAAGCGCGACATCGTCCGCGGGCAGGAAGTGCTCTTCGCCTTCGTCCAGTCGCACCTCGATGGCGGCGCGCCCGTGGCGCTCGCCGATATCGACCCCGCCATGACCATTCTCGGCCGGACCGGACAGTTCTATGCCTGACGCAGCATCGACCAAACCGCGCATCCTGATGTTCGCGCGCGGCTACCAGGCCGATTTCTTCCCCGAACTGCGTGACGACGCCTACGAGGCGGTCTACGTGACGCTGACGCGCGAGGAAGCAGCGCAGGTGCGCGCGACGGGGGCCGAGGTCGCGGCGTGCTTCGAAGCCGATTACGATGCGATCACGCCTGCCGAGGTGCCCGAGCACTATCTCTACACCTCGTTCATGGCCGAGCGCTTTCTCGGGCGTTACGACCACGACAAGCGGATCGAGATCCTCGGCAAGGAAATCGCCTTCTGGCGCGGCCTGCTCGATCGCTTCGAGCCCGTCGCGGTGCTCAACGAGCTCGTCGCGATCGAGATTTCCGAGGTCCTGCTGATCGAAAGCCGTGCGCGGGACATCCCCTATCTCGCGGGCATGAACTGCGTGGTCGAGGATTTCTTCTACTGGCTGCCCGACCCGATGACGATCTCGGGCCGCACCTTCGACCTGCCCGAACCCGGTGCCGAGGCGAAGGCAGAAGCAGCCGCCTATTTCGAGGAATTGCGGCAGCAGGACTACAAGCCGTTCTACGTCAAGAACCTCGCCGGGCGGCGCGATCTCCGGCCACTCGCGGCGGGCGTCCTCAAGACCATCCAGTGGTGGTGGCGCGACCGCCGCAGCCGCACGGGCGCGTTCCGCTATGAATCCTACCTCGAGGAATATTCGAAGCGGATCCAGACCTTCTTCGCGAGCTTCATGCGACCCTACGATCGGCTCGAGGAAATCGGTGAGGACAAGGAAATCGTCTTCTACCCGCTCCACCAGGAGCCCGAGGCAACGCTCAATTACATGAGCGAATTCATGGCCAACCAGGCCGCCTCGATCGAGAACATACTCAAGTGCCTCGGCCCGCACCAGGTGCTGGTGGTGAAGGAACACCCGGTAGACAAAGGCGCGCTGCTGCGGCCCAAGTTCCGCACCCTGCGCGACAATTATTCGGCGCTGCGCTACCTGCCCGCCGAAGTGCCGGGGCGCGCCGTGCTCAAGCGCTGCGAACGCGTCGTCACGATGACCAGCACGGTCGGATGGGAGGCCGCGAACCTCGGCAAGAGCGTGTGCGTGATGGGCGAGATCTTCTACGACGACCTGCCCGGCATCAAGCGCGTGGCGAGCTGGAAGGAACTGCGCGAGGCGATGCGCACGCCGGTGGCCAAACTGCCGCGCGTCGATCCGGCCACCGCCGAGCATTTCGTCGCGGCGATGACCGAAGCCTCCTACCGCGGCAACCCGTTCCCCTATCCCGAGCTCTATTCGGAGCGGAACATCGCCCGGGTGAAGCATGCCATCATGGACGGGGCGGGACTAGCGAAAGGACCGAGCACATGAGCATGTTCCGTCGCCTGCGCACCCTCCTCGGGGATCTCTGGTATATCGAGCGCAACGTCCGGTTCCGGATCAATTTGTCCCGCTTCTTCGCCTATCGCGTGCCGCTGGTCGGCTGGGGCGTTTCGGCGCTGATCGACCGTTCGCTCTACTCGTCCTATGCGATCGACGTGGATTCGAGCTCGGTAGACGTGTTCGCGCTCTCGATCGCGCACCCCACGGGCGTGCTGATCGGCGGCAACGGGGTTTATTCGCCAGGCCGCGTGGTCATCATGGCCGGGGTCAAGCTGGTGACTGGCCGCCCTGGCGATCCCGAATATCTGCGCAAGCATGCCGAACGCAGAGTGTTCGAATTCGGCGACAATGTCGTGCTGTCTTCCGGCGCAACATTGATCGGCCCCCTGACGATCTGCGACAACGTGGTGGTCGGGCCGGATTCGCTGGTCAACAAGTCGATCACCGAACCGGGCGTCTACCTCGGCAATCCGGCGCGACGGGTCTCGAATGACGTGTCCGAGGACTGGGTGGCGCACCTGCCTGCCCCACCGAAAAAGGGAGGCCATTCTTGAGCCGTTTTCGCAAATTGATCGAGCAAGCCCAGCCGGATCTCGTCGGCCAGGACCTGTCACGCCCGTTCGAGGAACTGGGTGTCGACAGCTTCGACCTGATGAACCTGCGCGTCGGCCTCGAACGGGAACTCGGCGAAGAGATCTCGGATACGCAATGGACTGAATTCACGTCGCTCGCGCAGATCGTTTCCTATTGCGAAAGCCGCGACGGAGACGGCCCCACCCTATACGGCATCAACCAGGACACCGAAGACGGCTATGTCCGTCGGTTCGAGTTGAACATGCCGCAAATGGCGATCGAAAGCCTGTCGGAAAGCTGGCTGTTCAAGGAAATCGGGGCGTCGCACTGGGAACTGCTGTGCGCCGGCCTCGGCCAGCGATCCGCGGCGCTGGCCGACGAGATGGGCAATCGCCTCTACGCGACCTTCGCCCGGGTGCGCCATGACGCCACGCAGCCGCTATCGAGCTTCGAGGAAGCCGAGGATGTCCGCCTGTCGGGCGAAATCTCCCGGTTTGGCGGTGGGATGTATATCAGCCGTTTCGAACTAGAGTCGCTCGCCGCGCAGGACAAGCGCATCGTCTCGCAGATGATCACCAGCTTCTCGCGTCGCGGCGGCGAAGGGAACACCAACCTCGTCAAGAGCCAGCCGCAGGTCGCCGAGAATTCGATCACCGATCTCGCCCAGCCGCCCCAGTTCGTCGAGGAATATCGCCGGATCAAGAAAGGCACGCAGGATACGCTCGGATTGGGGGGCATGACGCTCCAGCTGACCGATGCGATCGAGACCGAGTTCGAATACGAGCTCAACCCTTATCACGACCTCAACGGCGTCGGCCTGCTCTATTTCGCGGCCTATCCGATCATCGCCGACACCTGCGAAGCACAGCACTTCAATGCCCACGCCGCCAGCGGCGACACCCGCTGGGAGCTGCGCTGGAGCACGCTGGCGCGCGACATCATGTACTACGCCAATTGCGACATCACCGACACGATCGTCTACCGGCTCCATTCGCATCGGATCGAGGGCGGCAGGCTGGCGACCACGGCCTCGCTCTCGCGCAAATCCGACGGAGCGCTGATGGCGAAGGTCTTTGTCGTCAAGGCCGAAAGGTTGTAAGCGCTCACGCGGACCCGATATCGGGCCACGGAAAGAGTGGATTATGGCGACCGCGATCCTGAAAGATACCTACGGTTTCCTGCGTTGGCGGCTGGTGCCTGTGCGCATGCTCGGCAAGTTGAAGAACACCCTTGCGCGCCCCGCCAGGCCGCCGCGGGCCGAGACTCGCTTCGATCGAGATAAGCTCGCGCGGATCGAGAACGATGGGATCGCGCCCGCGACGCCGATCGCGCCGGCCCTGCTAGACGAAATCCGCGAGAAATATATGCCCCGCGCCGCACAGGTCGTGCCGCGCACCGCAGGCCACCCGTTCGAAAACGTCATGCGTGCGGAAGATTTTACCGCCGACGATCCTGTTTTCCGCCTGGCCTTCTCCGAGGAGGTCCTTGGGGCAGCCGACGCCTATTTCGACGGGCACTTCCTGTTCGACAGCATCCAGGTGCTGCATTCCTTCCCCACCGAGGGCAAGTTGCGCGCGAGCCAGATGTGGCACAAGGATTACGGCGACATCAAGTCGCTCCACCTCGTGATGTACGTCAACGACGTGGAGGACGACGCGGACGGGCCCTTCGTCTATATCGATCGCCAGCGCAGCAAGTCCGTGGCCAGGCGCCCGATCATCCGCCGGTTGTCGGACGACGACATTGCCGGCGAGATCGGTGGCAGCGACTTCCAGCGCTTCTTCGGCAAGGCCGGCGAAGGCGTCTTGGTCGATCCTTCGGCGTGCTACCATTACGGCAGTCGCTGCAGGAACGGGCGCACCGCGGTGTTCGTGACATTCAACACCGCGACGCCCTACGAACCGATGCAGGAACCGCTCAAATCGGCGCGACGGCAGGCGGCGGAAGAGGCGCGCAAGGTCCGGCCCGACCTCCCCGGCGAGTATATCGACGCGATCCTCGAAGCCTGACGGCACCGCCGGTCGACCGCCCTACCCGGACATGATGAACACACGCACCGCC
Organism: Pseudoblastomonas marina; assembly: GCF_014641655.1. GTDB lineage: Bacteria > Pseudomonadota > Alphaproteobacteria > Sphingomonadales > Sphingomonadaceae > Alteriqipengyuania_A > Alteriqipengyuania_A marina. The sequence continues at coordinate 2,420,265 of NZ_BMID01000001.1, forward strand.
TTCGTAGCCATCGGTCTGGCGGTGAACCTGTTCGTGCTGCTGCGCGGCGTGGTGTTCATGACCGCGCTCGACTACGAGGCGCTCGGCCTGATCGCGCTGGTGCAATCGGTGATCCTGTTCACCGGCATGCTCCATTTCGGCCTGCTCAATGGCGGCTATCGCCTGTTGTGCCATGCCGGCCCCGCCTATCGCCAGCGGATCGTCAATCTCGCCTGGGCGCTGTTCGCGGCCATCGCGCTGGCCATCGCGCTGGCCGCTCTGGTCGCGCTCACGCAGGTCGATACAGCGCTGTTCCGCGCCGCCGCGCTGCTGACGGCAATCGGCGGCATCTGCACGCTGCTGCGCGCGTGGATGATCAACGAGATGGTGGCCGCGGGCCGGCTCAAGGCGATCAACATCGTCAACGCGATTTCGATCGCCGCTTCGCTCTCCGTGCTGCCATTCCTCGGCATCGATCCGCCGCTGATGGCGATCATCTCGATCGTGATCCAGCCGGTCCTCTTCGTCGCCGCCGCGCTGGCGGCGCGCGCGGTGCTGTGGCCGACAAAGCTCAAATACAACCGACGGCTGGCCCGCCTCGTCTTCCGGGCCGGCTTCATCCTTTTCCTGACCGGGCTATCGGTACAGCTGATCAACCAGATGGAGCGCTGGTATGTCGGCGGCGAGCTCGGCCTCGAACAGCTCGGCCGGCTCTATCTCGCCTTCCTGTTCCTGACCCTGTTCCAGATGACCCCCAACCTGCTCGAGCAGGTCTTCCTCCCGGGGATAGTGCGCGCCCGCAAGGCCGGAAACATCCCCGAAGTCCGCCGCGAGATGCGCAATCTGCTGCTGTTCAATCTCGGCTACGGGTTCGCCACGATCATCGGCCTCGCGCTGCTGGCCGAGCCGATCCTCGCGTGGTTCCTGCCCAGCTACATCCCCGACCTGCGCTGGGTCTACTTGTTGGCCCCGGGGTTGATCGTGTTCGCGCTTTCAGGACCGTTCGCGATCGTGTTCAACGTGGTGATCGACTACACTTGGTACGTCGTGGCCTATGGCCTCGGGACACTCGCCACGGCGCTCGGCTTCGGGATCGCGCTCGCAACCGGTTACACGCTGGGGCTCGACCATGTCATCCTGCTGCGCGACGGGGTCTACCTCCTGATGGCGCTGGTGATCGGTTACGGGTGGTGGAATCTGTCGGCGCGGCATCGCGAATTCCGCCCGCTGGTAAGGAGTTAGGCGCAGGCTCCTTGCCGCCCTCGCGGCCACGGTGTAGGCGCGGTGCGCATCCAGACACGGGCCGGCCATGCTCCACTTCCGCATTCGCGATTACCTTTCGATCCTGTTCTATCGCCTGCTCGCGCCGTTCTTCGGGCAGATGGGCAAGCGCGTGCGGATCGTGCGGCCGCTACGGATCTACGGCGCGCGTTATTGCGAATTCGCCGACGATTCGGTGCTCCAGTACGGTGCCTATCTCGCCGTGCTGAAAGAGTTCGACCACGCCCCGCTGCTCAAGGTCGGGGCGCGGACGATGATCGGCAACCATGCGCATATCGTGGTCACCAGGCGGGTCGAATTCGGAGCTGGCGTGCTGACCGCCGACCGCCTGTTCGTGTCCGACAATCGCCACACATTCGAAGATCCCTCGATCCCGATCCGCGACCAGGGCCTGACCCAACTGGCCGAAGTCCGGATCGGCGACGGCTCCTGGATCGGCGAGAATGTCTGCATTTCGGGGGCCTCGATCGGAAGTCATTGCGTAATCGCGGCCAACAGCGTCGTCACCAGCGACATTCCCGACCGCTGCATTGCGGCCGGCGCGCCGGCGCGGATCGTCAAACGCTATTGCGAGCGCCGCGAGGGCTGGTATCGCACCGGTCCGGACGGGGAGTTTGCCTGAAATGGACACGAGGATCGACACGGCAAGAAGGGGCCTGCTGCGCAATGCGCTGGTGCGCCAGCGGCTGCGTCAGATCGCGCTGTTCGCCGGGATTCTCATCTCCGGCGGGCTCCTTTCGATCCCGCGGCTGCCGCTGCTCGCCATCGTGGTGCTGATCTGTTTCGCGCTGCGCAACCCGTTGCAGATCCTCAAGGTCGAATGGGTCGGCATCTGGATGCTTCTCGCCGCGACCGTGGCGGTGGCACTGATCGGCGGCGAATCCTTCCAGCTGGTCGCTCTCGCGACGCGACTGGCGAACTTCCTCGCCGGCGCGGCGCTGCTCCTGCTTTATGTCGATCGCAAGCCCGGCACCCTCTCGGCGGACCTTTATCCGCTGCTGAAGCTGATGGCCTACCAGGCCGTCCTGACCCCGATCGTCTACCTCGCCATCCCGCAGTTCTTCGTCTCGTTCCGGGTCCAGGACGCGATTTACGAGACCTTTCTTTACGTCTTCACCTTCCATGAATTCGTCGCCAATGCGACCTTCTTCAAACGACCCGACGGCTTCTTCTTCGAGCCCGGCGTGTTCCAGATCTACCTCAATATCTTCCTGTTCATCTGCCTGTTCCTGCGGCGTTTCTCGGCCTTCGATATCGGGCTCGCAACGCTGGCCGTCATCGCGACCCAGTCGACCACCGGCGCGGTGATCCTGATCCTCCAGTATGGGGTGGTCTATCTGCGCTGGCTGAAGGAAAGCCGCGGTGCCCAGCAGTTCGGCCTGTTCCTGATCGGCCCGGTCCTGCTGCTGCCGCTGGCCGCCTACACGACCTACAATGTCGGGGAAAAGTTCTACGGCGAGTTCAGCGGCTCGGCCGAGGCACGCGAATTCGACCTGCGGACCGGCTTGAGCGTGGTGATGGAAAAACCGCTGACCGGGATCGGGTTCGATTACGATAGGTATTTCGACGTCGCCAATCGGGTCGGGTATCGCGAAGCCGAGCTTTCGGTCGACAACATTACCGATCGCGCCAATTCGAACGGCATCGTCACCCTGCTGTACAGCGTCGGCATCCCGATCAGTCTGATCTTCTTCTGGGGCGCCTACAGGCAAAGGCTGTTCCGACCTCGATGGCTGTTCGCCGCGCTGATCTTCCTGTCGCTCTCGGCCGAGGCACTGTTTCTCTCACCTTTCTTCCTCATGCTGGTCTTCAGCGGGCTGCTGCTCAACCCAAGGCGGAGCGCCTCCTTCGGCGAACGGCGTGACGCACCGCGTTCGCGCAAGATGCAGGCCGCCTGATCCCCGCATGGCTCGCATCCTGTTCATCGGCATCGATTTCCATTCCTATCCGCGCGAGATCCGTGCGGCGGGCGAGCGACTGGGCCATACGGTGGATTTCCACCCGCTCGAGGATCGCAGCTTCGCCGCCAAGACGGCGAAGAAACTCGCCGGCGGGATCTATCGCAAGCAGCTCGACGCCTATCACCGCCGCATCGTCGAGCAGAGCGCGGGCAAGGATTACGACGTCGTCCTGTTCATCCAGGTCCACCACATGGCGCCCGAAACCGTCCAGCGCCTGCGCGAACTGCACCCCTCCGCGCGCTTCGTGCTCTACAATTGGGATTCGCTGACCACCCACGATTTCACCCCGTGGCTCCCTTTCTTCGATCACGCCGCGACCTTCGACCCGGAGGACGCCGAGGCGCTGGGGATCGCCTACCTGCCGCTGTTCGCGATCCCGACCTTCTTCGAGATCGACCGCGATCGGCCCAAGGATTTCGATCTCTATTTCGTCGGGGCGATCGGTACGCTGCATCGCTTCGACGCGCTCGCGCGGCTCCACGCCTTCGCCGAACAGCACGGTCTCGCCACCCATTTCCACCTGGTCTGCAGCCCGGTGATGCGCGCGACCTTGCTGCGCAAGCGCAAGCCGATTCCGGGACTGACGGGCAAGGGGATCGGATTCGACAGTGTCATCGACCTGCTCGAGCGTTCGCGCGGGACCTTCGATTTCGCCAATCACCGGCAGTCGGGCTATACGATGCGGGTGATCGAAAACATGTGCGCCGAACGCAAGATCGTGACCGAGAACCGCCGGATCCTCGACGAACCCTTCTACCGCGAGGACCGGTTCCACGTGGTCGACGGGCACGATTTCTCGGGTGTCCCGGAATTCCTCGCGCGGCCGATCGAATCGATCCTCGACACCAGCCAGTTCTCGATCGACAACTGGTTGCGCCAACTGGTCGAACCGCAGGGAGCGTGAGCGTGAGCGAAGAAACCAAAGGCCTGCGGCAGAGCATCGCCAAGGCGGTCCAGCGACTGCGCTGGTACCGCTACAAGCTCGCCGGATACGACATCCACCCGACCTGCGAAATCGAGCGCGGGCTCAATCTCGATCGCTATTTCCCGCAGGGCATCCATGTCGGCGCGCACACCATCCTGACCTCGCGTGTGACGATCCTCAGCCACAAGCTGGTCCCCAAGAAGAGCCTGGGCCGCTACGACGGCGAGAAGGTGCACACCCATATCGGCGAATGGTGCGTGATCGGGATCGGCGCGGTGATCATGGGCGGGGTGCGGATCGGCGACCAGTGCGTGATCGGTTCGGGCGCGGTGATCACGAAGGACGTGCCGTCGAACACGATCATGGCCGGCAATCCCGCGCGGGTCGTGCGCGAGGGGATCGAAATGGAAGACCTCAAGCTTTAGCCCGATACCGCCTCGCAGGTTGATTATCGGTTCGACATTGCTAAGCGGCTTGCGAGAGTTTTTTTAACCGTATTTCCCGCAAGGCCCTGAACTTCACGAGCGATTGGATGACGCCGTCGCGTGGGGTCTATGCGAGCAAGAGAATGAGGACATTAGCCATGCAGAAGACCGCCCTTGTTTGCGGTGCCGGGGGATTCATCGGCGGCCATCTCGTCAAGCGCCTGAAGAGCGAAGGCTTCTGGGTGCGCGGGGTCGACCTCAAGTTCCACGAACACGCCGAAACCGAGGCCGACGATTTCGCCATCGGCGACCTGCGCGACCAGCGCTTCGTGCGCGAAGTGGTCGACCAACGTTTCGACGAGGTCTACCAGCTCGCCGCCGACATGGGCGGTGCCGGCTACATCTTCACCGGCGAAAACGACGCCGACATCATGCACAATTCGGCGACGATCAACCTCAACGTGCTCGACGCCTGCCACAAGCGGAACATCAAGCGGGTGTTCTATTCCTCGTCGGCCTGCATGTACCCCGAACACAACCAGCTCGATCCCGACAATCCGAACTGCGTCGAGGATTCGGCCTATCCCGCCAATCCCGACAGCGAATACGGCTGGGAAAAGCTGTTCTCCGAACGACTCTACCTCGCCTACAACCGCAATTACGGGATGGAATGCCGGGTCGCGCGCTATCACAACATCTTCGGCCCGCTCGGCACCTGGCAGGGCGGCAAGGAAAAGGCCCCGGCCGCAATGTGCCGCAAGGTCGCCGAAGCGCACGACGGCGGCTCGATCGAGGTCTGGGGCGACGGCAAGCAGACCCGCTCCTTCCTCTATATCGACGAATGCATCGAGGGCACGACCAAGCTCCTGCGCTCCGATTTCGCGGGTCCGGTCAATATCGGCTCGGACGAGATGATCACGATCAACGGCCTCGCCGAAATGGTGATCGACATCGCCGACAAGGACGTCTCGGTGCACAATATCCCGGGTCCGCTCGGCGTGCGCGGACGCAATTCGGACAACAACCTGATCAAGGAAAAGCTCGGCTGGGCGCCGTCTCAGACCCTGCGCGAAGGCATGGAAAAGACCTATGCCTGGATCGCGACCGAAGCGAAGAAGCGCGACAACCAGAAATAATCCCGCAATTCTCGAGAAGGCTGGGCTAGGATCGAGCGATGAGTGCGAAGAAGAAACTGCTCGGGCTGGCCAACAGCCTGATCGCGCCGACCGGTGTGCAATTGTATCGCAAGGGCGTCGACATGGAGTCGGTGCTGCGACAGGTCGCGGGCTGGGACCACGGCATCAATTCGGTGATCGACCTCGGCGCGGCGAAAGGCGACTGGAGCCGGATGGCGCTGAAGCTCTTCCCGAACGCGCGGATCGTCGGCGTCGACCCGCTCGACGAGCGGCGGCCCTATCTCGATCGGCTCAAGGCCTCGAACCCGCGCTTCGATTACGTCCAGGCGGTCGCCGGCAAGGACGATGGCGGCACGGTCGAGCTGGCGGTCACCCCCGATCTCGACGGCAGCACGATCCACGGCAGCGAAGGCGAAATGCGTACCGTGCCGGTGCATTCGGTCGATGCCGTGGTGGAAATGAAAGGGCTCGAGGGCCCGTTCTTCATGAAGTTCGACACGCACGGTTTCGAGAAACCGATCCTCGAAAGCGCGGAAAAGACGCTCGCGCAGACCAAGTACATCGTGATGGAAGCCTACAATTTCCGCCACTCGCCCGACACGCTGCTGTTCCACGAGATGATCGCCTTTATGGAAGAGCGCGGGTTCCGCGTCAGCCACCTGGTCGACATCCTCAACCGTCCGACCGACGGGGCGCTGTGGCAGATCGACCTGTTCTTTGCGCGCCACGACGATCCGATCTTCAACAGCGATTCCTATCGCCATGGCTGATGTCGAGCCCGCGACCACATCGGGCGCGAAACCCGACCGCGCGAGCCCCGACCAGTGCGTCGAGGCGATGGGCTATGCGGTCTACAACGAAGACCTGGCGCTGATCCCGCTGCGCCGCCCGTGCTCGACGATCCAGACGATCAGCCCGATCAGCTACGGCAACGCCACCCGCGACGAGACCTATCGCGACGCGATGCAGCAGGCCGATTACCTATGCCTCGACGGGGTCTATTTCGGCCTCGCCAGCGTGGTGCTCGACGGCAAGACGATGAAGCCCAATCAGGGGCCGGACATCTTCTATCACTTCATGGAGCGGCTGCAGGCGAAGAAGGGCCGCGTGTTCTTCCTCGGCGCTTCGCCCGCGACGCTGAAGAAGATGGAAGAACGCACCCACCGTGACTATCCCGATATCGAAGTCGGCAGTTATTCGCCGCCCTTCAAGCCCGAATTCACCGACGAAGACAACGACGCGATGATCGCGGCGGTCAACGCGTTCAAGCCCGACGTCGTGTTCCTCGGCATGACCGCGCCCAAGCAGGAAAAATGGGGCTATCTCCACCGCGACCGGCTCGATGCGAGCATCGTCGCCGCAGTCGGCGGGGTGTTCGACTGGTATGCGGGCAACCGCAAGGAGATCCACTGGTTCTGGTGGAAGATCTACATGGCCTGGCTGATCCGCACGATCGACCGGCCCGAGCTGCTCAAGCGCTATCCGCAGATCGCCAAGTTCTTCTGGCACCTGATGCTGGCACGGGTCGGGATCAAAAAACACCCGGACCCGAACCCCAATCGGGGCTGAGCCGCGCATGGCGCTGGGTGAGCCTTACGACCTGACCGGCAAGCGAATTTTCGTCGCCGGGCATCGCGGGCTCGTCGGATCGGCCATCGTTCGGCGACTCGCGCGCGAAGACTGCGTAATCCTGACCGCCGGTCGCGAAACGCTCGACCTGACCGACCAGGCTGCGGTGCGCGACTGGTTCGCCGCCGAGCGACCCGATGCGGTGTTCCTCGCGGCGGCAAAGGTCGGCGGCATCGGCGCGCATGGACAGGCCCCGGTCGATTTCCTCCACGACAACCTCCTGATCGAGGCCAACGTGATGGAGGCGGCGCACCGCGCTGACGTGGAAAAGCTGCTCTTCCTCGGCTCGTCATGCATCTACCCCAAGCATGCCGACCAGCCGATCTCCGAAGACGCGCTGCTGACCGCCCCGCTCGACCCGATCCACGAAGGCTATGCCATCGCCAAGATCGCGGGGCTCAAGCTGGCGCAGGCCTATCGCGCGCAGCACGGGCGCGATTTCATCTCCGCCATGCCGACCAATCTCTACGGCCCGGGCGACAATTTCTCGCTGCAATCGAGCCACGTCCTGCCCGCGCTGATCCGCAAGGCGCACGAGGCAAAGCTGGCCGGGGACGAGACGATGGAAATCTGGGGCACCGGCTCGGCGCTGCGCGAATTCCTGCATGTCGACGACCTCGCCGACGCCTGCGTGTTCCTGATGCGCGACTACTCGGACGATGGTCACATCAATGTGGGCTTCGGTGAAGACATCTCGATCCTCGAGCTGGTGAAGCTTGTGAACGAGGTGGTCGGCTTCGAGGGCGCAATCGTCCACGACCGCTCGAAGCCCGACGGCACGCCGAAGAAGCTGATGGACAGCAGCCGCCTGCACGCCCTTGGCTGGCGACCGTCATACGGGTTGCGCGAAGGTATCGCGCAGACCTATGCCTGGCTGGAAGAGGCGATCGCGGCGGGCGATATTCGCGGGCTCGAATGAGCCTGCTGCGAGGTGCAACGAACCGCGGGCGACTTGCCCTTCAACGGTTTGACTTGACCATTCGAGCGACTAGAAGGCGCGCCATTCCCCGCCGGGGCTGACCGGCGCTCGAACAGACGACCGGATACGTTTCATGACCACTGATCTGAAGCTCGGCATTATCGGTGCCGGGCGCATGGGGATCACCCATTTCTCGATCGCCAATGCGCACGACCACGCCGAGGTGACCGGCGTCGCCGATCCGTCGAAACTCGTCACCACCATGATGGGCAAGTATACCGGCGTCGGCACCTACAAGGATTACAAGGGCCTGCTTAAGGGTGAGGAGCTCGATGCGGTGCTCGTCTGCACCCCGCCCGCCCACAACCCCGAGATCCTCGACGCGGTGCTCGAACGGCGGCTGCATGCCTTCGTCGAGAAGCCGTTCATGCTCAAATCCTCCGATGGCGAACGTTTCGCCGCCGGGTTCGACGCGGCGGGCCTCGTCAACCAGGTCGGTTACGTCAATCGCTGGAACGACATGTTCACCAAGGCGAAGGCGTTCGTCGACGAGGGCCTGATCGGCGAACCGCTGCGCTTCCGCAGCGAGATGTTCAGCGGCACGATCGTGCGCGACGTGGGCGAGGCCGGCTGGCGCGCGACGCATGCCAATGGCGGCGGCGCGGTCTACGAGATGGCGAGCCACGCGATCGACCTGATCGCCTATTTCTTCGGCGCGCCGGACAGCGTCGGCGGCACCACGCTGTCGAAAGTCTATTCGAAGCAGGTCGAGGATATCGTCGCCTCGAACCTGTTCTACGACCACGGGCTGACCGGCTCGATCTACGTCAACTGGTCCGATGCCAGCTTCCGCAAGCCGACCAACAAGTTCGAGGTCTTCGGCAAGAAGGGCAAGATCCAGGTCGACCAGCACGGGATGAAGATCTTCCTCGCCGAAGCGAACGAAGCGCACGGCTTCAAGCAGGGCTGGAACCAGCTCTACATCACCGACGTGTTCTCGAGCGTGCCGTTCTACGTCCGCGGGATCGAATACACCGCGCAGCTGTTCGATTTCGTCGCCTCGATCAGGGAGGGCAAGCCCGTGCGCTGCACCTTCGCCGATGCGACCGCCGATCTGCGCGTGATGGAGCAATTGTTCGCCGACGATGCGGCGCGCGCAGCGGGAGACGCGGCATGACCATCGACCGGATCGTCTTCGGCGACAACCAGTTCTTCGGCATCAACCACATGAGCCAGGACAAGGCGCAGGAACGCGCCGAGCGCTTCGCCAAACTCGACAACGTGATGGCGGTCTACGACCACGCGATCGAGGCCGGGATCGAGGGCATCATGCTCAACAGCAACGACCGCGCGAAGGGCATCTGCGACCGGTTCCGCGCCGAGCCCGAGAAATACGGTCACCTGCGCTGGTACCCGTCGATCCCCTACCCCCATAAATATGCCAGCATGGTCAACGACAAGGGCATGGTCGGCGCGGTGCAGGAAATTCTCTTCGCGCAAGGGGCCAAGTCGGCGTTCGGCAAGATGCTCAAGGGCGGCATGGCGGTCGCCACGCTCGACGCGGTCAAGCTGATGAAGATGCTCGTTGACCAGGAGATGGAGATCTACCACGATCTCGACGTCCGCGTGGTCTTCCTGCAGAACATCATCGTCGACCTGATGCTGGGCTACGATGTAGCCGAGCCATTCGTCGCCTATTGCGAGCATATCCGGAAGAAATACGGCGCCTATCCGGGCCTGATCACGCAGAACCTGCCGTTCTTGCGCCGGAAGCTGATCGAATGGGGTATCGAGGACGTCGTGATCTGCGCCTCGATCAACAAGATCGGTTACCTCCAGTCGCCCGGCGTCGAGGAATACGAGGCGGTGCTGGCCGAGAACGACGGCGAGAAATATCCGATCATGGCGATGTCGACGCTAGCCTCGGGCGCGGTGCCGGCACCGGAAGCCTATGAGTACATCAACCGGCTGAACGTCCAGTCGGTGGTGTTCGGCGCGTCCTCGCCCGGCAACATCAAGCAGAGCGTCTCGCTGATCGAAGGGGCGCCCGCATGAAGGTACTGATCACCGGCGGGGCGGGCTTCATCGGCTCGCGGCTCGCGCTTCGATTGGTCGAGTGCGGACACGAAGTCACCGTGCTCGACAACCTGCTGCCGCAGGTCCACGGCGACCGCCCCGAAGAATCCGAAGGCTACCGCGCTGTCGCGGCCAAGACGAATTTTGTTCGTGGCTCGGTAACCGACCGCGACTTGCTGCAACGCGCGCTGACCGGACAGGACGCGGTCGTCCACCTCGCCGCCGAGACCGGCACCGGCCAGTCGATGTACGAGATCGAGCGCTACAATGCGGTCAATATCGGCGGCACCGCGTTGCTGCTCGATATCCTCGCCAATGGCGAGCATGCGGTGAAGCGCGTGGTCGTCGCCTCCTCGCGTTCGATCTACGGCGAAGGCCGCTACCGCGCGCCCGACGGCACCTTTGTCTATCCCGAACACCGCGCCGAAGCCGACATGAAGGCGGGCGATTTCGAGGTGAAGCATCCGGGAATCGACGGCCCGCTCGAGCTTGTCTCGACCGACGAGGAATCCAAGATCCACCCAAGCTCGGTCTACGGTATCACCAAGCAGGTGCAGGAACAGCTGGTGATGACCGTGTGTCCCTCGATCGGGGTGGAAGGCGTCGCCTTCCGCTACCAGAACGTGTTCGGTCCCGGGCAGTCGCTGTCCAACCCCTATACCGGCATCCTGTCGATCTTCTCGAACCTGATGATGCAGGGCAAGCCGATCAACATCTTCGAGGACGGCGAGGAGAGCCGAGACTTCGTGTTCGTCGACGACGTCGTCGAGGCGACGGTGCTCGGAATCGAGCACCCGGCGGCGGCGAACGAGGTGTTCAATGTCGGTACCGGCGATCCCGTTACCGTGATGACGGTGGCGCAGACGCTGTCGCGCCTGCTCGAGGCCGATGTCCCGATCGAGGTGAGCGGCAATTTCCGCCTCGGCGACATTCGCCACAATTATGCCGACATGGCGAAGATCGAGCGCCTGCTCGGTTTCACCCCGGCCTACGATTTCGAACGCGGGATCGCGCGCCTCGCGGCCTGGGCCAAGGCTTCGGGACCGCAAGCGAGCTCCTACGAGGAAAGCCTTGCGGAAATGCGCCGCAAGGGCCTGATGAAGTAAGGCGATGCGATCTTCTAGAAAATCGCGCCCCGCGCGGTACGCCCTCAGCCTTCCTTTCGTGGCGCTATGCGTCCTGCTGGTTTGCGCCTTCCTGCTCGGCGGCGGATCGCGCGGCGACATCCTGTCGTTGGTCGTACTGCGTCCGGTGGCGATCGTGTGCCTCGCGGTGGGGATTGCCTCCGTCACCCGCGACCAGATCGCCGAACACCGTTTCGTCGTCCTGATGATGGCCGCGATCGTGGCGGTGATCGGGCTCCACCTCGTTCCTCTGCCCCACGCCATCTGGTCCGCCCTGCCGGGCCGCGAACTTGCGGTCGAGGCGGGGGCGCTGGTCGGGCTCGACGATGCGTGGCGACCGCTGACCCTGTCGCCCCACCGCGGCTGGAACGCGTTCTACGCGATGTCCGTCCCTGCCGCGGTCGTGCTGCTCGCGATCCAGCTCGACAAGGAGCAGCACCTGCGAATCCTCTATCTCGTGATCGGGCTGGCCTGTCTCAGCGCGATGCTGGCCGTGGCGCAGGCGGCCAGCGGCGGCAACGAGGCGCTGTACCCCTACCGCATCACCAATGACGGCTACCCGGTCGGACTGTTCGCCAACCGCAATCACCAGGCTGCGCTGCTGTGTGCGGCAATCCCGCCGCTGGCGCTGCTGGCGTTACGCGCCAAGGGTCCTTCGCGCGCGCTCGTCCATTCGGTGGCGGGGGCGACGGCGGTGGCGTTCGTCCTCCTGACGCTGGCGACCGGTTCGCGCGGCGGCCTCGTCTTCCTCGTGGTCGCGGCGCTGGCGAGCGCCGGTTTCATTCGCGCGCACGAAAAGCCGCCCGCCCGGCGCGGCGCCCGCTCGCTCAAGCCGGTCTATGTCGCCGGCGCGATCGGCGTTGTCGCGCTTGCCGGGTTTCTCGCCATTGCCTTCTCGCAGGCCGAGGCGGTGGATCGCGTCGCGACGGGGGACGTGGCCGAAGAATATCGCCTGGTGGTGTGGCAATCGGTCGCGGGATTTCTCGGCCAGTACCTCCCATTCGGATCGGGCGTCGGCTCGTTCGTCGAGGTCTTCCAGGTGCACGAGCCGCTCGAAATGCTCGGCTTCGCCTACTGGAATCACGTCCATAACGACTGGCTCGAATGGGTCCTCGAATTCGGATTCGTCGCGCTTGTCCTGCTCGGGCTGTCGATCGTCGTGCTGGTCCGGCGCACGCGCGCAATCTGGATCCGCCTGCCCCTGAAACGCGGGGCGCACCAGCTTGCCTGGACCGGGGTTGCGGTGCTTTTTATCCTTGGCCTTTGGAGCTTGGTCGATTACCCACTCCGCGTCCCCTCGCTGGCCGCCCTGGCCGCGCTCGGGGCTGTTTGGATGGGAGCGCCCGGTTCGGCCGCTGCGGACATGCCGGCAAAAAGCCGCCGCAAGGTTTCGGGAATGTGAGACGATCGGGGTCGAAATGAAATTCAACGTTGCCTTGGCCATCGCGATGGGAGCCTCGCTGCTCGCCGCGTGCAGCAATGCGCCCGGCCCGGTCGGTGGCGCGCAAAATATCGCCGTGGTCGAGGGCGATCTGCCTGCCCCATCGGCGTCGGACCTCAACCGCGTTCCCGAAGTCGGCCCGATCCGGATCAACGATCGCCTCAAGGTCGACGTGTTCGGCGTCCCCGAGCTGAGTGGGCGCGAAGTCACGGTCGATTCCAACGGTCAGATCAGTTTCCCGCTCATCGGTACGGTCGAAGTCGCCGGCCTCCAGCCTGCAGAAGTTTCCGCCCGCATCGCCCAGCGCCTGCGCGGACAATTCGTCAGGGACCCGCAGGTCACGACGCTGGTCACCCAGACGACCGAGCGCGAAGTCACCGTCTACGGTGCGGTCACGGCCCCCGGCGTCTATCCGGTCCTCGGCAAGACTTCGCTGCTCACCACCGTCGCCAAGGCTCGCGGGCTGAGCGAATACGCCAATTCGCGCGACGTGGTGGTGTTCCGCACCGTCGACGGCCAGCGCATGGCGACGCTCTACAATCTCGAAGCGATCAGCCGCGGTGCGTATGACGACCCGGCGATCTATCCGAACGACATCGTCGTGGTCGGCGACAGCCCGTCGCGGCGCCTGTTCGACGATATCGTCGGCGCGGCGACCCTCGTCGTCACGCCATTGACCATCCTGTTGCAGAATACGTTGTAAGCGAGGGTATCGGAAACCAATGTCGAGCGTCGCAACGCCCCCCGCTGAAACCGGTTCGATCTTCGACGACGATCGCGCCTATGACGAAGCCGTCGTGCGCAAGCACGATCGCGACGGGTCGCTGATCCGCGACTATGTCGCCATCGTCCTGCGCCGCAAATGGGTCATCCTCGCGGTGCTGGTGGCGGCGCTGCTCGCGGGCGTCGCGGCAACGCTGCTCGCGACGCCGCAATACACCGCCTCCTCGCGAATCGAGATTTCCCGCCAGGACCAGCGCATCACCGATGTCGAAAGCGTGGCCGACAGCGATCGGACCTTCGACCAGGAATTCTACGAGACGCAATACGAATTGCTGCGCGCACGCGCGGTCGCCGAGCGGGTCGAACGCGAATTGCGCCTCGCCACCCGGCCCGAATTCTTCGAAGCGCACGGCGTCGATCTGAGCGAACTGCCGCTGCGCGAGACGAACGGTCAGGCACCGTCGCGCGAACAGCTGGGCGAATTGCGCGAGGCGGCGGTCGACCTCCTGCTCGACCACGTCCAGATCTCCCCGATCGCGCGTTCCTCGCTGGTCGACATCGTCTACACCAGCGCCAATCCGACGCTGTCGGCCGAGGTCGCCAACGCCTGGGCCGAACAGTTCATCGCCGAGAGCATCGACCGCCGCTTTTCGATGACCAGCGATGCGCAGGAATATCTCGAGCGCCGGCTCGGCGAGCTGCGCGAGGACGTGCAGGACTCCGAGCGCAAGCTCGTCACCTACGCCAACCAGAACGACATCGTCATCCTCAACCGCCAGGAAGAGGACGGCCGCACGGTTTCGACCCCGACGCTGACCGCCGCGACGCTCGAACAGCTCAATTCCGCGCTGGTCGAAGCCACCGCCCAGCGCGTCGCGCTCGAGGCCCGGGCCAGCTCGCCCAACGGCTCCGACGTGGCGGCCAACCCCGCCGTCGGCAACCTGCGGAACCGCCGTTCCGAACTGCAGGCGCAATATGCCGAGCTGATGGTCCGGTTCGAACCGGGTTATCCGGCGGCGCGCGCGCTGGCCGAACAGATCGAGGCGCTCGACAATTCGATCGCGCGCGAGGAAGCCCGCCTGCGCGGCGGCTCGCAAGGCGATTTCCAGGCCGCGCTGCGCCGTGAACAGGCGCTTCAGGCCCGGGTCGACAACCTCACCGACCAGCTGCGCAACCAGGAACGCGCTCGGATCCAGTACAATATCTACCAGAACGAGGTCGACACCAACCGCGAGCTCTACGAGGGAACGCTGCAGCGCTATCGCGAGATCGGCGTCGCTTCGGTCGGTGCGAGCAACATCTCGATCGTCGACCTCGCGCAGGTCCCGGTCGGACCCTCCTCGCCGAACCTGCTTCTCAACCTGCTCGTCGCGCTGTTCGGCGGGATCGCGGCAGCCGGCATCATCGTCTTCCTGATCGAACAGTTCGACGACGGGATCCGCAATCCCGACGACGTCACCGCATCGACCGGGCTTCCGCTGCTCGGGGCAATCCCGATCGCCGACGACGACGAGGAGATCGTCGATCTCATCAACGATCCCAAATCCGAAGTGTCCGAAGCCTATCTCACGGTCCGTTCGAACCTTGCCCTGTCCTCGAGTCACGGCGTGCCGCGCTCGCTGCTCGTCACCTCGAGCCGCGCGGCCGAGGGCAAGAGCTCGACCTCCTATGCCCTCGCCACGATCCTCGCGCGGACCGGCAAGAGCGTCGTGCTCGTCGATGCCGACATGCGCTCGCCGTCGGTGCACCAGATCCTCGGTCGCGAGAACGCCAAGGGCTTCTCGAATTTCCTCGCCGGAGAGGGCGCGCTGGAAGGTCTGGTCCACACCACCGGGACGCCGAACCTCTCGGTGATGACGGCCGGTCCGACCCCGCCGAGTGCGGCCGAATTGCTCAGCGGCGATCGCACGACGACGCTGATCGAAACCCTGCTCGCGCAATACGACCACGTCGTGGTCGATGCCCCGCCGCTGCTCGGCATCGCCGACGCGCCGCTGCTGTCGAAATCTGTCGGCGGGGTCGTCTACGTAATCGAATCGCGCGGCGTGCCGGTGCGCGGAGTGAACATGTCGCTCGATCGCCTGCGCGACAGCCGCGCCACCCTGCTTGGCGGCGTGCTGACCAAGTTCGACGACGAAGCGGCCGCCGGTTACGGTTACGGTTACGGTTACGGCTACGGTCTCAAATACGGTCGTACCGAAGACGAAGCGGCCTGACATGGCCCGTCCGGTCGGTCGCATGGCCCGGCGCGTGCTGGGTGGGCTCGTCACGCTCGTCGCGGCGGGCGCCGCCGCCAGTTTCTCGGCCTCGTTCGCGCTCGAATCGCGCGATCCCGCGCTCGCGCTCAAGCTCGACGGCACCAATCCCGAGGCGCTGATCGGGCGGGCCGAAGCCGCGCTGGCTAATCCGGGATCATCGCTCGACAACGACGACTTGCTCGAAGCCGCGCGCGCCTCGATCGCCGTGCTCCCGCTCAACGCCGCCGCTTTCCGGCTGTTCGCCAGCTCGGCCGCGACGAGCGAGGGGATCGAGCGGTTCGAATCGCAGGTCGAAATGTCCGACCGGCTCTCGCGGCGCGATCTTGCCACCCAGCTCTTCCTGATCGAAGCCGCGGTGGAACGGCGCGATATCCGCGCGGCGCTGCGCCATTACGACACCGCCATGCGGATCAGGGAATCGAGCCGCGGATTGCTGCTGCCGGTGCTTTCCTCGGCTATCAAGTCGCCGGAGATCCGGACCGAGCTCGTGCCCTATTTCCGCGATCGCGCACCCTGGCTCGGCGAATTCATCCGCCACGCGATCAACAATAGCCCCGAACCGCGCAACGTCGTGCGCCTGCTCGACGAGGCCGGCGGCATCCCCGAGGGCAAGTTCCTCGACACGCTCCATGCGCAATTGCTGAGCCGGCTCGTCAACGAAGGCGAATTCGCGACTGCGGCGGATTATTTCCGCTCGATCCGCCCCGAAGCGCGCGAAATACTCGGATCGATCGCCATGACGGCCGACTCGACCGACGCGAAATATACGCCGGCGACATGGCAGGTGTTCACGATCGCCTCGATCGAATCGATGTTCCTCGCCGCCCCCGATGGCGGGTTCGAACTGACCAGCGAGGTCGAGCCCGGCTTTTCCGGATCGATCGCGCGCCGTCTCGCCGCACTGCCGGCCGGCGAATACCGTATCTCTGCGCCGATCCGGGCAACCGACATGGCGCCGGGGGCGACGGTGACATTCCAGCTGCGTTGTGCGAGCGATGTCGTGCTCGATAAATCGATCGAGATCCGCGACGGGATACCCTTTACCGCCGATTTCACCATCCCCGCCGGATGTACGACGCAATTGCTGACGATTTCGGCCGGGATCGGATTCGAACCGCGCAAGCCGGTCCTGACGATCGGGTCGCCGACGCTCTCGCGCCGCTGAGGCTAACCCAGCGAGCGCAGGCAGACGATCGCCAGCTGCGCCTGCTCGCTCCGCTCGTCCTTGAGCCGCTCTGCATCGCGCGCGATCGTGGCACGGATTTCGCGCTCCGACGGGCCTTCCGAACTGGCGATGGCCCGGTTCTCGTAGATTTCGGCGGCGCGGTCGATCATCGCCATTTCCGACGAGCCGGCCTGTCCGGCAAGCGCCTGCATCGCGCCCGCAGTGACCCTGAGCGAGGTTGCGCAGCCCTGCGCCAGCTCGAAGGCGGTTGCATCATCGCCGATCAGATGTCCGCCCAGTGACAGCAGCCGCGCCGTCTCTTCGGGTACGATCTTCCCGTCCTTGTCCCGGGTCGAATCGGCCTCGCTTTCGGCCGAGCAACCGGCCAGCGACATGACTGCGGCGAGCGTGAACGGGAGAAGGTTTCGATACATCATGGGATCCTCGTGCGACCGCGGCGGCCTTAACCCGCTAGCCACTGCGGGTCCATCGGCGAACGCTCAGTCGCGCCAGATTCCGCGCGTATCGTAGACCAGTGCATCGCCGCGCTCTGCGGCGGGGATCGCCCGGAAAACGTCGTGATCTACCAGCACGATATGAATTCCCGCGCTTTCGATCGCATGATCGATATCGGCGAGCCGCGCGCCCGTCCCGTCGAACTCGCGCGGCAGCTCGGTCGCGTGCGGTTCGACGATCGAGATGCGGTTGCCGAAACGCCGCGCGAGCCTGGCGGCGATGAAGCGGGCCGGGCTCTCGCGGAAATCGTCGATATTGGCCTTGAAGGCGAGGCCGTAGACGGCGACCGGGGTGTTAGGGTGGTCGGCGCACAGCGCAGTCGCGCGGTCGAGCACGTGGTGCATCTTGGCATCGTTGCGTTCGCGCGCGGTACGGATCAGGTCGCTT
Source organism: Pseudoblastomonas marina (assembly GCF_014641655.1). Lineage (GTDB taxonomy): Bacteria > Pseudomonadota > Alphaproteobacteria > Sphingomonadales > Sphingomonadaceae > Alteriqipengyuania_A > Alteriqipengyuania_A marina. Next base: position 2,438,210 of record NZ_BMID01000001.1, read on the forward strand.
TGCTCGGGTGCGCCGTGGACGATGAACCAGGGGTCGACCGCAATGCAGTGTCCGCCGACGCCCGGACCGGGCTGGAGGATGTTGACCCGCGGATGGCGGTTGGCGAGTCGGATCACCTCCCACACGTCGAGATCCATCGTATCGGCGATCATCGACAGCTCGTTGGCGAAGGCGATGTTGACGTCGCGAAAGGCATTTTCGACCAGCTTGGTCATCTCGGCCGAGCGCGCATCGGTGACCACGCATTCGCCGCGCACGAAGCTCTTGTAGAAGGCCAGGGCCTTGCGCGCGCAACGCGGGGTGATCCCGCCGATCGAGCGATCGTTGTCGATCAGCTCGACCAGGATCCGGCCGGGCAGCACGCGCTCGGGGCAATAAGCGATCGCAATATCGGGCGTGCCCCCTTCTCTTCCATTGGTGCCCAGCCCCGGAAGCTTGAGGTCGGGACGCAATTCGGCGATCCGGTCGCGCATCGCCTCGGTCGTGCCGACCGGCGAGGTCGATTCGAGGATCACCGTGTTGCCGGGTTCGAGCACCGGGGCGAGCCGCGCGGCGGCGTCCATCACGAAGGTCAGGTCGGGGGTGTGGTTGCCGTCCTTCTCGAACGGCGTCGGCACTGCGAGCACGAAGGTATCGGCGGGCCTGATCTCGGTTCCGGCGGTCAGCAACCCGCGCTGGACGACCCCGCGCACCAGCCCGTCGAGGTCGACCTCTTCGATATGGATTTCACCGCGATTGATCGTTTCGACGACCTGCTCACTGACATCCACGCCATAGGTCGGGATGCCCGCGCGCGCGATGATCGCGGCGGTCGGCAGCCCGATATAGCCGAGGCCGATCACGCATGCCGTGTGGTCGCGTCCGCTGTTCATGTCGCTGTTCGGCCCCTCGCAAATCTCGCACCGCCCCTAGCACGATACGGTTAATTCATGCGTAACGGAATAACGGGTCAACCGGCGTCGGCGACCAGCAGCGCGATCCGTTCGGCCGACTTGCCGTCGCCGAAGGGATTGTGCGCGCGCGCCATCGCTTCGTAGGCGGATGGATCGTCGAGCAGGCGTTCGACCTCGGCCACGATCCGGTCTGCATCGGTGCCGACGAGCCTGGCGGTGCCGGCCGCGACGCCTTCGGGCCGCTCGGTGGTCTCGCGCATCACCAGCACCGGCTTGCCGAGCGCGGGCGCCTCTTCCTGCACCCCGCCGCTATCGGTGAGCATGATGTCGGCGAGCGACAGCAGGTGGGCGAAATGCGGGTAGTCGAGCGGCTCGATCATTGCGACGTTGTCGAGCCCGCCGAGCGCCTCGTCCATCACCGCGCGCACGTTCGGGTTGGGATGGACCGGGAAGATCAGCGCCACGTCATCACGCGCGGCGATCCGGCGGATCGCCTCGGCGATCGCCTCGAGCCCGCCGCCGAAATTCTCGCGCCGGTGGCTGGTCACCCCGATGATGCGCTTGTCGGCGAAGCGCTCCTCAAAGTCGGCCAGGCCCGCGGCCAGTTCGGGCTCGCGCGCGATCCGCTCGGTGACCCAGTGCAGCGCGTCGATCACGGTGTTGCCGGTTACGTGGATCGTCGCCGGGTCGACATTCTCGGCCTTGAGCGCGCTCGCGGCCGTTTCGGTGGGGGCAAAATGCAGCGCGGCGAAACTGCCGACCACCTTGCGGTTCACCTCTTCGGGCCACGGCTGGTAGATGTCGCCGCTGCGCAGTCCCGCCTCGACGTGATCGACAGGGATCCTGCGGTAATAGGCCGCCAGCGCAGCGCACATGACGGTGGCCGTATCCCCCTGCACCATAACCCGGTCGGGCCGCTCGATGTCCATCACCTTGCCGAGTTCGACCAGTAGCGAAGCGGTCAGCGCGTCGAGCGACTGCCCGGGGGTCATGAGGTCGAGATCGTGGTCGGGCACGATGCCCGCGATATCGAGCACCTGGTCGAGCAGGCCGCGATGCTGGGCCGAAACGCAGACGACGGGTTCGACCCCGTCGGTTTCGTGCAAAGCTCGGATGACGGGAAACAGCTTTATCGCCTCGGGACGGGTCCCGAACACGACGAGAATCTTCTTGGCCATGCGCCCCCCTTGCCTTGCGGGAGACGCTCTAGCCGCCGAAGCCTAAACTGTCATTAACCCTGCGGTTCGTCGGCAGTGTCTTCGTCCGCATTCTCGTCCGGCTGCGTCGTCGCGGGCGGAGCCGGCAGCGGCGCGGAGTCAGGATCTTCGGCCGCACGCTCGGCTTCGAGCTTGCGCATATAGGCCGCTTCGAGCTCCTCGACGCGGGCCTGCGTCTCGGCCGCGTCCTCGTCGATTTCCGCGAGGCGTTCTTGCCGCGCTTCCTCGATCAGCTGGGCGAAGCGGACCGAATCGGCCATCGCCTTCTCGCCATAGGCCTTGCGGATCATCTCCTGCGTGCAGCCGGTGAAGCCACCCGCCCCGGTCGGCGAGCAGCTCTGGATGCCGCTATCGGTCATCATTTCGTACGTCCGCACGCGATCCTCGAACGGCTCGGCGTCGCGGCTGCCGCTCTGCCGCAATTCCTTGGGGATGCGATAGGGGTCCTCGAGCCGTCCGCAGACGGTGATCGTGGTCTCGGTCGAGGCCGGGCATTCCTCGTCCTCGGTGATGAAGACCTGGTTGATCTTGGTGTCCGCATCCTGCGCCATGGCGGGCGTCGCGAAGGCGGTCGCAGCGAAGATGCCGGGGGCGATCAGGGTCAGAGCGAGCTTCTTCATGGGCTTTTCCTTGTCCTCATCGAAACAGCGCGGGAGCGGCCCACGCGGTTCCGGCACAATCAGATTTTCTCCGAAATACGGATGGCGAGGCGGCAGCCGAGCCGGATCGCACCCGACAGCAGCGCATAGGCCGGGGCCTGTTCCGCCCCCGCTTCGAGCGCGGCATCGCGATGCTCGCGTTCGTCCTCGCGGAATTCCTCGACCATCGCCGAAAGTTCGGGGTCGCTGTCGCCCAGCTCGTCGAGCTGGTCGGAATAATGCTTGTCGATCTCGGTCTCGATCGCGGCGGTGCAGGCCATCGCCGCCTCGGGGCCCAGCAGCGCCGTGCCCGCGCCGAGCGCATAGCCGGCGACCGACCAGAAGGGCTGCAGCGCGGTAGGGCGCACGCCGCGTTCGGCCATCAGAGCGTCGAAGCGGGCGCGATGACCTTCTTCCTGCCGCGCCATCCCCTCGATCTCGGTCGAGAGGTGCGAGCGATTGCCCATCACCGCCAGCTGGCCGCGATAGATCCGTGTCGCGCCGAATTCGCCGGCCTGGTCGACCCGGATCATCTCGGCGAGGCGGCTTGGTGCGGTCTGCGTGGTCATCGCGGTCTCCCGGACTTGGCAAGTAGCGCGAACACGGTCAGCGCGCCCGCGATCGAGAACAGGAAATTCCAGCCCGCAAGCGAAATCCCGAACAGCGACCATGGTGCCACGTCGCAGCGCACGAGATCGGCATTCATGATCGCTGCCAGCGGATCGCCGCCCGACAGGTCGACCGCCGACGAGCAACCGGTGATGCCGTCCCACCAGCCATATTCGACCCCGGCATGGAAGCCGCCGATCAGCCCCGAAACGAGCACCGCGAAGGCGGCGAGCGCGACCGGCCAGCGCGCCGGCCGGAGCGCGAAGCCGAAGAACGAAATCGCGATCGCCGCGATGTGCGGATAGCGCTGCCACCAGCACATCTCGCACGGGAAGAGCCCGAACACATATTGCGAAATCAGCGCCCCACCGAGCAGGAAGGACGGCACGCCGAGCGCAATCCAGCGCGCGGTCCGCCGCGCGGTGCCGGTGGTGTCGCCGATGGTCTTGCGTCCGCGCATCGCCTTACTTGCGCCGCGCGAGGCCGACGGGGTTCGACGTGCGATTGAGCGTCTTGATCGCGTAGTCGAGCTGGAAGTCCTCGATTCCCTGCGCCTCGAGCTCTTCCGCCGTGACCTCGAAACGCGGATCGGCCTTGCGGTCGTTCTCGAGCTCGCGTTCGTCGAGATCGATTTCATTGATCAGGTGCCCACGCAAGTCGCTTTCGCGGAAGGCGAGGCGCGCGCGGCGGGCGGCATCGGGATCGGACAGCTGCGGCACGCGGATGTCGGGATTGATCCCGCCCTCCTGCACCGACTTGCCCGCCGGGGTGTAGTAGCGCGCGGTCGTCAGCTTGAGGCCGCGCGTGCGATCGTCGTCGAGATAGAACAGCGACTGGACGCTGCCCTTGCCGAAGCTGCGTTCGCCCATCACCAGCGCGCGGCGCTGGTCCTGCAGCGCGCCCGCGACGATCTCGCTCGCCGAAGCCGAACCGGCATTGATCAGCACGATCATCGGCAGGCCGGGCGTGATCTCGCCACGGAAGACGAGTTCGGCGGGGAAGGTCCGGTTGTCCTCCTCGCGCCGCCCCTTCTGCGACACGATCGTGCCCTCGGTCAGGAACAGGTCGGACAGGATCACCGCTTCGCGCAGCGACCCGCCCGGATTGTTGCGCATGTCCAGCACCAGACCGGTCAGCTTGCCGCCCGGCACGTCGCGCCGCATCGAATCGATCGCCTCGGCGACATCGATCCCGACATCGCGCGAGAATTCGTTGATCGAGATCACCCCGACCGTGCCCTCGATCTCGTAGGTCACCGGTTCGAGCTGGATGCGCCCGCGGGTGACGGTCACGTCGAACGTGTCCTCGCGCCCGGCGCGGAAGATGGTGAGCTGGATATCGGTGCCCTCGGGCCCGCGCATCTTCGCGACCGCCTCGTCGAGCTCCCAGCCGATGATCGACTTGCCGTCGAGGTGGGTGATGTAGTCGCCGGCCTTGATGCCCATCTCGTCCGCCGGACTGCCCTTGAACGGGGAGATCACCTTGACCGCGCCGTCCTCTGACACGACCGAGAGGCCGAGGCCCTGGTATTCGCCGTCGACCAGCGTGTTGAGCCGTTCGATCGCGGTCCCGTCGAGATAGCCCGAATGCGGGTCGAGGCTGGCGAGCATTCCGTCGATCGCGCCGCGGATCAGCTGCTCGTCATCGACGCCCTCGACATAGTTCGATTTCACCATCTCGTAGATTTCGAACAGGCGGGCGAAGTCGGACGAGGTGCGCGCATCGACCTGCGCAAGGCCGGCCGTGGTCGCGGGAAGCAGCGCCACGGCACCGACGAGGGCGCTGGCACGGGCGAGCGAAGCGAATTTTTTCTTCAACCGAAAACTCCTCATACGCGCGGATTTATCGCAGACCCGGCCTTAACGCCAGCTTGCGCGCTGCAAACGTGCGATCCACTCCGTCTAGCGCAACAGCGGGAGCGGGTTGACCGGCTCTCCGCGACGGCGCAGTTCGAGGATCACCCGCCCCAGGCGCGGATCGGCGACTCCGAGCGGACTGCCGGCGACGAGTTCCTCGCCCACCCGCACGTCGAGCCGGCCGATCCCGGTGACCAGCGAGGTCCAGCCATTGGCGTGTTCGACGATCACAATCCGGCCATAGCCCGAATAGGGCCCGGCGAAGGCGACCCGGCCCGCGCCGGGTGCGGCGACCAGCGCCCCGCTTTCGACCGCGAGCGTCAAGCCGCGCGACGAACCGCCGAATCCCTCGGCAAGGCGACCGTTCGCGGGCAGGATATAGGGATCGGGCGAGGCCGAGGTCTGCAACGCGGTGACGGTCGGATCCTCGACCCTCACCTCGCCCGGTCGAGCAGGACGGATCTTCGGGCCCGGCAAGGCGGCGAGGCGCGCGCGGAGCGAGGCGGCCTCGTCGATCTCGTCGAGTAACCCGGTCAGATCCCGGGCGCGCTCGGCGAGTGCCAGCGCCCGCTCCTCTTCGCGCGCGGCCTCGCTCCCGAGGCGACGCGAGGCGAGGCGCTGTCGGGTTTCGGTCTCGAGTAGGGCCTTGCGCCGCTCGGCAAGGCGGGTTTCGGTCGTGCGCAGGCGTTCGATCGCCGCGGCTTCGCTCCGCTCGACCTGGCGGATCGCCGAAACCTCTTCACGCAGCACGGCCGTGCGCCGCTCGATCACCGGCAGCATAGAGGACATCAGCGCCCGCGCCCGCAGCGTTTCGTCGACCGTACCCGGTCGCAACAGCGTGAAGGCCGGAGGGTTGCGCGACAGTCGCTGCAAGGTCGCGGTGAGCCCCATAAGCGGGCGTTGGCGCGCGGCCAGATCGGCCTCGAGCCGACTGCGTTCGCGGCCGACGGCGCGCAGTTGCGCCTCGGCCAGCACGCGCTCGGCCTCGGCCTGCTGCACGCGGGCAGCGAGCGCGGCGGCCTCGCGGGCATTTTTTTCGGCTTCGTCTCCGGTCTTCTCGGCCTCGCGTTCGAGCCGGTCGCCACGCGCCTTGGCCTCGCGCGCCTGCTCGCGCGCCCGCTCGACCGCTTGCTGCGTGGCGGTGCCGTCGGCTTCCTGCACGAAGGCGGGATTTGGCACCGACGCTATTGCCGCGGCGCCGAGCGCGACAAGGACGATCAGGGGCAGCACGACACGCATGGGGCGTACCTATGCGCGATGATAGGGATGCCCGGCAAGGATCGCCGTCGCACGGTACAATTGTTCGGCCAGCATCGCGCGGGCGATCATGTGCGGCCAGGTCGCCGAACCATAAGCGAGCAGGAGGTCGGCTTCCGTGCGCACGGCGCCGTCATGCCCGTCGGCGGCGCCGATCAGAAACTGCACTTCGCGCACTCCGTTATCGCGCCAGCGTTCGAGGGTGGCGGCGAATTTCTCCGACGGGAGATCCTTCCCCCGCTCGTCGAGCGCGACGGTTCGCGAGGGAGCCTGCGCCGGAGGGATGGTTCCACCGGTGTCGGGCAGTTCGGTCACCTTCGTATCCCAGCGGATGCGCTTGAGATAGCGCTCGACCAGCTCGGCCTCGGGGCTGCGGCCGATCTTGCCGCGCGCGACGATGTGAAGGAGCACGGTCCGGTCCGCTCAGGCCTCGCCGAGCGTCCACATGCGTTCGAGATTGTAGAAGCTCCGCACTTCGGGGCGGAAGATGTGGACGACCACGTCGCCCGCATCGATGAGCACCCAGTCGCCCTGCGACAAGCCTTCCATCTTGGGCGCGGGGTAGCCGCCCTGCTTGATCCTCTCGCCCAGTTTCATCGCGATCGCCGCGACCTGTCGCGTCGATCGGCCCGAGGCGATGACCATGAAATCGGCGATCCCGCTTTTTCCCTCGAGATCGATCGAGACGATGTCTTGCGCCTGGTCGTCGTCGAGCGATTGCAGCACGAGTTCGTGCAGCGATCCCTCTTCGGCCTCGGGCAAGGTATGCGGGGACGCGGCATTGTCGCGCGCGGATTGGGCCGTATTCATCGGTGAGATCATAGCTCCTGCAATTTAGGGTGTGCCGCCCGCCGCGCCAAGGGGTGGCCGGCGCGCATCAGCGTCCCGGTTCCCGTTCTGGCGGGATCAAGCGGTGCGTCAGGGGGTCGCGAACGGGGAGGTCGGCATGGCGCGCGGCCCAATCGGGCGACTGGCGGCGGATCGCGGTCGCGGATCGCGGATCGGGATCGAAACGCAGCATCACCAGGGTGGGCGCACTCCACACGGCCCGTTTGCGAAATCCGGCTGCGGAGACACGGTATCGCCGCAACCAGGCCATGGCGGGGCTCGCCATTGCCCGGTCATCGTACCCCGGACGCGCGATCACCGCAATCGGCATCGTCCGCGCGATCCCCCGCCAGTCGCGCCAGCGGTGGAATTGGGCGAGGTTGTCGCTTCCCATCAACCACACGAACCGCCGTTTGGGATAGCGCCGCACCAGCGCGCGCAGCGTGTCGATCGTGTAGCGCGTGCCGAGCTCGCGCTCGATCGCGGTCGGCACGATCGGCGCGCGGCGGGCCTTCATCCTGGCCGAGGCGAGCCTTGCGGCGAGCGGCGCCATTCCGTCCTTCGGTTTCAAGGGGTTGCCGGGGGACACCAGCCACCACGTCTCGTCCAGTCCCAGCGCTTCGAGTGCGAACAGCGTGATCCGGCGGTGTCCGCCATGCGCGGGATTGAAACTCCCGCCGAGGAGGGCCGTATCGGTCATCGAACGGGTCAATGGCGCAGGCCGAGCCCCGTTGGCAAGCGCTTCGCGGCGGGCGAATCGCCCGGGAAGGCCTCCGGACGATTCGCCCAAGCCGCCCGAAATGCACTCCGGCGAGGAATGTTCCCGCGATTCGCAGCCATTTATCGAGCGATGGAACGATTCATCGTATCGTACCCACGACTCGCCCCTGCCATCCCGGATTCACGGGTGACCTTATCATTTGTCGCGATAGTGTGCCCCACACATTACGGACGGGTACGGGGTTTCGTTTTGACAGATAACAACAGCGGCGGGCTGTTCGCTCGCCTGCGCTCCTGGTTTCCGGAGCGTGAATTCTTCATGCGCTCGCAAGGCCAGGTGCGCTTCATCAAGATCAGTTCGCGGGTTCAGATCGCGTTCGCGGCCATCGCCGTGGGCGCGACGTCGTTCTGGGTGGTCAGCCTCGGCGCGATGGGCGTCACGCAGTACCTGGCGCAGTCCGAACGCACCGAATTGCTCGACCGCGAAGCCAAGGTCGCCAGCGCGGAAAGCCGCGTCACCGCCTATCGCGATGATCTCGACGCGGTGGCCGACGATCTCGGCTCCCGGCAGGAATTCATCGAGCGTATGACCGAAGCCCATCTCGGCATCCTGCCCGATGAAGCTTCCGAAGACACGGTCACCGACAGCAGCGAGGAAACCCAGAAGGCGGTCGAAAAGATCGGCCTCTCGATTCCCGAAGCGCGCGGCCTCGCCGAGCTCGAAGCCCGTCAGCTCGCTTATGTCGAACGCCTGACCCGCTATGCCGACCAGCGGTCGCAGCGCGCCAGCGCCGCGCTCAAGCAGCTCGGGCTCAACCCGAAGAACCTGCTCGCCTCGGTCAACGATCGCTCGGCGATGGGTGGTCCGGTCGATAGCGACGGCGAGATCGATCCGCGCTTCGTCCGTCTCGGCCTGAGCCTCGCCCGGATGGACGCGCTCGAGCGCGGACTGGCCGGCGTGCCGCAATACCAGCCGGCTGCCGCGGGCATGGTGTCCTCGAGCTACGGCTATCGCCGCGATCCGTTCACCCGCCGCGCGGCGTTCCATTCCGGTCTCGACTACAAGGGCCATACCGGCGCAGCGATCCGTGCCGCCGCCGCCGGCACCGTGGTCTTCGTTGGTCGCAAGGGCGGCTACGGCAACCTCATCGAAGTGCGCCACGACAACGGCCTTACCACCCGCTACGCCCACCTTTCGGGCTTCAAGGTCAAGGTCGGCCAGAAGGTCGTGGCCGGCCAGCATATCGGCGCGATGGGCAGCACCGGACGATCGACGGGCCCGCACCTCCACTTCGAAGTGCGGCAGGGCGGCAAGCCGCTCAATCCCCGCGCCATCCTCGAAAAGGCACCCAATGTTCTCAAAGAAATCCGAGGCCGCGACGCGGCCCTCGCCAGCTAATTCCATGGCCGGCAATTCCCGTAACGGCAGTTCGACCTTCTCGGTCCTCGGCAGCGATGTCGCGATCAAGGGCGATATCAAGGCCGACGCCGATCTCCACCTCGACGGCAAGGTCGAAGGCGACGTCGTCTGCACCAGCCTGGTCCAGGGCGAGACCGGCGCGATCCACGGCGCGGTGAAGGCCGAAACCGCCCGCCTCGCCGGCAAGCTCGAAGGCTCGATCGAAGCGCGCGAGCTCGTGATCCTGAAAAGCGCGCAGATCGAGGGCGACGTCCACTACGAGACGCTGACCATCGAACAGGGCGCGCAGGTCGACGGCCGCTTCGCCCCGAAGGGCGCGTCCAAGCCGTCCGAGGCGGAACGCACCATGCCGCAGGCGGGCGAGCCGCAGCTCAAGGTCGCCGCCCAGTAAGAATCGCAGCAAGACCGGCACGAGGCGCAGTCGGCGCCGCCAGTCGCGTCCAGATCAATCGGTTCCGAGCACTTCGGCCCTGAGCGCCTTGCGGTCGAGCTTGCCGATCATCGTCTTGGGCAGATCGTCGCGGATCGTCAGGTCGGCGATGCGCTCGTGCTTGCCGAGATGCTCGTTGGCCCAATCGCGCAGAGTCTCGGCATCGAGCGTCTCTTCCTCGGGATCGAGCACGACATAGGCCTCGACCCGTTCACCGAGGTAATCGTCGGGCACCCCGATCACGAGCGCTTCCTTCACCCCCTCATGGGCGAGCAACACGTCCTCGACCTGGCTCGGGAAGACCTTGAACCCGCCCACGGCGATCATGTCCTTCACCCGGTCGACGATCATGATGAAGCCGTCGCCGTCGATTTCCGCGACGTCGCCCGTGCGCAGCCAGCCATCCTCGGTGAAGGCCCGCTTCGCCGCATCGGGACGGTTCCAGTAGCCGCGCATGATCTGCGGGCCGCGCACCACCAGTTCGCCCGGTTCGCCCTCGGGTGCGGGGCGGGTGGCATCCTCCTTGTCGACCAGCCTCACCTCGGTGCGCGGGATCGGCTGGCCGATCGTGCCGACGCGCTCCTCGCCTTCGTAAGAATTGGTCGAGACGACGCCCGAGCTTTCGGTGAGGCCGTAACCCTCGAGCAGCCGCGCGCCGCTGCCGGCCTCGAACTTCGTCTTGAGCGCCGCACTCAGCGGTGCGCCGCCCGCGATGCAGGCGCGCAGCGAGGTGAAATCGGTGGCGGCGAAATCCTTGTGGTCGAGCAGCGCCTGGTACATCGTCGGCACGCCCGGCATCGCGGTCGCCTTGGTCCGTTGGATCGTCGCCAGCGTGTCCTTGGCATCGAAGCGCGGAAGCATCGCGATACAGCCGCGATTGACCACCGTGCGGTTGAGTACGCAAGCATTGGCGAAGACATGGAACAGGGGAAGCACGCCCATGATCATGTCGCGTTCGTGCGCGCGCGGATCGATCGCGTTGATCTGGCGCGCATTCGCGGTGAGGTTCTGGTGGGTCAGCATCGCGCCCTTGGGCGTGCCGGTGGTGCCGCCGGTATATTGCAGCAGCGCGAGATCCTGCTCGGGATCGATCACCACCGGTTCGAGCGGCTGGTCGGAGCCGAAGGCGTCCCAATCGGTCACATCGCCGCGATCGGGCACCGCATGGAGCATGTCGCGCTTGAACAGGCGGAGCGCGATCCCCTTGAGCTTCGACAGCTGGCTTGCGAACCGACCGACGACCAGCCCTTCGAGCGCGCTCGCATCGAGCACTTCGAGCGCCGTCGGCAGCAGCGCTTCGAGATCGACCGTGACCAGCAGGCGGGTGCCCGAATCGGCGACTTGCTGGCTCAGTTCCTCGACCGTGTAGAGCGGCGAGAAATTGACCACCACGGCGCCGGCCATCATCGCGCCGTAATAGGCGGCCGGATAGGTCGGGACGTTGGGGAGGAACAGGCCGATGCGTTCGCCCTTGCCGATACCACGCGCTTGCAGCCCGGCCGCGAAACGCCGCGCCTGCGCGAAGATTTCGGAATAGGTGTAGCGGCGCCCCAGAAAATCGATGAACGGGTCCTCGCCCGCTTGCGCCACCGCCTGCTGCAGCAGGTCGGGCATCGAGAGCGACGGCAGGTCGAGATCCCACGGGCAGGGATGCGAATAGTTGCGCGCGTAATTGACAGCCATGTCAGCAGCATGGCGCGTCTGGCCCAGCGCGGCAAGCAGTTCCGGCTTACGATATTCCCGGCGCAAGCGGTCGCCCGAGTGCTCAGTCGGAGGCTTCGGTGCCCTCGCCCGTGCTCTCGGCGTCCTTGCGCGCCTGCAACCAGGCTTCGGCCTCGGCTTCCTGCGCGGCTTCGACCGCGGCCTTGGCGGCCTCCTCGCGTTCCTGCTTCAGCTCGGCGATCAGCTTCTCGCGATCGCCGCCCAGCTTTTCGTCGTCGCCCGAGGCGTCTTCGAGGCCGGCCTTCTTGGCGGCCTTGGCGACCACCGCATCCAGTTCGCGCTGCGAACACAGGCCCAGCGTCACCGGGTCCTTCGGCTGGATGTTCTGAATGTTCCAGTGGGTTCGCTCGCGAATCGCGCCGATCGTGTTGCGCGTGGTGCCGATCAGCTTGCCGATCTGCGCGTCGGAGATCTCCGGGTGGTTGCGCAGCAACCAGGCAATGCCGTCGGGCTTGTCCTGGCGCTTCGACACCGGCGTATAGCGCGGGCCCTTGGTGCGCGCGACGGCGACGGGCTGCTTCTGCATCTGGAGACGGTATTCGGGATTGGCGGCGCCCTTCTCGATTTCCTCGTTGGTCAGTTCGCCCGCGCGAACCGGGTCGCGCCCGGTATACTTGCTGCTCGCAAGGTCATCCGCCATCGCCTGGACTTCGAGGATGTGGAGGCCGCAGAAATCGGCGATCTGCTCGAAGGACAGCGAGGTGTTGTCAACCAGCCAGCTGGCAGTCGCGTGGGGCATCAGGGGGGTGGGAGCGGACACTTGGTTTCTCCGGCGCGCGGGCGCAGTTTGCGAGAGTCTAAATAAAACGGGCCGCCCCTTACCGGAGCGGCCGCTTGGCACCCGAGATAGGCCTATCGCGTCGGTCGGGCAAGGGTTTTGCCGTTCGCGCCGCCGAAGGGGCCATTTTCACCCTTTCTTAGCCATGCCCGATTACGGCTGGCTGGAACCGTGAGACCGAGGAATTCCGTGAACGCCCCCAGCCATGATTTCGGGAACGACCCCGCCGCATCGCCGGGCGAGCGCCTCGATCTCAAGGCTTACGAGCTGTGGACGCGCTGCCACGAGGACGGCCACGTGCCGTCGCAGCAGGAATTGCTCAGCCACGAGGATTGCAACTTCGTCGACCATTCGGTCCTGATCAAGCTCAAGCGCGACGACTCGACGGCGTCCATCTCGCATATCGGCACCCAGCTCTGGCTTGGGCTCGACGGCTTGCTGCCGCAAAACATCGACGAAGTGCCCGCGCGCTCGGTCCTTTCGCGGATCACCGAACATTACCTCGAGGCGGTGGCGAACCGCACTGCGGTCGGCTTCGAGGCCGAATTCGTCAACGAGGACGGATCGGCGATCGGTTATCGCGCCATCGCGCTTCCCTGTGCGAGCGATGGCGAACGGATCGACGCAGTGCTCGGCGTGGTCGATTATTCGATGGTCGAGGACGAGAAGGACCTTCCGGACGCGGATTCCGCGCCTCCCGTTATGAAGGCGCTCGAAGAGCCGGAGGATTCGCCCGACCAGGGCGCCATGCCGAAGGAGGGCTGGCGCTCGGTCATCGCGAAGATGCGGCGCGCTCCCGACGAGCCGGTCGCCGACGAGGTGATCGATCCTCCGCCCGAGCGTACGGTGGAGCCGAAGAACTCGGCCCGGGCGAAAACGCGCAAGCGCCAGGCACTCGATCCGCTGCCCGACGCGGAGCCCGACAGCGCCCCGCCGCCCGCCACCCCCTCTTCGCAGAGTGCCGTCATTGCGTCTGCGCTCGACCAATTGCTCGCGATCGATGGCGCGATTGCGGCGGCGCTGGTCGAGCTCGACAGCGGCATGCCGCTCGCCAGCGCGGGGGGGTCGGACGAAATCGACCTCGATATCGCGGTGGCCGGGAATACGGAGGTGCTGCGCGCCAAGTACAAGGCATTGCGAGCGCTCGGACTCGACCCTCGGGTCGAGGACATCATGATCACCCTTCCCGCGCAATATCACCTGCTGCGCCCTCTATCGGCGAGCGACGGCTTGTTCCTCTGCCTCGTCGTCGACAGCGACCATGCCACGCTCGGCATGGCGCGGCACGAGCTCCGCCGCGTCGAACGTACGCTGAAGCTCTAGCAGCCGCCGTTCCGATTCAGGCGGCCGTGCAGGCCTGTTGTGGGCCGTCCACCAGTGCAGCGAGGAACTGGCGGGCGCTTGATTCCCAGCTGTATGAGCGACCGAGCGCCACGCAATCGGCCTGATCGCACGCCAGCGCTGCGGCGATCGCGGTGTTCAGGTCATCGTCCATTGCGCCCGCTGCGGGGGTGAGGATATCGACCGGGCCTGTAACCGGGTAACCCGCCACCGGCGTGCCGCAGGCGAGCGCTTCGATCATGACAAGCCCGAACGTGTCGGTACGGCTGGGAAACACGAACACATCGGCACCGGCATAATAAGCAGCCAACTCGCGGCCCGACTTGCGCCCGACGAAATGGGCCTCGGGGTAACGGGCGCGCAGGCCGTCGAGCGCCGGGCCATCGCCGACGACCACCTTCGCGCCAGGGTGTCGGCTCTCGAGGAAAGCCGCGATGTTTTTTTCGGCCGAGACCCGGCCGACATAGAGCTGGATCGGGCGTGGCAGTTCGGCGAACAATCCAGGGGCCGGGATATCGGGCGAGAACTGGGCGAGGTCCACCCCCCGGCTCCACGATCGCAATTGCGGCAGGCCCTGGTCGCGCAGCGTCCGCCCGACGCTCTCGGTTGCCACCATGATCCCCGCCGAAGGACGGTGGAAGCGCCGAATATACGGCCAGAAGGTTGCCGCCGGCAGGTGCGTGCGGCGGGCGAGATAGTCGGGAAACTGGGTGTGATAGGCGGTCGTGAAGGCCTGCCCGCGAGCAAGGCAATGGCGGCGCGCGGCAAGGCCTAGCGGGCCTTCGGTCGCGATGTGGACTGCATCGGGCGCGAACGCCTCGAGCCGGCGACCGACGCCGAACCGTGAGGCCATTGCGAGCCGGATTTCGGAGTAGGTCGGGCACGGAAGCGAGCGATAGCCGTCGGGCGAAATCACCAGCACCTCGTGCCCCCAGCCTCGCAGGATCGCGACCGTCGTGGTCAGCGTCCGCACCACGCCGTTCATCTGCGGCTCCCACGCATCGGTAATGAGGGCGATCCGTACCGGGCCGGTCTCAGGCCGCATCGACCAGCTCCTTGTCCGTCGCCACTTCGCGCCTGGCGATTTCTGCCGGCCAGTCGAGGATTTCCATCCGTCCGTCGGCATGTTCGACCAGTGCATTGCACCCTTCGACCCAGTCACCGTCGTTCCAGTATTCGATGTCCTGCCGGTTGAAGGCGAACACCCGGTGCTCGGCGGTGTGGATATGGCCGCAGACCACCCCGTCGACCCCGCGCTGCGCGGCGGCCCGCGCGACGACCTCCTCGAACCGGCCGATGAATTCGACCGCGTTCTTGACCTTGTGCTTGGCGGCCTTGGAGATCGACCAATAGGGCAGGCCGAACAGCTGGCGCGCCTTCGCCACCCAGCCATTGAGCTTCATCATCAGGTGGTAGGCCGCGTCGCCGACGAAGGCGAGCCAGCGATGGGCGAGCATTACCGCGTCGAATTCGTCGCCGTGCAGCACCATCAGGCGCCGCCCGTCGACGGTATCGTGGAAGGCCGCTCGGCGAATCTCGACCCCGCCGAAATTCAGCCCGGTGAACTGGCGGAACATCTCGTCGTGATTACCGGGGATGTAGACCACGCGGGTGCCGCGCCTGGCGCGCTTCATGATCCGCCAGACGATGTCGTTGTGTTCGGGCGGCCAATAGAATTTCTTCTTCAGTCGCCAGCCGTCGATGATGTCCCCGACCAGGTAGATCGTCTCGCTGTCGGTATGGTCGAGGAAGTCGATTAGCAGCTCGGCATTGCAGCCCTTGGTGCCGAGATGGACGTCCGAGATCCAGATCGTGCGGAATTGCCGGCGCTCATTGTCGATCGGCTCGGGCGTCGCGGGGCCGGGCCCGGCGCGACCGGCGAAATTGGCAATGTCGGCAATCGTGTCGGCGGTGTCGTCCGACCGTCCGAAGCGTTTGAGCATGGCAAGCCCCGTCAGCGGTTTGCACTGCCCTAGTGAGCCTGTGTTACAGCTGATTCACGATTTTGTGACGGTTCGGCGACGGCCTAGCCCTTGGCCACGGCGAGCACGATCTTGCCGATATGGTCGCCCGCTTCCATCCGGGCATGCGCGGCCGAGGCCTCTTCGAGCGGGAAGATTTCGTCCATGATCGGACGGAACGTGCCGTCACCGACCATCGGCCAGGCATTCTCGGCGATATCCTGCGCCAGCAGCGCCTTGAAATCGTCCGAGCGCGGACGCAGCGTCGATCCTGTCAGCGTGAAGCGGTTCATCATCAGCGCGGCCATGTTGATCTCGGCCTTGGCGCCGCCCTGGATCGCGATCGTGACGTGTCGACCATCGGGCGCGAGGCACTGCATGTTGCGCGCGACATAGTCCCCAGCGACCATGTCGAGCACGAGCTCGACACCCTGCCCGCCGGTGATTTGCTTCACCGCCTCGACGAAATCGGTGCCCTTGTAGTTTACGGCGTGATCCGCTCCGATATTGCGCGCCGCCTCGCACTTCGCATCGCTGCCGCAAGTCACGATGACGGTCATCCCGAACGCCTTGCAAAGCTGGATCGCGGTGGTGCCGATCCCGCTGGTCCCGCCATGGACGAGGATCGTCTCGCCCTCGCGCGCCATCCCGCGCTGGAAGACGTTGTGCCACACGGTGAACATCGTCTCTGGCAGCGCTGCCGCCTGCTCCATCGCCACTCCTTCGGGGACCGGCAAGCAATGGCGCGCATCGACGCGGACATATTCGGCATAGCCGCCGCCGGGGACCAGCGCGCAGACCTTCTGCCCCGGAAGCCACCGCGTCACTCCCTCGCCCAGCGCGGCGATCGATCCCGACACCTCGAGCCCGAGGATCGGCGAGGCGCCGGGAGGAGGAGGATAGAGCCCGCGACGCTGCACCACGTCGGGCCGGTTGACCCCGGCATGGCTGACCTTGACCAGCACTTCGCCGGGGCGTGCTTCGGGCACCTCGATCTCCGCCGCCGTCATGACGTCGGGATCGCCGGGCGTGTCGAAGGTTATCGCGCGCATCTTATGGGGCAAATCGCTCATCATCCGTCCTGTGGCATGAAATCCATGGCTGGCCGTTCGATGCAGGGGCTACCGCCTCGCGGGATTGACAGCAAGGCGGGCAGTCACGACATTCCAGTTCGATGGACGAAGACGATCGCCCCCGCCCGCGCGGAGACGCGGCAGAGGCCCTTTCGAAGGAGAGCCTCGATCCCTATTCGGTGGCCGAGCTTCAGGCGCGGATCGCCCTGCTCGAAGCCGAAATCGAACGGGTCAGGGCGCATCGCGACAAATCCACCGCCCACCGCGCCGCGGCGGACGCACTTTTCGGCAAGCCCGCCACGTGAAGCGCGCAGCCTTATTTCAATTCATTCAACTTGCGGTCAATAAAGACCTGCTAGAGAGACAATCCCATCGGGCCCCATCCAGACGGATCATTCGCCCGCAATCCAGGTGACCAATGCCGAGTTTTGCCCAAAGCCTCGAGAAAACACTGCACAATGCGCTGTCGCATGCCGGCGAGCGCAACCACGAGTATGCGACACTCGAGCACCTCCTCCTTGCGCTGGTGCAGGATGAGGACGCGGCGCAGGTAATGGGTGCCTGCGGGGTCGATCTCGACGAGCTCGGCGCGGCGGTGACGCAATATATCGACGAGGAATATCAATCGCTGAAGGTCGACGATGCCGTCGATCCGCAGCCGACGGCGGGCTTCCAGCGCGTCATCCAGCGCGCGATCCTCCACGTGCAATCCTCGGGCAAGGATACGGTGACCGGCGCCAACGTTCTCGTCGCGCTGTTCTCCGAACGCGATTCCTACGCGGTCTATTTCCTCCAGCAGCAGGACATGAGCAGGCTCGACGCGGTCAGCTTCATCAGCCACGGCATCGGCAAGAACGGCAAGCGTGCCGACGTAGCGCCGCCGCAGGGCGCCGAGGGCGATGCCGCGCAGGTCGAGGACAAGGCCGGCAAGGACAAGAAGGAAAGCGCCCTCGACCAGTTCACGGTCAATCTCAACCAGCGCGCCGAAGACGGGAAAATCGACCCGCTGATCGGGCGCGGGCCGGAGGTCGATCGCACCGTCCAGATTCTCTGCCGCCGGTCGAAGAACAACCCGCTCTATGTCGGCGATCCGGGCGTCGGCAAGACCGCCATCGCCGAGGGCCTGGCGCGCAAGATCGTCGAAGGCGACGTGCCCGAGGTCCTGCAAGACGCGGTGATCTATTCGCTCGACATGGGCGCGCTGCTCGCGGGTACACGTTATCGCGGCGATTTCGAGGAGCGACTCAAGCAGGTCGTGACAGAGCTCGAGGGCATGCCCGAAGCGATCCTGTTCATCGACGAAATTCACACGGTGATCGGCGCGGGTGCGACCAGCGGCGGGGCGATGGATGCCTCGAACCTGCTCAAGCCGGCACTGTCGAGCGGCGCGATCCGCTGCATCGGTTCGACGACCTACAAGGAATTCCGCAACCACTTCGAGAAGGACCGCGCGCTGCTGCGCCGGTTCCAGAAGATCGACGTCAACGAGCCGACGATCGAGGACACGATCAAGATCCTCAAGGGGCTCAAAAGTGCGTTCGAGGAGCACCACAAGGTCAAGTACACGCCCGATGCGCTCAAGACCGCGGTCGAGCTCTCGGCGCGTTACATCAACGACCGCAAGCTGCCCGACAAGGCGATCGACGTGGTCGACGAGGTTGGCGCGATGCAGATGCTGGTCCCGCCTAGCCGTCGCAAGAAGAAGATCACCGCCAAGGAAATCGAGTCGGTCGTGGCGACGATGGCGCGGATCCCCCCGAAATCGGTATCGGCCGACGACAAGAAGGCGCTCGAAAACCTCGAGCGCGACTTGAAGCACGTCGTATTCGGGCAGGACCGTGCGGTCGAGAAACTGTCGGTCGCGATGAAGCTGTCGCGCGCCGGATTGCGCGACCCGGACAAGCCGATCGGCTCGTTCCTGTTTTCCGGCCCGACCGGGGTCGGCAAGACCGAGGTCGCGCGCCAGCTCGCCTCGATCATGGGGATCGAACTGAAGCGCTTCGACATGTCCGAATACATGGAGCGCCACAGCGTTTCGCGCCTGATCGGCGCGCCGCCGGGCTATGTCGGTTACGACCAGGGCGGGTTGCTGACCGATGCGATCGACCAGAACCCGCATTGCGTCCTGCTGCTCGACGAGATCGAGAAGGCCCATCCGGACCTGTTCAACATCCTGCTGCAGGTGATGGATAACGGCCGACTGACCGACCATCACGGCAAGACAGTCGATTTCCGTAACGTGGTGCTGATCATGACCACCAATGCCGGCGCGGCCGACATGGCGAGCCAGGGGATCGGCTTCGGCGACGTGTCGAAGGAAGATGCGAGCGAGGAGGCGGTGAAGAAGATGTTCACCCCCGAATTCCGCAACCGCCTCGATGCGATCGTGCCGTTCACCTATCTCGGCAAGGACACCGTCGCGCGCGTGGTCGACAAGTTCGTCATCCAGCTCGAACTGCAGCTGGCCGACCAGAACGTCCACATCCAGCTCGACGACGATGCCAAGGCATGGCTCGGCAAGCGCGGCTACGACAAGCTCTACGGCGCGCGCCCGATGGCACGCCTGATCCAGGAGAAGGTCAAGCAGCCGCTCGCCGAGGAGCTGTTGTTCGGCAAGCTTGCCAATGGCGGCGAGGTCGATGTCGGGGTGAAGGACGACAAGCTGCATTTCGCCATCACCTCTGCCGCACCCAAGCCCGCGCCGAAGAAGAAGAAGGCGAAGCCGACCGCGAAGAAGTCCAAATCGGGCGGTGCGGAAAAAGCCGAGGACGCGTCGGGCGACGAAGGCTGACAGGGATTGGCGATTGAATGAGAAGCGGGTGGGTGCAGCAATGCACCCGCCCGTTTCTACAGGGAGGGTTGCATGAGGTTCGCGCTGTGTTTCGCCGCATTGGGCGCGCTGCTTTCAAGCCCGCTTTCGGCGCAGGATTTCGGCGAGCGGCGCAGTCTGGTCTCGGGTCTTCCGCTGACCGAGGACCAGCAGGCGATCGACCCGCAGCATCTGTGGCTCGATATCTGGGTCGATCCCGCTAGCCAAAGCATCCGCGGCAAGGCCGCCTATAGCCTCGCGATCGAAGGGGAGGCGGACGTGGTCGAGCTCGAGCTCGACGGACTCTTTCGCGTCACCCGCGTCGCGCTCGGCAAGATCGAGCTGCCCGCCGAGGGCTATCGGCATGCCGATGGATTGCTTTCGATCCCGATCGAGGTCAGCCGGGGCGCCAATGGACGGCTTGACGTCACGATCGAATACGAAGGCCAGCCGCGCATTGCACCCAACGCGCCGTGGGACGGCGGCTTCGTGTGGACCCAGACGCCGGGCGGCGAGCCGTGGATCGCGACCGCAATCCAGGGGGAAGGTTGCGACCTGCTGTTCCCCTGCATCGACAACGCTGCGAAGGAGATCGGCCGCGTCGAGAGCACGATCTGGGTGCCCGAAGCATCGAACCTCTACGCGGCGGGTAACGGCAGCCTGGTCGACACCGTCGTCGCGGGCGATTGGCGCGGCTATCGCTGGGCCGCGCGCCAACCCAATACCTACGCGATCGCGCTCAACATCGCGCCCTACAAACTGATCGAACGCACGCACCGTGCCCCCTCGGGCCAGGACGTACCGCTCGTCTTCTACCACCTGCCCGGCGACGGCGCGCCCGCCGCGCGGCTGCTCGACGAGCTGGCGAAATATCTCGACTGGTTCGAGCGCCGGATCGGCCCCTACCCCTTTGCCGACGAGAAGGCCGGCATCGCGCAGACGCCGCATCTCGGCATGGAGCACCAGACGATCAACGCCTACGGCAATGAATTCAGGGTCACGGACGAGCCATACGACTGGCTGCTGTTCCACGAATTCGCGCACGAATGGTTCGCCAACCAGATGACCAACCGCGCGCCTGCCGACATGTGGCTCAACGAGGCGATGGCGAGTTATATGGAGGCGCTCTACCTGCGGGATATCGCCGGTGAGGACGCGTATCGCTCCAAGCTTGCCGAATACCACGCTCGGATTGCCAGCCGTGTTGCGGTCGCGCCGCGCGATGCGATCGACGACGGTGCCTATCTCGGCGGCGGCGGCTGGGGCACCGACATCTATTTCAAGGGCAGCTGGGTCCTTCATACGTTACGCGGGCTGATCGGTGACGAGGCGCTTTTCGCCAGCCTGACGCGGCTGGTCTACGCTACGCCCGAACCAAAGCCCGGCGCAATCGCCCCGCTGCTCCGCGACACCGACGAATTCCTCACCATCCTCGAGCAAGAGAGCGGGTGCGAGCTCGGCTGGTTCTTCGAGGCCTACCTGCGCCAGCCCGCGCTGCCTCGGCTCTCGGCGACGCGAAACGGCCAATTTCTCGATCTCGAATGGACCGTGCCGGGCGGCCTGGCCTTCCCGATGCCGATCGAGG
Organism: Pseudoblastomonas marina; assembly: GCF_014641655.1. Classification (GTDB taxonomy): domain Bacteria; phylum Pseudomonadota; class Alphaproteobacteria; order Sphingomonadales; family Sphingomonadaceae; genus Alteriqipengyuania_A; species Alteriqipengyuania_A marina. Next base: position 2,459,347 of record NZ_BMID01000001.1, read on the forward strand.
TCGCGGCGGGGGGCGAGGTGCGGGTCGCGCGTTTCACGGACAACCGCGCGCGCATCGACCTGGGCAGCGAGGACGCACCTTATACGCTCGATCCGGAAAGCAGGATCCTGCGTGCATTGCCGCCGCCTGCGCCATCGCCGGCACCGCGTTAGGAACCCTTCGCGCGCCGCACCGCTTATCTGGCTGTGAGCGCACCCTTTTCCTGGATCCGGCCCGAACCCTGGGGCATCCACGTGGTGCCCGCCGACGCGTGGATCGATCCCGGTCGCCCGGTCGGGCGCGCACTCGTGACCCACGGCCACGCCGATCATGCCCGCGGCGGCCATGGCGAGACGATCGCCACTCCCGAGACGCTGGCGATCATGGCGCTGCGCTATCGCACCGGCGTCGAGGACGAGAACGGCGAGTTGCCCACTCGGGCGACCCCGGTCGAATATGGCGAGACGATCCGCCTACCCGGCGGCGTCGATGCGACTTACATTCCCGCCGGCCACGTGCTCGGAAGCGCACAGATCCTGCTCGAACACGCGGGCGAGCGGATCGTCTGCACCGGCGATTACAAGCGCCGCGCCGATCCGACATGTCCGCCCTTCGAAGTCACCCCCTGCGACGTCTTCATCACCGAGGCGACCTTCGGCCTGCCGCTCTTCACCCACCCTCCGATTGAGGAGGAGATGGGAAAGCTGCTCGGACGGCTCGAGGCGCATCCCGATTCATGCGTGCTGGTCGGCGCCTATGCGCTGGGCAAGGCGCAGCGGGTGATCGCCGAATTGCGCGCGGCGGGGCATACGCAGCCGATCTACCTCCACGGCGCGATGGAGAAGATGTGCCGGCTCTACGAGGAACACGGCGTCGAATTGGGCGAATTACGGCTCGTCTCGGACCACGCAAAGGACGCCATGCGCGGGCACGTCGTGGTCTGCCCGCCCGGCGCATTGAACGATCGCTGGAGCCGCCGCCTGCCCGATCCGATCACCGCCATGGCAAGCGGCTGGATGCGGGTGCGCCAGCGCGCACGCCAGCGCAATGTCGAGCTGCCGCTGGTGATTTCGGACCATGCCGATTGGGGCGAGCTGACCCGCACGATCGAGGAGGTCGACGCGCAGGAGACCTGGATCACCCATGGCCGCGAGGATGCGCTGCTGCGTTGGTGCCAGCTCCACCAGCGCCGCGCACGGGCTCTGGCGCTGGTCGGCTACGAGGACGAGGATGATTAGGGATGGATGAGTTCGCCGCCCTGATCGATGCGCTGATCTACACGCGCAGCCGCAACGAGAAATTGCGGCTGATCGCCGAATATCTGCGCGCCACGCCCGATCCAGACCGCGGCTGGGCGCTGGCGTCGCTGACCAACGAGCTCGACTTCCCTGCGGTAAAGAGCTCGACCATCCGCAACCTGCTCAAGGAGCGAATCGATCCGGTGCTGTGGACGCTGAGCCGCGATTTCGTGGGTGATACGGCGGAGACCGCGAGCCTGCTGTGGGAGACCGGGCAGGTCGGCGCGAAGACCGACGTCACGACGTCATTGTCGCTGGACGAGGTGGTCGGGCGGCTTTCGGCGATGACCCGCGGCACGGTAGCGACCGAACTGCCGAAGCTGCTCGACGCGCTCGACGTGAACGGGCGTTACGCCCTGCTCAAGCTCGCGACCGGCGGGATGCGGGTCGGCGTGTCCTCGCGCCTCGCCAAGACGGCCTTCGCGCAAGCGTTCGAGGTCTCGATCGACGATGTTGAGGAATACTGGCACGGGCTCGAGCCGCCCTTCCCCGAACTGTTCGCCTGGGCGGCCGAGGGCGAAGATCCTCCCGATATCGAGAACTTGCCTACCTTCCGCCCGTTCATGCTGGCCCATCCGCTCGAGGAAACGGAGGTTTCGCTCAAGGATTACGCGGCCGAATGGAAGTGGGATGGGATCCGGGTCCAGCTGGTCCGCGCCGGCCATGAGGGCGAGGAACAGACCAAGCTCTATTCGCGCTCGGGCGACGATATCTCCGCCACCTTCCCCGAGTTGCTCGACGCGCTCCCGATCAATGCAGTGCTTGACGGCGAATTGCTCGTACGCGGCGCGACGCAGGGAGGAGAAGAGGGTGGCGCGGCCAGTTTCAACGCGCTCCAGCAGCGGCTCGGGCGTAAGACCGTCAGCAAGAAGATGCTGCGCGAGGCCCCGGCGTTCGTGCGGCTCTACGACGTGCTGATCCTCGAAGGCGAGGATCTACGAGAGTTGGTGTGGGAGAAGCGGCGCAAGAGGCTCGAGGGTCTGATGTCCCACCTGCCCGATTCGCATTTCGATCTTTCGGCGCTGGTCGAGGCACGCGATTTCGAGCACCTCACCGAGATCCGCGAACGCAGCCGCGACGATGCGATCGAGGGGCTGATGCTCAAGCGCCGTGACGCGCCCTATGTCGCCGGGCGCCGGACCGGGCTTTGGTACAAGTGGAAGCGCGACCCGCTGCTGGTCGATTGCGTGCTGATGTATGCCCAGCGCGGCAGCGGCCGGCGCAGCTCGTTCTTTTCCGACTACACGTTCGGCTGCTGGGACGGCGATCCCGACGAGGGCGCGGACCTGCTCCCGGTCGGCAAGGCCTATTCGGGCTTCACCGACGCCGAACTGAAGAAGCTCGACCGGCACGTCCGCAGCAACACGATCAACCGTTTCGGCCCGGTGCGCGAGACCGACAAGTCACTGGTGTTCGAAGTCGCGTTCGACAGCGTCCACGAAAGCAAGCGCCACAAATCGGGCCTCGCGATGCGCTTTCCCCGCATCCACCGCATCCGCTGGGACAAGCCGGTGCACGAGGCCGACCGGATAGAGGCACTCAGGGCGCTGATCAGGGACTAGTCGTCGAGATCCGCGATCGCGCCCTTATGGTGCCGCGCATTCTCGGTATAATGCACCACGCCCGCGCGCATGCCGGCGACGGCGGTATCGGGCAGGTCGCGCAGTTTCTTTGCCGGGCGGCCGGCCCACAGCTCGCGCGCGCCCATCACCTTGTTTTCTAGCAGCATCGCGCCCGCCGCGAGCATCGCGTCCGAGCCGATCACCGCCTTGTTCATTGCAATCGCGCCGAGGCCGACGAAGCCGCGATCCTCGATCGTGCAGCCATGCACCATCGCCATGTGGCCGATCAGCACGTCGTCGCCGATGATCAGCGGGCTGCCCTCGGGGTCTCCCGGCTTGGGCGGGTCGCAATGGAGCACGCTGCCGTCCTGCACGTTGGTCCGCTCGCCGATCACGATCCGGCTGACATCGGCGCGCAGCACGCAATTGTACCAGATCGAGCTGTCCGCCCCGATCTCGACATCGCCGATGATCCGGCAGCCGGGCGCGATGAAGGCGCTGTCGTGGATGCGCGGGGTCTTGCCGTGGATGGGAATGATCGAAACGCCGTCCATGGCGTACCTCCTATTTGGCGGAAAAGACTTCGCCCCATTCGATATAGGGCAGGATCGAGGCATGCGAATCGGTCCATGCCTCGCGCCCGTCATTGCGCAGCCGGTACCACGGCTGCTCGGTCGAGCGGGACAAGGTCTCGAGAGTCGCCTGGTCCTCGGCCAGCGCAACCCACCACGACGAGGTCAGCGGCCAGCCTCCCTCGGGATTGTCGCGCCGGATCATCGCAGCCATCCCGCTCGCATCGGCGAGCGCGGCAAGCGAGGGTTCGAGGTCGATATAGCGGTTCGAAATATGGACCAGCAGCACCCCGCCCGGGGCGAGACTGCGTCGATAGGTCGCCATCGCTTCGGTGGTGAGCAGGTGGAGCGGGATCGAGTCGGACGAGAATGCATCGACCGCGAGCAGGTCGTAGCGGTCGGCAGCTCCTTCCGCGAGGCGGACGCGCGCATCGCCGACCACCATGTCCGCCGCGGGCGCACATTCGCGGATATAGGTGAAGATGCCCTCGCGCGAATAATCGACGACCAGCGGGTCGATCTCGAAGAAGGTCCAGCGCTGGCCCGGGCGTCGGTAACAGGCGAGCGTTCCTACCCCGAGCCCGACCACGCCGACCCGTGCATCGGGCGCAGCCGCGCGCAGCGCGAGACCGATGCCCGAGGTCTCGCCGTAATAGGTCGTGGGCTCCTTGCGCCTGGCGGGCGTTGCCATTTGCGCGCCGTGGAGCGTTGTGCCGTGGGCCAGCGTGCGCTGCACCCCGTCGCTGCGCACTGTATAGACCCCGAAATAGGAACGGTCGCGCGCGCCCGACAGGCTCGTCTCGATCGACGGAACCCCTCCCATCGACAGCATCGCGATCGCGAGCGTGGCGGTGAAGAAGCGGCGATCGAAGGCAAGCAGCACCCCGCACAGCGCGATCAGGCTGTAGAGCAACGCGCGCAGCAGCTGGTCCTGATTGGGGTCGAGCCGGAACAGCACCGCCCCGGCGATCGCCGCGATCAGGAGTATGAACAGCCCGACCGTCCTCTTCTGCCGGGCGTCGAAGCCCCGGCCGCGCGGCCAGTCAAACCAGGCGAGCGGCGGCAGCAGCGCCGCCGCGGCGAGGACGAGTATCGGATGCTCCCACACCCAGTCGAACAGCGTCGGCGCGACCAGTGCGGCGAACACCCCGCCCAGCGCGCCCCCGGCGGACATGACGAGATAGAAGAAGGTAAGCCGGTCGGGCGCCGGGCGCAGTTCGAACAGCCGCGCATGGAGCGCTACAGCGACCACGAACAACATCACGACCGAGGCGAGCCCCGCCATCAGCGGGAGATTGCTGGCTCCGGTCAACGATAACCCGCCGACCAGCATGACGATCGACGGTGCAATCAGGCAGAACATGAAGGCGAGGCGACGATTGTCGGCGAAGGCGATCGTGAAGCTGAGCAGGTAGAGCCCCAATGGGATCGCCCAGATCAGTGGCATCGCAACGATATCGGTGGTGAGGTGCGCGGTCGTCGACAGCATCAGGCCCGAGGGCACCGCGGCGAGCGCCAGCCACAGGAGGATAGCCCGGGTCGACGGCTTCTCGCTGGTCGGCTTGGCAACCGCCGCCGATGCGACCGCACGCTCACCCGAGGCACCACGCGCGCGCAGCATCGACCAGCCGGTCCATGCCGTCAGTGCAATCAGCGCGCCGTAGCCGAGCGCCCAGGCGAGGGTCTGGGTTTCGACCGCCCAATACGGTTCGAGCAACAGAGGATAGGCGAACAGTCCCGCGAAGCTGCCGAAATTGGACGCTGCGTAGAGCGGATAGGGATCGTCCGCATCGGGCACTGCACCGAACCAGCGCTGGATCAGCGGCGCCTGCGCCGACACCGCGAAAAACAGTGGGCCGATACTCATCAAGAACAGCAGCGGGACCCAGAAGGTCGCCATGTCCTGGGCCTGTTCGCCGATATCGGCGAGCGTAATCGGCAGCGTCATGGCGGCAAGCCCGAGCAGCACGAGGTGCCCGATCACCTGCGTCCGGAAGGCCAGCCGCCCGATGACGTGCGCATAGGCGTATCCGCCGAGCAGCAGCGCCTGGTAGACCAGCATCGCGCTGTTCCAGACATTGGGCGCGCCGCCGAGATCGGGCAGCGCGAGGCGTGCGACCATCGGCTGCACCATGAACAGCAGGAAGCTGCCGGCCAGGATGGTGATCAGAAACGGCAGGCGCCGTGTAGTTCGCCCGGCGCTCATTGCGGGCGATCCTCGCGCCATTCATCGCGGGCGATGTCGTAGAGGATCATGTCGCGCCAAGGCGGTTCGAACCGGTCATCGGCATAGTCGAGTTCGGGGCGGCGCGTCATGCCGAGACGCTTCATCAGGCCCCAGCTCGGCGCGTTGCCCTCGACGGTCAGCGACACGACACGCTCGGCATCGAACCGGTCGAAGGCCGCATCGAGCGCCGCGATCGCGGCCTCCTTGGCGTAACCCCGCCCCCACGATTCCTCGCGAAAGCGCCAGCCGATCTCGATCTCGCCGGTGACGCTGCTGCCTGGAGCATCCGCGCGCTTGAGCCCGCAAAATCCGAGCATTTCGCCCGCGAGATGACCACCATCGCTCTTGCGCTCGACCAGCCAGAAGCAAAAGCCGTTCCTCGCGCGGCAATTCTCCACCCGCGCGCGCTGGGCCTCGCGCGACTCGTCGTCGAACACGCCGCCGAGCCATTGCATCACGGCCGGGGTATTGGTGTGTTCGAAGAAAACGTCCCAGTCCTCGTCGCGCCAGTCGCGCAGGACGAGCCGTTCGGTCTCGAGCCTGAACTCAGCCATGCAGCAGCCGCGCCGCATGCGCGGCGTGATAGGTCAGCACCCCGTTCGCGCCCGCGCGCTTGAACGCCGTCAGCGTCTCAAGCACCAGCGCGTCGCGCTCGCCCGCGCCGGCAGCGGCAGCGGCTTCGATCATCGCGTACTCGCCGCTCACCTGGTAGGCGAAGGTCGGCACGCCGAAGCTTTCCTTCACCGCGCGCACCACGTCGAGATAGGGCAGGCCGGGCTTGACCATCACGCTGTCCGCCCCCTCGGCGAGATCGAGCGCGACCTCGCGCAGCGCTTCGTCGCCGTTGGCCGGATCCATCTGGTAGGTTTTCTTGTCGCCCTTGAGCAGCCCGCGCGATCCGACCGCGTCGCGGAACGGACCGTAGAAAGCGGAAGCGTATTTGGCCGCATAGCTCATGATCTGGACGTTGGCGTGGCCTTCGCTTTCGAGCGCGTTGCGAATCGCACCGATCCGCCCGTCCATCATGTCCGACGGGGCAATGATGTCGGCCCCCGCCGCCGCCTGGTTGAGCGCCTGTCCGACCAACACTTCGACCGTTTCGTCGTTGAGGACATATCCGCCGTCGTCGACCAGCCCGTCCTGTCCGTGATCGGTGTAGGGATCGAGCGCGACGTCGGTGAGAACGCCGATCTCGTCGCCGCAGGCCTGCTTGATCGCAGCGATCGCGCGGCACATCAGATTGTCGGAATCGAGCGCATGGCTGCCGGTCGCGTCGCGCATGTCGCCCGGCGTGTTGGGAAATAGCGCGAGGCACGGAATGCCGAGGTCGATCGCCTCCTTCGCCCGGGCGACGATGTTGTCGACCGACCAGCGCGACACGCCCGGAAGCGTGCCGATCGGTTCCTCGACGCCCTCGCCATCGGTAACGAAGAGCGGCCAGATCAGGTCCGCGGGGGTCAGCGCGGTTTCGCGCACCATGGCGCGGCTCCAGGTGCTGGCGCGCGTGCGGCGAAGCCGGATTGCAGGATAATGTCCGTCCATCCCCGGGTCCTGCCGCAAAGCGTGCGCCGTGTCAGCCCTTCACGCGGCGATTATTCGGCCGCGCCGATCCGGTCGATTTCACGCTGCGGCGCGTCCTGCACCGGATTGGCCGCAGCGAAATCCTCGAGCGCTGCACCAGGCTCGACCTGCTTCAGGCTCGCCATCTCGCGGCGCATGTCGTCAAGCTGCCGCCCGCCCAGCGTCTCCTGCTGGACATATTTCACCGAGCGCGGATCGACCCGGCGGCCACCCTGGAAGAGCTCGTAATGGAGGTGCGGGCCGGTCGAGAGCCCGGTCGAACCGATATAGCCGATAACCTGCCCGCGCTTGACCTGCTGGCCGCTGCGCACTGTGGCGCGGCTCATGTGCGAATAGCTGGAGGATAGGCCGTTCGGGTGCGACAGCCGCACCTGGTTGCCATAGCCGCCATTGCGCCCGGAAAAGCGCACGCGCCCGTCGGTCACGGCGTAGATCGGCGCGCCGTAACCGCCGCCGAAATCGAGCCCGCCATGCATCCGGCGATAGCCGAGGATCGGGTGACGGCGCATGCCGTAGCCCGAAGTCTGGCGCCCACTGGTGGGGCGAGACAATCCGCCAGTGATTTCGCCCTTGCCGTCCGAATCGAAGAACTTGTCCTGCGATCCGTAACGAACCAGCGCGATATCCTTGCCATTCGTTCGTTCGAGCCCGGCATAAAGGAGGCGTCCAAGTTGCGTTTCGCCGGTGGCGGCGCGCGAATATTCGAACACCATGTCGAACGTATCCTCGGCGCCGACCTCGCTGTTGAGGCTGACGCGGCCGCCCATCAGGCGAAGGTAATCGCGGATCGCGCGGGTCGGCGCCCCGGCGGCGCGGGCGGCACGATACAAGCCTTCGCCGACCGTGCCGCGGATGCGCAAGGGGGTCTTGTCGACCGCGATCGGTCGCTGCACCAGCGCGAGCGCGCCATCCTCGCCGCGCTGCAGCTCGAGGATCAGGTCGAAGCGCGCGCGAAAGGTCAGGTTCTCAAGCGGGCGCGGCGCACCCGGCTTGGCGCGACGGCCCAGCGTGAGATCGAGTTGCGTGCCCGCGGCGATATCGGACAGCGGCATGATCCCGGCGACGAGGTCCTCGGCGCGATTCGCCTCGCCGTCCTGCAGCCCGGCGCGACGCAGCAGGCCCGCAAGCCCGGCACCACGCGGCATGGTGAGGCTGCGTTCGATGGTCGGGCGTTCGGGCGTGTTGGGGAGCGCGGTGACCGAGAGGCTCGCGCCGGTCACGCGCCCGCTTTCGCCGCCCTCGGCCAGCGGCATGATCATCATCGAGCGATATTCGTCGCGCGCGACGTCGTCGATCGCTGCAGGAGCGGCGGCGCGGATCGGGTCGATGGCGGGGCCGAGCGAAAATGCCAGGACAGCGAGCCCGATGAGGCTCGCCGCCCCGCGCAGCCACTTGCGACTTCCGATATTGCTTCCGAGATCCGGGGCGAGATCGAACCGGGCGAGTTTCTCGCCGGTCGCGACGCGCCAGGCTTCGTAGCGTTCTGCCAAGGCACGCGGACCGGGGAGAGAAAATTCTCGCTTGGCGTCTGCGCTCTCGTCGATGGCCATGGCGATCCCGAGCGTGGGCGCACCGCCGCGCGCGGTTCCCGTTGCTTCGTGCTCGGGCACGGGTTTGAACATGTGCGGACCCCCATGGTCTGTCGCGTCGGATTTTCGCCGGTGATCGACGCGGCCCGTCAGGGCGGATGTCTGCTACGAAAACTACCCGAAACAAAGTTAATCTTCGCCTAATTGAATCTTGCATGCGACGAAGCGAGGGTTGCGCGCGCTTGCAGGACCCCTCGGCGGGGCTCTAGGCAGGGCGCGACATGGTCGCTTCCGCAGTCCACGCGGTCCTCGGACCCACGAATACCGGCAAGACGCATCTCGCGATCGAGCGCATGTGCGCGCATTCGAGCGGCGCGATCGGCTTCCCCCTGCGCCTGCTCGCGCGCGAGGTCTACGACCGGGTGTGCAGGTTGAAGCCGCCCGGCGAAGTCGCGCTGATCACCGGCGAAGAGAGGATCGTACCCAAGAAGGCGCGCTATTTCCTTTGCACCGCTGAAGCGCTGCCGACGCAGGCCGATTGGTCTTTCTTCGCGCTCGACGAAGCACAGCTGGGCGCCGATCGCGAACGCGGGCACGTCTTCACCAAGCATTTGCTCGGCACGCGCGGGCGCGAGGAGACCATGATCCTGGGCGCGGAAACGCTCGTGCCGATGGTGCGGAGCCTCTTGCCGGGAACCGAGATCACCAGGCGCCCGCGTTTTTCAACGCTCGCGCACGCGCCGGCGAAGAAGGTCTCGCGCCTGCCCAAGCGCTCGGCGGTCGTCGCGTTTTCGGCCGAGGAGGTCTACGCCGCCGCCGAAATGCTACGCCGGCTGCGCGGCGGCGCGGCGGTGGTGACAGGCGCGCTCAGCCCCCGGACCCGCAACGCGCAGGTCGATCTCTTCCAGTCGGGCGAGGTCGATTACCTCGTCGCGACCGATGCGATCGGAATGGGGTTGAACCTCGACCTCGATCATGTCGCCTTTGCCGGCTTGACCAAGTTTGACGGCGTACGCCGCCGGCGCCTGACCACCGCCGAAATGTCGCAAATCGCCGGGCGCGCAGGCCGCCACCAGCGCGATGGCACTTTCGGGACGATCGCCGGCACCGGCAAGCGCGAACTCGAATTCGACCCGGCGGAGATCGCCGCGATTGAGGAGCATCGCTTCCCGCCGCTGACCGGCCTGTTTTGGCGCGAGCCCGATCCTGGCTACGACGATCTCGCAACGCTGATCGACGATCTCGAGGCTCCGCCGAACGAACCGGGTCTGATGAAGCCGCCCGAGGCAATCGATCTCGCCGTGCTCAAGAAGCTCGCCGAAGATCCTGCAATCGCCGGGCAGGTCGGCGGGACGCGCCAGGTCGAGCGCTTCTGGCATGCATGCTCGCTGCCCGATTTCCGCAATTACGGGGTCGACAATCATGCCCGCTTCGTCGCGCGGCTATGGCAGGAATTGCGCGGCGGGAAGATCGCCGCGGGCCGCGCCGCGCAAGCGATCGACGAATTGAACCGCGTCGATGGCGATATCGACACCCTGCAACAGCGCATAGCCGCGATCCGCAGCTGGACCTATATCGCCGAGCGCCCCGACTGGGTCGAACAGCGCGATGCGCTGTCCGCACGTGCGAGAGAGGTGGAAGACCGGCTGTCGGATGCGCTACACGAGCGGCTGACCGAACGTTTCGTCAATCGAAGGACGAGCCTGCTGATGAAGAAAATGGGCGAAGACGGCAGCAGCCTGCCGGTGACCGTTGCGGATGACGTGGTGCTGGTGGACCAGGAGCGGCTCGGCCGGCTTGAGGGCTTCACGTTCCGCGCCGATGCCGAGGCCAGCGCCGAGGACAGCCGCATGCTGCACGCCGCGGCGGAGAAACACCTGCCGCGCCTGCTGGGCGACAAGGCCCGCGCGCTCGCCACGCGGATCGCCGAAACGCCCGATGCCGTCGCGCTGGCCGACGGAATGCTGGTGGTCGACGACCGCCCGCTCGCGCAGGTCAAGATCCAGCAGGATTTGCTCAAGCCCCGCATCCTACCGCACCGCAACCTCGTGCTGGTGCCCGACGAGCCCAAGGCAGCGGTGATGGGCGCGCTGGAGAATTGGCTCGCGGCGCGGATCGAGCCGCTCGCTCCGCTCGAAAAACTGGCCTCGGCGGCGAAGGATTTCGATGCCGGGTCCGAGTTACGCGCCTTGCTGGTCGCGCTGTCCGAACGCGGCGGGATGATACCGCGTGAGCGCTCTGGGCTCGATGCGCTCGATCCCGAGCAGCGTAAGATGCTATCGCGGCTCGGGGTGACGGTCGGCGCGCTCGATCTCTTCCACCCCGCCATGCTCAAGCGCAAGGCGTTGGCGGTGTGGCGCGAACTCGCCATCATTTCCGGTCGCCGCCTGCCCCCGCTGGCCGACGAGATGCAGCCGGTGCGCGAGGCGAGCAAGCCCGTTCCGCTCGGCTATCGCGTGTTCGGCAAGCAGGCGCTGCGGCTCGACAGCGCGGAAAAGATCCTGCGCGAGGCGCACAAGACCCGGGTCGAGGCGAAGGACAAGCAGTTCATCCTCGATCCCTCGCTTGCGATCAGCACCGGGATGACCTCCGACACGATCGTCCAGCTGATGCGCGCCGGCGGGTTCAAGGCCAAGGACGTGATATCGCTCGAAGACGGCGCGTTCGGTCCGCCCGCGCAGCCGCGCTGGCGCTGGCATCCGCGCCGCGGCGGGCCATCCGCCCATGGTACGCAGGGAAAGCGGGGCGGGAAGCGCGGTGGCTCGCGGCCCGGAAAACCGTCGGGCAGACCGCGCGGTCCCGTCCCCGGCAATCCCTTCGCCGAGCTGGGCAAGCTGCTGCCCTGACTATCGCCCATGCGGATCGACAAGCTGCTGCACGCGCTGCGCCTCTCGAAGACGCGCAGCGCGGCGCAAGCGCTCGTTGCAAGTGGTATCCTGCGCCTCAATGGAGAGCGCGTGCTGCGCGCCCATCGCCAGGTCGCGCTCGGCGACGTGATCACGCTTCCGGCACCTGATGGGGTGCGAATCGTCGAGGTTACCTGCCTGCCCAAACGGCGCGGTCCACCGGGCGAAGCACGTGCGTGCTATCGCGAGCTTGACGCGCAAGGGCATTCCGCCATAGCGAGCGACCAAAGAGGCCGAGGAGACACGCCCCAATGACCTATGTCGTCACCGAGAACTGCATCAAGTGCAAATACATGGATTGCGTCGAGGTGTGCCCGGTCGACTGTTTCTACGAAGGCGAAAACATGCTGGTGATCAATCCCAGCGAATGTATCGATTGCGGCGTGTGCGAGCCCGAATGCCCGGCCGAGGCCATCCTTCCCGATACCGAGGAAGGGCTCGAGAAGATGCTCGAGATCAACACCAAGTACTCGGCTGAATGGCCGAACATCACGCAGTCGCGCGAAGCGCCGGCGGATGCCGACGAGCACAAGGACGAAGAGGGCAAGTTCGAGAAATATTTCTCGCCCGAGCCCGGCGAAGGCGATTGAAACGCGCCGATTGATCGAAGGCGCGCATAAGACTCGCAATTTCGTTGCGAATCCGTTATAATGCCTCGCATACCGCCCGCGGCCCTGCCGGTCGTCTGGCGGTTTCGCTTACTTAGGGCGCCGATCCGGGGCGGTGGCTCGCTGCATCGCGATGCAGCCTAATCGCCCCCCTTGCGATCGCACCCACCAGTGAAAGGAATCCGAATGGCCAGCGAGGCACTCGCCTTCGATGTCGGCGATTACGTCGTTTATCCCAAGCACGGCGTCGGCCGTGTGATCGAGCTCCAGAGCGAAGAAATCGCCGGAATGCAGCTCGAACTCTACGTCCTGCGGTTCGAAAAGGAGCGGATGACGCTCCGCGTCCCGACCAACAAGGTCGAGGCGATCGGCATGCGCAAGCTTTCGAGCGACAAGACGCTCAAGGAAGCGATGGAAACGCTCAAGGGCAAGCCCAAGGTCAAGCGCACCATGTGGTCGCGCCGCGCCCAGGAATACGAAGCCAAGATCAATTCGGGCGAGATCGTGCTGATCGCCGAAGTCACGCGCGATCTGTTCCGCCCGGACGACCAGCCCGAGCAGAGCTATTCCGAACGGCAGATCTTCGAAGCCGCCTCGAGCCGCCTCGCGCGCGAACTCGCCGCGATGGAAAAGACCGACGAGGCGACCGCGCTCGAGAAGATCCTCGACGTCCTGCGCGAACACGCTCCGCAATATTACAACAATGACGAGGAAGACGCGTAAGCGCACTCGTCGTTCGTCGAACCAATCGAGGGCCGCGTCGAGCGATCGATGCGGCCCTTCTTGTATCTGCCGTCGCTGTGTATTACATCTCCAACACACAGCGAGAAGGAGCAGGACCTATGCGTTTCGGGAAATTTGCGAAGATGATGGGCCCGATCGCCGCGATGGCGGTGATGGGCGCGATGGCCGGCTGCAACGGCGAGATCCGGATCAACGACGAAGAGGGCGTGCCCCTCTCCGAGCTGGACACCAGCGGAGAGGCTCCGACCGAATTCCTGCTGATGGGCCCCGATCGCGTCACCTTGACCGAGGGCGATAGCCTGGTGATCGAACCCAGCGGCAATGCCGACGAGATCGAGAAACTTCGTTTCGTGCTCAAGGACGGTACGCTGGGCGTCCATCGCGAGAACGGCTCGCGCAACAGCACCGCAGTCGATATCGCGATTACCATGCCTGCGCCGACCAAGATCGCGATCATGGGCTCGGGCTCGGTCACAACCGGCAAGCTCGCGCGCGAAGCAGAAGTCGCGATCATGGGCAGCGGCCGCGCCGATACGCGCAACGTCGATAGCAAGAAGCTCGAGGTGAAGATCGCCGGGTCGGGCGACTATGCCGCCTCCGGCAACGTGCAGGACCTCCGGCTGAAGATCGCCGGATCGGGCAGGGGCGACATGGCCGGGCTCAAGGCCGAAACCGCCGAGGTCGATATCGCCGGATCGGGTAGCGCGACCTTCGCCTCCGACGGCTCGGTCGAGGCAAAAGTCGTCGGATCGGGCGACGTGACCGTGCGCGGATCGGCCAAATGCACGATCAAGTCGGTCGGTTCGGGCACGCTCAAGTGCGAACCGGGTGACGGTCCCGCTGCTCCGCGAGCGGCGGAGGCAGCCGAAGCACCGGAAGGCCCTGCCGCCCCGGAGGCGCCCGAGGCTCCCAAAACGGACGATTAAGCTGTGATCAAGACCCTCCGCGCTATGCCGATGCGCGGAGGGTTTCCCATGATTCGCCCATCGATCGCGGCCGCCTCTGCGGCCTTTTTGCTATCCGGCTGCATCGTCGCCGATGTCGTCACCGCGCCGGTCAAGGTCGCGGCGGGGACGATCGACCTCCTGACCGAGAGCCAGGCGGAAAAGGACGAGAAGCGCGGCCGCGAGCTGCGCAAGCGCGAGGAGCGGCTCGGCAAGCTCGAGCGCGACTATGCCAAGCAATTGCGCAAATGCGATGAGGGCGATGCCAAGGAATGCGCCAAGGCCCGCGCGACATGGAACGAGATGGAAGCACTCAGACCGACGATTCCCGTCGAGCCCGACTAGGCTGCGGCGCGCCGCAGCCGGTCGTTGATGGCACGCCCGATTCCCGTCTCGGGCACGGGCGCAACCGCAATACGCGAACGGTTCGAGTGCGCAGCGACATGCAAGCACGCATACAGCCGCGATGCGGCTTCGGTGAGGTCGCCGTCCTTCGACAAGGTCACGTCGCCTTCGACCGGCCCGAATCCAATCAGAAATTCAACCGCTTCGGCCTGCTCGGCATTCAATCTGACGGGCTTTCCCGGGGCGTAATGACTCGATAGCTGACCGGGCGCCTCGATCCCGCTATCGCCCTGGCCGATGCGCGGTTCGGGGCGCGGCCACAGAAATCGGTGCAACCCCTCGAGGTCGACCGGTCCAGGGCGCAATTCGTCCCAGTCCCCGTTGTCGCGGATCGCGAGGATGGTCGATTCGATTCCCGCCTCGCATTTCTTCCCGTCGTCGAGGACCGCATCGATCCGTCCGTCGAGCGTCGCGAGCACATGCGCCGCGCTGGTCGGGCTGACGAAGCCGCTGCGATTGGCCGAGGGCGCGGCAAGCGGGAAGTCGCATGCGGCCAGCAGCGCCTGCATGACCGGATGCGAAGGACAGCGCAGCGCCACGGTCGGCAGGCCCGCGGTCACCGCCGGGGCGAGGTTCGCATCGGCCCGGAGCGGGCAGACGAGGGTCAGCGGACCGGGCCAGCACTGCTCCATCACCACGTCGGTCGCGGCCGGCAGTGTCGCCAGTCGCTCGGCTTCGCGGCGCCCGGAGACATGCACGATCAGCGGATTGAAGCTCGGCCGCCCCTTCGCCTCGTAGATCCGCGCCACCGCCTCGGCGCTGTCGGCTCGCGCCGCCAGGCCGTAGACGGTCTCGGTGGGTACCGCGACCAGCCCGCCTACGCGAAGGATTCCAGCCGCGCGCGCGATTCCCGCCGCGTCCGCCCTCACCGTTTCCGTAGCGTCCTTGCTGGCCATGGCTCGCGGCTATATCTGACCCGTAAGAAACGCCAGCGGAATCCCGCCAAAAGGATACAGGCATGAATTATACCCCGCCCACCCAGGAACAGGTTTTCGCGATGCGCGTGTGCGCCGGGATCGAGGAGCTTGCGCAAAGCGAACGTTTCGAGGCGGCGACCCCCGACATGGTGGAGGCGATCGCCGAGGGGATTGGCCAGTTCGCGGCTGGCGAATGGGCGCCGCTCAACCGGCCCGGCGACCTCGAGGGCGCGAAGCTCGAGAATGGCGTCGTTCGCCTGCCCCAAGGCTTCGAGGAAGCGTACGAGCACTATGTCGAGCAGGGCTGGAACGCGATCGACGGGCCGGTCGATTATGGCGGCCAGGCCCTGCCCTTCACGCTCTCGTGCAACGTGCTCGAGAATCTCGGTACCGCGAACATGGCGTTCAACCTGCTGCCGATGCTGTCGGTCGGGGCGATCGAGGCGCTCGACGCGCACGGCTCGCAGGAACAGAAGGACCGTTACCTGCCCAAGCTGGTGGCCGGCGCATGGTCGGGCACCATGAACCTGACCGAACCCCAGGCCGGCTCGGATCTCGGCGCGCTGCGCACCACCGCGCACCCGATCACTGACGGCGAACACGCCGGCAAGTGGCGCATCAGGGGCCAGAAGATCTACATCACCTGGGGTGACCACGAACTGGCCGAAAATATCGTCCACCTCGTGCTCGCGCGGACACCCGACGCGCCCGAAGGCAGCCGCGGCATCTCGATGTTCGTCGTCCCCAAATACCATGTGAAGGGCGATGGATCTCTGGGCGCGAGAAACGACCTGCGCGCGGTCAGTCTCGAGCATAAGCTCGGCATCCACGCCTCGCCCACCTGCGTGATGAGCTATGGCGACAACGATGAATGCGTCGGCGAGGTGGTCGGCGCGGAGAATCGCGGGCTCGCGGCGATGTTCACGATGATGAACAATGCGCGCATCAATGTCGGCAACCAGGGCGTCCAGATCGGTGAGCGCGCGCTGCAGCAGGCGACCGCTTACGCTGCCGAACGGATCCAGTCGGCGCGTGCGGGCGCGCCGGACAAGAAGCCGGTCGCGATCGTCGAGCATCCCGACGTGCGGCGCATGTTGCTGCGTATGCGCGCGTTGACCGAGGGCGTGCGCGCACTGCTCTATTACACCGCCGGGCAAGTCGATCGCGGCACGCTGGGCGACGCTGATGCGCAGGCGCGCGCCGACCTCTGCGTGCCGATGCTCAAGGCCTGGGGAACCGATGCCGGAGTCGAGATCGCCAGCCTCGGCGTGCAGGTCCATGGCGGAATGGGCTTCGTCGAGGAGACCGGCGCGGCACAACATTACCGCGATGCGCGGATCGCGCCGATCTACGAAGGTACCAACGGTATCCAGGCCGCCGACCTCGTCACCCGCAAGCTCGGCATGGCGAATGGCGAGGTGCTGTTCGCTCTGATGCAGCAGATCGCGAGCAAAGCTGGTGACGGATCGAACCTCGCCGATCTGGCCGAGGCCTGCGAAGCGACCGGCCGCTGGATGGCGAGCGAAGCGAGCCTCGACGATCGCCTCGCAGGGAGCGTGCCCTTCACCGAGATGTGCGCGATCGCGGTGGCCGGGTGGCAATTGCTGCGTCAGCGCGAGGCATTGGAGGGGGACGACACCGCTTTCGCCGCGCGCAAACGGGCGACCGTGCGTTTCTTCCTCGACCGGATCGTACCCGAGGCGCGCGGGCTCAAGGCATCGGCGCAGGCCGGGGCGGAAGGGCTCTATGCCATCCCCACCGAGACGCTGCTCGCCTAGTTCTTCGGCGCGGCGCGCACCGCATCCTGCCGGATTCCATCGGACTGGAACGTGGCCGAGCTGCCGCGCAGGCTGCGCGTGGGCGTGGTCGCGCGCTTGAGCGGCTCGACCGTCGGCGACGGCTCGGCCGACGGCGAAATTACCCGCCAGACGATACCTGCCGTGTCGTCGGTCACCAGCAGGCCGCCATTGGCGTCAATCGCAACCCAGGTCGGACGGCCATAGGTTTTCCCGTCCCCCGTCAGGAACCCGGTGAGGATTTCGAGCGGCTTGCCCAGAGGGTTGCCGCGCTCGTCGAACGGCACGAAGACCACGTCGTACCCGGCGGGCGGCTTGCGGTTCCACGAGCCGTGGCGCGCGACGAAAGCGCCGTTGGCATAGCGGGAGCCCAGCCGCTCCCCGCCGCGCGCGAAAACCATTCCCAGCGGGGCGGTGTGCGCGCCGAGCGCGTATTCGGGCTTGCGGGTGTACTCGGCGAGAAAACGCGGCCGCGGCGCGTCGACGCGGGAATCGACATTGTCGCCCCAATAGAGCCACGGCCAACCATACTGCGCGCCCACCGGGACGTTGGTGAGATAATCGGGCACGAGATCGCCGCCGAGCATGTCGCGCTCGTTGACCACGGTCCACATTTCGCCCGAGGCCGGGTTCCAATCCATCCCGTTAGGGTTGCGCAGGCCACCGGCCCACATGCGCTGGCGGTTGGTCTCCAGATTGTACTCCCAGATCGTCGCGCGGCCCTCTTCGACCTCCATCCCGTTCTCGCCGATGTTCGAGGCCGAGCCGACCGCGACATAGACCTTCGACCCGTCGGGCGAGAGCAGCACGTTGCGCATCCAGTGATTGCCCGCGGCGGGCAGGTCCATCAGCTTGGTCGGCTCCTCGGTGATTTCGGTCGCGCCTTCGGGCATCGGGAAGGCGAGCAGTTCGTCATGGTTGGCGACGAACAGCACGCCGTCGCGCCACGCCATGCCGGAAGGTGAATCGAGCCCTTCGGTGAGCAGGGTAGACTTCGCTTCGGCCACCCCGTCGCCATCGGCATCGCGCAACAGGCTGATGCGGTTCGCGCTCGGCACCGCCGCGCCCGCACGACTGAACAGCAGCTTGGCGATGAAACCCTCGATCCCGCCCATCTCGCGCGGCGGCGAACTGGTCTCGGCGACCAGCACGTCGCCATTGGGGAGCACGATCATCGTGCGCGGATGGTCGAGGCCGACCGCGAAGCGCTGGACCGTCAGCCCCTCGGCCGCTTCGGGCGTCGCATCGTCGGGCCAGCCCACCGGTTCGGCAATGGCGACGGTGGGAAAGCGCTCGGCTTCGGGTTCGGCGATGGTTGGGTCGGTGCCTTCTGTCGCCTCGGTCGAAAGATCGGCGGGATTGCCGCGATAGAGATACGCGCCGAAGGCGACGAGGATCAGTAGGATGACGAGCAGGCCGATGCCGATTTTCTTGAGCATGGGACAGGGATAATCAGCCCGCCCCTTGGCGGCAACGAAAACCGCACCTACCTCCCGCCCCATGTACGATTTCCAGACCGATCCCGATGCGCCCAAGGCGGTGCTCTACGACGACCTGCTGTCGGCCGCGAAAGCGCTGGTGGCGGGCGAGCCCGACCCGGTCGCCAACATGGCCAATGTCGCGGCGCTGCTGTGGCAGTTCCTGCCGGATGTGAACTGGACCGGTTTCTACCGCATGGTCGGAGGCGATGGTCGGCGCGAGCTCGTGCTCGGCCCGTTCGTCGGCAAGCCGGCCTGTATCCGGATTCCGGTCGGCCAGGGGGTCTGCGGCGCAGCGGCCGAAAGTCGCGCGACGCAACTTGTTGCCGACGTCCACGCCTTTCCCGGACACATCGCTTGCGACGGCGAGACCAAGTCAGAGCTGGTCGTGCCGGTTGTCCGGGGTGGCGAAGTCATCGCCGTGATCGATCTCGACAGCCCGAGCCCGGCGCGCTTCGACGACGAAGACCGCGCGGGAATCGAGCGTCTCGCCGCGATACTGGCGGACGCGATCTAAATCATTTGCGCCAGGGCGCTCAGAGGCCCCGTCCGATCAACTCCTTCATGATCTCGTTGGTGCCTCCGAAGATCCGCGTCACGCGCGCGCTGCGCCATGCACGGGCGATCGGATATTCGTTCATGTAGCCGGCGCCACCGTGTAGCTGCAGGCACTTGTCGACGATCTCCCATTGCAGCTCGGTGTGCCACAGCTTGGCCGCAGCGCCCTCTTCGGGTGTCAGTTCCTTCTTCAGGTGGCGCGCCAGCGCCCAGTCGAGATGTGCCCAGCCGACCTGTAGCTTGGTCTTGATGTCGGCCAGCGTGAAACGGGTGTTCTGGAAATTTAGCACCGGCTTGCCGAACGCCTTGCGCTCGCGGACGAACTCGACCGTGTCGTCGAACACCCGCTGCGAGGCCGCCTGCGCGCTGATCGCGATCGACAGGCGTTCCTGCGGCAGTTCGCTCATCAGGTAGATGAAGCCCTTGCCTTCCTCGCCCAGGCAATTGGTGATCGGAACGCGCACGTCGTTGAAGAACAGTTCCGAGGTGTCGGCCTCGTCCATCCCGATCTTGTCGAGATTGCGCCCGCGCTCGAAGCCTTCGCGATCAGCCTCGACAAGGATGATGCTGACACCCTTCCAGCCGGGCTCGGCATCAGGGTCGGTCTTGGCGCAGACGAGCACGAGGTCGGCGTTCTGGCCATTCGTGATGTAGGTTTTCGAGCCGTTGACGACGTAGTGATTGCCGTCCTTCTTCGCGGTGGTGGTGATGGCCTGCAGGTCGGAGCCGACGCCGGGCTCGGTCATCGCGATCGCGGTGATGGTTTCGCCCGAAACCATCCGCGGGAGCCACTTCTTCTTCTGCTCTTCGGAGCCGTAGGCGATCAGGTAGTTGCAGACGATGTCCGACTGGAGCGAGAAACCGGTGGCCGCGCCACCGGTGTAGGAGCCTTCCTCGTCGACGATCGCGTTGTAGCCGAAATCGAGCCCCAGTCCGCCATATTCTTCCGGAACGGTCGGGCACAGCATGCCGAGTTCGCCCGCCTTGGGCCAGATTTCTCGCGGGACGATCTTGTCCTTTGCCCATTGCGCGCGATTGGGCGCGATTTCCTCTTTCATGAAGCGGCGGACGGTCTCGCGGAACGCCTCGTGGTCTTCATTGTAGGCGGTGCGGGGAATCTGGTCGATCGACATGGCTCTCTCCACTTGTTTGCGGAGCGTTATGCCGCGACCACCCGACCCTTCCAAGCGATAATTTAATCGCTCGATTAAATCGCCGTGCGGGAAGTTGCGCAGCGCAACTCTTCGCCGCGACGGCGGCGCTAGATTTCGCCGCCGGTCAGGCGTTGGCAGAGCGTATCGAGCTGATCTAGCGTCGAATAGCGGATCGAGAGGGTGCCGCTCTTGGGGTCGCGATCGGCCGAGATCTTGACCTTCATGCCGAGGAATTCCTCCAGGTGTTTCTCGACAGTGCGGATATCCGAATCGGGGCCCGCTGCGCCCTTGTATTCTTTGGGCGCTTTCTGCTCGGCACCGTCGCCCTCACGCTCACGGCGGACGGCCTTTTCGACATCGCGTACCGACATACCTTTCGCGATCGCCTTCTTGGCGAGCGCCTCGGCCCCGTCGAAACCGATCAGCGCTCGGGCGTGGCCCATGCTGAGCTTTTCCTCGGCCAGTGCATCGAGCACCTTTTCGGGAAGAGCGAGCAGGCGCTGGAAATTGGCGACGTGGCTGCGCGACTTGTCGACCAGCTGCGCGATCTCGGCCTGCGTCATGTCCTCGTCATCGGCGAGACGCTGGTAAGCGCGCGCCTCGTCGACCGGGTTGAGGTCTTCGCGCTGCAGGTTTTCGATCAGCGCCAACGCGGTCACTTCGCGTTCGCTCAAATCCCGAATTAACGCAGGAATTTCATGAAGTTGGGCCTTTTGAGCCGCACGCCAACGGCGTTCGCCCGCGACCAGGCGATACTTGCGCGGTCCCTCGCGGGTCACGATCACCGGCTGGATCACCCCGCGCGCGCCGATCGAGGCTGCGAGCTCGCCGAGGGCTTCGTCGTCGAAATGCTTGCGCGGCTGGTCCGGATGCGGCGCGATCTGGGAGATCGGGAGGCTTGCCAGCCCCTCGCCTTCAGGCACCGAGGTGCCCGACGAAACGACCGGTGCTTCCTCACCCGCACCCTCGTTCGCAGCGGCAGGCTTGACCGCCTGCTCGCGCTTGGTCTCGCCGATCAGCGCGCCGAGCCCGCGCCCCAGTGCCTGGCGCTTCTTCGGGGCGGCCTTGGCTTTCGAATCGCTCATGCGGCTTTCCTCTTCTCGGGCAGGCGACCGATCAGCTCGCGCGCCAGCGACATATAGGCGCGGCTGCCCGGACAGTTCTGGTCGTAGACGAGTGCCGGCAGACCGTGGCTTGGCGCCTCGGACAGACGGACATTGCGAGGGACGACCGTGTCGAAAACGAGAGGGCCCAAGCATTCGCGCACGTCGTCGGAGACCTGGTCGGTCAGGCGATTACGGCGATCGAACATCGTCAGCGCGATCCCGATGATACCAAGATCGGGGTTGAGGTGGCCCTGCACCTGCTCGACCGTCTGCAGGAGCTGGCTGAGGCCCTCGAGCGCGAAGAATTCGCATTGCAGCGGCACCAAGAGCGTATCGGCGGCAGTCAACGCATTGAGCGTCAACAGCCCGAGCGATGGCGGACAGTCGATGAACACGATCTCGTGACGCGGCGCTTCGGAAATCGCCTCACGCAGCCGGGTATTGCGGTTCGACATTTCGGCGAGCTGGATTTCGGCCCCCGAGAGATCCTGCGTCGCGGGTAGCACATCGAGCCCAGGGATCGAGCTCTTGACCACGCAATCCTCGACCGAGGCGCCCTCGATCAGGAGGTCGTAGGTCGACATGTCGCGCCGCTGGCTCGGAATTCCAAGTCCGGTCGAGGCGTTGCCCTGCGGGTCAAGGTCGATCAGCAGGGATTTCCACCCGATCGCGGCCATCGCCGTCGCCATGTTGATTGCGGTCGTGGTCTTGCCGACACCGCCCTTCTGGTTCGCCACAGCTATCGTGATCAAGACCGTTTCCCCTTCTTGCGACCGAACAGGCGGCCGCAGATGATACCCGCGTCTGCGTCTGTGAGCGACTGTTCCACGTGGAACATGTGATCCCATCCGCGAAGTTCTTCCAGTTCCTGCGCCGCCGACCGCCCCTTGGGCAACCGCCACTCGGTATCCCGTGTGGAAAAGCGCGTGGACAGATCGAGCAGCTTGGGCAGCGGAGCGAAGGCGCGGGCGGAAATTGCGCCGTATTCTGCGGTCTTCACGTCTTGCAAACGGCTGTGGACGATTTTGCAATTTTCGAGGTCAAGTTCGCCGACGACGCGCGCCAGATAGTCGGTCCGGAGCGCACGTGATTCGACGCAGGTCACCGCAATATCGGGCCGTGCGATCGCGAGCGCTACACCCGGAAAGCCGGCGCCAGTACCGAGGTCGAGCCAAGTCGATGTTTCACGTGGAACATCTCGGAGGAGCTGCAGGCTATCGACAAAATGGCGGACCCAGACTTCGTCGAGGGTCCTGGCCGACACGAGGTTCTGCTTCTCGCACTCATGACGCAAGATGACCTCGAAGCACTCAAGGCGTCCGATCGTATCGGGATCGAACCCGTCATGTGCCCCGATCCACTCTCTTGCCTGTGTTTCGTCGACGATCATGCCGCGCGACGCTTCGCATGCACCAACAGCGCCGCCAGTGCAGCCGGGGTGACCCCGGGGACCCTTGCTGCGGCAGCAAGTGTTGGGGGGCGGGCATCGGTTAGCCTTTCGACCATTTCACGTGAAAGACCCGGCACCGAGGCAAAAGGAAAATCGTCGTCGAGCGAGAGCCCCTCCGAAGCACGCAAATCGCGCAGTTCGGCTTCCTGGCGCGCGAGATAGGGCGCATAAACCGCGTCCTCGACGATCTCATCCTCAAGCGCAGGCTCGATTTCCGGAAAGCTGCCCAGATCGCGCAGATCGGTGATCCCGACGCCGTTGAAGCGCAGCCATTCGCGCGCGGTGAGCTTGCCGGTGTCGGCACGCACCGGGAGGCCGGCTTCGGCGATCTCTTTCGAGGCGAGCACCTGGTCCAGCGATTCCTCGAACGCAGCGCGCCGTCCCTCGCGAGCCTCGAACCAATTTCGGCGCTCGTCAGATACGCACCCATTCTTGATCGCGAGGGGCGTCAGGCGCGCGGAGGCGTTGTTGGCACGCAGTCGCAACCGGTACTCGGCGCGTGAAGTGAGCATGCGATAGGGTTCGCTCACCCCGTGCAACGTCAGATCGTCGACCATTACCGCCATATAGGAATTCGCGCGATCAAGCCCGACGGGTGCGCGATCGCGCACTGCGTTTGCGGCGTTCATGCCTGCGATCAATCCCTGGGCCGCCGCCTCCTCGTATCCGGTCGTGCCGTTGATCTGTCCGGCGCAATAGAGCCCCGGAACGTCCTTGAGCTCGAGCGTCGGGCGTAGAGCCCGCGGGTCGATATGGACGTACTCGACCGCATAGCCGGGCACTTCCATTACCACGCGCTCTAACCCCTCCACCGAGCGCAGCATGTCGAACTGGACATCGGTCGGCAGCGAGGTGCTGATGCCGTTGGGATAGACCAGGTGGGTCGACAGCCCCTCCGGTTCGAGGAAGACCTGGTGCCCGTCGCGATCGGCGAAGCGGTGGATCTTGTCCTCGATTGACGGGCAATAACGCGGGCCCTGCGCGCCGAGCGAACCCGAGAAGATCGGCGATCGATCTAGATTGGCGCGGATAATGTCATGCGACCGCTCGTTGGTGCGCGTGATCGCACAGAAGATCTGCGGGTTTGCGCGCGCTTCGGTCAGCGGCGACATCGTCCAGAACTCGTTGTCCGACGGCTGTTCGACCAGGCGGCTCCAATCGATCGTCCGCCCGTCGAGCCGCGGCGGGGTACCCGTTTTCATGCGTGACAACGGGATCTCGATGTCCTTCAACTGGTCGGCGAGCCGGATCGCCGCCGCTTCACCGATCCGACCGCCTTCGTGCACCTCCTCGCCGCGATAGAGCTTGCCGCCGAGGAAGGTGCCGGTGCACAGGATCACCGCCCTGCCCTCGAGACCGGTTCCGTCCGCCAGTTCGATGCCCGATACACGATGACCGTCGAAGCGCAGCGCGGCCGCTTCTCCCTCGACGATCGTGAGGTCGCCCTGTTCGTGCATCATCCGCTGGATCGCCATGCGGAACAGCGAGCGGTCGGCCTGAACCCGCGGACCTTGCACCGCGCTCCCCTTCGATCGGTTGAGCATGCGGTAATGGACTGCGCCGGCATCGGCCGCGCGCCCGATCAACCCGTCGAACGCATCGACCTCGCGCACGAGGTGTCCCTTGCCGAGCCCGCCGATCGCCGGGTTGCAACTCATCGCACCGATGCTCTCGCGCTCGAAATTGACCAGCGCGACACGCAGGCCCATCCGGGCCGCGACGGCAGAAGCCTCGCAGCCGGCATGGCCGCCGCCGATCACGATGATGTCGAACTGGGTGTTCATGGCTCGCGCGAGATAGTCGCCCGCCCCGCTTAAATCAAAGGTGATGTTCCACGTGGAACATCACTTGCCGATGCAGAAGCGGGAGAACAGCCGGTCGAGCACATCCTCGCTCGACGCACGCCCGGTGAATCGGTCGAATGCGACGCGCGCCACGCGGAGGTTTTCGGCGACGATCAGCAGGTCGAGCCCTTGATCGATCGCGAGTAACGCATCCCGCGCCGGTTCGAGCGCGCTGCGCTGGCGTTCGTTCAATGCGGTCTCGTTTGGCTTGGGAAGCAAATCGGCTGCCATGTCGACCAATCGCCGCCGCAAGCCATCGACCCCCTCGCCCGTCAGTGCGGAGACGCGCGGGCGCTCGTCGTCTGTCGCGGGTCCGCCGAGGTCGGCCTTGGTCGCGATATCGATCACACCCGCCGGTCCTGCGCCGGCCTCGCCGAGCCACAGCACGATATCCGCCTGGTCGAGCGCCTTGCGCGCCCGCTCGATCCCGATCGCCTCGATCGTGTCCTCGGTGGAATCGCGCAACCCGGCTGTGTCGATCATAACGAAGGGCACACCATCCCATGCAATCGGTCGCTCGAGCAGGTCCCGCGTGGTCCCTTCGATTGGTGTTGCAATGGCCGCCTCTTCGTCGACTAACTTATTGAATAAGCTAGATTTACCCGCGTTCGGCGGCCCCGCCAGGGCAACCCTGATCCCTTCGCGCAAGCGCTCGCTCGACGGGCGGTCGAGCCATTCGCCGATCTCGCCCGCCAGACTTGAAACGCGTTCAAAAAATTTGCCTGACAAGGAGGCCACGTCATCTTCGTCGCTGAAATCGAGCGCAGCCTCCACCTCGGCAGCGAGCAACAGCACGTCGTCGCGCCATCGTTCGACCTTGGCTGAGGCGGCGCCATCGGCCGCGCGCACTGCAACCCGACGCTGCAATTCGGTCTCGGCCGCCAACAGGTCACCGAGCGCCTCGGCCTCGGCAAGGTCGATCCGGCCATTGGCGAAGGCGCGGCGGGTGAATTCCCCCGGTTCGGCGGCGCGGCATCCCGGCATCGCGCCGATCGCCGCCTCGACCGCGCGCACCACCGCGCGCCCGCCATGACAATGCAGTTCGAGGCAGTCATCGCCGGTCGCGCTGTTCGGGCCCGGGAACCAAAGTACCAGCGCCTGGTCGAGTAGCGCCCCCTCCCCGTCGCGCAGCGTGGCCACGCTGGCACGACGGGGCTCGGGCGTGCGCCCGGCGAGTTCTTCGACTACCGCACCGGCATCGGGCCCGCTGACACGCACGACCGCGATGGCCGCCGGCGGCGACCCGCTCGACAGCGCGTAGATCGTGTCGTCCATCACGCAGGCTGGATCAGTCGTCTTTCTTGGACGGTTTGGCCGGCTTCGCCCCGGCGGCACCCGCGGCCCCGGCCTCCACGAATTGCTGGAACATCTTCAGCCCCATCTGGCCCATCGGCGCGAGCTTGGTCGCGTATTCCTGCAATTGCTCGACATTGCCGACCCCCTTCATCGCCTTGGTCACGGCATCGACATAGACGTCGTTGGCGGGCGAAACGTCGGGCAGGCCCATGAAAGTCCGCGCCTCTTCGGGCGTGCAGTCGATTTCGATATTCACTTTCATGCCGTGTTTCCCTCTATGGTCGGGAACAATGTGGCGCGCGGCGCGCATTTTGCAATGAAGAGGCCGGCGAACGGCGCACAGGAGGGAGATCGACATGAGCGAGACAGTCCGCATCAAGCAGCTTGGCGGCGACGAGGAGTTCGGCGCCTATGTCGCGCGCCCCGAGGGCGAGGCGAAGGCGGCGATCATCGTCATCCAGGAGATCTTCGGCGTCAATGCGGGGATCCGGCGCAAGTGCGACCTGCTCGCCGAGGACGGCTATCTCGCGGTCGCGCCCGACCTGTTCTGGCCGCTCGAGCCGGGGATCGAGCTCGATCCCGATATTGAGCCAGAATTCCAGAAGGCGCTCGACCTGATGGGCAAGTTCGACCAGGACCAGGGCGTCCGCGACATCGAGGCGACGATCAAATGGGCGCGCAACCAGGGTTGCGGGAAAGTCGGCGCGGTCGGCTACTGCCTCGGCGGACGGCTCGCCTTCATGACCGCGGCGCGCACCGACAGCGATGCGACGGTCGGCTATTACGCGGTCGGCGTCGACAATCTGCTGCGCGAGAAGCACGCGATCGCGCGCCCGCTGATGCTGCATATTCCGACCGAAGACGGCTTCGTCGACAAGGACACGCAAAAAGCCATGCATGACGGCCTCGACGACCATCCCAAGGTCACGCTCCACGATTACGAGGGCATGGATCACGGCTTCGCAACGCAATTCGGCAAGCGGCGTCACGACGAATGTGCCGATCTGGCCGATCGACGCACCAAGGAATTCTTCGCCGAGCATCTGGGCTAACCGCGTGACGGTTCCTTGGCGCTACATCATCCCGCCGGGGCTGACCGCAGCCGCGGCCGCGCTGGGATGGTTGTGGTGGCCTTCGCTCGTCTTCCTGTTGCCGCTGGTGGTGCTCGCCTGGGTCGATTTCTTCCAGTCCGAGCACACGCTGCGGCGCAATTACCCGCTGGTGGCGCGGACCCGCTGGGTGATGGAAGACCTGCGCCCCTTCGCACAGGCCTATATCGTCGAGGACGACCTCGAGGGGCGCCCCTTCAGCCACCAGGAACGTGCGCTCGTCTACGCGCGGGCTAAGGGCGATCTCGACTCGCACCCCTTCGGAACCGAACTCGATGTATATTCGGAAGAGTATGAATGGCTGAGCCATTCGATCGTCCCGAGAACCGATGCCCCCGAATTCTGGCGCACCCGGATCGGCGGGCCGGATTGCTCCCAGCCCTACGATGCCGCGTTGCTCAACGTTTCGGCGATGAGCTTCGGTTCGCTGTCGGGTCGCGCGATCGAGGCGTTCAACCTCGGCGCGAAGATCGGCAGCTTCGCGCACAATACCGGCGAAGGCAGTATCTCGAAATATCACCGTAAACACGGTGGCGACCTGATCTGGGAGATCGGCAGCGGTTATTTCGGCTGTCGGGCGCATGATGGCGGGTTCGATCCGGATCGATTCCGCGAGAATGCATCGGGCGAGCAGGTGAAGATGATCGAGGTCAAGCTGAGCCAGGGGGCCAAGCCCGGCCATGGCGGCGTGCTTCCCGGTGAAAAGGTGACCGCAGAGATCGCCGAGGCGCGCGGCGTGGAAATTGGCAAGACGGTGGTCTCCCCGGCCGCCCACTCGACCTTCTCGACCCCGATCGAGATGCTCGAATGGATCGCCGAATTGCGCGAGATGACGGGCGGGAAGCCGGTCGGGTTCAAGCTGTGCGTCGGCAAGCCCCACGAAGTCATGGCGATTGGCAAGGCCATGCTCGAAACTGGGATCACCCCCGATTTCATCACCGTCGACGGAGCCGAGGGAGGGACCGGCGCAGCGCCGCTCGAATTGTCGAACAGCGTCGGCATGCCGCTGCGCGAAGGCACGATCTGGGTGCGCAACATGCTGGTCGGCACCGGGCTCAAGTCGCGCGTGAAGATCGCTACTGCCGGCAAGATCCATTCGGGCGCGCAAATGGCCAAGAGCTTCGCGATCGGCGCCGATTACTGCAACGCCGCGCGGCCCTTCATGTTCGCGGCCGGCTGCGTCCAGTCGATGCAGTGCCACACCGGCAATTGCCCCACCGGCGTCGCCACCCAGACGCCCTGGCGGCAACGCGGGCTGGTGGTCGAGGACAAGGCCCCGCGGATCGCGCGCTTCCAGCGCCAGACACTCCACTCGCTGCGAGAGATTACGGTCGCAATGGGGCTCGAAAGCCCGTGGGACATGCGCCCGCGCGACATGCGCGAGCGGTTGAACGGCGCGAAATCTCTACCGATCGACCGGATCTACTTCTTTGTCGAGGAAGGCCAGCTGCTCGACGGCGCCGACAGCACCCCCCTCGCCGCCGCCTGGAACGCCGCAAGCGCGGATCGTTTCAGCTGTGGGGGTTAGGCGAGCGAGTTCATGCGGCCTTGCGATGGCGCCGCCGGCACCACCGCATCAACCGGCGAGGAATTCTTCGACCAGCGGCATGATAGTGGCGCGCGCGTCGGGCTGGTCGATCTTGTCGGCGATCTCGCGCAGGTGGCGTTCGGCATCGCTGACGTTGAAGCGCCGCATCCGCCAGCCATCGAACTCGCGCTGATTGGCTGCGGTGCGCTTTACCGTTCGGATCGAATGATGGCGCGGGTCGCGTTCGAGGGTCTGCATCAGCACCTCGAGCGAATCCGTTTCACCTTCGATCAGCTGAAGGAACCGGCCGTCCTTGAAGATCAGGAAACCTGAGATATCCCGCTTCGCATTGTTGCGGGCCGAGGTTTCGACGATTTCGAAAACCTCGTCCCCGCTCAGTCTTCCGTTCGCTTCGCTGGTGTAGATTAGTCGTTCCATGGCCGCGCGCAGATGATCCTACTGGTTCATCGTCTCGAAGAAGTCCTCGTTGGTCTTGGAATCCTTCATCTTGTCGAGGAGGAATTCCATCGCGTCGACCGTGCCCATCTGCATGAGAATCCGGCGCAGGACCCACATCTTCGAGAGCTTGTCCTTCTCGACCAGCAGCTCTTCCTTGCGGGTGCCGGACTTGCCGACGTCGAGCGCCGGGAAGATGCGCTTGTCGGCGACCTTGCGATCGAGCACGATTTCCGAGTTACCGGTGCCCTTGAACTCTTCGAAGATGACCTCGTCCATGCGGCTGCCGGTATCGATCAGCGCGGTGGCGATGATCGAGAGCGAGCCGCCTTCCTCGATGTTGCGCGCGGCGCCGAAGAAGCGCTTGGGGCGCTGGAGCGCGTTGGCGTCGACACCACCGGTCAGTACCTTGCCTGAACTCGGCACGACAGTGTTGTAGGCGCGGCCGAGGCGGGTGATCGAGTCGAGCAGGATCACGACGTCCTTCTTGTGCTCGACCAGTCGCTTGGCCTTCTCGATCACCATTTCGGCGACCTGGACGTGGCGGTTGGCCGGCTCGTCGAAGGTCGAGGAGATGACTTCGCCTTTGACGCTGCGCTGCATGTCGGTGACTTCCTCGGGCCGCTCGTCGACGAGCAGCACCAGCAGGAAGACCTCGGGATGGTTGTCGGTGATCGCCTTGGCGATGTTCTGCAGCAGCACCGTCTTACCGGTGCGCGGCGGCGCGACGATCAGCGCGCGCTGGCCCTTGCCCTGCGGCGAGATGATGTCGATCACCCGCGCGCTCTTGTCCTTCACTGTAGGATCGAGCGTATCCAGATTGAGCTTCTCTTCGGGATAGAGCGGCGTGAGGTTGTCGAAATTGGTGCGCGTGCGGACCTGGTCGGGATCCTCGTAATTGACGCTGGTGAGCTTGGTCAGGGCGAAATAGCGCTCGCCTTCGCGCGGCGCGCGGATCTCACCCTCGACCGTGTCGCCGGTACGCAGGCCCATCTTGCGGACCTGGTTGGGCGAAACGTAGATGTCGTCGGGCCCGGCGAGGTAATTGGCCTCGGGGCTGCGCAGGAAGCCGAAACCGTCCTGCAGCACCTCGATCGTGCCGATCCCCATGATCTTGTCTTCGTAATCCTCGTCCTCGGCGAGTTCGCGCAGGATGCAGAACATCAGGTCCTGGCGCCGCATCGTGCCGGCGGCCTCGACCCCGAGTTCCTCGGCCATCGATACCAGTTCGGCGGGTGCTTTTGCTTTGAGGTCTTTGAGATGCATTTCGTGTGTCTTTTCGTGGAATTCTGTTGGGATGGCCGGGATGGTCTAAGGGCTTTGGGAAAGCGGACCCGGCGGCAAGCTGTTGGCTTGCGGCCTACCCGGTCGGTGTGTCGGATGTATGACGGGGCGGGTTTCCCGTCAATCGAATTGCGCGTCAGACGAGAACGCTGCGCAGGACGATCACCGTGACGACGATCAGGATCGTCGCGACCCCCGGCACTTCGTTGAGCAGTCGCAGCGTCTTTTCGCTCAGCGTCCGCTCACCGCGCGCCAGCTTCTTGGCATAGGCGGCGAGCCAGCCGTGATAGCCCGACAGCGCGAGCACCAGCAGCAGCTTGAGATGGAACCAGCCCTGCACGAAGGCACCGGTGACCCAGGCGAGCGCGAGCCCGAAGACCCACACCGCAACGATCGACGGCGCGAGGATGATCTTGAGCAGGCGCCGCTCGCGCTCGATCCATTTTGCATTCTCGGCCGAATCCGCCGGGGCTTCCTGGTGGTAGACGAAGAAGCGCGGCAGCATGAACAGCCCCGCGATCCAGAAGATCACGAAGGCGATGTGCCCGGCTTTCAGCCACAGATAGATCATCGCAAGGAATTCCTGCATGCGCGCTCAATAGACGGGTTGGGTTACCGCTTGATAGGGCAAATTTCGGATACGGTCGGTCAGCCCGGCCATCATCCGGGCCTCCATTCGCGGACCGCCGCGACGAGGCGTTCGACATGCTCGATCGGGGTGTGCCGGTCGATCCCGTGCCCCAGGTTGAAAACGTGCGGCCGCCCTGCCAGCGCATCGAGGATCGCCCGCGCACGTTGTTCGACCCGATCGCCGCCCGCGAGCAGCAATTGCGGATCGAAATTGCCCTGCACCGGCATCCCCTCGGGTAGTTCGCGGTGCGCCCAGTGCGGATCGACGGTCTCGTCGAGCCCGACCGCATTCACACAGGTCTCGCGCGCATAGGCAGGCAGTTTCGCACCGGCACCCTTGGGAAAGCCGATGATCGGGATATCCGGATGCAGCGCGCGGATCGCCTCGACGATCGCCACGGTCGGCGCGATCACCCAGCGCTCGAACTCGTCGGGTGCGAGACTGCCGCTCCACGAATCGAACAGTTGCAGCGCCCGCGCGCCTGCCTTCACCTGACCGTCGAGATAATGGACCGTGCTTTCGACGATCCGGTCGATGATCACCTGGAATCGGGCTGGGTCGCGATAGGCCAGCTGGCGCGCCGCGGCCTGTTCCTTCGAACCCTCGCCGTTCACCATGTAGGTCCCGACCGTCCACGGAGAGCCGGCGAACCCGATCAGCGCGGATTCCTCGGGCAGTTTCTGCGAAAGCAATGCGACCGTGCGCCAAACCGCCTCGTAATGCGTATTGTCCTCAACCAGCGAAGCGAGCTCCGCCTCGGCCAACCGGGGTGAGAGGTGCGGTCCTTCGCCGGCGAGGAATTCGAGCTTCTGGCCAAGCGCATGCGGCACGATCAGGATGTCCGAGAACAGGATCGCGCCGTCGAACCCAAACCGGCGGAGCGGCTGGAGCGTCACCTCGGCCGCCGCTTCGTGATCGTAGACGAGGTCGAGAAACCCGCCCTTTTCGGCACGCAAGGCGCGGTATTCGGGCAGGTAGCGACCAGCCTGTCGCATGAGCCACAAAGGGCGCGGGACCACGTTTTCGCCGCGCAGCGTTCGGATCAAAGCATTCGTCATCGAGAGAGAAAGACCAAATAATAATGAAATATGAAAGGGGATGTTGGAGTCTGTTGTCCTGTGGATAGCGGGGACGGCCGCGCCGTGCCTGAATCTTCCCCGCGCTTCCAGCGATTGTTGACGTCTCCGACTCCGCTGCGCGCCGCGTCAATCGGAATCTCCTCCCCGTTCTTCACAGGCTGTGCATGACGTTGCAGGCTGTCCAAAAATAGCCGGGCCGAATGACTCGATCCGGGTGCAATTCGGCGTGCCGGAATTGTCACCGGTGCTCTCCCGTGGTTTATCCTCGCATCTGTCCACATGGCCGAACCGCTTCACCTCCACCTGATCTCCGATTCGACCGGCGAGACGCTCGACATGCTCGCCAAGGCGGCGCTGGCGCAATTCGAGGGCGCGGCGATCGAATCCCATCTCTGGCCGCTGGTGCGCTCGCGGCAGGGACTCGAGCGGATCATGGCCGATGTCGCCGACAAGCCCGGCATCGTACTGTTCACCCTCGCCAGCCCAGACATCCGCACGGCGCTCGAAGAGCGCTGCCGTCTGCTGGGATTGAAAGCTGTCTCACCGCTCGATCCCGTCCTCTCGTCGCTCGGCGATACGCTGGGTCGGCAGGCCAAGGCGCGCCCCGGTCGCCAGCACACGATGGACGAAGCCTATTTCGATCGCGTCGACGCGATCCATTATACGATCGCGCATGATGACGGTCTGCTCAGCGAGGAATGGGAAGAGGCCGATATCGTGCTCGCGGGCGTGTCGCGCAGTTCGAAGACACCGACTTCGATCTACCTCGCCAATCGCGGTTACAAAACCGCCAATATCCCGCTGGTGATGGAAAGTCCGCCGCCCGACAGCCTGTTCCGGCTCAAGAACCCGCTGGTCGTCGGATTGACCACCGCCCCCAAACGCCTGATCGAAATCCGCCGCAACCGCCTGCTCACCCTGAACGAGCGCGAGCGAACCTCCTATATCGACGAGGAGCGCGTGAGCGAGGAGCTAAAATATGCCCGCCGCCTGTTTGCCGACAATGGCTGGCCGGTGATCGATGTCACCCGCCGCTCGATCGAGGAGACCGCCGCGGCGGTGATCCGCATCCTCCAGCAGCGCCGTGACGATAGCCGGCAGGGCGAATTGATCGCGCCGGGCCCGGCATGAACCGGGTCGATCGGGAGGGAGCCGCCATGTCATTGATTCTTGCTTCGGGCAGCGCCACGCGGCGTGCCATGCTCGACCAGTGCGGTGTCGCGCACGCGGTCGTCCAGGCGCAAGTCGACGAACGCGCGCTCGAAGCCGAGCTCGGGATCGGTGAGCCCCATGCCATTGCGCTGGCGCTAGCCGAAGCGAAGGCGCGCGAAGTGTCCGACCGCCACCCGGAGGCATTCGTGCTGGGCGGAGATTCGGTGGTTGCGGTTGCCGGCCGCCGGTTCGACAAGCCTGGCGATCGCGACGAGGCCGCCGAGCATCTCGCCTTCTTCTCGGGCCGGACGATCGAATTGTGGAGCGCCGCAGCGCTGGCCCGCGACGGGCGCGTGGTCGAGCGGGTGATCGACAAGGCTGAGCTGGCGGTGCGCGAGCTGTCCGAAGACTTTATCGCCGCCTATCTCGACGCCGAATGGCCCGAGGTCGGCTTCTCGGTCGGCGTGTTCCGAATCGAGGCGCTCGGCCCACTGCTGTTCGAACGCGTGGCAGGCGACTATTTCACCATTCTCGGCATGCCGCTGATCGGCGTTCTGGGCGCATTGCGGCGACGGGGAGTGCTCGCGACATGACATATGCCGAAGTGATCGGCGATCCGATCACCCAGTCGAAATCGCCCGCCATCCACGCCCACTGGTTGGCCCGTTCGAATACGAAGGGCGAATATCGCGCGCACCACGTCACGAGCGACGAGCTGGCGAGCTATTTCGCGCAACGCCGCGCCGATCCCGAGTGGAGCGGCTGCAACGTCACGATGCCGCACAAACTTTCGGTTGCGGCGCATTGCGACCGGCTCGATCCGCTCGCCGAGGCGGTCGGAGCGGTGAACCTGGTGGTGCGCGAAGGCGAAGAGCTGGTCGGCTACAATGTCGACGGGCCGGGCTTTCTCGAGCCGCTGCGCGATCGGTTGGCGCAGCCGCACTTGTTCCGGATGGCGCGCCTGCTCGGCACGGGCGGCGCCGCGCGGGCGATCGCGCTGGCGCTGGCGCATGAAGGATTCACCCTCGTGGTCGCAGGCCGCGATCCGGGGAAATCGCTGCGCATGATCGAGGCGCTCGACCTGCCGGGCGATCATCATGCCGCGGCGCTCGGCCAATTCGCGCAGATCACCGATTTTCCCTTCGACGAGCGCGAAGGCTGCTGCGACCTTGTGATCAACACCACGCCGTTGGGGATGGAGGGCTTTCCCGACCTGCCCTTCGACACCAGCCATGCGCCTCCCGGAAGCGTGTTCTACGACATTGTCACCCACCCGATCGACACACCCTTCCTGCGCGCGGCCCGGCGCGCCGGTTTCGAGGCGCTCGACGGCCGCGCCATGTTGCTCGGCCAGGCGGCGCTGTCGTTCGAGAAACTGTTCGGCGAAGCGCCCGACCGGAGCGCGGACGACGCATTGCGCGAACTGCTCGCATGAGCGAACCACGCATCGTCGGCCTCACCGGTTCGATCGGGATGGGCAAGAGCACCGTCGCGGCCATGTTTGCCGAGGAAGGCGTGCCCGTCTTCGATGCCGACGCCGAGGTTCGCCGGATGCAGGGTCCGCAAGGTGCCCTGCTGCCTGCGATCGAAGACGCGTTTCCCGGCACCACCGGCCCTGCGGGCGTAGATCGCGAGAAACTCGGCGAAGCGGTTTTCGGCGATCCCGCGCAACTGGCGCGGCTCGAGGCGATCGTACACCCGGCGGTGGCGCAGGCGCGTGCGGAATTCCTGCAGGCGCACGAAGATGCGCCGCTGGTGCTGTTCGATATCCCGCTCCTGTTCGAAAAGGGTGGCCATGCGGGTGTCGATGCGATCGTGGTGGTCAGTGCCCCGTTCGAGACCCAGCGCGAGCGGGTACTCGCCCGCCCGGGCATGACGTCTGAAAAATTCGCGCGCATCCTGTCGCTCCAGGTGCCCGATGCCGAAAAGCGCGCGCGGGCCGATCACGTGATCGATACGGGTGTGGCGCTCGAGGAAACCCGCGCCGCGGTGGCGCGGCTCGTGCAGGAGCTGCGCGCGAAATAGAACCTGGCCGCCTTGTCAGCCGCGATTCTTGGTACGATATAGGAATCACATGCGTGAAATCGTCTTCGATACCGAAACGACCGGCCTAGACCCGAAAACCGGCGACCGGATGGTCGAGATCGGCTGTGTAGAAATGATCAACAAGGTCGCGACCGGGGCGACCTATCACTGCTATTTCAACCCCGAGCGCGACATGCCGCCCGAAGCCGAGCGGGTGCACGGCCTGTCGGCGACCTTCCTCTCCGACAAGCCGCTGTTTCGCGACAAGGCCGCCGAATTGCTGTCCTTCCTCGGCGATGCGCCGTTGGTGGCGCACAACGCCGGATTCGATTTCGGCTTCGTCGATTCCGAGCTGGTGCTGTGCGGTTACGACCCGCTCGAGCGCACACGCATGGTCGATACGGTCGCGTTGGCGAAGAAGAAGCATCCGGGCGCCAAGCTCTCGCTAGACGCGCTGTGCACCCGCTACGGGGTCGATCGCAGCCACCGCGTGAAACACGGGGCGCTGCTCGATGCCGAGCTCCTGGCGCAGGTCTATGTCGAACTCACCGGCGGGCGCCAGATCGGGCTCGAACTCGCGGCCGAAGTGGCGGTTGAGGTCGATCGACCCGAGCAATCGGTTCGACCCGCGCCGCGCGGCCCTCGTCGCGAACCGCGCCCGCATTCGGCGAGCGACGCGGAACTCGCGGCGCACAGGGCGTTTCTGGAATTGATCGAATCGCCGCTCTGGAGCGGCTGACCCACCGCGATCGCGCATCGCCCAAGGCAGTCGGGCGCGGTCGTGCAAAGACTAGAACAGGAGAGCACCTCATGGATATTCGCGTTTCGGGCCACCAGGTCGATACCGGCGAAGCCCTCAAGACCCATGTCGAGGACCGGATGGGCGCGATATCCGAAAAGTTCTTCTCCCGCGCGATTTCGGCGCATGCAACTTTCGGCAAGGCCCCCGCGGGGGCATTTTCTGCCGATATCGTGATGCACGTGATGCAGGGGCTCACGGTCAAGGCTTCGGCCGAGGCGCACGATGCCCATCAGGCGTTCGAGCAGGCGGCCGAGAAGATCGAGAAACAGCTGCGGCGCTACAAGCGCCGGCTCAAGGATCGCCACGAACAGTCCGCCCACGCGGTTGCGCAGGAAGAGGCGTCCTACCGCGTGTTCGAGGCGATCGAGGAAGATGCCGAAGACGAGGAACTGGGCGATTCGCCGCCGATCGTTGCCGAAACGCGGGTCGACGTGCCCGAAGCGAGCGTTTCGGACGCGGTAATGATGCTCGACCTGCGCGATACCAACGCGCTGCTGTTCAAAAATGCTGGTACCGGTAACCATAATATGGTTTACCGCCGTCGCGACGGGACGATCGGATGGGTCGAACCGTCGTGATTGGCCGCATATTTACCTGACGTTACGGCCTGCCGTCGTAAGTGGCGGCGCGCGGCAATTGCCGCCTCACCAATCGTATCTGGCAGCTAGACGAACATTTCGATGGATCCCCATTTCACCCTGGAACCCGATGCCGTGCGCGTGACGCGGGTGGCAGACAAATCGGCTGCATTGCGCTTCCTGTCGGAAATCTGCGCCGAGACCTACGGTCTCGATGCGAAAGAGGTCGAAGCGTGCCTGCTCGAGCGCGAAGAGCTCGGCAGCACCGGGTTCGGCAATGGCGTCGCGCTCCCGCATGCGCGGATGGAAGGGATCAGCCGACCGATCGCCGCCCTGGTGCGGTTCGAGCACCCGATCGATTACGACGCGGCGGACGGCATGCCGGTCAACCTTGCCTGCGCGCTGCTCTCGCCCGCCAATGCGGGGGCGACCCACCTTCATGCTTTGGCGGCGCTCTCGCGGATGATGCGCGACGAGCATTTCCGCGAACAGCTTGCCGAGGCACCCGATGCCGAGGCGATGTACGGCCTCGTAGCCAATGGCCAAGATCGCAACGCCGCCTGATTCGCCCGAGCCCTCGCCCGGCGCAACGCATTGGCGCGGGCTCGAGGCGCTCTACGCCACCGCGCCGGTCAACGACCTGTTCGATTCGCGCCTCGAAATCGACGGGGATGGTCGTTCGACGATCCACTTCACGGTCGAGGAGCGGCATTTCCATGCCGCCGGCGCAGCGCATGGCACACTCTATTTCAAGATGCTCGACGATGCGGCCTTCTACGCCGCGAACACGCTGGTGTCGGACCGTTTCCTGCTGACCACTGCGTTCAACCTCCACTTCACTAAACCGATCCGCGCCGGCCGGGCCAGGGCCGAGGGGCGGTGGGTGAGCGGACGGCGCCGGGTGCTGGTCGCCGAATCGCGCATCGTCGATGCCCAAGGCGAGGAAGTCGGCCGCGGGACGGGCACCTTCATGCGCTCGCATATCGCGCTTTCGAGCCTCGACGGTTACGGGAAATAATAATCGTGGAAGACGACGCTCGAATTCCGGCGCATCTCGAAGTGGCGGGCTTGCGCCGCATGGTCGAAGCTGCCGGGGGATTTGCGACAATACTTAATCGTGGTGAACGCGACGCGGGAACAATTCTGGTCG
Source organism: Pseudoblastomonas marina (assembly GCF_014641655.1). Lineage (GTDB taxonomy): Bacteria > Pseudomonadota > Alphaproteobacteria > Sphingomonadales > Sphingomonadaceae > Alteriqipengyuania_A > Alteriqipengyuania_A marina. Next base: position 2,497,095 of record NZ_BMID01000001.1, read on the forward strand.
TGTGCAGCGAAAACGGCGAAATAATCGGTCTCCACGAGCGCATGCCGCAGCTCGACGGCACGCGAAAATGGGAAGAAATTGTTAAAAAACAAGGTAATAGCGGAGAATATATCCAGCGACGCCGGAATCAGGACCCGGACCTCTGGATCGTGGAGTTGGATATCGCAAATGGTAAACGGTTTATCGACAATTAGGGAACCGATTACTTGACTTCGAGCAATATGGCGTAAATAGGGCGCTTACCCAAAACGCGCAGGCGGCATCGCATGGCAATTCGGCCAGGCGGGCTAGCACGCAGACGGGGGCCACCCGACAGGTCCGCCGCAACCAGGCATGTTTATTGCGCTCCCTCGCGCAGCCTGTTTGTGCAACCTGACCCGGATGTCCACCGCTCTTGGTTTGGACGGGATGACCCGCAAGCTTAAACGGACCGCGACTATTGCAACCGCGGTTTCGACCATAACGCTCCTGTTCGGCGCCAACGGTTCCAGCGCCTTTGCCCAGGATAACGATGCCCCGATCGCGCAGGCGGCGGTGCAGGTAGAGGAACCGACTCCTTCCGAAGTGATCGCTCCCGTCACCGTGGTGTCGGGCGAAGTGGTCCAGGAAATTCCCGCCGATTATGAAGAAGAGCAGCCCGAGATCGCGGACGCCTCTTCGCTTGGCGAACTCGTATCGCAGCAGCCGCACCTGACCGAGCTGTCGCGCGAGATGCAGTGCCTGGCAGGCGCGATCTATTTCGAATCGCGCGGCGAGCCGCTGGCCGGACAGCTGGCCGTGGGCCGGGTGATCGTCGGCCGCTCGAAATCTGGTCGCTTCCCCAATTCTTATTGCGGCGTGGTGTATCAGCGTTCGCAATTCAGCTTCGTGCGAGGCGGTCGCATGCCTTCGATCCGCTACGGCTCGAACGCGTGGAAGAAAGCCGTTGCGGTCGCCCAGATCGCGCATGAAGGCAGCTGGAAGAGCGAAGTCGACGGCGCGCTGTTCTTCCATGCCCGCTACGTCAATCCGCGCTGGCGCCTGACGCGCATGGCGCAGGTCGGCAATCACGTCTTCTATCGCTGATCGGGCGCTAGACCGATTCAACAAGGGGGCGTCGCCTGACGAGGGCGGCGCCCTTTTTCGTTCCTAGGTCGTGAATCGCCACCACAGGAACGCCAGGATCCCGGCCCAGATGGTCGCGACCACCAGGGCGGCGGCGCTGCTGACCGGCCGTTCGGTCCGGGCGGCGGCCTCTTCGCGGAGTTCGGCGGCCAGCGCCGGCGGGATGTGCTTGAGCGCGTAGCCGATCGCCAGCGGCAGGATCACCAGATCATCGAGCAGGCCGACGACCGGAATGAAGTCGGGAATCAGGTCGATCGGGCTGAAGGCGTAGGCGGCGGCAAACCCCGCCACCAATTTCGCCATGATCGGCGTCCGTGGATCGCGCGCGGCGAGCCACAGCATCAGGGCTTCGCGCTTGAGGGCCTTCGCCCACTCGCGCAGTCGCGCGAGCATCAGGCGACGAGCCGGACCCAGACAGGGGTGTGATCGCTCGCCTTTTCGCGTCCGCGATACTCCTTGTCGACGCCTGCCGCCTCGAGTCGATCGGCAGTCTCGGGCGAAAGCAGCAGGTGGTCGATCCGGAAACCGTGATCGCGCTGCCACGCGCCCGCCTGATAGTCCCAATAGGTCCACACGTGCCCTCGCGGGTTCATCCGGCGCAGCGCATCGGTCCACCCGTCGGAAAGTAGTCGCTGGTACGCATCGCGCGATTCGGGTTGCATCAGCGCGTCCTTCGCCATGCGCGCCGGGTCGAACACGTCGTCGTCATGCGGAATGACGTTGAAGTCGCCGCAGACGACCGCGAGCACTTCCTCGGCCCAGATCTCGGCCATGCGGTGGCGCAGCCGCTCCATCCACTTGAGCTTGTATTCGAACTTCGGGCCCGGATGCGGGTTGCCGTTGGGCAGGTAGAGCCCGGCGATCCGCACGCCCTTGTAATCGGCCTCGATGTAACGCGACTGATCGTCCTCGGGGTCGCCATGGAGCCCGCGCGTCACCTCGACCGGCTTCTCGCCCTTGCCCAGGATCGCGACCCCGTTGAAGCCCTTCTGGCCGTGCCAGATCGCTTCGTAGCCGATGTCCTGGAAATCCCTTTCGGGGAAGACGTCGTCGGCCGCCTTCAGCTCCTGCAGGCAGACCACATCGGGTTGTGTCTCCTCGAGCCATTCGATGAGGCGTGGGAGCCGCGCGCGGATTCCGTTGATGTTGAAGGTCGCGATTTTCATGCGCGCGTTGTGTGGCGTGTCGACGCGCTTGGCAAGCGAGGCCTGCGCCTGAAAACCGCTAAATTCCGAAGCTCGATCCGCAGCCGCAGCCGGCGGCCGCTTGGGGATTCTCGACGCGGAAGGCGGCACCGCCCAGAGATTCGACGAAATCGACCGTGCTGCCCGCGACAAGCTCAAGACTGACCGGGTCGATCACCAGCTTCACGCCGTCGCGTTCGGAGGTGACGTCGTCACCCTCGGGCTCCCCGAGTTCGAACTTGTACTGGAAGCCCGAGCACCCGCCGCCTTCGACCGACAGGCGCAGGATCGGCGCGCGGCCCTGCTTGGTCGCGATCTGGCCGACGCGCGCGGCGGCGCTGGGTGTAAGGGTGGGTGCTTGCATGGTCGCTTCGATATGGGGCGGGACGCGCAGCTTGCAATCCGCGGTGGGAATTCTCAGGCGGACTGGATGTAGGTACGCATCGCCTCGGCCTCGCTCTGGACCTCGCCGATTTTCGATTTCACCAGGTCGCCGATCGAGATGAATCCGCACAATTCGCCGTTTGCGATAACCGGCAGGTGGCGCACCCGGCGGCGGGTCATCAGCGCCTGCGCTTCATCGACCGTCGTTTCGGGGGTGACCGTGATCGCCGGCGAGCTCATGACTTCGGCAACGGGGCGATCGAGGCACAGCGCGCCTTCTTCGGCAAGACGGTAGATCACGTCGCGTTCCGAGAATACGCCCTTCACCCCATCGGGTCCGAGCACCGGCATGGCGCCAATGCGCTTTCCCGCAAGCTTGTTGACCGCATCCCGGACGCTGTCTGCCGCGGTGCAGCTGATCACATCGTCGACCGAACGGTCCGCGAGCAGGTGGCTTATCTGCATATTTCTCTCCCTAGGAAGGCGACCATAATGCCATGACGTGCGGCGATTGGCGAATCGTCTTCCCTTGCGCGGCGGCGGGTGAATCCGCACAACGCGCGCCATGACTCGCCGCTCTCCGCTCGAAGATACCGAAACCGCCGCCTATGCCTGGGCGCGATACCGCCTGATGATGAAGCGGCTGGGGCTTTTGACCGCCGCGATCGTCGCCCTTGCGCTGGCCGCATTGTGGAAGACCGGCAGCGCCGAATCGCTGCATTTCTACATTGCGACGGCGATCGCGATCGCCGGAGTCATGCTGCTCACCGGAGCGCTTATGGGGCTGGTTTTCCTGTCGGCGGGCACGGGGCATGACGAGGCGGTGGAGGACCGTCTCGAAAACCCTCACGACGACGAAGAGGACTGATCAGCGCCCGGTTCGCGGAGGCGGTGGCGCTCGACCGGCCGGCCGCCGATCAGGTGCTCCTGGATGATGTCCTCGAGGACCTTCTCGGTGCAGCGGCGGTACCAGGTGCCGTCGGGCCACACGACTGCGATCGGGCCGTCGGCGCAGATCGTCAGGCAATCGGCCTTGGTCCGCATCGTTCCGCCGTTTCCGGTCAGCCCGAGCTGCTTCATCCGCTTCTTGAGATAGGACCACGCGGCTTTCCCGGTCGCGCGATCGCAGCATTTCTGCTTCTCGCTCACCGCGCACAGGAAGATGTGGCGCCGGATTCCGTCGCCGCCAGCCTTGGCATAGGCATTGCGCGCCTTGTCGGACTCGGAACGCCTGGGAATGGCGGGCTCAGCCCTTCTTGCCGACAATCCGGCGGATTTCTTCGGCCACGAGCCGTTCGACCATGCCGGGAAGGTTGTCGTCGAGCCATTGCGCCAGCATCGGGCGAAGCATCTCGCGTACGAGGGCCTCGACCGAAGTTTCGCCCTGCCGGACGATCTGCGGCTTGGCGCGCGGCTCGCTCATCATGGTGAGCGCCGCGAGCGATTCGCGCATCGATTCGACCGCGGCCTCGTTGACCAGCGTGTCGTCGACCTCGGTTTCGCCCAAATCGTCTTCGATGAACTCGCCCGCTTCACCGAGATCGAGCACTTCCTCGGCTTCGTCCGGGGTGGCGGGCTCGGGAGCGCGGCGCCGCGACGCACCTACGCGCTGGTCGCTGGCGATCACCTTCTTGATCGATGCGAGGATGTCCTCGACCGACGGTTCGTTTTCCTGGCGCATTGTTCGGACCCCCGTTGCGGGCCGAAACGACCCATCCGATTCACATATCGGGGGAGATTTCACCCGTTTGTGCGGTCGTGTCAACGGTGCTCGTGCTCTGCACCTCGGGGTCTGCGGCGCGATCCCAGTCCCACCAGCTGTCCGCGGCACGCTCGAAATTGAGGTCCGGATCGTAGAGCGGACCGCCGACATCGAGGTTCAGGTCGCGCGCCTCGGCGCGGCCCATTGCGGCGAGCAGCGAGAAGCCGGCAACGTAGGCGTTGCGCCGCGCAGTGACGAGCTGGACGCGCGCATTGAGCAATTCCTGCTGCGCATTGAGGATGTCGAGCACGGTGCGGTTGCCGACGCTGTTTTCGGCGCGCACGCCCTCGAGCCCGAGCTCGGCGGCTTCGACCGCCACCTGCGTTTCCTCGACGATCGACGTCGCGGCGCGCCAGCTCGCGAAGGCCGCGCGAACCTGCTGCACGACGCTGCGTTCGACCGCGATTTCGCGCTCGAGGGTGGCGGCGGCGCGGGCCTGGGCCTGGCGTTCGAATGCGGCGACACGCCCGCCATTGTAGAGCGGGACGGTGGCACGCAGGCCGGCGGTGGCGCTGGTCTGTTCCTGCTCGAACACCGCGCCGGGGACGACCACGCCCCCGCCGAGCGTGCCGAGATAGTTGTCGTACCCGCCGTTCACGAAGGCCTCGAGCCGCGGCAGGCGGCCGGCGCCGGCGACATCGATGTCGATCCCGGCGGCGCGCGCGCGCTCGCGGGCGGCAATCACGTCGGGATTGGACTGCAATGCGACGTCGACGGCCTCGTTGACGTCCTCGGGCAAGTTGGGGAGCGGAGGCGGCGGCTGCAGATCGGTCGGCGCCTCGCCGACGAGCTGGATATAGCGCTCGCGCGCGCCGATCAGGTTCGACTGGGCACTGCGCAGATCGCCGCGGGCGAGCGCGAGCCGCGATTGCGATTGCGCGACGTCGGTGCGGGTGAGGTCACCGATTTCGAACCGGTCGCTGGTGGCCTCGAGATTCACCGAGAGCACGTCGACATTGTTGAGCGAGAGCGCGGTGATCGCCTCGTTCTGGATGACGTCCATATAGGCGGCGACGACCTGGGTGAAGAGATCGCTTTCGGTGCCGCGAAGGTCAGCTTGGCCGGCCTCGACCCGGGTCTCCGCCGCGCGGATCGCGTTCCGGGTTGCGCCGCCGGTATAAAGCGGGACGCCGAGCTGGATATCGGCGCCGACCGCGCGCGAGGGGGTGGTGAGGCTATTCGAGCTCGGCTTGAGGAATTCGAGGTAATCGGCCGTCGCATTGACCGACGGACGGCCGTCGGCGCGTTCGATCGCGACGTTCTCGTCGACCGCGCGCTGGTCCGCCCGGGCGGCGAGCAGCGTCGGATTGTTGAGATAGGCCTGGGCGAGGGCTTCGCGCAGCGTATCGGCCTGCACCGGCGTGGCCGCCGCGACGACGACCGGCGCCGCCGACAACAGGAACAGCTTGGCGAGACCCCCTCGAACCATCCTTAGAAACTCCATTCCTCATGCGCGGCGAATTCGGGCATTACCGGCACGCCCATCTCGGCGAGCGGAAGCAGCGAGACTTCACCGCCATAGACACGGCCTGCGGCAATCCGCGTCACGCCGCGGGTGACGGTGCCGGTGAAGATCCGCCCGCCTTCGGCGACGCGCTTGACCAACGGCTTGGGAAAATCCTCGACCGCGCCGTCGACCAGCACGACGTCGAACTCGCCCTTGCCGCGCTTGGCGGCGTCTTCGGGCGAGATCGTGGTAACCTCGCCGCCCATCGCCTCGGCCAAGGCGGCGAGGTAGCCGGGTCCGCTATCGACCACGAGCACGCGCTCGCCGTCGCGGATATCGGCTTCCTGCAGCATGCGACCATGGAACAACGGTGCGGGCAGCGCACGGCCATTGCCCAGTGGCACGGCGCGATCGGCATAAGCCTGCGCAGCGCGGCTTTCGGGCACCATGTCCTCGCGCGCGACCTGGAGCATCGCCGCCAGCGTGCGCGGATCGTTGACGCCGCTGGTGCGCAGCTGGCTGTCGATCATCGCCCGGCGGGCCTTGGGGAAATCGGGAGCGGTCTCGGTCATAAATCCTCTGCGGGGTGTATTAGACACATAAAACAGTTCGTGTAAACCCGCTTTACGGTGTCCACCGCCGTCGGGAAAGCGCTTTGACGGACAATAGGGCGTGCGCCTATGGCGCATCCGCCAGCAGCAAAGGGATTTCGACGAATGGCCGAGATGACGCCGGAAGCAGTAATCATTCGCGAGCAGGACCTGATCGACAGCGTCGCCGATGCGCTGCAATATATCTCTTACTACCACCCGATGGATTACATCGAGGCGCTGGGCGAGGCCTACAAGGCGGAACAGGGCCCGGCAGCGAAGGATGCGATCGCGCAGATCCTTACCAACAGCCGGATGTGCGCCGAAGGTCACCGGCCGATCTGCCAGGACACCGGCATCGTCAACGTGTTCGTCAAATGGGGCCAGAACTGCCGGCTCGAATCCGCCCTGAGCCTTCAGGAAGTCGTCGATGAGGGCGTCCGCCGCGCCTACAACCACCCCGAAAACAAGCTGCGCGCCTCGATCCTGGCCGACCCGGCTTTCACCCGCCGCAACACCAAGGACAACACGCCCTGCGTGCTGTCGGTCGAAATGGTACCGGGCGACAAGGTCGAGATCGACGTTGCGGCCAAGGGCGGTGGCAGCGAGAACAAGTCCAAGTTCAAGATGATGAACCCCAGCGACAACATCGTCGATTGGGTGCTCGAGCAAATCCCCTCGATGGGCGCAGGCTGGTGCCCGCCGGGCATGCTAGGCATCGGCATTGGCGGTACGGCCGAACAGTGTCTCAAGCTCGCCAAGCAGAGCCTGATGGACCCGATCGACATGGCGCAGCTGAAGGCGCGGGGGCCCGAAACCGATATCGAGCGGCTGCGGATCGAGATTTTCGACGCGGTCAACGCGACCGGCGTCGGGGCGCAGGGGCTCGGCGGCCTCTCGACGATCCTCGACGTCAAGATCCTCGACTGGCCGTGCCATGCGGCGGGCAAGCCGGTCGGGATGATCCCCAACTGCGCGGCGACCCGGCACGCGCATTTCACGCTCGACGGGTCTGGGCCAAGCTTTATCGATCCGCCCGATCTCGATCGCTGGCCCAAGGTCCAGTGGGCACCCGACAGCGCGGCCAAGCGGGTCGATCTCGACAATCTCACGCCCGAGGAGGTCGCGAGCTGGAAGGCGGGCGACCGCCTGCTCCTGAACGGAGCGATGCTCACCGGTCGCGATGCCGCGCACAAGCGCATCCAGGACATGCTCGACAAGGGCGAGGAGCTGCCGGTCGAGTTCAAGGGCCGCGCGATCTATTATGTCGGACCGGTCGATCCGGTGATGGGCGAGGTCGTCGGACCTGCCGGGCCGACCACCGCCACGCGGATGGACAAGTTCACCGAAATGATGCTCGATCTCGGCCTGCTGGCGATGATCGGCAAGGCCGAACGCGGGCACGACGCGGTCGAGGTCATCAGCCGCTTCAAGGTCGCCTATCTGATGGCGGTCGGCGGCGCGGCCTACCTCGTCAGCCGCGCGATCCGCGAATCGAAGGTCGTCGCATTCGAGGATCTCGGGATGGAGGCGATCTACGAGTTCACGGTGAAGGATATGCCGGTCACCGTGGCCGTCGACAGCGAAGGTACCAATGTCCACAAGCAGGCGCCCGAAGAATGGAGCCGCAGAATCGCCGAGGAAGGGCTCCTGCCGACAAAATAGGCGGGATTGGTCGATAAACCGCCGCCACGGTTCGACCAAGCCGGGCGCGGATGCGAGGGAATGGCGCTAGAAACTCGATGATGGACAGTGTTCGAACTCCGGCCCCGCCGCGGCTGCCGTGGAAGCATGCCCTGCTTTCCATGCTCGGCATCTGGCTGTGCTATTTCCTCCTCACCACGCTGCGCGGCACGATCTTCGGATCTGAACTTCAGCTCGAGCTGGTCTGGCGGCGCGCGATCGTCTGCCTTGTCGGGGTCGGCTTTACCGGGTTGCTCCTGCTGCTGATCTGGTCGCTTCGGCGATCGGTGGCGACCGTCCAGGTCGTGATCGGCCTGCTCGTCGCGCTCCCCGCTTCGCTCGGCATCGCCTATGCCAACGAGCGGATGTTCGCGCCGGTCCAGGGACGCGCGGTCGAGAAAATCGGCGAAGCCCAGGGCGTCCAGCTGCGGCTCGACGAGGCGGGAAATCTCCTGCTCGACCTGCCGAGCGAGGAGGAGGGCGACGTCGAGGTCGCCGGGCGGACGATCACCATCGTCGAAGCGCCCAAAGGCAATGCCCGCTGGCAACAATTGGTCGCGGCCTCGCTCGGCCCCTATTTCGTGCTGCTCGCATGGCTGGCGATCTATTTCGCGCTGCTGGCCGGGGTCCGGGCCCGGACGGCCGAACGCCAGGCGGGCGAGTTTCGCGAGGCGGCACGTACCGCCGAGCTCCGTTCGCTGCGTTATCAGGTCAATCCGCATTTCCTCTTCAACACGCTCAATTCGCTGTCCGCGCTGGTCATGACCGGGCGCGGCGAGCGGGCCGAGAAGATGATCCAGACGATCTCGAACTTCTACCGCCACTCGCTGTCGGAGGAGCCGACCGGCGATGTCGAGCTCGCCGACGAAATCGACCTCCAGCGCCATTATCTCGAAATCGAATCGGTCCGTTTTCCGAAGAGGCTGCGGACCGAGTTCGACTTGCCGCAGGAACTCGAGGAAGAGCGCGTGCCGGGCATGATCCTGCAGCCGCTGGTCGAAAACGCGGTCAAATACGGCGTTGCACCGAGTACTTCGCCGGTGACGATCCGAATTTCCGCCTATCGTGACGGCGACGACCTCCTCCTCAAGGTCGCCGATACCGGCGCCAGCGAAGCCGGGCTGCCGGGAAGCAATGGCTTCGGCATCGGCCTCGCCAATGTCCGCGACCGCTTGCAGGCACGCTTCGGAAAGGACGCCTCGCTCACCGCCGGTCCCGATGGTGAACGCGGCTGGACCAGTATTATCCGCATTCCGGGAGGCCGAAATGGCTGACACGTCCCACACCCTGCGCACGCTGCTCGTCGACGACGAACCACTGGCGATCGATCGCCTGCAAGTGATTTGCGCGAAACTGCCGCAGGTCGAGGTCGTCGGCACCGCCAATGACGGCGAGGCGGGTCTTTCGCTGATCGAAGCGCTGAAGCCCGACCTCCTGCTTCTCGACATGACCATGCCGGGAATGGACGGGCTCGCGCTCGCCCGCGCGATCGAGGAATTCGAGCAGCGCCCCGCAGTGATCTTCGTCACCGCGCACGAACATTTCGCGGTCGAGGCATTCGATCTCGACGCTGTCGATTACGTGCTCAAGCCCGTCGCCGCCGACCGGCTCGAACGCGCGGTCGATCGCGCCGTCGCCCGTCGCGGCGAGGAGAGCGAAAGCGAGAGCAAGTGGCTCGAGGAATTGTGGGTCCCGCACCGCTCGGAACTGCTCCGCGTTCCGGTCGACGATGTCAGCCGGATCGACGCCGAGCGCGACTATGTGCGGCTCCATGTCGGTGACCGCAGCTACCTGCTTCTGCAGACCGTAACCGGTCTCGAGGAGCGGCTCGACCCGGCGCGATTCATCCGCGTCCATCGGTCGGTGATCCTGTCCAAGGCCGCGATCAAGGGATTGCGGCACGACGGGCTCGGCGTGTGGATGGTCGAGCTCGAGGGCGGCGAGGATGTGCGTATCGGGCGCACCTACCTGTCCAAGGTCAAGGCGATGGCGGGCCGCTGAGCCGCGGTCCCGGCCGTCCTACCGGATCATCGTTCGAAATCGGGCCCTCGAAACGGGTGCGGCCCGGCTTCGGGACTGAATGAAGCCGGGCCGCAAGGCGCAGGCTCGTTACGGGGAGCGGTCCTGCGCCTGACGGAGGGTCTGGGGGGAATTCCGTCAAATGGTGATGTAGTCGGGTGGGACAGCGCGGTGGAGCGCGGTTCGACCAGCGACGCGCGCAGTCGACGAAGCGCCTGATTCGCCCGGCCAAAGGCGTTCATCACCCCGCCGATTGAATGTGCTACATTGGGGTCATGCCGGTATTCTCGTTGCCAGTGATGATCGTGTTCGCGCTCGGGGTGGGTAACTTCGCCGCGCACAAGGCGGTGATCGCCAGCGGACATCCCGCGCTGGCGCAGATGCCGTGGTACAATGCGCTCGGAGGGCGCTTCAGTCTCGGACTCGAATTTCTCATCCTGCTCGGAGCAATGCTGCTTGCCGCGGAAGGCTCGCTAGGGTGGGTCATCGGCTATCTGTTCTACAGCATTTTCAATTTTGTCGCCGCCTGGCTGATCCTCAAGGGCAAGGTCTGACCGCCAGATCACCTGGGCGGGAAACCGCGACGCATTCCGGCGTTTGAGGTGCATGGACCGGACATTCACCCTCGTCGTCAATTGCCGCAGCGGAAGCTACGACCGCGAAGCCATCGACGCGATCCTCGAGCACGCGACCGAGCTCGGTTGCGGCGCGACGCGGGAAATCCGCATTCCCGACGACGATTGTCCCGCGCCCGACGATCTCGACGAGAATGAACTGCTCGCGATCTACGCCGGCGACGGCACGGTGAACGCCACCGTCACGGGGCTCTACGGCTGGAACGGTGCGGTGCTGATTCTTCCCGGCGGCACGATGAACCTGCTGTCCAAGCGGCTCCATGGCGATACCGACTGGCGTACGATCATGGAGCGGGTCGGCACCGGCGCGGCGCGCCGCATCCGCCCCAATATCATCCGCACCGGCCAGGGCGACGCGTTGGCGGGCGTGATGGCGGGACCCGGCACCAGCTGGAACGAAGTGCGCGAGGCGATGCGCGATATCGATATGGGCGGGATCGCCGCAGGCACGGTCGCGGCGTTTGGCGAGACCACCGGCGGCGCGCGGATCGCGCTGGTCGATCCCGCCGTTGGGCGCGAAGAGGGATACCCGATGATCGAGGCTTTCCCCGCGGAACAAGGTCTCGACGTCCATGCCTATCACGCCGACGATGCGGGCGAGTTCATCGTCCAGCTCGGCGCGCTCGTCGCCCGCGATTTCCGCAACGGGCCGCACGACACATACGGACCGCTCGAGCGGGTCCATCTCCAGTCGGACGACGATGCGCCGATGGGGCTCCTGCTCGACGGAGAACCTGCCCCTGCCGGGCCGCGCGAGGAATTGGCGGTGGCGCGGTGCGAAGTCGATCTGCTAGCGACCATGGCCGATGGCTGAAGAGACCCTGCTGTTCCACCTGTCCGACATCCATTTCGGGCTCGAACACAATCGCGCACTCGATTGGGTCGCGGCCGAAATCGCGGCGCGCAAGCCTGCCGCGGTCGCGATCACGGGCGATCTGACGATGCGCGCGCGGCATTCCGAATTCGCTGCGGCAAAGGACTGGATCCTGTCACTCGACGCCCCGGTGACGGTCGAGGTCGGGAATCACGATATGCCCTACTTCAACCCCATCGAACGGCTGTTCGATCCCTATGCCCGGTTCAAGGGAATGCGCCGCTTGGTCGAGCGCGAGATCGACCTGCCGGGCCTCGCGATCGTCTCGCTGAAGACGGCAGCACGGATGCAGCCGAGGCTCAACTGGTCGAAGGGCTGGATTTCCGATGCCGCGCTCGAAAAATGTCTCGCTGCGATCGACGCTTTGCCCGAAGGAACCCGGGTGCTGGTCGCCTGCCACCATCCGCTGCGCGAAGCGGGGACCACGGGCACCGCGCTGACCCATGGCGGCAACAAGGCGCTCGCCGAACTCGCCAGACGCAACGTGCTCGCGGTGCTGAGCGGGCATGTCCACGACGCCTTCGACATTCTTGAGGACACACCCAACGGCAAGGTCCGCATGATCGGTGCGGGTACGCTGTCGCAGCGCCTGCGCTCCTCCCCACCCAGCTTCAACGAGCTCACCTGGGACGGCGAGGAACTGCGTGTCCGCGTGCGCAACCTGCAGGACGTACCGACCAAGGACATGCTGATCGAGGATGTGCCCGAAGACGCGCGTCCGCCGCGCGAGCCGGGGGATCCGGTTGCGCCGGTCGGCAATGTCCCCCGGACCGATCCGCCGGTCCACTGACGGCAACGAAAAAGGGCGGCTCCTCGCGGAGCCGCCCTTCGTTTTTCGTAGCTTCGAAACTTAGCGCTTCGAGAACTGGAAGCTGCGGCGGGCCTTGGCGCGGCCGTACTTCTTGCGCTCGACCACGCGGCTGTCGCGGGTGAGGAAGCCGGCGGCCTTTACCGTGCTGCGCAGCGCGGGCTCGTACTTGGTCAGCGCCTGCGAAATGCCGTGCTTCACCGCACCGGCCTGGCCCGACAGACCGCCGCCCTTGACGGTGGCGACGATGTCGTACTGACCGGCACGATCGGTGATCTGGAACGGCTGGTTGATGATCAGGCGCAGGGTCGGACGCGCGAAATAGGCTTCCTGATCCTTGCCGTTGACGGTGACCTTGCCGGTGCCCGGCTTGAGCCAGACGCGCGCGACGGCATCTTTGCGGCGACCGGTCGCATAGGCACGGCCCTGGGCGTCGACTTCCTGCTCGCGCAGCGGCGCGTCGGAAACCGATGCGGCACCAGCGGCGGCAGCGGTAGCGTCGCCTTCACCGCGATCGCCGGCGACCTGCTTGAGGTCGGCGAGATCGGTGACCTTGTCGGCCTTCTTTTCTTCAGCCTTTTCTTCGACCTTTTCTTCAGGGGCCTTTTCCTCGGCCTTCGGCTCGTCGGCCTTGGCGTCGTCGGTCTTGGCTTCCGTAGCCTTGGTCTCTTCGGCCTTGGCGTCGTCGGTCTTCTTGGCCGGAGCTTTCTTCTCGGCAGCCTTCTTGGCAGGAGCCTTCTTGGCGGCCGGCTTCTTCTCGGCTTCGGTCTTCTCGACCTTGTCTTCGGTGTTCTTTTCGTCAGCCATCACACGAGAGCCTTGTTCTTGCGGTTCATCGACGCGACGTCGATCGTCTCGGGGTTCTGCCCGTCATGCGGGTGTTCGGTGCCGTTGTAGAGATGCAGCGCCTTCATCTGCTGACGGCCCAGCGGACCGCGCGGGATCATGCGCTCGACGGCCTTTTCCAGCACGCGCTCGGGGAAACGGCCTTCGAGGATCTTGGCCGGGGTCGTTTCCTTGATGCCGCCGACATAGCCGGTGTGCTTGTAATAGACCTTGTCGTTCATCTTCTTGCCGGTGAAGCGGACCTTGTCGGCGTTGATGACGATGACGTGGTCGCCGCAATCGACATGCGGGGTGTAGCTCGGCTTGTGCTTGCCGCGCAGGATGTTGGCGATGATCGCCGCGACCCGTCCGACGACGAGGTTCTCGGCGTCGATCAGGTGCCATTTCTTTTCGACCTCGGCCGGCTTGATCGACCGGGTGGTCTTGCTGAGCGTCTTCATGACTTTTCCTTGCAAATTCCGTGTCGCCGCAGCGTGGCTGCGCGGACGGGCGAAGCCGGTCGTGCTGCAATGCGGCGGGAAGCGGCCCATTTGGGCAAAACGCCGCGCAAGTCAAGCGAAACTGCGGCTTAGCAGAGAGGTAAAATAATACCGCCCTACTCGCCGGTGCTGCTTTCGGCCTGATCGCGGCGCAGTTCCCAGTCTTCGCGCACCACCCGTTCGCTGCCCGATATTTGGGTGGTCACGCGCCGCTCGAAGCGTTGCATCAGGCCGGATTGGAGGTCGGCCTGCGCCGTCAGCGCGATGATCACAGTCCCGCCCTCGATCTCGAGCGTTTCGATCCGCTCCGCCGCGATCGGACGAAACAGGTCGACCGGCCAGGCGATACGCTTGCCCTGCCCGGCCGCGACGAGCGCGCGTGCCATTGCAGTGGCTGCGAGCTTCTGGTCGTCGCTGGCGTCCGATTCGCCGATCCGCGCGGCAATCAGGTCGCCTGCCTGGCGTGCGGTTTCGCTGTCTGTCGGACGGGCCGCGGGAAGGGGTGCGAGCATGCCGTCGCGATCGAGTCGCATCGGGAACGTCCCGCTGTCGTCCCGCCGACGTTCCATCTCGGCCAGCGCCGCTAGCTGTGGCGGGGCGTCGACCTCCACCGCGATCGATTCGCCCTCGACGAGCCAGCCATCGGGGACCGGCGTCGGGCGCACCCGATAGGTCCGCGTGACCGAGATCTCGGTCCCGTCGGCCATGGCATGCGCAACCGTGCGCGACAGGAGGAAAGTTTGTCCGTCGAGCGCCTCGACGAAGCTGTCGCCCGCCGTCTCGCCCTGTTCCTGCGCGAATGCGGTCGCAGGCATTGCGAAGACCATAGCACCCAGCAGCGCGAATATCGCCGCCGCCTTCACGCCCCGGCCCTTGCCAGCCACTGGGCCGTCCCCGGCGCCGCGTCGCAGGCCCAAGACATGATCGCCGGTTCGTCATAGGGATGCACCTCGGCGAGCCGTGCCATCGCGGCATCGCGCCGGTCGCCGTCGGTCTTGAACAGCACGCCCGTTTCGCGGCCCTCGCCGCGCTTGCCATCCCAGCGATAGAGCGAGCGCATCGGCGGAAGGATATTGGCGCAGGCGACGAGTTCCTCGTCGAGCAGGATACCGGCGGCGCTCGCCGCACTCTCCTCATCGGCGAAGGGACACCAGATCATCGCGGCCGCCACGGGTCAGTTCTTCCGTCCGAGCACATGCGCGCCCCAGGCGGTCGATGCCACCACCAACGCGCCGACCAATTGGTGCAGCACTGCGAGCGCGAAGGCCATGCCCGTCATCACGGTGGCAATTCCGAGCAGGATTTGTGTGCCGAAGCTCGAGTGGATCGCGATCGATGCCGGCCGCATACCCATTCGCTTCACCCGCCGTGCCATTACCACCAGCAACACGACCACGGCCCAAGCCCACCAGCGGTGGAGGAAGTGGAGCAGGAACGGGTCATGGGTGAAGGCGAACCACCAGCCGCTCGACCAGTCGATCCCCGCGGGCCAGAACGCATCGTTCATCAGCGGCCAGTCGCGCGCGACATAGCCGGCGTCGAGCCCCGCGACCCAGGCGCCGAGCAGGATCTGCACGGCAAGCGCGACGAGCACCACGGCTGCGAACCCGGTTAGGCGCGCATTTCCGGCGGCAGGGTCGCGTGCGAGCTGCTTGAGGTCGAGCGCGGTCCAGACCAGCCCGCCGAGGGTAAACAGCGCGATCATCAGATGCGTTGCGAGGCGGAAATGGCTGACATCGGTCCGCTCGGAGAGCCCCGAGGTGACCATCCACCAGCCCGCGGCACCCTGCAATGCACCCAGCGCCAGGAGCGCGATCAGCCGCGGCTTGTATCCCTGCGGGATCGCCTTGCGCGCCCAGAACCACGCCAGCGGCAGCGCGAAAGCCAACCCGATCAACCGCCCCCACAAGCGATGGAACCACTCCCAGAAATAGATCTTCTTGAACGCGGCCAGATCCATCCCTGCCGGGCCGTTGACCTCGATATATTCGGGGATCTGCTTGTAGGCCTCGAACTCGGCTTCCCACGCGTCCTGCGTCAGCGGCGGCAGCGTACCTGCAACCGGTTCCCATTCGACGATCGACAGGCCGGATTCGGTCAGCCGTGTGATCCCGCCAATCGTGACCATCACGAGCACCATTGCGGCGACGCAGACCAACCAGGTGGAAAGGGCATTGGGGCGAGCGGTCGGCGGATTGAGCGCAGTCATGTCGAAGTGATTGGAGCGGCACGCCCGACAAGGCAAGAGGCGGAAGCGGAGCGGGAACCGATTCCCTCCCTTGCGTTATGATACAATGTAACATATCTAGCGGACCAGTCATGGCGACCCTTCCGACCCGTTCTCCCATCCGCAAGCGCCTCGATCGCGCGGGCATCGCGCTTTCCGCGCTGTGCGCCACGCACTGCGTGCTTGCGCTGGTGCTGGCCGGGGCGTTCGGCGGTCTGCTGTTGTCGCCGGTGTTCCACGAGGCCGGCCTTGCGCTCGCCGTGGCCCTCGGCATCGTCGGCCTGGGGATCGGGGTCGCCCGGCATCGTCGCTTCGGGGTCTTGCTACCGGCGGCGTTCGGTCTTTGCCTGATGGCGCTCGCGCTGATGGCTGATCACGGGCCGGTCGAGGCGGGCCTCACGATCGTCGGCGTCGTCCTGCTCGCCTTTGCGCACTGGAGCAACTTGCGCCGCGCGCGTTGATCCCCCACATCGCGCGTCCATATGGCCGACCAATTGAACATCACCGTCAATGGCGAATCGAAACGCGTTGCCCCGGGCAGCGTGCTCGACCTGTTGCACGCGCTCGAACTCGATCCCAAGCGGGTCGCGGTCGAACGCAATCGCGTCATCGCGCCGCGCTCGGCCCATGCCGACACACCGCTCGCCGAAGGCGACCAGATCGAAATCGTCCACTTCGTGGGCGGAGGATAATACGTGACCGACAAGACTACCGACAGCTGGAGCGTCGCCGGGCGCACCTTCAACTCGCGGCTCATCGTGGGGACCGGCAAGTACAAGGATTTCGAGCAGAACGCCGCCGCGCTGGCAGCGAGCGGGGCGGAGATCGTCACCGTCGCCGTGCGCCGGGTGAACGTGTCCGATCCCTCCGCGCCGATGCTGACCGACTACATCGATCCCAAGGAAGTCACCTACCTCCCCAATACCGCCGGCTGCTTCACCGCCGACGATGCAATCCGGACGCTGCGGCTGGCGCGCGAAGCGGGCGGCTGGGACCTGGTCAAGCTCGAAGTGCTGGGCGAGGCGCGGACGCTCTATCCCGACATGCGCGAAACGCTGAAGGCGACCGAAGTGCTCGCCAACGAGGGCTTCAAGCCGATGGTTTACTGCGCCGACGATCCGATCGCCGCGCAGCAACTGGAAGAAGCGGGCGCAGTCGCGATCATGCCGCTCGGCGCGCCGATCGGATCGGGACTCGGGATCCAGAACCGGGTAACGATCCGCCTGATCGTCGAAGGCGCCAAGGTGCCGGTGCTGGTCGACGCGGGCGTCGGTACGGCAAGCGATGCTGCGGTGGCGATGGAACTGGGCTGTGACGGCGTGCTCATGAACACCGCGATCGCCGAGGCCAAGGACCCGATCCGGATGGCGCGCGCGATGAAACTGGCGGTCGAAGCGGGCCGCGATGCCTACCTGGCGGGCCGCATGGCCACGCGGAAGTATGCCGATCCGAGTTCGCCGCTGGCCGGGCTCATATAAACCCTTCGCTAACCATAGCGGGGATAAATAGCTCTAAACGGGCGCGCGAATCGTCCGTCGAGGAGCCACTATGGAAGCCGCACTGACCATCGCCGAGCTGCGCGAATTCGCCAGCTTCTCGCCCGCCGAACAGCGCTATATCGAGCGCGCGCTCGATATCGGGCTCGGCCGGTGCGACGTGATGGTCGAGTGGGGCGGACGGCAGGATGCCGAGGACGCACTTCGCGGCCATATCGCTGCCTATGATCGTCTCGACGAACTGCGCGCCGCGCATCCCGATACGCTGGCGCTGGTCGGACTCGATTCGTTCATGGGCGTGCTTATGCAGCTGACGCTGTTCGATTTGTCGCAGGGCGCGATCGAGAGCTTCTCGGCCTATCGCTTTCTCTACGAACGCCTGCTCGGTGCCGAAGTGCGCCCGTGGCTGCCCGCCGCCTTCTGCGCCGCGAGTGCGCTGCCGCAGATCGAGCCCGAACGCCGCAAGGACCTGCTCCAGTCGCTGAGCGAAGCCGCGGCGACCGCGCCCGGCTGGTCGACCCAGGCGCCGTGCTTCTATCCCGAATGGGTAGAAAAAGAGGTCGCGTAACCTTCTTTGGTCTTCAAGCGCCGGCCGCGGGCTCTCCCCGCCCGCTTGGCTTCGGTTCAACCGTCCGCCGCGCAGTCCCGCTTGTGCACGCTGCCGCGTGCTTGATCGTCGTCAGCTTCGATAGAGCCCGGCCAGCCGGTCGCCGTAGCGCTCTTTCAGCTTGTGCCGGCGGATCTTGAGACTGGGGGTCATCTCCTCGTTTTCGATCGAGAAGGGCTCGTCGGCGAAGGCGTATTTGCGGACCTTTTCGACCACCGAGAGATCCTTGTTCACGCGGTCGATCGCGGTGCGGATCGCGCGCTGGAATTCGGGCAGGTTCGGCAGTTCGGAGCAGTCGAACTTCTTGCCCTGCGCCTTGCACCAGTCCGCCATCCATTCCGCGTCGGGCACGATCAGCGCGACGAGGTGCGGCTTGCGGTCCCCGAACACCATTGCCTGCGCGATTTCGGGCTGCAACGTCAGCATGCCCTCGATCCGCTGGGGTGCCACGTTGTCGCCCTTGTCGTTGACGATCATGTCCTTCTTGCGATCGGTGATCTTGATCCGGCCGCGCTCGTCGAGGTGACCGATATCGCCCGTATGGAGCCACGGCCCGCCCTCGGGATCGGCGGGATCGACCTTGAGCGTGCGCGCGGTTTCGGCTTCGTTGCGCCAATAACCCTGCATCACGAGCTCGCCGCGCACGAGGATCTCGCCGTCCTCGGCGATCCGGCACTCAACGCCCTTCATCGGCGGGCCGACCGTGTCCATCTTCAACCCGACGCTGGGGCGATTGCAGCTGATCACCGGGCCGGCCTCGGTCTGGCCGTAGCCCTGCAGCATGGTCAGGCCCATCGCATCGAAGAACACGCCGATTTCGGGATTGAGCGGCGCCCCGCCCGAAACCATCGCCTTCATCCGTCCGCCGAAGCGCTGGCGGATCTTGGGCCGGAGCGTCTTCTCGAGGATCAGGTCCATCGGCTTGTCGAGGAGGCTCTCACGCCCTTGCGCCTTTTTCTCACCGATCGACAGCGCGCGGTCCATCAGCAGATTGGGGAGGCGCCCCTGCTTCTCGATCTGCTTCATGATCCGCGTGCGCAGCACTTCGAACAGGCGCGGAACGACGACCATGATGGTGGGACGCACCTCTTCTATATTCGAGGCGAGTTTCTCGAGCCCTTCGGCGTAGTAGATCTGCGCACCCATCCCGATCGGGAGGAACTGGCCGCCGGTGTGTTCGTAGGCGTGGCTCAGCGGCAGGAAAGAGAGGAACACTTCGTCCTCCCAGCCGAAATCGTGCGCGAGGATTTCCGCGGCGCCGGCCACGTTCATCAGGATCATGCCGTGATGCTGGAGCACGCCGCGCGGTGCGCCGCCGGTGCCCGAGGTGTAGATGATGCAGGCGGTATCGCCGCGCTTGATGCCCGCGATCCGCGCGTCGACGGCTTCGCGCGCGGCTGCGACGTCGCCGCTCGCGACGTCGTCCCACGCGTGGCAATCGGTCTCGATTCCCAATTGCGGCATGCGGAAAGTGTCGATCGTGATGACGTGACCGACCCGGTCAGTGTTGAGCACGGCGGGCAACAGCGCCTTGCCGAGCTTCTCGTTCGAAACGATGACCGCGCGGGCGTCCGAATCCTCGATGATATGCGTGTGGTCGCGCTCGGTATTGGTGACGTAGGCGGGCACGGTGATGCAGCCCGCGGCCATGATCGCGAGGTCCGCGATGCACCATTTCGGGCGGTTTTCCGAAACGAGGATGACGCGATCGCCTTCCTTGAGGCCGAGTTTGCGCAGGCCTTCGGCCAGCAGGCAGACTTGCCGCGCCGCCTCGGCCCAGCTGATCGGTTGCCATTCGCCCTCGTGCTTGGCCCACAGGAACGGCGTTTCGCCGCGCGCATCGGCGCGTTTCAGGAATAGCTCTACGAGGTTCTGCGCCTCGTCGAAATCGGACAGCTGCACCGGGGAGGAACTCCTCGCTGTTTGTGTTTTTTGCGTCGCCCGTCGGGCGCTTAGCCAAGGAGGGTGGGGATAGTCGCTCGTTCGACCAGCGGCAAGTCAGGCCCCCTTTTGGGACGGATCGAGAATCCCGTCGAGCCGGGGATCATGGCGCCCGCGCCAGCCGTCGGGCGTGCGGATCGCACCGACCGCGCGGAAGGGCGGCGAGGCGGGGCGGACGTTCTGATGGCCGAGCGCCTCGAGCGCGCCGATCTGCGCCTCGAGCCAGCTGCCCTGCTCGACTACCACCGTCCGGCCGAAATCCATTGCCAGCGGCAGGGCGAGTGCATCGTCCAGCGACATCCCGAAATCGATCACGCCGATGATCGATCGCGCCACCTGGACCGGAATGGTCGATCCACCTGCCGCGCCGATCATCAGGAACGGGCGTCCCGCGGGGTCCCACACCAGCGTCGGTGCCATCGAGCTGCGCGGGCGCTTGCCGCCCTCGACCCGGTTGGCGACGGGCACGCCGTCCTTGGCGGGCGAGAAGCTGAAATCGGTCAGCTCGTTGTTGAGATAGTAGCCGCCGAACTGGAGGCCCGATCCGAAGCCGCCCTCGATCGTCGAGGTGTAGCTGATCATGGTGCCGGCGCTGTCGGTGACGACGAAATGGGTGGTGCCATTCTCGATCGGCTCGTCGCCGTCCGCGCGTGCTTGGGGAGCGCCCTCGGGCACACCCGCCTCGTAGCTCTGCGCGCGTTCCGGATCGATCAGCGCCGATCGGCGCGCGAGATAATCGGGCGCGACCAGCCCTTCGACCGGCACCGACACGAAATCGCTGTCGCCGGTGTACAGTTCGCGATCGGCATAGGCGAGCTTCTGGGATTCGAGGAACAGGTGCCAGAATTGCGGATTGCGCGGCCCGAGCGCGGCGAGGTCGAACCGTTCGAGCTGACCGAGCATGGCAAGTACCGCGATCCCGCCCGAGGACGGCGGGCCCATCCCGCAAATGCGATAGCTGCGATAGATCCCGCAGACGGGCGCGCGCTCGCGGGCCCGGTAGGAGGAAACGTCGCTGGGGGTCATCCCGGCGGCGAGAGGGGTGGCTGCGGCCACGGTCGCGGCCAGTTCCGCCGCCGGTTCCGCGCCATACATCGCCTCGGGGCCCTGCGCGGCGATCGCGCGCAGGCTGGCGGCGAGTTCGGGGCGGAGGATGCGCGTGCCGACCGGCCTGGGGTCGCCCGCCTCGGTGTAAAAGGTCGCGCGCATCAGCGGGTCGGCCCCGGCACGGTCGATATTGCCCTCGAGCGAGCCGTTGAGCCGCGGGTTCATCACGAACCCCTCGTCCGCCAGTCGGATTGCGGGCGCGAACAGCGCCGCCCACGGCAGCTTGCCGTATTTGTCGTGCGCCAGCTTGGCGAGTGCGACATTTCCCGGCACGCCCACGCTGAGGCCGGTCAGCACGACGTCGCGATAGCTCTTGGCCTTGCCCTCGGTGTCGAGGAACCAGTCGGCGCCCGCCGCGGCGGGCGCGGTCTCGCGCCCGTCGAAACTCTCGACCGAACCGTCGGGCAGGCCGCGCAGCATGAAGCCGCCGCCACCGATCCCCGAGCTCTGCGGTTCGACCACGGTGAGCGCGAGCATGGTCGCGATCGCCGCATCGGTCGCGCTGCCACCCTGTCGCAGCATTTCCATCCCCGCTTCGGCGGCGCGCGGATCGGCCGAGGCGACGGTGCCTACATCGGTGGGAGGCGCAGTTTCGGCGGGGACCGTCGCGCAGGAAACGAGCGCGAGCGGGGCGATGCTGACGAAGAGGCGTTTTGACATGCGCGCGGTGCTATTCGGTTCCGACCGCCTCGGCAATCGAAGAGAAGCCGTCGCGTTTCATCAGGCGTTCGAGCCCGGCGACGATCCGCGCTGCGAGCCCCGGTCCTTCATAGACCATCGCACTGTAAAGCTGGACGAGGCTCGCCCCTGCGCGGATGCGCGCCCAAGCATCCTCGGCACTACCGATGCCGCCGACCCCGACGAGCGGCACTGCGCCGCCGGTCGCCTTGCGGAAATCGCGAACTCGCTGCTGGGCGAGATCGCGCAGAGGAGCGCCCGACAGACCCCCGGCCTCTCCCGCCGCGCGCGATGTGAGGTTCGGGCGTTCGACAGTGGTGTTCGAAACGATCAGCGCGCCCAGCCGCTTGGCAATTGCCAGCCGCGCGATATCGTCGATATCGGCTGGTAGCAGGTCGGGCGCGACCTTGAGGAACACCGGCGGCGCGTTTTCACCGGCAGCCTCTTTCACCCCGTCGATCAGCGCGCCCAATGCCTGCGGGTCCTGCAATGCGCGCAGGCCGGGGGTGTTGGGGCTGGAGACGTTGATCGCGAGATAGGAGGCATAGGGCGCGACCGCGCGCGCCATCACCGCGTAATCGGCGATGCGGTCGTCCGAATCCTTGTTCGCGCCGATATTGATGCCGACGATGCCGGGCCTGCCGTGGCGCTTCTCGAGCCGTGGCAGCGCCGCCGGCAGCCCGCCATTGTTGAACCCCATGCGGTTGATAACCGCACGGTCCTTCTCGAGCCGGAACAGGCGCGGCTTGGGATTGCCCGCCTGCGGGCGCGGGGTCAGCGAGCCGATCTCGGTGAAGCCGAAGCCGAGGCCGAGGACGGCGTCGGGCACCTCTCCATCCTTGTCGAACCCGGCCGCCATGCCGAGCGGATTGGGAAAGTGCAGCCCGGCGACATCCACGGCCAGATTTCCGGCTGCCTGCGGGCCGCGCAGCGGCGAAAGCTTGAGCGTCTCGATCGTCAGCCGGTGCGCGCGCTCGGCGTCGAGCGTGAAGATGCCGGGGCGGAGCAGTTTGTAGATCACGCAGACGGCCTAGTCCGCCCTCGGCTTCCTGTCGATGCGGTTGCCAAGCGCTGCGCACAGCCGCATGGAGACCGCAACCCAAGGGAGAGAACCATGACCAAGAAGATCCTTCTCGCCGCCACCGCGCCCTTCGCATTGGGCGCCTGCACCACGATCCCGGCCGACGATATCGATCGCACTGCGGATACCATCGCCGACGCCGTGGTCGATGCGATCGACGGCGACGAGGACGAGCAGAGCGAGGAACTCGCCGCGTTCTTCGAGGCCTATGACGAAGCGCAGCTCGAAATGTCGCCGATCTCGAAATCCTATCGCGGCATCATCGACGAGGATTACGGCAAGTGGGACGATGTGTCCGATGCCGCCGAGATCCGGGCCGAACGCCTGCAGCAGGATTACGCCGCGCGGCTGGCGCGCGAGTTCGACCTTACCGATCTCGAAGGGCAGGATGCGCTCAGCTATCGCCTGTTCCTCGCCCAGGCGGCGCGCTCGGCCTCGCTGTTCCCGTTCCGTGACAACGGCTACATCTTCAACCAGATGTTCGGCGCGCAGTCGCAGGGTCCGGCCTTCCTGATCAATATCCACCGGGTCGCGAACCGCGACCATGCCGAGGCCTATGTCAGCCGCATCGCGGAAATGGGCGACGCACTCGATACGTTGACCGCCGAATCGCGCGAGCGCGCGGCCAATGGCGTCATGCCGCCCAAATTCGTCTACGCCTACGTCATCAGCGATATCGAAAACCTGCTCGGGGCGGGCGACGACAACGCGATTCTCGAGGATTTCGCGGGCAAGGTCGACGCGCTCGAAATCTCCGCTGCAGACAAGGCCGAACTGAAGGCTCAGGCGCTTGCGGCTTGGCACAGCGAAGCGCACCCCGCCTATGAGCGCGTCCTCGCCGAAATGGAGCGCCAGCAGGCGATCGCGGGCACCGATGACGGTATCTGGCGGTTCGATGACGGCGCAGCCTATTACGATGCGCTGCTTGCCAGCTACACCACCACCAACCTCACCGCCGACCAGATCCACAATATCGGCCTGCGCGAAGTGGCCCGCATCCACGGCGAGATGCGCGACATCATGGACCAGGTCGGGTTCGAGGGCAGCCTCCAGGACTTCTTCGAATACACCCGTACCGACGACCGCTTTTTCTACGACACGCGCGAGGAATACCTGGCCGATGCGCGCGCCGCGGTCGATCGGCTGACCGAGAAGCTGCCCGAATATTTCGGCACGCTTCCCGAAGCCCCGTTCGTCATCAAGCCGGTCGAGGCGTTTCGCGAGAAGAGCGCGGGCAAGGCGTTCTACCAACGCCCGGCGCCCGACGGTTCGCGCCCCGGAACCTATTACGTGAACCTCTACAATCTGAAGGACATGAGCAAGAACGAGCTCGAGGCGCTCGCCTATCACGAGGCGATCCCCGGGCATCACCTCCAGCTCGCAATCCAGACCGAGCTCGAGGGCCTGCCCGCCTTCCGCCAGTTCGGCGGCGTGACCGCCTATTCGGAAGGCTGGGGCCTCTATTCGGAGGAACTGGGCAAGGACATGGGCTTCTACACCGACCCCTATTCGGACTTCGGTCGGCTGGGGATGGAACTGTGGAGAGCCTGTCGACTGGTGGTGGATACCGGCATCCACTCGAAGCGCTGGAGCCGCGAACGGGCGATCCAGTACCTCAAGGACAACACCCCCAATCCCGACGGCGACATTCGCAAGGCGATCGAGCGCTATATCGTCATGCCGGGCCAGGCGACCGCCTACATGATCGGCAAGCTCAAGATCATGGAACTGCGCGAACGTGCCCGCACCGAACTGGGCGCCGACTTCGACATTCGCGGATTCCACGACGTCGTGCTGACCAACGGCCCGGTGCCGCTGAGCATCCTCGAGGAGAATGTCGACGCGTGGATTGCGGAGCAGAAGCGCTAGAATCGTTTGTTTTGTCCCTCAGGCGCCGGGCGCGAGCCATCCGGCCCGCTTGGCTTCGCGGCATAAGCCGCGGCGTGCGGTCGCACGCGTGCGCGCTACCGCGCACAAATCGAGGGCGGATATTGCGGCCTGGCACCAAACGTACACGACCGAGACGGCCGTCCGCAGGGCGACCAGCGCAAGGCAAGGCCGACGGCCGCCCGCAGGTGCCTCGCAGCGCAGCGGAGGGGTCAGCACCGAGGATGCACGCGCGGATGCGCGGGCGGAGGACTAAACGCTAACGACTCGCAACAGGCGGGTTTTGGTTGAAATCGGACGGTTTCGCTCCGATTTGGGCTGCATGCGCCTCAGCAACCTTGCAGATTACGCCATCGTCACGATGAGCGCCGCGGCCCGCCATTGCGGCGGGGGGCGGACGTCTGCGGGCGAGCTGGCGGCGGAAACCGGGCTGCCGGTCCCCACGGTGCAGAAGCTCGTGAGCAAGCTTTCGTCCGCGGGATTGCTGCGATCGACGCGTGGCGCGGGCGGCGGGTTGCAGCTCGCGCGCCCGGCGGCGGCGATCACGATGGCCGATATCGTCGAGGCGGTCGAAGGCCCGATCGCGCTCACGGCCTGCGTCGAAGGCGAGGACTGCGCGGTCGACCACACTTGCTCCGTCCGCCCCCACTGGCCGCTGATCAACGAGGCCCTGCGCGGCGCGCTGGCCGATATTCCGCTGACGCAACTCGCGCAGCAGAGAGAAATTGCATGACCGAAGAAACCCAAGTCCAGGACCGCCCCGAGCAAGACCGGGAAGCGAAGGAAGCCGCCGCGAAGGCCGCCGAATACGAATTCGGCTGGCATTCGGACATCGATACCGAATTCGCGCCCAAGGGCCTCACCGAGGACACGGTGAAGTACATCTCCGCCAAGAAGAAAGAGCCCGAATGGATGCTCGAATGGCGGCTCAAGGCGTTCCGCCTGTGGCAGGAGATGGAAGAGCCCAACTGGGCCAAGCTCGGCTATCCTAAGATCGATTACCAAGACGCCTATTACTACGCCGAACCGAAGAAGAAGCCCGAGCTCGAATCGCTCGACGAGCTCGATCCGGACATCAAGTCGGTCTACGACAAGCTCGGCATCCCGCTTGCCGAACAGGAAGTGCTTGCCGGGGTGAAGGGCGCGCGCAAGGTCGCGGTCGATGCGGTATTCGACAGCGTCAGCGTCGCCACGACCTTCCGTGAGGAGCTGACCAAGGCCGGCGTGATCTTCATGTCGATCAGCGAGGCGATCCGCGAATATCCCGAGCTGGTGAAGAAGTGGCTCGGCAAGGTCGTGCCGCAACGCGACAACTACTTCGCCACCTTGAATTGCGCGGTCTTTTCCGACGGCACCTTCGTCTACGTTCCCGAGGGCGTGCGCTGCCCGATGGAGCTCTCCACCTATTTCCGCATCAATGCCGAGAATACCGGCCAGTTCGAACGCACGCTGATCGTCGCCGAGAAGGGCTCCTACGTGTCCTATCTCGAAGGCTGTACGGCCCCGATGCGCGACGAGAACCAGCTCCACGCCGCGGTGGTCGAGCTGGTCGCGATGGACGATGCCGAGATCAAGTATTCGACCGTGCAGAACTGGTATCCCGGCAATGCCGAGGGCGTCGGCGGGATCTACAATTTCGTCACCAAGCGCGGGCTGTGCCAGGGCGCGCGCAGCAAGATCAGCTGGACGCAGGTCGAAACCGGCAGCGCGGTGACGTGGAAATATCCCTCCTGCGTGCTCAACGGCGTCGACAGCGTCGGGGAATTCTATTCGGTCGCGGTGACCAACAACCACCAGCAGGCCGATACCGGGACCAAGATGATCCACAATGCCAGCGGTACGCGCAGCACGATCATTTCCAAGGGGATCAGCGCGGGCCAGTCGCAGAACACCTATCGCGGACGCGTGGCGGTGGCGGCCAATGCCGAGAACGTGCGCAACCGCACCGAATGCGATTCGCTGCTGATCGGCGACCGCTGCGGCGCGCACACCGTGCCCTATATCGAGGTCAAGAACCCCAGCGCCCAGATCGAGCACGAGGCCACCACCAGCAAGATCAGCGACGACCAGTTGTTCTACGCCATGCAGCGCGGGCTCGACGAGGAGCAGGCGATGGCGCTGATCGTCAACGGCTTCGCGAAGGAGGTGCTGAAGGAACTGCCGATGGAATTCGCGGTCGAGGCGCAGAAGCTGCTCGCGATCTCGCTGGAAGGGAGCGTAGGATGACCGACCGCAAAACGCTCCAGCTCCGCGATCCCTCCGAGCAGTCCGACGACACCCCCGCGATCAAGAAGAAAGGTCGCGGCTGGGAGATCTCGGAGAAGCGGCTCGATGCGCTGCATGAGCGGGCGCGCGAGATGCGGCGCTTCTCCAGCCCAGCGCACAAGGCGTTGGCGAAGCGCTTCGCCGAGGCGGACTTGGGGCCGTATACGTTCAAGCGGCACGCGGTGGTCGGCTCGGCGATCGTCGATTTCGCCTGCCACAAGCTCGGCATGGCGATCGATATCGACGAGGAAGGCGAGAACGAGACGCTCGCCAAGCGCCGCGACAAGAGCCTCGAAGCGGTCGGCATCCGCGTGATGCGGATCAAGGCCGAGGACATCCTCGAACGGATCGACGACGTGCTCCCGCGCATCACCGCCTGCATGCGCATGCGCATCGCCGACAAGCGCGAAGCCCGCGCCGCGCACCGGGCGCAAGGCAAGCGCGACCGCCCGGCACCCGAAAGTCCAACCCAAGCCACCGACGAGAGCGGGGGCGAGCAATGAAACGCCTTATGCTCTTGCTCTCTGCGGCTCTGGCGGCGAGCGTCGCCGTCCCCGCATCGGCGACCGACAATACGCGCGCAGAAGAGCGGTTGCGGGGTTGCCTCTCGGCCGGTTCGATCAATCATCCGCACACCGAGCTGCTCGCCGCCATCGTCGCGGTGCGAGCGCTGTGCGGGGTCGAAATCAAGCGCGTGCGCACCGAACGCGTGACCAGGGCGCGCAAGGGTCTGGTCGGCAGGCAGGCCGAACGCGCGGAACGCCAGGCGATCCGCAATCTCAACGACGAGATCGCCGTCGCGATCGCCAATTTTACCGGGCTGCGCGGATGACACCGAAGACCATCGCCATCGTCCTCCCACTCCTCGCCATCATCGCGACCACCGTCGCGATCGCGATGGCGCACAAGAAAGATTCCGATGCTCAAGATTGAAAACCTCCACGCCGAAATTGACGGCAAGGCCATCCTCAAGGGGCTGACGCTCGAAGTGCAGCCGGGCGAGGTCCATGCGATCATGGGCCCCAACGGCGCGGGCAAGTCGACGCTCGCCTATGTGCTGGGCGGCCGCCCGGGCTACGAAGTGACCGAGGGTTCGGTGACGTTCGGCGGCAAGGACCTGCTCGATCTCGAACCGCACGAGCGCGCCGCCGCCGGCCTGTTCCTCGGCTTCCAGTACCCGGTCGAGATTCCCGGCGTCTCCAACGTCCAGTTCCTGCGCGAGGCCTTGAACGCCCAGCGCGAGGAGCGCGGCGAGGAGAAGCTGACCGGCGGGGAGTTCCTCAAGCTCGCCAAGGAGAAGGCGGGGCTGCTCAAGCTCGACATGGACATGCTCAAGCGGCACGTGAACGTCGGCTTTTCGGGCGGCGAGAAGAAGCGCGCCGAGATGGTCCAGATGGGTATTCTCGACCCGCAATTCGCCGTTCTCGACGAGACCGATAGCGGGCTCGACATCGATGCGCTGCGCGTGGTGGGCGATGGGATCAACGCGATCATGCGCCAGCCCGACAAGGGCGTGCTGCTGATCACCCACTATCAGCGCCTGCTCGAAGTGGTGAAGCCCGACAAGGTCTCGATTCTAAGCGACGGGCGCATCGTGCGCACCGGCGGGCCCGAACTCGCCATGCAGCTCGAGGAAGAGGGCTACGATCGGGTCATGGAGACGGCATGACCGAAGCCCTGATTCTCCCCACCACTCGCGACGAGGCCTGGCGCTATTCCGATGTCGCCGCGCTCGAAGGGATGGACCTGTCCACCTTCGACGACTGGCGCGACATCGAGGTGCCCGCGGGCGAGAGCTTCCGCGACGTCATAGCGATCACTGACGAGAACACCGGTCCCGACGAGACCGTGCTGCATCGCCTTCGCGTGCGGCTCGGCGAAGGCGCGCGCTGCGAACTGTTCGGACTGATTGCGGCCGGGCGGCTTGGCCGCGTCGAAGTGGTCGTGACGCTGGCGCGAGGGAGCCATTTCGAGCTCGGCGGCGTGACCGTCGGCGGGCGCGAGACGACGCGCGAATTCGTCACCCGGATGGCGCATGAGGAACCCGAGGCGACCAGCAACCAGACCGTGCGTTCGGTCCACTGGGGCAAGGGCACGGGCAATTTCCTCGGCCGGATCGACGTCGTGCGCAATGCGCAGAAGACCGACGCCGCGCAAAGCTTCAAGGGCCTGCTGCTTGAAAAGGGCGCGAGCGTGAACTCGGTGCCGCAGCTCGAGATCTTCGCCGACGACGTCAAATGCGCCCACGGAGCCGCGATCGGCCAGCTCGACGAAAGCGCACGCTTCTACATGGCTTCGCGCGGGCTCTCGCCCGATCTTTCGCGGAGGCTGCTGGTGCAGGCCTTTATCGGCGACGCCTTCGTCGCGCTCGACGACGAGGAGCAACGCGAGGCGCTGATGCAGGCCGCGCTCGACAAGCTGGACCGGCACCTGTGAGCAACGCCCCCGTCCTCGACCGCAAGGCGGATTTTCCCGGCCTCGTCACCGCGGGCGGCAAGCCGTGGCACTATCTCGACACCGCCGCCTCGGCGCAGAAGCCGCTGGAGGTGATCGACGCGATGAGCCGGGCGCTGGGAAGCGATTACGCCACCGTCCATCGCGGGGTCTATAATCGCTCGGCGCAGATGACGCTGGGCTACGAAGCCGCGCGCAAGCGGGTGGCGGACTTCATCGGCGCCAAAAGCGAGAACGAGATCGTGTTCGTGCGCGGCGCGACCGAGGGGATCAACCTCGTCGGGCAGACGTGGGGTGCGGCCAATATCGGCGCGGGCGACCGGATCATGCTATCCACGCTCGAGCACCATTCGAACATCGTCCCGTGGCAGATGCTCGCCGAGCGCGTCGGCGCGCAAATCGACGTCTGCCCGCTGACCGAGGACGGGTTGATCGACCTCGATTGGCTCGAAGCCAATTTGACCGAGCGCCACAAGCTCGTCGCGCTCGCCCATGTCTCCAACGTGCTCGGTTCGGTGCTCGGCGCGAAGCGCGCGGCGAAGGCTGCGCATGCGGTCGGCGCGAAGCTGCTGCTCGACGGCTGCCAGGCCGCGCCGCGGATGCGGCTGGCAATGGATAAGCTCGACTGCGATTTCTACGTCTTTTCGGGCCACAAGCTCTACGGTCCGACCGGGATCGGCGTGCTCTGGGCGCGCGAGGAACTGCTCGACGCGATGCCGCCGTGGCACGGCGGCGGCGCGATGATCGACAAGGTCTCGTTCGAAAAGACCACCTATGCCCCGCCGCCGCAGCGGTTCGAGGCGGGTACGCCGATGATCACCGAGGCGATCGCGCTCCACGCGGCGATCGATTATGTCGACGCGCTCGGCATGGAACGCCTGTTCGAGCATGAAAGCGACCTTGCAACCAAGGCGCGCGCGGCGCTGCGCGACACCAACAAGGTGACGCTGTTCGGCCCCGAAAAGAGCGCCGGGATCGTAAGTTTCGCGCTCGATGGGGTTCACCCGCACGATCTGGGCACCATATTGGACGAGGAAGACGTCGCGATCCGTGCCGGCCATCATTGCGCGCAGCCGCTGATGGAACATCTCGGCGTCAGCGCCACCGCGCGCGCCAGTTTCGGCCTCTACAACGACGAAAGCGATATCGACGCGCTGATGCGCGGGATCGAGAGAACACTCAGGATTTTCGGATGAGCGACAACAAGGATTACGTCGCGGCGCCCTCGCCGCTCGACCAGGCGGACATGATGCCGCCCAAACCGCCGCGTGCACGCGTTTCGGATGCGGTCGACGACGCGCCCTCGGAGAGCGCGGGTGAGAAGCTCGAGCGCAAGCGCGATTACCTCGCCGGCTTCCTCGACAAGCAGCCCGAAGCCGCGCCGACCACAGGCGATGGCGGAGAGTTGCAGCAGAAGGTCGTGGACGCGCTCAAGGAAATCTACGACCCCGAAATCCCGGTCAACATCTACGATCTCGGCCTGATCTACGGTGTCGAAGTTTCGGACGAGTCGGACGTAAAGGTGATCATGACGCTCACCACGCCGAATTGCCCGGTCGCGGAGACGATGCCGGGCGAAGTCGAACTGCGCGCGGGCTCGGTCCCCGGTGTGCGCCATGCCGAGGTCGATCTCGTCTGGGATCCGCCTTGGGGCCCAGACAAGATGACCGACGAGGCGCGCCTCGAACTCGGTATGCTATAAGGTGCTGTCATGACCGACACGAAAACCCGTACCCGCCCTGCCGCCGTCATCCTGACGCCCGCCGCCGAACAGCGCGTCGCCGAGCTGATGGCGAAGGCGCCCGAAGACGCGATCGGGGTCAAGCTCTCGACCCCGCGCCGCGGCTGTTCGGGCCTCGCCTACTCGGTCGACTACGTGACCGAGGAGCAGGGCTTCGACGAGAAGATCGAGACCCCGGGCGGCACCTTCTACATCGACGGCGCGAGCGTGCTCTATCTCGTCGGCAGCACGATGGACTGGGTGGAAGACGATTTCACCGCCGGGTTCGTGTTCGAAAACCCCAACGCCAAGGGCGCGTGTGGGTGCGGCGAGAGTTTCATGGTCTAAGCTCACGCTGGGCCGACATCCGTGCCACGGCAGTACGATCCCCGGCGGATAAAGGCAGCCCTTGCCGGGCCTCACGGTTGGGTGCTCGAACAAATAGTGGGCCGTTCCGATCTCGATCGGACGGCCGTGCCCGCCGTTCCGCCCAATGGCCCGCGACCCAAGCAGGGCGGGGCCGAAGCGCCGCTCGATTTCGGCGACTAGCGACCCAGCGCCGCGATGCAGCCGGCGGGATCGACCGATTCACCGGCGGTATTGCGAGCATCGACCCAGGTCGCGCGGCGTTCGCCGCCCCCTGCGAGCGTGTAGAGATAGACGTCGAGCAGGCAGGCCTGGCCGGCGAATTGCAGCTTGCGCGCATCGCCTTCGGCGAGGTCGAGCCGCGGCTGGCCGAAGCGCGCCACTAGCTGTGCGGCGGTGGCGTCGACCACCCCTTCCAGCCCGCGACCCGTCATCCGGGTCGGCGTCGAAGGCGGCGGCGGGGTCGCGCTGCGCGTGACCGGTTGCGGCGGGATCCTCGGTGAAGTCGAGCCGCCGGCACATCCGGCGAGGGCCAGCGCAAGGAGCAGGGCGGCGTGGAATCTCATCGTGTCTTTCCGTGAACGAGGTGGGTTGCCATCGCGGCCCCCAGGAAGGGAGCCAGGAAGTTTACGCCCGGCACCGCAAACAGTGCCGCGACGATCCCGCCCATGACGAAGCGCTCGCCGCCACCGAGCGGCTTGGGCCCAAGTTCGACCTCGTGCCGCGCGGCGACCATCTCCATCAGCTCGCGCCCCAGCAGCAGGGCGTTGACCAGCCAGAATACCGCTGCCGCGCCGACTCCCGTCACTAGCAGGACGAGCGCGAAGGGCAGCGCGACGAGGTTGAACAGCAACGCGCGGCCCGCCCCCTTGAGCCCGCGCCGCGTCTCGCGCGCGAAACCGAGATCCCGGGCCTGCGCCGCGCGGTCGGGATAGAATTTCGCCTCGACCGCCTTGACCACTTCGTCGGCAAAGAACTGCAGCGCCGCCATCGCGACGATCCGCCACAGCAGCCATGCGCCGATCACCACGCCGAGCACCGACAGCGCCCCGCGCACGCCCTGCGCCCCGGCGAAGGCCCCGTCCTGAAGGCCTGCCGCGCCCAATCCCCAGTCGAGCGCGATCCAGCCCGCGGTGCCGAGCGCGACAAAGGCGACCAGCGCCAGCCCCACGCTCTTGAGCAACAGGGCGAGAACCCGCCGGTCGGCGAGCTGGCGGACGGCAAGGGCGAGCGCACGCAACATCGCCAGCACGAATCGGGCGCTACCTGCCCGCTGTCAACGCTTGGCAGGGCGCGGACGAACCGTTAGGCGCGCCCCCACACCATTTACGCCCTACAGGATTTTTCATGACCGAACCCCGCTACGACGTGATCGCGATCGGCAATGCCATCGTCGACGTGATGGCCCCGTGCTCCGACGAGCTGATCGACGAACTCCAATTGAACAAGGGCGGGATGACGCTTGTCGACGACGAGGGGGCCGCCATGCTCTACGACGCGATGGGACCGGCACGCGAAATCTCGGGCGGCTCGGCGGCAAACACGCTGGCCGGCATGGCCGCGCTCGGCGCGCAATGCGCGTTCATCGGCCAGGTCGCGAAGGACCAGCTCGGCGATGTCTTCAGCCACGATATCCGCGCCGTCGGCATCGATTACGACACGCCCGCGCGCGAGGGCGACCCGGCCACGGGGCGTTGCCTGATCTTCGTCACCCCCGATGGCGAGCGCACGATGAACACCTTCCTCGGCGCGAGCACTTACCTGCCCAAGGAAGCGCTCGACGAGGACCTGATCGCCAGCGCCGGCGTGCTCTATCTCGAAGGCTATCTGTGGGATCCCGAGGAACCGCGCCGCGCCATGCGTCGCGCGATCGAGGTCGCGCGTGCGGCCGGCCGCAAGGTCGCCTTCACCGCGTCGGAAAGCTTCGTAATCGATCGCCATGGCGACGATTTCCGAGCGCTGATCGAAGACGGCCTGGTCGACATCATGTTCGTCAACGAGAGCGAGCTCGCCACGCTGACCGGCGAGGACGATTTCGAAGCGGGCCTCAAGGCGCTCGACGGCAAGCTGCCGATCCTCGTCGCGACCCGCAGCGAAAAGGGCGCGGTCGCCATCGCCCACGGCACCCGCGCCGAAGTGCCCGCGGCCCCGGTCGACGAGGTGGTCGACACCACCGGGGCAGGCGACCTCTTCGCCGCCGGATTCCTCACCGGCCACGTGCGCGGCGAGAGCCTCGAGCGCTGCCTGGAAATGGGCGCGATCTGCGCCGCCGAGATCATCTCACACTACGGCGCGCGGCCCGAGGCGGACCTGCAGGAATTGGTGGGATAGGAAAACTCGCCGCCCCGGCCTGAGCGAGGTAAAGAAGGCGGTATCAATCCCCTTGGTCGGTCTCGAGCGGCGAATTGTGCTCGTGGACGATTTTCCAGCCCTCAGCCGTGTCGACGAACACGAGGGTCAGCTGCCGGTTGGCCGTCACCACGTCTTCGCCGAACACCAGCTCGACGTCCGGGTGTACCGTTGCAACCGCGACGTCACCGTAGACCGACACTTTCGGATCGTCATACTCGAAGCGATTCACGCTGGTGGCATTGCCGAAGAACGCGCGTTCGTTTGCCTCATTTTCCGATGCGCCGGTACGACGACCTCCTTCCTGAAAATCGCTGAATTTCGGACTATAGGCATGGTGCGCTATGAGGCGGTCGATATCGCCTTCACGGATTGCGAGCTCGATGTCGTCCAGCACAGCTTGGATTTCGCCGACCTTTTCTGGATATTCTGTCGCAATCAGATCCTTGCTTTGGCCGGTGTCAGCCTCGCTGGGTTCTTGAGCGCTGCAGCCCGAAAGCATCGCCAGCGCAGCAATCGGATAGATTAATCTATTCATGAATTCCCCCCATTCGCCGAAATGGAATGGGGGCATTCTTTCGTGCTGACCGCAATTCGGGCGCGCAAGCACGCTCGTCTGCAACGCCGATCGCTTACGAAGTACGCTCCCGCTCGAGTTCGCGCCAGCCGATATCGGTGCGGCAGAAGCCGGTATCGAAATCGAGGCTCATGATCGCCTCGTAGGCGAGGTTGCGCGCGGTGGTGACGTCGTCGGCGAGCGCGGTGACGTTGAGCACCCGGCCACCATTCGCGACCAGCTGTCCCTCCTCGTTGCGCTTCGTGCCCGCGTGAAAGATTTTCGCGCCCGTCTGCTCGGCCGCGCCGACCTTGCAGATCGTGCCGCCCTTTTCGGGCATGCCGGGATATCCCGCCGCCGCCATCACCACGGTCAGTGCGGCGGATTTCTTCATCGCGATTTCGTCCACCTCCGAGAGCGTGCCGTTGGCGCAGGCGAGCATCAGCTCGACCAGGTCCTCGTCGAGGCGCGCCATCAGCACCTGGCACTCGGGATCGCCGAAGCGGACGTTGTATTCGATCAGCTTGGGGCCCTCGCTGGTCAGCATGAGGCCTGCGTAGAGCACGCCCGAAAACGGCGTGCCGCGCGCTTTCATCGTCGCGACCGTCGGTTCGACGATCCGCTCCATCACCTCGCGCTGGAGATCGAGGGTCAGGATCGAGGCGGGACTGTAGGCGCCCATTCCCCCGGTATTGGGGCCGGTATCGCCATCGCCGACGCGCTTGTGGTCCTGCGCGGTGCCGAAGGCGCGGACGGTTTCGCCGTCGGTCAGCGCAAAGAAGCTCGCTTCCTCGCCGGTGAGGAATTCCTCGATCACGACTTCGGCGCCGGCCTCGCCGAACCTCCCGCCGAACATGTCGGCGAGCGCGCTGTCGGCCTCGGCGCGGTTGGCGGCGATCACCACGCCCTTGCCCGCCGCGAGGCCATCGGCCTTGAGTACGTAGGGCGGTTCGAAGCGGCCGAGCGCGGTGCGCGCCTCGTCGAGCGAGCTGGTGTGGGCGTAGCCGGCGGTGGGAATATCCGCCTCGTCGCACAGCCGCTTGGTGAAGGCCTTGCTGCCTTCGAGCTGGGCGGCTTCGGCCGAGGGGCCGAATACGGGGATGCCCGCCTCGCGCAGGCTGTCGGCAAGTCCGTCGACCAGCGGGGCCTCGGGCCCGATCACCACGAGCGCGATGTCGTTATCGCGGCAATGTGCGATCACGGCAGCATGGTCGCCGACGTCGAGCGCGACCGATTGTGCGCCGTCATCCTCCATCCCCGGATTGCCGGGAGCGGCCTGGAGATTGTCGCAACGCGGCGATTGCATCAGCTTCCACGCCAGCGCATGCTCGCGCCCGCCCGATCCGAGTAGAAGGATATTCATGCCCGCAAATCCGCCTTTCGATGACACTGAAGACAACAGTAACGCTCCCGGCCTCGTAGCGAGCGCTCGCGCGGGCGACAACGCCGAGCCGTTTTCGGTCAGCGAGATTTCCGCCCAGCTGAAGCGCACGGTCGAGGACCGGTTCGGGTTCGTCCGCATTCGCGGCGAGCTGTCGGGGGTGAAGCGGGCGGCGTCGGGGCATCTCTACGCCAGCCTCAAGGACGACAAGGCGCGGATCGATGCGGTGATGTGGCGCGGCAGCGTCGACCGGCTCGCCTTCCAGCCCGAGGACGGGCTCGAAGTGGTCGCGAGCGGCAAGCTGACGACCTATCCAGGGCGCTCGAACTACCAGATCGTGATCGAGCGGATGGAGGTCGCGGGTGAGGGCGCGCTGCTCGCGCTGCTCGAGAAGACCAAGCAGAGGCTCGGTGCCGAGGGGCTGTTCGATGCCGAGCGCAAGCGGCGCCTGCCACTATTGCCACGCACGATCGGCGTGGTCACCTCGCCCACCGGCTCGGTGATCCGCGACATCCTCCACCGCCTCGCCGATCGCTTCCCGAGCCACGTGATGGTCTGGCCGGTGATCGTCCAGGGCAAGGGTTCGGCCGAACAGGTCGCGGCGGCGGTGCGCGGGTTCGGGGCGATCGAACCCGGCGGCGCGCTGGCGCGACCCGACGTGCTGATCGTGGCGCGCGGTGGCGGGTCGATCGAGGATTTGTGGGGCTTCAACGAGGAAGTGGTCGCGCGCGCGATCGCCGAGAGCCCGATTCCCGTGATCAGCGCGGTCGGGCACGAGACCGACACCACGCTCGCCGACTTCGCCGCCGACACGCGCGCGCCCACCCCGACGGCGGCGGCCGAAATGGCGGTGCCGGTGCGGGCCGATCTGGCTGGCTGGATCTCCGAGCTCGGCCAGCGCCAGCGCGCCGCGACGGGGCGTACGATCGATCTCGGGAAAGAACGGCTCGCGGCGCGCGCCGAGCGACTGCCCGACAGCGAATCGCTGCTCCAGCCCTATGCCCAGCGGCTCGACGAATTGGCCGAAAGGCTGCGCCGCGGGCTGGTCGACCGGGCGCGAACCGGGCGTGAGCGGCTGGCGGGCCTGCGCCTCTCGCCGGCCGTGCTCGAGGGGCACCTGCGCCAGGCTCGGCACGCGCTGGCCGCGCAACGGCTGGCCCCGCAACTGGTGCTCGGCCCGCTGGCGCGGCGGCGCGAAAGCCTGGCCGCGCTCGCCCGGCTTGCCGAGCAGCTCCATCCCGACAAGCCGCTGGCGCGTGGTTATGTCCGCGTGATGGCGGGCGACGGCGCGACGCTCACCAGCGCTGCCGGCGCGCGCAAGGCCGACTTGCTGCGCCTCAAATTCGCCGACGGGATCGTCGATGCGGTGCCCCAGGGACGGTCGCCGCCGGCCGCGCACAGGCCGAAGCGTGCGAAACCATCGGCGGCGGGACAAGAAGATTTGTTCGGTTAATCTGCGCTGTGGTAAGGGTCGCCGCATGTTGATGAGTTCCAAAGGTCGCGCGGCGACGCTCCATTACGGCCCCAACGGATTTCGCGTGCTGCGCAGCGGCGACCATGTCGTCTGTGCGGTGACCGCGGTGCAGATCCCGCTCGAGGAATTGAGGTACTGGAGTGTCGACCGGCAGGAGCCTTACGCCAATGCGACCGTGGCGGCACAGCGGCTCGCCGGCATCGACGAATGATCGGCAAGTTCGCCACCGCCATCGTCGGCGCTGCGCTACTTGCCGGATGCGCCGCCGACCGCGATGTCGTGACCGAAGCGCCGCCGCAGCCGACCGTCACCTCGGCGCCAGTGGTGGGCAAGCCCGCGCCGACCCCGGCGGCGACCGACCCGGCCCCGAGCCTGCGGGTGACGGGGCAACTGACGCAGGGCGGCTTCATTCGCGGGACCGCCTCGCGCGGGGTCCGCAGCGTCACGCTCGACGGCGAGCCGCTGCGCGTCGCCGATGACGGCAGCTTCTTCGCCGCGTTCGACCGCGATGCCGACCTCGATCACACGCTCGTGGCGATTTTCGCGAACAAGCGGATCGAACGGCGCATCGCGATCACTGCGCGCGACTGGGACATCGAGCGCGTGAATGTCGCGCGCCGCCCGGGCGGGATGACCGATGCCTTCTGGCGTATCCGCGAGCCCGAATGGAAGCGGATCGTCGCCGCGCGCGCCGAGGACACCGGGGCGACCGGCTGGAAGCAGGAGTTCCTGTGGCCGGCGACCGGGCGGATTTCGGGCATGTTCGGATCGCAGCGGATCTACCAGGGCGAGCCGGGCAGCTATCACTCGGGGATCGACATCGCCGGTGGCGAGGGGACGACCTATGTCGCTCCCGCCGACGGGGTCGTGGTGCTCGCGACGCCCGAACCGTTCAGCCTCGAGGGCTACCTGCTGATCATCGACCACGGCAACGGGCTCAACAGCGCGTTCCTGCACAATTCGGCGATCCTCGTGCGCGAGGGCGAGACCGTGAAGCGCGGACAGCCGATCGGTCGCATCGGGGCGAGCGGGAGGGCGACCGGGCCGCACCTGCACTGGTCGATCAAGTGGCGCGACGCGCGGCTCGACCCGATCCTCTTCACCGGGCCGATGTAGTTCGGGCCAGCTTCCGAACTATTCGACGCGCTTGGCCTTGACCCCCAGCTGCGTCCGGACCTCGATGAAATAGCTGGTCAGCGCGCCGCGCTTGATCGTCACCTTGTCGCCCACGCGCGGCGCATTGAAACGCATCGGGGGATCGGTAATCCGC
Source organism: Pseudoblastomonas marina (assembly GCF_014641655.1). Classification (GTDB taxonomy): domain Bacteria; phylum Pseudomonadota; class Alphaproteobacteria; order Sphingomonadales; family Sphingomonadaceae; genus Alteriqipengyuania_A; species Alteriqipengyuania_A marina. The sequence continues at coordinate 2,535,769 of NZ_BMID01000001.1, forward strand.
CACACGGCATTGCCGTCCTCGATCGTGATCAACCACCCGTCGCGGCCGACCCGGGCAACCCGGGTGATGGTCGATTCAATCTCCTCGACCCCCTCTCCCTCATCGAAGAACGGGACCTTGACACCGGAAAAGCCGAACAGGTCCTTGCGCGCCTTCTCCGCTTTCTCGCGGTCGACGATTTCGATCTCGCCGCTTTCTTCCGCGCTCAGCAAAAGCCGCGCCTGTCGGTCGTAACAGGCCAGCCGCGCATCGTTTTCGGCAATCCCGCTGCATTTGCGCAGCTCGGCCAGCGGATCCCGGCTATCTTCCTGAGCCGCGGCGGGAAAACCGGCAATCGCGGCGCCGAGCGCAATGTAAAGTACTCCGGAAACCCTCATCACATCCCTCCGTGTCTCGGGTCAGGATATATCCGCAACAACCGGAAAGCCACTGTAGCAAATTAGTCACAATCTATGAGCAATGCGGCCAGCGCCGCCGCTGCCGATTGCGCGCCTCCCCCCACTTTCGTTAGGCTTGCGCCAGTTCCGGGTCTTTTGGCTCGGGCTACAGCTATGGACCATAGAGCACGCCTCCGGGCCTGCTTCTTCAAGGGGACAATAATGTCGAATCGATTTAACAAGGCGGCGCTCCTTTCGGGCGGTGCGATTGCGGCGATGGCTCTTGCCACTCCCGCGCTCGCGCAGCAGACGATGGAAGATGACGCCACCGATCAGGAAACCGCGATCCAGACGAGCGAAGGGGCCGAAGAAGGCGCCACCACTCGCGTGACGATCACCGGTTCGCGCATCGTGCGCAACGACCTCGACACCGCCGCGCCGATCGCGGTCGTGCAGGACGAGGAATTCAAGCTTTCGGGCACCGTGAACGCCGAGCAGGTCATCAACACCCTGCCGCAGGTCATTCCGGGCACGACCGCTTTCTCGAACAACCCCGGCAACGGCACCACGGACCTCAACCTCCGCGGCCTCGGCCAGAACCGTAACCTCGTGCTGGTCAACGGCCGTCGTTACATGTTCTACGATCCGGGCCAGATCACCGACATCAACACGATCCCGACCTTCCTCGTCGGCAGTGTGGACGTCGTGACCGGCGGTGCCTCGGCCGTTTACGGTTCGGACGCGATCGCGGGCGTTACCAACTTCAAGCTGCGCTATGTCGACGGCATCGAAGCTGGTGGCCAGTACTCGATCACCGAACGCGGCGATGGCGCCCGTTACAACCTGTTCAGCGCCCTCGGCGCCGAATTCGACGATGGGCGTGGCCGTGCCACGGTCTACGCCGAATACTACAACCGTGAAGGCGTCTTCCAGGGCGACCGCGCGTTCTCGAACTTCGCTCTCGGTGCCGAAAGCTTCGGTGAGCCGATGCAGCAGTTCGGTTCGTCGACGCTCCCGAACGGCGTGATCCGCTACTTCGGCGACGGCAACCGCGCCGGCACCGAATTCGCGGCCAACCGTGCCGTCGTGTTCGACGACACGCCCGGCGAATTCCGCACCCGTACCGGCGACACCTACAACTACGCGCCGGTCAACTACCTGATGATCCCGCAGGAGCGGTACCTCATCGGTGGTCACGCGGAATACGACATCGGCAACGGCCACACCGTCTATTCGGAAATGAGCTACGCCAACAACCGCGTGCAGCAGGAACTCGCCGCGACCCCGGTCACCGGCGACTTCATCGTCAACCTCGCCGCGATCCAGCCGTTCCTGTCGGCGGGCGACTTTGCGCAGCTGCAGCAGCTCAACGCGACCGAAACCGACGGCGATCCGGACAACATCGAACTGTTCCTGCAGCGTCGTACGGTCGAAACCGGTTCGCGTAACTCGCTCGACGAGCGTAACGCGTTCCGCATCCTCACCGGCGTCAACGGCCCGCTCACGGATACGTTCAGCTACGACCTGTACTACCAGTACGCGCGTACGCGGAACGCCAACATCCAGGAAGGCAACATCTCGCGTTCGGCCTTCCAGGCCGGCCTCGACGGTAGCGCCACCCCGATCAACATCTTCGGCCCGGGCACGCTGACGCCCGACATGGTCGACCAGATCTCGATCCGTGCGCAGAACGGCGACATCTCGACCCTGCAGGTCGTCTCGGGCGTGATCTCGGGCACCTTCGGCAACCTCGGCATGGGTGCCGACGATCTCGGCATCGCGCTGGGTACCGAATACCGCAAGGTGGCCGCGCAGTTCATTCCGGATACGGCCCTGTCCTCGGGCGACGTGATCGGCTTCAACGCCGGTAACCCGACCGAAGGTAGCTACGACGTGACCGAAGTGTTCGGCGAACTCAACCTCCCGATCATCGACAACGGCAACGGCCTGACGCTCGATGTGACGGGTGCGGCGCGTTACTCGGACTACAGCCTCGAGAATGTCGGCGGCGTGTGGGCCTATGCCGGCGGCGTGACCTTCTCGCCGATCGACGACGTGACCTTCCGCGGCCAGTATCAGCGTGCGGTTCGTGCGCCGAATATCGGCGAGCTGTTCGGTGGTCAGTTCATCAACTTCCCGGGCGCGCAGGATCCCTGTGCCGATCCGGCGATCCTTGGTGATGCGACGGCCGTGGCCCTGTGCCAGGCGACCGGTGTCCCTGCTGGCAGCGTCGGTGACCCCGGCATCCAGCTCAACACCCAGATCCCGGCGCTCGGCGGTGGTAACCCCGATCTCCAGGAAGAAGTTTCGGACAGCTGGACGGCCGGTGTCGTCCTCAGCCCGAGCTTTGCCCCGGGCCTGAACATCACGGTGGACTGGTACAACATCCAGATCGAAGACGCGATTGCCACGCTCGGCGGCGGTTTCGCGAACGCGATCAACCTCTGCTATCGTGTGATCCAGGACATCAACAGCGCGTACTGTCAGCCGTTCAACGGCACGCGTGCCGCGAACGGTGCGATCACGGTCGCCAACCCGCCGCTCGTCAGCCTGGCCAACGCCTCGCTGTTCGAAGTGGAAGGTGTCGACTTCCAGGTCGATTACGGTACCCCGGTTCCGTTCTCGATCTTCAGCGCCGAAGAAGATGCTCGCCTGAACTTCTTCTTCCTCGGCACGCACACGATCAAGTCGAACTTCACCCCGGTCGATGCCCTCCCCGACGAGGTCGATCGTTGTGCCGGCAAGTTCGGTGTGGCGAAGTGCGGTGAGCCGACCCCGGAATGGAAGTGGACCTCGCGTTTGTCCTACATCGACGGTCCGGCGACGATCAGCCTCCGCTGGCGTCACATCGGTGAAGTCACCGATGACGACGACACGATCGACTACGCGGCCTTCGGTGGTCTCGAGACCCTCGAAGCGACCGACTACTTCGACCTGTCGTTCGCGTTCGACATCACCGAGAGCTTCACGCTTTCGGCCGGTGTGAACAACCTGTTCGACAAGCTTCCGGGTACGCCGCAGTTCAACGGCATCCTGGTCAGCAACGCGCCGAACAGCCTGCTGCTCGGCGACAACCAGGAACAGGCCAACACCTATCCGAGCACCTACGACGTGCTCGGCCGGGACTTCTTCATCTCGGCTCGCATGCAGTTCTGATCTGCATCGACCGACCGAAGAACGGTCAAAAGAAGGGGCGGCGAGCTTTGGCTCGCCGCCCTTTTCTTTTGTCTCCCATGAATTCCGCCGCTGGCGGCTAGTGCGTCAGCGCGTGAGGATGCGGAAATGTCCGAAGGGCGGGCGCCCGGGTTCGGCCAGTTCCGCGACATCGCGTTGCGCCAGCCCGGCCTCCGCAAAGGCCCGTTCCAACAGCGCGGCATCGTCGGCCGTATGGCAGGCGGCCTCGAGCGAGTCGATCCGCCCGACCTCGTTGCGCGCCTGTGCCGCGATCCGGTCGAGCGTGGCGCTGACATTGGCGGGATGGTCGCGCGCGCCCATCGCGAGCGTCTGGCGGACCGCCTCGGCGATCTCCCACGCCGCCGATCGTGGCCCGAACTTGCGCGCGCCTTCGCCCGGTGCTGCGGCGAGGGCGGGCGGCACGCCGACCTGCCCCAGCGCGCGCAGGGCTAAGCTCTTCTTGCCCTTCTCGACCAGCTCCTGCTCGTCGATCGCCCAGCGGATCGCATCGCGCCGGGCGATATTGTGCGCAAGGATCGGCCCGTCGCCGCGATGTGTGATCAGGCCGACCTTGCCGCCCGGTGCGAGCACGCGCGCGATCTCGGCCGCGACCCGCGCCGGATCGCCATATTCGAACGCGAACTGGGCGGTGACCGCATCGAAACTGTCGTCGTCAAAGGGCAGGTCTTCCATCGCGACCCCACCACGGGTCCGGATGCCCTGAGGTGGATCGGGCAGCTCGGGCGCAAGGTCGACGCCCTGCAACCTGAAACGCGGCGACACGGCCTTGAGCGTCGCGAGCACGCGCGCATCGCCGGTGCCCAGATCAAGGATCCGTGCCTTGTCCGGAAGGCCATCGGCAAAGCGGCGCCAGGCTTCGGCCTGGACCCGGTCGATGCCCTGCCACGCATCGGGCAGGCAGCCCCCGCCCTTGCGGCGCTCACCTGCCCAGAAGGCGCTCCATGCCTTGGCTTCCTGCTCGCGGTTCAACCGACATCCCCCGCGCTCACATCGAAAGCCACCGTCATTCTCTCCCCTTCGGCAAAATTCCGGGTCCCGTGGTACAAGGTACTCGGGAACAGTGCGAGCTTGCCGCGCTCGGGCTTGATCAACCGCAAGGGCTCGAGCTCCGTGCGCAGGTCCGGCGGCGGCCGTCCGATCTCGAGATGGCCCGGACAATCCTCGTCATCGACCGCCGGCGGGACGACGAGGTAGAGCGCCGAGGACAGCACCCCGAGCGGATGGATATGGCTGGTGTGGAAGCCAGCGCCCGGCAGGCGCACCGACCAGGAATGCGTGATCCGCCAAGGCTCGTCGCGATAACGCAGCACAGGGTGCGTCGCATCGTGCTCCGGCAATTCCTCGCGATATGCCTCGAGCGTGGCGACGATCGCTGCGCGAAGCCGAGCAAGCACCGGCTCTTCTCGCTGGAACAGCCGGCCGCGGGTCTGGGTGCCGCCACGCACGGACTGCCCGAGCGGCAGGGCGGAGCCGCGATGAAGCTCGCGCAGGAAGTCGGTCGCCTCGTCCAACACGCCTTGGTCGGCCAGAGCCACCGGTCGCACCAGCTCTTCGCGTCCGTGCAGCCATTCGTGGCGCGGGTCATCGACCAGGCGCCAGCAGACGTCGCGCAGCGCCCACAGATTGACCGCAGGGCCGCCCGCTTCGATCAGTCCGCCGAGCGCCGCTTCAGCCTGTTCGATCCGGCCCATCCGGATATCGTGCCGCGCACCGTGCTCCACCCAGTCGCGCGTATCGCGGCGAAATTGCGCGAAGATGCGCTCGGCTCGTTCGGCGTCCCCCGCCATGCCCGCATAGACCGCTTCAAGCAGCGCGAAGACCTCCGTCTGACGTGCGGCATTCCGGGCTCGAGCCGCGATCTCTACCGCTTCGGCGAAGAAATCGAGCCCGCCCAGCGTCTTCGCCCAGGCGAGGTAGATCGCGTCGGGAGGATCGGCTTGCTTCGTCGCATCGGCGAAATGGCTCGCAAAGTCCGTGTCGCCTCCGGCCAGGCGCAATTGGGCGAGCGTCTCAAGCCCCTCGATCCAGTGCGGTGCCTGGGCGATGACCTGGCGCATAAGCGCGACGGCCTCGTCATTTCGCCCGGCGACATCGAGCGCCAGCGCCTTCGCCTGCCACAAACCGGCATCCCCGGGTGCAGCCGAGATTGCCCGCTCGATCCGTTCGAGCGTATCGACCTGCCCGCGCTCGAGTGCGACACGCGCTCGCCCGTGGAGCGCGCGGACATGCCCCGGATCGCGTTGCAGGACCTCGTCGTAGCTCGCCTGCGCTGCGGCGAATTCATAGCACTGCCGCTCGGCGTTGCCGCGCGCCGACCAGTAGCGGGGCTCGTCGCGACCGATGTCCTCCGCCCCGGCCAACATCATCGCCGCCTCGCGATGCCGCCCCACCCGGCCCAGGGCGATGGCAAGGTTGATCGCGTAGTCGAGTGCGGCAGGATCGAGCTCCCGGGCCTTCGCAAACAGCTCCGCAGCGCGCGCGGGTTCTGCCATCCGCAAATGCGCGACCCCCACCGAATTGACGAGGCCGGCATCCTCCGGATCTGCATCGATCGCACGGGCGTACAGCGCCTGCGCCCGGGCACCGTCACCCGCTTTCTCGGCCGCCAGCGCGTGCTGGTGCAGTTGCGCGGCCTGGCTCATTTGTCGCGGAACCACCCGGTGATCGCGAAGCGCCCGGCCGGGGCGAAGGGCGGGACGAAGCTCACCAGGTGCGGTTGCGGCACTTTGAACATGTTGAGCGTGTTGAACCGCGGGCGATAGCCGGCGACGATATCGCCGTCCTGGTCGAGGAAATTGAGGTATCCGCCCCAGTCGGGGTGCCAGTCGTCGGGCGCGAAATTGAGGACGTAGGCGACCTGCCAGCCGTCTTCGACATGGCTGTCGATATGGCGGCCGAGGAAATGCCCCGGGGCGAACAGCGTGGCTTGCGCATCGGCCTTGACCAGTTCGGGAATCCCGGTGACCTCGCGCACGAGTTCGAGCGTTTCGGGCGTGTTGAGATATTCGACCAGCAGGTCGTGCGGACCGCCCTCGGCCCATTTTTCCCTGTATGCGTCGACCATCGGGTAGCGGCCGTAGCGAAAGGCGTAGTCGCCCTGCATCGCGGCCCTGTGCGTGCTTTCGGCGATCTCGCGGAGGATCGGCTGCGCGGTATTGTCCTGCAACTGCTCGCGCCGGGCACCCTGTGGCTGGCCGTCGATCCCGGCCTGCCAGCCCATTCCCCACGGCGTCGCCTGGGCGAGGATCGAGCGGATCTCGCGCGCGGTTTCGTCGGTCAACACGTTGCGGAGCTGAACCCTCGTGTCCCGCGCGAAGCGCTCTGCCGCGGCCCCGCGATCGATGCCGGGGTTGAGTTCGAAAAGTGCCTTGGCCATGCGGGAAGTCCGTTGCGGGTTACCGTCCGAGGTCCTAGTCCATCGCCGACGCGGGCGGCAAGGCAGGAAGGAAGGCGCAGGCGCGATGGTGCGGAAATCGCTGGCGCTCTTGCTGCTCCTGCTGGGCCTCGTCACCGTCTGGTGGCGTTCCGAGCCGCGCTCGGAGGACATCGAACCGACCGTCGAGCTGGTCGCGTTTCCTCAATTTGCGGGCCCCGCCGATCCGGACCTCGCGGTCGAAGGCGTATGGCAGCTACGCTCGCGGCAGTTTTCGTTCGGCGGGTTTTCGGCTCTGGTGCTGCGCGCCGACCAGCAGTTGCGCCTATTCAGCGACTACGGGACGGTGCTCGAACTCCCTCTCCCGCGCGGCGGCGACGCGACGATGCGGCTCCCGCTCCGCCGGGTCGGGGAGGATACCGCGCGCAAGTCGGGCCGCGATATCGAGGCGGCGACCGCGTTCGGCGGGCAGACCTGGCTCGCACTGGAGAACCGCAATGCGATCGTGCGGCTCGGCACAACGCTGCGAATCGAGCGTGAGGCGAGGCCGTCGGCGATAGGCGGCTGGCCCGCCAATGGCGGACCCGAATCGCTGGCCCGGCTCGCCGACGGTCGGTTCCTCGCCCTGCGCGAAGGCAAGGTCGTGGTGGGCGAGACCGATCCATTGGTCGGCGTGCTGTTCGACGGCGATCCCACCGAGGACCCGGCATCCCGCACGGTCGCGATCACAGGCGCGGACGGTTACCACCCAGTGGATGCAGCGACCGCACCCGACGGGCGGATCCTCGTCCTGCTGCGCCGACTGGGTTTTGCCTGGCCGTTCGAGTTTCACAGCCGGCTGGCTTGGCTCGATCCGGACGACCTCGCCGACGGAACGGCGCGCCTCTCGGCACCGATCGACCTGTCGTCGATCCTGCCGCGCGACAATTACGAGGGGATTGCGGTGCGCGGAGCGGGCCATCGCTGGGATATCTGGCTGGTGTCCGACGATAACGATTCGCACTTCCAGGCGAGCTGGCTCGCGCACCTCACCCTCGATCCCGGCAGATTGCCCGACTGAATCAGGTTCGGCGCACGCGAAGAAGCCGCGCTCCCTCGCGGGAGGCGGCTTCTGCAACCGGATCTACCGGTGGGAAAGGTTAGGCCGCGGCCTTCGCCTTGGCGATTTCGCGCTTCACCTTGCGCGCATTGTCGCTCAGCTTCTCGTCGGAAGTCTTGAGCAGCCAGTTGTCGAGCCCGCCATTATGTTCGACCGAGCGCAGGCCCTGCGTCGAAACGCGGAACTTGAAGCTCTTGTCGAGGCTTTCCGACATCAGCGTGACGTTCTGCAGGTTGGGCAGAAAGACTCGCTTCGTGCGGTTGTTGGCGTGGCTCACGTTGTTGCCGACCTGGCGTCCTTTGCCGGTCAGCTCGCAAATGCGGGACATGACACTTCTCGTATATGGAATCGGTTTGGCCGCACCATGGCGACGAAGGCGCGCGCATAGCGGGCATGTGCGAATTGGTCAACTTGAAAGCCCCCGTTGCCACGATTGGACCGCGGGCTTACCACTCACCTTCTTCACGATCGGAGGATCCATACCATGAAGAAATCGATTGCGCTCGTCGCTGCCACGACCCTCGCATTCGGCCTCGCCGGCTGCGATGTCGACCAGACCGAAGAAGGCGAACTGCCCGAAGTCGAGGTCGAAGGCGGCAACATGCCCGAATACGATGTCGAAGCGCCCGACGTGGAAGTCGGCACCGAGGAGGTCACGGTCGACGTTCCCACCGTCGATGTCGACACCGAAGATGCCGAAGGCGAGCCGGTTACCGGCGACGAGGAATAGATCTTACGAGGCGAGGCGCGCGACGGGCTGTAATCGCCCGGCCCGCGTCGCCCACCCGCGGCCGGAAGCGCGACAGAAACGATGACGCAATGGCCGCTGCCCGACCCGATGGCATTGGCGCTCGAGGAGGCGCAGGCCGCTGCGCATCAGGGCGAAGTCCCGGTCGGCGCGGTGGTGGTGTGCGACGGCGACGTGATCGCGCGCGCCCACAACAGCCCGCGGTGCCTGCACGATCCCACCGCCCATGCCGAAATGCTTGCGCTGCGCCGCGCGGCCAAAGCGCTCGGGCGAGAGCGGCTCGAGGACTGCGAGCTTTGGGTCACGCTCGAACCCTGCGCAATGTGCGCCGGCGCGATCGCCCATGCGCGCATCGCCAAGCTCTATTACGGGGCCTCTGACGAGAAGGGCGGGGCAATCGAGCACGGGCCACGCCTGTTCGAGCAGCCGACCATCATGCACCGGCCCGAAGTCTATTCGGGCATCGGCGAAGGTCCTGCCGCGGCCCTGTTGCGCGATTTCTTTCGCGCGCGACGCTAGCGGCGAGGGGTCACAAGCCGCGCCAGATCGACAGCGGGGCGGCATTGGCGGGGCCGTAGCGGCGCCTACCGCAGTCGGTCGGCATCCAATCGTTATCGTAACAGAGCCTGATTTCCTCGAGCCAACCGCGCTCGTTCCGGTCGATCCCGATGGAGCCGCGCGGGAAATGCGGGTTGGCCGCGATCCACGCATCGCGCAGGTCGCCCGCGGTGAGCCCGTCCTTGCGCGAGAGCCGGTCGAGATCGGGCTTGTCGTAGGAATCCCACAGGATCTGCTGGACGCGGTAATAGGTCGAGGGTCGACGGACCATGCAGCTGCCGTGCTTGGCCCATTGGCGGGCGAGCAACGCCGCGCTCGGGCTCATGCAGAGACGGCGCGCCAGCATTTCGCCCGACGGGCGATAGCGCGTACGGCACCATTGCGGCCAGCGACCGCCCGGGCCCTCGGGCCACAGACCGTGGACGATCAGCCCGAACCAGCCATTGCGGCGGTTGCATTGGCGCAGGCGTCCCGCGCGGCTCCCCGCGTCGCGGCAATGCTCGGGCGACCAGCTCAGCGCGAAGGTATAGCCCGTGACGCGCAGTTCGCGCCGCTCTCCGTCGGGCGCGATGCGCGGCACCGAGACCCGTTCGGGGACGCGGCACTGATAGGCTTGCGCGAGGGCGGGCGGGCCGGAGGCGAGGAGTGCTGCGGCACCCAGTGCGAGACCGGCCCTGACGGGGCCCGCGCCGGTCATTCGCCGTCGAGGTGTCCGTCGTCGTCCTCGTCAACCACCCGCTTGCCCTTGAGCCAGATCGTCGATTCGGCCTTGAACAGGTAGAACACCGCGATCAGCTGAAGCGCGAGGACAAACAGCGCAACCAGCGGAGCGATGGCCGGCAATGCGGCGAAGATCGTCGGGAGGCCCAGCAGATTGATCGCGACGACCCCGACCACGAGGTAGCGCACAAGGCCGATCCGGCGGCGCGAGACGAGATACCACAGCAGCAATTGCAGCGCCGCCAGCAGCGCGATGAGGATGATCGCGACCGTATCGGACGAGCCTTCGACTAGCCCGCGCGAGCCCTGCCCGCCCGCGAACCGGTTGGCGACGACCGCAGCGATCGAAGCGCGGTCGAGGAAATTTGCGATGAGCTCGATCGTGACCGCTCCGAGATAGAACAGGTCGAATTTCTTGATGCTGTCGGGCCGCATGGGCGTCCTCCCCCTTGGATTGCGCTGGCTACATTAGCGCTTTGCGGTGCGCGTGCAATCGCCCTCAGATCGGGGTGAAATCGAGCCCGATGTCGGCGGCGGGCGCGCTCTGCGTCAAACGTCCGACCGACACGTAATCGACCCCGGTGGCGGCCTTGGCGGCGATCGTATCGAGATTGATCCCGCCCGAGGCCTCCGTCGGTACGCGCCCGGTCACCAATGCTACCGCTTCGCGCAGCGTGTCGGGGTCCATGTTGTCCAGCAGCAGCCGGGTCGCACCGGCCTCGAGTGCGGGTTCGATCTGGTCGAGCCGGTCTACCTCGCAGATGATCTCCTTCACCCCGGCATCGACTGCGCGGCGCACGGCCTCGCCCACGCTGCCGGCGACGAGCACGTGGTTGTCCTTGATCATCGCCGCGTCCCACAGCCCCATGCGGTGGTTCTGCCCGCCACCCATCCGCACTGCGTATTTTTCGAGGAACCGCAGCCCGGGGATCGTCTTGCGGGTGTCGAGCAGCACGGCATTGGTGTCACCCATCGCTTCGACATATTGCCGCACCAGCGTGGCGATGCCCGAGAGGTGCTGCACGGTGTTGAGCGCCGCGCGTTCGGCGGTAAGCATGGCGCGGGCATTGCCTTCGAGCCGCATCAGGTCGGTTCCCGGTTCGACGCGATCGCCATCTTCGACCAGCCGCTCGATCGCCATGTCGGGATCGAGCCGCCGGAAGAACGCTTCGGCCACCGGCAGGCCCGCCACGGTGATCGGATCGCGCGAATCCATCACGCCGGAGAACCGAGCCCCGGCGGGAATGACGCTTTCGGACGTCACATCGCGTCCGCCACCTTCGAGACCCGCGCCAAGGTCCTCGGCAAGGGTCTCGGAGACGAATTTTTCGAGATCGAAGCCGGTCAGCGAGAAACTCATCACTTCTCCGTTCGTGCTGCGCTTGCCCAAGCACGCCCGTGCCGACGCCCTTCGACAGGCTCAGGGCGAGCGGTTGTAAGGTTAGTGGACGAACCGCGCGACCACGTCGCGATAGCTGCGGCTGACCTTCACCTCGGCTCCCGAATCCAGCACCAGGAAGCATTCGCCGTTGGTGTGCGGCTTGACCTGCCGGACCAGGTTCAAATTGACGATGGTCGAGCGGTGGACTCGCTGGAAGGTGCGCGGATCGAGCCGGCGTTCGAGGTCCTTCATCGTCTCGCGCAGGATCAGCGAATTGTCGGCCGTGCGGATGCACATGTAGTCGCCCGCCGCCTCGATATGCTCGATCGTGTCGACATCGACTCGGAAGATCTGGCCGCGATCCTTGACGTTGAGCAGCTTTTCGTAACGCTCGCTGCTCTCGCCCGTGCCTTCGAGGTCGTCGACCCGGTCGGGCGCGACTTCGGCGAGCACGTTCTTGAGCTTTTCCGCCTCCTCGGCCGACTTGCGCTCGGACAGGCGGTTGCGCACGCGTTCGATCGTGTCGGCAAGCTTGTCCTCCTCGACCGGTTTCATCAAATAGCTGACGGCGTTGGCTTCGAAGGCGCGGATCGCGTGCTCTTCATAGGCGGTGACGAAGACGAACAGCGGCGGATCGATGTCCATCACGCCGTTGACCACGGAAAATCCGTCGAAACCCGGCATCTGGATGTCGAGGAAGACGAGATCGGGCTTCTCGGTCTTGATCTTGCGGATCGCCTCGCGCCCATTGGCGCAGGTGTCGATGATCTCGACGTCGTCGAACGGCTCGAGACGGACCTGCAAGCCCTGGATCGCGAGCTTTTCGTCGTCGACGATGATGGTGCGGATGGTCATGTGCTCTGGCTACTCCCTTGAGCAAAGCGGGGCGGGACCAGTTCGGTTCCCTCCGGTGATCCCTGTTTTTCGGTCGCCACGCGCGGTTGCGCGGTGGTTTCGGTTGCGAATTCGGCCGGTATCTCGATGATGACACCGAAGCCGCCCTCGGCCGGTTCGCGGATCTCGAAGCGGTGTTCCCCTTCATACGCCTGTGCGAGGCGATTGCGAATATTGTCGAGCCCGACCCCGGTCGACACCGCTTCGCCGCCATCGAAAGTCTTGCCCGACATGCGCTTGTCGGTCGCGCTGTCCTTCAGCCCGGGGCCGGTGTCCGACACCATGATTCGCAGCGTCGGCCCGATCAGGCGGACGTCGACGCGGATCTCGGCGCCGCTTTCCTGCGGGCTGACGGCGTATTTGATCGAGTTCTCGACCAGCGGCTGGAGCAGGAGCGAGGGCATCAGCGCATCGCAGGCCTCGTCGTCGATCATGAAACTGGTGCGCAAGCGATCCTCGAACCGCATCCGCTCGATATCGAGGTACAATTTCAGCGTGTCGATTTCCTGCTCGACCGTCACCCGCCCGCCGGGTTCGTGGATCAGCGTGTAGCGCAGGAAGGACGACAGGCGCGAAAGCATCGCATTGGCCTGAGTCGTCTGCTTGAGCAGGACGAGCGTGCTGATCGAATTGAGCGTGTTGAACAGGAAGTGCGGGTTGAGCTGGTAGCGCAGCATGGCGAGCTGGGCGCTGGTCGCCTGTCCTTCGAGCGCGAGCAGGCGGTCCTGCTGCTCCTCGACCTGGAGAAAGAAATTGATCGCGTAATAGAGCGCCGACCAGGCGCCCAGCAGCACCAGGTCGTATCCGTAGACGCCGACCAGCCGCTGGACGAAGCCCGATTCGGTGTCGGGTCGGTAGAGCCCTACGATCCAGGTATCGATGATCGCGTGGATGCCGACCGCGAACAGCAGAACGATCAGGCTGACGCCCCAGGTCACCAACGGCGGACGGGTGATCAGCTGGCGGTACACCACCGACAGGATCAAGCTGATCGAGAACCCGGTCACGGTGAAGACGAGCAGGACGAGGAAGAACGACCACGGCTGGTCGTTCGCCAGCGCCGACATGATGCGCAGCGCCAGCACGCCGCCCCACCCGGCCAGCTGGAGCCGCCAGAAAGCCTGGTTCTTGTTCGCGAAGAACGGCGTGGGTTGGACGGGAAGCACGGCCATCAGGCCATTGCCTTTAGCCCGGAAATCGCGCTCGCGGGAAAATTTTGCAGCCCTGTTCGCCATCGCGTATGCTGCGATCGATTAGGGAGCGAAGCGATGGATGTGGATAGCAAGGCAGTTCACGGCGCGACGGAACGCGCGAATTTTGCGGCGATGACCGAAGGCACGCGCGAGGATTGGCAACTGATCGCGCGCGAATTCGGCGAACACGCCCGGGGAACGCCCGATCGCGTGCTCGAACATCTCAAGCTGCTCGAAGGCGACCATGGCGGCTTCCCGGTCTGCCGGCTCGAACATTCGTTGCAATGCGCCACCCGTGCGCATCGCGACGGGCGCGACGAGCCCTATGTCGTGATGGCGCTGCTGCACGATATCGGCGACACGCTCGGGGCCTACAACCATCCTGATATCGCGGCGGCGATCATCAAGCCGTTCGTGAGCGAGGAACTGCACTGGATCTGCCAGCATCATGGCGCCTTCCAGGGGTATTACTATTTCCACCATCTTGGCATGGATCGCGATGCGCGCGAGCAGTTCCGCGACAGTCCGTATTTCGACGCCTGTGCGGAATTCTGCGAGAAGTACGACCAATCGGCCTTCGATCCGGACTACGATTCGGAAAGCCTCGAATTCTTCGAACCGATGGTGCGCCGGGTGATGGCGACGCCGGTCAATTCTCCGATCGCGGCGGCCGTCAGCGAGAAACCGGCGGCGGCATGACGTCGCGCGCGGCCGCGAGTTCCGCCGCGAAATAGGGTGTCCAGTCGAGCGTCCCTGCCGCGGTGATCGCCTCGATTTCGCGCGCGATCGCGTCCCGGCGGGATTTCCACCCGTCGTGCGACGTCCCGAGATAGAGGAACCCGTCCTGCCCCGGGCCGTGCTTCTCGAGGAAGGCGACCGCGCCCGCCGGATCGTAGCCCGCACGCGCCATCAGCCACGTGGCGAGCCGGTCGGCCTCGCGTTCGACATCACGCGACGAGGGGCGCTTGCGCCGCGGCAATTCGCGGCGCAGGCGGTGCTTGAGGATGTTGTGCGCCAGTTCGTGCGCGACGAGGAAAGCGAGGCCGTCGTCGGCGATATCGCCCGCAAGCCATCGGTCGCCGATTCGCACGCGCAGGCCGGTGCTCGCCGCCCTGTCCGAATCCTGGATGACTTCGAAACGGGCATAACAGGCGGGCTCGCCTGCGATCCGCCGTTCGTCTTCGCCGCTGCGCGCGATAGCGACAGCGCCAGAACTGCGCAGCCTCGCCTCGATTGTCTCGTTGACGTCATAAAGCCGCTTCCAGTCGCGGTTATCCTCGGCCGGAAGCGTGTTGGGATCGCGCCCCTCGAGACTTGCGATCTCGTCGCCGGCAGCGATGCCGGCGCGCATTGCGGGACTGTTGCTGGCCACCGCCTGCACCGCGAAATCGCGCTTCTGCCCGAAGGCCTCGCGCACCGCGTCGGGGTCCGCCCAGCCGCGCACGTCGCGTAGCATCAGCCCGATGGCGGGGCGTGCATCGGGACAGAGGTCCGCTGACGCCCTTGCCAGTTTCCAGCCGACATCGAGCAGGCGGCGGTCGGCCCAGGCCTGACGCTCGAGCGGCGTCGGCTCGGCCTGCTGCGCGATCGCCGGAGCAGCGGTCAGGGCGAGCAGAAGGAGAGTGCATCGCAACGCGCGCATCGGTCTATTCGCGCGCGGATTCGATCGCTTCTGCGAGCGTATCCTTGCCGACCGCGCCCGCCAGCACGGTATCGCCCACGACCCATGCGGGCGTGCCGTCGAAACCCATCCGGCGAGCCAGCGCGCTGCTCTTTTGGAGCTCGTCGTCCAAGGCCGGGTCGGCAATGTCCTTCCTGGCCTGCGCCATGTCGAGCCCCGCGCGCCCGGCCGCGATCTCGATCGCCTCTTCCGCAGGGGCGTCGACCTCATACATTGCACGGTGGAATTCGCCGTATTTGCCTTGCCGCGCGGCGGCGAGCCCCATGCGCGCGGCAGCGACGCTGGCGTCGGACAGGATCGGCCATTCGCGGATCACGACCCGCAGGTCGGGATTGGCTTCGATCAGCGCCTGCACATTGGCGAGGCTCGCGCGGCAATAGGTGCAGGAATAGTCGGTGAACTCGACCAGCGTCACGGTCCCGCTCGGATTGCCGAGCACGGCACCGGGAAACGGGGTTTCGAGGTCGGTACGGATGTCGGCGAGCTGGGCGCGCGCCTCCTGCGTCTGCAACGCCTGCACCATTTCGGGCAGGATATCGGGGTTTTCGAGGAGGTAGTCGCGGTGGCTGTCGTCGGAGATCGCGCGATCGATCAGAAATCCCGCGCCGGTGCCGATCGCCAGTGCTGCCGCTACGGCCAGCGTGAAGCGGCCTGCCGAAATTCCTTCACTCATGAAACGCCCCTATCGCCCTTCGCGCTCACGCTCCAGCGCGGCGCGCGCCTGCATCGAGATATCCTGCGCGCGCAACCAGTCGGGCGAACCCACCGGAAGTGCGTTCTCGGCCGCCTCGGCGCTTTGCAGCGCGCGCTGCATCTGTCGGCTCAGCACTTGCTGTTCGGCGCTGGCGAGGCGCGCGCGGGCCATGTCGCCGCGAGCGGCATAGACCACGCCGAGCTGGTACCAGGCGAACGGATTGTAGCGATCGCGCTGGACCGCGGCGCGCAAGACCCGCTCGGCTTCCTCGTAATTGTCCTCGTCCTCGGTCGCGATAAGCGCGTGGCCGAACATCGTCGCGATCAGCGGCTGGGCGCGCGTAATCTCGGTCGCACGGCGCAGCGGCGGCAGGGCTTCTTCGGGGCGCCCCGATTCGAGCAGTACCTGACCCTTGACCTCGAGCAGGTAGGGATCGTCCGGGTAACGTTCGAGCAGCGCCTCGATTTCCTCGCTGGCACGATCGACCTGCGCATCCTTGTGGAAGGCATAGGCGCGCGCGATTCGCGCGGCGTCACCGGTCATGCTGGCCGGATACCGGGTAAGCACCTGCTTCGGCTCGGCGAGATAGCCGTAGAGCTTGGCCTGCATCCGCTGGAAGCGCGCTTCCAGCTCGGGATCGGTTTGCTTTTCCCATGCGGGGTCGATCGCGTAGGTCTCGCGCAGGGTCGCCACGCGATCGCCCGCCATCGGGTGGGTGCGGTAATATTCGTCGTCGCCGCGCGCGCTCGGGCGAAACCCGCGGCGGAATTCCATCTGCTGCAGCCGCTTGAAGAATTCGAGGCTGCCCTTGCCCGAAACGCCCGCATCCGAGAGGTATTGCGCACCCGCGGCATCCGCCGAGCTTTCCTGCGCCCGGCTAAAGGCTAGGAATTTGCCCATCGCGGCCCGCTGCCCGGCCATGATCGCACCCATCGCGGCCTCGCCCGCACCGGCGAGCGCAGCGCCGACGCCGATCAGCAGCGACAGCAGCGAAATGCCCGACGCCTCGCGAATCCCGTCGCCGAAGCGCAGGATATGGCCGCCGGTAATGTGACCGAGCTCGTGTGCGATCACGCCCTGCACTTCGTTGGCGTTCTCCGCCGCGTTGATCAGGCCGCTATGGATATAGACGATCTGTCCGCCCGCGACGAAGGCGTTGACTGAAGGATCGTTGACGAGAACGATCTCGACATTCTCCGGCTCCAGCCCGGCGGCCTCGATCAGCGGAGCCGACATATCCTGCAATACCGCCTCGCTCTCGGCATCGCGCAGGATAGACTGGGCCAATGCCGGGCGCGCGGTGAAGACCGTTAGCGCGGCAAGCGCCATGACGAGGGCAAGCAGGCGGTTCAGGGATCGCATCGTGCCAGCCTAGCGCATTTGCAGTTGAACGGGGACTGAAGAATTCAGTCGGTCGGCGCGACGTCTGCGAGGAAAGCCAGCACGCGGGTACGCACGCGATTGTCGCGCCACCACGGGCTGGCGAGCTTCAGGAGCACGTCATTGTGACCCATTTCCGGATAAAAGGCGGTGTCGACCCGGCCCCCGAGGCCCGCCACCGCGCGTGCGAGCGCTTCGGAATTGCGGATCCGGACCACCGTGTCCGCGCCGCCATGTACGAGCAGCAGCGGCGGGGCATCGGCGCGCGCGAAATTGACCGGCTGAGTCGCCTGCGGATCGGGTGCCTGGCCGAAGCTGTTGATCGAGCTTTCCTTGTCGAACGGGTAGAAATCGGCCGGTCCCGCCAGGCTGACCACGCCCGCTAACCGATCGGCATCGAGCCCTTCGTCGGCCACCCATTGGCGGTCGAGCCCGAGCATCAGCGAATTGTAAGCGCCCGCCGAATGACCCATCAGCACTATCCGTCCCGGGTCGCCGCCGAAGCGGGCGATGTTGGCATCGGTCCACGCCACCGCCGTCGCGAGATCCTCGAGCATGGCGGGAAAGCGCGCCTGCGGGAACAGGCGGTAACCGGTCAGTACGACGACATAGCCCTCGCTCGCCAGGCTGCGCGCGATGAAACCGTAATCGTCCGGATCGCCCCAGTTCCATCCGCCACCATGGGTGAATACGATCACCGGTCGCGGAGCATCGCCTTTGCCGAGCGGCTGCGCGTAGACCGCAGCGGTCACCGCGGGATCGTCGCCCAGCTGGACGTTTGCGAGCTGCGCAACCTCGCGCGACCCGGCGCTCGCGCGGTCGATCCAGTCGACCAGCCGCGGCCCGCCATGGCCGCTCGCCGTGTTCCAGACGACGAGGGCCAGCCCCAGAAGCAGCGCAAGCGAAATGCCGCCGATCCACCATCCCATACGCTTCCGCCTCGGGCTCATTCGCCGCCTTCCTGTTCGGTCGCTTCGACCACGGTTTTGGCGTCTTCGCTACCGCCGAGACCGGCTTCCGCCAGGAATTCGTGCCCCTCGTCCCAGCTCTGGCCGATATAGAGCGGCACGCCGGTCGCCTCGACCGCCTGTTTCGCCGCCTCTTCCTCGGGGGTGAAGGGCTCGCCGACCTTGCGGATGAATATTCCGGAAACTTGCGCCGGATGCCGTTCGAGGACCTTTGCATAGGCGGTCAGGTCACCCTGCGAATCGTCGCCGACGAGCGCGAAGCGTCGCTCGGGATAAAGCGACAGGATGGCGTCGATCGCATCGGTCTTGTGCGACCCGTGCGAGGACTTGCCGAAGGTCCTGCGATCGAACCCCCAGTCGCGCAGCCGGAGCGGGCCGATCGGCATCCCGCGCGAACGCATATATGCGACGAGATAGGGATAAAGGTTCCAAGGCGAGGACGAGACGTAGAAGAACGGACGGCGACTGGCGGGCATGGCGTCGCCGGCTTCGTCGCCCTTCTCATCGACCCCTCCGCCGAGCGCCTCGTAGAACAGTTCGGCACCAGAGACCGGCTCGCGCGCCGAAGGCATGGTGGCGAACAGGCGCCGCCAGTTCCTGAGCACCGAGCGCACGCCGCCGGTGACGCCGGTCTCGACGATCGTATCGTCGATGTCGGAAATCACCCCTGCTGCATCGTCCGCGCCCGGCGCGAGCACGTGACCGGCCACGCAATGGTCGCCGCGCGCATCGGACCAGCGAAACGTCACCGCTTCCCATGCGCTGGATTCGGGCAGGGGCCGTGCAGGAGCGAGGTCGATCTCGAAATGGCAGTAGCCTTCCTTGCCGCTGACCAATTCGTGGGACTGCCGCGATCCGTCGGGCGCTTCGACTTCGAGGGTGACCGGATGCTCCGCGACTTCGTGCGAGTTGTAGAGTCGCAGCATGGTGCGAAAGGTGCGCCAGCCGCCCGAGAGGTCGAATTTGGGTGGAGACCCGCGCAGGACGCGGGCGTCGACGATCAGCCGTTGCGCATTGCGAAATCCGAAATAGGGCTGGACGCGAATATCGCGCGGGGGAATCAGCGGCATGGAGCCGCGTTAGCGGGCTCGAACGACGGGCGCAAAAAATCCCGGGGAATCAGTCGAGCAGCTTGCGCGCGGCCTTTTCGACCAACCCGATATCTTCGGGCACCTCGCCGAGCAGCACGATCGTTCCGTCGGCCTGGCGGCGCACCATCAGCAGCGCGAATTCGGCGCCATCACGGGCGACATCCTCGAAACCCTGCGGATCGAGCGCACGGAGCTTGTCCGCGATCTCTTCGCGCACGCCATCGGTCACTTCGACCGCCTTGCCCTGTTCGGCCTTCCGGAGCTTGCGCTCTTCTCGGACGATGGCCTTCAACCCGCCCCTGGCATCGGACAGGACCTGGGCGAGTTCGCCGCGCTCGACGCCCAACCGGTGCGCATGGCTCAGTGCGGCGGCGTATTCGGTGACTCGGGTCTTGTCGTAATCCGCTCCGAAGACGAGCTTCACGATCGGGGTCATCGGCGCGCGATCCTGCACCGTAAGACCGGCTTCTTCGATCAGCTGTTCGAAATCCTCCGGCGCTTCCTGCGCCGCGATCGAGAAATCGTAGGCCCGTCCGATCGCGTGATAGAGCGCGAAGCGGGTGCGCTCCTCCGAACCCTTGGCCGCCTGCGCGAGCTCACGCGCGGAGGCGAGCCAGTCGGCCAGCCCCATGTCTTCGGGCGCGAGCTCGGTCAGTCCATCGGCGACGTCCGCTTCGGCCACGGCCGGCAGGGTGGCCGCGTCGGTGACGGGCTCGCTCTCGGGTTCGTAGGGAGTGGGGACCGCGGCTTCGCCTTCGGGGTCGGCCCAATCCTCCTCGTCGTCGTCCTCCGCGAGCGCCTCGACATGCGCGCCGGCAAGTGAGGCGTAGACCGAATCGTTGCCGGTCTCGTTTTCCTCGGTGTCGCCGTAATCGGGGGCATAGGACGCCGGATCGATCGGCTCGTCGTCGTCCTCGGCATAGCCGTCGAGATCGAGCGGTTCACTTGCATCGACCACCGGCGGCACGATCATGTCGACCGTGCGCTTCAGACCGAAGCTCGGTTCGGGCAGGTCGCGGGCGTGATCTTCCGAGCCCGGGAGCGGGGCGTCTTCGCCGGGGAGGTCGGCGACCGAATCGCCAGTGCCCGGCCCGGTTTCCGCGCCTTCGGAGGCAGGGCCGTCGGCCCACCCATCGACCTGCGTATCGTCGAAATCGGGAGCTGGAGGGAAACGGTCGATTTCGACCTCTTCGTCCTCGTCCTCGATCGCCTCGGCCAGCGATAGTTCGAGCGACTGGTCGACCTCGAGCATCAGGGCGTCGGTGGTGTCCTGGTCGGCGAGTTCCTTCCAGTTGATCACGCCGTAGATGAAATCGATTGTCTCGTCGTCGCTCGAAAAGGGCAGCAGGATTCCGCGATAGAGTACGGTATTCCCGGCCTGGTTGACGAATTCCGCCTCGAACCCGATCGGCGCCTGGTTGGCGATGATCTGCATGTAGTGATCGGTGATCCGGCTCAGCAAGGAGCGGCTGGGGACGTCTTCGAGACAGGCGATTTCGGATGCGGTCCCATCGCATTCCTCGGCCAGCAGATCCCCCAAGAAGGGGATCGCCGGGTTGTCGATGCCAGTCGAAAAATCGAGCAGCACCGAGTGCGGACCGAAATCGGGCAGGGCGGTCGGGTCGAGATCCTCGATCGACGGATAATTGCGGTTTTCGAGCAGGCTGGCCCAGAAATTATACGCCCGGACCTGCATCCGGCGCTCGTCCTGGCCGACGGGAGCCGGCGGCACCTCGTCGAACTGATCGTGATCGTCGTCGGAATCGCTCGCGTACGGATCGAGATCCGCATCGTAGAAATTGCCGCGAAGACTATCCATCACGTACCCCCGGTGCCGCACGCCCATTCGTGCCCATGGTTCCGTGGGTTTGTGCCTTTCCGTGGTAAATTAAGCGTTAAATACGGCGCGACTTTCTGACGCCGCCGGGAGCCCGCGGTGCAATGACGTCAGAGCAGGTAGCGCATCGTGATGCGCTGCTTCTCGTGCGCCGAATCGAGCTCGAACGCCGCGCTTTCGAAGCTCGGCGGTCCCATCCGGATCTTGGCATCGCGCGAGAAGCCGAAGCCTTCGCGTGGGAGCATCAAAGTCTTGTCGACCTTACCGTTGCCGTTCTCGTCATGCAGCAGCGCGATCGCGTAGCGACCCGGCTTCAGATTGGTGAAGCGCAGTTTGACCGTCGCGGCGGCCGGCACCGTCGCGGTGTAGGCGGAAGCATCGTCTTCGCATTCGGGGAAATGATCCGGCTTGCTGGTCATGCACAGGTGGACGAGCCCCTCCGACGAGCGCAGCGAATGGACTTCGACGTCGAGCCGGCAATCGGGCGGCGCGGCGCCACCGAGCAGCGCTGCCGCGCTGGCCGCGGCTAGAACGCGCCCAGCCCGCGATCCGTGCCGCACAGGCGGTCCCAGAAGCGGAAGTAGAGTCCGTAATTGCATCGATATCGCTCGTGATGTCGCTGATGGTGGCTAGCGGTTATCACCCAATCGCCGAACTTGGAATGAACGAAGCGCTGCGGAAACATCTCCCACCCCATGTGATTGGTCACCCCCATCACCGTCATGATCGCGAGCACGCAGCCTAGCATGGCGACATGGATCGGGATCAGGAACACCAGCGCGGGGATCACGACCGCACCGGTCAGCGCTTCGATCGGATGGAAGCTCATCGCCGCCCACGCGGTCGGCGGGCGGCTGTCGTGATGCACGGCATGCGCGATCCGGAACCAGCGCGGCCGATGCATCAGTCGGTGGGTCCAGTAGAACCAGGTGTCGTGCGCGAAAAGGTAGGCGAGCACCGAGACCGGCAGGTACCACAGCGGTAGCGTGCTCCAATCGGTGTAGATGCGCGTCCAGCCATGCTCCTGCCAGCCCCAGGCAATCACCCCGGCTGGGACGCCGTAGATCAGCGCGGACCACAGCGACCAGCGGATTTCGCGCCCGATCTGAGGGCGGAGTGCAGCATAATGGCCGGGGCGCACGCGTTCGGTCAGCCAGGCGAACCCGCCGCTCGTTGCCGCATAACGCGCGGCGACGATCCCGCTCATCGCGAGCGCCGAAAGGATGATGGGCCAGGTCGCGTCCACGCGCCCCTTATGCCGCGTCGACGCAGGTGAAGCTAGCCGTCGATCCGGCCCCAGCCCTGGGTGGCCTCGTCGCCCGCCCAGGTGAAACGCCGCATTGCCGCGCGGGCGAGCGCCTCGACCTCGACCTTGCGCCGCGCCGCGGCAAGCGCGCGCAGCGGTGCGGGGCGCAGGATTTCCGCATCATACCCGTCGGCGACGATCACGCCGCAGCAATCGGGGCGGTGCGAATCCTGTTCGAGCATGGCGCGGTCGAGATGCGGTGGGACGCCCCAGAAGAAACGGTCGCAATGGTCGAGATAGTCGGGCCACTTGCCGTCACCGGCGAGGTCGGCGCGTGCGACCTTGATTTCGACGATGATGACCTTGCCCTTGGCGTCGATCCCCATCAGGTCCGCGCGCCGGCCACCGCGCAACGGCATTTCGGGCACGCACCAGATATCGTTGCGTGCGAACAGGCGCTGGATTCCGCGAGCAACCTCGCGCGCGTTGGCTAGTTCGGGCATGGAGGCAGCAGGCGGCATGCATACCGCATAGGAACGAAAGGTGAACTTGGCAAGCCGTGGGTGCGACCTGCCGCGCGCGGGATCAGTCGCCGCGGTCGGCTGCCAATGCCAGCAGCGCGACGCGCGAGGCGGTGAATTCGCGCCACAGCGCAAGCGCGGGCGCGCGCGCGTCGCCGCCGTTCTCGCAAACATAGAGCAGCGCCGCGAGGCCGGGCTCGATCATCGCGGAGAGATCTTCGACCCCTTGCACCGCCAGACGGTGCCGATCGTCGGCGATCGCCTCGATGCGGGCAGCGAAGTTGGGTTCGGGCGGCGGTTCGGCCTCGCCGGCGAGCGCGGCGATCACGCGCCCGGCATCGTCGAGCGACTGCCAGCGTGTTGCCAGTGACGGGCCTGCGTCATCGGCGTTCCGGCGGAGGAGGTCGAAGGCCAGGGCCCCGTCGAACGAGTCTGTCTGGTGCTGCATCACGCCTGCGACATTAGGACGCGGATGGTTGCGAAATCGCTAATCGCGTCGCCCCAGCAAAAGCGCTGGCATGCGCGCCGTGAGCTTGCTAATCGCCCGCTGTCAGCACCCGTAGCTCAGCTGGATAGAGCGCTGCCCTCCGAAGGCAGAGGCCACAGGTTCGAATCCTGTCGGGTGCGCCAGCTTTTCCTACTCGGCCCGCAGCGACTTGAGCGTGATCGACATCCGGCGGTTGCGCGGATCGCGCGAATCGTCGGCGTTGAAGGGCTGCTTGTCGGCGACTCCCTCGATCTTGTCGAAACGGCCCTCCGCCACGCCGCCGGCGAGCAGCGCTTCGCGGGTCGCTTCGGCGCGCGAGGCGGACAGCAGCCAGTTGTTCATCCGCTTGCCGGCAGCATAGGGCAGGCTGTCGGTGTGACCGCGCACGGCGATCTTGTTGGGCATGTCCGTGATCGTCTGCGCGACCTCGATGAGCAATTTTCTCGCGCGCGGGACGAGCCGGGTGTCGGACAGCTCGAACATCGCGAAATCGGCGGCGTCGATCACTTCGATCCGCAGGCCTTCCTCGGTCTGGGTGAAGCGAAGGTTTTCCTCGAGACCCCTCAGCTGCGCCTCGTTCTTGATGCGCTGGCGGATCTCGCGTTCGATCGCCTCGAACTGGCGCTTGTCCTCGGCGCTAAGGTCGGCGTCGCGTCCGTCCCTGCTGCCGGTGGCGTCCTTCGGGATCGTCATCGTCTTCGTGCCCGTCTGGCCCTGCGCATGCGGATAGCTGTCCTGCGCCACGATGGCATCGCCGCCGAACACGCCGTCCGAACCGGCGCTGCCCTGCTTTGTCTCGACCAGCGTCGGCGAGAAATAATCCGCAAGCCCCTTGCGCTGCGCCTCATCGGTCGCGCCGAGCAACCACATCAGCAGGAAGAACGCCATCATCGCAGTCACGAAGTCGGCATAGGCGACCTTCCAAGCGCCGCCGTGATGCGCGCCGTGATCGCCGCCGACGATCTTCTTGATGATGATCGGGCGCTGGTTGGAGCCCGTACCGGCTGCGCGGCTGGCCATGGCTCAGCGCGCCCGCATGCCGTCGAAGACGTCGGCGAAGCTCGGCTGGTTGGCATGGCCCAGGCTCGAGCGGGCGGCTTCGATCACCAGCGGCTGCGGATGCCCGTGCAGCGTCGCGACGATGATCTGCTTGGCAACCTCGTAGATCATGCAATCCTCTTCGATGATCGCCTTCACGCGGTTGGCCATCGGGCCGACCAGCCCGTAGGCGAGCAGCACGCCCAGGAAGGTCCCGACCAGCGCCGAACCGATCATCCCGCCGAGGACTGCGGGCGGCTGGTCGATCGAACCCATCGTCTTGACCACGCCGAGCACCGCGGCGACGATGCCGAGCGCGGGCAGCGCATCGGCCAGCCACTGCAGGTTGTTGGCCGGGCCCATCGCTTCCTTGTGATGGGTCTTGAGATGCTGGTCGACGACCTCCTCGACCGAATAGGGATCGAGGTCGCCCGAGCTCACTACCACCAGCCGCAGGCTGTCGCAGATCAGCGAGACGAGCGTCTTGTCGGCCAGGAGGCGCGGAAATTCGGCGAAGATCGCGCTGTTTTCGGGTTCTTCGACATGCGGTTCGAGCGCGACCGGACCTTCGGTCTTGAGCAACTTCATCAGCTTGCCGCAAAGGAAGATGCAGTCGAGATAGTCCTGGCGCTTGTACTTGGGGCCCTTGAACGCTTTCGCGAACCCACCGCCCACAGCCTTGAGCTGGCTGCCATTGTTGCCGATCGTCAGGGCCGCCACGCCGGCACCGCCGATGATCATCATCTCGAGCGGGAGGGCCTTGAGGACGGCACCCATGTCGCCCCCCGAAATGATGAAGCCACCGAACACCATGGCGATCAGGATGACGAAGCCGATTGCGGGCATCATGAGTGTGGATTCCTTCGTTGCAGCTTCCCCGCCATCGGTCGATCCAAGGCGGGCATTTCGGGTAACGGGTTAACGGCGCGATGCTGCACCGTTTAAGGCAATTTGCACCGTCGCTCAGCGCAGGTAGTCGAGCAGCGAACGCTGGGTGATCTTGGCGTAGACCGCCTGCGCGGCCTCGAGCGAGATATCGAGCGCCTGGAGCTTGGTGATCGCCTCGCTGACATTGGTGTCCTCGATCTCCTGGCGCCGCTCGGCGAGCACCACCCGGCTTTCGATGAACTGGTTGCGCGCGCTTTCGAGCCGGCCGCGGGCGACGCCCTGCTGGGTCAGCATCGCGGTCATGTAGTCGATCGCACCGTCGAGCGGGGTCAGGCGCGAATTGCGATCGGCCTGGGTACCGTTGCGGACCGCATCGATCGTCTCGAGCAACAGGTCCTCGATCATGGAGACCCCGGGCGCAGAGCCGGGAGCCTTGCCGAACAATTGCTGCGCCGTCGGCGAGGCGATCACGTGGCGGGTGCCGCCGATCGGCACCTCGATCGCGATCTCGGCAAACAACTTGCCGCCGAACGGATCGTCCTGCGTCATGATGTCGCGGATATTGGCGAGGATGCCCTCGAGTTCGATCGCGATCCCCTCGCGGTTGACCGCGTTGATCGAATCGTTGTTCGACTGGAGCACAAGTTCCTTCGCCCGGATCAATCCCGAGGTGATCTCGCTCATGCTCGATTCGGCCTGCACGGCGCGGGTTTCGGCGCGCCCGATATTGGCGACCCAGGCCTCCTCGTTGCCCTGCTGGCGGGCGATGACCGAGACTTCGAGCCAGCCCTGCGGGTCGTCCGACGGCTTGATCAGCCGCTTGCCGGTCGAAATCGCCTTCTGCTGGTCGCCGATCGACTTCATCAGGTCGAGCTGGTTCTGGACGGCGTCGGGCGGGCGGTTGCGGTTGATCGAGAGCATGGTGGGTTCAGCCTTTCTCGGCCTAGAAGATGTTGAGGATCGACTGGGTTGTCTCGCGCGCGACCTGAATCACGCGGCTCGCGGCTTCGTAGGCCTGCTGCAACCGGATGAGGTCGGCGGTCTCGCGGTCGAGGTCGACCCGCGAAACCGCGTCGCGCGCGCTGCGGGCGTTGCGATCGAGCGCCTGCGCGGCCGATTGCTCGTTGCGCGCGGCGATCACGAGATTCGAATGGACCGAGATGATCTGGTTCCAGTTGCGCTCGATATTGCCCGAAGCGCGCAGGTCGGCGAGCCCGAGGAGGTTGCCGTTGGGCTTGCCGTCGGCCGATGCGACCGCGAGTTCCGCTGCCATGGCCGGGATCGCGGACAGCCCTGCTGCACCTGCGCCGGTGGTAAGCAGCGCCTTGCCGGGGATTCCCGTATCGGTGCGCCCGTTGGCGTGCCAGTCATTGACCTGCGTGGCGAAATCTTCGGCCAGCTGGTCGAGCTGGGCGAGGTCGGAGGCGGCGACGTTGCGCGCCCGGCTCATGCCGGCGAGCATGCCGTCGCTCGGGACCTTGCCGCCCTGGCCGTTGACCTGCACCAGCAGGCTGCCGTCGGCGTTCTCGACGAGGCTCAGTTGGCCGACGACGCCGATCGCGGAGATCGTTTCGCCGGCATAACGGACCGTCGCCACGCCGTTTTCGCCGAGGCTGATCTCGGCATCGAGCCGCTCGCTGATGACGGCCAGCGCCGCATCGCGCGTGTCGAGCAGGCCGGCATGCGCCTGGGTGCCCGGCTGGGTGCGGCGCAGGTCGAAATTGGTGCGCGAAAGATCGGCCAGGGTCTGGTTGAGACCGATCAGTTCGGAACCGGCGCGCGCGGAAATCTGGTCGATCGCGAGATTGAGGTTGGCCGAGGTGCGGCGGAAGGTTTCCGCAGTCGCGTTGATCTCGTTGATGAAGGTCGTGCGCAGCGCGTTGTCGAATGGCACCGCGGCCAGTTCCTCGGCGCGGGAATAGAAATCGGTGAGGCGCTGGCCGACGTCCTCGCCGGCATTGTCGAGCCCGGTCTCGATCGAGCCGAGCCACCCGGTCAGCGTTTCGGAGCGCACCAATGCCGCGCCGCTGAGGCGCACCGACGCTTCCATGAACTCGTCGCCCGAACGTGCGATCTTGTTGATGCGCGTGCCACTCAGGCCGCTCTGGACCGAATAGAGCGGGTTGAGCGAGCCGGTGATGGTGGCATCGCCCATCAGCACGTCGCGGCGTACATAGTCGCCGTTCTCGACGTTGGCGATGTTCTGCGACACCGTCTCCATCGCCGTGCTGTAGCCGCGCAGGGCGGAACGCCCGATGGTCAGCAATCCGCTCATATCCTGCCCTCGAACTGTTTCAGTAGAAGCTCGGCGATGCCGAATTCGGTGCTGTCGGCCATGGCATCTGCCATCCGCGCGTCCTGCATGTCGCGGAACTGCTCGGTGCCCTGGTTGCCAAAGATGTCCTCGGCGAGCGACGCGCTGCGCATCGAGCCGATCATCTGCCGCAGGAACACCGCCTCGAACGCCTCCGCCGCGGCGCGCAGTTCTTCCTTGCGCGCCGCGGTAGCGGAATCGGTCGTGGCGGTCGTACCGGCGGCCAGGTTGGCCGAAAAGGCGGTGGGATCGATCACTGGATGATCAACTCCGCCTTGAGCGCACCGGCCTGCTTGAGCGCATCGAGGATCGCCGCGAGGTCGCTCGGGCTGGCCCCGATCGCGTTGATCGATTCGACGATCTCCGACAGCGATGCGCCCTGAGTGATGAAGGCCGAAGCCGGTTCCTGCTCGATCGCGATATCGCTGCGCTGTTCGACCGCGGTCTGGCCACGGCTGAACGGCGCGGGCTGGACGATCTCGGGGCTCTCGGTGACCCGAACGGTCAGCGATCCGTGGCTCACCGCCGCGGGGCTGATCTTGACCGCGCCGTTGATCACCACCGTGCCGGTGCGGGCGTTGACGATCACGCGCGCCGGGGCTTCGCCCGGATTGACGTCCATGTTCTCGATCGCGCCCATCAGCAGCACGCGCTGGGTCGGGTCGGCCGGAGCCTGGATGCGGATCGAGACCGCGTCGGTCGCGACCGCGAGGTCCTGGCCCGAAAGCTCGTTGATCTGGTCCGCCACGCGCAGGGCGGTGGTGATGTCGGCCTGGGCGAGGTTGAAGGTGAGGTAGGGGCTCTGCTCGAACCCGGTCGCGACCAGCCGTTCGACGGTCGCCCCGCCGGCGATCCGGCCGACCGACGGGATATTGACCGTGGTGGTCGATCCGTCGCGGCCCTCGACGCCCAGACCGCCGACGGCGAGGTTGCCCTGCGCCATCGCGTAGATCTGGCCGTCCGCACCCATCAGCGGCATCATCACCAGCGTCCCGCCCCGCAACGACTTCGCCTTGCCGATGGCCGAGACGGTCACGTCGATGCGCTGGCCGGGCTTGGCCATCGCGGGAAGCTCGGCGGTGACGAGCACCGCGGCGGCGTTCTTGGTCGCCGGGTTGACGCCCGGGGGCAGGGTCAGCCCGAACCGGTTGGCGACGCCCTTCATCGCGACGGTCGCGTATTCGAGGCTGTCGTCGCCGGTGCCGGGCAGGCCGACCACGATCCCGTAGCCGGTCAACTGGTTGCTGCGCAGGCCCTGGAAGGTGCCGAGATCCTTGATGCGCTCGGCGCGCACCGGGCTCGTCGCACCGATCAGGATGGCGAAGCAGGCGAACAGGGAGATGATCCGTTTCATCAGAAAGGACTCACCTTGTTGAAGAAGCGCTGGAGCCAGCCTTGCTTGCTGCCCTCGGCGATTTCGCCAGCGCCACCGTAGTTGATCCGCGCGTCGGCGACGCGCGAGGAGGCGACCACATTGTCCGGACTGATGTCGGTCGAGCGAACGAGGCCGCTGAAGCGAATGTATTCGTCGCCGCGGTTGAGCATGATCAGCTTCTCGCCGCGTACCAGCATGGTACCGTTGGGATAGACTTCGGCCACGGTGACCGCGATCTCGCCGCGCAGCGAATTGCTCTGCTGTGCGCTGGCGCCGCCCGAGAAATCGGTGCCGCCGCCGATCGAGACGTCGCTCGGCTTGAACACAGCGAGCGGGCCGGTGGTCGGCGGGGTGATGCCGAAATTGCCCGAGCGATCGAGATCGGCGCTGTTCGACTTGACCGCCTGGGTCCGTTCGATCAGCGCGATGGTCAGCAGGTCGCCGACGCGCGCGGCGCGCGCGCCCGAGGTGAGCGGGGCATAGCCCTGCGAAGCCTGGAAGATCGAGCCGTCGTTGGTCGGCACGACCTGCTGCGGCGGGGCCGGCGGGGGCAGGGTCGCGGCAAAGCGCGGATCGGGCGCTGCGGCGTTCGAGCCCATGCAGGCTGCGAGCAGCGGTGCGGCGGCGAAGGCGATGATGATGTTCTTCATGCTTTATCCCTCCCCGATCAGAGCTGCTGGTTGGCGAACTGGAGCATTTCGTCGGTCGCCTGGATCATCTTGGAATTCACCTCGTAGGCGCGTTGGGTTTCGATCATGTCAACGAGCTCTTCGACGATGTTGACGTTCGATCCCTCGAGCGCGCCCTGGCGCATCAGGCCGCGGCCTTCCTCGCCGCCGGCACCCACGATCGGGGCCCCGCTGGCGGCGGTTTCCTTCAGCAGGTTGTTGCCAATCGACTGGAGACCGGCCCCGTTGACGAAATTGGCGAGTTCGATGCGGCCGAGTTCGCTCGGTTCGGCCTGGCCGGCGAGCGTGGCCGAAACCGTTCCGTCGGCGCCGATGGTGATCGCGGTGGCGCCCTCGGGCACCTGGATCTGCGGTTCGAGCGGGAGGCCGTCGGAGGTCACCATCGTGCCGTCCGCGGTGAGGTTGAAATTGCCCGAGCGGGTGTAGGCCATCGAGCCGTCCGGCTGCGAGACCTGGAAATAGCCCGCGCCTTCGATCGCGAGGTCGAGCGCATTGCCGGTGGTCTGCACCGAGCCCTGCGTCTCGATCCGCGCGGTGCCCGAGATCGCCACGCCGGTACCGAGCGAAAGCCCGGTGGCGAAGCGGTTCTGCTGGTCGGCCTGCGCACCCTGCTGGACGACCTGCTGGTAGGCCAGCGTTTCGAACTGCGCTCGGTCGCGCTTGAAGCCGGTGGTGTTCACGTTCGCCAGGTTGTTGGCGATCACGCGCATCTTGGTGTTCTGTGCGTCGAGCCCGGTGCGGGCGACCTGCAAGGCGGAATTGCTCATGTTCTATCTCCTGGATATCTGGGATCAGCGCGGAAGCTGCATGACGCTGGCACCGCCATCGTCCATTTCCTTCGCGGTCGTCAGAAGCTTGACCTGGGTTTCGTAAGCGCGGCTTGTTTCGATCATGTCGACCAGCGCTTCGGTCATGTTCACGTTCGATCCCTCCAGGGCTCCACTGCGAAGCCTTGCATCGGGATTTGACGGCAGCACGCCGCCATTCTTAACCCGGAAGAGGGTATCCTCGCCCTTCACCACCTCGCTGCCGGCGGTGCTGACGATGCGCAGCCGGTCGACCTGCTGCGGCTGGTTGGGGTTGCCGCCGGCCGGGACGATCCACACACCGCCATCCTCGGCAATGCGCACGCTGTCGGCCGGGGGCAGTGTCAGCGGCCCGCCTTCGCCGAGCACGGGGTGCCCGTCGCCGGTGGTGACGAGACCGCTTTCGGTCATCATCAGGTCGCCGCGACGGGTGTAACCCTCGTCTCCATTGGGGGCCTGCACGGCAAGCATGCCCTGACCCCCGATCGCGATGTCGAGCGGACGCCCCGTTTCCTTGACTGCACCGGGGTTGAGATCCGCGGTCAGCACGTATTCGTTCACCGTCGCACGGCTCTGGAGGCCTTTGCCTTCCAGGTATTTCGCCTGTGCGGTGACGATCTCCGCCTTGAAGCCGGTGGTGTCGGCATTGGCCATGTTGTGCGCGATCGCCGTCTGGCGGTTCAGCACGCCCTGCATGGCGCGAAGGTTGAGATGGATCATGCGGTCCATGGGAATGTCCCTCGATGAGTCGGTGAAACGGGGTCGTCAGCTCGCGGAGGCGATCATCAGACCTGCAGGTTGACGATCGTCTGCGTCATGTTGTTGGCGGTCTCGATCGCCTGCGCGTTGGCCTGGAAGTTGCGCTGCGCCGCGATCAGCGACACCAGCTCTTCGGTGATGTCGATATTGGCGGTTTCGAGCGAACCCGAACGGACCGAACCCATCGGGCCGGAGCCGGCCTGGACGAGCTGGGCGAGGCCCGACTGGCCGGTGGCCTGCCAGTGCGCGTCGCCGACCGGGCGCAGGCCCTCGACCGCAACGAAGCTCGCCATGGCAAGGCTGCCCAGCGCCTGCTGGTTGCCGTTCGAATAGGTCGCGACGATCGTGCCGTTGGTGTCGACGTTGATATTGGCGAGCACGGCGGCGGGATCGCTCGGATCGTTGGAGGGCAGGACCAGGTTGGTCATGTCGGCCGGATCGGTCGAGGTGATCACGCCGTTGGCATCGACCGGCAGGAGCTGGACGATGTTGCCGGTGCTGTCGACCACTTCGCGGTCGTTGTTGACGCTGAACGCGCCGTTGCGGGTGTAGGTGATCGATGCCGTCGCATCGGGACTCTTGACGGTGAAGAAACCTTCGCCGGCGACCGCGAGGTCGAGCGTGCGATCGGTGCTCTGCAAGGTGCCCTGGGTGAACTGCTGGGTGATGCCCTGCAGCTGGACGCCCTGGCCGGCGATCTTCTTGGTCGCCTGCGTCGGCGAGGCCGCGAACAGGTCACCGAAAGAGGCGCGGCTCTTCTTGAAGCCGGTCGAGTTGCCGTTGGCGATGTTGTTCGAGACCACCGAGAGGTCGGTCTGCGCGGCCTTCAGGCCCGAAAGGGAAGTGAGAAAGGACATTGCTTGGTTCTCCTGTTGAGACTTGGGTCCCGGCGGTCAGCTGACGCCGCGAATGGTGTTGATGTCGATCGGTCCGGCGGGGGTGGTAAGCGTCGTGCCCGCGCTGGAACTGTTGACCGCCGAGACCGGCAGCCAGGCGGCGGTCGAGCTGGCGACGCCGCCCGATACGCGGACGCGCAGCGGCCCGAGATCGACCGGCTGGCCGTTCTCGTCGACGCTGGCGAAACCGAACGGAACGGGGCCCGCCTGGGCCGGGCCTGTGGCGCTGCGCACGACGTTGCCCTTCTGGTCGACCAGTTCGATGGTGAGGTTGTCGCTCGGCCCGGCAAGCGTGACTTCGCCGCGGTACACACCGCCGCGATCCATTGCCGCGGTCTTGCTCTCGGCGAGCACCGACTTGCCGATATAATTGCTCGCTTCGGACAGGCGCGAGGCGCTGAAGGCCTCGGAAATGCCTTTCAGCGAGGCGTTCATCTCGGCGATGCCGGCGACCTGGCTGAATTGCGCCATCTGCGCGACCATGGCCGTATTGTCGACCGGATCGAACGGATCCTGGAACTTGAGCTGGGCAGTCATCAGCTGGAGGAACTGGGCCTGGCCCATGTCCTCGCCGCCCTTGGCGTTCTTGGGCTGGGCGACGGTGAGACCCGCGGGGAGCGTGCTGGAAATCATGATCAGCGTCCCATCTTCACGGTGTCGAGGATGAGCGATTTCGCCGTCTGCAGCACCTGGACGTTGTTCTGGTACTGGCGGGCGGTCTCGATCATGTCGATCAGCTCGGCCGCCTCGTCGACGCCCGCATCCCACACATTGCCGTCTGCGTCGGCGAGCGGGTTGTTCGGATCGTGGCGCATGCGCGGTTCGATGTTCGATTTGACGACCTGCTCGACATC
The DNA here is from genome assembly GCF_014641655.1 of Pseudoblastomonas marina. GTDB lineage: Bacteria > Pseudomonadota > Alphaproteobacteria > Sphingomonadales > Sphingomonadaceae > Alteriqipengyuania_A > Alteriqipengyuania_A marina. Next base: position 2,568,831 of record NZ_BMID01000001.1, read on the forward strand.
GACGGTGGCGATACCGTCGCCGCCCTCGACCGAGCGGAAGACCGGCTTGAGCGCGCGATAGGCTTCCTCGGCGCTGCTGTAGGTCGTGCGCGCATTGGCGAGGTTCGACGCGGTGGTGTTCATCCGGGTCAGCTGCGCGGACATCGCGCGCCCCGAAATGTCGAAGATGTTCAGGTTACCGGGCATGGATCATTCCCCTTTCAAGGCGCGGGTCAGCGTCGCCACGCGGCCTTCGAGGAAGGACAGCGTGGTCGAATAGCCCACCGCGTTTTCGGCGAAGAGCGTCTGTTCGGTGGAAAGCTCGACTGTGTTGCCATCGAGCGAGGGATTGAGCGGGATGCGATAGCCGGCATTGCCCTTGGCCGCGCGGTCGGCATCGCTGCCGCCGCGCACTTCCTGCATGGCGCGCTCGAAATCGAGGTCCTTCGCCTTGTAGCCGGGCGTCGCGCTGTTCGCGATGTTGGAGGCGAGCATGGAGAGGCGCTGCGAGCGAAGCCGCAATGCATCCCCGTGAATGCCGAAAATCTTGTCTGCCATCACTCGAATTCCTGCTTAAGTCTGCTCGCCTTTTGCCGTGAAGGGCGTTGGACGAATGGATTGCCCCGGGGATTAAGCAAACCCCGTGCCAAATGGCTTCCTGCGCTCGAAACCAAGCGTTTCTGCGGGTTGCGACAAGCCTTCGCCCCGAGCGGCAAGATCTTGCCGCCCGGCAAGCTTTTGCCGTTCTGGCGAGGAGATAGGCCGCGTGATCGAAGCACCGATGGACTGGACCCTGCTGATCGATCCCGCCGCGCTGGCAATCGTCGGGCTCGGCAGTCTCGCGATCGCGTGGATCCAGAACGGCTTCGGTGCGATCCGCGAGGCAATCGGCGGCCTTCGGCGCCTGCTCACCGTTTCGCGCGATGGCGAGCGCAGCCGGCTCGCCCGCCTGATCGTCGAGGATATCGTCGATCGCCGCGGCGTCGCTTGCGCCGACCGCGGGCCGCAGACCTGTCCCTTCACCCACGAAGCCAGCCGGCTGATGTCCGACGAAACCAGCTATGCCGGCTTCTCCCGCGCGATCAGCAATCTGCTCGACCGCCATATCGCGCAGCGCCAGCGCACGGTGCGCGTGTGGAACGACATCGCCGATGCGGCACCCGCGCTGGGCATGCTCGGCACCGTGGTCGGCCTGGTGCAAATGTTCGCGGTCATGCAGAGCTCGCAGGGGATCGGGCTCGCGATGGCGCTGTGCCTGCTCACAAGCCTCTACGGCCTCGTCCTCGCGCACCTGGTCGCGGGCCCGCTCGCGCGCAGGCTCGAACTGGTCTCCGCGATCGAGGCTGAATGGCAGGAACAGACCGCCAGCCGCATGCTGGCGCTCGCCCGGCGCGAATATCCGGACGGTACCGATCACGGCCGCGTACTCGATCTGAAGAAAGGCGCGCTCGCGGGCGTCGCGCAGGCGTCGTGAAGAACACGCGCTCGCTCGTCGGCTTCGTCGACCTCACGCTGATCCTGCTGGGCTCGCTTGCGCTGGTCGGGGATCTCGAGCGGCGCGACGAGGAGTCCGCCGCCGGGCCGGCTCTCGAACCCGTCGCCGAACCGGGCTCCGAGTACGTCCTCCGCCGTCCGATCGTACAGGTCTTCGAGCCGGGCGAGGCGCGGCTGGCGCCGGAAGGGCGTGCCTGGCTCGCGCGCCTGGTCGAGGACGCGCGCATTGGTGTCGTCCGCGTCAGCGTCGCGCCCGATGCATCGGACGGAGCCGGGCGCCTCGACGAGTGGGAGATCGCGGCCGCGCGGACCGCGTCGATCCTCTACGCACTCAAGCAGGCGGGCGTGAGCGACGAACGGATCGATCCGCAACTGCCGCGAGACGGAAGCGAAGCGGGTCTCGTCACCATAACGATCGCGGCGGGCGCGCCGCGCGACTGATCTGGCACGCGCCTTGCTAGAGCCACGGGAGAATTGAACCGCAGCAAAGAAAAGGTGCGTCCCATGATCCGCAAGCCAGCCGCCTTGTCGGCGATCGCCGTCCTCGCCATGGCGAGCGTGCCCGCCCTGGCGTCCGATTTCCAGGATCTCGACGCGCTCGACGTCGCCGTCGCCGCGAGCATGGGGGCCGAGATCGGCGAACCCGGCGGTGCGCGTGCACCGGTCGACCGTCGCCTGAAGCTCAAGGCCTGTCCCGAATTCCCGACCGTATCGGGTCCGGTCCTCGGCGCCGCCGTGGTCCGCTGCCAGTCGGTCGGCTGGTCGATCCGCGTGCCGCTGCTGCTCGAATCGGGAACGCAGGGCTCATCCGTAACCGCCGCGTCCGAGCGCGAGCAGCGCGATGCGGTGACGCGAGGCCAGGCCGTGCGCCTGACCGTCGAAGGCAATGGATATTCGCTCTCGCGCACGATGATCGCCGATCGTTCGGGACGCGTGGGCGACATGATCTCGGTCCGCGCAGACCGTCGCTCCAAGCCGATCCTTGCCCGTGTCACGGGCGTGGGCGAAGTCACCGTGCCGTCGGATCGGTAAAAAGACGAACCCGCGAAAAATTTTTTCTTAAGAACCCGAATGCGCCGCCGTTACCGGTGTCGAGAACTAGAAGAGGTACACCATGAAACTCGATCGACCGTCCGGTTACGGCCCCGTATCAGCCACCGGCCTGCGCAGCGCCGGCGCGAAATCGGTGTCGGCCGCTTCCGAAGCGCGTCCCGTGCGCGATGAATCCTCGGTGCGTGAATCCGACGCGGCCGCGATTGCCAAGCTCGGCGCGCCGGTCGACCAGTCGCGGATCGACGAACTGCGCTCCGCGATCTCGGAAGGACGCTATCTCGTCGATCCGGGCAAGCTCGCCCAGAAGATGATCGCGCTCGATATCTTCGGCGACGCCTGACCGTGCAGGTTGCAAAGATCCAGCAAGCCCAGGAACGCCTGATCGCCGCACTGGATGCGTGCGATGCGCATGCCATCCTCGAAGCGTCGGGAGACCTTTCGGGCCTGATCGATGAGATCGAGGACATTTCCGCGCTCTATGCGGATGCCGAAACCCGCGAGGCGCTCGAGCATGTCGAACGCCTGTCGCACGCCGCCGCGCACCGGCTGCGCGTGTTGACCGACCAAACGCGCGAGCGGCTGCAGATGCTCGGCGTGGACGAGGGTCCGCTCCTCTACGGGCCGCGCGCCGCCTGACGAAGGCCTTCATTCTAACGACCTGCCTCACCCAACCTCTTCATAACCAGGTCCCCAACTGCCGCCCCGGTCCTGAAACCGGGGCGGTTTTTCTTTTCCACGCGCAAATCCTGCAGAAATTGGCACGGCTCTTGCTGATGGTCCTTCGAACAAAGGAGCCATCACGTGCCATCGACCATCGACACCTCCGTTCGGGGAGGGACTGACCGCATCACTCGCGCCATCGCGCAGTCCGCCCGCCGGACCGGCGTCGATTTCGATTATCTGATGGGCCAGGCCCGCATCGAAAGCGGGATGAATCCCAACGCCAAGGCGCCCACCAGCTCGGCCACCGGGCTTTACCAGTTCATCAGCCAGAGCTGGCTTGCGACCGTCTACGAGCACGGCAGCAAGCACGGGCTCGACTGGGCTGCAGGCGCGATCCGGCGCGACGGCAGCGGGGGCTTTCACGTGCCCGATGCGGCGATGCGGCAGAAGATCCTCGACCTGCGCAAGAACCCCGAGGCCGCAGCGGTGATGGCGGGCGAATTCGCCGCCGACAATCGCGACTATCTCGAACGCCGGCTCGGTCGCGAGATGGCACCGGTCGATCTCTACCTCGCCCATTTCCTCGGGGCCGGCGGCGCGCACAAGTTCCTCTCTGCCCATTCCGCCAATCCCGATGCCGCCGCCGCGCCGCTGTTCGGCAGTGCCGCGCGCGCCAACCGCAACGTCTTCTATGCCTCGAACGGGCGCGCGCGCAGTCTCGACGAAATCCGCGACCGCTTCGCCGCCAAGCTCGGCGCCGATGCCAAGGTGCCGGCGGCAGGCGGCAAGGATCGGCCGGGCGGCAACGACCTGCCGTTCGTGCAGCCGGCCGACTACCTTCGCCTCGCCAGCCAGCGCGCCAAGCCGAGCGACATCGACCTCAACAATAACGACAATGCGCGGATGGCCTACATGCTGCTCGCGTCGATGGGAGCCTGAGACCTTTCATGACCACCAAATCCTCCTCGCTGTCGTCTCTCTTCGATATCCGCGCCGGGCTCCTCCCCGCCGCCACGCTGCTGCTTGTCGTGTTCCTGGTGCTCCCGGTGCCCGCGTTCATTCTCGACGTCGGCTTCATCACCAACATCATGATCTCGCTCGCGGTGCTGATGGTCGCGCTCAATGCGTCGAAGCCACTCGACTTCTCGAGCTTCCCGACCGTGCTGCTGTTCGCCACCCTGCTGCGTCTCGGCCTCAACGTCGCCTCGACCCGCGTCGTGCTGGTCAACGGGCATGAAGGCGGCGACGCGGCGGGTGACGTAATCGAGGCCTTTGGCACGATGCTGATCGGCGGCGACTATGTCGTCGGCCTGTTCGTCTTCGCGATCCTGATGATCATCAACCTGGTCGTGATCACCAAGGGTGCCGGCCGCGTGTCCGAAGTCAGCGCGCGATTCACCCTCGACGCGCTGCCCGGCAAGCAGATGGCGATCGACGCCGATCTCGGTGCCGGCCTGATCACGCCCGAAGAAGCCAAGCAGCGCCGCGTCGACGTCGCCACCGAAGCCGATTTCTACGGATCAATGGACGGTGCCAGCAAGTTCGTGAAGGGCGATGCCATCGCCGGCGTCCTGATCCTCGTGATCAACATCATCGGCGGGATCATCCTTGGCGTGGTCAGCCACGACATGGCCATGGGCGATGCCGCCTCGACCTACACCATGCTCGCGATCGGCGATGCGCTGGTGGCGCAGGTCCCGGCGCTGCTGCTCTCGATCGCCGCCGCGGCGATCGTCACCCGCGTGTCCTCGCCCTTTGACCTTCCGGGGCAGATCTCCTCGCAGTTCGGTTCGGCCAAGGCCTGGGTCCCGGTCGCCACGATTCTCGGCATCCTCGGCATCTTGCCAGGCATGCCGTCGATGGTGATCCTGCCCGCCGCGGCGGTCGCCAGCTATTTCGCGTGGAAGTTCTCGCGCCCGCAGCCGGTCGAGGAAGAGGCCGACGCCGAACCGGCGCCCAATCCCAACGTGATCCGCTGGACCGACGTCTCCGACGAGGCGCTGCTTGGGATCGAGGTCGGCTACGCGCTCACCTCGCTGGTCGACGAGCGCAAGGACGCGCCGCTGATGAAGCGGGTCACCGGCATCCGCAAGCAGCTCTCGAAGGAACTCGGCTTCGTGATCCCGCTGGTGCGGATCAAGGACGATCTCACGCTCGATCCGAATGATTATCGCCTCACCATCGGTGGCACCGTGATCGCCGAAGGCACGATCTGGCCGGAAGACATGCTCGCGATCGACAGCGGCGATATCGACGAGGAGATCGAGGGCCGCGTGTGCAAGGATCCGACCTTCGGCATGGATGCGCGCTGGATTTCGGCCGACAAGCGCTCCGAAGCGATCGTGCTCGGTTACACCGTGGTCGATGCCTCGACCGTTATGGCGACGCACCTCAACCACATGATCCGCCTCAACGCCTCGCAGCTGTTCGGGATGGACGAGGCCAAGATGTTGCTCGACGCGCTCAAGGAGCGTGCGCCCGAGCTGGTCGAAGGGCTCACCCCCCAGCCGCTGTCGCTGTTCGCGGTCTCGGCGATCTGCCAGGCGCTGCTGCGCGAAGGCGTGCCGCTCAAGGATTTCCGCCGCCTGTGCTCGGCAATGGTCGAAGCGACCGGCGACGGCACGACCGAGATCCCGCTGCTGGTCGAACGCGTGCGACAGAGGATCGGCTCGATCATCATCCAGGCGCTGGTCCCGGTCAGCATGCCGCTGCCCGTGGTTACGCTCGACCCGGAACTCGAGACCCTGCTGGGCCAGTCGATCAAGGTCGCCGGCGATGCCAGCTTCCCGATCGAACCGGGCCTCGGCCAGCGGATCCTGTCCGCGATCGAGGAATCGGCCGACCGGTTGATGCTGCGCCAGCAGAATTTTGCGCTCGTCACCTCGCCGCCCGCGCGCAAGGCGCTGTCGGACCTGTTGCGCCCGCGCTTCCCCGATACGCCTGTGCTCTCGTTCCGCGAACTGCCCGACGACAAGCCGGTCGAAGTGATCGCCACCGTCGGCGGCAGGGCCGAGGCGCAGAACCCGGGCCCGCGGCCCGCCGATCACAGCTTCACCGAGCTGTAAGGAGAGTCAGACGATGAATTTCCAAACCGCTGAAACGCTGACTTACGGCCGCGAACCCGCGCGCCTTGATCCGAACAAGCTGATCGAGGAAAACGTCCCGCTGGTGCGCAAGATCGCCTGGCATGTCGCCGGCCGCGCCCCTTCCACGATCGAGGTCGAGGACCTGATCCAGATCGGCATGATCGCGCTGATCGAGGCCGCGCGTCGCTACGAGGAGCAGGGCTACCAGTTCTCGACCTATGCCGGCACGCGCATTCGCGGGGCGATGATGGATTACCTGCGCTCGCAGAGCAATCTGTGTCGCTCGGCGCTCGATTTCCGCCGCGACCTGCGTCTCGCGCAGGACAAGCTGCGCACGCGATTGGGGCGTGAAGCCTCGGAAAGCGAGCTGGCCGGGGAACTGGGCCTGACTCCAGAGGAATTCCTCGCCCGTGTCGACCAGGCGGCCGACGTGCAGATGGATTCGATGGACGAGGTCTACTCCGAGCACAGCATCTGGTTCGCTTCGGAGGAAGAAGATGCCGAGGTCGCGATCGAACGCTCGCAGCTCGAGGCGCTGGTGCGCGAGGGGATCGTTGGCTTGCCTGAGCGCGAGCAGATGGTGCTGCAGCTGTTCTTCATCGAGGAACTCAACCTCGAGGAAATCGGCGCAGTGCTCGATGTGACCGCGGCGCGGATCTGCCAGATCAAGAAGTCGGCGCTCGACCGGTTGCGAAAGCGCCTGTCCGGCTACGCCTGAACCCTTCAATTAGATTCCGTCATGCCCGTGCGCGCGGGCGACAACGGAAAGCGGCCCCCAGGACATCCCCGACCACGAAGGATCGGGAATGCCCCGAAGGGCCGCCATGCGTTTCGGCTATCTCCGCGATTAGCGGATCAGGCTGAGGACGCCCTGCTGGCTCTGGTTGGCCTGGGCGAGCATCGCGGTCGACGCCTGGCTCAGGACCTGGAACTTCGCGAGCTGCGTCGA
>NZ_BMID01000001.1:2576064-2576391 GCF_014641655.1 Pseudoblastomonas marina
TTCGGCCGAGAAGTCGGCGTCCTGGATGCGGCTGCGGCTTTCCGACAGGTTGGTGACGCGGTCGGTCAGGCTCGAAACGGTCGCTTCGAGGCGGTTCTGCGAGGCACCGAGGTTCGCCTGCGCGGTGGTGACCGTGTTGAGCGCGGCGTCGAGCGACGACAGCGCAAGGTTCGCACCGGCGACCGTGCTGATGTCGATCGCGGACACGGCGGTCGTGCCGTCGGTCAGCGCGCCGGCCGTGACGTTCGAAAGCGCAACGGTGACCTGTTCACCGGCCTTCGAACCGGTCTGGATCGCGATCGAGGCATTGGTGCCGTCGAGCAGCTT
>NZ_BMID01000001.1:2576401-2576820 GCF_014641655.1 Pseudoblastomonas marina
GTCAGCGCCGTGTCGAGCGCCGTGAGCGCGGCAGCGGCACCGGCTTCGGTGCTGATGTCGAGCGCGGCCACGCCGAGCGCGGTGGCATCGACGTCGGTCAGCGCAACGGTGACCTGTTCACCGGCCTTCGAACCGGTCTGGATCGCGATCGAGGCATTGGTGCCGTCGAGCAGCTTGACGCCGTTGAACTCGGTGCGGCCCGACACGTCGCCGATCTGGCCGATCAGCGCGGTGACTTCCGCCTGCAGGTTCGTGCGGTCGCCGGCCGAGAGCGTGCCGTTGGCCGACTGCACCGACAGTTCGCGCATGCGCTGCAGCATGTTGGTGATTTCGTTCATCCCGCCTTCGGCGGTCTGGGCGAGGCTGATGCCGTCATTGGCATTGCGCATCGCCATGTTCAGGCCCTTGACCTCGGAGGT
>NZ_BMID01000002.1:5000-6426 GCF_014641655.1 Pseudoblastomonas marina
TTTCCTTTGCAGGTTACCGCGGGAAGGTGCCTAGGCCACAGGCCAGAGCAGCCCTCCCGCAGAAGGCTTCCAGGTGGAGCAGGCCCTGTACGTCCTTGCCCACACCTGTAAGAGGGAGCCGGAGGCAGGGACGACCGAGCAGTCTTACCGCTCGCTCTTTCCCATTGCTCTCCGCCGCTCCTTCTTGTATACCCTCCGACCTCGAGTCTGGGGACGGTGCGGCCCGACGGTCTGAGCCGCGACTTTTCAACTCCCGCGAAATTCCCCAGTATGGGAAATTTTAAAAATCGACTCACGGCCACCCAGCCACCCAACTGGGTCGCACCTTCTCAGGAATCTCGCTCCAAGTTCACAAAGACCACGCCTTCCTCGTCAAGTTGGTTGCGCCTTCCTTGCCTACCCGGTCATTCCTGCCTACCCTGCACTCGGTAGGTACTACCCGCCTACTACTTTTTTCTTTTCAACTTTGATCTTACCTTTCTCATACAGGCCCGTCGTACCTACCCTGTAGTTCTTACCTACCCTACACTTAATAAGCGCTACCTACTCGCAATTTTCCTTTTCAAAACTTCGGCTTCCAAAGGTCGATTGCGCCTTCCTTACCTACCCGGTCGTTCTTGCCTACCCTGCACTCGGTAAGTACCACCCTTCACTGCCTTTCCCTCTTCCACCTTTTCAACCTCGGCCGCGCCTTTCTTATATAAAGCAGACGTGCCTACCCTACAGCGTCCACTCAAACTACGTTTCCACTAAGTAAAAAGCTAACTACTTTTTATCTTCCCTAATATAATTTACAACATCTTATAACTATACCAAAAGTATTCATATTACTCTTATCTTTTTCTTTTTACATTTACCAATTCAACCTTCTTTATTAATATACTAACCTCAACATATCCTCCCTACCCATACAACCAAAGCCACCTAACACCCTACCTACTCTACTAACTGTTTATACCCCCTAAATTCTACTACCCTTCTTCTTCTACTACTTTCAAAATTTCTTTTTTTTTTTTCTTTTTTTCTTCTTTTTCTTCTTTCCTACTATCAATTATTTACCTGCCCTTCCCTAACAATTCATTCAAGACCGTATAGGTTCTAGTTGATCGACTTAGTCGCCTCCGAATACCTTCTTCTTCCTATATTTATAAAAAAAACCTCTACCCTTGTTATAATCCGGCTCCTACTACTCTAAAAGTGTTTATTTACTTTATAAACGCCCTTACCTAATAAAGATTTGGAGGTAGAACAAGAGGACGAAAAGAAGAATAAAAAGAAAAAGAAAGGAAGAAGCTTACTAAGGGGGCAAGACATTACAAAAGTAAAAAGGTAGAAGGAAAGTAAGAAAAATATATATAAAAAAAAAAAAAAAAAAAAAAAAAAAAAAAAAAAAAAAAAAAAAAAAAAAAAAAAAAAAAAAAAAAAA
>NZ_BMID01000003.1 GCF_014641655.1 Pseudoblastomonas marina
CCTCCCCCCCTGCAGTACTGCAGGGCGGGGGGACGGGGGGATACGGGATTTCTATTTACCGCTAACTCAACCTTTTACTGCAAAAGCTCCAATACGACGTTTAGATGTAAATATTGAATACTCTACATTAGGTTTAGCATAACCTCTCATATTTACAGATGATAACCCTTTATATGACGAATCTAGATTTTTTAATCCACCTTTTCATTTTACTTTAAATAAAGATCTATCAGCTCTATAACGTTTAGTTAATCTACCTTTAATTTCCAGTCTTAGACCACCCATATTTTTATAATTTATAGAATTAAATATGATTTGATATATTTTTGCATATTTTTTGGCCTTAGCGAAGCTAGAAACTTTAGGCTGCGCCTTAGCATTTCCTCCTAGCGAAGCTGCGCCTGCGCCTTTCTGAATAAATTTAGTAGGCGAGCCTCCACTCTTTGAGTGGAAGGAAGGCTGCTCCCCCTTCGGGGAGCGAAGCGCTCATACCCCTTTTTGGCTGACTAAAAGAACATTATAATATAATTTATTTAACAATTCAGATAAATTATTACGCTCCGCGTACGAAGCATCATTTAATATAAAACTTAAATTGAGATTTTTAAACTTATTTTCTAATAAATTTCAATCTACACTTTTTATTAAGGAAGCTTTTTCCTGAACTCTATTTATTTTAGGTAAATTTGCCTTATTTAATATAACATCCATAATTTTTATTACACGGGCATTCCTGTTTTTCAATTTAAGTGCTAATATTTTAGTCAATATATCACTATTAAGAAGAAAAGATCTCATATTTACAATATTAAACTCTACTTTTTTATTATAATACTTCATTATTAAATTATTTAATCTATATAAAAGTTTTTCTTCAAATTTATACTTATTAAGATCTAATCTTAATTTGTATTTTCTAAGAAGTATTAATTCTTTATATAGGGAAGCTATAATTATTTTTCTCCAAATATTCACATGAGATTCAGTAATTCAAGGTAATACACCACGTAATCTAAAAGGTAAATACAGATTTGATAATACCTTACCATCCTTATCTACCCTTATAGGAACACCACTCAATATTACACGTTCACTAAAAGAAATTATTTTATCAAAAACAAAATAAAAAGATTTTTTTAATTTCTTTATTTTTTTATATAAAGATATCTTTTCTCGATTAAAAGTATACACAGTTAAAATAGCTTTAGTATTAGTATGCTTTATTTCCGCTTTACTAGCATATATTTTATTCAGAGATACAACTTTAACTTTAGAAAGTCTCTTTTTTTTGAATAAAATTTTATCCTTAAATTGTAAATTAAAATAATCTTTTATTAAGGAATTAATATTTATATCAAAAAGAGGTAAATTTTTTAAGTTATTATGATTAAAGACATAAATACTATTTTTTCATTCTTTAGATATAGGAGGGAAATATCTCGTTCTTCCTAGGTCAGAATTTTTTATCTTAAAAGGTATTAATTTATTATTATTATTATTTATATATTTACTAAAAATTACACTAGCGGAAGAGGAGGCTAAATTTTTATTATTAGTGTTAGTGTTAGTATTATTCATCTTAAATTATTTTACTACTTGCTGATTTATATATTTTATACATAATAAAAAAAAGAAAGTTGGGTGTTAATAAAGGATTATTGTTAGCATTACTCACCTTATAGTCGTTGAACGATTTTATCTTTTTAGTAGGCACTAGCCACTAGCCACTAGCCACTAGCGAGCTACACTGTGTGCTAGCACCCACCTTATGCTAAGATAAATTTCGCTTCAAATTTACTTAAATTATAAAAGTAATTTTTGAAATTAACCCAATATATTATCAATAATTTTATTTAAGGATGGCAATGTTTATAGCTAAATAAATATGTGCGTCCTGTAATTTTTTGAGCTCCTAACCTCCCCCTCCCTGCAGTACTGCAGGGGGGGGGGGAAGTGGTAGGGCCGAGCTTCGCTTAGCCGGAGGCTACCCGCAAGCTTGCGGGGGAAAAAAAAGGACTGCAGGAGCACTAAATTATTAAGGCTACATTGCGAAGGGTGGAGCTTGCTGAGGCTTCACCTTAGGCCTCATTTGGAGCACCCTTAAATAGAATATTGAAGGACAAACATCCCTAGCGTAGCTTTTCCAAAAATCCAAGATCTTTCCTTTTTGTATCTTGTGATCCTATGCCCCGCTTACGCGACTGTAAGATTTGTTGTTAATCAAACAGTAAGGCAAGATTAAGCCATTAAGCTTTTTAAGTAATAAACATGATTATTATTAAATTTATAATAATAACTACAAAAAAATATTAGAAGCGGATTATTAAATACCGCCCTCATAAGATTTTTTTTTTACATCTAATTTCTCTATAAACAAAATCTTACCTAATTTCTTAGAAAAAATATATGTAAATTAATACATATATAATTTTTATACTGTACCCAAGGAATATAATAAATACACTCTATGAATAGCATAAAGATGATTTGATATATAATCACTATAAAAAATTGCAAACATAAATTTATAAATTTTAGACACACCCATTTACTCTTTATGGGGCCTGTGCCCCGCATAAACTGTCTTCTAACAATTGTTCCTTAATTTAAGGTTTAATAATACGATAGAAAAATAAAGGTGTTTCAATTATATCTTATCGATTACCTTTTACACTGGAAATTTTCAGAATCGTATTCAATAATTAGTAACAGTAAAGCTGCATAGGGTCTTCTCGTCTAACTAGAGGTAAACTGTATCTGCACAGTTATTCCAATTTCACTGAGTCAATCATAGAGACAGCTGTTGTATCGTTACATCATTCATGCAAGACCGCATTTAACGGCCAAGGCATTTCGCTACCTTAGGACCCTCACGCTAAGGCCGCCATTAACCGGGGGTTCCTCTGAAACCAAATTTTTTTTCAATTTAGAAAATTCGTTAACCAGCCGGCATCGGGCAGAAATCACACTCAATACTTAGACTTATCGTCTTTTTGCAAAGTGCTTTGTTTTAATTAAACAGTCGTACAACAATATTCCATGCTTCTTCCTTTTTACTCGTATTAATCGAGACTAATGAGCTCTCCTTATCCCTAAGTTACGGTAGTTAGTTTGCCGAGTTCCTTTATGATTGTTATCTCATTCACGCCTTCGTATTCTCTACTAGCTTACTTGTTTCAGATTCTAGGTACGGTTTGTCATTCATTCATTACATGGGGGGGGGTGTGGACTCATCTGTGTTCAGATACACTCTGTTCAGTTTTGTCCACTCCCCCACATAAGAATGAAAGGATACTGATCCTTCCTGCACAATTTTCACTTTTAAATGTTGGTACCATAAGTATCAAAGCAGCGCACTTCTGCGCGTTATTTTCTCATCGTCATAATCTTCAGATTATAAACTTAGAGGCCGTTACTTGACGTAGCCATAAGCTTTAGGCGAGACTCTAAGATACCTTTTAGGTACCTTAAACTCTTTTTTGTTACTCATGTCACCATTCTCACTTGAGTTATCATCTATATTTAGTTATAAAAAAAAAATCTAAGATTCACTCAACGTTCTGCTACCCCATCAAATAACATTAATAGCATATTATTACTAATGTTACATATGGACAAGGTTTCGGTATATTATTTAGATCCGTTAAATTTTCGATGCTTTTAAGATTTAACAAGTGCTCTGTTACGAGATCTTTAAATTATGGCTGCTTCCAAGCCCATCTTCTTGTCGACTTATATAAAAACTTTCTTTATTTCACTTAATAATAATTTTGGAACCTTAACTCTTGTTCTGGGCTGTTTCCCTTTTGACATACAACCTTATCATTCTATGTCTGATTATTCAAGATTCATCTTTGTCATTCCGAGTCTACATACTCACCGATAAAATCTTCACGATCCCCCGATGTATACAAAAAAAAATGCATTTCATACCTAAACATAGGTATGAAAATCTACATCTTGTCTGAGATTAAGTTCTGTACCTACTAAGATGTTACTTAAATTGCCTACTATTATAGGTTTCGCAGAAAACCAGCTATCCTAGTCAGTGTTGTCTTTCACTCGCTTACCATAGTTCTTCGGATATCTTTGCAACGATAACCCGTTCGGACCTTTATAGTCCTGACTATAGTAAGAT
>NZ_BMID01000005.1 GCF_014641655.1 Pseudoblastomonas marina
CTAAGAAAGGGGTTTCATCGTGGCTTAAGCTAAGGGGTTTATTGTGGCTTAAGCTAAGGTTTAATCTTTGACTTAAGCGGGTGTTTTAGGGGAACTTGTGCCCCTAAAACCTCTTAATTAAAAGTGGTGTACAGGTGAGTATAATATTTTTTCGCTTAACTTAAAGTGAAGGCAAATCCTTCATATTGCAAAAGGATATCTTAGGCACCTGTTGAAAGGGGCCTACTTATATTATATCCGCTTTAAGAGGATGAGAAAAGTTTCAGAGATAGGTAGTTGTTAAGGTCATGGCTTAACAAGCCAATAATTCTCTTAGTCGAAGCTGAAAAGGCTGATCGACCACATTGGGAATGAAAAAATCCCAAGGCAAATAGGTACAGCAGTGAGGAATCTTGGTCAATGGGCCCACGCCTGAACTGGTAACTTGGAGGAATGAGGGGTCAACTTTGCAAATGGATGAGTGATCGTTAGAAGATCCTTAGTCCCCTGGTCTTCTTGACACATGAGGTATATACTTCTAGTCCATATTGGGGGGAGACTCCACGTCGATTTATCGAGTAAAATTCTGTATACATATTGATAATGACAATATGTACATTTGTCTTGACTAATTACGTGCCAGCAGTCGCGGCAATACGTAAGAGACTAGTGTTAATCATCATAAATAGGTTTAAAGGGTACTCAGACGGAAAAATTCGCCCAAATATAGGGGACAATTTTTCTAGAGTTTTATGTAAGAAGGTCGTACTCTAGAGTGGAGAGATAAAATTCTGTGATACCTAGGGGACGGGTAAAGGCGAAGGCAATCTTTTATGTAAAAACTGACGTCGAAGGACGAAGGCAAAGGGAACAAAAAGGATTAGATACCCCAGTAGTCTTTGCAGACAATTATGAATGCCATAGGTTAGATTTTTAATTTAGTCTATAAATGAAAGTGTAAGCATTTCACCTCAAGAGTAAGGCGGCAACGCAGGAACTGAAATCACTAGACCGTTTCTGACACCAGCAATGAAGTATGTTATTTAATTCGGTGACCCACGAAAAACCTTACCACAATTTGAATATTAATAATAATGATATTATTTTTTATGCTTGATATGGCAAGCACTCAATTTTCCCCTCCCCGTAGGTTTGCCGCGGGGGGGGAGAAAAAAGAAAAATAATGGATAATATAGTAAATACCATATTCCAACTATATTTAATTATTAATACAAGTGTTGCACGGCTGTCTTCAGTTGATGTTGCGAAACTGTGGTTCGTTCCATGGAATTAACGTAAACCCTTGCTTTATTTGTAAATATTATAAAGCAGTTCACCTTTATATAGGAAATGATAAAAGGGATCAAGACAAGTCATCATGGCCTAAATATTGTGGGCTATAGACGTGCCACATTTTCCTAAACAAAGAGATGCAAAAATGTGAATTTTAGCTAATCTCAAAAAATAGGATAAAAATATACAAGGATTGTAGTCTGAAATTCGACTGCATGAATAAGAAATTGCTAGTAATCGTGAATCACCATGACACGGTGAATATTCCCTCGGATTGGTACTAACCACTCGTCACATGCTGAAAGGAGTGCGTGCAATAAGTTTGCTTTTCTGTTATAAGTAAGTAGACATATAGGTTTAGATGTTATAATAGGATCCTTCGTATGCGCGGCTCTGATTAGTGTTAAGTCGAAATACGGTTCGTGTAGTGGAAGTTGCACGGGACTTATCAATGTTGAACAATACGATTGGATATACACCCCCTGGGTTCGTGGCGAAAATTGCCTCGTTCCATTTTATAGGGAAAATATATCCTTATGTATATATTCTTTATTTTAAAGTATATATATATAAAGGAGGGTTCCGTTTGTTGGTATGACGGGTTAAGCTGTAAACTTAATGACTAATTAGTCGTCGAAGGTTCAATTCCTTTCTCTCCTATAGGAATGAGCTTCAGGGCTTCATTGCTAGTCTAAAGATTAAATATTAATATTAATATTAATTATTAATATTAATGAGCTTCTATAGCTCAACGGTAGAGCATAATACTGTTAATATTAGGATAGATGTTCGATTCATCTTAGAGGCTATTAGTGGAGAAGGCAGGAATTTAGAGGGGAGCGGAGCGCCCTTCTATAGAAACCAAACCACTA
>NZ_BMID01000007.1:0-757 GCF_014641655.1 Pseudoblastomonas marina
CCTCCCCCCCTCCACATGGAGGGGGGTTGCGATTTTATCTTTCGCTACCTCCTCCTTCCAAGGAGGAGGGAAATTGAATTTATACCCTCAACCGTCAGATGAGAACGATTAATCATTAAACTATGAATTTTACATCAATCAAGATAATCATAGAGTTTTATACCAATTATAGGGTATTTATTAAAAAATGGAACCAATATATTGGTAATATCAGTAAAGTCAACTATTGTTAAACTAACAGCAGACTTACCACCATATTTGTAAATCTTTCCTGACCCAAAGTATTCAACTATTTTCTCCATTAATCTAATATCCACTCGTAGAGTGGATATTCTAAATCTCAATTGTACTCGATAACCTAATTTACTATTGGTTGATGGCATACGAACATCAAAGTTTCCCTCAGCACTTACAAATCCTGAAATTCAATAAGGGTCTAAAAATACATTATCACAATTTATTACAGGTCTTTCAACTGGAGTATATCCAGCAAACTCTGATTTTAACGTGTCAGATAAACCTAAATTCATTGATGCTTTTATATTTACTATTTGATTTAAACCTTCAACAGTAAGATGAGCTTTATTATTTACAAGTTTTACCGCTTGTTTAAATAAAAAAAAATCCGCGGCTTTTTGAGTTAATAACGGATAATTTTCTAAATGAATAATAAGTTTATTTAAATCTTCAATTGAATCTATTGAATAATTAACTATATCTCGGTTTCGAGCTAAATGAATAGAACCAATACCACCCA
>NZ_BMID01000007.1:767-1633 GCF_014641655.1 Pseudoblastomonas marina
GTAATAGATATAATAAGTTAAGATCTTTTGTGTGTAGACTTAATTGAAATTTCAATTGAGCACGTCAACCTAATTTACGACTTTTATTTCTATCCACTATTATGTTAAATGAACCCTCACCATCTATTAAACCAGATCAGACTCAAGGATTTACTCGTAGAGTGGAATTATAGGTAGAAAATTTTTTTTTAAAATCGAATTGCTTAGATGGGATTTTAGCAGAGTTTCAACCTTGTTGCAGGTTGAAACCGAGTTTTATACCTCTGTTTCTTTCGAAACCCCTTAGAGTACATCTTAAATCCATTAAATGTGACTTTATGGATCAACTGCCGTCTACTCGTTGCTCTTTTACAGTAGAATTACTATCGATTACTACTGACTTAGATCCGCGATTATCCATTTTGTTTTCACTCATCTTAAGGCTTGTTACCGTACCTGAGTAATTACTTCAGCCACTCATAGTTTTTCAACTACAGCTTGGTACCTTAAGCTTTAGGACTTCCCCGGAATTTGACAGTTTATCCCCATAGACGCGTTTTCCCCTAACGCGACCCCGAGGATCATGGCTCATGTACGAAATTGAATATATGTGAACTAAAGAACTTATTATTAATACAGGTATTAACATTGCCACTGTTAAACTATCAAATTGAAAACCTCAAAGAATGTTATATCACTCACTATCTATTCATCTAAATAAATTTATAGTCACAGGGATATTATTAAAACCAACCTCGAAAAAAGCTAATATAGCTAAACCTGTAGTGATTATTACACTTAAACAGGTAATTAATTGTGCACCGCTAACTCCAACTTTTCTACCAAAAAAGCCAGCAACTATAGACCCTAATAAAGGTAAGATAATG
>NZ_BMID01000008.1:0-366 GCF_014641655.1 Pseudoblastomonas marina
TGCTTTAGGTTTTGTATTTATGTTCACAATTGGGGGATTAAGTGGAGTTGTTTTAGCGAATGCATCTTTAGATATAGCATTCCACGATACTTATTACGTAGTTGCTCATTTTCACTATGTATTAAGTATGGGTGCTGTATTTGCAATGTTTAGCGGATGATATCACTGAGTACCTAAAATATTAGGTTTAAATTATAATATGGTGTTATCTAAAGCTCAATTCTGACTTTTATTCATAGGGGTTAATTTAACATTCTTCCCTCAACATTTCTTAGGTTTACAAGGTATGCCAAGAAGAATAAGTGATTACCCTGACGCATTTTCAGGTTGAAATTTAATAAGTAGTTTTGGGTCAATCGTAAGTGT
>NZ_BMID01000008.1:376-1397 GCF_014641655.1 Pseudoblastomonas marina
AGCTTCTTGATTATTCTTATATATTGTGTATATACAACTAGTTCAAGGAGAATACGCAGGTAGATATCCATGATCAATCCCACAATTCTATACTGATAGTTTACGTGCTCTTTTAAATAGAAGTTATCCTAGTTTAGAATGATCTATAAGTAGCCCACCTAAACCTCATTCATTCGTGAGTCTTCCATTACAATCTTCATCATTTTTTTTATCATTTTTTAGATTATCATCATATGGGGAACAAAAAGAAATCAGTGGGAGGCAAAATTAATTTTCTTGAACTTTTAACTTTCATCCAATTTTTAACTCATAAACTAACTTTAACACCACCAAAACCTCACCTTTTTGTGACCTCAAATTTACAAGCATCTATTTGGAACTGACCTTCTAAATCTCGTATTACTGAAATATCTAAAGCCATCTGAATGAATATGATTAAGAAGTTTAAAATATTTATTTTTTTTGCTCTACCTACTATGTTAATAGTTAAAGGTATATATATTTGTTATGATCAGGAGATATGAACTCTGGTATTTTTTACTCAAAATTTGGTAAAAAATTTCCCTTTTTTTGGCTTAAGATTATTTAATATGATTTGAGTAGAGTCCAATTTAGGAGTAGAAGCGTCCAATTTAGGAGTAGAAGCTCCTAAAGCTTCTTCAATATTTTTAGATCTTCATCTTTGAACCTTGATGTACCTATTTGGTAGTTTAGCTAGAATTTTTGGAGAACTATATTATAGTGATTTTGAATTACCTGCGGGTGTAGGTGGTGAGTCTTGTGAAAAAAAAACACCATCTCCACGTGGACCTTTAACTTTATATAAAAAAGGTTCAGACTCAGGTGCATCAGGAGGTTCAGATTCACCTCCATCTGCAAAAGGAAATTCAGGTGCAAGCTCAGGTCCTAATCAAGACCGATTAGCACCAGAAACAGATTCAGAGGATGAAACAACACAAACAGATCAAGGTCCTAGATCCCGAGGTTATCGTAAAACAAGAACACGCTCAATGGTGCGTAG
>NZ_BMID01000009.1 GCF_014641655.1 Pseudoblastomonas marina
TTATCAACTCAATTTTGTTCGTAGCCTCTATTTTAAGATAAGCCACCCCGGAGGGGTGGAACTTATTGAGATTTTAGGAAAGGTAAAATTAGCAGTTAGCTGGATTCTCATGGAAGAAATCCGATCTTAGTTCTTTGTTGCAAGGATTTCTAGTCTTAAAGACTTCTGTACTTCGCAACCCCCTCCTTTGCAATTAAGCAAAGGAGGGGGGTAGAAGGAGTTTTATGAGTATATTACTTGTTAAACCTCCTCAACACTAATTAGCGACCCCTATTCCTCGGGTCGCTGTAAAATTAGTGAACAGAAGCCTTTGAAGGCTCCTTTCAATATTAGAACAGTAATGTGGTTATCACCAATAATATGTAAGTCAATACCCGGAGACGGCTCTGGAAGATAGATTTGAGGTCTGTGGATTTTTATAAAAGAACGTTTGATAAAATAGACAAAGGAGGATTAATTATGGTTAAAGTTATTATACCGGACAATAACTAATTTTAATTTCATATTTTTCCTGTAAGTGTCGGTAACACTTACTAGAGCCGCAAGGCGTCTATTTTATTAAACCCCTTGTCTTTTTTAGGATCTTCAGATTTTGAGTTGAAGTTAATGAGAACTCGAAGGGGTTGACCTATGTATTATCGGAGTCATGGTGCCACAGAACGATAGGGTCCCCACAACGAAGTTGTGGGGTCCCCCGATTTAGTTCGAGGAATTAGAAGGGAACCAAAGGATCATATAAGTTGCAATTTATACATTTGATGTTGAAGATCGATGTAGAAATTGTATATGAAATTGAGACTTCGAGTATTAGGTCCGGATAATACTCTACTTTCCACTCGACCCCCCCTCACCAATCTTACTTAAACTCAAATGTTGAGGATCAGCATTAGCAACTCATTTAAAATCCTTGTGATCCTTCTTGAAATCTTTCAAATATTTAAAATCATTACTTTTATCAGATGAAAAAATTTCTTGATTTTGATCACTATTTCCATTTCCATTCGTTGAAAATAATCGTGCTGCAATTTTAATGTGATATCTGGGCAAATAAAAATTAATCATAATATAAATATTTACACCCAATATCTCGATTTGGCTTTTGTGTCGAGTTTGGCGGGCCCTCATTCTATGCGTTCCTTGGGATACGGAATTCTGCATGATCCACTGCCCCGATCTACCCATCCAACTCCCGAGGCGTAGGCCGTTACCCTACGTCCCTGGTATAGGGATCGATGATCCCGTGGAGCCCAACTGGATTCACGTATCTTCTCCCATACAACTTCCACTCCGCTTCCATTGTATGAGGTAGTAAGCCTTTACGATTCTTTAATTACTTTCCATTAGCGGGTTTCATTAAAGATACCAAAAGGCTAGAC
>NZ_BMID01000010.1 GCF_014641655.1 Pseudoblastomonas marina
TAATAAACTTACATAAAAAAGACTTAAGTTTATTAAATAACATTAAAGAATTTTTTGGTGTAGGTAATGTATTTCCACTCGGAGAGTGGGATTCTGCACAATACCGAGTAGAATCTTTAAAAGGTCGAGCCGCCAGGCGTCTAATTAATCATTTTGATAAATACCCCATAATAACTAAAAAACAAGCTGATTATAAGTTGTTTAAATTGGCTCATAATTTAATTAAAAACAAAAGTCATCCACTCGCTACCCCCTCCAGCTTCGCTGGAGGGGGGGCCGAGTGGAAGGACTCTTGGAACTTGTAGCTATAAAGGCTGTAATAAATAATGGTTTAAATAATGATTTAAGTATTGCTTTTCCTGGTATTAATACTGTTTTAAGACCTGATACATCGTTACCTCAAATTCCGAATCCTTTTTGATTATCTGGATTTGTTGATGCAGAGGGTTGTTTTAGTGTCGTAGTTTTTAAGTCTAAAACATCAACCCTACGGGTGGGAGAAGCAGTTAAATTAAGTTTTATTTTAACTCAAAGTAATTCCCCCCTCCAGCGAAGCTGGAGGGGGTGGCGAGATGAGTATTTAATAAAAAGCTTAATTGAATATTTAGGATGTGGGAATACAAGTTTAGATTCTTCCTCCAGGGAGGACCCTCTCTGGAGGTCCCGAGAGGGAAGAGGTGTTATTGATTTTAAAGTAACTAATTTTTCGCTACCCCCCTCCAGCTTCGCTGGAGGGGGGGAGGTATAAAAGATATTATTGTTCCATTTTTCATTAAATATCCTTTAAAAGGAAAGACGCCTCCCGGCTCGATTTCATAGATTTTTGCGAAGTCGTAAGATTAATGGAAAATAAATCGCATTTAACTAAAGAAGGATTAGATAAAATAAAAAAAATCCGTAATAGAATGAATACGAACAGAAAACAATAGTTAAAATCAAAATATTAAATTTATAGGTATGAGAAATTTGGCTCAAACGTATCAAGAAAAAAATTCAGAGTTTGAGTGTGGATTCCATTCTTTTCATCAAACTAGATTCCCTTTCGATTCACCTATAGCTGCACAGGCGATATGTTTTGTAATTCTGGACCTTGAAATATTTACCATGTTCCCTTATGTAGGAAGTTTAGGTATAAATACTTTCTATAGTCTAGTGGTTATTCTAGGTTTTATGTTTGTTGTATCAGCAGGATTTGTATTTGAATTGGGAAAAGGTGCTTTAAAAATAGATTCAAAACAAAATATGGGTGGTGATTCCACTCATCTAGAGTTGAAAAATTTAAAAGATATATCTTCTTTAAATTTATGTCCTCCATCAGCGTTCAAAAATTAAATCTCGCTACCCCCTCCCCCCCCCC
>NZ_BMID01000011.1 GCF_014641655.1 Pseudoblastomonas marina
CATCAGCCAGACAAGAGGCTGGACTTTTTGATGTTAGCACAGCGACATGCTGTGACAACAAGCAGTTGTTTGTTATAATTAACAAACTTAACGTCCTATGTGAAGCGAATACTCCTAACACTGTCCCGAATGCTACACTGTGTGCTGCAAAATGAGCCCCGCTCATCTTAGTGATACCGACCCCATACTTGTATTTCCTTTGGTGAAATCTTTTCAATTACAATCAATGGATTGGATTGTAAGGAATTAATTTCACATGTGTAACACTACTTAGAACTTATTAAGGACACTGCAAAGAATAAAACCAAATTTGGTGCTATACTCTCTCTCTGAGGGATAGGTTATTTTTATAGGGTCTGTAATAACCTACCCCTAGAGGTTTGCGCAGAGAGCTTATTTGCCTTAGTATACTTAGCGAAGGCTATACAAATAAATTAATTCAAAAAACTACATTAGTCCTTTATAAAATATTCATGAATTGTTCGAATGCATCTAAAAAGTCAGTGGTTATTGTTCTAAATTCATCTATATCAATATTTCTTAGAGCAATACCTTCCTCTGGGAGACGAGCTAGGATTTCATTTAAGTTTCTACGTATATCATTAGCATAATCAAAAATATTTCTAACTCGATCTAATTCCCTAGCAGCTATCTCCCCGCCCTGTCCTTCTACTAATGATGTAGTTCTATCCACCAAGTCAGTAGCGGTAGACACCGTCTCATTAACTTCATTTAAAGCATTTACTACTTCGTCATTGAGGGGCTGACCGTCTATATGAACCGTTCGATCAGATATATGACCTCTACGATGTATTTCCATTAAAATGACTAGCAGGGCAGCAGTAGCGATGGATGCTGAACCAATACCTACAACAATAGGAGGTAAAATAGCCACGAAATCTGCAGTACTAAATTCGCTATAATCACGCATTAAGAAAGCTAAAATTTCATTAGATTGAATACGAGCTACCGTTATTATTACCGCTTTTTGTAAAGTTATGTCCATGTTTTAAAAGAAATTTAATATAATATTGTAATACTACCAAGCATTGACGTTAATTTAATAACGAAAGGTTATGGTGATTGTTATAATTAGTAGGGTTATAATTAGTAGGGTTAATTGGGATAGGTGTAGTTAATAGCCAGGTACCGGAGATCGGTTAAGCGTCACCCACCCCGTCAGGTCCAAAACAAAGGGATAAAATCCTTCACCATCGGTGCAGGATTTTAGCCCCACCTCTTTTTGCTTATGGGCCCCGCCCCCCGAAGGGGGGGCGGGGTCCCCCGAATAATAAGTTTGACCTTATTTTATTGAATAATCTCTA
>NZ_BMID01000012.1 GCF_014641655.1 Pseudoblastomonas marina
TCGCTTACCATAGTTCTTCGGATATCTTTGCAACGATAACCCGTTCGGACCTTTATAGTCCTGACTATAGTAAGATCACCAGGCTTCGGGTCTAACTTTAGACACTATTCATTATTTTAATGATCGGTTTAACTATGCACATCTATTTATTACCGAAATTGGATTGGAAATCCAATTATTGGCTGGCTGCATAGATTATGCTATGTAGCCGCCATACTGAAAACTTATACTAATATTAAATTAAGATTTAATACTAATACTCGTTACAAAAATAATTATGATTCATTATATTGTTTAATCAGTAAAAACATAAATAAATTCGCTCGCATCTAAAATTAACTTGGTGACCCATTATGCAAAAGGTACGCTCTCGCTTTCTTATTGCTTGAGCTGCTTATAAAACTACTATTTCAAAGCTTTCCCTCACGGTACTTTTCTCTGTAACTCATGTATTATATTTAGCCTTTGAGGAAGGTTCCCCACAATATTCAAACAGCTTTAAAGCCATTTTACTTATTTTAATAGGCTGCTCTATTTTCGTTCACACTAATCATAGAATCTCGTTTGATTTCTTTTCCTGAAGTTAATAAGATATTTCAATTCACTTCGTTTATTAAGTAATTTCTCTAAGAGTTCATATGTTGATAACCTCTAGGACAGACCAAGGCCGTCCGTAAGTATTTATTCACCTATTCGGCCTAGGATAGGACCGACGCAAGTCCCTTAGAGGGGGACAAGTCCCTTAGAGGGGGACCTGGTACTAGCCTAGGTCACCAAGGTGTACGAACCAGGATGCTAACCCGACCCTTGCTCCTCGGTGTCATTTTTAGGGGTATGATAAAATCATAAACATAAATTAAGTTATACTCTCCTTAATACATAGTGTAGCTATTGGTAGTAGTCTCTTTATATACTTATATATGTCTATATATATAAACATAAGCTTTATATCCATTACATTTCTAAGACTTCTTCATTATACAATTAATTAATTCGCTACCCCCTCCTCCACGTCCCCCCGCCCTGCAGTACTGCAGGGGGGGAGGGGTGGAGGAGGGGGGTAACGTAAACCAACTCATCGGATTACTGTGACTCGAACACAGAAAATCTCCCTCCCAAAGGGAGTGTCGTAACCAATCTGACTCTAATCCGTCATTATTTTTTTTAGCCGGCTATGCATTTTTTTTAGCCACTGAGGCTGGCTTAATTTTTTTTTAGCCGTCCCCCCGCCCTGCAGTACTGCAGGGGGGGGAAGCTAAA
>NZ_BMID01000013.1 GCF_014641655.1 Pseudoblastomonas marina
CAGGAATTTAGAGGGGAGCGGAGCGCCCTTCTATAGAAACCAAACCACTAATTAAATAGCTATAATAGCTATATTCTGCATTTTTTTTTTCAATGGCTAGGGGGCCCACTTATGCTACGAAGTCCACTCGGAGAGTGGCACATAAGGAAGGCAGAAGCCTTCGGCTAAGGAAGGCCCCCCGAAGGGGGGAAGTATCCCTGGCCTTCCCCCTCCCCTTCCCCACCCTGCAGTACTGCAGGGGGGGGCAGGTTTGCGGGGGGGGTAAAAATAATTAGACGCCTTGCGGCTCTATAGCTGTAATCTATATATATACATATACATATATATATTTATAGAAAATGTAAATTAAATTAATTGTTTTATTATAATAAATGGATTCAAATGACTAATTTAATAAGAAGTAATTTCCAGGATCATCCTTTTCATTTAGTATCTCCATCTCCTTGACCTTTAAATACTAGTGTTTGTCTATTAAATCTAACAACTACTGGTGCGTTATCTATGCATAATTTTAATAATATTCATTATTTATATTACATAGCTTTAATTGGACTAGTTTCAGCTATGTTTTTATGATTTAGAGATATAATATCTGAAGGAACTTTTTTAGGGGATCATACTCTAGCAGTGCAAAGGGGATTAAATTTAGGTATTATACTATTTATAGTATCTGAAGCTCTATTTTTTTTAGCTATCTTTTGAGCTTTCTTTCATAGCGCATTAACACCTACTGTTGAATTAGGAGCTCAATGACCACCTATAGGTATAGAACCTGTAAATCCTTTCGAATTACCTCTTCTAAATACAGTGATACTTTTATCTAGTGGTGCGACAATCACTTACGCTCATCATGCTTTAATTAAAGGAGAAAGAGAAGGAGCTCTATATGGTTCAATCGCCACTATTTTATTAGCAATAATATTTACAGGCTTCCAAGGTGTTGAGTATAGTGTATCATCTTTCACTATTAGTGATGGTGCTTTTGGTACATGTTTTTTCTTTTCTACAGGATTTCATGGGATACACGTTATAATAGGGACAATTTTCTTAGCGGTAGCTTTATGAAGAATATTTGCTTACCATTTAACTGACAACCATCATGTAGGTTTTGAGGGTGGAATTTTATACTGACATTTTGTAGATGTTGTTTGACTATTTTTGTACATTTCCGTATACTATTGAGGTTCTTAATAAAAATAATCGAGTAAGGT
>NZ_BMID01000014.1 GCF_014641655.1 Pseudoblastomonas marina
CCCCCCTGCAGTACTGCAGGGCGGGGGGACGGGTCGATTCCACCCCGGAGGGGTGGATATTTGTAAGTTTTTATATGGTTTTTAGTTAGCTAGCTAAACGAAGTTGTGCTGCTGGGATCAATATATTTTTGATAGTTACAGCTAAACGAAGTTGTCCTCGTCCTTTTTTATTCTTCTCTAACATTTCATTTCTAATAGTTCTTCAACAGTCATATCTGCTTTGCCTTACTATTGGGGGGCTGGCGAAGCTAGCCTCCTCAGTACTAGTAGCTTGCTTTAGCTAAAGCAAGCAGCCAGAAGCTAAAGCTCCGGTGGTTATATATCCTCCGATTTAGTATTTTTCATTCTACCTCCCCTCGGTTTTGGTTTCCCTCGTATTAGGTAAGGCTCCGCCTCAAGAAGCATTAGATTTCATTATAATCACTATAGATCCAACCATAGCTAATAGTAAAATAAAGCTAGCTAAGAACAATCAGATACTATAGTTACTATACATTACGTTACCTATAGTTGTTATATGATTACTTTCTGCCAAATTTCCATCTCATATTTTACTAGTAACAAATAATAAGTCATTATTTTTAGGCTGCAGTGAAACTGCGGGAGTGGTATTAATTCCAAAATTTCCGTTATTTTGTTTATTCATAGAAAGATTATATAAATTATTATTTATATTACTACTAAAATTACTTAAAATAGCTATATCATAAGGTAACAATTGAAATAAAGAATAACTAAGAGAAATTCCAAGAATAATTGTTAAAGGTATACTATTATTAGTATTACTTTGAAGTTCACTTATTCTAATATTTATCAGCATTAAAATAAATAAAAATAAAATAGATATTGCTCCTATATATACTATTAAATAGGCTAAACCTATAAAACTTAAACCTAATAGAATTAAATAAGAAGAAACACTAGCAAATAACCCTATTAAAAATAATACAGATATTATAGGATTTTTATTTACAATTACAGATATACCACAAAAAATCGCGAGTATAGATATTATATCCAGCACGCTCGATATATAACCATTTGTGAAACTTTCGTTTATCAAGAATAAACTGTTCATAATAAATAAAAAAAAACCTTTATTTTTTGGTCACCCTTAC
>NZ_BMID01000015.1:0-281 GCF_014641655.1 Pseudoblastomonas marina
TCAGGTACTATAAGTAGAAGTCCCGATTTTATTATTACAAAATTATATTGTATATTTCATTGCTCCTTTATTTTATTAGGATTAGGTGTAGGTGGTCTACTGTATGGATCAAGTACTACAAGTTTGGATGGTTTATATATAATCAATAGTATCCAAAGTCACGTAAATTATAGCATAATTAACCCGTTGTACAGGCATTTTAATAAAATCCAAATTAAAATGCTTAACAACAAATTTTTAAGATTAAGTATGGGGGCCATATTGGCTCATGCCAATTATGA
>NZ_BMID01000015.1:298-1110 GCF_014641655.1 Pseudoblastomonas marina
ACATAATGATTAAAAAGGTTAATAATTTCTTAGTTATAATTTTAGTTTTTTTAGCTGTAATTCTAACAGAATTAATAATGTTCATGGAGCTTAACTCCTTAACGTTGCTAAAATGTTTTATATTTGTAGATCTTTTATTGGTTTTTATCCCTTTTAGTTTACCTCGTATGGGTGGAAAAGTGTCTTCTATAAAAAATTTAATCGATGCTATTAAAACACGTATCTTTTTCTTTAATAGCTGTCTCTTTTTCTCTAAAATCTGACTCTATGAAAATAAAATTACCATATTTTGGGTGTATACAATATGAAATGGTTTAAATTCTATTTTTTGTGGGATATTTATGGAAGATAACTACATGGCGGATATATATTCTATCTCCCCTAAAAATGGTGGGGGGGACCCCGCAGAGGGGAATACCCCCTCAGGAAATCCAGACAGTACTATAAGTTATGATTTCCTAGCTGAAGCGCGGGATAGGATTAATACTCATAAGAGTGAAATTTCAACTCCAACGGAGGGGGATAAAGCTATCCTTTTTTCAAAGGATATTCCGACTTATGGCCAAAAAAAAATATATTTCCAAGAGTCTTCTGGTTTATTGAGTCGTAGAGGGTTAGCACCCCTTTCAGTTAGAGAAATCTGCGATACTCTTTTAACAGATAAGGGACTTCCTCCGTTAAACACCGTAGGACTAAAATCCCATCTCAATACTGTAGATCAGAATATTGTGCTGTATAAAGAGCAAGTAGTGAAATTTAACAACACTCTTAGAGGTATTGATCAAGGTAATGAGCCATTTTTTCCAGATAGC
>NZ_BMID01000016.1 GCF_014641655.1 Pseudoblastomonas marina
AGCAGGCTATAAAAACCCATTAGGCACAGGGTATACTTCGTTAGTGGATAAGAATTAGCCTAGCCTTAATATACAATACAGTTTAATGTTATATTTAAATTCTATATTTTATGAAAAGATATAATATATTTATTATTATGGTTTAATATTCAATATAGAATATTCTATTTCTTTTTTTATGGGATTATTATTTAATAATTTAATTATGAATTTTGATGCTCCAAGCCCATGAGGTATCTATTTTCAAGATAGTGCTACTCCTCAGATGGAAGGTTTAGTTGAATTACATGACAATATTATGTACTATCTGGTGGTAATACTATTTGGTGTAGGATGAATCTTATTATCTATAATAAGAAATTATATCAGTACAAAATCACCAATTTCACATAAATATTTAAATCACGGTACATTAATCGAATTAATATGAACTATTACTCCAGCAGTAATATTAATATTAATTGCTTTCCCTTCATTTAAGTTGCTATATTTAATGGATGAAGTTAGTGATCCTTCAATGTCAGTTTTAGCAGAGGGGCACCAATGATATTGAAGTTACCAATATCCTGATTTCTTAGATTCAAATGATGAATTTATAGAATTTGATTCATATATAGTACCGGAATCCGATTTGGAAGAAGGAGCACTAAGAATGTTAGAGGTGGATAATAGAGTTATCCTTCCTGAACTAACACACGTTAGATTTATCATCACTGCAGGTGATGTGATACATAGCTTCGCTGTTCCATCTTTAGGTGTTAAATGTGATGCTTATCCTGGGAGATTAAATCAAGTATCTGTTTTTATTAACAGAGAAGGAGTATTCTATGGTCAATGCTCTGAAATCTGTGGTATATTACACAGTTCTATGCCTATAGTTATAGAGTCAGTATCTCTAGAAAAATTCCTTACTTGATTAGAAGAACAGTAAGACGATAAAATAGTTTTTGGCTAAATAAAGGAACTCGGGGGACCCCACGAATACGGCCCACACACGAAGGTGTGTGGGGTATTCGTGGGGCCCTATGTATTTGAG
>NZ_BMID01000017.1:0-736 GCF_014641655.1 Pseudoblastomonas marina
CGAGTATGGTAGTATAGTTTTAATGTGTATACTTACAAGTATTTTGTTTCTAGGAGGTTATTTATTTATAAATCTTAAAGATGTCTTTAATATTCTTGATTTTGTATATTCCAATTTATTTATATTTGAAATTAATTGAATGGTTTCTGAAAGATCTTATACAGAAGATTTCTTTAACAATTATAAATCCATATTAGAAGGATGGCTATATGGATGAATTATAGGATTAAAAAGCTCTATAATGATATTTATTTTTATATTAGGGAGAGCATCTTTCCCTAGAATACGTTATGATCAATTAATGGGTTTTTGTTGAACAGTTTTATTACCTATAATCTTTGCGTTAATAATCTTAGTGCCTTGTATTTTAGAAAGTTTTTACATTTTGCCATGAAATTTAAACCTTTTTTAATCATGAAGGGTAATGGCGTTCTTAATAAAAAATAATAATAATACCTGCCAGCATAGATATTATTGAAAAAATATTAGTTCCACCGGTTAATTCATAGTTAATGGTGTAGTCTTTTCGTGTGCTATTAGTAAATAATGAAGAAAGAATTCTTAATGTTTTTATTTGCTTTATTAATAATTCCTATTATAGGAATATTTATTATATGATCTACACAGTTTTATTCTAAAATGTATCAATATCCTTTTTATTATATGCCTTATCCTTTTAAAAAAGTGGTTATAACAGAAGGAGCAAATTCTTGTATGTTGAAAGATGGATCTTGAT
>NZ_BMID01000017.1:752-1033 GCF_014641655.1 Pseudoblastomonas marina
TTTCTATATTGAATTTAATGGTATCATTATTAGTATATATACTATTTGATTTTAGTAATAACCAATTTCAATTTATACAAGAACACTATGATTTGAGTTTTTATGATATATATTTAGGTGTGGATGGTATTTCAATATATTTTGTTTTATTAACTACAATAATAATACCTATAGCTTTAATGTCGAATTGAAATTCGATAACAAACAATGTAAAATCATACTTAATCATAATGTTATTATTGGAAACTTTGTTATTAGCAGTCTTTTTAGTCTTAGATATA
>NZ_BMID01000019.1:0-310 GCF_014641655.1 Pseudoblastomonas marina
GGATAGAGATAAAAAAACACCCATCACCACTAGTTAAACCTGCTATATAATTAAAGTTTTTAATCTTTTTTTTCTCGCTGAGCACAGGTAAAGGTCTAGCTACTGGTGTAATATTAGGAAAAACTAATTGCAATTCATCTGATAAACCTAAATTAATAGAAGCTTTTAAAGAAAGAATCTTTTTAAATCCTTCTTTAGTTATATGTTCTTTATTTTTAATTAATGCAACTGCTTCTTTAAAAAGTTTATAATCAGATCATTTTTGACTAATCAATGGATATGCATCAAAATGAGATATAATGACATCTAA
>NZ_BMID01000019.1:338-957 GCF_014641655.1 Pseudoblastomonas marina
AAAATAATTTCTAATTTGACATAGTAAATCATAATCTTTGCTATGTAAACTAATTTTAAATATCGCTGTTACTTGATAACCCATTCTATATTTTTCACTTTTTGTTAACCCTATCATAAAACACCCCTCAGCATCTATAAATCCTGTTACAAATCAAGGATCCACTCTTTGAGTGGACTTCTGGGAGTGTATGAATCTATTATGCGTAATTATAATATAATCTCCTGGCACCTTCACTCGATTTGAAGGTGCCGGACCCCTAGGACAATAATGAATTTTTCTCCCTAAAACTGGTTTCCCAGCGACTAGAGTACACCTTATGAGCTCCATTCTTCGCAAACCCCCTACTTGTAGGGGGGGAGTGGAACTCAAAGAACCGTCTACTCGTTGCTCTTTTACACCCTTAGCAGCTGCTTTTTTACATTGAGCTTTAAAAGGATGATTTAGATCCGCGATCACCCATATATCTACTACTAAAAGTAGCTTTTCATGTATGAAAACTAGTGATTTTACCATACCCTGAGGCATTAATCAGGCCAGTTGTAAAGTTTCCTTAACAACCTTGGTTACTAGAGCTTTAGGGCTTACCCGGTGTTTGGCTCTTTTACACTTAAGGATA
>NZ_BMID01000020.1 GCF_014641655.1 Pseudoblastomonas marina
AAAAAAATTAAGCGAAGCTCGCCTCGAGAAGTGGAAGGGAGGAAGGTAGGAAAGCTCGCCTCAAAAAAAACCAAATTAGCAAAGCTAAAAAAAATTTTTTTTAGCTTTGCTAAAAAAATCTTATTTCAAGTAGTTGAGATCTACAAGAGTATTCTCAATTAAACTAAGCACAGGTACTATAAATATAAAGTAACTGAAATAAAAGATTGTACTAAATTGACCTAATTCAATAAAAGGTGATTCTACATGACAAGCACCTAATTTCATTAAAATTAAGAAATTTACTACAAAAGCTCAGAAAGCGAATTTACTTAAAGGTCTAAATTGTAAACCTTTTGATCTACCTAAATCTGTTATAGGTAATAACATTATAGCTAATATTGCACTAAACATAGCAATAACTCCTAATAATTTATTAGGTATAGATCTTAATATAGCGTAGAAAGGTAATAAATATCATTCTGGCACAATAGCAGGTGGAGTTTGCATAGGGTTGGCCATTATATAATTTTCACTATCACCTAAAACATTGGGCATAAAGAAAACAAATGAACTTAAAACATATATAAAGATAAAAATAGTTATTAAATCTTTAAATAAATAATAAGGAGCAAATGTTATTCTATCGTAATTACCTGAAACACCTAAAGGGTTACTTGACCCTGCTGTATCATGAAGTGCAATCAGATGCATTAATACTAATGCTGCTAAAATAAATGGTAAAACAAAATGTAAAGCAAAGAATCTATTTAAAGTAGCATTGTTTACACTAAAACCTCCTCAAATGACAATATATTACGTATAATATTTAACTTATACTTTACACCCTTAAGGGTATATTTAGACTATATCTTAAACCCACTCATAGAGTGGATTTTGGGGGTATCGTGTTGAGCTTATTGTTGGTATAACTCACTCATTAGTCGTTGA
>NZ_BMID01000022.1 GCF_014641655.1 Pseudoblastomonas marina
AAAGCAGCACTCAATACCATCTGTTTGGCAAAAAACCCTACAAGAGGCGGAATACCCGCAAAAGAAAAGATAGTAATAGCTAAACTTAAAGACAATAAAGGGTTTAGATAGAAATACCCTTTCAATTGACTAATTAATTGTACAGGTGAATTATTTATATCTAGTAGATTTTTATACTCTTTATTATTTCAAACATAACCATATAAAGAGAATCCTATAGTAATTAATATAATAAACACATTTAAATTACTAAAAGAATATTGTATTAAATAAAATATAAATGCTTGTGTGGACTCCACACTTTGTGTGGAAACACTTAAAGCTAATAAAATAAAACCTAGATGAGAGATTGTACTATATGCAAGCAATCTTTTAATTCTAAACTGTGTTAAACCTACAACAGTTCCTATTATTACTAGATGAGAGATTGTACTATATGCAAGCAATCTTTTAATTCTAAACTGTGTTAAACCTACAACAGTTCCTATTATTATTTGCTGCATGAGGGGGGTATAATTGTAGTTGTTTATTCCTTGGAGGTGGTTGTTTGAGTTTATATAAGAAATTAGCTAATCCTTGATCAGATAAAAATCCACTAGAATTCTCTTAATTCTTCTAAAAATCAACCCCCCTCGGAGTGGTGGAATCTTAAGAAATTAATATGAATATTCTAAAAAATGTCTAAAGAATCGCTTTGCCTTTTTACATAGCAGGGATTGTTAGTTATATCAAGTAGTTATTACACTCCTGCAGTGCTGCAGGAGTGGTTGTATATAAATAAATAAATAAGTAAGTAAGTTAGATTCCTCCATCCCCCTGCAGTACTGCAGTGGAGTGGAGGGATATAATAAGGTAGTTTCAATGTTCTTCCCCCCCTCCAGCGA
>NZ_BMID01000023.1 GCF_014641655.1 Pseudoblastomonas marina
AAATAATACAGCTCCCCTTGGCTTAATTTTTTTTATTTTTTTTTAGCTTGGTTAAGGAGGAAGACCTTGAAGAAGAGGGTGGGTAATATGTGTTAAGTAAGGCTATTTAAAATTTAATATTTAATATTTAATGTTTAATATTAAATAACCATGGATATTTAAAGGTCCTATCATTCAAGCTTAAAGTACATTATTTATGAGTACTTTAAGCTTTAATAATATATCGACAGAAGTCCTTAGCCCATTAAATCAATTTGAAATAAGAGATTTATTAAGTATAGATGCTTTAGGAAATTTACACATTTCTATAACTAATATTGGTTTTTATTTAACAATAGGAGCTTTCTTTTTCTTGGTTATAAATCTTTTAAGTATAAATTATAATAGATTAGTTAGCAATAGTTGATCTATAAGTCAAGAATCTTTATATGCTACTATTCATAGTATAGTAACAAGTCAAATAAATCCTAGAAATGGTCAAATATACTTTCCATTTATTTATACTTTATTTATTTTTATTTTAATAAACAATCTTATAGGAATGGTTAACAGGAGCCTTTGTATTTTATCATTATTTATTTCAAGCATATTTGGAATATTAGGTATACATAAACCAATATTTCAAAGACTATCATATTCTTCTCTTAATTCAAACTCTCAAGTAAATACACAAATGAACATATCTAAGGATAGCCCTAGGTATAGCTTTAACAATAAAAATACCTTCTATCTTAACCCTGATTATATTACAGGATTTGTGGATGGGGAAGGCTGTTTCTCTCTTTCACTGTTTAAAGATGATAGACGCTTAAATGGTTGACAAGTTAAACCTATATTTAGTATATCTCTTCATAAGAAGGATATTTCACTATT
>NZ_BMID01000025.1 GCF_014641655.1 Pseudoblastomonas marina
ATTATATAGCAGGTTTAACTAGTGGTGATGGGTGTTTTTTTATCTCTATCCGTAATTCTTCTTATACTAAATCAGGAAAATCTGTGGTATTAAAATTTCAAATTGTTCAAAATAGTAGAGATGTCGAATTAATCCAAACGTTAGTATCTACTCTTGGATGCGGTAGAGTAGAGTTATGTTTAAAGCAATCTGCTGCATATTATGTTGTAACTAAATACGAAGATATTCTGAAAAAATTCATCCCACTTTTTGACAATCATCCTATTAAAGGTGTAAGAGCTTTAGATTATTCAGATTTTAAAAAAGTAGTTCTTTTAATGAAGAATAAATCTCATTTAACTGAAGAAGGTCTAATTGAAATCCAATCTATCAAATCAAATATGAATCGAAACCGTGCAAATTAGCTAATGATAGCTAGTAATTATATAATATAATAGGCTGCCGGTTAGCCGGTATGAATTAAAGTAACCCCTAAATTAAAGATAACACATTTATTATGTGAACGTATTGGGATCCTTATTTTTATTACTGTCTATTTTAACTATGTCTTCAATAATGGGAACAACTTATTTTGACGCATTATTAAAAAGTAACTTTGATTATACTATTCAAATATTTTTATTCTGTGGTATATTTATAGCTTTTGCTGTTAAAACTCCAACTATTTTTTTAAATAATTGGTTATTGAAAGCTCACGTAGAATCACCTTTAGGTGGTAGTATAGTACTAGCAGGTATCGTTTTAAAATTAAGTTTATATGGAATATTTAGATTAATTTTACCTTTATTGCCTAAAGCTTCCTTAAATTATACTTATATAATATTTGTCATAGGTGTAATTACTATAAT
>NZ_BMID01000026.1 GCF_014641655.1 Pseudoblastomonas marina
CAAACCCTAATTCTTTTTTTATCATAAATAAAATTTGAGCATCTGGGCTAGATTGTGTAATTCTAAACTCTAAATACCCATCTTTGTTAATAATAAAAGATCCGTCTCCTTCTACAAAACCTATAAATCATCATTTAAATCAACTTTCTTTTAACATAAAAGCTTCACTTGTAATCTCTGAGGAACTTCTTATCGAATTTCCTGCAAATTGTCCCTGATCTTGGATTTTTCCGAATAGACTAAATCTAAGTGGACCAAGACTTAAAACGGGATGTTCCTGCATATAGTGAAGTTTAAGGAAAGCCCTACTAAAAAAACCTTCCATCGCCATAGGTAGTCAAACGTGCAAACCCACTTGAGAACTTTTAGCCATAGCACCTATTAGTAAACATATACCTATAATAGTAGCTATATCACTATTAATATAAGGGGCTAATGAAAATACTGTTGCATAATCTAAATTACCTAGAGTTCATAGCACGACGAACATACCTATAGTTAAAAAACAATCCCCTACTCTATTAGTTAAGAAGGCAGACATAGAACTTTGATTTGCAGCTATTCTAGTAAATCAAAAACTAACTAAAAGGTATGAACAAACTCCAACACCTTCCCAACCGACAAACATTAATAAATAATTATTCGCTGTTACAAGAATTATCATCATAAAAGTAAATAAACTTAAATAACTAAAAAATCTTTGGTTATGCTTTTAAGCTAAATTTATCCTACAATTGATTTATTTATTTATAGTAACAATGGTTACTTATCTTAAAAATTTCTACCTATATTCATACCTCCCCCCCTCCACATGGAGGGGGGTTGCGATTTTATCTTTCGCTA
>NZ_BMID01000027.1 GCF_014641655.1 Pseudoblastomonas marina
ATTTCAAATAAAATTAAACGAGAAAGATAGAGCTTTATTATTATTAATTCAAAATTATTTCGATAATATTGGATATATATCCAAAATAAATGATAGATCTACGGTTGAATTTAGAGTTAGTGATATAACTAGTTTAAATAATATAATTATACCTCATTTTGAAAAGTATCAATTAATAACTAATAAATATGGAGATTTGGTGATATTTAAACAAATTGTATCATTAATGTTAGAAAACAAACATACTACTTTAGAAGGATTAAAAGAAATCTTGGAACATAGAGCATCTCTTAATTGAGGTTTATCTAAAACTTTAAAGGAATCTTTTCCTTCTATAATACCAGTTAAAAGGGTAAAAATTGAGAATAATATATTAAGTAATTTATCTTCGCTACCCCTCCTTCCAGGAGGGGGGAACTGAGTAGCTGGCTTCTCATCAGGAGAAGCCAATTTTTTTATAACTATGTCTGGTACTAAAGTATGGTTACGTTTTTCTATAGCTCAAGATTCAAGAGATATATTGTTATTAAAAAGTTTAGTCAAATTTTTTAATTGTGGTTATATAGCTCAATATAAAAATCGTAAAGTATGTGAATTTATAGTTACAAAAATTAATGATATAATTATATATATTATTCCTTTTTTTGATCAATACAAAATTGAAGGTTCTAAATATAATGATTATGTTAAATTTAAAGAAGCCGCTATTCTTATTAAAAATAAAGAACATTTAACTGAAAAAGGATTAAATAAAATAATAGAATTAAAAAATTCGCTACCCCCTCCAGCTTCGCTGGAGGGGGGGATGAATAAAAATATTTAAATTTGTCTTGATTA
>NZ_BMID01000028.1 GCF_014641655.1 Pseudoblastomonas marina
ATCCTTATTTTTCGGGGGACCCCGCCCCCTTCGGGGCGGGGGGCCCATAATCATTTATCGTACACCAAGGCACTGTATCATACATAGTACTACTTATAGATCATTGACTAACAACACGACGCTTATTGTCGTACTCTATACTAAAACTCTTATCACGATAACTAGGTAGCACATGACCCCCTTTTTCATAAATATCTATAGCTTTACGTAAACCATTTTCAATATACTCAAATCTTTTAATCCCATCAATACTTTAAATCCTTTTCCTAAACTCATAAACTAAGAATTCCCTCTCTAAATAACGGCCTTGAAACCCTGTCATTGCCTTTAATCCAACTTTCTCATCAAACCCCAATTGACCCCTGGTTTTTCAAGACAATATACCTTTACTTTCATTCTTTTTAACTTCCAAGGCACTGTCATTTGAACTTAGTACCGCTCCAGTGCATGTATCCACCCCGGAGGGGTGGTTTACGTCTAAGACGCCTTGCGGCTCCAACATCAAACAATCTTTATTCAATGAGTCATTTTCGGGGGACCCCGCCCCCTTCGGGGGCGGGCCCATTATTTTATCCTCAACCGAAAGGATTAACTTTTTTCGCTACCCCCTCCAGCTTCGCTGGAGGGGGGGAAGAACGCGGAAACACCCACACCAGGAATCAACAAATTATTATACCCACTCCTGCAGTACTGCAGGGGTGTAGAAGGGTAACCACCCCCGATATGATAAAAGTATATAAAATACTTTTATCATATTTATTTATTTTTTTTACGATAAAAGTATAAAAATGTATAATTTTACCTTTTTTAACGGGGGCCT
>NZ_BMID01000029.1:0-297 GCF_014641655.1 Pseudoblastomonas marina
CCCCGCCCCGAAGGGGGCGGGGTCCCCCGAAAAATAAGGATACTAAAAGAAACGGTAAATACGCCTGTATTTGTAAAAGGAGCGTACGCTGTAGGGGGTGGAAAAGGTTATAAAAGTACTATAGAAACCACCCCTCCGGGGTGGATGCATTCATTAAAGCAGCTTTCTCCGATAGTGAACGTTTTGGTATACCTGAAAATGAGTTTAAAACTTATAATTCCACTCCACTCCCCCCCCCCTTAAGGGGGGGGGAGTGGATTTTAGACGCCTTGCGGCTCTGACCAAGCAAAGAAAGTA
>NZ_BMID01000029.1:316-816 GCF_014641655.1 Pseudoblastomonas marina
AAACTAGTATTTCGGGGGACCCCGCTTCGGGGGCGGGGGCCCAAGTTAAAATGTCGTAAAACGATATCGAGAACGGTACCTCGGACAAAAGAAACAGAAGGATTTATAGAGTATGTAAAGAAACGAATAAGTACATTCGATAGTGATCGTTTCTTTAAGAAACGTAATAACGATGAAGATTAAAATGCCTCTTTAAGTATAAGTTTTATCTGATAGAAATATTTAACGCCCTGATCAATAATATACTGAGTAACAGTTCAATTCGTATTTTTAAGTAGATTAGAGCCGCAAGGCGTCTGTGAATTAAATGTAAATGTAAGCTATTTTTTGATAAAATTGTTAGAGGTGTATAAGCGCTCGTTTAGTTTGCTTTGCTTTGTGTGTAAAAAAGTCCACATTTTTTAGATACGAAAAAATGTGGTAAAAAACCGGATTCCACCCCGGAGGGGTGGACGGTAACTGTGACAATTATAGACATGCGGGTGTGTGGGACCATGACA
>NZ_BMID01000030.1 GCF_014641655.1 Pseudoblastomonas marina
AACCCACTCATAGAGTGGATTTTGGGGGTATCGTGTTGAGCTTATTGTTGGTATAACTCACTCATTAGTCGTTGAACGTTCTTAATCCATTTTTTATATACCGAATTAAGTTTCGCTACAAATAATCTAATAAAACGGAGGTAATTTATTAAATGTCCTTGTAATTTTCCCCATTTGCCTCTAAAATATAATAAGATTAAACCCTACCTATTTTAAGGAGCCCCATTACATTTATTAATTTATATCTTTTGCAATCTATCTTGCATTATTTTGCATCAGGATAATTTAAGGTACTATAACGCAAACTTTCTCGTAAATTATTTAACCATTTTATATATTGAATATATTTCAACCCTACTAAAGGATGTAAACCTGAAAATGAAAAGAAATTTATAACTTTTTGTATATCAGATTTAGAACTAACACCAAATTGATTAAAATTATTTGTTGTATCTATTTTTCTATTAGTATTAAACATTAGTTTAAAGGCTTCAAATAAATTAGTATGTATTCTCTGTTTTAATTGAAAACAACCATCATTATTACTTTTAATAAAAAATGAACCCTCAGAACATGTAAATCCGACTATTCAATTTTTAAAAAAAGGCAATAATGTGTAATCAATAGGATTTTTAGGTATCTCAAAAACAGCAGGTGTGTTATCGGGAATTTGATTATACATCTTAATATCATTTTTGAATATATACATAGCTAAGTTAAATTGATCTGCTCTAGTATTAGTTAAGAAAAAAATCTTATTATACATAAGCAATGGGAACAATATTTCTTGTAGATCCGTT
>NZ_BMID01000031.1 GCF_014641655.1 Pseudoblastomonas marina
ATGAGTAAGATCCTCAGAGACTACAAGTGAAAAATTACTTAACACTGTTTTACAATAACAATTAAGTAATTAAGATATAGTCCACCACGGTAAGTCTATAAGACTTACTCTGCTGTCCTTATAGTTTCGCAAGTACAAGCCATTTTGTAGTGACATTTGCTCTTAGTTTCACTATAGTTTTAGGAGCAACTATTTTAGGTTTCCAAAAACATGGATTAGAATTTTTCTCTCTATTAGTTCCAGCAGGTTGTCCTTTAGCCCTTCTTCCTCTGTTAGTTTTAATTGAATTCATTTCTTATTTAGCAAGAAATATATCTTTAGGATTAAGATTAGCAGCTAACATCTTATCAGGTCATATGTTGTTACATATTTTAGCAGGATTTACTTACAATATAATGACAAGCGGTATTATCTTCTTCTTTTTAGGTTTAATACCTTTAGCTTTTATTATAGCTTTCTCAGGATTAGAGTTAGGAATTGCCTTCATCCAAGCTCAAGTTTTTGTAGTTTTAACTAGCGGATACATTAAAGACGCATTGGATCTACATTAGAACAGTCCTGTGCAGTCCTTTAACAAAATTACGCTGCTTTAGGTGACACCTGAAAGCGGTCCACCCTCCTCTTACGTATCCGAAGGATACTAAAGGTCCCCAATATCAAGTTAAAGTCACATATGCAATCAAATAGTTAAACGTCTCGTTGTAACTTGATAAGATTACTCTATTCGAGGTCTCTTATAGCAAATAGAGAGAGGAATGCCCAC
>NZ_BMID01000032.1:0-389 GCF_014641655.1 Pseudoblastomonas marina
AGGAGGGGGTAGCGAAAATGTAAGATATATTAATCATTCAGTTTTTTATAAAATTAGTACTTAGTTCCTTAAAATCTCTAGATTATTACAAACTAAGCCTATTAACGTAATATTTTCTTACGTATATTTAAGAAATATCTTAAGGTAAATTTCGTGCCTATATGCTTTCAGCACTTATTTTTGACTAACTTAGCTTTCCTGCCATGCTTATGCTATTGTATTTACTCAAGTGACGGTAACATCCCTGTAATATCCTTGCGGAGCATCACACATGAAATTAATATAAGGCACATAAACAACAGGTAAACCAGAGGTTAATAAAACTGTTATACAACTAGGTATAACAATAGTACCCCATGTTCCTTTCGTACAAAGGTTAATCCTTATTA
>NZ_BMID01000032.1:399-754 GCF_014641655.1 Pseudoblastomonas marina
TAGAGTACCCTACATAGTTTCTGCATCCATGAGGATTAGTCAAGCCGACATCGAGGTGCCAAACCGCGCACTCATTTTGTACACTCTTGCGCAAATTAGCCTGTTCAACTTGTTATCATATTGATTTATTTCCATCATTCACATAATGGTTCAGACTATTTCTTCATTTCTTTTTTATATGTATTTTTATTAGTTAATCTTAATGTAATATAAACAACCTACCCCTCAACAAACCCCCGCAAGCTTGCGGGGGTTTAGAAGTGGCACTTCCTAATCCCCCCTCCCCCCCTGCAGTACTGCAGGGCGGGGGGACGGGGGGATACGGGATTTCTATTTACCGCTAACTCAACCTTTT
>NZ_BMID01000033.1 GCF_014641655.1 Pseudoblastomonas marina
AGAACATTTATCTTTAGAAGGTTTATTAAAATTAGTAGGAATAAAAGCTACATTAAATTGAGGTCTATCTGACAAATTTAAAGAAAGTTTCCCTACTGTAAAAGCAGCAGTGAGACCTTCAGTAATATACAATACTTCAGATGTTAAGGTTAAAAGCTTAAACTGAATTAGAGGATTTATAGAAGGTGAAGGATGTTTCCAAGTTATAACTCAAAATTCCCCCCCCCGAAGGGGGGGGTGGCGAAATGTTTGGTTAAGATTTTCACTAACTCAGCATATTAAAGATGAAGAGTTATTGAAGGATATAGCTATTTATCTAAATATGGGTAGATATTACAAATCACCAACACGTAATGAAGGTCAATACTTAATAACAATATTTTCAGATATAAATAATAAGCTAATACCTTTCTTAAAAGAGTACCCATTATTGGGAGTTAAACAGGAAGATTTCTTAGATTTTGTAAAGATAGCCAAACTAATAGAATCTAAAACTCATTTAACTGATGAAGGATTAGATACAATAAAGCTAATTCAAAGTAATATGAATAGCAAAAGAATAATAAAAGAAGAATAGATAAAAGTTTAGATAATTGGTAATATCAAAAATAAATAACAATAAAATACAATAAATTTCACTATGTGCTGGGAACTTCTAATGCCTTTAGGTACCAAATAATGGTAAAAATCTTAAAGGATGAAACAATGAATAATCAGCAGGAAATAAAAATAACAAGCCATGTTATGAGTAAGA
>NZ_BMID01000034.1 GCF_014641655.1 Pseudoblastomonas marina
AGTACTGCAGGGGGGGCAGGTTTGCGGGGGGGAGGGGTGGAATCAACATAATTTTGCCTACTCCTGTTTCTGCATTAATACACGCTGCCACGATGGTAACTGCAGGTGTATATTTATTAATGCGTAGTTCACCATTAATTGAATATAGTAGTACTGTCTTACTATTATGTTTATGATTAGGTGCAATAACTACTGTATTTAGTTCTCTTATTGGTTTATTCCAACAAGATATTAAAAAAGTTATAGCTTATTCCACAATGAGTCAATTGGGGATGATGGTTATAGCTATAGGTTTATCTTCTTACAATGTAGCTTTATTTCATTTAATCAATCATGCATTTTACAAAGCACTCTTATTTTTAGGAGCTGGTAGCGTTATACACGCTGTAGCTGATAACCAAGACTTTAGAAAGTTTGGGGGGTTAAAAAATTATTTACCTTTAACATACTCTGTTATGTTAATAGCAAGCCTAAGTTTAGTGGCTTTCCCATACATGACTGGTTTTTATAGTAAAGATTTTATTTTAGAGTCTGCTTATGGACAATTTAGTTTTTCAGGGGTAGCTGTATATATCATAGCTACTATTGGTGCAATATTTACAACTTTATACTCTGTTAAAGTATTGTATTTAACTTTTTTAGCCAACCCTAATGGTTATATCCATTTTTATAGACATTTCATATTGTATGAAAGACTATATGTATATGTAAGTTATACGGGAAAAGAAGAATTCTATTTGC
>NZ_BMID01000035.1 GCF_014641655.1 Pseudoblastomonas marina
TAATCTATAGAAAGCAACTAGAATAGCTAAACCTATAGCAGATTCTGCACCTGCTACAACTATTATATAAATAGCATAAGTTTGGCCGATTATATCATCCATATTAAGTGAACTTACCAATATTAGGAATGTTATAGCTAATAGCATTATTTCAATTGAAATAAGCATTAATATAATATTTTTTCTATTTAATACGAAACCTAAAATTCCTATTAAAAAAAGTATTAAGGTAATATTCATTAGTATTTGTATTTTTTTTGCTTTTACATTGTAAAAAGTAAACTAATCTTAACTTGGATATATAGGCATTGGACATATAGGCAAAATGAGCCCCTGCCCCGCTCATCTTAGTGATAACCCGCTCCGTATACTGTTATTTCCTGCTTATAAAATAAAATCCTTACTTACAGTAGCAAGTAAGTTACTAAATCCAAAAAACTACTGTGTTCGAATCACATTAGATCAAATCCCCGTAGTGAAAGAATAACTAACGAACTCCCGTGGAATGTCCTGACTGCTATGATAAATACGGGTAAACATAATCCCCCTTCCATTCCCCACACACACTTCGTGTGTGTGGGCCGGATTAAAGGTAGGTATAGTACGTATATCATTAGGACTATAGATGTGTACAGTATAGGTCTCTGCCCAATTGGTAGTCATTAGCTCTCGAGGCGAGCTTCGCTTTATTTTTTTTTAGCAAAGCTAAAA
>NZ_BMID01000036.1 GCF_014641655.1 Pseudoblastomonas marina
TATTTAGAGTTTAGAATTACACAATCTAGCCCAGATGCTCAAATTTTATTTATGATAAAAAAAGAATTAGGGTTTGGAGTTGTTAGAAAACAAGATTCAGTAAGAAATACTCATTGTTATAGAGTTAGAGATAAAAATAATCTAATTAAACTAATTTCTATATTTAATGGAAATATTTTTCTTGATACTAGAAAAGAACAATTTAAATTATGATTAAATGCGTTTAATTTAAAATATAAAGAAAATATACCTCATATAGATAGTTCATTTAGACCTAATTTAGATAATGCTTGATTATCTGGTTTTACAGATGCTGAAGGATGTTTTACTTGCTCCGTTTATGACAATAAGTCTAATACTGCTAAATTAGTTAGATTAAGATATATTTTATCTCAAAAAGGTAACTCTAGTTGTATGGAATATTTAGCTGAAATATTAGGAGGTAAAAAACATTTATTAAAAAGTTACGAAGGTTACAATGTAACAGTTAATACCACTAAATTATCTCCTATTGTACAATATTTTAATCTTTATCCTTTAAAAACTAAAAAGTATATTACATATTTTAACTGAATAAAAATATATAAGTTAGTAATAGATA
Organism: Pseudoblastomonas marina; assembly: GCF_014641655.1. Lineage (GTDB taxonomy): Bacteria > Pseudomonadota > Alphaproteobacteria > Sphingomonadales > Sphingomonadaceae > Alteriqipengyuania_A > Alteriqipengyuania_A marina. The sequence continues at coordinate 602 of NZ_BMID01000036.1, forward strand.
AAAAACATAATGATCCTGAAAATTTATTATTGATTATGAAATATAAAAATAACATTAATAAATCTGATTATAATAAATAAATCAACTTTCGGCGGACCCCGC
>NZ_BMID01000037.1 GCF_014641655.1 Pseudoblastomonas marina
ATCTTTCAGACATTTCAGGACTATTTAAAGAACTACTTGTACAATAACCTCTTTTTACTAGATTTTTGTTAAACAATCTCTTGTTTATTCTTCCCCCCCACCTCTGGAGGAGGGGGGGCAACGAATTTGTGATATTACCTTTATTACTTATACTACCTTTATTACTTATATCAAACCATTTTGGGCTATGTTGATAACCCAGGAAGGCAGTAGCCATCATAAGTATAAGGATTACTGTTCCGATAGCTCAAACTAATGTTCTAGGAGCTCTATAAGATCCATAATACATTCCTCTTCCTATATGTAAATAAACTAAGAAGAAGAAAGCTGAAGCTGTGTTACTGTGTAAGTAACGTACTAATCATCCATTATTCACATCACGCATAATATGTTCTATAGAGTTAAAAGCTTCTAATACGTTAGGACTATAGTGCATTGCCAATGTTACACCAGTTACAATTTGTATAATTAAACAACATGCTAATAAAGAACCGAAGTTTCATAAATAACTTATGTTACTAGGTTGTGAAGCGTCAATAAGATATGAGTTAACTAATTTTAATAAAGGATGACTTTTTAATAATCTCATGGTAAATAAATTAATAAAAAAAATGAAAGAAATAAAAAAAAAATATAAAGAAT
>NZ_BMID01000038.1 GCF_014641655.1 Pseudoblastomonas marina
AAGACCGTCGGTTATATAAATAATCGCTACAGACTGGGTCACTAATGGGTGGCTGAAATGCTGCTTAATGTACAGTCGGAACTTTTAATTAAACAAAGGTATTTAATTAATGGAATACACGAATTAAAAGTTATTCCAGCTTATTATTGATATAATAAGTAAGTACGTATGTTTTACCTTATGGACAGATGAGTTTATGAGGTGCTACTGTTATTACCAATTTAATAAGTGCAATTCCATGAATTGGACAAGATATTGTTGAGTCAAAAATTATTACTTTAATTATTAATTTATCTTTTATTGCTATTTTATTTTCAATTGTAGTTGTGTATTATTATATCTTACTACATGTTAATTTTTCATCTAACCTTCCTACGATAGGTGTTATTCATCAAAACGCTTTAAAGAAATCAAATAAGGCTTTAAGATTAGATAAACAAGAATATATATCCATTCCTTCATCATTTTTAGCTTTTTTAGCTGGATTGGTTGATGGTGATGGGTATATTCAAGTAACTAAAACATCTAAAGGTTTCATAGCAATTAAGTTAGTTATATCTCTTCATTTAGAAGATCTTTCTATTTTAGAATATATTCATTCTGTTTTAAAAATAGGTAAGATAAATA
>NZ_BMID01000039.1 GCF_014641655.1 Pseudoblastomonas marina
TTAAAGGGTATTCTATTATTTTAAGATGTTCTTTGTTAAACCCTTGAATTTTAAAAAGGTAATCCTTCAACACTGCTTGTATTGAAGATAATGGTATTGAATATCCTATAGCTCTAGGCCACTTATTAATAAACCTAGGATGTCTCATAATATAAAATTTTTTTATGGGATCGAAACTTGTTAATTGTAATATTAATATACTAATCAAAAAAATAAATATTTGGAATACTTGTGTTATATTGGTTATATGAAGTAAACCTCCATGTAAACCTACCCCTTTACTTATAATAGATAAACTCATTGTATCATGCAAAATACAATAAATTAATGCTATAATCACAATTCTATTAAAAAGTATGGAAATATCTCGTCTTAAAGTAACGGCATTAGTAAGTAATAAAGACAGTATAGTCATTATTATCATAAATTTTGAAGAAATTTGGAGATTTAAATAAGGAAAGCTCTGGTCCTACTCGATCAGTGCCCTTCCCCTCCATAGTGCGCACGCGAACCTGGGGAGAAAATCGAATTCTCATCTTTAATGTATGAAATTAAGGTTTTACCTTTAAACTACCCAGGTTGATGATTATGATCCGTCCAGTACTAATCCAGCTGCTCCG
>NZ_BMID01000040.1 GCF_014641655.1 Pseudoblastomonas marina
AAGTTTATTATAAATCTACAAACTACACGTCAACCTAACTTATACTTATTATCCACTCTTTGAGTGGAACCTTCACCGTCTACAAATCCCGAGACATACGAAGGATTTAGTTTAGATTCCACTCAAAGAGTGGATTTCTTTTAAAATTTATAGGGTTAGAAGGGATTTTGGCCTGATAACTTCTTTCGAAGCCCACTAGAGTACATCTTAACATTGAGTATTTTTCTTTATTTAAATATTCAATGCAACTACCGTTTACTCGTTGCTCTTTTACAGCAATATAGAGCTTGCGCCCACGTATTACTGATTTAGATCCGCGGTTGCCTATTATACTCTCGTATATCTTCTGACTTATTACTATACCTGAGTAATTACTTCAGCCACAATTAACCTTTCGATTAATGCTTAGTATCAGAAGCTTTAAGGTTTTCCCGGAATTTGGAAGTTTTACCCAATTAATTGATTTCCCATTTCAATTTTTAGGTATGTGAGGAGCAAATACTAGATTAATTAATAAAAAAAGTAAAGCAATTATAGATACAAATAAAATAAACAATGTCATACTACGCATTTAAGTACTAAATAAAACTTGTACCATTATGGTACCCATACTTA
>NZ_BMID01000041.1 GCF_014641655.1 Pseudoblastomonas marina
CCTCCGGGGTGGAATCGACCCGTCCCCCCGCCCTGCAGTACTGCAGGGGGGGGAAGGGTTGATTCAAGGGCCGAAGGGGCCTCGAATCGGGGGACCCCACGAATACGGCCCACACACGAAGGTGTGTGGGGTATTCGTGGGGCCCTCTTAGTTTAGCTCGTATTTTAAGTCATGCTCTTGGTTTTCCTTTTTAGCTTTTAAATAAAATTTAGCCTTGTTCATAAGTAGCCAAATAATGACGCTTCTGAGCCGGAGGCTATCAAAAAAAAAAATTAAATTTAAGAGAGATTAGCTCAGTTGGTAGAGCAACCGTTTTACACACGGAAGGTTGGGTGTTCGAATCACCCATTTCTCATTTTTAATACTTACTTTAGGATTCTTTAACTTAACTGGTAAAGTGCATTATTGATAATAATGATATTCAAGTTCGAGTCTTGAAAGAATTAAAGAGAATTGACCGAGTGGTTTAAGGTGGCTAGCTTGAAACTAGTTATGGTTCAAACCATCATGGGTTCGAATCCCATATTCTCTGTTAATTAACTAAGGTTTGGTGATTCAAATTAGCCTCCTCCTACAGCCTCCTGTAGCTTCGGGGGACCCCGCCCC
>NZ_BMID01000042.1 GCF_014641655.1 Pseudoblastomonas marina
TAATACTCCTAAAAAAATTAGTGCATAGAATTCTCTTTTAGTTAAATCGATAATACTATTTTCGAAGAATTTCGAAAAGCTTCCTCCAAAAGCTACCCTGTTAAATAAGAAAATACTATACGCAGCGGAAAATACAATTGAAGAACTAGCCAGCAGACCTAATAGGGGTAATCTTTCAAATACTCCATATAATGACATAAATTCACCTACAAAATTTAATGTAAGGGGTACTCCACAATTAGCCAAGGAGAAGATAAAGAAAAGCAGAGAAAGTAAAGGTGCCATTTGAGCAATTCCTTTGTAATAATGAATTAAGCGAGTTCCGGAACGATCATATAACACACCTCCTACAATAAAGAATAAAGCGGGGCTTGTAAAGCCATGTGCTAAACCTAAGAGTATACCACCTTCAATTCCTTGGATTGTATTACTAAATACTCCTATTAGATATACTGCAGCATGAGACACTGAACTGTATGCAATCAATTCTTTTATATCTGTAGTTCTTAATGTACTAAAACTAGCATATATTATAGTAATTACACCTATGACAAATATTATATAAGTATAATTTAAGGAAGCTTTAGGCAATAAAGGTAAAATTA
>NZ_BMID01000043.1 GCF_014641655.1 Pseudoblastomonas marina
AAACGATTATTAATGAATTAGGTATAAACCCTGTATATGTTTATGAAGATTTAAATCAACCTTCCAGTTGAAAACAAATATTACATGATACAAGAGATTTAAGCGGTGTATATATGATAATTAATAAAACAACAAAAGATTATTATATAGGTTCTGCATCCAATAATAGATTTTATACTAGATTCTGTAATCATGTTATTCATTTTACAGGTAGCAAAATAGTTAAATTAGCAATTAAAAAGTATGAATTGAAAAATTTTGCTTTTGTTATATTAGATTTATATCCTAATGTTGTTACCAAAGAAAATAACAAGGAATTATTGGATTTAGAAGATAAATATTTAAAACTATTAGTGCCTAATTATAATATTTTAACCGAAGCAGGTTCTAGTTTTGGTTACAAACATACTGAAATAGATCGTCAAAAGATGAAAGATCTTTATAGTGACGCTAGACGAGAAAAGATAGGTAGTCTAAATAGGGGTAAAAAGTTTTCTCCTGAAACAATAGAAAAAATAAGAGAAAAGGCTTTAACTAGACCTCCTATGTCAGAAGAAACTAAAATAAAATGTATTGCTAATACAAGACCT
>NZ_BMID01000044.1 GCF_014641655.1 Pseudoblastomonas marina
AAAATTAAATCTGTTAATATAACTAGTCTCTAGATCAGTTAAAGCTTTATGACTTATAATTTTGCTTTCGTATGTGAAATATTCATATATACAAAATATAAATTTATCTAAGCCATACTTAGTAAATGCTTTTTGTAAAGCAATATTAGACTTCTTATTTTCCAAATGTTCATTAAGTCTTAAATAAAAATCCTTGGCACTTCCGATATATTGATTATTATTGACTGTATTAATAAAAGAATAAATACCTCCTTTGTCTTTTAATAATATTCTAGAAGATTTAATAGAGTCTTTATTATTTAGATTATTAATAGTAAAAATAGGAACAGGAGGTAAATCAGATGATTGTGAATCTGATTTTGAAGTAGAATAATATCTATAACTAGCTATTGTACAAACTTTTAATCTAGATATAGTATTAAAATAACCTGTATGAACTAAATAGTTCGCACCTAAGGTAGTAACGGTAGAGTTCATATTTATATATGATTTCATTTTTTTTATCATTTTGTATTTACATACAAATTTGGACTATACCTTATCTAATAGAGCCGCAAGGCGTCTATTAAATGAT
>NZ_BMID01000045.1 GCF_014641655.1 Pseudoblastomonas marina
ATTTTATAATAAATATATTACAAATTTAGTTTTAGATTTAGGTGGACAAATTACTAAGATTTTAGATAAAGGTAGTATAGAGCTATTAGGACCTTTTGGTTTAGAAAAAGTCTTAATTAAATGAAGTAAAGATATAGCATCTTTAAGTACAAGTATTGTAACAAATTATGCTTTATTTATTTTAGTTGGATTTATTTTATATGTATTTACATTTATTAGTTTGTTAGAAGGAGGTTTGGATTTGAATTTATCTTTATTCATTTTATTACTTTCTTTAACATCTTCTACATCTTCTTCTGATTCAAAGGAAGGAAAAATGATCAAGAAAGCTGTAGTTAGCACCAAAAATAAAAATATACGATAATGACAAACTCAACTATACAATTACAAGAACTATATTCCAGCCCGGCTACGGTGGTCGTAGGTGGCTTAATAGTGGGTGGCCTGGGCCTAGTAGGCTACCTAGGTTGGGAACTCTATGAGTGAGTTAAACCCCAAATCAAAATCCCACCAGCATTGGTGCCTGTGTTGGTGGATTTAGTCCCTACTGCTCCTTCCCCTCCTCCCCCACC
>NZ_BMID01000046.1 GCF_014641655.1 Pseudoblastomonas marina
TAAATTGTTCATCCTGTACCTGCTCCACCTTCTATACATGCAGAGAATACTAATAATAGTAAACTTGGTGGTAACAGTCAGAAACTAATATTATTAAGTCTTGGGAATGCCATGTCAGGACCCCCTACTAATAATGGTAACAAGAAATTACCAAATCCACCTATTAATGCTGGCATAACCATAAAGAAAATCATTAAGATCGCATGTGCAGTTATTATAGCATTGTATAATTGATTATCTGCAATGTACTGCACCCCAGGTCCGCTTAACTCCATTCTTATTAAAACAGAAAATGCTGTTCCAAGTAACCCAGAAAATAGCGCAAAGATTAGATAAAGAACTCCTATATCTTTAGCATTCGTTGATAAAAATCATCTTTCAGTTCAAATCGAAATTGACGACATTAACCCGACACTTCTTTTACTTGAATTTAAAGAGAGCCCAAACTCCTCACTATTTAATTGATTAAATAATATAATGGTTTTTATTATAATGGTTACGTATCTTATAAATAAAAATAAAATAAGATTACAACATCTTATTGATTATACAATCAATGCTAACC
>NZ_BMID01000047.1 GCF_014641655.1 Pseudoblastomonas marina
AGACTAGTTATATTAACAGATTTAATTTTGATAATCTTTACAATTTTAAAGCTATAGCTACAAGCTCTTTAGGTTATAAACATACAGAAGAAGCAAGATTAAAGATGGTTGATTATTATAAGGATAAAAATAATCATCCTATGTTTGGTAAAACTCATACTGAAGAAGCACTAGGTTTAATTAGTAAACCAGGTGAATTAAATCCTATGTTTGGTAAAAAACATAGTGAAGCTACTAAGGCGTCTATGAGTGAAAAAAAGAATAAATATCCTTTAGGTGTAGGTATTTATGATTTAGAGGACAATTTAATTTTAAAGTTTAGTAATAATGTAGAGCTAGCTAAATATTTAGGTATTTCTAAGGTTACAGTAGGTAAGTATTTAAATTCGGGTCTTGTATATAATAAAACTTATCGGTTTAAACCTATACAAGATTAGATATGGTTGTTTTATTTTTTGGAATCAGAATTAGTTAGTGGTTTTATGACAGAACATGCAGCAGTAGTCTTTGTATTCTTTTTCTTAGCCGAGTATGGTAGTATAGTTTTAATGTGTATACTTACAAG
>NZ_BMID01000048.1 GCF_014641655.1 Pseudoblastomonas marina
AGGGGGGATTTGCCTTTTTCGTTCCCCCGCCCTGCAGTACTGCAGGGGGGGGTGTAATAGAAATATTATATAAGTGCTAAGAGGTAGGACGGTTCGAATCCGGAGGCTAAGAATATTTAAATTTAAATCCCCCCCTCCTCTTACGTATCCGAAGGGAGGCACGCCCCTCAAGGCCCGAGGGGTGGAGGAGGGGGTAGCGAGGAGGGGTAAGGCTCCGCCTCAGCGAGGCTAAATTATTATGATATTTGTTTACGTCATAATTGGATCTTAGTCATAATTAAGTGCCGAGGTTGGGCCACTTAATACAAAGCAAAAAGGTCTGTTAGTCTTAATTGGTAGAGCATAGTGCTACGGACACTAGTATATGAGTTCGAATCTCATACAGGCTTATAGTAGACAAAAAACCGAAGCTGGAGGGATGGTTATTAGTTCTAAGAAGATTAATAAAAGTGCAGATTAATGTTAAAAACAATTAACATGTCTGTTAATATTTTAGGGCCCCCACGAATACGAAGTATTCGTGGGGTCCCCCGATAGTTTTTATTCCCCCTCCATATTTTTTAAA
>NZ_BMID01000049.1 GCF_014641655.1 Pseudoblastomonas marina
CCCTCCTCTTCCCCCCCCGCAAACCTGCCCCCCCCTGCAGTACTGCAGGGTGGGGAAGGGGAGGGGGCAAAGGAGGGGGGGAGATGGAGATACAAGGATTTGAACCTTGACAAGCAATGAGCAAGATTGCTGTACTACCAATTATACTATACCCCCTTATTAATTGAGTGCGCCATAATAAATATGGAATCTTCCGTTTCCCTCCCTTCGGGGGGAGTTAATTTTTTTTAGCTTCCCCCCTGCAGTACTGCAGGGCGGGGGGACGGCTAAAAAAAAAATAAGCTGGCTAGCTAGCGGGGCAGCAATGTAGCCGCCCCATCATAGTATTCATCTTTATATTTATACATATATTAATAAAAAAGTGTGTGCATTTATCCGAAGAAGGACTTGAACCTTCACAGCTTGAAGCCCACATGTTTTAAGCATGTTATGTCTACCATTCCATCACTCGGATTTAAGTTAACAATTTATATTCACGGCTGCTTATTTAGCTAGCTTCGCACCAAGCAGCCCTCCTCCCCCCCCCCTCCTGGGCGGGCCCCCATCTTTCCCCCGCCCTGCA
>NZ_BMID01000050.1 GCF_014641655.1 Pseudoblastomonas marina
CCTGGGCGGGCCCCCATCTTTCCCCCGCCCTGCAGTACTGCAGGGGCATAATTAAATGTGATGGGGACCTTGAGCAAAGGAGGGGGTAGCGAGGAGGGGGTAGCGATGAAAATAAATACAAATAGACTAACTTACTGACTATAAAAAATTGTTAACTTTGGGGGCTAGCGCTAAAAACTATGCGGATACAGGATTTGCACCTATGTCATTCGGACATGAGCCAAATATGTTACTATTACAATAATCCGCATTATTACCTCTGCGAAGCTAAACATAGCATTGCGGCTGCTTAAATAAATATGGCTTACTTCGTTAGCAGCTAGCTAGCTAGCATGTAGCTCGCACATATTTATTTAGTGCAGCTAGCTAGTATCTTCGCAACCCCCCTCCTTTGCTCCGCACCCCCCCCGCAAACCTGCCCCCCCTGCAGTACTGCAGGGTGGGGAAGGGGAGGGGGAAGAGGAGGGGGGAGACCTTAAATAGGGTACCCTATTTATTACTTTATTTTAGCCCCTAGCTTCGAGGGACCCCACGAATACGGCCCACACA
>NZ_BMID01000051.1 GCF_014641655.1 Pseudoblastomonas marina
ATCTAAAGATGCATTCGCTAAAACAACTCCACTTAATCCCCCAATTGTGAACATAAATACAAAACCTAAAGCAAATAACATAGAAGGAGTTAATCTAATAGAACCTCCATAACATGTAGCTAATCATGAGAATATTTTAATTCCTGTAGGAACTGCAATAATTAATGTAGCTGCTGTGAAATACGCTCTTGTATCCACGTCTAAACCAACTGTATACATATGATGACTTCAAACAATAAATCCTAATATTCCAATAGACATCATGGCGTAGACCATACCAATATAACCGAATACTGATTTATTAGAATAAGCTGATATTGTTGTACTTATTATACCAAAACCAGGTATAATTAAAATGTAAACCTCAGGATGCCCGAAGAATCAGAAAAGATGTTGGAATAAAATAGGATCACCACCACCAGCTGTTTCAAAGAATGATGTATTAAAATTTCTATCTGTTAATAGCATAGTAATTGCACCGGCCAACACGGGGAGAGATAGTAATAATAATACAGCTGTAAT
>NZ_BMID01000052.1 GCF_014641655.1 Pseudoblastomonas marina
CGCTAACTCCAACTTTTCTACCAAAAAAGCCAGCAACTATAGACCCTAATAAAGGTAAGATAATGATACTTAAATACATTATTTATATTCTATTGTGATACTTCCTCTTCGGTTTACCCCAATACTCATGTATTGAGCCTGACTATATCTTAAGCTAATTATTAATATCCTTTCATATTAATAAAAACCCAACTCACATTTAGTCGATGAACTGCACACCGTTATTCCTTCCCCCCCTCCAGCGAAGCTGGAGGGGGTAGCGAATACTTGGTGCTTGGCTGCGGATATTCTACATATACAAATCGTTTTTACCATACAACGAGTCATTACCTGTTCCATTAATTATATTACTATATTAACTTGGTAGATTTGTTCTTAAGAGTTCCCCGCAATTTGAGAGTTTCGCCTTATATAAGACTAGGCGAAGGTTCACTTTCGCCTTTTGTGATCAAGATAATTTTCTCCTTTTAATCAAGACAAATTTAAATATTTTTATTCATCCCCCCCTCCAGCGAA
>NZ_BMID01000053.1 GCF_014641655.1 Pseudoblastomonas marina
TACCTTTATCTAAAATCTTAGTAATTTGTCCACCTAAATCTAAAACTAAATTTGTAATATATTTATTATAAAATAATTCAACTAAAAATCTTTGATTAAAGAAACCAAAAAGATTATAACCTAATCTAGATAATTTAAAATGAACAACTAAGTTTGGGTATTTTTCAGATAAAACTAAAGCTATTAAACTAAAAGATATAGTAAATATAAAAGGCAATAGTTTAAATAATGTAGGTACAGCAAATTCAGTATCTATCATTATCTCATGAATAGGATGAATAAATAAGCTATTATCTATAAAAAAGTTAGATCCTAAACCTATAAATATATCTTTAGTAATAAAACCAAAGAATATAGAAAATAAGGCCAATATAACTAAAGGTAAACTTAAAAAGAATCCACCCTCACCTGATACTGATCTCGGCAAATTATTGATTTCTTTTGACATATGCTTAGGCAAATAGAATTCTTCTTTTCCCGTATAACTTACATATACATATAGTCTTTCATACA
>NZ_BMID01000054.1 GCF_014641655.1 Pseudoblastomonas marina
CCCCTGCAGTACTGCAGGGCGGGGGAAAGATGGGGACCTTGGTGCGATGGGGGTAGAGGTTCCGTCGAGGGACCCCACGAATACGGCCCACACACGAAGGTGTGTGGGGTATTCGTGGGGCCCAGGCCGGCTGGAATGGTTTAATAACTGTCAAGTCTTGTCTGCTCCTGTCCTTTGGCTTTTGGTGGCTAGCGAAGGCTTTCAGCCTTCGGCTTTGCTTAATTTTTTTTCCGTCCCCCCGCCCTGCAGTACTGCAGGGGGGGAAGCTAAAAAAAAATAAGCGCAAGCTAAAGCTAAAGCGTAAAGCGTAAAGCTAAAGCGTAAAGCTAAAGCTAAGCCAGCTAATAAAAAAAAGATATTTTTTTATCAGGAGCCTTAGACCCAAAGGACTTAGGACGAAAAGGCGAAGCTAGCTAGCTTAAGCTAGCTTCTAAATAATGCGGATTATTGTAATAGTAACATATTTGGCTCATGTCCGAATGACATAGGTGCAAATCCTGTATCCGCATA
>NZ_BMID01000055.1 GCF_014641655.1 Pseudoblastomonas marina
TCGACGCAGCTCGCGAAGTTCCAGGTCCTGAGCCAGGCGTCGACCGCGATGCTCGCCCAGGCCAACCAGAGCCAGCAAGGTGTGCTGAGCCTGATCCGCTAACGCGCGGAAGAATTCCGCCGGCTTCCCCGCCGGCTGTCTCGAAGGACGCCCGTCGGTTAATCCCGGCGGGCGTTTTCGAGTGGGCAATGACGATTTTTCATATGAATGTCAGAAACTTGCGCCGCATCACGAGCGGTTTGGATGTATGGTTAATTCCGGGTGAGCGGCGCGCGCGATTTTTTTTAAGGTCCAGTTCTCGCTGCCGTTATCGAATTCGGAAGCCACCCTCTTGGACGGGCGACCACAAACCGAAGAAGGAAACGACATGACTGTTATCGGAACCAACGTATCCGCGATGCGGGCCTCGACGGCCTCCTCGCGTGCCGAAGTGGGCCTGTCCCAGGCGATCGAACGCCTGTCGACCGGCAAGCGCATCAACTCGGCCAGCGACGATGCCGCCGGCCTC
>NZ_BMID01000056.1 GCF_014641655.1 Pseudoblastomonas marina
CTGCAGGGCGGGGAAGGGTTAAAATAACAAGCAAGTTCCTGAAGTCTGGCGTAGCCTAGCGGAAGGAACCTTGCTTAAATCCAAAAACCTTTTAAAGAGTTACCAAGACTGAACCGGGGGCTAGCCCCCGATTAGGTAATTAATAAGTTTATGTATATCTAGTAAGGGTATAACTCTAATCCCCCTGCAGTACTGCAGGGTGGTGAAGGGGAGGGGCCGGCAGCGGAGCATGTGTATAAACCTACGAACTTAAATCGGGGGACCCCACAACTTCGTTGTGGGGACCCTTTTAATAGATCGATTTCATCGAATAAAGATTTAAGTTCTAGGTTCAGTTTATGGTAGTCATCCATTACTAGCCCCTGCAGTACTGCAGGGGAAAGGTGGTATTTAAATATTTTCTCCCCCCTGCAGTACTGCAGGGCGGGTGAAAGGTTTCCCTTAATTTTCGGGGGACCCCGCCCCCTTCGGGGGCGGGGCCCATTAACTGGAAAGCACCCCCCCC